>NZ_SRXT01000004.1 GCF_004792685.1 Sphingomonas gei
CTCAAGTTTATGACTGTTATAACCGAGGTGGAATCCCCCAGCCAAAACAGCATCTCAAGGAGCCGCTCTGCACAAAACCAATTACGTATGGAAACGTGACAGGACATGTTTAGAGCAGCTTAGCTTTAACCGAGTACCGAACGCCTTGAAGCCGTCCAGACCCGGAGCCGCCGCCCACATGTCCCTTCATCTAAATCACTATGTCAAAGAGCGATGGAACATCCGAGGATGCTCCACACCCAATGGCGCGCGGCGGATTGCAGAACAATCCGCCTAAAGCCAGAGAGCTTTGATTTTTCCGCGCCAGTCGAAGACCACCGCGAAAGTCTCGGCGACGCATTCGCATCGTGCCGGGAGCGCCGCATTTATGGGTGTCGGCCCCACCCGTCAACCCACCGAATCGAAAAAAGTGACAATGGCGCGACATTTATCGCGGAACGCTACCCAACCCGTCGTCCCAGATGCGCGAACGGGCGCCGCTAGAGCATCTCGAGCGGCCGCGGGGCACGCGGTCCCGGGAATAGTGCGTCGAGCCTGGTCAGTATCTCCACGTCCAGCACGAGATCCGCCGCCGCGCGGTTCTCGCGTACATGCTCGACGCTGCCGGCCTTCGGGATCGCGATCACGCCGGGCCGACGCAATACCCAGGCCAATGCGAGCTGCGACGGCGTCGCATCGATTTCAGACGCGATCGCCGCAAGCGCCGGATTGCCGAGAAGCCGCCCCTGCTCGACCGGGCTGTAGGCCATGGCCGACATGCCGCGCTCGCCAAGCCATGGCAGCAGGTCGTGCTCGGGCCCGCGGCGGGACAGATTGTAGAGGATCTGGTCGGTCGCGCAGGCGCCGCCACCGGCCGCCACGAGCTCCCCCATGTCGTCCGTATCCAGGTTGCTGACGCCCCAGTGGCGGATCTTGCCCTCGCACTGGAGCTTCTCCATCGCCGCCACCGTCTCCGCCAGGGGCACGCTGCCGCGCCAATGGAGCAGGTAGAGATCGAGGCGATCCGTTCGGAGCCGCTTCAGGCTCGCCTCGCATGACCGGGCCAAGCGCTCGCGCGAGGCATTTTGCGGATAGGCCTTGCTGACCAGAAGGATCTGGTCGCGCATGCCTGCGATCGCCTCGCCGATCAGCGTCTCGCTCGCGCCCTGGCCATACATTTCGGCGGTGTCGATCAGCGTCATGCCGAGCTCGATACCAGTTCGGAGTGCGGCGATTTCCTCGGCACGACGCTGGGGGCGATCGCCCATCATCCACGTACCTTGCCCTAGGCAAGGCACACGTTCGCCGCTGGCGAGGTCAATGGTGCGCATATCGTCCTGGTCCCTGGTTTCGGGACATAACGCGTCAAGGGACTGGGCAGCCCCGCGGCAATCCAATCGAAGCGCCATCGGACTTAAAAAGGCCGATCCTATAGAGGCAGGTCATATAGAGCCGGAGCCTCTCTCGACGATATCGGTCGAGGCGGCGGCGTGGGAACGCAAGTCGACGCTATTTCCGGAGATGTCCGGCGAGCGGCCGCATATCCCTGCCGACCGACAAATCGCCCCCGGCTGCCGTGACCCACTCGTTCGGTATCGTCACTCGATCGTCCGTTCGCGCCCGCGACCAGCAGATTCCGGCGGCGAGCGACGCCGCCGGAATCCCTGGACGGGCGCCAAACGTCAGAAGCGGAAGCGCACGCCGAGCGAATAGCTTCGCTCCAGATACAGGATCTGGCGCGCATAGACATCGCCGGTGTCATACGCGCGCTCGCGCTGCAGCGGGTTGCCGAGGACGTTGACGATGTCGAACGCGAGCGTAATGTTCGGCACCGGCGTGACCGAGGTCGAGAAGTCGAGCTGGCCGCGGCCCTTTTCCTTGATCGCATGCGCGATCGGATCGAACGTCTCGAGGGTGTAGCCCGTCACGAACTTCGACCGGTAATTATAGGCCAGACGCGCGGAGAATTGCGGCTTCTCGTACAAGGCGACGAGATTGTACGCCCATTTCGAGACGCCCGGGAATTCTTGCTGCTCGTTGTTGAGCGTCGAGGCGAAGTTCGGCTGAAGGTCACCCTTGGCGTCGATATACGTGCCGTTCGCCTGGAGGCCGAAGCCCTTCATCCACTCGGGCAGTCCATCGATATCGAGGAAGCTGGTGAACGTGACTTCGGCACCCTGCAACCGGGTCTGACCCAGATTCACGGGCCGGTCGATGCGCAAGCCTGGCTGCGAGCGATCCGCCACCGTCGCGAGGAATCCGGCGGCGTCGTGCCGGAAGACCGCCGCGGTGAACGAGCCGGTCCGCGAGAAATAATATTCGAAGCTCGCGTCATAATTGTCCGAAGTGAGCGGCTTCAGATCGGGGTTGCCCGCCGAGCCGCCGCGCCGCCGGCGCTCGATACAGGGCTCGGTCACGTTCGCCGCGTCGAAGCAGGGATCGGCCGGATCGGTGAAGGTTGGCGGCTGGAACAAGGTCGTATTCGGGCGAAGATCGAAGAAGTTCGGCCGGGTGCGCGTTTGCGTATAGGCAAAACGCACCTGCAGCTTGTCGCTGAGCCCGATCCGCGCGCTCGCATTGGGCAGATAGTCGGTATATTCGCTCTCGGCCGAGACCGCCGGGTTGGTGACGGGCACGTTAGGAAGCTCGACGCGCGAGAAGCCATCGATCTTGGTCTTGGTCTTGACCGCACGCAATCCGACCACGCCGTCGATCACTGTCCCGCCCAGATCGAAGCCGTATTTGAGCTGCGCGTAGGCGGCGTAGGATTTCTCGTTGGCACGGAAATTCTCGGACGGATTGAAGGCGGGCTGACCCGCAGGGGCACCGAAGAAGGAACGAAGCTCGGTCAGATTATCGCGGATGCTGTCGCGCGTGACCGTCGCATAGAAGACGTTGGGCTGGACTCTATTGTAAGTGAAGCCGGGCAGGCTGGTTTTCACTTCCGCGCCAGGCAGCGAGGCGAGCGGCACGCCGATCCCCTGGCCGTTGGCGTACACGTTGCCAAGGTCTCGCCCCGCCTTCCGGTCGGCGTAGCGGATGCCGACGTCGATCCGCCTGAGGAAGCCAAGGTCGAGATCGTAGGATAGGTCGGTGCGCGCCTGCCAGTCCTTGCCCGTCACCACCGACCGCTCCTGCCAGAGGCCGCGGGTGGTGAAATTGGCGGGATTGGTGATGTCGTAATTGACGAATGTCTGTGTCGGCCCGCCGTCTCGCGTCGCCTCGAACTGGACATTGCGGACCGGCGAACCCAGCATCGAGTAGTCGACGTTGACATTGTCCGCGGTGTACTGGCTGTCGGTATAGGCCAGGTCGGCCGAGATCCGCAGCCGGTCGCGCGTCCATATGGCGCCGCCGCCAGCCTGATAGGTATCGGTCTTGCCGTTGAACGAGCCGGTCCAGCCATCGGGGTTTGCCGCGTTGGTTACGGTCATGGAAGAGATCTGGTTAGTGCCGGGGAAGGTCGTAATGTTCGACAGCGTGAGCGGGGGTTGATTCTCCGGGTTCGGCAAGGTTGGACCGAAAATCGGGATGAACATCCACCGGTTATAATCTTGCGAGCGGAAACCCTGGTACAGGCCGTCCGCGTAGATTTCCAGCTCGGGGGTTGGCTTCCACTGGAAGGCAGCATTGGCCGACGGACGCCAGCGCTTGCCATAGCCGAGGAAATTGCCCTGCGCATCGGGGAAGCGGAGCCCGGCGGCGTAGCCCGGTGCGTAGTTCGAGATCCTGCCGTTGTCGGGATTGATCTGGTTGGTCCGCGCGATCACCAGCGACTGCTCGCGCGTTGAATCGAGGAAGTCGATCCCGACATAGGAAGCGTTCACCAGCAGGCCCATCTCGCCGATGCCGGTATCCCAACGGTTGCTGATCAGCAGATTGCCATTCGGGGCGCCGCCCTGCGACTGTTCGGAATGCACATAATTGAGCGAGCCGGAAATCTCGAAGCCGTTGAAGTCGAACGGCTTGCGCCCGCGCACATTGACCGCGCCGGCGATGCCGCCTTCGATCTGCGGGGCGAGGCCCGACTTGTACACCTCGAGCGCCGCGACGGTGCCGGCGGGAAAGTCCTGGATCTGGACGTAGCGGCCCTCGGCAGTGAATATCTGGCGGCCGTTATAGGTAGTGGTCAGATCGGGCAGCCCGCGCACGGTTACGCCCGCCGCTTCGCCGCCGCCGCGGGTGACGTTGACGCCGGCGACGCGCTGCAGCGCGGAGGAAGCGAAGGTGTCGGGCAGCTTGCCGATATCCTCGGCGACGATCGCATCGACGATGCCCTCGGACTCGCGCTTGATCCGCTGCGAGGATTCGAGGCTGCGGCGCAGGCCCGTAACGACGATCGCGTCCTCTTGATCTGCCGACGCTTCGACCGGAGTTTGCGCTTCGGGAGACTGGACCGGTGCGGTCGAGGCCTCAGCTTCGGTTGCGGTTTGCGCCAAGGCGCGCGACTGGCTCGTCAAAGCCACGATCGCGACGGTGGCGCACAAGAATGCCTTAGCTCTCATTTGATCTCCCCTGACAGTTTCCGCGTCGGAGCGCGCGGTTCGCCGGCTTGTTAGAGGGTTCCCGAGCCAGTGGCAATGATTTATCTTATAATTGATATTAACCCGCTCTGAGGTTGTTCGGAGCGACCGGCCAGCGGCAGATCGCAGTTATCGAACCACCGCCAACGTGATTGCCGACGCGTGGACGGGTGTGTGGTAGATGGCATGGATCTGCCTCTTATAATCCTTCGGCTTCGCTCGAAAAATGTTCTCCACATAGGTCTGCGGATTGCGGCCGATCAGCGGAAACCAACTGCTCTGGACCTGCACCCCGATCCGGTGGCCTTTCCTGAATACGTGCGACGCAGAATGAAGGTCGATCCGATAGCCCAGGATGGCGTTCGGGGTGATCGCCCTGGGTTTCTCGTAGCTGGTGCGGAATCGACCACGGAACACATCGTTGGCGATCATTCGCTGGCGACCGCGCAACGCGGTCGGCACGCTCGCGTCGGTGGGATAGATGTCGACCAACTTCACTACCCAGTCGGCGTCCGATCCGGTGGTGCTGGCAAAGAGCTTCGCCGCGATATCGCCGGAGATGGTGAGGTCCTCGGCGAGGGCATCGGTTTGCCAGAAGAGCACGTCGTTGCGCCGGGTAAACGGCGCCTGATCGTCGGCGAGCCAGGTGGACCAACTCGATCCTTCGGACATGAACGGCTTGATCAGGCCGCGCTCTCGATATGGGACCGGATCAGCCGGATCGGAGACGAAGCTGTCTGCAGGCGCTTCGCCGCGCGGGGCCGCGTCGAACGACAGCTTGCCGCCGGCGCGAAAGTACAGGCGACGCGTCGCGGTGCCCCGCTTCAGCGGCCAGCCGTCGAGGCGCTGCCAGCGATTGCTGCCGGTCTGGAACACCAGCGCCTCGGGCTGGTTGAGCGTGCCCTCTCCCTTCAGCCAGTATCGAAACCAAGGAAGCTCGACTTCCTTGCGGTACCAGGCGCCGGTCGCGCCTCCCATTTCGTACGGCCCATAGGCGGCGCCCGAGCCGCGCCAGCCGCCATGATTCCAGGGGCCGACGACAAGATAGTTCAAGCCCTTGGTATCGCCTTTTTCCTGCTCCTCGTAGATCGACATGGGGCCATAGAAATCCTCCTGATCATACCATCCGGCGACGATCAGGTTCGGGATCGCGACGCGGGCGCCCATGTTGTTGGTGGTCCGCTGAGCCTTCCAGTAAGAATCATAGGTCGGGTGGTTCACGAAGTTCTGCCAGCTGGGCATGCTGGCGCCCAGATGCTGCCGGTCCAACGTGGCGAGGTCCTGCTGCCGCAGGTACCACGCGAAGGCGTCCTTCTCTCCGCCGAAATCGAACGGCTTCATCGTGCGGCCGTCCGTTTCCAGTGCCGTCACCCAGCTCCAGGCATAATCGAGCCGGAAGGCGCCGTTGTGCAGGAAGTCGTCGCCTATGAACATGTCGTTGGGCGAGGCCTGTGACGAGACTGCTTTCAGCGCCGGGTGCGGAGCGATCGTGGCCATCGCCGCGGTCCAGCCTCCGTAGGAAACGCCGATCACGCCGGCCCTGCCGTTGTTGGCCGGCACGTTCTTCTCCAGCCAATCGATCGAATCATAAGTGTCGGTCGATTCGTCGACGCCGCTCGCACCGGCCTTTCGCGGCCGGAGATTCGTGAAGCTGCCCTCCGAGCCGAGCCGGCCCCGGATATCCTGGAGAACGAAGATGAAGCCGTCGGCCGCCAGCTCCTTGTAGGACGCAGTGAGCAGGCTGCCGACATGCGCCATGCTGAAGCCATAGGGCGAACGACTCATCAGGACGGGCAGAGGGTCGCTGCCGTTCTTGGGCCGCCAGACCTGCACGTGCAGCTTTACGCCATCGCGCATCGGGACCATCAGGTCTTCACCGACATAGTCGCCGATCGTGGCGCCTGGCGGAACCTGATCGGTGAGGTCCGGAGCGGGAGCGACTATCTGCGTGGCTCGCGGGGTGTCGACCGCCGCCGCCGGCCTGCCCGTCGCAAGGGCAAGGATCGCGATCACGAAGGTTCTTGAGCTGCCAACACCAAGTCGCTCGAGCATCTGAACCTTCCCTTCGGATATCCTGCCGTTATGCAATCAGGTGGGCCTAGAGCCGCAAGCAACTCTTGCTCGCGCTAGGGCTCCCCGTTCACTGTTTTTCATAGACGTACCGATCGTTGAATGCCTTGCCCGTCGGATCGGCGGCGCTCCACAGGTAGCGAAATGTCATCTGCCTGCCGTCGTCTGAAATGTTGACCTGTAGCTGAGACAGGACCTGCCCTTTAGCGAGCACGGTCCAGTAAGCGGTGCGACTGTCTGCCTTGACGACCAACAAGGTATCCATGCCGGGACCGGTCTGCGGCGTGGGTTTCCCATACACATAGGGAATGTGCGAAATATGCTTTTCCCCATTTTCCGAAACCATCTCCAGCGTTTCGGTGATTAGAACGCCTTCGGTGCCAGGCGAGAAGACGAACTCCTTACTCTTGACGCCTGGATCCGTGGCTATGACCGACTTGGCCTTGCTGAGGCGCCAGGTACCGAGAAAGGGATCGCCCGCCGCATGCGCAGCGAAGGGCAGCAGCAACGCAAGGACGAGCCCAAAGACCAAAGGTCCGACAATTTTCATCGATAATTTCCCCTGAGGCTGCCAACCCGCGCGTGTGGCCAGAGCGATGACGGTGCGGCTCCTCATTGCCCGTCCTCAACATAGACATACTCATTCTGCTGGCCGTCGTTGATCATCAGCGTGCGCTTGTCGCCCGCTTTGCCGACGAGCGCATCGATGCCGATATTGCCTGGGCCTACCGAGATGATCGACACGGTGCCGTCGGCATTCTTGCGGGTTGCGATCGGACCTTCGACGAAGCCGGCCTTGATCCACTTCTCGCCGCCCTTTTCGCTGACCGTGATCTGGCCCACAGACGGATCGCTGTAATGGCCGGCCAGATTGCCGAGCACCGCAGGATCGCCGGGATAGGTCAGGCGGCTACGGCGCGCCTGCGCCTGCGCCTTGACCCGCGCCGCGGCCGCCGCGACATCGCGCTCCGCTTCGGGCTGGCCATCATAGAGAACTTCGAGCACGCGGCGCAGGACCGGATCCAGCATCTGCGCGGCCGGATCGGAATTCGTCAGGATCACCACGCCGACGCCAGACTCGGGAAGCACATACCAGTTGCTGTGATAGCCCAGCAGCGTTCCGCCATGCGTGACGATCTGGACGCCAGAATCGTAGCGCTGGAACAGCCCCATGCCGTACCAGGCGTCGGGACCGACTTGGACACCCTTCTTGCGGCGCTCGAGAATATTCGCCTCGCTCACCATCCGCTTGCCGTTCGGCAGCAGACCCTTGGCGAGTTCCAGTTGGACATAGTGGACCATGTCCGCGGTGGTCGAGAACGCCGCGCCGGCAGGGCGATAGGGATAGGGCGCATAGTTGAAATCGTTGGTCATCCGCGTCACGCGGCCATCGATGTCGAGACCGTGCGGCGACGCCCAATTGCCGGCCATGCCCTTGGCATAGTCGAAGGTGCTGTCCTTCATGCCCAGGGGCTTGAAGATCTTCTCTTCCATCGCCCGGTCATAGGCAGCCCCGAATTCGGTCTTGGGGTAAAGGATGTGCCCGGCGACATAGCCCGCGGCGGAAGCCATCTGGTTGTTATACTGGAACAGGTCACCGAATTTGCTGGTGGGCATGGTGGCGGCGAGCTGGGTGAAAGTGGCCGAAGCCGGAGCGCCTCTGTCGGCGAGGATGAAACCGTAATCCTTGCGCGGCAGTCCCGTGCAGGCGCAGACCAGATGCTTGACCAGCACGGACTGGGTGACTTCGTCGTTGCCGAGGCGGAACTCGGGATAGAGGTCCACGACCTTCTGGTCCCAGCGCAGCTTGCCTTCGTCGGCCAGCACCGAAAGGAGCAGGGTCGTCATGCCCTTGGTGTTCGACGCGATCATGAACTTGGTGTTCTCGTCCACCTTTTCCGGCGATCCGAGGGCACGCACGCCGAAGCCGCCCTGCCACAAAACCTTGCCGTTATCGATCAGCGCGAAGCCGATACCCGGCACTTCCAGTGCCTGGCGGCTCTTTTCGACGAAGTCGCGGATCAGCTGGACGCGCGCGGGCGTCAGCTCGTGCGCGGTCTTGCCGGCGAAGCTTTCTTGCTGATAGCCCGCGGGGCGCAGGCCCTGCTGCACCACCGAGACCGCCGCAGAACGCTTGGCTGCGGTTCCGGCGGCGCCATCGACGATCAATACCGTCCAGGCGGTGCCGTTACGCAGCGCCAGCGCCGAACGCGTGGCGCGTTCGGTAGGCGGGGTTTCGTAGGCGATGCTCAGGCGCTCGTCCCAGCCATCACCGGGAGGAGCGGCGGTGGCGAGCCGCGGCGCGGGTGCGCTCCCGGTGCGAAAGACCGTCCAGGCTTTTGCCGCGGCATCCTTGCCGTCGGTCGCGGCGCCGACGTCGACCACCACGATGCGCAGATCGTTCTCGGGCGACGCGAAGACAGTTGCGGCACCCTGCTTGCTCGCCGTCCAGTCCTTGGGCTGGACGTACTGGACGCCACTGGCGGTCTTGCCGGGCGTGTCGGCAGCCACGGTCTGGGCATATGCCGCAACGGGAGCGCAGGTGAGCGCGAGTGCGATCAACAGCTTCATGGGGTGTTCTCCTGCGTCAGGGCTGTACCAGATGATAGGTGGTGTGCGGCTGGGAAGAGAAAGAGAGGCGCCAGCGGCCGACCTCACCGTAGAAGCGAAGCCGTTCGTAGGGGCCGCCGGCGCGCGCGCCGGTCACCTGCTCGAACAGCATCGGCCCGACCCGTTCCCAATAGGTCGTGCGGCCGTCGTTGAGGACGGTGACCGCATTGGCGCCGGCGGCGGCGACCTTGAGGTCGCGCTCGGGATCGATGGGCCGTGAATAGTCGCGCCGGTTCCCACGATAGGCGCCGAGCGGAAGCTTCTCGCCTGCCGGTGCGGCAACGCGCGGCATGGGGGTTTGCGGGAAGAGGCGACCGATCAGAGCCTCGGTGAGCTCGGTACGCCCGCCATAGCTGCCCTGGCCGCCGGTCTCCGAGATGAAGAAGCCGAGGCCCGCCTCGGGCGCGAGGATCATGTTCGAATGGAAGTCGCCGGTATTGCCGCCATGACCCACCAGGCGCGGGCCGGCCTCGCGGACCACGAAGAAGCCGTGCGCCATGCCGGGCAGGTCGGGCGCGTTGGCGCGCGAATCGCGCATCAGCAGCTTGACCGATTCGGGCTTGAGGATCCGCGCCTTGCCCAGGGCGCCGCCGTTCAGCATCGCCATCATGAACCGGTTCATGTCCGGCCCGCTGCTCGTCCCCGAGCCGGCGGGCATGATCATGCTGAACAGCTCGAACGGCTTGGCCTCGAACCGGCCTTCCTTGAAGCCGTACCCCGTCGCCATGCGCGGTGCGAGCGCGGCGGGAAGCGGTTCGCGAAAGGTCGAGGAGTGCATGTCGAGCGGCTTGAAGATGTGCCGCTCGACATAATCGGGGAAGGGTTCGCCCGAGACCTGCTCCACGATGTAGCCGGCGAGCGCCGCGCCGTAATTCGAATACGATACCTCGGTCCCGGCCGGCCACAGCCGCTTCGGAATATGGGTCTTCATCCACTCGCGATAGGGCACGAGTTTGTCGACCGACGGGGCGGTGATCCCGGCCACGTCGCTCATGCCTACCGTATGCGAGAACAAGTCGCGCACGCGGATGGGCTTGCCTTCCAGCGGCGGAATTTTGAAATCGAGATAGGTGTTCACATCGGCATCGAGGCTGACGCGGCCCAGCTCCACCTGCTGCAGCAGCGCCGTCCAGGTGAACATCTTGGATACCGAGCCCGGGCGGAACAGCGTTCGCTGCGCGTCTACCGGGACGCCCTTGTCGACATCGGCGAAACCATAGCCCCGCGTGAACAGCACGCGACCGCGATGGACCACGGTAACGACCGCGCCGGCGACTTCGCGCGTCGCGATCTGCTGCGCCATCACGCCGTCGACGAAGTCGGCAAGTCCAGCGATTCGGGTTTGCGGGACAGCATAGGCGGCGGTTCGTGGCGTCTGTGCCACTGCGGCGGACGACAGCGCTGCCGAGCATAGCAGCGAAGCGGCGATCGCGGCGCCGAGAAGGGCCGGAAATCGAGTCATACAGTATCCCCCGCACGATATTGAGTCGAAGATGTCCCCGCGTCCCGCGTGCGAGGCGCCGGATCGGTCATGCGAGGCAGCTGGCCACCAGAGCGTCGAAGGCGGAGCCGCCGCGGATCGGGTCGGCGACAGGCAGTCCGAGCCGCTCGCTTTCCCGCGCCATCAGTTCGGCGGCTTCCGCCGCCCCGAGCGCCGAGGTGTTGAACGCGAAGCCGCCGCAGCGGATCGCGGGATTGGTTCGGCTGCCGAGCGCAATGGTGAGCTCGACGATCCGTTCGACGCTGGTGAGCGGATAACCCGCAGTGCCGAGCATCTCGGTGCGGCCGGGTTCATGGCAGACCACGAAAACGTCGGGCTGGCTACCATGGAGCAGCCCGAGCGACACCGCGGCATAAGAAGGGTGGGTGATGGCACCCTGGCCTTCGATCACGTCCCAGTGATCTTCGGCTGCGTCGGGGGAGAGCAGTTCGGCGGCTCCGGCCTCGAAGTCGGAGACAACGGCGTCCATCGGGATGCCGCCGCCCGCGATCATGATGCCGGTCTGTCCCGTCGCGCGAAAATCCACATCCACGCCCCGCCGCTCGAGTGCGCGGGCCAGCGCCAATGCAGTATATTTCTTGCCGAGCGCGCAATCCGTTCCGACAGTGAGCAGCCGCTTGCCGCTGCGCTTGCGCCCGGTCCCGACCGGGATCCGGGCAGGCGGCACCCTGACATCGATGAGGCGGCGGCCGAACCGTTCCGCGGCGTCCGCGAGTTCCGGAATGTCGGAGAGCCGCATGTGCATGCCGGCAATCAGGTCGAGTCCCGCCTCCAGCGCCTCGATCAGCGAAGCGCGCCAGTGCGGCGGGATCACACCGCCCTGGTTGGCCACTCCGATCACGAGCGCGCGTGCGCCTCGCGCGGCTGCCTCGGACGGGGTGAGCGCCTCCAGCCCGGTGGTAACCGTCGCGCCCGGCAGCCGCAGCTCGCCCACGCATTTTTCCGGCGCCCAGTCCTTGAGCCCGAGCGCAGTCTTGGCGAAGCCCGCGATAGTGGTGTCGCCGAGGAACAGTACATAAGGCTGCGGCAGCGCCAGCGCGCCGAGCGCGTGCTCCATCGGGGCGTTCATCGAACGGCTCGCAAGGTCGAAGGCAGACACAGGTTTTCCATAGTCAGCCACCCCAGGTTGCGGTCAGCAGTCGTTGGAAATTGCCGCCGAGCACGGCGCGGATGTTCGCGTCGGAATATTTGCGGCGGATCAGCTCGTCGGCGAGATCGAACATCTTGAGCGGATGATCGAAGCCATCGACGTCGATCTTCTCGCGAAAGGCGTAGCTGTCCTTGTAGGCGCCGCGCAGCATCTTGTTCATCTCGGGCGAGGTGTCGTCATAGCCGTACAGGTCGGAATCGGTGCCGATCCCGACATGGTCGATGCCGACGAGCTTCACGACATGGTCGATATGGTCGGCATAGTTCACGATCGTCGTGGGATCGGTCTTGCTGACGAAGTTGCGGACGCCCGTGATCCCCATCACGCCGCCCTTGGCGGCGAGCGCCTTGATCGCCTCGTCCGTCTTGACGCGCGGATGTTCGATCAGCGCGCGGCAATTGCTGTGGGTGATTGCAATAGGCTTGGTCGAGATGGCGATCGCGTCGAGCGTGGTCCGATCGCCCGAATGCGAGACATCGACCAGCATGCCGACATCGTTCATCGCCTTGATGATCTCGGCCCCGAAATCGCTGACGCCGCCATCGACTCGGTCCGTCGAGCCCGAGCCGATGCGGTTCTGCGAATTATAGGTGAGTTGGGCGCACCGCTGGCCGATCTCGTAAAAGCTCTTCACGTCGGCGGGACGCAGGAAATGGTCTGCATTCTGCAGGCCCATGATCACTGCGACCCTGCCATTTTTCTTGGCGCGCAGGATGTCCGCGAACTTGTCGACCCCGGTGAAGACATGGCTGTTGCGCGCGACGTAATTACCCCAGATCGCGAAGAAGCTGAGCGCCTGCTCCCTGGCGGTGGGACCGCCGATCCCGATGGCATGGTGGATCGCGGTGATGCCGCTCGCGCGGAAGTCGGCGGCCGCAGTATCGCTGAGGGGTTTCGCGTAGAATTCCGGCTCGAAGTCGATCTTGATGGGCGCGAGCATGTCGATCACCACGGCGCTGCGAACCAGCTCGATCGCGCGCTTCGAATAGCTGCGCCCGGTCGCAGGACTGACCTGAAATCCAGCGCGTGCAACATAGGGAGCGGCAAGAGCAGCACCAGCGCCGCAAAGCGCCTGTCGGCGAGAGATCAGCATCGCGTTCCCCATATTTCTATCTGAGACAATATCGTCCTGATTGGGAACGTCAATGCGCGAATATCTTCCTCGCCGGCTCACCGACGACAGGAGCCCACTAGGCATGGCCACTCCCTCAATGACGCCGAAGTCGATGCCGATTCCGATGCCGAATGCAACGGACCCTAAGGTAAGCAACGAGTCAAGGTTTGGAGAAAAAGGTCGATATTTGCGCCATTTATGCCTCTTAGGAAAAGTATTGTCCTGATTGGGACAGTATGTCACGATCTCCGCTGAAACGGAACTGCAACCAAGCAGTCCATCATCGGGGGCGATCATGCACAAATCCATTTCCAGCCTTGCTCATACCTTCGCTCAGGGAGTCGGCCTGTCCGCCTTGGCGGCGGGATGGTTGATCTCGCTTCCCGCCGCGGCGCAGTCGGCGCCGCAGACCGAGCCCATCGCCGAGGCGGAAGTCGATGAGACGGCGAGCGACACCATCGTCGTCACGGGGTCGCGCATCGAGCGCGCGGGGTTCGACCAGCCGACGCCGACGACCGTGATCGGCGCTCTCGAGATACGCCAGGGCCAACGCTCCAACCTCCAGCAGGTCCTGAACGACTCCCCGCAGTTCCGCCCTACGACGACAACCCAGGTATCGGCCGGCAATACTACCAGCGGCAGTGCGCCGGTGGATCTCCGCGGCCTGGGCGCCAACCGGACGCTGACGCTGATCAACGGGCGCCGCTTCGTCGGGCAGAACAACCTCAATTATGTCCCGCTGGCGCTGGTCGAGCGTGTCGAGATCGTGACCGGTGGCGCGTCCGCCGCCTATAGTTCCGACGCCGTTGCGGGGGTTGTAAACATTCTGCTCAAGAACAAGGTGGAGGGAATCCATCTCGGCGTGCAATCGGGTATCTCGTCGCGCGGAGACGGCGCGCGCTACGGCGCGGATCTGACCTTGGGAACATCCTTCGCCGATGGCCGGGGGCAATTGTTGCTCACCGGTGAATATATAGACGACAAGGCGATCCCGGACCGCAACTCACGCCGCAATCTCGGCAGCGCGGCGTCGGTGCGGTTGAACCCGACCGTGGCGACCGATCTTCGCCAGATCCTGGTCCGCGACGTCAACAACGGCAACACGGCCTCGGCAGGCCTGATCACCAGCGGCATCTTCGCAGGGCAGATCTTCAACGACGACGGAACCCTGCGGCCGTTCCGCGGCGGCACGTCGCTCGCGGCCAACCCGGCCGCGACGCCGTTTCCCGGGCAGATGATCGGAGGCGCCGACGGCGTTGGATTGTTCGATGCGATCGCAGTCACGACGCCGCTCGAACGGATCAGCACCTTCGGCCGGGCGACCTACGATTTCGGCGGCATCGTGGCATGGGCCGACGCGAGTTATGGCCGATCGCGGTCCAAATACGGGTTCCTGCCCGATATCGGCGCGCCGGCAAGCATCACGGTCCAGGCGACCAACCCTTTCCTGTCGCCCGAAATCCGAAGCGCCCTGGCCGGGGCCGGTCAGACGAGTTTCACCCTGGGCCGGTTCTTCGATGGCCCGTTCATGATCGAGTATGACGGCACGCGTACCCAGAAGGAGGGCGCGGTCGGAGTCGACGCCGAACTCGGCGGCACCTGGAAAGCCAGCGCCCATTTCAGCCACGGCGAAGTGGATTTCCGGCAGCGCGCCGGCAATACGCGCGTGGTCTCGCGGTTCAACAACGCGATCAATGCGGTCTCGAGCAACGGCCAGATCGTGTGCGCGATCAACGCGGATGCCAGCGCCGCCAATGACGACGCGGCGTGCCGTCCGCTCAATCTGTTCGGACGAAACGCTCCTTCGGCGGAGGCTCTCGACTATGTGACCGACACCCAGCGCAGCGACACCGTCACCAAGCTGGATGCCGCCGCGGTGGAGATCCAGGGCGATCTGTTCTCGCTATGGGCGGGCCCGGTGACGGTCGCCGTCGGCGCAGAGGCGCGGTGGGAGGAGCAAGGCGCGCGTAGCGGCGACTTGGATCTGGCCGGCGTATTCGGTCCCGTGCTGACACTCTACGGCAATCCGGTCAGCGGCGGCTTCAGCGTGCGAGAAGCCTTTGGCGAAGTCGCGCTGCCGCTGCTGAATGTCGAAGACAAGGTGAAAATCGACCTCAACGGCGCCGCACGCTATTCGGATTATAGTCGCAGCGGTGGCATCTGGTCGTGGAAGGGCGGTGCCACGGTCAGCCTGTTCAACAGCCTGATGTTCCGGGGGACGCGCTCGCGCGATATCCGCGCGCCGACCGTCGGCGAACTGTTCGCGGTGCGTTCGATCACTGTCGGACCGCTCGTCGATCAGGACAGCGCCGGCAGGGCCGCCGCCAATCCGGCATACAATCCAGCGCCGCAGCAGGTGCGGACCTACACCGGCGGAAATTCCGATCTGATGCCCGAGATCGGCCATACCACTACCCTGGGCGCAAGCTTCACACCCAGCTTCCTGAGAAGCTTCAACCTTTCGGTCGATTACTACAACGTCGAGATCAACGGCGCGATCACTGCGCTCTCGGCCTCGAACCTGACCGGTGCGTGCCGCAACGGCAACGCCGCCGCCTGTGGCCGGATCACGCGTGACGCGACCGGGACCGTGGTGGAAGTCCAGTCGAACCAGCAGAATCTCGCGATCTTCGAGACTTCCGGCTTCGATATCGAGGCATCCTATGTCGTCCGCCTGTCGGATGTCAGCGGCTCCCTACCGGGCTCGCTCCGGATCCGTGCGCTGGCGACGCACGTGCGCGAGTTCGTGATCGATACCGGGGTCCCCCCCGCGGGCACCACCACGACGCGCGTCGATTCGGCAGGCGATGTAGGGAGCGGCACGGGCAACACGATCCCCAAGTGGCGCGGCACACTGAGCCTCAGCTATCAGGACCAGGCGGTGGGTCTGGATGCCCGCTTACGCTATGTCGGTGGCGGCAAGCATAACCATTTATCAGTCGACAACCCCGCCACCGCCACTCTCGAAGGGCTCGTCAACAACGACATCTCGGCGCGGGCCTATCTGGATCTCGGCGCCCAGTTCAAGGTGGCGGACAAGTACACTTTCTGGGCCAACGTGAACAACGTGCTCGACCAGGCCCCGCCGATCAGCCCGGCCCAGGCGATGTATTATGATGCGATCGGCACGTACTTCACGGCCGGGATCAAGCTGGATTTCTAGATATCGTCGCCCGCCCGGAGTTGCCCGGCGCAGTCACTTCAACTCGCGCAACCAGATAGAGCGAAAGCTGATCGGCGCGCTGGGATCGCCATGATCCTGCAGTTTGATCGGTGCAGCGCCGTGTGCGGCGTAGCGTGGCGCTCCGATATAGACGGTCGCGCCCTTGAGCGCGACATGGTCCTGCACGAGGACGCCGTTCATGAAGGCGGTCACATAGGCTGGACTGGTCAGCGATCCATCCGCGCCAAAAACGGGCGCGGCCCAGATCAGGTCGTAGCTCTGCCACTCGCCGGGCGCCCGGGCCGGGTTCGCGAGGGGAGCATATTGTTTGTAGATGCTGCCCGCCTGGCCGTTGGCATAGGTCTTGTTGCGGAAGCTATCCATGATCTGGAGCTCATATCCGGCATCGCCGTCACCGGTGGATGCGAGGAACAGGCCGCTGTTACCCCGCCCCTGGCCCTCGCCGGTAATGCCCGCCGGGATCCGCCATTCGAGGTGCAGTTGATAGTTGCGAAACTTTCGCCGCGTCTCGATGTTGCCGGTGCCCTTGCGCACGGTCAGCACGCCATCCGCCACGGTCCAGCGGGCGGGCGACTTGTCCTTGGTGGTAACCCACTCGCCGAGGTTCTTGCCGTCGAACAACACTATCGCGTCAGACGGCGCGGCAACCGTCGAAAAGGGCCCGGGCGTGATCAACGGCACTTCGGGCGCCCAGACTTCGGTGTCCTGCGGACGGGACTGTGCGGCGGTCTGCGCGACCGACATGCCAAGCGGGGCGCCCAGCAGGGTGACGGCCGCCAAGGTAAAGATCATAGTGCCCATCCTTCACGATACTCCCGGTCCAAAAAGCGGTTGGCATCCGCCAGGTTGGTAATCTGCCCGGCTGCGCCGTCATACTCTATCGGCTGATCCGCGCGCATCGCAACCATGCCGAGAATCATCGTCTCGTTGAGTGGCACTGCGACCGCGAAGGGCGAGGAGATCGCCTCCTCGCCGCGGATCGCGCGGATCCAGTTCATCTCGTGTCCCTCGCGGCCGCCCTGCACCCGCGCCAGCGATACCGGCACCGCCGCCGCACGCGCGGCGGTTCCCTCGCCGACCAACACCGGCTTCTCGCCATAAGTATCGTGCATCAACATCCCGCGCTCGCCGATATAGAGGACGCCGCCATCGGGATTCATCCGGGCAGTGGCGGGCATCGCCGCCGGGGTAGGCGGCATCAGCCCGCCGTCATACCAGGTCATCGTGATCGGCCCGCCTTTGGCATGGCCGAACTGGTACGTGGTGATGTTGGCGAGCGGGTAGCTGCCCAAATCGGCGGGCGGCTTGCCGTCCCATATGTCGGCATCGCCACCCCAGCGGCTGTGCCGTGTTTCTATCCGCGTCGGCAGACCGGGCTCGAGCGCCCAGACGGGGAAGTCGATCAGGTGCGCGCCCATATCGCCCAGTGAACCGATTCCGAACGGAACCCAGCCGCGCCAGTTGAAATGGGCATAATCCGGATTGTAGCCCCAATCGACCGCTGCCGGCCCGAGCCACAGGTCCCAATCCAGGGCGGCAGGCTTCGGGACTGCGGCGGGGCGCGCTTCTCCCTGCGGCCAGACCGGTCGGTTGGTCCAGGCATGCACCTCGCGGACCCGGCCGATGACGCCGCCGCGGATCAGCTCCACCACGCGGCGCCCGTCATCGCCCGAATGACCCTGATTTCCCATCTGAGTCACCAGTTTGGGATTGCGCCTGGCGAGATCGAGCAGCTTCCGTCCCTCGCGCACCGTGTAAGTGAGTGGCTTTTGCACATAGACGTGAAGCCCGTGCTCCATGGCGGTCTTCGCGGCGATCGCATGGTGATGGTCCGGGGTGGCGATCACCACGGCGTCGATATCCTTGCGGCTGTCCAGCATGCGCCGGTAATCGGCGAACTTCGCCGCGCGATCATAGGCTTGCTTGAGCAGCTGCCGTTCGGGACGAGCAAGGCCCTTGTCGTCGACGAAAGCCTTAGCGACATAACCGAAATCGACGTCGGCCACCGCGACGATGTTCTCGCCGGTGAGCTTGGTCATGTTCTGCGCGCCCATGCCGCCGGCACCGATGATCGCCACGTTGACCCGGTCGCTCGGCGCGATGCGGCGGGCGGACGCCTGGCCCGGTGCCGCGAGGAGGCCGGCAGTTGCCGCAGCGCCGCGCATCCAGTCGCGCCGGGTAAGGCTGGTTCGCGTGTCGGTCATGAAATGCTCCCTCCTGTCGGTCGTCCGGCCCTTGGCCACAAACGGCCGAATAGAATGCTCCGCCATAGCTTGGAGACATCGAAGGCTGGCGTCTCGCCGCTTCCGAATATCGTCCCAGTGGACCACCCTTCTCCTTTTGTGTCTACCGTCCAAGGTATCGCCGCAAATAATAAAGGAACTTGTTTTACTTTTCCAGTGCCTAGTCAGCACCTCTCTCAAATGCGCCGCCAAACGAGCCAGGCGTGAAGCGAGGAGAGGAAATGAGTCCAAGAGAGGGGCGCAACGCGGCCGTTTCCTGCCGCAGCATTCGCAATGAACGCCGCGGGCGGAATCTCAGATCCTGGACTAATGATTTGATTTGGCGCGGGATTGCTCAGGTCGCCTTTGCCCACCCCACATTTTCCCCCACTAGGCGTAAGATTTTGTGGGGAGGTGTGGAGCGGTACGCGCTCGCTTTGCGCCAAATTGCAGGCCTTTGGCATCCCCGCCATGGCCGTCAAAAAGCGGCGTTTCGCTCATCTGGCTGGTTGAGATGCAAATAACGACACATTTTGAAACTCACCCGAAGGCCGCTCTTGCCAGCGATCTGAGCGCCACAATTGCCGGTGTCCACGTCATAAGGTTACAAGATCGGTGTGCGGAAGAATCATCTGCGTCTTGCGTGAACACAACATCCACCGCCGAGGGCTTTGGAATGCTACAGTCGGACGCTCTGGTGTTCGGTGATGTCGTACTGGATCGCAGCTGCCTGTTCGCGCATCGCGACGGCAAGCAAATCCGGTTCACCCGAAGCGAGCGGGCGCTCCTTTTGATGCTGTCCCGGCAACCCCACAGCCTGATGCGGCGGAGCCAATTGCTTGACGCAATCGCATCGACGGACTCGGACATCTCGGATCGCAACGTCGATTTTCTCATCAACCGGCTGCGTGCAAAGCTGGGCGACAGCGCAAGATCTCCCAGATTTATCGCTACGCAATATGGCGAGGGCTATATATGGATCGCCGCCCGATCGCCGGTCGCCGCCGCGAAACCGGATCGCGGGACCGCAAGCGGAATTCTGGCGATTGTCCCTGTCGTCCCTCGACCGGATACGCGCCTGGCCGAACAGGCAGAGGCGATCATCGGACAGATGCGTGACAGGATCGTGAGCACGATCGGCCCGGGCCAGGCCGTGATCATCATGGCCAGCGAAGAGGACATCGCCACACGATATCTGCTGGAGGTGCGCTATCAGGAGAGCGGGGCCAACCTTTGTGGAATAGCCACGCTCCGGGAGGTCCAGTCACGGCGCATCATCCGGGCGCTTCGCGTCGAGTTCGGAGGTTTCGGCACGACGTCGCTCACGCCCGAGATCGAACGCGCCGCGAACGATGTCGTCGAGGCGTTGCAGAGAAATCTGGCCGAGGCTTCGGAAGGGCTCGGCACGCCTGCCGACCAGCCACTCGAGATCCGCTTTCGCAAGGCAACGACACTGCTATCGGCCTCCAACCCGGAATGGCTGGAGAAAGGCCTGCAATTGCGCGAAGCCCGGGAGCAGAACCCGGCCAGCGCGGACATCGCGCTCCAATGGTGCCTGCACCTGTTCGCACGCCTCGTCCTCGCCAACCCCTTCATCGGCATCAGCCGCGGCGAGCGCGATGATCTGGAGAGTGAGATCGAAGCGACCGTGCTGGAGTGCCTGCCGCTCATCGAAAGCAATCCCCTGCTGATGCTCGCCGCCGCCAAGCTCCTATATTTCGTCGATCGCGGCCATCTGGAGCTGGCGGAGGATCTCGCCGAGCGGGCCTTCGCCCGGACGGCAGATTTTGCTGCTGCGCTGCCGATACTTGGGCAGATCCGACAGGCGCACGGCGACTTTCCGGCTGCTTTGGCCTTCTTCGATCGCGGAATCGAGATGGCGGATGCCGGTTCCGAATTCGAAACGCACATGCGTGTTATCAAATGCATCGCGTTGCTCGCCGCCGGCGATCGCGAAGCGCTGAAGGCAGAGCCCACCGCCTATGAGAGCCCGCACTCCCCGCTTGCACTCCGCGTGATGGTCGCCGTTCTGGTCACCCCGCCCGGCGACGCGACACCGCAGGTGGCCATGGACGTCCTCGTCGCCGCCGGTCCCGACGGCGCACGCAATGCAATCGAGTTCACCTACATGACCTCCGCGCGCCAGCTCACCTCGCCAGAGGCGCGCGCCAACATCCTGCAGGGGCTTCTTGCCCACCTCACCCGGCTGCACGGCGCGGACGTCATTCCGCCGTTCGTACTGACGGGAACGGGGCTCAAAGCGCCGATCTGAGCACGCGGCCAGCGCAGAATTTCTGCACGCCATTCGGGGCCGCGGCGCAATCGTGCCATTTTCAAATATTGCGCAAACAATCGCCTGCTACCGGCGGCTCGACTGTCCAGATCGTCTGATTCCACAGATCGCCCGGCCTCACGCCGCGTCGGTCCGATCAGACCCTCTCGTCGATATGCCGGAGCCCGCCATGCCTGTTTCTTCGTCACGCCCGCGCAAAGCCGAACTTCTGCGCCTCCTCCTCATCGCCGGGGTTTCGGTTCCTGCGCTTCTGGTCGCGGGCGTCAGGCCGGCCATGGCCCAGGCGGTCGTCAACGATGGCGAAACGCGCGAGTTGCAGGGGAACTGGACGGTGATCGAGGACCTGACCCTGAGCGGCAGCGGCACCGCCGGAAGCGGCGCGTTGCGCAATCTGTCGGGCACCAACGTCGTCACCGGCGACATCACGCTGGCAGGGGACACCTGGCTCCGTGCAGATACCGCTCCGATCGGTCTGCCCGCATCCACATTGGTGGTGGCCGGTGGCCTCGACGGCGGCGGTTTCGATCTGACGACCACGGGCACGGGACGGATATGGATTCACTCCCCTCTCACCAACATAGCATCGCTGACGCAGATTGAGGGCCGCCTCACGCTGGATGATACGAACACCTTTACCGGTCCCGTCAGCATCAATGGCGGCTATCTCGAGCTGCTGAACGGCCAGGCCTTGGCTGACACCGTCGCGCTTACCGTCAACACCGGCGCAGCCGTGCACATCGCCAATTCGGAGACGATCGGATCGCTGTCCGGTGGCGGAAGCGTCTTTGCGGCGGAGGACCCCTTTGCAGTGGGCGCCCCGGTGACGCTGACGGTCGGCGGCAACAATGCTTCGACGACCTTCTCCGGATCGCTCCAGGACGGCGGTGCCAATGTCGCCCTCTTCGCCAAGATCGGCACCGGCACGCAGACGCTGACCGGCGCCAACAGCTATTCCGGCATTACCACCATCAGCGGCGGCACGTTGCAGATCGGCAATGGCGGCACGACCGGCACGCTGGGTACCGGAAATGTCATCAACAACGCAGCGCTGCGGTTCAACCGCTCCAACGCCTACGTTGTTGCCAACCGGATCCAGGGCACCGGCACGGTCACGATCGGCGGCACCGGACCGGTCAGGCTCTCCAACCTCAACACGTATACCGGTGCCACAACGATCCTGTCGGGCGCCACGCTGACCATCGCGAACTCGCTCGCGCTGGGGTCCAACGCCAGCGGCACAACCATCCAGAACGGTGGGACGCTGGAACTGCAGGCTAGCATCTCCGTCGCCGAGGATCTGACGCTGAGCGGCAGCGGCACGGCCGGAAGCGGCGCGCTTCGCAACCTGTCGGAACAGAATTTGGTCACCGGCGCCGTTAATCTGGCGGGAGACACGCTGCTCCGTGCGGATGGCGATCCGAACGGCCCGCCGCTGTCCGAAATGCGGTTGACCGGTGCGTTCAACGGTGGCGGCTTTGCGCTGTCGACGACGGGCACCGGCCGGATCTCGCTCCCCGGCGATATCAGCAATCTGTCGTCGCTGACGCAGGACGATGGGGTGCTTGCGCTCCTTGGGACGAACACGTTCACCGGACCGGTCACTATCAACGGGGGCTACTTGCAGCTGGCGAACGGTCAGGCTCTGGCCGATACCGTCGCGCTCACGGTCAACACCGACGCGGTCGTACAGCTCGGCGCGCCTTCGGAGACGGTCGGGTCGCTGGCCGGCGGCGGGCGCATCATGGCGGCCCTCGGTCCCGCGACGCTGGTGGTCGGCGGCAACAACGTTTCGACCACCTTCTCGGGAGCGCTCGAGAACAGCGGTGCCAATGTGGCCAGCCTCGCCAAGATCGGCACGGGCACGCTGACGCTGTCCGGCAACAACAGCTACACCGGCACGACGACGATCAGCGGTGGCACGCTGCGGGTGGGCAATGCCGGCACGACGGGCGCATTGGGCACCGGAAACGTCATCAACAACGCCGCGCTCGTGTTCAACCGCAGCAACGCACTGACGATCGAAGGTGCGATCAGCGGCGGGGGCACGGTTCAGCAGATCGGCATCGGCACGACGATCCTGACCGGCAACAACAGTTTTACCGGGATCACGACGATCAACAGCGGCACGTTGCAGATCGGCAATGGCGGCACGACCGGCACGCTGGGCAGCGGGAATGTCGTCACCAATGCGGTGCTGGCGTTCAACCGCAGCGACGTGCTGACGGTCGCCAATATCATTACGGGCGGGGCCAGCGGCAGCCTCAACCAGCTCGGCAGCGGCACGACGATCCTGACCGGCGCCAACACCTATACCGGCACGACTTCGGTTTCCGCCGGGATCCTCAACATCCGCAACGGCGGCGCGCTCGGGTCTTCGTCCGGCGGCACGACCGTCTTTACCGGCGGCGCGCTCGAGCTGCAGGGCGGGATCACCATCGCCGGCGAAACGCTGATCCTGTACGGCACCGGCGCTGGCAATGGCGGCGCATTGCGCAACGTCTCGGGAAACAACGCCTGGGGCAGTGCCGTCTCGCTGGGATCAAATTCGCGGATCGTCGTCGAGGACAGTGCGGCTCTCGGCGTGGATGAACTCGTCCTCCAGTCGCTGCTTGCGGGCAACGGCAACGCGCTGACGGTGGCGGGCGCCGGGCGGCTGACCCTCAACGGACCGGTGACCGGGCTGAGCGCGCTGACGATGGACGGCACCGGCACCTTGTCGCTGGCAGGCGGGGGTTATTCCGGCGCCACGATCGTCAATGCCGGCACGCTGTCGCTCGGGGCCAACACCCTCTTCACCAGCGACTTCGCGGTGAACAATGGCGGCACACTCTCGCTCGCAGCGGACAATATCGTGCAGAGCCTGTCGGGTGCTGGCGTCGTCAGCGGCAATGGCTTCAACCTCCAGCTGCGCATTGGCGGCAGCTTCGCTGGCGCGCTTGGCGGGGTGAATGCGCTCACGCTGGGCGGCGGGACCTTCGCCGTCACCGGCGCTGCCAGCCTGGCCACCAGCATCAACGTCCTGGCAGGCGCGGCATTCGATATTTCGGGCGTCAACGGCGGTGATTTCACCGTGAGCCGGATCGGCGGCAGCGGCAGCGTCGCGCTGGGCGCGAAGACGCTGGTGCTGAGCGGCGCCGGCGGCAACAGCGTGTTCGCCGGCACGATCGCGGGCAGCGGCGGGCTCAATGTCACCGGCGGTACGCAGACGCTGTCCGGCACCAACAGCTATACCGGCGTCACCACAATCACCAATGGCACGCTGCAGCTCGGCAATGGCGGCACCTCCGGGTCGGTCGCGGGCGCCATTGCGCTCGCCGGCGGCACGCTCGCGATCAACCGTTCGGACGATATCGTGCTGAGCGGGATCACCGGCGCCGGCAGCTTCGTGCAGGGCGGTACCGGCACCACCCAGTTGACCGGCATCAGCGCTCTGACCGGCATTACTGTCGCCAGCGGCGGATTGAGGCTGGTTGGCGATCCAACGACCGGTGCCGCGCTGACGGTCAATGGCGGCACGCTCAATCTTGGCGCCTTGACCGGCGGCACTGCCAGCTTCGCGAGCCTGACGGGCGTTGGCGGAGGCGCCATTCAGCTTGGTGCGACCACGCTGACGGTTGGCGGCACCGGCGCCACAGCCTTTGACGGCGTGATCTCCGGCACCGGCGGATTCAACAAGGTCGGCACCGGCGTGCTGACCCTGTCTGGCGCCAACACCTATACCGGCCTCACCGAAGTGCGCGAAGGCACGCTCCGGCTGGGCGCGAGCGAAGTCCTGCCCGACGATGGCGCGCTTGCGGTGCTGAACGGCGCGACGCTGGACCTGCAGGGCTTCATCGAGACGGTTGCCAGCTTCTCGATCCAGGGCAATCTGATCGGCAACGGCAAGCTGATTGCGGGCGCCTACCGTTTCTATGGCGGCACCGTCGGCCAGGGGCTCGGCGCGGGTGCGGTCTATCAGATCTCCGGCGCCACGTTGCTCCAGGGCACCTCGGACGCCGCAACGGTGTATGTGCAGGGCGGCACGCTTGCGCTCGGCGCGACCGAGCGCCTGTCGGACAGCGCCGCGCTAGATGTCCAGACCGGCGCCACGCTCGACCTCGGCGCCTTCGACGAGACCGTCGATACGCTGGCGCTGAACGGCACGCTGGACGGCACCGGCACGCTTGCCGCATCGAGCTACGCGCTCGACGGTGCGGCCGTGAACGCCAATCTCGGCGCGGGCACCCTGACTCAGGCGGGCGGCACGTCGCTGCTGAGCGGCAGCGCGAGCGCGCAGACGGTGGCGGTTTCCGGCGGCATGCTGCGCCTGGGGGCGGCGAACCGTCTGGCGGACAATGCGGCAGTTACCGTGGCACGCGGCACCATGCTCGATCTTGGCAGCTTCGACGACGCGGTGGCGTCGCTGGTACTGGCCGGCACGCTCTCGGGTGCCGGTACGCTCACTGCAGGGACCTACACGCTCGACGGCGCCAGGCTCGGCGCCAATCTCGGCACCGGCGCGCTGACGCAGGCAGGCGGCGTTTCCGAGCTGAACGGCAGCGCCGCGGCGCAGGCCGTGACGGTTGCCGGCGGCTCGCTGCGTCTCGGCGCAGCAAACCGGCTTGCCGACACTGCGGCGGTCACCGTCGCCGGCGGCACCACGCTCGATCTCCAGGGCTTCGACGACACCATAAGCTCGCTGTCGCTGAACGGCGCGCTCTCTGGCACTGGTACGCTTTCGGCGACCAGCTACACGCTGAACGGCGCGGCGATCGATGCCAATCTGAGCGGGGGCACGCTGACTCAGGCTGGCGGTGTCTCGATCCTGCGCGGCACCGCCACCGGGGTCACGGCGCGGGTGGACGGTGGCACGTTCCAGATCGGCGACGGCGGGACGTCGGGCAGCTTCGCGGGAGACGTGGCCGTCGCGGCCAATCTCGTGTTCAACCGCAGCGACGCGGTCAGCTATGCCGGGGCCCTCTCGGGCAATGGCAGCGTCACCCAGCAAGGCGGCGTGTTGACGCTCAGCGGCGATAGCTCGGCCTTTGCCGGCACTACCACCGTATCGGGTAGCGGCCTGACGGTGGCCGGTACGCTCGGCGGCGCGGTCGCGGTCAACCAGGGCGCGCTGTCGGGCACCGGCAGCATCGGCGGCGCGGTCACCATTGCGGACGGTGCCCACCTGGTCGGCGCACAGGGCGGCGTATTGTCGATGGGTTCGCTCGTGCTGAATGCGGGCTCGATCGTCGATGTGTTGCTGTCGCAGCCTTCGTCATCGGCGTTGTTCGATGTCGGTGGAGCGTTGACGCTCGACGGCACGCTCAACATCAGCACCGGGCCGGCATACGGCCCCGGCATCTACCGGCTGTTCGATTATGCAGGTACGCTGACCGACAACGGCCTGGCGATCGGCACTATCAACGGCACTGCGGCAACCGGGCTGAGCGTACAGACCGCCGCCGCGGGCCAAGTCAATCTGGTCAATCTGAACAGCGCAACGCTGGCCTTCTGGGACGGCGGCAACACCGTGCTCCATGACAACAATGCAGTCGATGGCGGCGCGGGCAGCTGGAGCGTTGGCGGGCGCAACTGGACGACGCCGAACGGTGCGCTGAACGGCGCGATGACGCCGGCGCCGAGCTTCGCGGTGTTCCAAGGCGCTGGCGGCGCGGTGACGATCGACAATAATACCGGCCAGGTCGCGGCCACCGGTATGCAATTCGCGAGCGACGGCTATACGCTGAGCGGCGGCGCACTGGCACTATCGGGTGCGCGGTCGACGATCCGCGTCGGCGACGGCACGGCAGCGGGTGCGGGCTACACCGCCACCATCGCCTCGGCGCTCACCGGCAGCGCGACATTGGTCAAGGCCGATCTCGGCACGCTCGCGCTAACCGGCGCCAACACCTACACGGGCGGCACCGTGATCGAGGCGGGCACGCTGATCGGCAATGCCGGCTCGATCCAGGGCAATGTCGCCAATGCCGGCGCATTGATGTTCGACCAGGCGGTGGGCGGCAGCTATGCCGGTAGCGTCACCGGCGCGGGCACCGTTACCAAGGCAGGCGCCGGCGCGCTCACCCTGACTGGGGCCAATGCCACCAACTGGTCGATCACCGGCGGCAGCCTGGTCACGACCTCGGCGCTGTTCACCGGCGATGTTGCGCTGAGCGACGGTGCCAGCCTGGTGTTCGATCAGGCCGGCGATGGCAGTTATGCCGGCGTGATCAACGGTTCAGGTCAATTTCTCGTCCAAGGCCGCGGCGCAGTGCTGCTGACCGGCGACAGCTCGGCCTTTACCGGCAGCGCCATTGTCAGCAACGCGCTGTCGGTGAACGGCAAGCTGGGCGGCATGGTCGACGTGCTCACCGGCGGGCGCCTGCAGGGCATGGGCGCCATCGGCTCGACCCGGATCGCAGGCACGATCGCGCCGGGCAATTCGATCGGCACGCTATCCGTCGCCGGCGATCTCAGCTTCCTGGCGGGCAGTGTGTATGCGGTCGAGGTCAACGCTGCGGGCCAGAGCGACAAGATCGTCGTCGGCGGCAGCGCTACCATCGCCAGCGGCACCACGGTCACGGTGCTCGCGGCGAACGGCAATTACGCTGCCAATACCAGCTACACGATCCTCACCGCCACGGGCGGCCTTTCCGGCACCTTCTCCAACGTGGCATCGAACCTTGCTTTCCTGACCCCGACGCTAATCTACAACACCACGGCGGTGGTCCTGAACTTGCGGCGCAACACGATCGACTTCGCCACTATCGCTCAGACCCGCAACCAGCGCGCCGTCGCTCCGGCGGTCGAGGCGCTGGGCCTTGGCAATACGGTGTTCGACGCGACGGTCTTGCTGACCGCGCCCGAGGCGCGCGCAGCGTTCGACCAGCTTGCCGGCTCCGACTATGCGAGCATGCGCGGACGGCTGGTCGAGGACAGTCACTTTATTCGCGACGCGATGCTGTCGCGTTCCGAGCTCGGCGGAGTCGAGGGCCTATCGGTCTGGGGCCGTGCGATGGGTTCGTCGAACACTATGGATGGCAATGCCGAGGCCCAAGGCTATGATCGCTCGATCAAGGGCTTCCTGACCGGCTTCGACGGTTCGCTCGGCGCAAACTGGCGGGTGGGCGTGGCGCTCGGCTATGACAAGATCGAGCTGCACAGCGGCAATGCCACGCACAATGCCGACAGCTACAGCGCCGGCGGCTATTTGCTCGGTTCCTACGGCGCGCTGCGCGTGCAGCTGGGCGGTGGGTATAGCTGGCACGACATCCGTTCGCAGCGTAGCGTCGCATTCGGCAGTCTCGCCCAGATGCTGGGCGACCAATACGACGCCCGGACCTTCCAGGTCTTCAGCGAGATCGGCACCAGGACCGATCTCGGCGGATTCGATCTCCAGCCGTTCGTCGGCGTGGCACATGTCACGCTGTTCGATGGGAGCATCGCCGAACATGGCGGCTCCGCCGCGCTCTCCGGCGGGGTGGACAGCGTCAAGGTGACCTATGGCAATGCCGGCGTGCGCACCAAGCTGGCGTTCAATCTCGGCGAAACCACGTTGCGGCTCGCTGGCTCGGCAGCACTGCGCCAGACCTTCGGCCACCCTGTGCCGACGGTCGATCTGCGCTTCGCCGGTGGTGCGCCGTTCCAGGTGCAGAGCATGCCGCTCGATCGCACCACTGGTGTGGTAGATGCCGGAATCGAGTTCGGTCTCGGCAAGTCCACCGTGCTCGGCATTTCCTATACCGGCGCCTATGGTTCGCGGACGACCGACCACGGTGCGCGTGCAGCGATCAGCATGCGGTTCTAACCCCGCATCTGCCGCGTGTCGGAGGCATTCTGCTTGTCAGATTTTGGATGGGCGATTATCAATGTTTCACTCGCGTCATCCGAAAAGGCGCGCAGAGAATAACGGGGGCGAGTGGCGTGAAATTGAAGTGGTTGATGGCGTTATTGCCTGCGGTGCTTAGTGGTTGTGGGGGCAATACAGCACCGACGCCGCCAAAAGATACAGTGGCACCGATTGCGACCATCGCGCCCGCGACAGATCTAGCGTCACTACGTGTTGAACAACACGGCAAGGTTTCTCTTGTTTTCAGCGAAGTTCCCGTAGGGTTCAGCGTTCAGGATGACCTGCACGTATCCGGTGCGACAGTCATTTCATCGACTCAGCACTCCGAAACAAATTTCACGGTTGAAGTAGAGTCAACCATTTCATCGGGGCAAAGCGTTTCATTCGAAATTCCATCGGGATCTTTTACCGATGCGACGGGTAATGGCAATGCGCGAGCGGCTCTTCTCATACCTGTAAATGACCAACCTCCGCTGATATATTCGCCAACCTTCACGGCTCTGACTTATACTCCAGAGACACGTTATTCATATTATACATTTGGGGGCACCGTTGCATTCGATTACACTGCTTTCGAAGCACCGAAGCTTATAGGGGATAGTTTAAAGTCTGACTTGTTGGTATTATCACAAGGCTCGAAGACGCTATCTAGAATTGATTCCAAGGGTGATGTCGCCTGGACCTATCCGACCGGTGGTCGGTTTGTGTTTGCGGATGAAAACTTCATATTTGTTAGTGATTTAACCGATTTGACGATAGTTCATTTGTTGGATGGTGCTGGAAAACTAGTTAAAGACCTTAAGTTTGACATGGACATAAATTATGTAGCAACTTCCGGTGATAGTCTTATTGTTGTTTATAATACTATTGCACCGGTGGATGTGTACGGTTGGGATAAAAATACCGGATTGGGTTCTCTTAAGTTTTCTAGTCTTTCTGTATCATATGCTCGGTCCGCGTCATTGTTAAATGACAATCTGGCTATCGCCGATACTTTTGGAGATAGAACCGTTGTGCAGTCCGTTCGCGACGGTAAGATTATAATGAACAGATCAACTTATTACGCGAATGACGTAGAGTGGCGTGGTGACTTCGTATACGTCGTTGAGGAGCACCATGACCGGGTCATCGCCATCAATATTTTAACTGGAAAGTCATTCGTCGTTTTGGCGCCGCCTATAATTGGCTATTGGGATGCAAATATAACCCTAGGATCAGCGCCGCGATATACTTGTAATTCTGGCTCGTCGCTTAGGCTCGGAGCGTCTGATACTTGCTCTGGCATGATGACTCTGTACGCGCCAAACGGGATAAAGCTATTAAAGGATGGTATGTGGTTGGCGGATACGGATAACTCTCGTGTCATATTCGTAAAGGACGGCGAGGTAGTATCGACGCTCTCGGGATTCAATAATCCGGTCAAAGTCGCTATTCCTCCAGGCTCGTAATACCGGCCTGCTCGTTTCGGCCCAAAGAGCATCAAAACTAGCTGACTACGACCTATTTTGCATAGAGATTTGCGAGAAGGTCTCCTCAGATAGACCTGATGCGATCTCCCCGCATATCACCCAGAATAACTACGCTTGATGATATTGCCAGCGAGATTGAAACCCTCAGTGCCAATCCACTCAAAGTGAATGCCACTATTGATCTGATCGGCGAGCCATTGATGCATCTAACCAGCTCGATAGGGCTTTGAAGGGTGCCAAGGATAGGTTTGGGGCGATGGTTCCCCACAGCGGACAAAGATAGGCACTCAGATCATTGGAGAATTTTAATCTTGCGTCAAAGGCGATGATTTCGCGCTACAATTCATACCGAGGTACTGCACTTTCATCTCTTCCCACCGATCATCGGTGTCCTGCGCTTCCCAGGGTCTAGCAAGGTATCACCCAGCTCCCTGAGGTCAGGGTCGCGATACAGGATTTGGTCCGCGAGATTCTTGAATATCGCTGGCGCAACAAAGTTCTGGTCGACTTCTGCATAGAGCAGTGTCCCGTCGAACGGATACTCTGTATCTTTGCCAGGAAGCGCCCGATCTTGATTGGCAGGCGCCCGGTTTAATCGTCTGCCACGGCGTTTCTCCGTTCGCTCATCGGGCATTTGATGCTCCTCTTTTGACCGTCGACCGTGAAGCTGACGTCGATCTCAAACGGCCTCAATGCCCCTTCACGGTAATGCGGCACGATCGGCACGGTCACCTCCTTGCCCGCTCGCTTGGCTTTCGCCCACTCGTCCTCGAGCACTCGATAGCGATCGCGGTTGAAATTGGCATTTTTGGGCGAAGTGATTGAAGGCATCCGTTGGGCCGTCGAATCGCCCTGCGATATAGTGCCCGCCATCGTCGCTGGTCCGTCGGTCTTCACCGCCTGCTTTCGCCTGGGTCGTGGCTGAACGGACTGGCGTATCGGTATCCGACAGCACGCCCGACACGCGCCTCGTCCTATCGCACGTGTCAATTTTCATAGGTGTAGCCGTTGCGCACGATGATGTGACGCTGTTCGCTCGCGTCACTGGCAACTCGCCCGTCGGGGGCACTCGCCGATCCGCCTGCATGGCCTTGAAGCTCGGCCCGGCTGAAGGCGTGGACGCGGGATAGTCAGGTCGTGCCGGTCCGCCCCCAGGAACCCCTCGCACCGCCACCCCCAAAACTCCGGCCGCCGCCGCCGAAGTCATCTTGGCCCGACGGGCTAGTGCTTCGTCTGGCAACCGGATCGGAACGACCATCGGAGCGGTCGGGAATGCCGAGGGCACCCGCCCGGACGCGGGTTTGTAGATCAAGTTCCTGGAGATAGCAGGGGTACTGTTCCCAATGGCTTCCCTGAAACCCGGTCTATGCCCATTCCTGGCCAACTCCTCCATCCTCCAAGCCTCCATCTGCTCCCTCGTCGAGAATAGGAGGCAGACGAGGGTCCGCGGCATAGCTGATCTTCGGAGTGCGTTGTCCCCGGCCATCGGCCCTGCTCGCCCCGCCAGCACTGTAATATCGACCCGCCCCCCCCAAACGTAAATCGGCCATCGTCCGGATCGTGCCACGGATTGAATTCCAATTCGAGTTTGCGACCATCGCCAGGCCTCGGTCGTCGGCCCGTGCGCAGCCAGACGGAAAAAGCCCGCCGTTGCTGCTCCCCCAGAATGTCCATTGATTGCCCCCGCACCGTGATTGCGGGAGAGCATTCGAGGAACACTTTCCTACAAGTCGAGAATAAATGCTTCCGACATAGCTTGCCAAGTGGGTTCGCAAGAGCTCGCACGCGGCAACACTGCTACCAGAAAATGGCATGTCACAGGCGACGAAGATGGGCATTCAAATCGTTGGGCAAATCTGGTGCCACGCGACTGCCTATCAAGGTTACGTTGCAGACTATCACAGCGACTATTTCTTCGGGTAGGTGATAACGCATTTTCTTTCGCGAGAGGCGGAAACATGAGCATAGCTGCCGCATCGATATTTGTATTGAGTCTGCTTCCGCCGAGCGCAGCCCTGTCGTATGCGCAAAAGCAGCCCGCCACCGAGCTTGAGATTGGTAGGTTGAGTGGCCTCCCCCTCGACTGGGTTGGAAATGCGCTCCACATTTGCGGCGTCATTGTAAAGATGCCTGACGGAATTGTGCTATCCAAGCGATATGGCCGCGATACGGCTGGCATATATATCAGCGAAAGACTTGTTCCAAAAAGTATAGCTGGTGAGACAAGGTGCTACACTGGCGTTTGGAAGCGCCGAGACGGCAAATCGAAAAAGGAGGTCCACGCCTCTGGTTTTGAGAGTCACTTGGCCGATGGATTTGATCCACAATATCGGTTGGAACCTATCGAGCCTCAATCGCATTCTAGCGGTTAAACTCAGCCCGACCGCCAAAGGCAGGCCGAAGCTCAACGGGAATGGCCCGTCGAAAATAATAGGTAGCGCCGCGTTTGGCGAGATAGGTACACATGGCTTTGGCCCTTGTTACATCTGTAACAGACGCCTGTAAAAAGCCTCGTTCTCCGATATTCCCTAAGGTTTCAATACCTTAGGGGCGGTGGTGCCCAGAAGAGGACTGGAAGCATACCCCTAAGCCACCACGATATAGATATGTTTTTGCGCATCTCGGAATTCGTACCAACGGAAATACCAACGCGAACCGAAAATAAACTTCGCTTGTGTCGATAATGACTTTTCATCAGCCGATCCGTTCAAATGCGCTGGCTGACCGGCTGTGCGGTCGGTCATCGCCGCCAGCACGCAGTGACGACCTGCCCGTCGTCGGCAACCACCGCGTAGACTGCCCGGTAGCGTTCGAAATGCCGCGCTTCCTGTCCGAGATAGGTCGCGAATCGCTTCCACGACTTTTTTGTGAAATAGCAGGTCTCGGTGCCGGCACCCGATCGCGCGCGTTCGCCGAAGTCGAGCAACGCATCCACCACTGAGGCCGGAATCGAGCGCTGGCGCACACGCGTCTTAGCATGGCGCGTTAGCATGGTGCAGCGCCCAGCGGCGCAGCCGCATTCGAACAGTGCCCTCACAGCTCGAGTTCCCCGATGCCGAGTGTCTCCAGCCATTCGGCGTTGAACGCGCCAAGTTCGACTGCGCGTTCCCGCACCCAGGCCGCACGCTGCCCGACCTTGTCTGCGTCGCGAAGCTCTTTGGGGATTTCGTGCAGGCCAACCCGGCCCATGACGATTTCTTCGGCGGCTTCGTCGTCTCCGCCCAGATAGGCCGCTGCCTCCTCGCGGCAGATCTCGAAGCGCGGGCCGAACCCGTTCGACCAATAATCGAACAGCTCCGGTTCGGCACCGGATGGCTGCACCGCAGCGAGACGCTCGCGGACCTGGGTGACAAAAGGGTTGTGGGAACCGTCGTCATAGTCGAGCGGCCTTGTGTCGGCGAAACCATCGGGGTCATCGACCTTCTCCCCGCGAATGTCATGCGCCGCGATAGAGCGTTCTTCGCGCTGCTCGACCTCCTCGCCATTCCAATCATTGACCATGCGCTCGTGGAGATGGCGAAAACCGCCCGAGAGATCGGCGATCCGTTCGCGGGCTTCACGCAGGACCGCTAAGCGGCCAGCTCGCTCCTTCAGGGTTTCCGCCGCGACAAGATGGAACATCAGCGGCGCAAGCTCGATGATGTCGAGTGGCTTCACACCATAGCGCCATGCCACCAGATTGAGGGCATTGCGCGTTTCGTGCGACACCCGGACATTGAGTTGCGAGCGGTAGGAGAAGCTGCTCTCCGCAGCGGTATCGTCATCTTCGACGTTCACCGCCGTTAGCGCATCGCGCTCGAGCTTGAAGATTTTAGCGAGGCGCGCGACGACATGGTCGGCGTTGCGCTTCATGCGCCCATTCTCGATGCGGTGCAGCGTCGCTTTGTTGATGCCGGATTTCCGGGCCAGTTCGTCGAGGCTGAGCTTCAACTTCTGGCGCTCGCGCTTTGCTACATTCGGGTTGATCAATGCCATCACGTATTCTCCTGATGACTTGATAATGCCCAAATACTAATAGCACTTATATAGGCATCTGGTCCTCTGCGGGCCGCAATCTTAGCAAAACGTTGCGCAATTCGCGCCTACGTTGCTGCCGATTTGGCGGTCTGAGCTGTTTTATCGGTGATCGACAAGCGAGCGGGGCGCAGGTTTGGGCGCAACTTGAAGTTGGAACGCTGATCGCACGCCAAGCCACCGTTGAGAGCATCACAGAGCTTGGTGCGGGAGCGGACGATAAGTTTGATCGAGATCGACGGAGTCTCTATCGAAGCATCATGCCCGAACAAATGCTCCCCGTGCAGCAAGGCCCTGCCCCTAGCCCGGCGCCGGATTGGGTCCGACTGCCTGGCAGGGGCGGAAACGCGTTGGTCGCGATCATTACCATCGTCGAGGAAGAGTACGTTGCCGTTCGCGCGCGGGGCGATTTCAACGAATTGGCGGGCGACAGTCCTTATCTCCGCCGAAACGAGGTAGCACCCGGCGTCTATGACATGATCCTCGCGAGGACCGTGGATCGCAGCAACGGGCCGTGCGGCGACCTCGTTCGCACCATTGCCGAGCAATTTCGTCCTGAATTCATCATCTTGTCGGGGATCGCGGGCGGCGTCGGGCGCGAGGGCGTCGGCCTCGGCGACGTCGTGGTCGCCGACCACGTGGACTGGTACGAGATGCGCAAGATGGCGGAAGGCAAGGACGTCATTCGCAAGATGGCGCTTGACCACCCGTCGCTATACTTGCGCGAGACGATATTCCAGCGGGTCAAGCACCAGGAAAAGTGGCTCGCTCGGATTGGTATGGAGCGGCCGGTCGAGGGCAAGCCACAAGTCTTCGAAGGCAATTTGATCGCCGGGGACAAGATCCTTGGCGACGGCGAAAATGAATACCAGCGGATGATCCTCGACGAATTCGACAAAGCGCTGGCCGTCGACATGGAATCCTATGGCCTTGCGCGGGGCGTCTACAACGCCAGGAGTGCCCGGCACTACAACCTGAACTACCTCGTCGTCCGGGGCATTTCCGACCTCGTCAACGCGGCGGGAAACAACGACCAGCGCAAGCAATGGCGCGACTACGCTGCAGCGACGGCTGCCGCCTTCTCCCTTAGCGTGGCAGACGAGATCGTTGCCATATGCAAATGAAGTCTTATATCGAGAACGAAATGGGAACATCGGGCGAAGCCCGATCGCCTTCCCATCGACTGAAGGTGGCAGCATGAGCGCCGACGTTGGAATTGCGAACGAGTACCTGGATGCGCTGGGCGAGCAGATCTCGCTGTCGGTTGCGCTGTGCGCCGATTATTCCGCGCTACTGCGTGGCGAGCACGGCGATCCGCTCACCCATCAAGGCCTCCTGTCGCTTGCCAAGCAGCGAGGCCGCATCCTGCTTTCCGGCCGCGGCGGGTCCGGGAAGAGTACGTTGATGCGTCGGCTCGTCGTGGACGGCGCGGCCGCCGGGGCGACCGTGGTGCTGGTCGATTTGTCGCGATGGGACCACGATGCGAGCGAGGGCTGGAACGCCCGCCGCGACGGCGCCCGTGACGCGATCGATTTCCTACTGCGACGGTTTGGCGCCGGCGAAAGGGATGTCGCGGACCTCGACTTCCTGCCGGCCCGGCAGGAAAAGCTGCTAGTTATTGATGGCCTCAATGAGACACCGGGGTCGACCGCTGACGATATCCTGTCCGCGTGCGACCAGATCGCTTCCCTGATCATCAACTGCTCGGTGATCGTTTCCGACCGCTTGGTGCGCCGCCGCACGAACGGGGACGAACGCTGGTTCTTCGCCATGCCGTTGGACGTCGACATCAACGAGGCCAGGAAGCATCTCGACGTTGATGCGCTGTCGGCCGGCGCCCAGCGGTTGCTCGACAGCCCGTACTTCGTCGACAAGGCCATGAAGGGCGCCTTGAAGAATTCCCCGCTCGCCACGATCCGGGACTTCGTCGAGAGCCACGGCAAGCTGGACGCCGCGGGCATGGACGTGGCCGCCGAAGGTGCATTCGCAGCCTACCGGGACGACGAATCCCGTTCCTTCGATCCCGGGAAGTTCCCCGGCGAGCAGGGCCCTGGCGTTGCGGATACGCTCCGCCAGAGCGGCGTGCTCGTTCGCCTGCCTGACGGACGGGTCGCATTCAACCATCACTGGGTGCACGACTATCTTGCAGCCAGGTATCTCGCGTCAGAGCCCCAGCTGTGGGATTTCGAGCATCGGCACAGCTCGTTGGACGCGTTGACCTTCCGGGGCAATTCGTTCGACGCCGTCGCATTTGCGCTGGAGGAGCTTCAGGCGGAAGCGAAGGACGAGTTCCTGCGCGCGGTGTATGACTGGAATCCTTATGCGGCCGGGTACGCGCTCGCGGAAGTCGAGGAAATCGCCCCGGCGAACATTTCGCGCTCCTTGCGCACGATCATCCTCGCGATGCTAGCCGAGAAGAAATTCGACCGGCATTACCGTTCCGCGCGCAAGGCGCTGGATGCCCTCGAGCTGTTCACGGACGGCGCGGCAGTCGCGATGAGGGGCGCAGCCAACCGAGAGGCGCTGATCGGAATCGTTGCAGGGGAACCTGAGCATTCCGAGCTGTTCGCCACTTGGAAGACCCTGTTCACGTTACCCAGCGGACAGGCCGCGGGCGACGCCACGATCGACGCAGTCGAGGAAGACGACTCGATCATCGGCTGGACGGCGGCAAACGTGCTTAAGCGGTTGTCGTTCACGGCGGACCAGTGTGATCGACTCGTTCACATTGCTTACAATGGCCGGCCGGTCATCCGGTGGCGGGCGTGCCATGTCATGGGAAGCGCGACCATGGACTGCTTTCGAGAAGCCCTGCTCGACCGGGTCATCAAGGACGAGGACGAGAATGTTCGATATGGCTCGATGAGGTCGCTTGTTGAGCTTGGCTCGCATTCGCCGGAATTCGCTACCAGGCTCGTCGAGGATCTACGGCCGCTTCTCGACGAGATTGCGCAATCGCCGCGCGTCATGGCGGAGCTCAAGAACGCGGTGTTTCTCTCGAAGGGATGCGCTCCTGAAAATTGGTCGATGGAGATTTCGCGGCTGTTCTATGCCCGGGCGGACGTTGCCACCGATCCGGTCGAGATGGAGGCATGGTCCAAGCTCTCGTCGGACTTGCGGCAACACGACAGGCTCGCCGCGTGAGCGAGATCGACCACCAGGAACGCTGGGACCGGAGGTTCCTTGAGCTAGCCAAGATGTTTGGTACGTGGAGCAAGGACCGGTCCGCCGGGACTGGGTGCGTCATCGTCGGCCCGGATCGACTATTGCGCGCATCGGGCTACAACGGTTTCGTTCGCGGGATCGACGACGACATATCGGAACGGCACGAGCGACCAGCAAAATATTCCTGGACGGAACACGCGGAACGCAACGCCATCTACAACGCCGCCAGACTCGGCATCGTGCTTGAAGGGTGCACAGCCTACGTGAACTGGTTCCCCTGTATAGATTGCGCGCGTGCCATCGTTCAGGCGGGAGTAGTACGGCTCGTCGGACTTAAGCCTGATCATGCCGACGAGCGGTGGGGATCGGAATTCGAGTTTGCCTCCAGCATGCTCCGTGAAAGCGGAATTGAAGTCACGCTATACGACTACCGAGACTTGGCAGCACGCAGATAGCCCTGTTCGTATTCGAGCCCCGGCCGGGCTCGACCTAATGCAGCGGTGAAGCGCAATCGACGAGACGGTCTGGGCGACCCAGGATGCTGCCTTTGATCGACATGTTACCGCTTGTTCCAACAAGCGCTGGCGCTGGTGGCGCTGTTCGCCCTTTTGGCGGCGCAACTCACTCGATGACGGACCACGCGCCTGCTTGACTTGACCTAACGTTCGGAACAAACAAGGAACGATCTGACGTTTCTGCGGGTCTATTCAGGGAAGTCGGCTGCGTTTCAAAGCGGAGGTAAACTTGTACACCGAGGACATGATCTCGGCCCAAAGGGAATGGGCGGAAGAAGGCTTGATGTCGGCGCGCAAGTTGCTCCCGTTGATGGCTCCCGTTGCAACCCATCCTTGGCAGCCAGGGGAGCGCCAAACGATCGGCTTTCTTCTGTCGGCAACCGCACGCGCCTCGGAGAGTGCGCTTCTACTTTGCGCCTATGGTCAGCTGTGGGACGCGGATATCCTGGCGCGATCCGTGCTCGAGGGTTCGCTCAAATTCGCCTACATGTTGCAGAGCCCAACGACCTTCGATGATCGGCATTCCGAATTTGCCCACGACTTGTTCAGCGTCGCATTGATGAAGGACCATCGGAAGTGCGTTGAACTGCTCGACGCTGTCACGGACCCGGACCACCCGCAATGGCGCCCGATACGAGATCGATTGTTGGCTGATGATGAACTCGCCGAGCTTAGCGCGACTTATGATCGAGTTCATCGTCGGGAGCTTGAGAATCGGTGGGGCTTCACTGGCCTCGTCGGCGAGCTGTCGCGATCTGGCGATCCACTTTTTCGCAACCTCGGCGGCATGGCACAAAGCTATTCCATGGCGAGCCATATCCACCACATGGACATGGTGGGCGCATCGATTCCGCTTGATCGGGACCGACGATCCCCCGAGCGGCGCGAAACTATCCACGTTGCCCATGAGGGCCGGCTGATCTCCGATATCCTGATGTTCCTCTATCTCCGTCTAGGTGTTGGGTATCGCTTCGTGGGGGTCGACGCAGCCCCACTTGCGGAAGCCCGGTCGACGATCAGGGCCATCAACGAGAAATTCCACGTTGCCCATGCGACCTGGATGGACGTCGAGTACCCCAGCGCCGATGTCGGTGAGTAAAGTCATTTCCCTCCTTTCGGCCGGCCGGAATCGACGGATTTTCGATCTGAGCGACCGCGAGATCGGGTCGCCTCTTCGCGATGGTAGGATCGTCGCGAGCTCGCTATGCTTGGGGCGGGCCTCGGTAGGTCGAGACAACATCGCCGGCCGAGCCCTGGCCGGGGCCACTATTTTCCTTGGCCAGAATGATGGGAACTTGAAGCTAGCCTCGCCGGATAGCCTGCAAGCCAACGAGGTATTTAGTGGCCGATGAAGTCCTATAGTTTCGCCGATTTATTTGCAGGGTGCGGGGGCCTTTCACTTGGGCTGTCGCTGGCAGGATTGAAGGGTAAGTTCGCGGTCGAGCGCGATCCGATGGCCTTCGAGACTTTTTCGGCCAACTTCGTCGAAAGCCCACTGTCCACGGTCGCCTTTGATTGGCCGGCCTGGCTTGCGAAGCAGGCTTGGGACATCGAACTTCTCCTCGCGCAGCACAAGGATGACTTGGTCGGGCTGCGGGGCACGATCGACGTGCTGGCCGGTGGACCGCCGTGCCAGGGCTTCAGTTTTGCCGGGCGGCGCGTCGAAGGAGACCCTCGCAACCTGTTGTTCGAGAAATACGTGGAGGTCGTCGCTGCACTCCAGCCACAGGCCCTCATCTTGGAGAACGTGCCGGGGATGCGCGTCGCCCATGCGCGTCGAAACGTCGTGGATCTCCCGGTTCCCGGCGAGCAGGTCGAGAAGCCGAAGTCCTTCTATGACAAGCTCGTCGATAGCCTCGACCTGGCTGGGTACAAGATGGAGGCCATGCTGGTAGATTCATCCCGGTTCGGCGTACCCCAGCGTCGCTCGCGCCTGATCGCCGTCGGCATCCGGAAGGACCTTTGCGAATGGCTGGATGGCGGGATCGCGCGGATGTTCGTGCTGCTCGAGGAAGCGCGGCTTGCGCAGCTCAAGGAGCTTGGCCTTCCCGAGGCGGTCAGCGCCTCCAGTGCGTTATCAGACCTGGAGACCGCTGGCCGTGAGATGATCGACTGCACCGACCCGGAATCGACCCGCGGCTTCCGCGAGGTAAAATACAGCGCACCGACAACGACCTACCAGCGGCTAATGCAAGCCGGGCACGATGGCAGCATGGATAGCATGCGCCTCGCCCGGCACCGCGACGACGTGAGGGAACGGTTCGCCCGCATCCTCGTGGAATGTCGCAAGGGCGTCCGCATGAATGACGAAAGCCGCAAGACCTACGGCCTCAAGAAGCACCGGATCTATCCGATGGACAGCGGCGAACCCGCCCCGACAGTCACCACCTTACCGGACGACATCCTCCATTATTGCGAGCCGCGCATCTTGACCGTTCGCGAGAGCGCTCGCCTTCAGTCGTTCCCGGATTGGTTCGCCTTCAAGGGGAAGTTCACGACCGGTGGCGACCGGCGCACGAAGGAGTGCCCGCGCTATACGCAGGTTGGCAACGCCGTGCCGCCCTACCTTGCGCGCGCGATCGGCATCGCGGTGCGCAAGCTCCTTGAGGAAGTCGCCCTAACGAAATCGTTGTTCGGCGACGGCGCAGCGGAACTACCGGCCGTCGCGACGGCCTAGGGGGGATTATGACGGGGGAAGCCGTAGTGGCGCCGTTTCCGGCGCAACTCTTGAATTGGGCCGGCAATCGGTCGGGCGGCGTTCGCCGCCTATTCGATGCAGGCAGCGGCCGGCCAGGCCAAGCGGTGTTCGAGACGAACCTGTTGCATCGTCTGGAAGCCTGGGCTGGATCGATCGCGTCCGGGCCAGGTAGCGTCCCGCGCATTTTGATGCTGGTTGGCGGGCCAGGAAATGGCAAGACCGAGGCGATCGAATCCACGGTGGGCTGGCTCGACGCGGCGTTGGGCGCCGATGGCAAGCTTGCGGCGGAGCTCAGGAAATCCTTCTTCCCGCCAGAGGGTACGGCGGTTCCGCGCCTCGTCCGCGTCGATACGACGGGTCTCGGGATCGGGTCGCGCCAACTTGGCTTGTCGATCGTTCAGGATGCCTCCGCTGTCGTTGGCGCGGCAGGCAAACAAGCCGCGCAGCTCCTGCTCGAGGAACTCGACGCCGCGCAGGCAGCCGATCCAGGCGAGGCCTATTTGTGTTGCGTGAACCGCGGCGTGCTCGATGATGCGCTAATCGAGGCGATCGACAACGACCGAGAAGGTTCTCGCCGCCTGCTCGAAGCCGTGACGCGCGCGGTTAGCCTGGCCCCAGACGCTCCATCTTGCTGGCCGCTCGCCGGCTACTCCGACGTGGCTGTGTGGCCCATGGATGCGGAATCGTTGCTCCTCCCACCTCTGGCAGGTGGCGAGGAACCAGCGCGGAGCCTGTTGCGCACCGCGCTCGACGACAAGAAATGGCCCGCACCAGGGTCGTGCGCCGGTGGCGCCTCCTGTCCGTTTTGCGGTAGTCGCGAGCGGCTGGCACGCGAACGCGAGGAAACGTCGCTCCTACAAATCCTTCGATGGTTCGAGGTGGCAAGCGGGAAGCGCTGGAGTTTTCGCGACCTATTTTCGCTGGCATCTTACCTACTTGCCGGCCACCGCGTATCGCCCCGCGAAGCCGGCCTCGAACCTTGTGAATGGGCAGGGAAGCTCGTTGGGCTCGACGAGATAGCGCGCCGGGGCGGCAAGCCGTCAAAGGAGCAATCGACGGCCATCTTCCAATTGGTCGCGGCGCAATACCAGCATGCGCTCTTCCACCGCTGGGAGCGCGACGCTGGTCCCGCGCTCCTGCGCGAGATCAAGGAACTCGAGCTGGACGACGACAATACTGCGATGGGCTTGCAGTGGTTCCTGTCGTCCCGCCGGACGGCATACCTGCCCGCGATGATCGGCAGCGCACTCGAAGGCGTCGCCGAGCTGCTCGACCCCGCGCTCACCGACCCCGACACGGAAGTGCAGGCGACCAAGAATACCCGCTTTGCGCTCCGCGAGATCGATGTCAGGTTCAGTCGCTCGGTCCTAGAGGGCTTAGACTACGTCCGGAAGCTGCAGGTGCTATCGCGGCTCGAGGTCGACCTCGTCGAGCGGTTGGCTAAGCTTGACGCAGCGCTGTCGGTCGGGGGAGTCCGCCGGAAAAGGCCAACATCGGCCACCAATGTGCAGCGCTTCGTCCGCGACTTTGCCTGCCGCCTCGTCCGGCGGGCTCTTGGGACCCGAACAGCCGCCGTGCTCGATGCGCCGATCCTCCAAGATTTCCAGCGCGTGCTTGAGGACACCGCCGGCGACGACCTGTTCGATGTCGCGCAGGAGGTAGAACAGCTGCTCAATCGGAACCAGGACTTCGAAATTTCCCTGACGACGACCTTCGGCCAACCACTGCCGCCGATGATCCGGCGCGCCACCCTGGTCGTGCCGTCCCGCTCGGTGCAGCCGCTTGATGCCGAGAAGGCCGGCAGGCCGGCGTCCCCGATTTGCTTTCTAATGGTCGGCGATGGCCGATCGGGCCAGCCAATTGCGTTGACCTACGACCTCTTCAAGGCGGTGAAGGAACTCGAGAAGGGAATGTCGGTGGCGTCGCTGCCGCGAACCGTACTCGCGCTGCTCGATACCACGCGTGCGCGTCTTTCCGGCCCGATCGTTAGGGACAAGCTCGTGCTCGACCGGGCTCGTATCCGGATTGGATCTAGCGGCACGTCGGTCGTTCAACGGCGGTCTGGCTTCGCCATTCGCAAGGAAGGCGGGGGCCGATGACGCTGGCAAAATTTAGGGAGGAACCGTGGCGCACCTCCCATGCGGCCTACCAGGATTCGGCGCTCGCGATGTCGCCCGCTCCCGAATATGCAAGCTCCGAGGTCATCCTGTCGTCATTGTACCGGCATGTCGGTCTGGAGGGTGCAACTGAGCGCACCGTGCCGCAGCGCGGGCGCGACCTCGACAAGGAAGTCCAATGGTACCGCGATCGGGCGCGCAAGCCAGATGCGGCGGCGCTCGACGCGGACACCTTCCATATGCTGCTCCATTCGGTCCTGGAAAGCCCCAAGCTCCCGAATCAATCCTCGAAGCGGTTCGTGCAGGTTACGCCGCTGGTACCCCAAGCTACGGTCTTCTCAGGATCGGCGCGGCTTAGCAGCAATTCATGGCCGGCAGGCGCGTTGATCCGCCGCATGGTGTGGCTCGGGTCGCCTGACGCGGCAACGGCGACCGCGACTTGGCAAGCGTTGTTCGATGCCCTTTCGGTGACCGACAACGACGATATCTTCGCCCGCTTCCTGCAAGCCGAGATCGAGGCTTGGTCGCCGCAGCCAGCCTGGGCGGCCGTTGAGCCTGGTGAGCAATCGACGCTGGACCCGGCCGACAGAGATGGCTTGGATTATCCAGCACGGCGCTTCGTCCGTGATCTTGGCTCAATCATTTCCGCCAAGGATTCGATGACCCGCCGGCAATGGACAAGCCTTCTCGAGGCGATCGTTAGGCTCGCTGCGGTCGCGCATGTCACATGGCTGTGCGACGTCCATGCCAAGTCATGGGATTGCATTAGGGGTGCGCTCGACGGCAACGGTCCGGCCGACGCGGCGGCGGCGCGCTCAGCGATTTACCCCAAGGCCTTCCAGTTCTTGTCCTATGGTGATCGCGCCCTTCCCGGTATCAAGGACCGCGCGTCAGCCTTCCTCCAGGCCCGTCTCGGCCTCAACGCGACGCTGTGGGCGCTGCAGGCCGCCGGGGTCGAGATAACGTCGTTGTCATCGGCGGCCGCCGTCGCGGAAGTTTGCGAACGCGTGCGGGCGAGGGCGGGCGCCGTGGAGGCGACCGGGGTCCGCGATGTCTTGGCCGACGTGTCCGAACGTGAGACTCGGACGCTCCTGTGCAAGAAGGGAATTGGCTCGAACATCATGGAGTTCGCGCGCCATGTCCTCGGCCAGCGGCAGGCCGCGAACCCGGTCTTGCGCGGCTATGATCAGGGCTTCTCGCTCCGAAAGCGCGGCACTAGCAATTCGAGTCCCTGGGTTGTCGGCCTGGGACCGGTCAGCGTGCTGGCGCTGGTGCATTGCTCCTTGGCAGGCACGACAGGGCCACGGTCGGTGCGCCGCCTGTCCCAGCATCTGGCCGGATACGGGGCGATCGTCGACTATAGGGATATCGCGACGAACGACCTCGGCCATCAGCTGCGCATGCTCGGATTGGTGCTCGACAGCCCCGATGCGGAAAGCGGCATGCTGCTCGTGCCGCCCTTTCCCACCCGCCAGGAAGAAACCGCATGAACCGCTTGGCATCCACCATCGCGGATCTCATTCGTGACAAGCTCTCGCAAGCCCCGGGCGGCGAGCGTGGCGAAGTGCGGCTGATCTTCCACGGCCCCCAGAAGGAAATCCTGGCTAAGGTCTTCGACTTCTTGGCCGTCGATGGCGAGGTAGGCCCGAAGGTGCCCATCCTGCTTCAGCTGCCAAGCTTGGCCCCAGGCGAGGAGAACCCGCCGGTCGGCGTGTCTGGCTGTTGCGACGACACCCATTTGCTCAACCTGCGCAATTCACCCTCCCAGCCGACGTTCCTGGCCCTTGTCCCTCCGGGCCAGCACAGCATGCGCTCTGTGACGTCAACGACCGATGAGTTCGGCGTCGCAGCCGCCAACAACGGGGGCAACGTGCCCTTCGAGGATTGGTGGGGGGACGAGTTCATCCAGGAATTGGTACGCGTCGGCGTTGGCCAGGCGGGCATCCAGGAACAGCAGCAGCGCGACGATGCGCGGACCTTGGTTGGCAGGGCGGCCGCTGCCGCGGATGAAATGGATCCGGAACGAACTCAGCGCGCCGCAGCGTGGAAGGTGCTCTCGCGCCTGTTCTCGGTGGTGCCGGGCTTGGCCGGCCTCACGCCAGCGCAGCAGGTCAGCCTTGCTTGCGGGATGCCGCCGATGCGCGACGGCTCGATATCGTCCCGCGAGCAAGTGGCGGTCTTGGAGAAGATCGCGGATGCCATGTCTGATGGGTTCGGTCCCGGCGTCCGTCGTGCGCAGGAGAATGCCAGCGATGAAGACAGTCACCACCTCGACGCCTTCCTCGCCCACTTGCGCGAAACATGCGACCTTCCAACGGCATTCGAAAGGGCAACGGCCGCCTACTATGCTCCGGACAGCGGATTGGATATGCCAGCCGCACCTGATTGGTGGAGGGCGCTAACCACCGAGAAGTGGTCGGAACTGTTGACCGAGGATGCCGCCGCGCAGGGCGACATCCGAATGGGCTGCTCGAATGCGCTTGTACCGCTGGCCAAGGGCATGCCGATCCTCGTGGAAGGCAATGTCGCACTCACATTCGAGACCGTCGGCCCGGACGCGACGGGCACCGTGGTGTCTATCGAGCGCGGCAAGGGCAACAAGCTCGGCGAAATCCGGGTTGGCGACGAGGAGGCTGTCTTCCTCGATGAAGCGCCGCCCGGCCACAAGACGCCCCTTCGGTACGCGGCGTCCGCCGACGGCTTCAAGCCCGGTGCGATCAAGATCGTGTCGCTCGCGACTTGGCAGCCCGGAATTTTCGTCGCCTGCCGGCTCGCCCGCAAGCTGACCCCGCCGCGCAAGCCTACGCGTCGCGCCAAGGGAGCGCCAGAACTCGAGACGAGCCTGGTCGTGCCCGGCGGCGGTCGCTACGAACTGTTGGTGTTCACATCGCCAGGAGTCGAACTGGACGCCGGGGCAACGGGCACCGCCGACGATACCCAGGATCGCATCGATGCCATCCAACAACTTGTCGTTCGGCCCGTGCGCGAGGGATTCCATCAGGTCGAGGTTGAAGCGGAAACGAACTACCAAGTGGACATTGGCTTCAGCCGGCCAGCAGCGGACGGCTCGGTTTCGCACGAGACCTGCCGCGTGTTCCTCGCGGTCGAGGACGTCGTCGAGCAGGGCTGTCGGAGCGAGTTTGAACGATTGATCCGCGCCAATCGCCGGGCGATCGAGCCTTCGGAGGCAAAGCCCGTCGTCCAACTGAACCGGAGCGCCCGGGCTTCGAGCCTGCAGGATTGGATGCTGTCTGAGGATTCCGCCGGGAGATCATATCTCCCGATCGTGCTCGCCGACGACTATGTCGATGCTTGGGTCCAGCCCGTCTGGGGCACCGGCACCGGACCAATCTTCTCTACCGGGCGCTTCCTGCAGGATCCGCGCCCGGACGCCGCCGAGTTCCAGCCGCCAATTGGCTTCGTGGAAGCGAGGCAGCAACTTGCGGCGCGCATTCGCGGCACTGGCGACCAAACTGGGCTGATGGAGTCGGCCGAGCTCGGGAAGTGGCTCGTAAGCGACGAGGATTTCCGCGCCCTCGTCGAGCAGTATCTCGACGCCTACCAAGCGTGGCTCGCCGCCGAACCCGACGTGGCATGCTGGGTCGACGTGGGTATCATCACGTCGCTGGAAGATGATCGCAGGACCATCTCACGGATACCCGACGCGATCATGCTGTCGCCGCTCCACCCGCTCCGTCTCGCATGGCACGCGGTTGCCCAGGGCGTCCTGCTAGAGGCCGAGTCCGGGGGGAATCCGTGCCCGGCGGTGAGCGTCCTCGATCCCGACTGCGTCCCCGACCTATTGACGCTGTCGCTTCGATCGCCGGGCGGCATCGAGAAGGTCGATTTCCTAGCCGTGGAAAATGGCACCGACTACTGGTCGGTCTTGTGGAACGGCGAGCGACTTGGCCGCCTTCCCAGCCGGTCGAGGATCGCCCCATTCGGCGAAGCTTTCGGCATCTCGGTTGGCGGCATTTCCGTTGGATTTAGCGCGGCACAGGTCGCCCGCGCGCTGGAGGATGTGTCGGGCCTCCTCTCGGCAAAGCCGGTCGTCGGTGTCGTGGTCGCAAGCGCCGGCGGCACGACGGATGCTTGCAACGAGGGCCTCATTAACTGGTGCTCAGATCGATACCGCGACGGCGACGGCCGCGCCCCCCGCCAGGCGGCGGGGCCACGCTTCGTCGAGATATATGACCACCGCGATGGCGACTCACGCCCGGACGATGCGACAATCGCCAACCTATCGGAGGATACCCGCAACAGCGTGCGGTGGTTCGATGGCCAGCCAGCGACCGCCCGACCCGACCTTGGGATCATCGCACAGCTCGACATGTCCGAGCCCAGCGCCGCGCCGGTTTCGGGGCGATCGCCGCTTGGCCATGGCGGTTTGCTGCGCCATCGGGTCCGCCGCCAACTCCCTGGCGCGTTCCTAAGCGAGACACGCCAGTCGCTGGCAGGGTCGACCTCCGGCGATGTCCTTGCCGACAAGGTCGCCGCTTGCGTTGGCACGATGGAAAGCCTTGGCGATCGTCGGACCGGCATGCGGTTCGCGCCGAACGTCAACGCCGTGCGCGACATGCTCGAGACGCGCCGGACCGATTTCGTCGCGGTCTCGTCCTCGGCGATCGATCCAGCCTGCTTCCTCGGCGGATGGTTGGAGGACGCTTACCTCTGGGATTATGACATGCCGTCCTATTCCCATCGGGCTGGCGATACGAACGGCTACTACCTGTTGTCGCGGGTCAAGCAGGCGGATCGCGAAGCACTTTCAAAGGCGCTTGGCCGCCTGCCGGGATGCGCAGCCATCGAGCCAGACCAAGTCCAGGACGTCTTGCTCGAGATCGCTCGCCGCGGGATTCCCACGATTAGGGGCCTGGCTGGCGACAATGCCGGCGCGACGGGCGACCTCGGCTTGTTCGTGGCCGTCCGACTACTGCAGGATCGGTTTCGGCTGTCGAACATTGGCGAGAGCCTAGTCCCGGTCATCGATGGCACCGGCGAGGACGTCACCGTCTGCATCATCGTGCCGGTCGATCCATTTCGGGGGTATTTCTCCGACCTCGCGAAATCCTTGGGCAAGGATCGGAAGGACACCTCCCTCTCTCGTCCCGACCTTCTGGTCGTGGGCGTCAAGCTCGGGACGGAAGGCGTCCGAATCCACCTCACGCCTATCGAGGTGAAGTGCCGGCCCGGGTCCGTGTTCCCGCCGTCGGAGGTGAACGACGCGCTGGAGCAAGCGCGGACCTTTTCCCGGCTTCTTGCCGGCATGCTCCCGCACGACGGCCAGCCTGTTGCCTGGGCCCTTGGGTTCCAGCACCTGCTGCTCTCGATCATCGGCTTTGGCATGCGGGTCTATAGCCAGCATCCAGACGTCGTTGGCCGGGAGGCACAATGGGCGTCGCTCCATGAGCGCATAGCGTCCGCCATCCTCGATCCACGACCATGCGTCTCGGTCGACCAGCGCGGCCGACTGATAATCGTGGATGACAGTCCTCGCAGCGGCGTGCGCGACCGTGACGACGACGGCTTCGACGAGACCATCACGATCGGCAGCAGCGACGCCGGCCAAGTTGTCGCCGGAGACCCACTGGCCTTCTACGACAGTGTTCGGGCCAGGGTTGGGCAATGGGATCTCTTCCCGGCCGCGGGCGCGTTTACCACGGGCCTCGTGCAACCCCCTGCAGGCCTGGATGCGGAAGCAACTTCCGGGGCGGCATCGGCGCCCACCGGGGACGAAGGCGCGGAGCCGGTCGCAGTCGAGCTAGCGCCGGTTCCAACCCTGGTCGCAATGCCGGTCGTGGCCACGCCGGACGAGGTCTTGACCGGCATCGTGCTGTCGATCGGCACCACCGTGGACAGTTTCCGACCCGGCGAGGTTCAGCTAAATATTTCTGACACACGGTTGAACCAGCTCAACATGGGCGTGGTCGGCGATCTGGGTACGGGCAAGACGCAGCTGCTGAAGTCGCTGATTATGCAGATCTCGGACGCGTCAGCCGCCAACCGCGGAATCCGGCCGCGCTTCCTGATCTTCGACTACAAGCGCGATTATAGCAGTCCCGAGTTCGTAAAGGCGACGGGCGCGCGCGTCGTGAAGCCATACCGGCTGCCGCTCAACCTGTTCGATACGAGTGCGATCGGCGATGCCGCCGCGCCCTGGCTCGATCGGTTCCGCTTCTTCGCCGACGTACTCGACAAGATCTACACCGGGATCGGACCCGTGCAGCGCGACAAGCTCAAGCGGGCGGTTCGCGCTGCCTATGACGCATGCTTGCCTGGGCAACAACCGACACTCTACGATGTCCATGCGGCCTATGCCGAGCTGCTTGATGGTAAGTCGGACTCGCCCATGGCGATCATCGACGACCTCGTGGACATGGAGGTTTTTGCCGCCAAGACGAGCGACACGCAGCCATTCGACGAGTTTCTCGATGGCGTGGTAGTCATCTCGCTCGATGCCCTGGGCCAGGACGATCGCAGCAAGAACATGCTCGTCGCTGTCATGCTCAACATGTTCTACGAAAACATGCTTCGTACGCCCAAGCGGTCCTTCATTGGCAGCGACCCGCAGCTTCGCGCGGTTGATTCCTATTTACTGGTCGACGAAGCCGACAACATCATGCGGTATGAGTTCGACGTGCTGCGCAAACTGCTCTTGCAAGGCCGGGAGTTCGGGACCGGCGTTATCCTTGCGTCGCAATACCTGCGGCACTTCAAGGTGAACGCGACCGACTATCGAGAGCCGCTGCTCAGTTGGTTCGTCCACAAGGTCCCGAACGTCACGCCGGCCGAGCTGTCCGCGCTGGGGCTGACGGGCGGCGCCGCCGAGATGGCAGAACGGGTGAAGTCGCTCCAAGTACACCAATGCCTCTACAAGTCATTCGACGTACCGGGCGAAGTAGTCCGCGGCTTGCCGTTCTTCGAGTTGGAGGCGCGTCGCGAGGCAGGGGAAGGCTAGCCGGGATGGTCGACACCCTGACTCCGGCCCAGCGATCCGAACGCATGTCGCGCATTCGGTCCAACAACACGAAGCCCGAAGTCGCCCTGCGCAAAGCCCTTCATCGACTCGGGTTTCGGTTTCGGCTCCAGGGCCGTCGATTGGTAGGCAAGCCCGACATCGTGCTTCCGAAGCATCGCACGGTCATCTTTGTTCACGGTTGCTTCTGGCACCGGCACGCAGGATGCAAGATCGCAACGATGCCCAAGTCCAACACTGAGTTTTGGGCCGCGAAATTCCGTCGCAATGTGGCTCGGGACGCCTCGGTCATCGAGCAGTTGCAATCTGCTGGTTGGTACGTGTTTGTTGCCTGGGAATGCGATCTTGGCTCGCCCGCGAAGGTAGCCGCCACCGCTGATGGAATCGCAAGTGCTATCCGGGCCAGAGCGAGCTAGAACTCACTAGCGCTGCATCCGGTTCGAAGCTGACGCAGATGCAATCATTCTTTCGCCCGCATCCCTTTGCGTCATCCCCATCGTACGCGCCGCCATCCACTCCGGGACATGCCAGCTGGCTGGCAATGAACGAGCAATCGCACCCGGCAATATCGACCAGAGCAAAATGCCTGCGATCAGGCCTCCCACACCAACCCAGATCAGCCACTTCACCTGCTGATCCGCGGCCTGACCACGCTCTATAATGCCATCAATCCGTCCAATCGACCGCGACAAAGCGTCGCGCGCCTCCTGCAAAAGCGCGTGATCCTCGGCGCGGGCTTCAACGCTCGCTTTGACGATCGCCACCGTCAGGGTGGCCGGTGATAGCCGGGCTGCTGGACTCCGTTCGAGTCGATCGATGCCGTCGGCCGCTCCTTTCAACGCTTCGGCCATCTCACCAAGCGTTGTGCTGTAGTCCGGTATCCGCTCGCGGGCTGCGGTCAGCCCTTCAAGCGCAACGCGCGTCAGGCTAACCTCGCCGCGCAGGGCTTCGAACGCCTGGGCAATGTCGTCGGTTGGGGCGGCTTGGGCAAGATCATCGGTCATGATCGGAGCCTACAGGCCCAGTCCGCGGCCACGCGAGAGGGCGGGTACTTGTTGGAGGTCATGGGACAAAGATGCCCCACTCAGCTTCCCGATTCCGAGTTCTTTGACGCGATTCCGGAGCAGCGACTCGAGCTGGGGATCACGGTGAAGGCTCTTGGCCATGTCGGTCATGCTCTCCTTCACGCCACGAACCGCATCATAATCCCCGGCGCGGTTGAGCGCGTGGAGCCGGCGTGTCTGCCGCTGCCAGTCTGCGACGAACTGGTCGGCACGCTGCGCGGTGCCGATCCGTACTTCGGCTTCGAGCGCCATCGCGCGGATTGCTGCGGCGGTCTTGCCGCTGGCCGCCTGGTCGACCAGCGCAAGATCCGCGTTCAAGGCACTGCGTAGATCGCGGGCAGCGTTCGGCCGTACCGCGTCGAGCGCCTTGCCTGCTTCGGCAAACGCGATCTTCTGGTGCGGCAACTCCGGCAGGTTTGCCTTGCGCATACGCAGGATATCGGCGGCGGCGCGCGCGTAGCGCTCGACCGCCTTGTCCAGCGGCGTTGGCTGGGCCTCGATTGCCGGCGCCGGCTTGATCCGGAGCCCGGCGAACGGATTGCGCGGCGGTGGCAGTGGCGGCGCGCGCTCCGGCCCAGGCGCTTGCCGGTAGTCCGAGGCCATGTCCTTTCCCCGTTCGCGCGACAGCGCGCGCACCAGCTTGCCCTGGTCGGTAAAGTCGTCCCGCCCATAATGGAGATCGACGCTGTCGCGATGCCGCGACAGCGCGACATAGGCAGCGTGGCGATCGAGGCCGGGCGTCGCGAGCACATGCACTCGGTCAACGGTCACGCCTTGCGATTTGTGCACGGTCGCCGCGTAGCCATGATCGATGTTTGCATAATCCTTCACGTCGAACGCGACCGATCGGCCATCGTCGAGCATCACCGCCATCCGGCCTTGCGTGACCGACTGCACTTGCCCAAGTGTACCGTTCTTCACGCTAAGGCTGCGCTCGTTCTTGAGGAACAAGACCCGGTCGCCCCTCGCGAACTGCCGCTCGCCGCGCTCGGCGCGAAGCGTGACATCCTCGCCAAGCTCGCCGCGCGCACGCAGCCGCTCGCGCGCCGCGATGTTGAGCGCGCGAACCTCATCATTGGTGTGGGTGAGAATGATCCGCGTTGAGCCTGGCGAAGCGTTGCGATCTCGATCCCACCGATCGATCAACTCGCCCCGAGCCTGCTCACGAGTTTCGGCGGCATGGATGCGCTCGCGTTGATCATAGGAGGCGACCGCCTCCGCTGTCCGTCCGGTCGCGAGTTGCCGGGTCGCGTCGCGCTGCCAGTCATCGCGCTGGCGGCGGATCTGCGTAATCTCGACGCTGCCGTGACGCTCGGCAGTCGAGCGGAACGCGGCGCCAGCCTCGATCGCCTGAAGCTGCTCGGGATCGCCCACCAGCACGACCTTGGCGCCGCGCTTTTCGGCTTCACTGATGACGCGCTCCATCTGGCGCGTGCCGATCATCCCGGCTTCATCGATCACCAGCACGTCGCGGTTCGTCAACAGTTCGCGACCCTGCCCCCATTGGTGCTCCATGCTTGCGATCGTGCGCGATGGGATGGCAGAGCCGCTTTCGAGATTCTCGGCGGCGATACCGGACAGGGTAATGCCATGGACGGCGTAGCCGGCACCCTCCCATGCTTCGCGCGCAACACCCAGCATCGCGGACTTTCCGCTGCCGGCATAACCGATGACGACACCAAGACCCTTTGAATCGGTGACGTGCTCGTACGCGCTACGCTGCTCGGGCGAGAGGAACATGCCCCGCGCCGCCGCGCGCGCCAAAGCGGTGTCGCGGTAGCGATCGGCGACCGCGTGATGATCGCGGTTCGCCATGACACGAGTTGCGCGTTCGAGCCGCTGTTCGGTCTCGACCATGGCGCGGCTGGTGAACCGCTGTTCGCCGCGCCCGTCCTTTCCGAGCGCGACCAATTCGGGAGCGGCCTTCACCGCTGCCATCACCCGGTCGAACTGCTCCTTCCCGTCGCTGTGCCTATGGACGAACATCGCGAGATCGCGATTGGTGAACGTCGCCTGTTGGTGCGTGATCGCGTCGAGCGCGAGGGCCGGGCTCGCCAACAGCTTCTCGCCGTTCGCGCGGGCAATGGTCTGGTGTTCTTCGAGCCGCTCGGACTCCAGCCCCTGCGACGCCATGCGCGACGCCGCCGGCCCAATCTTGTGCTGCGGCTCAAGCTCGATCCCCTGCGCTGCAAGCGAGCGGTGATCGATCCGTGCGTCGATATCGAGTTCGGCCAGGCGCTGGTTGACGTGATCGCTCCAGCGCTCGCGCCATTTCTCCAGAAGGTCGGCGCGGTTCCAGTCGCGGTTCTTCTTGCCGAATCCGTCCTCGCCGACCTCGCGCATTGTCAGCATCACATGTGCGTGGGGCTTCGCCATGCCGTCGGCGCCGACATCCCAATGCACGTTGAGATCGGCGATCATCCCGCGGTCGACAAACTCGTCGCGGACGAAGTCGCGGGCGAGCGCAATACCAAATTCTGTGGATAGCTCGCGCGGAATCGCGAACTCGATCTCGCGGGCGAGTTGGGCGTCGATCCGCTTCTCGGCCGCCTCGACCTCGTTCCAGAGCTTTTCGCGGTCGGAGAGGTTCTCGGGGGCGCCGTCCGGCAGCATCACTTCCGAGTGAACGACACCGGCCTTGTTCGAGAAATCGTGGTGCCGGTCAAGCCGCTCGTCGTGCAGCCGTGAGGCAGAACGGTAGGCAGCGGAAGCAACCGCGCTCGATCCATTGGCGCGGGAGATGACCTTGGCCGAGAAATGGTAGATCGCCATGACGGCGATCCAATTACACCTAAAGCAGCACGTCGGCACGACGTATAAGCGCGCCCTCGAAAGATTTCATCAATCTCGGGACACAAAGGTCCCAAGAGATTTCACGACATTGAGCCTGATCGACCGAGGCGATAACTGGTCCGTCCTCGACAAGCAACAAGAGGACTGACCCATGCGCAAACCCCGCGACTTTGATTCGGAGATGAAGGCGCTCAACGAGCGGGCCAAACTTCTGAAAGACCGCAAGCTATATCAGCTGGGCGAGCTGGTGATCGCGACGGGCGCGGATTCTCTGTCTGTCGAACATCTCGCCGGAGCGCTGTTGGCTGTGATCGAAACGAAAGACGGCGCGACAATGGAGGGCTGGCGCAAACGCGGCGCTGCGTTCTTTCAACGGACGGCGCGCAAATCTGGCAGCAATGCTGGTCACAGCGTTGGCTGCAAGCCGGCGGGTCACGACGTCGCGGAATCGGCTGCTCGCGAAGCTGGCGCGTAGCGGAACGAAAGACTGGCAAGTGAAACGCCGCAAACGGACGCGCCAGTTGATCGAACTAGGCGGCCTGATCGCCAAGGCTGGACTGATCGAACTGACCGACGACGACCGCGCCGTGATACTCGGTGCCTTGGTGGAAGTCGCGGCGCGGCTGCGAAGCGCAGAGCGGGAAGCATTCGTGATGCTCTGGCGACGGCGGGGAAAACGCGCTTTCGTAAGCGACCCTGAGGAGCGGGATGGATCGATCCGCGACTGATCCTATTCGCGGGCTGCTTCCCGCAGCGCGGCAAGCCGCTCCCGGCAGACCGCCTCGACAATCCCGCGAAGGCTCGCCACGCACCCGGCCAGTGCGGTCAGATCCTCGCCGCTGATGGCGTAGCTCGGCGAATAGCGCGCCTCGACATATGCACGTTTCAATCGTTCGAACCTGCTGCGGTCGAGCCGGGTTGAACGCGGCCATGCGTCGATCAAGCGAGGCTCCTTGTCCTCGGCAAGCGAGCGCAAAAACTTGATGTTGTGCGAGCGCGGGAAATAGAGCGTCTGGACCAGCAGATAGCAGATATAGAAGCGCTCTGTTGCCTGGTGTAGCTCAAACGCGGCCTTCTTTAAGCGCCCGCGTTCCAGGTTCGATTGGAAGTCGTCGAAGAACTCGTTTGCGCTGGGATACCAATCGTCGAAATACGCTTGCGCGATGCGGTAAGCGTCGGCCCGCGTCAGGGGCATCGGCGTCGCGAGCTGGTGACAGGGCAGTTCGTAGAGCGCGATGCCATCACGGGCGATATCGACCCAGAAATATTCGCCGCGCTTGAGGGCCGAATTCACCTCGTCGAGCGAATGCACGATGATGTTGACCGGGCGCGCGATTGACGGGTCACGCAGGATTTTATCCTCGGCGACATACCAGTAATCGGCGACGTCGGTGAGGTCGGCGTGGCTGACGATGACCAGCAGGTCATAATCGGACTGATAGCCGTTTTCTGCCTCGTCGACCCAATCGTCGCGCGAATAACTCCCGAACAGAATGATCTTGTAGATCTTGCCGTCCCGACGATGTGGCTGCGTCGCGCGCGCGATCGCCGTGCCGAACTCGTCCATCAGGATGCGCTGCACATGCGCCAGTTCGGCTTGCTGAACTTCTGGGAGATGATCGAGGTCGGATTTCACGTTGTCTTCCTAGCGGCACGCCATGCGCGCGCCAACCTCGCCGGCCATGCCGGCGAGGTCGCGGTTTTCATCAGTCTCCCTTTCCGGTGATCAACCGAAAAAGACGTTTCCACCCCGACACCGGCGCGGGGTCGTTGAGGACCCTGTGCAGTTGCAAAAGCGCTTGCGCGAATTGCCGCTCCACCTGGCTGACGCTCAGCCCGGTCCGCTCCGAAATCTCGGGATAGCCCATGTCATCTAGCCGAATTGCCAGGAAGATCTCGCGCCGCATCTTGGGCATGCGGCGAAGGCCGATTTCCAGCCGGGCGATGATCTCGGCATCGGTCAGGCCTTCGAGCATCACACCGCCTCCGGTGCGAACGCGAGCAGATAGTCGGCCGCCTTGCTCGCAGCACTCGCCGCCCGGAAAATCGCTTTCTCATCCTCGCGCAGCACGGCAAGCCAACTCCCGACATAATCGGCGTGGCGCACGGTCGGCCGGATCGAGAGCGAGGCGCAGGCGAACGCGCTCGCCATTTCCGCCACAAGTTCCTCGCGTGCATATTCGGCGCTGCCGAACCCGCCGCGCTGGTTGCGATCGAGACGGCTGCGATGCCCGGTCCAATGCCCAAGCTCATGCAGCGCGGTGCGGTGCCAGTTGATCGGCTCGCGGAAGGCAGTCGGCGGCGGCACCGCGACATAGTCGGCGCCCGGCGAGTAATAGGCTTCAGGTCCGCCAACCCGGAAGTCAGCGCCGCTCGCCTCGATAAGCGCCTGCACCTGCGGCAGGATATCCACTTTGGCGGGAAGATCGGGCGTACCGGTCAGCCTATCCGGAAGCCCCTCGCACTGGTCGACATTGAACACCGTGAACCGCTTGAGAAACGCAATCTGCCGCGCGGCGCGATCCTCGTCCTGTGCCCGCGTCTCTTCGCCCTTGGGCGTGAAGCGATCAGCGTAACAGACAACGGTCCCCTTTTCGCCGCGCCGGACGTTGCCGCCCGCCGCCTGTGCCTGCCGATAGGTCAACCAGCGCTGCGAGGAATACCTACCTTCGATCACTGCCGCCCAGAGGATCAGCACATTGATCCCTGAATAGCGCCGCCCGGTCCCTGCGTTGTGGGGCATAGTGCAGCCACACGCCACACCATCCCACGGTTGAACCCATGGCAGCCGGCCAGCTTCCAGCTCGGCAATCACCCGCGATGTCACCTCGGCATAAAGGCTCTGCCGATGGTTTCCGGTCCTTTCTTCCATCTTACTCACTCCAAACACCGCAACCGGCGCCGGAATGGCGGGGTGGGCGGCAGGAGCGGACCGGCAGTCCCGCAAGAGCGACGGGTTGCACCCGAAGGGGCCAACGAAGTGCCGCACCCGAGGCCTGCCTCGGGTTGCTGCCCGCCGCTGCGGGACTAGAGGGAAGCGACGCCCACCCCGCCAGTTCGAGTGCCGGAGGCACAACGCCATCGCGCCTGCGCGATGCCCGCACACCGGAGCGAAGCTCCGGCATGCGTCATGCGATCGTCATCCGAATGGACCGAGACGCTCAAAGAGCGACTCGGCGACGCGCAAGCGGCGTAGAGCGCGGTTACGCCGAAGGCGTGAGACGCCCTGGGACTCCGGCCTCGATAACGGCCCCTACGCCAGAGCATCTTTTTGGGCGCTATAGGGCGCTCACCGGTGCAACTCGGACCTAGCCCTCTTGCACCTTCGCCCACGATCCCAATCCTGTTCGCGGGGAGCCAAAGCTACGCAGACAGGACCAGCCATGACCGACATTCCCGACCGGATACTTCGCCTGAAGGCGGTTCTCCAGCGGACCGGACTCAGCCGCTCGACGATGTACCGGAAGATGCAGAACGGCACGTTCCCGAAGAACGTCCAGATCAGCACCCGCTGCAAGGGCTGGCGCGAAACGGCGGTCAACGATTGGATGCGCAATCCCATGTTCTATAGTGCAGATGAACACGGCCAGTAGGAGGGCTTCGCCTTGGCTATGATTCGATCACCGCTTCGCAGTGGGCCTCCAGCAGAAGGCCGATCGGGGAAGATGTAGAGTCGTACTTGTCCTTCAGGGCTTGGCGCACTCCGTCGAACGCCGCCCGGCTGATACGAAGACCATCTCCCGCTCGGCGTCCCTGTCCAAGCATAAGCGGTTTAAGCCGGTCCAGGACTCGCGGGGCTGTCCAGACCGGTAGCTTGAGGGCGCCATGCATGTACATGTTCGCCCAACCGTTCACGCGACGAAGAATAGAGAATGGTACCTCCGAAAATATTCGTGCTTCGAAAGGGCGTATGGCCTCGAATAGTGCCGATATCGGTATTGGTTCGAATGCCCCGGCGCTGTCCGAAACGCGGCCATAGATGCCAAATGCGCGGCGGAGCCTTATCTCGATAGCTTGACGGATAGACCCGATCACAAGATCAGAATGGTTCTCTACAAAGCTGAGCTGAAAGCTGCCATGGCCATAAATCGTCTGCTGGGCGCCGAAGAAGAAGGTGTGCAGGTGCTCGACCTCATTCTTGCCGACGCCGAAGACACCGGGGACCTTGCGGCTCCGTTCGGCCCAATGCTCGAGAAGCACAACGCTGTCGAACAAGACCTGATTGACGAAGCGGAGAACGTTGCCAAAGACTAAAGCCGCCTCTACGTCCGGGCTGTCTCTAGGAACGCGGGAGATGATAGCATCCATCTCCTGCAGGAAGAGGGTCGCGTGAGCGGCATAATAAGCGTCGTCAACTTCCTTCCGTTGCAGGTCACCAAGACTCTTCGGAATAGCGGCGCCCAGCAAATCGTCGACCGGTGCCTTGGATGGGGCCTTTCCAACTTCATTAAGGAAGACCTCTTCGAACAATGAGCGGCCGACAAGCCACCAATCGACGATCGCGCTCCAGTCTGCCGCCGCTTCCTTGGCAGTGACGGGCTTCATCCTGCACGCTTCGCGCTTATACTCGTCGATCAATGTCGCCATGGCCCTGCTCTCCGCGTTTCGCACAAAAGGGCTAGCATCCGCGAGGGAGAGCTGCACGTGATCAGAACATTGGACATCTTCATCGACGACACCACTTGGCCCGCCTCGGGCGCGCCGCCGTTCCCGGCGACCTTCAGCGCTGGCATGTCCGGCTGGAACGTGCCGATCCTTCCGACCCTGCTGCTCATCGGTCAGTTGACAACCCCGCAACTCGCGCGCGGCGTCTCGCTTAGCGAGTTCTGGGCGTGGGTGCGGTATCTTTACGCGGTATCGGCGGACAGCGACCTTCGGATCTCGGTGGATTTCGCGAACTTGGACACGCACCAGAAGACGATCTTGAGCGATGATTTCGGCATGGGTGTGCCGATCGGCTTTCTCATCTCATCGCTCGGCCTGACCGACTGGAGCGACGGTCGATACTTCATGGATCGGATGAGTGCACTTGTAAGTGGGCCACTGCCGGTGCCGCGCAAGCGCGGGCCGCGCAAGGCTCCTGATTTCGTGTTCATGGACCATGCCGGCGCGCTGCACGTCGTCGAGTGCAAGGGCGGCCAGAGCGGTCCGGACGCACGCGACCGTCAGCTGTCGCATACGACCACCAAGGGCGAGCCTTCGGGCGGCGTCGTTCAGAAGCGCATGGTCCTGCTTCCCGCCCACCGTCAGGGACAGCGGCTTGCCTGCGGCCTGTCGCTGGCTGTTTCCGGCAGACCTGGCCCAAGTGACCTTAAAATCGTCGATCCGGAGTTTGATCCCGAGTTCGATTTGTCGGAGGTAGACGACACAGTGATCGGCGATCCTGTGGTCCGCTCTGGGTTGGCGAAGGCGCTACGCGGCGCGGGATTCGGGGCCACTGCCGCTGCCATCGCGGCACCGAGCGGCCTGTCCGCACGGGCGAAGCCAATCGAGGAGAGCCCTGCCGTCCTGCGGGCAAGCCGTCGGCGCGTGGTCGACCAGCGCATTGCAGCGGCGCGGGCCGAGATGATAGCGCCCGCCGCCGTGACCTTCACGATCGGTGACACGAAGCTGATCGGGCGCGAGGTCTCCATGGTGCTACCGGTCCCGCTGACAATCGAGGGGGCAACTTATCGCCGCGCAATCATTCGGCAGGGGGTGACCCCCGACCTAATTGGCAACGTTTTGGAGACCGGGCTGCTTGAGGGGCCGCTGGCCTCGTTCGGGTTGCACAAGGCCGGTCTTGGCGGGATGGCCCTCATTACCGAGGGCGCACGCGGCGAGCTGCGGGTCGGCGGCACTTTCGCCAGCGAGATCATCCTTGAGAAGAACGCGGGTCCGGCGGAGTCATCGGCGCAGCCGTGACCGTCTCGGATTCAAGCGAGTGCCTTTCACGACTAATACCTGCGCACCTGAAAACCGAAATCGTCGGTATCGCCAAAGAGCCGCTCACCGGTGAAGCGCTCTTCCAACGACGGAGCCGACAGCCGCGCCTCCCGCATTGCCAAATGATCAGTGGCCCAATCGAGAAAGCCGGCGACGCGTGGCGCCGGATTTACGGGCGCTTGTTTTGCAAGAAGCGCCATCAGCTCGCGAAGCCGGTCGAGTTCCTGGAGTTCTCCAAGGATCGCCCCAAGGGCTGAGGTACGACGTTCCTCGACATGCTTGGCCCGGGCCTCAAGCTGACGAAGACGGAGTACTTCCTCTACTCGTTGCTGCTCTGCGGCACGCCGGAGCTTGTCTTCGGTCTTGGCAGCCGCAAACACAGCGAGGCCAACCGCGATATCGGCCGTCATGTTTTCGAGCCGCTGGATCTTGGCATCGCGATAGCTGCGACGCGGTGAGCCGCCCCAAAAACAGACCTGCTCGAATTCGAACGAGAGTTGTCCGGTTGGCCGATAATCCCATTCAGGAAAGCGCGGTCGGTCAAAGCTGTAGGTGCGCCAGGAATCGGCCTTCGATGCCCGCTCGCGCTTGAGGAGCCACGCCTCTTCCTTCGCCTGTTCGGCCTCCGTCAGGATGTGCTTCTCGCGCTTGGTCAGCTCCGAGATCGCAAATCCAACGCTTTCGGCCTCGTCTCTGAAACGCGCCGAAGGCTCGCCATCGATCAGGCTAAATCCCTGCATTGCCGCTGCCTGCACGATCTGGCTCAGAATCGCTCCAAGGCGATCGATCGTCTCGGGCGCGACTTCGCATTTGATAAGGCCCGGTCCAGCAACGGAGACGATGCCGATGGGCGAAGGCTTGGCCTTCCTCAACTTCGCAAGCGTACGCTCAACGATCGGATGAGGCGCCGCATCGAGCTTCTCCCCAGTGGCCAAGATTCGTGCCTGTTCACGCACCGCCGCGATCGAAGGCTGCTCCTGAGACAGTTCACCACCGGCAATGGTGATCTTGTCCTCTGACCCGACTTTTGCCTTGGGAAGTGGCGTTTGCTTGACGTTTTTCCCCGCCGCCTTCTTCGCCCACCATCCAGGAGGGGGAGTGGGAACGTCGTGCTTCCTGCTAATCTTGTGGAGCGCAACGTCCGAGATCGCGAAATCCTTGGCCAAGTGAGTCATCGGCTTGGACCAGACGAGATCGTAGAACTCGCCGCGCGTGAAAACTCTGGCCAAGGTTCATCCTCCCAAAGGCAATCGTGTCAGCAGCCGTTCGACGTCGAACGGCGGGGTGCGATCACGCCGCCTTCTTGTCCATCGAGCGGGCGAGTGCTTCGGCACGAAGGCGGTCCAGCTCATCGGACCATGCCTGCATCATGCGAACGCGCTCGTCCCAATATTCACCTCGGGCATAGACCCGCCGCACGGAGTTCGCGTCGACATGGGCAAGCTGCCGTTCGATCGCGTCCGGAGTCCAATTCCCGGATTCATTGAGAAGCGTGCTCGCCATCGCGCGGAAACCGTGCGTGGTCATGCGGCCTCCGCCATAGCCAAGGCGCTGAAGTGCGAGGTTCAGGGTGTTCTCGCACATCGGGCGATCGCGCTTCCCCTGACATGGGAATAGATAGCGATGCTTGCCGCTCACGGGGTGGATGTCAGCGATGATCGCGAGTGCCTGCTTCGACAACGAGACATGGTGCGGCCGACGCATCTTCATCTTCTCCGGCGGGATCGCCCAGACGCCTTCCTCGAAATCGAACTCCGACCACTCTGCCTGGCGCAGCTCGCCCGGGCGTACAAACAGATGTGGCGCCAGCCTTAAGGCGACGTGGGTTACGCGGTAGCCGTCGAACCCGTCGATCGCGCACATCAGCTCGCCGACTTCTGCCGGCTTTGTCAGCGCGGCGAGATGCTTCACTTTTGGGGCGGTCAGCGCGCCGCGCAGATCGGCACATACATCACGTTCCGCGCGTGCCGTTGCGACTGCATAGCGGAACACCTGACTACAGGTGCCGCGCAGGCGACGTGCCGTTTCATAATGGCCCTTGGCTTCGATACCGCGCAGGACCTCATACACCTCATGGGCGGAGATGCGATTGATCGGACGCGTTCCAAGCTTGGGATAGGCGAAGTCGAGCAGCCAGCGCTGCTTCTGCAACGTGATTTCCGCGCGGCCCTCGCGCTCGCATTTGCTGTACCATTCCTCGGCCACGACCTGGAACGTGATCTGCTCGGCAAGCTTTGCGGCTAGCTCTTCCTCACGAGCAGCGGAAACCGGATTCTTCCCGTCGGCGAGAATTTTCCTGACTGAATCGCGCTTGGCCCGCGCGTCGGCAAGGCTGACATCTGGAAATACGCCAAGAGCCTTCGTTTGCTGCTTGCCGCCCCACCGATAGGCCAGTCGCCAGTAGCGCTGCCCAGAGGGCTGAACGAACAGATAGAGGCCGCCTGAGTCGCTAACCTTGTACGGACGCTCCCTGCCCTTGAGGGAGCGGACTTCCAATGCGGTGAGAGCCATGTTGGTATCTCCCATTGTCGGCACCCGGAAATACCAACAATGATGCCAACATCGGATCGGGATGCAGTGGCACGTCGCGGGTCTTCCCGAGCCAGTTTATGGCAGAAAACCGTGGTTTTTTCAAGCTTTCGGGATCGTTTGGGACCCCCTGAAAAGGGGGCCCTGGTGCCCAGAAGAGGACTCGAACCTCCACGCCCTTGCGAGCGCCAGCACCTGAAGCTGGTGCGTCTACCAATTCCGCCATCTGGGCACGGGGTAGGGGGCGCGCTCTATTGGAGGGTCGGGCGACTGTCAACAGCGCGTCGGCATCGCAGGTTCGGCCCGGACCATCGTCCCGCCGCTTGCCGTTTGGCCGGCCACACGGCATGGGGGCCGCTCGCACGAGGCTCAAGAGGCAGGCATGAAAGACAGGCTGGTAACGCTCATCGGCGGCGGCGGATTTCTGGGGCGCTATGTTGCACAGGAACTCTATCGCACCGGCGCACGGGTGCGAATCGCACAGAAAAGGCCACGCGACGCCTGGTTCCTCAAGCCGCTGGGCGGACTTGGCCAGACCCAGTTCGTCGCCGCCGACGTCAGCCGGCCCGACACCATCGCGCGCGCGATCGAAGGATCGGACCTGGTCGTCAATCTCGCCGGCACCTTCGGCAGCGCGATGCAGAAAGTGCATGTCGACGGCGCGCGCAACATCGCCGAAGCGGCGCGGCGGAGCGGCGTAGACGCGCTGGTCCACCTCTCCGCGATCGGCGCAGATCTCGATTCGCCGGCCGCTTATGGCCGGTCCAAGGCGCAGGGTGAGCGCGCAGTGCGCGAAGCCTATCCCAACGCCACGATCCTGCGCCCGGCAGTGGTGTTCGGCCGCGAGGATGCCTTTGTGAACCGCTTCGCCGCGATAATCGCGGTCGCGCCGGTGGTGCCCGTCCTGCGTGCCGGGGCGCGCTTCCAGCCCGTCTATGTCGGCGACGTTGCCGCCGCAGTGGCGAAGGCATTGGCGGATCCAGAACACCATGGCGGCCAAACCTATGAACTGGGTGGCCCCGACGTACTGACGATGGCCGCGCTCTATCGCTGGATCGCCGGCGCGATCGGACGCGACGCGCGATTCGTCGAACTTCCCGACGCGCTGGGCGGACTGATCGCGATGTTTGGCGCTTTGCCGGGCGCGCCGATCACCAGCGATCAGTGGCGGATGCTCCAGCGGGACAATGTCGTCGCTGCCGGTGCCGAAGGACTGGCGCAGCTCGGCATCACCCCGACTCCGCTGGCTACCGTCGCGCCGAGCTGGCTGGTGCGCTTCCGCCGCCATGGCCGGTTCGGCCAACTCGGCGCGGCCGCCTGACCCGACTCAGCCAGACCTGGTGCGCCAGCTCTGCGCTGGCGCGCGCGTGAACGAGAGGCCTTTCTGCCCATGACCGAATATCTCGTCGCGATCCTGCTCGGCATCGTCGAAGGCGTCACCGAGTTCCTCCCGGTATCGTCGACCGGGCATCTGATCCTCGCCAGCGAGCTGATGGGCTATGATGCCGCGCAATGGGCGGTGTTCAACATCGCGATTCAGCCCGGCGCGATCTTGGCCATCGTCGTACTCTATTGGCGGACTTTCCTGGCGGTGTTCAAAGGCCTGCTGCGCTGGGAGCAGGCGTCGATCGCGTTCGTACGCAATCTGCTGATCGCTTTCATCCCCGCCGTGATCCTCGGGCTCGCCTTTGGCGACCAGATCGACGCTTTGCTCGAAAATGCCGTGGTCGTCGCCTGGGCGCTGATCGTCGGCGGTGTCGCGATCCTCGTCGTCGAGCGATTCGCGCGGACCGAGAATGTGCTGGGAATTTCAGGGGTTTCGACCGCCCAGTCGATCAAGATCGGGCTGGTCCAGTGCCTCGCGATGGTTCCCGGCGTGAGCCGGTCGGGCGCGACGATCATGGGGGCGATGGCGCTGGGCGTGGATCGCCGCACCGCCGCCGATTTCAGCTTCTTCCTAGCGCTGCCGACGCTGACCGGGGCGACGGTGTTGCAGCTCTACAAGCATCGCGACGCGATCACCGCCGATGGGATGGGGCTGATCGCAGTGGGATTCGTCGTGAGCTTCGTCGTTGCGCTGGCGGTGGTGAAGGCATTCCTGGCGATCGTGACGCGCCACGGTTTCGCGCCGTTCGCCTGGTACCGGATCGTCGCGGGTGCATCCGCTTTAGTCTGGCTCGGAATGCGATAAGTCCGAAACGGCCCTAAAACGACTGAATTACATAGACGGGAGTGGGCCCAGCGCAAGAAAGCGCATAAATAGGGCAGTGATACTGCTTTATTTATGCGTGAGGCTCGGATAGTGCCGCGCGCATGGCAGACGATTCTATGCTCAAATTCGTGGCGCGCGGGCAGCAATACCCGGCCAAGCGCGAGGCTGAACTCCGCGCGGAGGACTTTCGCGAGATTGCGGACCGCTACGCCGTGCCCGATGCCGAGGCGCAGGCCGGGCGCTGCTCGCAATGTGGGGTGCCCTACTGCTCGGTGCATTGCCCGCTGCACAACCATATCCCCGACTGGCTGCGGCTGACCGCCGAGGGGCGGCTGCGCGAGGCGTATGAGCTCAGCAACGCCACGTCGACGATGCCCGAGATCTGCGGCCGGATCTGCCCGCAGGACCGGCTGTGCGAAGGCAATTGTGTGATCGAATTCTCGGGCCACGGAGCGGTCACGATCGGGTCGGTCGAGAAGTTCATTACCGACAAGGCGTGGGACGAAGGCTGGGTCGAGCCGGTGCGGGTCGGCCCCGCGCGCGGGCAATCGGTCGGCGTTATCGGCGCGGGGCCGGCGGGGCTCAGCGCCGCCGAATATCTCCGTGAGATGGGTTATGACGTGCACATCTATGACCGGCACGACCGCGCCGGCGGGCTGCTGACCTATGGCATCCCGGGGTTCAAGCTCGAAAAGCATGTCGTCATGCGGCGAGTCGAACGGCTGGCCGAGGCGGGAATCGTCTTTCATAGCAGCTTCGAAGTGGGCCGCGACGCAACGATGGAGCAATTGCGCGCGAGGCACGACACGGTCCTGATCGCCACCGGCGTCTACAAGGCGCGCGGGATCAAGGCGCCGGGGGTCGGCGCGTCGGGCGTGGTCGAGGCGCTCGACTATCTGACGGCGTCGAACCGCAAGAGCTTCGGCGACACGGTCCCCACGTTCGACGACGGCAGCCTGAACGCCGACGGCAAGCATGTCGTGGTGATCGGCGGCGGCGACACCGCGATGGACTGCGTGCGCACCGCCATCCGCCAGGGCGCGGCGTCGGTGAAGTGCCTCTACCGCCGCGACCGCGCCAACATGCCGGGCTCGCAGCGCGAAGTCGCCAATGCCGAGGAGGAAGGCGTCGAGTTCGTCTGGCTGTCGGGGCCGGAAGCGTTCGATGGCGGCGACAGAGTGACCGGGGTGCGCGCATCGAAGATGCGGCTAGGCGCACCCGACGCCTCGGGGCGCCGCGCCCCCGAAGTCGATCCGGGCGGCGCGTTCCAGCTGCCGGCGGACCTTGTGATCAAGGCGCTCGGCTTCGAGGCCGAGGATCTGCCGAAGATGTTCGGCGCCGAGGGGCTGGGCGTTACCCGCTGGGGGACGCTGCGCACCGACGGCAAGTCAATGATGACCAGCCTGGAGGGCGTGTTCGCGGCGGGGGATATCGTGCGTGGCGCGAGCCTGGTGGTGTGGGCGATCCGCGACGGGCGCGATGTCGCGGCGCACATGCATGCGTGGATGCGCGCGAAGGCGAAGGTGGCGGCATGAGCAGGATCTCGACGCTGGGCCTCGGACTCGCTCTGGCACTCGCCCTCCCTTGCTCGGCAATGGCACAGGCTGTTCCCCAAGCGACGCCCGATCCCACGCGCCTCGCGGTCGCCGACAAGGTGGTCGCGAAGCTCGTTCCGCAAGGGACCTATCTGCGAATGATGCGGGACGCCTTCCCGCAGATGATGGACGCGATGGTCGCCCGGATGAGCGGGATGACGGCGGCCGATCTCGGCGAGAAGGACAAAAGCGGCAAGACGCTGGAGCAGATGGCGGCCGAGAAGGATCCCGCGTTTCGCGAGCGGATGAAGATCCTGACCCGCGTGATGGGCGAGGAAATGGGCAAGTTGATGGACAGGCTGGAGCCGCGCGTCCGAGTCGCTTTGGGCAAGTCCTTCGCGCGGCGCTTCACGCTCGAGCAGCTCACCGACCTCGAGGCCTTCTTCGCGACACCGAGCGGCGCCGTGTTCGCGAAGGATTATCTGCTGACCTTCATGGATCCCGAGATGATGCAGGAGATATCCGCAGCCGCGCCCGAGATGATGCGCGCGATGCCCGGCATCATGCAGCGCGTCCAGAAGGAGACGGCGCATTTGCCGCCGCCGCCCAAGCCCGAGGGCGAAACCGAGGCCGAGACCAAGCAATGACCAGCGAATCCGAATGCGAACGCCTTGCCCGCGAAGGCATGTACCGCCCCGAATATGAAGGCGATGCCTGCGGCGTCGGCATGGTCGCGGCAACCGACGGGCAGCCGTCGCGCCGCGTCGTCCAGTCGGCGATCGATGCGCTCAAGGCGGTGTGGCACCGTGGCGCAGTCGATGCCGATGGCAAGACCGGCGATGGCGCCGGCATCCATGTCGACTTGCCGGTGCGCTTCTTCGACGACGCGATCGCCGCGGGCGGGCACCGCGTGCTGCCCAACCGGCTCGCCGTGGGCATGATCTTCCTGCCGCGCACCGATCTGGGCGCGCAGGAAGCCTGCCGGACGATCGTCGAATCGGAGATCATCGAGGCCGGCTACACCATTTATGGCTGGCGCCAGGTGCCGGTCGACGTGCGCGTGATCGGGATGAAGGCGCAGACGACGCGTCCCGAGATCGAACAGATCATGATCGCCGGACCGCTGCCGGGCGCAGTCGATGCCGCGGAATTCGAGAAGAACCTGTACCTGATCCGCCGGCGGATCGAAAAGCGCGTGATCGCCGCACAGATCAGCGGCTTCTATATCTGCTCGCTGTCGACGCGCTCGATCATCTACAAGGGGCTGTTCCTCGCCGAGAGCCTCAGCGAATTCTATCCGGACCTCAAGGACGAGCGCTTCACCAGCCGCGTCGCGATCTTCCACCAGCGCTATTCGACAAACACTTTTCCGCAATGGTGGCTGGCGCAGCCGTTCCGCTGCCTCGCGCACAATGGCGAGATCAACACGATCCGCGGCAACAAGAACTGGATGCTCAGCCACGAGATCAAGATGGCGAGCCTCGCTTTCGGCGAGCAATCGGAGGACATCAAGCCGGTAATTCCGGCGGGCGCTTCGGATACCGCTGCGCTCGATGCCGTGTTCGAGGCGATCTGCCGCTCGGGACGCGACGCGCCGACTGCCAAATTGATGCTGGTTCCCGAAGCGTGGGACGACGACACACCCGCCAGCCATCTGTCGATGTACAAATATCTCGCCAGCGTGATGGAGCCGTGGGACGGCCCCGCAGCGCTGGCGATGACCGACGGCCGCTGGGCCGTGGCCGGGGTCGACCGCAACGCGCTGCGTCCGCTGCGTTATACCCAGACCTCGGACGGCCTGCTGATCGTCGGCTCCGAGACCGGGATGGTCCAGATCGCCGAATCCTCGATCCTCGCCAAGGGCCGGATGGGCCCCGGGCAGATGATCGCGGTCGATCTCGAGAACGGCGTGCTGTTCGACGACATGGCGATCAAGGACCGCATCGCCGGCGAAGCGAACTATGCCGCGATGATCGGTGAGTTCGTCACGCTCGACGATCTGCCCGCAGCCGAGACCGGCGGCTATTACGACCGCGCCGAGCTGACCCGCCGCCAGGTCGCGGCGGGGCAGACGCTCGAGGATATGGAGCTGATCCTCGCGCCGATGGTCGAGACCGCCAAGGAAGCGATCGGATCGATGGGCGACGATACGCCGCTCGCGGTGATTTCGGACAAGCCGCGGCTGATCAGCCAGTTCTTCCGCCAGAATTTCAGCCAGGTCACCAACCCGCCGATCGATTCCTTGCGCGAACGCCAGGTTATGACGCTCAAGACGCGGTTCGGGAATCTCGCCAACATCCTCGACGTCGAGGGCAGCAAGAGCCCGGTGCTGGTGCTCGAGAGCCCGGTGCTGACCAATGCCGACTGGTATCGCCTGCGTGCGCATTTCGGCGGCCAGTGCGCCGAGATCGACTGCACGTTCGACGCCAAGGGTGGGCCCGAAGGCTTGCGCGCCGCCATCGCGCGAATCCGCTACGAGGCCGAGCAGGCGGTCCGCGCCGGCTGCACCGAATTGTTCCTGACCGACGAGCATCTCGGCGCTGACAAGGTGGCGATCGCCGGGGTGCTCGCCGCAGCGGCGGTGCACACGCACCTCGTGCGGCGGGGGCTGCGCTCTTATGCCAGCGTCAACGTCCGCACTGCCGAGTGCCTCGACACGCATTATTATGCAGTGCTGATCGGCGTCGGCGCGACCACGGTGAACGCCTATCTCGCCGAGGCCTCGATCGCCGATCGCCAAGCACGCGGGCTGTTCGGCGAATTGAGCCTCGCCGAATGCCTCAAGCGGCACCGCAAGGCGATCGACGAGGGGCTGCTCAAGATCCTGTCGAAGATGGGGATCGCGGTGATCTCGTCCTATCGCGGCGGCTATAATTTCGAGGCGGTCGGGCTAAGCCGCGCCTTGGTCAACGACCTGTTCCCGGGCATGCCGGCGAAGATCTCGGGCGAAGGCTATGCCTCGCTCCACTTGAACGCGATGATGCGCCACGAAGCGGCGTTCGACCGCGCAGTGGCGTCGCTGCCGATCGGCGGCTTCTATCGCCAACGCCACGGCGGCGAGACGCATGCCTATTCGGCGCAGCTGATGCATCTGCTGCAGACCGCGGTGTCGACCGACAGCTATTCGTCTTACCTGCAATTCTCGCGCGGGGTGCGCGATATGCCGCCGGTCTATCTGCGCGACCTGCTCGAGTTCAACTTCCCCAATGAAGGCCTGCCGATCGACCAGGTCGAGGCGATCACCGAGATCCGCAAGCGCTTCGTGACGCCGGGCATGTCTTTGGGCGCGCTGAGTCCCGAGGCGCACGAGACGCTGGCGATCGCGATGAACCGGATCGGCGCCAAGGCCGTGTCGGGCGAGGGCGGCGAGGACCGGCTTCGCTACACGCCGTACGAGAATGGCGACAATGCCAATTCGGTGATCAAGCAGATCGCCTCCGGGCGGTTCGGGGTGACTGCCGAATATCTGGGCGCGTGCGACGAGATCGAGATCAAGGTGGCCCAGGGCGCCAAGCCCGGCGAGGGTGGCCAGCTGCCCGGCTTCAAGGTCACCGAATTCATCGCCAAGCTGCGCCACGCGACTCCGGGGGTGACGTTGATCAGCCCGCCGCCGCATCACGACATCTACTCGATCGAGGACCTCGCCCAGCTCATTTACGACTTGAAGATGATCAACCCGCGCGCGCGAGTGTGCGTCAAGCTGGTCAGCTCGGCGGGGATCGGCACGGTCGCGGCGGGCGTCGCCAAGGCACATGCGGACGTGATCCTCGTCGCCGGCCATGTCGGCGGCACCGGCGCCTCGCCGCAAACCTCGGTCAAATATGCCGGCACGCCGTGGGAAATGGGGCTTACCGAAGTCAATCAGACGCTGACCCTCAACGGCCTGCGTGGGCGGGTGACCTTGCGCACCGACGGCGGGCTCAAGACCGGGCGCGACATCGTCATCGCGGCGATCCTCGGCGCCGAGGAATTCGGCATCGGGACATTGAGCCTGGTGGCGATGGGCTGCATCATGGTGCGGCAATGCCATTCGAACACGTGTCCGGTCGGCGTGTGCACCCAGGACGAGCGTCTCCGCGCCAAGTTCGTCGGCACGCCCGAGAAGGTCATCAATCTGATGACCTTCATCGCCGAGGAAGTGCGCGAGATTCTCGCCAAATTGGGGTTCAGCAGCCTCGACGAGATCATCGGGCGCACCGAATTGCTGCGCCAGGTCAGCCGCGGTGCCGAGCATCTCGACGATCTCGACTTGAACCCGATCCTCGCCAAGGTCGATGCCGACGATTCCAACCGGCGCTTCAGCTTGAGCACTTTCCGCAACGAGGTCCCCGACAGCCTCGACGCGCAGATGATCCGCGACGCGGCGGCGGTGTTCTCGCGCGGCGAGAAAATGCAGCTGACTTATTCGGTACGCAACACGCATCGCGCCGTCGGCACGCGGCTGTCGTCCGAGGTTACTCGGAAATTCGGCATGTCGACGCTCAACGACAATCACGTCCAGGTCAGGCTGCGCGGCTCGGCCGGCCAGTCTCTCGGCGCGTTCCTGTGCAAGGGCATCACGCTCGAAGTGTTCGGCGATGCCAACGACTATGTCGGCAAGGGGCTTTCGGGCGGCGTCATCGTCGTGCGCCCAATGGTGAGCTCGCCGCTCGCCTCGCAGGACAACACGATCATTGGCAACACCGTGCTCTATGGCGCGACATCGGGCCGGCTGTTCGCGGCGGGCCAGGCGGGCGAGCGGTTCGCGGTGCGCAATTCGGGCGCGGAAGTGGTGGTCGAGGGCTGCGGCGCCAATGGCTGCGAATATATGACCGGCGGCACCGCAGTGGTGCTCGGCAAGGTGGGCATGAACTTCGGCGCCGGCATGACCGGGGGCATGGCTTTCGTTTATGACCCCGACGCCGGCTTCGAAGCCCGCGCCAATCCCGAGAGCATCGTCTGGCAGCGGCTGTCCTCTGCGCATTGGGAGGCCAAATTGCGCGGACTGATCGAGGCGCATGCCGAGGCGACCGACAGCAAATGGTCGCAGGGTATCCTCGAGGATTGGGACCGCTCGATCGGACATTTCTGGCAGATTGTGCCGAAGGAAATGCTCACCCGGCTGCCCTATCCGCTCGACGACAGCGTGGAGCTCATCGCGGCGGAGTGACGTTCAGCCTAGGCTAAGCCGTTGCGAATGATATATAAGGCGTTCCTGACGACTCGGGAGAATGTCATGCGTCTCGTTCCCATCGCCGCCATCCTGTGCGCGACCGCCCTGCCCGCCGCGGCGCAGTCGCGGAGCGAAGCCGAAGCCGTGCGCCGGCTCAACGACCCGATGGTGCAGGAAGGCGTGGCCATGGCGATGAGCGCGTTGGCCGGCATCGTGCTCGACACCAAGGTCGGGCCGCTCGCGCGCTATTCCGACGGGGATATCCGCCCTTCGGACACGCTGCGCGACGTCGAGCGGCGGCGCGATCCGCATTTCGAAGCCAAGCTCCACGATCGGACGCGCCGTGCGGTCGGCGCTGTCGGCGCGGTCGCCGGCGATACGCTGGCGATGTCGGGCGAGCTGGCGCGCACCGCCGACCGGCTTCGCGAGGCGCTGGCCTCGCTGCAAGGCGCGGCCGAGGCGTATTCCGACGATAATTGACGCATCGGCTGGACGCGCCGCGCGTCCGCAGTAGATACGGGCTGCATGTGGCAGCTCCTCCAATTCCCGCTTTGTCCGTTTTCGCGCAAGGTCCGCCTACTGCTCGGCGAGAAGGCTATCGGCTATGAGCCGGTGCGCGAATCGCCGTGGCTGCGCCGCGACGAGTTCCTCGACTTGAACCCGACGGGCCAGGTGCCGGTGATGGTCGATACCGAGCGCGGCGTGACTTTGATCGATTCGACCGTGATCTGCGAGTTCTTCGAAGAGACGGTCAGCAAGAACGCGATGATCAACGGCACCGCCACCGACCGCGCCGAGATTCGCCGGCTGGTGATCTGGTTCGACGCGCATTTCTATGGCGACATCACTGCGCCGCTGCTCCACGAGCGGATGATCAAGCGCGTGGTGCACAAGACCGCGCCCGACGCCAAGGCGTTGCGCGAGGCGATGAAGGCCGCAGTCGCGCATCTCGATTACATCGATTATCTGCTCGACCACCGCACCTGGCTCGCCGGCCCGACGATGAGCCTCGCCGACCTGGCCGCCGCCGCGCAGATCTCGATCGCCGACTATCTGGGCGGGATCGACTGGAAGAGCCATGACCAGGCCAAGCGCTGGTATATCGGCATGAAGAGCCGGCCGAGCTTCCGTCCGTTGCTGGCCGAACGGATGGAAGGCATTGCGCCGCCGGCCGATTACGAGAAGCTCGACCTTTAGCAAAGGCGATGGGTCGAGCGCCGCGCGGCTTAGCCGCTAACGCAGCCGCTGCTGGATCTTGCCCGAATCATCCAGCAATTCGACGCTCGGCTGACCGTTGCTGCCGACGCCCAACGTCAGGCGCGGGCGCCCTTGCGGATCGCTGAGTATCAGCGCCACCGCGTCGTCCTCGGTGCGCCCCAGCCATGCCCGCTGCGCGCGGCCGCCCCCAGCACGGGCAACCGCGGCGTCGCGCGCAGCGGCCCGGGGGAGGTCGCGAATGGCAAAGCCGGCGGCGACATCCAGCGGACGGTCGGGCCGGTCGGTGATCACTAGGCCAACCCGCCGCTGCTTTCCGTTCTCGGTACTGACGAGCTGGAGCGTCTGGTCCTGCATGTAGCGATCGAAGGTCAGGCTGCCGCCGTTCGTAGGTTTGCCGTCTTTGATGCCGCCATCGAATACGAGACCGCCATTTTCGATCCCCTCGTCGTTGAAGAAGATCATGCCTGCCTCCGGCCGGTTCGGATGCGGATATTCCTTTTTGCCGACGATGATGCCCGGGATCAGTGCGTGATTGGAGATCACCATGCGCAGCGTGCCGTCGGGCTCGCGGACGTTGATGCGCTGCACGTCGATCGTGCCGAAGCTGACCGCAGGCTCGGCAACGGCGGACAGGCCCAGCCAGAGTGCCGTCAGCGTCATCACCGCTGCATATGCCCCGAGGGCGCGCGAGGCATCTATTCGCATCACTCTCTCCAATGCGGCCGATCCGCGAGAATAGAGCCGTCGGCGGCCGGTGTTCAACTGCCGCGGAGGCTGGCCCAGGTCAGTCGTCCGCGCCCGCGACACGCGTCACCCATGCCGAAGATGGCACGATGCGCGCGGCCGCGACCTTGCGGACCGCATCTTCGAGCTGGCCACGATTGCGATAGCTGCCGATCACCAGCACCCGCTTGCCCGGTCGCGACTGGACCGTGCGCGTCGCGACCTCCGCCATCCCGTCGTCCCACGCAGACTGGACCTTGGCGAAAGCGGGGCCGACGATCGCGGCGCGAAGCGCGACATGGCTGTCGACCATCCGTGCGGTCGTTGCATCCTGAGTCTGGCTTGGATGCCGCCAATAAGCGAGCAGAGCGGTTTCCAGCGCCTCGTCGAAGGCGGTCAACGCAGCGGCACCTTGCGGATCGTTGCGGCCGAGCGCGGCGAAGGCGGCGGCCGCCGCTCCCGCAAGCTCGGCGAAGCGAGCGCCACCTGGCTCCATCGCCACGGCCTCGACTCGCGATTCGTCGAGCCAGCGCCAGACCATCCTGGGATATTCGGGGCGGCCGGGCGTGTCGGTGCGGCCAGCCAGCTCGTCGGGACGGACTTCGAGCACGACGACATCGGGCCGAAATGCCTCGAGCAGGCGGTGTAGCCGGTCATAGCCGAAACTTTCCTCGCGCGCGTGCAGGTCGTGCAGCGCGCCGAGCACCAGCACGTCGTCTGCGCGTGGCGTGGTTTGGGCATGTGCGGGAAGCACGGCGACAAAAGCGGCGGCGAACGCCAGCGGAGAAAGCGGGAGGATCATGAGGGCGGGGCCTGTAGCAACCGCGCCGCGCAGGCACGGCCGAATCGCCGAGCGGGATCGCCTTTGCGCCGACCGGGACGATCAGCCCAGCGCCGCCCAGCCGGAGAGCGCCGGCCGATACCGGCGACTGAGCCGGACCGTCGCCCCTCCGGCGAGTTCGAGCAACGCATCGCCTCGCCCCAAGCGCCGAACCGCACGCACCTTGTCCAGCCGCACGATCGCGGTGCGGTGAACGCGGGCGAACGCGGCGGGGGGCAAGGCGGCCCCCAGCGCCGAAAGCGACCCGTCCGCGAGAATCGTCCCCGCAGCGGTGTGGATCTCGACATAGTCGCCGGCCGTCGCGACCCATTCGATCGTCTCGAGCGCGACATGCTGCCGGCCACCGCCCGTCCGCACCCAGAGCCCGTCGCTCGCCGAAGCAGGGGGGTGCGGCGGCGCCTTCACGGCGGCCAGGCGCCGGCGATGCTGGACGGCGATCGCCACGATGGCCGCATAAGCGAGCGCGCCGGTATCGAGATTGGCGGCAAGGACGTAGGGAATCATTGCGCCCGGCGAGGCGAAAGACCGTCCGTAGACCGGCCAGTAGAGCATGCTGAACAGCCCGACATGCAGCGCCAGCGCGACCGGCAGCCCCGCCGCCAGCATCGCAGCCCGCATGCGCCGCGCGCCGCCGGCCGCCAATATCCGATGCGCTGCCGCAAGCAGCAACGGCCCGAGCAGCGCCCAGGCGGAATAGATCGCGGCAGTGTAGCCCAGCGACGGCAAAAACGGCTGCGGACGCTGCTGTAGCGCGGCGAGGATCTGGGCTTGCAGCGTGACCAGCAAGGTCAGCGCGACCCACGGCAGCACGCCGATACGAAGCAAGCGTCGCGCCCGCGCGGGGGAAAGCGGTGGCGCCAAGGCTCGAGCATTGCCCTTCATGCGCGCTTCCTACGCGACTCACTGGCGCGCTGTCAGCCCGGGCTTGGCCCTTTGATCAGGAAGCCCGCACGCTGGCCCAGGCGCCGCCGATTTCCGCGAGGCTCGCCGCGGCTTCGCGGAAGGGTTCGGGATCGGTGCCGAGGCTGGCCTGCAGCACTTGCTGGCGCAGCCCGTGATAGAAGGTCGCCAGGGTGCGCGAGACTTCGCCGCCCTGGTCGAAATCGAGCCCCGCCTCGAGCGCGAACAAGATCGCGGTCGCGCGCGCCACGCGCTCGCTCTTGATCGCGAACCGGCGAGTCTCGGCGGCGCAGGCGGCCGCACGGAGCGCCGCGACGCCTTCTTCGTAGAGCAGGCCGATCAGCCGGTGCGGATCGGCGCCGCTGGTGCGCCCGGCGAGATCGACCTGGCGGTACGTCGCGGCGGGATCGGCCAGCGTGGCATAGCGCGTCATGACGTCAATCGCCGCCGTTCCACGCCTTGATCTGCTGCTCAAGGAAGCTCTGCGTCGACTTGTACGCAGCCACCTTGGCGTCCATCGCGGCGAATTGCTGAGTCATCCGGCTGCGCAATTTCTCGGTCGCGGCGAGCACGTCCTCCTTCTCGTCGGCGACCTTGATCTGCGCCTTCTCGTAATTGGCCTGGCTGACGCCGAGCCCGGTGTCCTTGTTGGTCGCCTTGCCGGCGATCGCGGAGAGCGCCTTGGTGAGCCCGGCGCCTTGCGCGAAGATCGCCTCGACATTCTTCGGGAACGACGTGAGCACCGTCGCCAGACGTGCCGTATCGACGCTCAAGCTGCCGTCGCGCTGCGTGGCGACGCCGATATCGGCGAGCGATTTGGGGGTGTCGGAAGCGGCGTCGGGGAGCAGCGTCGCCAGCGTCATTCCCTTGAGCTGGCGGAGCAGATCCTTGGCGGCGGGATCGCCGCGCAGCGGACCGTCGACTGCGTTGGTCGCCGCCTTCACCAGCGTGTAGACCTGATTGTAGGTCTCGATGAAGTTGGTGACCATCTGGTTGATCTCGCTGGTCGGCGCCTTGGCGCCGATCGCGACCCGGGTCCCGACCGCGGCCGAGACGAGATCGATGCGGACGCCTTCGATCAGCCCATAGACGCTGTTGGTCGGGCTGCGCGTCTCGACGCCGTCGAGCGCGAGCAGCGCGTCCTGTGCGATGCTGTTGACCTGCGAGGCGGTGGCGGTGCGGCCGATATCGAGCTGGGCGAGATCGCCGGTGCCGGTGAGCTCGAACGCCTGCGACGCACCGCTTGCGCCCTTGACCACCAGCCGCGCGCCGCTGCTGTCGGTCATGATCGAGGCAGTGACGCCGGCATTGGCCGCGTTGATCGCCCTGGCCACGCCGTCGAGCGTGCTGTGCGCGGAGTCGATCGTGATTGCGATCGGTGCGGCGGGCCCGGCAGCGAAATCGGTCATCGCATTGCCCGCGACCGTCGCGCTGCCGAAAGTGAGAGTCAGCGTGCCGGTGCCGATCACACTGTCCTTGCCGCCGGCAAATGCGTTGGTGCTCGCGACCTGGCCCTGCGCCAATTGGCGAACCTCGACCGAAGCGTTCAGCCCGGTGAGGTCGGCTCCGGCCAGTCTGGTGACGGTGAGCACGTCGCTGCGCGCGCTGGTCGGCTGCGTGCTGAGCGTGCCGCCGGCGGTGAGCGCCGCCAGCGCGCTGGCGAAATCGCTGATCGTGCTCTTGAGTTCGCCGATCTTGGAAATTTGCGCAGTGAGCGTGTCGCTCTTGGTGGCGAGTGCCTTGTTCTTGTTGGCGAAGCTCGCCTCGACGAGCCCGGTGACGAGCGCAGTGACATCGACTCCCGAGCCGGTTCCCAGCGTCTTTGCGATCGATTCCACAGCCATCGGTACCCCCTGTTCCAATAAGCGGCCGCGCAGCCGCGCGCTTTAGGCCGGACGCTCGATTTTCTGGCCGTCCTCGTCGAACAATGCGCCCGGCGGAACGGTGACCGGCGGCTGCGTCGCGCCGGCGCGGGCGTTGATCCCGAACACGAAGGCGAGGACGATCGCGATCGCCTGATAGAGATCGTCGCGGACCTCCTGCCCTTCGCGGCTGGTGTAATAGACCGCGCGGGCGAGTTGCGGATATTCGAGCACCGGCACGGCGAACTCGCCGGCGAGTTCGCGGATCGCCAGCGCGGTCTGGCCACGCCCCTTGGCGACGACGACCGGGACCTGATCCTTGCCCGAATCATAGCGCAATGCGACCGAGAAGTGCGTCGGATTGGTGAGCACGACATGCGCCGTGGCGACGGTCTTGCGATAGCCGCCCTTCAATATCTCGCGTTGCCGTGCACGCTGCTGCGCCTTGAGCTCGGGCGATCCTTCGCTTTCCTTATGCTCTTCCTTGACCTCCTGCTTGGTCATGCGCAGCTGGCGGAAGTGGCGGATCATCTGGATCGGCAAGTCGATTCCGGCGATGATCAGCAGCCCGGCCGCCATGACGAACATCAAAGTGAGGAATTGGCCGCCGAGCGAGCCGACCGCGCCGGGAAGATCGGTCGACACCTGGCCGAGCGAACGGGTGGTGATCGATCGCAGCATCCAGGCGCCCATCGCGCCGAGCAGCAGCACCTTGAGCAGCGACTTGCCGAGCTCGATCCAGCCGGTGGGCCCGAACATCCGCTTGAGCCCCGACGCCGGATTCACGCGCGACGCCTTGGGCGCGAACAATTTGTTGTTCCAGCCGATCGAGCCGAGCCCGGCCTGGCCGAGGATCGCGGCGACCACGCTCAGCGCGAGCAGCCCGGCGAGCGACGGCGCGAGCTTCCACCCGGCCGCGGCGAGCGGGCGCCAAGGCTCGAAATGCTCGACGTCGCCGCGGCCGAACGAGAAGCTCGCGGTCATCACTTCCTTGCATGCGCCGATCAGCGACGGGCCGAGAAACGCCATCCAAAAGCAGCCGACCAGGATCACCAACGCAGTGCCGAAATCCTTCGATTTGAGAAGCTGACCTTCCTCGACTGCCTTGCGCTTGCGGCGCGGTGTCGGGGCTTCCGTCTTTTCGCCGAAGCTCTCCGACATCAGCCCAGCACCAATCGCGGCGCGGCGTCGAGCGCCTCGCGGATGATGATCAGGAGGTAATCGCCCATCGCCGGCAGCGCGAGCAGGATCGCGACCACGCCCATCGCCAGACTGGCAGGCAGGCCGACCGCGAACAGGTTGAGCGCGGGAGCCGCGCGGCTGAGCATGCCGACGACGACGTTGAGGCAGAGCAGCAGGAAACCGACCGGCAGCGCGAGGAGCAACCCGGCGAGGAAGGCGTATCCGCCGAACATGGCGATGCCGAGCAGCCGCTCGGGCGCGAGCCAGGCGCCGGGGGGCAGCGCGACGTAGCTGCGCACGACGAGGTCGACCAGGACAAGATGGCCGTCGACTGCGAGGAACAGCAAGGTCAGCAGCAGCGACAGGAACTGGCCGAGCGCCGGAGTCGAATGCCCGCTATTGGGATCCACCGCATTGGCGAAGCCGAGCCCCATCGACATGCCGATGACTTCGCTCGCCACCAGCGGCGCGGCGAAGGCGATCTGGACGACGAAGCCGAGTGCAAGCCCGACCAGCGCCTCGGCGGCAACGGCGAGCATCGTGGTGAGCGAGAAGATTTCGGCGGGCGGGGTGATGTGGGTGGTGTTGATCACCAGCACGCCGATCGCGCCGGTGAGCGCGATTCGCGCCGGCAGCGGGATCGCGACGGCGCTGAACACCGGCGCCGCGACGAATGCCGCGCCGATGCGGACCATCGCGAACAGCAGGGTCCACAGCTGCGGCTCGATCGCGAGGCCGAAGCCCATCAAATTCCCTCTCCCATCGGGAGAGGGACGGAGCCGACGAAGTCGGCGGAAGGGTGAGGGTAGTGTAAGGTAACTGCCCTCACCCCCCCGCTCGGCTGCGCCGAGTGGGGCCCTCCCTCTCCCAATGGGAGAGGATTTTTCACTTCACCAGATCCGGGATGCGTTCGAAGATGCTGATCGTGAAATCGCCGATCAGTCCGAGGATCATCCCGCCGAAGATCACCAGGCTCACCGCCACGACGATCAATTTGGGCACGAAGCTGAGCGTCTGCTCCTGGATCGAGGTCGCCGCCTGGACCATGCCGAGGATCAGCCCAGACAGCAAAGCCGGGATCAGGATCGGCGCCGAGGCCAATGCGAGGATCCACATCGCCTCGCGCGCGACGGTGAGGAAATAATCGGCGTCCACGGCTAGGTCGCGAAGCTCGCGGCGAGGCTGCCCATCGTCAGCGCCCAGCCGTCGACCAGGACGAACAGCAAAAGCTTGAACGGCAGCGAGATGATCGTCGGCGACATCATCATCATGCCGAGGCTCATCAGCACCGTGGCCACGACGAGATCGATGACGATGAACGGCAGGAAGATCAGGAAGCCGATCTGGAACGCGGTCTTCAATTCGCTGGTCACATAGGCCGGGAGCAGCACCGAGAAGGGCACGTCGGCGGAAGTGGCGAACGGACCCGCCTTGGCCATGTCGGCGAACATCTTCACGTCGCGGTTGCGCGTCTGCTTGATCATGAAGCCGTGGAGCGCCTTGCCGGTGCCCTCGATCATCAGCGTCGCGCTGATCTGACCGGCCGCATAAGGCTGGATCGCCGTCGTATTGGCCTGGTTGATCACCGGCGACATGATGAAGAAGCTGAGAAACAGCGAGAGGCCAATCAGCACCTGGTTGGGCGGAGTCTGCTGGAGGCCGAGCGCCTGACGCAGCACCGACAGGACGATGATGATCCGGGTGAAACTCGTCATCATCAGCAGGATGCCGGGCAATACCGTGAGCAGCCCCATGATGATGAGGACCTGCAGCGACAGACTGAGCGGCGCGTCGCCGCCGCCGAGATCGCCGAGCGCGCGATCGACTGCGTCACCTACGCCGGGAACGGGTGCCGGCGCCGGCACTGCCTGGGCGAATGCCGGCGCGGCGAAGAGGATGACGAACGCCAGCAGGCCGACGAACAGGGCCGCGCGCCCGCCGATCGTGCGGGGCGCCGAGAGCTTCGCCAACATCAGCCTGCCGCCTTGTCCACCAGAGTGACGCCGCTTCGGCTGACCGAGACGAGCAGTTTCTGCCCTTCGAACTCGACCACCGCGAGGCGGAGCCCGGGCGCCAGCATCATCGTCTCCCTGACCTGGACCATCCGCGTGCCCTGGTTCTTCGGCAGCCGCGCCTCGAGCTTGCGCCACGCATAGAGGCAGCCGATCAGCAATCCGCAGACGAGCGGCAGCAGGATCACCAGCTTGAGGATGTACGACCACATCATGCGCGCGCGGTCCGCTTCTCCGGGCTGACCAATTCGGTCATTCGCACGCCGAACTTCTCGCCGACGGTGACAACTTCGCCGCGGCCGATCAGCGTGCCGTTAACGAAGATGTCGAGCAATTCGTTGGCGTCGCGGTCGAGCTCGATCACGCTTTCCTCGCCGAGCGCGAGCAATTCGCGCAGCGACAACGATGTCGAGCCGATCTCGACGGTCAGCTTGACGTCGACATCCTGGAGCAGCCGGAAATTGGTCGCCAGCGCGGAATCGAGGGGGAAGCCCCCAGCCATGTCGTTCATCGGAAATCCTCTTCGCAGAGCGGTTCGAGTTGGGTGAGCCGGACCGCGGCGCGGCCGTTGGCAGTGCCGACAAGGCCGGTGCCGAGGCGGCGCGATGCCACCATCACCGGAACTTCGGGGCCGAAATCGATCGGGATCACGTCGCCCTGCTTGAGATCGAGCAACAGGCCGAGCGGGACCACCGGCTCGGCAAGCACCGAGCGGATCGGGAACCGCACCCCCATCACGGCGCGCGTCAGGCCGCTGCGCCATTCGGGCTCGACTTCGGCAGGGAGGCCATGGACCTTGACGGTCAGCGCGGCGCCGTGCGGCTTGAGCGCGGCAACGGGGTAGAGGATGTCGATAAAGGCGGGCTTGCGCTCGCCGATCGCAATGCCGAAGCGGGTGACTATGACGGGATCGTCGCCGGCGAGCTCGGGAAGCGTGGCAAGATTGGCGCCCTCTGCGCGGAATGCGACTCGGGTGAGCGGCTCCCATGCGGCTTCGAGCGGCGTTGCCAGCATCGTGGCGAGCCGCGCGACCAAAGTTTCGGCGGCGGGAGTGAAGTCGACCGGCAGCGGATTGGGCGCCTCGCCATCGCCGCCGAAAAATGCGTCGAGCATCTCGAGCACCAGCGTCACGTCGAGCGCAAGCTGGACGCGGGCCCGCGCATTGCCCATTACCAGCGGCTGCCAGGCGGTGAGGCCGTGCCCGCGCTCGGCGCGGTAATCGGCCCAGCGCTGGACCGCGAGCGGCTCGGCCCAGCAGCGCAGATCGGCGCGCAGCACGCCATCGAACACCGGCTTGAGCGCCTTGGCCAGCCGCGCGCAGAGATGCTGCAGCGTGACGAGATCGCCGAACGGATTGAGGTTCGCGCTGCCCAGGGCCGGGGCGTGCGCAGCGCCGGCCCGGGGGCGTTCGCGCCGTTCGGCAGTGCCGGTGTCTGAAGGGACGTTAACCATGCCCGTTCACTGAACAATGAAATTGGTAAAGTAGACGTTACTTACGCCCCCGAAACCTTCCTTTTCCTTCAGGACGGCGTTGACCGCCTTGACCAGGCGATCCTGGATGCGGCGCTTGCCCTCGGCAGTAAACACTTCGTCTTCGCTGGTTTCTCCGAGCGCCATCAGCACCTGCGAGCGAATGGCGATCTCATGCGTCTTGATGTTTTCGAGGACGCGTTCGTCATATGGCGTCGAGACGGCGATGCCGACTTGGATGAAGTGGACGCTGTCCTGGAGGTTGGACGTGAATTCCTTCTCCATCGGATAATAGCTCGAGGCATATTTGTCGCCGCCCTCGCCCTTGGGCGTAGCCTTGCCATGGCTGCCTGCCGAGGCTCCGCCTTCTTCTCCGTGCCCGCCGCCGTCGCCTTTCGCTGCGGCGCGCTTTTCTTCGCTCTTGGGGAGCAGCCTGGGCTCGTCCGAATCGGCTTCGGCGGGTTTCACGCTGAACCAGCCCGCCTGCATCCCGTACACTGCGGCGCCGCCGCCGGTGCCGAGCAGCACGATCGGCAGCCCCAGCACGATGATCAGTTTCTTGCTCTTGCCCTTGGCGGGCGTTGCTTGCGTGTCGGCCATGATGGTCTCCGTCGATCTCAGGCGATGCGATCATCGTCGGCGGTGCCGACGGGTGAATCGGAATTGGCGGGGCGCGGCTGGCGCGACTGCTGCGCCCCCGAATGGTCGCGGGTGTCGCGATTCGGGCCCTGCCCGGCGGTGCCGCTTTCGAAACTGGTCTGGCCGAGCTTGATCCCCCGCGCTTCGGCCAGTTCGCCGAGCCGCGGCTGGGCATCGGCGATCAGCTGGCGCGCGGCCTGGGTCTCGGTGGCGAAATGGACATGGACGCGATCGCCTTCGTGGCGGATCGACACCTCGACCTTGCCGAGAGCCTCGGGCGCGAGGCTGAGCCGCGTCTCGCGCACCGGCGCGGCATCGCGCAGCGCCTCGATCTGGTCGACCATCTTGCCCACCCATTCCTGTCGGCGCATGTCGATCGCACTCTGCTGGACATCGCCCGCAGCGGTGACTGCATGCGGACGGAGCGCATCGGCCGCCGACGGTGCGAGCGCGAGCGCCGCGAGCTCAATGGCGGGCGCGCGGCGAGCGGGCGGCAGGATCGCGGGCCCGCTCGCGAGGATCGCGGTCTCGATCGCCGGCGCAAGCGGGGGCAAAGCGGGTGTATTCGGCACGGCAGCGCGCGACGCCTCCGGCGTGGGGGCCTGCCCGGCTGGTTGCGGCGTCGGCTGGAACTCCGATCCGGTGGTGCGAACCGGCTGGTCGACTCGACCCGGCAGGGTTGCGGCTTTGGCTGCGATTGCGTCGGGGTCGGCGGGCGCGGCACTGGCTGCAGGCGCGGCGCCCGGGTGATCCTGCGCGGCCTTCGCGAGGGCAAGCTGCGGTGTATCGCCCGCCTGTGCGGTCGGTACGTCGACGCGGTCGGTAAATACCGGTGCGGCGGCGGGAGCGGCAGGCATTGCCGCCAGAGGCACGATCCCCGTTTTCGCAGCGGGCGCGTTCGGGGCCGCGCTCCCGGAAGCGGAGTCGCTCGGCCGCGGCGCGGCGGGGTCCAGGTCCGGAAGCGCGGCGGCTCCGCCATCCTCCGCGCGCATCCTCGCCGCTATCCCGACAGTGGATGCGGCAATGCCTTGCGGGATAGCGGGATTCGGTGTCGGAGAGATCGCGAACCACGCAAACGCGATTTCAGCCCGGTCTGGCGTGTCTTCGCTGTCGTCGTCTTCGGCGGCAACCGGCACAGGGTCCGGCAAATCCTTGCCGGCCTCTGCGAGCATTTGCCGCTCGGGCAGCAGGCCCTCACCCTTAGCCGTCGGCGACAAAGCGAGCGTTCCCAGCGCCAGCGCAAAGCTGCTGGTGCCCGCCGGTCCGAGCAGCGCCGGGCGAACCGGCCCGTGCGGCGAGGCAGGAAGAAACGTAAGCTGGATCAAGTGCGAAACCCCGGTGAAACCCTCACCGCCTGTTCAGCAAATATCGTGCCGTTTTCGCGCAGTCGCCGGGAGACCCTCGAGCTCGCGCAATGCCTTGAATGCGGCCTTGACGTCCTCGCGCGCGATCAATTTCTCGATCGCACTCTGGTCGCGCTGCGCCTCGCGGGTCGCGGCGCGCGCCGATTCGAGGCCTTGGTGCGCGACGACGACGCGGCGCTCGGCGGCGTGCGCTGATTGGTGAAGCCGATCGCGATAATGCGCGGCGGCGATCAGCGAAGTGGCGAAGGTCGTCGCGCCCGCCGGCGCGATATTGGCAGCCAGGGCGGCAATGCGCTCCCGCAGCGATTCCTCCTGGTCGACCCTGGTGCGCGCATCGACTTCGGCGGCACGAACCTGCCCGAGCTGGAGCGTGCGGACGCGAAGCAGCCGTTCGAGCTTCTCCGCGGTCCTAGCCATCGCCGAACACGCCGGTCAGTTCGGCGACGGCGTCGGGCAAAGTGACGATTTCGTCGGCGCCCTGGCGGACATATTCCATCACCGCAGGGTGGCAGGCGATCGCCGCGTCGATCTCGGGATCGGCGCCGGGGCGATAAGCGCCCATCAGCACCAAATCGCGGTTTTCCTCATAGGTCGCAAGGTGCCGGCGCAGCACCCGGGCGGCGTAGAGGTGATCCTTGGTGGCGATGTCGGTCATCACCCGGCTGACCGATGGCCCCAGATCGATCGCGGGATAAACGCCGCGTTCGGCAAGCGCCCGGCTGAGCACGATATGCCCGTCGAGGATCGAGCGCGCGCTGTCGACCACCGGATCGTTGCCGTCATCGCCGTCGGCGAGCACGGTGTAGATCGCAGTGATCGAGCCCCCCGACGACACGCAAGTGCCTGCGCGTTCGATCAGACTGGGCAGCATCGCGATGGCACTTGGCGGGTATCCCCGCGCGCTCGCCGGTTCGCCGAGTGCGAGGCCGATCTCGCGGCCGGCATGCGCGACGCGCGTCAGCGAATCCATGATCAGCAGGACTTGCTTGCCTTCGGCGCGGAAGGCCTCGGCGATCGCAGTGGCGCGCAGCGCGCCGCGGATGCGGAGCACCGGCGAGTGATTGGCGGGTACCGCCACCACCACCGCGCGCGCGCGCGCAGCGCCGAAGACTTTGGTCTCGAGGAAATCGGCGACTTCGCGCGAGCGTTCGCCGATCAGCCCGACCACGACGACGTCGGCTTGCGCCGCGCGGACGATCATCCCGAGCAGCACCGACTTGCCGACTCCCGAGCCGGCCATGATGCCGACGCGCTGGCCCTGGCCGATGGTGAGCAGCCCGTTGATCGCGCGAACGCCCACGTCGAGCGGCTGGAGCACGCGGCCCCGATCGAGCGGCGACTGGAGCTTGCCCGCGAGCGGCCATTTGCCGGCTCCGCGGACCGGGCCGAGCCCGTCGATCGGTTTGCCGGCGCCATCGACGACGCGGCCGAGCAACGCGGCGCCAACCTCCGCCTCGCCGGGCGAACCGATCGGGCGGACGGGCGCATTGGGGAGCAAGGCGGCAGGACCGCCGAGATTCATCATCAGCGTCCGGCCGGCGCGGAAGCCGATCACTTCGGCCTCGATTCGAGTGGCGCCGTCGCCGACCGTGCACACCGTGCCGACGGGAAGCGAGAGGCCGACCGCCTCCATCAGCAACCCGTCATAGGAAGACAGGCGTCCCGAAACCTTGGCACGCGGCGCAAAGTCTCGACAGCCGAGCCCGTCGAGATAGTCGTCGGTGAATGTGTTCAGCATGCAGGCGGGATCGGAACGCGGTCGATCGCCAGAGCGAGCTGCTCGAGCCAGATTTCGGGGCCGTCCTCGACGATCGTCGAGGCGCTCTCGATGACGAAGCTGCCGCGGGTGACATGCGGGTCGCCTATCGGGAAGATCGTCGCCGGGAGCTTGCCCTGGACGAGCACGACATCATCGGGGTGCAGCCGGAGCAGCGCCGATTCGGCGCCGTCGGCAAGCAAGTCGACAGCCGCCGTGATACGGCCCGCGAGCACGTCCGGCGCGACTCCGATTTCGCCGATCATGCGCTGGACCAGATGGAGCACGGTTTGGCGGAGGTGTCCCGCCATGCGCTCGCGGTCGAAGTGCGCGCCGGCGGCGAGCGCCTGCGATACCTGGTCGAGCAAGGCGGCTTCGCGGGCGCGGACTTCCTCGATTTCGGCGAGCGCGGCCGCGCGGCCTTGCGCAAAGCCGGCATCATGGGCCGCGGCGATCGGATCGACGAAAGCGCTGGGTGCCGGCGGCGCGTCGGCGGCAAAGGGGTCCCATCCCTCGGTCGGGTTCACCCCCGGATCGGCGGGCGAGAAGTGACGCGGCGTTACCGCGGGCTCCTCGAAACCACGGCGGCCGATGCTGCCGATATCCGCCGCGGCGAACTGTGCGCCATCCCCAAAGGCGCGATGCAGCACGTGCGCGGCCGCCTGGATGCGGCTGGCGAAACCCGGAGCGAATTCAGACATAATCGTCGTCTCCGCCCTTGCCCGGCATCTGGAGTGTGCCGTCCTTCACCAGCCCGCGTGCGATGGCGATCATCACCTTCTGCGCGTCGAGCACGTCGGCGAGCTTCATCGGCCCGCGCGCTTCCATCTCGTCGCGAATGCCGTCGGCGGCGCGGCTCGACATGCAGCCCAGGAAGCGATTGCGGACATCCTCCTCGACGCCCTTCAACGACTTGGTGAGCACATCGGCATCGACGCTGCGGATCAGCGTCGAGAGGTTCTTGTCGTCGAGCTCGAGCAGATTGTCGAAGACGAACATCGCCTCTTCGATCGCCCTGGCGACTTCGCGGTCGATCTTGGCGAGCTTGGGCATCACCCGCTGCTCGGTGACTTTCCGCGCGCCCGACAGGATCTTCGCCGCCTCGCGGGTGCCGCCGAGCTGGAGGCCGATCGATTTGCGGCCGCCAGCGGCGCGCGTCGACAGCATCGCCTTGAGGGTTTCGACCGCTTCGGGGGGCACGGGCCCCAATTTGGCGACGCGGCGCAGAATCTGCGGCTGGACGTCCTGCGGCAGGTGATCGAACACCTGCGCGGCGATTTCGGAATCGAGCTGGGCGAGCAAGACCGCGGCGATCTGCGGATGCTCCTCGGCGATCATCGCGGCGATTTCCTCGGGTTCGAGCCATTGCAATTGCTCGAGCCCGGCACTGGCTTGGGCGGGCATGATCCGCGCGAGCACGCCCTCGGCCCGTTGGCTGCCGAGCGCCCGGGTCATCATCCCTGCAATCTGCGGGCGCGGATCGAACACCACGCTGGAGCGGCCGCGCGCCTTGAACACGAAATCGTCGAGCACCTGATCGACTTCGGCCTCGCTGACATCGGCGACGGTGAACATCGCGCGGCCGAGATCGCGAACCTCGTCGGGATCGAGTTTCTGGAGGATCGCCGCGGCTTCCTCCTCGCCGACCAGCATCATCAGCACCGCAGCGCGCTCGACGCCGTTGAAGCTGCGCAGCGCGGTCATGCCGCGTCCGCCTTGATCATGTCGCGCACCGCCAATGCGGCGCGCGCCGGGTTCTCACGGGTGAAGCCGCGGACCAGCCCGACGCGGTCGTCATAGCTGTTGCCGCGATCCTCGAGCATGTCGATGGACACCGTCGGCGCCGGCGCGTGGGCGCCGTCCTCCGGGTTGTGACCGCCGATGGGCAGCGCGGCGCGCGGCGTGGCGTCCTCGCGCTTTTTGAGCAGCGCCTTGGTCAGCGGGCGCACGCCGAAAAAGAGGACCAGCAAGGCGATCACCAAAGCGGTGGCGTTGCGTGCGGCCATCGGCACCCATTCGGCCTCGTACCAGGCAAGCCCCGCCTTGCCGGCGTCGGCGGCGACGCTGAACTTGCGGCTGACCACGGTGACCTGGTCCTGGCGCTGGGCGCTATAGCCCACCGTGGCGCGGACCAGTTCGTTGATCTGGTTGATCTCGGCGATACCGCGCGGCTTGCCGGGCTCCTCGCGCAGCAGCACCGCGACCGACAGGCGGCGGACATTGCCGGGAGTGGCACGGGTGACCGAGATTTCCTTGCCGGTCTCATACGTACGGGTGAAGCTGTCGCTCTGCTTGGTCTGCGGCGCGGTGGGAGCGGCTGGTGCGGCCGAAGCGGTGGCGCCGCCGGCATTGGGGGCGACCAGGGTGCTCGCCGGCGGCGGCGTGTTCGACAGCGTCCCGGGAATGCCGCCGGGTGTCGCACCGTCCTTCATCGTGCCGGTCCACGCGCCCTGTTCGGCGCGCATCACCTGGCCCGCTTTGTCATAGCTTTCGCGCGTCGCCTGGCTCTCGTCGAGATCGACATCGGCCTGGACCTCGGCAGTGAAATTGCCGGCACCAACCATCGGAGTGAGCAATTGGGCGAGCTGCTCGCGATACTTGTCCTCGACGCGGCGCTGGAAATCGATGCGGGTGTCGCCGGCGCTGGCGCCATCCTTTCCGCCCGATTTGGACAGCAAGGCGCCCATCTGGTCGACGATCGTCACGGCGTCAGGCTGCATCCCCGGCACCGACGAGGCGACGAGATTGACGATCGCGCGGATCTGCGGCTCGCCGAGCGCGCGGCCCGGCTGGAGCTTGAGGATGACGCTTGCCGAAGGCGCGGCCCGATCGCGGACGAAGGCCGAGGCCTCGGGCGTGGCGAGATGGACCCGCGCCTCGGCGACCGCGTCGATCTCCTGGATCGAGCGGGCGAGCTCGGTCTCGCGCGCCTGGCGCATGCGCTCGCCTTCGACCGCGCGGCTGACGCCCATCGGCAGATTGTCGAGGATCGCATAGCCGCCCGGCGCAGCCTTGGGCAGGCCTTCGCTGGCGAGCAGCATCCGCGCCTTGTGGTAATCGTCCTCGGCGACGGTGATCGAGCCTGCGCCGTCAATGCTGTTGGCGATATTGGCGCCTTCGAGCGCCGACGCGATCGCCGCCTTGTCGGCATCGCTGACATTGGCGAACAGGATGCGCTGGGGCGAAGTCGACACCATCGACCAGGCGAGGAAGCCGGCGAGGATCAGCCCGACGAGGAAGACCAGCGGCAGGCTGCGCTTGACCGCAGGCTGGCCGAGCAGGCCCGAGACCTGCTTGAGCGGATTGCGGGCCGGGTTTCCGGGGGCGTCGGCGGGGGTGAGTGCGTTGCTCATCGGATCAGACCGGCATGCTCATGATGTCCTTGTATGCGGACAGGAGTTTGTTGCGGACCTGCAAGGTCGCCTCGAAGCCGACCGAGGCCTGCTGGCGGGCGAGCATCACCTTGGCGATGTCGATCGTCTCGCCGCGCTCATAGCTTTCGGAGAGCGCCCCGGCCTGCGCTTGCGCCTGGTTGACCGACTTGAAGGCGTCCTGGAACGTATCGACGAAGCTCGCCGGCTTGGTCTCGGTCGGCGCCGGCGCCTGCTGCGCGCGCGTGAGCGCAGCGTTGCGCTCGAGGATCTGCGAGCGGAGCGCCAGGACGCGGTCGACGCTCATCGGGCCGGTGACGCTCATGCCGACGCCGCCTGGGCGATGTCGTCACCCTGTTCGCGCGCCTTGGCAAGGCGATAGCGCAGGGTCCGCTCGGAGATGCCGAGCCGCTTCGCGGTCTCGATCCGGCTGCCATTGCACTCGGCGAGCGTCTCGCGGATCGCCTGGAATTCGTGCATCTGGACGATGTTGCTCAGTGTCTCGGGACGCTCCTGGCGCATCTCGGGACGGCGATCGAAGATCAGATGCTCCGCGCCGATCGTGTCGCCGGGGGCGAGCAGCAAGGCGCGCTGGATGACGTTCTCGAGTTCGCGGACATTGCCGGGCCAATCGTGATCGGCGAGGATCTCGACTGCCTCGGCGGTGATCCACGGCAGAGCCGAACGGGCGCCCGCGTGCCGAAGCACCATCGCCGCGGCGAGCGCGGCAATGTCGCCGGGACGCTCGGCGAGCGCCTTGGTCGCGAGCGGGAAGACGGCGAGGCGGTAATAGAGATCGGCGCGGAAGCGGCCGGCGGTGACTTCGCCCTGCAGATCGCGGTTGGCGCAGGCGATGACGCGGACGTCGATCTTCTCGGGCACGGTGCCGCCGATCGGGACGACTTCGCGTTCCTGCAATGCGCGGAGCAATTTGGCCTGGAGCCCGAGCGGCATCTCGGCGATTTCATCGAGCAGCAAGGTGCCGCCATTGGCAGCGCGGAAAAAGCCCTGCCCGCCCGACGAAGCGCCGGTGAACGAACCCTTCTGGTGGCCGAACAGCATCGCTTCGAGCATGCTCTCGGGGAGCGCGGCGCAATTGATCGCGACGAACGGACCGTCGCGGCGGCTCGAGCCCAGGTGGATCGCCTTGGCCAGCACTTCCTTGCCGGTGCCGGTGGGCCCGTTGATCAGCACGGTGATGTCGGACACCGCGACGCGCTCGGCGAGCGCGAGCAATGCAAGGCTCTCGGGATCGGCGGCGACGGGTTCGTAGGGGCCGCGCGCCATCGCGCTGGCGAAACCGGCACCGATCGCCGAATCCTCGTGGCCATAGCGCAGCCGGGCGGGGTTGCCGTCGCGGAACGGGATCGCGGTGCGCGGGCCCTCGCCAAGGATCAGCGTGCGCGCTGCCGCTGGGGGGACTTCGCCGTCGGCGATCAGGAAGAGATCCTGCGCACCGGGCTTGCCGTCTTCGCAAGATCCGATCGCGAAGCCCTGCGCCCGAAGCGCCGAAACGAGCGCGTATTTCTGCCGGAGAACTGCTGCCGAAGGAACGATCGAGCGCATGAGTGACCCCCTGTTGTGGAGGCTGTTTGGACGAAGGTTGGTTAATTCGCCGTAAAACTTCGCAACAACGCACTTCTGCGGTTCCGGCGCGTCTACGCGCGCGCGGGATGGACGATTTTTTTCTTAAGCCGGGATTTGCCCGGCCGTTCCTTGGCTTGGCGGCTCCGCTTTCCCGTTCAGGGGGGACGCGGGAAGCCGACGAGCATGGAGATGAACATGACTGTTATCGGAACCAACATCGCCTCGCTGCGTGCTTCGAACGCTTCGAATTCGGCGAACAAGCTGCTGGGCACTGCGATGGAGCGCCTGTCGACCGGCAAGCGCATCAACAACGCGAAGGACGATGCCGCCGGCCTCGCCATCGCCTCGACGATGACTGCGTCGATCCGCGGCATGAACCAGGCAGTGCGCAACGCGAACGACGGCATCTCGCTGGCCCAGACCGCCGATGGCGCGCTGGACGAAGTGAGCAACATGCTGCAGCGCATCCGCGAGCTGGCGGTCCAATCGGCTTCGGGCACCTACAGCACCACCGACCGCGCCAATCTCGACAAGGAAGCGACTGCGCTGACCACGCAGATCCAATCGATCCTGACCAACACCAAGTTCAACGGCGTCGCGGTGTTCGACTATGCCGCGACCGATACCGCCAGCGACGACGTGACGATCCAGGTCGGCATCAACAGCACCGACACCGTCGCGCTGACCAAGGCGTTCTTCGATAGCGACGATTTCCAGGCGACCGATTACAAGGTCGACAGCGTCGCCAATGCCGGCACCACGCTGACCAACGCCGACGCGGCGCTGATTGCAGTCAACACTGCCCGCGCCGGGCTCGGTGCGTCGCAGAGCCGGCTCGAATCGGTGGTCAACAACCTCACCACCAACGTCACCAACCTGTCGGACGCGCGCAGCCGCATCGAAGACGCCGATTTCTCGGCCGAGACGACCGCGCTCGCCAAGGCACAGATCCTGTCTCAGGCTTCGACGGCGATGCTCGCCCAGGCGAACCAGAGCCAGCAAACGGTTCTTTCGCTGCTCCGTTAAGCGCGTGCCGGTCGGGGTGTCACCCCCCTGACAGGCACCGCGGCCGGTCACCTCTCCGCGTCGGAGGGGGCGCAAGAGGAACCCCGGTGGTCCGTGTGGCCGCCGGGGTTTTCCTATTGCCGGAGGTTGGCGCTGGTAGCGTTAACAGAAATGCGATAGCCTCGCTCCAAACAAGAATGGAGAGGCTGTAAGTGACTCACAAGCTGACGATTGCGCTCGTCGTGCTGGCGTCGAGCGCATGGGCGCCGCTGGCCACCGCGCAGACCGCCGCCCCCGGAAAGCTGGTTGATCCCTCGGCCACCCCCGAGCAGCGTGCACGCGACGTGATCGCGCGGATGACGCTCGACGAAAAGGCGCATCAGCTCGGCCACACCGCGCCCGCCATCCCGCGGTTGGGAATACCCCAATATAATTGGTGGAACGAGGGCCTGCACGGCGTCGCCCGCGCCGGCATCGCCACGGTGTTTCCGCAGGCGATCGGGATGGCCGCGTCGTGGGATGCGCCGCTGCTGCATCAGGTCGGCGACACGATCGCGACCGAATTCCGCGCCAAACATCTCGAGCGGCGCCATCCCGACGGCGGCAGCGATTTCTATCGCGGGCTGACCGTCTGGTCGCCCAACATCAATATCTTCCGCGATCCGCGCTGGGGCCGCGGGCAGGAGACCTATGGCGAGGACCCCTATCTATCGGGACGGCTGGGGATCGCCTTCATCACCGGGCTGCAGGGCGATGATCCCAAATTCCTCAAGACCGTCGCCACCTCGAAGCATTTCGCGGTGCACAGCGGCCCCGAGAGCAATCGCCACCGCGAAGACGTCCATCCGAGCGCGCACGACCTCGAGGACACCTATCTGCCGGCGTTCCGCGCGACGGTGACCGAGGGCAAGGTCGAATCGGTCATGTGCGTGTACAACGCCGTGGATGGCGTGCCGGGCTGCGCGAACAGCTTCCTGATGGAAGAGACGCTGCGCAGGAGCTGGGGCTTCAAGGGCTATGTCGTCTCGGATTGCGGCGCAGCCGCGAACATCTATCGCGAAGATGCGCTGCATTACACCAAGACCGCGGCCGAGGGCGTGGCGGTCGGGTTCAAGGCAGGCATGGATCTGATCTGCGGCGACTATCGCAACGAGATGACCACCGACCCGGAGAATATCGTCGCGGCAGTGAAAACGGGGCAATTGCCCGAAGCCGTGGTCGACCGCTCGCTGCTGCGGCTGTTCGAGGCGCGGGTTCGGCTGGGGCTGTTCGACCCGCAACCGCCCTTCGCCGACATCACCGCGAAGGACTATGACACGCCCGAACATCGCGCGCTTTCCCGGAAAATGGCCGAGGCGTCGATGGTGCTGCTCAAGAACAAGGGCGATCTGCTGCCGATCAAGGGGACCCCGAAGACGATCGCCGTCATCGGCCCCAATGCCGACAGTTTCGACGCGCTGGTCGGCAATTATTACGGCACCCCCTCCAAGCCGGTGACGGTGCTCGACGGGATCCGGGCGCGCTACCCCGGCGCGAGGATATTGCACGTGCAGGGCACCGGCCTGATCGGCGCGGCCGAAGTCGCGGTGCCCGACGACATGCTCTGCGTCGATGCGGCCTGCGCGACGCGCGGGCTCAAGGTGGAGTTCTTCAAGGGCCCCGATCTGCAGGGCTCCGTCACCGAGACTAGCACCCAGCCCAATGCGCGATTCGACTGGCTCGGCGAGCGCGAGACCTCGGCGCGCTGGACCGGCACGCTGGTTGCGCCGGAGAGCGGCGAATACGGCTTCCGCTTCGCCAGCGAGAATGGCTATCGCATCTGGGTCGGCGACAAATTGGTGATCGACGAATGGGGCGTCGGCGATGCGCCGTCGATCCTGTCGGGGAAGATCACGCTCGAGAAGGGCCGCCATTATCCGCTGCGAGTCGAGGGTTTCCAGCGCGGCCAGCGCAGCAGCCAGCAGCTGCTATGGAGCCCGCCGAGCGCCGATGAGGGCCATGCCATCGCAGCGGCGAAGCAGGCCGATCTGGTGGTGTTCGTCGGCGGGCTTTCGGCGCGGATCGAAGGCGAGGAGATGAAGGTCAAGGCGCCGGGCTTCGCGGGCGGCGATCGCACCAGCCTCGACTTGCCGGCATCGCAGCAGAAATTGCTCCAGCGCATCCATGCGACCGGCAAGCCGCTGGTGCTCGTGCTGATGAACGGCAGTGCCCTCGGCGTGAACTGGGCCGACGCGCATGTCCCGGCGATCGTCGAGGCCTGGTATCCGGGCGGCGATGGCGGGCACGCAGTGGCCGGGCTGCTCGCCGGCGACTTCAGCCCCGCCGGGCGGCTGCCGGTGACCTTCTACAAGTCGGCCGACCAGCTCCCTGCGTTCACCGACTACAGGATGGCGGGGCGGACCTATCGCTACTTCACCGGCGCGCCGCTGTATCCGTTCGGCCACGGCCTCAGCTATACGCGCTTCCGTTATTCGGCCCCAACGCTGAGCAGCGCCCGCGTCGGCGCGGACGGCAAGGTCGCTGTCTCGGTCGAGGTCGGCAATGTCGGCGCGCGCGACGGCGACGAGGTCGTCCAGCTCTATGTCTCACATCCCGGCGCCGCCGGCGCACCGGTTCGCGCGCTCGAGCGGTTCGAGCGCCTTCATCTCAAGAAGGGCGAGACCCGGCGGGTCCGCTTCACGCTCGACGCTCGTGCGCTGAGCGTGGTCGATGCCAAGGGCGTCCGCCGGCTCGTGCCGGGGCGCGTCGACCTGTGGATCGGCGGCGGCCAGCCGGTTGCACGGCCGGGACTGCCGGCAGCGGCGGGGGTCGCCGCACAGCTCGAGCTCCGCGCAGGCGCAGTGTTGCCGCGATAATCAGCCGAGGCGGCGCTGGAGCGCGCGCTTGAGGCGGGCATGCGCTCCGGCCTTGATCTGGCAGACCCGCGCGGCACCGACGCCGAGCACCTGGCCGATCTCCTCGAGGTTGAGTTCCTCGACATAATAAAGCTGGATGACCTGCGCTTCGCGGGTCGGCAACTCTGAGATCGCAGCGATCAGCGCCGCGCGCTGGTCGCCCTCGGCGAGCTGGTCGAAGGCGTCCGGCGCGTCGGACATGAACCACGGCGATTCGTCCGAATAGGTCTCGTCAATCGAATCGAACCGCACCGCTTCGGCGCTGGCATATTCGGCGCGCAGCTTTTCGGGGGTGACGCCGAGCCTGTCGGCGACCTGCGCGTCGTTGGGCGCGTGGCCCAATTCGGCCGCCAATGTCGACACCGTCTCCTGATAGGCCTTTCGCCGTCGCATCGCGCCGCGAGTGAGAGTCGCCTGGCGGCGCAGTTCATCGATCATCGCACCGCGGACGCGCGTCACCAGATATTGCTCGAAGCTGACCTGGCCACGATCCTCGAACCCGTTCACCGCCTCGATCAGCGCGACCATGCCGATCTGGATCAGATCCTCGACCTCGACGATCGAACTCATCGAGCCGTGGACGTGCCAGGCGATGCGGCGCACCAAAGGCAGATGCTTGCGCACCATCGCCTCGGCGTCGCGCTGCGGCGAAGGCGCGCGGTCATAGGTCAGCGGCGCGGTCGCGAAAGAAGCCATGTGCTTGAGGTTCCTGGGAGAATGGACGTTCATGCGGCCAGCGCCTCCGGCGCACCGATCACCGCGACGACTTCGACGGCCTTGTCTTCGGGCACTTCGAAGAAGCTCATCACCGGCGTGTCAGGAAGGATCGACTTGACCAATTTGCGGATCGCGACGCGGATCGCCGGCTGGACGACGAGCGCGAAGGGCTTGGCCTCGGCGATCAGCGGGCCGGCGGCATGCTGGAGCGCATCGGCGATGCGCCGGCCGAGATCGGGCTCGATCGTATGCCGGCGCGACGGATCCGAGCGCACCGCCTGGCCAAGCAAGGCCTCGAGCTGGCCTTCGAGCGTCATCACGCGCAGCGGCTCGCGCACCCCGCACAGCCGCTGGATGATCAGCGGACCGAGCTCGGGGCGGATCAGTTCGAGGATCTCTTCGGCATCGAGCGTCTTCTGCGCGGCGACCGCGATCGCCGCGGCGATGCGGCGGAATTCCTTGAGCGGCACATTCTCCAGCAGCAGCCCGCGCAGCACGCTGGTGAGCGTAGTGAGCGGCACCGGCTGCGGGCACAGCGACGCCACCAGCGAGGCGGCGCGCTCCTTGAGTCCGTCGAGCAGCGCCTGGACTTCGTCGGGGCCGAGCAGGTCGGCGGCGTTCTGAATCAGCACATGGTTGAGATGCGTCGCGACGACGGTACCCGGATCGACGACGAGATAGCCCGCGCCGGTCGCGGCATCAGCGTCGCCGCCGGCGATCCACACCGCGTCTAGCCCGAAGGTCGGGTCGTGCACCGGCTTGCCCTGCAGCTTGCCGGCTGCCTGGCCGGTGTCGAGCGCGAGCATCTGGTCGGGCGACACTGTGTCTTCGCCCACGACCACGCCGCCGATGACGATGCGATAGGTGAACGGCGCGAGATTGATGTCGTCGCGCACGCGAACCTGCGGCACGACGAAGCCGAGATCTTTCGAGAGCTGGCGCCGGACCCCGGTGATCCGCCCCATCAGCGGCCCGCCGCGGCGCTCGTCGACCAAGGGCACCAGCCCGTAACCGATATCGAGCATCACTTGCATATTGTCGGTGACTTCGTCCCAGCCGATCTTCGACAGGTCGGCGGGCTCGGCCATCGGCTCCGGCGGGGCCGGGCGATTGGCATGCGCGCGCAGTTTCCACGCGGCGAACCCGGCGGCGGCGGCGGCGGGCAGGATCACCAGATGCGGCATGCCGGGCATCACGCCGAGCAGCCCGAGGATCACCGCGACCGGAGTCCAGGTCTTGTGGCTGCCGAACTGGCTGCCGATCTGCCCGGCGAGATCATGCTTCGAATTGACTCGCGTGACGATTGCCGCGGCGGCGATCGACAGCACCAGCGCCGGCAGTTGCGCGACCAGCGCGTCGCCGATCGCCAGCATGATATAGGCCTGCGCCGCGTCGCCCACCGCCATGTGGTGGCTGACCACGCCGAGGATCAGCCCGCCGATGATGTTGATGCCAAGGATCAGCAGCCCCGCGACGGCGTCGCCCTTCACGAACTTGGACGAACCGTCCATCGCACCGTAGAAATCGGCTTCAGTCGCGACTTCGATGCGACGCGCGCGTGCCTCGTCGGGAGTCATCAGCCCGGCGTTGAGATCGGCATCGATCGCCATCTGCTTGCCGGGCAAGGCGTCGAGGGTGAAGCGGGCGCTGACTTCGGAAACCCGGCCGGCGCCCTTGGTGACGACGATCATGTTGATGATCATCAATACCGCGAAGACGACGATTCCGACGACATAGTCGCCGCCGATCAGAAAGGTGCCGAACGCCTCGATGACATGGCCGGCCGCGGCGCCGCCTTCATGCCCGTTGACCAATACGACACGCGTCGAGGCGACGTTGAGGCCGAGGCGGAACAGGGTGGCGAACAGCAACACGGTCGGGAAGGCCGAGAAATCGAGCGGCTTCTGCGCATTGAGCGCGACCATCAGCACCGCGAGGCTGATCATGATGTTCATGATGAAGAAGACGTCGAGCAGGAAGGCCGGGATCGGCACCACGAGCAGGGCGACGAGCAGCAGGATCGCGCCGGGCAGCGCGAAGCTTCGCATCGCCGGGCCGAAGCCGGCGGGCAGGGACCGTCCGTTCATGTGGTCAGGCCCCCAGCTTCGCGAGCATCAGATAGGCCAGCTTGGCGGTCTCGGGCGTCGGCCGGAACGGATTGACCGGCTCGGCTGGCGGCCGCGCCGCGCCCAGCTGGGCCAGCGTGGTCTCGATCCAATGGCGATCGCCATCGACTGCACCATTGCCGAGCAGGACCTCGGTGTCCCCAAAGGGATCGAGGCCCGCGGACAATGCGTCGAACCCGTCCGAGGCGAGCCCGGTCGCGCCGACCGCGGCGGCGCCCTGGTCGAGCTTGCCGGCGAAGCGGCTGTAGATCTCGCTGAGCGTCCGCGGCTGGCCGTTGCTGGCATAGAATATCCCGCGATTGGCGCGGGCGGCGGCAGGGAACATCGCCGCGCCAATGCGCTCGGGGTTCGCCGCCATCGCGCCGAGGAATTTCGCAGCACCGCCCTGCCCCAGGAAATGCGCCATGTAGAGATCGGTGCCGGTGGCCGGACGATCGAGCCTTTGCTCGAGCGCGGCCTTGTTGTCCGAGGCGTGTTCGGCGGCCATCAATGCAGCCGTCCCGGGATCGCTGCGCATGTCGAGGATCGCGCGGCGCGTCGCGGAGTCGCTGACGACATAGCGCCCGCCGGCGGTCTGGCGGATCGAATCCGATGCCCAGCCGAGGCCGTGCTCGGCGCCGTGATCCTTGATCACGCCGAGCCAGCTCTGCTCGATGAACTGATAGAGCCCGGTGGCGCTGGATGTGGTGGCGCGCGCATTGGCGCGCATGCCGCTCTCGACCTGCGCCTGACCCAGCAGATAGTTGAAGTCGATTCCGGTCTTGCGGCTGGCGGCGGCGATCGCCGTCTGGATGCCTGCCTTTGAAGTGACCGATACGATGCTCATCGAGCTGTGATCCGATTGCCCTGGGTAAGGCAGGATCAGCAAAGAGCGTGCCAGTCAGCCGTCAGGCGATCGCGTATCCCCCAGGGCGATAGGCCGGCGCCGCTTCGCCGGAAAGAAGTTGCAGGCGGCGGCGGACATTTGCCGCCATCAGATTGACGTAGATCCGGCAGGTCTCGTTGAGCCGGTGCGCCTCGGCGGCGAGCTCCTTGACCTCGCGCGACGGCGCTTCGCCATCATACAATGCGACGCTGTCGATGCCGGTGAGCTTCGCGTGCGTCGCGGCCTCGAGCGCTACAACGTCATTGGCCTTCAGCGCCGCGATCTCGGCGTGAAGCGATTCGATGACCTGGATCAGCGCGTCACGCCGGGTCATTGGGGCTCCATTCGAGCTTGAGCGCGAGCAGCCGGTCGGCGATCGTCGTCGGATAGATCGGGAACTTGCCGTCTTCGATCGCCTTGCGGATCTTGGCGACTCGCTCAGCATCGACCGGAGGCTTCGCGGCCATTGTCCCCGTCAACTGGACCGCGGTCGATTCGACCGCCCTGACCTCGTTCGAGGTGGGCTTTGCCGCCGCTACTGGAGCGGCGGGAGCGACCGGCGCAATGCGGCGGTCAGCGACCGCGCCTGCCTTGTTGCCGATGGGATCCACCATGATTGCGTCCTCGGGAAACTGATCCTGCAGCGATAGGAACGACTGCTTCAGCGAGGGCTTTAGCAAAAAATGTCAGGGCAGCCGCGCACGGCCCGCTTCGAGTGCCACCGCCTGGATCGGCGGCTTCTTGTCATCGACCTTGACCATCAGCCGCGCGCCCGGCGCGGCATCGCCCATCGCCACGCCTTCGCGGCTGATCGAGAAGCCGGGTGCGCCGGCCTCGACGGTGATCGGATCGCCGCGGCGGATCACCGGCGCGGGCCTGACCGCGGCAGGCATCTGCGCGGCGACGGGCGCGACCTTCGGCGTTGGCACGGCGTCGACCGGCACGAAGATACGCCAGGCCGGGGCCATGCAGCGGACGACCACGGCATCCTTCGCCTCGCTGCGCCATTCGAGCTGCGGCGCGGCGCAGGGCTGGAGCTTGAGCCGCTTGTCGATCGGCGTCCGCGCCCCACCCTGCGCGCCGAGCGGCTTGCCGGTGAATTGTCCGACGATCGTATCGAGCACCTGCGTTGACTGGAAATCCTGCGCGGCCGCGGGGGTTGCGGCGGCGAGAACGAGGGACAGCAGCATGAAAGGCTCCTTGAGTGAGTCTGGGTGGCAGATCATCGACCGCCGTCATAACCGAGCGAGAGAACCGCACGGCGCCGGCCGCGCGCAGTGGCGATGGCGATGCGCCCAGGCGCCACTGCACCCGAACGGACGAGAATCGCGGCAACAGCACGGGCCCGGTCGGCGGCGAGGATCGGGCCGCTGCCGGTGAGCGCGTCGACATCGCCGGCGCTGCCGTCCACTTCGCCGATGACGCGCAGGCGCGTGCGTGGATCGGCGGCGGCGATGCGTGCCCAGGCAAGCGCGTCGGCGGCGGCGGGCAGCTCCGCCGAACCAGTCGCGAAGCCGGTGACTGCGGCGAGATCCACCGGCATCGCCGGCGCCTGCTCCTTGACGCCGAAGCCGGCGCGGAAACCCGCGGCGAGCGTATTCGGATCGACCCGATCGGCCTGGAGCAGCACGAAGAAGCCGACCAGCAGCAAGGCGAGGTCGGCGAGCGTGGTCAGCCAGATCGGCCGGGCGGGGGGATCGTCGTCGAGCGTCACGCGGCGAGCTCGCGCGCGGCGAGGCGCGGCTGGACAATGGCGAGCTCGGCGAGCGGCGTGGCCAGCCGGGCACGCTCCTGCGCCTCGTGCCGCGCGTAGCGCTTGAGCCGCGAGGCCACCGGGGTGGCGATAAGGCAGGCGATGACTGCGCCGTAGAGCGTCGTGAGCAAGGCCACTGCCATCGCGGCGCCGATCGCTTTCGGATCACGCATCGCCGTGAACATCTGGACCAGCCCGATCAGCGTGCCGATCATTCCCATCGCCGGCGCGATGTCGGCCATGCCGCTCCACATCTCCGCAGCGGCGCGGTGCCGCTCGAAGCGGGCGACTCGACACTGATCGAGCAATGCCGCGACGTGCTCGGGCGACGCGCCGTCGACGATCGCGGCAACGGCGGCGGCTAGGTCGGGATCGGCGATCACCGAGCGATCGAGCGCGATCACGCCATGGCGCTGGGCGATGCGGCCGAAGGCGGCAACCTGCGCGAGCAGCGGCTCGACGTGGAAACGGCGGCGCCCAAGCGTACGGAGCGCGGCGAGGCCGCGGCCGAGATCGCCGAGCGGAGTCCGCAGCAGCACGGCGACCACCGTTCCGCCCAGCACGATGGCGAGCGCTACGGGATCGAGAAAGGGCGCGAAGTTCATGCGCTCGTGTTTGCAAGCCCCGGGCCAAACAAAACGCCGCCCGCGTCGCACATCGTCACGGCAGGGCAACGGCAGCCGATTGCCGTGCGCCCGGCAACATCTTGCCGCTCATCGACCCACCAGGGCCTACTTGCCGCTCCCAGCGAACTTGGCACGGCCATTGCAGCAACACGCCTGAACTTTTGTGCGGGAGACGTGCAATGCCCAACGACAGCCTCTTCGGCGTACACGGCGCAGCGCTTGCCGTGCGCTCGCAGCGCATGGGTGTGCTCGCGTCGAACATCGCGAATGCATCCACTCCGGGCTACAAGGCCAAGGACGTCGACTTCCAGACCGCGCTAGCCGCGATCGAAACGCCCGGCGGCTCCAGCGATGCCACAATGGACGCCGCGACTCTTTACCGCGTGCCGTTGCAGCCCAGCCAGGACGGCAACACCGTCGAGCTCGCCACCGAACAGACCGCCTTTGCCGAGAATGCCGTCGCCTATCAGACGACTTTGTCGTTCCTGAACGGCCGCATCTCGACGATCACCCGCGCACTCAGAGGAGAATGAGCATGGGCAATCCGCCGCTCTCCATCTTCCAGGTCTCGGGCCGCGCGATGTCCGCGCAGCTGCTCCGGATGAACACTACGGCATCGAACCTCGCCAATGCCGGCACCGTCGCTTCCAGCCCCGAGGCCGCCTACCGCACGATCAAGCCGGTGTTCCGCAGCGCCTTCGACGAGGCTTCGGGCCTGTCGACGGTGGATGTCGAGCAGATCGTCACTGCCGGATCAGAGCCGACCAAGCGCTACGATCCCGGCAATCCGCTCGCCGACAAGGACGGCAATGTCTGGGAAAGCGCAGTCGACGAGACCCGCGAGCTCGTCGACATGCTCGAATCGTCGCGCACCTATCAGAACAATGTCGAGGTCATGCAGACTGCCAAGCAGCTGATCGTCGACACCCTCAAGCTAGGCCGCTGATCATGGACTTCGACAGCATTCTGCAGACCCTGGGCGTCAATCGCTACGGCGCGTCGAGCGCCGCCGCGAACGGCACCAAGGACACCTCCGGCCTCGGCAAGACCGCGATGGACCAGAGCGACTTCCTGACGCTGATGACCGCGCAGCTCAAGAACCAGGACCCGTTCGAGCCGGTCGACAACACCCAGATGGTCGCCCAGATGGCGCAATTTTCGTCGCTCTCCGGGATCACCGAGATGAGTACGACCTTGAAGGGGATCGCGGCCAAGCTGGGCGGCACCTCGCTCGGCGACGCGCTCGGCTATGTCGGCAAGACCGTGCTCACCGAAGGCTCGATCGCGTACCCGCGCGAGTCCGGCGGCATCGCCGGCGCAGTGGCGCTCGCCAAGGACGCCACCGACGTCAACGTCACGATCAGCGACGCCGACGGCAAGCCGCTCAAGACGATCGCGCTGGGTAAGCAGGCTGCGGGCGCAGTCGCGTTCGACTGGGACGGCAAGCTGGACAACGGCGAGGCGGCCGGCGCCGGCCCTTACACGGTCAAGGTCGCCGCGCTCAACGCCGGCGCCAAGGTCGATGCTGCCCCGCTCGTCTGGGCGCCGGTCTCCACCGTTTCGCTCGGATCCGACGGCGAGCCCGTCCTCACGCTCCCTGGCATCGGCCAGGTCCCCCTCGACGCCGTCTGGCAAGTCGGCTGATCACCAGGAGTAACGCAAATGTCCTTCTTCACTTCCTTGAGCGGGCTCCAGGCTGCCCAGACCGAGATGTCGACGATCTCGCACAATCTCGCCAACGTCTCGACCAACGGGTTCAAGCGCTCGACCACGCAGTTCGCCGACGTCATCGCCTCCACTTCCAATTCGAACCCGACCCAGATGGTCGGTTCGGGCACGGTGGTGAAGTCGGTCCGCCAGCAGTTCAGCCAGGGCGGCTTCACCCAATCGTCCTCGGCGCTCGACGTCGCGATCTCGGGCGAGGGCTTCTTCATCGTCAAGGGCAGCGACGCGAGCAACAATGTGTCGTTCACCCGCAACGGCAGCTTCCTCGTCGATTCGGACCGCTATGTCGTCGATGCGCAGGGCAACAAATTGCAGGTCTATCCGGTCGACGGCTCGGGCGCGGTGGTCGCGACCGGCATCGCCTCGACGGTCAGCCTGCGCTTGCCGCAGATCAGCGGCAAGCCCGAGGCGACCGAGGACGTCACCCTGTCGCTCAACCTCAACGCCAATTCGGTGATCCCGTCGGACGACGATCGCTGGACCGACGTGCCCTATGCCTTCGACCGGTTCGATCCGGCGACCTACAACCATTCGGCGCAGACCACGATCTACGACGCCAATGGCAACGCACTGACGCTGACCACCTATTTCGTCCGCGAGACGACACCGACCACGGCGGAGCCGACCAGCGAATGGACCGCGTATTCGTTCGTTGGCGACAAACAGCTCAATTCGGGCACCGATCCCGACGACATCCAGCCGATCTCGATGACCTTCGACGCCACCGGCAAGCTCACTGCGCCGGCGGGACCGACGAGCTTTCTCGGCTTCCTCGCCCCCGGCGCGACCACCGAGCAGATGGTCACGCTCGATTTCGGCGACGCGACCACGCAAGTCTATTCGCCGTTCAGCATCGATGCGAGCTCGCAGGACGGTTCGCCGGTCGGCCAACTCGAGGGCGTTACCATCGGCGACGACGGCACGGTGCGCGCCAGCTTCTCGAACGGCGATAGCCAGGCGCTCGGCAAGGTGGTGCTCGCCAGCTTCTCTAACCCCACCGGCCTGCGCCAGCTCGGCAGCAGCACCTGGTCGGCATCGGGCCTGTCGGGCGAGCCGCGGCTCGGCGAGCCGGGATCGAACGGGTTTGGCGGGCTGATGGCGGGCGCTGTGGAGCGCTCGAACGTCGACATCACCGAAGAACTGGTCGGGCTGATCGCGGCGCAGCGCAACTTTCAGGCGAACGCCAAGGCGCTCGATACCGCAAGCCAGATCTCGCAAACCATTTTCAACATCCGCAGCTGAGCTAGACCATGGACCGCCTCGTCTACACGGCAATGTCAGGACTGCGCAGCCAGATGGCGGCGCAGTCGACGATCGCGAACAACATCGCGAACGCGTCGACGATCGGTTTCCGCGCCGAGCGCGTCAATTTCGACCGGCTGGTGCTGCAGGGCCAAGGGCTCGAGACACGCCAGCTTGCCGCCGAGGAAGTCGAGGATTTCGACCGCCGCGCCGGGGCGATCGTCCAGACCGCGCGGCCGCTCGACGTGGCGGTGACTTCGGATTCGTGGATCGCGGTGCAGGCCGCGGACGGCAGCGAAGCCTATACGAGGCGCGGCGACTTGTCCGTCGCGGCCTCGGGCGTGCTGGAAACCGGTGACGGTTTCCCGGTGATGGGGTCGGGGGGCCCCATCACCGTGCCGCCCCACCAGTCGATTTCGATCGCCGGGGACGGCACGATCTCGATCGTGCCGCTGGGCGGCGATCCGACCCAGCCGCAGGCGATCGACAAGATCAAGCTGGCCAGCCCAACGGGCAGCCAGACCGCCAAGGGACTCGACAATCTGCTCCACGTGAAGGGCGGCGGCGCGCTGCCCGAGGATCTGGATGGCAAGCTAGCTTCGGGATCGCTCGAGCAATCGAACGTCAACCTCACCCAGGCGCTGGTCGACATGATCGAGAACCAGCGCAGCTACGAAGTGCAGGCGGGCCTGCTCAAGGAAGCCAAGACCATGGACGAGAGCGCCGCATCCTTGATGCGGATGCCCGCCTGAACGAAAAGGATTTAGACGATGGGTTCCTCGGCAATGCACATCGCGCGCACCGGGCTCGACGCCCAGGACATGCGCATGCGGGTGATCTCGAACAATCTGGCCAACGTCAACACGACGGCGTTCAAGCGCGACCGCGCTTCGTTCCAGACACTCGCCTATCAGGTGGTGACCGCGCCGGGTGCGCAGAGCACCGCGGAGACCAAATACGCCACTGGGCTCAACCTCGGCACCGGCGTCCGAATCCAGGGCACCGCGCGCGTGGAAACGCAGGGCACCTTCCAGAACACCGGCGGGTCGCTCGATCTCGCGCTGGAGGGCGAAGGCTATTTCCAGGTCCAGCTGCCCGGCGGCCAGCTCGGTTACACCCGCGCCGGCAATTTCTCGCGTTCGGCCGAGGGCATGATGGTGACCAGCGATGGCTATCAGGTGATGCCTGGGATAACGATCCCCGAAGGCACAACCGGAATCACGATCGGCGCCGACGGCACCGTATCGGCTCAGATCGCCGGCCAGACCGAAGCCAGCCAGCTCGGCCAGATCCAGGTCGCGACCTTCCCCAATCCGGGCGGGCTGCAGGCGACCGGCGACAATTTCCTGGTCGAGACCACCGCCAGCGGCGCGGCGAGCCTGGGAGCGCCCAACGAGGCAGGCCGCGCCAAGGTTCGTCAGGGCGCGCTCGAGGCGTCGAACGTCAACGTCGTCGAAGAACTCGTAGACATGATCGAGACGCAGCGTGCGTACGAGGTCAATTCGAAGATGATCTCGGCGACCGACGAGATGCTCAAATATGTCAATCAGAACATCTGAGGCAGCCGCGATGAAATTCCTCACCGGCCTCGCCACCGGCGCGCTTGTCGTCGCCGCGATCGCATTCACCAGCGCGCCTGCCAAGGCGCAGTTCCTCGGGCTGGGCAAGAAGAAGGCGAAGGAGGATTTCTCCGCGACGCTTGCCCAGCCGGTCCCCGTGGCGACGCCGGCGAACGGCAGCATCTTCCAGGCGAGCGAAGGCTATGCCGCGCTCTACGAGGGCATGCGCGCGCGCCGCGTCGGCGATCCGCTGACGATCGTATTGGTCGAGCGAACCAGCGCGTCCAAATCCGCGGGCACCAAGCTCGACAGCAATGGCGGCTTCTCGCTCACCCCGCCGACCACCGGCGCGCTCAACCTGTTCGACAAGAGCGACGCCAGCATGAGCGGCGGCCGCAACTTCACCGGCACCGGCACCGCCGACCAGGCCAATGCCCTGTCCGGCGAAGTCAGCGTGACGGTGGCCGCGGTATATCCCAACGGCACGATGCTGGTGCAGGGCCAAAAGCGAGTCACGCTCAACCGCGGCGACGAGTTCCTCCAGATCAAGGGCATCGTGCGCACCGCCGACATCGACGCGAACAACCGCGTCGCGAGCACGCGCGTCGCCGATGCCCGCATCGCTTATACCGGCAAGGGCGACGTCGCCCGCGCCAGCCGCCAGGGCTGGCTGAGCCGGTTCTTCCAGATCCTCAGCCCGTTTTGAGGGGGCCGCAGATATGATCCGCCACCTGACGTCGCTTTTGCGCAACCACCTCTCCCCGTTCGCCCTGAGCTTGTCGAAGGGCCGTTCTTCTTTCCCGGGGGAGAAGCAAGAACAGTGCTTCGACAAGCTTAGCACGAACGGGGTTGGGGTCATCCTGGCGCTACTCGCCGCCGCGCTCGCCATTGCCCCCGCCCACGCCCAGCGCGTCAAGGACCTCGGCGGCTTCCAGGGCATCCGCACCAACCAGCTTACCGGCTACGGCATGGTAGTGGGCCTGCCCGGCACCGGCGACGACAATCTCGAATATACCGTCCAGTCGATGAAGGGCGTCGCCTCGCGCTTCGGTCTCCAGCTGCCGCCGGGCGTGAGCCCCGCGCTCAAGAACGCCGCAGTGGTGATGATCACCGCCGAGCTTCCCGCCTTCGCCAAGCCGGGCCAGAAGCTCGACATCACCGTCTCGTCGATGGGCAAGGCCAAATCGCTTCGGGGAGGTACGCTGATCCTGACGCCGCTGCAGGGCGCCGACGGCCAGATCTATGCGATGGCGCAGGGGAATCTCGCGGTCGGCGGGCTCGGCGCGGAAGGCGCCGACGGATCGCGGATCGTCGTCAACATCCCGTCGAGCGGCCGCATCCCCGAAGGCGCGACGGTCGAGCGTGTCGTCGACACCGGCTTCGATCGCGCACCGTTTCTGACCTTCAACCTCGCCCGCGCCGACTTCACCACGGCGCAGCGCGTCCAGGATGCGATCAACGGCCGCTTCGGCGGTGCCCGCGCTCGCGCGATCGACGGCGTGTCGATCGCGGTGCAGGCCCCGGCCGGCGCCGATGTCCGCGCCGAATTGATGTCGGAGATCGAGAACCTCTCGGTCGAGGCCGCGGAGGCCGCGGCCCGCGTGATCGTCAATGCGCGCACCGGAACCGTGGTGATCAACTCCGCCGTTCGGGTCAGCCCGGCCGCGGTGACTCATGGTAAACTCACCGTTCGTATCGATGAGGCCCAAAATGTCAGCCAGCCCCTGCCGTTTAGTAAGGGCGAGACGGTCACCGAGCAGTACAGCGCAGTGAACGTCGAGGAGGAAAAGAAGCCGATGTTCCTGATCCAGCCCGGCCCCAAGCTCGCCGACGTCGTCAAGGCGGTGAACGCGATCGGCGCCTCGCCCGCCGACCTCGTCGCGATCCTCGAGGCGCTCAAGGAAGCCGGCGCGCTCAAGGCCGAGCTGGTGATCCTGTGAGCACGCCGATCGCCCCGATCGCCGGTGGGGTATCGATCGATACGTCGCGGCTGGCGTCTAGCGACAATCTCGAAGCAGCCGGCAAGCGCTTCGAGGCCATCTTCACCGGCATGATGCTCAAGTCGATGCGCTCGGCCAAGCTCGGCGACGGGCTGTTCGACAGCAAGGCGAGCGAACAGTTCCGCGACATGCAGGACCAGCAGCTCGCCCAGGCAATGGCCGCGCACGCGCCGATCGGCATCGGCAAGGCGATGACCGAGTTCCTCGCCAGGAACGCGTCGCTCGCGCCGCGCGCTGAGGGGAGCGATACGCCATGAGCGACATGCTCTCGATCGGGCTGTCGAGCCTCAAGGCCTATCAGACCGCCCTCACCACGGTGTCCGAGAACATCGCGAGCGCCGGCACTGCCGGCTATTCGCGCAGGACGACCGACATTCGCGAAGTTGTCGCCCCCGCCGGGATCACCACCGGCACCGCGCAGGGCATGGGCGTGGTCGCGCGCGGACTGACGCGCGCCGCCGACGTCTACAAGACCGCCGAAGTCCGCACCGCAACCGCCGATCTCGCCAAGACCGAAGCCGGTGCGACCTGGCTCCAGCGCGTCGAGGAATCGCTGACCGGCAACAAGCTCGGGGACCGGCTCACCGGCTTCTTCAATTCGGCCAAGGCGGTCGCCGCCGATCCCGCCTCGCTGGCGCCGCGCGCCGCGATGCTCGAGGCAGCGTCCAGCATCGCCTCGTCCTTCGCCGCTACCGGCGGCGCGCTGGATGGCGCGATGGAGGATCTCGACAAGAGCGCCCAAACCGCGGCCACCCAGCTCAATTCGCTCGCCCGGTCGCTCGGCCGCGTCAATGCCGGGCTCGGGCGCCAGCAGGAAGGCACCAGCGGCCAGGCCGCCTTGCTCGACGAGCGCGACCGGCTGCTCGAACAGATGAGCGCAATCACCGACGTTTCGGTGATGACCGATCCGGCGGGGCGCGCCGTCGTGCGGGTCGGTGGCGTGGCGGGGCCAGTGCTCGTCCAGGGCGAGAACACCGGCGCGATCACCTATCAGCGCAGCGACGATGGCCTCGTCGCCTATGCGCTCCATTTCCAGGGCGAAGGCAGCCCGGTATTCCCGAGCGGCGGCGTGCTCGCCGGCTTCGCCGAGGGCGCCGAGCGCATCGCCGGCGCGCGCGACGAAGTGAGCCGGCTCGCGACGGCCTTCGCCGAGGGCATCAACACGGTCCAGGCGGCGGGCGAGGATCTCGACGGCACTGCCGGCGCGCCGATGTTCGCGGTCGACGATCCCGCCTACAAGCTCACCTTGGTGCTCGACGATCCGCGCGGCATCGCCGCGGCGGCGCCCGGCAAGGGCATTCGCGATAATAATAACCTCGCCGGGCTGGAGGCACTGCGCGGCAGCGGTCGCTTTGAGGACACGATCGCCAGCGTCACTTCGGCCAACGCCGCAGCCTTGTCCGCGCGCAAGTCGGTCGCCGAGGCGCAGACCGCGATGCGCGATTCCGCCGTGGCCGAGCGCGCCGCCGCAACCGGAGTCAATGTCGACGAGGAAGCGGTCGACCTGATCCGCTTCCAGCAAGCCTATCAGGCGTCGAGCCGGGTGATTCAGATCGCGCGCGACACGCTCAATTCCATCCTCGAGATCCGGTGAGGCAAGGCCATGCGCGTCGCGACTTCGCAGCTCTATAACCGCCCCGCGTCGCTGATGACGCGGCTGACCGCCGAGGCGGACCGGACCCAGATCCAGATCGCCACCGGCAAGAAACTGCTTGCGCCATCGGACGATGCCGGCGCCTATCTGCGGCTCCAGGGAATCAGCCGGCAGAGCGCCGACGACGGCGCCTATGCCGCCAATATCGGCATGGCGCAGGGGCTGCTCGCCCAGACCGACACCACGCTGGAGAGCGTCGAGGCGCAGATCACCCGCGCGCTCGAACTTGCCACCCAGGCGGCAAACGGCACGCTTTCGGACACCAACCGCGCGGCGATCGGCAAGGAACTCGAATCGATCCGCGACACGCTCTTCGGGCTCGCCAACACCAGGGACGTGCACGGCCAGCCCCTGTTCGGCGGCGCGAGCGGTGAAGTCGCTTATGTCCGCAATTCCGACGGCTCGATCGCGTTCGCCGGCACCGGCGAGCCCTCCGCGATACCGATCGGCGAGGGCGTTGGCATCCAGGGTACGGTAACCGGCGCACGCGCCTTTGCAGCAGGCGGCAGCGACATGTTCGCGGTGCTCGCCAATCTCTCTGCTGCGCTCGAAAGCGGCGGCGACGTCAAGGCGGCAGTCGATGCCGGGATGGCCGGGATCAGGGGATCGCTGGAGAGCGTGACCTTGGCGCGGGCATCGGCAGGCGCGCGCTCGGCGCGGCTCGAGCTCGACGCCGATCGGCTGACCGCCGCCGGCGAGGCGCGCGAGGACGTGCGCTCGGCGCTGGAGGATACCGACGTCACCGTCGCGGTGACCGAGCTCCAGAAGACGCTGACCATCCTCCAGGCGACGCAGGCGAGCTTCTCCAAGCTCTCCAGCCTGTCGCTGTTCGACTATCTCTGAGCGCAGCATTTCCGCTCAAACTCACGGCGAAGCGGTCGTTTACCAGATCAAGGGCCGGCTAGCGGCGCAGGGGGAAATTTAGTCGCATGTTCGTGCTGATCGGCTTTGTCGTCCTGATCGCAATGGTGTTCGGCGGGTTCGTCATCACCGGCGGCGCACTCGGACCCGTGCTCCACGCTCTCCCCCACGAGATGCTGATCATCGGCGGCGCCGCGATCGGCGCGCTGATCATCGGCAATTCGATGAAGGAATTGAAGGCTTTGGGCAGCGGCTTCATGAAGGTCGTCAAGGGCCCGAAATACAAGAAGCAGGACTATCTCGACACGATCTTCCTGGTTTCCAAGCTGATGAAGATGCTGCGTACCGAGGGGCCGATCGCGCTCGAGCCGCATGTCGAGGATCCCGCCTCGTCGGCGATCTTCGCCGAATATCCGCGGCTGCTCGCCGATCATACCCTGATCAATCTGATCACCGATACGCTGCGGCTCGTCGTCGTCTCGTCGGGCACGCTCGACGTTCACGCGGTCGAGGAAGTGATGGATAATTCCATCAAAACCCACCACCATGAGGTGCAAGGACCACAGACTACTCTCCAGGGCCTTGCCGACGCGCTCCCGGCTTTGGGTATCGTCGCGGCGGTGCTCGGGGTGGTCAAGACGATGGGCTCGATCGACAAGCCGCCGAGCATCCTCGGCGGGATGATCGGCTCAGCGCTGGTCGGCACGTTCCTGGGCGTTTTGCTCGCTTACGGCATCGTCGGCCCGCTCGCGACCCGGCTCCAGCAGGTGATCGACGCCGATGCTGCGATCTATCACACCGTCAAGCAGATCATCATCGCCTCGCTCCACGGCCATCCGCAGCCTTTGGTGATCGAAGCGGCGCGCTCGGGAATCGCTCACCAGAACCAGCCGAATTTCGGCGAGGTGTTCGACGGCCTGCGGGGCCGCTAAATGGCCGCGCGCGCTCCGCACGGTAGCAACCAGCCGCCGAAGATCATCGTCCGGAAGATCTTCATCGAGGGCCATGGCGGGCACCACGGCGGCGCGTGGAAGGTCGCCTATGCCGATTTCGTCACCGCGATGATGGCGTTCTTCCTGTTGCTCTGGCTGCTCGGCGCGACCACCGAGAAGCAGCGCAAGGCGCTCGCCGATTATTTCGCGCCTACGCTTGTCGAGCTTCGGCAGAACAGCGCGGGGTCGAACGGGCTGTTCGGCGGCGACGCGCTCAACGCCAAGGACAATTATCCCAGCAAGGCCTCGCAGACCGGCACCAAGTCGATGACCATTCCGGTCGGCGGAGTCGGCGGCAGGGACGTGGGGACCGGCGAGAAAGGCACGCTCAAGGACCAGCGCGCGCTGACCGCGCAGGACCAGAAGAACTTCAACAACACTGCCAAGACGATCCAGAACAAGATGCGCGCGCGGCCGCAATTGGCCAAGCTCGCCAAGCACATCCGCTTCGTCGCGACGCGCGACGGGATGCGGATCGACTTGCTCGACGACGCCAATTATTCGATGTTCGACCTCGGCACGACGGCGTTGGTTACCGATGCCAGCGCATTGATCGGCACGATCGCCGAGAGCATCGCGGGGATGGAAAACCCGATCATGATCCGCGGCCACACCGATAGCCTGGGCTATGGCGATCCACGCAACATGAACAACTGGATGCTCTCCAGCGGCCGTGCCGAGGCGACCCGGCGGCGGCTGTCGGGCGGCGGGGTGCCCGAGATGCGCTTCGAGCGGATCGAAGGCGTTGCCGACCGCGAGCCGCTGATCGTCGAAGCGCCGACCGACCCGCGCAACCGCCGCGTGTCGATCACTTTGCTCTACCGGCGGATCATGGACCAGGACAAAGGCGACCGCTTCGGGCGCTCGATCCGCCAGCCCACGCTCGCCGCGCGCTGACCCTCCGCTTTAATTGAACTGCTTGCGGACGCTGAGCCGCACCACCCGTCCGACGCTGTCAAGGAGGTTGGGCTGGTACGCCCGCGGCGTCTCGCCGGTCGCATCGGTGACACGCCGGCGCGAATCGAACAGATTGTCGATGCGGAAGCTGACCCGTGTGCCGCGCAGCCACGGATGCGCGAGCAACAGGCTCTGCTGCTGGTTCATATCGACCTGCGCGGTCAGATTGATCTTCGCCAGGCTGCCGAAGTTGAGCCGCTCGGCGCTGCCGAGCACCCCGGTCGCGACTTCGGTGCCGCTTTCCCAGCTGCCCCCCAACCGGAAGCGGAGGCCGTCGCGGCTGATGCCGCTGTCGACTTCGATCCGGTGCGCCGGAGTGCCGCCGTTACTGCCCTTGGCCTGGCCGTTCAGATAGTCGAGCGCAGGCAGGCCGGCGCGGATCACGCGCTCATCCTTGAACACCCAAGTGTGGTAGACGCTCAATTGGAGGATGTTGCCACCCCCGCCGCCACCGCGACCGCCAAAGCCGCGACCGCCGCCGCCCCCACCGAAGCGACCGCCGCCACCCGGCCCGCGATCGGCGCCTTCGCCGGGGGCCGCACCCTGCGGTTGGGGCTGGGCCGAACCCTGGCCCTGCGGCTGGGCCTGACCGGGCGCCTGCCCGCGCTGGCGGCCCTGATTGCCGCCGAAGATGCTCTGCTGGCCGAGCCGGCGGAATTGCTCCATCTGGGCGGTCATTTCGGGCGGCAGCGGCTGGCCGGTGCGCCGCGACTCTTCCATCGCCTTCTGGAATGCAGTGCGGCGCGCCTGATTGCGCTTTGCCAAAGGCGAGGAGATCGGCAGGAACAGATTGAACCCCCAGCGCAGCTCGGAATGGTCTTCGCGCGCGAAATTGACCGGGCGATAGTCGATGCTGAGCAGTTCGCCATCGGCGTCGCGAACGAAGCGATCGGGGAACGCCGCCTCGATCTCGGCGGTGGCGCCGGGCAGGTTTCGCGCGGTGTCGCGGTAGCGCTGGTTGGTATAGGTCGCGCTGAGGTTGAGATTGGTATCGGCCAGCGGCCGGAGGTTGAGCCCGGCCTTGAACACGTCCCGGCGGTCCGCGCGCAATGCCGAATTGCCGCCGGTGATCGTGGTGATGTCGACGCTTTCGCCGCGGACATAATCGAAGATGCGGACATTGGGGGTGGTGATCACCGGATCGCCGAGCTGGCTGGAGCCGGGGGCGTTGCGGTCCTTCGTCCAGCTGACCAATGCGCGGATCTGGTTGATCGGCGACCAGTTGAAGCCATAGCCGGTGGCGACGAGACGGCCGAAGTCGGAGAGCTGCTCGACTTCCATATTGGCGTTGAGCGTCAGATCGCCGATCGCCGCGAGCACGCCGTTGCGCCGGCTCGCGATCGGCACATCCACATTGCCGCGCACGCTGGCGCTGTCGCGCGCGATGTCGGCGCGGGTGGCGATCCCGCGGCGGAAGCTGTCGCTCGAGAAATCGCTGGTCTGCCCGCGTATGCGGATGGCGGCGCGGACGTCGCCGGCGGGAAGCTTGAACAGCGGGCCGTTGGTCAGCATGTCGATCTGGCCGACGCTCGACCGCGATTTGGCGGTGTCGAACGGACGGCTGCGGATCAGGCTCGGCGCAATCGCCGCGAATGGATTGAAGCCGGGATCGCCGGCGTCGAGCAACGCCTGCATCGCAACCGGATCGATTCCGTTGTCGGTGAGCGACTCGCTGGTATTGAGGGTGTAATTGCCCTGGAACGACCAGCGCCAGCTGTCCGCCCACGGGGTACCGTCGCCGTCGAGGGTGAGAGCCCCGGTCGCAGCCCGCGTGCTGCGCGAGCGCGTCAGCGGCACCCCGCCCTCGACATAGCGCGACAGCCGCACGTCCTGCGCGAAGGGCGAGAAGGGATTGCCGGTCGGCAGGTCGAGCGAGACCCCCGGCAACCCGAGCAGCGACTGGTCCTCGGTCCCGGTCAGTTCGAGCGAAGCAGTCGCGTTGATCTTGGGGGATAGCGGTCGGTAATAGACGCCCTTCAGGTTCAGCCGCTTCTGCGGGCTCACCAGCGTTCGATAGGCCGTGACGTCGGTGACATTCGGGCCGCCGTTAAAGGCGCCCAAGGGTTGCGGCCCGCTCGCCGCGGATTCGGGAACCCCGACGACCGTCGGGGGCGTCCCCGGGATCTCGATATTGCCGCGCGTATCGAACAACGAACTGCCGGCGCGCGACACGCCGCGCTCGCTTTCGAGGATGCCGGAGGACTGGTCGTATTCGGCGTTGATCTCGGTGCGGCTGTCGCGCCGGATCATCGCGAGATTGGCCTTGGCGTTGGCGCCGGCATTGCCGCCGGCGGTGGGGGTGCGCCCCTCGATCTCGGTGGTGAGCGCCTGGAAGCGGCGGCGCAGCACGACGTTGATCACCTTCTGGTTGGCGCTGTAGCCATATTTGAGCGCGACTTCCTCGGGCAGGATGTCGAGGCGCTCGATCGCCTCGGTCGGCAAAGTCGCGATCTCGCCCCGGCTAGACCGGCGGCCGGCGAGCAGGATCACCGGCTGTTCGTCGCCGCGTCCCGAGCTACTGCCGAGCTGCGCCGACAGCGAAGTGAGCAATTCGCTGACGTTCGAAGCGCCGTACGCGCGGATATCGGCTGGCCCGAGCGTGACTTCGGGCTTGATGTCACCAGGAACCGCACCCGGCACCACGCCGCGCACCACGACGTCCTCGACCGGCTCTTCGGCCTCGGGCGCCGGAGCTTCCTGAGGCTGGCCCGCAACGGCGGGAGGCGTCTGACCTTGCGGGGCGGCGACCGCCTGATCCTGCGCGTGCGCCGTCATCGGCAGCGCGCCGACCATCAGCGCACCGATCGCGCATCCCCACTTCACCATTGCTCACTCCCGACACAGACAGGCACGACCCTGCACGGGCCGGCATGAACCGCTCGCTACAAGCGACTTGTCGCAAAATTGTGCCAGCTCTGGAGAAAATCGGGGCCGCGCCGCGGCGCCCGGGGTTTCTGGTGCGGTCGAGAAGACTCGAACTTCCACGGCCTTTCGGCCACAACGACCTCAACGTTGCGCGTCTACCAGTTCCGCCACGACCGCACGTGAAACTCGCCGGGAGGTCCCCGGCGTCTGGTAAGGCGCGGCCCCTAGCAAAGGCTTTGGGGGCATGCAACCCACCCGAGCACGCTTTCGCCCATTCGCAGTTGCGCCTACACGCGGCGGCCGTGCTGCTCTCCCCCGCCCTGTCCGCCGAGATGCGCCGTATCCTCGTGCTCGCCTGGCCGGTGGTGCTGACCAGTCTCAACTGGACGATCCTCCACGTCACCGATGTCGCCGTGGTCGGGCTGGTCAGCACTAGCGAGGCCGCGGCCTTGGGCGCGAGCCGATCGCTCACCTTTCCCGGCATCGTCGTGGGGCTCGGCTGGCTCACCGGCATCCTCGTCTATGTGTCGCGCGCCGACGGCGCCGGCGAATTGCGCGAGACCGGGCGGGTATTTCACCAGGGCATGTTGCTCGCTTTGATCCTCGGGCTGACCAGCGGGCTCGCCTTGTTCCTGTGGCCCGAGCCGATGCTGCTCGGGCTGGGCGTCGCGCCCGCAATGGCACCCGCCGCCGCGGATGTGGTGCAGGTGATGGCGCTTGCTTACCCGTTCCAGCTGATCATCGTCGCGGCGAGCTTCTTCCTCGAAGGCGTCAGCCGGCCGCGACGCGTCACCGTCGTCAACCTTTCCATCCTGCCGCTCAACGCACTCCTCGCCTGGGTGCTGGCGACCGGCCAGCTGGGGCTGCCGGTGATGGGCGCAGTCGGCGCGGCGCTGGCGACGGCGATCGCTTCGGCGCTCGGCGCGGTCGGCATGGTCGTCGCGGCGTGGACGCTGCCGCGCGCCGGCCCACGCGGGATCCAGGACCTCAGCGAGCTGGGCAGCCGTGAATCTTGGGCGGGTGCCTTCAGGCTGGCGCGGTTCGGACTGGTGCCGGCGATCGCCTCCGGGCTCGAGCTGGTCGGCTTCGCGATCCTGATCGCGCTTTCCACGCGGATCGACGCGGCGACGGCGCATGCCTTCCAGATCGTCTTCTCGATCCACAACGTCACCTTCGCAGTGGCGCTCGGGCTCGGCTCTGCCGCCGGCGTCCGGGTCGGCAACGCAATGGGCGAAGGCGTGCCCGAACAGGCGGGACGGCGGACCGCGATCGCCGCGATGCTGGCGGCATTGGCGACGGGACTATTGTCGCTGCTGCTGATCGTGCTGGCGCTGCCGGTGGTGATGGTCTTCCCGGCGACCGAGCCGGTCCACCGCCTCGCCGCGGCGATGCTGGTGCTATGGGCGCCGTTCATCCTGTTCGACGGGGTGCAGGTGGTGTTCGTCTATGCTTTGCGCTCGCTGGGCGACCAGGTAGTGGCGGGCGTGAACGGCATCATCGCATTCTTCGTCATCACCGGCGGGCTGGGCGTATTGCTGGTCCATGGTGGCTATGGGCCGAACGGACTGGTGCTGGCCTCGGGCCTCGGAATGGTCGCGGCCGCCTTGCTCCACGGCCTGCGGCTCGGCTGGGTCAGCCGCCGATTTCGCTTGCGAAGCTGAGTTCGACGACCTTGGCATTGCGCGGCACGTCGAGCTTGGCGCCGGTGAAGTCGAGCGAACCCTTGGGCCCCAGCGCACGATTCTCCGGGTTGATCCGCCAGCTATAGACGAGCTGGTCGGCGCCATCGCGCAATTCGACGCGGATGTCGGGAATGTGCTGTTGCTCGCCGGTCGGGTTAATCACCTTGCCCGACACCACGAACGCTTCGCTGCCATTGGGCATCGGCCGCAATTCGACGCTCTTGTCGGTGAAGCGCAAAGGCGTCTCCGCCTCGCGCCCAACGCCGAGACCCAGTTGCGCAGCAATGCTGGGGGCACCCGAATAGAGGATCGCGCCGGTGCCGAGCAGCATCGAAACCCCCGCGACCACTGCCGCGGCGGTCCAGCGCTTCGCCGGATTGCGGCGCGGCTTGAACCGCGGCGGCGGCGCGAACGGATCGTATTCGGGGGGCGCATTGGCGAGCGGGTCTTCGTAGACGCGTGGTGCGGGGGGCTCGACACGCGCCGTGCGTGGCGCCGAGCGTGGCGCCTCCAGCACCTCTCCGGGCGCGGGCGCGGGTCTGGCGACTGCGGCGCGCGGCTCCGGAATCCGGGGCTCGGGAGCCGGGGCCTGACGCGGTTCAGCCGGCGCCGTCCGGGTGGTGAGGTCCAGAATGGCGGGTGCCTGGAACCAGCTGTGCTTGCAGCTCGCGCACCGCACCGTACGGCCGTCGGCACCGATCGCGCTGTCCGGAACGAGATATCGCGTGCGGCATTGGCTGCATTCGAGGATCATTGAAACGTCTCACCCGCCCGGCTGCCCACTGGCCAGGTGCGGCGATTCTAGCTGTAACGAATCGGGCCTACAAGAGTCTCGCTTGAGTCATCTGTGCCGCCATCGCTTGAGCCCGGCGGCGGGCTGTGCGATGCCGTGCGCCACCCCAAGCAAGGAGCGGCCGGCGCCCGCGAATGGCCAATATCGTCCAGTTCGAGAATGTCGGCTTGCGCTATGGCACGGGATCCGAGACCCTCTCGGACGTCAGCTTCACGCTCAAGAGCGGATCCTTTTATTTCCTGACCGGGCCCTCCGGCGCGGGCAAGACCTCTTTGCTCAAACTGCTCTACCTCGCTCAGCGGCCCTCGCGCGGGGTAATCCGGCTGTTCGGCGAGGATGCCGGCGCACTGCCGCGCCAGCGGCTTCCGGGCTTCCGGCGGCGGATCGGCGTCGTCTTCCAGGATTTCCGGCTGGTCCCGCACCTTTCCGCTTATGACAATATCGCGCTGCCGCTGCGCGTCGCCGGGGTGCAGGAGAGCGATGTCGAGGCGCCGGTGCGCGAGATGCTCGCCTGGGTGGGGCTCACCGAACGCGCGCGCGCCAAGCCGCCGACCTTGTCGGGCGGCGAGCAGCAGCGCATCGCGATCGCGCGCGCCGTGATCGCCCGGCCCGAACTGCTCGTCGCCGACGAGCCGACCGGAAACGTCGATCCGGAGATGGCCGAGCGGCTGCTCTATCTGTTCGAATCGCTCAACCGGCTCGGCACCAGCGTCGTCGTCGCGACGCACGACTTTCACTTGCTCCATCGCATCCCCAACGCGCAGATGATGCGGATCGAGCATGGCCGGCTCAGCGACCCCACCGGCGTGCTGCGCAATCCGCCGGGCGAATCATGATTCTCGGCCTCCATCCCCACGCCTCCGAGCGGCGGCTGCTCGACGATGGCCAGCCGACCCGCGCGATGACGTGGATCATGGCGATCATGCTGTTCCTCACCGTGCTCGCCGGTGCGCTGGGGCTCGGCATGTTCGGCGCGACCGCGCAGCTCGACCGCGCGCTTTCGGGCCGGCTGACGGTGCAGATCGTCGAGCCGATCGCGAGCCTGCGCGACAGTCAGGCGGGAGCCATGGTCGGTACGCTCGCCAAGCTTCCCGGCGTGACGCGCGTGCGTGAAGTCGATCGCGCGCATCTCGCGCAGTTGCTCAAGCCCTGGCTCGGCGATGCCGGGCTGGATCCTGATCTGCCGATGCCGGCGATGATCGACGTCGAGGCGGCGGGAGCGGATTTCGCCACGATCGAGCAGGCGGCGCGGCGGATTGCGCCGGCCGCGCGCGTCGACCGCCACGCGCAATGGCTGTCGCCGGTGCGCGACTTCCTGTCGTCGATGAGCTGGCTCGCGGTGAGCCTGATGCTGCTGATCGCGGGCGCCACCGCCGCGGTCGTGCTGCTTGCCGCACGCGCGGGGCTGGACACGCACCGCGACACGATCGATGTGCTCCACATGCTGGGTTCGACCGACGTCCAGATTGCCCGCCTGTTCCAGCGTCGGATCGCCTTCGACACGTTGCTCGGCGGGATTGCCGGCACCGCCGCGGCGCTCACGCTCGTCTGGTTCCTGCAGGGGCGGCTGAGCGCGGTCGGCTCGGAGATGCTGGGCGGCGTCGCGCTCCAGCGGCGCGACTGGTTCCTGCTGCTACTCCTGCCGCTCGGTTTCGCCTTGCTGTCGACGCTCGCGGCGCGCGTCGCGGTGCTGCGCACGCTGGGCCAGCGGCTGTGATCTGGCGCACCTGCCTGTTGCTGCTCGTCGCATGGGCGCTGGGCTTCGCCTTGTTCCTGCTGTCGCTCGGCAAGCCGCTCGACGGCCGCAAGACCGACGCGATCGTCGTGCTCACCGGCGGCTCGGGGCGGATCGACCGCGGCCTCGTCGTGCTTCGCGCCGGCGATGCGAAGCGGATGCTGGTGAGCGGAGTCGACCCCGATGTCCGCCCGGTCGAGTTCGCGGTGCAGTTCAAGATCGATCGCAAGCTGATGGCATGCTGCATCGATCTCGGCTGGCAGGCAGTCGACACGCGTTCGAATGCCGAAGAGACGATGAAATGGGTGCGTAAGCACGGTTTCCGATCGGTGCGGCTGGTGACCACCGACTGGCACATGCCGCGCGCGCGAATGGAGCTGGCGAGCGCGCTGGGCGGCGATGTCGACGTGGTCGGGGATGCCGTGCGCAGCGGCCCCAACAGCCCCGGCTGGCGGGTGCTGTTCCGCGAATATCACAAATATCTGGTGCGGCGGATCGCCTTGTGGATCGGCGCCGGCTGATGGGCCGGGTTCGCACGATCGTGTTCAAGAGCGCGTTTTACGGGCTGTCGGTGGCGATCGTGCTGCTCGCGCCGGTGACGGCGTTGTTCGGCCAGCGCGCATTTCGCCGCTGGGTGCTGCTGTGGACGCAATATCATGCCTGGTGCGCGCGCAACCTCGCCGGAATCCGCGTCCGCATAGAGGGGGCGCCGCTGGCCGGCCCCGCGCTCTATGCCTCGAAGCACCAGTCGTTCTTCGAGACCTTCGAACTGGTCCGCATGCTCGATGCGCCGGCGGTGGTGATGCGTCAGGAATATGCCCGCATCCCGGTGTGGGGCTGGGCGGCACGGCGCTACGGCATCATCATCATCGACCGCAGCGGATCGGCGGCGGCGCTGCGCCAGATGATGCGCGAAGCCAAAGCGGCGGGTGCGGCGGGCCGTTCGGTGGTCCTGTTCCCCGAAGGCACCCGCTCGGCGATGGGGGAAACCCCACCGGTGCTGTCGGGGCTCGCCGGCCTCTACCGCGCGGTCGGCCGACCGGTGGTGCCGATCGCGCTCGACACCGCACGGGTATGGCCGAAGCATGGCCCGATGCGGCCGGGGCTGGTGACGTTCCGGTTCGGCGAACCGATACCGGCAGGGCTGAAGCGCAACGAGATCGAAAGCCTGGTCCACCGCGAAATCAACGCGCTGAACGGCTAATCGTGCGAGCGGCCGAAATCGGGGCGGGCATCGTCCTGGCCCGAATCGATGACCGAGCGGCGAACGGCGCGGGTGCGCGAGAACAAGTCGAACAATTCGTCGCCCTTGCCCCAGCGGATCGCACGCTGGAGCGCGGTGAGATCCTCCGAGAAGCGCTGGAGCATGTCGAGCACCGCTTCGCGATTGGCGAGAAACACGTCGCGCCACATCGTCGGATCCGAGGCGGCGATCCGGGTGAAATCGCGGAACCCGCCCGCCGAATATTTGATGACTTCGGACGCAGTCACTTCCTCGAGGTCCGAGGCGGTGCCGACGATGGTATAGGCGATCAGATGCGGCAAATGGCTGGTCACCGCGAGCACGCGATCGTGATGCGCGGGCTCCATGGTCTCGACTTCGGCACCAAGCCGGCGCCAGAATTCGAGCACGCGCTCGATCGCGATGCCCGGCGTGCCCTCGGGCGGGGTGACGATGCACCAGCGATGGTGGAACAGCGATGCAAAGCCCGCCTCGGGCCCGCTATTCTCGGTTCCCGCCACCGGATGCGCCGGCACGAACACTGCTTCGGGCAGCGCCGCCCGCACTGCCTCAATCACGCTTTCCTTGCACGAGCCGACATCGCTGAGGATCGCATCGGCAGGGAGATCCGCCGCGATCTCCGCCGCGACGACGCCCATCGCGCCGACCGGAACGCAGAGCACCACCAGATCGGCGTCGATCACGGCAGTGCCCGCGGTATCGGCGACATCGTCGCACAGATCGATCCGGACGGCGGTTTCGCGCACCGAAGGATCGGCGTCGAAACCCGTCACGCGGACGCTCGGCATGTGCTGCCGCACCGCGCGGGCGATCGACGAACCGATCAGCCCGAGCCCGATGACGGTGACGCGGCTGAACGGCAGCATCAGCCCCCCACGATCTCGCGGATTGCCGCGGCGACGCCCTGGATCTCGTCCTCGGTGCCGATGGTGATGCGCAAGCCGTGCGGCAGCCCCTGCCCCGGCAGCCAGCGGACGATATAGCCGCGCTCCATCAAACCCTTGTACGCCGCCTCGGCAGTCACTTCGCCTTCGAACAGGACGAGCTGGAAATTGGCCTTGGATGGGACCGCGCGAAGTCCCTTGTTGCCCATCGCCCCGATCTGATCGGCGAACCAGCCCCGCCATTCCCGATTGTGGCTGTAGCTCCGCTCGACGAATGCGTGATCGCCCAGCGCCGCCACCGCCGCCTTTTGCGCCGCGGTGCTGAAGTTGAACGGCGCGCGGATGCGGTGCATCGCGTCGATCATCTCGGGCGCGCCATAGCCCCAGCCGACTCGCTCGGAGGCGAGTCCGAAGATCTTCGAGAAGGTCCGCGTGACCAGTACGTTCCCGGCATTGCGCGCGAGATCGAGCCCGCCGTCATCGTCCTCGGGATCGAGATATTCGGTATAGGCCTGGTCGATCACCAGCAGCACCTGCGCCGGCAGCGCGGCATGGAGCCGTGCGATTTCCGCGCGCGAGGTATAGGTGCCGGTCGGATTGTTCGGATTGGCGATGAAGATCAGCTTGGTCCGCTCGGTCACGCAGGCGAGGATCGCATCGACGTCGCTGGCATAGTCCTTGTCGGGCGCCACCACCGGTGTCGCGCCGACGCGGCGGGCGGCGATGTCGTAGACCGCGAAGCCGTAGCGGACATAGATGATCTCGTCGCCGATTCCGGCATAGGCGCCGGCGGCGAGATGGAGCACTTCGTCCGATCCGGTGCCGTAGATGATCCGTGCCGGATCGAGCCCGTAATGCGCGCCGATCGCTTCGCGCAGTTCGGCGGCGCTGGCGTCCGGATAGCGCTCGAGCTGCGATGCGGCCGCCGCAAAGGCCGCGCGCGCCACTTCCGGCGTGCCGAACGGATTCTCGTTGGAGGAGAGCTTTACGGCCTTGGAGCCGGAATCGGTGGTCGAGCGCCCCGGCACATAGGGGGCGATCTCCATGACCCAGCGATTGGGAACGGGTGCATCCATGGTCGCGCGGCTTGGCGGAATGGCCTTCCAATGGCAAGCTCGGCGTGGGCAGGCATGGGAGGGGGCGATGCGCGGAAGCAGCATGGTATGGCGGGCGCTGGCGACGGCGCGCGCCCGGAACGTCGCGGAAGCCGGCGAGGCCCCGCCCATCCCGGGCGCTCCGGGCGCCACCCGCCGCGCCTTGCTCAAGGGAATCGCAGCGGCCGGCATGGCCTCGGCGCTGCCGCGCCCGGCGCGCGCCTTCGCCGGGGGCCGCGTCGCGATCATCGGCGGCGGCATCGCCGGACTGAGCGCGCTCCACCACCTGCGGGAGGCCGCCGTGGATGCGCACCTCTATGAGGGCCGGGGCCGCACCGGCGGGCGGATGTTCACCCACCGGCCCGCCGGCGCCACGCCGTTCGAAGTCGGCGGGCAATTGGTCAACACCGACCATGACGACATGCAGGCGCTGTGCAAGCGCTTCGATGTGCCGTTGGTCGATCGCAAGGCCGAGCCGCACCGCACTCTGATCCTAGGCGACGGCAGGTTGCTGAACGACACCGAGCTTGCCGAAGCGCTGCGTCCGATCGCGGCGCAGATCGACAGCGATTCGGCGCGCCTCGGAAAGGATTTCGATCGCGTCGCCGCCGAGCTCGATCGGATGTCGATCGAGCAATATCTCGACAAGCATCGCGCGCTGATGGGCCCGCCCTGGGTACGACAACTCATGGAGGCGACCAGCCGCACCGAATATGGCGTCGAGCCGGCGTTCGCCTCGGCCGTGGAGCTGGTGTTCAACCTGCCGACGGTCGACGGCGCGCGAATCGAAGTTCTCGGCGAATCGGACGAGCGCTATGTCATCCAGGGTGGCAGCTCTTCGCTGATTGAGGCGATGACGACGCATTATGCCGATCGCATCACCACCGGGAAAAGGCTGGCGCGGATCGCATCGGCAGGCAGCGGCGTGCGCCTGACCTTCCTCGACGGATCGACCGAAGCGGCGGAGACCGTGATCGTCGCGGTGCCAGCCCCGTTGCTGCGCCAGATCGACTGGCGCGTGCCCCTCCCCGCGATCTGGCGCGCGTTCATCGCCGAGATGGAGCTGGGCCATAACGAGAAGATCCAGGCGGCCACGAACGGTATGCCGTGGCGCGCGCCGATGGGGATCGGCGGCGAGCTGTGGCAGACGTCTGCCGACGCCGGCTGGGCGCTCGGCTGGGACGGCAGCGTCCACCGCGCCGATGGTGTCAGCCCGGTCTGGACTTGGTTCCTCGGCGGCGACGAGGTGCGACGTGCCGAGGCCGGGCCGCCCTCGGCGCTGGCCGCGCGCTTCGCGGGTCTGTCCGCACCGGCGATAGCGGGGCTGGAAGCGGCCGCGACGGGGCCGTTCGCGCGGACCAACTGGCACGCCCAGGCGCTGACGCTCGGTGCCTATGTCAATTTTCGCCCGGGCCAGATCACGCGCTTCGCCCGGCTGCTCTGTGTCGAATCCGGCAACTCCGCCGAGCGCCACGTGCCGGGTGCAGGTCGGATCCTGTTCGCCGGCGAGCACCTGTCCGAAGCGTATCCGGGCTATATGAACGGCGGCGCACAGACGGGCCGGGTGGCGGCGCAGGCGATCGGCGGCGCGCGGGGGCACCGTACCTCACCTAACATCGCAGCAACTATTCCATCAGAGTCAGATGAGCGACGTTTTCAGCCAATATCAAAAGAATGCCAGATATGAGGCTGCATGGTTTTTGATAGAAACTCCAGACTGGCTTAAGCTATGGTTTCGGGATATTCTACCTATTCAGGCGCCGGAGTCGAATTCCTGCCGTCCTGTTGATTAGGGGGGCCGAACGCCGAAGAAATGATTTTGATTCAGGCGCAAATCTCCGCTGCCCAGCTGGTTAAGGACCATATCTCGACTTAGTTCGGCTCACGCGCACCGGTCAGAGGAGGCAGGCATGTTCGCTTCGGTCGTCAGGCCCCTGAAGGCATCCACCGAGCCCGCTCGGGGACCGCATTCGGACGTTTCCGGCGCGACGCAGGACCAGAACGACGGACTGACGCAAGACCGCGCGAGCGCAAGTGCCCCAGGTGCAAACCCACGCGGCTCTCGCGATTTGAGCGAGGTCCCCGTCTCCCCCGCCGATCGGTCGATTGCATTTCAGCCGCCATCCCCGATTGCCGTCCAGACGAAGCTGGTGATCGGCGCCGTCGACGATCCGCTCGAGCATGAGGCGGATCGCATGGCCGACCGAGTGATGCATATGTCCGCCGCCCCGTCGGGGACCGCCGGGGGCGCGACGCTGCAGCGCAAATGCGCCACCTGCGAGGAAGAGGAGCCGGGCGCAATGCTGCGGGCCAGGCGTCAGGATGGGCATGACGCTTCGGGTGTCGCGGCCCCCGCCAGCGTCGGCGACGTGCTTCGATCGACCGGCGAGCCGCTCAATCCATCGGCGCGCGCGTTTTTCGAGCCGCGTTTCGGCCGGGATTTCTCGCAGGTCCGGGTGCATGCCGACGAACGCGCTGCTCAGTCCGCGCAGAGCATCGGCGCGCGTGCCTATACCGTCGGGCGCCACATCGCCTTTGCGCCGGGTCAATATGCGCCGGGCAGCGATCATGGCCGGCATTTGCTGGCGCACGAGCTGACCCATACCGTCCAGCAGGGCGCCGCGCGCGTTCGGCGGCAGCCCGCAAACCGGCAGCATGTCGCTGGGGGCATCGATTCGCGCGATGAAATGGCGCAGTACGAAGAAGAGGCGGCCGGTGCGGTCGAGCAGGTGGTCCGCCGCTCGGCGACGTGGAAGGGCGCTACTGTCCACGAAACGCTGAACGTGGCCGACATCGCGTTCGGGGGCTCCGATCCGGTCAGCTGGCAACAGCTGAACGGTACCAGCCTGAAGACCGAAGCCGACGCGGACGGCGCGATCAAGATGCCGGGCCTCTTCACATCTCCGCTTCCCAGCACCGACCCGGCCGCCAATTACATGGCGAAAGTCGACACCGTGCCGGACCAGGAGGGCAGCGACGACGAGACCGTCCTGGGTCCTGGGCCGTGGACGAAAGTCGTCACCAAGGCGCGCGCCCGCGGCGTGACCGGGCTGGCCGCTTGCGCGGGCGCCGGAAATTCGACGTTCACCGTCAAAGGCAGTCCCACCGACGATGCGGTCTTCAAGGCCAATCGCCGGCACGAGGATCATCACGTCGCCGACGACAAGGTCGCGTTCGACGATGAAATCGGCAAATGGGACAAGAAGCTGCAGGACGCCAAGACCGCCGGCACTGCGTTCACCGGCGCCACCGAAGCCGATGCGATCGCCGCCTTGTGGACCGCGATGGGCAACACCCCCAAAAAGGCCGCGAGAGCCTATCGGACGCTGAGCTTCACCAAGGGCGCCGCCTTTCACCGAACCCCGCAGGGGGGCCCGATGTCGCTTTCGAACCCGGTTGCCAACGCGGATTGCTCGACATCCGGCGTCGACGTGACGAATCCGTCCTAGTGGAGACCACGATCGAGATCCGCTGCGAAGGCGGGGTTTGGGCCGTGCTGCGGATCGCCAATGACGGGGACAAGGCCGTGACAATCCACAATCCGGGGGATTATCGGCCGACGGAAGGGTGGGAATTTTCGCGCGAGGCGTATCGAGTGGCTGCCTTGCGCTCTTTCCATTTCCTCGAAATGACCCTGCGCGCGGACGGGTCGGAGATCGAACCTGCCGACATCCGTACCCGTGCCGATCATCTCGTCGGATTGCCCGTCGCACTCGCTCCTGGCGCCAATCTACAAATCCACATCCCGCTGCACGAATTCTACGACCTGATGCCCGGCATCGAATATTCGCTCGCGCTGACCTACGGAGACGACAGCGCGCGAGTGTCCGCTATCACCCAGGTCCGATGTCCGTGACTAACGGGAAACCGCAAATTCGCGTTGATGGCTGACGCGGTACGACACCTTGTTGCCACTCCGCCCCGCACCCCCTAACCGGGCCTCATGCTTGACGATGCGCGTTTTGGCCTGAGCCGTACCGCGACGCTGCCCGGGCCGCTCAGGCTCGACGGCGGCGTGCTGCTGTCGCCTGTCGACATTGCATATGAAACCTACGGCATGCTGGCGCCCGATGCCGGCAACGCGATCCTCGTCTGCCACGCACTGACCGGCGACCATCATGTCGCCTCGGCGCATCCGGTGACCGGCAAGCCTGGCTGGTGGGCGCGAATGGTCGGGCCGGGCAAGCCGATCGATACCGATCGTTACTTCGTCGTCTGCGCCAATGTGCTCGGCAGCTGCCTCGGTTCGTCGGGGCCGGCGAGCATCAACCCCACCACCGACAGGCCCTGGGCGATGGGCTTTCCGGTCATCACCATTCGCGACATGGTCAGCGCGCAGGCGATGCTGCTCGATCATCTCGGCATCGAGCGGCTGTTCGCGGTGGTCGGCGGATCGATGGGCGGGATGCAGGCGCTGAGCTGGGCGGCGACCTATCCGACCCGCGTCGCTTCCGCCGTGGTGATTGCCAGCGCGGCGCGGCATTCGGCGCAGAACATTGCGTTCCACGAAGTCGGGCGGCAGGCGATCATGGCCGATCATCGCTGGCGCGGCGGCGACTATTATGCCGACAACGATCCGCCTTCCTCGGGCCTCGCGGTGGCGCGGATGGCGGCGCACATCACCTATCTGTCCGAGGCCGGTCTCACTGCCAAGTTCGGGCGCAAGCTCCAGAGCCGCCCCGAAAAACCCGATGGCGCCAAGACCTTCGGCTTCGACGCCGATTTCCAGGTCGAGAGCTATCTGCGCCACCAGGGGCTGAGCTTCGTCGACCGGTTCGACGCCAATTCGTACCTCTATATCACTCGCGCCCTGGACTATTTCGATCTCGCCGAGGAGCATGAGGGCGTGCTGGCCAATGCCTTTACCGGCGACACGCGCTTCTGCCTGGTGAGCTTCGACACCGACTGGCTCTATCCGACCGGCGAATCGCGGACGATCGTCCACGCGCTAAACGCCGCCGGCGCGCCGGTGAGCTTCGTCGAATTGAAGTCGCCGTTCGGGCATGACGCGTTCCTGCTCGAGAATCCCGAGCTCGACCGGGTGATCACGGGCTTCCTCGGCGCCGGAGACCGTCAATGAATTACCGCATCTCGTTCGATCCCGAGGATCAGCAGCTCGACGTTATCCACGGCTATCTGGTGCGCTCTTACTGGGCCGAAGGCATTCCGCGCGAAACCGTCGCGAAGGCAGTCGCAAACTCGCTGTGCGTCGGCGCGTTCGACGATGACGTGCAGGTCGGTTTTGCGCGCGTCGTCACCGATCGCGCGACCTTTGCCTATCTCGCCGACGTATTCGTGCTCGAGGGGCAACGCGGCCGCGGGCTTGCCGAGCAGATGCTCGAGGCGATCGAGGACCATCCCGAGCTTCGGGGCTTGCGCCGCTGGGTATTGTTCACCCGCGACATGCAGCCGCTCTACGCCAAATTCGGCTGGAAGGTTTATCCGCACCCCGAACGGCTGATGGTGCGCGACAATCCGGATATCTACACGCGATGAGCCTGCGTCCCGATCTCGCGATCATCGCCGCCAACGTCCAGCCTATCACCCGCGTGCTCGATGTCGGCTGCGGCGACGGCGCGTTGATGGCGGCGCTGCGCGACCAGCGCGGCTGCGACGCGCGCGGGCTCGAGCTCGATCCAGCCGACGTGGCCGCGGCGATGGCACGGGGCCTTTCGGTGGTCCAGGGCGATGCCGACAGCGACCTCGCCGATTATCCCGACGCCAGCTTCGACTATGCCATCCTCAGCCAGACGCTGCAGACGACGCGGCGCCCCGATTGGGTGCTCGACCAACTGCTGCGGATCGGCCGGCGGGCCTTCGTCTCCTTCCCCAATTTCGCGCATTGGCGGGTGCGCGCGTCTTTGTTGTTCGGCGGGCGGATGCCGGTGACTCGGCTGCTGCCGGTCGCCTGGTACGCCACGCCCAACATCCACCATGTCACGGTCGACGATTTCCGCGCGCTGGTGAAGGCGCGCGGGATCATCGTCGAGGAATGCTGGTTCCTCTCGGGCGACCAGCGCACCGGATCGGGCTTCGCCAACCTGTTTGCCGAGCATGCCGTGTTCCTGTTGCGGAAGAATCGATGACCAGTCGCACCGTCACTTCGATCCACCCGGCCAATCGCGACGATATCGGCGATCTAGTGACGCGGCGGCCGGTGCCGGGCCCGGGTGTCGAGAATGTCGGCGCATTCCTCTTCCTCAACCATCACGGGCCGCAGACCTATCCGCCGAACAATCGCGGCCTGCCGTTCGGCCCGCATCCGCATCGCGGCTTCGAGACGGTGACCCTCATCCTCGAGGGTGAGCTCGCGCATACCGACTCGGCGGGGCATGAGAGCATCATCCGCGCCGGCGGAATCCAATGGATGACCGCGGGGCGCGGGATCGTCCATGCCGAAGTCTCGCCCGCGGGATTCAAGCGCGACGGCGGGCCGATGGAGATCCTGCAATTACGGGTGAACCTGCCGGCGCGGCTCAAGATGACCGCGCCGCGTTATGTCGGCGTGCAGGCCGAAGGAATCCCCACCGTCGAGTCGGAGGGCGCGACGGTGCACTTGGTCTCGGGCGAATGGCAGGGCGGAAAGGGCGCGGTCGAGTCGCTCACCGGCGTTTTCCTCGGTTGGGTCGCGGTGCAGTCAGGCGCGAGCGTGACCTTCGACGAGCTGCGCGGCCGTGACGTATTCCTCTATGTGGCACGCGGCGAGCTCCACGTCGGCGGGCGGCAGGTGCCGCAATTCCATCTCGCCCAGCTCGGCGAGGGCGAGAGCGTGACGGTCACCGCTACCGAACCGGCTTTGTTCGTGTTCGGCCATGCCGATCCGATCGCCGAGCCGATCGTCGCGCACGGGCCGTTCGTGATGAACAGCGTCGAGGAAATCCGCCAGGCCTTCGCCGATTACCAGGCCGGCACGTTCGGCGTTGCCGAGATCATCGCAGGCTAGACGCCGCTGCCCCAATTGACCGTAGCACGCGTGCCGCCGTTCATCGGCTCGACCACGATCAGCAGGCTGCGCTTCGAATCCTCGCCGGCCGAATATTGCGTCGGCGTCGACATCCGCTGGCCGAGCCCCGAGGCGTTGGCCTGGGCGCGCGACCAGCCGAGCACTTCGGCAGGCTGGGCCTTGACCAGATAGACGATCGTGCCGCTGACATGCTGCGGCGTGCCATCGGGGCCCGACACGCAGGTGGTGATCTGCGCGCCATCATGCACCGGAACGAAATCGGGCTTGTTCGAGCAATCGGCCGCCGCAGTTATCGCAGCGGGCTTCCCCTTGGACGCGGCGTCGGCGACGTTCTGCCCGGTAGGGTCGTTCGTCGTCTCGGTAGAAGCGCCGCCGCCGCAGGCACTGACCAATAAAGCGGTGCTGACAAACAAGTGGCGCATCATGGATCCTCTTTGGAAGCTCAACGACGCGCCGGCCGCCGAGTTGCTCAGAACGGCACGTCGTCGTCGAGATCGTCGGGGAAGCCGCCGCCGAACCCGCCGCCGCTCTTCTGCCCGCCACCGTTGAAGTTACCGCCGCCGCTGGCACCGCCGCGGTTCGACGATTGGCCCGAGAATTCGTCGCCGCCGCCGGCGCCCCAATCCTCACCGCCGCCACCACTGCTGCGGCCCGCACCACCGCCCTGGCCGGGTGCACCATCGAGCATGGTCAGCACCGAATTGAAGCCCTGCAGCACCACTTCGGTCGAATAGCGGTCGGCACCCGACTGGTCCTGCCACTTACGCGTGGTGAGCGCGCCTTCGATATAGACCTTGCTGCCCTTGCGCAGATATTTTTCGGCGACGTTGGCAAGGCCCTCGTTGAACACCTTGACGGTGTGCCACTCGGTCTTTTCCTTGCGCTCGCCCGAGTTGCGGTCCTTCCAGCTCTCGGACGTGGCGATGCGCAGCTCGACGACCTTGCCGCCGTTCTGGAAACTGCGGCTTTCCGGGTCCTTGCCCAGATTGCCGACCAGGATGACCTTGTTGACGCTGCCGGCCATGGAAACTCCGCTGTATGATCGATAAGGATAAGGTGAACGAACAGAGTACTCTCGATGGCCGATATCATCAACCTGAACAAGGCGCGCAAGGCGAAGGCGCGCGTGGATAAGTCCGCGCAAGCCGCGGAGAATCGCGCGCGCTTCGGGCGGACGCGGGCGCAAAAACAGGCCGATGGCGCCGAGACCGCCAAAGTGACTCGGCTGCTAGACGAGTCGAAACGCGACTAGAGCCCCAGCGCGACCGCGCTCCAATAGGTTATCCCCGCCGCGACATAGGCCAGCACGAACAGATAGCTGACCATGAAGGCCGGCCATTTCCAGCCATTGGTCTCGCGCCGGGTGACCGCGATCGTCGAAATGCATTGCGGCGCGAAGACGAACCACATCAGGAAGGCAAGCGCGGTGGGCAGCGTCCAATGCGCGCGCAGATTTTCGCGGATCGTCGCCTCGCCGGCGGCGTCTTCGGGATTGTCGACGGCGTAGACCGTACCGATCGCCGCTACCGCGACTTCGCGCGCGGCCATCGCCGGGATCAGCGCCAGCGCGATATCGCGGTTGAACCCTATCGGGGCGACCAGAACCTGCAAGCCGTTGCCGATCCGGCCGGCGATCGAATAATCCACTTTCGATATCCCGCTGCCCTCGGGCGGCTTGGGGAAGCTGAGCAGTGCCCACAGCACCACGGTGGTCAGCAGGATGATCGTGCCGGCGCGCTTGAGGAAGATTTCGGCGCGCTGCCAGAGGCCGAGCAGCACGTCGCGCAGCCGCGGCATCTGGTATTTGGGCATCTCCATCATGAAGCCCGAGGTCGCGCCCTTGGTCACGGTGCGGCGAAGCACCAGAGCCGCGACGAACGCGCCGATGATGCCGAGCACATATAGCGCGAACAGCACCAGGCCCTGGAGGCCGACGCCGGGAAGAATCGCCCGATCGGGAATCAGTGCGCCGATGATGATCGTATAGACTGGCAGGCGTGCCGAACAGGTCATCAGCGGTGCGATCAGGATCGTCGTCAGCCGGTCCTTTTCGTCCGAGATGGTGCGCGTCGCCATGATACCGGGCACTGCACAGGCAAAGCTCGACAGCAGCGGGATGAACGCGCGGCCCGACAGTCCGACGCTGGCCATCACGCGATCCATCAGGAAGGCGGCGCGGACCATGTAGCCGGTCGCCTCGAGCACGAGGATGAAACCGAACAGGATCAGGATCTGCGGCAGGAATACGACGACCGCGCCGACTCCGGCGATCACCCCGTCGACCAGCAGCGAGCGCAGCACGCCTTGCGGCAGCGCGTCGCCGATCGCCCCGCCAAGCATCGCCATCAGCGATTCGATCCAGCCGATCGGCGCTTCGGACCAGGCGAACACCGCCTGGAACATGACGAACATCAGCCCCAGCAACAGAACCGGACCCGAGACCGGGTGCAGCGCGATCGCATCGAGGCGGTGAGTCCAGCGCCGCGCCGCGGTTTCGGAGACAGTCACCGCGGTGGCGATCTGGCGGGCGCGGCGCTGGAGGACGACGATGTCGTGCTGGACGCCGGGGCCGGGGCGCACCGTGTGGACATTGCGGACGACGTCGCCGAGCCGATCCTTGAGCGTTTCGAGCCCGCGCTTGCGCACCGCGACGGTCGGCACCACCGGTACGCCGAGCTCGCGCTCGAGCGCCTCGGGATCGAGCACCAGTCCGTCGCGCTCGGCGAGATCGACCATGTTGAGTGCGACGATGATCGGCAGGCCGAGCGCGATCAGCTGGAGCGTGAAGCGCAGATGGTTGTCGAGATTCGACGCATCGACCACGGTGATGATCGCGTCGGGAAGCCGCTCGCCGGCCTGACGGCCCACGAGCACGTCGCGGGTGACTTGCTCGTCCGGCGAGGAGGGATCGAGGCTGTAGGCGCCGGGCAGATCGAGCAATTCGACCGGGCGGCCATCGGGCAGCGCCATGCGCCCGGCATGGCGCTCGACCGTGACTCCGGGATAATTGCCGACCTTCTGCCGCGCGCCGGTCAGCGCGTTGAACAGCGCGCTCTTGCCGGCATTGGGATTGCCGACCAGCGCGACCAAAGGGGCCTGGTTCATGGGTTAGGCGAGACGTGGATCGCCGCAGCGACGTGGCGGCGCAGCGCCACCGTCATCCGCCCGATGCGGCAGGCGACCGGGCCGCGCCCGAGAAATCCCGAATGATGGAGCATCTCGACTTCGACGCCTTCGTCGAGCCCAAGCTCGCGCAGGCGCCGTCCCTCGGGTTCGGACAGCGCGTGCCAGTCGACTCCGGCCACCGTGCCCGGCTTGAGGCGGGGCAATTGGGCGAGTCGAATGGGGTGGGGAATCGCAGCGGCGATGTTCATGCTGCGAGTCATTATCAATAACCGGAGGGAAGCGCCATAGCGGATGTGCCGGAGATCACACCACCGGGTAGCGCAGCCGTCCGACGAATCGCGACAGGCTGGGCCGGTGCGCGGTGCGGGCGAGGAAGCCGGCCTTGGCCTTCTCGAACTTCATGATGCCTTCGATCCGCCGGCCGAGGAACGCGCTGGTCTCGGCATGGCCCTCGCTGTCATCCTGCAGGAACACCGCGATCGTCGCGGCATAGATGCCGCCGAGCAAGGTCCGCTTGGTGTAATGATTATAATCGGTCGCGGCGTCGCCAGCGAGCCGCCACATGACATCGGCCGAACGCCAGCCGAGCTTCGCGGCGCGCAGCGCGTTCTGGGGCATTGCCAGGACGGCGACGGCGCGGCGCAGCGCCTCGCGGTTGGCCGCCAATATTTCCAGACGCGCTTCGACCAGCGCAGCGATCCGCGCCCGGATCTTCATCGCGGCAAGCGCCTCAGGCGTGAAGCGCGCCGCCATCCCCCGATCGACGCTGGCGAACCACGCATCGATCATCGCGACCGGCCCGGCGGAGAAAGCGAGCCGTGCGACGTCCCGGTCGACGCCGCGGCTGTCGGCGGCGGCATCGAGCGCGGCATGGTTCCAGCCGTCGAAGGCGGCATTGGCGGCGATCGCCGGGGCGAGCGCGTCGCGGAGTTCGTCGAGCGTTGCGTCTGCAAGGTCCATCATGTGGATTTAGGCTCCCCTGCGTTTGGCGCAAGCGCACGCGCACGTTCGCCGGCCCCGCTCTGCCGCACCAGGACGAGCGCCGCCGCCACCAGCGCGGCGCCGAACAGGTCCGCCGCCGCGAGGCGCTCGTCGAAAAGCGCCCAACCGAACGCCGCGCCGACCACGGGCTGGATCAACAATGCGATTCCGATCACCAGCGGCGTGAGGTGGCCCAGCGCATAGATCATGCAGCCCTGGCCGATCAGCTGACTGATCACCGCGAGCGCGATCAGCGGCCACCAATCGCCCGGCATCACCTGCTCGTCGAGCGCAAGCGCGAGGATCAGCAGCGGCGGGATGGTCGCCAGCGAAGACAAGGCAAGCGCGGGCATCGGCGCGAGCCGCTCGCGTGCCCGCGCCATCAGGACGAAATAGATCGCGTAGAGCAGGCCGGCGAACAGACAGAACAGGTCGCCGACGAGATGCTGGGGAGAAAGGCTCGCCGACCGACCGAGCAGCAAAGCCCCCCCAACCGTGGCGAGCACCAGCGCCAACCCCTGAAGCCGCGATGGCCACATCCGCGCGGCGATGAAGCCATAGATCGGGAACAGCAGAGTCGCAGAATTGCCGAGCAAGGTCGCGTTGGCGAGGGTGGTGCGGACGATGCCGAGATGCCAGCTGGCCAGATCGGCGGCAAAAGCGACGCCTGCGATCGCCAGCACGCCCCATAGTCCGCGCGAGGATTGGACCGGCCTGTCGCCGATCGACGCTGCGAAGGCGAAAAGCAGCGGCGTCGCGATGGCAAGGCGCCAGAATCCCGCCGCAACCGGGCCGACATCGGTCAGGCGCACGAACAGCGCTCCCGAGGCGAGCGCCACGTTGGCGACCACCAATGCGATCAGCGCCGCCGCCGCATGGCTTCTGACAGGAATAGTTTTCCTTGGGGATGCGCCGTCCTGCATAGCGCCCTGTAGCCTCCTATGTGCCACAGGTCACAAGTCAGAAGGTAACGTCGTTCCAATGCCCAGCCTGTTCGATCCCATCCAGTTCGGCGCGATCCACTTGCCGAACCGCATCCTGATGGCACCGCTCACCCGCGGCCGTGCCACCCGCGGGCATGTGCCGACGCCAATCATGGCGGACTATTATGCGCAGCGCGCGGGCGCCGGGCTGATCATCTCGGAAGCGACGGGAATCAGCCAGCAGGGGCTCGGCTGGGCCTATGCGCCGGGGCTGTGGAGCGAGGAGCAGGTTGAGGCGTGGAAGCCGGTGGTCGCGGCGGTGCACGAAGCGGGGGGACGGATCGTCGCGCAATTGTGGCACATGGGCCGGCTGGTTCACCCGGACTTTCTCGGCGGCGAGACGCCGGTGTCGGCATCGGCGAACACGGCGCCGGGTCACGTCCGCACCTATGCCGGCGAGGACAGCGGCGCGACCAAGAAGCCGTATGAACAGGCGCGGCCGCTGCGCACCGACGAGATCCCCGGCCTGCTCGACGATTACGAGAAAGCCGCAAAGAATGCGATCCGCGCCGGGTTCGACGGGGTGCAGATCCACGCCGCCAATGGCTATCTGATCGACTCGTTCCTGCGCGACAATTCGAACTTCCGCGACGACGCATATGGCGGGTCGATCGACAACCGCATTCGCCTGCTCGATCAGGTGACGCGCCGCGTAGTCGATAGCGTGGGCGGCGACCGCACCGGCGTGCGGCTTTCGCCCAATGGCGAAGTGCAGGGAGTCAACGACAGCAACCCGCACCCGCTATTCGAGGCTGCCGCGGCGCGGCTCGACGAGATCGGCATCGCGTTCCTCGAGATGCGCGAGCCGCGCCCGGACGGTACGCGCGGCGTGCCCGATCACCCGCCGGTGCATCCGGTGATCCGCAAGGTGTTCAACGGGCCGCTCGCGCTCAATTCGGACTATCATGCCGACGATGCGCAAGCAGTGCTCGACGCGGGCGAAGCCGATGCGATCGCTTATGGCCGCCCCTTCCTCGCCAATCCCGATCTGCCGATCCGCCTCGCCGAGAAGCTGCCACTCAATCCGCAGCGCGAGGAGTTGTTCTATATCGGCGGTGCCGAGGGCTATACCGATTATCCGAAGTGGGACGAGACGCGGGCGGCGTAGCTAGCGCCGCCCGCCACCGTTCGGCCTGAGTCTGTCGAAGGCCGCCTCTTCGCGGGCGTATGAGCTCGACGAGAGCGGCCCTTCGACTAGCTCAGGGCGAACGGTGAGAGGTTTGATCGAATCCGTCGAACCAGCTGGTACTGGCGGCCCGGAGTTGCGCGCGTAGCTTCGGGCCGAACGCCAGCGCCGCGACGACCAGGATCGCCAGCGGCCAGAACCAGAAGCTCAGCACGACCAGCAAGGCGATCGCAATCGCCGCGACCCAGCGCAGGTTGAGCAGGCGGGCGCGGTTGGCAAAGTTCATCCGGATCGTGCGCGGCGCCTTGTCGTCGAACCAGCGCTTGGTGACGAATACGCCAGAGTCGATCCCGGCGCTGTCCGCTTCCGCTCCCCTTCCGCTTGCAGGGGTCGGAGGGCCTGTCAAATCTCGGGGAGTGGCTCCGATGTGCCCTCCCCTAACCCCTGCAAGCGGAAGGGGGACAGAAGTAGAAGCAGGCTTCCCCGTCCGCGTGTCGATCACTTCGAGCCGGCGCCCGCGCTCCACTATCTTGTAGCGGGGGGGCGGCAACTGCATCGGCTCAGCCGAACCGGCTCTTGAGCGCCAGCATCGCGAGCGCCGCCTTGGCGGCCTCGCCGCCCTTGTCCTTCTGCTCGCGATCGGCGCGGACCAGCGCCTGTTCCTCGTTCTCGACGGTGAGGATGCCGTTGCCGATCGGCACGCCATCGAGCGCCAGCGCCATCAGCCCGCGCGCGCTCTCGCCCGCGACGATCTCGAAATGATAGGTCTCGCCGCGGATAACCACGCCCAGCGCGACAAAGGCGTCATATTCGCCGGTCTCGACCGCGAGCGCGACCGCGCCGGGGATTTCGAGCGCGCCGGGGACGGTGACGATCTCATAGTCATGCCCGGCTTCCTGCAGCGCAGTGCGGGCGCCGTCGAGCAGCATGTCGTTGAGCTCGGCGTAGAAGCGGGCTTCGACGATCAGAACGCGGGCCATCAGTTTTCCGTATCGATTGCGCGCTCGCCGACGATCGACAGGCCGTAGCCATCGAGCCCGATGAGCGTGTGGTGGGTGTTGGTGAGCAGGATCATGTCCTGCACGCCGAGTTCGGTGAGAATCGTCGCGCCGACGCCGTAATCGCGCAGTTCGTCCATGTCCTTGAGCTCGAGCGTCCCGGCCCTGGCCCGAAGCGCGACACTGAACTGGTCGGGGCGCGGCTTGTTGATCACTACCACCACGCCGGCGCCTTCTTCGCCGATGATCTCCATCGAGCGCCGGAGCAGCCCGCCGCGGCCGCCGCCTTCGCCGAAGATGTCGCTGAACGGCGACATCGCGTGCATTCGCACCAGGGTCGGCTTGGCGGGATTGATCTTGCCCTTGACCAAGGCGACCTGCTCGCTCTCGGTCGCTTTGTTCCAGAAGGTGAACGCGGTCCAATCGCCGCCCCATTCGCTGGTGAAGCCGGCCTCGGCGCGCTTCTCCACCAGATGATCGTGGCGGCGACGATAGGCGATCAGGTCGCGGATCGTGCCGATCTTGAGGTTGTGGAACTGCGCGAAGGCGACGAGATCGTCGAGCCGCGCCATCGTGCCGTCGTCCTTCATGATCTCGCAGATCACCCCCGACGGATTGAGCCCGGCGAGCCGGGCGACATCGACCGCGGCCTCGGTGTGGCCGGTGCGGACGAGGACGCCGCCGTCGCGCGCGACGAGCGGGAAGACGTGACCCGGCGAGACGAGCGCCTCCGGGCCCTTGGCAGCGTCGATCGCCACCGAGACGGTACGCGCGCGATCGGCGGCGGAGATGCCGGTGGTGACGCCTTCCTTGGCTTCGATCGAGATGGTGAACGCGGTCTCGTGGCGGGTGCCGTTGTTGCGCGACATCAAGTCGAGCCCGAGCTGGTCGACGCGGTCCTTGGTGAGCGCGAGGCAGATCAGCCCGCGGCCGAAGCGCGCCATGAAGTTGATCGCATCGGGAGTCGCCATCTGCGCCGGGATGATGAGGTCGCCCTCATTCTCGCGGTCCTCGTCGTCGACCAGGATGAACATGCGGCCGTTGCGGGCCTCGTCGATCAGTTCCTCGGGGGAGGACAGGAAACCATGCTTGAGCAGGGCGAGTTCAGGCTTTGCCACGGAGCGCCTCCATGCGCTGGAGATAACGGGCAAGCACGTCGATCTCGAGGTTGACCGCCTGCCCGGGTTGCAATGCCCCGAATGTAGTGACGGCGGCGGTATGGGGAATGATGTTGAGCATAAGATTTACGCCCGCGGGCGTGTCTTTGATGTCGTTCACCGTGAGCGAGACGCCGTCGACGGTGATCGAGCCCTTGGCAGCGACATAGGGGGCGAGCTCCCTGCCGGCGGCGATGGTCAGCCGGTGGGAGCCGCCCTCTTCGCGCCATTCGGAAACGGTGCCGATGCCATCGACATGACCGGTGACGATATGCCCGCCGAGTTCGTCGCCCAGCCGGAGCGCGCGTTCGAGGTTGAGCCGGCGGCCCTCGGTCCACATATCGGACGCGGTGCGCGAGACGGTCTCCGCCGAAACGTCGAAGGCTACGCGGCCGGGCGCCTTGTCGACCACCGTCAGGCACACACCCGAGCAGGAGATCGATGCGCCGAGGTCGATCGTGTCGACGTCATAGTGAGTGGAAACCTCGACGCGCAGGTCGCCCTGCTGCGTGGCGGCGGCGATGGTGCCGATATCGGAGACGATTCCCGTGAACATCAGTTGCTCGCGTAGACTTCGAGCCGGTCGCTGCCAAGCATCCGCGTATCGCTCAGCCGCCAGCGGCCATGCGCGGCGGCGAGATCGGTGAGCCCGATATCGGCGAGCGCGGGCTTGCCACCGCCGATCAGGACCGGCGCGCGATAGAGCAGCAGTCGATCGACCACGCCTTCGCGCAGGAACGCCGCGGCGGTTTCGGCGCCGCCTTCGACGAGAAGATGGTCGACGCCTTCGAGGCCGGCGATATCCGCGGGGCGGGCAAGGTCGCCTTGCGACGACAGGACAAGGCGGCGCGGCGAACGCGCTTCGAGACCCAGCAATCGGACATCGAGGCTGGGCCGATCGATTTCCCAGGTGCGGCGCCCGACAAGAATCGCCTCATGCCGCGCGCGTTCGAGATGCGCATGCGCGCGCGCCTCGGGCCCGGTGATCCAGCGGCTTTCGCCCGACGCCAAAGCGATGCCGCCGTCGAGCGACGTCGCGAGCTTGAGCGTGACGAAGGGACGCCGCCTAGCCTGGCGAGCGAAAAAACCGGCCATGGCGGCGCGGGCGGGGGCTTCGGCAATACCCTCCACCACGTCGATCCCCGCTTCGCGCAGGCGCGCGGCGCCCGCGCCATTGGTTCGCGGGTCAGGGTCGCCGAGCGCAATCACCACGCGGCCAACACCGGCGGTCGCCAGCAGGTCGGCACAAGCCGGGCCGCGCGGGGAGAGATGCGCGCACGGCTCGAGCGTGACGTAACAAGTCGCGCCGCGCGACTTTTCGCCGGCCTGCGCCAGCGCCATCGCCTCGGCATGCGGACGCCCGCCCGGCTGAGTCCAGCCGCGACCGACGACGCGGCCGTCCCTGACCAGCACGCAGCCGACATTGGGATTGGGGGCGGTGCGGCCGCGCGAGCGCTCAGAGAGCCCCAACGCCGCGCCCATCCAGCGCGCGTCGGTCAGAAGCCCCACGATTCGAGCTTGTCGTCGAGCCGTTTGAACTCGGCCTGCTTGGCCTTGCGGCGCTTCTCGAATTCGGCCCTCTGGATGGCCTTCTTGGCCTGGTCGATCTTCTGCTGCGCCTTGATCTGCTCGTCGGTGCGCGTGATCGGCCATTGCTCGACATAGATGATGTTGCGTTCGTACGGCCGCTCGAAATGATTGTCCTTGAAGAACACGAAGAGGATCACCCCGGTGACCGCGAGCGCCAGTCCCATGAACCCGAACTGGTGCGGCCGGCGCGTGCCGAAGAAAAGCCGCAGGTCGCGAAAGGCGCCGGTCGGCGAGAGGTTCTTGAGAAAGGCCATGATGCCGACAAGATAAGGACGCGGGGGCTTCAGGGCAAACCCCCGCGCCGGCCGGCCGTCATTGCGGCCGGCAAGGCTGGACGTCACTGGTCCTTGATCAGGAACCGGACGCTCAATTGCTTCCAGCTTTCCTCCGGAATGCCACCGCGAGTCGCCGGCTTGAAGCGCCATTTGGACAGCGCTTGGCGCCGCGTCGCCTCGAAGAACGCGTCGCTGGTCGCGCTGACCGGCTCCGCCGCCTTCACCCGACCGTCGACTCCGATCAGCACCCGGATCTGGACGAGGCCGTCGCGCTGGGCGCGCAGCTCGGCCGCGGGATAAGCGGGCTGGAAGTCCTTGAGGTAGCGCCGGTCCTGCTCGGCACGCATCAACGGCGGCAGCGGCGGAGGCGGTTCGGAGACTGAAATCGGCCCCTCGGCGACCTTGGGCAGGGGCGGCAAGGGCGGATCCCCGATTTCCGGCGTCGTCCTGGTCGGGTTTTCCGACTCGGTCCTGATGTAAGGATCGGGCGCAGTCGGCGTGGGGTTTTGGGCGACGTGATCGTCGGTCTTGGGCTGCGGCTTGGGCTGATCCGGCGGCGGCACAGGCGGATCGAAGATGTCGATGAGCTTTATGTCTGGCCGTTTGAGTGTGGGAACGATGTTCGGCGCCGAATAGATCAGCCCGGCGATCAACGCCCCGTTGATCAGGAAGGCGCCTCCTAGGCTGACGGCGCGGGATTTGGGCGGCGCATAGCGATGTTCTGCATACATGACGTTGCTCTCCATCCGTTGACCGGTCTGTCGCCGGTTTCAGTGATGATACAACGTATCATGTAAGAGGTAAATAGTCTGCCTATCCAACCGCGGCGAGCCGTGCCAGCGCACGATCCTTGCCGATCAGCGGCAGCAACGCCGCCATATCGGGACCATGCGCGCGGCCGGTCAGCGCGAGTCGCAGCGGCAGGAACAGCGCCTTGCCCTTGCGGCCCGTCGCTTCCTTGAGCGCGCCGGTGAGCGCATGCCAGGGGTCGCCCGACCAGTCGATCGCGGCGGCTGCCTCTGCCGCCTGCCCGAGATAGGCGCGGTCCTCGTCGGACATATCGGCAGCGTCCACCGGGCCTTCGACGACATGCCACCAATCTGCCGCCTCGCTGATCGTCGAGAGATTCGGGCGAATCGCGTCCCAGCCCTCTGGCGTCATGCCGTCGGGCAAGCGTGCAGCGACGGCGTCGAAACCGAGCTGGTGGACGATGCGCGTGTTGAGCTGGGCGAGCTCGACCTCATCGAAGCGCGCCGGCGCCCGGCCGAAGCGCGCGAAGTCGAACCCGGCGATCAGCAGCGCGGGATCGACGTGCGGCTCTACGGGATCGCTGGTGCCGATCCGGGCAAGCAAGGCGACCAATGCCTGCGGTTCGATGCCGGCATCGCGGAAATGATCGACGCCGAGCGAACCAAGCCGCTTGGACAATTTCCCCTCGCTGCCGGTGAGCAGCGCCTCGTGCGCGAAGGCCGGCGAGCCGCTCCCCAGCGCGTCGAACATCTGGAGCTGAGTGGCGGTGTTCGAGACATGGTCCTCGCCGCGCACGACATGCGTGATTGCCATGTCGACATCGTCGACCACCGACGGAAAGAGATAGAGCCACGATCCGTCGGCGCGGCGGACCACCGGGTCGCTCATCGTCTTCGGATCGAAGCGCTGATGGCCGCGGACCAGATCGTCCCATTCGATTCCCGCGTCATGATCGAGCCGGAAACGCCAATGCGGCGCGCGGCCCTCGGCTTCGAATGCGGCACGCTCGGCATCGCTCAGCGCCAGCGCGGCGCGATCATAGACCGGCGGCAGCCCCCGCCCGAGCAGCACTTTCCGTTTGAGCTCGAGTTCCTGCGCGGTCTCATAAGCCGGGTAGACGCGGCCCGCGGCGACCAGTTCGGCGAAGCGCGCCTCATAGCGATCGAAGCGCGAGGACTGGCGCTCTTCGCCATCGGGCACGAGCCCCAGCCAGGCGAGATCGGCGCGGATCGAATCGACATGGCGCTCCTCCGAGCGCGCGCGATCGGTATCGTCGATGCGCAGCAGGAAGCGCCCGCCATTGGCACGGGCGAACATCCAATTATGCAGCGCGGTACGCAGATTGCCAACATGCAGCGTGCCGGTCGGACTGGGGGCGAAGCGGGCGGTTACCGTCATACAAGGGCATTAGGAGCGATGCGCGCGCACCGCAAACCGGTCCAACGTGGAGATCAGGTCGATCGCTTGTTCAGCACTCAATGCGCGGCGTGGGAGCATCAGCAGCAGCCGCTCCTGCGGTATGACTGCTATGGTCTCCTCGTTCGATAGCCACCGGTACAACGAACCCCATTCGATCCGGCTGGTACCTGCCGCTGATCGCGCGATCAGTTCCTCGTCGTTCCAGCGCCATTCGGTTTCGGAAAGCAGCGAAGGCTGTTGCTCCGCCATTCTGCGGACCTTTCCGGGAATGCTGCGCCAATTCCAGAACATGACTCCCAGAATCACAAGCGGACAAATCAATGGAACCGCCTGGTCCAAGAGACTGGCCGAAAGTGGAATTCCACCGGCAAGATCGTACGCAATGCGGACAAGCGTCGCTAATTCCACGAATGCGAGAAGGAGGAGAAATAGCCTCATCCAGCGTTTGCGTACGTAATTGGTCAACCATAGCCTTTGCCCGGCCACATGATCCTCAAGCGTCGGGGTGAACGTCACTTCGCGGTGCATAACTCGTATCCCCAGCTTGCCCCACTGCGTATCGGCTGACAAAGGAAGCGGCAACGGGGCAGCGCGGAGACGTTCGATGAAATTGATGGCCGGCAATTCGAATCTGCCGCTTGCCAGCGCGATCGCGGGCTATCTCGAGATGCCGCTGACCCGGGCCAATGTCCGCCGCTTCGCCGACGAGGAGATCTTCGTCGAGATTCTTGAGAATGTCCGCGGCGAGGACGTCTTCGTGCTCCAGTCGACCAGCTATCCGGCGAACGACAATCTAATGGAATTGCTGATCATGATCGATGCGCTGCGCCGCGCATCGGCCAAGCGAATCACCGCGGTGCTGCCTTATTTCGGCTATGCGCGCCAGGATCGCAAACCCGGCCCGCGCACCCCGATCTCGGCCAAGCTCGTCGCCAATCTGATCACCACCGCGGGCGCCAATCGCGTGCTTTCGGCCGATCTCCATGCCGGGCAGATCCAGGGCTTTTTCGACATCCCGACCGACAATCTGTTCGCCGCGCCGGTGATGTCGTCGGACATCCAGACGCGCTTCTCGGGCAAGCAATGGATGGTCGTCTCGCCCGACGTTGGCGGCGTGGTCCGCGCCCGGGCGCTCGCCAAAAGGCTCGACAATGCCCCGCTGGCGATCGTCGACAAGCGCCGCGAGCGCGCGGGCGAATCCGAAGTGATGAACATCATCGGCCATGTCGAAGGGCGTTTCTGCATCCTGATCGACGATATCGTCGATTCGGCGGGCACTCTGTGCAACGCGGCCGCGGCGCTGAAGGCGGCCGGCGCCGAGGATGTCGTCGCCTATTGCACCCACGGCGTGCTGTCGGGTGGTGCGGTAGCACGCGTAGACGCTTCGGCCCTGAGCGAGCTGGTGATCACCGATTCGATCGGCAACCATGCAGTGATCGCCGAAAGCGCCAAGACGCGGCATCTGACCATCGCGCCGCTGCTCGCCGAGGCGATCAAGCGGATCGCCGACGAGAGCTCGGTATCGTCGCTGTTCGACTGACCGATCAGATGGTCGCCTCGCAAATCAGCGCCGCGCCTACCAGGATCATCAGCACGTAGATCGCCGTGTAGAAGCGCTCGGGCGCGATCCGGCGGACCAGCCAGACGCCGGCGACGGTGGACGCCAGCGCCAGCGGCAGCAGCGCCGCCGCCGTGAGCAGGTTCGACCGCGTGAACTGTCCCAGCGCCGCATAGGCCGGCACCTTGATCCAGTTGAGCGCTGCGAAGAACACCGCAGTGGTGCCGATCAGCACGTCGCGCTCGAGCTTGCGCGGCAGCACCCAAAGCTGGAACGGCGGCTGTCCCGCATGCGCGATCTGGCTGGTGAAGCCCGAGGCCAGGCCGAACAAGGATCCGATCCATTCGGGCCACCGCAGCGCCTCGCGCGGGGTGTGGCGCGCCGCCCACAGGCGAAACCCGCCGAAAAGTGTCGAGATCGCACCGACCGCCGCCATGACGCCAACCGGAGACACACTGGCGGCGAACGCATAACCGAGCCAGATGCCGAGCATGGCGCCGGGCATCATCCAGCCGAGCAGCCGCCAGTCGACGGTCCGGCGGAACGCCCAGACGCCGACCACGTCCTGCGCGATCAGGATCGGCAGCAGGATCGCAGCAGCGCGCACAGGATCCACGGCGAAGGTGAGCATCGGCAGCGACAATGCGCCCATCCCGGCAAAGCCGCCTTTGGCGAGACCGAGCAGGATCACTGCGGGGATGGCGAGCGCATAGAAATGCCAATCGGTGAGCATGGCGGGGCGAGTAGGGCGAAATCAGGGAGCGGGAAAGGCGCGCGCTCCGCTCTTTTTATCCATCTTCCGTAGATCCGTTTCCCGGCGAAAAGCGGCCCTGGGCTCGGCGAAGCAAATGAAATGAGACTGTCCTCTCGACATCATCGTAACTGGCCCCCGGCCTTCGCCGGGGAACAGGTCGCAGGCGGGTGACGGCGGGCGTCAAACTGCGTATCGCACCGGAAGCGCGGGGAGGCGGGCATGGCAGAGGATCGCAGCGGGCAGATTGCAGTGATGTTCATCTCCGAGCGCACCGGCGACGACGCCGAAGGCTATGCCGCCGCCGCCGATGCGATGGACCGGCTCGCCGCACAGCAGCCCGGCTATCGCGGCGTCGACAACGTCTCGGCGGACGGCCTCGGCATCACCCTCAGCTATTGGGCCGACGACGCCAGCGCAGTCGCGTGGCGCACGCATCCGGAACATTCCGCGACTCGCGAGGCCGGACGTGGACGCTGGTACAAATGGTACCGGCTGCATGTCGCCGACATTGCCCGCAGCTATTCGTGGACCCGCGAATGAAACGTCGCGGCTTTGACCGCACCTTCGCGTTGCTCTTCGCGGTGATGCTGGCGATCGCGGCCGGCAATACGGCGCTGCAATCAGTGCTGCCCGCGCTCGGCCGGTCGCTGGGTGCCGCCGACAGCGCCGTCGCCGCGGTGTTCTCGGTCTCGGCGCTGCTGTGGGTGATCGCCGCACCGTTCTGGGCCAATCGCTCGGACCGGCACGGGCGGCGCGCGATGGTGTTGCTCGGCGTCGCCGGATTCACGGTTTCGCTGGCTTTGTGCGGGGCCTTCCTCATGCTGGGGATCAACGGCGTGCTCGGCCCGCTCGCCACCTTCATCGCCTTTATCGCCGCGCGCGTCATCTACGGCACCTTTGGATCGGCGGCACCGCCGGCGGTGCAGGCGATCGTTGCCGGACGCACCACGCCCCACGAGCGGACCAAGGCGCTGACGCTGCTCGCCTCGGCCTTCGGGCTGGGAACGATCCTGGGGCCGGCATTCGCCCCCTATCTCGTGCTCGGCAGCCTGTGGCGCGGCGGCCCCGCGATCGGGCTGGCGGGTCCCGCTTTCGTGGCTGCAGCGATCGGCGCGGTGATCTGGGTGGCAGTGATCAGGCTGCTGCCGAAGGACGAAGGGATCGAGCACGGCGCCGCCGCGAGCTATCCATCGATCGGCGGACAAGGCACCGGCGCGACGGTGACCGCGGCGACTGCGCTCTCGGGCGAGAAGGTCGGCTATTTCGATCCGCGGGTGCGCGCGTGGATCGTCAGCGGGCTCGTCGTCGGCCACGCCCAGGCGATGACCGGCCAGGCGATCGGCTTCCTGATCATCGACCGGCTCATGCTGGGGCCGACCGACGCGCTGCACCCTACCGGGCTGGTGCTGATGATGGGGGCGGTGTCGTCGCTGCTGGCGCAATGGGGACTGATCCCGCTGCTCGATCTCAAACCGCGTGCGCTGATCCTGGGCGGGGCCATGCTCGGCATGCTGGGCTGTGTGGCAGTAGGGAGCGCGACCTCGCTGTACGGCATTGCGCTCGGCTATGCGCTGACCTCGCTTGGCATCGGACTGGCGCGGCCTGGATTTACTGCGGGCGCGTCGCTCGCCGTGGGGCCCGAGGCGCAGGGCTCGGTGGCAGGCAAGGTCACTTCCATCAACGGCGCCTCGTTCGTGCTCGGGCCATCGATCGGAGTCGGACTTTACGAAGTCTGGCGGCCGCTGCCCTATCTGACAGCGGCCGCCGCGCTTGCGTGCCTGCTGGCCTATGCGTGGTTCAGTCTGCGCCCTTCGGACCCCGACCCTGGAGCATCCCCGGCGCAATGAAGCCGAGCGGCTGGATCGACGACGCCTGTTGCTTGAGGCGCCCGGACATCGCCTTATACTCGTCTTCCATCTCGGGCGTGACCGTCGCGCGCGAATCGGCGAGCGCCTCCTTGAAATGCGCCATGGTCACTTCGCGCGACTGGAGCGATTGGCGCAATGCGACGAGGCCGGCACGCCGGACGACATCCTCGAGATCGGCGCCGGTATAACGCAGTGTCTGATCGGCGATCGCGCCGAGATCGACGTCGTTCGCCAGCGGCATCTTTTCGGTCTGGATGCGCAGGATCCGCTCGCGGCCGGCCTTGTCGGGCACGCCGACATAGATTAGCTCGTCGAACCGCCCCGGCCGCAACAAAGCCGGATCGATGAGGTTGGGCCGATTGGTCGCGCCGATCACCACCACCGACTGGAGCTCCTCGAGCCCGTCCATCTCCGAGAGGATGGTATTGACCACGCGCTCGGTCACCTGCGGCTCGCCCATCCCGCCGCCACGCGACGGGACCAGCGAGTCGAGCTCGTCGATGAAGATCACGCACGGCGCGACTTGGCGGGCGCGGGCGAACAGCCGGGCGATCTGCTGCTCGCTCTCGCCATACCATTTGCTCAGCAGGTCGCTCGACTTGGTGGCGATGAAATTCGCCTCCGCCTCGCGGGCGACTGCCTTGGCGAGCAGCGTTTTGCCGGTCCCAGGCGGGCCGTAAAGCAGGAAGCCCTTGGCCGGGCGGATGCCGAGCCGGCGGAACGCGTCGGGATCCTTGAGCGGAAGCTCGACACCTTCCTTCAGGCGCATCTGCGCGTCGTCGAGCCCGCCGACATCTTCCCAGCGGACCTGCGGCGCCTGCACCATCACTTCGCGCATCGCCGAGGGCTGGACGCGCTTGATCGCCTCGACGAAATCGTCGCGGGTGACCGACAAAGTGTCGAGCACTTCGGCGGGTATGCTGCCGTCCTCGAGATTGAGCCGCGGCATGATCCGGCGCACCGATTCGATCGCCGCCTCGCGGGTCAGCGCGGCGAGATCGGCGCCGACGAACCCATAAGTGGTACGCGCGAGCTCGGCCAAATCGACATCATCGGCAAGCGGCATGCCGCGCGTATGGATGCCGAGCACTTCGCGCCGCCCTCGTTCATCGGGAACGCCGACGACAATCTCCCGATCGAACCGCCCCGGACGCCGCAGCGCCTCGTCGATCGCCTCGGGGCGGTTGGTCGCCGCGATCACGACAATGTTGGCGCGTGCCTCGAGCCCGTCCATCAGGGTCAGCAATTGCGCGACGAGGCGCTTTTCGGCCTCGCCCGACACCTGGCCACGCTTGGGCGCAATCGAATCGATCTCGTCGATGAACACGATCGACGGCGCCGACTTGGCGGCTTCCTCGAATACCTGGCGCAGGCGGCTCTCTGATTCGCCATAAGCCGAGCCCATGATCTCGGGGCCGTTGATCAAGTGGAAATTGGCGTCGCTCTCGTTCGCCACCGCGCGGGCAAGCCGGGTCTTGCCGGTTCCGGGCGGCCCATGGAGCAGCACCCCCTTGGGCGGATCGACGCCGAGGCGCTGGAACAGTTCGGGGTAGCGCAGCGGAAGCTCGACCATCTCGCGGAGTTGGTCGATCGTTCCGGCCATCCCGCCGATATCGTCATAGGTGACGTCGGCGCGCCGGCTTTCCGAGGCTTCCTCATATTCGGGGCGCAGTTCGACTTCGGTATTCTCGTCGATATGGACGATGCCCTTGGGCGTGGCCGAGACCACGGCGAGGCGGATTTCCTGCAGCGCATAGGCCGGGGCATTTACCCAGCGCTGGACATTGGGATCGACGACGCGGTGATGCCCGGCGGTCGCGACGATGTCGCCCTGCGCCAGCGGGCGACCATAAAAGGTGCGCTGGAGCGCCTGTGCCGAGCCCTGGAGCCGCAAATTGGCTTGTGCGGGTGCGAACACTACGCGAGTCGCAGGCTTGGACGCCGCCTTGCGCACTTCGACGAAATCGCCCGAGCCGACGCCGGCATTGGCACGCTGGAGGCCATCGATGCGGAGCAGCTCGAGGCCCTCATCCTCGGTGTAGGGCAGCACGGCACGCGCAGGGGTGGCGCGCTTGCCAACGATCTCGATCACGTCGCCTTCGGTGATACCGATCGCCGCCATCAGCGTGCGCGGGATATGCGCGAGGCCGCGGCCGCTGTCTTCGGGCCGGCTGTTCGCAACCTGGAGCTTGCGCCCTCTGCTTTCGTCGTCCGCCACTATGCTTTCCTTCAGGAGTGAAGGCGGAACATAGGAAGCCGGATTGCGTGCCGCGAGGGGGGCAAAAAAATGGCGGGCCGAAGCCCGCCTTGGAAAGTTTTAGGAGAGGATGCCTGAAAGGCCTGCTCTTTCTGCCGTGCAGCGAATTTTTGTGCAAGTGCGAAATAATCCTTGGGCGATTGCATAGATTGCAACTGGTTTTGCTCGATATAGTCAGACCAGCGGAGGCGCGGCCACGTTGATGCGCTTGAGAGCGCTCGACAAAGCGCGTGACGCACTGCACAAGATCAGAAATGCGCAGGTTACCCCCCCTCACTGCGATCGAGGCGTTCGTTCAGGTGGCTCGGCTCGGTTCGATCAAGGCCGCGGCCGAAGAGCTCGCTTTATCGTCGCCGGCGCTCAGCCGGCGCGTCCAGGCGCTCGAGCGCTTCATCGGCAAGCCCTTGTTCGAGCGTCGGCATCAGGCGCTCCGGCTCAATGCCGAAGGAGATCGCCTGCTCGGCATGATCGCGCCGGCACTCGACGCGATGACCGACGCGGTAGAGGCGATGACCAGCGGCAGCGAGTTGCTCCGGCTGCGCCTCGGCGTGCTGCCGCTCTACGCGACGCAGCAATTGCTGCCGCGCCTCCCCGAACTCAAGCGCCGCCATCCCGAACTGCATCTCGACGTAGACACCGCGGGCTATGGCGTGACGCGGCTCGGCGACGGGCTCGACGCCGCTATCGTGATCGCCCGCGATATCGATCCTGGCTTCTATTCGAAGCGGCTCGATCGCAATCGCGTGCATGTGATCGGTGCACGCGCGCTGGTCGAGGGGCCCGATCCGATCACCCGCCCCGAACAGCTCGCCAAGCTCACGGCCCTGGTCCACCGCGACATGCCCGAGACCTTCACTGCGTGGCGCGCCGCCGCGGGCTTCCCCGATCTCGAGCCGCTGGCGATCGATCATTTCGATTCGGGCAATCTGATGCTCGAGGCGGCGGCACAGGGGCTCGGCGTCGCGTTCATGCTCGAATCGCATTTCGAGGCGGCACGCGACCAGCGACTCGTCCAGCTCTTCGACCTGACAGTCGAGAGCCATTACAGCTATTGGTTCGTCTGCCGCCCTCGCGCGCTGAGCCAGCGCCCGGTGAAGATCTTCCATGACTGGCTGATCGAGGCGATGGGGGCGGACAAGGCCTGACTCCTTAGTCGTCCCGGCTAAACCCGGGATCTCAGGCGGTCCCGGTGCGGCAGGAAACCCCGGCTTGCGCCGGGGCGACGGATTACGCCTCAGTCCGCGCCTTGACGATCTTGCCGGGATTGCGCGGCGGCTCGCCCTTGGGGAGCGCGTCGACATGGTCCATGCCTTCGACCACTTCGCCCCACACCGTATATTGGCGATCGAGGAAGCTCGCATCGTCGAGGCAGATGAAGAATTGCGAATTGGCGGTGTTCGGATCGTTGGTCCGCGCCATCGAGCAGACGCCGCGGACATGCGGCTCGCTGCTGAATTCCTGCGCGAGATTGGGCTCCTTCGAGCCGCCCATGCCGGTGCCGGAGGGATCGCCACCCTGCGCCATGAAGCCGTCGATCACGCGGTGGAAGATCACGCCGTCGTAAAAGCCGTCATCGGCAAGCTTGACGATGCGCTCGACATGCTTGGGCGCCAGATCGGGGCGCAATTTGATCCGGACTTCGCCGGTGTCGAGGGTCAGGACGAGCGTGCTGGGTTCGGACATGGGCTACTCCCTAAATGTTGCCCGCGGCCCTAGCAGGTCGCGAGTGACTTGCAACACGCTCTCGGCATTGGCACTAGCGGCCCGAGCCGGGGCACAACAGGGAGGTCGGACATGAGCGAGACCGAACTTCATCCCGAGTCGAAGCCGCCGGAGAGCGAGCTCGACGAAGACGACCGGCTCAAGCCCGAGTTCGTCAGCGCCGTGCTCGAGGCAGTTGCGGCGGGCGACGCCGAGACTGCACGGATGCGGGTCGCGCCGCTCCATCCCGCCGACATCGCCGATCTAGTCGAACTGACCCCCGCCGACCTTCGCCCGCTTCTTGTCGCGGCGATATCGGACCTGATCGATGGCGACGTGCTCGCCGAGATGAACGACTGGGTGCGTGAGGCACTGGTCGACGCGCTCACCGCGACACAGGTCGCCGACATCGCCGCCGAGCTCGATACCGACGACGCCGTCGCGATCATCGAGGACATGGATCTCGAGGACCAGCGCGAAGTGCTCCGCGCGCTCGACCCCGATGACCGTGCCGCGATCGAGGAAGCGCTCTCTTATCCAGAGGAGACCGCCGGCCGGCTGATGCAGCGCGAGCTGATCGCGGTGCCCGAGCATTGGACCGTCGGCGACGTGCTCGATTATCTGCGCGGCCACGAGGAATTGGCGACCGATTTCTGGGAAATCTTCGTCGTTGATCCGGCGCACCATCCGGTCGGCACCTGTGCGCTCTCGTGGATCCTGCGCACCCCCCGTGCCGTCCTGATCAGCGACGTGATGAAGCGCGAGCAGACCTTGATCCCGGCCGACATGGACCAGGAAGAAGTCGCGCTACGCTTCCAGAAATACGCGCTGATCTCCGCCGCGGTGATCGACAGCAGCGGCCGGCTGGTCGGCATGATCACCGTCGACGATATCGTCCACATCATTTCCGAAGAAGCCGGCGAGGACATATTGCGTCTGTCGGGCGCGGGTGATGGCGACATCAACGAGCCGGTGCTGACCACGGTGCGCACCCGATTGATCTGGCTGGTGGTCAATCTGGGTACGGCGATGGTAGCGGCGTCGGTAGTCAATCTGTTCGACCGCGTGATCGCGGGCTATGCGCTGCTCGCCGCGTTGATGGGCATCGTATCGGGGATGGGCGGCAATGCCGGCACCCAGACGCTGGCCGTGGTGGTGCGTGCGCTGGCGACCAACCAGCTGACCGAATCGAACATGACCCGCACGGTGCTGCGCGAAGTGCGGATCGCGGCGGTCAACGGGCTTTCGCTGGGTGTGCTGATTGGGCTCGGCACGCTGGTGATCTTCCATAACCCGACTCTGTCGTTCGTGTTCGGGCTGGCGATCCTGATCAATAATCTGATCGCCGGGCTGGCCGGCGTGCTGATCCCGCTGACGATGGATCGGCTCCGGATCGATCCGGCGATTTCCTCGGCGGTGTTCGTCACGCTGATGACCGACTCGCTGGGCTTCTTCGCGTTCCTCGGGCTCGCGACGCTGTTCCGCGTTCACGGCGCCGGTTGACCTTGAACGCCTGGGCGCACGCGCCACATCGAGCGTCATGCCGCTACATCTGACCAAGGTCGCCTATGGCTGCGACTCGATCGACTATCTGCAGGAACGCCTCGCGCTCAAGGCAGCGCATCTGCCTGCGTTCCTGACCACGCGCTATCTGCCCAAAAGGCACGAAGAGATCGTGGGCGGATCATTGTTCTGGATCATCAAGCACCAATTGATCGGGCGTTCGCCGATCACCGGCTTCGGCGAGGCCGAGGGTGGACGCGTGGCGATCTATCTCGAGCCGAAGCTGGTGCTCGTCCAGGCCCGGCCGAAACGTGCCCATCAGGGCTGGCGCTATCTCGAAGGCGCGGACGCGCCGACCGATCTCGGCGAGGCGGGGGCGGGGATCTCCGAACTCCCGCCGGCTCTGGTCGGCGAGTTGGCGGCAATGGGATTGATCTAAAGGTCCGTGCTCCTGCGAAAGCAGGAGCACGTTCAGTTCGCCAGTTGCGGGAACGCGTTCCTGAACGCGGCGACCTTGGGCTTGTCCCAGCGCACGATGTAGGGGTGTGTCGGGTTCCGCCAGAAAAAGTCCTGGTGATAGGCTTCGGCCGGATAGAAGGTGCCGCTCTCGATCCGCGTCACGATCGGGCGCGGCCACGCCTTGGTGCGGCCGAGCTGCGCGATATAGGCGTCCGCGACGCGGCGCTGGGCGGCGTCCTGCGGAAAGATCGCCGAGCGATAGCTGGGGCCGGTGTCGGGCCCCTGGCGATTGAGCTGGGTCGGATCGTGCGCAATCGAGAAATAGACGCGCAGCAAGGTCCCGTAGCTGACCTTGCGCGGATCATAGACGATCCGCACCGCCTCGGCATGGCCGGTGCGCTCGGTCGAGACCTGGCTGTAGCTGGCCGAGCCCTTGGTGCCGCCGGCAAAGCCGTTGGTCACCGAATGGACGCCCTTCACCGACTGGAAGACCGCCTCCATCCCCCAGAAACAGCCGCCGGCGAGCACCGCGACTTGCTCGCTCTTGCCGCCGGTGACGTCCTGCGCCGGCGCGGGGATCGGCACCGCGCGTTCGGCAGCGGGGGCGGCGATCGCGGGCAGCAGCATTGCCGTTCCGACGAGACCAGCGGGGAGGGCCCATTTCAGCATGGCCGCAAGATCGGTCTTCGCAGGCCTCAGCGCAAGGCCGCGCAAGCCGTCTGGATTCGCGTGCATGCCTCGGTCAGCAAAGCCTCGGACGTCGCATAGCTTATCCGCATCGCCGGCGAGAGGCCGAAGGCGGCGCCGTGCACCGCTGCGACCTTGGCCTCGTCGAGCAGATACGCGATCATTTCCTCGTCGGTGGTGATGACCTGGCCCTTGGGCGTGGTCTTGCCGATCAGCGCGGCGAATTCGGGGTAGACGTAGAAGGCGCCTTCGGGACGCGGGCAGGTCATCCCGTTGACCTGGTTGAGCATCGACACGACGAGATCGCGGCGGCCCTGGAACGCCGCGACGCGTTCCTTGAGGAAACTCTGGTCGCCGTTGAGCGCCGCCACCGAAGCGGCCTGCGAAATGCTGCACGGGTTCGAGGTCGACTGCGACTGGAGCTTGCCGATCGCCTTGATCAGCCAGGCGGGACCGCCGGCATAGCCGATCCGCCAGCCGGTCATCGCATAGGCCTTGGATACGCCATTGGCGGTCAGCGTGCGCTCGTAGAGCGACGGGCAGACCTGCGCGATCGTGGCGAATTCGAAGCCATCGTAGAGGATGTGCTCGTACATGTCGTCGGCGTAGATCAGCACGTGCGGGTGGCGTTCGAGCACTTCGCCGAGTGCCTTGAGCTCGGCGGCGCTATAGGCTGCCCCGGTGGGGTTGGACGGCGAGTTGAGCACCACCCATTTGGTCCTGGCGGTGATCGCCGCTTCGAGCTGCTCGGGCTTGATCTTGTAATTCTGCGCGGCACCCGCGGCGATGAACACCGGCGTACCGCCGGCGAACTCGACCACGTCGGGGTAGCTCACCCAATAAGGCGCGGGGACGATGACTTCATCGCCGGCGTCGATCGTCGCGCAGAAAGCGTTGAACAAGGTGTGCTTGCCGCCCGAATTCACACTGATCTGGTTCTCGGCATAAGTCAGGCCGTTGTCGCGGGCAAACTTGGCAACGATCGCCTGCTTCAATTCGGGTGTGCCGTCGACATTGGTGTATTTGGTCTTGCCCGCGCGGATCGCCTCGATCGCCGCTTCCTTGACGAAATCGGGGGTGTCGAAATCCGGCTCGCCGGCGCCGAGGCCGATGACGTCGATCCCCTGCCGCTTCAGCTCGAACACGCGGCTCGTCATCGCGAGCGTCGCCGAAGGCTGGATGCGCTGGAGCGCGGCGGACGTTTGCATGGATGGGCGCCTTTCCGGGAGGGAATGCGCGCGCCTATACGTTGGCGTTCGCGCGTTCCGCAACTGTTACGGCGGATACCAGTCCGCGCAGCGCATTGCCGAGCAGAAAGCCTTTTGCGAGGTCCTTGGGGCGCAAGTCGCGCTCGACTGCGCGGCCGCTCGCGATCAGCTCGGCGCGGAGCACGCCGGGGAGCAGCCCGCGCGCGAGGGGCGGGGTGACCAGCACGCCGTTACGCTCGACGAAGACGTTGGTGAAGCTGCCTTCGGTGAGAAAGCCGTCCGGGTCGGTGAACACCACTTCCCATGCATCCGCAGCCAGACGGGCGCGATCGTAAAAGCCGCGGCGGCTGGTCTTGTGGCGCAGCCGGAAGTCGTCCGGCGCGACTTCGAGCGGCCGGGTCGCGACCTGCACCGGCGTTTCAGGGGCCTTCGGCATCGGGCTGATGCCGATCGAGATCGCGCCCGAAGGTCCGAGCAGCAACCGGACTTTCGATGCCGTGCGCAGCCGGAAGGTCGCGGCCTGGAGCTCGTTGCGCACCGCATGGCGATCGAAGGCGAAGCCGAACACCGCAGCGCTTTCGCGCAGCCGGGCGAGGTGGCGTTCGAGCAAGGGGATGCCGTCGAGCGGATCGAAGCGCATCGTCTCGATCAAGTCGAACGGACGCTCCCCCGCCGTCACGAAGGCGCCCTTGGCGACGCATTCCTGCCATTCCTGCTCGGCGTTCGAATCGGCGACCACGCCCGATCCTAGCCCCAAACTGGCGGTCGAGTCGCCCCCGGCGAGCGTCAGCGTCCGGATCGCGACGTTGAACCTCGCGTCGCCATCGGCATCGAGCCGGCCGATCGCGCCGGTATAGACGCCGCGCGGCGCATCCTCGGTCTCGGCGATGATCGCCATCGCGCGCAGCTTGGGCGCGCCGGTGATCGAGCCGCAGGGAAACAAGGCGGCAAGCGCATCGACTGCGTCGTACGCCGGGTCGAGCTCGGCGGTGATCTCCGACACCATCTGGTGGACGGTGGGATAATGCTCGACATGGAATAGCTGCGGCACCGCGACGCTGCCGGGTCGCGCGACGCGGCTGAGATCGTTGCGCATCAGATCGACGATCATCAGATTCTCGGCGCGCTGCTTGGGATCGGCACGCAGCTCGGCGGCGTTGGCGGCGTCCAGTGCCGGGCTCGCATCGCGCACCGCGGTGCCTTTCATCGGTCGCGCAGTCAGCCTGCCGGCGTCGAGCGCAAAGAACAATTCGGGCGAGAAAGAGAGCAGCCATTCCTCACCGGTGGCGACGAGAGCGCCATAGCCCGCGGCGGCGCGCCCGCGGATCAGCGCGTAGAGCGACGCGGGCGATCCCGCCGTCATGACGTCGGATCGGAAGGTGAGGTTCGCCTGATAAATGTCACCGGCCGCGATCAGCTCGGCGACGCGCGCGAAGCCGGCCGCATAATCGCGACGCGCGATCCGCGGCCGCGGCGCTCCTGCCCAGGCGCCGGCGGGATCGGGAAGGATCGCAGCCGGCTCGACTTCGCGATAGCCGTCGAACAGCCCGAACCACAGCAAGGGCGCCTGCCCTGCCAGATGCGCCAGCCGGGGCTCGAGCCCGGCCGTCGCCTCGTACCGGATGAACCCCGCCGCCTCGAGCCCGCGCGCACGGGCTGCACGCAGGATGTGGAGGGCGGGCCGTACGTCTTCGGGACGATCGGCGCGGACGATTTCGACCGGATCGGTATAAAGCCGCGCCACCGCGCCGCCCGGGCGAGCATCGTCGAGCAATAGGAAGGGAGGAGGGGGCAGCGCCATCGCGCCGCGCATGCCGCCGCCGCGCCCTCACGGCAAGCCCGTGTTGCCCGTCCGGGCGCCGCCGCCTATCTGCGCGGCATGTCGAACCCTCCGATGCGCGTGGCGATCGTCCCGGTCACGCCGCTCCAGCAGAATTGCAGCCTGATCTGGTGCACGCGCACGATGCGCGGTGCTTTCGTCGATCCCGGCGGCGACCTCGACCGGCTGCGCGCGGCGGCGCTGCAGCATCAGGTGATCATCGAAAAGATCCTGATCACGCACGGCCATATCGACCATTGCGGCCTCGCCGGCGAATTCGCCGCCGAGCTCGGCGTGCCGATCGAGGGCCCGCACCAAGCCGATCGCTTCTGGATCGACCGGCTCGCCGAGGACGGCCGCAAATATGGCGTGCGCGGCGTGCCGTTCGCGCCTGACCGCTGGCTGTCCGATGGCGACCAGGTGACCGTCGGCGATCTGGTGCTCGACGTCTATCATTGTCCAGGCCACACCCCCGGCCATGTCGTCTTCCACCACCCGCCGTCGAAGCTCGCGCTGGTCGGCGACGTATTGTTCCAGGGCTCGATCGGCCGGACCGACTTTCCGCTGAGCAATACGCAGGACCTTATCGACGCGATCATCGGCAAATTATGGCCGCTGGGCGACGACACGGTGTTCGTCCCCGGCCACGGCCAGCCGAGCAATTTCGGGCACGAGCGGCGGACGAATCCCTTTGTCGGTGACTCGGCACTCAGCGCAGCGGGTTGAGCCCGGTATAGCCGAGATAGACCGCGTATGCGGCAAGCCCGAGCATCGTCAGCATCGTCGCAGCGATGCCGATCATCCGCCCGAGCCGCCATCCATCCATCCCGAACGCGTGCAGCACGCGGCCGATGATGAAGACGAAGGCGACCCCCCACAGCCAGGTCTGCGTACCGCGCGCCAACTCGACCAGCACGATCAGGATCAGCACCAGCGGCGCATATTCGGCGAAATTGAGCTGCGCGCGCATCCGCGCGATCAGCCGGAGGTTGCCGCCGTCGCCGACCAGGATCTTCTCCGAAATGCGCAGGCGGCTGACCCGCAGCCCCAGCCAGAAGTTGAGCAGCGCGGAAGCGCCGGCAGTGACGAGCGCGACGGGCAGGAAAAACATGGATACACCCCCAATGGACGCGCCGACAGATGCCACGCCCTTGCAAGTCGGGCAAGAATCGGTATACGCGCGGCCTCGCTTCGTGACCTGCCCCGTTGGTCCGGCGGGCAGCCGGCTCCAACCGTCGCTTGCCCGGACACCTACGCGGGCGTATCGCGACCTGATTCACGTGTTCTTCGAAGTAAAGGTGCCTCAATGGCCGTTCCCAAGAGAAAGACCTCGCCATCGCGGCGTGGCATGCGCCGGTCGCACGATTCGCTCACCGTCGCGGCATTCCAGGAATGCTCGAATTGCGGCGAATTGAAGCGCCCGCACAATCTGTGCGTCGCGTGCGGCCATTATAACGGCCGCGAAATCACCTCCGTCGAGGGCTGAGCCACGCACACGTCTCAAGGCCTGCCGGTATGACAACCCCAATGCGAATCGCCGTCGATGCGATGGGAGGCGATGAGGGGATCGCAGTCATGCTCGCGGGCGTTGCGCGTGCGCGTCGCCGATTCGAGGGCATGGAATTCATCCTCGTCGGCGACGAGGCGCAGATCCGTGCCGGTCTCGAAACGCACCCCAATTTGACCGCTGCGTCGGAGATCGTCCACGCGGCGGGCGTCGTTGCGTCCGATGAAAAGCCGAGCCAGGCGATTCGCCGCGCCAAGACCACATCGATGGGAATCGCCATCGACATGGTCAAGAAGGGCCGCGCCGGCGCTGCGGTTTCCTCGGGCAATACCGGCGCGCTGATGGCGATGGCCAAGCTGTCGCTGCGGACGATGCCCGGCATCGATCGCCCCGCGCTCGCCGCGCTGATGCCGACGCTCGGCGAAAACGACACGGTGATGCTCGATCTCGGCGCCAATACCGAAGTCGACGCACGCAATCTCGTTCAGTTCGCGGTGATGGGCGCCGCTTATGCGCGGATCGCGCTCGACCTGGAAAGCCCCCGCGTCGCGCTGCTCAACATCGGCACCGAGGAAATGAAGGGCACCGACAATATCCGCGAGGCCGCCGCCGAGCTGCGCGGCGCGACGCATCTCCGACTAGACTTCAAGGGCTTCATCGAAGGCAACAAGCTTTCGCGCGGCGAAGTCGACGTGATCGTCTGCGACGGCTTTGCCGGCAATATCGCGCTCAAGACGATCGAGGGCACTGCGCGCTTCGTCGCCGACCTGCTCAAGCGGGCTTTCTCCAGCTCGACGCGCTCGAAGATCGGCTTCCTGATCTCGCGCCCCGCCACCGAGTTGCTGCGCACCCATCTCGATCCCAACAATCACAATGGCGCGATCTTCCTCGGGCTCAACGGCATCGTCGTGAAGAGCCATGGCAGCGCGAACGAAGTGGGCGTAGACACCGCCATCGGTTTCGCGGCGAAGATGCTGCGCGACGACCTCAATCGGCGAATCGCCGAGGATCTCGGCAATTTCGAGGCAAAGGCTGCGTGACATTGCGTTCGGTGATTATCGGTACCGGCTCGTTCCTGCCGGCAAAGCGTGTCTCGAATGCGGAGTTGGCGGAGCGCGTCGACACCACCGACGAATGGATCGTCGAGCGTACCGGTATCCGCTTCCGTCATATCGCCGGAGATGACGAGACGACGAGCACGCTGGCGACCGAAGCCGCGCGCGCCGCGCTCGAATCGGCGGGAGTCGAGGCGACCAGCATCGACTTGATCGTGCTGGCGACCGCGACCCCGGACCAGACCTTTCCGGCAAGTGCCACGCGCGTCCAGACCGCTTTGGGGATCAACGACTGCGTCGCCTTCGACGTCGCGGCGGTTTGCTCGGGCTTTCTCTACGCGCTCCAGGTCGCCGATTCGATGATCCGTGCGGGAGCGCATCGCCGCGCGCTGGTGATCGGCGCGGAGACCTTCAGCCGCATCCTCGACTGGGAAGACCGCGCGACGTGCGTATTGTTCGGCGACGGCGCCGGCGCGGTCGTGCTCCAAGCGCAGGAGAGCGCCGAGCAGGGCGGTCGCGGCATCCTGGCCACGCGCCTCCACGCTGACGGGCGCCACAACGACTTGCTCTATGTCGATGGCGGCCCCTCGACCACGGGCACCGTCGGCAAGCTCCGGATGAAGGGCCGCGAAGTGTTCCGCCATGCCGTGGTCAACCTTGCCGCAGTAATGTCGGAGACGCTCGAAGTCGCGGGCCTTTCGTCCGCGGATGTCGATTGGGTGGTACCGCATCAGGCCAATGCCCGTATTCTCGACGCCACCGCGCGCAAGCTCGGGCTTGCCCCCGGAAAGGTGGTGGTGACCGTCGACCAGCACGCCAACACTTCGGCGGCTTCGGTACCATTGGCGCTCGACACCGCAGTCCGCGACGGTCGAATCAAGCAGGGCGATCTCATCGTCCTCGAAGCGATGGGTGGCGGATTTACATGGGGTGCTGCGGTCGTACGTTTCTGATATGTGTCAGAACGAGTACGACTCGTTACCGTAACGAAATGTTGTGGTTTGCGGCGTGAAGACAATCTGATACCATCAAGACTGAACATGGATTAATCGGGGGACTAGCGGACATGCCGGTTGCGGGCACGCTGACCAGGGCTGATTTGGCCGAATCGCTGCATCACGAGGTCGGTCTGTCGCGCGCGGATGCGGCCCGCCTCGTCGAACAGATCCTGACGCACATGTGCGAGGCGCTTTCGAAAGGCGAAAACGTCAAGATTTCGGGCTTCGGCAGCTTCATTCTGCGCGACAAGGGAGAGCGCGTCGGGCGCAACCCCAAGACCGGCGTTGAAGTGCCGATCGCACCCCGCCGGGTGCTCACCTTCAGAGCCAGCCAGATGATGCGCGACCGCATCGTGGCAGGCAACTGAGAGACGCGATGCCGCCCGCGGAGAAGGCGCCCGGCGCCCTCCGCACCATAGGCGAACTTGCGCAGGAAATCGGCCGACCCCAACATATATTAAGATATTGGGAGACGCGGTTCCCGCAATTGCGCCCGCTGACTCGCGCCGGCAACCGCCGTTATTATCGCCCTGACGACGTCGCCCTGGTGCGCCGCATCCACCATCTGCTCTCGGACGAGGGCTATACCATCCGCGGCGTGCAGAAGCTGCTCGCCGAAGAGAAGGCGAACAAATCCGCGCCGAAGAGCAGCGCGGAAGGGTTTCGTGCCGTGCGCGATGCGCTGGTAAAGGCACTCGAAGAGGATGAGGGGCGCTAGGTCCCTTTCGTCCTTAATTCGCGTCCGGCCCCAGGCTCGGATCTAAGTCGCGCGGACGAACGAACCGCGTGAGCGTCCCGCCACCGGCCTTTACGTCGCTCCAGCCAGCGGCATCGAAGGTCATCTCCGCCAGCGTAGCGGTCGGAAACTTGACCTCGGCCTTTTCGCGCAGCGCGCCGCCATCGGGGACCAGCAGCAACACCAGTTCCTCGAGCCCGGGATTGTGCCCGGTCAGCAGCACCCGTTCGGCGCCGGCAGGGAGATCGTGAACCACGTCGAGCAGGGTCGCGGGCGAAGCGAGGTAGATGCGCTGGTCCCAGGCGGGGGCGAGATCGCCGCCATAGCCCCGGCCGACATGGTCGAGCGTCTCGACGACGCGCACCGCAGGCGACGCGACGACATGATCGAAGGCAAGCCCCAGCGCCTTGATGTGGCGCCCGACCATCGCCGCGGCGCGCTGGCCCTTGGGATTGAGCGGGCGATCGAAATCGCGCGCGACGGGATCGTCCCAGCCCGACTTGGCATGGCGCAGCAGCGTGAGCGTCTTCATCACTACATTCCCGTCAGGCCGGTCAGGCGTTCGCGGGCGCCTCATGCCGCAATCGGGTCTCGAGGGAAAGCCGAACCCGCGCCACTGCTTCGTCGAGTGACACGCGCGCCACCGGCGTGCCCGGCGGGAAGGCATCGAGCAGCCGCGACGGACTGGCGGCGGAGAGCAAGACGAAGCTGCCGCGATCGTCGGCACGGCGAATCAGCCGACCGAACGCCTGCGCCAGCCGCGCGCGGACGATGCGATCATCATAAGCGGTGCCGCCACCGGCGAGCCGGCGTGCGGCGTGGAGCACGCTCGGCTTGGGCCAGGGCACACCTTCCATCACCACCAGCCGCAGTGAATGGCCGGGGACGTCGACTCCGTCCCTGAGCGCATCGGTGCCGAGCAACGAGGTGCGCGGATCGTCGCGGAAGATGTCGACCAGGGTGCCGGTGTCGATCGGGTCGACATGCTGGGCGAGCAGCGGCAGCCCCTCGCGGGCGAGCCGGTCGGCGACTCGGGCATGGACCGCGCGCAGGCGGCGAATCGCCGTGAACAGTCCGAGCGTGCCGCCGTCCGCGGCGACGATCAGCCGGGCATAGGCATTGGCGAGCGCGGGCAAGTCGCCGCGCTTGACGTCGGTGACGATGAGCACTTCGGCCTGGCCGGGATAGTCGAACGGGCTGATTGCCTCGAAGCGCTGCGCCGGGCGCAGCAGATGCGACGCGCCGGTGCGCGCCTCGGCGACGTCCCAGTCGCCGCCGGCGCGCAGTGTCGCCGAGGTGATCACCGCGCCGTGCGCCGGCTCGAGCACGGTCCTGGCAAAGGGTTTCGAGGGGTCGAGCCAGTGGCGGTGGAGCCCGACATCATATTCGCGCCCCTCGACTCGATCGACCGCGAGCCAGTCGACGAACGCGGGGTCGGCGGGCCCGCCGATCCGTGCGATCAGCGCCAGCCACGCGCCGACGGTATCGGTACGCCAGCCGAGCGAGGCGATCGCGCCTTCGATCCGCGCGCGCGCCGGGCCGTCCATCCAGTCGGGCGCGTCGGCGAGCACCGCTTCGAGCCGCCGCCCCAGCGCCACCATCGGGCGAACCAGCGCGTCGAGCGCAGCCCCTGCCGGCCCGGCGGCTTCGACAAGCGCGCCGTCGGGCTCGGCGAGTTCGGTCTCCAGCCCGTAACCGGCATCGCCCGATCCGTTGACGTCGCGGGCGTAGACCAGCCCGCGCACCGCGGCGAGCAAAGCCTCGACCGGGCCGAACGGCTCGCCCTCGGCCATGCGCTGGAGCCAGCCGTCGCTCGGCAGCGCGCGCGCGGCATCGACGGCTTCGCCGATCGCCCGGCCGCCTTCCTCGTCATAGCTGGCGACGTCGGAAAGCCGTGCCGCCAGCCCGCGCCGGCGACCGCGCGATCCCGATTCGGGGCCGGTGATCCAGCGGCGGATCTCGATCGCCTCCTGCCCGGTGAGCGCCGCCGAGAACATCGCGTCGGCGGCGTCGAACAGATGATGGCCCTCGTCGAACACATAGCGCGTCGGCCGGGTCGCGGATTCGCGGCCCCGCGCCGCGTTGACCATCACGAGCGCGTGATTGGCGATGACGATATCGGCTTCGGCCGAGGCGCGCGCGGCGCGCTCGATGAAGCATTTGCGGTAATGCGGGCAGCCGGCATAGATGCACTCGCCGCGCCGGTCGGTCAGCGCGGTCGAGCCGTTGCGGCGGAACAAGGTAGGCAACCAGCCCGGCAAGTCGCCGCCGATCATGTCGCCATCGGCGCTGTACGCCGCCCAGCGCGCGACCAATTGCGCGAGGATCGCCGCGCGGCCGGCGAATCCGCCCTGCAGCGCGTCTTCGAGATTGAGGAGGCACAGATAGTTCTCGCGCCCCTTGCGCGTGACGATCCGCTGCTTGCGCGTCTCGGGATCGGCGAACAGCCGCTCGCCTTCCTGCGCGAGCTGGCGCTGCAGCGCCTTGGTGAAGGTCGACACCCAGACCGGGCCCTCGGCACGCTCGGCCCATAGCGACGCGGGGGCGAGATAGCCAAGCGTCTTGCCGATTCCGGTGCCTGCCTCGGCGAGCACCAGATTGGGCGAATCGCGCACTGCGCGCGGCGCGAAGGCACCCGCTGCAGCGGCGGCATAATCGCGCTGGCCCTGACGCCGCTCGGCGCCATCGCCGGTGAGACGCGCCAGCCGCTCGGCGATGTCGGCATCGGCGAGGGTGATCGTCCGCGGTGCGGGCCGTGGCGCACGCTCCTCCCATTCGGGCAATTTCGAGAACAGCCAGCGCTCGGCCTGGCCCGGCTTGGCGATCGCCGGGCTCAGCGCCGGCGCCCACGGCCAGCGCAGTTTGAACAGGGATTGCACCGAATTCCACGCGCCTTCGCGCTCGGGCCAATCGCCCCGCGGGATCGCCAGCAGTGCCGCCGCGGCGCGGCGGAGAAACCCGGCGACCTCGGCGTCGCTCTCGGGCACCGCCAGCCCGGCGGCGCGCGCAAGTCCCTTCGGCGTCGGCACCATGAAGCTTGCCGGGCGCAGGAAGGCGAACAGTTCGAGCAGATCGAGCCCGTTGAGTTCGGGATGGCCGAGCCGCTGGCCGATCAGCGGCGCGTTGAGCAGGATCAGCGGCGTATCGGCGGCGAACCGGATCGCCTCGCCGCGGCTCACTGCCCGCGTCTCGTCCGCAGTGGCGATCCAGATGCCGCCATGGCTGGCGTGAAGCGCGGGATAGGGGAGATCGGTCACGCAGCGGTGATAGCTGCCGCGGAACGAAAGCGAAACACTTGATCGCATGGACACGATCGCGGGCTCGCACGTTGGCGCGCGATGAAACTCTCGATCCGGTCGCAACTCGACTATAGCTTCGCCGAGCCCACCGACATCCTGCTGCAGATGGAGGCGGCGGCGCTTCCCGAGCAGGCGATCGACGATTCGCATCTAAACATCTCGGATTGCGCGCATTTCGCCCGCATCGCCGCGCAGGACAGTATCGGCGAACGGATCTGGGTGCGGACGCAAGGCAGGCTAACCGTCGACTATCGCGCGACGGTCACGATCAACCGGCTGCTCACCGAATGCGGCGACCTGCAGGTGGTACCGCCGCACCAGCTTCCCGGCGAGACCGTGCAATATCTGATGGCCTCGCGTTATTGCCCGTCGGACCAGTTCCAGAGCTTCGTCGAAGCCGAGTTCGGAGGAACCGAGGGCGGCGCACGCGTCGTCGCGATGCGCGACTGGATCGAGCAGCGCTTCGCCTATATCCCCGGCGTCAGCACCGCCGACACCACCGCGCTCGAAACCTTCGTCCGCCGCCAGGGCGTATGCCGTGACTTCGCGCACGTCATGATCACCCTGGTGCGCGCATCCGGCATCCCCGCGCGCATGGCCAGCGTCTATGCGCTGGGCGTCGAGCCGCAGGATTTCCACGCAGTAGCCGAAGTGTTCCTCGGCGGCGAATGGCATCTGATCGATCCAACCGGCATGGCCAAGGAAGGCGCGATGGCGAAGATCGGCATCGGGCGCGACGCCGCCGACGTGGCGTTCCTCACTGCGTATGGCACCGCAATGCTCAACAGCCAGTCGGTCGACGTGCGCGCCGCCTGAGATGCTGGCCCCGGCGCGCGCGGTTCGCTAGACGCACCGACATATGACCGACAAGCAGACCCTGCGCGCCGCCGCACTCGACTCCAAGGCCTGGCCCTATGAAGAGGCCCGCAAACTGCTCAAGCGCTATCCCGATGGCGCGCCGGCCAAGGGGCACGTACTGTTCGAGACCGGCTATGGCCCGTCGGGGCTGCCGCATATCGGCACCTTCAACGAAGTGCTGCGCACGACGATGGTGCGCCGCGCGTTCGAAGCATTGTCGGATATCCCGACCCGGTTGATCGCATTCAGCGACGACATGGACGGGCTGCGCAAGGTTCCGGAGAACGTTCCGAACAAGGAGATGCTTACTGCGCATCTCGGCAAGCCGCTGACGCGAATCCCCGATCCGTTCGGCACGCACGAAAGCTTCGCGGCGCACAACAACGCGCTGCTGCGCGAGTTTCTCGATCGGTTCGGGTTCGACTATGAATTCGTCTCTTCGACCGATTATTATGCCGATGGCACCTTCGACGAGGCGCTCAAGGGCGTGCTACGCAACTATCAGGGCATCATGGACGTGATGCTGCCGACGCTGCGGAAGGAGCGCCAGGCGACCTATTCGCCGGTGCTGCCGGTCAGCCCCAAAAGCGGCGTGGTCCTTCAGGTGCCCATCGAAGTGCTCGACGCCGACGCCGGCATGATCGCGTTCGAGGACGAAGGCGAGCGGATCGAGCAGTCGATCCTCGGCGGCCGGGCCAAGCTCCAGTGGAAGGTCGACTGGGCGATGCGCTGGGTCGCATTGGGGGTCGACTACGAAATGGCCGGCAAGGACCTGATCGATTCGGTGATCCAGAGCTCGAAGATCGCCCGCGTGCTCGGCGGCAAGCCGCCCGAGGGCTTCAATTACGAGATGTTCCTCGACGAAAAAGGCGAGAAGATCTCCAAGTCGAAGGGCAATGGGCTGAGTCTCGACCAGTGGCTGACCTATGGCCCCGACGAGAGCCTGGCCTTCTACATCTATCGCGAGCCCAAAAAGGCGAAGGCGCTCCATCTCGGGCTGATTCCGCGCGCAGTGGACGATTACTGGCAGTTCCGCGCCAATTATGCCGCCCAGCCGATTGAGCAGAGGCTCGGCAATCCGGTCCACCATATCCACAACGGACCGCCGCCGGCCGAGACTCTGCCGGTCACCTTCGGGCTGCTGCTCAACCTGGTCGGGGTGATGGGCGAGGCGAGCAAGGAGCAGGTCTGGGGCTATCTCGCCAATTACGTTCCCGACGCGACGCCGGAGAGCTATCCGGCGCTCGACGATCTGATCGGCTATGCGCTGGCTTATGCCCGCGACTTCGTGACGCCGACGCTCAACAAGCGGGCGCCCGAGGGTGTCGAAGTGGCAGCTTTGCAGCGGCTCGATGCCGCGTTGGCGGCGTTGCCTGCCGACGCATCGGCCGAGGATATCCAGAATCTGGTCTACGAGATCGGCAAGACCGGCGGGTTCGACAATCTGCGCGACTGGTTCAAGGCGCTGTACGAAACCTTGCTCGGCTCCGAGCAGGGGCCGCGGATGGGCAGCTTCATCGCGCTCTACGGGATCGAGAATAGCCGGAAACTGATCGCCGAGGCGTTGGCCAAGGCATAGCCCACCGTTCGCACTGAGCTTGTCGAAGCGCCGTCGCTTCGCCTGGCCAACAGAGGAAGAGCAGTGCTTCGACAAGCTCAGCACGAACGGAAGGGGGTCCTTCGCCACTTCCTCCGTAGCGAGGCAGCGGGGGGAATCGTCCTGATCGTCGCGGCAGCGCTCGCGATGATCGTCGCGAACCTGCCGGGCTGGCGCGAAGCCTATTTCCATGCGCTGCATTTCGAGACCGGCCCGGTGATCAGCTCGCTTTACGGGCCGATGACGGTGCATCTGTGGATCAACGATGCGGCGATGGCACTGTTCTTCCTGCTCGTCGGGCTCGAGATCAAGCGCGAGTTCGTCGACGGACGGCTGGCGAGCTGGGAGCGGCGGCGGCTGCCGGTGGTCGCGGCGGCGGCCGGGATGGCGGTGCCGGCGGCGATCTATCTGTTCGTGGCGGGCGGGCAAAGCGGGCTGAGCAGCGGCTGGGCGATTCCCGCCGCAACCGACATCGCCTTTGCAATCGGCGTGCTCGCCATCCTCGGAAAACGCGCGCCGACGTCGCTCAAGCTGTTCCTCACCACCGTGGCGATCGTCGACGATCTCGGCGCCGTGGCGATCATCGCCTTGTTCTACACCGCCGATCTCGACTTGCTCGCGCTGGCGGGCGCGGCCGGGGTGATGGCCGCGATGTTCGCGCTCAACCGCGGCGGCGTGAAGCGGCTGGCGGCCTATCTGCCGCTGGCGACAATGCTCTGGTATCTCGTCTTCCTGTCGGGCGTGCACGCCACCGTTGCCGGAGTCGCCGCGGCGCTGATGATTCCCATCACCAAATCCCCCGCCGCGCCCGACGACGCGCATTCGCCGCTCCACCGGCTCGAACATGCGCTGCATCCTTGGTCGGCCTTCGCGATCGTGCCGCTGTTCGGCTTCGCCAATGCCGGCGTGTCGCTGCACGGCATGTCGCCGGCGATCCTGCTCGCGCCGCTGCCGCTCGGCCTCGCGCTGGGGCTGTTCCTCGGCAAGCAGATCGGCATCTTCGGCAGCATCTGGATCGCGCATCGCACCGGATTCGCGCCGAAACCCGGCTGGTCGAGCTGGCCGCAAATCTATGGCGTGTCGCTGCTTGCCGGGATCGGCTTCACGATGAGCCTGTTCATCGGCGGACTGGCCTTCCCCGGCAACGCGATGCTCGCGGACGAAGTGAAGGTCGGGGTACTCGCCGGATCGCTGCTGTCGGCAATCGCGGGCTATCTGGTGCTGCGCTTCGCGCCGCCGCGCCGCGCGCTGGCGATACGGCTGATCGAAAAGCGCCAGCCCGCTTAGGCCAGCGCCGCCCGCTGCGTCGCCCGCTTGCCGGCCAGTACTGCAAAGCACCAGACGACCAGCCCGCCCAGCGCCAGCCCGGCACCGACATAGCCCGTCGACGTCCAGCCGAATCCGGCGGCGATCGCCATCCCGCCGAGCCAGGGCCCGAGCGCATTGGCGGTGTTGAACGCCGAATGGTTGAGCGACGCGGCGAGCATCTGCGCCTCGCCCGCCACGTCCATCAGCCGCGTCTGGAGGATCGCGCCGAGCGCCCCTGCAAAGCCGACCGCGAAGATGTCGATGCAGATCGTCCAGAAATTGCCTGCCGCGAGCGGATAGAGCGCCAGCGCCATCGCGCTGCCGGCCAGCAGCACCGCCGCGGTCGGCATCAGTGCGCGGTCGGCGAATTTGGGGACGATGATGTTGCCGAGCGTCATGCCGGCGCCGAACACCGCGAGCGCCACCGGGATCATCGTCGCGGGCACGCGGGTGACTTCGAGCAAAGTAGAGGCGACATAAGTATAGACGCAGAACAGCCCGCCAAAGCCGATCGCGCCGATGCCGAGCGTCAGCCACACTTGGCCGTTGGCCAGCGCGCCGAGCTCGCGCAGGGGACTGGCGTCGTTCGCCGGCTTGTCGCGCGGCGCGAGCCAATAGACCAACGCCATCGTCAGCAATGCCAGTGCGGCGACCACGGCGAAGCCCCAGCGCCAGCCGATCGCCTGACCCATCCAGTTGGCGACCGGAACCCCGATCACCGTGGCGACGGTCAGTCCGAGCATCACCCGGCCCACGGCCTGCGAGCGCTTGTCGTCGGGCACCAGCGACGCGGCGACGAGTGCGGCGACGCCGAAATAGGCGCCGTGCGGGAGTCCGCTGAGGAAGCGGAAGACCAGCATCCAGCCATAGGTCGGCGCGAGGGCGCTCAATCCGTTGAACAGCCCGAAGCTCGCCATCAGCAGGATCAGCAGCGTGCGCCGCGGCATCTTCGCGCCTAGCACCGCGAGCAACGGCGCGCCGACCACCACGCCGAGCGCATAGACGCTGATCACATGCCCGGCAGTGGGTTCGTCGACCCCGAGTCCCTGCGCGAAATAGGGTAGCAGGCTCATCGTCGCGAATTCGGTCGTTCCGATAGCGAACCCGCCCATTGCGAGCGCAAGATGGACGAGCGCTACGGGCGTTTTGCGACGAACGGGTGCATGCATCGCGCCCAAGTGGTCATGCTGCAGCGCAGCGTCAACCAGGCGGCGCTGCACATATTCTGTCAGGTGATCGCGCGACCGACATGTCCCATGCCAAGCCCTTGGGCACAGAATGCTTTTTTGCGGACATCGCACCCGCCGGGCGGTCCTGACCTTTACAATAGGATGATGAGCGGATTGGAGAAAGGTAGCCCGGGATATCGCCGGCTGACGCTGGCGATGCTGTTCGCCGGGTTCTCGACCTTTTCGCTGCTCTATTCGGTGCAGCCGCTGCTGCCGTTGTTCGCGCGCGAGTTCGCGCTCAGCGCCGAGGAATCGAGCCTGGCGATATCGCTCGCCACCGGACCGCTCGCCGTCGCGATCGTCTTTGCCGGCTTGCTCTCCGACCGCTACGGACGACGGCCGCTGATGCTGCTCGCGATGTTCGGGGCCGGGCTGCTCACCATGCTCACTGCCTTTGCGCCGAGCTGGGAGGCGTTGCTCGCGCTGCGGCTGCTCACCGGGATCGCGCTCGCCGGGATGCCCGCGGTGGCGATGGCCTATGTCAGCGAAGAGATCGATCCGAATTCGGTAGGCCGCGCGATGGGGCTCTACATCGCCGGCAGCGGCGTCGGCGGAATGGCGGGAAGGCTCGGCGTCAGCCTGATGACCCAGCTCGCCGACTGGCGCTGGGCGCTCGCTTTGGCCGGGCTGACCGGGCTGGTGATGGCCGAGGCGTTTCGCCGGCTGGCGCCGCCGTCGCTCCGCTTCACGCCGCGCCCGGTACACCCCGCCGCGGTGTTCGACGCGGGCAAGACGCTGTTTCGCGATCGCGCGATGCCCTTGCTCTATGCCGAGGCGTTCCTGCTGATGGGGGTGTTCGTCACCATCTACAATTATGTCGGCTTCCGGCTGATCGCGCCACCGTTCAGCCTGAGCCACGCGGCGATCGGCGCGATCTTCCTGCTCTATCTGCTCGGCTCGGTGAGCTCGACCTGGTTCGGCGGACTCGCCGAGCGCAAGGGGCGGCGGCTGATCTTCTGGATGCCGACCGGGCTGCTGCTGATCGGCACGGCGCTGACCGCCGCGGCGTGGCTGCCGCTGGTGATCGCCGGAGTCGGCGTGGTGACGATCGGCTTTTTCGGGGCGCATTCGATCGCCTCGAGCTGGGTGGGGCGCCGCGCGCGCGCCGGGCGCGGGCAGGCCGCCGCTTTCTATCTGTTCTTTTACTATCTCGGATCGAGCGTGCTCGGCTCGGCTGGCGGAATCGCCTGGACCCGCTGGGGGTGGAACGGCGTCGCGCTCTATTGCGGCGTGCTGACGGTGGCGGCGCTGGCGATCGCGGCGAAACTGGCGACGATCCCGCCGCTGCCGATGGCCGAAGTCACTCCGCCGCGGCCGATGGGGGCGGATTGAGTCAGATGCCGAGCCAGTCGAGCCCCTGCGGGAGCGCGTCCGCCGAATAGTCCACCTGCAGGACGCGGCGATGCCGGAATCCGCACGCGACGGCCGAAGCGTGGACGATCGGCGTGGCGTAGATCCACAAGTCCCCGGCAATCGCGAGATTGGGCACCGCGCCACACCGTTCGACGACCGCAGACAAATCGGCTTCGAGGATTCGCCCCAATCGGTGCGATCCCGGCGCGACCAGCAAGGGCGCATTGTCTTCTGGAACGTCGTCGAGATGCACGCGCAGGGTCACCATGCGTTCGATCATCGCGAAGGGCGGCTCGACATGCTGCATACCCGCCTTGACCGACCATGGGCCGTAGCCGGGGACGTCGGCTCGCGCCTTCACGGCGATGGTTCGATCCTGATGCCAACCCAGCGCCCAGTTATTGGCCTCATGCTTGTCGAACAGGATCGCCCGCACCGGCCGGACTTCGCCACCAAGCAACTTCGCGGGAAAGGCGCCGATCGCCGAAGGGGCGAGCAACGGCGCGAGCCCTGGAATATCATGAAGCCGGATGCCCGCACGTCCGCCCGGCAGACCCTTCGCGATTCCTTCTAACGCGGACAGAAAGGGGGCGGCCGCGCCGTGCAGGCGCGCCGCCCCATGTTCGTCGAAGTCGAGCACCAAGGCTCAGAGCTTTTCGGTCAGCTCCGGGACGATCTTGAACAGGTCGCCGACCAGGCCGATGTCGGCGACCTGGAAGATCGGGGCGTCCTCGTCCTTGTTGATCGCGACGATGATCTTCGAATCCTTCATCCCCGCGAGATGCTGGATCGCGCCCGAGATGCCGACCGCGATATAGACTTCCGGCGCGACGATCTTGCCGGTCTGGCCGACCTGATAGTCGTTCGGCACATAGCCCGCGTCGACCGCGGCGCGCGACGCGCCGACCGCGGCGCCGAGCTTGTCGGCGAGCGGTTCGATGATCGAATGGAAGTTCTCGCTGTTCTGCAGCGCGCGGCCGCCCGACACGATGATCTTGGCGCTGGTCAGTTCGGGCCGCACCGATTCGGCGATCTCGGAGCCGGCAAAGGTCGAAAGGCCGGCATCGCCGCTACCGCTCACCGCTTCCACGGTGCCGCTGCCGCCGCTGGTCGCCGCCTTTTCGAACGCCGTTCCGCGCACCGTGATCACCAATTTCTTGTCGCTGGTCTGCACCGTGGCGATCGCGTTGCCGGCATAGATCGGCCGCGTGAAGGTGTCCGGCGCCTCGACCGAAAGGATGTCGGAAATCTGCATCACGTCGAGCAGCGCGGCGACGCGCGGCGCGATATTCTTGCCGGTGGTGGTGGAGGGAAAGAGGATCGCGTCATGGCTCTCCATCAGGGTGACGATCAGCGGCGCGACATTCTCGGCGAGCGCGTGTTCGAACGCGGCATCATCGGCGAGATGGACCTTGCCGACCCCGGCGATCTTCGCGGCTTCGTCCGCCACGCCCGCGGCGCCCGAACCGGCGACGAGGAGGTGGACTTCACCGAGCTTCGCCGCGGCGGTGACGGTGGCGAGCGTCGCATCCTTGACGTGCTTGTTGTCGTGTTCGACCCAGACCAACGTCTTCATTTCGCGACTCCCAGACCCTTGAGGCGCTCGACCAGTTCGTCGACGCTGCCGACCTTGACGCCCGCCTGGCGCTTGCCGGGCTCGACCACCTTGAGCGTCTTCAACCGCGGCGCGACGTCGACGCCGTAATCGGCGATCGTCTTCTTGGCGACCGGCTTGGACTTGGCCTTCATGATGTTGGGCAAGGTCGCATAACGCGGCTCGTTGAGGCGCAGATCGGTGGTGACGATCGCGGGGAGCTTGAGATCGACGGTCTCGAGCCCGCCATCGACTTCGCGCGTGACCGATACGCGCTCGCCATTGACCTCGACCTTCGACGCGAAGGTGCCCTGGGCCCAGCCGAGCAAGGCGGCGAGCATCTGGCCGGTCTGGTTGGCATCGTCGTCGATCGCCTGCTTGCCGAGGATGATCAGCCCGGGCTGCTCTTCTTGCGCGACCTTGGCGAGCAATTTTGCGACCGCGAGCGGCTCGACTTCGTCGTCGGTGGCGATCAGGATCGCGCGGTCGGCGCCCATCGCGCGCGCGGTGAGCAATATGTCGGTCTCGGCCTTGGGCACGCCGATCGTCACGACGACGACTTCGCTGGCGGCGCCCTTTTCCTTGAGCCGCACAGCTTCCTCGATCGCGATCTCGTCGAACGGGTTCATGCTCATCTTGACGTTGGCGAGGTCGACCCCCGTCCCGTCCGCCTTCACGCGGGGCTTCACATTGTAATCAAGCACGCGCTTGACCGGTACCAGGACTTTCATTTGTCTCTCTCCCGTTCGTCATCCCGGCGGAAGCCGGGACCCAGAGCCAAGAGCGGTTCGCTTGCCGCCCTGGACCCCGGCTTTCGCTGGGGTGACGGATTTGATTTACGCCGCCTGCTTCACTTCGGCGACGATCTTGCGCGCCGCGTCGCCAAGGTCGTTGGCCGCGACGATCGGCAGCCCCGAATTGGCGAGGATGTCCTTGCCTTGCTGGACATTGGTGCCTTCGAGGCGGACGACCAGCGGCACCGACAAATTCACTTCCTTCGCCGCTGCGACGATGCCCTCGGCGATGATGTCGCAGCGCATGATCCCGCCGAAGATGTTGACGAGGATGCCCTTCACTGCCGGATCGCTCAGGATGATCTTGAACGCCGCGGTGACCTTCTCCTTGTTGGCGCCGCCGCCGACATCGAGGAAGTTGGCCGGAAACATGCCATTGAGCTTGATGATGTCCATCGTCGCCATCGCGAGGCCCGCGCCGTTGACCATGCAGCCGATGTCGCCGTCGAGCTTGATGTAGGCGAGGTCATATTTCGACGCCTCGAGCTCGGCCGGATCCTCTTCGGTCTCGTCGCGCAATTCGGCGAGATCCTTGTGGCGGAACATCGCATTGCCGTCGAACGCCACCTTGGCATCGAGCACCAGCAATTTGCCGTCGTCGGTGACCGCGAGCGGGTTGATCTCGATCTGCTCGGCATCGGTGCCGAGGAAGGCGTCGTACAGCTTCGAGGCGACATTGGCGGCCTGCTTGGCCAAGTCGCCGGTCAGTTCGAGCGCGGCCGCGACGGTGCGCCCGTGATGCGCCATGAAGCCGGTCGCCGGGTCGATATCGATCGAATGGATCTTCTCGGGGGTGTCGTGCGCGACGGTCTCGATGTCCATGCCGCCCTCGGTCGAGGCGACCATCGAGATGCGGCCGGTGGCGCGGTTGACCAGCAAGGCGAGGTAGAATTCCTTGGCGATGTCGACGCCGTCGGTGACGTAGAGGCGGTTGACCTGCTTGCCATGCTCGCCGGTCTGGATGGTCACCAGCGTGTTGCCGAGCATGTCCTGCGCCGCGGCGCGGACCTCGTCCTCGGTCTTGGCCAGCCGGACGCCGCCCTTGGCGTCGGGGCCCAGTTCCTTGAACTTGCCCTTGCCGCGGCCGCCGGCGTGGATCTGCGCCTTGACGACGTAGAGCGGCCCGGGAAGCTTCTGCGAGGCGGCGACGGCTTCCTCGACGGTGAGCGCGGCGAAGCCGGCAGGAACCGGCACGCCGAACTTGGCGAGCAATTCCTTGGCCTGATATTCGTGGATGTTCATTGGGCACGCCTCATATGGCTGGCGGGATAGTTTGCGGAGGCCTTAAGCACGGCGCGCGGAGGAATCCAAATCCTTTCCACGATATTGCGAATGCGACGCGATCTCAACACAGCTTCGTGTTTGCGGTATGCTTGCCAAGATCGCCAGCCCCTCGCAAGCAGCGACCCGCCTCGCTATATCGTGTCGATGCACCCGGCTCTCGGCATCCTGCTGTTTTCGATAACGATCCTCGGCATGGAGGGTTTCGCCTATGCCGCGCATCGCTGGGTGATGCATGGGCCCGGCTGGTTCCTGCACGCGAGCCACCACCGGGCGCGCAGCGGCGCGTTCGAGCTCAACGATCTCTATGCGGTGATCTTCGCGGTCCCTTCGATCATATTGCTGCTGGGCGGCGTCCAGCTCGGCTGGTGGCCGGGCTTCGCCTGGATCGGCGCGGGGATCGCCGCTTATGGCGCGATCTATTTCGGGTTCCACGACGTCATCGTCCATCGCCGTCTGCCGCACCGTTATGTCGCGCGCTCTGCATACATGAAGCGCATCGTCCAGGCGCACCGGCTTCACCACGCCGTCGAGTCGAAACATGGCACGGTCAGCTTCGGCTTCCTCTGGGCGCCGCGCGCGGAAATCCTCAAGCGTCGACTCAAGACCGGTGGCGGAGCGATTCGAGCCAGCGCCGACGCGGATTGACGCACGGACCTCTCACGCACACATCCTGCGCCATGGAACAGCTCAACTTGTCCGAGTCCGAATGGCGCAAGCGGCTCACCCCCGAGCAATATCATGTGCTGCGCGAAGCCGGCACCGAACGCGCCTTTTCGGGGCTCTACAACGACAACAAGGCCGACGGCCTTTATCGCTGCGCCGGATGCCAGCTCGAATTGTTCGACAGCGCCGACAAATATGATTCGGGATCGGGCTGGCCGAGTTTCACCCGGCCGATCGCGCCCGACCGCGTCGTCGAGCATGCCGACAACAGCCATGGCATGCGCCGCGTCGAGGCGCGGTGTGCGCGCTGCGACGGCCATCTCGGCCATGTCTTTCCCGACGGGCCGCCGCCGACCGGGCTGCGCTATTGCATGAACTCGGTGAGCCTTGATTTTCGTTCACGCGGCGGCAACGCGAACGGCGCTAGCGACGCTTCGGGCAGCTGATTCTTGTGAGCCGCCGGTTTAGGGCTTAACCACCGCTTCCGATGGCTTCCAGAAAACCGCAAACAACCTCCCGCAAATCCTGGTGGCGCACCGGCTCGGCCTGGAAGCGCATCGCGATATGGACCCTGATCGCCGGCGCCAGCGTCGGGCTGATCGCAATCGTCGCCTTGCTGATCGCGGTCTATTCGACGCGCTCGTCGCTGCCGAGCTATGACGAGCTGCGATCCTCGCCCAACGGCCAGATGGTCCGCGTCCATGCCGCCGACGGCACCGTATTGGTCTCGCTCGGGCCGAGCTATGGCGAGTGGATCAAATATAACGATATTCCGGCGGTGATGAAGGACGCGATCGTCGCGGTCGAGGATCGCCGCTTCGAAAGCCATTGGGGCGTCGACCCGCTCGGACTGGCGCGCGCGGTGCGCACCGGCATCGCCAATCGCGGCACCGGCCGCCGGCTCCAGGGCGCCTCGACGATCACCCAGCAGGTCGCGCGGACGATCTTCCTGTCGAACAAATATGATGTCGGGCGGAAGATGCGCGAGGCGGTGCTCGCGCTGGCGATGGAGCGCAAATTCTCGAAGGACCAGATCCTCGAACTCTATCTCAACAAGGTCTATTTCGGTGGCGGCGCCTATGGCATCGACGCCGCGAGCCGCAAGTTCTTCGGACATCCGGCGACCAATCTGAGCCTGGCCGAGTCCGCGGTGATCGCTGGACTGGTCAAGGCACCGTCGCATTATTCGCCGACCGCCGACGCCGAAGCCGCAGTGAGCCGCGCCAGCGTCGTGCTCGACGTGATGGCCGAGACCGGCAAGATCAGCCGCGCCACCGCCTCCGCCACCGATCCGCGCACCGTCAAGCTCGCGCCCGAGCCGCGCCAGAACAGCGTGCGCTATTTCACCGACTGGGCGCTGCCCCAGCTTGAGACCCTGATCGACGAGACCGAAGCGCCGCTCGAAGTGTGGACGACGCTCGACCTCGGGATGCAGCGCGCCGCCGACGACGCGATCCGCCAGAACGCGCCCGGCAACGCGCAGGGCGCCCTGGTCAGCCTCGATCGCGACGGCGCCGTCCGGGCGATGGTCGGCGGCAAGGACTATGTCGCCTCGATCTACAACCGCGCCACCCAGGCCGTCCGCCAGCCCGGCTCCGCGTTCAAGCTGTTCGTCTATCTCGCCGCGCTCGAATCGGGCCACAAGCTCGACGATATCGTCGTCGACGAGCCGGTGACGATCAACGGCTGGAGCCCACGCAACAATTCGGGACGCAACTCCGGCCAAGTCTCGTTGCGCACGGCCTTCGCATATTCGCTCAACACGATCGCGGCGAAGCTCGGCCAGGAAGTCGGCTTCGGCACGGTGGCGGACATGGCGCGGCGTTTCGGCATCACCACGCCGATCAACACCCAGCCGGCGATGGTGCTCGGCACGTCGAACGTGCGGCTGATCGACATGACCCGCGCCTTCGCTTCGGTGGGGCAGAAGGGCGTGGCGGTCACGCCCTATGGCATCACCCGGGTCACCGCGAACAACAACGTCATCTACCAGCACGAAGTCGATACCAGCCATGTCCTCGTCGCGCCTTATGTCGCTGCGCAGATGACCGACCTGCTCCAGACCGCCGTCGCCACGGGAAGCGGCCATGCGGCGCAGATCGGTCGTCCGGTCGCGGGCAAGACCGGCACCACGACGTCGAACAAGGACGGCTGGTTCATCGGCTTTTCGAGCGGGCTGACCACCGGGGTGTGGATGGGGCGCGACGACGCCAAGGTCGTCCCCGGGCTGCAGGGCGGCACCGCGCCGGCGCGCGCCTTTGCCGCGTTCATGACCAAGGCCGTCGCCAAGCGCCCGGTCGAGCAGTTCGAGACGCAAGTAACCTTGCCCGAATGGCAGCTCGAGCCCGAGGACAATGCCTATTACGCGCAACCCGACAACGGCATGTTCGTCGATCCCGACGGCAATCCGCTGCCCGACACCCGGCAGCCGCGCACCGAGGATGGCGAAGAGGATCCGCAGGCGCAGGGCGAGGAGCAGCTCGACCAGGACTGGATCGACCGGATGACGGGCAATCGCCCGCCGCAGCAACAGCCCGATCCCGGCCGCGCGCCCCCGCCGCGCGAAGCCCCCCGCCAGCCGCCGCAGGACCGGGCACCGCCGCGGGAGACTCCGGACGGGTTCTAGTTTCAGTTTGCATCGTGTTTGAAATTTACGAGCTGACGCCCTCGCGCCCTACCCAATGCAGTGCGGCACCGTTCCTTCGCAACCAGGTCCGTGCCGGGGTCGGATCGGCCTCGAACAATAGCTCGACCAGCCGATGGAAGGCGGGCGAATGGTTCATGTGAACCCGGTGTGCGACTTCGTGCGCGACCGTCGCGCGACGGACATGATCAGGCGCGAGGATCAGCCGCCAGCTATAGCGGATCGCGCCCGACGAGGCGCAGCTTCCCCAGCGGCCGCGCGGATCGCCGATCGACACGCGAGTCACCCCCACCCCGGCGCGCTCGGCATATTCGGTGGTCTCGGCGCTGAGCACGCGCAGCGCTTCGGCGCGCAGCCAGCGCTCGACGCGGCGCTCGAGCCCGTCGCGCGGCCCGCCGCAGATCAGGCGATCCCCATCGAGCCGGGGCGTTCGCGGCGCTGTCGGCACATAATCGATCGCGATCTCACGACCGGCGAACGTGAAGCGCGCACCTGGAACCAGCGGCAGGCTGCCGGGGAGGCGCGCCTGCTGCGCGGCGATCCAGGCGCGCTGCTCCTCGGCCCAGGCCAGCCCGTTCTTGACCGAGGCGCGCGGCGGCAGCGTCAGCCGGACCTTGCCGTCGCGGGGGTCTACGGCGAGTCGCATCCGCCGGGCGCGGGGGTGGCGGACGATCTCGATCGCCCCGCTCAAAGCTCCCGGTCCACCAGATGGTGCTCGAAATCGCCGGCATCGTCTTCGGAGATCGTCCAGCCGCGCGTCGACTGGCCGGCGATGTGGACGGTCTCGCGGTCGCCGCTCACCAGATAATGCCAGTCGGGCAGCTGGCGGCCTTCGGCGCGCAGGCGATAGGCGCAGGTCGAGGGCAGCCACTCGATCCCGGAGACGTTGCTGGTGTTGAGCCGCACGCATTCGCTGACATAAGCATGGCGATGGCGATAGTCGCTGCAGCGGCCCATCCGGCGATCGAGCAGCCGGCAGGCGACGTTGGTCGCGTGCAGCTCGCCGGTATCCTCATCCTCGAGCTTGTGGACGCAGCATTTGCCGCAGCCGTCGCACAGCGCCTCCCATTGGGCGCGATCGAGATTCGCCAGCGGCGTATCTTCCCAGAAGCGCCCGCTCATCGGACCCAATGCTTCGCTTGCTCGGCGATCGCCGCCCCGTCCTTGTCGATCGGCAGCGAGGTGATCGGTTCGCCATGGGGACCCATCAGGAACGCCACGGCGAGATGGTCGACCATATAGCCGCCGCCGGGGCCGGGCGGCTGCTTCTTGAAATACACCGCATAGCTTTTCGCCACTGCGGCAATCGCCTGCGGGCTGCCGGTGAGCCCGACGATGCTCGGGTGGAAATTGGCTACGAACTGCTTGATCACCGCTGGGGTGTCGCGCTCGGGATCCACCGTGATGAAGATCGGCACGATTTTCTCGGCGACTCGCGGCGCCTGCTTGTCGAGCAGCTTCATCGCCTGGCCGATCTTGGCCATGTCGGTGGGGCAGACGTCGGGGCAATAAGTGTAGCCGAAATAGACGATGCGATATTTGCCGGCGAAATCCACGTCGCGCACGGCCTTGCCGTCCTGGTCGACGAGCGCGAACGGCCCGCCGATGCGGGCGCCGGCGAGCGGCGGTTCCTCGGGCTTGCCGGCACCGCAGCCGGCGAGGGGCAATGCGGCGAGCAGCGCGAGCGCTGAAAACATCCTGTACATGGCGCGCTCAGCCATGATCTGTTAGGCGATGGCTGGCAAGAACGCGTTCAGTCAAAGGTTCGGTCGCACCATGGATTTTCGGGTATTCCGCGTAGCCGCTGTCGCCGCAATGGCGCTCACCGCGGCGCCCCTCGCCGCACAGCAATTTTCCGACGGATACGAGTTCCTCAAGGCGATCCGCGATTCGGACGGCGCCAAGCTCAACAAGTTCCTGCTCGACCGCTCGCTCCGCATCGTCAACACGCGCGAACGCGGCAGCGGCGAAGGCGCGCTGCACATCGTCGCCAGGCGCTCGGACGCGCTCTATCTGCGCGTCCTGCTCCAGGCCGACGACATCAATCCCAACCTCCAGGACGGCCGCGGCAACACCGCCCTGCTGATCGCCGTCGAGCAGAATTGGGGCGAGGGCGTCGGCATCCTGATCAAGTACCACGCCAACGTGAACCTGGCGAACAGCGGCGGCGAGACGCCATTGATCCGCGCGGTGCAGATGCACAATATCGAGATCGTCCGCCAGTTGCTCGACGCCAAGGCCGATCCCGATCGCGCCGATTATGGCAGCGGCAAATCGGCGCGCGATTATGCCCGCGAAGAGGCACGCTGGCCCAACATCGCCAAGCTGCTCGCCGATGCCCCGAAAAAGGGCCAGAACGCCGCGACCGGCCCGGGTTCGAAATAGACGCTTATTTCCGCTGGAAGACCTGCTCGGCCTCGGGGTCGAGCAGGTGGGTCACGCGGCGCGCCGCCCGGCGCGCAAAGGCCAGGGTGCATTTCCTGCGAGTCGCGCCGGCGAGCGGCACCGTCGCCGCCTCGCGGACCACCGCGGCGTCGTAGCGATCGGCGACGATCAGCCCGGCGCGCGCCGGCAGGAAACCCTCCTGCTCGAACGGGCGCAAATCGAAGCCCTCGGGCACTGCCCAGAAGAACCGGTCGCAATGCGCGAGATAGTCGGTCCATTTGGCGTCCCCGAGCAGATCGGCGCGCGACACCTTGATCTCGACGATCACGATATTGCCGCGCGCATCGAGCGCCATCAAATCGGCGCGGCGGCCGCCGTCGAGCGGGACTTCGCCGATCGCCGCGATATCGTGGCGCAGCAGCATCCGCGTCACGCCGCGGGCGACATCGCCCGCCACGAGCGGGGCATCGGACGATAAAACAGCCGAGGTCATCCCCGGCTGTTAGAACATTCAGCGAACACGGGGAAGCCCCCAAGGGCTTTCGCGTTCGGTATCAGCGATAGAAAATATGATTGCCGACCGTCGCGACGCGCGCCCGGTTCCAGCTCGGCTTGACGTAGCGCGCGTGGAAATACAGCGCGTTGCCGGCGGGGCTGTCCCACAGATCGTTCCGGGCGACCTTGGCCACGCCGAGCGCCTTGCGCCACTGCGCATTGGACGGCGGCGTCGGCAGCTTGCCGCCGCGCACGAACGAGAACTGGCCGCGCTGGGTGATCACCGAGCAGATCGACTTGGGGAAGCGCCCCGATTTGGTGCGATTGATGATCACGTCGGCGACGGCGAGCTGGCCCGCGAGCGGCTCGCTCTTCGCTTCGTAATAGACGCCGACTGCGAGGCAATTGAGCTCGGCATCGGCAGCGCCGACATCGTCGTGCGCAGCAACTGCGGCCGAGAGCGTCGCGAAATCCTGATCTTCCTGGAGCGCCGCCTGGGGGAGGGGCTGTACGATCTCGCCGTCCTGCTGGAGGACCGGCTGCGCCACGATCGCCGGCGCGGGAACCACATGGTGTTCCTGAAGGTTGACTGCCTGGACGGGCGCCTGCTGGCTCACCTGACCGGCGTCGAGCGTGGCGGCATTCGCAAGTGCGCCAGCGCAAAAAGTCACAGCCGCGAAGGTCGCGGCGCGTGGCATGAACTTCATTAAACTTCATTACTGTGCGGTGGTGCGCGGCCGGCTCCCGATACAAGTGGAACCGCCGGACTTCCCCCCGACTGCGTAATCGCCCGGCTTCACACCCCGGTCGACACAACGCTGTTGAACGAATGCCGCCCTTGCCCCGCGCGCACGTTTGGAGTCAACAAAGGTTCATCGTTTCAGCGGCGAAGCGTTCGGCGTCTGCGATATCCAGCTCGACCACCCACAAATCGCGGTCGAAACCGCGCCGCCGCTGCCAATAGTCGCGCACGGCCATCTCATCCGCAATATCTTGTGGTCCAGCGGGCAGGAGCGTGGGCGCTCCCTGGGGGTCGGAGCCGCGCTCGAACAGCCGCGGATTGCTGCCCTTGTAATAGGTTACCAGCAGGATTCCGCCCGCCCCGGCATCGCCTTTGGCGAGGATCATCGCCGAGCCGCCCTGCTGATCCGCGCGGCGAACCAGCGCGCTCACCAGCAGCGCGCTGGTCAACCGCGCCATCAGGCTGCCCGATAGCCGGGGAGCGATGCGAGTGCGATCCGCGAGCGCATGAAGGTGCCGGTTCCGCGCGCCGCTTCCTCGCCGCTCGCGTCGATCAGCCGCGCCTCGGCGACGAACACCCGGCGCTGGCCGCTCACCCAGCGCCCCTCGGCGATCACCGGGCCTTCGCCGAGCGGCCTGGTGAACAGCAGATTGAACGCCGTGGTCAGCAGGAAACGATCGGTGACGAGGCTGTTGGCGGCATAGAAAGCGGCGTCATCGAGCATCTTGAAATAGCTCGTCCCATGCGCCGCGCCGGCAGCGTGGAAATAGCGCGAATCGATGTCGAACCGGATCCGCGCGACTCCGCCCTCGGAAATCTCGAGCCGCGATTCGAACAGCCGATTGATCGGCGCCGCCGCATAGAGCGATTCGAGCGCGCGGAAATGCGCCTCGGCGCCGCGGGGCTCAGGCGGCGTCACGCGTCTCCAAGCCGGCGAGCAGCGCGAATAACGCGTCGGGCGATCCGGCGCCGCGCAGCTTGGCCGCGAAATTGCGGTCGCGCAGCTTGCGCGAGACGCAGGCGAGCGCCTTGAGATGCTCGGCGCCGGCGCTCACCGGCGAGAGCAGCATGAACACCAGATCGACCGGCAGATCGTCGATCGCGGCGAAATCGACCGGGTGGGCGAGCCGCACGAACACGCCCGCGACTCGCTTGAGTCCGTCGAGCTTCCCATGCGGAATCGCGATTCCGCCGCCGAAACCGGTCGAGCCCAGTTTCTCGCGCTCGGCCAGCCGCTCGGTCACCAGTTTCGCGTCGACGCCGTAAGCGCGCGCCGCGGCGGTGCCGAGCTGCTGGAACAGAGTCTTCTTGTTCGTTGCGCCCAAGCCGGCGAGCACCGCCTCGGGGATCAGCAAATCGCTGAGTTCGGTCATCGGATGTCCAAAGCAATCGCCCCCCGGCGGGCCTCCCCCTAGGCCTGTGCGCGGTTGGGCTCAACCCATCCGATCGTCCCGTCGCCGCGGCGATAGACCATGTTGTGCGCGCCGGTCGCGGTGTTGCGGAACAGCAGGGCGTTGGTGTGGCGCAAGTCGAGCATCATCACTGCGTCGGACACCGTCGCCTCGGGCACGTCGACTCGCGTCTCTGCGATGATCAGCGGCGACTCGACGGGTTCTTCCTCCTCGGCCGGCTCCTGGAACAAGGTATAGCCGGCATTGTCATAGGCACCGTTCTCGGCAAGCGCAGTGATCGCGCCGGTCTGCCGGTCCTTGAGGCGGCGGGTGTAGCGGCGCAGCTGCTTGTCGATCCGGTCGGCGGCGCCATCGAACGCGCCATTGGCCTCCATCCCCCTATTGGCGGCCTTGAGCACGAGCCCCTGCATCACGTGCATGATGATGTCGCAGGTGAAGCCGTTGTCGTGCGGTCCCTTGCCGAAGGTCACCTGCGACGAGAGCGCACGCGAGAAATATTTGTCGGCGGTAGCCTGGAGCCGTTCGGTGACCAACGTCTTGAGCGCATCGCCCGTTTCGACCTGATGGCCAGAGACTCGGATATCCATGATGTTACCTCCACTTCGATATGAGGCCGCCCGTATACGCGCGGCGGCCGAACCCGGATCAACCGGTCGCGGCCAGGGCCCAGAGCGGGTCCTCCAATCCCTGGACAAAGGCTGCGTGGCGCTCAAGTTCCACGACCGATGCCGCAAAATGCCGCGCAGGCCGCACATGGACCCGATTCGGCGCCTCGGCAGGGGTCTCGCGCATCACCGGCGCGTCGACCGCGAGGCCCAGCGTGATCTGCCGTCCACCGGTCAGCTCGACATAGACCTGCGCGAGCAATTGCGCGTCGAGCAAGGCGCCGTGGACCTGGCGCGCGCTGAGATCGATCCCGTAGCGGACGCACAAGGCATCGAGCGTGTGCTTGGCGCCGGGATGCCGGACCCGCGCGATCGCCAGCGTGTCGACCATCCGGCTGGTGCAGATCACCGGCCGGCCGCAGCGGCCGAGCTCGCCGTTCAGGAACGAGAAGTCGAACCCGGCATTGTGCGCGACAAGGGGGCAATCGCCGAGAAATTCGATCAGATCCTCGACGACGTCATGGAACAATGGCTTGTCCGCCAGGAAGCGCGCGCTCAACCCGTGGACGCGCTCGGCCTCGAACGGCATGTCGCGCTGCGGATTGACGTATTGATGGAAATGCCGGCCCGTGGGCACGCGATTTAGCATCTCGATACAGCCGATCTCGACCAGCCGGTCGCCGCCCGCGAAGCTGAGCCCCGTCGTCTCGGTATCGAACACAATTTCGCGCATGACGCCTTATCCACCCGCCGAAGCGGCTAGGCAAGTGAGGACCGCACGCACGGCCTCGCGAGTCTCCGCCAGCGGCCCGGCGGTGGAAATCACGAAATCGGCGCGGGCGCGCTTTTCCGGATCGGAGAGCTGGCGCGCGAGGATCGACTCGAACCGCTCGGCGGTCATCCCGGGTCGGGCGAGCACCCGCGCGCGCTGGATCTCGGGCGGCGCCGAGACAACGAGGATCTTGTCGACCTTCGCCCAGCCGCCGGCTTCGAACAGCAAAGGCACGTCGAGCACCACCACCGGCGCCTCCGCATGCGCCTTAAGGAACGCATCGCGTTCCTGGGCGACCTCGGGGTGGACCAGCGCCTCGAGCCGCGCGAACGCCGCCTCGTCCCCGAACACCGCCTCGCGCAGTGCCGTGCGATCGACGCCTTGCGCGCCGGTGGTGTCGGGAAACGCCGCTTCGATCGCCGCGACCAGCGCACCGCCGGGCCCCTGCAGCCGATGGACGATCGCGTCGGCGTCGAACACCGCAACGCCTTCGTCGGTGAACATCCGCGCGACGGTCGATTTGCCCATGCCGATCGACCCGGTGAGGCCGAGCGTGATCATCGCGTCAGCAATTCCCGGAGCGCCTCGTCGCGGTCGCGCGGGGGCTCGGCGCCGAAGAACAGTTCGAAGGCCAGCGCGGCCTGGCCGATCAGCATGTCGAGCCCGTCGACCGTGTCGAGCTCGCGGTCGCGCGCCTGGGCGAGCAAGCGCGTCTCGAGGGGCGCGTAGACGATGTCATACACCAATGCATGCTCGGGGAGCGGCGCCAGATCGAGGTCGAGCGGCGGCTGGCCGTTCATCCCCAGTGCGCTCGCATTGACCAGCAGGTCGGCGGGCGGCAGCGGACTGCCGAGCGGCACCGCGTCGCCCTTGATCCCGAAACTCGACAGCAAGGCGGCGGCCTTGAGCACGTTGCGGTTGAATATGGTGACGCGGCCGATCCCGACCTTCGTAAGCGCGAACAGGATCGCACGGGCGCCGCCCCCGGCACCGATCACCACTGCGTGCCGCCCTTCGAGAGCGAGCCCGGCGATCGGGGCATAGAAGCCGCCGGCATCGGTGTTGGTGCCGATCAGCGCGCCGTTCTCGGCGCGAAGGATCGTATTCATGGCGCCGATCGTCCCGCGAACGTCGCCCGGATCGTCGACAAGGTCCATGATCGCGACTTTATGGGGAATTGTGACGTTGCACCCGCGCCAGTCTGCGTCGGCGCACGCGCCGGCCAGATAGTCGGCGAGCTCCTCCGGCGGGACGTGGAAGCGCTTATAGTCGCCATCGATCCCCAGCGCTTCGAGCCAGAATTTGTGGATCAACGGCGATTTCGAATGCGCGATCGGGTCGCCGATCACTTCGGCATAGGGTGTCATGACGTCAAAACGCCTCGCACGCGCAAATAGTCGAGCAGCGGCAGCAGCGGCAGGCCGAGAATGGTGAAATGGCTGCCCTCGGTTCGGCTGAACAATTGCGCGCCGGGACCCTCGATCCGATAGCAGCCGACGCAGCCCGCGATCGCGGGCCATTCGCGGTCGAGATATTCGGAAATGAACGCCTCTGAAAGCCGGCGGACATGCATCCGCGCGCGATCGACATGCCGCCACACCGCATGGCCATTCTCTGCGATCACCGCAGCGCTGTAGAGATCGTGATGCCGCCCCGACAGCATCCGCAGATGCTCGGCGGCGTTCTCGCGGCTGACCGGCTTGTCGAGCAAGGTGCCGTCGTCGAGCGCCACCACCGAATCGCAGCCGAGGACGAGCGCGCCCGGCGCCAACCGGGACACCTTGAGTGCCTTGAGTTCGGCCAGCGCGTCGGACAGGTCGCGCGGGGAAATCCCGCCGGCGATCAGCGATTCCTTCGCAGTCGCCTCGTCGACCTGCGCGGCCACCGCTTCGTGCGGCACGCCGGCCGAGTCGAGCATCGCCCGACGCGACGCGCTCTGCGATGCGAGGACCAGGTTCATGCGTCGCGCGCCTGCAGATTGCGCTCGTTGCAGAGCTGGATGATCGCCGCGGCGGTTTCCTCGATCGAGCGCCGGGTCACGTCGATCACCGGCCAGCCATTGTCGGCGAACATCCGCCGCGCATACGCGATCTCGCGCTGCACCGACTCCTGATTGACATAGCTCGTCTCGTGGCTCTGGTTGAGCGACAGCAGACGGTTGCGACGGATCTGGACCAGCCGGTCGGCGCTGGTGGTGAGCCCGACGACGAGCGGATGCTTCAGCCCGAACAGATTGGGCGGCGGCGGCGATTCGACCACGATCGGGATGTTGGCGGTCTTGTAGCCGCGGTTGGCGAGATAGATCGACGTCGGCGTCTTCGACGAACGCGACACGCCGGCGAGGACGATGTCGCATTCCTCCCAATCGTCGGCGCCGATGCCGTCGTCATGCGCGATGGTGAACTGGATCGCGTCGACGCGGGCGAAATAGGCGGCGTCGAGCGTATGCTGCCGCCCGGGGCGCGCTTTGGCTTCCTGGCCGAGCAGGCCGGACAGCGCATGGCTGACCGGATCGAGCGGCGCGATCGCCGGCAGCCCCATCGCCCGGCAGCGATTCTCCAGCGTGCGGCGGACATCGGTGTTGACGAGCGTGAAGATCACCAGCCCCGGATTCTGCGCGATTTCCTGCAGGATTCGCTCGAGATGCGCTTCGCTGCGCACCATCGGCCAGAAATGGCGCAGCGTCTCGACATCGTCAAACTGCGCCAGCGCCGCCTTGGCGATATTCTCCAGCGTCTCGCCGGTCGAGTCCGAGAGCAAGTGGAGATGGAGCCGCATCAGGCGGTGAGGGAATCTGTGGAGAACATGGCTGACAGCCGCTAGCGCAACCACGCGCAGCGGCCAAGCGCGCCGAAACCGCGGGATCGGTGCAGCTTCTTCCACAATCCCGTCCCCAGCCCGGCGTTCCGGTCCACAGCCTGTGAAAAGCGGGGAGCGCGGACTCGAATCCGAGGCGCGCCGCGGGAGCGGACGAGTCAAGCTGTGGGCGATATCCGGGCAAATGGCTAAGCCCCGGCTTCCACGCCCCTACTATCTCCAACAATCCTTAGATTCTCTTCTTTATAGATAGTGGGTTCGCCGGAACGGGACGGATTCACGCTTCCGTTCGTGCCGAGCTTGTCGAAGCACCTGTGCTGCGGATGGCCCAGCGGATGGCCGCCCTTCGACAGGCTCAGGGCGAACGGACAGGAAGCCCAATTCCGCTTTCGTCCCGGCGCTGGACCGGGCAGAGACGCCCAAATGCACGTACCATCCGTCCACAAGCCCTTGCTCGCGACCCTGAAGGGCGAGCGCCAGCCGATCCCGCCGATCTGGCTGATGCGCCAGGCCGGTCGCTATCTCCCCGAATATCGCACGCTGCGGGAGGAGAAAGGCGGCTTCCTCGCGCTGGCGATGGATCCGGATTCCGCCGCCGAGATCACCCTGCAGCCGATCCGCCGCTTCGGGATGGACGGCGCAATTCTGTTTTCCGACATCCTCATCGTGCCGATGGCACTCGGACAGGATCTCTGGTTCGAAACCGGCGAAGGTCCGCGGCTCGCGCCAACCGTCCAGGCCCGCAATGTGCTGGAGGCGCTTCAGGCCGCGCCTGACAAGCTCGAGCCGATCTACGGCACCGTCCGGCGGGTAGCGGCGCAATTGCCTGCTGAGACCGGCTTCCTGGGCTTTGCCGGGAGCCCCTGGACCGTCGCGACCTATATGATCGCGGGACAGGGCAGCCGCGAACAGGCCGAGGCGCGGCGGCTGGCCTATCGCGATCCGGGGCTGATGCAGGCGCTGATCGATCGCATCGCCGATTGCACGATCGCGTATCTGCTCGGCCAGATCACTGCCGGGGTCGAGGCGGTTCAATTATTCGACAGCTGGTCGGGAAGCCTGTCGCCTGCCCAGTTCGAGCAATGGGTGATCGCGCCCACTGCGCGGATCGTGGCAGCGCTCCACCAGCGCGCGCCGCACGTGCCGGTGATCGGTTTCCCCAAGGGCGCGGGCGGCAAGCTGCCGGCTTATGCGCGCGAAACCGGGGTCGATGCGATCGGCGTCGACGAAACCGTCGATCCCGACTGGGCGCATGCATCGCTGCCGGCGGACATGCCGGTCCAGGGCAATCTCGATCCGCTCGCGCTGATTGCCGGGGGTGCGACGCTCGATAGCGCTGTCGACCGGATCCTTTCGGCTTTCGCCGATCGCCCGCATGTGTTCAATCTCGGCCACGGCATCCTGCCCGACACGCCGATCGCGCATGTCGAGCAATTGCTGCGGAGGGTGCGGGGATGACCGGCTGGCTCGGCAATGCGTATCTTTGGGTCAAGGCAGCCCATATCATCTTCGTCATCTTCTGGATGGCGGGGCTGTTCCTGCTGCCGCGCTACCTCGTCCATCATCAGGAAGCGCTCGGTACGCCCGAGGCGGCGGCGTGGGAAAGGCGCGAGGCACTGCTTCGCCGGATGATCCTCGGCCCGTCGATCGGCGCGGTCTGGCTGCTGGGCATCGCGCTTGCGGTAAATATCGGGTTGCTCGACGGTCAGCCGGGGTTGGGCTGGCTCCACGCCAAATTGCTCTTCGTCGTCGCGCTGAGTGGGTATCACGGCTGGGCAGTCGGCTATGCCAAGAAGCTTGCCCGGGGGCAGGGCAGCACATCGCCGCGGAACTTGCGGCTGCTGGGCGAGGTGCCGGCATTCGCAGTGATATTCATCGTCGTGCTGGCAGTGGTCAAACCGTTCTAAATTTGCGGTGTTGACGGACATTCGGCAATTTTCCTGCGCAGGATCGGCGTGACGCCCGTTGACTTGCGCCCGCGCCGCACCTAATTCGCAGTTCAGACCACGCTTCTTCGGGCGGCGGTTCCTTCCTCCCAGCATCGCCAATCGTGCGCATCCGCCGACCGACGCTCCCCCAATAGCTTCCCAGCATTCGGACTCCCCATGCATCTCAAGGAACTCAAGAAGACCCCGCCAGCCGAACTGGTCTCGATGGCCGAGGAGCTCGGCGTCGAGAGCGCGTCGACGCTGCGGAAACAGGATCTGCTGTTCGCGATCCTCAAGGCCCAGGCCGAGAATGGCGAGCAGATCATGGGCGAGGGCACGATCGAAGTGCTCCCCGACGGCTTCGGCTTCCTGCGCAGCCCGCAGGCCAATTATCTCGCCGGCCCCGACGACATCTATGTCTCGCCCAACCAGGTCCGTAAATTCGGCCTGCGCACCGGCGATACGGTCGAAGGCGAGATCCGCGGCCCGAAGGACGGCGAGCGCTATTTCGCGCTGACTCGCCTGGTCTCGGTCAATTTCGACGATCCCGAGGCCGTCCGCCACCGCGTCAATTTCGACAATCTCACCCCGCTCTATCCCGAGAGCAAGCTGACCCTCGACACGCTCGACCCGACGATCAAGGACAAGTCGGCGCGGGTGATCGACATCGTCGCGCCACAGGGCAAGGGCCAGCGCGCATTGATCGTCGCGCCGCCGCGCGTCGGCAAGACGGTTCTCCTCCAGAACATCGCCCGCGCGATCACCGAGAACCATCCCGAGGTATTCCTGATCGTGCTCCTGATCGACGAGCGCCCCGAGGAAGTCACCGACATGCAGCGCAGCGTGAAGGGCGAAGTGATCTCCTCGACCTTCGACGAGCCCGCGCAGCGCCACGTGCAAGTCTCTGAAATGGTGATCGAAAAAGCCAAGCGCCTGGTCGAGCACAAGAAGGACGTGGTGATCCTGCTCGATTCGATCACCCGCCTCGGCCGCGCCTACAACACCGTGGTCCCGTCGTCGGGCAAGGTCCTGACCGGCGGTGTCGACGCGAACGCGCTCCAGCGCCCGAAACGCTTCTTCGGCGCCGCGCGCAACATCGAGGAAGGCGGATCACTCTCGATCATCGCCACCGCGCTGATCGACACCGGCAGCCGCATGGACGAAGTCATCTTCGAAGAGTTCAAGGGCACCGGCAATTCGGAAATCGTCCTCGACCGCAAGGTGGCGGACAAGCGCATCTTCCCGGCGCTCGACGTCGGCAAATCGGGCACCCGCAAGGAAGAATTGCTCGTCGACAAGGCGAAGCTCACCAAGATGTGGGTGCTTCGCCGCATCCTCATGCAGATGGGCACGATCGACGCGATGGAATTCTTGCTCGACAAGATGAAGGATTCGAAGACCAACGAGGACTTCTTCGACTCGATGAATCAGTAATTTAGTGTCACCCCGGCCTTGTGCCGGGGTCCATCGCGCGGCTTGCCGAAAAGCAAGCGCCTCCTGTCCTTCGCATGCGGCACCGTGGATCCCGGCACTTCGGCCGGGATGACGTGTTTTGGTTGCCAGTTCGCCAGCCGCCGCTAGGAGGTGCCCATGCTCGACCTGATCCTCAGCGCCGCCGTCACCGCCATCGGTTCGCCGCTCGACATCTGGCACCATATCGTCGCCGATTTCTCCAATCTCGGCGATCCGGCGCGGCTCGCCGCGTTCGGATCGGTGCTGATGATCGATCTGGTACTCGCCGGCGACAATGCGATCGTCGTCGGCGCGCTCGCCGCGGGGCTTCCGGCTGAGCAGCGCAAGAAAGTCATCCTGATCGGCATCGGCGCGGCACTTGTGCTGCGGATCGCGTTCGCTCTGGTGGTCAGCTGGCTGATGGGAATCGTCGGGCTGATCTTCGCCGGCGGTTTGCTGTTGCTGTGGGTGAGCTGGAAATTCTGGCGCGAGATCCGCCATGCCGGCGAGAGCCATGGCTCGGAAGAGATTCACGGCGACGAACGCTCGGGCGTGCGCTCGGCACGCAGCTTCGCGGGGGCGGCCTGGGCAGTCGCGATCGCCGACGTGTCGATGAGCCTCGACAATGTCCTCGCGGTCGCCGGCGCGGCGCGCGAGCATCCCGGCATCCTCGTCGTCGGCCTATTGCTCTCGGTCGCGCTGATGGGGCTGGCCGCCAATTTCATCGCCAAGCTGATCGACCGCTATCGCTGGATCGCCTATTTCGGGCTCGCGGTGATTGTCTTCGTCGCCGGGAAGATGATCTACGAAGGCTGGATCGGCAGCCATCAGACTCCGGGGATCATCAGCTTCTTCGCCTGAGGCGACGGTAGCCGCTGGCAAGCGAGTGGTTGCAATGTAGGATTTGATGCGCTGGTATGAGAGCGGCACGCATGCGCATGCCGCTCTTTGACATCGTCGTATCAGCCGAAGCGGAACCAACCAAAGGGTTGGTCCCCACTTGCGCCTTGCCGGCCCAATTCGCCGCAACTCCTGGCTAACCGCGCTACAACTACCTGATTACACGGTCTATAATTTGGAGGACGGCTTTGGCGGCTTGAGTCAACCGCACGCAAAACCTGTTGACCCGTCAAGCGGCGGTCAACCGCGCTCAGCCGATATGCTCGGCGAAAAACGCCGCGGTCCGCGCATCCGCGAGCTCTGCCGCCTTTTCCGAGCGACGCGCCCCCATCTCCGCCGCGAAGCCGTGATCCTCGCCCGGATAGTCGAAGATCGTCACCTTGGGATGGTCGTCTAGGGCTTCGTGCATCTTCGCCTGAATGTCGGGGGTGACGAAATGATCGGCGCCGGCGACGTGGAGCAGCACCGGGTTGGCGATCGCGTGCTTCTCGCCGAGCAGATTGTCGATGCCGACGCCATAATAGCAGACGGTGGCGTCCGAATCGGTTCGTGTCGCGCACATGAAAGCGAGCCGTCCGCCGAGGCAATAGCCGACGACTCCGACGCTGCGGCTCCCCAATTTGCCGCGCGCCGCCTTGATTGCGGCCTCGAGGTCCTCGATGCCCTTGCCCTGATCGAACCGGTTCATCCAGTCGAACGCCTGCTGCAATTGCGCGGGTACGTCCGGGTCGAGCTCGATGCCCGGCTCGAGCCGCCAGAACAAGTCGGGCGCGAGCGCCACATAGCCTTTCGCTGCCCAGGCGTCGCACTTTTTGCGGATCCCCGGATTGACGCCGAAAATCTCCTGAATCACCACGATCGCACCGCGTGCGGGGCCTTCCGGCTCGGCGACATAGGCCGTGAAGCTGCCGCTGCCGTCGCTGGCGTCGATGCCGAGGTTGCTCATAGCATTGTCCTTTTCGAATGCTGCCGCTCGTGCTCGAGCAGCCAGGATTTTGTCCTCGGGCCGTCGCCGGCCGAATACGCGCCGAGCGCGCCGCCGCCGCCAAGTATGCGGTGGCACGGCACGAGGATCGGGAAGGGGTTGCGCGCGCAGAGCTGGCCGATCGCCCGCGGGCTGGATCCCAAAGCCCGGGCCAGCGCGCCGTAGCTCAATGTCTCGCCATAGCCGACCGCGATCAGGCCGTTGCGCAGCGTCTCGCCGCGGGCGCTGCCGGCGGGCGCGAGCGGCACGTCGAATGCGTCGCGCTCGCCCGCGAACCATTGCGCGAGCTGCTCGGCGGCCAGGCGGACCGCGCTGGTGCTGCCGGACGCCGGCGCGCCGTCGGCACCGATCCGGATCGCGTCCAGCACGGCTTCGCCGCCCTCGATCCTGATGGCACCGATGGGCGTTGCGATCAGGGCATGGTCGCGCGCATACATGGCGCAAGACCTAGCAGCCGCTCCGCGGCCCGCGCAACGGAGATGGGCAGTGAAGATCAATGTCGAAGTCGATTGCACGCCGGAAGAGGCGCGCCGCGCGATGGGGCTTCCCGACCTGGCACCGGTGCACGATCGCTATGTGCAGATGATGGTGGATGCAGTCGACAAGCAAGGCACCCCCGAAGGGATGGCGGATATGATGCGCAATTGGGGGCCGATGGGCGAGGGCGCGATGAGCTTCTGGCGGACGATGTTCGAGAGCGGCAACAAGAGCTGACATGGATACGATCTTCGCGGTGTCGAGCGGGGCGCCGCCCGCCGCCATCGCCGTTTTGCGCCTGAGCGGCCCGCGCGCGTTCGATGCGGCCGCTTTGCTCGCCGGCACGCTCCCCGCGCCGCGCCGGGCCGGGCTTCGGCCGCTGCACGATCCGGCGAATGGCGAACTGCTCGATCGGGCGCTGATCCTCGCCTTTCCCGGGCCGCGCAGCGCGAGCGGCGAGGATCTGGTCGAGTTGCATCTCCATGGCGGTCGCGCCGTGGTGCGCGCAGTCGAGGCTGCGCTCGCTGCGATCCATGGGCTGCGCGCGGCCGAGCCGGGCGAATTCACTCGCCGCGCCTTGCTCAACGGGCGGCTCGATCTCAGCGAGGCCGAGGGGCTGGGCGACCTGCTCATGGCAGAAACCGAATCGCAGCGCCGAATGGCCACGCGCGCCGCGGAGGGCGGAGTGCGCCGGCAGGTCGAGCAATGGGCGGAGCGGTTGCTGCAGCTTGCGGCTCAGGTGGAGGCGCAACTCGACCATAGCGACGAGGACGACGTGGCGGGCAGTGCCGACTCGCTCGACGCGATTCGTGCGGAAGCCGCGGCGCTCGCGCAGGACATTGCGGAAGTCACGGCACGGCCGCCGACCGAACGGCTTCGCGACGGACTGCGCGTCGTGCTGGCGGGCCCGCCCAATGCGGGGAAGTCGACCTTGCTCAACGCGATGATCGAGCGCGACGCGGCGATCGTCTCGCCGATCGCCGGCACCACGCGCGACCGGATCGAGGCGCCGGTGGTGCGGAACGGCACCGCCTGGCTGCTGATCGACACGGCCGGGCTCACCGATTCGTCGACGGATCCGATCGAGGCAATCGGCGTCGGGCGGGCGAGGGCAGCGCTCGACGAGGCCGACATAGTGTTGTGGCTCGGCGACGAAAGTCCCCCGCCGCATCCCACGTTCCTCTGGCTCAATCCGCGCTGCGACGTTCCTGGGCGAGAGGCGCTTCCGGCGCGCGACATCGCACTCTCGGCAGTGACCGGTGAGGGAGTGGACGCGCTCTGGTTGCGTCTCGACGCTCTTGCGGGCGATCTGTTGCCGCCACCGGATTTGATCGCGTTCAATGCCCGACAGCGCGACTTGGCCGGTGCGGCGGCGAGGTCTTTGTCAATTGCTGCGGCGCAACATGATCTGCTGCTGGTCGCCGAGGAACTACGCGGAGCGCGCCGCGCGTTCGATTCGATCACCGGCAGGACCGATGTCGAGGCAATGCTCGATTCGCTGTTTTCGCGGTTTTGCATCGGCAAATAGCTATGTTCCACGTGGAACGGTTTTGACGCGGCCGATCTGAGTCGGTACCGCGCACATATGCAATTCGACGTAATCGTAATCGGCGGGGGCCACGCCGGCACCGAGGCTGCGGCTGCGGCGGCGCGTCGCGGCGCGCGCACTGCCCTGCTCAGCTTCGATTTGACCAAGCTCGGCGCCATGTCGTGCAACCCGGCGATCGGCGGCTTGGGCAAGGGGCATCTCGTCCGCGAAGTCGACGCTTGCGATGGGCTGATCGGCCGGGCGGCCGACGCCGCCGCAATCCATTACCGGATGCTCAACCGCAGCAAGGGCACTGCAGTACAAGGCCCGCGCGTGCAGGCGGATCGCTTGCGCTACGCTGCGGCGATCCAGGCGATGCTCGGCGCGCAGTCCGGCCTCCAACTCGTCGAGGGCGAGGCGGATGCGCTGGAGCTGGTTGGCGGCAAAATAGCCGGGGTTCGCTTGGCGGACGGCACCCGGCTCGTCGCTGCGGCCGTCGTGCTCGCCACCGGCACGTTTCTGGGCGGACGAATCTTTCGGGGTGAAGAGCGCGAGCTGGGTGGCCGAGTTGGCGAGGGGGCGGCGACGCGGCTCGCGGCGCAGCTTCACGCGCTTGCGCTGCCGGTGGGGCGGCTAAAGACCGGGACGCCACCGCGGCTCGACGGACGTACGATCGACTGGGCGCGCGTGGCCGAGCAACCTTCCGACGCGGATCTCTGGACGATGTCGCCGATGAGCAAGGGGCGAGTCCTCCCGCAACTTCACTGCGGCGTGACCCGGACCAACCAGGCGACGCACGATGCGATCCGCGTGGGCCTCGACCGCTCGCCCTTGTTTTCCGGTGCAATCCATGCCCAGGGCCCGCGCTATTGCCCTTCGATCGAGGATAAGATTCACCGGTTCGGCGACCGTGACGGCCATCAGATATTCCTCGAACCCGAGGGTCTGAACACCAATCTCGTCTATCCCAACGGCATGTCCACGTCGTTGCCAGTCGATGTGCAGGAGGCGATGGTCAAATCGGTGCCGGGCCTTGAGCGTGCTCGGATCGTCACTCCCGGCTATGCCGTCGAATATGATTATATCGATCCGCGGGCGCTGAACGCGAATTTGGCGCTGCCCGCCATACCCGGGCTCTATTTTGCCGGGCAGATCAACGGCACCACCGGTTACGAAGAGGCGGCGGGGCAGGGGCTCGTGGCGGGTGCCAATGCGGCCGCCTTCGCCCGACGGCTCGATACGCTCACGCTGGACCGGGCGACCAGCTATCTCGGTGTCATGGTCGATGATCTGGTGCTGCAGGGCGTTACCGAGCCGTATCGCATGCTCACCGCGCGTGCCGAGTTCCGGCTGCGTTTGCGTGCCGATAACGCCGAAACCCGCCTGGGCGGGGCTGCGGCCGAGCTTGGCCTGCTCGGGCGCGAGCGGCTCGCCCGGCGTGCGAGTCGCCTGGATAGCCGGGCGCAGCTCGACCGCCATTTCGAAGCGTTGCTCACGGCTTCCGCGGTGCATGCGCGCGGCGCACCGGTCGGGCTCGACGGTGCGCGGCGCTCGGCAAAGGAATGGTTGCGCTTCCCAGGGGTGGAGTTCGCCCATGTGTCGGACGGCCTGGACGCCGATCCTGCGATGCTTGCGGAGTTTATCGAGGACGCGCGGTATGCGCCCTATCTCGAACGCCAGAGCGCTGAGGTTGAACAATTGCGGGCGAACGACAATGTCCGTTTGGGTGCGCATCTCGACTTCAGTGCCATCCCGGGCTTGTCGGTCGAGATGGTGGAGAAGTTCAATGCGGCGCGCCCGGAGACTCTGGGCGCAGCGGCGCGGATCCGCGGCGTCACCCCGGCCGCGCTGTCTGCCGTCCTGATGCATGCGCGGAAATCCGCAGCGTGAACGAGGCGCAGGCACGAAGCTGGATCCGCGATCGATTTGGTGTTTCACGTGAAACAGTGCTCCAGCGCTATGGTGAACTTCTCCTTGCGGAAGCGCCGATTCAGAACCTGATTTCGGCGTCGACTTTGGACTCGATATGGTCGCGCCACTTCGTCGATTCGGCGCAACTCGTGCCTTTGGCTGGAGACGCGCCATCGGGAATGTGGCTGGACGTCGGAAGTGGCGCGGGCTTGCCGGGCATTGTCGCGGCGATCCTCCAGGACCGGCCCGTAGCGCTTTGCGAGCCGCGCGCTAGGCGGGCGGAGTTTCTCGCGGCGGTGGTCAGGGAACTGAATCTCGAAGCCAGGGTCAGTGTTCAAATGTCCAAGGCAGAGGCCTATCGCCCTGACGAGCCGGTCGCGATAATATCCGCTCGCGCGGTATCGGAGCTGTCCCAACTGCTTCGTTCAGCCGCGCACTGCGCCGATTTGTCCACAATCTGGCTGCTACCCAAGGGGCGGAGCGCGCAATCGGAGGTGGATGCCGCGCGCGGGAAATGGCAAGGTACGTTCCACGTGGAACCAAGTATCACGCAGCCGGAATCCGGCATCGTGATCGCCCGAGGGGTGCGGCCCAGATGATCTGCATTGCGATCGCCAATCAGAAGGGCGGGGTGGGCAAAACCACCACTGCGATCAATGTCGGGACGGCATTGGCCGCCACCGGCATGCGCGTCTTGTTGCTCGACCTCGACCCACAAGGCAACGCTTCGACGGGGCTCGGCATCGGACGGGCAGCACGGGACCAGCATTCGACCTATGACCTGCTGGTCGGCAGCGCGAGCCTCGACGAAGTCGCAATTCCGACGAAGGTACCCCGGCTCGATATCGTACCGGCGACGCAGGATCTGTCAGGCGCGGAGATCGAACTGATCGAGTTCGAGGCGCGCACGCATCGCCTGGATGCGGCACTTGCGCGCCACGCCCCGGCCAGGTGGGACGTCGTGCTGATCGATTGCCCGCCGTCGCTCGGTTTGCTCACGATCAATGCGATGGTTGCCGCCCATGCGCTGCTCGTTCCGCTCCAGTGCGAGTTCTTTGCGCTAGAGGGGCTCAGCCAATTGCTCAGCACGATCGACCGCATCCGCAGCCGCTTCAATCCTGGACTGTCTATCCTCGGGGTTGCGCTGACGATGTACGACCGCCGTAACCGCCTGACCGACCAGGTCGCAGACGATGTCCGCGCCGTGCTCGGCAAGGTTGTGTTCGATACGGTGATCCCGCGCAACGTCCGGCTGTCCGAGGCGCCGAGCCACGGCATGCCGGCGCTGATCTACGATTATCGCTGCGCCGGCTCGGAGGCCTATATCGCGCTCGCCCGCGAAGTGATCGAGCGTCTGCCCAAGCTCAGGAAAGCCGCATGAACGAACCTGCCCCCCGCAAACACGGCCTCGGCCGCGGCCTCAGTGCGTTGCTGGGGGACAACGTCTCCGAAGCGCCGGTGTCTGGCTCTTCCGAGCGCGGTAGCGGTTCAGGCGTGCGCATGCTGCCGGTCAGCGCGATGGCGCCGCATCCGGGGCAGCCGCGCCGGCATTTCGACGAGGCCGCGCTAAACGATCTTGCAGAGTCGATCGCTTCGCGCGGGCTGATCCAGCCGATCGTCGTTCGGCCGCACGGCCATAGCTACCAGATCGTCGCGGGCGAGCGCCGCTGGCGCGCGGCGCAACGCGCCCGGCTCCACGAAGTCCCCGTTCTTGTCCGCGAACTGACCGACGCGGAGACGATGGAAATCGCGCTGGTGGAAAACATCCAGCGCGAGGATCTCAATGCGATCGAAGAAGCTGAGGCCTATTCGAAGCTGATCGGTGAGTTCGGGCACACTCAGGAAGCGCTTGCCAAGCTCGTTCACAAATCGCGCAGTCATGTCGCCAACCTATTGCGATTGCTGGATCTTCCGTCACCAGTCCGCGAAATGGTGGTAACCGGTGCGATCGAAATGGGGCATGCCCGCGCGCTGATCGGCACCGCTGACGCCGAGAGGCTCGCACGCACCGTTGCCGAGAAAGGCCTGTCGGTTCGCGAGACCGAGAAGCTCGCGCGCGAGGCCAAGCCCGCCACGCAGCGCAAGAGCGGGGTGGGGGCGAGCCGCAACGCCGATATCGAGGCACTGGAGCGGCAATTGGGCGACGTGCTCGGTCTCCACGTCAAGATCGGGCATAGCCCCAAGGGCGGTGGGACGCTGACGCTGGGCTATTCGACGCTCGACCAGCTCGACATGGTGTGCCAGCGGCTGACCGGCGAGCGCATCTAGAGTCGATTCCCCCTGAGCTAAAGCAGGTCATTCCCTGCGAAAGCACGGGGCCAGGGGGGGCCAGGAGCCCATAGCGCCCCGCTTGTGACCCTGGACCCCTGCTTTCGCAGGGGACAAGAATCAGCCTGAATCACAGACCCTACCCTAGCCTCAGCCCCGCGCTCGCGCGGCCGCGCGAGCGATCGCGGTGCACTCCGCCTCGGCGAGCACTTCGCCGGCGCTCCCCGAATGCATCAGCGCGCGCTCGGTCTCGCGCACGCGCTGGATCGCCCGCGCGATCTGGGCGGCATTCCAGCGCCGCAGCGCACGCCCGGTCGCCGCCTTTTCGCGAAAGAAGATGCGGTGCTTCTCGAGCACGTCCTCGACGCTCGCGCCCTTGTCCATGTCGCTGCGCAGTTCGGCCAAGGTGATCAGCCGGCGCGACAGCTGGCGCATCAGCGGCACCGCCACGCCATCGCCCAGTCCGGCCAGTTCGGCGCCGACTTCGCCGACACGTCCGTCGAGCACCGCGTCGATCGCGTGGAACAGCTCGGTATCGCCGAGATCGGCGCCGATCGCGTCGAGCGCCTCGCCGTCGGCATCGCGCGGCCGCTCGGGCGCGGCATCGAGATAGAGGGCGAGCTTCTCGATCTCGCGCGCAAGGATGGCGCGATCGCCCCCAGTCGCCGAGGCAAGCCGCTGGGGCACGTCGCCGGTGAGGCGCAGGCCGTGCTCGCGCGCCACCGTCGTCGCCAGCCGCGCCGCGTCGATCCCCTCGGGAACATAGCAGGCGAAAGCGAGTGCCGCGGGCGTGGCGATCGCCGCCTTGACCAGCTTGCCGCTGGCCTTGAGCCCCGGCCCGATCGCGATCACCGGGTTGCCCGCGCGCTCCGCGGCGAGCAGCAGGCCGATAGCCTCGCCCGCGCTTTCGTCTACGCCCGAAAGCCGCACATAGCGCGCGCCGCCGAACAACGAGAGCGACGCGGCTTCGTCCGCCAGCCGTCCCGGCTGCTCGCGAAGTGCCTTCATGTCCACGTCGATGCGCTCGGCCTCGGGTCCCAGCGCACGGCCCAGCCGTGCGGCGAGCTCGGCCGCGCCGGCTTCGTCGGGGCCGTGGAACAGATAGAGCCGGGTTGCAGGATCGGGCTTGTCGACGGCGGCGCGGATCTGCCCCGCGCTGGCTTTCATTGCGCTGCGGCGCCCGCAGGCGCGGGGACCGACTCCGATTGGGCATAGCGCGCCACGCGTGCGACGATCTGATCGGCGACGATCCCCGAAAGTCGCTCCAAAGCGGTCCGTTCGGCAGCGATCGTCGCATATTCGGAGCCGACCACGTCGATACCGGCATCCGAACCCGCAGTAGCATCCAGCACTACGGCGCCGCTCGCGAGATCGACCAATTGATAGCGCGCGCGCAAAGCCCGCCGCTCGCGCGCGACGCTGTCGTCGCGGCGCACGCCGAGCCCGGAAATCTGGTCGTCGAGCTGGATTTCCAGGCGATAGCGCGCCGTCGTGTCGCCGGCGTTCAACCGGTCGCGCAGCGCGTTGGATACCAGCCAGCCCGATTGCCCTTCGATCGGCGCGACCTGGACCGAGGCCAGTGTCGACGCGACCGTGCCGCCGCTGCCGCCGCTATACAGCGGACGGAGCCCGCAGGCCGACAGCGTCAACGCCGCCACGCATAGGAAAGCCGCGGCCCTCATGCGACGATGTTCACCAGACGGTCGGGCACGACGATCACCTTCCTGGGCGGCTTGCCCTCGAGCGCACGAACGACCTTGTCGGCGGCAAGTGCCGCAGCTTCGACCGTTTCGTTCGGCGCGCCCTTGGGCATTACCAGCGTATCGCGCAGCTTGCCATTCACTTGCAGCGCGATCGTGACTTCATCGTCGACCAGCAGCGCCGGGTCGACTTCGGGCCAGGGCGCATCGGCGATCAGCCCGTCCTCGCCCATCGCGGCCCAGGCCTCTTCGGCGATATGCGGCACCATCGGCGCGACGATTCGGACGATCGTGCGGATCGCATTAGAGCGCGAGGCCGAAGGTGCAGCCTTCTCGACGGCATTGACCAGCTCGTAGAGCCGCGCGACCGACTTGTTGAAGGTCAGCGCCTCGATATCGCCGGCGACGCCATGGATCGTGCGATGCAGCTTGCGGTCGAGATCCTTGTCCTGGCCGCCAATAGCTTCTGGCGCGTCTTCCACCCCGTCGAACAGCCGCCACAGACGCTGGACGAAGCGCCACGCGCCTTCGATGCCGTTCTCGCTCCATTCCAGGTCGCGCTCGGGAGGCGAATCCGACAGCATGAACCAGCGCACCGCGTCGGCGCCGTATTGGTCGACGATCGGTTCGGGATCGACGGTGTTCTTCTTGGACTTGGACATCTTCTCGATGCGGCCAATATCGACCGCCGTTCCGGTGTCCTTGGCGACAGCGCTGCCGTCGGGTCGGATGTCTACTTCATCTGGAGACAGCCACATGGGTGGCTGAGGGGGGTCGAGAAGCGAGGGAATAGAATATGTTGCGTGCGTCACCATGCCTTGGGTGAACAGCCCGGCGAACGGCTCGGCCACGTCGAGCTTGCCGATATGCTGGAGCGCACGGGTGAAGAAGCGAGCATAGAGCAAGTGGAGGATCGCATGCTCGACTCCGCCGATATACTGGCCGACCGGCAGCCATTGCTCGGCAACCGCCTTGTCGAACGGCTTGTCGGCCGGCTGGCTGGCGAAGCGTATGAAATACCAGGAGGAATCGAAGAAGGTGTCCAGCGTGTCGGTCTCGCGCCGCGCCGGTGCGTCGCATTTCGGGCAGTTGACGTGCTTCCACGTCGGATGCCGGTCGAGCGGATTGCCGGGGACATCGAACGACACGTCTTCGGGCAGTACCACCGGGAGTTGTCCGCGCGGCACGCCGACCGGGCCGCAGCTCTCGCAGTGGATGATCGGGATCGGCGTGCCCCAGTAACGCTGGCGGCTGACGCCCCAGTCACGCAGCCGCCATACGGTGGTACCGGTGCCCCAGGCCTGACTTTCAGCCAGCGCTATAACGGCTCGAACAGCAGCAGGAATTGATGCAAAAAAGTTAGCGCCGCTATCTACGAGAATCTTCTCCATCCGTGGATCGAGATATTCTTGTTCGCGACCTTCGGAAGGTTTGATCTCCAAGGCCGCTTCGTTGAAGTCGTGATAGAAGACGTTCTCATCGGATTCTTCGTCACGTTCAAAAGCTACTTTGCGCTCTGCGTCGTATCGGATTCCAGCTGGCAAGTGCTGTGGTAAGATCGGGAGGCCGTATTTGGTCGCGAATTCGAAGTCGCGCTGGTCGTGCGCGGGCACGCCGAACACCGCGCCGGTGCCGTAATCCATCAGCACGAAGTTCGCGATATAGACCGGCAATTGCCAAGCAGGATCAAAGGGATGCGTGGCGCGTAGGCCGGTGTCGAAGCCAAGCTTCTCCTGCGTTTCGAGCTCGGCCGCGGTGGTCCCGCCCTGCTTGCAGCGCTCGATGAACGCCTGCACTTCGGAGTTTCCGGCGGCGAGCGCCTGCGCGATCGGATGATCCGCAGCGATCGCGACGAAGCTCGATCCGAAGATCGTGTCGGGGCGGGTGGTGAAGACCTCGACCTGATTTAGGACTGCCGTGATAGCGTCAGGATTTGGATTAGAAGCCCACGCCACGTCCAGTTGCTGAGACAACTGAAGTCCATCCAGCGCAAAACGAAACCGCAGCCCCTCCGACTTGCCGATCCAGTTCTCCTGCATCAATTTGACCTTGTCGGGCCAATGCTCGAGCCGCTGGACTCCGGTCAGCAATTCCTCGGCGAACTGGGTGATCTTGAGGAACCACTGGCTGAGCTTCTTGCGCTCGACCAGTGCGCCCGAGCGCCAGCCGCGCCCGTCGATCACCTGCTCGTTGGCGAGCACGGTCATGTCGACCGGATCCCAATTGACCGCCGATTCCTTGCGATAGACCAGCCCGCTCTCGAAGAAATCGAGGAAGATCGCCTGTTCCTGCCCATAATAATCGGGCTCGCAGGTCGCCAGTTCGCGGCTCCAGTCGAGGGCGAAGCCGAGCCGCTTGAGCTGCGCCTTCATCGTCGCGATGTTCTGGCGGGTCCAGTTGCCGGGATGGACCTTCTTTTCCATCGCCGCATTCTCGGCAGGCATGCCGAACGCGTCCCAGCCCATCGGGTGGAGCACTTCCATGCCCTTCATCCGCCGGAAGCGTGCGAGCACGTCGCCCATCGTATAGTTGCGGACGTGCCCCATATGGATGCGCCCGGAGGGGTAGGGGAACATCTCGAGGACGTAGGATTTGGGCTTGGGGCTGTCGTCGCGCGCAGCGAAGGTGCGGCGCTCGTCCCAGACCTTCTGCCAGTGCGAATCGGACTTCAGCGCATTGAACCGCGACACGTACGGAATTCCTTCAAATCTGCTGCCCGGGCACTAGGCAGCGCCGCATGAGCGATCAACCCCCGTCCCGGGCGAGGCGGAGGCACGATACGCGGTGCAATCGAAGGAAGGGCCCGCTCAGTCCTTGACGATCGCAGCCCGGCGCAAGTCGCGAGCGCGGGTGAGGATGATGTCCTCGAGCTTCTGGACGGTCGCGGCTTGAACCGGCGCGGCGACCCACTGGCCGGTGCGGTTGACTTCGCGCAATGCGGCGACGCGCAGCGCATCGGCGCGAAGATCCTGGTCGAGCACGGTGACGGTGACCTTCATCCGCTCGGCCGGGGTGTTCGGGTTCACATACCAGTCGGTGACGATGACGCCGCCGTTCGAATCGGTCTGGAGCAGCGGCATGAAGCTCAACGTGTCCAGCGTCGCGCGCCACAGATAGGAATTGACGCCGATCGTGGTCACACGCGACGCCGCAAGGTCGGCCTCGGGGCGCTTGTTGCCGCCGCATGCGGTGATCGAAAGAGCGAGCGACCCCAGGATCGCGGTGCGCAACAGGCGGTTCATCGACACATTCCTAAGCCCGAAAGGATAAAGCGAGAGCATCTATAGGGGCTCGTGTGGCGGGAGCAAGGCGGCAGCGCTCCCAGCGATCGCCGGCGATTCGCCGGCAAACCAGGCGATTCGCTGCCAAACCTGTGGGCATCGGGCAACAGTGGCACGAAATTTCAGCAGCCTGTGGAACCTTGCTTCCGAATCATGGTACGGCCCTCTACATAAAAGGGGATGAAAATGCGTTTGGCACGTTGGGCGACGGTGATGGGGCTGGGGGCGATCTGCGCCGCCGGCGCTTTCGTTGCACCCGCGCTCCAGGCGCAGGAAAATGGCAGGGTCGAGCGCGGCTATGCCCTGCGGCCGGCCACGGCGTTGCGCAGCGGCATCGGCACCTTCACGCCCGCCGCCGCCGATCCCAAGCTTGCCGCGATCCTCGCGCGCAGCGGCATGCCCGAAGCCGGCTTCCGCTTCACGCCCTCCGAATCGCGCCGCGGCGGCCGCGCGGTGACCGTTGCGGTCCGTGCGCGTTCGACTCGCACCGCGGCGATCGCCAGCCGCAACGACGTGATCGCAGCGACGCCGGTGAGCCTCGCGCCGATTGCCTATAATCTCGGCGTGTCGGTCGGCTGGAAGCGCTTTGCCGTCGCCGGCGACGTGACTCGCGTCGAACTCGTCACCCAGCCGGGCAGCACCGAGCGCGCCAATCTGGGCGTCAGCTATTCGGGCAGCCGAGTCACTGGCCGCGTCCAGGCCGCAACCGAGCGTCCGCTGGCCAACACGCCGGTCCTGATCGGCGACAAGCCGAGCTATTCGATTGATGTCGGCGGCAGCTATTCGTTGACGCGCAACTTCGATGTGACGGCGGGCGTGCGCTACAAGAGCGAGCAGGATCGCCTGCCCAAGGTGACCGACAACCGCCGCGACAGCCAGGCGGTCTATGTGGGCACTGCCTTCCGCTTCTGACGCCAACGGGCATCCCGCCAAGGCCGGGATCTCATGCGGCTAATTCACCCCTGAGATCGTCGCGCTGTCCTGCGAAAGCGGGAGCCTAGCGCCACAAGCGGGGCGGTAGATAATCCTGGGCTCCTGCTTTCGCAGGGGAACCAGGTTGTCCTATCCAAGCATCGATCGCCGCCCAGCCGTAAATCCCCAGCGGCCGCAGCCCCGCCGCGCGGTGCGGATCCATCCCGCCGAGCGCGATCACCGGCACCCCAAGCCCGCGGATCATCAGCCCAAGCCGCGCCCGCCCCAGTGCCGGCGCCCCCGGATGCGAGCGCGTCGCGAATACCGGCGAAACGAACAGCAGATCGGCGCCTGCCCGTATCCCCGCAACCGCCTCACGTCGAGAATGCGCCGGCCAAGTGCGCAATCCCGCGCCGCGGCGACCATGGACCCCCGCTTCGCCGCGACCGAGCCGCTCTGCGCCGGCGCGGATCACCAGCAGCCCCCGGCGCCGTGCCATCCGCGTCACTTGGGCAAATAGCGCGCGCCGCTCCGCCAGCGGCAAGCCGTAGTGCCGAAACACCACCCCGCTCCCGCGCGGCAGCCGCGCGAGCGCATTCCACAGCGATTCGCCCATCCGCTCGTCGGTCATCAGCCAGAGGTGCGGCAGAGGGTGGCGGGGTGGCATCGGCCCGCCTATAGCGCGGCGCATGCCCATAGACGAAGCCTCAACCCGGCTCGCCGAAGTTCGCGAGAAGATCGCCCGCGCCGCGCAGCTCGCCGGCCGCGTGCCCGAATCGGTCGAGCTGATCGCGATATCCAAAATGCACGATGCCGCTGCGATCCAGCCGCTGATCGAGGCCGGACAGCGCGTATTCGGCGAGAATCGCGTGCAGGAAGCGGCGGCCAAATGGCCCGAGTTGCGCGAGACGACGGGTGTTTCGCTGCACCTGGTCGGCCAGCTTCAGTCGAACAAGGCCGAGGAAGCGGTCGCGCTCTTCGATGCCATCCATTCGGTTGATCGTCCCTCGCTCGTCCAGGCATTGGCCAGGGCAACGGACAAGGTCGGAAAGCGCCCGCTCTGCTTTCTCCAGGTCAATGTGGGCGACGAGCCGCAAAAGGGCGGCTGCGCGGTCGCCGATCTCTCGGCCCTGCTGGGCGAGGCGCGCGCCGCGGAACTGCCGGTGGGTGGGCTGATGTGCGTCCCTCCGCTCGAGGTCGAGGCGGCGCCCTATTTTGCCCTGCTCGCCAAGCTCGCCCGCGACCATGGCATTGCCGACCTCAGCATGGGGATGTCGGGCGATTACGAGACCGCAGTGACCATCGGTGCCACGCACGTCCGAGTCGGCACTGCCTTGTTCGGAGAGCGTGAGTGAAATTCGATGCGATGATCTTCGATTTCGATGGGGTGCTGCTCGAGAGCGAATATGCCGGAAACCGCCAGATCGCCGAATATCTGACCGGCATCGGCCATCCGACCACGGCTGAGGATTCGATGGCCAATTTCATGGGGCTGGCCGGCGCCGATTTTCTCGGAGCGATCGAATCGTGGATCGGCCGCGCGGTCCCGGACGATTTCCACGCGGTGCGCGCGGTCGAGGATCGACGCGCACTGGAGGAGGGCCTCCCCGCTGTCGCCGGGGCGATCCGCTTCATCGAGAGCCTTCCCGAAGCGCTGCCGCGCGCGATCGCCTCGTCGAGCAGCACCGAGTGGATCACCCGGCATCTCGATCATCTCGGCGTGCGCGCGGCGTTTGGCGACAAGATCTTCAGCGGTCGCGAACATGTCGCGCGCGGCAAGCCAGCGCCCGATGTCTATCTCCATGCCGCGGATGCGCTCGGCGTCGACATTCGCCGCTGCGTGATCTTGGAGGATTCGCCGGTGGGCGTGACCGGCGCGGTCGCCTCGGGGGCCTTCGTCGTCGGGCTGTGCGCGGGCACGCATTGCGCGCCCGACCATGCCGATCGCCTGCGCGCGCTCGGCGTCCAGGCGATCGCGACCGACTTCGACGCGGTCGCCCGGCTGATTGCCTAGATCCGGTCGGATTTCCGCTTGCAATGTAGGATTTCGCCTGCTGGCATCGATGTGCCGCCACCCGGCGGCCGCTCTTTGAGATTATCGATCGCGACCGAAAACTGCGCCGGACCTTTATGCATTCCGGCATGGCCCACTCGCCGCTGGACATGCGCGACAGTGTGACCTTGGTGTGACCTTTGGTTCGCAAGGCGCGCGCGCCGGCGTGATCGTCCTGCCTTAGAGCTGGTGGCCGGTGCGGTCGCGCTTGGTGGCGAGATAGCCTTGGTTGTGCGGATTGGGGGGCAGCTTGTGCGCTACTCGCTCGGCAACAATGATCCCCGCGGCTTCCAACGCCGCCACCTTGTCCGGATTGTTGGTCAGCAGCCTTATCGTCCTCTGGCCGAGCAAAGCGAGCATCCGCCCGGCGACGGCGAAGTCGCGCGCGTCGACGGCGAACCCCAGACGGGTATTGGCGTCGACGGTGTCGAAGCCCTGGTCCTGCAGCGCATAGGCGCGCAGCTTGTTGATCAGCCCGATCCCGCGGCCTTCCTGGCGCAGATAGAGCAATATGCCCCAGCCGCTCGTCTCGATTGCGGCGATCGCCGCCTTTAGCTGCGGTCCGCAATCGCATTTCAGGCTGCCGAGTACGTCGCCGGTCAGGCATTCGCTGTGGAGCCGGACCAGCGGCGGGTTGCCGTCGGGCTGGCCGATCAGAAGCGCGACATGCTCGCCCGGCATTTCGTCGGTTCGGAAAGCGACGATCTCGCTGTCTTCTGCGCCGGCGACGGGCAGCCGCGCGCGCCCGACGATGCGCAGCCGGTCCGCGTCCTCGTGCGCGTCGATGTCGGCGGGAGTAATCGCTGCATCGTCCGTCCCCCGAGTCGCGAAAAAGGCCGGCAACAGACCGGAGATCCGCGCCAGGCGCAGCGCCGCGGCGGCGGCGTCGGGCGCTTCCACTTCGATCGCCCGGAACGGCCCCTTGAGCGGAGTCGCAAGGTCCAGCTGCGGGTCAGCGAGTGCAGTCGCGGTGTCGAAATCGAGCCAGGGCACGCGTTCGACGAGCACCGGCCCGTCGGGCGCCGCCGCCTCACGCTGGTTGGCGAGCTTGAGAGTCGCTGCGCGCCCGGCGGAGAGCAACACCGGTGCAACGCCTTCGGGGTCGAAAGCCTTGAGCCGCTCGGCGTCGGCGGTTTCGATCGCCAGCAGCTTGAGCGTCGCGTCGCGCCCGCGGATCGCCACCGGCCAGCCCCGGCGCAGCGCGTCGACCGCGGTGGCAACGGCGCGCGGATTCGTCAAAAGTCGAACTCGGTGACGAGCGGAACATGGTCCGATGGCTTGAGCCAGCTGCGGCACGGCTCGCACACCTTGTGGCTGGTCGCCTTTTCCGCGACTTCGCGGCTGGCCCACATGTGATCGAGCCGGCGGCCGCGATCGTTGGCGGTCCAATCCTTCGAGCGATAGCTCCACCAGGTGAAGCAGCGCTCCGGCGCGGGGATGAAGCGGCGGCCCAGATCGACCCAGTCGTGCGCTGCCTGCAACCGCCCCAGCGCCTCGACTTCCACGGGCGTGTGGCTGACCACGTCGAGCAATTGCTTGTGGCTCCACACGTCGCATTCGAGCGGCGCGATGTTGAAATCGCCGGTCAAGATAGTGGGCACGTCCAGCTCCGCCGCCCATTGCGTCATGCGTTCGACGAAATCGAGCTTCTGGCCGAATTTGGGATTCACGTCGCGGTTGGGGACGTCGCCGCCGGCCGGGACATAGACATTCTCGAGGCGAACACCGTTGGGCAGTCGAACCCCGACATGGCGCGCTTCCTGATTCGCTTGCCAGTCGAAACGATCGTCCTCGATCACCGGCACGCGGCTGATGATCGCCACGCCGTGGTGCATCTTCTGGCCGTGCTTGATAACGTGGTCATAGCCCAATGCGCGGAACGGCGATTCGGGGAAGTCGCCGTCGATCACCTTGGTTTCCTGCAGGCACAATATGTCGGGCGCCTCCTCGCGGAGGAATTGCTCGACGATCTCGATGCGGAAGCGGACCGAATTGATGTTCCAGGAAGCGATCTTCATCGGGGGCGATGTAAGGCGGTCTGCCGGATACGGAAAGGCCCTCGCTCCGGGGGCATTGGAGCGAGGGCCGACCTAGCGTTCGTCACGCAGGCGGGAAGTGGTTCGACCTCGAGCAACAGGGGGAAAATCCCGAGTACCGCCCCACATCCGCAGGTCCGTTTCTAGAGGCCGCAACCTGTCGCCAGCATGAACGATAGTCAGAAAACTCAGCGATTCCGGGGACCTTTGCTCCGCGGGTCGTTCCAGCGGAACGCTCCGTCGGAGACGTTGCCGTTGATCTGCTGGCCCGACAGCCGGATCGTCGTGCGGTTATTCTGTGAATCGAGCGCCACCCAGCCCTGCAGCATCAGCCCTGCCGGACCGGCGGCGTTCTTCTGGAAGATCATCGTGATCCGGCCATATTCGGGATGCGCCGGGTCGTGGACTTCGATCGAAACGACACGCGGATCGCCGGTCGCGTTGAGCTTGGCGAATTTGGTGATGTCGCGCTTGGGATTGAGCAAAACTGCCAGCGGCGAATTGCCGATCGGCCAGCGATCGACCTGGCGCACCTGATAGTCGATGAAATAGAGGCTGCTGCCATCGGCGACGATCAATTGGGGGACGCCCTTCTGATATTGGAAGCGGATCTTGCCGGGGCGCTTGAGCGTCATCGTGCCGGTCAGCACGCGGCCGTTGCGGTCGGTCTGGTTGAAAGCCGCAGTCATGCTGGTCACACCCTGCAGATGCTGTTGTACCTGGGCGAGCTCGCCCGCAGGCGCCGCGGCGATCAGCGCGGGCGCAGCGAACAGTGTGAGGGCGAGGGGGCGTGCAAACACGTCAATCTTCTCCGAATACTTTAGCAGAACCGCTAGCAAGCGCGGCTTGAATGCCCCCTGAACCCGTTCCCCGACGAAACGATCCTCAGAGCGGCCGCCCGTCGGTGTCCATCAGCACTTCGCGGCGGCCGACATGGTCGGGGCGGGAGACCAGCCCGTCCTTCTCCATCCGCTCGACCAGTCGCGCGGCCGAATTATAGCCGACGCGCAACTGGCGCTGAAGCCATGACGTCGACGCCTTCTGGCTCTCGGCGACCAATTGCGTGGCGCGGCGATAGAGCTGATCCTCGGGCGAATCGTCGCCGTCGGGACCGCCCTCGAGCGCGAAGCCGCCATCCTCGGGCTCTTCGGTGACTGCGGTGATGTAATCGGGAGAACCCTGCGCGCGCCAGAAATCGGCGACCGCCTGGACTTCATCGTCGCTGACGAACGGGCCATGGACGCGAACGATCTGCTTGCCGCCCGGCATGTAGAGCATGTCACCCTTGCCGAGCAGTTGCTCGGCGCCCTGCTCGCCGAGGATCGTGCGCGAATCGATCTTCGACGTAACGTGGAAACTGATCCGCGTCGGCAGATTGGCCTTGATCACGCCGGTGATGACGTCGACCGACGGGCGCTGCGTGGCCATGATCAAGTGGATCCCCGCCGCGCGCGCCTTTTGCGCGAGCCGCTGGATCAGGAATTCGACTTCCTTGCCCGCGGTCATCATCAGGTCGGCGAGCTCGTCGACGATGATGACGATCTGCGGCAGCGGCGCCAGCTCGAGCGTTTCTTCCTCGTAGATCGGCCGGCCGCTCTCGGGGTCGTAGCCGACCTGGACTTTCCGACCGAGCTTCTGGCCCTTCGCCTTGGCCTGGCGGACCTTGTCGTTGAAGCTGGCGAGGCTGCGGACGTTGACGCTCGCCATCATCCGGTAGCGGTCCTCCATCTGCTCGACCGCCCATTTGAGCGCGCGGACTGCCTTGGGCGGGTCGGTCACTACGTCGGCGAGCAGATGCGGGATGTCCTTGTAGATGCTCAGTTCGAGCATCTTGGGATCGATCATGATCATCCGGCACTGGTCCGGAGTCAGCCGGTAGAGCAGCGACAGGATCATCGCGTTGAGCCCGACCGACTTGCCCGAACCGGTGGTGCCGGCGACGAGCAGATGCGGCATCGGCGCGAGATCGCCGATCACCGGATCGCCGCCGATATTCTTGCCGAGCACGAGCGGCAATGTCGCGCCCTGCGCTTCGAAGGCTTCGCTGCCGATCAATTCGTGGAGATTGACCGATTCGCGCTTCGCGTTGGGCAATTCGATGCCGATCACGGTGCGCCCCGGAATCGTCGCGACGCGCGCCGAGATCGCGCTCATGTTGCGGGCGATGTCGTCGGCGAGCTGGATCACGCGGCTCGCCTTGATCCCCGCGTTTGGTTCGAATTCGTACATCGTCACCACCGGGCCGGGGCGGACTTCGACGATCTGACCCTTCACGTTGAAATCGTCGAGCACGCTTTCGAGCAGCCGCGCGTTGCGTTCGAGCGCGAGCTTGTCGATTTGTGGATTCTGGTTGGGCGGCGCCGCCTTGAGCAAATCGAGCGGCGGCAGCTTGTAGGTGTCCCTGAAGTCCAGGCTGCTCTGCACCGGCGGCTTGGGCCGGGCCGGCGAGGGCCCGATGCTCGGCTCGGCGATGACCGGGCCGGGGCGGTTGTCGGGCACCACCAGTTTGCGGGGCTCGCGCGGTTCGGGCGGCTCGCGGGTTTCGCGCAGCTCCTGCGGCTCGGGGCCGCGCAGCAGCGGCGTCTTGCCCGGTCCGAACAGCTGCGGCATTCCGATGCTGGTCCGCTCGGGCAGCGTGAAGTCGAGGCTGCGCCACCAGAGCCAGAGGCCAGAGAGTGCGAAGATCAGCCCCAGCCCGCGCGTCATCCAGAAGATCAGCACCGGATCGCCGATGAAGCCGATCATCCAGCTGAACAGTCCGGCGATCGAGAGGCCGATCACGCCGCCCCAGCCGCCGACCAGCCACAGCACCGAATCGCTCGAGAAGAAAGCGAGCGCAGTCGCCATCAGCACCACGCCGATCACGGCGCCGCGCAGCATCCTTTTCCAGTCGCCGAGCGGCCGATCGAGCCACAGCCGATTGGTGATGATGAGCCCCGCCGGCGCCAGCAATGCGGCCGGCAGGCCCAATGTCGCCAGCAGAAGATCGGCGATCCACGCGCCGGGCAGACCGAGCAGGTTGCGCGCCGGCCCGCCGGAGGCCGTGTTGAGCGACGGATCCTGCGAATTATAGGTGAGCAGCGCCAGCACGACGCCGATGGTCGCGAGGAACAACAGGGTTCCGCCGATCAATGCGCTGCTGCGGCGCACGCCGGCCTTCATCGTGTCGCGCAACAGCGACGGTTGTGCCCGGGACGCCATGGCCCAGTCTCCAAAATGTCAGGGGGTGCGGGTGAATCATCGCTCACCGGGGATCTGACGTCAAGCTGGACCTGTTTTGTACCTGCCGGACTCGGACTGGCACCGGCATTCGAAACACCTTAGGAAGGCGCCATGGATAGCGCGGACATACTCATTCTCGGCGGCGGACTGGTCGGCAGCGCGCTGGCCACCGCACTCGATGCCCATGGCCTGACGTCGATCGTCGTCGATCCCGCCGATCCCGAGACGATCCTTGCGGCCGGCCATGACGGACGCGCCTCGGCGATCGCGAGCGCGCCGATGCGGATGTTCGAAGCGATCGGAGTCGCGCCCCAGCTCGCCGGCAAGGGGTGTCCGATCGAGGGCATCCGGGTCAGCGACGGGCTGGCGTCCGGCAAGCTCGATTTCGTGCCCGCTGCGGAAGAAGCGGCGCTCGGCCACATGTTCGAGAACCGCATCCTGCGGACCGCATTGTTCGAGGCTGCCCAGGCCGCGCCGGGTGTCGATCTTCGGATGAAGACCCGCGCGGTGTCGGTCGAGCGCGGCGAATTCGGCGTGACTGCCACGCTCGATTCGGGCGCCGTCGTTCGCTCGCCGCTGCTGGTCGCCGCGGAGGGCCGCAACTCGCCGACCCGCGACGCCGCGGGGCTCAAGACCGCGCGGTGGAGCTATGACCATGCGGCGATGGTCGCGACGCTCGGGCACGCGCGCAGCCACGAGAACATCGCCTTCGAGATTTTCTATCCCGAAGGTCCGTTCGCGATCCTGCCGTTGCTCGACGACGAACATGGCCATCGCTCGGCCGTGGTGTGGACGGTCCATGCGCGCGACGCGGCGGGGATGAACAAGATTTCCGAGCGCGGCTATCTCGCCGAAGTCGAAAAGCGGATGGGCGGGTTTCTCGGTCCGCTCGGTCCGCTGTCGTCGCGGTTCAGCTACCCGCTCGGCTTCCATCATGCGGCGTGGATCACGTCGAACCGGCTCGCGCTCGTCGGCGACGCCGCGCACGGGATTCATCCGATCGCGGGGCAGGGCGTCAATGTCGGCTTCCGCGACGTCGCGACTTTGGTCGAAGTGCTGGTCGACGGCAAAAGGCTGGGCATGGACCTCGGCGATCCGCAATTGCTCGCGCGCTACCAGCGCTGGCGCGGGCTCGACACCTTCATGGTCGCTGCCGCGACCGATGGCCTCACTCGCTTGTTCGGCGTGCCCGGCAAGACCGCGGCGAGCGTGCGCCGCCTCGGCCTGTCCGCGGTCGACAAGTTGCCGCCGCTCAAGACCTGGTTCATGGCCGAGGCGCGCGGCGAGAGCGGCGATGTGCCCAGGCTGCTCCAGGGTTTGGCGGTGTGATGGCGCTGCTCGCGGCGATGCTGCTGCTGACGGCGCCGGTTGCAGTCCAGCCCGCCGATCCGCTGGCGGATGCGTGGCTGGTGCAGGTCAAGCCGGGCGCGAAGCTCTATTTCTTCGACGCCGTCGAAGGCGCGAAGCCGCGCGCCAGCCGCGCCTATGTCGTCACTGGCGATTTGCTTGTGGCCAATGGCACGCACGGCGGCTTCACGTCGGTCACCTTCGTCAGCCCGACCGGGAAGACGCGTAGTGGCTGGCTCCAAAGCGCGGGCCTGGCCCGGATCGCCCCCGGGACCGGCTGGCAGGGCGTCTGGAAAGCCTGGGAGTCCGAGATAGAAGTCGCGGCGGGCCGAGGTGGCACGCTGCATGTCGCCGGCTCCGCAACGTGGGGGGCCTCCGATCCCCAGCGGGTCGCGATCGGCGCAGTCCATGTCGGCGAATTCGCAGTCGATGTGAAAGCCAGCGGCGACCGCATCGCCTTTTCGGTCGACGAGGGCGCCGAAAGCGGGACTGCGGCGCGCTCCTTCGAGGACGCGCCGGACGAGACCTATCGTTGCCGCGTGCAATTGCGCCTGCTCGGCCCCTATCTGCTGGCGAACGACAATGGTGCCTGTGGCGGGGCGAACGTGACGTTCACCGGCACCTATCGGCTCAGCCGCCGCTAGATTGGGCTTGGGGAACAGAAGGATCACGTCCTAGCGGAGCTGCCGCCCCGCTTCGACCAGAAGGACCGGCACGCCATCGCGCACCGGATAAGCGAGGCCAGCTTCGTCGGACACGAGTTCCGCCGCAGTCTCGTCGTAGCGCAGCGGAGTGCGCGTGACCGGGCATACCAGCCGCTCGAGCAGCCACGGATCGATCATTGTAGCGTCACTCCGCCTTCTTCGCCGTGGCGACCGAAGAACTGCATCAGCTGGACGATCAGCTCGGCGCGCGCGGAAAGCCCGTCGGCCTCCAGCAGCGCCTGTTTCGAGGCGACGTCGAACGGCGCGATCTGGGCGATGCCGTTGACCAGGGATTCGTCGTCGAGCCGCGTCACTGCCTCCCAGTCGACCGCATAGCCGAGCCCGTCGGCAAAGCGCCGCGACTCCATTTCGAGCGAGGCACGCTCGGCGATCGCAAGCACTTCCTCCTCGCCGGCCGCCTCCAGCTCGGCTTCGACTTGCCGGAACGGCGTCGTGACGTCGAGCTCGCGCAGCACGGTGAACCGAGTGAGGCCCTCGAGCACGATATCGTAGCGCCCGTCGGGCAGCGCCTCGACTTCGGCGATCCGGCCGACGCAGCCGACATCGAACAAGGCTGGCGGCTCGTTGGCATCGCGCGGCTGGATCATGCCGATCCGCCGGTCGCGCGCGAGCGCGTCGGAAATCAACGCACGGTAGCGCGGCTCGAAGATGTGGAGCGGCAAATGCATCCGCGGGAAGAGCAATGCCCCCGCCAGCGGGAACACCGAGAGCCGCGTCGCGGTCATCCGAACAGGATCGCCGATAATTTCCGGCGCTGCGCCGACACCCAGGGATCCTCGAGGCCGACTGCCTCGAATAGCTTGAGCAGCCGCGCCTTGGCGGCACCTTCGTTCCACTCGCGATCTTCGGCGATCATCGCCAGCAGGGTTGCGGTCGCCGCGTCACGGTCGCCCGCCGCCATCTGGCCACCGGCGAGTTCGTAACGCGCGTCCATGTCGCCGCTCGCGGCCCTGGCTTCGAGCCCCGAAAGGTCCTCGACCGGAGCCACTTCGCGGGCGAGCGCCAGCGCGGCGCGTGCCTGCTCGATCTCCGCGCCTTTGGCCGCCTCCTCGGGAAGCGCCGCCAGCACCCCCTCGGCCTCATCTACGCGACCGAGCGCTACCAGCGCGCGCGCGCGGCCGGCGGCGATCTGCGGATGTTCGGGCGCCATCTCGGCGATCTGCTCGAAAATCGAAAGCGCGCGCGCGTTGTCGCCGTCGTGGAGTACCTGCTCGGCCATCGCGATCAACGGCTCTAGCTCGGCCTCGGCCTCGGCTTCCTCGCTTTGCACCGGCAATTGGCGCAGAATCTGATCGAGCATCGTGCGCAATTGGGTCTCGGTGCGCGCAGACGTCAGGTCGGCGACGAGCTGCCCCTGAAACATCGCATAGACCGTCGGGATCGAGCGCACCTGGAATTGCGCGGCGATGAACTGGTTCGCGTCGACATCGACCTTCGCCAGCGTGACGCCCTTGGCGGCGTAATCGGCGGTGACCTTTTCGAGCACCGGAGTCAGCGCCTTGCACGGGCCGCACCATTCGGCCCAGAAATCGATGACGACGAGGCTGGTCATCGACGGCTCGACGACATCGCGGCGGAAGGCTTCGACGGCTTCCTTCTCTTGCGGGGACAATCCAAGCGTGGCCAAAGCGATGCTCCTGGGGGTGATGTCGGGTTGCGCCGCTATGTGGGGGTTTGCGCCGCGCGCGCCAAGCCTTTTCCCGAATCGCTTGTAGGGGGTTGCACTGCCGGAACCCCGCTGCTAGTGGCCGCGCCTCACCCGCCCCGAAGCGCTTGCAGCACGGGGCAGAACGCCAGAGCGGGCGTAGCTCAGGGGTAGAGCACGACCTTGCCAAGGTCGGGGTCGAGGGTTCGAATCCCTTCGCCCGCTCCAGCGCTGCCGTGCGGGATTTAGTCAGCTAAATCCCGCATTTGATCGGCAGCGCTGCCGGCACGGCATCAGCCCAACGTTCCGTTTCCCAATTTGCGCCTTGTCGGGCACGTTCCTAATCTCCAGATTCGGTGTCGTTCACCGGAGAGCCATCGTCGGTGTTCGAGAGAGGGTCTTGATGCAGTCTATCGTTTCGAAATTTCTGGCGGTGGCGCTCGTCGCGCTGCCCGTCGCGACCCCCGCTTCTGCCGACGAGCCTGCGCCGCCGCCGGTTGCCACCGAATGGCGCAATCCGAGCAACAGCGTCCATGTCCGCATCGACAATTGCGGCGAGCGGCTGTGCGCTACGGTGACCTGGGCCAGCGCCAAGGCACAGGCCGATGCGCGCCGCGGCGGCACCGAGAATCTGATCGGCACGCGCCTGTTCCGCGACCTCGCGCCCGCCGGCGGCGGTCAGTGGCGCGGCAAGGTGTTCGTCCCCGATCTCCGCAAGACCTTCTCCGGCACGATCAGCTTTGTCGATTCGCAGACGATGATCGGCAAGGGCTGCGTGCTGTTCGGGATAATCTGCAAGTCGCAGACCTGGAAGCGGCTGCCCTGAGTTCGCAGCTTCCGGGACTGACCGAGCGCGCATTCTCGGCTAGACTCGCGTCATGGCAAGCGCACCCATACGAATCGGCATCGGCGGCTGGACCTTCGCCCCCTGGCGCGGGACCTTCTACCCCGAAGGGCTCACGCAGAAGAAGGAGCTCGAATTCGCCTCGCGCCAGCTGAGCGCGATCGAGGTCAACGGCACCTATTATTCGACTTTCAAGCCGGCGACCTTCGAGGGTTGGGCCAAAACGGTGCCCGACGGCTTCGTCTTCACGGTGAAGGGGTCGCGCTTCTGCACCAATCGCAAGGTGCTCGCCGAGGCGGGCGAATCGGTCCAGCGCTTCGTGTCGCAGGGGTTGGTCGAGCTCGGCGACAGGCTCGGCCCGATCTTCTGGCAGTTCATGGCGACCAAGAAGTTCGACGCCGCCGATTTCCGTGCCTTTCTCGCCTTGCTCCCGCGCGAGGAGGCCGGCGTGAAGCTGCGCCATGCGATCCAGGTGCGGCATGACAGCTTCCGTGTCCCCGAATTCGTCACGATGTGCCGCGAGGCCGGGGTTGCGCTCGTCTACGCCGATTCGCCGCAATATCCGGCGATCGCCGACATCACCGGGGACTTCATCTATGCCCGGCTCGAAGCCGGCGAGGACGACAATCCGCTCTGCTATCCCGAAGCTGATTTCCCGCGCTGGACCGAGGCGGCGCGGACCTGGGCAGGCGGTGGGCGCCCCGTGGGGCTTCCCTACGTCACTGAAGCGCTACCGCCGGCGATTCCGCGCGAGACATTCCTATTCTTCATCCACGGCGGCAAAGTCCGGGCGCCCGCCGCCGCGCAGGAGCTGATCCGCAGGCTAGGCTAGCCCCAGCGGCCGCAGCGGCGCGCCGATAAGCCCGCTTACCATCGCTGCCTGGAGCCGCATCACCGGGCCGAGCTTCGAGATCGGGCCGACCAGCCGGTCGCGCAGCAGCGGGATCAGCCTGCCGTCGGATTGATAGACCGGGGTCAACAGCCGGCTCATCGCCTGATAGATCCGGACATGGCGCCGGCGCAGCTTCACTGCCTGTAAGAGCGCCCCGTCGAGCGTCTGGTGCCCGCGCAGCGCCAGCGCCATTGCCCAGGCATCGAGCAAGGCCATGTTCGCGCCCTGGCCGAGTTGTGGACTTGTCGAATGCCAGGCGTCGCCGATATGGATCAGGCCGGGCTCGGCGGGCGTACCGAGCGTGCGGTGCGCGTAGCGGGCGAAGGTCAGCTGATCGAGATCGACGATGTCGTCGAGCAGGGGCCGGGTGGCGGGCCATAACGCGGTCACTTCGGCCTTCCATGCGTCGAGCCCGCGTGCGCGCCACTCGTCGAGCCGATCCGCCCGCAGCGACCAGAAGAACGCGGCTTCCCGGACGCTGGTGCCGGGGCGCGCGCCGGTCGGCAGGACGCCCGCCATGACGCTTGCGCGCCGATAGCGTTGCTGGAGCGCGGTTTCGTCGAAGCCCGATTGCCAGGGCACGCTCGCCCAGAGCGCGCCATAAGCGAGCGCACGGGTGGGACCGGTCGCCAGCGCGCTGCGCGCGCCGAGCGCGTCGACGACGAGATCGGCCAGTACCGACCGGCCATCCTTGAGGTGCAGCCGGCGCCGCGCGCCCTCGCGCGCCGATCCTTCGACCTCGCAGCCGGTGCGCACGGCGATTCCCGCCGCTTCGACTGCAGCATGCAGGATTTCGAACAAGCTCGCCCGGTGAATCCCGACGCCGAACCGGTCTCCATCCAACGCCGCATAATGCACATCTAGAACGCTGCGGCCGCTCGCTTCTCCCGTCAGCCGCGCGATTCGGGCGCCATGCGCGAGCAGCCGGTCCTCGAGGCCAAGCGCGCGGAGAACGCCGAGCCCGGTCGGCTGGATCATCAGTCCCGAGCCGATCGGCCGCGCTGCGTCGAAGCGCTCGAACAAAGTGACGTGATGTCCGTCGCGGTGGAGGAGCAGCGCCGCGGCGAGCCCCGCCGGGCCGCAGCCGGCGATTGCGATTTCCAGCGGCGGCATGCGATCAGCCGTTCGGGCGCTTCGGGCTGGCCCGGTCCGAGACCATCCGCTCACCGTCGATCACGATCGGGCTGGCGAGGCCCGGTACGCCGTCGCGCTCGATCTGCATGCCGCGGGCGATCACCTGCGGGTCGGCGAACACTTCGTCGACTGCGTTGATCGGGCCCGCGGGCACTCCGGCGGCTTCGAGCGCTTCGTAAAGGTCTGCCTTGGCGCGCATTCGGATCGCCGCTTCGAGCAAAGGGATCAGCACCGCGCGGTTGGTCACCCGCGCCGGATTGGTGGCAAAGCGGGGGTCGTCGGCCAGGTCGAGCCCGAGCACCGTGCATAATTTGCGGAACTGCGAATCATTGCCGACCGCAACGATCAGTGCGCCGTCCTTCGCCTCGAACGCCTGATAGGGAACGAGATTGGCATGGCCGTTTCCCATCCGGTGCGGCACCTTGCCCGATGCCATCCAGTTGAGCGCCTGGTTGGCGAGCACGCCGACCTGCGTATCGAGCAGTGCCATGTCGATATGCGCGCCCTCGCCGGTGACGTCACGGCGTCGCAGCGCCGCGAGGATCGCCACCGCCGAATAGACCCCGGTGAAGATGTCGGCATAGGCAATGCCCGCCTTTTGCGGCGCGCCGTCCGGCTCGCCGGTCAGCGACATGATCCCGCCCATGCCCTGGATGATGAAGTCGTAGCCGGCGCGGTGGGCATAGGGGCCGTCCTGCCCGAAGCCGGTGATCGAGCAGACGATCAGGTTCGGATGCGCGGCGCGCAGACTGGCGGGATCGAGCCGGTATTTGACGAGGCCGCCGACCTTGTAATTCTCGATGACGACATCGGCCCCGGCGATCAGCGCACGCACTTCGGCCTGGCCCTCCGGCGTGGCGATGTCGATCGCGCGGCTCTCCTTGCCGCGATTGGTCGCGTGGAAATAGGCGGCGTCGAGAGTTTCGCCGTCGGGCCCGTGGAGAAAGGGCGGCCCCCAATGCCGGGTGTCGTCGCCTTCGCCCGGCCGCTCGATCTTTATCACGTCGGCGCCGAGATCGGCGAGCAACTGCCCGCACCACGGGCCGGCGAGGATCCGCGCGAGCTCGACGACCCGGAGCCCGGCGAGCGGCTTCACGCCTTCAGGTTTCCTTGGCGCCGGATCTCGTAGATCACGTGCGGCTTCATCTCGCCGGCCATCAGCCGCATTTCGATGCCCGGCCGCAGCACGCCGCCGATCTTCTCCATCGCCTTGCGCGAGCGGATATTGCCTTCGCCGACGGTGAACACGACGGTCCCGACATGCGCATGGATATGATCGAGCATCAGCCGCTTGATCTCGCGATTATAGCTGCCGCCCCAATAAGCGCGCTCGAGATAAGTCCAGCCGATCTCGATCTCGTCGGCCTCCGGCTTCCAATTGTCGAAGCGCGACGATCCGATCACGTCACCGCTGGCGTGATCCAGGATCGTCAGCGCCCCGCCGCTCGCGATGCCGGCGTCGAAATAGGCGCGGAACACGGGTTCCTGCCAGCGGTCGTGCGCTGGATGGACTTCCCAGATCAGCGGATCGGATGCGACCGCGAACAGCGCCTCCCAATCGTCCGGCGTGCTTGGGCGCAGCGTCACCCGCTCGCCGGTCAGCGTCGGCTGCCGATCGGGCTCCATCAGAACGCCGCGATCCCGGTGATCGCGCGGCCGAGGATCAGCCCGTGCACGTCGTGCGTGCCCTCATAGGTGTTGACCGTCTCGAGGTTGATCGCGTGGCGCATGACGTGGAATTCGGCCGAGATGCCGTTGCCGCCGTGCATGTCGCGCGCGACTCGGGCGATATCGAGCGCCTTGCCGCAATTGTTGCGCTTGATGATGCTGATCGCCTCGGGGCTCAGCGTGCCTTCGTCGAACATCCGCCCGGCGCGCAATGCCGCCTGCAGCCCGAGCGCGATCTCGGTCTGCATGTTGGCGAGCTTGAGCTGGACCAATTGAGTCGCGGCGAGCGGCTTGCCGAACTGCGCGCGATCGAGCGTATATTGCCGCGCGGCGTGCATGCATGCCTCGGCCGCGCCCATCGTGCCCCAGGCGATGCCGTAGCGCGCGCGGTTGAGGCAGCCGAACGGGCCCTTGAGCCCCTGCACTTCGGGGAGCAGGGCATCCTCGCTCACTTCGACGCCGTCCATCACGATCTCGCCGGTGACCGAGGCGCGCAGCGAGAGCTTGCCTTCGATCTTGGGCGTGGTCAGGCCCTTCATCCCGCGCTCGAGCACGAAGCCCTTGATCCCGCCGCCATGCGCATCGGACTTGGCCCAGACCACCATCACGTCGGCGATCGGCGAATTGGTGATCCACATCTTGGTGCCGGTCAGCCGGTAGCCGCCGTCGACCTTCTCGGCGCGGGTGCGCATCCCGCCGGGATCCGAGCCGGCGTCGGGCTCGGTCAGCCCGAAACAGCCGATCCATTCGCCGGTTGCGAGCCTGGGCAGATATTTGCGCTTCTGTTCCTCGGTGCCGTAGGCGAAGATCGGGTGCATCACGAGGCTGCTCTGGACGCTCATCGCCGATCGATAGCCCGAATCGACGCGCTCGACTTCGCGCGCGACCAGCCCGTAGGCAACATAGCCGAGCCCGGCGCCGCCGTAATTTTCGGGGATCGTCGGGCCGAGCAGCCCGAGCGCGCCCATCTCGGCCATGATCTCGCGGTCGAAGCGCTCGTCGAGGAACGCGCTGGTCACCCGGGGCTGCAATTCGCCCTGCGCATAATCGCGCGCGGCGCCCTGCACCATCTGCTCCTCGTCGGTCAGCTGCGCGTCGAGCGCGAACGGATCCTGCCAGTCGAACCGGCCCATCTCTGCCATTGTCTCTTCCTTCAGGTCGCTGCCGGGCGCGCGGGCGGTCCCGCGGCCGGCGGAGCGGGGGACGGCGCCTCGAGCGCGTCCCGTTCGATTTCGAGCAGTCCCTGCCGCGCCGCGATGTAGCGTCGCGCGGCGACGATCCAGCTTCCCGCGCTGGCGACGCCGGGCATGTGGACGACTTCGGCGAGCGCCGCTTCGACATCGCCCTGATCGAGTGCGAGCCGGGCGCGGCGCAGCCGATCGGCGGTGCGCGGGCTCGGCGATGCCGCCTCGCGGAGCACGACGAGATCGCCGAGCAGCCGCCGCACGCTCATCCACATGCTGTCATCGGCGCCGCTGGTCAGTCTTGGTGCAATCGTCTCAAGCGCGAGCCTCAGGTCGCCCAGGGTCACCGGTTCGGCCGAGGCGCGCAGGATCATCCCGACTGCCTCGCCGCGGGTCTCGGCGAAGCGCTGGCGCAACTGGCCTTCGAGCGGGCCCAGCGGCTGGCCGCGCTCGGTTGCCCGGCGAACCGCGGCGGCGATCAGCAGGCGCTCGGCGCGGCTGGCATAGGTCGAGGCATTACGCGCGCTGCCATTGATGTCGCGCAGGCGCAGTTCGAGCTGGTCGAGCTTGCCGGCAAGCTCCTGCTCGCGCGCGCTCAGCGTCGCAATGTCGGTGCCCGGGGGCAGCGGCGTGGCGGGATTCGCTTGCGGTTGCGCCGCCTCGATCGGCGTCGGCGCGGGCGCAGGCTGCGGCGAACCGATTCCGCCAGCCAGCTGGAAGGCAGCCGCCGTCACCGCGATACCGCCAGCAAAGGCAAGGCCGCCAATAAGATAGGGGGAGCGCGTCTCGGGGCCGCGAGTCGGCTCCGGCGCGAGGGGCTCGTCGCTCATGCCCCCTTATTCGCTGCCCTGCCCGCGCGGTCAATCGGCCAGCGCGATTGCCGCGTCGATCAATGCCGCGCTGTTCGGTTTGCCGGCCACGACGACGCGCTCCCAGCCGCTTCCCGCCGCGGCCGCCGCGCGTGCACTTACCGCCGCCAATGCAATCGCCGATCGGTCGAGGCGTTGCGCATCGACGAGCTCGCCCAGCCAGCCACCGCTGCGTGCGGATTGGACCAGAGCGATGCTCCCGGCCAAGCGTCCAGGGTTGTTCGGTGTGCGGCGCTCGCTGGCATAGACGGTGATCACTTCGGCGACGATTCGCCCCGGCGCGATCATGCGCTCGCGGCCGGCGAGGTGTAGCGCATGGCGAACGTTGGCAGCTTCGGCCTCGATCAGCAGCGAAGCGGCATCGCCATCGCCGACGAACGCCACATCGAAACCGCGTTGCCGGGCCGCGGCCGCGGTCGCCTTGCCCACCGCATGGACCGGCAGGCGGTGCAGCGCGTCGAGTCCCGCTCCACCATATCTCAGCGCATTGGCACTGGTGAGGATCAGCGCGTCGAACGCGTCCGGGTCCGGGGTTTCCCATGCAATCGGTCCGACTTCGAACAGCGGCATACGGACCGCATCGTGCCCGCGCGCTTCGATCGCGGCGGCAGTCGCGCGGTTGCCCGGCTCGGGCCGCAGCACCGCGATCGCGCGGCTCATCCGCCGAACAGCCGGCGAATCGCTTCCGGCGCGCCGACCAGCAAATCGCGCGCCACGGCGATCGGCAGCGCCGGATCGGTCGGCGCGCCGGCTTCCTGGGCAGCGACATGGACGCTGCCGTCCTCGGTGAGCAATTCGGCGCGCAGGGTCATGATCGCGCCCTCGATCGTCGCCAGCGCCGCCACCGGCGAGTGGCAATCGGCCTTGAGTGCGGCGAGCAATGCGCGCTCGGCGCGCACACAGGCATGCGTCGCCGGGTCGTCGATCTTGGCGAGCATCGCCCGCACATGCGAATCGCCGGCGCGGCATTCGATCCCCACCGCGCCCTGCGCCGGCGCCGGCAGCATCACGTTGATCGGGATGGCGACGCCGACGTCATGGCGCCCGAGCCGATCGAGCCCGGCGGCGGCGAGCAAGGTCGCATCGGCCTCGCCCGCGGCGAGCCTGGCCAGCCGCGTATCGACATTGCCGCGAAACAAGATGATCTCGAGATCGGGTCTGAGCTTGCGCAACTGGGCCGAGCGCCGCGGCGAGCTCGTTCCCACTATCGCGCCGTGCCGCAGCGCCTCAATCGAGTCGGCGCCGACCAGCCGATCGCAGACATCGGCGCGCGGCAGCATCGCGGCGATCGCGATCTCCGCCGGGCGGACCGTCTCGACATCCTTCATCGAATGCACTGCGGCATGGATCTCGCCGTCGAGCAACGCGCGGTCCAGTTCCTTGGTCCACAGCGCCTTGCCGCCGATCTCGGCGAGCGCGCGATCCTGCACGCGATCCCCGGTCGTGCGGATCGGGACGATCTCGACCTGATCGGCGGCGATGGCATGCGCGGCGACCAGGGCGTCGCGCACCATATGGGCTTGGGTGAGGGCGAGCGGCGAGCCGCGGGTGCCGAGGCGGAAAATGGGCATGGCTTGCGCTAATGCCCTTGGGGACTAATTGGATGCAATGGCGCTGATCCTTGGCCTCGAATCGAGCTGTGACGAAACCGCCGCCGCGCTGGTGACCAGCGACCGGCGGATCATCGCGCATACGCTGGCGGGGCAGGAGGCGGCGCATCGGCCCTATGGCGGCGTCGTCCCCGAAATCGCAGCGCGTGCGCATGTCGAAGTGATGGCGCCCCTGGTCGAGGCGGCACTCGCCGAGGCCGGAATAACCCTGGCGGACGTCGATGCGATCGCTGCCACGGCCGGCCCCGGGTTGATCGGCGGGGTGATGGTCGGGCTGGTCACCGGCAAGGCGCTGGCGCTGGCGAGCGGCAAGCCGCTGGTCGCGGTCAACCATCTCGAAGGCCATGCGCTCTCGCCGCGGCTTACCGATCCCGACCTCGCTTTTCCCTATCTGCTGCTGCTCGTCTCGGGCGGGCATTGCCAGCTACTGCTCGTCGAGGGGGTCGGCGCCTATCGCCGGCTCGCCACGACGATCGACGATGCCGCGGGCGAAGCGTTCGACAAGACCGCGAAGCTGCTCGGGCTCGGCTTCCCCGGCGGCCCGGCGGTCGAGAAGGCGGCGGCGCTGGGAGACGCGCGTGCCGTGCCGCTCCCGCGCCCGCTGCTCGGCTCGGCCGAGCCGCATTTCTCCTTCGCCGGACTGAAGAGCGCCGTCGCGCGCGTCGTCGGCCAGTACAGCGCCCAAGACGTGGCCGCCTCCTTCCAGCAGGCCGTGGTCGATTGCCTGATCGACCGCACGCGCCGCGCGCTCGCCTCGGTAGACGCCACGGCTCTTGTCGTCGCCGGCGGTGTTGCCGCCAACGCCAGTGTCCGAGGCGCTCTCCAGGCGCTTGCCACCGAGCACGGCCTGCGCTTCGTCGCGCCCCCGCTATGGCTGTGCACCGACAATGCCGCGATGATCGCCTGGGCCGGCGCCGAGCGCTTTGCCGCAGGGCTGACCGATCCGCTCGATTTCCCGGCACGGCCGCGCTGGCCGCTCGATCCGGACGCCGAGAAGGTCCGCGGCGCAGGGGTGAAGGCATGAGAATCGGGGTCATCGGCGGCGGCGCCTGGGGCACCGCGCTGGCACAGGTGGCGGCGCGCGGCGGCCAGCCGGTGACATTATGGGCGCGCGAGCCCGAAGTGATCGAAAGCGTCAACGGGCTCCACGAGAACCGCCAGTTTCTTGCCGGGGTGCGGCTCTCCGAGTCGATCCGCGCGACGGGCGACCTTGCGGACCTCGCCGATCACGACGCGCTTCTCGTCGTCGCGCCCGCGCAGCATGTCCGCGCGGTGCTCGGCGCGGCGCCGATCGGCAGCACGCCGCTGGTGCTGTGCGCCAAAGGCATCGAGGCGGGCAGCCGGCTGCTGGTGGGGGAAGTCGCGCGCCAGGCCGCGCCCGACGCGCCGATCGCGGTGCTGTCAGGCCCGACCTTCGCGCACGAGGTCGCCGCCGGCAAGCCGACCGCAGTGACGCTCGCCTGCGAGGACGAGGATTTGCGCGCGCGTCTCGCCGAGCGCCTCGCCGGTCCCGCCTTCCGCACCTATGGCTCGGCCGACGTGATCGGCGCCGAGATCGGCGGCGCGGTCAAGAATGTCCTCGCGATCGCCTGCGGCGTGGTCGAGGGTGCCGGACTGGGGCTCAATGCCCGTGCCGCGCTGATCGCGCGGGGTTTTGCCGAGATGACTCGCTTCGGGCTCGCGCGTGGCGGTCTGGCCGAGACGCTCACTGGCCTGTCGGGGCTCGGCGATCTGGTCCTCACCTGCTCGTCGACCAACTCGCGCAATTTCTCGCTCGGGGTCGGGCTCGGCCAGGGCAGGAGCGCCGCCGAACTGCTCGCCGACCGCAAGACCGTCGCCGAGGGCGCCTTCACGGCGCCGGTGCTGCGCGACGCGGCGGCGGAGGCGGGCGTCGAGATGCCGGTCACTGCCGCAGTCAACACATTGCTCGAAGGCGCGCCGGTGCAGCGCGTGGTCGAGGCTCTGCTCAGCCGCCCGTTGCGCGAGGAGCAGGCGTGAAGCGCTGGGCCGCGTTGCTCAAGGGCGTCAATGTCGGCGGCAACCGCAAGCTTCCGATGGCCGAGCTGCGGACGCTCGTCGAGGGGCTCGGCTTCGGCAACGTCAGGACGCTGCTCGCATCGGGCAATGTGGTGTTCGACGCCCCCGGCACCGCTGCCGCGATCGTCGCGAAGCTGGAGGCTGCGCTGGCCGAGCATGGCTGCAAGACCGACGTGCTGCTCCGCGACCTTGCCGAGATCGACGCGGTGATCGCTGCGAATCCGTTCCCCGAGGCCGCGGCCGATCACCCGAGCCATGTGCTCGTGGTGTTCCACCGTGATCCGTTCCCGGCGGGGCTGATCGACAAGCTGCCCGAAATTTACACTGGCCCCGAACGCCTCCACGCCGAAGGACGCGAGCTGTTCATCGATTACCCCGAGAATATCGGCGAGTCGAAGCTCGATCGCGCCTTGGCCAAGCTCAAATTCCCGGCAATCGCCACTGCGCGCAACTGGAACACGGTAGGCAAGCTGTGGGCGATGCTCGAAGTCTAACTAGAAGTCGACCGCCACGCCGTTGCGCTCCCAATCGCCATAGCGCGTCGGGTCGAGCGGGTCCTTTGTCGGCTCTGCCGGCGCGGGCTTGGGCACCGGCGGGCTCTTCGAGAGATGCTGCGGGGGCTTCACATGGCTCGGGCGCTGGCCCATGGCACTGGCTCCAATGACTACAGCCCCCCATCGTCGCCGCCGCCCGAGCGGTCAAGAGCCCGACGCGCCCGGCGTCCCCGCCCGCCGCGCGGCACTCAAGCTGCTCGACGCCGTGCTGCGTCGCGGCCTCGCGCTCGAACAGGCGCTCGATTCGGCGGCGCAGGGCCTGGCCCCGAACGATCGCGGGCTCGCCCACGCGATTGCCGCCGAAGCGCTGCGCCGGCTTCCCGATCTCGACGCGCTGATCGATTCGGCGACTCAGCGCGACCTGCCGGACGACGCCAAGGCGCGATTCGCGCTGCGCATCGCGCTCGTCCAGGCGCTGGTGCTCCGCACGCCCGGACACGCCGCGATTTCTACCGTGCTCCCGCTCGTAGAGGGCGGCCCGCGAAAACTCGTCCACGGTGTGTTCGGCACGTTGCTGCGCCAGGGCGTCACTTTGCCCGAGCCGCCGACCTTGCCCGATCCGGTGGCGTTGCGCTGGCACGCCGCCTGGGGCGACCAGATGATCGAGGATGCCGAGCGCGCGATTGCAGTGCCGCCGCCGCTCGACCTGACTTTGCGCAATCCCGCACAGGCACCCGATCTGGCCGGCAAGAGCCTGCTTCCCGGCCATCTGCGTCTCGACGAGAAGGCGTCGGTCACCGGGATCGACGGTTATGCCGAGGGCGACTGGTGGGTGCAGGACCTCGCCGCGTCGATCCCTGCCCGGCTGATCGGCAGCGGCTCCGGTACTGCGCTCGATCTCTGCGCCGCCCCGGGGGGCAAGACGCTCCAGCTCGCCGCGGCAGGGTGGCAGGTGACCGCGGTCGACGTTTCCGAAAGTCGTCTTGCGCGACTTCACGAGAATCTCGAACGCACCGGCCTCAGCGCCAAGGTCGTCGCCGCCGATCTGCTCAAATGGCAACCCACCGAGCCTGCCGACGCCGTGCTGCTCGACGCTCCGTGCAGCGCCACCGGCATCTTTCGCCGCCATCCCGACGTGCTCCACCGCGTCCGCCCGTCAATGATCGCCGAGATGGCCGAGCTTCAGACGCGCCTGTTCGCCCGCGCGGCCTTGTGGGTGAAGCCCGGGGGCACCCTGGTCTTCTCGACCTGCTCGCTCGAGCCGCAGGAAGGCGAGGCACAACTCGAACGCTTCCTTGCCGGCCACCCGCAATTCGCGATCGTGCCGGTCACCGCCGACGAACTGCCCGAGGGCGTCCTGGCGCGGGAAGACGGCACGCTGCGCCTGTTGCCTGGCGCGCTTGCCGACGCCGGCGGTCTAGATGGCTTCTTCATCGCGCGACTCCGTCGGGCCGCCTGACAGAAAGCAAGGTGGTTCACGCGGAGGCGCGGAGGATCAGCGCACGTTGCATAGCGAGGGCATCTATCGCGGCGACCATGATGATTGCCGCGTTGCGGCGGCAAATACCGTATCTCCGCGGCTCCGCGCCTCCGCGTGAACAACTATCTCTTCTTGTCCGCGCCGGTTGCGCGCGAATCACGCCATGCTAGAGCATCCGGTATGCCTGAAGTCCGTATAGCCCCATCGATCCTCTCCGCCGACTTCGCCCGTCTGGGCGAAGAGATTCGCGCAATCGACGCGGCGGGGGCGGACTGGATCCATGTCGACGTGATGGACGGCCATTTCGTGCCCAACATCACGATCGGCCCCGCGGTGATCAAGGCGCTGCGCCCGCACACCGCCAAGCCGTTCGACGTCCATTTGATGATCACGCCGGTCGATCCGCTGCTCGCCGCCTTTGCCGATGCCGGCGCGGACACGATCTCGGTGCATCCGGAGTCGGGCCCGCATCTCCACCGCACGCTCCAGACGATCAAGGCGTTGGGCAAGCGCGCCGGCGTGGTGCTCAACCCCGCCACCCCGGTGGACGTCGTCGACCATGTCATGGACATGATCGACCTGATCCTGGTGATGAGCGTCAATCCCGGCTTCGGCGGGCAGAAATTCATCGAGACCCAGCTGCCCAAGATCAGCGAGCTGCGTCGCCGAATCACGGCATCGGGCCGTGCGATCGATCTCGAGGTCGACGGCGGCGTCGACCGCGACACCGCGCCGCGAGTGATCGCCGCGGGCGCCGACGCTTTGGTCGCGGGCACCGCCACCTTCACCGGCGGCCCCGATCATTATGCCGCCAACATCGCCGCATTGAGAGGCGGATGAAAAACGCGCCGCCCGAATCCGGCCCCGACGGAGTCGATGAAGGCAAACGGCTGATCCGCACCGGTGGCGATCGTGGCCTCAGCCTCGCCGAGCGCATCTCGGAGCGGTTCCAGCGGCTGACCTGGGGCACCCCGCTCCACGCGATGCGGCTGCGCGGGCGCCACCCGCTCAAGCTCATCGCGGTTCCCGACGATCCGTTTTTCGGCGACGCCCAGCGCGGCAATGCCCTGCTCGAAGGCGTTATCCGCTTCCAGGGCGAGGACCGTGCGATCGACGCGCTCGATTTCGCCAAGCCGGACTGGTCGCCGGGCTTCGGCGATTATCTGCAGAGCTTCGCCTGGCTGCGCGACCTGTCGAGCGTCACCACACGCGCCCGCGGCGTGCCGATCGCCGAGGAAATCATGCGCCGCTGGCTCGCCGCGCATGGCGAGAAAGTGTCCGAGCCGGCGTGGCGGGCGGATTATTGGGGCCGGCGCATCCTGTTCTGGACCGCGCACGCCCCGCTGATCCTGTCGTCGACCGATCTCGTCTATCGCTCGAGCGTGCTCCATGCGCTGGCGCGCGGCGCGCGGCATCTCGATCGCGCGGCCAATCGTGTCCAGCCGGGCGCGGGGCTGATTGCGGCATGGTCGGGCGTGCTCGTCGCCGGGCTGTCGCTGCCGGGCGGGGATCCGCGCCGCGCTTATGGCGAGAGCGGCCTCAAGCGCGCGCTCGAACAATCGGTGTTCGACGACGGCGGGAGCGTCACTCGCTCGCCCGCCGCGCAGATCGAATCGATCCAGTTTCTCACCGTCCTCGGCGAAGCCTATGCCGCGCGGCGGCTGGAAGCGCCGGCGTTCATCGAGGCGGCGCGCAGCCGCATGGTCACTGCGCTGCTCGGGCTGTGCCATGGCGACAAGGGGCTTTCGAGCTGGCAGGGCTCGGGTCCGGTCGCGGGCGAGGTGATCGAACAGCTGATCGAAGCCACCGGGGTGCGCACCCGACCGCTCAAGCAGGCGCGCGAATGGGGCTATCAGCGGCTGTCGCAGGGGCAGACCGTGTTGATCATGGACGTCGCGCCGCCGCCGCTCGCCCGGCTGGTCGAGGGCGGCTGCGCCTCGACGCTCGCCTTCGAGCTGTCCGACGGACCCGATCGCCTCGTCGTCAACTGCGGCGGTGCGCGCGCGGTGCACGCCAAGGTTTCATCCGCGCTCGCCGAAGGCCTGCGCACCACCGCCGCGCATTCGACGCTGGCGCTGAGCAACAGCAACTCGACTGCAATCCATGCTGACGGCACGCTGGGGCGCGGCGTGGTCGAAGTCGAACTGGTGCGCCACGAGACCGATACCGCCAGCCGGATCGAGGCGAGCCATGACGGCTATGTCCGCCGTCACGGCTATCTCCATCGCCGGGTGGTGGCGATGTCGCCCGACGGGCGCGACGTGCGCGGCGAGGACATGCTGCTCCCCGCCGATCGCCGCAAGCACAAGAACCCGATCGTCTTTACCGCGCGCTTTCATCTCCATCCGCAAGTTCAGGTGACTCCCACCGCCGATGGGCTCGCCGCGATCCTGCGCACGGCCTCGGGGCATCTCTGGCAATTCCGCTGCAAGGGCGGCAGCTTCGCGATCGAGGACAGCGTGTGGGTCGATCCTCGCGGCCGCCCGCTTGGTAGCCAGCAGCTCGTCGTCACCGGGGCGAGCCCCGCCGGCGGCGCCAATGTCAGCTGGATCTTCCACCGCGCCAAATAGCTTGCTTCGGTTTGCATGCGGAGAGCTGGCCTTCGACAAGCTCAGGCCGAACGGTCTCGAGCGAACGCCAGAAAGGGGTTGCGAGGCGGGGCGCGATCCTTAGGAGAGCGGGCCATGGATCAGGTCAGCATCAAGCGCGCGCTTCTCTCGGTCTCCGACAAGACCGGGATCGTCGAACTCGGCCAGGCGCTCGCCGCCCAGGGCGTCGAACTGGTCTCGACCGGCGGCACCGCCAAGGCATTGCGCGACGCCGGGCTCGACGTGCGCGACATCTCCGATCTGACCGGCTTCCCCGAGATGATGGACGGCCGGGTCAAGACGCTCCACCCCAAGGTCCATGGCGGGCTGCTCGCGGTGCGGGACAATCCCGAGCATGTCGCGTCGATGGACGAACATGATATCGGCGCGATCGATCTGGTGGTGGTGAACCTCTATCCTTTCGCGCAGACCGTGGCGCGCGGCGCCGGGCGGGACGAGATTATCGAGAATATCGATATCGGCGGCCCGTCGATGGTCCGCTCGGCCGCCAAGAACCATGATTCGGTCGCGATCGTCACCGATCCCGCCGATTATCCGCTGGTATCCGGGGCCAGCACCACGCTCGATCAGCGCCGGAAGTTCGCCGCCAAGGCCTATGCCGCCACCGCCGCCTATGACGCGGCGATCGCGAGCTGGTTCGCCTTCGCCGACCAGGAGGAGAGGTTCCCGCAAACGCTTCCAGTTGCGCTCACCAAGGGCCCCGAGCTTCGCTACGGCGAAAACCCGCACCAGTCGGCGGCGCTCTATCTGCCCCAGAGCGGCGCGCGCGGCATCGCGCAGGCCGAGCAGCTCCAGGGCAAGGCGCTCAGCTACAACAATTACAACGACGCCGACGCCGCGCTCGAATTGGTCTCGGAGTTCAAGGACGGTCCGCCGACGGTCGTCATCGTCAAGCACGCCAATCCCTGCGGCGTCGCCACCGCGGACACGCTGAAAGAGGCCTATCTTCGGGCACTGGCCTGCGATTCGATCTCGGCGTTCGGTGGGATCATCGCCGTCAACCGCATCCTCGACCGCGAAACCGCGGAGGCGATCGCCGGCATCTTCACCGAAGTCGTCGTCGCGCCCGATGCCGATGCGGAGGCCCGCGCAGTCTTCGCCGCCAAGAAGAATCTGCGCCTGCTGATCACCGGGGATCTTCCCGATCCCGCGCGCCCGGGGCTGATGTTCAAGTCGATCGCCGGCGGCATGCTGGTCCAGTCGCGCGACAACGGCAGGATCACCGAGGCCGATCTCAAGCTAGTGACCAAACGTGCGCCGGCTGCGCAGGAACTCGCCGACTGCCTTTTCGCCTGGACGGTGGCCAAGCATGTCAAGTCGAACGCCATCGTCTATGCCAGCGGCGGCAGCACCGCGGGGATCGGCGCGGGGCAGATGAACCGGCTCGAATCGGCGCGCATCGCCGCGTGGAAGGCCAAGGACGCCGCCGACAAGGCCGGCTGGGGCCAGCCGCGCACGATCGGCTCGGCAGTGGCTTCGGACGCCTTCTTCCCCTTCGCCGATGGGCTGCTTGCCGCCGTGGAAGCGGGCGCCACTGCCGTGATCCAGCCCGGCGGCTCGATTCGCGACGACGACGTCATCGCTGCGGCCGACGAGGCGGGCCTCGCGATGGTCTTTACCGGAATGCGGCATTTCCGCCACTGAGTGAGGTGGCGATAGGGTCAGCCTTGCTGACCTACTCGACAAGGCTTTTGAAATTTTATAACAAGCGTCCGGAACCCGAGTCCGTGCGTTCTCCGGAACGATACGGTCCGAACTTCGGAGAGATCATGGACGCCCCGCGCGCCAATTTGCCGCCGCTATCGCTGCATGTGCCCGAGCCGAAATTCCGGCCGGGCGACGAGGCCGATTTCAGCGACGTCGACGTCCCGCCTGCGGGCTCGGCGCGCCGGCCCGACAGCGCCGAGCCTGCCGCCAACTTTCATGAGCTCGCTTATACCCTGATTCGCGTGCTCGACGATGCGGGCCAGGCGGTCGGGCCGTGGAACCCGCGGCTCGACGCACAGGCGCTTCGGAAGATGCTTCGCTCGATGGCGATGGTCCGCGCGTTCGACGAGCGCATGTTCCGCGCCCAGCGCCAGGGCAAGACCAGCTTCTACATGAAGTCGACCGGCGAGGAGGCCATCGCGGTCGCCGCGACGATGGCGCTCGCCGCGGACGACATGTGCTTCCCTTCCTATCGGCAGCAGGGCATCCTGATCACGCGCGGCTATCCGCTGGTCACGATGATGAACCAGATCTACTCGAACAAGGGCGATCCGCTGCAGGGACGCCAGCTGCCGATCATGTATTCGGCCAAGGATCACGGCTTCTTCTCGATCTCGGGCAATCTCGCGACGCAATATCCGCAGGCAGTCGGCTGGGCGATGGCGAGCGCGGCCAAGGGTGACACCCGCATCGCCGCGACCTGGTGCGGCGAGGGCAGCACCGCTGAGGGCGACTTCCACTCGGCGCTGACCTTCGCGACGGTGTACCGGGCGCCGGTCATCCTCAACGTCGTCAACAACCAATGGGCGATCAGCAGCTTTTCGGGCTTTGCCGGCGCCGAGGCGACGACCTTCGCGGCGCGCGCGGTGGGCTATGGCATTGCCGGGCTGCGCGTCGACGGCAATGACGCGCTGGCAGTCTATGCCGCTACCCAATGGGCGGCCGAGCGGGCGCGGACCAACCAGGGCCCGACCCTGATCGAGCATTTCACGTATCGCGCCGAGGGCCATTCGACCTCGGACGACCCGACCGCCTATCGCTCGGCGGGCGAGCCCAATGCCTGGCCGCTCGGCGACCCGGTGCGGCGTCTGAAGGAGCATCTCATTGCGCTCGGCGAGTGGGACGAGGAACGCCATGCGGCGCAGGATCTCGAACTCGCCGAGGAAGTGAAGCGCGCGCAGAAGGAAGCCGAGAAGAACGGCATTCTCGGCCACGGCATGCACCAACCCTTCGAGACCATGTTCGAAGGCGTGTTCGAGGAGATGCCCTGGCACCTCAAGGAACAGTCCGAACAGATGATCGCCGAGCGCAAGGCGGCGGGGATATGAGCGGCGACGACGAAGCCGGCGCCACCGTGCGGATGAACATGATCCAGGCGATCAACTCGGCGATGGACGTGATGATGGCGCGCGATCCCGACGTGGTCGTGATGGGCGAGGATGTCGGCTATTTTGGCGGCGTCTTCCGCGCAACTGCCGGGCTCCAGGCCAAGTTCGGCAAGACCCGCGTGTTCGACACCCCGATCACCGAAATCGGCATCATCGGCGTCGCGATCGGGATGGGCGCTTACGGCCTGCGCCCAGTCCCCGAGATTCAGTTCGCCGATTATATCTACCCGGCGCTCGACCAGCTCGTTTCCGAAGCGGCGCGGCTGCGCTATCGCTCGGCGGCGGACTTCACGGCGCCGATCACGGTGCGCTCGCCGTATGGCGGCGGCATCTTCGGCGGGCAGACGCATTCGCAATCGCCCGAGGGGATCTTCACGCACGTCTCGGGGATCAAGACGGTGATCCCGTCGACGCCCTACGACGCCAAGGGGCTGCTGATATCGGCGATCGAGGACAATGATCCGGTCCTCTTCCTGGAGCCCAAGCGCATCTATAACGGGCCGTTCGACGGCCATTACGACCGCCCGTCGAAGAACTGGTCGGCGCACCCCGCGGGCGAGGTGCCCGAGGGCCATTACCGCGTCGAGCTCGGCAAGGCGGCGACGGTCCGCAGCGGCGAGGCGCTGACGATCCTCTGCTACGGCACGATGGTCCATGTCGTTTCGAACACGATCGAGGAGCTCGGCATCGACGCCGAGATCATCGACTTGCGCACGCTCGTCCCGCTCGACATCGAGGCGATCGAGACATCGGTCAAGAAGACCGGCCGCTGCATGATCGTCCATGAGGCGACGCGCACCGGCGGCTTCGGCGCCGAGCTCTCGGCCTTGGTGCAGGAGCGCTGCTTCTACCATCTCGAAGCGCCGATCGAGCGCGTCACCGGCTTCGACACGCCCTATCCCCACAGCCTCGAATGGGCCTATTTCCCCGGCCCCGTCCGCATCACCGAGGCGCTCAAGAAACTCCTGAAGGATTGACCCCGATGGCCCGCTTCACTTTCCGCCTGCCGGATATCGGCGAAGGCATCGCCGAGGCCGAGATCGTCGCGTGGCACGTGCGTGTCGGCGAGCGCGTCGAGGAAGACCAGCAAGTTGCCGACATGATGACCGACAAGGCGACCGTAGAGATGGAATCGCCGGTGTCGGGCGTGGTGATCGAGCTTGCCGGTGAAGTCGGCGATCAGGTCGCGATCGGATCGGCGCTGATGGTGGTCGAGACCGATGGCGACGCGGCGGAAGCGCCCAGCGAGGAGGTCCTCGAAGCCGAAAATCCCGGCGTCGAAGAGGCGACAGAGAACGATTCTCTCCCCGTTCGCGCTGAGCCTGTCGAAGCGCCGTCCGCCACTTCACCCGGAGCCAGCAGGGAAGAACAGCCCTTCGACAAGCTCAGCGCGAACGGGGAGGGGAGTGCCCCCGCACTGCAAAAGCACGTCCTCGCCTCGCCTGCGGTTCGCGCCCGCGCGCAGGATCTTGGCATCGACCTCGCCGCCGTAAAGGCCGAAGGCGACCGCCTGCGCCATTCCGATCTCGACGCCTATCTCCGCTACGGCCATGGCCAGGGCTATCACGCTCCGCACGCCAGCCGTGCCCGCGAGGATCAACCTATCAAGGTCATCGGCATGCGCCGCCGCATCGCCGAGAACATGGCGGCGTCGAAGCGCGCGATCCCGCATTTCACTTATGTCGACGAGATCGACGTGACTGCGCTCGAAGAGATGCGCGGCGATCTCAACGCCAATCGCGGCCAGCGTCCCAAGCTGACGATGCTGCCCTTCCTGATCGTCGCGATCTGCCGGACGATCCCGGACTTCCCGATGATCAACGCGCGCTACGACGACGAGGCGGGCGTGGTCACTCGCCATGGCCGCGTCCATCTCGGCATGGCGGCGCAGACCGATGCCGGGCTGATGGTGCCGGTGATCCGCGACGCGCAGGACCGCAATGTCTGGCAGCTCGCCGCCGAGATCACCCGCCTCGCCGAAGCCGCGCGCACCGGCAAGGCGAAGAGCGAGGAACTGAGCGGCTCGACGCTGACCGTCACGTCGCTCGGACCGCTCGGCGGGATCGCCACCACGCCGGTGATCAATCGCCCCGAAGTCGCGATCATCGGGCCGAACAAGATCGTCGAGCGCCCGATGTTCCGCGGCGACGCGATCGTCCGCGCCAAATTGATGAACCTCTCGATCAGCTGCGACCACCGCGTGGTCGACGGCTGGGACGCGGCGAGCTTCGTCCAGGCCGTTCGGAAGCTGCTCGAGACCCCCGTATTGCTGTTCGCCGACTGAGATGGTGCACTTCCTGCTCCGCTACGAACTGGCGCCCGATTATCTCGAGCGCCGCGCGGCCCTGCGCGATGCGCATCTTGCGCTTGCCTGGGCGGCAGTCGCGCGGCGAGTTGTTGCTCGGCGGCGCCGTCGGCGAGCCGGTCGAATCGGCGCTGCTGCTGTTCACCGACGCCGACGCCGCACATGCCTTCCCCGCCGCCGATCCCTATGTGGCGAACGGCTTGGTAACGCGCTGGAGCGTGGTGCCCTGGGCTACTGTGGTCGGCGCCGAAGCGGCCAACCCGGTCCGGCCCCAAGCCTGAAGCGCGCCCGGGCGTAGCAGCGCTTTTCCGGCCCCAAGCGTCTCGCACTTGCCGTGCCGCGGACGAGCGGCGAAGGGGAGCCATGCGCAACTCGTCCCAACCCGGCGCCGCGGGTCTGCTATTCGGCGTCGGCGCTTATACGCTCTGGGGCGTGCTGCCGCTCTATTTGCATCTGCTGAAAGCGGTCCCCGCGCTCCAGGTGCTCGCGCATCGCGTGCTCTGGTCGCTGGCGCTGCTGGCAGTGCTGATCGTCGTCTTGCGCCGCGCCCGCGGGATCGTCGCGGCGGCGCGTGGGCGCACCTTGCTGCTGCTCGTCGGCAGCGCGGTGATGATCGCGATCAACTGGATCGTCTATATCTGGGCGGTCCAGAACGGCCATGTGCTCGAAGCGAGCCTCGGCTATTTCATCAATCCCCTGGTCAATGTCGCGCTCGGCTTCGCCTTTCTCGGCGAACGGCTGCGGCGGCTCCAGGCAGTGGCGATCGGTGTCGCTGCGCTGGGCGTGATCCTCCTCGCCGCGAGCGGCGGCGGCGCCTTGTGGCTGTCGCTGCTGCTGGCGATGAGCTTCGGGCTCTATGGCCTGTTGCGCAAGGTCGCCGCGATCGACGCGCTCGGCGGATTGACCGTCGAGACGTTGCTGCTCGCGCCGTTCAGCATCGCCGTGCTGCTCTATGCCGGCCAGTCGGGCACCGCCGCCTTCGGCCAGTCGAATCACCTCGATATGCTGCTCGCGCTGGCGGGAATCGTCACCACGGCGCCCCTGCTCCTATTCGCCGCCGCGGCGCGCCGCCTGCCGCTCGCGACGCTCGGCCTGCTCCAGTACATCGCGCCCACGCTCCAATTCGCCGAGGCGGTTCTGCTGTTCGGCGAGAAGGTCCATACGGTCCATATCATCACCTTCACGCTGATCTGGATCGGCTGCGCGCTCTATGCCTTCGACATGATCCGAGCAGTACGCACGGCGCGCGCAAATGATATTCAACTAAATGGTTGACTGAAGCAGGTGCATCGACCAGATTCAACCATATGGTTGAACAACGACTCGATACGACTTTTCACGCACTCGCCGACCCGACTCGGCGCGATATGCTCGCCACGCTCGCGCTCGGCGAGAAATCGATCGGCGAGCTCGCCGAACCCTTTGCGATGAGCTTCGCCGGTGCCGCCAAGCACGTGAAGGTGCTGGAAGGCGCCGGGCTCGTCGCGCGGCGCAAGGTCGGCCGCAACCAGCTCTGCCGGCTCAACGCCGCGCCATTGGCCGAGGCCGACAAATGGCTGCGCCAATGGGAGCAGTTCTGGACGCTGCGCCTCGACCGGCTCGAAGCGCTCATCGCCGACAAGGAGAAAGGCGGATGACCGCGCGGCCGACCCTGACGGTCACGCGCAGCTTCGCGGTCGCGGCGTCGCGGGTGTTCGACGCGTGGCTCGATCCCGCCGATGCCGCGCGCTTCCTGTTCGCTACCCCCGACGGCGCAATGATCCGCTGTGACATCGACCCACGGGTGCAGCTTTACGCTGACCGAGCGCCGCGCTGCCGGCGATACCGAACATCGCGGCCGCTATCTCCAAATCGAGCGGCCGCAACGCCTCGTCTTCCTTTTCGTCGCAGATCCGGCGGAGGAGACCCAATGGACTCGCGTGACGATCGAGATCGCCGATGCCCCCGGTGGATGCACGCTCACTCCGACCCACGAAATGGACCCGCAATGGGCAGCCTATGAGGACCAGACCCGCAAGGGCTGGGCGACGATCCTCGAAAGTCTCGCCCGCATATTGGAGAATGGACATGGCTGACACGCTGACTGCCGACACGATCACCCCGCAGATGCTGCGCTTCGAGCGCGAACTCGCCGCGCCGATCGAGACCGTCTGGCAATATGTGATCGATCCCGAGCTGCGCGCCCGCTGGTTCATGGGCGGGCCGACCGAGCCGTGCGAGGGCGGCAAGCTCGGCATGACCTTCGCGCACGATGCGCTGTCCGACGACGACGTGCCGAACCCGGAGCGCTATGCCGCCAACCAGGGCAAGGCCTGGTCCGAGACGATCACGCGGATCGAGCCGCCGCGCTTGCTGGCTTTTACCTGGTCGGACGGCAAGGCAGGCGAAGTGACGATCGAACTGGCCCGCATCGGCGACGCGCGTACCCGTTTGACGCTCACCCATGCGGGCCTGCGCGGTCCCGAGGACGCGCGCAGCTTCGGCGGCGGATGGGGGGCACACCTCGCGGTGCTCGAACGGCGGCTGGAGGGCAAGCACATCGCCAGCTTCTGGGCACTGCACGCCCAGGCCGAGGCCGCTGCGGCCAAGGCGCTGGGGCTGGTCTAGGGGATCTCGAACAGGCCGGCGGCGCCCATGCCGCCGGCGGTGCACATCGACACGACGACATAGCGCACCCGGCGCTTGCGGCCTTCGATCAGCGCATGGCCGACCAGTCGCGATCCGGTCATCCCGAAAGGATGGCCGATCGCGATCGCGCCGCCGTTGACGTTGAGCCTGTCGGGATCGATCCCGAGCGTATCGCGGCAATACAGGCATTGGCTGGCGAACGCCTCGTTGATTTCCCACAGCCCGATATCGTCGATCTTCAGCCCGGCGCGCGCGAGCAATTTGGGCACCGCGAAGACCGGGCCGATCCCCATCTCGTCGGGCTCGCACCCCGCGACTTGAAAGCCGCGATAGATGCCGAGGATCGCCTTGCCCTCGGCTTCGGCGGTCTTGCGGTCCATCAGAATCTGTGCGGCGGCGCCGTCGGACAACTGGCTGGCATTGCCGGCGGTGACATGGCGACCTTGCTTGACGAAGTCGCCGCCCTGCCAGACGGTCTTGAGTCGGGCGAGCCCTTCGACGGTCGTTCCCGGGCGAATGCCTTCGTCCTGCGTCACCGTCACGGTCTCGCTGCCGATGCGACTGCCTTGTTTGTCGTACAGCGCCTTTTCGACGGTGATCGGCACGATCTCCTCGGCGAAGGCGCCCGCCGCGAGCCCGGCGACGGCGCGCTGCTGGCTTGCCGCGGCGAAGGCGTCCTGCGCTTCGCGGCCGATCGCATAGCGCTCGGCAACGATCTCGGCGGTCTCGATCATCGGGATATAGGCCGCGGGCACCCGTTCGATCACCGACCGGTTCACCACGCGTGGTGCGTTCTGCATCGTGAGGCTGATCGACTCCATTCCGCCGGCGAGCGCCACGTCGATTTCGTCGGTCATGATCGAGCGCGCCGCGAGCGCGATCGCGGTCAGTCCTGAGCCGCATTTGCGGTCGAGGCTGAACGCCGGGACACTATTCGGAATACCCGCCGCGAACAGCGCCAGCCGCGCCATGTTGCCGCCCTGCGTCCCCCATTGGTTGCCCATGCCGTAGAACACGTCGTCGATCCGCGCGGGGTCGATGCCGGCCCGCTCGATCGCCGCGTTCATCACATGGGCGGCGAGAACCGGCGCTTCGGTATCGTTGAAATAGCCGCGGCCGGCCTTGCCGACGCCCGTCCGCGCGGTCGAAACGATGGCAGCCTCTCGCATGTCGGGACTCGCTTTCGAGCTTCGGGTATGGAGCACGGTCTAGCGGCGCCAGGTTCGATTGCAAGACTCAGTCAGTAAAGGACGGCGCGCGCTTCTGCAGGTTGGCCATCACTGCTTCGATCTGATTGGGGGAGCGCAGCAGCGCGGCTTGCTCGCGGCTCTCTTCCAGCAGGACGGTGCCGGCATCCGCTTGCAGATTCGCCAGCCGCTTGGCCGCGCGGATCGCGTCGGGGTTGCGCCCGGCGATCGCCCGCGCGACGGCCATCGCTTCGGCATGGGGATCCGCCGCGATCCGAGTCACGAAACCGAGCGTCTGCGCCTGTTCGGCGTCGAACTCGCGCGCGGTATAGACCAGTTCGCGCAGGACATCGTCGCGGACGCTTCCCTGCCACAAGGCAAAGCCCGCCATATCGGGGACGATGCCCCATTTCAGCTCCATCACCGACAGCCGGGAATCGGGGGCGGCGATGCGAATATCGGCGCCGCTGGCGATCTGCAGCCCGCCGCCGAAGGTGACACCGTGCACCGCGGCGATCACTGGCACCGGCAGCGTCCGCCAGCCCCAGGCGACTTGCTGGAAATCATTGGCAAGGCCGTGGCTGCGCGCCGTCAAATCCACGCCCGACCCGGCGCCGGCCATGCTCGCCATGTCGAGCCCCGCGCAAAAGCCGCGGCCTTCGCCCGAGAGCACGACGCAGCGCAGTCCCTTGATGTCCGCCAGCTGCGCTATCGTGTCGATCAGCGCGGCGAACATCGCCGGATCCAGCGCATTGAGCTTGTCGGGCCGTGCCAGCCGGACATCCGCGACATGGTCCTCGATGGCGATGGTGACGCGCTGCTCGGTCATTTGGGCTCCTCTTCGAGCCGTTATGCTACGCCAATCCCCCGCTCGGGTCAGCCGGCAAGGCGGTATCCGCACCCCTTGTCGGTCACCAGCATCGGGATCGCGAAGCCGCGGTCGAGCTTGGCGCGCAGCCGCGAGACATGGACTTCGACGACATTGGTGCCGGGATCGAAGTGCAGCCCCCACACCGCGGCGAGCAGTTCCGCACGCCCGACACAGCGCCCCGCGGACCGCGCGAGATGGAGCAGCAGGCCATATTCGCGTGGGAGCAGCGGTACGGTGCGGCCTTCACGCTCCACGCGCCGTTCGACCGTGTCGATTCGCAGCCCGCCCAGCGCGATCATGGGTGCCCGGCAGCGCAGCCGCGCCGCGAGCCGCGCCGCGATCTCACTCGCCGAGGCTGGCAGCGCGACGGCGTCGTCGGCGCCGGCGTCGAGCGCGCCCGCGACGCCGCCGTTGCAATCGCGGGCGAGCACGAGCATCAGTGCGCCTTGCCATCCCTGTGCCCGCGCCCGCGCCACGCACGCAGCCGGGTCGCGGCCCTCCAGCCCGACGATCGCCGCCTGTGCGCCGCTGGCGGCCAAAGCGGCGGAGGCGACCGGGACGATCGCCAGCCCGCGCGCGCCGGCGGCCTCCCGGAGCATGGGGATGTGGAGCGCGCATGCGACGAGTCCGGCCACCGCGCGAGCGTACCGCGCATTTTCTCCGGATCGGATCAAAACATCTCCGTTACGGAGCAGCTCGCCTCGCCATCCGCGCGCGGGCGTGCGCCGCGACATAGCGGCTCGAAGCGCCCGCCGCGGCTTCGAGCAGCGCATCGGCCTCGCCGGGCAGGGCCGAGGCGAGCGCATCGAGCGCGGTCACGCGCATCCGATCGCACGGATGATGCCGGGCGAAAGCCGCGGCGAGGTCGGTGCCATTGGCGATGTGCACGACGACGGCGAGGAGTGCCTCGGCGCCGGTGCAGGTCAGTCCCTCGGCAATCACGCCGCGCTCGATGTCGAAGCGATACTGATCGAGCCAGGGCTGGGCCGGGTCTGCACCGAGAATGTTGAGCGAAACCGAGAAATCGTCGGGCGGCAGCTGGACGTGGATATCGCGCCGCATCCGATAGAGCATCAGCTTGCCCGGTTCGAGCCGCGAGCGTTCGACGAACCGCAGCCCCGCATGTTCGCCCGGCACCCCGGCGAGCGCGTCGACCTCATATTCGAAATAATCGCTCCAATAGCCGGGGCCGAGATAGCCATAGGTCAGAAACGGAAAATTATGGTCGTGGGGCAGATCGTAATAGAACGCCGCAGGGCCGCTGGCGCGCACCAGCGGATCTGCGCGCGCCGGCCAGAAATTGGCGCGCAGCACGGTTCGCGCGTTGGGCGGCCGCAGCAGGAAGACCTGCGCGCCATAGCCGTTGCCGCGATGCTGGTCTTCGCAGCGGCCCTTGAGCTCGTCGATCGCGAGCTCGGCGAGGAAATCGCGATTGCGCCCCAGCCGCGCTAGCAACGGACCCAGCGCGGCGAAGCTCGCCTCATCGCGCGCATCAAAGTCGGCCGCGTCGAGCGCTTCGACCAGTTCGTCGAGCCCGATCGGCCCGCTTTGGCCGGGAGCGATCAGCCGCGGCATCGCCCCGCCAGCCGCGCCTCGACGCGCGGAACCATAAGCGAAGCGGCGGCACGCACGTCGTGGTTCGCATCGGTAGCCGCCATCTCGGCCAGCCGCGGCGCGGCGCGGGCCGCGTCGAGTGCGAGCCATTCGCGCATCGCTGCCCAGCGCAGGTGGAATTCGGGCGCGTGGGTCGCTTCCTCGAAACATTCCGCTGCGTCCGCCCGGCCGGCGACGCGCAGGAAGCGCAGCAGCATCGCGGTCCGCGACGGGCGGTCGTCGGCGTCGCTTACTCGCACCAGTGCGCCGCTCGCTAGGTCATGCTCGCGGATCAGCGGCGCGGCGCCGGCACGGATCGTCGCGACCAGGGTCACCACGTCGCTCGCTGCGCCGCAAATCAGCTGCGCCTGGTCCCTGCCGTCGGTCCGATACACTTCCCCGTCGTCAAGCGGACGCGTGCCTGCGAATCGCGCGACGCAGGCAGCGCCGGGCTCGGGCGACGCAAAGGTCGCGTGCCACCGCCGCAGCTGCGCTCCTCCCGCTTTGACCACGCGTGTCACGGCGATTCTGCCGGTGAACACGATCGTTTGCAGCGGGGGCAGCGTCGCCATCGCCGCGGCGCTGTTCACCCGCGCGGCGATCGACGCGGTGGGACAATCGAACAGCACTGCCCCCACCCGCCGCGAATCGCGGTGAAATTTGAGTGACGGGTCGAACAGCGGATCGGCTTCGAGCGTGCGGATCAGCGGGGCGACCAGCGCGCCCGCCCAGCTATCGTCCCGCAATAGCCCTTCCGCGCATGCGGCGGCCCGCTCGGGGCATGCTCCACAACCGTCAAAAGCGTCGGTAGCCGCGCGATACTCGGCGCCATCGCGCCATTGCCGCATCGTCGCGCCGGATTGTTCGCGCGCACGCGCCATCGCGGCGCGAGTCGGGACGGATATCCGATGCATCCGCTCAGCGCGGCGCCAGTTCGTAGATCAGCACGGCAATTCCGACGAGCATCTCGAAGAGCTCGTCGATTCCCGTCTCTTCGGTCCGCACGGCGCCGTGGATCGCCACGCGCGTGTCGAGTTCGACGATCTCCGCCGGATCGATCTGCACCAGTTTCATCTGCACCCTCCCTCAGAGTCCGGGTCAGACTGCGCCAGCCTGCCGCACGGCGCACGTTACATCCTTGTAATGTAGCGTTTCCCCTGCGTTTGCGTGGCCCCGCCCCCCGCGCTAGGGGCTCGGCGATGACGAACAGCGCGCGCGCCTTCGATCCCAAATTGCTGTTCGGCGGCCGCTTCGGCGGGCATGGCGGCAGGCTGGGCATCGTCTATCACGATCATGGCGACGACTGGGTCGAGCTCGCTTTGCCCTACCATAAGGATCTGATCGGCGATGAAGCTTCGGGGGTGATCGCATCGGGCCCGATCCTTGCCTTGATGGACACGGCGACCAGCATCGGCGTGTGGCTCAAGCTCGACGCCTTCAAGGGGCACGCCACGCTCGACCTACGGATCGACTATCTGCGTCCGGCGCGCCCCGGGCAGACGGTGATCGGCCGCGGCGAATGCTATCGCATCACCCGCTCGATCGCCTTCGTGCGCGGGCAGGCGCATGACGGCGATCCGAACGACCCGCTCGCGCATGTCGCCGGGACGTTCATGGCGGTGGGAGGCTATTGGTGATTCCCTATGCCAGGTTGCTCGGGCTCGAAGTCGAGCCCGGCGACATCGCGCCGACCTACGTCATGCCGTTCGCGATCGAATTGGTCGGGCGGCCGAGCTTCCTCCACGGCGGCGCGATCGGCGGCCTGCTCGAAATGGCCGCAGTGGGCGCGCTCAAACAGGCGCTCGCGGCCGAGGGCGACGTGCGGATCAAGCCGATCAACCTGACCGTCGACTATATGCGCGGCGGCCGCGACAAGCCGACGCGGGCGCGGGGCACCGTCACGCGGCTGGGCACGCGCGTCGCCAATGTCGAGGCGATCGCGTGGCAGGATGAGCCCGACCGTCCGATCGCCGCGGCGCGGATCAATTACCTGATCGTGCGCTAGCTCAGCCGGGGGTCAGCTTGAGCAGGCGCCCGTTCGCCGCATCCTCGAGCACCCAGATCGCGCCATCGGGGCCCTGCTCGACTTCGCGGATGCGCTGGCCGAGGCCGATTCGCTGGGCCTCAGCACCGCTGGTCGCGGTGAAGCGCACGCGCACCAGTCCCCGGCTCGTCATCCCGGCGATGATCGCGTCGCCCTGCCAGGCGCCGAACAAGGCGCCGCCGTAAATGATCATCCCGCCTGGCGCGATCACTGGAGTCCACGACACGAACGGCGCGGCATAGCCGTCGCCGGGGGTGTGATCGGGGATGTTGCTGCCGTCGTAATTCTGCCCGTTCGAGACGTTGGGCCAGCCGTAATTCTGCCCGGCGACGATCAGGTTGAACTCGTCGCCCCCCGCGGGCCCCATTTCGTGCTCCCACAGCCGCCCGGCCGAATCGAACGCGAGGCCATAGGGATTGCGATGGCCGAGGGTCCAGATTTCGGGCCTGGCGCCGGCGGTGGCCGCGAACGGATTGCCGGCGGGCACGGTGCCGTCGTCGTTGAGCCGGACGATCTTGCCGATCGTAGTGCTCATATCCTGGACGCGCGAAATGGCGCGGCGGTCGCCGGCGGTGACGAACAATTTGCCGTCGGGCGCGAAGGCCATGCGCCCGCCATATTGGCCGGTGTCGGAAACCTTGGGCGTCTGGCGCCAGAATACCGTCGTGCCGGTGAGCCGCGGCCCGGAGGCGTCCTCGACCAGCGTCCCGCGCGCGACTGCGAGTCCCGCGCCGCCTGTGCCCGGCTCGGCAAAGCTCAGATAGACGAGTTTGTTGGTCGCAAAATTCGGATGGAGCGCGACATCGAGCAGCCCGCCTTGCTCGGCATAGGACACCGCCGGCACCCCGCCGAGCGCCGCCGACTTGGTGCCGTCCTGCGCCGCGATCCGCAGCGTCCCCGGCTTCTCGGTGACCAGCAACCGGCCGTCGGGCATGAACACCATCGCCCACGGCCAGGAAAAGCTGGCGACTGCCGTCGAGCGGACCGAGGTTATCGGCGTAGCCGTAGGCGTCGGGCTCGGTGCGGGTGACGGGGTCGGGGAAGGGCTGGCCGAAGGCGTTGGCGTCGGGGTGACGACGCCGCCGTCGCCACCACCGCCGCACGCCGAAAGCGTCGCCAGCGCTACGCTCGCCAGCAAGAGGTTGTGCCACATGATACGCTCCTCCGCCGGTGCGTTACCTTCAGCCGGCGGGAGTCAAACGCAGCAAACGCCCTTGAGACCCATCGCCTCCGTCCTCGAGCAGCCAGATCGCGCCGTCGGGCCCCTGTTCGACTTCGCGGATGCGCGCGCCCATCGGCCATTGGTCGCCCTTGGCGGCATTGGTGCCGTTGACGTGGACGCGGACCAGCGATTTGCTCGACAGCCCGCCGATGAACAGGTCGCCTTGCCATTGCGGGAACAATTTGCCCGAATAGGCCATCAGCCCGCCGGGGCTGATCACCGGGTTCCACCACACCTTGGGCGCCTCGAAGCCGTCGCCGGGCGCGTGATCGGGGATGTCGCGCCCATCATAATGGCTCCCGTTCGAGACCTTGGGATAGCCATAGTTGCGGCCCGGCACGATCAGATTGACTTCGTCGCCGCCCTTGGGACCCATCTCCTGCTCCCAGAGATTGCCCTTGGCGTCGAACGCGATGCCGAGCAGATTGCGGTGGCCATAGGACCACACCGCCGGGTGGAAGCCCTTCGCCGCGAGCGGGTTGCCCGGCGCAGGCTTGCCGTCGGGCGTGAGCCGCAGCACCTTGCCGAGTGTCATCTTCGGATCTTGCGCCGGATCGAATTTCTGGCGCTCGCCATTGGTGAAGAACAGGTATTTGCCGTCGGGCGAGAAGGCGATGCGGCCCGAGAAATGGCCATCGCCCTCGACATAGGGCGTGGCGCGGAAGATCACTTGAACGTTGGTCAACATCGGGTGGCACGGCGCCACAGCGCAGGGCGGTGTATCCGCGAGTTTGCCGCGTGCCAGCGCGACCCCCTTCAACCCCGCCGCGTTCGCTTCGGAGAAGCTGAAATAGACCAGCTTGTTCCGCGCGAATCTCGGGTGGAGCACGACATCCATCAGCCCGCCCTGGCCGGCGCTCGACACCGCGGGAATGCCGCTGACGGTCGAGCGTTGCTGTCCATCTGCGGTGACCATCAGCAGCGTGCCGACCTTCTCGGTGACCAGCAGGCGGCCATCGGGGAGGAAGGTCATCGCCCAGGGCGCGTCGAAATCGGCCACCGGGGTCACCTGGAACGGCAGTCCATTCGCCGCAGGCGCGGCGTTATCCTGCGCGACGGCGGCGGCCTGGGGGTTGCACGCGGCAAGCAACGCCGCCGCCGGCAGGAGCACTCGAATTTTGCGCATCGTTCATCCCCTTGCGGTTTGCTGTGCAACGCGCATCCCGCAGTTGCGCTCCGCTGTCGAGCCGCCTCGGCCAAAATACCCCGCGGCGCACAACCGCTACTTGCCTGCACGGCGGCGAGCGCGTATATCGCTCATACTTTCTCGACATCGTCACACATGCCGAGGTCGGGGCCCGCAGGGCTCCGGCGCTGAACCTGCTTATCTGATTGCCGGAGACCCGATGGCGAATATCGCCGCATTGACCAGCCTGATCGAACCCGAAGCCAAGGCGCTCGGGCTCGAGCTCGTGCGCGTCAAGATGTTCGGCGGAACCTCCGATCCAACGCTGCAGGTGATGGCCGAGCGGCCCGACACCCGCCAGCTCACCATCGATGCCTGCGCCGATCTTTCGCGCCGCATCTCGGACAAGTTCGACGCGCTCGAAGCCGAGGGCCGCGATCCCATCGAGCACGCCTATCGGCTCGAAGTGAGCTCGCCCGGAATCGACCGCCCGCTCACCCGCCTTCAGGATTATCAGGACTGGGTGGGGCACGAGGCGCGGATCAACCTCGCCGAGAAGCTGGACGGGCGCAAACAATATAAAGGCGATCTCGCCGGTGTCGAAGGAACGACCGTCGGCATCGTCGATGCGCAAGGCGTGCAGCATTCGGTGCCGTTCGACCTGATCGAAGACGCCAAACTGACGATCACCGACCGGTTGATCGCCGCAACCGCGCCGCTCTCTATCGAGGGCGCCGAAGAAATCGAAGAAATCGAAGCAGAGGAACAAGACTGATGGCCACTGCCGTTACTGCCAATCGCGCCGAGCTGATCGCGATCGCCGATTCGGTCGCCAAGGAAAAGCTGATCGACCGCGCCATCGTCATCGAGGCGATGGAGGACGCGATCCAGCGCGCCGCCAAGAACCGCTATGGCAGCGAGAACGACATCCGCGCCAAGCTCGATCCAACCACCGGCGATCTCCGCCTGTGGCGCGTCGTCGAGGTGGTCGAGGCAGTCGACGATTATTTCAAGCAGGTCGATCTCAAGGGCGCGCAGAAGCTCCAGAAGGACGCCGCGATCGGCGACTTCATCGTCGATCCGCTGCCTCCGATCGAGTTCGGTCGCATCCAGGCGCAGGCCTCGAAGCAGATCATCTTCCAGAAGGTCCGCGACGCCGAGCGCGAGCGCCAGCATGAAGAGTTCAAGGACCGCATGGGTGAGATCATCACCGGCGTGGTCAAGCGGGTCGAGTTCGGCCATGTCGTCGTCGATCTCGGCCGCGCCGAGGGCGTGATCCGCCGCGACGCGCAGATCCCGCGCGAAGTCGTCCGCGTCGGCGATCGCGTCCGCTCGATCATCCTCAACGTCCGCCGCGAAAATCGCGGGCCGCAGATCTTCCTCAGCCGCGCGCATCCCGATTTCATGAAGAAGCTGTTCGCGCAGGAAGTCCCCGAAATCTACGACGGCATCATCGAGATCAAGGCCGCCGCGCGCGATCCGGGCTCGCGCGCCAAGATCGGCGTCATCTCGCATGACAGCTCGATCGATCCGGTCGGCGCCTGTGTCGGCATGAAGGGCAGCCGCGTCCAAGCGGTCGTCCAGGAGATGCAGGGCGAGAAGATCGACATCATCCCCTGGTCGCCCGACACCGCGACCTTCGTGGTCAACGCGCTCCAGCCGGCCAATGTCAGCCGCGTCGTGATCGACGAAGAGGATGACCGCATCGAAGTCGTCGTCCCCGACGACCAGCTCAGCCTCGCGATCGGCCGCCGCGGCCAGAATGTCCGCCTCGCGTCGCAGCTCACCGGCAAGGCGATCGACATCCTCACCGAGCAGGATGCCAGCGAGAAGCGCCAGAAGGAGTTCGTCCAGAACAGCGAGCTGTTCCAGAACGAGCTCGACGTCGACGAGACGCTTGCCCAGCTGCTCGTCGCCGAGGGCTTCGGGTCGCTCGAAGAGGTCGCTTATGTCGAGCTCGGCGAGATCGCTACAATCGAAGGTTTCGACGAGGAGCTCGGCCAGGAGCTGCAGAGCCGCGCGCAGGAAGCGCTCGACCGCCGCGAGGAAGCCAATCGCCAGTTGCGCCGCGAGCTCGGCGTCGAGGACGATCTCGCGACGATGCCGTACATGACCGAAGCGATGCTGGTCACGCTCGGCAAGGCCGGAATCAAGACGCTCGACGACCTCGCCGATCTCGCCACCGACGAGCTGGTCCAGAAGAAGCGCCAGGAGCCGCGCCGCCGCGCCGAGAACAGCAAGTCGTCGGAGCGCGCCGAGGACAAGGGCGGGATCCTGTCCGAATACGGCCTGACCGACGATCAGGGCAACGAGATCATCATGGCCGCCCGCGCGCATTGGTTTGCGGACGAAGAAGAGCCGGCATCGGCCAATGCGGAGGACGCTGTTGCGGAATCCGAGCAATGATGCCCGCGCGCTAGCAGCGACTGCCTCTTCCTCCCCTCCCGCTTTGCGCGAGGGAACGGAAGACGGCCTGTCCTCGCCAGGCCGTTCAGAGGCGGACAGCCTCTCCCCTAACCCCTCCCGCAAACGGGAGGGACATGATCCCGTTCGCACCTGCATCCTGGCGCGCGAGGAAGCCCCGCGGGACGGGCTGGTCCGGCTTGCGCTCTCGCCCGACGGCGAAGTGCTTCCCGACATCCGCGCCAAGGCCCCCGGCCGCGGCGCCTGGATCGGGGTGCCGCGCGCCGAACTCGAGGCCGCGCAGGCCAAGGGCAAATTGCGCGGCGCGCTGTCGCGTGCGTTCAAGACGCAGGACCTGCGCATTCCCGACGATCTCGGCGCGCGCATCGAGGCGCAGCTGCTGCGCAACCTGCTCGATCGCCTCGGGCTCGAATCCAAGGCGGGCAATGTCGTCATCGGCGGCGAGCGCCTCGACAAGGCGGCGCGCTCGGGCAAGCTTCACTTGCTGCTCCACGCTTCGGATGCGGGCCAGGATGGCGCAGGTAAGCTCGCCCAGGCGTGGCGCGTCGGCTCGGACATGGAAGGCAGCGGGCGCAAGGGGTTAACATTGCCCCTGCCGCGCACCATATTGTCCTTGGCGCTGGGCCGGGAAAATGTGGTACATGCCGGCCTGACAGATCCCAAGGCGGCCAGGCGGGTGAGCGAAGCGCTCGACCGCTGGCTGCACTTTATCGGACCCGACCCCGCTTCCCGCCCTTGCGAAACAGGCTCGCAGGGCGCATCGGCGTTCCCGCCGGGCGGGTCGCAGATTATGACGAACTCGACTGAAGGACTTTGAGCAGCCGCATGAGCGATACGGAAAACGAAAAGCCGAAACTGGGCATGCGCGCGCCGCTGGGGCTGAAGCGCACGGTCGAGACGGGCAAGGTGAAGCAGAGCTTCAGCCACGGCCGCTCCAATACGGTGGTAGTGGAAGTAAAGCGCCGCCGCGTCCTCGGCCCGCAGGGTGCGCCGCAGGAAGAGCAGGCGCCCGCGCCTGAACCCGTCGCCGCGGCCCCCGCGCCGCAGGCGCCGCCGCCGCCCGCGCCGGCACCACGCCCGCCCGTCTCGAACGAGTCGGCGCAGGAGCGCCAGTCGCGCATGCTGCGCGAAGCCGAAGACCAGCGCATGCAGGCGCTCGAGGAAGCGCGCCGCCGCGAGGAGCGCGAGCGCGCCGAAGCCATCGAGGCCGAAGCCCGCCGTGTCGAGGAGCGTGCCCGCGCCGAGGCCGAAGCTGCCAACGCGCCCGAGGTCGAAGCCGCGCCCGAGCCGGTGGCAACGCCCGCGGTCCCCGAAGCCGCGCCCGCTGCGCCGACCGCGGCCGCCGCGCCTGCGGCTCCCGCACCTACGCCGGCCCCCGCGCCCGCCCCGCGGCCGGTCGGCATCCAGCTCGACACGAGCCGCCCCGCGCCGCGCATCTTCACGCCGGTACAGCGCCCGGAAATCCCCAGGCCGCAGCCCAAGCCCGAGCCCGAGCCGCAGCCGCAGGCACAGTCCGCGGGGCAGGAACGCCCTGCCGCTGCCGGAACCACAGGCCCGGCCGCGCCGCGTACCGCGCCGACCGCCGGTGGCCTCGCGCCGCGGCGTCCGGCCGAGCCCGCGCGTCCGCAGCAGCGCGACCGTAAGGGCGACGACCGCCGCCAGGCCGGCAAGCTCACCGTCACCCGCGCGCTCGGCGGCGATGACGGCGCGCGCGCCCGTTCGCTGGCAGCGCTCAAGCGTGCGCGCGAGAAGGAGCATCGCCGCTCCTATGGCGGCGCGCGCGAGGCGCAGGCCAAGCAGGTCCGCGACGTCGTCGTCCCCGAGGCGATCACCGTCCAGGAACTCGCCAATCGCATGGCCGAAAAGGGCGCCGACCTGGTCAAGACTTTGTTCAAGATGGGCTCGCCCGTCACGATGACGCAGACGATCGACCAGGACACCGCCGAATTGCTCGTCACCGAATTCGGCCACAACATCGTCCGCGTCTCCGATGCCGATGTCGATCTGGCTGCAGACACCGTCGAGGATGCCGAGGATACGCTGCAGCCGCGTGCCCCCGTCGTCACGATCATGGGGCATGTCGATCACGGCAAGACTTCGCTGCTCGACGCGCTGCGCGGCACCGATGTGGTCCGCGGCGAGGCCGGCGGAATCACCCAGCATATCGGCGCCTATCAGGTCACCCTGAAGGACAAGTCGAAGATCACCTTCCTCGACACGCCGGGCCACGAGGCCTTCTCGGAAATGCGCGCGCGCGGCGCCAACGTCACCGACATCGTCGTGCTGGTGGTGGCGGCGAATGACGGGCTGATGCCGCAGACGATCGAGGCGATCAACCACACCAAGGCGGCCGGCGTGCCGATGATCGTGGCGATCAACAAGGTCGACCTCGACAGCGCCAATCCGCAGCGCGTGCGCCAGCGTCTGCTCGAGCATGAAGTGATGGTCGAGGAGATGGGCGGCGAAGTCCAGGACGTCGAAGTCTCGGCGCTCAAGAAGACCGGGCTCGACCAGTTGATCGAGAAGATCCAGCTTCAGGCCGAATTGCTCGAACTGCGCGCCAACCCCAATCGCGAGGCCGAAGGCACCGTGATCGAGGCCAAGCTCGACAAGGGCCGCGGCCCGGTTGCCACCGTGCTGGTCAACCGCGGCACGCTCAAGGTCGGCGACGTCTTCGTCGTCGGTGCCGAGAGCGGCAAGATCCGTGCTCTGGTCGACGACAAGGGCCGCCAGATCAAGGAAGCCGGTCCGGCAATGCCGGTCGAGATCCTCGGCCTGTCGGGTGTGCCGATGGCGGGTGATCCGCTGCAGGTCGTCGAGAACGAGGCGCGTGCTCGCGAAGTCGCCGAATATCGCGCTGGCGTGATCCAGAACAAGCGGACCACCAATGCCCCGGCCAGCCTCGAGAGCATGTTCTCGGCGCTCAAGGACAAGCAGGCGATGGAATATCCGCTGGTCGTCAAGGCGGATACCCAGGGCACCGTCGAGGCGATCGTCGCCGCGATCAACAAGATCTCGACCGACGACATTCGCGCGCGGGTTCTCCACGCCGGCGTCGGCGGCATCACCGAAAGCGACGTTACGCTCGCCGGTGCCAGCGGCGCGCCGATCATCGGCTTCAACGTGCGCCCGAACGCCAAGGCACGCGAGATCGCCGATCGGCAGAAGGTCGCGTTCAAATATTATGACGTGATCTACGAGCTGACCGACGAGATCCGCGCCGGCATGGCAGGCCAGCTCGGGCCGGAGGCGTTCGAGACGATCGTCGGCCGCGCCGAGATCAAGGAAGTGTTCAGCGCGGGCAAGCACGGCAAGGCGGCGGGTCTGCTCGTCACCGAAGGCGTCATCCGCAAGGCGCTCAAGGCGCGTATCACCCGGGACGATGTCATCATCTACCAGGGCGAGATCGCGTCGCTGCGGCGCTTCAAGGACGATGTCCCCGAAGTCCGCGCGGGTCTCGAATGCGGTGTCACGTTCACGCAGAACTTCACCGACATCAAGGCGGGCGACTATCTCGAAACCTTCGAGGTCGAACTGCGCGAACGCACGCTGTAACTAAAATCCCTCTCCCCTTCCGGGGAGAGGGTGCCGAGCGAAGCGAAGGCGGGAGAGGGGAAGTTTGGCGGTTTGACTGCCCTCTCCCCGGCCAGCGACCCACCGCTCCCCTGAGGGGGAGAGGGAGAGAAGAATGAAGCACACCCAGACCGAAGACCGTACCGTCCGCCTGCTCCGCGTCGGCGAGCAGGTGCGCCATATCCTTTCCGAGATCCTCCAGCGCGGCGACGTGCATGACGAGACCTTGGCGCGCCACATGGTCTCGGTCACCGAAGTCCGCATGTCCCCCGATCTGCGGCATGCGACGGTGTTCGTGAAGCCTTTGCTCGGGAAGGACGAGGAGGCGGTCCTCAAGGCGCTGAGGACCAACACCGCCTATCTCCAGCGCGAAGTCGCCGGCCGGGTGAAGATGAAATATGCCGCCAAGCTCAAATTCGTCGCCGACGAGAGCTTCGACGAAGGCAGCCATATCGAGCAATTGCTCCGCGCGCCGGGCGTCGCGCGCGACCTCGGCGAAGATTGACTCCGCCCTCAGTAAGACGCATCTTACCTGCATGAACGTAAAGACTATCATGTCGGAAAAGGGGCAAGTCGTCATCCCCAAGGATGTGCGCGAGGCGCTTGGGCTTGCACCAGGCCAGCGTTTCGAAGTGATCCAGTCGGGCGGCGATATCGTATTGCGACCTGCGGGGCCGAAGTCGGGTCGAAGCTACGAGCAGATCATCGCCGACCTTCAAGCGAGGATCCGCTATGACGGGCCGGCGGTCAGCATCCAAGAGATGAACCAGACGATTGCAGAGGAATGGGCGAAAAGCGGCTCGCGCGGAAACTGGTGAGAGCGGTCGACACAAACGTCATTGCGCGGGCGCTGATGCGCGACGATGCCCATCAAGCCCGGATCGCCGATGCGGTGCTCGCCACCGAGGCTTTTGTGCCGCTCACGGTTCTGCTCGAGACCGGGTGGTTATTGCGAGCGCGCTATGGGCTGTCGCGTAGCGAGGTGGTCACCGCGTTGCGCTCGCTGCTCGATATGCCGAAAGTATTGGTCGATTGTCGCGAGCAAGTGGAATGGGCGTTGGCCCGTCTGCTGGAGCGCGGCGACTTTGCAGACCTGATCCATCTGGTCGCTGCTCGCGGTGCGACCGCCTTTCTCACTTTTGATGAAGATGTCGCCGCGGATGCGGGAGACAAAGCGCCCTGCCCGATCGAGACTCTCGCCTGATGGCCAAGCTCTATTTCTACTACGCCTCGATGAATGCCGGCAAATCGACCACCTTGCTCCAGGCCGATTTCAATTATCGCGAGCGCGGCATGCGCACGCTGTTGTTCACCGCCGGGGTGCACGATCGTGGCGGCAAGGGCGTGATCGATTCGCGGCTCGGGATCAGCGCGACTGCCATTGCTTTCGGCGGCAGTACCGATCTCCGGCAGATCGCGCAGGACGCGCATCTCGAGGCGCCGCTCGCTTGCGTGCTGGTCGACGAGGCACAGTTCCTCTCGGCCGCGCAGGTCCGCCAGCTCGCCGCACTGTGCGACGAAGACGATATTCCGGTGCTCGCATACGGGCTGCGCACCGATTTCCAGGGCAAATTGTTCGCTGGCTCGGCCGAACTGCTCGCGCTCGCCGACTCGCTGGTCGAGATCAAGTCGGTCTGCGAATGCGGGCGCAAGGCGACGATGAACCTGCGGGTCGACGCGTTCGGCAAGGCGGTGCGGCAGGGCGAGCAAAAGCAGATCGGCGGCAACGAACGCTACGTCGCCTTGTGCCGGCGCCACTTCATGCAGCGTACCGGGGGCTGAGCGGATGCACGGCTGGATCATCCTCGACAAGCCCTTGGGGCTGGGCTCGACGCAGGGCGTCAGCGCGGTCAAGCGCGCGTTGCGCGACGGCGGCTATGGCAAGTTCAAGGTCGGGCATGGCGGTACCCTGGACCCGCTGGCTACGGGCGTGCTGCCGATCGCGGTAGGGGAGGCGACCAAGCTCGCCGGGCGGATGCTCGACAGTGACAAAGTCTACGAATTCACCATCTGCTTCGGGGCGGAGACCGACACGCTCGACCTCGAGGGCAAGGTGATCGCCACCTCCGACGCCCTCGTCGATGGTGCCGATGTCGAGGATGTGCTGGTCGATTTCATTGGGGAGATCGACCAGATTCCGCCGGCGTATTCCGCGTTGAAGGTCGACGGCGAGCGCGCCTATGACCTCGCGCGTGCCGGTGAGACGGTAACACTCGCCACGCGTCGCGTGACCATTCACGCCTTGGGCTATGTGGCGTGGTGGAGCGAAGACGGGAAGCAGTTCGCGACCCTTACCGCCCATGTCTCCAAGGGCACCTATATCCGCAGCCTCGCGCGCGACATCGCGCTCGCGCTCGGCACCGTCGGCCATGTCGCCATGCTCCGGCGCACCAAGGCCGGCCCGTTCGGCCTCGATTCCGCTATTTCGCTGGACAAATTGGCCGATGCCGCTAAGGCCCGCACCCTTGAACAGTTAATCCTGCCGCTGAGGGCGGGGCTGGACGACATCCCGGCTCTATTCCTCACGCCCGACCAGGCAGGGCTGCTCCGCAGGGGGCAGGTTCTGGCCGGGATCGCCGCCGATGATGGCCAATATTTTGCGCTGCTGGACGATGTGCCGGTCGCGCTGGTGGAGGCTCAGTCCGGACTCGTCCGGGTCGTCCGCGGCTTCAACCTGTAACGCGATGTCGTAGGAATAGAGACATGTCGATCACGCAGGAGCGCAAGGACGCGCTCGTCAAGCAACATGGCCGCGAGAGCGGCGACACCGGCAGCCCCGAAGTCCAGGTTGCAATCCTCACCGAGCGGATCACCAACCTGACTGAGCATTTCAAGACCCACGCGAAGGACAATCACTCGCGCCGCGGTCTATTGCTGATGGTCAACAAGCGCCGCAGCCTCCTCGACTATCTGAAGAAGAAGGACGAGGCCCGTTATACCGGCATCATCGCGAAGCTCGGGCTTCGCAAGTAATTTAGAAAGGGCGCCCTTGCGGCGCCCTTTTGACATTCGAGCCGCAGGCGATCCGGCCAGCGGCTCTGGCAGGGATGAAGACCATCCCGAACCGACCCGGGCCGGATAGCCCGGACATAGGCCCCCGCCGCATCTGGCAGCGGGAGTGAAGGAAATCCAATGTTCGACAAGAAGACTGTATCGATCGAGTGGGGCGGCAAGACGCTGACACTCGAAACGGGCAAGGTTGCCCGCCAGGCCGACGGCGCGGTGATCGCGACGCTCGGCGAAACCGTGGTGCTGTGCGCCGTGACCGCGGCCAAGCACGTGAAGGAAGGCCAGGACTTCTTTCCGCTGACCGTTCATTATCAGGAGAAGTTCTCTGCCGCGGGTCGTATCCCGGGCGGCTTCTTCAAGCGCGAGCGCGGCGCCACCGAGAAGGAGACCCTGATCTCCCGCCTCATCGATCGCCCGCTCCGCCCGCTCTTCCCCGAGGGCTTCTACAACGAGATCAACTGCATCGCGCAGGTCCTGTCGTATGACGGGGAGAACGAGCCGGACATCCTCGCGATGGTCGCCGCCTCTGCCGCGATGACTCTGTCGGGCGTGCCCTTCATGGGGCCGATCGGCGCTGCGCGCGTCGGCTATGACGGCAGCGACTATATCCTCAACCCGACCGATGAGCAGGTCGCTTCGGGGCTTCTCGACCTCGTCGTCGCGGCGACTCAGGACGCCGTGATGATGGTCGAATCCGAAGCCAAGGAGCTTTCGGAAGAGGTCATGCTCGGCGCCGTGATGTTCGCGCATCGCGAGAGCCAGAAGGTGATCGGCGCGATCATCAAGCTCGCCGAGCAGGCCGCCAAGGAGCCCTGGGAACTCAAGGTCCAGGACGACAAGGTCGAAGTGAAGGCCAAGCTCAAGAAGCTGATCGGCAAGGACCTCGAGGCAGCCTATAAGTTGACCGACAAGCAGGCCCGTCAGTCCGCGATCAACGAGGCGCGCACCAAGGCCCGCGACGGCCTGACCGACCTCAAGGACAGCGATCCGCAGGCCTATCTGGCCTCGCTCAAGCTGGTCAAGAAGCTCGAGGCGGACATCGTCCGCACCGCGATCCTCAAGGAAGGCCGCCGCATCGACGGCCGCGACACCAAAACGGTTCGTCCGATCGAGGCGGAAGTTCACTTCCTGCCGCGGTCGCACGGCTCGGCCTTGTTCACCCGCGGCGAGACCCAGACGATCGCGACTTGCACGCTGGGCACGCGTGACAGCGAGCAGATGATCGATGGTCTCGGTGGCCTCAGCTACCAGCACTTCATGCTGCACTATAACTTCCCGCCTTATTCGGTCGGTGAAGTCGGTCGGTTCGGCGCGCCGGGCCGCCGCGAAGTCGGCCATGGCAAGCTGGCATGGCGCGCGCTGCACGGCGTGCTGCCCAGCAAGGAAGAGTTCCCCTACACGATCCGCCTGACCTCCGACATCACCGAGTCGAACGGCTCGTCGTCGATGGCATCGGTTTGCGGCGGTTCGCTCGCGCTCATGGACGCCGGCGTGCCGATCACGCGCCCGGTCTCGGGCATCGCGATGGGCCTCATCCTCGAGGGCAAGGAATTCGCGGTTCTCAGCGACATCCTCGGCGACGAGGATCATCTCGGCGACATGGACTTCAAGGTTGCGGGCACGTCCGAAGGCATCACAACGATGCAGATGGACATCAAGATCGCCGGCATCACCGAAGAGATCATGAAGGTCGCGCTGGACCAGGCCAAGGAAGGCCGCATCCACATCCTGGCGGAAATGGCCAAGGCGCTCGATCACACCCGTGAGGAACTCTCGGCGCACGCACCACGCATCGAGACCTTCACGATCGACAAGTCGAAGATCCGCGAAGTCATCGGCACCGGCGGCAAGGTGATCCGCGAGATCGTCGCCACCACCGGCGCCAAGGTCGACATCGACGACGAAGGCGTGATCAAGGTCTCGTCCTCGGATCCGGCGCAGATCGAAGCCGCGATCAAGTGGATCAAGGGCCTCGTCGAGGAGGCCGAGGTCGGCAAGGTCTATGACGGCAAGGTCGTCAACCTCGTCGATTTCGGCGCGTTCGTGAACTTCATGGGCGGCAAGGACGGTCTCGTCCACGTCTCCGAGATCCGCAACGAGCGCGTCGAGAAGGTCTCGGACGTCCTCAGCGAAGGCCAGGAAGTCAAGGTCAAGGTCCTCGAGATCGATCCGCGCGGCAAGGTTCGCCTGTCGATGCGCGTCGTCGATCAGGAGACCGGCGCCGAGCTCGAAGACACCCGTCCGGCGCGCGAGCCCCGCGAAGGCGGCGATCGTGGTCCGCGCAGCGGTGGTGGCGATCGCGGTGACCGCGGCGACCGCCAGCGCGGCGGCGGCGGTGGCCGTGGCCCCGGCGGGGATCGTGGTCCGCGTCGCGAAGGCGGCGGCGATCGTGGTCCGCGCGGCGAAGGCCGTGGCGACCGCGGTCCGCGTCCGGCGCGCGAAGGCGGCGACAACGCCGACAAGGGCGGCGAGGATATCGGCTTGCCGGCGTTCCTCACCGGCGGTAACGACGACTGAGCCTCGCGGCATCGAAGCAAGAAGAGGGGCCCGGGAAACCGGGCCCCTTTTTCGTTCGGTCCGACCCCTGCGCCGACACCGTTCGCCGCGTTAACCGCGAACCGGCGGAACGGGCGCGGGGCACGCTCGCTGTGCCCGGAAAGGTCGCAAAAAGAGTGGTTATGGGATCGATGAAGCGCTTCGTGCGCCTGCTTGCGCGCGAGGATCTCCCTTCAATGGCGCAAGACAACGGGAGCAATCCCGACGGGGAGATGCTCCCGGATGCGCCTCGGCCGTGTGCCGAGACACCGGAATGCGGTAAACCCGTACGGCAATTTCCCGGAAGGCCCCGCTAGCATTCCGTTGGTCACCGTAACTTATATCGGCAAATGAGGTTCCGAGGGTTTCGCCTTGCGGGGTCTTGGCCGGGCGGCGGTCCCCGACTGTCGCCCGGTCGCTTTTCGCATCGCGAGGCGCGCGCGAGGCCAGCAAGACCTCTGAAGGGAAGTGGGGAGCTTCTGTTGCCCGGTGCCCCCCGTACCGCTGGAATCCGCTTCTGTTGCCCGGTGCGGTCCAACCGCGCATTTCAGAATAACCTTAGACCGTTAGGCCGTGGGGTTACGCCGCAATAGCGAGTGCTTCGTTATCGTTGGCACTTGTGTTTCAGACCGTCACAGTGGCCCACGCTGAGAGATAGTCGGCGCTTTTCAACACACGTCGATCCTGGTTCGGCCCCGTCAGAAACGGTGTCCAGATACACCACCGGTTATGGTGGAGCCGCCGGGTACTGCCCCCGGGTCCGCTGCGCCTATTGCACGCCGTCGTTTATCCCCATAGCCGGGCGAACCCGGCACGACTCATATAGGGCGCCTTTCGCTTAATGAAAAGGTCAGGTTGCAACCGCTAGGGGGTTCACAGCGAAGCCTCGGCTTGGCATGGAGGTGCATCATGTTGACCCAGCGGTCCCGCTACGCGCTTCGCGCGATGCTTTTCCTCACTCAGCAACAGGCTGCGACCGGGCCAGTGCCGATGAACCGCATCGCCGCCGAAGCAAATGTGCCGCGCAAATTCCTCGAATTGATCCTCGCGGATCTGCGCGAAGCCGGCTTCCTGCTGTCGACTCGCGGCAAGATGGGCGGCTATCGCCTCGCTCGCCCGCCGCACCTGATCTCGCTCGGTGAGATCATCCGGGTGATCGAGGGTCCGCTCGCGCTCGTGCCCTGCGTCAGCCGTACCGCTTATCGCCCGTGCAACGACTGCAAGGACGAAGCGACGTGCGCGATCCGCCACGCGATGGCGCGCGTGCGCGACGAGACCGCGCGCATCCTCGACGGCACCAACCTCGCCGGTGCCGTCGCCGAGGAACTCGCCGCCGCCTAGAGGGTGTTGCGCCGCTTCAGTTCGTCGCGGATCTCGCGGAGCAGCGCCACGTCGGCGGGTTCGGGCGTATCGACCGCCGCCGGCTCCTCGCGGCGCAGCACGCGATTGGCGAAGCGCACCAGCAGGAAGATCAGGAAGGCGAGGATCAGGAAGTTGATCAGCACGGTGACGAACTGGCCGAAGCCGAGCAGCGGCACGCCCGCCGCCTTCAGCGCCGCATAGTCGGAGAGCGAGCCGGTATATCCGGCGGGGACCGCGCCGAGCTTGATGAAATAGCTTGAGAAATCGAGCCCGCCGAAGAGCGCGCCGATCACCGGCATGATGATGTCGTCGGTCAGCGACTTGGTGATCGTGGCGAACGCCGCGCCGATGATTACGCCCACCGCGAGGTCGAGCACGTTGCCGTGCGCGATGAACGTCCGGAATTCCTTCCACATGGCACAAACCTCCATTGTCAGCGTTCGTTACGCTTCATGTCCGATTTCGCTATCGGGCTCCAGTGTTACTGTCGTATAAGACACCACCAATCAGATCCGGAGGATCACCAAGGTGATGAAGTTTCGTGCCGCCCTCGCCCTTGCCGGCGCCGTCCTGCTCTCCGCCTGCGGGCTCAACAGCGTGCCCACCGCGGAGGAGAGCGCCAAGGCGCGCTGGGCTGATGTCCAGACCAACTATCAGCGTCGCGCGGATCTGGTCCCCAATCTCGTCGCGACGGTGAAGGGTGCCGCGGGATCCGAAGGCAAGATCCTCAACGATGTGGTCAGCGCACGTGCGCGGGCGACCCAAATCCAGGTGACCGGCGACGATCTAACCGATCCCGCCAAGGTCTCGGCCTTCAATCAGGCGCAGAACGGGCTGTCGCTCTCGCTCCAGCGGCTCCAGCGGCTCCAGGAGGCCTATCCGCAGATACAGAGCCAAGGCAACTTCAAGACGCTGATGGATCAGCTCGAAGGCACCGAGAACCGGATCGCGATCTCGATCCGCGACTACAACACCGCGGTGCAGGCCTATAACACCCGCATCCGCACCTTCCCCGACGCGGTCGGCGCCAAGATCTTCTACGGCTCCAAGCCGATGACGCCGTTCCAGGCCCAAGCGGGCGCGGACAAGGCGCCGACGGTCGATTTCGGAAACGGCAGCTGATCGCACGTTTGCTTTTCGCTTGCGCGGTTGGGGGCATCGGCACCGGCCGCGCGGCTCTTATTCGTGAGATCAGGTGATGCGTTTTCTGCGGTTCCTGCTTGCCCTGCTGCTTCTCCTCCCGCTCGCAGCGCAGGCGCAGCCCAATTTCCCCAAGCGCGACCGCGAACCGGTGGTCGACGCCGCCAAATTGCTGGACCCGGCGCAGAAGGCCGAGATCACCGCGCTGGCCGAGGACATCAACAAGTCGACGACGCGCCAGTTCGTCGTTGCCACCATCCCCGATCTGCAGGGCTATGACATCGCCGATTACGGCTATCAGCTTCTCCGCACCTGGGGGATCGGCCAGAAGGAAGCGAACAACGGTATAATCCTGATTGTCGCGCCCAATGAGCGCAAGGTGAGAATCGAAGTCGGCTATGGCCTCGAGCCGATCATGACCGACGCAATGTCGAGCACGATCATCAATCAAACCATTCTGCCCCGCTTCAAGGCGGGAGACATGCCCGGCGGCATCGTCGCCGGTGCGCGGGCGATCGGCGAGCAGATGAAGCTGCCGCTCGAAGCTGCCGAGGCCCGGGCGAAAGCGGCGGCCGACAAAGCGAGCGCCTCGCGTACGCAGACCAAGCGCAGCGGCGGCGGCTTCCCGATCGCTCTGGTCTTCTGGGGTATCATCTTCCTGTTCGTGCTGCTGCCGATGTTCGCGCGTGGGTTCGGAGGCCGGCGCCGTAAGGGACCCTGGGGGGCGCGGCGCTATCGGAGTGGCGGCGATGGTGGCGCCTTGCCGATCATCCTGTGGAGCATCGCCAACGAAATGAGCCGCGGCTCGGATGGCGGCGGCCCGTCCGGCTGGGGCGGCGGTGGTGGCGGCTGGGGCGGCGGTGGCGGTGGCGGCTTCTCGGGCGGCGGCGGATCAGGCGGAGGCGGTGGCGCCTCGGGGAGCTGGTGATGCGATTGACCGAAGCCGATCATGCGCGGGTGACCGCAGCCGTGTCCGCAGCCGAACTCACCACCGATGGCGAGATCGTCACCGTGGTCGCCGGACGTTCGGATGCCTATCACGACGTCGCGCTGCACTGGGCTGTGCTCATTATGCTGTTCGTGCTGGCACTGCTCGCCTGGCAGCCCGCGCCGGTCGAATGGCTCCATGCCTTACTGGTCGACGCCTGGTCGGACACCCCGCCGCGCTGGTACCTCACTTTCGCGCTGATCCTGATGGCGGCGACGTTCCTTGTCGCGCGCGTGCTTCTCGCGCTCGATGCGCTGCGCATCGCGCTGACCCCGGGCGCGACCAAGACGCGCCGCGTGCATGCCCGCGCGATGACGCTGTTCCGCACCGCTGCCGAGAAGCGCACCAAGGCGGCGACCGGCGTGCTGCTCTATCTGAGCCTCGCCGAGCATCGCGCCGAGATCATCGCCGACGAATCGATCCATTCGAAAGTGCAGGCCGAAGTGTGGGGCGAGGCGATGGCCGCGCTGATCGTCGCAGTGAAGGCTGGGCGGCCCGGCGACGGGCTCGCCGCGGCAGTGACACAGATCGGCTATGTCCTCGCCGAGCATTTCCCGCGCAGCGAAGGCGATACCAATGAGCTTCCGGACCGTCTGATCGAATTATGAGCATTCCCGAAGAGCCGGTCGAGACCGTCTGGCAAGGCAAGTGGATCACTGCGAAGCGGCAGGGCAAATGGGAATATGTCGCCCGCGCGCGCGGCATCGAGGCGGCCGTGATCGTCGCGATCGACGCGGACGATCATGTCCTTCTCGTCGAGCAATACCGCGTGCCGCTCGGACGGCGCTGTCTCGAGCTTCCCGCCGGGCTGATCGGCGACACGCACGACGGCGATACCGCGCTCGACGCCGCCCGGCGCGAGCTCGAGGAGGAAACCGGGTATCGCTGCGCGCAGGCGGAGGACCTCGGTTTCTTCCACGCCTCGCCGGGTATGGTCAGCGAAGGCTTCACGCTGGTGCGAGCGACCGGGCTCATCAAGGTGAGCGAAGGCGGCGGCGTTGAAGGCGAGGACATCGTCGTCCACCGTGTCGCGCTGGCCGACGTTCCCGCCTTGGTCGCGCAGAAGCGGGGCGAGGGAGTCGCGATCGACGTCAAGTTGCTGTTGTTGCTCGCCGAGTCGATGCTGACGGGGTAGCTTCAGCGCTTGCCGAGCCGCCCGGCGATCTGCCGCACGCTGAGCCCGGTGACCGGATCGCGCCAGTCGGGCGCAACCGCCAGTAGCGGCCGCAGCACGAAGTCGCGCTCGCGAAAGCGGATATGCGGCACGGTCAGCCTCCGCTCGCCCCAAGTGCCTTCGGACCACAGCAGGATGTCAAGGTCGATCACCCGCGGACCCCAGTTGCGTCCGCGCCGACGGCCGAAGCTGCGTTCGATCGCCTTGAGCCGGGCGAGCAACGCCGGTGGGCTCTCGTCAGTCTCGATCAGCGCGACGGCATTGGCGAAACGGCGTTTCGAGGGTCCGAGCGGCGGAGTCCGCAATACCGGTGAGACCGCGATTACGGCGCCGAGCGCCGCGAGCGCCGCGCGCGCTGCGGCGATCTCGGCTTCCGGGCTGCCGTGGCGCCCCCGCAGGTTGGAGCCCAGGGCGATCGCATAAATGGGTCTCGGCACGTCCTCGGACGTCAGATGTCTTGCACCAGCCGCCCGTAAAGCTCGGGCCGGCGATCGCGGAAGAAGCCGAACGCGGCGCGATGCCGCTTGACGCGATCCAGGTCGAGCCGCGCGGTGATCACCCCGGTCTCTTCGCGGCCCAGTTCGGCGAGGATGTCGCCCCGCTCGTCGGTGATGAAGCTGGTGCCGTAGAAGGTCTGGCCGTGCTCGGTGCCGATTCGATTGGCGGCGACCACGGGCACGACGTTCGACACCGCATGGCCGACCATCGCGCGGCGCCACAGCCGCGCGGTATCGAGGCTGTCGTCATGCGGCTCGGATCCGATCGCAGTCGGATAGAACAGCACTTCCGCGCCCATCAGCATCATCGCGCGTGCGGTTTCGGGATACCATTGATCCCAGCACACTCCCACGCCGATCTTCGCGCCGGGGCCGTTCCACACCTTGAACCCGGTATTGCCGGGGCGGAAATAGAATTTCTCTTCATAACCCGGCCCATCGGGGATGTGGCTCTTGCGATAGACGCCCGCGACGAGCCCGTCGGGGCCGATCATCGCCAGGCTGTTATAGTGATGCGGCCCATCGGCTTCGAAGAAGCTGGTCGGGATATGGATGCCGAGGTCGGCGGCGAGATGCTGCATCGCCAGCACCGCCTTGTGCTCGTTCACCGGCTTGGCGTTGGAAAATAGCGCCTCGTCCTCGACGCGGCAGAAATATTCGCCTTCGAACAATTCAGGCGGCAGCACGACCTGCGCGCCCCGGCCCGCGGCCTCGCGGACGAGTTCGGAGACTGCCTTGATGTTGGCGTCTATATCGCTGGTGAAGGCGAGCTGGAGCGCCGCGACATTAATCTCGGTCATGGAATTCCTCAGAGCCGCGGAAGCTGCTGGCTGATGCAATGGAAGCTGCCGCCGCCGGTCAAGATATGATCGGCGCGCTGGCCGACAACCTGCCGGCCGGGGAAAAGCGCTTCCAGCGCGGCGATCGCAGCGCCGTCATTGTCCTGGCCGTAGACCGGAACGACCACCGCGGCGTTGCCGATATAGAAGTTCATGTAGCTCGCGGGCACGATCTCTTCCTCGGGGCTCAGCACCCGGCCGGGCGACGGGAAGCGCACCACTTCGACTCCGAAGGCCTCGGCGCGCTGCGCCGCATCCTGATAGACTCGCCAATTGGGGTCGTTGTCAGTCGCTTGCGGGATCAGCAACCGGTTCTCGCCGACGAAGCGAGCGAGATTGTCGACATGCCCATCGGTATGGTCGTTGAGCAATCCGTCGCCGAGCCACAGCACCCGCGAATAGCCGAGATCGGCGGCGAGCAGCGCCTCGACCTCCGCCTTGGTCAGGTTCGGGTTGCGATTGGGATTAAGCAGGCATTGCTCGGTGGTGACGCACAGCCCGGTGCCGTCGCCGTCGATCGCGCCGCCCTCGAGGATCCAGCCATGCGCCTCGACTGCGAGCGCCCTGCTGCGCGCCAGCCGTGCCCCGACGTCCGAATCGCCTTCGAGATCGTATTTCCCGCCCCAGCCGTTGAAGCGGAAATCGTGCGCGCGGCCGGCGCCGTCGATGATCGGGCCGGTATCGCGCAGCCAGATATCGCCGAACGGCTCGACCACCACCTGTGCCGTGCCCGCCGCGGCAAGCTCCGCGGCGATCGCCGCCTCGGCGTCGGCGGCGACGAGGATCACCTTCTCGCCACGCCCCGCGGCATGCACCGCGCGGGCGAAGGCGGCGACTTCCGCCCGCGCCGGTTCGAGGTCTTCGAGCCACAATTCGGGATGGCTCGGGAAGCCGATCCACACGGCGTCATGCGGGGCCCATTCAGGAGGAGGCGGCAGAATCATGGCCGCGCTCTTACTTCCCCGCGCGGCTCTTGTCTCGGATCGCGCGGAATTCGGCGGTCGGATACCAATTGGGCCAGTTCGACCCTTCGGCGAGCTGGCGGGCGAGCCCGTAGAAGATGTTCAGATCCTCGATGGCGCCGTCCCAGTTCCAGCTCGCATCATATTGGTCCTGCGGCTTGTGATAGCGGTTGGCGGTATAATCGTCCGAAGCCTTCTTGCCGGCTTCCTTGCCGCCGACGCGGAGATCCTCGCCGCTCTCGCCGTACAGCATCGGCACGCCGAGCTTGGCCATGCTGAAATGGTCCGAACGGTAATAATAGCCGCGCTCGGGCGTCGGCTCGGGGACGATCACCCGATCCTGCGCCGCGACGAAGGGCTTCACCAGATCCTCGAGCTCGGACTTGCCGACGCCAACCAGCACGAAGTCCTTCGCCCGGCCGACATTGTTGACGCCGTCCATATTGACTCCGCCAACCGTCCTGGCGAGCGGATATACCGGATTCTCGGCATAGAATTTGGAGCCGAGCAGCCCCGATTCCTCGCCGGTGACCGCGAGAAAGACCAAGCTGCGCTTCGCCGGCCCGGCCTTCACATGCGCTTCGGCGAGCGCGACCAAGGCCGCGGTGCCCGAGGCATTGTCGAGCGCGCCATTGCAGATGTCGTCACCGTTCACTGCGTCGCAACGCCCGAGATGGTCCCAATGCGCCGAGTAAAGCACGACTTCGTCGGGCCGCTCGTTGCCGGGGAGTATTCCGACGACGTTCTTCGAAGCCTGGCGGCGGATCGTGCTGTCGAACGACACGTTTGCCTTGACGCCCAGCGGCACCGCCTTGAAGCCCCTGCGTTTCGCTGCTTCCAGCAGCGCCGGATAATCCTTGCCCGCGCTGGCGAACAGCGCCTTGGCCTTGTCCTGCTGGATCCAGCCGATCGCCTTGGACTGGTCCATATGGTCGCCCGGCGTATCCTGCTCGAGCTGCGGCCCGGTCCAGGAGGATTGCACCACCCCCCAGCCATAGGCCGCGGGTTCGGTATCGTGGATGATGATCGCCGCGGCGGCGCCCTGCCGCGCGGCTTCTTCGAATTTGTAGGTCCAGCGGCCGTAATAGGTCATCGCCCGGCCGCCGAATTCGCCCTGCAGCCCCGGGGTCTGCCAATCGGGATCGTTGATCAGGATGACGACGGTCTTCCCCTTCACATCAACTCCGGCATAATCGTTCCAGCCGCGCTCGGGGGCGTTGATGCCATAGCCGACGAAGACGACGTCGCTGTCCTTGACCTGGGTCTTCGGAGTGACCTGATAGGTCGCGATCACCATGTCCTTGCGGTAATCGAGGCTGACCGGCGCCTTGCCTCCGGTGAAGGTCAGCGCGGACACATTCTGCCCGCTGATCTCGACCAGCGGCACGTCCTGGAACCAGCTCCCCTTGTTGCCTGGTTTGAGCCCGGCCTTCTGGAAGCGCTCGACGAGATAAGCGAGCGTCTTCTCCTCGCCTGCGGTGGCCGGCGCGCGGCCCTCGAATTCATCCGACGAAAGCCGCTCGGTGACTTGTTTGAGCGTGTCGACCGAGAGCGGCGGCGCAGTCTGCGCAATCGCGGCTGTGCTGGTGAGGAGTAAAGCGGCGGAAACCAGGATGCGCATGTAAATTCCTTACGGAAGCGGATGGCAGGGAGTGTGGCAGCAGCACTCCGGCCTCGCAAGCGTCGCAGTCGCGCGGAGGTCTGGCCGGGGTCGCCGGTGCTTAGCCCATGGGACCCCGCAACTGAGGTTCCAAAGATGCGCGCCTTGGCGACGGCGGGGAACATCGGATTCCGCCAGCATCAGGGCGAGCGCGTTGATCAATACAATTGATCGCGCTTCATTCCTGTTACCTAAGGCATCTTTCTGAGTAAGAACATCGACTTGCGAAGAGTTTTCATCAACAGGCGGTGGTGATGCATAATAATACTTGCCCAACTTCGTTACGCGAGTAGATTGCGTATCAACCGGGGGGGAATCAGGCATGGCTGAGCCGTTTTTGTCGGAGCTGAGGCTTTTTTCCTTTGTCTTTGCGCCGAAAGGATGGGCGCTGTGCAACGGTCAGTTGCTGCCGATCAATCAGAATCAGGCGCTCTTCTCGCTGCTTGGCACCACTTATGGCGGCAACGGCCAGGTCAACTTCGCGCTACCCGATCTGCGCGGCCGGGTTCCGATGCATGTCGGCGGCGGTCACGCGTTGGGCGAACGCGGCGGCGAGCAGGCGCATACCCTGACGATCGCCGAACTGCCGACGCATCTGCACACGCTGCAGGCGACCGAGACCACCGCAAACACCAACATCCCCAGTGCCAGCCAGTTTCTCGGCGGCTCGGCACCGAATGATCTGTACACCGGCCCGGCGGCGCTCGATGCGATGGGCGCCACTTCGGTGAGCACGGTCGGCGGAAACCAGGCGCATATCAACATGCAGCCGTATTTGACGCTGTCCTGGTGCATCGCGCTCCAGGGCATCTTCCCCTCGCAAAATTGAGGAGCCGGGCCGATGGCGCAACCTTATATCGGTGAAATCCGGATGTTCGCGGGCAATTTCGCGCCCGCCGGCTGGAGTTTCTGCGAAGGCCAGCTTCTGGCGATCTCCGAGAATGAGACGCTGTTCCAGCTGATCGGCACGACATATGGCGGCGACGGTCAGGAGACCTTCGCATTGCCCGATCTGCGCGGCCGGGTTCCGCTGCATCAGGGCAACAGCTTCATCCTCGCCCAGATGGCGGGCGTCGAACAAGTCACGCTGACGGTACAGCAGATGGCGGCGCACACGCATCCATTGCTCGCATCGGGCAACACCGCCACCGCGCAGGCGGCGACGAACAATGTGATCGGCAAATCCACGGGTGTCGACGCCTTCATCAATGCGCAGGCCGCCGACCCGATCGGCGCAACGTCGATAACCCCGGTCGGCGGAAACCAGCCGCACGAGAACATGCAGCCTTATCTCTGCATCGACTTCATCATCTCGCTGTTCGGGATCTTCCCGAGCCCAACCTGAGGAGCCGCTTCGTGGCTGATCCGTTCGTCGCCGAAATCCGGGTCTTCCCGTTCAACTTCGCGCCCAGAGGCTGGGCATGGTGCGACGGGCAGTTATTGCCGCTGTCGCAGAATACCGCCTTGTTCTCGCTACTGGGCACTACTTATGGCGGCAACGGCAAGAGCAATTTCGCGCTTCCCGATCTGCAGGGGAGGGTGCCGTTTCATCCCGGGCAGGGCCCGGGGCTGGGGTTCTACGATCTCGGCCAGATCGGCGGCTCGGAAACCGTGACGCTGCTCGAATCCGAGATTCCGATGCATCCGCATGCGCTTGTGGTCTCGAACTCCGACGAGGCCGAGACCAACATTCCAAAGGGCAATGTCCTGTCGCGTTCCAAAAACGGCAATATCTACTCGAACAACACGACGCTCAAGGCGATGAACCCCGGTGCGCTGGCGCCCGCCGGCGGAAATCAACCGCACAACAACATGATGCCGTATCTCACCTTGTATTTCTGCATCGCCTTGCAGGGCGTGTTTCCGCCGCGGGGCTAGCGCGGGCCGTGTTGCCCCTCATCAAGGCTGCGGCTCTCGGCGTCGCGTTACGACCGATGGAGGACGAGGATCTGGTTTTCACCGCGGCGCTCTATGCTTCGACGCGCGCGGAGGAGCTGGCGCCGATCCCCTGGCCGGCCGAGACCAAACAGGCGTTCCTGCTCCAGCAACACGCCGCGCAGCACGCGCATTACCAGCAGCATTATCGCGGCATGGACGCGATGATCGTGGAACGCGGCGGCGCGGCGATCGGGCGACTGTATCTGTATGAAATGCCGACGGAAATCCGGATCGTCGACATATCGCTGACACCGCAGGCACGCGGGCAGGGAATCGGCGCGGCACTGTTGCGCGACTTGTTCGCCGAAATTGCGCCGCGCGGCAAAAACGTCACCATCCATGTCGAGAAGAACAACCCGGCGCGCACGCTATATGCGCGGCTGGGTTTCACGATCCTCGACGACGATCGCGGCGCCTATGATCTGTGGCAATGGCGGCCCGCGGCCTAGTAGAACACCGCCTCGTAACGGATGCCGCCGCCCTCGCGGCCGACCGGCACGATGAAGATATCCTGCGTCGCGTCGCTGTTGCTGAAGCTATAGGTCGCCTGCGGCAGGACCGGATCGGCGGGCCCCAGGAATTCCAGTCGAAACGATCCGCCTTCGCGTCCCGAATCGGATAGGGGTTGCACCTTGTCGAGCGCAAGCGGCCAGGCCTGATCTCCGCTCGAGACCGTATAGACGGTGCCGGCAATGAAATGGGAAAAGCGCAACGCAGTCACGAGATGCGAGCCGGCAGCGATGAAACCAGAAGCAAGGCGATATGCATGCCAGATTCCTGCGAAGCGATAGGATGCGGAAACTGTGACAGTCCGATTTACCGGTCGCAAGCCCTGTCTTGCAACCTAGCCAGTTCGCTTTAGGCTGCCCCCTCGAAGCTGTTCGAGGGGGTCTCGTGATCAACAAGATCGTGGCAATGAGCTTGCCGCTGTGCCTGGTCGCGCCCGCGGCGGCGCAGACGCCGCAAGCGGCGCAGTTCGGCGCGCGCGAGGCCGTCCAGCAAATCAGCCTCTCGCCCGATGGCAACCACGTCGCAGTGATACAGCCGGACGGCGGCCCCGGCGCCACGCTCATGATCGCCGACCTGGTCGAAGGCGGCGCGATGAAAGGGATATTGCACTCAAGCGGCAAGCCGGACCGCCTGTCCGAATGCCATTGGGCTAGCAACAGCCGGATCGTATGCGACATCTTCATGATCCAGCAGGATAGCGTGAAGCTGGCCTTCACGCGGATGGTGTCGCTCAATCTGGACGGATCGGACCTGAAGGTCCTGACCGCGTCGAATACCCCGCGGTCGCTCGGCGTCGCCCAGTCGGGAGGTGCCATCATTGATTGGGGACCCGAGGGCGCTAACGGCTCGCTGGTGATGACGCGCGAATTCATTCCAGAGCAGACCACCGGGACACACCTCGCCAGCTCGCGCGAGGGGCTCGGCGTCGAACTCATCGATGCCACCAGCCTGCGGCGCAAAACGCTCGAGCAGCCCAAGACATCGGCGGTCGACTATATCAGCGACGGCCATGGCAACGTCCGGGTCATGGGGCTTCGCCCCGAACGGACATCGGGCTATTCGGGCGACATCATCAACTATCATTATCGACTGCCGGGCTCGCGCGACTGGAAGGAGCTCGGCGCGCTCGATGTCGGCGGGGGTATGCCCAAAGGGTTCAATCCCTATGCGGTCGATAGCACCGCCAACGTGGTATATGGCTTCGATCGCATCGACGGTCGCAGAGCGTTGTACAGCGTGGCACTCGACGGTACGCTGAAGCGGTCGCTGGTGCTTTCGCATCCGCAGGTCGATGTCGATAGCCTGATCCGCATCGGGCGGCAGGAGCGCGTGGTGGGCGCGAGCTATGCTACCGACAAGCGGCAGGTCGAGTTCTTCGATCCCGAACTTCAGCGGTTACGCATCGCGCTGAGCAAGGCGCTTCCGGGCAAGCCGCTGGTCACCTTCGTCGATTCCAACGCCGACGAGAGCAAGCTGCTGATGTTCGCCGGCAGCGACAATGATCCGGGCACTTATTATCTCTACGATAAAGCGAGCCGGAAGCTCGAGGAAGTGCTGACGAGCCGACCGCGACTCGCCGGCGTGGCGCTCGCGAACGTCAAGCCCGTCGAGTTCCCAGCGGCCGACGGAACCCGCATTCCCGGATATCTGACGCTGCCGGCCGGTAGCGATGGCAGGAATCTTCCCGCCATCGTGATGCCGCATGGCGGCCCGGAGGCACGCGACGAATGGGGTTTCGACTGGCTCGCCCAGTTCTTCGCCGCGCGCGGCTTCGCAGTGCTCCAGCCCAATTTCCGCGGCTCGAGCGGCTATGGCGATGCCTGGTTCCAGAAGAACGGCTACCAGTCGTGGCGGACCGCGATCGGCGACGTCAATGACGGCGGACGGTGGCTGGTCGGCCAGGGAATCGGCCGCGCCGACCAACTCGCGATTCTGGGCTGGTCCTATGGCGGCTATGCCGCGCTGCAATCGTCGGTGCTCGATCCCGATCTGTTCAAGGCGATCGTCGCCATTGCGCCGGTGACCGATCTGGAGACGCTACGCGAGGAATCGCGCGGATATGTCAATTTCCCCCAAGTCGACGCGCGCATCGGGCACGGCGATCATGTCCGCGAAGGATCCCCGGCGCGCAATGCCAAAAGGATCAAGGCGCCGGTGCTGCTGTTCCACGGCGACCAGGACCTGAATGTCGGCATCGGCGAATCGCGGCTGATGGCGGGCAAGCTCCGCGAAGCCGGGGGCAGCGTCGACTTCGTCGAATTCGACGGGCTCGATCATTATCTCGACGACGGCACCGCGCGCACGACGATGCTGGCGCGCGCCGACCAGTTCCTGCGGACCTCGCTCAAGCTCAAGCCCTGACACGAAAAAGGGCGGTCGCACGCGACCGCCCTTGTTTCTCCCGGACCGGATCCGAATTTAGCGCGAGTAGAACTCGACGACCAGATTCGGCTCCATGCGCACCGGATAGGGCACTTCGTCGAGCGTCGGAATGCGCGTGAAGGTGATCTTCGAAGCGCCCTCGGGAACGACATAATCGGGAATGTCGCGCTCGGACAGGCTCTGTGCTTCCATCACCAGCGCCATTTCCTGCGCCTTGGACGAAAGCGACACGATCTGGCCGGGCTTGATGCGACGCGAACCGATGTTGCACTTGTCGCCATCGACGCGGACATGGCCGTGATTGACCAGCTGGCGCGCGGCAAAGATCGTCGGCGCGAACTTGGCGCGATAGACGATCATGTCGAGACGCATTTCGAGCAGGCCGATCAGGTTCTGGCCGGTGTCGCCCTTCATCTTCGAAGCGTCTTCGTACGAGCGCTTGAACTGCTTCTCGGTGATGTCGCCGTAATAGCCCTTGAGCTTCTGCTTGGCGCGCAGCTGGATGCCGAAGTCCGACATCTTGCCCTTGCGGCGCTGGCCGTGCTGGCCGGGGCCGTATTCACGCTTGTTGACCGGGCTCTTCGGGCGACCCCAGATGTTCTCGCCCATCCGGCGGTCGAGCTTGTGCTTGGCGCTGGAGCGCTTCGACATAGATGATCCTTTGCAATACGAACGACGTTGTTCCCGGTACTCGCTCTACTTGCTCATCGCTGAGGGCAGGGCCACCGCTTCACCGGGGTGCGGGGCCATTGCGAAGGCGCGCGGTTAGCGGCTGGGTGGTGCCGAGTCAAGCTGGACAGGCGCGCGGCCACCCGCCAATGGCATGCCATGCAAGACACTGTCGATCCCGAAGACTGCACGACGATGGTCGAGGTCCGCGCTGGCGTCGATGCAGTCGACCGCGCGCTGGTCGGCCTGCTCGCGCGCCGCTTCGGCTATATGGAGGCCGCCGCGCGCATCAAACCCGAGCGCGGCCATGTTCGCGACGAGGCCCGCAAGGCACAGGTCATTGCGAATGCGCGTGCGCATGCCCGCGCTGCCGGCGTCCCCGAGCAAGCCGTGGCCGATCTGTGGGAGCGACTGGTCGAGGCCTCGATCGCTTATGAGCTCGAGGCGTTCGACCGACGCTGAACAGCGTTCGTCAGAAGGGCGTTGCCGCGCCGGGGGCGGTGTCGGTCCGCCGCATCTGGTCGAGATCGCGTTTGGACTTCTCCGCGTCGATCTTGGCTTCCCATTTGGTCATGCAATAGCGCGTCTTGCGCAGCCGCGACCCGGTGGTGCCGGTCACCTTGCAGACGGGCTTCTCGTCCGGCTTCGCGGTCTCGGCCGGCGGCGACGCGTCCTGTGCGAGCGCAGCCGACGGCGCGGCCAGCGCGATCATCGCGATCAGGGGCAAGAAACGCATCGAGATCTCCCGGTTCAGTCGGAGCGATTAAAGCGCATCTCCGCTCGGGAGACAATATCGTCGCGCGATCAGTTGCTGCGATGCGTCTTTTTGCCGTCGAGTGCGGAGAACACGCCGCGCAGCGTGCGCACTTCCTGCGAAGTCCAGCCCGGCTTGGTTAGCAGGCTGCGCAGCGTCCGGCGATTGACCGGCACGCGGTGCGGCGGAAAATAATAGCCCAATTGCTCGAGCATCGCGTCGAGCTGGCCAATCATCCCTTCCAGCTCCTCTTGCGGCGCCGGCGGATCGAGCTCGGTGGCGGGTGGGCTGGCCAGCGCCGCGCCCTTCGACCACTCATACGCGACGAGGATCACCGCTTGCGCGAGATTGAGCGAACCGAATTCGGGATTGATCGGGACGGTGATGATCGTGCGAGCGAGCGCGACATCGTCGGTTTCGAGCCCTGAACGCTCGGGGCCGAACAGGATCGCCGAGCGCTCGGCCGCGCCGCGGATCTCGGCCGCGGCGGTCTCGGGGGTAACCACGGGCTTGGTCACCCCGCGCTTGCGCACCGTGGTGGCATAGACGTGCCCGCAATCGGCAACCGCTTCGGCGACGCTGGCGAAGACCTGCGCCTTTTCGAGTACCACGTCCGCGCCGCTCGCGGCGGGCCCCGCCGACGGATTGGGCCAGCCATCGCGCGGAGTGACGAGGCGCATTTCGGTCAGCCCGAAATTGAGCATCGCGCGCGCGGCCTTGCCGATATTCTCGCCCAGTTGCGGGCGGACGAGGACGATGACCGGGTTCACGTCTTGCCCGCCTCGGTCACGTTGCCGGCGAATTCCTCGAAATCCTTGGCCTCGCGGAAGTCCTTATAAACCGAGGCGAAGCGGATATAGGCGACCGAATCCAGCCCCTTGAGCCCGTCCATCACCATCTCGCCGATCCGCTGTGACGGGATTTCGCTGTCGCCCAGCGTCTCGAGCTGGCGCTGGATGCCGGAGACCAGCCGCTCGATCTGCGCCGACGTCACCGGGCGCTTGCGCGCGGCGAGCGTCACCGATCGGATCAGCTTGTCGCGCTCGAACGGCTCACGCCGGTCCTGGTTCTTGACCACCGTCAAGTCGCGCAGCTGGATCCGCTCGAACGTCGTGAAGCGCGCGGCGCACGCTTCGCATTGCCGCCGCCGCCGGATCGCCGCCCCGTCTTCGGTGGGGCGGCTGTCCTTCACCTGGCTGTCTTCATTTCCGCAGAACGGGCAGCGCAATTAGAGCTCCGGATAGATGGGGAAGCGTTCGCACAGCGCACGAACGCGTTCGCGGACATTGGCCTCGACTTGCGCGTCGCCCTGCTCGCCATTCTTGCGAAGCCCGTCGAGCACGTCTGCGACCATATTGCCGATCTCGCGGAACTCGCCGGTGCCGAAGCCGCGCGTGGTGCCGGCGGGCGAGCCGACGCGGATGCCGCTGGTCTTGACCGGCGGCAGCGGATCGTTGGGAATGCCGTTCTTGTTGCAAGTGATCGCCGCACGCTCGAGCGCTTCGTCGGCATCTCTTCCGGTGACGCCCAGCGGGGTGAGGTCGACCAGCGCCAAGTGCGTGTCGGTGCCGCCCGAGACGAGGTTGGCGCCGCGCTCCTTGAGTGTCGCCGCCAGCACCTTGGCGTTCTCGACCACCGCCGTGATGTAGCTCTTGTAATCGGGGCGCAGCGCCTCGCCGAACGCGACTGCCTTGGCGGCGATCACGTGCATCAGCGGGCCGCCTTGCAGGCCGGGGAACACCGCGCTGTTGATTTTCTTGGCGATCGCCTCGTCATCGGTCAGCACCATGCCGCCGCGGGGGCCGCGCAGCGTCTTGTGCGTGGTGGTGGTGACGACATGCGCATGGCCGAACGGTGTCGGATGCGCGCCGCCCGCGACCAGTCCGGCGAAATGGGCCATGTCGACCATGAAGATCGCCCCGACTTCATCCGCGATCGCGCGGAACTTGGCGAAGTCGATGATCCGCGGATAGGCCGAGCCGCCGGCAATGATCAGCTTCGGGCGGTGCTCCTTGGCGAGCGCCTCGACCTGGTCGAAGTCGATCAGATGCGTGCTCGGATCGACGCCGTACGGCACCGCATTGAACCATTTGCCCGACATCGCCGCCTTGGCGCCGTGGGTCAGATGGCCGCCGGCATCGAGGCTGAGCCCCATGATCGTGTCGCCGGGCTTGGTCAGCGCGAGCATCACCGCGCCATTGGCCTGCGCGCCCGAATGCGGCTGGACGTTGACGAAGCCGCAGCCGAACAATTGCTTGGCGCGCTCGATCGCCAGCGTCTCGACTTCGTCGGACGGGTGGCAACCCTGATAATAACGCTTGCCGGGATAGCCCTCGGCATATTTGTTGGTGAACACCGAGCCCTGGGCTTCGAGCACTGCCTTGGAGACGATGTTCTCGCTGGCGATCAGCTCGATCTGGTGCTGCTCGCGTTCCAGTTCGTGGCGCACCCCGGCAAAGACCTGCGGATCGACATCGGCCAGGCTCTTGGTGAAGAAGCCGTCGGGCTGCAGCCCGGCCATCTGGGGGTTGGTGCTCATGCGGGGCTCCTTTCGGGATGGCTGAGTTTGTCCACGCGCCGCTGGTGGCGGTCGCCGAGGAAGTCGGTGTCGAGGAAGGCGGTGACGCACGCCTTGGCCATTTCGGTGCCGATCAGGCGTGCGCCGAGCGCCACGACATTGGCGTCGTTGTGCTGGCGCGCGAGGCTGGCCGAAAGCGGCTCGGAGACGAGCGCGCAGCGGGCTGCCGGATTGCGATTGACTGCGATCGAGATGCCGATGCCGGATCCGCACAGCGCCACGCCGAGATCGGCTTCGCCCTGTGCGATCGCGCCGGCGAGGGCATAGCCAAAATCGGGATAATCGACGCTGTCGGCGTTGGCGGGGCCGAGATCGAGCACCTCATGGCCTTCGCCACGCAACCATTCGGCGAGTTCCGATTTCATGACGAAGGCGGCATGATCCGAGGCTATGGCGATACGGCGCGGCATGCCGCGCTCCCTACGCCCTCGGGCCTGTGCTGGCTAGACGGGACAATCTCTGGAGACCGAAATGCGCAAATCACTTCTCGCCCTGGCGCCTGCGCTCGCGCTTGGCCTCGCTCTGGGCGCCTGCTCGGAGAGTTCGCAGAACAATCTGGCGAGCGCGGTCGAAGACACGGGCGATAGCCTCGAAAATGCCGCCGCCAAGACCGGTGACATGATCGAGAACGGCGCCGATCGCGCAGGCCGGGCGATCGAGAATACCGCCGACGACGTCGGCGACACCCTTGCCGAGGGCACCCGTGACGCTGGCAACGCGATCGACAACAACACCCGCTGATTCGAACATCGCCCGCGCCGCATTGGCGCGGGCGGCCACTGGAGAAAATGTGATGCGCCTCGCGATTTTTGCGCCGCTCGTGCTTGGCCTTTCGGCTTGCAGCACGGCCGACCAGACTGCCCAGGAGAGCGGCAACGCCGTCGCATCGACCGGAGCGGCGGTCGCCAACGCCGTCGAGCAAGGCGCTGATTCGCTCGGCAATACCGTCTCCGACATCGCCGCTCCGGTCGATCGCAACGCCTGGATCGGCCGCTGGATCGGAGTCGAAGGCACCTATCTCGTCATCGCCAAAGGCGACGGCCCCGGCCGATACAAGCTCGAGATGCAATACACGCTCGACGACAAGGGCAGCTTCGAAGGCACCGGCAGGGATGCCGGCATCGCCTTCCGCCGCCCCGACGGCGCGCAGGTGCTGCGTGCCACCGATGGCGTTGCGACCGGGCTCAAATATCTTGCCGGGAAGAAAGACTGCCTCACCGTGAAGCCAGGCGAAGGCTATTGCCGCGGCTGACGTAAATCCGCGTGCGCGAGGGCGCTGGGCCGGTTGACAAGAATCTGTCATACGGCCGGGCTAGTGCGAGGCTTCGCCCGGCGCATGCTGCGGGCGTCCACTCATGGAGGCCGGCCATGCGAACTATTGCCAAAGCGCCCAAAAACGGCGCCGTGCGAGGTGCGGTGCACCGGCACGAACATCTTAGCAAGGAAGGCCTGCTCGAGCGCGCCTTCACCTTTGCGTTCCGCGGCCTCGTCTACGCCCAGATCTGGGAAGACCCGGAGATCGACATGGAGGCGCTGGCGATTACGCCCGATAGCCATGTCGTCACCATCGCTTCGGGCGGGTGCAACGTCTTCTCTTATCTGACGGCGAATCCCAGAGCGATCACCGCGGTCGATCTAAATCCCGCCCACATCGCGCTCAACAAGCTCAAGCAGGCGGCGGCGCAGCGGCTGCCCGATTATGCCAGCTTCCGCGGCTTCTTCGCCGATGCCGACCGCGCGGAGAATGTCGATCTCTACAAGCGCCATTTGCGCGATCACCTCGACGAGACGACGCGCGCGTATTGGGACGCCCGCGACTGGAGCGGACGCCGCCGCATCTCGGGCTTCGCCACCGGCTTTTATCGCCGCGGGCTGCTCGGCCGCCTGATCGGCTTCGCGCATTTCCTCGGCAAGGTTTACCGCATCGATCCGCGCGAGATCCTCGAGGCGCAAACCCGCGAGGAGCAGCGCGCGATCTTCGAGACGCGCTATGCACCCTTTTTCGAGAAGAAGTTCTTCCGCTGGCTCGTCGATCAGCCGGCGGCCCTGTTCGGCTTCGGCATCCCGCCCGTGCAATATGACCTGCTCAAGGCCGACGACGCGCAGGGCATCACCGGCGCACTGAAGAGCCGCCTGCGCAAGCTCGCCTGCGACTTCGATCTCAAGGACAATTATTACGCGTGGCAGGCGTTCGGCCGCGGCTATGGCAAGCATGCCGACGCGCCGCTGCCGCCCTATCTCCAGGCGGGGCGATACGACGAAGTGCATGCGCGTGCCAGTAGGGTCGAGGTTCGCCACCAGAACATGGCCGATTATCTCGAGAGCATGCCGGCGCAGTCGCTCGACCGCTATGTGCTGCTCGACGCGCAGGACTGGATGACCGATGCGCAGCTGACCCGGATCTGGAGCGAGATCACCCGCACTGCCAAGCCCGGCGCGCGGGTGCTGTATCGCACCGCAGCGGTGCCCGACGTCGTGGTGGGGCATGTGGCGCCGGCGATCCTCGACCAGTGGCAATATGCCGATCCGGCGCAACTCGCCGACTGGACCCGCCGCGATCGCTCCTCGGTCTATGGCGCAACGCACCTGTGGACGCTGAAGCCGCATCTATGAGTCAGGCCGGCGGCGCTGCGGAACAGAAGCAGGCGATGGATGCAGTCTATGCGTTCCACCGCCACATCTACGACTTCACGCGGAAATTCTACCTGTTCGGGCGTGACCGCCTGATTGCGCAGCTCGCGCCGCCGCCGAACGGCAGCGTGCTCGAGGTCGGCTGCGGCACCGCGCGCAACTTGATCGTCGCGGCGCGGCGATGGCCCGATGCGCGCTTCTACGGCTTCGACATCAGCGAGGCGATGCTGGAAACCGCCCGCAAGTCGGTGGCAGGCGCGGGCCTGGGCGACCGGATCACCCTCGCCCAGGGCGATGCCGGCAGCTTCGATGTGGAGACGCTGTTCGGGCTGGCGCAGGTCGACCGCGCGTTCATGAGCTACACCTTGTCGATGATCCCGCCCTGGCAGGAAGCGATCGAGCGCGGCGCGGCGTGTCTGGCCCCGGGCGGCAGCCTCCACATCGTCGATTTCGGCCAATATGAGCGGCTGCCGGGCTGGGCGAGGCGGCTGCACTTCAAATCGCTCAACGACTTCCATGTCTTTCCCCGTCGCGAGTTGCCGGCGGTGCTCAAGCGTGTCGCCGAGGCGGAAGGGCTGGGGCTGGACTTCACGCCGCTACATCGTGGCTATGCGTGGAGCGCCGCGCTGCGCCGGGCGTAGGAGTCGCATGGCGCCGGATGTCGTGATAGTGTGAGGATATGAACGAGCAGGTTCGCATTGCCTCCGATCAGGACTGGCGAATAGCCTTCACCGCAGCCGATTTCGAGCGGATGATGCGGCTCGGGGCTTTCGCGGACATGCGAGCCGAGCTGGCTGAGGGGGTGCTCGAAAAGATGATGCCGGCCTTACCGTCGCATGGCGAGCGCAACATCTCGGTCGCGCTTCAATTGCGCAGCGTGCTGCCCGTCGAGAACTTCCGAATCGCATCGGACCTTGCCATCAGGATAGACGAGACGACGGTCCGCGCGGCAGACATCGCGGTTTATGCCAGCGATCTCCCCTCGGACCGCATGCCTGAAGGCAAGGATGTCATGCTGGTCGTCGAGATCGCCGATACTACGCTCTCGCGCGATCTAGGCGTCAAGCGCATCGATTATGGCCGGGCCGGCGTGGCGAATTATTGGGTTATCGACGCTGCCGCCCAAGTCGTACGGGTGATGACCGACCCAAACGCCGACGGATATAGCGTACAGGAAGTCGTTGGTTTCGGTCACCCGCTTCGGGTTCCCGGTGGGGATACGACGATCACGCTCGACTGAGCCGCCGCGCGTCCCGCTGCTTACGCCGCGAGCCGAAGCTCCAGCCGTCCCCAGATCTCGACCAATGCGCCGACGAGTTCGCGCATCATCGCTTCGTCGTGCGCGGGGCCGGGGGTGAAGCGCAGCCGCTCGCTGCCGCGCGGCACGGTGGGATAGTTGATCGGCTGGACGTAGACGCCGTATTCGGCGAGCAGCACGTCGCTGATCTTCTTGGCCTTGACCGGATCGCCGACCATCAGCGGCACGATATGCGTGGTCGACGGGAGCACCGGCAACCCGGCCTCGGCCATCAGCGCCTTGAGCCTGGCGGCCGAAGCCTGCTGGCCGTCGCGCTCGGCGGTGGAGGCCTTGAGATGCCGCACGCTGGCGAGCGCCCCGGCGACCAGCACCGGCGACAGCGAGGTGGTGAAGATGAAGCCTGGGGCATAGCTGCGGATCACGTCGATGACGACCTGGTCGGCGGCGATATAGCCGCCCATCACCCCGAACGCCTTGCCCAAGGTGCCTTCGATGATCGTGATGCGCTCGGCCACGCCGTCGCGCTCGGAGATGCCGCCGCCGCGCGCGCCGTACATGCCGACGGCATGGACCTCGTCGAGATAGGTTAGCGCATTGTACTTGTCGGCGAGGTCGCAGATTTGGGCGATCGGCGCGATGTCGGCGTCCATCGAATAGACGCTCTCGAACGCGATCAGCTTGGGCGCCGAGGGATCGTCGGCGGCGAGCAACTCCTCGAGATGCGCGAGATCGTTGTGGCGGAACACGCGCTTCTCGCAGCCCGAATTGCGGATGCCGGCGATCATCGAGGCGTGGTTCAACTCGTCCGAATAGACGATGCAGCCGGGCATCAGCTTCGCAAGCGTCGACAGCGTCGCCTCGTTCGAGACATAGCCCGAAGTGAACAGCAAGGCGCCTTCCTTGCCGTGCAGGTCGGCGAGCTCGCGCTCGAGCTCGATATGGTAATGGGTGTTGCCGCCGATGTTGCGCGTGCCGCCCGAGCCCGCGCCGACATCGTGGAGCGCTTCCTCCATCGCCGCGATCACATCGGGATGCTGGCCCATTGCGAGATAATCGTTCGAGCACCACACGACGATCGGCTTGGGGCCGTTATGCCCGGCGAAGCAGCGCGCATTGGGATAAGCGCCCTTGTTGCGCAGAACATCGATGAACACCCGGTATCGGCCTTCGGCGTGGAGCCGGCCGATCGCCTGATTGAAGACCCGCGAATAGTCGACTGCGGGTGCCGGGCTGTCCTTGGTGTGCATGGGCCCGCTCCCTACCCCCAAAATCCGTCGAATTCCACCCATACGGAAGGATAGAATGCCGCGTGCGATATGCGCGGCCGGAATGCCGCATTCTCATCCAAAGCCATAGAAAAGATTTTAAAGCGTATGGTAAAGTCCTGATCCGGATCATGATCCGCAAGCTGCCGGAATGCTATGTGATTCGTATCGCGGGCGAATCGGGGCGCAAGCAAGTCCGCGGCAGAGAGATACATGCTCTCGCTTGGTCAGTGGAGCGGCAACATGAGCGGTAACAACAACAGCCGGGACCTCGAATATTATCGGCGGCGCGAACGGCAGGAGCGCGACCATGCTGCGCGGGCGGAAAATACGGTCGCCCAACAGGTCCATCTCGAATTGGCAGAACGCTATTCGAGCTTGCTGCAAAACACGGCAACAAATGCGATGGCAGCGGGAGCCTAGAGCGTCTCGACTTCGACCAGCCCGAACCGCGCCAGCGCAGGCGCAAGCTTGTCGGTACGTGCGCTCCTTGCAGTGAATACCGCGCGCCCGGAAATTGGCTCTGGCCATTGCTGGCCTGCCGTCAAATACGCCACGCGCCGCGCTATTCCGGCGCCGCCATCGATGAAGCTGACCTTGCCGCCAATCGCAGACTCGAGCGCGTCCTGGATCAGCGGAAAGTGCGTGCAGGCATTGACGATCACGTCGATCTCGCCGGCGCGGTCTTGCGACAAAAGCCCTGCCAGCGCGTCCCGAACCGTAGCGATCGACGGCCGCTCGCCGCCGAGCGCGGCTTCGGCCAGTTCGACGAGCTCGGCCGAACCGTGCCGGATCACGGTGCAGTCGGCGGCAAACCGCGCGGCGAGATCGTCGACATAGGGTTGCCGCACCGTCGCATCGGTGCCGAGTACGCCGATCACGCGCGTCCGGCTGCGCTCGGCGGCGGGCTTGATCGCCGGAACGGTGCCGACGATCGGCACGTCGAGCGCCGCCCGGACATGCTGGAGCGCGATCGTCGAGGCCGTGTTGCACGCGATCACGATCAGCCGCGGATCGTAACGCTCGGCAAGCCGACCGAGCAACGCCGGGACCCGCGCGGCGATTTCGGCCTCGCTACGCGTCCCATAGGGAAAACCGGCCGAATCGGCGACATAGACCAATGGCGCTTGCGGCAGCAGCCGCGCCGTCGGCGCGAGCACCGAAAGCCCGCCGACGCCGGAATCGAAGAACAGGATCGGGCGGCTGTCGGTCATGCCGGGCGCATGGCTCGCAGCCGGGCCTCCGTCAACCGTAGGGGCACGGCAGTTGCGCCCTACCCGACATGGATTATGTTGGCGGCGACAGGGGGTCTATTTTGCCAACCGAAATCGTCTGGATGCCTGCCGCTGCCGCGATCCTGCTCGGCTATCTGCTGGGATCGATCCCGTTCGGCGTGCTGCTCACGCGAATCGCCGGGGCGGGCGACCTGCGCCAGATCGGCTCGGGCAATATCGGCGCTACCAACGTGCTGCGCACCGGCCGCAAGGGGCTTGCGGCGGCGACCTTGCTGCTCGATCTCGCCAAGGGCGCGGCGGCGGTGCTGCTCGCCGACTGGCTGTTTCCGGGAACGGCGGTGCTCGCCGGAATGGGGGCGTTCCTCGGCCATTGCTACCCGGTGTGGCTGCGCTTCCGCGGCGGCAAGGGCGTCGCGACGTTGATGGGCATCGTCGTTGCGCTGCATTGGCCTTCGGGCCTGGTCTATGCAGCGGTCTGGCTCGGGCTGCTCGCGGCATTGCGCATCTCGTCGCTCGCCGGGATCAGCGCGGCGATCAGCGCGCCGGTCAGCGCGGCGTTCTGGGGTCGCATCGACCTGGTCCTGCTGCTGCTCGCACTCGCCTTGATCGTGTTGTGGAAGCACCGCGAGAATATCGACCGTCTGCTGAGCGGCACCGAGCCGCGCATCGGCAGCACGCATGGCTGATCCGCGCGAGGCACGGCTGCGGCTGCTGCGCTCGGCGAATATCGGCCCGATCACTTATCGGCATCTGATCGCCCGTTTCGGCACCGCCGCTGCGGCACTCGAGGCGCTGCCGATGCTGGCGGCGCGCGGCGGCGGGCGTGTCCCCGTGATTGCCGACCCGGGCGCGATCCGGCGCGAGATCGCCGTGGTCGAGAAGCTCGGCGCGCGCCACCTGTTCCTCGACGATCCGGACTATCCGCTGCTGCTCGCCGAGCTGGAGAGCGCGCCGCCGGCGCTGATCGTGCGCGGGCAAGTCGCGCTCGCCGAACGGATCTGCGTCGCGATGGTCGGCGCGCGCAATGCCTCGGCGGCGGCGTGCCGGTTCGCCCGCCAGCTCGCACTCGGGCTGGCCGAGCAGGGCGTCACGGTGGTTTCGGGGCTGGCGCGTGGCGTCGACACCGCATCGCATTTCGGGTCGCTCGCCGGCGGCACGATCGGGGTAATCGCCAGCGGGATCGACATCGCCTTCCCGCCGGAAAATGCAGAGTTGCAGGAGCGGGTGGCGCGCGAAGGCCTGCTGATCGCCGAGCAGCCGCCCGGCACCGAGCCGCTCGCCCGCTTCTTCCCTTCGCGCAACCGGATCATCGCCGGTCTGGCGACCGGCACCGTGGTGGTCGAGGCCGCGCCGAGATCGGGTTCGCTGATCACGGCGCGGATCGCCGCCGAAGCCGGCCGCGAAGTGATGGCGGTGCCCGGCTCGCCGCTCGATCCGCGGGCGCAAGGCTGCAATTTGCTGATCCGCGAGGGCGCGACGTTGGTCCAGTCGGTCGCGGATATCCTCGAGGCGATCCGCCCGATCGACGCGCGCGCCGTGCGTTCGCCCGCCAGCCGCTTCGAAGGTCCCCCGCCCGCGGACGCCAGCGATGCCGAGCGACGCAAGGTTACCGGCCTGCTCGGCCCGGTCCCGGTCCAGGTGGACGAGCTCGTCCGCCAGGCTGCGCTCAGCCCGGCGATCGTCCAGACGGTACTGCTCGAGCTCGAACTCGCCGGACGGTTGGAGCGCCACGCCGGCGGCAGAGTGAGCCTCGCCTGACTTCACGCACGATCAGTGCGGCCGATACTCGACTCGCGCCGAACCATCGGCCCAGACCGGCAGATACAGTCCCTGCCCACCCGCCTGCAGCACGCCGGTGCGGACGTCGCCGATGTCCGCGCGGATGACGAAGTCGCCGGTCCTTTTTTCGACGATCGCGCGCTCGACCTTGCCGAGCAATTTCTGGAAATCGCGCTCGAAATTCTGGGTGAGCGATTGCGCGACGACAGTCGCGACCGCCGGATTGCGGACGAGCTGGACCAGAATGTCGCCGCCGACGCCATCGGTGTTGCCGTTCACCGCCAGCGCCTCGAACGCGACGCGCTGCGAATTGGGCGCATTGACCGGCTTCGCGGTGATCCAGACGATCCCGCGCGTCTCCTCGCTGCTGCCCTCGGGGTGGGCCATCAGCGTGAGACCCACCGCGATCCGCCCGCCGCTCGTGCCGTAGCCGACGACCTTCTCGAATCGCGCCCGCACCGGCCCGATCCCGGGCAACTCGAACGGCCGCTGCGATCTTTTGGTCAGCGCCTTCAGGATCACCGGCTCGAGCTGGGCATAATCGGCGATCACCGGCACGAAGAAGCGCAATTGCGCACCGCCTGCGTCGCGGGTCAGCGGCGGGAGCGGGATGGGTTTCGGATCCTGCGGGCGCGGGCCGACAAAGGTCTCGGTCAGCGCCGCCATTCCCAGCTTGAGCCGCAGCTTGCCGCCCGACAGGCTGTATCCGCCATAGCTCAGCCGCTGCGGCGTTATCCGCATCCACACCGGCGGGTTGTCTTTGTTGAGTTCCAGCGCGGTGAAGCTCTGGCGCCACGCATCGGCGACCTTGGCGCGGATGTTGAGCTTGGCGATCTCCGCCGGCAGCGTGCGCTCCAGCTCGGCGACGATCGGCTGGAGCTTCTCGTCGGCCTTGTCGGTGAAGGTGATTCGCTTGCCCAGCAAGTCGATCCCGGGAGGGTCGGTCCAGTCATAAGCGAGATCCACCTTGGCCGTCGCGCGCCAGTCCTCGTGCAGCGTCAGCCGGACGCGGGCATGGACCATCGCCGATCCGGTCGCGGTCTTGCCCTTCAGCACACCGCCGACATCGCGTGCGGCGATCGTCGCGTGGATCGGCACGTCGGCGATGATGTCCTCGCCTTGTCCACGCAGCCGGACCGGCGCGCGGGTGACCGTGCCGGTGACGGTGCAGCCCAGCGACGGCGTGACCTTCAGGCTCTTCTTGAACAGCCGCACCCGCGCCGGCGGAACGCATTCGTCGAGATGCTTGTCGATCGACCACAAAGTGCGCGGGATCGCCCGCTCCAGCGCCTGCGACAACACCGAGGTGTTGACGTCGAGCGGCACGGCGATCGCCGAGACGTGGCGCGGCGCCTCGATCGGATCGGTCACGCGGGGCGGCGGCTCGACGGCGGTGTCGCGCGCGAAGATCATCAGGGCGATCGCGCCCGCGGCGAGCAGCGCCGCGAGCACCAGCAAGGCGATCCAGATGCGGCGACGGCGGGGTGCGGGGGGCGGCAGGGATTCCGGGTTGGTCAATTCGGCCTCCATGCTGCGCGCGCTGGATACGCCCCACGATCCGTGCGGTTCCGCAACGACCCCGCTTGACGCCGCCTCCAACCGGTCCCCACCTTACACGCGTACACGTGAGGATAGCTTAACCCCCATGCAGCTCGTCATCGTCGAATCGCCCGCCAAGGCGAAGACCATCGAAAAATATCTCGGCTCGGACTATCGCGTCCTCGCTTCCTACGGCCATGTCCGCGACCTGCCGCCGCGCGACGGGTCGGTGAACCCCGAAGACGGGTTCGCGATGGAGTGGGAGACCTATGCCGACAAGTCGAAGCAGCTAAAGGCGATCTCCGATCTCGCCAAGACTGCCGACCGCCTGATCCTCGCGACCGATCCCGATCGCGAAGGCGAGGCGATCAGCTGGCACGTCCAGGAAGTGCTCCGCAACAAGAAGGTGCTTCCCAAGGAAGTCGAGCGAGTCACCTTCAATGCGATCACCAAGCCGGCGATCCTGGCGGCGATGAAGGCCCCGCGCGAGCTCGATACCGATCTGATCGATGCCTATCGCGCCCGGCGTGCGCTCGACTATCTCGTCGGCTTCACGCTCTCGCCGGTGCTGTGGCGCAAGTTGCCGGGCGCCAAGTCGGCCGGCCGCGTGCAATCGGTCGCGCTGCGCATCATCGTCGATCGCGAGCGCGAGATCGAGAGCTTCAAGCCCCAGGAATATTGGTCGGTCACCGCCGACATGGAGCAGGACGGCACCCCGTTCGTAGCGCGGCTGGTCAAATATAAGGGCGACAAGATCGATCGCCTGACGATCGGCGCGGAAGGCACTGCGCTCGCCGCCAAGAAGGCGGTCGAGGAGGGCCGCTTCTCGGTCGCCTCGGTCGAGACCAAGCCGGCGATGCGCAACCCGCCGCCGCCCTTCACCACCTCGACGCTACAGCAGGAAGCCGCGCGCAAGCTCGGCTTCTCGGCGAGCCACACGATGCGCATCGCGCAGGGGCTCTACGAGGACGGCGCGATCACCTATATGCGTACCGACGGCGTCCAGATGGACCCGGATGCGATCCAGGAGGCGCGCAGGGCCGTCGCGACGCGCTATGACGGCGGCTACGTGCCCGACAAACCACGAATCTACACCACCAAGGCCAAGAACGCGCAGGAAGCCCATGAGGCGATCCGCCCGACCGACTTTTCCAAGGACAAGGCCGGCAGCGGCGATCATGGCCGGCTGTACGACCTGATCTGGAAGCGTGCGCTCGCCAGCCAGATGGCGTCGGCGCGGATGGAACGCACCACGATCGACCTCGAGGACGGCACCGGCCAGCACGGGCTGCGCGCCACCGGCCAGGTCGTGCTCTTCCCCGGCTATCTCGCGCTCTACGAAGAAGGCCGCGACGATGAGGGCGACGAGGATTCGCGCCGCCTGCCGCGCATGTCCGCGGGCGACGCGCCGGCCAAGAAGGCGGTCAACGCCGAGCAGCATTTCACCCAGCCGCCGCCGCGCTTCTCCGAAGCCTCCTTGGTCAAGCGGCTCGAGGAGCTCGGCATCGGCCGCCCGTCGACCTATGCTTCGATCATCCAGACCCTCAAGGATCGCGCTTATGTGCGGATCGAGAAGAACCGCTTCTTCGCGGAGGAGAGCGGCCGGCTGGTGACGGCGTTCCTCGAGCGCTTCTTCGAGAAATATGTCGGATATGATTTCACCGCCGAGCTCGAGGAAGAGCTGGACGACGTCTCCGGCGGCCGCGCCGAATGGCAGGCAGTGCTCGAATCCTTCTGGAAGGATTTCAAGCCGCGCACGACGGAAGTGATGGAGCAGAAGCCGAGCGAAGTCACCGCCGCGCTCGATCTGTTCCTCGAACCCTATCTGTTTCCGGCCAAGGCCGATGGCAGCGATCCGCGGCTCTGCCCCAATTGCGGCAATGGTCGGCTGGCGCTGCGCGGCGGCAAGTTCGGCGCATTCGTGGCGTGCTCGAACTATCCCGACTGCAAATTCACCCGCCGCTTCGGCGAGCCGGGGGGCGACGGCGCCGAATCGACCGGGCCCGAAGTGCTGGGCGTGGACCCCGACACCGGGCTCAACGTCGAGCGCAAATCGGGGCGCTTCGGCCCTTATATCCAGCTCGGCGAGGGCAAGGAGGCGGCGCGTGCGTCGATCCCCAAGGATGTCGAGCTCGATCTCGAATGGGCGCTCAAGCTGCTCAAGCTGCCGCGGACGGTGGGTAACCATCCCGAGAGCGGCCAGCCGATCACGGCGTCGATCGGCCGCTACGGCCCGTATCTGGCGCATGCCGGCAAATATGCCCGGCTCCAGTCGACCGCCGAAGTGTTCGAGACCGGGATGAACGCCGCCGTGGTCAAGCTCGCCGAGGCGGCGGCTAATGGCGGGCGCCCGGCGCGGGGGGCCGCGCGTGAGCCGCTCAAGATACTCGGGCCGCATCCGCGCACCGAAGCCGAGATCAAGCTGATGGAAGGCCGCTACGGCGCCTATGTCACCGATGGCGAGACCAATGCGACTTTGCCCAAGTCGATCGACAAGGACCAGCTGACGCTCGAGGAAGCCGCCCAGTTGATCGACGCGCGTGCGGCGGCGGGACCGCCCAAGGGCAAGGGCAAGAAAAAGGTCGCGCCGAAAAAGGCGGCGGCCAAAGCGCCGGCCAAGAAGGCTGCTGCCAAGAAGCCGGCGGTTAAGAAAGCCGCTAAGGAATAATCATCGTCACCCCCCGCGAAAGCGGGGCCCCATCTCCGGCGAATCCAGCGAAGACGACAGCTGTTGTATCGAGTGGAGCGTGCGGGAGATGGGTCCCCGCTTTCGCGGGGATGACGACCGTGGTCGCTGAGAGACACCAACCTCAGGCCGCGCGCATCTCCAGCCCACGCAGCCAGGCCCGCGCTGCCTTTTGCGCGTCGGTGATCTCGCGCGCGGTCATGTCCTCGGAAATCTCGGCGCGGCACTCGGCGGCGCGGTCGCTGCCCGAGACGGCGGCGATGTTGAACCATTTATGCGCTTCGACCAGATCGACGGCGACGCCCTCGGCGCCGCTCGAATAGACGATGCCCAAATCGAAACATGCCTTCGAGTCACCGCGCGCTGCGTCACTCAGCCGGCTCTCGATCAGGAAACGTGCGCTCTTGATGCTGTTGGCCATTGCCGCTCATCCAATTGCTGATCCCTAGTGTTGCAAGGATTGGCAGGTAAGCGGGAAACAAAAGGTTAATGCGGTTAACCGTATTCACTCGTAGTCACGGGAATGTTGTCGATCAGCCGCGTGCCGCCGATCCGAGCCGCGGCGAGCAACCGCATCGCACGGCCCTCGATCGGGTCGCCCAGCGTCTCGGCATCGGCCAGCGTGACATAATCGATATCGAAGCCCGCGGCGGTCAGTATCTCGCGCGCCTGCGCCAGCGCCGCTTCCGAGTCGCCGCTTTTGGCGATCGTCCGTTCGACCAGACCCAGCGCACGCGGCAGCGCCACCGCCTGCGCGCGGTCCTCGGGAGTCAGGTATGCGTTGCGCGACGAGAGCGCGAGCCCGTCATCCTCACGCTGGGTCATCACCCCCTGGATTTCGAGGTCGAGATCGAGGTCCGCGACGAGACGGCGAATCACGGCGAGCTGTTGCCAGTCCTTTTCGCCGAACAAGGCGACATCCGGCCGGACCTGGTTGAATAGCTTCGCCACCACCGTCGCGACTCCGTCGAAATGGCCGGGGCGATGCGCGCCGTCGAGCACCTCGCTCACGCCACCCACCGAGATGTTGGTGGCGAAGCCCGCGGGATACATCGTTTCGACCGGCGGCAGCCACAGCAAGTCGACTCCCGCCGCCGCGAGCATCCGCGAATCCGCCAGCTCCTTGCGCGGATATTGGGCTAGATCCTCGTTCGGGCCGAACTGCTTCGGATTGACGAAGATCGACACCACCACGCGTTGCGCCGCGCGCTTCGCCGCCTCGACCAGCGCCATGTGCCCGTCGTGCAGCGCCCCCATCGTCGGCACCAGCGCGACGCGTTCGCCCGCCGCGCGCCAAGTGGCGACGGCGCCGCGAAGGGCATCGAGTTGACGGACGGTTTGCACGCTTGATCACTTTCGATACAACAGGAGCGCGGCCTTCTATGGGGCGCGGGCGGCTGGATCAATAAAGGATGTTGTGCGATTGACCGACGGAGCTAAGCGCTTGCACGTGCTCGTTTTTGCCAATGAAAAGGGCGGCACCGGCAAGTCCACGACGGCAGTCCACGCAGCGATCGCGCTCGCCGCGAAGGGTGCGCGGGTGGCATGCTTCGACTTGGATCATCGCCAGCGCACGATGGGGCGCTATCTCGACAATCGCCGCGCGACGGTCAAGCGGATGGGGCGCGAACTGCCGACGCCTGAATATGAGACGCATGACGGCGAGAGCATGGATTTCTTTTCCGATGCGCTCGAACGGCTCGGTTCGCGCGCCGACTTCCTGGTCATCGACACGCCGGGGCGCGACGACAAGTTCGCCCGCATCGCCGTCACCAACGCCGACACGCTCGTCACCCCGATGAACGACAGCTTCGTCGATTTCGACCTGATCGGCCATGTCGATCCCGATACCTACAAGGTCACCCGCCCGAGCTTCTATTCCGAGCTGATCTGGGAATCGCGCAAGCGCCGCGCCAAGGCCGATGGCGAGACGATCGACTGGGTGGTGCTGCGCAATCGCATGCAGCACATCGAGGCGCGCAACATGCGCCGCGTCTCCGAAGCGATCGACCAGCTCTCCAAGCGCGTCGGCTTTCGGGTGATCTCCGGCCTGTCCGAGCGCGTCATCTATCGCGAACTGTTTCCGCAGGGGCTGACGATGCTCGACAGTCGCGAATTCGGCGAGATGGGGCTCAGCCATGTCGCCGCGCGACAGGAGTTGCGCGAAATGATGGCGGGACTCGCACTTCCCGAAGTCACCATGCCGCTGTTCGCCTGATGGCCAAGGCTATCCTCGCGGCGCTGATCTTCGCTGCGCTCTGGTACCTGTTCGTCAAGCCCCGGCCCAAGCCTCGCGCGCCCAAAATGCCGCAGGACGAAGCCCGCGCGATCCTCGGCGTCGGCGCCGATGCCGACGAGCAAGCGATCCGCAGCGCGCACCGCCGGCTGGTCAGCGCGGTCCATCCCGACAAGGGCGGATCGGAGGAGCTGACCCGGCGGATCAATGCGGCGCGCGATACGTTGCTTCGCCGTAGCGCATAGCCCACACGGGCCGCCGCTTCGCGCTTGTTACGCATGCGCAATTGAACTTTCGCCCCGCTCGCGATTTACGCGGGCAACATCTTCCCCGGAGGCACCATGACGCACCGTTTCGATCCCACTTCGCTGCGCGAGTACGACATTCGCGGAATCGTGGGGGAAGCGCTCGGACCCGATGACGCGCGCGCGATCGGCCGCGGCTTCGCAACCCTGGTCCGCCGCGCCGGCGGGCACCGGGTGGCGGTGGGCCGTGACGGCCGCAACTCGTCGCTCGAGTTCGAGGCGGCTCTGGTCGAAGGGCTGACAGCGTCGGGCTGCGACGTGGTGCGCATCGGCCTCGGCCCCACGCCGATGCTATATTATGCCGAGGCAGTGCTCGAGGTAGATGGCGGCATCCAGATAACCGGCAGCCATAATCCCGGCAATTACAACGGCTTCAAGATGGTGCTGCAGCATCTCCCGTTCTTCGGCGAGGACATCCAGACGCTCGGCCGGATGGCCGAGCAAGGCGACTGGGAATCGGTCGAGCCCGGCGACGAGGGCATTGTCAGCGACTACGACATCCTCGACGATTATGTCGGGCGGCTGATGGCAGGGTACGCCGGCGGCGCCTATCGCGTCGGATGGGATACGGGCAATGGCGCCGCCGGTCCGGTGGTCGAGAAGCTCGTCAAGTTGCTGCCGGGTGAGCATCATACGATCTTCACCGAAGTGGACGGCAATTTCCCGAACCATCATCCCGATCCCACCGAGGAAAAGAACCTCGCCGACCTCAAGCGACTTGTCGCCGAGAAGAACCTCGATTTCGGACTGGCTTTCGACGGCGACGGCGACCGGCTGGGCGCGATCGACGGACAGGGCCGGGTGGTCTGGGGCGACCAGCTTCTGTCCATTTTGGCCGAACCCGTGCTGCGCGAGCTGCCCGGCGCGACGATCATCGCCGACGTCAAGGCCAGCCAGGCGCTGTACGACCGCGTCGCCGAGCTGGGCGGTCAGCCTTTGATGTGGAAGACCGGGCACAGCTTGATCAAGACCAAGATGAAGGAAACCGGGGCGCCGCTGGCGGGCGAGATGAGCGGCCATATCTTCTTCGCGCACAATTATTATGGCTTCGACGACGCGCAATATGCCGCGATCCGGCTGATCCAGGCGGTCCATGTGATCGGCAAGTCGCTCACCCAGATCAAGGACGAGATGCCGGCGATGATCAACACGCCGGAGATGCGCTTCCAAGTATCGGATACGCGCAAGTTCGCGGTGATCGACGAAGTGCTCGAGCGGCTCGAGGCCGAAGGCGCCGACGTCAACCGCACCGACGGTGCGCGCGTCAACACCCCCGATGGCTGGTGGCTGCTGCGCGCCTCGAACACCCAGGACGTGCTCGTTGCGCGCGCCGAGGCCAAGAGCCAGGATGGCCTCGATCGACTGATGGCGATGATCGATGCGCAGCTCGCCGCAAGCGGGCTGGAGCGGGGTCCGCAAGCCGCACATTGATTCACGCCACCACTTGAGCGGATGGAACCTTGATCTGGATCAAGAGTTTGTCCGCTCGAGTGGGAGCGGGCCGTGCGTGAAAAGACCGTCAAGGACATTGCCGAGATAGAAGACGCGCAGGCCGCGCTTCGCGAAAGCATCGAGGCGACCAAGGAACTGGCCGAACGCGCCGAGGAGCTGCTGCAGAAGCACAAGGCCCGTGTCGGGCAGGAGAGCGGCGCTCCAAGCGACCCGACGGCGGTGTCGACGAAGTAGCCGCAAGTTTCGGCTGGTATTTCATGACGTCACGCCCCACCTAGCCGGCATGGCCTCCCGCGCCCCCTCGCTCATCCGCGTCATTGATCTCGAAACCACCGGCCAGGCACCGCCTGCGCACGGCGTCTGCGAGATTGGCTGGCAGGACATTGCGCTCCAGCCCGATGGGCGCTGGGAGATTTATGGCGACGGCGGCAACCGGATGGTCAATCCAGGCCGCCAGATTCCGCCGCTGACGATGGCGGTCCACCATATCCGCGACGAGGACGTCGCCGACGCGCCGTATTGGCACGATGTCGCCCGGCCGGTGCTCGATCCATGGCCGCGCCGCATCGCGCTGGCGGCGCACCGCGCCGATTTCGAGCAGCAATTCTGCACGGCCTCTCTCACCCGCGGCGCCGACTGGATCTGCACCTGGAAATGCGCGATGCGGCTATGGCCGAGTTCGCCGGGCTTCTCGAACCAGATGCTGCGCTATTGGCGCAAGCCCGTGGGGATGGAGCACGAACGCGGCCTGCCGGCGCACCGCGCGTTTCCCGACGCCTACGTCACGGCCTTTCATCTGCGCGACATGCTCAACGAAGCCAGCGTCGAGCAATTGATTGCATGGTCGAACGAACCCGGGCTGCTGCCGCGGGTCCGCTACGGCCCCGATCGCGGCAAGGAATGGAGCGAGATCGACGACGACTCGCTCGCGGTCTTCCTGGGCGACCGCGATATCGACGTCCGCCACACTGCCGAGCAGGAGCATATCCGCCGCACTGGGGGCGGTCCGGTGGGCCGCAATGCGGCGACCCAAGACTTGCTGCTCTAGCGCCGCCCGGCGATCAGCGCGCGCACGCCTTCGAGAACCCAGCCATAGACAAGGTGCGATGCGGCGCCATAAGCGTGCGCGATCAACGGTGTCTCGTCCGCCGCCGGCGCGAGCCCCGCAGCGGGCACCGCAGCCTCGTCGACCAATGCGGCGGTGGCGATGCCATAGGCGCTGCCAAACCCCGAACGCGCCTCGGGCCGGTATTCGGCGAGCACGCCATAGATGCCGCCGATCACGGCGCCGGCGACATAATGGACCGCTTGTCCCGCCGCCGCACGATACAGCTCGGGAACGGGATCGCCAATCACTGCCAGGCTCGCGGCATCGGCCGCCTTCACCGTCGCCGGATCCTCGTCGCCATTGTCGGGCAACAGCTTCTGCGCCTGCGCCTGGAACGCCGCCATTGCGGCTGAGGCGACCAGTCCGGCGGCGACGCCGGCAAGGAGGCCGAGAAGGGGGCGCGGGCCTTTGGACATGCGAATCTCTCCGAGAGCAATCAGTAGCGGATGTGCTTGGCGGAGAGCTTGCGCTTCGCCAGCCACGCCTGAACGCTGTCGCGACCTGCAAGGTGCCCGGCGCCGACGGCGATGAACACATTTCCGGGAGTCTGCATGCGCTGCTCGATCCATTCGGCCCAGCGCGCGTTGCGATCGGACAACAGCCTTTTGCCGATCTCCGGTGTCTCGCGCATGCCTTCGTTGAGCAAAGCCGCCAGCGATTCGGGATCGCCCGCGGCCCAGCTCGCCACCATCTTGTCGAGCTCGCTGCCCATTTTCGGGAACTCGTCCACCGTCGAGACGAGGAACTGGATCTGGAGCGGCTCGGGCAGCGAGTCGAAATAGCCGAGCTGCTGTTCGGCGGTCTCGAGCCCTTCCAGCTTCTTGCCCGCGGCCTTGGCGGCGGCGGAGATGGTGCGCTCGGCCCCGCTCTCGGGATTGTAGCCGAGCTTGGGCAGCCCCGCGACGCTCAGCGTGACGGCGGCGAACCACGGATCGAACCGATCGAGCGATGCTGCCGGGATGCCGAGATCGGCAAGCGCCTTGGTATAAGCCGGGCGCTTTTCGGCGGGCAATTTGTCGGTCAGCGCGGGGCCGGCGGGATTGACTGCGAGCTTCATGATCATGCCCGCCATCGTCGCCTGATCGGGCTCGATCATCTCGAGCATGATCTGATCGCTCTGGTTGAACGCCGCCCAGACCGCTTCGTCGAACCAGCTGAGCCCCGGCTTGAGCACATGCACGGTGCCGAACAGATAGATTGTGGTGTCGGCATCCTCCACCACCCACAATGCCGGATCGGCGTCCTTGAGCGCCTGCGCATGTGCCGGGGCGGCGATAGCCAGCGCGAGGGCGGCCAGCGCCGGCCGCAAAAAGTTCAGCATCCTGTTGCCCCTTTTGGAATATCCACGGCTGCGAGGTCCTTGAGCGGGGTCAGGCTGTCTGCAAGCCGCGCCGGATCGATCGCCGCCGCTTCGAGCACGAGCTTGCGGCCCTGGACATAGTCCCTGGTCGCATTGACGCAATCGAGCGCGATCACGCGGCTGGCGCGCAGATAGAGCAGCGAGAAGCTGCGGCTCGCCGGATCGCCGCGCAGGACGGTCGCCTCATGCCCGGACGAGATGCCGATGGTCTGGAGCTTGAGGTCGTACTGGTTCGACCAGAACCACGGCACCGAGTCATAAGCAGCCTCGATGCCTAATATCGTCTTGGCCGCCACCGTCGCCTGATCGTTGGCGTTCTGCACCGATTCGAGTCGAATGCAGCGATCCTCGGCGAAGCGATTGGCATGCAGCGCGCAATCGCCGACGGCGAATATGTCCGGCAGCGAAGCGCGGCATTGCGCGTCGACCAGCACGCCATTGCCGCCATTCGCGCCGGCATCGAGCAACGGCGCGACGGCCGGCTCGATGCCGATGCCGACGATCGCCATCTCGGCGGGCACGGTCTCGCCGCCGGTGAGCCGGACGCCAGTGACGCGGCCGCTGCCTTCGATCGCCTCGACGGTGACGCCGAGCCGGATCTCGACGCCGTGGGCGCGGTGTTCCGTCTCGAAGAAGCGCGACAGCGGCTCGCCGGCGACCCGCGCCAGCACGCGGTCCTGCGCCTCGAGCACGGTCACTTCGCGGCCGAGCTTCGCCAGCACCGCCGCAGCCTCCAATCCGATATAGCCCCCGCCGATCACCGCGACGTGGCGCACGTCGGGCAGTTCGGCGATCATCGCATCGACATCGGCGCGGGTGCGGACGGTGTGGATCCCGGCCAGATCGCCGCCGATACAGGCCAGCCGCCGGGGCTTGCCGCCGGTCGCCCAGATCAGCGTGCCATAGCCGATCGTCTCCCCATCGGCAGTGGTGACATCGTGGTTGACCGAGTCGACTCGCGTCACCGAGCGCCCGGGAAGCAGTGCCACCTGCCGCTCGTCCCAGAACGCGGCGTTGCGGATCAGCAGCCGCTCGAACGGCTTGTCGCCAGCGAGATATTCCTTGGAGAGCGGCGGGCGCTCATAAGGCAGCTCGGGCTCGTCGCCGAGCAGCCCGATCGATCCGGCGAACTTGTGCTGGCGCAGCGCGATCGCGGCCTGGGCGCCGGCATGCCCGGCGCCGACGATCAGGACGTCGTAGCGGCTCACGCCTTCAGCCGCAGCGCGTGCCAAGCGACATGATCGGCAAGGAAGCTCGAGACGAAATAATAGCTGTGATCGTAGCCCGGCTGGAGCCGCAGCGTCAGCGGGATATGGGCAGCGTCACAGGCTGCCTGCAGCAGCTCGGGGCGGAGCTGCTCGTGGAGAAACGGGTCGGCGTCGCCGACATCGACGAGCAGCTCGGGCACGCGCGCGCCATCGAGGATCAGCGCGCAGGCGTCATAGCGCCGCCACGCCGCGCGATCGGTGCCGAGATAGCCGGCGAGCGCCTTCTCGCCCCAGGGCACGACGCTCGGCGCGACGATCGGCGCGAAGGCCGAGACGCTGCGGAACCGCCCGGGATTGCGCAGCGCCACGGTCAGCGCACCGTGCCCGCCCATCGAATGGCCGGTGATCCCCTGCCGTGCCAGGTCGGCGGGGAATTCGGCGGCGATCAGCTCGGGCAGCTCGCGTTCGATATAGTCGCGCATCTGGAAGTGCGACGTCCAGGGCGCCTCGGTCGCATCGACATAGAAGCCGGCGCCCTGGCCGAAATCATAGGCCTCGTCGTCCGGCACGCCCTCGCCTCGCGGCGAAGTGTCGGGCGCGACGAATATCACGCCCTGTTCGGCGCAGGCACGGCGATATTCGCCCTTGTCGGTGACGTTGGCATGGGTGCAGGTCAGCCCCGAGAGATACCAGAGCACCGGCAGCTTCGCGCCCGCCGCATGCGGCGGGACATAGACCGAAAAAATCATGTCGGTGCCGGTCGCTGCCGAGGCGTGGCGATAGACGCCCTGCACGCCGCCATGCGCCTTGTGGGTGGAGAGGGTTTCCATGCGAGTCCTTACCGGAAGACGATCGTGCGAAGGCCGTTGAGGAACACCCGCCGGGCGCCCACCCATTGCACTGCGCGGGCAAGCACCTGCGCTTCGATGTCGCGGCCGATGCGGATCATGTCGTCGATCGAGGCGCGGTGATCGATCCGTTCGACGGCCTGTTCGATGATCGGCCCCTCGTCCAGCTCGCTGGTGACGAAATGCGCCGTGGCGCCGATCAGCTTTACGCCCCGCTCGTGCGCGCGATGATAGGGCCGCGCGCCCTTGAAGCTCGGCAGGAAGCTGTGATGGATGTTGATGCAGCGCCCCGCCAGCCGCTCGACCAACGCCGGCGACAGGATCTGCATATAGCGCGCGAGGACGAGATAGTCCGCGCCCAGCGCTTCGAAGCGCTCGCGCATCGCGGCTTCCTGCGCCGTCTTGTCCGCGGGAAGCAAAGTGAAGGGGAGGCCGTGCCATTCGGTGAGTGGGCGCAGCGTTTCGTGGTTCGAGACCACGCCGACGATTTCGACGCCCAGCGACCGGGTCTGCCGGCGATGCAGCAGGTCGTTGAGGCAATGCGACCCCTGCGACACGGCGATCACTACGCGCGGCTGGGCGGCCGCGTCCGAAAGTGCCCAGTTCAGCGCCAGGCTTTCGGCGACGGGGGCAAAGGCGGTGCGCAGTGAATCGGTGTCCAGCGGCGCGCCCGCCGCCTTGAACTCGACGCGCATGAAGAAGCGGCCGGCGTCGAGATCGGCATATTGCTGACTGTCGAGGATGAAGCCGTCGCGCCCGGCAAGAAAGCCGCTGACCGCCGCCACGATCCCCGGCCGGTCCGCGCAATCGAGGGTGAGCAGCCAGGACGGAGTCATCAGCCCTCGACCACGGGCCGTTGCGGCGATCCTTCGCCCAGATTGTGCGTGCCGCCGGGCTCGATATTGATCAGCCGCACTTCGCCGCGGCGCGCAACCGGGCGATGCTCTACCCCGCGGGGTACGACGAAGAGCTCGCCCGGGCCGAGCGTAACGGTTCGGTCGCGCAGTTCGATGTCGAGTTCGCCATCGACAACGAGGAAGAAGTCGTCGGTATCGTCATGCGTGTGCCAGACGAATTCGCCCTCGACCTTGACGATGCGGATATCGTTGCCGTTGTAGCCGGCCACGCGCCGCGGCGCCCAGTGATCGGAGAAAGCGGCGAACTTCTCGGCCAGATTGACCTTGTCCATCAATAGACCACGACGCTGCGGATGCTCTCGCCTGAGTGCATCAGGTCGAAGCCCTTGTTGATCTCGTCGAGGCTCAGAACATGGGTGATCATCGGATCGATCTGGATCTTGCCGTTCATGTACCAGTCGACGATTTTGGGTACGTCGGTCCGCCCCTTGGCGCCGCCGAATGCCGTGCCGCGCCAGTTGCGCCCGGTGACCAACTGGAACGGGCGCGTGGCGATCTCCTTGCCGGCTTCGGCCACGCCGATGATGATGCTGGTGCCCCAGCCGCGATGGCATGCCTCGAGTGCGGTGCGCATCACTTCGGTGTTGCCCGTGCAATCGAAGGTGAAGTCGGCGCCGCCGTCGGTGAGCGCGAGGATCTCGGCGATCGTCGCCTCGCGCGATTTGCCGCGCGCGTCGATGAAGTCGGTCATCCCGAATCGGCGGCCCCATTCCTCGCGATCGGGGTTGATGTCGACGCCGATGATCTTGCCGGCACTCGCCATCCGCGCGCCCTGAAGCACGTTGAGGCCGATGCCGCCGAGCCCGAACACGACCACATTGTCGCCGACCTGCACCTTGGCGGTGTTGACCACCGCGCCGACGCCGGTGGTGACGCCGCAGCCGATATAGCAGCTCGTCTGGAACGGCGCGTCCTCGCGGATCTTCGCCACTGCGATCTCGGGCAGCACGGTGAAGTTAGAGAAGGTCGAACAGCCCATATAATGGAAGATCGGCTGGCCCTTGTAGCTGAACCGGCTGGTCCCGTCGGGCATCAGCCCCTTGCCCTGGGTCGCGCGGATCGCCGTGCACAGGTTGGTCTTGCCCGACAGGCACGATTTACACTGGCGGCATTCGGGGGTGTAGAGCGGGATGACATGGTCGCCCGGCGCCACGCTGGTGACCCCGGCGCCTAGCTCGCGCACGATTCCCGCGCCTTCGTGGCCGAGGACCGAGGGAAAGATGCCCTCGGAATCAAAACCGTCGAGCGTGTAGGCGTCGGTATGGCAGATGCCGGTGGCCATGATCTCGACCAGCACTTCGCCGGGCCTCGGCCCTTCGAGATCGAGCTCGACGATCTCCAGCGGCTTCTTCGCCTCGAATGCGACTGCGGCTCTGGTCTTCATCCGGCATCTCCTTGCTCAGTCGCCTGATCGGGGAACCGAGGCCGGCTTGCAAGGAGGGAAACGGGGGCGCCAATGCCGCCAGTTCATCGATCGCCGCTCACCTTGGAAGCCATGCCGCATCTGACAAGCCAAGATACGACTTGCAGATTAGCACGACCGTTCGTACTAAAAGATATGAAATCAGCAGCAACACGCGACAAGGTCATCTCGGAAGGCCTTCAAAGGCTTAGCGAGGGGGGCTTCGCTTCCGTCACGATCGGTCGGCTAGCCGAGGCCACGAACCTGTCGAAAAGCGGGTTGTTCGCTCACTTCCAATCACGCGAGGCATTGGAGATCGCGCTTCTCGACGCCGCCAGAGACATGGCGCACAAGCATGTGGTGGAGCCGGCGCTGCGCAATCCGGAAGGGCTGCCCCGGCTGATGGCGCTGGTCGGCCTGTGGTTCGGCTGGTCCGCACGCGCAGGGCTTCGCGGCGGCTGTCCGATCGCGGCCGGGCTGTTCGAACTCGACGATGTGCCCGGCGTCGTGCGCGATTGCGTCTCCAGCGCGGATCAGGAGTGGCGCGCGTTGCTCCGGACCGCTGTTCAGGCGGCAATCGATCTCGGGCATTTGTATCCGGACGCCGACGGTGACCAGATCGTCTGGGAGCTTTGCGGGATATATCTCGCGCACCATGTCTCGATGCGATTCCACCGGGATCCTCACGCCGGCCGGCGCGCCCGACATGCGCTGGTGGCGGTGCTCCAGCGGAGCGGCGCCAATCCGGCAGACCTGCAGGCGGCGAGCGCATGAGCGCGGCCGGGGACGGGGTGGCGAACGCCGACGAGGCCCAGATCCGCCGGCTGCGCCTTGCCTCCTTCGCGGAGGCGACGACGCTGCTGATCCTGCTCGGCATCGCGGTGCCGCTCAAGCATGCTTTGGGATATCCGGCGGCTACCCGGATCATGGGCCCCGTCCACGGGGTTGCGTTCGTCGCTTATGCGTGGAGCGTCATCGCGACGGTATCGGGCGGCGGCTGGTCTCGGCATGAGGTGACGCGGTTGATCGTTGCGGCATTCATACCGTTCGGAGGTTTCGCCAACGCCGGCCTCCTGCGCCGGAAGCAGGTCGATGCCGCCGCGAACCGAGTCGGGGAGCAGAAATGGTCTACCTCTGGCTGAAGGGCGTGCACGTCGCTGCGGTTCTGATCTTCGTCGGGGGCCTTTTCGCGCAGTCGCTGGGAATCGCGGCGCAGGCGCGAGGCGGCGCCGAGACGCTGCGCATCATCGCGCGGTGGGATCGTCTCGTCACGGTTCCGGCGATGCTGATGGTCTGGCTGTCGGGCACATTGGTGGCCGCCACCGGAGCATGGTTCTCGAGTCATTGGCTGTGGACGAAGCTGATCTTCGTGGTGGCGCTCACCGGGCTCCACGGCATCCAGTCGGGTAGGCTCCGACGTTTATGGCCGGGCGAGCGACAGGGTCCGGCCGCTCGTCCGCCGCGCGTCCCGGCTGCTGTGGCTCTCGCAGTCGCGATCATCGCGGTGCTGGCAGTGGCCAAGCCATTTTAGATTGATCCGTCGTGCGACGCGCCGCTTTCCGGATATGCCGCACAGAGCGTCAAGCAGTCGGCTCGGTTCCAGATATGACCCAAGCACGACCCTGGTCGAGGGTGGCAACGATCCGGGCATAGGGCTGGGTGAACAGCCGCCGGATCTGCATCCGGGCGAGCGAGCTGCCCGTGACGATCGCAAGCGAACGCGCCTTCGGCATCGTCGCCATGTGTGCGCCCATCGCCTTGATCATGTCCTGCGACTGGATCGGACAGGCGGACACGTCGATGACCATCGCGTAGTTGCCATCGAGTTTGTGCGTGGCGATCGTGTGCTTGAGATCGGCGATATAGGCCGCCACTTCGTCCAGCGGCATCAGGCCGCCAAGCGTCACCTCGACGACATCATGCGCCGTATCGACCTGAATGCTGTACATATCCTGCTCCTAGACACCCCCTAAGCGCCTTTGGTTTCGAATAGGTTGCCCCCGCCCATGGCCCGGGGTGAGTCGCATCCAGCGCGATAGGCTAACCGTTCGTGCCGACGATCTTCGGCAAGGCGCGGATCGGCTCGATGGTGATCGCCCGGAACCAGGTTTCCGCTCCTTCGGACTGGAGCTGGATATGGCCGTGGGTGAGCGGCGATCGCGTGCCGTCCGGCGAAATCGTCGCCAGGCCTGTTACCTCGGCGGTAGGCACCCCGTTGACGACGTGGATCGCGCGGTCGCCGAGGACATAGAGATCGAGCGTGTTCCACGCGCCGATTGGGCGCTCCGCGTCGCTTGCCGCCTCGACGTTCCAGGTCGGGGTACCGTTGATCATATCGACCGGGCGTCCCCCGAGGCGAAAGCGCAAATGCGGGGCGATCAGCGACGGATCGAACGCCACCTTGGTCTGCGCGCGCACCTTGGTGCCGACGGTGACGACCATCCCGGTCGATCCCTTCATGATCTCGAATTCGACCGATGGCCGCCAGGTCCCGAACACCTCCCCCGGCGCGCCATGGCTATGATAGAGCAGGCCGTTGTTCCGCGGCGCCTCCACGCGCGGCGCCCAGGTCTTCGCCCCCCATTTATACTGCAGCCGAAGGTGGTAGTCGCGAAGGTCCGCGCGATGCACCAGGCTCCCCCAGGTTTCGCCCTTGACCCAGATCGCCGGCGCACCGTCGACTTGCCGGACCGCGAAGTCGCCGCGGGTATCGCGCCCGACTCCGATCGGCACGGCGCCGGGATTTGCCTTGTAGGTTACGCTCGGATCGGGATAGCCGAGCCATGCCGTCCAGCCGCGAAGGCTGCGACCGTCGAACAGCGCGATCGCCTTGCCCGCTGGAAGGGGTAGTTCGACGAGCGACAAATGCTGCGGCGCGGAGGGTGTGGCGTCGGCGATCGCGCGCGCTTGTTCCATCGAATCCTGCGCCAGCGCGGCTGCGGGCATCATGAGCGCGACCAGTATCGCCCGAATCGAAATCATGATCTCTCCCTCTCGGATCATCCCCTGAGCGCCGGTCAGCCGCCGACGTTTGCCCACGGATGGCACATCGGCTTCGCCCGCGTCCATCTTGTTCGCCGCAGTCGGACTTTAGCCGGACAGTAGTCACGAGATGCAGGCGCCAACACGGCCGCCGCAATCTGCTCCGGGACGCAGGTTGGCCAGGCTCCAGACCATGGCCATCAAGCGGCATCCCGGCCGCGAGCACCCGGAGATGCCCGCGGCTGGCCGGCGCCCTCAGGGGTTCACTTGGATTTCAGGAAGACCGGCGGCGTGTAGGCGCCGTTGGTCGCGACGTCCCACACTTCGACTCGCGCCCATTTGCGGCCGCGCAGGTCGATCCGCTTCTCGATCGTGCGGCTGCCGAACGGCGCGCTGCCGGCCAGGTCGATGCGATCGCGATAGACCTTGGTGCCGTCGCCGCTGACGATTTCGGCGAAGGCGAGCGGAAAGGTCCATTCGACGTTGGCGCGCACCAGGGTGTTGCGCCCGAACGCGGCTTCTTCGCCGCTCTTCGCGCCGTCGATGGTGAATTCGGGGATCAGCACTTCGCCGGTGGTGGTGAAGAAGCGCCCGCCGCGCAGTGCGTCGAGCACTGTGGGCCACCCGTCGGCGTAGCGGGGAAGCGGACCGTCGAGCCGCAGATAGTTGATGTTCATATGCGCGTAGAGCTCGCTCTCGGCCGAGATCTGGAACACGTCGACTTCGCCCGGCGCGAACTTGCGCTCGGAAGGCTTGGCCGCCCAATTGTTCATGTCGTCGAGCGTGTCGAGCACGCGCCAGCCGAGGCGCGGCTGCGAATAATCCACCGGCATGTTCTTCCACGCGCCGCCGAGGAAACGGTCGCTCTTGAAGAACGCAGTGTCCTTGTGCGAGTCGGGGAAGCCATAGGAGCCCTTGATCCGCGGGTGCGCGGTCCACATCAAGCCGTGCTCGGCCTCCATCAGCTTGAGCACGTCGTCCTGCGAGCCGACATGATAGACCTTGCCGAGCACCGGATCGTCCTCGACGAAAGGTTGCCCTTCCTTGCGGTCCAGCGTCCAATAAACGGGTTTGGGGAAGAAGCTGAGCCAATGCCCGCCGAGATGGACGTTGGGCTCCTCGCCCGGGAGCAGCAGCAACTTGTCGTCCGACAGCCGGGCGGTCTCGGTGTGCATCGTCTTGAGCAGCGTCAGCCGGTCGCCGGCACGATCGAGCGCCTCGCGCCCCAGATGAAGCTCGGCCAGATGGACGATCTCGACGTTCATCGCCTTGAAGCGCTTGACGAAGTCGGGTGCCTCGAGCCCGTCGGGAATGCCGGTCGATTGCTGGAACCGCGCGGTGTTGAGATAGGCCTCGGTGTGCTCGACATGGTAATGGCTGCTGAAGGTGTGATGCCCTTCGAGTGCCTTGAAGCGATCGTCCCGGGTATAGGCCAATGCGGCCTTGGTGACGCTCGCGGCATCGCCGCCGTCGGGCAGCAGGAACACGCCCATGTCCTGTTGCGATCCGGGCGGGGCGTTGACCCAGGGCACCCAGCGGCGATCGCCCTCCAGCGTCTGCCGCACGCCGAAGCCGGTGCGCCCGCTGAGATTGCGATAGTCGCTGCCATACCAGGTCGAATTGTCGTTATTGGCGTAATCGAGCGGGTAATAATATTGGTGCGGCGGCGGCACGATGCCTAGCGAACCGCCGCCGGTTCCTTCCGCCACGATCATGCGCGCGCGGACCTTGGGCGAGACCGCCGGCTTGCGCGACGCATCGCCTTCCTGGCGGACCAGCGCATCGGCCATGTCGGTGAAGGCGATCGAGCGCCATGGCAGCGCCGCCGAGGATGCGACGCTGAGGCCGGTATCGAAGGTATAGGCAGTCGCCGGGCGCTGCGTCGCCATTACCATCGCCGCACGAACCAGTCGCGAGCCGGGGTAGATCGTGAACTGATAACTGCCCGAGAACGGTCCCGCCGTCGCGCCGCCGACGATCACCCGGGTATAGCCGCCCTCGGCGCGGACGCTGATGTCGCTACGCGTCAGGGTCAGCGGGAAGCTCTCGAACGGGCGCGTGCGGGGATTGTCGAAGAAGATCGTCCAGCCCTGCTTGAGGTCGCGCGTGCCGACCGTGACCACGCCGGCGGGATCGACCCCGCCGATAACCGTCTTGCCTGCAACGGAGAGCGCGCTGATCAGCGGCTTGCTCCGATCGAGCGAAAGGACAAGCTGCGCCCGCTCGCCTTGCGCCGAAGGCCAGTCGATCGTCACTGCGTCCTGTGTCCGCGCGACCCGCACATCCCCGGGTAGCGCCTGCGGCTGACTGAACGCGGCCACCTGCGCATTCGCCGTATCGATCGCGATGAAGCTAGTTGTCGCCAGAGCGGCAGCGAGCTGAAGCGCCACGAACATTCGATTCTTGCTCAAAACTATCTCTCCTGTCCGGCCGACCGGGCGGCCGCGTCTGTCTTGCCTGTGAGCCGAGGCGAACGAAGTGCACTTAAAAGTTGAAGCGAACCCCGAGCGAATAGGTCGTGTCGTCGTTACGGACCTCGCGGACGAAATCCTCGCGCGATTCGAAGTTGCGGGTCCGCTGTCCGGTAACGTTGGTCCCTGCCAGGCTCACGGTGATGTTCGACGTCAGGTCGTAATTCAAGCCGAAGTCGAGGCGTCCCGCCGCACGGATACCGTTGAGCCCGACCGGGATCGAGACCGGCCGGAGCGACAGGCCGTTGGTGATGTCGGCGTCGAAATATTGCGAGCGATAGGTGTAGATCGCTCGCGCCGAGACACCGTATTTCTCGTAGATCAGCCCGGCGTTGAAATTATATTTGGAGACGCCGAGCAGCGGCAGGCCCTGGAGCCGGTCGCCGGGCGTCGTCACTTCGCTGTCGATGATCGTGAAGTTGCCGATCAGGCCGGCCCCGTCCAGCCCCTCCGGAAGGAAATCGAGGAACAGCTGCCCGCCGACTTCGATGCCCTTGATCTTGGCCGAGCCAAGGTTGCGCGGCGTCGAGATCACATATTGCAGGCTGTCGATCGTCCGCACCTCGGTACCGGTAATCACCCGGTCCTTGATGTCGCGATAGAAGGCCACCGCGGAGACGTAGTTGCTGCGCCCGAAATAATATTCGAGCGACGCATCGTAGCTGTCGGCCTTTTGCGGCTTGAGGTCGGGATTGCCGCCCGACCCGGAGTTCTGGATCGTGTTGACGTAGGATACGACATAGCTGAGGCCGGGATTGAGCTGGCCGAAGCTGGGCCGCGACAGCGTCTTCGAATAATTGAAGCGCGCCTGCAGACCGCCGCCGAACTTGATTCGCGCGCTGGCATTGGGGAGCAGGTCGGTGTCGCTGGTCGAGCGATTGACCAATACCACTCGTGACGTGCTGGTTACCGGATCGGTCACGCGTCCTGCTCCGGCGATGGTGCGGTCGGTCCGCGTGAGGCGGGCGCCGACCATGCCGTCGACCGAGATCGTGTCGGACAGCCCGAACGCGTACCCTGCCTGCAGGAAGCCGGCATAGGCTTTCTCCTGCGCGTCATAGTCGCGAGTCGGGTCGAACGCCGGGGTGTCCGGGGAGATGCGGTACAGCGTCCGGAACTGCCGCTTGATCGACTCCTTCAACAGATATTCGGGGTCGATCTGCAGGAAGGACGCGCCCTCGTTCATCTGCGGAACGCCGGGCGCCTGCGCCAGAATATCGGCAGGAAGGCCCGCGGTGGCCAGCGGCGTGACGAACGAGCCGCCCGGTGCCGGCGGGCCGCCGAGATATTGCTCGAAATCCGCCTTGCGTCTGGCGACGCGCACACCGCCCTGGATATAGTCGAGGACGCCGTCGAAGTCGTACTTCATGTCGCTCATGACCGACCACAAGGTGCCGCGGCTGCGGTTGATGTCTTCGGTCATGCCGTTGACGAAGGTCAGGCCGGCCGGATCGTTCATCGGATTGCCGGGCATCGTCGCCTGAACTTCGTGATCCACGTCGCGAACCTGGATGAGTTCGGGGATGCGCTTGCCGATATCGACACGGAAGCTGTTGTTCCGGCTCGTCGACGATTCATAGGAGAAGTCGGTGTTCCAGGTGAGTGCGCCGAATTCCTTGTTGAAGCCGGTAGCCATCACATAGATGTCGGTGCTGGCCTTGTTGGCCACCGTCGCAGTGTAATATTCGAGATTGCGCGCGGTGTAGCCGGTCGCGTTGCACAGCCGCTGGATCGTGCCGGTTCCGGTCGGGTTGGCGGGGCCGCGGAGGTTCGAGGTGTAATAGCCGTCGGGGCCGACCGCGAAGTCTTCGCAAGTGTCGCCGGCTTGCGCCTGGAAAGACGTGGCTGTGAAGCCGCGGAAGGTCGGACGCGCCTGGAAGACGTTGCCGCGATATCCGGCGTATAATCCTTCGACATAGATCTTCGTGCTCGTATCGGGCGCCCATTCGACCGAGAAATTGGCTTGCGGGCGTTCGTAATGGCCGAACTCGGTGGCGGCCGCGAAGCCCGTGGGCGATTGTAGATTGGGCGTGGTGCTCCCCGGAGCGGCGTTGGTGCTCCGGGTCCAGTCGTTCCAGGCGATCGGCCGGGCATATTCGTTGCGCTGGTAGGACAGGCTGGCCATCGCCGCGATATCGCCGATGCCGGTCGACCACCGGTTTGCCGCGAGCAGGCTCACCGCCGGGTTGATCGTGTTCTTGGAGCCGGCTTCCTGCAGATAGGTCGCGCGCGCGCTGCCCGATAGGGTCAGCTCCTTGAAGTCGAGCGCCCGGCGCAGGCGCAGATTGACGCCGCCCGCGACGCCGCCTTCGATTCGCTCCGCCGAATTGGACTTGTAGACGTCGACTCCAGCGAGCGCTTCCGCCGGCAGGTCCTGGAAGGCGAAGCCGCGCCCGACCCCGGTGAAGATCTCGCGGCCGTTCAGCGTGGTGACGATGTCGTCGAGGCCGCGGATACGCGCGCCGACGATCTCGTTGTTGCCGCCGACCACCACCTGCACGCCGGGAACACGCTGGAGCGCCGACGCAGTGGTCAGATCGGGAAGCTTGCCGATATCCTCGGCGACGATCGAATCGACCACGGCGGTCGACTCGCGCTTGATCTCGGCGGCGCGGGCAAGGCTCTGCCGGATGCCGGTAACGACGATTTCACTCGCACCGTCCTGCGGATCCGCTGCCGTCGGGGAATCGGCTTGCTGGTTAGCCACCGGATCCGGCGCCGCCGCCGTCTGCGCGATTGCCGCATGTGCGCCGCCTGCCAGCGCGATCATCGCCACTGAGGCGCGAAGCCAAACCTTCAAAGAACCTCTCCCTATAAGATGTCATACAACTCGGCCGTGATCTGTTGATCTTTCGGCAATGTCGGTGCCCGAACTGTCTTCAGGTCTGATATTTGCGGTGTGTTCGGCTCAGCCGGTCGAAGCGCCGGCCGCGATAAAGTCGTGAAGCCCGCGGTGCCGCTTGAGGCTTCCGCTCATATGGGTGTGTGCGGCAATCCGGGCGCGCTCGGGGTCGCGACAGATGATCGCGTCGAGGATGGCTTCATGTTCCGCACTGATCACTGCCTTGTAGCTGTCGCCGGCATAGGCCTGGCCCTGGCGCAGATACAGCGATCGCGGCGGAACCAGCCGCACCCCCAGAAAGTCGATCAGCTTGACGTAATAGGCGTTCTTGCTCGCCCGCGCGATGACGCTGTGGAATTCGACATCGGCTTTCACCGAATCCTCCATGCCGACCGCAGCCTCCGCCAAAATCTTGAGCTGCTGCCGCATGTTCATCACGTCGACTTCGGTCCGCCGCTCGGCGGCCAGCGCCGCCATCTCGGTCTCGACGCACAGCCGAAGCTCGAGCAACTGGATCACGTCGCCGAGATTGTCGACCTCGTCGCGGGTGATCTGAAACGCCTGGTATCGCGCAGTGTCACTGACGAAGAGGCCTTTGCCCTGGCGGGCTTCGACCAGGCCTTCCGCCGCCAACCGCGCCGCCGCTTCGCGGATCACGGTGCGGCTCACCCCCAGCACGTCGACGAACTCGGCTTCGGTCGGAAGCTGCGCGCCGGGCCAATAGGTGCCCGATACGATGCTGGCGCGGATATGTTCGCACGCCGCCTCGACCAGCGATGGCCGCCGCTTGCGAAGCGATGGGCGATCGTCATGCGCAGCGTCGTTACCGGCTTGCCCCAAAAGCCCTCTCCTCTGTGCCGGTGCGAGTCTGCTCCGTGCCCCCCGACTGTAGCTGTTATCAGTCATATGACAACTTAAATAAATTCGGTTTATAATGGGAGCGCGCAAGCCGATTCGAAGCGGCAATGCCCACCGTGCCTCTGGCGGCGACCGGAAGCAGCAAAAGGAGAGGCTCGATGCGAAATTTGATCGTTCGGAGCGCATTCGCGGCGCTGGCGATACCGGTGGCCATGGCGCTGCCGCTGCCTGGTTCGGCGCAGCGCGCAGACGCGCCCTCAATGCCTGCCGCCACGGGCAGCTTGCCACCGCCGCCCAGCCGGGAAGCCCAGGCTGCGGTGGTGCTTGCCGACTATCGCTATGACGATCTGCTGTGGGAGAATGATCGCACTGCGCATCGGATCTATGGGCACGCGCTCGAGGCAGCGGAGCCGCCTTCCGGCTCGGGGATCGATTCCTGGGGCAAGAATGTCGGCTGGCCCTTCGCCGATCGCCAGCTGCGCAGCGGCGATCAGCACGGCTATCGCGGGGAAGGTCTGGATTTCTACAATGTCGGCTCGACTCGCGGCGCCGGCGGGCTCGGCATCTGGCACGACAACAAGCTGTGGACTTCGCGCAACTATGTCCGGCATCGCATCCTGTCGCCGGGCGGAAAGTCCGCCGATTTCACGGTCGATTATGCGCCGTGGCCGGTCGGCGTGAGCCGCAGGGTCTGGGAAACGCGGCGTTTCACCCTCCCGCTCGGCACGCATTTCACGCGCATGGTCTCGACGATCGCGTCCGACGATTCGAAGCCGATGCTGGTCGGCATCGGCATCGGCAAAAGGACCACCGGCCAGGGGGCCGGCGACCTTACCGTCGACCGGGCGAGAGGCCTGCTATCCTGGTGGGGCCCGGCGGAGGGCGATCATGGCCGCATGGCGATTGCGCTTCGCGTCGATCCCGCGATGATCGCCGAGATACGGGCCGACGCGGACAATCACCTGGTCCTGTTGCGGGTCACGCCCGGAAAGCCGTTCGTCTATTATTCGGGCTCGGCGTGGGACAAGGGGCAGGGCGCCTTCCGCACCCGCCGGCAATGGGATGCCTATGCCGCGGGCGAGAATCTGGACTTCGGGATCTCGAGGGACACACCTTAGCGAGGTTGCTGTCGGTTCCCGAACCGACCCTCCCGTCGTCGCAGGCGCGGCGTCCTTCGTGGACCGGGTGCCCGAAGGCAAGTCTCGCTAAGCCTTTGAAAAAATGGTGCTGCCGGTGAGGATTGAACTCACGACCTCAGCCTTACCAAGGATGCGCTCTACCACTGAGCTACGGCAGCACTCGCCGGTCGGGGACCGGGCGGGAGGGGCCTATGTGCTTGGGGGCGAGTGATTGTCAACCCGAAGCCGGCCGGTTTATCGGTGCTCCGCATGAACGATGCGGAAAAACAGGCCCGGCGCGCCGAGGCGCTGCGAGCCAATCTCAGGAAACGCAAGCAGCAGGCGCGTGCGCAGGCCGAGCCTCAGCGCGACTTCACCCAGCCTGCGGCGGACGATCCCAAGGCATAGCCCTTGTCGATCAGGACGTGCGGGCCCATCAGGTACATCGCCATGGTGACGGCACCCGCCAGGAACCACATCATCCGATTGGCGCGACCTTCGCTTCCAACCATTGCCGTTCTTCCCCACCCAGTTGCGGGCCGATCACTTCGAGCACCCGCGCGTGGTACATATTAACCCACTGAAGTTCCTTTGGGGTTAACAGCGCCGGTTCGATCAGCCGCCGCTCGATCGGCGCGAAGGTGAGCGTTTCGAAGCCGAGCATCGGCTGCTCGGCGCCGGGAATCGCGGCGTCGACGATCAGCACCAGATTCTCGATGCGGATGCCGTATTCGCCCGCTTTGTAATAACCGGGCTCGTTCGACAGGAACATGCCGGCGCGCAGCGGCTCGAGGCTCTGGCCGCCGGGATAGAAAGGCTGGGCGATCCGCTGCGGCCCTTCATGGACCGAGAGATAGGCGCCGACGCCGTGGCCGGTGCCGTGGCCAAAATCGAGCCCGATCTGCCAGAGCGGCGCGCGCGCGAAGCTGTCGAGCTGGGCGCCGGTGGTACCGTCGGGGAACAGCGCAGTGGCGATGCCGATATGGCCCTTGAGCACGCGGGTGAAGCGGTCCTTCATTTCCGCGGTCGGCTCGCCCACCGGTACGACGCGCGTCACATCGGTGGTGCCGTCGGCATATTGGCCGCCCGAATCGACCAGATAGAGCTGGCCGGTCTCGATCGGCAGGCTCGATTCCGCAGTCACCTTGTAATGCGGGATTGCGCCGTTCGGGCCGGTGGCGGAGATCGTGTCGAAGCTCAGATCCTTGAGCAGGCCGGTCGCATCGCGGAATTGCTTCAGCTTGTCCGCCGCCGACATTTCGGTGAGCCCCCCGGCGGGCGCGGTTTCCTCGAACCATTTGAGGAAGCGCACCAGCGCCGCGCCGTCGCGTGCCTGCGCCGCTTTGTGCCCGGCGATCTCGGCCGGGTTCTTGAGCGCTTTGGCCAGCACCACGGGATCGCGCAGGCTCAGCACCTTCGCCCCGCCCGCATCGAGCGAATCGAAGATCGCGGCAACGGCGCGCTCGGGATCGGCGGCGACGCGCTTGCCGGCAAAGCCCTTAAGCGCGGGCGCGAAGGCGGCGCGATCGTGGAGCCGACAAGCATTGCCGAGATGCTGGCGTACCGCATCGGTGATCTTTTCGGGCGCGACGAACAGGTCCGCAGTGCCGTCGGCATTCACGATCGCATAGGCCAGCGCGACCGGGGTGTGGCTGACATCGTTGCCGCGGATGTTGAATGCCCAGGCGATCGAATCGAGCGCCGACAGCACGACCGCGTCGGCCTTTCGCGCTGACAGCCATTCGGCGATCTCGGCGCGCTTGGCGGCGGAGGTACGGCCGGCGGCCGCATCGTCCTGGACGCTCAGCGTCGCGTCGGAGGGGGCAGGGCGATCGGGCCACACCGCGTCGATCGGATTGGTGTCGACGGCGACCAGCTCGGCGCCGCGTTCGGCCAGCGCTTTGCGTGCTTCGTCGACCCAGGCGCGAGTGTGCAGCCACGGGTCATAGCCGATCCGCCCGCCATCGGGGGCGTGTTCGCCGAGCCAGCTTGCGATGCTGACCTGCGGCACCGGGACATATTCCCAGTCGTCGGCCGAGACCTGCTGGCGGACCTGGAGCGTGTAGCGCCCGTCGGTGAAGATCGCGGCCTCGCTGGACAGCACCACCGCGCCGCCGGCGCTGCCCTGGAAGCCGGTCAGCCAGGCGAGCCGCTGGGCATAAGCGCCGACATATTCGGACATATGCTCGTCGGTAAGCGGCACGACGAAGCCGTCGAGCCGGTCACGCTTCAATTGCTCGCGGAGAGCGTGGAGACGGTCGGCATAGCTGGACATGGCACCAATCCTCGAACTTCTCAGGGGGGAGCCGAACTTCACGGTCCAGGCGCGTGTCGCATCGCGCGCGGGAAGCTGGCCTCCGCAATCGGACGGTGTTGGCCGATGGAATCCTATTTTGGAAGCGCTAAGAGGGGCAATGGCCTTTCCCCGCAGCGCGCTGCCCACCCCCGCCTTGATCGTCGACCGCGCCGCGCTGGAGCGCAATATCGCGGCGATGGCCGCGTTCGCCGAGGCGCAGGGCATCGCGCTGCGGCCGCATGCCAAGACGCACAAGAGCGCGGACATTGCGCTGCGCCAGATCGCCGCGGGGGCCGTCGGCATCTGCTGCGCCAAGCTGGCCGAGGCCGAGGCACAGGCGGACGCCGGCGTCGCCAACATCCACCTGACTTCGCCCGTGGTGGCGCCACCGGCGATCGATAGGCTGGCGGCGCTCAACCGGCGCATCACGCTGTCGGTAGTGGTCGATCACCCCGAGAATGTGCGGGCGCTGGGTTCAGGCGCCGGGGGCCTCACCGTATTCGTCGACGTCGATCCGGGAAGCCACCGCACCGGCGTGACTTCCGCCGCGGCGGCGGTCGCGCTGGCGCAGGCGATCGCTGCCACCGGAACGCTGCGGCTGGGCGGCGTCCAATATTATTGCGGCTCGCATCAACATATCCACAGCCTCGCCGAACGGCGCGCCGCGATCGTCGAGCGGACCGAATATCTCGATACGGTGCTGGCGGAATTGCGCGGGGCGGGGTTCGACGTGCCGATCGTGACGGGGGGCGGCACCGGTACGTTCGCGATCGATGCGTCGCTGGGCGTGTTCACCGAGCTGCAGGTCGGATCGTACGTATTTCTCGATCGCGAATATACGGATTGCGAGCTCGCCGGCCCGCGCTTCGAGCCGGCTTTGTTCGTCGACGCCACCGTAGTGAGCGCGAACACCCCGGGAATGGTGACGATCGATTCGGGACTCAAGGCCTTCGCCACCGATGCGGGGGTGCCGGTGGTGCTCGCCGGCGCGCCGCGCGCGAGCCGCTACGCCTTTACCGGCGACGAGCATGGCGCATTGTTTGGCGACAATCTGCCGCAACTCGGCGGACGGGTGACGCTGATGCCGCCGCACTGCGATCCGACGGTCAATCTCTATGACCGGTTCTGGGTGCTCGAAGGCGACACGATCGTCGGTGACTGGCCGGTGACTGCGCGCGGCTGCTCGAGCTAAGGAACCCGTTCGCCCGCCGCGCGCTTGACGGCGGCTTTACGGTTTTTTGAGACGATTGGCCGGACAGGCGACGATCGCCGCACCATGTCCGAGGGATCATGCGCTTCTATCTGGCCAGCTCGTTCCTGTTTCCGCGCAGCTTCCGCATGCGACTGTTCGCGCTCTGCTTCGTCGCGACGCATATCCCTTTGCTCGCTTATGCCGGCTGGGGCGCGGCTAGCGGGCGGCTGGCGCTCCCTGAATTCCTGCTGCTCCTCCTCGCGACGGTCGTGGGCATGGGGATCGCCTTGTACGGCATCGGCGCGATGCTCGCGCCGATCCATGTCGCGCAGGGCGCACTCGCGACCCTTGAGGAGGGCGGCACCGTCGCGCCGCTGCCCGATGGCAGCGACGATGTCATCGGCAGCCTGCTCGGCAGCGTCAACCGTGCGGCGAGCGCAGCCGAATCACGGATGCGCACGCTCGATCTCGCGGCCAAGGAAGATCTGCTCACCGGCGTGCGCAACCGGCGCGGCTTCATCGCCGACGTCGAGGATTTGCTGCCGGCCGAGCAGCGCGGGGCGATCGCATTGCTCGACCTCGACCGGTTCAAGGCGGTCAACGATCGCTTCGGGCATGACGAGGGCGACCGCGTGCTGCGCGACTTCGCGGCGCGGCTGTCGTCCGAGCTTCGCCGCGGCGATCTGGTCGCGCGCTGGGGCGGCGAGGAATTCGCCGTGTTGTTCCGCGGGGCGACCGAGGAAGAAGCGGCGCGGGTGCTCGCGCGCGTCGGCCGGCGTCTGATCGCGAGTCCGCTGATCGTGTGCGACGGCCAAGCGCTGACCTTCTCCGCCGGGATCTGCCGCTTCGGTGGCGAGGCGCTGGACGATTCGATCGCGTGCGCCGACAAGGCGCTCTACGAGGCCAAGGAGACAGGGCGCAACCGGATCGTCCGTGCCAACCAGGGTGGCCAGCCGGCGTTGCCGCTCGGCTGAACGAGGGGCTTCGACACGCGGCCAAGCTGCGATATGGGCGGGGGATGACCGATCTTGCCAAGCCCCCCGTCGCCGCCACCCGCCCGCACAGCTTCTCCGTCCACGGCGTGACCATCGAGGATCCCTGGGCGTGGTTGCGTGATCCCGGCTATCCCGAAGTCACCGACAAGGATGTGCTCGCCTATCTCGACGAAGAGAACGCCTATTTCGAGACGGTGATCGCGCCGCTGAAGCCGCTCAGCGAGCGGCTGTTCCTGGAGATGCGCGGCCGGATCAAGGAAGACGAATCGACCGTGCCGCAAAAGGACGGCGACTGGCTCTACTGGACCGATTACGAGACCGGCGGCGAATATCCGCGCTGGTGGCGCAAGCCGGTAGCGGGCGGCGCGGACGAACTGATCCTCGACGAGCCGGCGCTCGCGGCGGGCAAGGAATATTTCCGCGTGGGCGCGATCACGATCAGCGAGGACGGCGCGCTGATGGCCTATTCGACCGACGATGACGGCGGCGAGCGCTACACGATCCGCTTCAAGGATCTGAGCGGCGGTGCCGCGATCGGCGAGAAGATCGAAGGCGCCGCAGGCAAATGGGGCGATGTCTCGATCGAGGGGACGATCGGCAACATCGTCTTCACTGCCGGGGGCGACGCCATCCTCTATGGCGTTACCGACGAGAATTGGCGGACGCGGACGATCAAGCTGCACCGGCTGGGCACCAGCCCCGCCGAAGACGTGGTGATCTATTATGAGGAGGAACTCGGCTTCTCGGTCGGCGCCGAGACGAGCAGCGACCGCAAGTGGATCCTGCTGACCACCAGCGACCACGAAACCACCGAGATCCGGCTCTATCCCGCCCAAGATCCGCTCGCCGATCCGATCCTGGTCAGCCCGCGCAAGCGTGGCCGCGAATATGACGTCGACCTGCACGGCGACACCTTGTTCATCCACACCAACGATGTGGACCCGCAATTCCGGCTGGTCACCGCGAGCATTGCCGATCCGGGCGAGTGGGTCGAACGGATCGCGGCTTCGCCGCATTTCTATATGACCGGGGTGGCGTGCTTCGCCGATTTTTTCATCGTCGAGGGCCGCGAGGACGGGCTCGATCAAGTCGAGCTGCACCGCTACGATCCCGCAATCGCCCCCGTGCGGCTGGAATTTCCCGAGGCGAGCTATGTCGCCGGCCTGGCCGACAATCCCGAATATGCCGTCGATAAATTGCGGCTGAGTTATGAATCGATGGTCACGCCGGGGACGGTGCAGGACTACATCGTCGCCACCGGCGCGATCGAGACGCTCAAGGTGCAGGAAATCCCGAGCGGCTATGACGCGTCGAAATACCGCACCGAGCGGATCAAGATCGCGGCGCGCGACGGAGTCGAGGTGCCGGTGTCGATCGTCTATCCGAAGGACTTCCCGCGTGACGGTAGCGGCAAGCTCTATCTCTATGCCTATGGCGCCTACGGCTATGCGGTCCCGCCAGGCTTCTCGACCAGCCGGATGTCGTTCCTCGACCGCGGCATGGCCTTCGCGATCGCGCATATCCGCGGCGGCGACGATCTCGGCCAGACCTGGTATCACGAAGGCAAGCTCGAGAAGCGCAGCAACACCTTCAACGATTTCGTCGACGTGGCGAAGGGGCTGGTCGAGCGGGGCTTCACCCATGCGGGGGGAATCGCGATCGCCGGGCGATCCGCCGGCGGCGAGCTGATGGGCGCGGTGGTCAATTCGGACCCCGAATTGTGGGGCGCAGTGGTCGCCGATGTTCCGTTCGTCGACGTGCTCAACACGATGCTCGATGCCGAGCTGCCGCTGACTCCGGGCGAATGGCCCGAATGGGGCAATCCGATCGAGGACCCCAAGGCGTTCGAACTGATCCGGTCCTATTCGCCCTACGACAATGTCCGCGCGCAGGATTATCCGCCCTTGTTCATCTCGGGCGGGCTCAACGATCCGCGGGTAACCTATTGGGAGCCCGCCAAATGGGCCGCCAAGCTGCGCGCGACCAAGACCGACGACAATATTCTGGTGCTCAAGACGAACATGGGCGCGGGGCATGGCGGCAAGTCGGGCCGCTGGGAGAGCCTCAGGGAATCCGCCGACGAAATGGCGTTCGTGCTCTGGCAGCTGGGGGTGGAGGAATAGAGGAGCTTCATCCTCCCCTCCAGCGAAGGATCATGATGCGCGCGCCTACCGCCCCGCGCGTTCGGTCAACCGGCTCTCGCGGGCGCAGGTGTGGCAAAAGGCGAAATCGAATATCTCGCTGAGCACCCAGGCTTGGCTTTCCAGGTTCCATTCGGCCCAGGCGTCGCGCGTCACGGCCACGCTGCCGCAGCGCTCGCACGCATATTCTACCCGAGGAGTGCCGCCTTCTGCCACAAGCGCATCGTGCCACGGTTCAGGTCCGCTTCGGACGAAAATGTATCCGAAATGGAGTCTTCTGTGCGCCTATGGCGGCCCCTCAGCCGCGCGGCTGCTGGTCGACCGGGACCGGGGTGAGCTCGTAGATGTCGAGCTGGCGTCCGTCGGCGCCGGCTACCGCCAGCCGCCAGCGGAACCCGCCGACGCGCTCGACTACGCCGACCATGTCGCGGGCGGGCTGGTTGCCATAGCCGATCGAATTGTCCCCCGCGCGACGCTGGCGTGCGCCGAGGAAGACATAGCGCTTGCCGTCGGGGTAGAAATAGCCGGCGGCGGGATCGGCGCCGGTCTGCTTGACGAAGGCGACGCCCTCCGCCGTGCCCGACACGTAACAGAAGTCGTTCGACGAGCTGCGGACGGTCGCCGCGCCGCGCCGCGGGGTGCGCAGCTTGACTACCCGGCAATGATAGGAGCCGGGAGTCACCCCCGGCATGTCGAGACCTGCCTGCGGATCGACCAATCTACCCTGTGCGGTGCGGACGCGCGGCGTCAGCTTCGCGTGCAGGCCATCCCAGTTCGCCCGCAGATCGCCGAGCCGGGCCTCGTCTTCCGGGCGGATCGAGGCGCGCCATGCCGGCGGCTCCTCGACCTTGACGGTGCTGACGAACACCACCTGCGGCGGGGGAGCCTTGGCCGCGCAGGCGGCAAGCGTTGCACACAGAAAAAGCGTGGCGATGCGCCGATACATTGGCGATCCTCCGATCAACGTCCGAATTGTCGAAAACTATTGTCGAAATATGAACGGGAGACGTTAACGAATGGTAAACGGCACCTAAATCTTGCGGTGCAGCATGGCGAGGACCCGCCGCTCGATGCCGCTATTCGGCGGCACGCATCTCGGGCTCGTCGAACACGTCCTCGGGAAGCGCCCAGACGAGATCGCCCTTCTGGAGCACGCGGCCGTCCTGCGCCTGGACCGTCACGGGCGCGATCGGCCGGCGGTCGCGCGCGTCGACCAATACCGGCGAGGCAGGTACGCAGGTCTCCCAGCGCTCGCCCCATTGGCGTAGCGCGACCATCGTCGGCAACAGCGCATAACCCTTGTCGGTGAGGCGATATTCGATCTTGCGGCGATCCTCGGGGCAAGGCCGGCGCACGAGAATATCCTTGTCGACCAGCCGCGCCAGCCGGTTGGCAAGGATATTGCGCGCGATGCCGAGCTCCGACTGGAACTCCTCGAAATGATGCAGTCCGTTGAACGAGCCGCGCAGGATCAGGAACGACCAGCGCTCCCCCATCGCCTCCAGCGCAGCCGGAAGGCTGCACTCTTTCGCCAGCTCACGCAGCGACTCTCGGACCGCACCACCCATGACTGAGCACTCTACTCCAATTCGCCGACCCGAGAAACGGGATAACACATTGCGACGCAGCAATAGTTTCTGCTTGCAACTTACCTGTGTGTCAATTAGGTATTGATTCGCAACTGATGTTGCGCCCGGAAGTTCCCCAGGAGGACGATATGACCCGATATCTTGCCGTCGCGGCAGCTGCCGCGGCCACGCTGGCGCTCACCCCTGCGACCGGCTTCGCCCAGACCGCACGCGGCTATTATGCCGCGACGCCGGTGACGTCGCCCGAGAAGAACAGCTTGGTCACGCGCTCGACGATCTGGAAATGCGGCGAAGGCGTCTGCGTCGCGTCCAAGGCGAATGCGCGCGACCACATCGTCTGCGAACTCGTCGCCCGCGAAGTCGGCCAGCTCCAGTCGTTCCGCGCGGGCGGCGCGGACTTCGACGCGGATGCGCTCGCCAAGTGCAACACCAAGGCGCGCTAGGCCGCGAAAAACATTGCAATGCAGCAGCACGGGGCGCCATCTAGGCCCCGTGCTGCGTCAATATGAACTTGTAGACCGGGTCCTGTCCTACGACCCCGAAGCCGACGAGGCGTTGCTCAACCGCGCGTATGTCTTCTCGGTCAACGCGCATGGCAGCCAGAAGCGCGCGAGCGGCGATCCCTATTTCAGCCATCCGATCGAAGTCGCCGGCATCCTCACCGACTTGCATCTCGATGCCGAGACCATCGCGACGGCGATCCTCCACGACACAATCGAGGATACCGTCGCCACGCCCGAGGAGATCCGCCGGCTGTTCGGCGACAATGTCGCGCGGATGGTCGACGGGGTGACCAAGCTCTCCAAGATCGAGGCGCAGACCGAGAGCGAGCGCGCCGCGGAAAACCTCCGCAAGTTCCTGCTCGCAATGTCCGACGACATCCGCGTGCTGCTGGTCAAGCTGGCAGACCGGCTGCACAATATGCGCACGCTCCACTTCATCAAGAACCCGGACAAGCGCAAGCGCATCGCCCGCGAGACGATGGACATCTATGCCCCGCTCGCCGAGCGGATCGGCATGTACGAGTTCATGAAGGAGATGCAGACGCTCGCTTTCCGCGAGCTCGAGCCCGAAGCCTATGAGAGCATCACCAAGCGGCTCGAGAGCCTGAAGGTCGAAGGCGAGGACCGCATCGCCAAGATCGCCTCGGGCCTCAAGCTGCTGCTTGCGCGCGGCGGCGTCGAGGGGGAGATTTCGGGACGCGAGAAGCATCCTTATTCGATCTGGAAGAAGATGTCCGAGCGCCATGTGTCGCTCGAGCAGCTCAGCGACGTGATGGCGTTCCGCGCGATCGTCGAAAGTGAAGAGGAATGTTACCGTGCGCTCGGGGTGATCCACCGGCGCTGGCCGATGGTGCCGGGGCGGTTCAAGGATTACATCTCGACGCCCAAGCGCAACGGCTATCGCTCGCTCCACACGACGATCATGCACGCCGGCGATACCCGCGTCGAAATCCAGATCCGCACGCGCGACATGCATGCCCGTGCCGAATTCGGCCTCGCCGCACACTGGGCATACAAGCAGGATTCGGTGCGCCCCGATACCCAGGTCAGCTGGATCCGCGACCTGATCGAGATCCTCGAACATGCCGAAAGCCCCGAGGAGCTGCTCGAGCATACCCGGATGGCGATGTACCAGGATCGGATCTTCGCCTTCACCCCCAAGGGCGAGCTGATCCAGCTGCCCAAGGGCGCGACGCCGATCGACTTCGCATATGCCGTCCATACCGATCTCGGCGACCAGGCGGTCGGCGCCAAGGTCAACGGCAAGGTGGTGCCGCTGCGCACCGAGATCCAGCAGGGCGACCAGGTCGCGATCCTGCGCTCGAAAGCGCAGGAGCCGCAGGCAAACTGGCTCAACTTCGCGATCACCGGCAAGGCGCGCGCGGCGATCCGCCGGCACATCCGCCACAAGGAGCGCGACGAGACGGTGGCGCTCGGCCGCAAACTGTATGACGAGATCGTCCAGCGGCTGCCGACGCCAGCGGGCGAGGGCGCGCTCACGGATGCGCTCAAGCGCTTGAAGCTCGCCGACGAGGGTGCGCTGATGGAGGCGATCGCGCGGCGCAAGCTGACCGATGCGCAAGTGATGGAAGCGGTGATGCCGGGCTCTACCGAGGGCGCCGAGCAGGAAATGCCCAGCCAGGCGCGGGCAATCGACATCAAGGGGCTGACTCCCGGGGTCGCGTTCAACTTCTCCGAGGATTGCCGCCCGGTCCCGGGTGATCGCATCGTCGGGGTGCGCCGGCCCGGCGAGCCGATCGAGGTTCACCGGATCGACTGCGCCGGACTCGGCGAGACCGACGAGGAGGATTGGGTCGACTTGACCTGGGGCGACCGCGCCGAGGGCGGCATCGCGCGGATCGCGGTGACGCTCAAGAACGAGCCCGGTGCGCTGGGCGCGGTGGCGACCTTGATCGGCGCGCAGAAGGCCAACATCCTCGGGCTCCGGATGGACAATCGCGACACGACGTTCCACACCAATGCGATCGACGTCGAGGTCCGCAACGCGACGCATCTGATGCGGCTGCTCGCGGCGCTCCGCGCGGCGGACGTCGTCAATTCGGTAGAGCGGGCCTAATTCCCTCTCCCGTCGGGGGAGGGCGGTTCGGCGGATTTTCATGTGACGCCGCCCTCATGCCCCGCTACAGCGGCCGGTCATGAAGAGGCCCAAGCTTTCCGTCGTCGTCCCTTGCTACAATGAAGAGGCGTGCCTCGACATGCTGCACGCGCGCATCTCGGCTGCGGCGCAGGCGGCGGTGGGCAATGATTACGAGATCGTGCTGATCAACGACGGCTCGCGCGACGCCAGCTGGAAGGTGATGCAGCGGCTGTCCGAAGGCGATCCGCGTCTCGTCGCGATCAATCTGTCGCGCAACCATGGCCATCAACTCGCGCTCACCGCCGGGCTCGATCTGTGCGCGGGCGACGAGATATTGATCATCGATGCCGATCTCCAGGATCCGCCCGAATTGCTCACCGACATGCGCGCGGCGATGAAGAGCCAGGGCGCCGACGTCGTCTATGCGGTGCGGCGCAAGCGCGATGGCGAGACGATCTTCAAGAAGATCACCGCGGCGTTCTTCTATCGCATGCTCGACCGGATCACCGACACGCCGATCCCGCTCGATACCGGTGACTTCCGGCTGATGACGCGGCGTGCGCTCGACGCGTTTCTGTCGCTGCCCGAACAGGCGCGCTTCATCCGCGGGATGGTGGCGTGGATCGGATTCAAGCAGGTGCCGTTTCCCTATGACCGGCACGAACGGCACGCCGGGGAGAGCAAATATCCGCTCGGCAAGATGATCCGCTTTGCCATCGACGCGATCACCGGCTTCTCGACCGCTCCATTGCGCTTCGCCAGCCATGTTGGGCTGCTGCTGACTGCCGCCTCGGCCCTGCTCGTGCTCTACATTCTGGTCGGCTGGCTGTTCGGCCGCGCGATCCCGGGCTGGACCTCGCTGATGCTCGTCGTCGTGGTGCTCGGCGCGGTCCAGATGTTCGTGCTCGGGATGATCGGCGAATATCTCGGGCGGCTCTATGTCGAGTCCAAGCGGCGGCCGCTCTATCTGGTAGCGGATGTCGCCGGGCCGGTGCTGGGGCACGCGTCGCTCGGCTATCGCTTCGAGGATTCGGGCGAAGTCAGCGTCTCGCCGCAGGTCGCGCGGAGCGAGGTGGCGGAGTAGCGGAGCCGCTCAGCGCTTCACTGTCGCCAGCGCGATCAGCGACAGCCCGGGAGGCAGCGGCACCCGGCCGACCACATGCCGCTCAAGCCGGAAGATGCCTTCGAACAAGGTGTTGAGTAGCTTGGGCGGCGGCGAATCGTCGCTATCGTCCTTGCCCATCAGCTTGCCCGCGAAGCGCGCCGCCACTGCGACGGGAAACAGCAAGGAATTGAAATAACCGAGCTTGCGACCCTCCAGTCCGGCCTTGTCGAGCAATGCCGCGAACCCCGCCTTCGAATAACGCCGCTTGTGGTGATTGACCACGTCGTGCGCGCTCCACATCCATTGGTGTGCCGGCACCGTGATCAGGATCCTGCCGCCGGGCTTGAGCGCCGCGGCGATCGCCTTCAGCGCCGCGACATCGTCCTCGACATGCTCGATCACGTCGAGCACCGCGACCAAATCGTAGCTGCCAGGCTCCACTCCGACCAGCTCGGGGAGCGGCGCGGTGCCGACGGGCTTGCCAAGCCGCTCGCTCGCCTTGGCGCCCGCGGTTTCGTCGATCTCGATCGCGTCGATCTCGCCGAACTGTGCGAGCATCGGCAGATTGTGCCCGGTGCCGCAGCCGATCTCGAGGATCCGCGCATCCTTGGGCAGATCGCCCCAGCGCGTGAGGTAATCGGCGAGGATGTCGCGGCGCGCGCGATACCACCAATGCGTGGTGTCGTGCTCGGCCATGCGCTCATAAACGATACGGTCCATATCAGCCGAATACCCATTGGCGGTTGAGCGCGAAAGTCGCGAGCGGTGTGATCAGCACGATCGGCACCAGCGGCAGCCATTGCGGCCCGTGAAGCGGTCCGGTGATCACCCAGGTGAACAACGCATTGAGCACCAGCCCGAAGCCCTGGACCAGGAAAAACTTCAAATGCTGCCGCCCGCTGGTATCGCGCGTGCCGTGCCCCCTGAAGCTCCAGATGCTGTGCAGGAAAAAGCCGCAGGTCGCCGCGACGAAAAATGCCGGCAACACCGCGACCACCGCCATGTTCTTGGCCAGGACGAAATAGGCGAGCGGCAGATAGACTGCCGAATAGATCAGCGTGGAAATCCCGCCGGCGATGCCGAAGCGGATCAGCTGGCCGAGCACGCCGCTGGCCATCAGGGATTCCATCCGATGCAAGAATGCCGTCACTAGTCTAGCTTGCCCTCGCGCAGGGCGCCGCCCTAATGCGTAGCGCGGAGCGAGGGAAGCAATTTTGAAGCTGAGCGGAATAAGCGGCGTGCGCCTGAAAGACGAACTGGACCGCCGCTGGCTGGCCGGCATGCTGCTGTTCTGGCTGGGCGTGGTCGTCTGGTATCTGTGGCAGCGCCAGGGCAATATCAATTGGCTCGTGCTTGGCGACACCGACGACAATATGCGGCTGATGCAGGTCCGCGGCCTGCTCGCCGGGCAGGGCTGGTACGATCTCCGCCAATACCGGCTCGATCCGGCGATGGGCGGGTTCGACATCCATTGGAGCCGCATCGTCGATTTGCCGATCGCCGCGCTGATCCTGCTGCTCAAGCCGTTCGTCGGGACTGTGATGGCGGAGAAATGGGCGTGCGGCTTCGCTCCGCTGATCCCGCTGGCGGTGACGATGACCGGGCTCGGCCTCACCGTCCGCCGGCTGGTCGCGCCTCATGCCTGGCCGCTTGCGCTGATCGTGCTGATGGGCTGCACGTCGACCATCCTGATGTATGCGCCGATGCGCATCGACCATCATGGCTGGCAGCTCGCCTGTCTCGCGCTCACCGTCGCCGGCCTCGCCGACACAAGCCGCGCGCGCGGCGGAGCCACCGTGGGGCTGTCGAGTGCGCTGTCGCTGAGCATCGGACTCGAGATGCTGCCTTATTGCGCGATGGCGGGGGCGATCATCGCCTTGCGCTGGGTGTGGGACGGCGGCGACGCACGGCGGATGCAGGTCTATGGCCTCAGCCTCGCGGGCGGGTCGGCGCTGGGCTTCGCGCTGTTCGCCTCGAATGCCAATCAGGCGATGCGCTGCGACGCGCTGACTCCGGTATGGCTGAGCGTGGTGATGGCCGCGGGGACCCTGCTGTTCGCATTGTCCTTGCTGCGCCCCCAGAATCGCTGGCTTCGTCTCGCGCTCGCCGCCGCGGCGGGGAGCGTGATCGTGGCCGGGTTCGTGGCGCTGTTCCCACAATGCCTCGGCCGGCCCGAACAGGTTTCGGACGAGCTCGCGCGGACCTGGCTCAACAATGTCCGCGAGGCGCGGCCGATCTACCGGCACCCGTTCAAGACCGGCTTCCCGATCGCAGTGCTGCCGGTGATCGGCATACTCGGCGCGCTGGTCGCGACATGGCGCGCGCGGCGCAGCGAGGCGGCGGTTGCCTGGGCAGCGATCGCCTTGTTCACCGCGTTCGCCGCGGCGATGCTGCTCTGGCAGATCCGCGCCGGACCCGCCGCACAGATGCTGAGCGTGCCGGGGGCGACGGCCTTGGCGTGGCTGGTGGTGCCGTGGTTCCTCGCCCGCTCGTCGATGCTGGTCCGGGTGTTCGGCTCGGCGATTGCCTTCCTGCTCGTCTCGGGGCTTTTCGCCGGACTTGTCCTGCCGTGGCTGCCCGCGGACAAGGGCAAGCCCGGCAAGATCGGCCCCGACAAGGTTGCCCAGGCCAATGCCGCCTGCGCGCGGATGACGCCGCTGCGGCAGCTCGACGCGATCCCGCGGGCGATCCTGTTCAGCCATGTCGACATGGGACCGCGGCTGATCACGATCACCCATCACGATGCGATTGCCGGGCCGTATCACCGCAACGGCGACGCGATCCTCGACGTGCACCACGCGTTCACCGGGCCGGCGAGCGGCTTCCGGGCGATCGCGGCACGGCACAAGGCGCAATATCTGCTGATCTGCCCGGACATGGCGGAGACCACGGTCTATCGCTCGCGCAGTCCGGACGGCTTTTATGGCCAGCTGCATCGCAACCAGGTGCCGCGCTGGCTCGAGCCGGTAGAGCTGCCGGAAAAGTCGCCGTTCCGGCTGTGGCGGATCCGCTACGACTTGCCCGAAACGCCGGTCAATGCCCCGAAAGTGCCGCCCCTGCGCTGAAGCTGGCGCGCAGCCCGTCGATCACGAATTGCGCGGCGAGCGCGGCGAGCAGCACGCCGAGCAGTCGCGACACCACCGCTTCGATCTTGGCGCCGACCACGCGCATGATCGGGCCGGCGATCAGCAATGCGACCAGGGTCAGCGCGAGGATCGAGGCCATCGCCGCGAGCACCACTGCCGAACGCGCGATCCCTTCGCTCTGCGACATCAGCAGCATCACCGAGGCGATCGATCCCGGCCCGGCGATCATCGGCATCGCCATCGGGAAGATCGAGATGTCGGCAGGTTCCTCGGCGCGGATCTTCTCGGCGCGGTCCTCGCGGCGTTCGGTGCGTTTCTCGAACACCATCTCGAGTGCGATCAGGAACAGCATGATCCCGCCGGCGATGCGGAACGCATTGAGGCTGATGCCGAGCGCGCGGAGCAACGCCTCGCCGAACAAGGCGAAGCCGAACAATATCGCCGAGGCGACCAGAACCGCGCGCATCGCCATCGCGCGGCGGTGCACCCCGCTGGCGCCGGCGGTCAGCCCGGCGAAGATCGGCGCGCAGCCCGGCGGATCGATCACCACGAAGAAGGTGATGAACGAGGAGATGAAGAGCTCGATCATTTGGGTGCGGGCACTTGGTCGGTGATCACAGTCTTATAGGCCGTGCCGGTCCAGAGAGAGGCCTTAAACATTCGGGCCCCGTCCGGCGTTACCCGCCATTGCCAGATCAGCGATCCATCGGATGAAAAATGAATTTCCGATTTCTCCTCGGGGTTGATCACGGAATCGCCGAGATGGCCGCGTGTTTTCGCGCCGCTGCAACTCGCCCGCATCACCTTTGGGTCGGTTAAGCGCACGCGCGCAATCTTGAGGCCATCGCCGTGATCAACAAGCCATTTGAATCTGCCGTCGGGCTGACGCAGCCAGACCGTGGTGAAATAGCCGAGCGATCCATCGGGCCGTTTCCAGCCGCCGGTGTTCACCGCGAGATTGCCGTCACACGATACGTAGCTGTCAGTTGGCCACCATTCTACCGAACGTGGCGGGTCTTTCCGATCCCTAAGCCAATCCTGTGCCTTGACCGGTGCGGGCACGAACATCGTGCTGTCTGTGGCGGCGAATTCCCGGAACGCCGTCCACTGACCTTGCGTTAGTGCCGCACGGCTGAATGCGCGCTCGGCCTCGACCGCCGTTTCCGGAGTGACGGCCTGGAGCAGCAGCACAGCCAGCATCAGATCTCCCCTTCGTCGAGAGCGACTCCCTCGCGGCGGTGGGCCGCAACCAAAGTATTGCGCAGCAGGACCGCGATCGTCATCGGGCCGACGCCGCCGGGCACCGGGGTGATCGCGCCCGCCACGCTCGCGGCGCTGTCGAAGTCGACGTCGCCGGTCAGGCCATTCTCTGTGCGGTTGATGCCGACGTCGATCACCGTGGCGCCGGGCTTGAGCCATTCGCCCTTGACGAAGTGGGGGCGACCGACTGCGGCGACGACGATGTCGGCGTGGCGGAGATAATGCGGCAGGTTGTGCGTGCGCGAATGCGCGAGCGTGACGGTGCAGCTCTTCGCGGTGAGCAACGCCGCCATGGGCTTGCCGACGATGTTGGATCGGCCGATCACGACTGCGTCGAGACCCGAGAGATCGCCGAGCCGGTCTTCGAGCAGCATCAGGCAGCCGAGCGGGGTGCACGGCACGAACCCCGGCAGCCCGGTGGCGAGCCGGCCGGCGTTGACCGGGTGGAAGCCGTCGACATCCTTGTCGGGATCGATGCGGAGCAGCACTTCGTCGGCGTCGATATGCGCGGGCAGCGGCAATTGGACGAGGATGCCGTCCACCGCGGGATCGGCATTGAGCTGCTCGACCAGCGCCAGCAAGGTCGCCTGATCGGCATCGGCGGGGAGCTTGTGTTCGAAGCTTTCCATGCCGGCCTCGCGGGTCTGCTTGCCCTTGGAACGGACATAGACCGCCGATGCCGGGTCCTCGCCGACCAATACCACCGCGAGCCCGGGCGCGCGGCCCGCCGCCTCCCGAAATGCGGGAACCCGCTCTGCAATGCGGGCGCGGAGGCCCGCCGCGAATGCCTTGCCGTCGATCAGTGCTGCGCTCATGGCTCGTGTCCATAAAGGCTGGCGGCAATTTTCGCCAGCGCATGCGCGTCGCCGGTGATCGCAAGCCGCTTCAGCCGGGCGGTGTCGCCCGCGATCAAGGTAACGGCGCGCTTCGGTACGCCGAACGCCTTGGCGACCAGCTGGACCAGCGCCGAATTCGCCGCGCCCTCAACCGGCGGTGCAGCCAGCCGCGCCGTAAAATGAGTGTCAGTGCCAGCCGCGAACGCGTCACGACCGGCGCGCGGCGTCACGCGGACTGCGATTTCGATACCGTCGGGGCGCAGCTTCCACGCCGCGCCCTCGCGGCTCAGAGCGGTGCGCCGATCGCGACGCGGTAGAGCGCGGGCATCACTGCCTGCTGGAGGATCAGCAGGATCACCAGCACCACCATCGGCGAAAGATCGAGCCCGCCGAAATCGGGCAGCACCCGCCGGATCGGCCGATAGATCGGATCGGTGATCGTCTGGAGCGCGCGCCAGATCGCGCCGACATATTCGTTGTGCGTGCTGATCACGTTGAATGCGATCAGCCAGGACAGAATGGCCTGGACGATGATGATCCACCAGATGACGGTCAGGATGATCTGGAGGATGTCGAGGATCAGGATCAAACCCGTTCTCCGTGAGAGGTGTTTGGCATTAGATAGTGCGTGGTTCAGACGTGGACCAGCGTGCCCGCGCCGCGCCGGGTGAAGATCTCGAGCAGCATCGCGTGCGGCACGCGTCCGTCGAGGATCACCGCCGCGTCGACTCCGGCCTGAACCGCCGCGACGCAGGTCTCGACCTTGGGGATCATGCCTCCCGATATCGTGCCGTCGGCCTGGAGCGCGGCGACGCCTGCGGGATCCAGGTCGGTCATCAGATCGCCCGCTTTGTCGAGTACGCCGGCCACGTCGGTGAGCAGGAAGAAGCGCTTGGCGCCGCACGCCGCGGCGATCGCCCCTGCCATCGTGTCGGCGTTGATGTTGTAGGTGTGGCCGTCGACGCCCATCGCGATTGGCGCCACCACAGGAATGAACCCCTGCGCCGCGAGCGAGCGCAGGATCGACGGGTCGACCGCGACCGGCTCGCCGACGAAGCCGAGATCGACATGGCGCTCGATCCCGCTCAGCGGATTGGGCTCGCGGCCCTGGACCTTCTCGGCAGTGACGAGGCCCGCATCTTTGCCCGAAATGCCGACGCCCTTGCCGCCGGCCTGGCCGATCCAGCCGACGATTTCCTTGTTGATCGATCCGGCGAGGACCATCTCGGCGATCTTGGCGGTCTCGGCATCGGTGACGCGCAGGCCCCCGACGAACTCCGATTCGACGCCCAGCCGCTTGAGCATCGCGCCGATCTGCGGCCCGCCGCCATGGACGACGATCGGATTGATCCCGACCGCCTGGAGCAGCACGACATCCTCGGCGAAATCGCGCGCCAGCTCGGGGTCGCCCATCGCATGGCCGCCATATTTCACGACGAAGGTCGCGCCCGCATAACGCTGCAGATAGGGCAGCGCTTCGGTGAGCGTTTCGGCCTTGGCGAGCAAGGCCGGATCGGGTGCGTTGTCGGTCATCGCGCGCGCTTTACGGCGCACGCGCACCAGCGGCAATGGTGATGACGGCGCCGTCGACAATCCCCCCTCGCGAAGCGGGGGAGGTGTCGCCAAAGGCGACGGAGGGGGCGGAGCCGCGGGCGATAGCCGGTGGAGAGGGCCCTCCACCACTTCATGGTCCCCCTTCCGCCGCTGCGCGAAGGAGGATTGTTCCCTTAGAGCGAGCGCCGGCGATCGAGGAAGCGGCCGAGCCCGACGAAGAAATAGATCAAGGGCGGCACCAGCACGAGGCTGAGCACCACCTTGGTCAGCATCTGGCCGACGAGCAGTTCCTGGATCGGGAACACGCCGTAAAAGGCGATGCCGATGAAGATCAACGTGTCGGCGATCTGGCTGAGCATGCTCGCGATCGCCGCGCGCAGCCACAGCAGCTTGCCGCCGCCCGCCTTGAGCGCGCTGAAGATCGTGACGTTCAGGATCTGCGAGATGCCATAAGCGACGATCCCCCCCAGCCAGATCCGCGGGGTTCCCGACATCATCAGCGCGAAGGCGTTCAGCCGGTCAGGCTCCATGCTCGGCGAGGCGGGGAGCGCCAGCACCAGCAGCGAGAGCAGCACCGAAGTGATCAGCGGGACGAAGCCCCACAGCACCAGTCGTCGCGCGGTATCGGGGCCGTTAAGTTCGGCGACCGCACTCGACACCGCTACCAGCAGCAGGAAGGCGAAGATGCCCGCCTCCACTGCGAGCGGCCCGACGCCCACCCAATTGCCGATCTCCGAGATAGGGCCAAGCGACACTTGCTTGTTGCCGAGCACGCCGGCGATGCAGACCATGCCACCGTAGAAGATCGAGAGGAAAAAGAGCGAACGGGTGATGTAGGGACGGCTTTCCATGGCACGACGCTAGCGGGAAACAAGCCGCCGCGAAAGATGCCGCACTTCCTCTGGTTTGATCGCCCGCAGCGTGTATGCTCCCGGTTTTGCTGGCCAAATCGGGGAGCCGGCTCGGGGGCGCAGACCAGCGGATGACTCAGTTTCCGATCGGCATTTTTGGTATCATCGCGATCCTCGCGATCGCCTGGCTGCTTTCGGGCAACCGGCGGGCGATCCGGCTGCGCGTCGTCGGCTCGGCATTTGCGTTGCAGGCCGGGATAGCGGTCCTCGTGCTGCGTACCGAATGGGGCAAGGCCGCGCTGCACGGGCTGTCGAACGGCGTCTCGGCGCTGCTCGGCTATGCCGGGGCGGGCACCAGCTTCCTGTTCGGCCCGCTCGCCAGGCCAGAGCTCGGCGGGCAGAGCTTCGCGATCGCGGCGCTCCCCGTGATCATCTTCTTCGCGGCCTTGGTGTCGATCCTGTACCATGTCGGCGTGATGCAGTTCGTCATCCGCTGGATCGGCGGGGGAATCGAGAAAGTGGTGGGCACCAGCAAGGTCGAATCCTTGTGCGCCGCCGCCAACATCTTCGTCGGGCAGAGCGAGTCGCCACTGGTGATCCGCCCCTATCTGGCGCGGCTGACTCCGCCGCAATTGTTTGCGGTGATGACCGTGGGCATGGCGGGTGTCGCGGGGACGATCCTCGCCGCCTATGCCAGCCTGCTCGGGCCGCAGGCTTTGCCCTATCTGCTCGCCGCGTCGTTCATGGGAGCGCCGGGCGGGCTGCTGATGGCCAAGATCATCATGCCCGACGAGCTTGTCCCGGCAAACGGCGAACTGCCGCTCGGCGACGATCCCGAAGACCAAGTGATCAAGGTCGCCGAGCACGACCTCGAGGAGGAGCGCGCCGCCAATCTGATCATGGCCGCGGCGACCGGCGCATCGACCGGCGTCAAGATCGCCGTCGCGGTGGGCGCGATGGTGCTGGCATTCGTCGCCCTGGTCGCGCTCGCCAACGGGCTGCTCGGCGGGGCGGGAAACTGGGTGGTCTATGCCAGCGGCAATGCCGAATGGGCGCAATGGTTCAAGGATCTCAGCTTCCAGAAGATCATCGGCAGCGTGTTCGCGCCGGTGATGTACCTGCTCGGCATCTCGTGGCACGAGGCGACTGCGGCGGGCGGGCTGTTCGGCACCAAGGTCGTGCTCAACGAATTCGTCGCGTTCATCCAGCTCGGCGAGATGAAGGATCTCGCGCCGCGCACCGTGGCGATCATCACCTTCGCGCTGTGCGGCTTCGCCAATTTCAGCTCGATCGCCATCCAGATGGCGGCGACCGGCAGCCTCGCCCCCAACCAGCGCCCGATGATCGCCAAGCTCGGCATCCGCGCGCTGATCGCGGGCAGCCTGGCGAACCTGATGAGCGCGGCGCTGGCGGGGCTGTTGCTGCCTTAGCGCGTCGGCACCGGCTCCGGCCCCGAATAATCGTAGAAGCCGCGCTTGGTCTTGCGGCCGTACCAGCCCGCCTCGACATATTTGACCAGCACGGGCGCCGGCCGGAATTTGGGGTCGCCGGTGCCTTCGAACAGCACGCGGGTGATCTCCAGGCACGTGTCTAGCCCGATGAAATCGGCAAGCGCGAACGGACCCATCGGATGGTTGAGCCCGAGCTGGCAGGCGGCGTCGATATCGGGGATCGTTGCGACGCCCTCGCCGAGCGCGAAGCAGGCTTCGTTGAGCATCGGCATCAGCACGCGATTGACGATGAAGCCCGGCGCGTCGTTGGCGTGGACGATGCGCTTGCCGAGTGACTCGCCGAATTTCTCGACCGCCGCCACCGTCGCGTCCGACGTGGCAAGGCCACGGATCAATTCGATCAGTCCCATCACCGGCACCGGGTTGAAGAAGTGCACCCCCATGAAACGCGCGGCATCGGGCGCGGCTTGGGCGAGGCGGGTGATCGGGATCGACGAGGTGTTGCTCGCGAGGATCGCGTCTGGGCCAAGTGCCTTGCCGACCGTCTCGAAGATCGTCCGCTTGACCGCCTCGCGCTCGGTCGCCGCCTCGATCACCAGCGCACAGGGCGCCATCGCGGCAAGTTCACCGATCGGCGTGATACGGCCGAGCGCCGCTTCGGCATCGGCGGCGCTGATCTTTTCCTTCTCGACCGCGCGGGCGAGCTGCTTGCCGATCCCGGCCTTGCCCGCCTCGGCCCGCGCCTGGTCCATGTCGGAGAGCAATACCGAATAGCCCGCCTGCGCCGAAACCTGCGCGATGCCCGCGCCCATCTGTCCCGCGCCGATCACTCCAACCGTCTGCATCGTCCGTCTCCACGATCAACTTATGCGCTGCCCCTACCGCCCCGCGCCGGGCTCGGCTAGACGCCGGGGATGTTGACGCTCGCGCTCCTGCTCCTCGCCGCCGATCCCGCCGCCGGCGCCTCGCAGACCTATGGCGACTGGGCGGTGGCCTGCGACAATCTCGCAATCTGCGAGATGACCTCGCTGATGGGCGAAGGCGACTGGCCCGAGGATGGCCCGCTGGCGGCCTCGATCCGCCGCGCGCCGGGGCCGCAGGGCGGCTTCGAAATTACGGTCGATTCGGCCAAGGCGACCGATAACGTCGCGCTCAGGATCGACGGCAAGCCGGTGGCGCAGGGCGTACCGAAAGACGGCGCGGTGCGGTTCGGTGGCGCCGAAGCCGCGCGCATCGTCGCCGCTTTGATCGAGGGAAGCGCGCTCACGCTCGCCAACGCCAGGGGGACGATCGCCACGATCTCGCTCAAGGGGTCCTCCGCGGCGCTGCGCTTCATCGATGCCGGGCAGGGCCGTGCCGGCACCGTCACCGCGGCGGCGGCCAAGGGCGCGAAGCCCGCCGCCAGCGTTCCTGCCGGGCCCGCGGTGCCGCGCATCGCCGCATTGCGTAGCGGCGGCACGCCCGCCACCGTGAGCGCCGTGTTGCGCAAGCAAATGGAAAAGGCTGCGGGCTGCGACGAGGACCTGGCCGAGTCCGACAAGGAAAGCGCGGTTCAGACCTTCGCGCTGGGGGGCGGTGCGACTCTGGCGCTGCTGCCGTGCGGCAGTGGCGCCTACAACATCAACAGCGTGCCCTTCGTCGTGCGCGGCGGCAAGGCGGCGGTCGCCGATATGGATTATTCGGGCGACGGCAGCGGCGAGGCGGCGATGCTCACCAATGCGTGGTGGGACGCCAAGACCAGCGTGCTGGGCACCCACGCCAAGGGCCGCGGGATCGGCGATTGCGGCGAGAGCGCGAGCTATGTCTGGAACGGCAAGGGCTTCCGCCTGATCGAGCTGCGGTCGATGGGCGAGTGCCGCGGATCGATCAACTGGCTGCGAACCTGGAAGGCCGAGCCGGTCTATCGCTGAACGGTCACGGCGCCGTCCGCAGCGGCTGCGCTTCGCACAGCACCAGCGCGAACCAGTCCTTGGGATCGGTCCATTCGCGGATCGGCGTCCAGCCGCCGGCGCGCAGCAGCATGCGGGCACCATTGGGGCCATATTTGTGGCTGTTCTCGGTATGGATCGTCTCGCCCGCCGCCATCTCGAACGCCCGGCCGTCGACGCTGAAGGTCACGTCGCGCTGCGCCTCGAGGTGCATCTCGATGCGGGCGGCATCGGGGTTCCATATCGCACGGTGGCGGAACGCGTCGACCGGGATCGTGCCCGCAAGCTCGCGATTGATCCGCTCGAGCAAATTGAGGTTGAACGCGGCAGTGACGCCCTGCGCGTCGTCATAAGCCGGGATCAATATGTCGGGCGACTTGACCCGGTCCATCCCGATCAGCAGTCGTGCGCCTTCGCCCAGCCAGTCGCGCATCGCGCGGAGCAGATCGACCGCGTGATAGGCATTCATGTTGCCGATCGTCGATCCGGGGAAGAAGCCGAGCTTGGGCAACCCCGAGACTTCGCCCGGCAGCGGCAGCGGGCGCAGGAAATCGGCCTCGACCGGAAGCACCGGAAGTCCCGGGAAGCTGCCGGCGAGCGCCTGCGCCGAATGACGGAGGAATTCGCCCGAAATGTCGATCGGCACATACGCGGCGGGGTGAATCGCGCGCAGCAGGATCGGCGTCTTGGCCGACGAGCCCGAGCCGAACTCGACCACCGCGGCATTGCGCGCCGCGAGCGCGCCCAGTTGCGGGCCGATCTGCATCAGCAATGCCGTCTCGGTGCGCGTCGGATAATATTCGGGCAGGTCGGTGATCGCTTCGAACAATTCGGAGCCGCGGCGATCGTAGAACCAGCGTGCGGGGATCGCCCGCGGCCGCGCGGCGAGGCCGGTCAGCACATCGGCGCGGAAATTGGGATCGGCGAGGCCGCGCTCGCCATCCTCTTGTTCCTGCTTGAGCATCGTTACAGATCCTTGGCCAGGCGTACGCCGGTGAACTGCCAGCGCTGGTGCGGATAGAAGAAGTTGCGATAGCTTGCCCGGACATGCCCGCGCGGCGTCGCGCAGCTGCCGCCGCGCAGCACGAACTGGCCGCTCATGAACTTGCCGTTATATTCGCCGACTGCGCCTTCGGCGGCGCGGAAGCCCGGATAGGGGCGGAAGGCGCTGCCGGTCCATTCCCAGACATCGCCGAAAAAGGCGGGGCCACCAGACGACGGACGTGGCTCGACGGCACCGGCGGCATCGAGCTGGTTGCCGCCGTTCGAGTCATGGCCGCTCGCCGCCGCCTCCCATTCGAATTCAGTAGGCAGCCGCGCGCCGGCCCAGCCGGCATAGGCATCGGCCTCGAAGAAGCTGACATGGGCCACCGGCGCGGCCGGATCGACCGGGCGGCGGCCGTCGAGCCCGAAGCGGCTCCAGCCGCCCTCGCTCCGCTCCCAATATAGCGGCGCAACGATGCCTTGCGCTTGCACCCATGCCCAGCCGTCCGAAAGCCAGTGGCGCGGCTCGGCATAGCCGCCGTCGGCGATGAACGCGGCCCATTCGCCATTGGTGACGGTGCGATCGGCGAGCGCGTGCGGATGGAGCAAGGCGGCGTGGCGCGGCCCTTCGCAATCGAAGGCGAAGCCGGAACCGGCCGCATCGATCGTATCGCCGGTTGACTCGCTTGACTCGATACGCGTGTTTTCACGCTTGCTTGACTCGTCGTGCCCGACCTCGACCAGCCCCGTCCTGCCCTCGATCCACTCGACCGGCCCGGGCATCGCGACCGGGACCTTGGGCGCGCCCTGCCACATTGCCGGCTGGAGCGGATTCACCGAGAAATGATGGAGAATGTCGGTGAGCAGCAGTTCCTGATGCTGCTCCTCGTGATGGCAGCCCAGCGCGACCAGATCGCGCGCGTCGGCCGGCAGATCGGGAAGCGCACCCAGCAACGCCGCGTTCACCGTGGCGCGATAGCCCATAATCTCGTCGAGCGAAGGACGCGACAGCATGCCGCGACGCGGACGGGCGTGGCGCTGGCCCTCGGCTTCGTAATAGCTGTTGAACAGGAACGGGAAACGATCGTCCTGCACGCGGTAGCCGGGCACGTGATCGCGCAGCACGAAGGTCTCGAAGAACCACGTCGTATGCGCCAAATGCCATTTGGCGGGCGAGGCATCGTCCATCGACTGAATCGTCGCATCGGCATCCGAGAGCGGCGCGACGAGCGCGGCGCTGAGCGCACGAACCGCGGCGAAACGGGACGCGAGCGCGGAGGGATCCGGGTTTACGTCGCGCTCCGTTCTCATAATGTTCCTCTAGATCGCGGCGGCCGTAGCGTCAATAGAAATCAATCTAGATCAGCGCGATGCCCCCGGTACCCACAGAACGTCACCCGCGCCGTTTAGGTTCATCGCACGCGCGGCGACGAACAGCAGATCGGACAGGCGGTTGAGGTAGGTGAGCGCTTCGGGGCGCAACGCAACCTGGGCGCCGGCTGCCACGGTCGTCCGCTCGGCGCGCCGCACCACGGCGCGCGCAAGGTGCAGCGCCGCGGCGCCGGGCTCGCCCGCGGGAAGGATGAAGCTGGTCAGCGGATCGAGCGCGGTATTGAGGTGGTCGATCCGCTCCTCGAGCCATTCGATCTGGCCGGGCACGATGCGCAGCGCGCCTTCGATCTCGACCGGGGTGGCGAGATCGGCGCCGAGATCGAACAAGTCGTTCTGGATTCGGGCGAGCATCTCGCTGAAACTGCCCGGGCCGATCGCGGCGCGCGCCACGCCGATCGCGCTGTTGGCTTCGTCGACATCGCCGATCGCCGCCATCCGCGGATCGGCCTTCGACACGCGCGATCCGTCGACCAGCCCGGTGCTGCCGTCGTCGCCCGTCCGCGTGTAGATCTTGTTGAGCTTGACCATCGGCGCGGTCCTACGCCCGCATCACGCGATTTGCCATGGCTTGCGGCGAACGCAGTTACTCCGTCGCTAAGGCTATCGCGAGAGGCTGCGTAAACATCCTCATGCCAAAGGTGAGCCAGGGGAGTCTCGCCATGAACCCGATCGACGACAAGAACGATGCTCTGATCGCCCGGCTCGCCGAAGCCGACCGACGCACCAATCCGCGCACTCCGACTGCGCTGACTGCGACGATCCGCGCCAGCGGCGAAGTGCGCCGGATCAAGGGCGAAGTCGCCGACGTCTCGATCGAGGGCTGCAAGATCTACACCTGGGGTCTGCACGAAGGCGACGAAGTGTGGATCGCGATCGCGCATCTCGCGCCGATGCCGGCCCGGGTGTGCTGGGCCGGCGAAGGCGTGGTGGGGCTCAAGTTCAAGGGCACGCTGCACCAGTCGCTGGTGACGCATCTCGGCTTCCTATAGGCCTAATGGGGGCGAGACGATGCGCCGTCCGCCCCTGCTCGATCTCGAACTGGTGGTGCTGATCGGCGTGATGCTGGTCGCGTTGATCTGGTGCGTGGCGATGCTGATCCGCTGAGCGGGCGCGACTCCGGCGATCAGCCCTTGGAAGACATGATCAGCAGGATCAGCGCGATGATCGCGATCGCCACTGCCTGGAACAGGATGCGCTGCTGCATCAGTTTGTTCGAGCGGAGCGCGCGCTCGCTCGGGCCGTCGCCTTCGAGATCCTTGGTGGTGGTCTGGGCCATGTTGACCAGCCCCTTGATGAGCACGAAGACCACCGCGAGCATCGCGGCAATGAGCAGGGCGGCAAGGAAGAAGGTCATGCCGGCTCCCTACGCCTTTGCCGGCGCGAAGCCAACTGGCAGCAGCCCTGCACGCAACCGATCGGCGAGCGCGCGGCCATCCTCGCCGGCGAGGCGCATCGCCTCGAGGCTCGGCGCGCCGTGGCGCTTGGCGAGGCGCTGGCCGTCGGGGCCGAGCAGCAATGCGTGGTGGCGGTATTCCGGGGTCGGCAGGCCGAGCAGCGCCTGGAGCAGGCGGTGGATATGGGTGGCGTGGAACAGGTCCTTGCCGCGGACGACATGCGTGATCCCCTGCGCGGCATCGTCGACGGTGACTGCGAGATGGTAGGAAGCGGGGGCGTCCTTTCGGGCGAGGACGACATCGCCATGGGCGAGCGGGTCGGCGCGGACTGAGCCGGCGAGCGCGTCGTGCCACGTCAAATCCCTCTCCCTTTGGGAGAGGGAGGGAGCCGGCATAGCCGGCGGAAGGGTGAGGGCAGCATGTCGAAACGTGCTGGCCTCACCCTTCCCACCGCCTGACGGCGGCGGGCCCCTTCCCTCTCCCAAAGGGAGAGGGAGCTCGATCGCCCGCCCTACATCGAGCCGCCAGCTGTGCGGCCTGGACAGGTCCGGCGTCGCAAGCCCGCGGCAAGTCCCCGGATACACCGCCCCTTCGGATCCGTGCGGCGCCGACAGGCTCGCGGCGATGTCGGCGCGGGTGCAGAAGCAGGGGTAGAGCAGCCCCATGACGCGGAGCCGGTCCAGCGCCTGCTGGTAGAGGTCCAGCCGCCGCGACTGGAAGGTCACAGGACCGTCCCAGCCCAGCCCCAGCCATTCGAGATCGCGCAAAATCGCCTCGACATGCTCGCGCCGGCTGCGGGTGCCGTCGATATCTTCGATGCGCAGGCTGAAGCGCCCGCCCGCGACGCGCGCGAAATCATGCGCCTGGATCGCCGAAAAGGCATGGCCGAGGTGAAGCCGCCCGGTCGGGCTCGGCGCGAATCGGGTGTGCACTTCCATCAAACCGGCCCTTGACCGCGAGTCGCGGCATATGCTGTCATGTGCCCGTCACCGTTGCCGGTCAGGTAGGGGCGGCCGCAATTGGTGAGGGAGCGCATGTATCATCCCGATCTTATTCGTCATCCGGACAGTTGCCCCGCGCTCGTGCTCAACGCCGATTTCACGCCGCTCAGTTACTATCCGCTCAGCGTGTGGCCGTGGCAGACCGCGATCAAGGCGCTGTTCCTCGATCGGGTCGACGTCGTCTCCTTCTACGAACGCGAGGTGCGAAGTCCCAGCGCGAGGCTGAAGCTGCCTTCGGTCATCGCGCTCAAACAATATGTTCGCCCCTCGCAATTCCCCGCCTTCACGCGCTTCAACCTGTTCCTCCGCGACAAATTCTCCTGCCAATATTGCGGGACCCAGCGCGACCTCACCTTCGACCATGTCATTCCCCGCGCCCAGGGCGGGCGTACCACCTGGGAAAATGTCGCGACTGCCTGCGCGCCGTGCAACCTAAAAAAGGGCGGGCGCACGCCCAAACAGGCGGCGATGCCGCTTCATATCGAGCCGATCCGGCCGACCAGCTGGCAGCTCCAGGAGCATGGCCGCCGCTTCCCGCCGCATTATCTCCACCAGACCTGGCGCGACTGGCTGTATTGGGACGTCGAACTGGAGGCCTGAACGCCTTTCCTTGCGCCGCGCGCCGTATTATCCTAACAATACACCGTGTTGTGCTTTTCCCAAGCGCCAGGGGCGGATAAGAGGCGCTGATGGCCCGTGAACCCGGCTCCGACGACGTCCGCTTCCCGCTCAGGCGACCGACCGACTCGGCCACGGACTCGCGTGCGCCGGCGCGCGCCTGGCGCCCGAAGGCCGAGGCCGCGCCGCCCGCGATGACGATCGGCGTGCCGGTGCCCGAGGCGCCACGGCCCAGCCTGACCTCCGATCCGTTCTGGCGCACCGCGTCTCCGCCGCCTCCGCCGCCACCGCCCGGGCCTCCCGACGGAACGCCGCCGTCGGGCGATGGCGACGCGCCCGAACTTCCCGTCGCTCGGAAACGCTTCCGCTTTCGCTGGCGCTGGCTGAGCTGGGGCGTGGCCGGGCTGATCCTGCTGTTCGTGCTGGCGGTCGCGTGGCTGGCGCTGACCGCGCCCTTGTCCAAGTCGCTACAGCCGCCGGCGCCGCCTTCGATCACTCTGCTCTCGGCCGAAGGCAAGCCGATCGCGCGGCGCGGCGCGGTGATCGCCGCCCCGGTCGACGTGTCGAAACTGCCCGAGCATGTTGGCGCGGCGTTCGTCGCGATCGAGGACCGGCGCTTCTTCGGGCATCTCGGCGTCGATCCGCGCGGCATCCTGCGCGCCTTCTTCCACAATGCGACCAGCGATGGCGGTTCGCAGGGCGGCAGCACGATCACCCAGCAGCTCGCCAAGAATGCCTTCCTGACCTCCGACCGGACGATGACGCGCAAGCTGCGCGAAGTGATGATCGCATTCTGGCTCGAGGCGTGGCTGTCGAAGGACGAGATTCTCTCGCGCTATCTCTCGAACGTCTATTTCGGCGACAACGTCTATGGCCTGCGCGCCGCCGCGCAGCATTATTTCAGCACTGCGCCGGAGAATCTGACGGTGAGCCAGGCGAGCCTGCTCGCCGGGCTGGTCAAGGCGCCGAGCCGGCTGGCGCCGACGGGCAACCTCAAGGGCGCGCGCGACCGGCAGCGGCTGGTGATCGGCGCGATGGTCGCCAGCGGCGCGCTGACCGAAGCCGAGGCGGCGCGGGTGCGCCCGGCGGTGCTCAGGGTGAGCAAAAGCAAGGAATTGCCCAACGGGACCTATTTCGCCGATTGGGTGCTGCCCGAGGCGCGCGACCGCGCCGGCGGCGTCGCCACCGAGCAGACCGTGCGCACTACGCTGGAGACCAATATCCAGACCGCCGCCGAGCGCGCGGTGCGCGGCGCCGGACTTCGCAAGACCCAGATCGCGCTGGTCGCGATGCGGCCCGACGGGCGAGTCGTGGCGATGGTCGGCGGCAAGAATTATCGCGACAGCCCGTTCAACCGTGCCACCCAGGCGCGGCGCCAGCCGGGATCGACCTTCAAGCTGTTCGTCTATCTCGCGGCGCTGCGCTCGGGGATGACGCCCGACAGCATCGTCGACGATTCGCGCGTGACGATCGGCGAATGGTCGCCGACCAACAGCGACGGGCGCTATGCCGGCAAGATCACCCTGCGCCAGGCGTTCGCCAAATCGAGCAACGTGGTGGCGGCGCGGCTGACCAACGAGATCGGCGTCGGCAAGGTGATCCGCGCGGCGCGCGACCTCGGCATCTCGACTCCGATCGCCAACGAAGCCTCGATCGGGCTCGGAACCTCGTCGGTGTCCTTGCTCGAATTGACCGCAGCCTATGCCGCGGTGGCCAATGGCAGCTATCCGGTGCGCCCGCGCGGGCTCAACGACGATGATTCGGCGGACGACTGGCTCGCCGCGCGGCTGGGTTCGGCGACGCGAATCCCGGGCGGCGAACTCGAGGATCTGCGTTCGATGCTCCAGACGGTGGTGACGTCGGGGACCGGGCGCAGCGCGGCATTGTCGATCCCCGCCTTCGGCAAGACCGGCACGACCCAGGATGCGCGTGATGCGTGGTTCATCGGCTATGCCGGCGATCTGGTAGCGGCGGTGTGGATCGGCAATGACGACAATTCGCCGATCCCCGGTCTTTCGGGCGGCGGGATCCCGGCGCGGGTATGGCGCGATTTCATGATGCGCGCATTGGGCGTGTCGCTGCCGCCGGCGCCGGTGGTGGAAGACGAATTCGACAACGAGATGACGCTCGACGACGTGCTCAACAGCGTCGGCGATTTCGTCGAGGGTTCGGGCGTGGAGACCGACGTGCAGGGGCCGCGCGACCGACCGGAGGACGAGGAACTCCCGCCCGAGGACGACGTGCCGGGCCCGCCGCCGCGCGGCTATGACGGGCGGCGCGGCGAGGAATAGGGGAATTGACCTGACGGGCGCGGCTCCGCAATGCGGGGCATGCGCTTTTTCTCCGACAATGCCGCCCCGGTCTGCAGCCAAGTGCTCGAGGCGCTGGCGCGGGCGAACACGCTCGACACTGCTTATGACGGCGATCGCTGGTCGCAACAGCTCGATGGCGCGTTTTCCGAGCTGTTCGAAACCCCGGTGCGGGCTTTGTGGGTACCGTCGGGGACGTCGGCGAATGCACTGGCGCTCGCCGCCTTGTGCCCGCCGCACGGCAGCGTCGTGTGCCACCGCGATGCGCATATCCAGAACGACGAGTGCGGCGCGCCCGAATTCTACACCCACGGCGCCAAATTGGCGCTCGCCGAGGGGCCCGGCGCCAAGCTGACTCCGGATGGCGCGACGGCGGTGCTCGACCGCGTCCAGAGCGGCGTCCATTGGGTTCAGCCGCACGCACTCTCGATCACCAACGCCACCGAATACGGCCTCGTTTATTCGCCCGACGAGGTCGCGGCGATCGGCGAACTCGCCAAAGCGCGCAAACTGGGTCTGCATATGGACGGCGCACGCTTTGCAAATGCCGTTGCGCACCTCGATTGCGCGCCGGCGGACGTGACGTGGCGCGCTGGCGTCGACATACTCAGCTTCGGCTTCGTCAAGAATGGCGGGATGAGTGCCGAGGCGCTGATCTTCTTCCGAACCGAGTTGGCCGATGCGACGCTCTACCGGCGCAAACGCGCAGGGTTGCTGTTGTCGAAAGGCCGCTATCTGGCGGCGCAGTTGCTGGCGATGCTCGACGGCGATCTGTGGCTGGCCAATGCGCGCGCGGCCAATGCCGGAGCGCAATTGCTGGCGCAGGCGGCGGGCGATCGGCTGGCGCATCCGGTCGAAGCGAATGAAGTGTTCCTCAAGGTCACGCCCGAGGAGGCCGCGTCGCTGCGGGCGTTGGGCTTCGATTTTTACGATTGGGCACCGGGCGAAGTGCGGCTGGTGACGTCGTGGGACCAGAGCGAGGACGCGATCCGGCCACTCGCGGACGCGATCGCGAAGCTGTGAGCGAGGCGCCGCCGCCCCAATCCGCCCGCCTCTCCGTCCTGATCCCGTTCCTCGTCGTCACATTCGTCTGGGGATCGACCTGGATCGTGATCCGCGACCAGCTCTCGGTGGTGCCGGCGAGCTGGTCGGTGGCGTATCGCTTTGCCGTCGCGGGGGTGGTGATCCTCGGCTGGGCGCTGATCCGGCGCGATTCGCTGCGACTAGACGCCCGCGGCTGGGGGTTTGCCGCGGCGCTCGGCTTCGCGCAGTTCGTGCTCAACTTCAACTTCGTCTACCGCGCCGAGCAGCACATCACTTCGGGGGTGGTGGCGATCGTCTATGCGCTGCTGCTGGTGCCCAATGCGATCCTCGCGCGGATCTTCCTCGGCCAGTTGATGGGGCGCCAGCTGCTGATCGGATCGGCAGTGGCGATGGCGGGCGTGGCGTTGCTCTTCCTCCACGAGGCGCGGCTGAGCGACGCCGGGCCGGACGCGGCGCTGATCGGGATCGGTATCGCGTTGCTCGGTGTGCTCTCCGCCTCGATTGCCAATGTGATGCAGGCGACGAAGACCGCCAGGGCCTATCCGATGGCGACGACCTTGGGCTGGTCGATGCTGATCGGCGCGGCGATCGATGCGGCGTTCGCATGGGTCACCACCGGGCCGCCGGTGATCGAGATGCGGTGGAGCTATGTCGCGGGGACGCTCTATCTCGGGGTGTTCGGATCGGCTTTGGCCTTCACCATCTATTTCCAGCTGATCCGCACGATCGGCCCGGCCAAGGCAGCCTATACCAGCGTGCTGATCCCGGTGATCGCGATGCTGCTCTCGACCATCTTCGAAGGCTATCGCTGGTCGCTGCTCGCCGTGGCGGGGGCGGCATTGGTGATGATCGGGCTGGTGCTGGCGCTCAAGGCGCGCAGGCCCAATCGGTAATCGGGGAAACGCAGCCGCCAGCGCAGCACGCGCTTCGCCTTGCCGTTCGCGACGCGGCGGTTCTCCGAATAGAAGGCCTGCGCCTGCGGGCTGAGATCGGCCTGCTCCAACGGGACCAGCGGCGGCGCGGGCATGCCCAGCAGCGCGCAGGCATAAGCGACGACATCGCTTTGCGGTGCGGGCAGATCGTCGGCGAGGTTGTAGATCCCCGCCGGCGCGTTGAACCCCGCAACCACGCCGGCGACGAGATCTTCGAGATGGACGCGGCTGAAGACCTGCCCCGGGACATCGATCCGCGCGCCAGCGCCCCGGGCAATCCGGTCTAGCGGCGAACGGCCGGGGCCGTAGATTCCGGGCAGGCGGAACACGCGCGCGCCGAGCGCCAGCCACGCCGCATCCGCCTCGCTACGCGCCGTGCGGCGGCCGGTACCGGTGGGGGCGGTCTCGTCGACCCAGGCGCCGCGCGTATCGCCATAAACTCCGGTCGAGGACAGATAGCCGAGCCAGCCCCGCGCATCGGCGATCTGCGCGCCGAACGCCGCGAGGATCGGGTCGGCCTGGTCGGGCGCGACTGTCGAGACGATGTGCGTCGCATGGCCGATTTCAAAGGCCACCCGCTCGGCATCGGCAAAGGCGATGCTGTCGTCGCGCCCGTCGCGAGTTACCGCCGCGATGCGCCAGCCGCCGGGGGCGAGGTGCCGCGCGAGCGCCGTTCCGGTATAGCCGAGGCCGAAGATCAGCAGGCGCATCTGTCAGCGTGCGCCATGGCCGCCGAACGCGACGCCGAAGAAATCGCCCTTGTTCCAGCGCGGGCGGGCATCGGCATCGGCGATCGCGCGCGCGGCGGCATAATTGACGCGGGTGAACTTGGCCGCGGCGGCCCAGTCGATCGCCAGCGACAGATCGTCCGAAGGCTTGTGATAATGGCTGGCGAGAAACTCCTGCTGCGCCGCCGCGCCGGGGCCGCCGGGGCCGCTGTCGATCGAGACCGCCGGGACGCCCGCCTGGACGAAGCTGTAATGATCCGATCGGACGAAGAACATCTCCTCGGGCGCCGGATCGGGAACGACCCTGAGCCCTTCGGCCGCCGCCGCAGCAGCATAGGCCGCGCCGAGGCTCGAGCGCTCGCCGCCGAGCACGACGATGTCCTGCAGCGGATAGGTGAGGATCGGCATGTCGAGATTGATGTCGGCGACGAGGGCGCCGCCCGCCGGCAGGCCGGGACGCGCGGCGAAATAGCTCGAGCCGACCAGCCCCTTTTCCTCGGCGGTGAGCGCGACGAACAGGATCGAGCGGCGCGGCGGCTTGCCTGAAGCCTGGAAAGCGTGCGCCACTTCGAGCATCGCCGCCACCCCGGCGGCATTGTCCAGCGCCCCATTGTAGATCGCGTCGCCCTTTTCGGGTTCGCCGACGCCCATATGGTCGAGATGCGCCGACAGCACGACGAACTCGCCCCGCAGCGCTGGGTCCGAGCCCGGCAGGATGCCGACCACGTTGCTGCTGCGCGTCGTGCGCACGTTCGTTTTCGCGGCGACCTTGAGCGTTCCGGCGAGCGGGCCGGTGGGCATGCGCGTGCCGCTTAGCTCCGCGCCGAGCACGTCGCGCCAGCGGATCCGCGAGCCGGCGAACAGCTTTTCGGCACCTGCCTGGCCGAGCAACCCGACCACCGGCGCACCGGGCGACAGGATATGCGCCTTGCCGTCCGCGCCGATCCAGGTCGTCCGTTCGAAATCATAATAAGGCGCCATCGCCTCGATCGGGAATTCGGATCGGCGCTCGAGCGATTCGACGATGACCACTGCCCTGGCGCCGCGCGCCGCGGCGAGCCGCGCCTTCTGGTCGTCGTCGCCGAGATGCGCAGCGACCTCGCCCGGCAGTCCTTCGGGGACCCCGGCATAGATCGCGACGATCTTGCCGCGGACGTCGAGCCCGCGATAATCGTCGCGCTTGCCCTCGGGATAGACCAGGCCATAGCCCGCGAAGACGATCTGCCCTTCGGCAGCGAAAGCGGGGGTAGTGGCGATCCCCTGATTGACGAAGTCGATCCCGAACTGGAGCGGGATCGCCGTGCCGCCGCGGGTGAGCGTCCATTTCGCCTTTTCGGCGGGCTTGTAGGCGGCGAGCCCGACCGGCTGGAACCAGCTGCCCTCGGCGCCGGGCTTCAGCCCGAGCGCGAGCATCTGCGCCGCGACATATTCGGCGGCGATGTCGTACTCGTGCGTTCCCGCCTCGCGGCCGCGCAGCGCGTCCGAGGCGAGGAACCGGACATGCGCCTCGAGCGCGGCCTGCTCGGGCGGAAGCTGCTGGGCGTGGGCGGGCGAAGCAAGAAGCAGCGCGGCCCATAGAATTCCCCTCCCTGCAAGGGAGGGGTTAGGGGTGGGTTGCGACAATCGAGGCTCGATGCCCCGATTGTCGCGCTTTACTGCGCGCGCGCGCGCGGCTGCGCCGCGCACCCACCCCCAGCCCCTCCCTTGCAGGGAGGGGAGCAAGAAGAAGGGGGCTCGGAGCCAGCTCACTTCGCTCCGGCGCCGTTGTACAGCAGGCCGAAGAAATCGCCCTTGTTCCACAAGGGCCGCTGGTCGCCGTCGGCCAGCGCGCGGGCGATCGCGTAATTGAGCTTCACGAAGCGGACGCCTTGGCTGAAGTCGATCAGCGCCACTTCGTCCGATGGCTGGTGGTAGTGCTTCTCGCCGAATGCGTCGATCGCCGCTTTGCCGGGGCCCTTGGGGCCGGGCTCGAGCGACACCGCGGGAATGCCGGCGCGCACGAAGCTGTAATGATCCGAGCGCACGAAGCTGGCTTGCTCGGGCGCGGGATCGGGGGTGAGCGTCAGCCCCTCGGCCCTGGCGACCGCCGCCACGGTCGGCCCGATGCTGGTGCGATCGGCGCCGTAGACCACCAGGTCCTCGAACTTGTAAGTGAGCACCGGCATGTCGAGATTGACGTCGGCGACGATGCTGCCCTTGGGCACGGTCGGGTTGGCAGCGAAATAATCCGAGCCGACCAGCCCCTGTTCCTCGGCGGTGACCGCGACGAACAGAACCGAGCGGCGCGGGCGTTTGCCCGAGGCAGTGAATGCCCTGGCCACTTCGAGCATCGATGCGGTGCCGACGGCATTGTCCATCGCGCCGTTGTAGATCGTGTCGCCCTTCGCATCGGGATCGCCGACGCCGACATGATCGAGATGCGCCGAGATCACGACATATTCGGCCTTCTTGTCGGTGCCCTCGATCAGGCCGACGACATTGTTGCTGGTCAGCGTGCGGAGCGCGGTGTTGGCGGTGCCGGTCGCGGTGACGCCGAGCGGGCCGAGCGGCAGCTTCCTGTCGGCCTTGTCGGCGGCGAGCACCTCGTCCCATTTGATCTTCGAACCGGCAAACAGCCGGGCGGCACCGTCGAAGCCCAGATAGCTGAACGCCGGGGCGGCGCCGCCATCGGGCGACCCCTGCCAGGTCATCGCCTCGCTCTGGGCATGGGGGACGGTGGCGGCGAAGGAATAGATTGCGTGGCGGGCATTGCCCTCGATCAGGATGATGCCGATCGCGCCATGCGCGGCGGCGGTGCGGGACTGCTCGACCGGCGTGCCGAGATGCGCGCGAACGTCGCTCGCATTCGAGTGCGGCGCGTCGCGCAGGACCGCGACGATCGCGCCCTTGACGTGGAGGCCCTTATACTCCGCCTCGCTGCCATAGCCCGCGAAGACGACCGGGCCCGACAGCGAGAGCTTGGGATTCGACGGCACCGCGCGGGGAATATAATCCTTGCCCCATTCGAGTATTGTCTCGGCCGAACCGCGCTTGAGGACGAGGCTGCCATGGTCCGCCGGCTTGTAGGCGAGGAGCGGGACGGGCTGGAGCCACGCGCCGTTCGGTCCGCCCGGTTTCAATCCGACGGCGAGCATCTGCGCGGCGGCATATTGCTCGGCGACGGCAAGCTCGGGCGATCCAGTGTCGCGCCCGCGCATCGCATCCGAGGCGAGGAAGGCGACATGCGCCTTGAGCGCGGCCTCCGCAGGGGTGAGCTCCTGCGCGAGCGCAGGAGCGGCGAAGAGCAAAGGGAGGAGGATCAGGGCCTTGCGCAACTTACTTCTCCATCGGTCCGCCGAACAGCGTGCCGAAGAAGTCGCCTTTCTTCCACATCGGCTTGGCGTCGGCATCGGCAATCTCGCGGGCGATGCGATAATTGACGTCGACGAAGCGCGCGCCCGATTCCCAGTCGATCGCCGGCTGCTGGACCAGATCGTCGGAGGGCTGGTGGTAATGCGTGCTCAGGAACGCATCGGTCGCCGCCTTGCCCGGGCCCTTCTCGCCCGGCCACAGGAACACCGAGGGGATGCCCTGCTGGACGAAGCGATAATGGTCCGAGCGGACGAAGAACGCTTCGTCGGGACGCGGATCGCCGCCCATGCCGACGCCGATCTGCGCCGCGGCGCGCGCCACCGTCTCGCCCAGCGTCGAATGCGCCGCGCCGAACGGCGTGACGTCCTCGAACTTATAGGTGAGGATCGGCATGTCGAGATTGACGTCGGCGACGATGCTCTGCTTCGGCACGGTCGGATTCTGCGCGAAATAATCGGCACCGACGAGGCCCAGCTCTTCCGCGGTGACCGCCAGGAACAGCACCGAACGGCGCGGCGGCTTGCCCGAGGCCCCGAAGCGGCGCGCCTCCTCGATCAGCGAGGCCACGCCGACGGCATTGTCCATCGCGCCGTTATAGATCGTGTCGCCCTTCGCATCGGCCTTGCCGACGCCGACATGGTCGAGATGCGCCGACAGCACGACGACTTCCTTGCCGATCGCCGGATCGCTGCCGGGCAGGATCCCGGCGACATTGTAGCTGGTGATCGGCGTGTTGGCGGTGTTGAGCGTCACCGACAGCGTCACCGGCAGCTCGATCGCCTTGAACCTGGCATCATCGTCCTGGGCGAGCCTGGCGACGTCGGCCCATTTGACCCTGGCGCCGTCGAACAGCCGCGCGGCGGCGGCCTTGCTCAGCATGCCGAGCGCAGGCGCGGTCGGCGTGGGCAGGTGGCCGGTGCCGTCGGCCTCCGCCCAGGTCACCCGCGCGCGGTCCCAATTGGCGGCGACTGCGCTGAACGGATAGCTGCCATGGCCGGTGCGCGGCGATTCGAGGCTGATATAGCCGACCGCGCCCTTGCGCATGGCGATCTCGGCCTTCGACGCGGGGCTGCCGAAATGGGCGCGCTCCTCGGCGGGGAATTTCGACGGCGCACCACCGAAAAAGGCGACGATCTTGCCCTTCACGTCGACGCCCCTGTAATCGTCGCGACCCAGGCCGGCGATGCCATAGCCGACGAACACGACCGGCGCGGTCAGCTGATAGGCGGTCTTGCTCGGGTTGCCGGCGGGAAGATAGTCCTGGCCGAAGACCAGCGCGACCGGCTGGCCGCCCTTGCGCACGAACGCCATGCTGCCCTTGTCGGCGGGCTTGTAGCGGATCAGCGGCACCTTCTGGAGGTACGATCCCTGGTCGCCGGCGGGGCGCAGGCCCTGCTCGTAGAATTGCGACGCCACATATTGCGCGGCGATGTCATATTCGGCGCTGCCCGCCTCGCGGCCGCGCATCTGGTCCGAGGCGAGGAACATGATGTGGCTCTTGAGCGCCGCCTGGTCGGCGGGAAGCGCGGCGTTGCGCAAAGCATTGGTCTGGGCAATGGGGGCCGGGGCCTCCTGCGCGAGCGCCGGAACCGCGGCAAGCGCGACCAGGCCGAGCGGCGCAGTCAATCGAAGCATGGAAAGTCCTCAAGAGTCTGGAATGACTTACCGGTAGCAGCGCGCAACCGTTAGGCAAGCGCACAGTTTATGGTGGCGGGCCAAGGGGCTGTTCCTATATCGCGAGCATGATGGCAGACGCTCAGACCGCAACCCAGGCGCCCAACGTGACGCGCCGCGAGGATTACCGCGAACCCGATTGGCGCGTTCCGGAGATCGCGCTCGATTTCGATCTCGATCCAGCGGCGACGCGGGTGCGCACGACCTTGTGGGTGGAGCGTAACGGCACGCACGACCGGCCGCTGCGGCTCGACGGCGACGGGCTGACCGCGCTCAACGTCAAGGTCGACGGTGCCGAAGCGACGGGCTGGCACATGGACGGGCCCAACCTCGTGGTGCCGCTCGCCGGCTCGGCGCACACGATCGAGACCGAAGTCGAGATCGCGCCCGAGCGCAACACGCAGCTCCAGGGGCTCTATGCCTCGTCGGGCATGCTGTGCACCCAGTGTGAGGCCGAGGGCTTCCGCCGCATCACTTTCTTCCCCGACCGGCCCGACGTGCTCAGCCGCTACAAAGTCAAGCTGACTGCCGACAAGACGCGCTTCCCGGTGCTGCTCGCCAATGGCGATCCGATCGCGCAGGGCGATCTCGAGGGCGGCAGGCATTGGGCCGAATGGCACGATCCGTTCCTCAAGCCGAGCTATCTGTTCGCTTTGGTGGCGGGTGACCTCGTCGCCAATCGCGGCAGCTTCACGACGATGTCGGGGCGCGACGTCCAGCTCGGCATCTGGGTGCGCGCGCCCGATCTCGCCAAGACCGATCACGCGCTCGCCGCGCTCAAGCTCAGCATGGCGTGGGACGAGAAGGTCTATGGCCGCGAATATGATCTCGACGTGTTCAACATCGTCGCGGTCGACGATTTCAACTTCGGCGCGATGGAGAATAAGGGGCTCAACGTCTTCAACAGCCGCTACATCCTGGCGGACCCCGACACCGCCACCGATTACGACTACGACGCGATCGCCGCGGTGGTCGCGCACGAATATTTCCACAATTGGTCGGGCAACCGAGTCACTTGCCGCGACTGGTTCCAGCTCTCGCTCAAGGAAGGCTTCACCGTCTTTCGCGACCAGAGCTTCTCGGCCGACCAGGGCAGCGCCGCGGTCAAAAGGATCGAGGACGTCCGGGGCTTGCGCGCCAGCCAGTTCCCCGAGGATTCGGGCCCGCTCGCGCATCCGGTGCGCCCCGACGAATATATCGAGATCTCGAACTTCTACACCGCGACGATCTACAACAAGGGCGCCGAAGTCATCCGGATGATGGCGACGATCCTCGGCCCTGACAAATTCCGCGCCGCGACCGATCTCTATTTCGATCGCTTCGACGGCACCGCCGCGACCTGCGAGGATTTCGTCCAGTGCATGGAGCAGGCGGGCGGCATGGACCTGACGCAGTTCCGCCGCTGGTACAGCCAGGCGGGCACCCCGCGCGTGTCGGCGACGCTCGCGCAGGAAGGCGGCCGCGCGCGGCTCAGCCTGCGCCAGCTCGTGCCCCCGACTCCGGGCCAGCCGGTCAAGGAGCCGATGGTGCTCCCGCTCAAGCTCAAATTGTTCGGCGGGTTCACCGGCCGGCCGATGTGCGACGAGCAACTGATCCTGCTCAAGGAAGACGCGCAGGAACTGGTGTTCGAAAATCTCTCCGAGACGCCGGTGCTGTCGATCAATCGCGGCTTCTCGGCGCCGATCGTGATCGAGACCAACCGCACCGCGAAGGACCTCGCCTTCCTCTCGGCGCACGACGACGATCCGTTCGCGCGCTACGAGGCGATGCAGCAATTGATGCTCGACACCTTGGTGACTTCGGTGACCAATGGCAGCGCCGATCATCAGCCGGTGATCGACGCGGTGCGCAACACGCTGACCGACTCCGCGCTCGATCGCGCTTTCGTCGCCGAAGCGGTGCTGCTGCCGTCGGACAGCTTCATCGGCGACCAGATGGCGCTGGTCGAGCCCGAGGCGATCTTCCGCGCGCGCGAGGCGCTGCGCCAGGATCTCGGCACGGCGCTCGAAGGCGAATGGCGCGCCGCCTATGAAGGCAGCCTCGCCAACCGCTTCGAATATTCGCCCTCGGCCAAGGGCGCGCGGCGGCTCAAGACGGTGTCGCTCGGCTATATCGCCGCGAGCGGCGCGGCGGATGCCGACGAACTGGCGTTCGAGCAATTCTCGCGTGCCGACAACATGACCGATCGGCAGGGCGGGCTGACGACTCTGGTCAACGGCGCCTCGCCGCTGCGCGAGGAGGCGCTCGAGGAATTCTACAAGCGCTATCAGGGCAATGGCCTGGTGCTCGACAAATGGTTCCAGGCGCAGGCGCTGTCGGCGCGCGAGGATACCGCCGAAATGGTCGAGCGGCTGTCCGCGCACCGCGATTTCACCTTGTCGAATCCCAATCGCGCGCGCTCGCTGATCGGCGCGTTCAGTGTCAACCAGCGCGCCTTCCACCATGTGTCGGGCCGCGGCTACCGCTTCGTCGCGGACCAGTTGATCGCGCTCGACAAGCTCAATCCGCAGACCGCCGCCAAGCTGATCCCGCCGCTGGGCCGCTGGAAGCGCTTCGACGCGGGCCGCGCCGCCAAGATGCGCTCCGAGCTCGAGCGGATCGTGGCGAGCCCGGGGCTGAGCAAGGACATGTTCGAGCAGGCGAGCAAGAGCCTGGATTGATTTGCGGCGACTGGCCGTTGTGTCTCAGCTGAGCGGACGCCCATTCCCGTCATCCCCGCGAAAGCGGGGATCCATCTCCTGCGATAGCCACGATGACGGCGGGTGGGTTTGGTGACAGGTCGGGAGATGGGCCCCCGCTTTCGCGGGGGTGACGGCCTGGAATATGGTCTCGCCTACGGAACCAGCACCGTATCCACCGCCACATCGAGCGTCTCGGGATAATCGAGCGTATAATGCAGCCCGCGGCTCTCCTTGCGGTGGAGCGCCGATCGGACGATCAAATCGGCGCTTTCGAGCAAGTTGCGCAATTCGATCAGATCGCCGGTGACGCGGAAATGGCCGTAATAGTCGTTCACTTCGCCGCGCAGCATCTGGATGCGGTGCGCGGCGCGCTCGAGCCGCTTGGTCGAGCGGACGATGCCGACATAATTCCACATGAAGCGGCGGATCTCGGTCCAGTTCTGCTTGATCACCACTTCCTCGTCGGAATCGGTGACTCGGCTCTCGTCCCATTGCCGGATCGGCGGCGGCGGGGCGAGATCGCCCCAATTAGCGGCGATGTGGTTGGCGACGGCTTCGCCGAACACGAAGCATTCGAGCAATGAATTGGAGGCGAGGCGATTGGCGCCGTGCAGCCCCGACTGGCTGACTTCGCCGGCGGCATAGAGGTTGGGCAAGTCGGTGCGCCCGTCGCGATCGACCACCACGCCGCCGCAAGTGTAATGCTGCGCGGGCACCACCGGGATCGGTTCGCGGGTCATGTCGATGTCGAGATCGAGCAGCCGGGCGTGGATCGTCGGGAAATGCTGCTTCACGAAATCCGCGCCCATATGGCTGATGTCGAGATGGACGTAATCGAGCCCGAGCCGCTTGATCTCGTGATCAATCGCGCGCGCCACCACGTCGCGCGGGGCGAGCTCCAGCCGCGAGTCGAAATCGGGCATGAAGCGATAGCCGGTGCCCGGGATCTTGAGCTGTCCGCCCTCGCCGCGCACCGCCTCGGTGATCAGGAAGTTCTTGACCTCGAGATTGTACAGGCAGGTCGGGTGGAACTGCATGAACTCCATGTTGGAGATGCGGCACCCCGCGCGCCACGCCATCGCGATGCCGTCGCCGGTCGCGCCCTTGGGCGCAGTCGAGAACAGATAGGTCCGCCCCGCGCCGCCGGTTGCGAGCACGGTCGCGTTGGCGGTGAACAGTTCGACACGGTTGGTCGCGCGGTTGAAGGCATAGACCCCCCAGACGCTGCCCGCGCCCGAATAACGCTGCTCGTGGCGGCTGGTGGCCAAGTCGATCACCACCATGTCGGGGACGAGGGTGATGTTGGGATTGGCGCGCGCCGCCTTGAGCAACGCCTCCTGCACCGCCCAGCCGGTGGCGTCGTCGACATGGACGATGCGGCGATGGCTGTGGCCGCCCTCGCGAGTCAGATGCAGCGAGCCCTTGTCGGTGTTGAACGGCACGCCGAGCTTGGCCAGCCGCTCGATCGCCGCGGGAGCGTTCTCGACCACCATCTCGACGGTGGCGCGGTCGTTGAGCCCGGCGCCGGCGACCATCGTGTCCTCGACATGGTTCTCGAAAGTGTCGCCGGGTTCGAGCACCGCGGCGATGCCGCCCTGCGCCCAGGCCGTCGAACCTTCGTTGAGCGCCCCCTTGGCGAGCACGGTGACCTTGAAGCGCGCGGCGAGGTTGAGCGCGGCGGTGAGCCCCGCTGCGCCCGAGCCGATGACGAGGATGTCGCTGGTGTGAGGATCGCCGGGCATGTCTCTTCCGCTGGTTCGGCCTCCGACTAGGCGCTAAGCCCGCCGCGATGCAAATGGAGAGAGATATGCGCCGCCAAAGCCTGGGTTTCGTCGGGCTGGCGCTCGCCCTGGTCTTCGCCCCCGCCGCCGGCGCCTGCACGCTCGGCGCGCCCGGCACCACCCAGCGCGTCGCGATTGGCGATACCGGGCGTTCGCTGCTCCTCCACGTGCCGGCGAAATCGCGGGGCAGTGCGCCGCTGGTCTTCGTCCTCCACGGCAGCGGCGGCGACGGCGCCGCGATCCTTGCCGGGTCGAAGCTCGAAGCGACCGCCGACCGCCACGGCTTCCTGCTCGCTGCGCCCGATGGCGGGATCGCCGCGGACAAGGGCTATGTCTGGAACATCCCGGGCGTGCCGACCGTCACCGGCAAGGTGCCCGGGCCGGAGGATGCCGACGACGTTGCGTTCCTTGGCAAGACGATCGACTGGCTCGTCGCGCAGGGCTGCGCCGATAACCGCCGCGTCTATGCCACCGGGCTGTCGGGCGGCGGACGGATGAGCTCGTGGCTAGGCTGCGTCGCCGCGGACCGCTTCGCCGCGATCGCGCCAGTGGTGGGCTTGCGTGCCGGCAACCCTTCGGCAGCCGATCCACGTTTCCCCGATCCCGCCACGTGCCGCCCGGCGCGCCCGATGCCGGTGATCGCCTTCGCCGGCGGCAAGGACACCACCAATCCGATCGAAGGCGGCGGCGCGCCGTACTGGCAATATCCCATGGGCAGGGCCGAAGCGCGCTGGGCCGACCTCGACGCCTGCCGCCGGCCGTTGCTGGAGCGCACGCTGGCGAGCGGCGTGATCGAGCGCGGCTATGGGGGCTGCGCGAACGGTGCGGAGGTGATCGCGCGGATCACGCCGGGGGCGGGGCACGAATGGGTCGCGGACAACGAGGCGATGTGGGCGTTCTTCGCTCGGCACCGCCGCTGAGCCCGTTCAGGCGGTGCGCCGTTCCTCGCCCAAATGGAGCGTCACGGGCGGAAGCATTTCGAATCCCGGCCGGGCGAAATAGAAGCCCTGGATGTAGCGCACGCCCATCGCCCGCAGCGCGTCGAGCTCGCCTGCGGTCTCGATCCCCTCGGCGATCACCGTCACGCCCAGCGCGGCGCACATCCTGACCACGCCCTCGACGATCATCCGCCGCGGCATGCTGGTGTCGAGCCCGCGGATCAATTCCATGTCGAGCTTGATGATGTCGGGCTGAAACCGCGCCAGCAGATTGAGCCCGGCATAGCCCGCCCCGAAATCGTCCAGCGCGGTTCCGAAGCCCATCTTCTGATAGGTCGCAATGATATTGGCGACATGGTCGGGGTCGGCCATCTCCTCATTCTCGGTGAATTCGAAGATCAGCCGGTCGGTCGGAAAGCCGGTCGCCTTGGCGGTCTTGAGCGTCAGCTGGATGCACGCGGCGGGCGAATAGACTGCATTGGGCAGGAAATTGATCGAGAGCCGTGCGCCGCTTTCGATCAGCCCGGCTTTGGCGGCGAGCTCGATCGCCTTGACGCGGCATTGCTGGTCGAACGCATAGCGATTGGCGTCGGACACGCGCGACAGCACGCTCGCCGCGGCCTCCCCCGCGGGGCCGCGGACCAGCGCCTCATAGGCGAACGGCGCGCCATGGACGATGTCGACGATCGGCTGGAACGCCATCGAGAATTCGAAATCGAGCCCGGCGCCGTCGCGGCACCCGGCGCACGGTGCGTTTGGAGCGTTCGTCATCCCGGGAGTATCGCAGCAAACTCTTAAAGAGCTCCTGCGCTCTTAATCCTTTGCGGCAGATGGCGGCCATCGCGCAATGCGCTCGGCATGCCCCCCTCCGTCATCCCCGCGAAAGCGGGGATCCATCTCCTGCCGAATCACCAAGCGCACCGGAGCACTCGGTTGCCAGCTTGGGAGATGGGCCCCCGCCTTCGCGGGGGTGACGGATGTGATGATGTCGCGCAGACCCTATCCGACGGCCCGGGTCAGGTTGAGGAACACGTCCTCCAGATCGGCCTCGCGAGTCGACACATCGACAATACCATAGCCGCCACTCTGCACCGCACCGAGCACTTCGCCCGCATTCGCCTGGTCCTTGCGGAACGTGATGACCAAAGTCCGCCCGGCCTTGAGTTCGATCTTCTGGAAGCAGACATTCTCGGGAAGCGCCGCCACGTCGCGGTCGACGGTGACTTCGACCACTTTCTCCTGCGCCATGCCGACCAGTTCGCGGGTCGGCTTGTTGGCGATCAACTTGCCGTGGTTGATGATCGCGATGCGGTCGCAGAGCTGCTCGGCTTCCTCGAGATAATGCGTGGTCAGCACCACCGTCACGCCGCGCGCATTGAGCGATTTGACATAGGCCCAGAGCTGCTGGCGCAGTTCGACATCGACGCCGGCGGTGGGCTCGTCGAGGATGATGATCGGCGGCGAATGGACCATCGCCTTGGCGACCATCAGCCGGCGCTTCATCCCCCCGGAGAGCGTGCGCGAATAGGCGTCGGCCTTGTCCTCGAGATGCACGGCGCGCAGCAGCGCCATTGGATCGCGCTGCGCCTTGGGAACGCCGTACAGCCCGGCCTGAATCTCGAGCGTCTCGCGTGGGGTGAAGAAGGGATCGAAGGTGATCTCCTGATTGACGATGCCGATGCTCGCTTTGGCGTTGCGCGGGTGCGCATCGACGTCGAAGCCCCAGATCGTCGCGCGGCCTTCGGTCTTGTTGACCAGCCCGGCGAGGATGTTGATCAAGGTCGACTTGCCGGCGCCGTTGGGGCCGAGCAGCCCGAATATCTGTCCGCGCGGCACTTCGAAGCTGACGCCGTCGAGCGCGCGCTTGCCGCCGGCGTAGGTCTTGCACAGATTGTCGATCTCGATCGCGGCCTGAGTCATGGGGCAGGCTCTAGGCCGTGGCGGCGCGCGCGCCAAGCGCCTAGCGTGGCACGGACTTCGCTCTCCCCGTTGGAAGCGATTGAAGGCATGCCCCCGCCTTGCTATCGGCGACTCATGACCGCGCCCTTGCCCGAGACGATCCGCACTTCCCACGCCCGCATCGCCTGCGACGGCAGCGGACCCGGCGTGCCCGCCGCATTGGGCCATCCGCGGGTGTTCCTGCAGATCGACGAGCATGGCTATGTCGATTGCGGCTATTGCGACCGCCGCTTCGTGCTGATCGGCGGACCCGCCGACGGCGCCGACCAGAGTCAATTGCCCGACCATCCGGCTGGCGCCAGCGTCTGACGCGCCTATATCGGAGGGATGCAGATACCCTCCGATCCCCGCGCCTATCTCTATCGCGAGCTCGACCCCGAAACCGCAACGCGGCTCACCGCCGAGGCGCTGGCGAACGCCGAGGACGGCGAGCTCTATCTCCAATACCGCAAGTCCGAGGCGTTCGGCTTCGACGACGGGCGGCTGAAGACCGCGAGCTTCGACACGCAATCGGGCTTCGGGCTGCGCGCGGTCTCTGGCGAGACCACGGCGTTCGCGCACGCCAACGAGATCAGCCCGGCGGCGATCCGGCGCGCGGCGGAGACGATGGCGCTGATCGAGCCGGGCAAGGCGGGCAAGGCACCGCCGCCGCAGGGCAATAACCGGCACCTCTATACCGACGGCGATCCGCTCGATCTGGTCGCGTTCGCCGACAAGGTGAATCTGTGCCAGACGATCGACGCCGCGGCGCGCGCCCGCGATCCCAGGGTGGTGCAGGTCTCGGTCGGGCTCACCGGATCGTGGGGGGTGGTTGAGATCGTCCGCCCCGACGGCTTCATCGCCACGGACGTCCGTCCGCTGGTCCGGCTCAACGTGTCGGTCGTCGTCGAGACCAATGGCCGCCGCGAGACCGGGAGCTTCGGCACCGGCGGGCGCACGCTCTACGACCGGCTGTTCGAGCCCGCGACCTGGAACCGCGCGATCGACGAGGCACTGGCCCAGGCGCTGGTCAATCTCGATGCCGAGGATGCGCCCGCGGGCGACATGACGGTGCTGTGCGGCCCCGGCTGGCCCGGGGTGCTGCTCCACGAAGCGATCGGCCACGGGCTCGAGGGCGATTTCAATCGCAAAGGCACCAGTGCCTTTGCGGGGCGGATCGGCGAGCGCGTCGCGGCGCCGGGCGTCACCGTGGTCGACGATGGCTCGCTCCACGATCGCCGCGGCTCGCTGTCGATCGATGACGAAGGCACGCCGACGCGCGAAACCGTGCTGATCGAGGACGGTATCCTAAAGGGCTATATGCAGGACCGCCTCAACGCCCGGCTGATGGGGGGCGAGCCGACCGGCAACGGCCGCCGCGAATCGTTCCAGCACGCGCCGATGCCACGGATGACCAACACCTTCATGAAGGCCGGCAACGATGATCCCGCCGAGCTGATGTCGCGCGTCAAGAAGGGCATCTATGCCAAAAGCTTCGGCGGCGGCCAGGTCGACATCGTCTCGGGCAAGTTCGTCTTCTCGTGCACCGAGGCGTACCGGATCGAGAACGGCAAGCTGGGGCGCCCGATCAAGGGCGCGACCCTGATCGGCGACGGCCCGTCGGTGCTGACTCGCGTCACCGGGATCGGCAATGATTTCGCGCTCGACGAAGGCGTCGGCATGTGCGGCAAGGGTGGACAGTCGGTCCCCGCCGGGGTCGGACAGCCGACCCTGCTGGTCGAGGGGCTGACCGTGGGCGGCACCGCGGCCTGAGGGCGGCGTCGAACTGTTCCCGTGCTCCTGCGGAAGCAGGAGCCCAGGGTTACAAAGTCCACGCTTGCCGCCCTGGGCTCCTGCTTCTGCAGGAGCACAAGGATGGATGCTCGAACCACATGGAGCCCGCGGCTAAAGTTGCGCGCTCTCCCGACCTGAGTCTTTTCGGCCACACCACCAGCGCTTGCGCCTGTGGATAACTTCTTGACTCAACATCTGGGCGGATGCCTGAATGTTCTGCGCCGTTAACGTTTTAGCAGCCATTTTCGTTAACCAATGTTTGCTTGACGACGGACTCCGCGACCCGCGAATACGGGGGTTCGGGCAAGGGAGTTGAGTGCATGGGGGTGTTGGAAAAGGTGAACGTGCGGGGCCGCACGGCTGTGGAGCCGGTGCTGCCGCTCGACACCATCCTGCGGGGCGATTGCATCGCGGCGATGAAGGCGCTGCCGGCCAAGTCGATCGACCTGATCTTCGCCGATCCGCCGTACAATCTCCAGCTCGGCGGCGACTTGAATCGCCCCGACGGCAGCCATGTCGACGCCGTCACCGACGAATGGGACAAGTTCGACAGCCTCGCCGCGTACGACAAATTCACTCGCGAATGGCTGGCCGAGGCGCGGCGCATCCTCAAGGACGACGGCTCGATCTGGGTGATCGGCAGCTATCACAACATCTTCAAGGTGGGTTCGGCGATCCAGGATCTCGGCTTCTGGATCCTCAACGACATCATCTGGCGCAAGGCCAATCCGATGCCCAATTTCAAGGGCACCCGCTTCACCAACGCGCACGAAACGCTGATCTGGGCGTCCAAGGGCGAGAAGGCGCGCTACACTTTCAACTATCGCAGCATGAAGACGCTCAACGACGAGCTCCAGATGCGCAGCGACTGGGAATTCCCGATCTGCGGCGGGCAGGAGCGGCTCAAGAAGGACGGCTACAAGGTCCATCCGACCCAGAAGCCCGAGGCTTTGCTCTACCGGATCCTGCTGGCGAGCACCAAGAAGGGCGATGTCGTGCTCGACCCGTTCTTCGGCACCGGCACCACCGGCGCGGTCGCCAAACGGCTCGGCCGGCGCTGGATCGGGATCGATCGCGAAGGCGTCTATGTCGATGCGGCGCAGGCGCGGATCGACGCGGCATTGCCGCTCGACGAATCGGCACTGACCACGATGCAGGCGCCCAAGGCGGCGCCGCGGGTGGCATTCGGGCAATTGGTCGAGAACGGCTATCTCGCGCCGGGCACTTTGCTGTTCGATTCGAAGCGGCGGCACCGCGCGGTGGTCGGCGCCGATGGTTCGCTCAAGTGCGGCGATGCCGCGGGCTCGATCCACAAGCTCGGCGCGACCTTGCAGAACGCGCCGTCGTGCAATGGCTGGACGTGGTGGCATTATGAGGACGAGGGCGCGCTCAAGCCGATCGATGCGCTCCGCCAGACCTGGCTGCTCGCCACGCAGCCCTGATCGGGCTTGCAATGTAGGATTTCGCTTGCTGTGCTCGCCTCGGGTCGAGTCGGGCGCCATACCGTTGATGCGGAACCCGAAAAACAGCGTCGTCAGTGTGACCCTGGTGTGACCTTCGCTACTTTTGAGGTGCCGTGCTCGATTTTCCCGCCACCGCCCGGCGCTATCTGCGTCCGGTTCAGTTCGCCGACACGCCGGTCGGGCGCGATGGCGCGGTGGCGCGGCTGGCGGGCGGACTGTGCTGGTTCTCCGCTTATGAGTTGATCGCGGTGCAGGACGGCCGGCGGATCGCGCAGCGAACCATTCCGGTCGCCGATCTGCCGCAGGACGAAGGACTGCAGAGCCTTGCGGCCCGCATCTCGGCACCGCGCGCACCACTGCAACTCGGCGCGCGGGTCGTGCGGCTCGATCAGCCGCAGGTGATGGGCATTCTCAACGTCACGCCGGACAGCTTCTCCGATGGCGGCCGCCATGTCGGCGATCCCGCCGGGGCGGCGCAGGTCGGAGTCGACATGACCGTGGCAGGCGCGGCCATCGTGGATGTCGGGGGCGAATCGACTCGGCCGGGCGCGGCGAGCGTGTGGGAAGGCGACGAGATTGCGCGCATCGCGCCGGTGATCGAGCGGCTGGCGCGCAGCGGCGCGGCGGTGTCGGTCGATACGCGCAAGGCCGCGGTAATGGAGGCGGCACTCGGCGCGGGCGCGAAACTGATCAACGACGTCTCGGCCCTGCTATACGACGATCGCGCGCTCGATGTCGCGGTGGCGGCCGGATGCCCGGTGGTGCTGATGCACTCGCCCGATCCCGCCAAGACCGGGCATGACGCCGGCAATTATGGCGATGTGGTGGTCGAGGTCTATGACTGGCTCGCGCGCCGCGTCGACGAAGCGGTGGCGCGCGGGATCGATCGGTCGCGCGTCCTGATCGATCCGGGCATCGGCTTCGGCAAGTCGCTGTCGGACAACCTCGCTTTGCTCAACGGCCTGGCGCTGTTCCATGGCATCGGCTGCGGATTGGTGCTGGGCGCCAGTCGCAAGCGGATGATCGGCGCGCTGGCCAACGAGGCGCCGGCCGAGGCGCGGCTCGGCGGCTCGCTCGCCGTGGCGCTCAAGGGCGCCGAATTGGGGGTCCAATTGCTCCGCGTCCACGACGTGTTCGAGACCGCGCAGGCGCTGCGTATCTGGCGCGGGCTGCGCGATGCCGCTTTGGTCGCGCGTCAGCCCGGCTAAAGTGCGGGTGGGGGACAGGCTTTGACGAATGGCGCGAGAGCGGATTGGAGCCGCGGCGATCTGCTCGTCGTTCCGATCCTGCTCGGCGCCGTCGCATTGCGCGTTGCCACCTCGGGCTATTCGCTATGGTTCGACGAGATCGCCGCAGTCACCCTGGCGCACCAGCCGCTCGAATTGCTGTGGAGCGGCTGGATGGCGCGCGAGGCCAACCCGCCGCTTTATTACACGTTGCTCAAGGGCTGGATGGCGCTGTTCGGCGATGGCGACACCGCAGTGCAGATGGTCTCCGTGACGATTGGAACCGCCGGCATCGCCGCCGCGTGGTGGCTCGCGCGGCGGATCGGTGGCAGCTGGGCCGGGCTTCTCGCGGCGGCGCTCTTCGCCACGTCGGCGGCGCATCTGGACTTCTCGCAGGAAGTCCGCGGCTATATCCTCGCCCAGACCGCTGCTCTGTTCGGATGCATCGCGATAAGGGCCTATCTCGAGCGTCCGCGCCTCGCGCCGCTGGCCGGCTATGCGCTCGCGGCATTGGTCGCGCTCTATGCGCACACCACGATGGTCGTGTTCGTCGCATTGGCGAATGTCGCAATGCTCTGGCTGCTGCGCCGCGATCCGAGGGCTTTGGCGCGGTGGCTCGCGGCGAACGCAGGGGTGGCCTTGCTGTGGAGCTGGTGGGGCTGGATCAGCCTTGGCCAGGCCGGCGCGGCTGCATCGACCTTCGGCTGGATTGCCCGGCCCGATCCCGGCGCCGCGCTCGAGATGACCGCGGTGATCTATCTCCCGCTCTATCTCGCCGCCGAGAAGATCGCCGTGGCGCCGCTGCTCGTTTTGGCGTGGCTGGGGGGACTGGGCTGGTTCGCCGTGCGCGATCGGCGTCCCATGGTGGTGCTGCTCGCGATCCTCGCGGTCGGCGCGCCGGTCGCGCTCTGGACGCTGAGCCAGAAGCTGCCGATCTTCCTGCCGCGAACCTTGTTTTGGGCAGCCGGGCCGATGCTCGTGCTGCTGGCGGTGGCGCTGGCGGGGCAGCGCGCGCGTCCGGTCCGGCTGGCGCTGATCGCCGTGATTCTCGCGCTGCAGGTCGGCGCGACGCTGCGCTGGCTTCCGATGCGGGAAAGCGAAGCGTGGCCGCAGGCGGTGGCGGCAATGGCGAAGGCCGATCCGCAGGCCGTCCTCCTGGTCGAGGGGGACGCGATGGGAGTTGCCGCGCGCCACTATGTCGACGCCGCCCGCGCGCGGCTGAGGCTGGTTATCGTGTCGCATCCCGCAGGCGGTTCCGATCGCTGGGCCGAGGGACTGGTCTCCGCGCCACGCATCGACGCGCACGCCGCCCGCGCGTTGCTGGTGCGGCGCGGGCATTTCTTCACGCTGAAGCGCGGCGATTATGATCCCGCGAGGCTGCTCGTGACCGTGGGGATCGAGCAGCCGCTCGGCGGCACGACCGAAGCGCGCCAGCCCGGGCTGAGCCTGTGGCGCGCGCGGCCGGTCGCCGCGCGCTGAGCCGTCAGGCAGCGCTCTGGTCGATGCCGAGCTCGCCGAGCTTGCGATAGAGCGTCGAGCGGCCGATGCCGAGCCGCCGCGCGACTTCAGTCATCCGCCCGCGATAATGGCCGATCGCGAGCCGGATGACGTCCGCCTCGATCTCGTCGAGCGCGCGCAGATTGCCGTCGGGGCGGAACAGGGTGACGCCGGCATTGCCCGAGCCATGCTGCGGCGGCGCGCTGCCGGCGGGGCGACCAGCGGCAAGCTGGGCGATCTGCGGAAAGTCGGCGCGGGTAAGCCCGTCGCCTTCGCAGAGTACCGCGGCGCGGAACAAGGCGTTCTGGAGCTGGCGGACATTGCCCGGCCAGTCATAGCTGCCGAGCAAGGCCAGCGCGTCGTCGGTGATGCCGATCTGGCGAAGCCCGGGCTGCTCGGCGATTCGCGCGAGCAGGTGGCGGGCGAGCGCCGGAATGTCGCCGGCGCGCTCGCGCAGCGCGGGGATCGTCACCTGGACGACGTTGAGCCGGTAATACAGGTCTTCGCGAAAGCGCCCCGCCTCGACTTCGGCGAGCAGGCTCTTGTTGGTCGCGGCGATCACTCGGACGTCGACTTCGCGCGGGTGGCGCGCGCCGAGCGGCTGGATTTCGCCGGTCTGCAGCACGCGGAGCAGTTTGACCTGGGCGTCGAGCGGCATCTCGCCGACTTCGTCGAGGAACAGCGTGCCGCCATCGGCATCCTGGAAGCGGCCGATCTTGCGCTCGAACGCGCCGGTGAACGCGCCCTTTTCGTGTCCGAACAGTTCCGATTCGACGAGATTGGCGGGGATCGCGCCGCAATTGACAGCGATCGCCGGCTTGCGGCTGCGCGGGCTCGCGGCGTGGATCGCTTCGGCGACGACTTCCTTGCCGACTCCGCTTTCGCCTTCGATCAGTACCGGGACGCGGGCGCGGGCGGCCTTGGCCGCGATGGCCAATGCGGCGCGGAATTGCGGCGCGCTGCCGACGATCTCGTCGAAGGCTAGGCTGACCGAGAGCTTTTCGGTGAGCGGACGGAGCTCGCCGGCAGTGAGGCCGCCGGCCGCCGCCTCCAGCGCGGCGAGGAGCCGCTCCGCGGCGATCGGCTTGACGAGGAAATCGGTCGCGCCGGCGCGCATCGCGCTGACCGCGGCGGCGGCCGAGCTGTTAGCAGTGAGCACGAGGATGGGCAGCTGCGGGCGCCGCTCGCGCAACGCGCCGATCAGCGCGGCGGCATCGGCGTCGGACGAAGCCTGGTCGAGGATGATCGCATCGAGCGCCATCCCGTCGGGGGTGCCGAGCGTCGCGATCGCGATTTCCGATTCGCCGGCGAAGATCGTGCGCCATCCGCGGCGCGCGGCGATGGCCGCGACGAGGCGGCGCTGCGCCGGCTCGTCGTCGATCAGCATCAGGAGGCGCTGCCCGTTGCGCGTCATCCGTCTGTTCCTAATGTCCCAATTCAGGTCGTATCCCATAATCGCCATGGGTAAAGGCGGGCTTAAGCCTGGGCGCCGCCGATGTTTTCTTGCCCGGGGTTGAGGCAGCGCGGTGCGGCGGGTAAGGTCCGGCAAACGTTGCACAGAGGGGATCCAGTCGCATGGCCGATACCGGCGAAAGCAGCACCGAAGTCCAGACCCATGCCGAGACCTATGGCGGGTTCACCCGGCTGATGCTGTGGGGCACGATCGCGTCGGCTGCAGTGGGCGCCTTCGTCGTCTTCATGATCGCCAGCTGACGTGAAGATCGCGGTGCTCAAAGAGACCGCCGCCGGCGAGCGGCGGGTCTCCGCGACTCCCGAGACCGTCAAGAAATTCATCGGGCTGGGGGCCACCGTCGCGGTCGAGGCGGGTGCGGGCGAGACGGCGTCGATCGCCGATCAGGGCTATGCCGATGCCGGCGCGACGGTCGGTGCGCGCGCGCAAGTGCTCGCCGATGCCGATATCGTGCTCGGCGTGCAGGGGCCCGATCCCGACCAGCTTGCCGGTTTGAAGCAGGGCGCGTGGATCGTCGCCGGGCTTAACCCGTTCGGTGAGCGCGCGCGAGTCGATCGTTATGCCGCGCTCGGCGCCGAGGCACTGGCGATGGAATTGATGCCGCGGATCACGCGCGCGCAGTCGATGGACATCCTGTCGTCGCAATCGAACCTGTCGGGCTACAAGGCCGTGCTCGACGCCGCTTCCGAATATGGCCGCGCCTTCCCGATGATGATGACTGCGGCGGGCACGGTGAGCGCCGCCAAGGTGTTCGTGATGGGAGTCGGCGTCGCCGGGCTGCAGGCGATCGCCACGGCACGGCGGCTGGGCGCGCAGGTCTCGGCCACCGACGTGCGCGCGGCGACCAGGGAGCAGATCCAGTCGCTCGGTGCGAAACCCATCTTCGTCGAGAACGTCCAGGGCATCGAAGGCGAAGGCAGCGGCGGCTACGCCACCGAGATGTCCGACGAATATAAGGCAGCACAGGCCGAACTCGTCTCTTCGCATATTGCGAAGCAGGACATCGTGATCACCACCGCGCTGATCCCGGGGCGGCCCGCACCGCGGCTGATCAGCGACGCACAGATCGCCAGCATGAAGCCGGGCAGCGTGATCGTCGACCTCGCGGTCGAGGCGGGCGGCAATGTCGAGGGCGCGGTAGCGGGCGAAGTGGTGACCGTCCACGGCGTCAAGATCGTCGGCCACCGCAACGTGCCCTCGCGGCTCGCGGCGGACACCTCGGCGCTGTTCGCGCGCAATTTGTTCAACTTCCTCTCTGCCTTTTGGGACAAGGAAACCGGCAGACCGGTGCTCGACGAGGAAATCGGCAACGCGGTGCGGCTGACCCAGGGCGGTAAGGTGGTCAACGACAGACTGAAGGGCTGAAAGCCGGCGACGCATGGGGGGAAGCATGTCAGATATGGCGGTGGGTAGAACGGAAAGGCCGGCCTTGGCGCAGGTCCTGGCTGCCGCGGCGATTCTCGCGACGCCTTCGATGGGGCATGCTCAGTCGCGCGATCTGCAAAGCCTTTGGATCGTTCAGCCGTCCTCTGCGCCCATGGGCGACCGGGCCTTGGCCAGCGGCGAGTTCGTGCTCAAGCAACGCCTGCTACCCACCGGCCTGGCCGAACTCGGTTCCGATATAGCTTTGGGCGGCGGTAAAGCGAAGCTGGTTTCCGGGACCCAGCTGATCGCGGCGGGGACCGAGGGCGCAAAGGTCTTCTGCATTGCCGAAGTCGCCAAGCAGAAGCTGATCGGCGCGTCGTTTCAGCCATGCCTGATCGATTCGGACAGGGATGGCGATTTCGATGGATGGTTCAGCGCGGTCAGCCAGACCAAGGGGCTGCTGACGCTCGCCGGGAAATATCCGAAGAAGCCCAAGCCGATCGCCGAGACCGCCTATCGTGAGGTTGCGCCGGAGACGATGCGCGACGAATATTTCGTAGCGATCGAACGCCGGAATTATTTCAACATCTACAGTCGCGAGAGCTTCATGATTGCCTTTGGTCGCGAAGGCCAGGTCGACCGGCTGACCGCGCCGATTTCATTCAAATCGACTGAGATGCCGCGTGAGCTCACCGTGATGGGTGCCAAATTCACTGCGATTGCCGAGCAGGAAGGCAAGATGCTGGTTCGCGTTTCGGCTGCGATGCCGCGACAGCCGTTCGGCGTGATGACCAGTACGACGTACAATTTTTATTGAGCCGCAACAGCGGGAAGGCAAGCCGATGGACTTCATCTCGATCCTGTCGATCTTCGTATTGGCCTGCTTCGTCGGCTATTACGTCGTCTGGTCGGTCACGCCGGCGCTGCACACGCCATTAATGGCGGTGACCAATGCGATCTCGTCGGTGATCATCGTCGGCGCGCTGATCGCAGCTGCCGCCGCCGGGCTGGGCAATGGGGGCACGGTTTCCAAATGGCTCGGGCTGCTCGCCGTGGTGCTGGCCAGCGTCAACATCTTCGGCGGCTTCGCGGTGACCGCGCGGATGCTGGCGATGTACAAAAAGAAGGTACGCTGAGATGGAACATGCCGTCGCAGTGAGCCCCTGGGTGTCGCTGGCCTATCTGGTCGCGGGCGTCTGCTTCATCCTCGCATTGCGCGGGCTTTCGAGCCCCGTCACCAGCCAGCGCGGCAATCGCTTCGGCATGATCGGCATGGCGATCGCGGTGGTTACGACTCTCGTGACGCATCTTCCGGTTGTCGTCCCTCCGTTTGACGCAGGTGGTGGAAGGATCGACGATCGCTGGAACTTCTGGGATCCGCTCGTGGTGGTGGAGATACTGGGAGCTATCGGGCTCGGCGCTGCCATTGGCATTGTCACTGCCCGCCGTATTGCCATGACCGCAATGCCGCAGCTTGTCGCTGCGTTCCACAGCCTCGTCGGCCTCGCCGCGGTGCTCGTCGCCGCAGCCGCGTTCCTCAATCCGCTGGCGTTCGGCATCGCGCAGGTGATCCGGCCGATCTACGGGCCCGACCTGATCACCATCCTGCCGGTCAGCCGGATCGAAATGGCGCTCGGCGTCGCGATCGGCGCGATCACTTTCTCCGGATCGGTGATCGCGTTCCTCAAGCTCAACGGCAATATGAGCGGCAAGCCGATCCTGCTGCCCGGCCGGCACGTCATCAATCTCGCGCTGCTTGCCTCGATCCTTGGGCTGATCGCCTATTTCGTCACCGACCAGTCGCCCTGGATCTTCTGGACGATTACCGTGCTGAGCTTTGTGATCGGCTTCCTGCTGATCGTGCCGATCGGCGGGGCGGACATGCCGGTCGTGGTGTCGATGCTCAACTCCTATTCGGGCTGGGCCGCGGCGGCGATGGGGTTCACGCTCCACAACACCGCGATGATCGTCACCGGCGCCTTGGTCGGCAGCTCGGGTGCGATCCTCAGCTACATCATGTGCCGCGCGATGAACCGCAGCTTCATCAGCGTCATCGCCGGCGGCTTTGGCGGCGACAGCAGCGGCGGCGCGGCCGCAGCGGCGAGCGATCGGCCGTGGAAGCGCGGCAGCGCCGAGGACGCGGCGTTCCTGATGAGCCAGGCCGAGCAAGTCATCATCGTCCCCGGCTACGGCATGGCCGTGGCGCAGGCGCAGCACGCACTCAGGGAGATGGGCGACAAGCTCAAGGCGCATGGCGTGCGGGTGAAATACGCCATCCATCCCGTTGCGGGCCGCATGCCCGGGCATATGAACGTGCTGCTCGCCGAAGCCAATGTGCCCTATGACGAAGTGTTCGAGCTCGAGGACATCAACAGCGAGTTCGCGCAGACCGATGTCGCCTTCGTCATCGGCGCCAACGACGTCACCAACCCCGCCGCGAAGACCGACAAGTCGTCGCCGATCTACGGCATGCCGGTGCTCGATGTCGAAAAAGCCAAGACGGTGCTGTTCATCAAGCGCTCGATGGGCGGGGTCGGCTATGCGGGTGTGGACAACGAGTTGTTTTACCGCGACAATACGATGATGCTTCTGGCCGATGCCAAGAAGATGGTGGAAGAGATCGTTAAGTCGCTCGACTAGACTGCGATCGATGGGGGGAACGGGGAATAGTACCTCGCCACTCGATCCGTAATGGACGCTTGATCGACCAACTCGCCGCGCGGGTCGCCTCATAACCTCCGAAACGGAGGAATTCGGACTCAATTGTTTCGGGGCCATGCGGCATCTCCGGAACAGAAGACGAACCTGAGGCAGGTGATGGCGGGATTGACCATGCTCCAAGAAGCCCCGAACCAAGGCTATGCCAGCGGCGCTCCGGCCGCATTGGTCATTGCCGACAGCGCCGATGTCGCGGCGGCGGCGCTCGATGCGCTCGCGCTCGCCGGCTGCACCGCGCGCAAACGCGTATCCTTCGGCGAGGCGTCGGCCGATCTCAGCAATTATGATGGACTCGATCTCATCGTGATCGAAGCGGCGGGAGCGCCCGATGCCTTGCTCGACCTGGTATTGGCGCGCGCGGATACGATGGCGCGCGAACGTTCGCTGGGCATCGTTGCGACGGTCCTGCCCGAGCAGGTCGACGTCGCCGTAGCGCAATTGCTCGGCCCGCATTGCCAGATCCTGTGCAACCCTGCGCGTGCCGAGCGGCTCAGCGCGATCGCTGGCGCCAAATGGCATGCCCGCGGCGTGATGGACGACGTCAATCGCGAGGCCGAGTCGGTCCGCCTGCGCCGATTGAGCGAGGAAGTGGCGCGGATCGCCGAGACGCTGGCGCGGCTGACCCGCAGCGACGATGCCGAGCCGCGGGTCGGCGTGCGCGATCGCGGCAGCGGTTATCGCGGGCCCGATCCGGCGCCGGGCGTGGAGATCGACGCTGCGGAGATTCGCTCGGTGATCCGCGCACGGCGAATGCGGGCGCAGTTCTTCGCCGACGAGCTGTTCGCCGACCCGGCCTGGGACATGCTGCTCGACTTGTTCGCGGCGCAGCTCGAGCGGCGCCAGGTGTCGGTCTCCAGCCTGTGCATCGCCGCGGCGGTGCCGCCCACGACGGCGCTGCGCTGGATCGGCACGCTGCACGAAGCGGGGCTGTTCGAGCGCCAGGCCGACCCCAGCGACCGCCGGCGCGCCTATATCGGACTGAGCGCCAAGGGGATCGACGGCATGCGCAGCTATGCCAGCGCGGTGAAGCGCGCCGGGCTCTATCTCGTTTGAAGCCTTGCCCCGGGACGCGGCTTTTGGCATCGGCGGGGTGCAAGGGCGCTTAGCTCAGTTGGTAGAGCATCTCGTTTACACCGAGAGGGTCGGCGGTTCGAGCCCGTCAGCGCCCACCATCCCCTGGCACCGGTCGCTCAGCTGGCCTTGAAGGTCGGCGCGCCATTGGCGTAGTTGAGCGTCACATAGGCGTTGTCGCAGACGTTGATGTTCGACCAGATCGCACTGGTGTCGTCGGCGAAGGTCGCCTTGACGTCGTATTTGCAGCCGCTGCCCTTGTCGAAATGCACCGTCATGCGGCCCCCCGGCTTGGTATCGCTCTTCTTCGCCTCGGGCTCGACCTTGTTTGCGACCCAGCTGCCGGCGCCGGCGGCGGAGATGTCGATTCCCTTGATCGGCTTGCCGGTGTTGTTGGCCAGGACGAAATCCCAGTCCTCGGCCAGCGCGGGCACGGCGAACATCGCCACCGCGGCGATTGCCATCGCTGTTCTGATCATCGCAGTCCCCTCCTGCATTTTGCCCTTTTCTGATCGCAGACTGCGCCTCCGCGCTGCGCTCGGCAAGGGGCTCCGACGGAAGGACTAGAGCGCGCGGACCAGCCGCACCGCGCAGGCAATCCAGGGCGGATCGCTCACTACCTGCTGGCGTGCGCCGGCACCGAGCGGCAGCAAATGCAGCTTGTCGCCTTCGCGCCCGATCAGCCGGCCAAACACGAAGCGCCCGGCTGGACGGGGCACCAGCACGTCGCGGTTGAGCGCGCGGGCATAACCATCGGGGGCGAGACGGTCGCACCAGATCTCGTCGCCGGCGCGATAATCGCCGATGCCGCCGCCCACGGTGACGGCGACCATCCCCGGCTCGCCGCGCGGCGGGACCACCGAAGCAGGCCGCCGCGGCGCCTGCGCGCCGCTGCCGTCGAGGATCGCGGCAACGGCGATTTCCGGCCGGTCGGGCAGGCGCACCAGGTCCGACGCGTCGACTCCGAGCGCCGCGGCAATGCGATTGAGCCAACCGACCGAGACGGTGCGCGTGCCCGTCTCGAGCCGGCCGATCGTCTGCGCCGTGGTCGGCGGGTCGCAGCGCCGCGCGACATCGTCGAGCGTGAGCCCCTTGGCACGCCGAACCTCGCGAATGGCGGTGATCATCGCCCGTCTCCTAACCGATTTGGTTTTTCCTCTTTCCTACAAACAGGACTCCGTGGCAATAGCGGCGAATCGAACGAAAGGAGTACGAAATGCGCGAACTCGCAGAGCGGAAGATCGATGCGGCTGGCGCAACCGGTGCACGGGCGCAGGGACGACGGAGCGTCACCGTCAACCTTGCCGAGTCGCCATTGAGCTGGCTGCGGTCGCGCGGGCATGTCGATGCGCGGCAATTCGAGGCGGGCGAGCGGCTGCGGACCGATTACGAGATCGCGGCGCTGGGCCCGCGTGTGACGATGCGCTGGGACGCCAGCCCGCGCGCACCGCGCGGTGCTGCGCCCGCCGAAGATCCCACGCTGGCGCAGATCGGCGCGAAACGCCGCTTCGACGCGGCGGTGTCGGCGGCAGGGCCCGGGCTGGCCGACGTGCTGTGGCGCGTGGTCTGCGCCGGCGAAGGGCTGGCAGCCGCGGAGAAGGCGCTGGGATGGCCGAGCCGCGCCGGCAAGCTGGTGCTCGGCATCGCGCTCGATCGGCTCGCGGATCATTACCGGCTGCGTTGAGCCGGCGGCGAACTACGCGGCGATCATCGTCCCGCGGCCGGAGCAGCGAAGGTCACGCGCTCCGCCGCCGCATAGCGGTCCCAGTCGCCGCGCGTGCGGAAGCCGCCATTGCCCAGATTCCAGGCCGAGCCCGAATAATAGACGAACGGCTTGCCCGGCGTGACGCGGAGCAAAGCAAGATGATTGTCGGCATCCTTGACGACATCGACGAGCATCGACGGATCGAAGCGCAAGGCGATCGCCATGCGGCCATGTCCGCGCTCTTCGGGGCCCCACCACGACAGCAGTCCGCGCGCTTTGTCGACGGTCAACTCGCCCTCGGCACCGGTGGGTTTGCGGGCGATCCCGATCCCCACGACCAGCAGCCCTGGCTTGTCCGAACCGAGGGTCGAAACCATGCGGGTGAAGTGGGTGCCCATCGGCAGCGTGAAGCGCCGAGACTCCCAGACCTTGCGTGTCACAGCGACCGGCCACGGCGCATAATCGACTTCGAAGTCGGCAGCGTCGGGACCGTTGCGGAGGATGCGGTGCTTCGTGAAATTGCGTGAGGTCCACAATTTGTTGTCGAGCCAGATGCCCAGCCCGCCCGCGCCGCGCGACGTGCCGACATTGTAATAGTCGAGGCCCTCGCCGTGAAAGCCGTGCTGGTCGCCGCTCTTGAGCTGCCGGTCCATGAACGGCCAGGCGACGTTCTTGCCCCAGCTGTCGATTCCCGATCCCGACGGCGGCTCATAGGCTTCGAGCGCATGGCCGTAGATGCGGTGCGCGGTGCGGTCGTTTTCCCAGAGCAGGTCATCGTAGCGATAGTCGGCGAGCATCACGTTGGCGCGCGGCGTGCGGTCCGACGCTGGGGGGAGGGGCTTGTCGATTGTCGGGAGCTGCGCTTCGGGCACGTCCTGCGCGGCGAGCGAAAGCGGCAGTGCCAGCAGCGCGGCTGCTAGCGAACGGACCCATGGCATCGGCATTCCTCTCGCGGCGCCGGTGGTCCGGCCTTCTGATCGAGCCAGGCTAGCCAGGCCCTTCCGGGCTTGCAAGCTCAGCCGAGCGCCGCGACTGCCGCGTTCCATGCCCCGGCTTCGTCCTCGTGCCGGGCGTGGATTTCGGGGGGCTGGGCTCGCTCGTCCGGAAGATCGATTTCGACGCTCGCATCGTAGAGGAAAGTGGCATTGCCGCTGATCGTCACCATGCGGTCGGCGTCGGCGCGTCCGCGGACCAGCCCGCCCTTGTTGAACACCCGCACTTGCGCGCCGATCGGGACGCTCCCGGTCAGTCCCGCGGCGAGCACCGATGCCGCCATCGCGCTGCCGCAACTGTCGGTCAGCCCGACGCCGCGCTCGAAGGTACGCACGAACAGATCGGCGCCCCGCAGCTCGACGAACGACACGTTCGCGCGGCCGGGGATCAACGCCGGCCCTGCCTCGCAATATTCGCCCAATGCGACCAGTTCGGCTTCGTCGATCGTGTCGACGAACGTCACCAGATGTGGGTTGGGCATCGCCACCGCCGTGAAGCTGCGGGTGCTCGGGAGTTCGGACAGCGGGCCGATCAGGCCGACATCCATCGGCTCGAGCGAGGCTGGTCCGACGATCGTGCGAATTGTCACCACGCCGGGCGCGAGTTCGGCCTCCCGTGCGACGTCGGCCGAGCTGGTCTTGAGCTTTACCCGTGCGGTCTTGAGCCCGAGCGCCTCGAACCCGGCACGCGCCACGCAGCGCAGGCCATTGAGGCAGGTTTCGGCTTCGGAGCCGTCCGAATTGAACATCCGCATGCCAAAGGCGTGTCCGCCATCGCCGCCGACGAGCAGCAACAGCCCGTCACCCCCCACCGGCCCGTCGCGATCGGCAAGTGCGCGCGCCACGCGTGCCCAGTCGGAATCGTCGAGCGTGATCCCGCGCGCATCGATCAGGGGAAAGTCATTCCCCGAGCCGTGGCATTTGGTGAAGGCGAACCGCATCCCGCGCATTTAGGGCGTGGAGTGCGGCTTGGCTACTCGCCTCAGGCCAGCTGCGGTGCCGTCACCGGTCCGCCCATTGCGGCGACCACGGCATGGTCCTTCGCGACAATCGACGCGAAGCTCGGCCGTGCCAATATCGCCGCGATATAGGCGGCGGTGCGCGGGTAGCGCGACGCGTCCGCCGCCACGCCGATGCAGCCGAGCGTGGCGAAAGGGCTCGCCACTGCGATATCGGCGAGCGTCAGCCGGTCCTCGACGAGGAAGCCGCTCGCCGGGATGACCTTCTCCAGATAGTCGAACAGCGGCGGTAGCAAGTCGCGTTCGGCGTGGTCGGCGGCTTCGTGGTCGCATTGCTGCTTGAGCACGCGCGGCAGCACGAAGCGATTGCCGAAGATCGCAGTGCCTGCCGCCATCACCATCGTATCGGCCAGTTCGTCATACCAGATCGTTCGCGCGCGGGCGCGCGGCTCTGGCGGGATCAGATTGGGCTCCGGATATTTGGCTTCGAGATACGCCACGATTGCGGACGAATCCGAGATCAGGAAATCCTCGTCCTTGAAGGCCGGTATCTTGCCGAACGGACTGGCGGCGTCGAAATCGGGGCTACCGCGGCCAAGGCCGGCTTGCTGCAATTCGAGAGTCAGCCCTTTTTCGGCCCCGAACACCATGCATTTGCGCACATAGGGCGACAGCGTCGAACCATATACGATCATCGGACATTCTCTCCATCATGCTGCAAACCTGACCTTCCGGACCCCGGGAACATCTGGTTTGCCACGACAGCGCGAATCCGCTGTGCCAAGGAGACGCAGTGAACGCTTTGACGCTCCTGTTAGCCCTTGGTGTCGGCGCGGCCTTCTTCGTGGTCCTGCGTCGCCTGCGCTTTGTGGAACAGGAGTTGCGCCGCGTCGAGTCACTCGTCTCCTCCCCCGAGAGTCACGAGTCCCGTTTTGTTGCAACGCCGCAGAACGCACGGCCGGAGGCAGTCGGGACGCCTGCGACGCCGGACGTCGTACGACCAGCCGCGCGGGTGATTGCAGCTGCGCACCGCTCCGCCGATCCAGCCATCGCACGGGCCCCAATCCGAGCGGAGCCCGCGCCGGCGCTCAACCTCGAGTCGCTGATCGGCGGCCGGCTGCCGATATGGATCGGCGGCGCCGCGCTCGTCCTCGCCGGCTTCTTTCTCGTTCGCTATTCGATCGAGAGTGGACTGCTCGGCCCGGCGGTGCGCACGCTGCTCGCCGCCTTGTTCGGCGTGGCGCTGATCGCGCTCAGCGAGGCGGCGCGCCGCTTGCCCGCGACCGCCGAAGACCCGCGCGTCGCGCAAGTGCTTGCCGGCGCCGGCATCGCCAGCCTCTACGGCACGCTCTACATGGCGGCCGCGCTCTACCATCTGATCCCTCCGCTCACGGCGTTCGTCGCAGTGGTCTTGGTCACTGCCGCGGCAATGGGACTGGCGCTGCGCCATGGCCCGCCGACCGCAGTGATGGCGCTGATCGGCGGCTTCGTGGCGCCGCTCGTCGCCGGATTCGACGCGGCGGGGATCGGCCCGCTGCTGGTGTATCTCGGCTTGTTCATCGCAGCATTGTTCGGGCTGGCGATCCATCGCGGCTGGGGCTGGCTCGCGCTTGTCGCCAGCATCGCCGGTTTCGGCTGGATCAATTTTCTGATCGTCGCGCTGCCCGGTGGCGACGACCTGTCGGCAGTCGGCGCCTTCACCATGCTGCTCGCCGTCTGCGCCAGCGCGGCGCTGCCCGCCACCGGCACGCACAATCGCTGGTTGCGGCTGGCTCCGCTCGTCGCCGGCTTCGTCCAGTTGCTGGCGCTCGCGCCGGCGCTCGAATTCGGCGCGCTGGCGTGGAGCTTCTACCTCGTGCTGGCCGGCGCGGCGCTGTTCCTGTCGTGGCGCCGATCGCTATATCTGCCTGCGGCACTGGCGGCGCTCGGCTTCCTCCTGGTGCTCGAGGGGCTCGCGTTGCTCCAGCCCGAGCGCAGCGCGACTCCGATTGCGGCGATTGTCGCGACGTTGCTGTTCGCGCTTCCCGGCCATCTGCTCGCCAGTCGCGGGCGCAGCTGGGCCGCGCTGGCCCTCGGCGGCACGGCGGGGCCGCTGCTGGTGGCGCACGCTTGCGCGCCTTCGCTGCTCGCGCCGGCAATCTGGGGCGTGATCGAACTGCTCGCCGCCGGGGCCTGTGCGAGGCTGGCATGGCGTGTCAGGAGCGACGCCGGCGATCCCGTATTGGTCGCCGCCACGCTCGCCGCGGCCCTGCTCGCCGCGCTCGGCCTCGCGCGGTTCCTGCCCGGCGCGTGGCTGGGACTGCCGCTCGCATTGGCGGTGCTCGGGCTTGCCGGCTGGGCGCGTGTCGCGCGCGCGCCGGCGCTGTTCGTGCTTCCGGCGCTGCCCTATCTCGCCGCTTTGGTCGTCGCCGCGATACCGCTTTTCGGGCTGGCCAAGCTGATCGTCGCGTCGCTGGCCGGTGATTCGCTGCCCTATCTGGCCCTCCCCGCCTTGCCCGATCTGTTCCGCGCGCTCGCGCTGCCCAGCGCCGCCTTGCTCGTGGCGCTGCTCGACGCGCGACAGCTCGGGCGTGCCCGGCGGCTGGTCGGTAGCATGGCGATCGGCGTCGCGATCCTGCTCGCCTATGCGCTGGCCAAGCAGGCGCTAGCGATCGCGGCCCTGCCGCGTTTCGTCGAATTCGGCTTCGTCGAGCGTGCGCTGCTCACCCAGGCATGCCTTGCCGCCGGCTGGATCCTGCTGCGCCGCCGCCGCTTTACGTCGCTTGCGAAGATCCTGCTCGGGCTCGGACTGTTGCGGCTGGTGTGGTTCGACCTGCTGGTCCTCAATCCGGTGATCGAGCCGCAGGCAGTGGGCGCGCTGCCGCTGCTCAACGCCGCCGTGGTGCACACCGCGCTCGCCGCCTTCTGGCTATGGTTGCTGCCGAAAGCGCGCGGCTGGCGCGTCGGGGCGGCGCTGCTGACGATCGCCACCGCGCTCGCGGTGATACGCCAGGCGACGCATGGCAGCATCCTGACCGGCCCGGTCGGCACGCTGGAAAATGGCGGCTATTCGGCAGCGCTGCTCGGGGTGGCATTGTTCTGGTTGTGGCGGGGGATCGCTGCCGGGATACACGATCTGCGGCTCGCCGGGCTGGCATTGCTGACCCTGGTGACGTTCAAGGTGTTCCTGATCGATGCCGCCGCGCTCGACGGCGTGCTGCGCATCCTGTCGTTCCTAGCGCTCGGCGTGGTGCTGATCGGGATAAGCTGGGCGTATAGCCGCTTCCTGGCGCGCCCCGCCGTCGAGGTACAGGTAGCGCCCCCCCAGGACTGAAGTACATGCCTTCGCCTCGGTTGAATCGAGTATACGAAACGTATATGCTTCGTATCGTGGTATCTTCGATCGGGAATTTGATGGGCATTGTGAAAATCGACGGCGCGCTTCACGAGGAGGCCCGTCGCGCGAGCACGATCATGTGCCGCTCGATCAACGCGCAGGCCGAGTTCTGGATGAAGATCGGGATGCTCGCCGAGGCCAATCCGACTTTGTCTTTCAACCAGATCGTGAAGATGCAGCGCGAGGCTGCGCAGGCCGGCGGGCCGGGCGCGATGGCCGCCTGAACATGGTCAAGACTCCCGACGAATTGATGCTGATGCGAACCTCGGGCAAGCTGCTCGCCTCGGTTTTCGAAATGCTCGACGGGCAGGATCTTGCCGGCATGTCGACGATGCAGGTCAACGATCTGGTCGAGCAGTTCATCACCGTGGATCTTGCCGCGCGGCCCGCGAGCAAGGGGCAATATGGCTTCCAATATGTGCTGAACTGCTCGATCAACCATGTCGTGTGCCACGGCGTGCCCGACGCGGACGCGATCATCCGCGACGGCGACATCATCAATCTCGATATCACGCTGGAGAAGAACGGCTTCATAGCCGATTCGAGCAAGACCTACCTCGTCGGCAATGCGCCGCCGGCGGCGCGCAGGCTGGTGCGCGTGGCGCAGGAAGCGATGTGGCAAGGCATAAAGCAGGTGCGGCCGGGAGCGCGGCTCGGGGATATCGGTTTCGCGATCGAGCGGCATGCCAAGAAGAACGGCTATTCGGTCGTCCGGGAATATTGCGGGCACGGCATCGGCCGCGAGATGCACGAGGAACCCCAAGTGCTCAATTTCGGTCGACCGGGAACCGGCCTCGAGCTGCGTGAGGGCATGGTATTCACCGTCGAGCCGATGGTGAACCAGGGCACCCGCATGGTTTCGACCGAAGCGGACGGATGGACGGTCGTCACGAAGGATCGCAAGCTTTCGGCGCAATTCGAGCACACCGTCGCGGTCACCGGGAATGGGGTCGAAGTGCTGACCCTGCGCAGCGACGGGAGCTGAGTGTCCGCGGGCTAAATGAGTCGTTCTCGACTCGTCACGATCGAATTGGGACAATTCGCTTACAGCGCAGGGCAGTCGCGGCTTTGCTGCAGTCGCGAATGATGTATGCTGCAACCGCGAGATGACGATGTAGCGTTGGCAGGGCCAACATTTGAGAAGGGGCCTGATGCACGCTGAGCGCAATCACATGGCCGATCTGTTGCTGACGTGCGAGGAGCGGCTTGTCGATACGCGGCAGGTGCTCAGCGAGTTGCTCGACGCAGTGCGCCGCACGCGTGGGCTTACGCAGGACGGCGCCGCTTCCGATCCAATGCCTGCTCTGCTGGCGCCCGAGGCGCTCACTCAAATGCTCGCCGCGCTCGAGCCGTGGGCCAGCGACGCACCCCGGCGGCGCGCACCTCCGCGCTCGCTTCGCCGCGACGAAGGCATTTTCTATATCGGCCAGCGCCGGTTGCCGCTCAGCGACACCGAGACGCGCGTGCTTGCCGAAATCTGGGAAGCGCCGTCCGAGCCGGTTTCGCGCGATGCGATCTTCGCGGCGCTCTATCCGCGCGAGGACAAGCCTGGGATCGGGGTGATCGACGTGTTCGTCTCGAACCTTCGCCAGAAGCTCAAGCTGGCCAGCGACGGCGGCGAGTATATCGTGTCGATCCGCGGTAAGGGCTGGGCGCTCCAGAGCGATCGCTGCCAGCGCGATTGATCGCAATTCAGTTCCCCTGCGAAAGCAGGGCCCCAGAGCGCGTCGCTCGCGACCCTGGACCCCCTGCGTTCGCAGGGGAACGGATCCGTCGAAACCGAACCGATCCTAGCGCTGCGTCGTGCGAAGGAATGCCTCGATAGCCGGTGCGATGTCCGAGCGGGACAGCGCCGTCGCGATATTGGCCTGGACGAAGCCTGCCTTGTCGCCGCAATCGTAGCGCGTTCCTTCGAAGGTGACGCCGTGGAACGCCTGGTCGCCGATCATCTGCGCCATCGCGTCGGTGAGCTGGATCTCGCCGCCCGCGCCCTTTTGCTGTCCCTCGAGCACCTGCATCACTTCGGGCTGGAGGATGTAGCGGCCGATCACCGACAGGTTCGAAGGCGCCGTCCCGGCGGCCGGCTTCTCGACAAGGCCCTGCACTTCAGTCAGCGCGCCATTCCGTGTGCCCGGCGTGATGATTCCGTAGCGGTGGGTCTGGTCGTCGGGGACGATCTCGGCGCAGATCAGATTGCCGCCGACCCGATTATACGCTTCGACCATCTGCTTGAGGCAGCCGGGCTTGCCGACCATGAAGTCGTCGGCGAGCAACACCGCGAACGGTTCGTCGCCGACGATGTGGCGGGCGCACCAGACGGCATGGCCGAGGCCCATCGGCTCCTGTTGGCGGACATAGGCGACTGCACCCGGCCTGAGGCGAGTCGCGTCGAGAATTTCGAGCGACTTGCCGCGCGAAGTCATCGTCGTTTCGAGCTCATAGGCGATATCGAAATGGTCCTCGATCGCCGACTTGCCGCGACCGGTGACGAAGATCATCTGCTCAATGCCGGCCTCGATCGCCTCGTCGACGGCATATTGGATCAGCGGCCGATCGACGATCGGCAGCATCTCCTTGGGCATCGCCTTGGTCGCGGGGAGGAAGCGCGTGCCCAGACCGCCAACGGGGAAAACGGCCTTGCGTAGCGGCTTGATCGTCATTGAGCGTAGATCTCCTGGGGCGCCGAGCGCCGATGCATAACGATTTGAACAAGAGGAAGGTGCCGCAGCACCTGCCCGCATCAGAACATGAAGCTCACCCCGACCGTCACGATATTCGAGACGTAGGATAGCAACGGATTGTCCGATGCGCGCTTCTGATGCGTGTAATCCGCGTCGAGGCGCAGCTTGCGCCCGATATAATAGCGCGCGCCGAAGCCCAATTCGGTCTCGCGGCTGCTATTGTCGATCAGCGACGTGACGCCGTCGGCCACCGACGGGTTGATCCAGGCGTACCGCCCATCGGCGTGCAGGATCAACGCGCGCAGCAACTCGTGATCGGCTGAGACGCTGATCTCGTCGCGCAGGTTGCCCGCGGTGATGGGCGATGTGGTCTCGTCGACGCGGCGCTGAGCGATCGCCCGCAAGGTGGTGAGCGGCGTGATGTTCCAGTTGATGTTGGCGTAATAAGAAACGCCATTGACATCGTTGAGCCTGGGATCGGGATAGCGGAAGCTCAGATAGCCGAGGCGCACCGTGCCCGAGAGCAAATTGGTGATCTCGCGCGTGACGCCCACCTCGACCAGCGTGCTGTCGCCGCTGCGATCGACTGCAGTCAACGGATCGAACCCGACATCGCCCGGACGCAGGTCGTAGCGGCGCTGCTCCAGCGTCCCGCGCAGGACGAAGCTGGTCAGCGTATTGAGGTCATAGCTCGCCTGCGCCGTGCCGCTGTAAATGTCGAACGCGCGGAAGGCCTGGTCGATCTTGGTACCGTTGGCCAGCAGCGCATCCTCATAGGTCACCCGGCGAAAGCGGCCCTCGCCGCGAAGCCGCAGGCTGCCCATGTCCTGCTCGAACGCACCATTGGCGATGAAGCTGTTGTAGCGCACCGGCTCCGCCGATTGCGTGAAGCTCGACAGGCTGCCGCGCCGCTCGGCGCTGCGTGCGGCATCGACGCCGAGATAGATTCGCGTCTGGCGCGAGATATCGTAGCGGCCGTCCAGCGACGCGCCATATTCTGATACGTCTTCACCGGTATATTTAGCGTGGACGTCCCGGTCGAAATAGCCGGTGAAGTTGAGCGCGTTGCGCGACCAGGTCGACTTGACGTCTAGCTGCGGGTGGATCGTCAGATAGACGTCGCCACGCTTGTCGCTGTCGGTCGCGTAGATATTGTCGTCATACGACGCATCGACAGCGATCTGCGGCGTCACCCGGAACGCGCCGACCTGGTGCGAATTGTCTTCGAGCCGAGTGCGTTCGCGCCCGGTCACGCTCTGTACCGGTGCGGTTTGCGCCGCTGCGCAGCTGGCCGCGAAACTCGCGGCGCTCGCCAGCATGGCTGCACATGATTTGGCTGCGCGCCGACGCGCGTCTGTCTTGGCCGTGGTCATCCGACCATCCCCCTTCAATTGGTGTAGTAACCGCGAAACTTCTTCTGGTAGCCGTAGGTGTCGCTGTGACCCGTGCTCGCGTAGCGGGTGATGTCCACCTGCGTCAGTGCGATGCCGCTGATCTTGGCGCCGGCGTCGAGCAACACGTCGATTGCGGCTTCTACCGCGCGCAGCGACGTCTTTGCCCAGCGTGAGATCACCAGCACCCGATCCGCCGCGGCCGCGACTGCGCGGGCGTCGGCGACGCCGAGCACCGGCGCGGTATCGAGGATGACCACGTCGAAGCGCTTGCGCAGCTCGGCGATCAGCCGCCCGAGATTATTCGGCGTCAGCGGATCACGTGCATCCTGCTGCGATTCCGAAGTTCCGAGGACATAGGCGCCACTCGCCGGATCGACCACCAGCGCCTCGTCGAGCGAGACTTCGCCGCGCATATATTCGTACAGGCCGGGGCGCTTCTCGTGGATGAACTGCTCGCTCGAGCCGCGCCGGCGAAGGTCGCAATCGACCAAGACCGTGCGGGCGCCGCCCAGCGCCGCGGTCCGCGCGAGGCAGACCGACGTGGTGGTCTTGCCTTCCTGCGGCAGTGCCGAGGCGACCGCGACGACGCGACCCCCCTGCGCCGCTCCGCCGCCGAGCAGCAGGAACGCCTGGAGCGCACGAAGCGATTCGGCGAACACCGAGAGCGGGTGCGAGACGATATAATCCTGCGGCGGCTCGGTGGCGCGCATCTTGCCAAGCGTCGACTGGAGAGTCGGCACCGCGCCGGCATAACGGACGCGCAGCCGGCGCTCGACATCGGTCTTGGTGCGGACACCGCCCTGGAGATATTCGGCAAGCGCGATCGCGATCAGCCCCAGCGCGATGCCGCCGCCGATCCCGCCCAAGGCAGCGAGCTTGTGATTGGGGAAATCGGGGCTCTTCGGTGCCTCGGCTGCCGCCGCGATGCGCGAATCGGCCTGCTGGAGCCCTTGTTGCGCGCTGGTCTCGCGAAGGCGGTTGAGAAAGGTCTCGTAGATCGCCTTCGCGGCATCGGACTTGCGCTGGAGCGCCATCATGCCGACGCCGGCCGAGTTGTTGCCTGCGAGCGCTCCATTGGCGCGCGACTGGCTTCCCTGCAGCGACGAAAGCCGCGACGACGACACGCGGACATCGGCTTCGAGATTTGAGAGGATCCGGTCGATCTCCTGCTGGATCTGTACGCGTATCTCCTTGAGCTGGCTCTGTGCCTTGACCAGCTCGGGATGGAGCGCGCCATAACGCGCTTCGAGTTGGGCGACTTCCGAACTGGCAACCGCTTCGCTCTGGCGCAGGCTGCCGATCGTTCCCGAACCCAGCGCCGCGCCGACATCGGCGCCGCCGCCGCCGGCGCGAAGCTGCGCGCGCGCGGCGGCGAGCCGGCCTGACTTCTCAGCGAGATCGGCCTTGGCCACGGCGATCTGCTGATTGAGCGTCGAGACTTCCTGCTCGGCGTTGGTCGCGCCATTGGAGCTGAGCAGGCCATTGGCGATCTTGTACTGCTGCAACGCCGCATCGGCCTGCGACGAGGCGTCGCGCAGTTCCGCGGTGCGCGAGGTCAGCCAGGTGCTCGCCTGCTGATTCGCGCCGACCTTCGCGTCGCGCTGGGCGGCAATATATTGCTCGGCGTAGAGATTGGCAGTGTCGGCCGCAAATTGCGGATCGGTCGATTCGGCTTCGATATCGATCACGAAGGTAAGTCCGGCGCGGTTCACCGCAAGCATCTTCGCCATGGTCGAAGCCAACTCGGCGCGACCGGCCGCTGCCGAGCGAGCGTCGTTGGGACGCAGCTTGGCATAAGCATCGGCGGCGCGGCGCGCGATCTGTGGCGACTGGATCAGCCGCACCTGGGTGTCGACGACATCGCTGGTCCCCGGAAGGTCCGGCGTGACCGACTTCAAATTGACTACGTCGGGAGCGATCGGATCGATCAGCAGGCTTGCGGTTGCCGAATAGATCGGAGTCTGCAGCAGCGTCCAGGTCGCGGCAGCGCCCGCGACAAGCACGACCACGCCGAGGAACAGCCAGATGTTGCGGCGGAACACCATCCACACGACGCGCGGATCAGGAAGGATGTTGGCGCGCGTCTCGATCGGTGCACGGGTCTCCGGCTGATCTTCGCCCGCTGTCGAGGGGTTGGCGCTGTCGCCGTCCGCCAAAGTGATGCTGTTAATGACTGACCTCGATCGATGGACGTGGCAGGAAAGCGCGAGCTATACATTGTTCGCAGTTGCAGCATACGCAATTATTTAAGTTAAACTGTACGATAATCGGTCACGGCGTCAGCTTTGCCCAAGATGCTTCGCCAGCCGCGCCGCGAGCGCGACGATGGTGAGGGTTGGATTGACATGCCCGCCGGTCGGCATCACCGATCCGCCGCAGACATAAAGGCCCTGGGTGCCGTGGATGCGCAAATCGGTATCGACCACGCCATTGCGCGGCGATGTCGCCATCCGCGTCGCGCCGAGATGATGATAGCTCTCGAACATTCCCCCTGCCTCGAGCGCGCCGCTGGACTCGAGGCCCGGGAGAGCGAGCGGACGCGCGAGACCGCCTGCCCGCAGCCAGTAATGAACCGCCGCGGTGAGGAAGCGCGAAGTGCGTTGTTCGATCGCGCCGACGCGCCAGTCGATCGCGGCATGGCGCAGCCCGAGCGAGTCGCGGCGGCGGGCGAGAGTGATCCGGCTATCGAAGTCGGGTGCCTGTTCGAGATCGACCACCAAGGACGCCGTGACCGGCCCGAGCAAGGGTTCGCGCCCGCGCAGTCGCCGCAGCCCCGAAATCAGGCCGTCGCCAGGATGCGCCGCCACGTCGATCAGACTGTCGAGGCCCCAGCCGCGCCGGGCGTAGCGAAACACCGCCGAGGCATTGGCGAGGCCGTGCCTGGCCTGCGTCGCTGCGCTCAGACTCAGCCCTGCCTCATATTCGAGGCCCTTTGCGCGGCGAAAGCGATTGAACATCCGCTGGAGTCGCTTGGACTGACTCCGGTCCAGCGCGAAACGCGCCGTCGCGGCGCGCGGGTGCTGCATGAAATAGCGCCCGATGACCGGGGCGACGCCTGCGAGCAGGTTCGGGCTGTCCTCCGCCAGGTTGAGCAGCAACCGCGCATTTTCGATCCCGCCGCAACACAATACGATCTGCCGGGCACGCACCGTGCGTCGGGCTCCGTCGGCGGTACGGAGGTGCGCGTCGGTCCTGTCGGCGGCGGGCTCGATTCGGGTGAGGTTGGCGTCGAGAAGGACTCGCAGCCTTAGCGAGCGCCGGAAATCGGCGGCGAAGCGCTCGCCGAAATTCTGGTAGCGCCCGCCGCCGTCATGCCAGAATCGCCAGACGAATCGCTCGAGTTCAGCCGGAATATCGTTGTCGGCGGCGGTGGGAACGCCTTCCCAGCCATCGGCGAAGCCGCAAAGCCGCATCGCCTGCGGATAGAATGCGGCCAGTTCGGCGTGCGTAATCGGCCAGCCACTGCCCGGGATCCACGCGCGCTCGGCGAAATCGATCGGGTCGAGTTCGGCGCAGCGCCCGGTCCAGGCCACCGTCGTCCCCCCGAACACGCGATAGCGCCCCTCCTGCGCCGCGAACGGCGTACCCCGCTGCTGCACGCTCTTGAACAGCGACTGCGCCGTGGCATCCACGGCCATTCCGCCACCTTCGGCGAGCACGACGTCGCGATGGCCGTCGTCGAGCAACGAGGCGAGCGTGATTCCCGCAGCCCCGGCGCCGATGATCAGCACGTCACACTCGATAATCGCGTCGGGGACGGCGTGCAGTGATTCGATCACTCGAACTCGTCCGGGCCGAACAGCAGCCTGGCCGCGATCGGCCCGGTTGCGGAGGGCGCGCCGAACTTGTCCCGCACGATCGCCCTGGCAATGCCCAACAGCCGGCGGGGGTGGCCGAGCAACGGCAGCATCGCGTGCCGCATGCCGGCGGTGCGCTTGTCGTCGAGGAATCGGCGATGCGCGTGCTTGGTGTCGAGCGCGGCGACGTGCCGGCCGAGGATCGCCCGGTCCGCCGCCGCTATGTCCGGATGTCCGGCCAGCCGCCGGTCGGCCGCGAGCAATCGCCCGAGATCTTCGGTACGGTGGCGCCCGCTCAGCGAGGTGGCGCGCTCTACCGCGACATATCCGCACGCCTCGGACAATTCGAAGACGGCGCCGCGCGCCAGTGCCTCGGCGTAGAGCAGATAGTCCTCTCCCAGCCGGATATCCTCCTGGTAGCGCAATCCGATCTTCTCCAGCGCCGCGCGCCGAATCAACGGCTTGAGGAAACCGAGCTCGGCGCGGGGATGGCCGGGGCGCGAGATGTTGCGCGCGACGAATTCGTGGAGCGCGAGGCGGCGATGCCGATCGGCCAGCACGGGAACCGGCGCATCCTCGGCACCCTCGGGTACGAACAGGATATTGTCGGCGATGAAGTCCCAGCCGGGCCGTGCGAGCAGGCGGGCGAATCGTCCGGGCAGCAAAAAGTCGTCGGCATCGAGGATTGCCAGCAGCGGCGCCCGCCCAGCGTGGATCGCTGCATTGCGCGCAGCGGAAGGGCCGCGATTGTCGGGCAGGGCGAGAACCGACAGCCGCTGCGACCCGTCATCGGCGGCGCGCGCCTGGGCGATCGTGGCGTCGCCCGAGGCATCGTCGACGACGATAACCTCGGCGACTTCGGGCTGCGCGAGCGCCGACGCCACCGCGCGACCGATCGTCGCCGCGGCGTCGTACGCCGGAATGATCACGCAAACGCACGCTTCCATTTAAATGCCGCCCCCGGTTCAACGCCCGGATGCCAGGGCATTCTGCGTCGGCACCCCCTTCCTCTCGCGCGCACCGGCGGTCAAGCGCCGAGCGGCGATTGTCGGTTTTGCTGCCGTGCGCTAGGCAGCCGCCAGCCTGGGGGAATCATTTTGGGACACACTGCGCTCGAGGCGCCGGACCCGGCGCTTCCGCCGCCGCACCGCAATCACCTGCTGGCGCTCGACGGCTTGCGCGGCGTCGCGGCGCTCGCGGTGGTCGTCTATCATCGGCGCTGGTGGATCGCCGATGATTCGGACTTCATCCAGCACGCTTATCTGGCCGTCGACTTCTTCTTCATGCTGAGCGGCCTGGTCGTTGCGCTGGCATATGAGCAGCGGCTGATCGAGCGGCGGCTGAGCCTGCGCAGCTTCGCATTGCTGCGCGTGATCCGGCTCTATCCGATGATCCTGATCGGCGCAGTGCTCGGGGCCGCGTGGCTGTGCCTGCAGGCACTGACTCACCACGTTCCTGGAGACATCCTGCGGACCGCCGCTGCGTTCCCGTTCGCGGCTTTGCTGGTGCCGATCCCCCCGGCGCTGTTCCCGCTGCCGTTCGCGCTCAACGAGCCTTCCTGGTCGCTGTTCTTCGAAGTCGTCGCCAACCTGGCGTTCGCGGCATGCGTCCCGTGGCTCCGCGGGCGCGCGCTTGGTGTCGTCGTCCTGTTGTTCGGCATCGCGATGATCGCGACCTCGCTTGGATTCGACGGGCTCAATGCCGGATGGAAATGGGGCGAGCTTCACGCGGGATTTGTCCGCGTCGGCTTCGCCTTCTTCGCGGGTGTGGGGCTCTATCGCCTGCGCAAAACGAAGCATTGGCCGGCGCTTGCGCTGCCCTTTCCGCTGCTGTCGGTGGTGCTGATCGCGGCGTTGCTGCCCTCGCTGCTTCCCGGTGCCGCCAACGCCGCTTATGATCTCGCGATGACGATGCTGGTCTTCCCCGCAATCATCGTGCTGGCGAGCAACGATCGCGCAGCGGGACGATGGAATGGCGTGATGCGGGTGAGCGGCGAGCTTTCCTATCCGTTGTACATCACCCACTTCCCGCTGCTCGCGCTCTCCGAAGCGCTGCTGTGGCGGCTGCATCTGCCCAATGCCGCGATGCTGGCGCTCTCGGTGGGGATCGCGATGGTTGCGGCACTGGTGTTCGCGCGTGCCTTCGACGTGCCGGTGCGCAAGTGGCTCAATCGGAAGTTCGGCCGCCGGGGCTAGCCCGCGTCGGGCAGCAGCGCCGCGTTCCGCTCGCATACGCTGCCGGCGGACGGCTTGCCGAGCCCGAGCTTGCGCCGGACGAGGAGCCATGCCGTGCGGGCCGGCCCGACGAGATCGGTCGTCAGCCGCCGGAGTGCTGCAGCCTCGCCGGGGACCCGGCTCTTGAGTTGCCACAGCGCGCCGGCGATCATCGCCTCGACGACTTGCCTGCCAATCTCGCGCTGCGTGGCGAGTGCCTTCAGCCGCGGCAGAATTTCGGGGGCGAACGCGCCGGGAAAGCCGTGCTTGCCGTTGAGGATGCGCCCCGCAATCTCGACTTCGACGGCGGTCAGCGGTGTGCCCTGCGCAGCGGCGGCAGCGGCTTCGAGATCGTCGACCGCGCCCTCCCACAGATCGTGCCGGGCGTTGATGCAGGCGCGCTGGAGCAGCGCCGCACGGCGCAGCACCAGGGGCTCGCTGCCTTCGAGCAGCCCTTCATAGCCCTGGATCGGCAGCCGCGCGTGGAGCGTGCCGAAGATGCGCCGATCCCATTCGCGCCAGACCTGGTCGGATGCCGAGGCGGCGTGGAGCGCGCTGGCCGGGCCGCGCGCGCCCTCATGCTTGCGCTGGTCGAAGATGTAGCGGTCGAGATAGGCGGCGGGCACCGCCAATGCGAGCCGCACGAACATCTCGTAGTCGAGCGAGCGGAGCATCGTCTCGTCGAACGGGCCGACCTTTTCATAGGCCGAGCGGCGAACCAAAGCGGCGTTCTGCATCACGAACGCATCCTCGAGGATGTGCCGGACCAGCGATCCCGAGCCGAGGTCGGGCCAATAGCCGGTGCCGAGGTCGTTCCACTTGCCCGACGCGTCGGTGGTGAAGCGCGAATAGCGGCCAAAGGCGAAGCCTGCATTGCGCGTCTCCAGCGTTGCGAGCAGCGGCGCGACCGTATCCGGCCGCAACACGTCGTCATCGTCGCAGATCATCACGAATTCGCCGTCGGTGCGCGCCATGCCGCGATTGAGCGCGACCGACTTGCCGGCATTGTCCTGGCGAACATAGCCGACGCCTACAATCCCCGCGACGATCGCGGGGGTGTCGTCGGTCGAGCCGTCGTCGATCACCAGCAATTCGTCCGCCGGGCCCATCTGCGCGCGCACGGCGTGGATCGATTCGGCGATATAGGCGGCCCGATTGAACGTGGGCAGCAGGAAGCTGATGCGAGTCAACGCGTTACCTCATGTGATCCGCGCGTGGGGGAACGCGAACTAGAGCGGGAAGGGGCCATAGACCGCCTCCATCGCCTGGATCTGGCGATCGTTCCCGTCGCGCTCGATATTGTCGACGCGCAGGCCGGCCTGTTGGCTCGCCGGCCATTCGATGAAGTCGATCCACCCGTCGACCCGGCGATGACGCATACCCTGGCGACGCGCCATCCAGTAAAACCAGATATCGTCGCCTTGCGGGCACAGCGCAGTGAATTGCGCGCGATCGCGCACGTCGGGGTGAAGGCTGCCGGGCGGATAGAGCACGCCGCCGATCCCAGTGGGGAAGAGCGCGGTGCCCGGCTCGGCCTCGGTGCGCGCAGTTGCCATTTCCCATTCGCGATAGGGCAGCACGCCCGATGCGGAGGCCCGCGCGAGATGCGCGCGCCAACCGATCACGCTCGGGCGCAGGGGATCATGCGCCCCGACGAGCCCGGCGAGCCAGTCTGGCGGGTAATACACGTCGTCGTCGGCGGTGACGTGTATGGCCTCGGGCCATTGCGTCAGCGCGGGGATGAGCTTCTTGTACGAGCGCAGATCGTCGCAGCTCCGGACCTCGAGGCCGTGCGACTCGAGCTGCCGCACCGCGTCGGGAAGTACTTCCACGTCCTGGTGCGCAAGCCAGAGGATCGTGCGGTCGGCGGCGAGCGATTGGTCCAGCAGGCTGCGCAATGTCGGCGCGAGCGTCGGGTAGCGTGCGGGATAGGAAGTGAGGTTGACGATCAGCGGCGTTGCGAGCCCGTGTGGGCGACGCTGTGCGATGGTCGGGAAGGCGGCTACGGCCGCGTGTGCCGCGCGGTCGAGACGCGCGCGCTGCCTTCGCTTCAGCCATAAGCGGATACGCCACGCGCCCAACATCATCGCACTCCCATCCGCCGCCCCTCGCATTGTGTAGCAATATCGGTCAATGATGATGTTGCGTTGCAACAATCGGGCTCGCGTGGCGCGACTGTCCCGGCTAAGGGTGGCGCGATTTCCTGTCCTGGTTTCGGGCCCTTACCTTATATGAGTTCTTCCCCGCCAGGCGAGACCGAGCCTTCCTTTGGCCGAAAGGCCGCGAACAGCGCCGTTTTTCTGGGTGTGACGCAAGTCGTGCGGCTGGTCCTCACCGTGCTTTCGACGGTCGTCATCTCGCGGCTGCTTTCGCCCGACGATTACGGTGTGATGGCGATGGCGGCGCCGGTGGTCGGCTTCATCGTCCTGTTTCAGGACCTCGGCCTCGGATCGGCGACGATTCAGGCGCGGACGATGAGCCCCGGCCAGTCGAACGGCCTGTTCTGGATCAACATGGCGGCTTCCGCAGCGATCTTCTTCGCGTTGCTGCTCTGCGCGCCGCTGGCGGCGTGGTTCTATGGCGACGTTCGTGCGGGTTACGTGACTGCCGCGAGCGCGGTCGGGGTGCTGCTGTCGGGAACCGCGCTTCAGCACAGCGCGCTGCTCAATCGCGACATGCGCTTTGGCGTGCTCAGCGCGATCGACATCGCCAATGCCGTGGTGACCTTTCTCGGCGCGCTGATCGCCGCCTATCTGCTGCGCAATTATTGGGCCCTGTGGATCGGGACGATGGCAGGGACTCTCGTGCAGGTGGTGCTGACCTGGACAGTCACGCCGTGGCGGCCGAGCTGGAAGATCACGCTGGCGGGCACCGGGCAGATGGCGCGCTTCGGCGGCAATCTCACCGGGTTCAATGTGCTCAACTATATCGGGCGCAACGCCGACAACGTGCTGATCGCGAAGTTCGCGGGGAGCATCGCGCTGGGCCTTTATGATCGCAGCTTCAAGCTGATGATGCTCCCGCTCCAGACGATCAACGGCCCGCTCGGGCGGCTGATGCTGCCGATTCTCAGCCGCCTGCGCGACGAGCCGGAGCGCTATCGCCGCTCGTTCCTGCTTTCGGTCCGCGCGATCCTGCTGGTGGCGACGCCGGGGATCACCGTCGCGGTCGCGACGAGCGATCGGCTGATGATCTTCCTGCTCGGCGATACCTGGGCGGCGGCGGGGCCGATCTTCTTCTGGCTCGGACTGGCGAGCCTGCTCCAGCCGGTCTCCAACGCGACGGGCTGGCTGTTCATCAGCAGCGGGCGCGGCCGTGAGATGCTCCGCTGGGGGGTGGTTTCGACGGCGACGACGCTGATCGCGATCGCGATCGGGCTGCGTTGGGGTGTCGAGGGCGTGGCGACGAGCCTGTTCATCGTGCTGCTGCTGCGCACGCCTTTGCTCAACGCCTATTGCGTGCAGGGCACCAGCGTGCGGACGCGGGACCTGTATCTGGTGATGCTCGAGCCGGGGCTGGGCGCAGTCGCCGCAGCGCTGCTGGTCCACGCGATCGGCGGGATGATGTCGACCCCCGTTCTGCTCTGCGTCGCGATGCCGCTGGCGTATGCGCTCGGGCTGCTCGCGCACCTGCTGACCAAGCCGGGCCGCGCGCTGCTCGCCACGATGTTCGAAATGGCTGCGGGCCTGGTCGCGTCCGCGATGCAGCGCGTGCGACCGCGCGGGGCGCCGGCGCAGCCGTGAGTCGCGCGACGCTGACGCCGCTCGGGGATCTGCGCACGCATGGTGGGCGGCCCGCGCTGTTCGAAGGCGATCGGACCTGCAGCTATGCCGAACTGGCCGATTTGGTCGAGGCGGCGGCGGCATCGCGCGGCGCAGAGCGCGAGCTGATATTCCTCGAGGCGCGCAACGAGATCGCGTCGATCGTCGAATATCTCGCCTGTCTCGGACGCGAGGATCCGGTCTTTCTGTTCGCTGCGGACCAGACCGGGCTGAGCGACCTGATCACGCGCTACGCGCCCGATCGCGTGATCGCCTGGACGCCGCTCGATCACGCTGTGCCGGAGAGAGCAGAGCGCCCGCTCGCGCCCTCGCTCGCCGTGTTGCTGTCGACGTCGGGCACCACCGGATCGCCCAAGCTGGTCAAGCTCTCGGGCGATGCGCTCGGCGCCAATGCGCAAGCGATTGCGCAGTATCTCGGCCTCGGCCCCGACGACCGGGCGATGACCAGCCTCAAATATAATTATTCGTTCGGCATGTCGGTGATCAATTCGCATCTCGCCGTGGGCGCCGCATTGATCCTCACCGACGAATCGGTGACCAATCCCGGTTTCTGGGAACAGGCTCGGCGGCATGAGGCGACGAACTTCTCCGGCGTGCCCTACAGTTTCGAGATGCTCGCCCGCCAGGGCGATGGCTGGGCGGGCCTCGACACGCTGCGGCACGTCGCGCAGGCCGGCGGGCGGCTCGAACCCGCGTTGGTCCGCCATTTCGCGGCACTGGGTGCCGAACGCGGCTGGCGGTTCTTCGTGATGTACGGCCAGACCGAGGCGGCGCCGCGCATGGCGTGGCTGCCCCCCGAACGCGCCGCCACGCACGCCGATCATATCGGTCGGCCGATCCCCGGCGGCGCCTTCGACCTGGTCGATGGCGAGGGCCGGACGGTCGCGGGCGAAGGCGAGGGCGAACTGATCTTCCGCGGCCCCAGCGTCATGATGGGCTATGCGACCGGGCGGGGAGATCTGGCGCTCGAAACGCGGCTCGATCGGCTCGCAACCGGCGATATCGCCCGGCGCGACGCCGACGGGTTCTATCGCATCGTTGGCCGTGTTGCGCGGTTCGTGAAGCCGTTCGGGCTGCGGATCAATCTCGACGAGGTCCAGGCCGATGCCCGCGCGATGCTCGCCGACGCGGTGGCGACCGGCGACGATGTGGGGCTAATCATCGTGACGGAGAGCGGCGATGCGGCGGCGCGCGCGGCGCTGCACGCGCAGCTTTGTGATCGCTACAAGCTGCCGCCGCACAGCGTGACGGTGATCGCGCTCGATGCGATTCCACGGTTGTCGAGCGGCAAAATCGACTATCGCCGCATCCTCGAGGACGCGCGCGGCGCACCCGCCGCCGGCCGGCGGAGCGTGGTCGACATCTTCACTTCGCCGGCTTTCTACCGCCGCGCCTGGGCCGAGGGGCTGGCGATTCTCGGCATGGGCAAGCCGGGCTGGAACAGCGTGGCCGAGATCTTCGCGATGTTCGTCGGCGGCTATGTCGCGGGCGGGCAGGGCAGCTTCCGGGCGCTCGGCGGCGATTCGCTCAGCTACATCCAGGTCGCGCTCGCGCTCGAGGACCATCTTGGCCATCTGCCCGAAGGCTGGGAGGGAATGGCGCTGGGTGACCTCGAGCAAGCGAGGTTTCGATGAAGCACTTCGCCCGCATGTCGGTCGAGACCGAGACGGTACTCCGCGCGCTCGCCATTGCCGCGATCGTGTTCAACCACGCGCATCCGGTGCAGAACGAGACCGGTTTCGGGATGGGGGGTGGGCTGACCTTCCTCATCTTGCTCTCGGGCTTCAATCTCGCGCGCTATTCGTTCCACGGCGCCACCTCGCAGGCATTCCGGCGATCGTGCCTGATGCTGGCATGGCGAGTCGCCTGGCCGACGCTCCTGATCGTGTTGCTCGACTGGCTGGTCACCGGCCATGAACCCGCGCCGGGATATCTACTATTCTACAGCAACTGGTTCACCTGGCACCACCCCGAGCTTCTGCAGATCTGGTATCCGCAGGTGCTGATCGGGCTGTTGCTGCTTTTCTGGCTGATCTTCCACATCGAGCCGCTGGCGCGTCTGGTCCACGCCAGGCCGTTCGAGGCGTTTCTGGTCGCGTTCGTCGCCGCGCTGGCGATCCGCGCCATCGCTCCCGAATGGCTCGAGCCCGCGGAGTCGCGCGGCCGGCTGCTGCATTTCTACGCGTGGAACTTCCTGCTCGGGATGCTCGCTTATTCGGCGCTTCATGCCGGTTCGGGGAAGTGGCCGATCGTGCGCCGCCTCGCGGTGGTGGCATGCGCGGCGGCCGGGGCGCTGGTCGCGTTCGGGCCGGCCAAATCGGATTTCTGGTGGCTCTGCGCGGCGACTGCGATCTGGGTGACGGTGCCGCGCATGTCGCTCCCGCGGCCGATCGGCCAGGCGGTGCGCGTGATCAGCCAGGCGGCGTTCACGGTGTTCCTGCTCCATTTGTTCTTCCTCTATCTGTGGCGCCACGCGTTGCTGCCCGACCAGCCCATCCCGCAGTTCCTTTTCGCGCTCGGCGGAAGCGTCGCCGCCTGGGTGGTGATGACTGCATTCAGCCGCGCGTTTCGCGCCGAACGCAGTGCCTCGTCCGCGTCCAATTCCTCGTCCGGGCTCCAGGAGGCCGTTGCTTGAAGCTGCTCTATATAGTTCACGACCTTCACGATTCGGCGGTGATCCGTCGGGTGCAGATGTTCCGTGCGGCGGAGGTGGACGTCGTGGTCGCCGGTTTCCGTCGACGCGACGCGGTCCCCGCCGATGTCGCGGGCGCGCCGGTGATCGACCTCGGGCGGACGCAGGATGCGCGCTTCGTCCAGCGCGTGGCCGCAGTGCTCCGCAATATCGCATTGCCCGGCCGGCTGCTTGCCGCCGCGCAGGGCTGCGACGTGATCGTTGGACGCAATCTCGAGGCACTGGCCTTGGCGCTGCGTGCCCGCAAGGCGGCGCCGCGCGCCCGGATCGTCTACGAATGCCTCGATATTCACCGGCTGCTGCTGGGAAGCTCGTGGCCGGCGCGGCTGCTCCAGGCGATCGAGGCGTGGATGCTCGTGCGTGTCGATCTGGTCCTGACTTCGTCGCCGGCATTCGAACGCGACTATTTCGCGCACCGGCCGACGCTTCACGCCCCGGTGCTGCTGCTGGAGAACAAGCTGTTCGTGCTCGACGGCGCGCCGCCGCAGCCGCTTGTCCCGTCGTCCGGCCCACCCTGGGTAATCGCGTGGTTCGGAATGCTGCGTTGTGCGCGGACCTTCGACATCCTCGCGGCGCTGGCGGCGAGACATGCGGGACGGATCGAAGTCCATATCGCGGGGCGCCCGTCGCCCGCGGTGTTCGACGATTTCGAGGTGCGCGTCGCCGCGGCGCCGCACCTGCGCTATCTCGGGCCCTATGCCGCCGAGGATCTGCCTCGGTTCTACCAGCCCTGTCATTTCGCCTGGGCGATCGATTATTTCGAAGAAGGGCTCAACTCGAAATGGCTGCTGCCCAATCGGCTGTACGAGGCGGCGAGCTTTGGCGTGGTGCCGATCGCGCTTCGCTCGGTCGAAACGGGCAAATGGCTCGATTCGCATAATGCGGGGCTGACGATCGATGATGGACTGGAAGCGCTGGCTGCGCTCGGTACGCTGTCGCAAGCGGACTATGCGACACTTCGCGCTGCGGTGACGGCACTCGATCCGGGCGATCTCACTGCGACGATCGCGGACTGCCGCGCGCTTCGAGTAGCACTCGAAGGAAAAAGCGCGTGAGCGGCGCGCTGGTCGTCGTCCCCACGCTCAACGAGCAGGAGCATATCGGTGCGCTGCTGGGTCAGCTGCGCGCCGATCCGGCTGCGCTGCGGATCGTCGTCGCCGATGGCGGCAGCACCGACGACACGCGGCGCATCGTCGCCGAACACGCCGCAGCCGATTCGCGAGTCATGCTGCTCGACAATCCAGATCGGATCCAGAGCGCGGGAATCAACGATGCCGTCGCGCGCTTCGGCGATACGGCGCGCTGGCTGGTGCGCGTCGATGCGCATTGCCTGTATCCCGACGATTATGCCGGCGGTCTCGTTGCCACTGCCGAGGCGGTGGGCGCGGTTTCGGTGGTCGTGCCGATGCAGACGCGCGGGGTACATTGCTTCCAGATCGCCTGCGCCGCGGCGCAGAATTCGGTGCTCGGCACCGGTGGCTCGGCCCATCGCCATGTCGGCCACGGCCAATTCGTCGAGCACGGCCATCATGCGCTGATGGACATCGCCGCGTTCCGCGGGGCGGGAGGATATAATCAGGCGATGTCGCATAATGAGGATGCCGAGCTCGATCACCGGCTCGGCACGATCGGGCGGATCTGGCTCGAACCGGCGCACGCGATCACTTATTTCCCGCGCCGCGACATGCGCGGGCTTTGGCGCCAGTATCGCGGCTATGGCAAAGGCCGCGCGCAGACGATCGCGCTGCACAGGATGCGGCCGCGGCTTCGCCAACTCATTCCCCTGGCGCCGCCGTTGGCGCTGCTGCTCGCACTCGGTTCGCCCTGGCTGCCGATATTGGCGGTCCCGGCGCTCGCCTGGGCACTGCTCTGCCTTGTCGCCGGTATTGCCATCGGAGCGCGCCAGCGCTCGCGATGCGCGATGCTGGCCGGCGTCGCGGCGATGATCATGCATGCCGCCTGGGGTACCGGTTTCCTGGCGCAGTGGCTGTTCGGCAGGACGCCCGCCGCCATTGCGGTGCGTTCACTCCCTCAGGGCTGACCAGGTCAGCTGCGGGCTTCGGCTTCCGGCGTCTCGCCGCTCCCATCCGTTGCGGTTTCGCCGCGACCGAACAGCGCGGCGATCCGAGCGAGCAGCCGCAATTTGGGGGGAAAGAAGAAAAAGGTGAGGTTCAGCGCGATCGCGAGCTGTGTGATCGCCACCGATCCGAGGATGCTGATGATCGACACGGCGATCGCCAGCGCTACGCCCGATCCAAGGAGATAGGGGCTGTGGAGGCTGGCGAGCCAATAGACCAACGGCATCATGAACAGCAAATGGGTGAGATAGATCGGCAGCGTCATCTGCCCAAGCCGCCCGAAGAAGCGTCGCGTATCGCGACGGACGCCCAGCGTTTTGCCGAGATAGATTGCGCCGACCATGCCGACGCCCACTGCGACGAATTTGATCACCGCGCCGGGGGCCACGCTGGTAACCGTCGAGGCGATCCACGCCAGCACGCCGTAACCGACGAGCGCCACCACAGTAGCCGGCACCGTAGGAAGCGTCGCGGCGCGAAGGATGAGGTCGCGACACACATAGCCGAAGTAAAAATAGAAGAAGAAGCTCAGCGCGCCACGCAGATAATAATCCTGTGCGAGCAGGTGCAGCCCGTAATGGTCGAGATGCCAGGTCGTCAGCCCGAGCATCGCCAAGGTTACCGCCAGCGCCGCCGCTGCGCAGATTTTCGCGTGGCGCCGTCCCAATAGCCAGGCGAGCAGCGAATAGGCGCCGAGGCTCCAGATGAACCAGAGATAGGAAGACGGGAAGATCCACGCAGTCAGGATCTGCCAGAGATGCTTGCCGTGGGTCGGATCGCGGAAATTGGGGAAGATCGAAAACAGCAGCCAGTCGATCGGAATCCAGATCAGCAGCACCCAGATCAACGCCTTGAGCCGGCCGTGCCAGAAGCCGCTCCAGCTGCCGTCGAGGTAGCGCCGCGAAAACATGCCCGAGATCATGAAGAAAAGCGGCATGCCGACGGGAGTCACTGCTCCGATCGCGTTGCGGAGCGTCGCTTGCGGATAGCCCGCCCCTTCAACGAAAAGACCGCCGTGCGACAGCACGATGATCAGGATGATCAGTCCCTTGGCGGTATCCGCCCAATAGACTCGATCGTCGTCCCCACCAGTCCCCGTCATTTATGGCCCCCACCGGCAATGCTCCGAAAGCCGGACTCACTCGATACAACAGTGATATTTAGTAAAGTTCAACGCCAAAGCGCGGGTCGCTGCGTGTTTCCGGGACATTTCCGGTAATTCGAGCGTTTTTTGCTGCGTTGCGGTAGGATCACGGTCGAGTTAGGGCGGAGAACGCATGCCGCCCGGCGACTCTATATGCGTTTGCGCAGACATGCGGGGGCAGGGGACAACTTCCCAAAGCGCGGATTTTAGACGGCGGATGTTGATGTACGATAATGCACGGGACGCGGCGGCGCGTATCGAGATAATGCGGCAAGCGCGACGCCAGGATGCGCGGCGGCGGTCGATCGTCGTTGCTGCACTTGCGTGCGCCGCGTTGCTCGTCGTCGGGGTCATGGGCGCAGTGCTGTGGCGCTCGGCCCAGCCAGAAAAACGTCAGCCGGCTGTCACAGCGCAAGCCGCCGGTGTCGCGGTGAAGCTTCCGGGTATCGATGCGCCGCTACCGGCGGTCGAGCCGCTCGAGTTGAAGCCGCTGCCCGCTTCGGACGCCCGTGCGATCAACGCCGCCGTGCCTTTCTCGACTCTGCCAAACCCGGCGGCGCGCAAGTTCATCGCCGGCGGAAGCACCGCGGATATCGTGCGCGCGACCGATTGCCTGGCCGCGGCCGTCCTCTACGAAGCGGGCGACGACGCAGTCGGCGAGCGCGCCGTGGCGCAGGTCGTGCTCAACCGCGTGCGGCACCCGGCCTTTCCGCATACCGTGTGCGGCGTGGTGTTCCAGGGATCCGAGCGCAAGACCGGGTGCCAGTTCACATTTACCTGCGACGGCGCGATGACGCGCATGCCGCCGCCGGCCGCCTGGGCGCGCGCGCGGGCGATCGCGGCGCAGGCGCTGGCCGGCAATGTCTTCGCTTCGGTGGGCCTCGCGACACACTATCACACCGACTGGGTGGTGCCTTATTGGAGTTCGAGCCTCGACAAGGTCACCGCGGTCAAGACGCATCTGTTCTTCCGCTGGACAGGCGGCTGGGGGCGGCCGCCGGCTTTCTTCGCTGCTTATGGGGGTGTCGAACCGTTGATTCCGCAGCTTGCGGCGATTTCCGAGGCGCATCGAGACGCCGCTCTTGCCGGCGATGCCGAAGCGGCAGCGGCCGCGGCTGCGGCGATTGCCGCTGCCGTGACCTCGGCCGCCCCGCCGCCCTCGCCGAGCTTCGCACCGACCGCGAACAATCCCGACGCCTTTCTGGTGACGTTGGGTGCCGACGTCGCCGCCGACAGCTATCCCGCGCTGGCGAAACAGGCATGCGGCGCGCGGCCGCGTTGCCTGTTCATGGCGTGGCCCAGCGCGGTGCTGACTCCCAAGGCGCTGCCCGCCTCGACGTCGCAGCTCGAGGCGATGACCTTCCACTATCTGCGCGATCCGGGCCTCAAGCAGGACCGCATGCGCTGGGATTGCAGCCGGACGCGCCGCACCAATCTGGGCGAGTGCCTCAGCCGCCAGTCCGGAGGCGCCCCGGCCCCGGCGGGACCCGCCGCCCCGGTCAGCGGTTCCGCCACACCTTGAACGAAGCAATCGCCATGTCGCCGGATCCATCGGTGAAGGCGCTGCTGGTCTTCACTGCGACGTTCATCACCGGATAAAAGGGCTCGCTGAACGGATTGCGCGCCTGATGTGTCTCGATCCCGTCGACGAACCAGGTGATGTAATCGGCCTGGATGTCGACTGCATAGCGATGCGTCGCCGACGCGATGTTGCCGATTCCATAGGCCGTGGTCGCGTCGATCCACATGCTGCGGGTGAACTTGCGCTGGTTGATCGGGCCGCCATGGATGTTGGCCGAGATGTCGCGCTCGAAATCCCAATTGCTGTTCTGGCCGAAGCCCTCATAGACGTCGATTTCGGGCGGCCAGCCGCGCACCCCGATCAGCCACAATGCGGGCCAGGAGCCGCGGCGATTGGGCATTGTCGCGACCCATTCATACTGGCCGTAGGTGACTTGGGTCTCGGGGGTGTTGCGGCCGCTGAGCATCGCCGCGCCGTATTTGTAGCTCACGCCGCCATAGGTCAGCGGGGTCGCCAGCTTCTGGCTGTGAATGACGAGCTTGCCGTTCTTGATCGCGAAGGCAGGCTCGGCCGAGGGATGCAGCGTATTGTCCAGATAGAGCCCGGTCTCGGCGTTGCCGGTCTGGGCGCGGCCGTGCGTGAACGAGGTGGAGAGGATGCCGGCACCACCCTTGTCCGACCAGCGCACCGTTGCCGGGTTCAAGTCATAGGCGAGTGTGCCGCTTGCCTTGAAGGTCCGCGGCAGGCGGAATCCGGCGATGATCGGCTTGGTCGCGAGGGCGCCGGCCTTCGACGTCACGATCGCGCTCGATACGCCGGCATTGGCGCCCTGCGGCGCTTCGGGGAAGGAGACCTTGAAATGGCCACCCTCCTTGGTCTTGACGATCTTGACGCTGATCGTCTGCACCAGCGGGTCGCCGGGACGGAATATGAGATATTTGTCGACCGCCTCGAAATAGGCACCCGAATAGACATAGTTGGTGCCCGAGCCGTTTGCGGTCTTGACGCGCACATGCACGGTATTGGGCGTCGCGTGATCGAGGCGGACGGGGATGTCCACTTGCGTCGCGCCGAGCGGATAATTGACGTCGCCGATCGAGGCGGTCGCGATCGCGGGATAGGTATATTGGGCGATCGGATCGAGCGCGGCCACCGCGCCCGCAGCTTCGGCGCTTTGCGCGGGCTCGGGCGTGGGGGAGGGGGTCGGCGTCGGCACCACCACTGCCACCGGCTCGCTGGGGGGGACGACCACGACGACGCCGGCGGCGGTTTCGCTGCCGCTCTCGCCGCCGCAGCCGGAGAGCGCGAGCATAAATATTGGGAAGCAAGCAATACGATGGATCACGGCGATAATCCCGATCGAGAGTGACTAATGTCACTATAGAACAGGGATGGTCGCTAAGCCGTTAATCTAGCAGGAAAATATTGAGATCCACTAAGCGCGGCGAGTCAGCCCAGCAATGCCCAGAGGATCGCTGCCCAGAGGGCGAGGGTTCCGCCGATGGCTACCGAGGCGCGGACCGGGCGAGGCCATTTGCCGAGCTTCGGCTCAGCCCACTCCCATTCGGACGGGGCGACGAACAATTGCGCGACGTTGGTTGTCGGGAATGCGTCGCTCACATGGACGTCTGACAGATATTCTGTGAATTCGCAGCCATAGGTATCACCATCGCTGCGCACGACGCGCGCGGCGAAGCGGCCGCTTCCCGGCAGGCCTAGCTGGACCATCGCGCCGATCGGCAACGGCTTCGGGCACTGGATATTGAAGCCGCTGGCAGAGAGGTCGCCGACGATTACGTCGATTGGAGCGTCGTCCGGCCCGCGCAGCGTGCTTGCTTCCGCCACGGAGCGCCGATCACCCGCGCGGCGATCGCCGCGCGACAGCGGCTGGGCGGACATATTGTGCTTCAGTGCTGCGCTCATGGGTTCGTGCGATAAATGGAATAGGTTTCCGGTGCGTAAACGCGGCGTGGGGATTGAGAGGGAGGCTCCGCATTAGCATCGCACCATCGGTAGATCGCGTAGGTAGAACGCCTGATAGTGTCGCGGTGGAAACGATTTGCGTCAATGCGGCTTTTAGGTAAGACAGGCATGGGTTGATAATCATGGTTAAAGGGCGAAGACCCTGGGAGAGCGAAGTGAAGAAATCCATCGCCTCGATACACCGCGGAGCGCGCGGACTATTTCTGCAACACAATGCATTCATGCTGCAGCGCATCGGAGACGGCGCGGACGCACCACGTTCCTTGGCCAGCTTTCGCGGCGTCTTGATCGCGGCTGGGATTTCGCTCGCTTTCTGGGCGGGCGTCGCACAAGTGGTTTTTTGAGGTCAGCTTGATCCGCGCGCCATCAACACGGCGGGCACGGTGAATACCAAGATCCGCATGTACAGCGTCAGGCTCTGGCTGCGCGCATAAGTGACGTCCATCGCCACGCGGCGCCGATAGGACACGTCGTTGCGTCCGCTGATCTGCCACAATCCAGTGATGCCGGGACGCACGCTGATATAATCCAGGAAGTAACGGCCATAGCGCCCGACTTCGCTCTGCGTGATCGGGCGCGGCCCGACCAGACTCATCTCGCCGACCAGCACATTCCAGAACTGCGGGAGTTCGTCCAAACTGCTGACTCGGAGGAACTTGCCGACCAGGGTGACGCGCGGATCGTTCTTGAGCTTCTGGTCGCGGAGCCACGATGCGCGCGATTCGGGGCACGTCGCCAGCAGATGTTGGAGACGCTCATCGGCATCGACGACCATCGTCCGGAATTTCAGGCACAGGAACTCGCGGCCATTGTGGCCGATCCGCTTATGGCGAAACAGCACGGGGCCACGGTCGCACAGCAGCATCGCGAGCACGACGAGGAGCAGCACCGGCGCGAAAAAGACAAGCGCCAGCGCCGCGCCGCCGACATCGATCGTCCGCAACCAGCGCGGTAGCGCCAGGGCGGGCATTTCGATCCTCAATGGCGCCATGATCGACGCTTGCTGCATGCGTACTTACCTCGAACCTCGTCTTGCGACGCTGAAACCTGCGCTACAGCATCGAATGCTGCACCGCAGCAAAAATCCATTACCCGCGCCGATTGAGAATTCAAGAGCTTACACAAAGACGTTTTCGCCCACATAGATCGTCAGCTTCGCTCTGTGAGTGTGGAACATTAATCAATAAGAATGTACTGCGTTGCAACATTAAATGTGCGAACGCGGGACAGTGAGACTGGCGTTGGAACAAAAATTCAAATGCCAGCGCATTTTACAAACATAACCTAAGATAACCTAGCGGCATGCCGAAGGGCGAGATTGTGCCGTCGCGACACGGTTTTGCGGCATTGCAACACCATTCGGGACCTGCGAGAGAGCCGCGATGCAACGCGCGCGGCTGGCCAGGAGAATTCGGCGTGACACCGCGGGTACTTGAAGTCGTCGCCATCGAGGCGCGCGCCTCGATCGACTTCGTCGGCGCCGTATTCCAATGCACGCGTGATGGCGAGGCGTTCGTGATCGCGGCGAGTGCCGAAATCGCCACGCGCTACCCGGGCCTGAAGATTCGCAGATTCGTGCGGACGGGCGAGCGCCAAGGCTGGTTCTCGGAGAGCCTGCCTGCCCGCGGCGGCGCGTCGATCGCGCAAGTCAGCTTCACTTCGGGCACGACCGGCACCCCCAAGGGGATCGCACTGAGCCACGACGCCGTCGCCGATACGATCGGCCGGCTGAACGCATTCATGGGGGTCACCCCTGAAATCCGGGAGTATCTCGGGGTTCCCCCGACCTTTTCATTCGGCCTGGGCCGCGTTCGCGCCGCCGCCGCGGCGGGCGGCGCGATCTACCTCCCCGAAAAGGGATTCGATCCGCGCGAGTTCGGGGCGATGCTCGCTGCCGGCGAAGTCAACGCCTTGTCGCTCGTACCGACGCTCGCACGCGTCCTGCTCGAACATTGCGACCAGATCGGCGTGGCGGGGGCTTCGCTTCGCTGGATGGAACTCGGCAGCCAATATTTGAGCTGCGCCGAAAAGGAGGCGCTGCGAAGCCTGTTCCCCAATGCGCGGATTGTCCAGCATTACGGGCTGACCGAAGCGTCGCGAACCACCCTGCTCGATATCGCCGGCACTCGCGGTGCCGCGCTCGATTCGGTCGGCCAGCCGGTCGGCGCAACCGAGATCGGCATTGCCGAAGACGGCAGGATCCGAATTCGTGGTCCCCATGTGGCATCGCATTGGATCGACAATGACGGTTGGCACGCGCTCGTCGACGCGGACGGATGGCTCGTCACCAACGATCTGGGCGCGATCGAGGACGGCTTCCTGTATTTCCAGGGGCGCGCCGACGATCTGATCAACTGCGGCGGCATCAAGCTGGTCCCCGAGCTGCTCGAGGAGAAGCTGCGCGCCCGGCTGTCCTTGGCCGGCGGCCTCGCGGCCACGCGCGTGCCCGACACGCAGCGTGGCGACGGAATCCTCATCGCTGTGGAAGATACGGTCGCCCCGCCGGATGCCGAAATTCTCGCAATCGCCCGCGCGGCACTGGCGGAGCACGGTCTCTCGCCGGGCAATGCGCTTCATCTTCTTCGGCTCGCGGCGCTGCCGGTGACGGCGACGGGCAAGGTCCAGCGGCGCGAACTCGCGCGGATCGCCGAGGAAAGCGGAGTGCTGACGCCGATCGCGATCGACCTGCCGCTCGACGAGGACGGCGCCCATTCGCTGCGATCGGCGGTCGCCAGACTGCTCGGGATCGCCGAGGTCCCCGAATCGGCGAGCTTCATCGAGCTTGGCGGCGATTCGCTCAATTACGTTCATGTCTCGATGCTGATCGACGAGCGGTTGGGCTATCTTCCCGAACGCTGGGAACACATGCCGCTGGCGGCACTCGATCAGCTGTCGCCCGTCAAAGGCACGGGCGCGGTCGTCGACAGCAGCGTGCTGGTGCGCGCGATCGCGATCCTGCTCGTCGTGCTCGACCATGCCTGGATCAATGCGGCCGGGGGTGCCGCCGTCGCGCTGATGCTCGTGGCGGGCCAGAATTTCGCGCGCTTCCAGGTGCCGAAGGTGTTGCAGGGCCGCGGGCGGGCCTTGCTAGCGGCAACATTCTGGCGCGTCCTGCTGCCCTATTTCGCATTCGTGACGCTGACTTTGGTCGGTCACCACCGGATGTTCTGGCCGCAATATCTACTGGTCAGCAACTTCACCGAGGGGGTTACCAACGCTGCGGGTAATCGTCTTCTCGTGCCTTACTGGTTCATGGAAGACTATCTGCTCTACGTGCTGCTGTTCACCGGGCTGCTGTCGCTCGGCTGGGCGCGAACGGCGATGCGCGCTTCGGCCTGGCGCTTCGCGCTCGTCCTCGTCGCAACCCTGCTGCCGCTCGGGATGGTGGGGCCATTCCTCCGTGGCTTCTGGCCATTTTACTCGCAGACGCTGATTTCAGTGGGTTGGATATTCGCGCTGGGCTGGCTGATCTTCGAAGCCGATACCGCCGCGCGCAAGCGGGTGGCGTGGGTGCTCGCGGCGGTCGGGTTGGTGTGGAGCTTTGGCTTCGAGCAAGTCGCCGGGGTCTCGGGCGACGGCCTTCCCGCATTCTACGATGCGGTGCGCAGATTGTCCGGCGACGCGCCGAGCCTGCGCCAGTGGATTTTCATCGCCACTCAAATCGGCGCGGTCTGGCTGCTGATCAACGTACGACGGATTTCGGCACCGCCGCTGGTGGCACGCGGTGCGGCGATCGTCGCGTCGGCGAGCCTCTACATCTATATGTGCCACCCGTTCGTGCTGCATTTCATCAGCCAGCACGGGACGCTCGTCACGGCTATCCCGGCGGTCGCGGCCAGCGCGGCGGTGGGCATCGCCCTGTGGCGGGCCATCGCACTCGTAGAGAAACTACTGGTGCGGCTGCGCGGTCGCACCCAGCCGCCGCGCTGAGATTCAGACGCTGCGCCAGCGCGGCGCGGCGCGGGCGGGCGCAACGGTGGCCGGCTTTCGCGCCTGGCTCCGCCCCCAGGCGGCGCAACCCAGCCCGGCCATCACCATCGTCGTCGAGAAAGTGAACGGGCCGAAGGCCTGGGTCTCGATCGAAAGCCGCACAGCGACATAGCTCAGATAGGCGCAGAACAGGATGCCGAGGTCGTTCGGCGCGCGCATCGTCCGGATGACGAGCAGCACGAAATATCCGCAGGCGACGAGTGCGAACAGGCCGAGACCGAGAAAGCCGAGATGGACGAGAATCTCGATGAAGGTGTTGTGGAAGTTGAAGCCGGCGCGCCCCTGAATGCCCGCAAACAGCCACAGGCCTTCGGCATCGATATTGCCGTGCCGCCAGAACGCGCTGTAGCCGAGCCCGAGCACCGGGCGCGCCTCGATCAGCGAAAAGGCCTTGTCCCAGATATAGGTGCGGCCGGTCAGCGTCGGATCCTTGCCGGTCGCCTTGAGCAACGCGCTGACCAGCGGCATCAGCCATAATTTCTGGAGCGCGGCGGCGAGCACCACCGTCCCACCGAGCGACATGAACAACGCCGTGCGCGCCTGCGGCGAGACCAGACGCGCGAGGTTCCAGCCGATCAAGGCGAGTACCGCCACCAGGCACGCGACAAGCGCACCGGTCGATTCGGCACGGCGCAGGATCCACAAGTCGATCGCGACGATCACCGCCGCCGCGCCGATCCACAGCAGCCGGCGCTCGCGGAGCGCGAAGGCGAGCATCGCGCAGGCGACGATGACGCCGCCGGCGGCGGTATCGGCGGCGGCGTTCTTGCTCCCGGTCATTCCCGCGAACGCAGTGGTGACACGCGACGCACCACCGCCGCCCCAGCCGACTTCACGTCCAAAAATCAGGCTGGTGACGGCGAGCACGGCGAAGGCCGCGAACAGGCCGTACAAGGCCTGACGTCGGTCGGTCCCCGCACCGATCGTCGCGCCGACCATCACGGTGACGAAATATTGGAAACCGTAATAGAGGCTCGTTCCGGGCTCGAGCGACCAGATCGCCGATGCCATCGCGAAGCCCGGCAGCAGCAGGATCGGCGCTATGGCGGCAAGCAGCCGCGGCGTTTCGCGAAAGCGTACTGCGAAATAGACCGGCATCAGCGCGAGGATCACCAATGCGGCCTTCGAGCCCAGCGCGTACGCGAACAGCACGCTGCCCATCGCCGCGGCGGTCCACACCGCATCGAACCAGTATAACAGGTCCATCGACCGCTGGGCGATCCTGGGTCGCGCGATGCTCGCAGCTTGATTCATCGCATCATCCCGCGCGCGGCGGCCTCAGGAGGATCAGAAATAGCGCTCGCCGACGCGGATCGAATCGCCCGGCCGCACCCAGACGACCTTGCCCTTGCCGAGCTTATACTCGACTTCGCGCTCGCCGAGATGGCGGATGAAGATCTTCGACTTGCTGGCGCGGTAGGTGTAGCCGCCCGCCGTCGCTACCGCCTGATCGACCGAGAGATCGGTCGCATAGGGATATTGGCCGGGGCGGTTTACTTCGCCGAGGATGTAGAATGGTCGAAAGCTGAGCACTTCGACGCTCACGCGCGGATCGAGGATATAGCCGGTGGCGAGCTTGGCGGTGATCGCCTGTTGGAGCTCGGCGACGCTCTTGCCCTTGGCGGGAAGGTTGCCGATCAGCGGGAAAGCGACGTCGCCGGCAGGGCCGACCGAATATTCGCCGTTGAGCGACTGCTCGCCATAGACAACCACCCGAATCTTGTCGCCCGAATCGAGCGTATAGATGGGCGGGCGTTCGTCGCTGCTCTGCAACGTGGCGCCAACTGCGCTGGCCAGCGGCATCGCCACTGAAAGAGCGAGCGCGAACGCGTTGATGATTGCGCGAAACTTCATTGGTTTGACTTTCCGGGTGAGCTCAGGCTGCCGCCTAACATTTTGCAGCGCAGCGGAAAAGCGCAATTGGTTGCGCCAATGTGTCAGGCCGGGCCGGCGCTAGGAGCGTAGCGCGCCTTGCGCGACTGCTTGAGCCAGCGGCGGGCGGGTTCGTCGACTCGCGTCAGCATCAGCCACGCCGCGACGATTGCCACCCCGGCGATCGGCAGCACGCTGGCGTAGAGCGCCCATTGCGGGAGGTCGAAGCGGAGCAGCGCCAGGCAGCAGAAGCTCACCACCGGAAAATGGGTGATGTAGAGCGGGTAGGAGAGGCGACCGAACCAGTCGCTGATCGCGCGCAGCCGCGCGCCGGGCTCGACCTGGATCGCGGCGACGAGGAGAAGCGGATAGAGCAGCCCCGCGCAGAGGATGTCGCGTACCGCGTTGGCGGGCGTGCGTAGCGCCTGCGGCATCACGAGCGAGGCGACGAGCAGGCCGGCGATCAGCCAGACCGACATGCGCAAGCGGGGGAGGCGGTTTTGCTTCCATAGATGATGGATCAGGATCCCGGCGCCGTAGCAAAAGGCAAAGGTCGCGATCCCGCCGACGATATTGGCAAGGCTCCACCCGGTCCCGAGGCCACCGAAGACGAACGCCGCGGCCGCCATCGCCACGAAGAATATGGGGAGCGCCAGCGTCAGCCGCGCGACGCTGATCCAGCGGCGCAGCGCGAAATGGGCGATATTCCCCCACAATTCAATCGCGAGCGACCATTGCGGCGGCAGGATCGTGAAAGCTGCGGGGCCCGGCAGCGGGATCATTGCGAGCGCAGCGACGATCATCCCGATGAGCAAAGGCAACGAAAATCGGTCGTCGCCGAACGAGGCCTTGATCACGAGAAGCGCCGCGCCGAAGCCGAGGCCGATGAGCAAAAGCGGGTAGAGCCGCTCGATTCGAACGCGGGCGAAGTCGCGCAGACGCCCGGTCCGCATCAGCCCGTCTTCATAGGCATAAGAGATGACGAAGCCGCTCAGCACGAAGAAGAATGGGACCGCGAGATAGGCCTGCGGAAACCAATCCGGCAGGAGGAAGATCTCGCCGATGTGCATCAGCACCACGGCGATCGCCGCGACTCCGCGCAGCCCGTCGAGCAGCCCGAAATGGACAGTCCTCCGTGGAGCGTCGGCAATGGTTTCCGGGGCGGGGGTCGGGCGATGCATCAAGAATGGGCTCCGGTCATCCTGCGGCGTGCGGGCGCAGCGTCATCTTGAGTTGAGATCGCCCAGTTTCCGGAATCGGACAGGATGACTGCGGAGAGCTTGCCGGTGCGATAGGCGCCGGTGTCCACGCCGATCCGGTTGGGCCGGATCTCGATGTCCTCGGCGACCGAATGGCCGTGGACGATCACTGCGCCGTGCTGTCGCTCGCTGTCGAGGAAGGCTTCGCGAATCCAGAGCAGGTCTTCCACCGATTGTTTCCCGAGCGAGCGACCGGGGCGGACGCCGGCGTGACAGAAGAAATAGCCGCCCAGCCTGAAGGACAGCGGCAAGTCGCGCAGCCAGTCGATCGTCTCGGCGCCGAGCGCGCCGGCGATTCGTGCGCCGAACGCATAATTGTCCTCGCCGGGATGGGGCAAATCCGCACCGAAGCTGCGCAAGGTCGCCGCAGCACCGTGTTCGAGCCACATGCCTTGCGCGTCCGAATTGCCTTCTACGGAGTGGAGCATCGCCTGTTCGTGGTTGCCGAGCAGGACATGGACTCGCGGCGAATTCTTCTGGGCCGAGCGGAGGAAGTCTACGACACGGCGGCTGTCGGGCCCGCGATCGATGAAGTCGCCGAGGAAAACCAGCTGATTCGGGATCGCCGGCCCGGTGGTGACGTGCTGCTCGACTGCCCGGATCAGCGTCTCGAGCAGGTCCCAACGCCCGTGAATGTCGCCGATCGCGATGACCCGCTGTCCGTCGGTGCTCGCCCGCCGCCGCATCCACCCGCGTGCAGGCGGCACCACAAAGGGCTCGATGGTCACGCCGATCGCCATGCCGCTTCGCTACACGCGGTGCCGTGCCGCCGCCAGCGCTAACCCATTGCCATCCGGGCGCGCGCCAAGTCCGAAAATGGGGCGATCTCCGCTGGATGCGTCGCCGATAAGCGTCGCCGGCAATTGCCACTTCCCAAGCCGCTCCCTAGGCGGGGGAGCGGCAACCCAGCTGCCCCGGGGGACAAGTGAACCGACCATCGATCAGCTTCGCGATCGCCAATTTCAACGGTGAGCGCTTCCTCCGCGATGCCGTGGAGAGTGCACTGGCGCAGCGCGGGGTGGGCGTCGAAGTGCTGATTGTCGACGATCGCTCGACCGACGGCAGCTGGGCGCTGGCCCAGCGCCTCGCGGCGGAGGATAACCGCGTTCGGGCCTTCCAATTGGCGGAGAATGCGGGCCCCGGCGGCGCGCGCAACCACGCGATCGATGAGGCGCAGGGAAGCTGGCTGGCAGTGCTCGACGGCGACGATCTGCTCCATCCGGATCGCTCGCGGCGGCTGATCGAGGAAGCGATTCGCGCCGATGCGACGATGGTGGCCGACGATCTGCTGGTATTCGACCATGACCGGCCCGATGCGGTCGACGGGCATCTCGACGCGCGACGGCGCTCCGGCGGCCAGTGGATCACGCTGCGCGACTATCTCGACGAGACCCTGATGTATGGAGGCCGGCCCAATCTGGGGTTCCTCAAGCCGATGTTCCGGCTCGATTGGCTGCGCGGTTCGGGGATTCGCTACGACGCACGGCTGCGGATTGCCGAGGATGACGATGTGGTGCTCCGCGCGCTGGCCGCGGGCGCGCGCTACCGCCTCGTCCCTCGTCCGATGTATTTCTATCGCAAGCATGGCAGCTCGATCTCGCACCGGCTTTCGCCCGCCAATGCCGACAAGATGCTCGCCGCGGCCGATCGCCAGCGCGCGGTCCTGACCGGGCAAGCGCCAGCGGTGCAAGCCGCATGGCGCCGCAAATATGCGGCGCTGCGCCGCGCCTGGGGATTCGCGCGGTTCGTCGACGCGCTCAAGCGCCGCGATGCTAGTGGCGCAGCGCGCGCCGCGCTTGCGACTCCGGGCGCGTTGCTCCTGCTCCGCCAGCCGATCGCTGCGGTGCTTGGCCGGATGCGGGCGCGGGCATTGCCGGAGCCGAAGGTGCGCGAGGCCGATCCGAAGGCAGTGCTGTTCATCAGCCGGCAGCGACTGATGGGCGCGACCAACGGGAGCTCGGCCTATCTGCTCGGGCTGGCGCGCGCGGCGCGCGAGGCGGGGCTGGTGCCGCATCTGCTCCAGCCGTCGCCGGTGCTGTTCGGGCGGGTCCCGTTCTTTCGGTTGCGTCCCGAGATGGAGGTGTTCGAGACGATCCAGGTGCGCGGCGGACGCAGGATCGGCGGGATGCTCGTCGCGTCGCGTCCCGCGATCTTCGCCGGCGCCGCGCACGGCGTCGCCACGCGTCTGCTGCGCCGCCTCGGCGCGACCGGCGCCTGGGTGGCCGAGCGCAAGGCGCCCTATGCGATCGCCGCGCCCTGGACGCGCGACGACCTTCTCTACGTAGCGCGGCACGGCCGGGGGATGGGGCGCGTCGCGATCGCCGACTATGTCTTCCAGACCGAGGCCCTGCCCTATCTGCTCGACCCCGCGATGCGCACTGCGATCGTGATGCACGATCTGTTCAGCGCGCGCGCCGGGCAGTTCGACAAGGGAAAGGGAGACAGCGTCGCGGCGCTCGACCAGGCGACCGAGATCGACTTGCTCGGCCGCGCCGATGCCGTCCTCGCGATCCAGGCGACCGAAGCGCAGTTCGTCGCCGCTTATGTGCCGGAGACGCTGCCGGTGCTCGTGCCGATGGCGATCGACTCGGTTGCCGAGCCGCAGCCGGGCGATCCGGATATCCTGCTCTTCGTCGGCAGCAACACCGCGCCCAATGTCCATGGGCTGCAATGGTTCGTCGACAGCGTCTGGCCCGCGGTTCGCGCCGCCGCGCCGCGCAGCCGGCTGCTGGTGGCGGGGACGGTCGGATCGGCGATCGCCGGCGCGCCCGAAGGAGTCGAACTGCTCGGACTGGTCGACGATCTCGCCGCGCTTTATCGACAGGCGGGGATCGTGGTCTCGCCTCTGCTCCACGGCTCGGGCCTCAAGATCAAATTGGTCGAGGCGCTGGCGCACGGCAAAGCGAGCGTGGTCACTGCCACGACGCTGCAAGGCGTCGAGACGCTCGTGGCGGGCGCGGTGGCCCAGGCCGATGATGCGGATGCTTTTGCGCAGGCGATAGCCGGGCTTCAGCGCGACCCCGATGGCCGCGCCGCGCTCGCCGCCGCCGCATTGGCTGCCGCCCGGCGGCATTTCGGGGCCGAGGCGGCCACCGCGGACTTCCGCGCTTGGTTGGGTGGTAGCGCGTAAATCGAGAACGGCCGGTGCGGTTGGCGGACAGAGCTCCCTCTCCCCTGTGGGAGAGCGAAGGGGGCTCGCGAAGCGCGTGGGAAGGATGAGGGGGACTGAGTCCCACTCCCCTAACCCTTCTGCCGATTTTAACCTTCGTGATACGACCTGATCGCTGCGGTAGACCGCCGGCTCAATTCGCGCCCTTGAAACGCCATGCCCGGACATAGTCGATCTGCATCGTCGCCGGAAAACGCGTCGCGGCATCGGGGTTGCCCGGCCAGGCGCCGCCGACCGCTAGATTGGCTAGCATGTACATCGGCTGGTGCATGTCCGCCGGGGTCGGCAGGGTCGCGGTCTTCACGCCGTCGATGAAATAGTCGATCGAGCGCGCGGTCCACAGCGCACCATAAGTATGGAAGTCCTGACCGGTGCCGCTGATCGCCCCCGTCTTCGTCGTTGCCTTCACTGCGTTCGAATGCACGCTGTGATAGGCGATTCGAGGCTTGTCGCCATGCGCTTCGAGGATGTCGATCTCGGGCGGCCATTTGCCGCTTGCCGGCAGCAGCCAGAATGCCGGCCACAGCCCCTTGCCGCCCGACCAGCGCGCGCGGATCTCGAAATAGCCATAGGTCTGGGCGAAGCGGCTGCGCGTCGAGATCAGGCCCGAGCTGTAGCGCACGTTGCGCAGCGCGCTGTCGCGGACGTTGGGAGTCTCCGCCGCGATGGCGGCCTGCGCCGCGGCGCTGGCCTGCGGAGACAAGGGTGACGCCTCGATCGTGAGCACGCCATCGCCCAGCCGGAACGGGTTGATGCCCAATCCCAGAAATGCCGAGTCGAAATAGAGCTGGAGCTCGCGATTGCCCCACAGGCTGCGCTTGGCGACCGTCGGCTGCTCGCGGCGTGGATCGTAAAAGCCGAAGATCCAGCGATTCTTGTCGAGCATGGGCCCGTCAAATTCCTCGGCAAAGCTCGGGACGAGGCCGAGACCGCCCGGCGGCCCCGAAGGCGCGCGGCGGGGACTATGATCCTGGGCCGACAGCGCCGCCACCGTGGCGAGTCCGATCGCGGCGGCACCGAGGAGCAGTTTGGCGGCAAGTGACATGGCATTGCTGTGGTCGAGGCGCGCGGCGCTGTCCAGCAACGCATTGCCCGGTCGGGCGAATCGGCTAAGAGGATCGACTTTGGGGGTAAGTTTAGTGGCCGGGCATCGTGCATCGCTGGAATCGACCGCGTTGGTCCCAGCTGCGCTGGCGCCGGACGCCAAGATGTCGCGCGCGGCGCAATTGGTACTGCTGGTCGTCGCCGCCGCGTGGCTGCTGCCCGCACTGACCGGTCTGGCCACGCGCACCTGGTCGACGCCGCAGGGCGCGCAGGGCCCGATCATCCTGCTGACCGGAATCTGGGCACTGTGGTTCGAATATCGGCGTTCGCGGGCACGCGCTGCTCCCGGCCATCTCGGCTGGACGATCCTGTGGTTCGCCGTCGCGGTCTTGCTGTACGTCGTTGCCCGCATGATCGGGATGCTCTCGCTCGCCTGCCTCGCGGCATGGCTGGGCGCTGTCGCCGCGCTCTACGGTTGCGTGGGCCGGGTGCTGCTGCGGCGTCTTGCCTTCCCGCTGGCCTATCTGCTGTGCCTGGTGCCGTTGCCTTATGCAGTGGAGATGGCGCTCACCGGCACGCTCAAGACCGGCGTCGCTTATGGATCGGTCCGCGCGCTGGCGGCATTGGGATGGGATGTCGCCTATAGCGGCAGCCTGCTCTACATCGACCAGTTCGAATTGCTCGTCGAGGCGGCGTGCGCGGGGCTCAATTCGATCTTCAGCCTCACTGCGATCGGGCTGTTCTACATCTTCTGGCAGCGGCGGCGGCGCTGGCATGAGAGCCTGATCCTCGCGCTGGCGATCGTCCCGCTGGCGATCTTCGCCAATGTCGTGCGGGTGATGCTGTTGATCGCGCTGGTCCATTGGCGCGGCGAGCAGGTGCTCGAGACCGCAGCGCATCCCGCCGCGGGGTTTCTGATGTTCGTGGTCTCGCTGGCGCTGCTCGTCGCGCTCGATCGCGCGTTGCCCAGGCGAGTCGAAAGCCGGCGCAATGACTGAGGTGGATCGGCGCGCTTTCATCGTCGGCGCTATGCTCGCGGGCGGCGGCGCCGCGGCGGCGCTGGCGCGGCCGGTCGCGCCGCCGTCGCCGATCAGCCAGGAACAGCTCGACGCCGCGGTGCCGCTCGCGCTCGGCGACTATCATGCCGCGCCCGGTTTCGACGCCGTGCTGCCGTCGCGCGATGAATTGAGCAAGCGGATCTACGATCGCTACCTCGCCCGCGGCTATGTCGCGCCGGGCAAGCCCGCAGTTACTCTCGTCATCGCTTATGGCAGCACGCAGGATTACGGGCTCCAGCTCCATCGGCCCGAGACCTGCTATCCCGCGTCGGGCTGGTCGATCGGCGAAACCGAGCGCCTGCCCGTGCAAATCGGCCCCCGCACGGTCTCGACCTCGACGCTGTCGGCGGCGCGGCCGGGCCGAGTCGAGCAGATTCTCTATTGGACGCGGATCGGCAGCATGTTTCCCGAAAGCGAGTGGGCCAGCCGGATCGAGATCCTCAAGCGCGGCCTGACGCGCGACTTGCCCGACGGCGTATTGGTGCGATTGTCGACGAGCGCGCAGCCAAAGGCGTTTGCGATCGATACGCTGGTCCAGTTCAACAGCCTGCTGGTCGAGGCGCTTGCCGGTCCGGGCCGGCGGCTTCTGCTCGGACGGGGAATTTGAGAATGCTAGCTGCTTACCCACGGCCGCAGCCGGACCAGAATATAGGCGATCGTCGCGGCGAGCAGCAGCAAAGCGGGCAGGTGCCAGCCGCTATTGCCGCAATAGTTCGCCACGGCACAGCCGAGCACCGCCGGCAGATAAGCGAGGATGCGGTCCCCCGCGACCGGGCGCCCGACCGAACGCTGGAGAAACAAGGTCGCGATTCCTCCGAACAGCAGAACCGTCACCCAGTCATAGGCCGTATGCAAAATTCTTTCCCCCAGCTGCTGCGCACGTGCTTAGCCGAGCCGCGGCGCATTGGCACCCATGGGCTTTTCGGATCGTCGATTGCGGCAATGTTGCTGCTCGCCGCGTGCGACCAGGAGCCTTCCCCCAAGGGGCAGGTCCTCGCCTCGGTCGGCGGCGATGCGATTACCAAGCGCGATCTTCAGGGCGAGCTGGCTGCGGCGGCGCGGCTGGGCGCGCAGGGCGATTCGCCCGGCCCGGCGCTCGATCGACTCGTCGAACGCGAATTGCTGCTGCGCGCGGCGCGCGCACGCGAACTCGATCTCAGTCCCGAATATCTCGCCGCGATCCGCCGCGCGCGCGCCGACATCCTGATCGACATGTTCAATGACCAGATGGCCTCCGAGCTGCCGGCGCCGAGCGCTGCCGAGATTTCGAACTTCATCGCCGGCCGGCCGTGGATGTTCGCCGGGCGGCAATTCCTGACGCTCGACGAGATCGTTCCTTCGAGCGTGGAGGGCGTGCGCGTCGTCGCGGGCGCGGCGACGATCGACGAAGCGGCGGGCCGGCTGGCGGCGCGGAAATTATCGTTCCAGCGGCGGAGCCTGCGTGTCGATTCGGCACAGCTTCCGGCGACCGAGGCGTCCGCCCTGCTCGGTGCGGGGACAGCGCCGGTCGCACTTGCCGGTGGGACGCCGGCGCGGCTCGCGGCGGTGCAGGCACGCGAACCCGCGGCGATCGTGGGCGAGCAGGCCAACAAGGTCGCCGATGCCGTCATCCGGCGCGAAAGGCTCGCGCGTCGACTCGAGGCAGTCGTCGCGAAGGAACGCCGGGAAACCCAGATCCGCTACCGCGAAGGTTTTGGCCCGGCAGCGCGTTGAAACCATGGAATTTCCGTGCCGGATGTGCTGTTGTTCGCATCTGCGGTAACCATCGCACACAGGGGAAGACCAGATGACCGATACCACCGAGCCTGCAGCGGCGCGATCCAGGCGTGCGATCAGCGTCAGCCGCCTGCTCATCGGCTGGCTCGCGATCGTCGCCTTGTTCTTCATCTGGCAGACCGCGCTCTATACCGGGCTGATCGCGCGCTTCGCCGAATGGCAGTTCGCGCAATTCGGCGGCTATTTCCCGCTGGCTTCGGCGTGCCTGCTCGTCGTGCTGCTCGGGGTTCCGGTGCTCTATGTGCTGTCGCAGCGCGAGCGCAAGGCGTCGACGGTCTATGGCCAGGGACGGCTTCTCGTCCGGTTCCTCGCGGTGCTGGCGGTTCTCGCCGGGATCGGCGCCATCGGCCTGCTCGTTTACGCATTCAGCCTGTCGCTCGCCACCGGGACGCCCGCGCGGATCGACTCGCGCAGTGCGGACCTGATCGTGCACGACGATGGCGCGGCGACGCTCTCGGGCAATGTCCGCTATGATCGCATCGCCGTGATGGATGCCGATACGCCGCTTTCGGGCTGGGGGGTGCGCTTCGTGCCGATGATGGGCAAGGGTGAGAAGGGCAACAAGCTCCGCTATTTCGTCCAGACCAGCGCCGGCCCCGAGGCGCCGAAGCTGGAAGAGATTTCGGGCACGCTGCGGCGCAACGCGCTGCGCGGCGACATCATTCGCCTGTACAACGATGCCGGCTACGAAGTCGCAACCCCGCATTATGTGCTCTACACGAGCAATTTCGCGATGCGGGTCTCGTATTTCTGGGGCGCGTTCCAATGCCTGCTGGTCGCGCTGGTCCTCGGCGCCGCGGCGGGCGTGCAGCGCTGGCGGCTTCGCCGGCTCGGCGAAACGCGCAGGAGCGGAACCCCGCACGCGATTGGCTAAGCGTTAACCATCTGCTTTCGCCATATGTTCAGGGCGATATGCGACATCGGCCGGCATGGTCGACGAGCGTTTCCTCTGGCTGGCTGCGATGATCGCGACGGGCACCGCATTGGTGGCCGCGTCGGCGCAGCCGCCAGTGCGTGCCACACCGGTCGCGCCGATCGCCTCCGTCGCGATCGCCGCACCGGTGCCGGACGCTCGACCATCGCACGAGAGCAAGCGTATAGTGCTCGATCGTGCGCCGGACGGGCTTTTCTACATCCACGGGCAAGTCAACGGGACGCGCGTGCGCTTCCTGATCGACACCGGTGCGACTGCACTGATCCTGTCCGCGGAGGATGCCGCCCGGGCCAAGCTGCGCGCCGACGGCGATTCGATCGCCGGCGCGCTGCAGACCGCATCGGGGCCTGCGACGATGTCGTGGGTCAGCGCCGACACGCTCGAAGTGGGCGGGCGCGCGTTCGAGGCGATGCCCGCCGCAGTCCCGTCAGGCGGTCTCAAGGTGTCGCTGTTGGGCCAGAGCGTGCTGAGCAAGCTCGGGCCGATCACGCTCGACGGCGATCAGATGGTGATCGGCAGCGACCGGCTCTGACGCCGGAAGGGGTTATGCCGCGGCGACGAGCCCCGAACGCGCGGGCTCTGCGGCCCGACGGCGGCGCAGCGACGCTCCGACCATACCGATACCCAGAATCATCAACGCCCAGCTCACCGGCTCGGGGACCGCGCCGGGGCCCGGATCCGGGGGCGTCGTCGGGCCCGTGGGATCAGTCGGGTTGGTGGGGTTTGTCGGATCGGTAGGGTTGGTCGGATTGGTGGGATTCGTGGGATCGGTCGGGTTGGTCGGCGTGGTGTTGCCCGAGCCGAAGATCACGCCGCCCGGCAGCCCGATGAAGCTCGCCATTTGCGGAGTGTAGCTGCGCGCCGGGCCATTGGTGCTCGCCAATTGGACCGGGAGCGCAGGCGCGGCGGCAGGTTCGGCAGCGCCCGGCGAGGTGCCGGGGGCCGTTGCCGGCGCCACGAAGCCGGGAGTGTAGGCAGGAGCAACGCCACCGCGGATGCCGGGGGCACGGGTGCCCACCCGACGCGGGCCGGCTACCGGCCCGGAAAAGGCGGAAAACGTCGGACCATTCACCGCCGGCGGCGCGACGACGGCGGTGAATGCGCTCGCCTCGCGGTCGCCCGGCGCGCCCGGTCCGAGCAGAAGTGCGCGATCGTTGCGGAACACCAGCGAAAGCAGGGTCAACGCCAGAGCGGAGCAAATGACGATCCGGCGCTCGGTACCGAGCTCCGAGACGAGCGGGGAGGATTGGGTCGCAGGCATGACCGAGGGCCTAACCGAACTTAATGTTTTAAACAATGCAGTGTTTTAAGGCGTATTGCCCCCTCATGGGATTCGCTTGACGCGCTTCTCTGTTTGGCCTCCCGCGCTCGGCGCGCATCCATTCCTGCTGTTTCTTGCGCTCAGCGATCTGCAGGCAGCAGCTTTCCGCCAAGAGCGGTCTATACGATGCTCCTCGTCAGCAGTGTTCGGCGTCTGATCTGCCCGCCGAGGCACTGCATGATGGCGTCGAGCGCAGCGTCGAGATCGTGGCTCCGCCCACACATGAAGATATCGACGCAGGCGCTGCTATATTCGGGCCAGGTGTGAATCGAGATATGCGATTCGGCGAGCATCGCCACGCCGGTGACACCCTGACCGGAGCCGAAACTGTGCAGTCTCACCTGGAGCAGGGTCGCGCCGGCTGCAGCCGCGGCATGGATCAGACAGCGCTCTATATTGCCGACATCGTCGAGACGCGTGCCGCCGGACAGGTCGGCAATCAGATGCTGTCCTTGATAGGCCTCGATCACAACAGGCTTTCATGCGCATGACCGAGCATCGCCATCGCCCGCTCGGCGGCATGGACGCCGCGATAATGCGCCTCCTCGAACAGCGAAAGGCCGCTGAGATCCGAGTGGGCGAGAAACAAAGGCGGACCGGGCTCGACGGTGTCGCCGCGCCACAGGAAGCCGGGTGTCGGACGGATCATGGCGTGGCCCCAGCGCCACAGCTCGATGCTCTGGATCGCGCCGTCGAGTTCCGGATGCATGCCGAGCAGATCGTCGCGAACGATACGCTTCCATTCGTCCGCGGACCTCTGCACGAGCAATTGTCGGGCCTGAGCAGGCGGCATGTCCGACAAGGGCAGATACCAGGTGAGCACGGTCGCCGAAGTAATTGCGTCCGGACCCTGGTGCGTAGCCACGACATAGCCGAGCGATTCGCTGGTGCTCGAAACATTGTCCCAGGCAAGCGGGACGCCGCGCCCGGCCGGCAGCCGGTCGACGGTGATATTGGCGACCAACCAGGGGGCGTAGCTGAAGCCCGCCGGGCCTTCGATCCCGTCGCAAATGCGAGCGGCGATGAAGTGCGGCAATGCCAGGATTGCGGCGCGCGCACGGGTGCGGGTCGTGGATTTCGCGGCAACGTCGAAGCTGTCGACCAGGATGTGCTCCCCCTCGCGCGCAACGCGATGGACGATGTGGCCCGGGGCGATCCGCTGCGGGAAAAAGCCGGCGAGCCGTTGGGTCAGTCTGGCATTGCCCTCGGGCCAGGCGAGCTCGTTGTCGCCGGCACCGTTTGCCGCCCAGCCACGGCGCGCCGCGAAATAATGCATGCCGGCCCAGGCCGAGACTTCGCGCGGCTCGGTGCCGTAATCGTCGCGCATCGCATAGCGGACATGCGCGCGCAGCACCGGCGAATGCCAGCCCTGCCGATCGAGCCAGGCGGCGAAGCTCATCGTGTCGAGCGCCGTCAGGTCGGCGTCGCGCGAGCTGTACGCCATCGGCAACGCGAAGGCCGGCTTGCCGTCGGCACCGATACGCTTCGAGAAAGCCGACATCGCGGCCTCGAAAGCGGCGAGATCGCGGCGATCCCGCGCAGTGATGCCGGTGCGCGGGATCAGCCCTTCCTGCCAGCGGCCTTGCCAGAACAGCCGTTCCTGCATGTCGGCGCAGAGTTGTTCCGGATCGTAGACCGGAATCCCTTCCGAATCGCCGGTGATCATGCCGAGCTGGCGCAGCAGATGGCGGAGCGCCTTGGCTTCGCGATTGGCGACGGGGAGATAGTGCGCGCCAAGCGGGTAGGCCGAGACAGGGTTGCGGCCGCTCCGCGCATTGCCGCCGACCTGGTCTTCGAGCTCGAGCAGCCTGAACCGATCGAACCCCGCGTCGGTCAGCCGCCACCCGGCCGACAGGCCCGCGACGCCGCCGCCGGCGATGACGAGGTCGACTTCCTCGAATCGATCGGGTGCGGGGAAACCGCCGGTCCTGAGCCGATGCCCGCGCGCCATGTCGGCACCGGCCAGCGCACCCCCGGGCAGCGGCGCCTCGCGCCCGAGCGCATAAGCCAGCCCGCCGCCCGCCGCGGCGACGGTGGTGGCGCCGAAGCCGAGGCCGAGCACGAAGCGGCGGTCAGCCTTCATATTTGTCCCAGGCGTTGGCGAACTCGCGGACCAGCACCTGGTTGTCGAGCCGGTTCACCGGTGTCGGCCGGCGCGCCATGTCCGGCGGGAAATCGAACAGCCTCTGGTCGATCGTCGGGGTCAGGAAGCGGCCCGTCGGGATGTTGCCCCGCGCCGGGATCGGTCCGACCGAGGCGAGGATGAACCCCCATTCACCGAAGCTCGGCACATAGACGTGATACCCGCGGGTCTGCAGCCCGGCTGCCTCGAGCGTCGAGGCGACCGTCCAGAAGGCATTGGGGGCGACCAGCGGCGAGGTGCTCTGGACGACCATCATCCCGCCGGGGGCGAGCAGCTTCCGCGCTGCGCGGTAGAAGGTGTCGGTGTAGAGCTTGCCCACCGAATAATCGACCGGATCGGGGAAATCGACGATGATTGCGTCGTATCGCCCCCTGGCCTCGCGCGCCCAGCGGAAGCCGTCGGCATTGATCACGGTCATCCGCGGGTCGGTCAGCGCGCCGCGATTGAGCCGCGACAGCATTGCCGTCCGCGAGAACAGGCTGGTCATCTCGCCGTCGAGATCGACCAAGGTGAGGTGCCGGACTTCGGGATGCTTGAACACCTCGCGCGCGGCGAGGCCGTCGCCGCCGCCGAGGATCAGCACGTTGCGCGGATTGGCGACGCGGCCCAGCGCGGGATGCACCAGCGCCTCGTGATAGCGATATTCGTCGCGCGACGAGAATTGCAGATTGCCGTTGAGATACAGCCGGACATCGTCGTCGCGGCGGGTGAGTACGATCCGCTGGAACCTGGTGCTCGTCGCGTAGATCACCGGTTCGCCATAGCTCGCCACTTCGGCCCAGCGCTGGAGCCGGTCGGACGCGACGAAGCCCGCGATCAGCGCGATCAGCACGAGCACCGACGCGACCTTCTCGGTGCGGTAGCCGGCGGTGCGCGGGAGTGTGAACAACAGCGCCAGCCCGACGCCGGCGTTGAAGATGCCGAACAGGAAGCCGGTGCGGATCATTCCGAGATGCGGCATCAGCAGCAGCGGGAAGAGCAGGCTGGCGACCAGTGCGCCGACATAGTCGAAGGTCAGCACGTTCGACACGGTCTCCCGGAAATCGAAGCCGCGCAGGATGCGGATGAGCAGCGGGATTTCGAGCCCGACGAGGAAACCGATCGCCAGCACCAGCCCGTACAGCGCGACGCGAAAATGCTCGACCAGCGGGAAGAGCAGGAACAAGGCGCAGGCCGAGCTTCCGCCGAGCAGGGCGATCATCAGCTCGATGCGGACGAACAACCGCAATTCGTCGCGCTTCACGTAACGCGAGCACCAGCTGCCGAGGCCCATCGCGAACAGATAGCTGCCGATCACGGTGGAGAATTGAGTGACGCTGTCGCCGAGCAGATAGCTTGCCAGAGTGCTCGCCAGCAACTCGTAGATCAGCCCGCAGGTCGAGACGACGAAAGCGGACGCGAGCAGGGCGGCAGTGGAGGCGGACGCCCGGATTCTGGGTCGCGCAGGATCGGCTTCAGCCATGGATGGCGGCGGCAACGATGATCGCCAGCCCGATCGCGACCGCGCCGGCGAAGATCGCCACCGCGACATTCTGCTTCTGCTCGATCTCCTGCCAGAGCTTGCCCGGCGTGAGCAGGTCGAGGATCACAAAGCCGATGACGAACACGATCATGCCGATGACCGAATAGAGCAGGGTGCTCAGCACCGCAGGCAGGGTGGTGACCATTTCGATCTCCTATTTGTGAGTGGGGCCATAGAAGCCGCCATGGGTGCGCGCCCGGCTTCCTTGTGCGAAAGGCGACCAGGCATAGACGGTGCTCATGATGAACAGCCCCGCGACGCCGAGGCACCAGAGCCCATAGACGAAAGTGCGATTGTTCATTCGTCGTCATCCTCTCCGGAAGGGGCGAAATCGCTTTCGCTCTTGCGTGCCGTTTCGAACGCGAGGTGCCAGATCAGCGCGAGCCCCAGGGGAGCTGCGAGCAGGAGCAATGCGATCAGCAGGTTCGAGCCGTAGACCGCGCCGCGCCGCACTTCCACTTGCACCACCGGCGCGGCGGCGGGGTCCATCCAGCCGGCGGTCTCGGCATAGCCGGACGCGCCGGACCAGCGATTGGCCTTATATTCCACCACCAGATCGTAGGTGCCGACGGGCACGCTGGCGATCGACACTTCGGCCTTTCGCGAACCTTCGCTCCAGGGGCCGTCGAAATCGGTGCCCGAATAGCGTTCGGCCGCGCCATACGCTTCGTAGACCTGCTGCGTCTTGCGCTCGACCAGGCTGTAGTCGAGATCGACCCAGCCATTTTCCAGCTGCGGCACGTCGGCGCGAAGATGGACGCTCTGGTAGCGGTGCGGCAGCACGATCGGCCCGAGCGTGACGCTTTGCTCGCGCCCGTCGGCGGCGACCGGGAAGCTTCCCGCCGCGGTCCAGCTGGTGCCGCCGAAGAAAAGCGCGAAGACGAGCAGGAAGGCAAAGGCAAGCGCGCCGATCTTCGCCCCGGTCCTGAGCCAGGCACCCCAGGGCGAAGGCTGGTGCGGCAAGGGCGGCCAGATTGCCTCCGGCCGGATGGCGAAAGCCTTTCGCATCTCGGCGGGCGCGAGCCAGGCATTGCGGGTCCAGCTGACTTCGCTGGCATTCTCCTCGCGCGAGAGCATGACGCCGGAGCGGACCCAATCGGCGGTCTTGACCCGCTCGCCAACCGCGACGCGCCAGTAGAATTCGCCGAGCACGTAATCGACCCGCGCCTCGCCGTCGGCGAAGAAATGGGTGTAGTTTTCCCCGTTGACTACGAGCTGATCGTAAGACAGCCAATCGGGCGTCACGGTCAGCGCTTCGCCCATGCTCCAGCCGCCGCGGACCTTCACCAGCCAGCGATAGCCGTGATACGGATTGAAGAGGAGATACTCCTCCCAGCCATAATCGCCGTCCTCGGAGCGCTGGAGATAGCCGATCGCTTCCCATTCGACTCCGCGCAGCACGCCGCGCGTTCCGAGCGGGATTTCGAGCTCGGCCAGGTGCTGATTATACGCCGTGACCAGCTTGACCTGCGGATCGGTGACATCGAGGATCGAGCTGCAATATTGGCAGGCGACATGGACGGTGTAGCCCGCCGCGCGCAACGCGACGCTGCCGCCGCACGAGGGGCAGGTCAGCGCCCGCGCCGCCGGGGCGGGCTGGGGCTCGATGGCCGTATCAGGCTGCATAGGAAGGCAGCGTCCATCCTTCGATCGCACGCAGCCCGCGCGGCGCCAGCTCGGCGAGAGTCACATAGCGGCCCTTGTAGAAGGTCACTTCCTGATCGTCGCGCTGGAGCGTCGCGCATTGGCCGTGCCGCCCGCGCAAGTCGACGCTGTAGAGCCTCCATCCGCTCCGCGCAGTGAACGGCAATTCGCCTTCAGCAGCGACGCAGACCACTTCGCGCGCATCGGCGACGACCATCTTCTCCTGATCGAGCTGAAACTCGGTGCCCGGCCGCGCGTCCTTGCCGTTGGCGATTTCGCGCAGCGCGCGGGTGCGCACCTTGCCGATCGGCTGCTCGCGAAGCAGCATGAACTGCCCCATCGCCTCGCCCAGCCAGGCATTGGCGCCATCGTCGAACAGCAAGAGCCACTCGTTCCACGCGCCGTCGGTCCACGCCCAGCGGACGCGGCCGATTACTTCGAAGCCGTTGTCGTCGGCGCGCCCGCGCATGCCGATCTGCACCGGGCTGACATCGAACGGCAACGCCGCGACTTCGCCCACCTTGGCCACGCCGGCATCGCTGCGCACCAGCATCGAGCGGCAATAGTCGCAGACCCGGTTGGGCAATGCCGGCGAGCGGAACACGACATCGGCGCCGCAATTGGGGCAGGGGAGGTGAAGACTCATGCGCCCAAGTCCCAATCAGCGGATGCGGCTGAGCAGCTCCGCCTTCTTGGCGTCGAACTCCTCTTGCGTGATCGCGCCGATCGTCTGCAATTTGTGCAGCTTCTCGATCTGCGCATAGGCGTCCTCGCCGGGCGCCGCGGCCGGGGCTGCGGGCGCCGCGCCGATGCCGCTCGCCATGCTCTGGCCGATTGCCACGCCCGCTGCCATTCCCGCCCCGGCGCCCGCGACGCCGCCCGACTGGCCGGCGGCGGTCTCGATCGCCTGCGCGCTCTGGAAGCGGACGAACCGGTCGAGGTCGCCCACCACGCGCATCGAGCTGGCCTTGTCGAGATGCGCCTGGACTTCCTCGGGCAGGGACAGGCTCTCGATGAAGAAGCTGGTGCAGCTGAGCCCCCACCCGGCGAAGGCGGGCTCGACCGCGGCCTTGAGCTGCTCGGACAAGGCCGCCTGGTTCGCGGCCAGGTCGAGGAACGCGATCTCGCCGGTTCCCAGCGCCGATGCGATGGCGGTCGCGATCGCGCCGCGCAGCTGCGGCTCGAGATCGCCGAGAGTCAGCCGGTCGAGCGAGCCCATCATCTTGACTGCGAAGGTCGGCACGCTCTCGATCCGGAACGAATAGGAGCCGAAGGCGCGGACGCGCAGCGGGCCGAATTCCTTGTCGCGCACGGTGATCGGCTGGGTGGTGCCCCATTTCAGCCCGGTCTGTTCCTTCTGGCTGTAATAATAGATGTCGGCCTTGAACGGCGAGGCGAAGCCCTTGTCCCAGTTGAGCAGCGACGTGAGCACCGGCAGATTGCCGGTCTCGAGCGTGTAGAGCCCGGGCAGGAAGGCATCGGCGAGCTGTCCTTCGTTGTAGAATAAGGCGGTCTGGCCCGAACGCACCGTGAGCTGGGCGCCGTTCTGGATCTCGCGGTCTTCCATGGGATAGCGGATCGCCAGCGTCCCGGGCTCATCCACCCAATCGATGACGTCGACGAACTGCTTCGAGAGAAAATCGAAAATGCCCATATGCTTCCCCTTGTGGCGCACGATAGAGGCGCAGACCGGAGATCGAAACCACAAATCGAGGAAAAGCGTGCGCCGAAGAGGCGGGGGACCGCAAATCGTAGCTGTCGCTGCCTCCCGCTGCTTTCGGGTCGCGAAGCGACACAAGCGAGCGTTCGTGGTTCACGACACTCGACAACCGTGCACCTGAATGTTTCGTACACTGATCGCCCGACGGGCGTCTTCGCTGCTGGAAAGAATGTGGACCAAGCTGTCGACGCCGTTCGGCGCACAAGCAACGCCTAAAGGAAGCGGTCGCCAGCCAGTTGTGGCCCACGTATTTGATGCTCGAAGACCTTGCGGCGTCCTTGAACTAACTTTCCAGCGCTGTTATCTTGATTAAAGGGGATGTATCCTGCGTCTGTTCAGCATGGTGAAGCGCGATGCTTCACTGCATCTGGCGCCAGTCTTCGCGGCTGGCTGGGGGCTCGCGCATGGGTGCCGACGCATACGACATGATCGAGTGCCCCGCCTGCCATCTGACCGTCCGTGCGCAGCCGCGCTGCGAAATCTGCGGATCGCCTATGCCGACGGTCGCGCCCGAAGCGTTCGAACCGGATCTTGCGCCCGAGCCCGATGGGGACGATCCTGAAGCACGCGCGGACCTGCCCGAATTGGAGCCTGTCGACGAAATCCCGCCGGCTGCGTCCGCACCGGCCGACGCGCAAACTCCCGCGTCGGATGCAATTCTGGAGGATAGCCGGCCTGACGGCGGACGTCAGCCGGATCCGCTGCCTGTCCCCGAGCCGGTGGTCGTGCGGCAGCAGAAGACCCCGCCGCCGCCCGCACCGTTGGGCCCGCCGCCCTTTCCGGCTACGGGAAAGCCGTCGGCCAACGCTATAACCCGGCGTCTTTTCACCGATTTCGAGTTCAAGGGACGGATGGCGAAGCGTGCGTATTGGCGGATGTTCGCGTGGCGCGCCGCAGCCGCACTGATCGGCGCGCTGCTGATCGCGCTCGATGAGGATGTGCAATATGGCGAAGCGGGAACGCTCGCCATCCTCGCGTTCGTGGCGGTCGTGGTCATCGCCGTCAGCGGGCTCGCCGAAGCCAGCCGCAGGCTGCACGATACCGGCAAGCCGGGGCTGTGGAACTTGCTGGTGCTGATCCCTTATGTCGGCTTCCTCCCGTTGCTCTATCTTCTGGCGCAAGACGGCCAGCCGCACGACAACCCCTACGGGCCTCCGCCCGCCGCGGAGGTGTAGCGGCATGCCGCGTGGCAGTGGCGCACTACGCGGATGGCCAGCGCCGCCCTTGTGGATCCGGCCCAGAAATGGGCGACGCTGCGCAAGATCGACCCCGAATGCTGGGAGCAGGTCGGCGCGGGCGGGCAGGGGTTTCCGATCTGGCAGCTCAAGGAAGATTGGCTGCGGGTGATGTTCAAGGGCGCGTTCGTGGCAGTGCGGGCAGTCGCCGGGCCAAACATGCAGCCGATCCAGGCGGTGAGCTTCGCCGGTCCCGACGGCTCCTATGACCTGCGGCTCTATTCGCGGCTGCGGCCGGGCGAATATTGCGATTCGACATGGAGCTTCATGGCGTCGCCGGGCGCCGAAATGCCCGAGCAGGTCGGGCATCCCGGACGCCGCCGGCTCGAAGCGCCGCTGACCGATGGTGATGCGTTCACCGCGCCGGTCAACATGATCTGGATGATCGATCCCGCGCGCATCGGCGGGCAGCTCGGCCCGCAGGACTTCCACATCCGCTATTTCTGCCCGGCGATCGACGAGACGATCGACATCAACGCCGCGACGCTCGAGATCGGCTATCAGGAGAACCAGCTCGAAAAGCAGATGAAGGTGCTGCCGTGGCAACGCTATCTGTTCTGGCTCGGCCAGCTGCGCCAGATCGACAAGGCGGCGTATGGCCGCATTCCCAAGGACATCCGCCACTGGATCGAGAGCCGGGAAGGGCAGGCGCGGATCGCGCAGCTGACCGAGCAGGACGTCGGCGCGCTGATCCAGCAGGGAATGCTGCCGCCATGGCTCGCCTGGCTGAGCCCGCAGGAAGCGCCGCAATTGCTCGAATCGATCCGCCTGCAACAGGGCATCGGGCGCCGGCAGGACGTGGTCCAGCAATATGCGATGACGTTGCAGATCCCCAATTTCAGCCCGATCCCGCGGCTGCTGATGGCGATCGATCCGGCGCGGCTCGATCCGCTCGATCTGCAGGCGTTCATGACGATCGGCGCGCTGCGCGAGCTGCACGGCTTCGCCGAGGTGGCGCAGGCCGAGCTGATCAAGCGCCGTCCCGATCTGCAGGCGGCGATGCAGAGCCCGCAGGGTATGCGCCAGCTGCAGGGCGATCCCGAAGTCGCCGCGCTCGCCGCCGATCCGCGCGCGCAGGCCGAGCAGCAGGACCAGCAGGAGCTGCTCGTCCGCCGCGCCGGCAACTACGGCCCGACCCAGCGCGAGATCATGATCGCGATGCAGGTGACCAGCAACATCCAGCAGCAGCAGATCGGCATGATGATGATGGGCAGCAATATGGGGATGTTCATGGGCCTCGACTCCGCCGAGCGATACCTCAAGATCGCGCTCGCCGAGGGGCCGCCGTGGAAGCTCTACAAGCCGTACGTCTGTTGATTCGCGTGCCGCCAGGAAAGCCCCGCCGATGCAATTGACCGGACCCGAGATCGTCTGCACCGACGACCTCGCGCCGTTCTTCGGATCGGTGCCGCAATCCTCGCACCTGCTCTTCTACGCCGTCACCGGCTTCGAGATTCCGTCGCTCCCCGCGCTTTCCCCCGAGGGCGCTCAGAAGGGCGATGTCGTCGGCGCGGTGCTCTATCGCTTCCGCTCGTTCATCAGCGAGTTGCACCAGCCCGGGCGCAATCGTTCGATCGCGCTGCAATTCGCTTCACGCCCCGACGAATCGCATTTCAACGCGCGGGTGCGCTGCCACATCCTGCTGCGCAGTGCCCAGCCCGACGCCGAGAGCGCGAAGCGCGAAGTCGCGGCGTTCGCCGAGCAGGCGCGGCGGACCTTCCCGCAAGAGGGCATCTTCGCTTATGGCAGTCCGCACTGGATGGATCGCGCCGAGCTGGCCAGGGCTCTGTTCGAGGGCGGCGCGGTGCCGATCGACATAGTCGAGATCCGCAAGTTCGAGGACGTGCTGACGGCGTGGAGCCAGCCGTCGATGCAATATGTCCCGCATCGCTTCTGGGCCGACAACCGGCGCGATCCGTGGCTGTCGATCATAGAGACCTTGTCGCAGACGTCGACGCCGACCGCGGTGCGCGTCGAGCTGCAGCCGGTGCAGCTGTCGAACGGGCAGGGGCTCGATTTCATCGCGCTCGCCGGGCGCTGGTTCTCGGTGATCACCGAGGATCTCACCCGCAAGGCCAGCCAGGGCGAGCAGGTCCGCACCGACGGCGTGGTGACCGAGGAGATGATGCGCGCCGAGCTAGTGGCGACCGCCTCGGCGAACGCGTCGACGATCTCGTACATCCATCGCGGCCGGCACATCTACGAACGGCTGACGACCTATGCCGACACCGTGTTCACGACGCGCGTCACGCTCGCCGCGCGCGGGCAGGTGCCCGAGGCAGTGATCGGCAGCGTGCGCTCGGCATTGTCGAACCCGCCGCCCGACGACGAGGCGGGGGCGATCGGCTGGAACCGGCCGGGGATCGCCCGCCCCGCCGCCGACGAGCGCGACGAGGCGGTGGAGAGCTTCCGGATGCTCACCCAATCGCGCTGGGGACGCAGCCCGCCCAACGCCGCGAGCCCGTACAAGGTCGATCTCGGCGGGGTGGTCACCCCCGACGAGGCAGTGAGCCTGTTCCATGTGCCGATTTACGACCGGCCGGGGCAGACCTCGGCGCTGAGTACCGCCGAGGCGCCGTTCGTGATCCCGCCCGAGACGCTGGCGAGGGACCGCTTCGCCGAGGCCGGACCCGAGAAGCCCGAGGGATCCGAGAAAAAGGCGAGCAAGGCCGACAAGGTGATGATCGGTTATATGTATCAGCGCGAGAAGCTGCTGGGCCCCGACGCCGAGGGCGGCGCGGGGCTGCCGTTCTGCGTCACGTTGGGCGATCTGATGAAGCCGTCGCTGCTCGTCGGCGCTCCGGGCAGCGGCAAGACCAACCTGGCATTCTCGCTGCTGATCCAGCTGTGGCGGGACCACAAGGTGCCGTTCCTCGTGCTCGATCCGTCGACGGGCCAGGAATTCCGCATGCTGATGCGCGATGCGTCGCTCAAGGAGGATCTGGTCGTCTATACCGTCGGCGATCGCGACGAATGTCCCTTGCAGTTCAATCCGTTCTCGGTGCCGCCGGGAGTCACCGTGCGCAACCACGCCACCCGCATCCTCGCCGCGTTCCGCGCGGCGTTCCAGATGTTCGATCCCGTGCCGGCGATCTACGAAGGCGCGCTCGAGCGCATCTACACCGATCCGCGCTATGCCGGCGGCCACCCGCCGATGCGGATGGACCAGAAAGGCGGGCTCGACAGCTTCGCGCCCACGCTCGCTAGCTTCGCCGAGGCGATCCGCGACGAAGTGAACGAAAAGGCGGTGAGCCTGTACGAAGGTTCGAAGGAGTCGATCGGGGTGATCCGCGGCGCCAGCACGATCCGCGTCAACGCGATCGGCAAGAAGGTCGGCCACATCATCAACGTGGAGGGCAATAACGGCGAGTTCATGCAGAAATTGCTGCGCCGCCCGGTCGTGATCGAGATGGGCGGACTGGGCGATTCCTCGAACATCTCACTGGTCATGGCCTTTCTGCTGACCCAGCTCGCGGGCCATATCGAATGGGCGTATCGCAAGGACGAAAGCCGCATCCACGTCATGTTCATCGAGGAGGCGCATCGCCTGCTGGGCGGCGGCGAGGGCGAAGGAGTCGAGGGCAAGAGCGCCGAGGACCTCAACATGATGCTCGCCGAAGTGCGCAAGTTCGGCCAGGGCATCCTCGTAATGGATCAGCGTCCGAGCAGCCTGGTCGGCGGCGTGCTCGACAATTCGTACATCAAGATCCTCACCCGGCTGTCCGATCGGCCGGGGTTCGAGCGCCTCGCCAACGAGCTCAACCTCAACGACGCCCAGCAGCGTTATGCGCGGACCCGGCTCAAGACCGGCGACGCGATCGTGATCGACCGCGACGCAGGCCAGCCGGTGCTGATGCGTTCGGAGGACGCCAAGGGACCGCTGGAAAAAGGCCCGTTCCCCAACGAAGATCTGATCGCACAGATGCGCGCCAATGCCGAGGCGAAGGGGTTGGTGCCGCCCGAGGCGGCGCCCTATGTCGAGCCGGGCAATGCGCACGACGGCGCCGATGGTGCGCCGGGTGAAGCGGCCGCCAAATCGGGCTATGGCGGCGCGCAGGGTTGGCTCGATCGGCGCAGCACGGCGGGGCTCAAGCAGCTGGTCGACAGCTATCTCGGCGATTCCAAAGTCTATTACACGATCAGCGACTCGCTCACCGAGACGCAGGACCCCGCTGCTGCAAAGCAGGCGCTCGAGCGATGCTTCGCCGAACGCGCCGCCGGGTTCGACACGCTGTCCGCCGATCTGCGCGAGATGCTGCAATGGGCGCTGATCGGCCGGATCGCCGAGACCCAGTTCCCCAAAGCGATCGCGGCGCGCGTGGAAGCGCTGCGTGACGCTTCGGCGGAGCCGCCGCGATGATGGATCCGGAAGACATGCCCGCTCCCGAGCCGGTGCAGGCGCCGGTGATCGAGACGTTCGAACCGCCACAGCGGCCGCCGGACATGCCGCCGCCGGCGATGGCCGAGGCGATGCCTGCGGCCGGGATGATCGAGCAGGTGGTGGCTCCGCCGCGCGTGGATACGCCCGAAGTCGCGCAATCGACCGAACCGACGATCAGCTCGGATGAAGGCCAGATGAGCCTGCGCGACCGGGCCCCGATCGAGGCGATCGGCGAGGCGTCGGCGATATCCGGCGATTATCTGGAAACCTCGCGCGAGCAGGGCGATCGCGATCGCGCGGAGCAGCAGGCTGCGATGCGCGAGGCGTACCGGACCACCGAGCGCGACGAGCAGCCCGAACCGCTCGAGGAGGCGGGCCTGCGCGGTCCCGAGCCCGATGCCGCCCCGCCGCCCGAAATGGACAGCTTTGAGCCGGCGCCTGCCGAAGTCGAGACCGATCCGGCGGGCGATCAGGCGCACGAGACCGGCGACCTCGGCGAAGCGGCCCCGACCGAAGCCGTGGCCGGCGACGATACCAGTGCCGAGACACCGGCCGATTCGGCCGAAGCGGCAGCGCCGTCGGGCGACGTGCCCGAACCTGCCGGCGAAACCGCGGCCGACCTCGAAGCCGAGCCCGAACAGGCGATCGATGCTGCCGAGGGCCCCGCCGAGCCCCCTGCCGCGACCACACTCGAAGCCGGCGGGGATACGCCCGAAGCGGCGCTCGACGATGGGACGGCGGAGCCCGCCGTCGACGAGGCTATGGACTCATCCGAGGCGCCGTTTGCGGCCGAGACGGATCCCGAGGCCACGGACGCTCCGATCGAGGGCGCGGACGCCGTCGCGCCGGGCGGCGAGGACGGGGAGGTCCCGGAAACTCTCGAGACCGGCGAAGTGCGGGACGACGACGCGATGGCTACCCAGCCGCGGACCGAAACGGAGACGACCGATGCCCCGGTCGAAATCGACGGTGCGGCCGACGAGGAGACCGGTCCCACGGTGGAGCTGCCGGACGAGGAAGCCGTCGACAGCGAAGAGGCGCGCGAAGCTGCTCCGCAGCCCGGCATCGAGAGCGACACCGGCCCAGCCGAGGCCGAACCGCTCCCCGCGGCCGATGGCGAAGCGGACGATACCGCGTCGGCCGCGGAGCCTGTCGGCGAAGACGAAGCTGCGGCTGTGCCGATCGAGAATGACGCAGCCTTGGTCCCGTCGGGCGAGGAGGATGGCGAGATGCCGCCGGAGACTGCCGCCGACGATACGCCGCCACCGACGGCCGACGGCGAGATCGAGGAACAACCCGCTCCGCCGGCGGAGCCGGCTCCCGACGACGCGGAAGTCGCCGACAGCGACGGCGCGAGCGAAGCTGCTTCGCAACCGACTAGGGAAGAAAGCGGCGAGACCGGTGCCGGCGAAGAATCGCCGCTCGCTGCCGACGCCGAGGATTCGGCGACGGTCTCCGAGCCGGTTGGCGAAGACGAACCAGTCGCGGATCCGCCGATCGAGGAGGCGGACGTGACCACGCCCGCCGAGCAGGACGGCGAGGCGCCTTTCGTCGCCGAGGACGAACCGCAGGCCGAAGCGGCCGATACCCGGCAGGTGGAAATGGACGACGCTATCGACGAAGCGTCGGCCCCTGCCGCCGAGCCTGAGGACCTACCAGCCGGCAACGAAGAGGCAAGTGCCGCCGAAGCCGTGCCGCAATCCGAAACCGAAGATGAACCCCGGCCTGAAGCGGTGGCCGACACGTCGCCTGCGGAGGCGGAGGCCGTGGAGGAGACGCCTCCGTCTGGCGACGGACCCGAGCCCGAGGCAGTCGCCCAGGAAGGCCAGCCCGAGCCTCCGATCGAAGATGAAGGCCAGATCCGGCCTGAGCCCGAAGAAGCGGTCGCCGACGATCCTGCAGGCGAACCGGACGCCGAAGCGAGGCCGAACCCGGATCGCGACGAGGCGGAGCAAGCGGACGAAGCCGCCGGGCCGTCGGAAGCGGAGCCGGTGGGTGCCGACGCGGTGCCCCTGGAACCGGAACCCGAAGCCGATGACGAACCGCCGCCCGAAGACGAATAGCCCCCAAGGTCACCGAAGCCGCGGACGAAGCCGTCGAAGATGCCGGCGAAGCGATCGAGGACGCCGCCGATTGGGCGGTCGAGGAAGGGCAGGAGGCCACCGACGCGGCGCTCGAGCAGGATGCCGAAGCCTCCGAGGGCGCCGCGGAGGCGGCGGAGCACGCTGCCGAGGATATCGAGGAAGCGGCCGAAACCGCGGAGTCCGACGCGAAGGACGCCGTGGATCAGGCATCGGCAGAGGCCGACGCCGCCAGGGAGGCCGAAGTCGCGCAACGGGTCGAGGAAGAGACCAAAGCCGCGGCCGATGCGGCGGCTGCCGAGGTTGAGGAGACGATCAGAGAGGAAGCGAAGAAGGCCGAGGACGCTGCGCAGGAGGCCAGCGAGCAAGCCGAACGCGATGCGGAGGAAACGGCCCGCGTCGAGGCCGAGGTCACCCAGCGCGAAGAGGCGCGCAAGGCCGAGGAAGAGACCGCCCGTCGCGAGGAGGAACGGCGTCAGTCGGCAGAGGAAAGCGAACGTCAGCGCCGCGCGGTCGCTGCCGAACAGGCCGCTGCGGCCGAGGACGCTCGCACCGAGCAAAAACAGGACCAGCAGGAAGCGGCCGAGCCTGCATCCGAGCCGCCACCCGCGCCGCCGCAAGCGGACCGCCAGTCGGGCGAAGCCGCCGAGCCCGCGCTCGCGCCGAACCGCGATGCCGCGGAGCAGGTCGCCGCGCGCGACGACAGGACATTGTACGTCCATCCGGACAAGCAACGACTCGAGGCTATCGACGCAGGCGGCGCGATCGGAATTCCGATCGGCCTCGAGCCGGCATCCGCTGGTACCGGGATCAGTGGGATGGACGCGGTTGGCATGGCGACGGGCATCGTCATGGGGGTTGCCGCGGGATATGGTCGGTCGCCGGGCGGAACCGGAACTTCCGCATCGGCGAGCGCCGGCAGCGGTGGCGCGCAGCAACGGCCGCGCGCGGCGGCCGTGGGAACCACGACGCTGACCGAGGGCGGCGATGGCGAACCCGACCCGCCGGCGCCCGCGACCGACGGCGCTGGGCGCCGCCCGGGTGGCGGACCGCCCGCCCCCCCGGGTGAGCCACCCTTCGATCCGTTCGACCTTTCGACCAAACCCCGCGACGAGCTGACCGAGGCGCGCGAGCGGATGCGCGGGTGGGAGCCGCCTGCGGCACCGACGACGGGTGCCGAAGCGATGGATGCGATCGTTCGGCGCAAGGGGCAGGTCATCGATGTCCGGGACGACATGATGCAGCACATGGTCGTCAAATATGACCGCGAGCGCGACGACAAGACGATCACGGTCGAGCCCGGGCGGTCGGGCTGGACCGGCGAGACGGTCGGGCTCTATGCCGCCTTCAACGAACTCGGGCTGAATATGCGGCCGTTCCAGAACACCAGCAACAACGGCGCCGATGGCCTGTTGATCGATCGTGACAATGGCATCGTCTATGTGGTCGAGGCGAAATATTCGAAGAACGGCGTGAACGCCGCCGCCGGGCCGGGCGCGAAATCGCCCAAGGAACGCTGTCTGGGATGGGCCGAGAAGGGCGAGTCCTGGGATCCGGACATGCATCGCGAGCTTCAGCACGCCATCGACAACGGCTTTGCCGTGATAGGCATCCATGTCCCAGTCGGAAAGAAGCCCGGCGGGTATGACCTGCGGCTCAACAGCTGGGGCGGGGACGATGCCTTTGACCCGCTTATGCCGAGGGCCGGGAAAATTTCTCCACGGGATGATTAGTCGTTATCGGCCCTCGTCTGCCAGTCGTTGGTGACGTGGTTGCTCGACGGGGTTGCCAGGAGGCGCGGGTCCAGTTTTCGCTATCTGGTTTCACTGGATGCCGTGATCGCATCCACCACCGCCCGCAGCGCAGGCGCCATTTGCCGTTGTTGCGGATAGCACAAATAATAACCGGGAAACGGTACGGACCACTCTGCGAGCAGCGGTATGAGACGTCCGTCGGCGAAGGCGCCGGCTACGGATTCCTCCTTGAGGAAAGCGATGCCGACACCCGCCAATGCGGCCTCGAGCATGACGGCGCGGCTGCTGGTGATGAGCGGCCCGTCGACGCCGACGGAAAACCAGTGGCCGTCTTCGAAGAATTCCCACGCATAGGTGCTTTCGTGGCCCGGCCAGCGCCAGCGGATGCAGCGATGATCGAGCAGATCCTTCGGGATCCCTGGGGTGCCATGTTCGGCGAGATAGGCTGGAGAGGCGACCGCGAGTTGCCGGATTTCGCCGCCCAGCCGGATCGCCACCATGTCGCGCTCGATCACTTCGCCGATGCGAATTCCGGCATCATAGCCGCCCGCGACGATATCCACGACCGTGTCGTCAAGCGTCAGGTCCAGCAGGATTTCGGGATAGTCGCGGGCCAAGGCCGGCAGGACCGGCACGACGAAGGAGTCGGCAGCAGCATGGAAGCAGTGCAGGCGCACCGTGCCGGCGGGCCGATTGCCGGCATTGCGCGCATGATCCAGTGCGCCGGAAAGCGACGCGATCGCCGGTGTTATTTCGGCAAGCAGGACGCTGCCTGCCTCGGTGAGCGATACGCTGCGCGTCGTCCGGTTGAGCAAGCGGATGCTCAACCGTTCTTCAAGCCCGCGAACGATCTGGCTCAGTGCCGACGCCGAAACACCCAATTGTTGTGCCGCCCGGCTGAAGCTGCGCTGCTCGGCAACCGCGGCGAACGCCCGCAGCGCGCCAAATTCACTGGGGTGGATCATGATGTCCTAACAGCATTGTGAAGCGGAGCTTACAAGCCTTCGAAGGAGTGAGGCGATTATACCCACAAGTCGCGCTCCTATATCCGGTCGCGAAGGAGAGCGGCTATGAAGACATGGTTCATTACCGGTATTTCGCGCGGGCTCGGCAAGGCGCTCGCGGAAGCGGCGCTGGCGCGCGGTGACACCGTCATCGGCACCGTGCGCGAAGGGCGGCCGGAAATCGCGACAGGCAATGGCCTGCTGCACGTTCAGAGGCTCGATCTGACCGATACCAAGGCGATCGAGTCCGCGGTCGGGGACGCGTTCGCCACAGCCGGCCGCGTCGATGTGGTGGTCAACAACGCAGGCTATGGTCTGCTGGGCGCGCTGGAGGAGGCAAAAGATGCGGAGTTCGAAAGGCTGTTCGCGGTCAATGTCTTCGCGCCATTTGCGATCATTCGGGCCGCGCTGCCGGAGCTGCGCCGGCAGGGAAGCGGGCATATCATCAACCTCACTTCGATTGCAGGGCGCGCGCCAACGGGGTCATCGGGCCTCTATGCCGCCACCAAATCCGCTCTGGAGGGCATGACCCAGAGCCTGGCGCAGGAGATTGCTCCGTTCGGTCTGAAGGCTACCGCGGTCGCGCCGGGCGCCTTCCGTACCGACTTCCTCAGCGATCATTCGATCCGGCGCAGCCAAGGCGCGGGCAATTATGCCGAGAGCGTGGGAAAGTCGGTCGCGATTCTCGATGCGATGGCCGGTCGCCAGATCGGCGACCCGGATCGTGCTGCAGCTGCAATCCTCGCTCTCGCGGATTCGGCACATCCGCCAGTGCATCTGCTGCTCGGCACCGATGCGCTGCGCCGGGCGCGTGAAAAGCTTGGCACGGTCATCGAGGAGATCGATCGCTGGGAGGACCTGACGCGCTCGACCGATTTCGCAGCGGAGGAATAGGCACCTGGGCGCGGCTGCCGATGCGCCCAGAATCTGCCAGTGGGGTGCAACGCCGAAGATGCTGAAAGCGGTCAGTGGCAGGGGGGCGCACTCCAATTCAGCGGCGCATCTGTAAACCTCGACACGCCCTCGCAGGGCTAATGCCCGGAGCTGGCTGCACTGCCGCTGCATCGCGAGAGCGAATCGCATGCCTCCTCCCCCGTGAAGCGCGTGAAGGATTGTTCCAATACAGACCAATTCGTCCGACGATGCTATCCGTACGTTTCCGCACTGCCACCGGTGCAGGCATCCAAGCGGCTGAAACTTGGTGCACCCGACTGGATTCGAACCAGTGGCCTCTGCCTTCGGAGGGCAGCGCTCTATCCAGCTGAGCTACGGGTGCCTGAACGCCGCGCCTAGCAAAGCAAAACGCGCCGCGCCAGCCGTTTCCTCGTCAGCGCGTCCTCTGCTCGCGCGCCGGCGGGGCGGGGGTCTTGGGCTTGTACGCACAGAGATCGGCGACCACGCAGCGCCAGCATTCGGGGGTGCGCGCCTTGCAGGTGTAGCGGCCGTGCAGGATCAGCCAGTGATGCGCGTGAAGGCGGAAGGGTTGGGGTACGCGCTTGTCGAGCTTCAGTTCGACGTCGAGCGGGGTCTTGCCGCGCGCCAGCCCAGTGCGGTTGCCGACGCGGAAGATATGCGTGTCGACGGCGAAGGTCTCGCGCCCGAACGCGCAATTGAGCACGACATTGGCGGTCTTGCGTCCGACGCCCGGCAGCGTTTCGAGCAGGTCGCGGTCGGCGGGGACCTCGCTGCCGTGCCGCTCGATCAGCGCCTGGCTGAGCGCGAGCACGTTCCGCGCCTTGGTGTTGTAGAAGTTGATCGTGCGCAGCCGCTGCTTGAGCGTCTCTTCGCCCAGCGCGAGCATCTTTTCGGGCGTATCGGCCTCGGCGAACAGGATGCGGGTGGCCTTGTTGACCCCGGCATCGGTCATCTGCGCCGAGAGCACCACCGCGACGAGCAAGGTGAAGGCATTGCTGTATTCGAGTTCGGTCTCCGGGTGCGGATTGTCGGCGGCGAGCCGCGCGAAGAACTCGACGATTTCCGCCTTGTTCAAATCCCGAGCACCTCGTCCATCGTGTAGCGGCCGGGCTGCTGGCCCTTGAGCCACAAGGCCGCCTGGACGGCGCCGCGCGCGAAGATCGCGCGATCGTCGGCGCGGTGGGTGAGCTCGATGCGCTCGCCGGCGGTGGCGAAGATCACGCTGTGATCGCCCACCACCGAGCCGCCGCGCAGCGACGCCATGCCGATCGTCCCGTCCGCGCGCGGACCGGTCAGCCCGGCGCGATCGGTCACGCCGGCCTCGGCGAGCGTGGTGCCGATGCCGTGCGCCGCAGCGTTGCCGAGCATCAGCGCAGTGCCCGACGGCGCATCGGCCTTGTTGCGGTGGTGCATCTCGACGATCTCGATGTCCCAATCGGGGCCGAGCCGCGCCGCGGCTTCGCGCACCAGCCGCGCGAGCAGCCCGACGCCGAGCGAGGTATTGCCGGTCTGGAGCACCGGGATCTCCGCCGCGGCGGCGTCGATCAGCGCATGATGGTGCGCGTTCAGGCCGGTGGTACCGATCACGATCGGCGTCCATGCGGCGCGCGCCGCCCCCAGATGCGCTTCGAGTGCCGCGGGGGCGGAGAAATCGACCAGCACATCCGCCTTGCGGGCAAGATCTGCGGGGTTGTCGCTGATGTCCGCGCCGCCGGCGATTTGCCCGCCGAGGCTGGGCGCGACCGCGGCGATGGCCTGCCCCATCCGCCCCATGCTTCCGAAAATGCCGATGCTCGTCATGGCGCCTGCTGTGGCACAATCGGGGGGCGGGGCGACAGGGGCTATTTCGGCTTCTTGCGCCCGAACGGCATTCGGAAGCGCACCATCGCGGCGGGCGCCGTCGCGCCCGGCAATTCGCGCTGCTCGGCCTCGATCGAAATTTCGCCCGGCCCCAGCGCCTGCGCCGCGCGCGCCCGCGGCTGGACATAGCGCGGCTCGATCCTTTCGAGGCGATAGCGGTTGGGATTCGCCTTGATGCATATTTCGTCCTGGGCGGCGGGGTCGCAGCGCGGTTCGGCGGCGATCGCCTGCGTACCGTCATCGTCTCCGCCTGGGACCAGCGTGCGCTGCTGCGACGCGGTGACGGCGATCAGCAGGGCGAGCGGCAGCAGCATCGGCAAATACTCCGGAGTATCTGCAGGCAATCAAACAGCGCATTTGCGGCAGCCGCATGGCGGGCGGTAGAGGTCGGCGATGGCCGATATCCACAACATCGTGATTCTCACCGGCGCGGGCGTCTCCGCCGAGAGCGGCGTCGCGACCTTCCGCGGACCGGGCGGGGTGTGGGAAGGGCATCGCGTCGAGGATGTCTGCACCCCGCAGGCGCTCGCGCGCGATCCTGAACTGGTCCACCGCTTCTATGACGAGCGGCGCGCCAAGCTCGCCAGCGTCGCGCCCAATGCCGCGCACCGCGCGCTGGCCCGGCTCGATGCGCAATGGCCGGGGGAGTTGCTGCTCGTCACCCAGAATGTCGACGATCTGCATGAGCGCGCCGGATCGACGCGACTGCTCCACATGCACGGCGAGCTCAAATCGGCGTTGTGCGCGGCGTGTGGCATCCGCACCGCATGGGAAGAGGCGCTGCCGCCGCAGACCGAATGCCCGAATTGCGGCACTCCGGCGCTGCGCCCCGACATCGTGTTCTTCGGCGAGATGCCGTACGAGATGGAGCGTATCGAAGCGGCGCTCGCCGAGGCGGATTTGTTCGTTTCGATCGGCACGTCAGGCGCGGTCTATCCCGCCGCCGGCTTCGTCCAGACAGCGCGGCATCGCGGGGCGGCGACGCTCGAGCTCAACCTCGATCCCTCCGAGGGGAGCCTGTGGTTCGCCGAGAGCCGGATGGGGCCGGCGGGGGTGCTGGTGCCGACATGGGTGGAGGAGATGCTTGCTCCGTAGGTTCCCGCCCTGGCAAAAGCCGGGGATTGCGCCGGCGCGCGCGCATCCTGCGCGCCGAAGGTCACACCAAGGTCACACTATCGCGCATGTCGGGCGGCAAACGGGCGATGCCGGAATGCAGCAGACCTGCGTTGTTTTCGGTCGGCATTCAAATTGTCAAAGAGCGGCCGCTGGAGGGCGGCGCATCGACCTCAGCAAACCAAATCCTACATTGCAAGGGATTGGTGCAATTAAGTCCTGAGCCTGTCGAGGGCCGGGTGCCGCAAGTTGAACCTCTGTGGAGAGGCGCCCTTCGACAAGCTCAGGGCGAACGGGTAGCAGGATTTGCTTCAGTCCACCCAGTCGAGCCCGATGTCGCGGTAGAGCTCGCGATCTTCCTGCCATTTCGGGTTGACCTTGACGTGGAGATAGAGGTGCACCGGCACTCCCATGATCCGCGACAATTCGGCGCGGGCGCGGGCGCCGATCTCCTTGATCCGCGTCCCGCCCTTGCCGAGCACGATCGCGCGCTGGGTGTCGCGCGCGACGAGGATCTGCTGGTGGATCTCGACCGACCCGTCGGGCCGCTCCGAATATTTCTCGGTCTCGACCGCGCTCGCATAAGGCAGCTCGGCATGGAGCTGGAGATAGAGCTGCTCGCGGGTGACTTCGGCGGCGATCATCCGCTCGGTGGCGTCGGAGACCTGGTCCTCGGGGAAATGCCAGGCGCTTTCAGGCATCGCTGCGGCGAGCGCATCCTTCAATTCGGGGACGCCGTCGCCGGTCTGCGCGCTGACGAACCAGGTCTCGTCGAACGGCAGCATCTCGTTGAGCTTGGCGGCATGGCCGAGCAGGCGCGGCTTGTCGGCAATGTCGACCTTGTTGAGGATCAGGATCTTGCGCTCGGGCCGGCCGGCCAGGCTTTCGATCACCTGGCGGACCTTGGATCCGGTGCCGCCCTTGCCGTCGACCACCAAAGCGATCAGGTCGGCGCCGTCGGTGCCTTCCCATGCGGCGGCGACCATCGCGCGATCGAGCCGGCGCTCGGGGGTGAAGATGCCCGGCGTGTCGACGAGCACGAGCTGGACGTCGCCATGGATCGCGATGCCCATCAGCCGGGCGCGCGTGGTTTGCGCCTTGGGGCTGACGATCGCGACCTTCTGGCCGACGAGCGCATTGACGAGCGTGGACTTGCCGGCATTGGGCGCGCCGACGATTGCGACGACGCCGCAATGGGGGGTGGTGGGTTCGGTCATTCTTCTCGCGGTTCGGGCTTTTGCCCTTCGACAAGCTCAGGGCGAACGGTTCTTGGGATCGCCCTCTCCCCTAGCCGTTCGCCCTGCGCTTGTCGAAGGGCGGCCATCGTCTTGGCGATTGCGCGCGAGCGAGGACAGGCGTTCCCAGTCGCCGGCGATCAGCGCTTCCTTCTTCGCGCGGGTCCAGCCTTTGATTTGCCGTTCGCTCGCGATCGCCTCGTAGCGGGTGCTGAAATCGGCACACCGGGCCAAAGTCACGGGGAGACGCTGCGAGGTAAAACCCTTGATCGTGCCGGATTGGTGGTGCGCGACTCGTGTTGCGACGTCTTCGGTGTGCGGTGTAATAGGCGCCGTCGCGGCACTTCAGGATATAAACCCAGAAGCTCATCGTGCGAGACTGCTACAGGAACGAAGGGCGTTTTACCGACCCTATTTCGACTCCAACTTCTCCAGCAACGCCGCGGCCGCCGCCGTCTCGGCCTCCTGCTTGCTCGTCCCTTCGCCGGTCGCCTCGGGAAGCTTGCCGATCGCCACCTTCACCGTGAAGCGCGGCGAATGGTTGGGGCCCGAACGCTCGACGACTTCATATTCGGGCGGCCGGCGATTGTTCGCCGCGGCCCATTCCTGCAGCGCCGACTTGGGATGCTTGGGCGCCTGGCCCTGGGTGTCGATCCGGGAGGCCCACGCCTTGCGGATGAAGCCGCGTGCCGCCTCCAGCCCGAATTCGAGGTAGAAGGCGCCGATCAACGCCTCGATCACGTCGCCGAGCACATTGTCGCTGTCCGCGGCGCCGTCCTCGCGCGCCTGCTTGCCGAGCCGCAGATACGGGACCACGCCGACTTCGCGCGCCACTTCGGCGCAGACCGGCCCGGTCACCAGCGCGTTGAGCCGGCGCGACAACGCACCCTCGGGCTCCTCGGCGAAACACTCGAACAGCCACTCGGCGATGACGAGCCCGAGCACGCGATCGCCGAGAAACTCCATCCGCTCGTAATTGGCCGCGGCCTGGCTGCCATGCGTCAGCGCACGCTGATAGGCGGCAATGTCACCGGGCTTGCGGCCGAAGGTTTCAGCGATCCATCCCCCCAGAGCCGGGGGGGTCAGAAGCCTTCTCCCAGCCGATCCCAGCGCGCCGCGGTGAACCAGGTCCAGGGCAGGAACCAATTGGCGCTGCCGTCGGTCGACCAGAAATTAACCACGGCCTTGCCTTCGATATTCTCCAGCGGCACGAACTCGATGCCGCCATCGGCGTGGCTGAAGCGGCTGTCGGTCGAATTGTCGCGATTGTCGCCCATCAGGAAGACGTGGCCGGCGGGGACGGTGTAGATGCCGGTATTGTCCTTGGGATAGGTGCCCTGGTCGAGCACGTCATAGCTCTTGCCGTTGGGCAGGGTCTCGCGGAAGCGCGGGATGCTGCACACGCCGTTGCCCTCGGCATCGACATTCTGGAATTGCGGCTGGCAGCGCTCGAAATTGGGCGAGATCGGCAGCACGAACTGCGCGACGCGATTCTTGGGGATCGGCTTGCCGTTGAGGATCAACTGGCCGCCGACCATCTGGACGCTGTCGCCCGGCAGTCCGATGACTCGCTTGATCCAGTCGGTATCGTTGCCCGGCGGCGCCTTGAACACCACCACGTCGCCGCGCGCCGGCGTGCCCGGAAAGATGCGGCCCGGAATCAGCGGCAGGCTCCACGGCAGCGAATGCTTCGAATAGCCGTAATTCCATTTGGTGATGAACAGATAGTCGCCGATCAGCAGCCGCGGCAGCATCGATTCGCTCGGGATCGAGAAGGGCGAGAAGATGAAGCTGCGCACTACGAACACGATCAGCGCCAGCTTGATCAGGAACGACGCGAGGTCGCGCCATTCGGACTTGGGCTTTTCCGCCGCCGTGCCCACCGAATAGGGCTTGGGCGCTTCGATGGCGGGCGTTTCGGGCTCTGCGGAGGGCGCGTTTTCCATGGACTGTGCTCTGCTTGGGCTGGGCGGGTAGGTCAAGCGGCTGAATAGCGCTGGAAGCGCGGGGTGCGGGACGATAGGGGCAGCCTGCGTTCAAGGAGATGAACATGGCATTGCCCGACTGGTCGACGATTCACGCCCTCAAGCCCGCCTCGCTCAAGCAATTGTTCGACAAGGATCCGGCGCGGCTAGCGGCGCTTTCGCTCGACGTGGCGGGGATCCATTTCGACTGGTCGAAGACGCATCTGACCGGGGAAGCGGTTCAGGCCTTCGCGGCGCTTGCCGAGTCGATGGGGCTCGCCGCCAAGCGCGATGCGCTGTTCGCCGGCGAAGCGATCAACGTCACCGAAGGCCGCGCAGTCGAGCACACCGCCGAACGCGGCGAGGGTTCGCCCGACAGCGTGGCGCGGGCACGCGGCTTTCAGGCGCGGATGCGCGCGCTGATCGATGCGATCGAGGCCGAGGCGCTCGGCCCGGTTCGCCACATCCTGCATATCGGCATCGGCGGGTCGGCGCTGGGACCCGAGCTGCTGGTCGATGCGCTTGGCCGCGACGCCGATCGCTACGACGTGGCGGTGGTCTCCAACGTCGACGGCGCGGCGCTGGAGGAAGCGCTCGATCGCTTCGACCCGCAGGCGACCCTGATCGCAATCGCCTCCAAGACCTTCACTACCACCGAGACCTTGCTCAACGCCGAGAGCGCGCTCGCCTGGCTGTCGGGCAACGGCGTCGAGGATCCCTATGGCCGCGTCGTCGCGCTGACCGCGGCGCCCGACAAGGCAGTCGAATGGGGTATCGACGAGACGCGCGTGCTGCCCTTCGCCGAAAGCGTCGGCGGGCGCTATTCCTTATGGTCGTCGATCGGCTTCCCCGCGGCATTGGCGCTCGGCTGGGATGCGTTCGAGGAAATGCTGGAAGGCGCGGCCGAGATGGACCGCCATTTCCGCCTGACTCCGCTCGCGCGGAACGCCCCGGCGCTCGCGGCGTTCGCCGACCTTTATTACACGCAGGCACTCGGCTGCGAGACGCGAGCGACCTTCGCCTATGACGAGAGGCTGCGGCTGCTGCCGAGCTACCTCCAGCAACTCGAGATGGAATCGAACGGCAAGCGCGTCACTGCCGACGGCGAGCCGGTAACCTGGCCGACCGCGCCGATCACCTGGGGCGGGGTGGGCACCGATGCGCAGCACGCGGTGTTCCAGTTGCTCCACCAGGGCACCCGGCTGGTCCCGGTCGAGTTCGTCGGGGTGATCGAGCCGGGCCACGCCCAGGGCGATTTGCATCACCGCCAGTTGCTGCTCAACATGTTCGCGCAGGGCGCGGCGTTGATGGCGGGCAAGGAGCATCAGGACCTCGCCCGCGCCTATCCCGGCGACCGGCCATCCTCGACCTTGCTGCTCAGCGATCTCGATCCGCGCACCCTGGGCGCGCTGCTGGCGTTCTACGAGCAGCGCACCTTCGTCAACGCAGTGCTGCTCGGGATCAACCCGTTCGACCAGTTCGGCGTCGAGCTCGGCAAGGAGATGGCGAGGGCCGCCGAGCACGGCGGTGATTTCGACGCCTCGACCACCGATCTCATCCAGCGGGCATTCGGTTGATGCCCGGCGGCGGCGAAGATTATGTATACGACGAGGCGAGCGGGGAATGGATCCCCGCCGCCGACGCTGCGGCGACGGGCGCGGCCGACACGGTCGAGGTCCGTGATTCGGTCGGCAATATCCTGCAGGACGGCGATCAGGTGACCCTGATCAAGGACCTGACCGTCAAGGGCGCGGGCCAGACGCTCAAGCGCGGCACGCTGATCAAGTCGATCCGGCTGACCGGCGACGCGCAGGAGATCGACTGCAAGTATGAAGGCATCAAGGGCCTGGTTCTCCGCGCGGAGTTCGTGCGCAAGCGGTAGCGCGCCGTCATTGGCATCGTGCCCCACACCGCCTATCTCGCGCCCCTGATCGACGCGCGGGAGAGCAATGGTGGCCGACTATGATTATGACCTGTTCGTCATCGGCGCCGGGTCGGGCGGGGTTCGCGCCTCGCGGGTGTCGGCGGCCTATGGCGCTAGGGTAGCGGTCGCCGAGGAATACCGCGTTGGCGGCACCTGCGTGATCCGCGGCTGCGTGCCCAAGAAATTGCTCGTCTATGGCGCGCATTTCGCCGAGGATCTCAAGGATGCGCGGCGTTTCGGCTGGAACGTCCCCGATTGCAGCTTCGACTGGGCGACATTGCGCGACAATGTCCTCGCCGATGTCGACCGCCTCAACGGGCTCTACACCCAGGGCCTCGACAATGCCGGCGCCGAGATCATCCTCGAGCGCGCCACCGTCACCGGCCCGCACGAAGTGGCCCTGGCGTCGGGCAAGAAGATCACTGCGAAATATATCCTGATCGCCACCGGCGCGCATCCGCACATTCCCGAATTCCCGGGCAACGAGCATGGCATCACGTCGAACGAGGTCTTCCACCTCGATAAATTGCCGAGACGCATCCTGATCGCCGGCGGCGGCTATATCGCCAATGAATTCGCCGGGATCTTCAACGAATTCGGCAGCCACGTCACCGTGGTCAACCGCACCGACGTGATCCTGCGCGGCTATGATCACTCGGTCCGCGACCGGCTGCTCCAGATCTCGCTGACCAAGGGCATCGACTTCCGCTTCCACGCCGAGTTCGAGCGAATCGAGAAGCTCGAAAATGGCTGCCTCAAAGTCTTCCTCGCAGGGCAGGATCCGATGGAAGTGGACGTCGTCCTGTTCGCCACGGGGCGCGTGCCCAATTCCACCGGACTGGGGCTCGAGGATGTCGGGGTGGAAATCGACGCCAAGGGCGCGGTCAAGGTCGACGCGCAGAACCGCTCGACGATCGACAGCATCTACGCGGTCGGCGATGTGACCAACCGCATCCAGCTGACCCCGATCGCGATCCGCGAGGGGCAGGCGTTCGCCGACACCATCTTCGGCAACAATCCGCGGACGGTCGACTATAGCTGCGTGCCGAGCGCAGTGTTCAGCCATCCGCCGATCGCCAGCGTCGGGATGACCGAGGGGGAAGCGCGCAACAAGCTCGGCTCGGTCAAGGTATACGCCTCGGACTTCCGCGCGATGAAGAACGTGCTCGCCAACCGCAACGAGCGCGCGCTCTACAAGATGGTGTGCGACGGGATGACCGGCCGGGTAGTCGGCATCCACATGATCGGCCCCGACGCGCCCGAGATTCTCCAGGCCGCGGCCGTGGCGGTCAAGGCGGGACTCACCAAGGAAGCGTTCGACGACACCGTCGCGCTGCATCCGAGCATGGCCGAGGAACTGGTCCTGCTGAAATAGCCCTTGGCGAGCCCCCAAGCTAAACCGAGTCGTGTCGAAGCATCGCGTCCGCCTCGTCGAGCGGCACTTTGCCCGCGCGGCGCGACAGCCAGGTCGTCGCCGCGAGGTCCCAGGTGACGTTGCCGACGGTACGCATGATGTCGGGCAGCGTCTCGACCGCGACGAGGAGGCCCAGCGGCGCCACCGGCGCACCGATCGTCGCGGCCACCGGCGCGATCGCGCTGACATAGCTGACCGTGCCGGGCAGGCTTACCGAGCCGAGCGAGGTGAGCGCCGCGACGACGGTTCCGACTGCCAGCGTTGCGGGGTTGAGCGGCACGCCGAACCATGTCGCGACATAGATCGCCACCGCGAAGTTCATCGCCGGACCCGTCGCGCGGAAGATCGCCACGGCCAGCGGCAGGGTGACCCCGGAGACGACAACCGGGACCTCGAGGGCGCTCGCGCCCTCGATCATCACCGGCAGCGTGGCCAGTGAGGATTGCGTGCTGATCGCCACCGCCTGGCTCGGCAATGCTCCGCGGACATAGCGGGCGAAGCGCACCCGGCCACCGAAAACCGCTACCGGATAGGCGAATAGCGCGACGACGAAGCCGACGCCCGCGACGATGAGGATGTAGTGGATCAGCGCGCCGAACGCGCCGGTTCCGGCCTTGGCACCGACTACCAATGCGAGCGCGAACACGCCGATCGGCGCGATCCACAGCACCCAGTCGATCACCACCAGCATCGCGTCGCGCAGCGCCGCGAAGAAGCCGACGAGCAGCTTGCGCTGATCCCCGCCGACGCGCGTGATCGCGAATGCAAAGACCAGCGAAAAGATGATCAGCGACAGGAAGGCGTTTTCCGCCGCCGCCTTGATGATGTTGGCGGGGATGATCGCCGCGAAGAATTCTCCCAGCGGGGGCACCGGCCCGATCTTCTCCGCACCGACCAGCGCCGCGCGCAGGCTCGCCGCCGATTCCTGCGGCAGCGGCCAGATGTGGAGGAAGAGCGGAGTCAGCACCGCGGCCGCCGCCGCCGACAGGAACAGCACGATCACGTAGAAGGCGATCGCGCGCCCTGCCAGCCGGCCTGCCTGGGCGGCTTCGGCAGTAGCGGTGACGCCGGTGATCAGCAACGCGACGACCAGCGGGACGATCGTCATCTGCAGCCCGTTGAGCCACGCCTGGCCGATCGGCTGCGCCCATTCGGCGACGCTGAGCCCGGTCTGCGGCGCATAGGCCGCGAACAGCGCGCCGACGGTCAGCCCGGCGATCAGGCTGAGAAGAATACGAGTAGGTTGCGACATGCTCGCCCTTTGTAGTTTTCGCCGCTATCTCTGCGGGCACGAAACGCCACAAGGGCGCGAACAGGCAGGGCATGGCAAGAAAATATTTCGGCACCGACGGAATCCGCGGCACCACCAACGTCTCGACGATGACCGCGGCGATGGCGATGAAGGTGGGAATGGCCGCGGGCGCGCATTTCGCACGCGGCGATCACCGCCACCGCGTGGTGATCGGCAAGGACACGCGCCTGTCGGGTTACATGCTCGAAAACGCGATGGTCGCCGGGTTCACCAGCGTCGGCATGGACGTCGTCCTGGTCGGGCCGATGCCGACTCCTGCGGTGGCGATGCTCACCCAGTCGATGCGCGCCGACATGGGCGTGATGATCTCTGCGAGCCACAATCCCTATGCCGATAACGGCATCAAGCTGTTCGGGCCCGACGGCTACAAGCTCTCGGATGCCGACGAGCTCGCGATCGAGGCGCTGATCGACGGCGAAGTGCCGCTCGCCGCCGCGGCGGATATCGGCCGGGCACGGCGCGTCGAGGATGCGCGGGGGCGCTACACCCACGCTGCCAAGTCGACCTTCCCCGGCGATCTCACCCTGGACGGGCTCAAGGTGGTGATCGATTGCGCCAATGGCGCCGCCTATCAGGTCGCGCCTTCCGCTTTGTGGGAGCTCGGTGCCGAAGTGATCGCGATCGGCGTCACGCCCAATGGCAAGAACATCAACGACGGCGTCGGCTCGACCGCGCCCGATACCTTGTGCGAGACCGTCGTCGCATCGGGTGCGCAGATCGGCATCGCGCTCGACGGTGACGCCGACCGGCTGATCGTCGCCGACGAGACCGGGCGGGTGATCGACGGCGACCAGTTGATGGCGCTGATCGCGTCCGGCTGGGCGCGGCAGGGCCGGCTCGCCGGCGGCGGGCTGGTGACCACCGTGATGTCCAATCTTGGACTCGAGCGCCACCTCGCAGCGCAGGGGCTGGGGATGGTGCGCACTGCCGTGGGCGACCGTTACGTCCTCGAGAAGATGCGCGCCTCGGGCTATAATGTCGGCGGCGAGCAGAGCGGACATATCATCCTCTCCGATTATGCCACCACCGGCGACGGGCTGATCGCCGCGCTGCAGGTGCTCGCCGAGCTGGTCCGCGCCGGCGCGCCGGCCAGCGAAGTGCTCCACCGCTTCGATCCGCTGCCGCAGATCCTCAAGAATGTCCGCTTCAAGGGCGGCAAGCCGCTCGACGACGCGCGGGTAAAGGATGCCATCGCTGGAGCCGAGGCCGAGCTCGACGGCAAGGGGCGGCTGGTGATTCGCGCCTCGGGCACCGAGCCGGTGATCCGGGTGATGGCCGAAGGCGACGATCGCGGGCAGGTCGAGGCGGTGGTCGATCGCGTGTGCGACGCAGTGCGCGCGGCGGCGGCGTGACCACCGCCCCCTCCGTTCGCCCTGAGCCTGTCGAAGGGCCGTTCTTCGTCCACGGATCGGGAAAGAAACGGTGCTTCGACAGGCTCAGCACGAACGGGGATAGCTCCTGTCCATCATGGGAGAGGAAATGACCGGTCCCGTCGTCAATCTAGACGCGGTCGAGTTCGACGATGTCGAGGATAACGGCATTTACACCTCGCGCCGCGCGACGATCAGCGACCTGATCGGCGCGCGCAAGCTCGGCTACAATCTGACGGTGCTTCCGCCGGGCAAGGTCCAATGCCCGTTCCATAGCCACCACGGCGAGGAGGAGATGTTCTTCATCCTCGAAGGCGCGGGCGAGCTGCGCTTCGGGAGCGCGCGCCACCCGATCCGCGCGATGGACGTGATCGCCTGCCCAACCGGCGGCGCCGAGGTCGCGCACCAGATCGTCAACACCGGCAGCACCGACATGCGCTATCTCGCCGTGTCGAACCTGGTCGAGATCGAGACCTGCGAATATCCCGATTCGGGCAAGATCAGCATCGTCGCGGGCGAGCGTGGTGCGCGATCGGTGCGTCACATTTTCCGGGTTGCGGACGATGTCGATTATTATGACGGCGAGAAGGGGGCGCGCTGATGCTCGAAATGCGCCCCGACTGCGAACGCTGCGGAGTCGACCTGCCTGCCGACGATCCCGGCGGATTCATCTGCTCGTTCGAATGCACGTTCTGCGCGGCCTGCGCCGATGCGCTCGATGAGCAATGCCCGAATTGCGGCGGCGAATTGATGGACCGGCCGACTCGAACGGGTGCAGCGCTCCAGCGTCGCCCCGCTTCGACGGAACGCAAGTTCAAGGGATGAGCCAGTGACGCCGCGTATCCTGATCATTGCCGGTTCTGATTCGGGCGGCGGCGCCGGCATCCAGGCCGACATCAAGACCGTCACCATGCTCGGCGGCCATGCGATGACGGCGATCACTGCGATCACTGCGCAAAACACGCTGGGCGTGCGCGGCGTCCACCTGATCCCCACCGACATGGTCCTCGCGCAGATCGACGCGGTCGTGCGCGATATTGGCGTCGACGCTATCAAGATCGGTATGATCGGCTCGGCGCGTACCGCGCTGGCGGTGGCCGAAAAGCTCGGGGAGCTGCCCGGTGTCCCGGTGGTGTTCGATCCGGTGATGGTCGCGACCAGCGGCGCGACGCTCGCCGACGACGCGACGATCGCCGCGTTCGAGCGGCTGATGGCGCGCGCGACGGTGGTGACGCCCAATCTGCCCGAACTCGAGGCGCTGGGCGGCGATCCGGCGGCTCTGGTCACGGCACATGGCTGCGCGGTGCTGGTCAAAGGCGGGCACGCAGCCGAGCCCCAGGTCACCGACCGGCTTTACTCGGTCAACCCCGACGACCCGCCCGAAATTGAATGGAGCGACCCGCGGATCGATACCGAAGCGACCCACGGCACCGGCTGTACCCTGTCGTCAGCGATCGCCTGCGGACTTGCCCAGGAATGGGACCTCCCCGAAGCGGTCAACCGTGCGCGGCGTTTCGTCCGGATTGCGATGCGCGAGGCACCGGGGCTCGGGCGGGGCCACGGCCCGATGGGGCAGCAGGCAGTGCGGCTCGATCTCAACATGAGCTTCTTCGAGCCGATGCTCAACCAGGTCACCGTGCCCGCACGCGACCTTGCCGCGAGCGAGCGCTTCTATCGACTGCTCGGGCTTCGCCAGGTGGTGCGCGCCAGCCCGCGTTATGCCCGCTTCGAAACCGAGGGCGGCGCCACCTTCTCGATCGCGACTGACGAGGCATATACCGCCCCGGTGGTCTATTTCGAATGCGGCGATCTCGACGTGACGGTCGCCTATCTTCAGCAGCAGGGCTTCGAATTCGAGCAGGAGCCCAAGGACGAGCAATGGGGCTGGCGCGAGGCGCGGCTGCGCGATCCGGCGGGCAATGCGATTCGTCTCTATCAGGCTGGCGAGATGCGCCGCTATCCGCCATGGCGGCTGGACGATGCCTAAAAATCCGGGACCCGATCTGAAGTTCGAACGCCGCTACAAGCGGCTGCACAAGGGGCCCGTCGCCGGCGTCGATGAGGCAGGGCGCGGGCCGCTCGCCGGCCCCGTGGTCGCTGCAGCGGTCGTGCTCGACCCCAAATGCATCCCCGAGGGCATCGACGATTCGAAAGTGCTCACCGCGGCAAAGCGCGAACGGCTGTGCGCCGAATTGCTCGCCTGCGCCAAGGTCGGCGTGGGGATGGCGAGCGTCGAGGAAATCGACACGATCAACATCTTCTGGGCATCGATGCTGGCGATGCACCGCGCGGTCGAGGCGCTGGGGTTCCGGCCGGCCTTCGTGCTCGTCGACGGCAATCGCTGCCCCGATTGGGACCATCAGAGCCACGCCGTGGTCAGCGGCGACGCGCTGTGCATGTCGATCGCCGCCGCCTCGATCGTCGCCAAGCACAAGCGCGACTGCATGATGCAGGCGCTCGACGCGGAACATCCCGGCTATGGCTGGGCGAGCAACAAGGGCTATTCGGCCAAGGTCCACCAGGAGGCATTGCGCGTCCTCGGCCCGACGCCCCACCATCGCCGCAGCTTCTGGCGCGTCGCGCAGGCCGAGCTCGATTTCGGACCGCAGATCGCGGCGGAATAAAGCGTGCTTGGGCGACGGCTGGGCCGAGGGCCCCACTGCCCCGGATTGAACATTGTGGCGCGTGCCGAAAAGGGCATAGGGAAAGAATTGCCACCGAGCCGGGACCACCCCTTGCCCTTCCATATCCAGTGATCGCCGCCGCTCCGCTTCCCGGTGCCGCGTTCGGGAGACCCGCGGCGCTTGCCGCGCTGGTTCTGGTGTTCGCCTTGTTCGCGATGGCGCGGCCGATCGATCATGACGAGAGCCAATATGTCGCCGCGGCAGTGCTCTCGGGCGAGGGGCTGCTTCCCTATCGCGATTATGCCTATCTGCAGACCCCCCTCCAGCCGTTGCTGTTCGGCAGTGTCGCCAAGCTGCTAGGCGCCTACGCGTATCCGGGGCTTCGGCTGATCAATGCGGTGCTGGGCGCGCTTGCCGTGATGTTCGTGTATCGCGCCGCGCGCGCTGCGGCGGTGGGAGTTCGCCCCGCGCTGATCGCGGCAGGACTGTTCGCGGCCACCGACATCCTGTTGTTCGGCACGGGCAGCGCGCGCAACGACGCGCTTCCGGTAGCATTGCTGGCGGGTGCGCTCTGGCTCATCATTGCCGGCGAAGGACGGCGGCGTACGCCCCTCGCCGCATTCTGCGCGGGGCTGCTGCTGGCCGCCGCAGCCGCGACAAAGGCCAGTTACGCGCTTCCTGCCGCTGCATATGGGGCGTGGACGCTGCTCGATCGTGCGCATCGTCCCTTGTGGGTCGCCGTGGGGGCAGCGTTGCCGACCGCGCTCGTATTGGGGCTCGCCAGCCTGGCGCCGGAGGCCTTTCGGTTTGGCGTCTTCACTTTCCCCGCCGACGCGCCGCGGCAATATTTCGCGAGCGGGGGCAAGGGATACAAGCTCACGCTGGCATTCCGGTTGATCGATCTCGCCAAGTTTCTGGCGCTTGGTGCGGCGCTCCCCGCACTGCTGCTGGTCGCCTCCCGGCTGCGCGCGTGGCGCGGTCACGCGCGGATCGACTGGCTGCTCCATCTCCTCATTGGCGTAGGGCTGATTTCGGCGGTGCTGCCCGAGCCGACCTGGCGGCAATATCTGCTGCCGCTGCTGCCGCCTTTGTTTGTGCGGCTGGCGCGGGTCTGGGATGATTCACAACTGCAATGGCAAAGGTTTGCGTTCACCGCCTTCGCGCTCGCCGGGCTGGCGCCCACGGTGATCGCGTTCGGCAGCGCTGCGGTCGAAGGAATCCCGATGGTCCGCGTGCTCGACGAAGGCCGGGCCATCGACCGGGCGCTGGACGCGGCCGGGGCCCACGGCCCGGTCGCGTCGACCGCGCCGCAACTCCTTCCCGGCGCGGAAAGGCTTCCGGACCGGCGCTTTGCCGCAGGACCGTTCTTTCTCCGCAGCAAAGCACTGATCTCCGAAGCCGATGAGCGCCGCTTCCACCTCGTGTCGGTTGGGCGCCTTCGGCCGAACGATTTGCCGCCGGTCGTGCTTCTGGGCGGAGAAGCGCGCTGGTCGGGAGGAGACCCGGGGCTCGATTCGGAGATCGAGCGCATCGCCGAACCGCGCATCGCGAAGCGGCTAAAGGTGGGCGACGGACGGCTGCGGCTGCTGTTGCTGACGCCGCCGCTTCAAGCGGCGGCGCGGGCGCGCCTGTCGAGCAGTTCCGAATAATAGGCCATCAGCTCGACCGTGTGGTCGCGGTCGCTGCGCACCTTGCCGGCCGCGACACAGGCGGCGGCGCGCAGGATCACCGGCTCGCGCGCGAACATCCGGCGGATCGCGTCGGCGGCCGACAGCGCGTCGCGCGCCGCATAGGTTTCGGCGAACAGCGGATCGGCGATTTCCGCGAACCCGCCCTCGTCGGGGCCGATCAGCGGCAGGCCGGAGGCCAGCGCCTCCGACGCGACCAGCCCGAACGGCTCGGCATCGGAGCCATGGACCAATGCGTCGCAGCTCGCCATGATCCGCGACAGGCGGACGCGGTCATATACCGGGCGGAAGATGCGGATATGCGGGCTGTCGGCGATGCGGTCCTCCAGCTTGCGGCGCTCGGGGCCGTCGCCGATCAGGATCAGCCCGACGGGCAAATCGGTCGCCGCCGCCTCGACGGCATCGATCACCAGCGGCCAGCGCTTTTCCTTGTGATGACGGCCGAGCCCGAGCAGCAGATGTCCCTCGGGCGGCAGCCCGCATTGCTCGAGCAGCGCCACGCGCAGCTTCTCGTCGCGCAGATCGGGCGAGAACCAGCTGCGCTCGATCCCGAGAGGCATCGACGCGTCGACCTTCATGCCGCGGCGGCGGAAGCGCTTGGCCAGCGCCGGGCCGTTGGTGACGAACGCGTCGTAATGGCCGAGGAAGCGATTCATGTAGCGCGTGTACCAGGCGAACGCGCGTTCGACCTGGATCGGCGTGGCGATATTGTCGAGCCAGCGCTGCGGATAGGCACCCATCTGGTCGCCATGCGCGAAGAAGACCTTGAGCGAGGCGCCCTTCCAGTTGGCGACGGTCCAGGCGGGGAGCCAGGGCGAGCTGCATTCGACGATGTCGGGCTGGAGCTGGTCGAGCAACGCCCAGACCGGCTCGTCCTTGACGAAGATGCAGTAGTTGCGATCGAGCGCCAAAGCCGGCGACTTGACCCAGAGAATGCGGCCGCCGCCCGGGCGATCCTCCACACCCTCTTCGAGCGCCGGCGCGATGACGGTCAGCTCGTGGCCCAGATCGGCCATGATCCCGATCTTGCGATCGATATAGGTCCGCACCCCGCCCCCGGTGGGCGAGTAGAATTCGTTGACGTCGACGATGCGCATGATCGCCTCCTCAGTCGAGCGGGCCGAAGCCGCCGAGACCCTTCAGATATTGCGCCCGTACGGTGATCTGGCCGCCACTGGCCGCCACGTTGACCAGCGCCTGGCGGACCTTGGGACGGCTGCGCCCGAGTCGCTGGTTGCTCGGAAAGCCCGCGCCGTCCTGCCAGAAGTTGAACTTGTTCTTGCCGTCGCGGTCATGGGTGAACAGCAATGCCCATTGCCCGGCGCTCGGTGCGCGGATGCACAAAGTGACCGGGCCGGAAGCGGGCATCGTCGCCCAGACGCGTCGAAACGGCTTTCCCTCGCGCACCAGCGAGCGATCGTCCTTCAGAAAATCGGCTTCGTTCGCCGGGTAGAGTTCGAGCTTGAGCCGGCCGGTGCGATCCTTGAGCCCCGTCACGTTCACCTGGACGCGCGGGCCGCCGGGCAACGCACAGGATCCGTCGACCGGGTCGGCAGCAGCGGGGGCTGCAGCGAACGCCAGCACCGCGGCACCTATTGCGGCGACAGCCGGGGTGAAGGTGCGAATCATTGAGACTTCCTCGAAAGCAGCGAATGGAGGCTGAAGCCCGCGATCAGCGCCACATGGACCAGCAGGCTGAGTGCGGCGATCAGCGCCATCAGGTCCGACAGCGCCGCGCCCTGACCGATCAGCATGATCGCGAACGTGGCGAAGACCAGTTCCTTGTTGGGCACCAGCGGCAGGCGCCAGGCGAGCAGCCGCGCCGCCGCGAGGAACAGCCACACCATCAGCGACACCTGCGGCATCGCCGCGTGCCAGGCGAGCGCGATAAAGAACGATCCCAGCACCAGCCGCGTGCAGTGGATGCCGAAGATCCACCACAATGTCGGACGCGGAAGCGAGAACACCCGGCGCGAGAAGATCAGGAAAGGAAGCGAGGTGGCGATGATCAACCCGAGCGAACCGAGCACCAGCTTCTGCTGGATCGCGGTGAGCAGGTCGATCCCGAAAGGCAGCGCCAGGGTGATGCCCAGAAAAGTGATGCCGTTGCCGGCGATCGCCGAAAGGATCGTCACGTCCTTCACTGCGCCGAACGGCGCCGCGACCATCTGCGTGCGCTGGCGTGCCCAGGCATAGAAATAGGCCTCGCCCGAATAACCGAGCAGCACCTCGTTCGAGATCCGCTTCTTGTGAAGCGCCGCCATGCCGTCGAGCGGGATCCCCCACAGGCGGCGGAAGATGATGTAATCGAAGGTCGGCGGCCCGAGATAGTAAAGCGCGAAGGCCAGGTAGAAGAGGGGGTTGGTCGGCACGCTGCGCGAAAGCGCGACCAGCCCCGATCCGAACAATTCGTGCGCGAGCGCGCCGATCATCAGCAGCGTCAGCGCGCCGCCCAGCAGCATCGGCCAGCGGCGCCGGATCTTCTCGACGGGTTCGAGCCCGGCAAGGTCGGGCGCGCTCGCCAACGGGGCTTCGACAGCGCTGGTGTTCACCGAAGCCTCCACTGCTGATTTGTTCACTGGGTTGGTTTCCGCTGCAGACACGTAAAAACAAATATCACTTTGTTTCCGCGTCTTGCATCACCTCCCCGAAATGGGCGCAGTGCGGAGATGGCGGACTGACAGCAGAATGCGGTTTATTGCCGAGTGGATTTGGGCCTAAGGATGGCAAACCGCAAGGGCCGATGTTGCAGCGCACTGATACCCGAACCGCCCAGCACATCCTCAGCTACGCCCAGACGATGCGTGGCGGCGGAGTCGAGCGGGCGCTGTTGCGCATGGCCGAGGGCTGGCTGCGCGCCGGCCGCCGCGTGACTCTCGTGGTCGGCAGCGATGAAGGGCCACTCGCCGCGGAGATCCCCCAAGGGGTCGACCTGGTCTCCCTCGGCGATGCGCGCTATTCGGCGCTGTTCGCGCTCGCCGGGCATGTCCGCAGGGTGGTGCCGGACCTGATCTTCTGCCCGGGCAATCACTATAGCGGCGTCGCCGCGTTGACTCGGTTGCGCCTGGGGCGCGAGTCGCCGGCGATCGTCGCCAAGGTGTCCAACGCGCTGGTCCGGCCCGAGCAAAGCGGCTTGGAGGCCTGGGCCTATCGCCGGTGGCTCCGGCTTCACCCGCATTTCGTCGATCATGTCGTCGCGATGACTCCGGCGATGGCGGCGGAGGCGGTGGCCGAGATGGGCCTCGCGCCCGAACGCGTCAGCATAATTGCCAACCCGCCGGCCTTGCCGCGTCCCGACGCGGCGCCGGTAGCGCTTCCCGCGAGGCGCTATATCGTCGGCCTGGGACGGCTCGAGCCGCAGAAGCGCTGGGACCGGCTGATCGACGCTATGGTGCGGATCGGCGATCGCGAAGTCCATTTGCTGATCCTCGGCGAAGGCAGCTTGCGCGGCGAACTGGAGGCACAAGTGGCCGCGCTCGGCCTGTCGGCGCGCGTGTCGATGCCTGGCCACGCCGGCGATCCGTTGCCCGCGCTGGAAGGTGCGGCGGTGGCGGTGCTGACTTCGGACTATGAAGGCGTTCCCGGCGTGCTGTGCGAGGCGCTTTCGGTGGGGACGCCGGTGGTATCGACCGAATCGAGCGTCGCGGTGCGCGAGATCGTGGCGGGGCCGGAGCTGGGGACCGTCGTCGCGCGCGACGACGCCGGGGCGCTGATCGCAGCGCTCGATCACTGGCTTGGCCCCGCTGCGATCCGCCCTGCTCCGATCATCGCGCAGGGCGATCCGATCTCCGACTATCTTGCGCTGTTCGACCGGCTGGTCTCCCTGCCGCACCCCTGAGCATCAGCGCAGCCGGTAGCGCAGCCCCAGCCAAAAAGTGCGCGGCGTCGCCCGTTCGACCACGCCGGGGCCGCTGATCCCGGCCTCGACTCGCGCATCGGCGAGGTTCTCGGCGCGCGCCTCGATGCTCAGGTTCTGCGTCATCGGAAGCGCCGCCACGGCGTCGAAGGTGAGCGCGTCCGCCAGCTCGCGGCTGTTCTGATCGTCTTCGAATTGCGGCGAGGCATAGCGTGCGGTGAGCGACGCCCCCAGATCGCCGCGGCGCCAAGCCAGCGTCGTCGAGGCCTGGTGCGCCGCGGTCTGCGCGGGGCGAAGATCGTCCAGCCCGGCAGCGATGCCGGAGGCGTGGACGCGCGAATCAACGAAGGCGTAGGACGCCGCCACGCTGAACGGCCCGCTCGCGAACCTGCCGTCCAGCTCGACTCCGCGCGCCTCGACTGCGTCGAGATTCTGGCGCTGGCGATAGACTCCCGCGGCCGAGACGAAGCCGACTCCGGGGAAGGTGCCGGGGCCGCTGGCCAGCGTAACATTGGCGATCGCCCCGTCGAGGCGGTTCCAATAGCCGGTGGCGCGGAGCGTCAGCTGTGCGGCGGGGCGCCAGTCGAGCCCGAGCTCGGCGCCGGTCAACCGTTCCGGATCGAGCACGGCATTGGCCGCCGTCGCATCGGCGCCGACGCGGAACGGGCGATAGAGTTCGTTGAGGGTCGGCAGTCGCCAGCCGCGATATCCCGCGGCTCGGAACGTTACCGCGCCGGTGGCGAGCGCAGCGCCGACGCGTCCGGTCGCCTCGGTGCCGCTGCGATCCGGGAAGGCGAGATTGGTGAGTGCGGCACCCCCGGCAAGCGGGCGTTCGACCAGCGAGCCGTTGGTGATCGTCCAATGATCCAGCCGTCCGCCGGCGTTGAGCGTCAGCGCTCCGGCCTCGTAGCTCGCATCGGCGAACCCGCCGAACGTGGTGCTTTCGCCGCCTCCCACGCGCCGTCGCGTCGGCGCGCCTGCGACGAAGGTGTATCGCTCCTGCGTTCGCCCCGACACCCGCCGGACATCGCTGCCCAGCCGCAGCGTGATGCCTCCGCCGATTGGCGGGGCGATCTCGATCCGCCCGCCCACGCCGGTGGCGGGAACATTATACTGGTCGAGCGTCGGCGATGCCGCGGTCCGCGCATCATCGACGCTGGCGAAGCCGCTCGCGAACTGGCGCGTCTGCAGATAAGCCAGCGCCGACCAGCCCCAGTCGCCGCGTTTGACCAGCCGGATGCTCGCATCGGCGCCGTCACTGGCGACGCGCGTAAAGTCGACGCCGCGATCACGCCGGTCGGTGAAGCCCGACAAATTGGCCTGGAGCTCGGTGCCGCCGCCGATATCGACGACGCCGCGCAGCGCCAAGCTGGCTTGCTCATAGGGCGCGGCGCGATCGGCGGGGCCGCGATCTTCTTCGACCACGGGGATGAGGCCATCGCCGCGGGCATATTGGCCGGCGAGCGTGACGAAGCCGCCGCCGAGCGTGGCCGAAGCGAGGGCAGTGGCGTCGACGCTGTCGCGGCTGCCATAGGCAGTGCGCAGCTGGAGCGTGCCGAGATCGGTCGGCGAGCCGCTGATCAGGTCGATGGTGCCGGCAAGCGCGCCGGGTCCCGCATATCCGCTACCGCCGCCGCGGGTGATGCGGATCGCGGCAAGACGCTCGGGCAGATAAGCGGGGAAGGCCACCCAGCCGCCGAACGGATCGGTCTGCGGTACGCCGTCGAGCGTGACCAATGCGCGGCTCGATGCGTTACCGCCCAGACCGCGCAAGGTAACGCCCTGGCTGGTCGGATGCGCCGAGCGCGAATCCGAGCGGCGAAACTGGGCCACGCCCGCCGCGTCGCGCAGAACGTCCTCGAGACGGTTGCTGGCGGTGCTGGTCAGCCGTTCGCGGTCGATCGTAACGACATCGTACGCCGCCTCGCCCGGCGGCGCGTCGAGCCCGCGGCCGGTGATGACGATTTCCGGCGGTTCGCTCTGCGCGAGCGCGGGAGAAGCGCTTCCGAAAAGGATCGTCACCCCCGCGAAAGCGGGGGCCCATCTCCGGGAGAAGGTACGCGTCGAAACTGCGGTGATATGACTGGCCCTTGCACGAGATGGGGCCCCGCTTTCGCGGGGGTGACGAGAAGAATTCACGGCGCCACGCGATCCGGATGTGCCGCGGCGAATGCCTCGATCGCCTGCGCGGCCGCATCGGCGCGGACCAGTTTTGGATACGCCTCCAGCGCCACGCCGAAGCGGCGCGCATTGAACATCTGGGGAACGAGGAAGATGTCGGCCACGTTCGGCGAATCGCCGCCGAGCAACGGTCCGTCCCCCGCCATCGCTTCGAGCGCGGCGAACCCCTCGGCGATCCAGTGGCGGCTCCATTCGTCGCGGGCGTCGTCGTCGACTCCCATCGCCTTGAGTCGGCGCATCACGCGCAGATTGTTGAGCGGGTGGGTGTCTGCGGCGATCACCAGCGCGCGGGCCAGCGCGGCGGCGCGGGCATCGGGATCGGCGGGAATCAGCCGCGGCTCGGGATATTTCGCATCGAGCCAGTCGATGATCGCGAGGCTCTGCGTCAGCACCTTGCCATCCACTTCGAGCGCGGGGACGAAGCCCTGCGGGTTCAGCGCGAGATGCTCGGGGCTGCGCTGCTGATTCTCGAGCAGCATCACGTCGTGCCGCTGGTAGGCGACACTTTTCAGGTTGAGCGCGATGCGGACGCGAAATGCCGCGGACGAGCGGAAATAATCGTGGAGCAGCATGGCATTCCCCTTGGTTCAGCCCACCGAGGGTTGCCCCGGCGGTTCCGCGATCGTCGCCGTGCCGGCTACGGTATCGCGGTGGCGGATGCGCCAGTGAAAGCCGCGCGGCGCATTTTCGCGCGCCTTGGCACCGCGCTCGGCCTCGCTTTCCAGCGCGACCTTGATCATTGCGACGATCGGATCGGCAAGCGCCAGTCCCATCACGCCGAACAAGGTGCTGGCGAGGATCTGTGCCGAGAGCGTCAGCGCCGGCGGCAAATCGACGGTGCGCTTGGCCACCAATGGGATCAGTACATAGCCGTCGAAGGTCTGCACCCCGAAATAGATCGCGATCGCCCAAAGGCCTTGGTCCTGGCCGGCGCTGAAGCCGACCGAGACCATCAGCACGCCGCTGACGAACGCGCCGATATTGGGAATGAAGGCGAGGATGCCGGTGATGATGCCGAGCAGCAGCGCCATCGGCACTCCGGCGAACCACAGCAGGATGAAGGTCAGCATGCCTTCGAACAGCATGCCGAGCAGGCGGCCGGCGAGCAGCACGCGGAGCATCCGCGCCATGCGGGCGATCGTCACCGAGAAATCGTCGCGCGCGGCGATCGGTACCATCCATTGCAGCCCGCGCTCGTAGATCCGCGGATCCATCGCGACGAACAGCCCGATCGACATCACCATCAGCAGGCTCGCGCCGGCGCCGAGCACCGATCCGACCGCAGAGGTGAGCCGGCCGATCGAACCCAGCGCCTGCTGCGCCATGCCGGTCAAATCGGCGCGGCCAGGCATCAGGCCGAGGCTCGAGATCCAGGCGACGACGCGGTTGCCCTGGACTTCGAGCGTCGTGCGCAGCTGTTCCGCCTGCAGCGCGATCTGGACGCCGGTCAGATAGAAGACGCTGCCGATGAAGGCGATGACGAACAATACGACGAGCAGCAGCCGCAGCCCGCGCGGGATCGGCAGCACCCGACCGAGCAGCCGCACGCCGCCGTCGAGCATCGACGCGAAGACGAGAGCGCCGAAGATGATGAGCAGCGGCTGGATCAGCAGCACCACCAGCGCCGTACCGATTGCCAGTCCGAACCACACCGACGCGCGCTTGAGTTCGGCGCGCACGATCGGATCGCGCATTTCGTTGGGGCCGGGCTCGTGGACGACCTGGACGCCTTCGCTTTCCGGGGAATCGGCGGTCATCGTGCCTCCTGAGTCGGGTGGAGCGACGTGCCGGCGCGGCCCTTGCGCAGCGAAGCGGGCCAGCTCAGCGGGTTCCAGCTGGCGCTGCCGTCGAGCGAGAAAGTGAGGAATTCGGCGCGGCCGCCGATATTCTCCCACGGCACCGGGCCGCCGAGCCCGTTCTGCGCGACGGTGAAGCGGCTGTCGGCGCTGTTGTCGCGATTGTCGCCCATCAGGAAGACCCGGCCCGCCGAAACGCGCGTCTCGGGATAATTGTCGCCCGGGCTCCAGCCGAGATCGACCGTATCATACGAGCGCCCCTCGGGGAGAGTCTCGCGGAAGATCGGCAGCCGGCATACTGCCTTGCCGTCGGAGAGGCGGACGAGGCTGTCGCGGTAATGATCGGGATCGCAGCGGGTATTGGCGTCGACCGGAATGTCGCGCGTGCCCGCGGCGCGGCGCGGGATGGCCTTGCCGTTGAGATAGACCACGCCCTCACGCACGGCGATGGTGTCGCCGGGCAGCCCGATGACGCGCTTGATATAGTCGGTATCGGTGCCGGGCGGCGTGACGATCACGACGTCGCCGCGCTTGGGCAGGCTGCCGAACAGCCGGCCGGGGATGAACGGCAGCAAGTGAAAGGTCGGCGTGACGAAGCTGTAGCCGTAGGGATATTTGGTGACGACCAGCCGGTCGCCGACCAGCAGCCCGGGCATCATGGATTCGGACGGGATGTAGAAGGGCTTGGCGATCAGGCTGTGGAAGCCGAGCACCGCGAGGATCAGCCAGAAGATGCCGCGCAGTTCGGCCCACCAGTCGGTGCCCCGGCGTGCGCTTTCGTCCCGTTCTTCGAAATCGTCTTCGTGCGTCAACGCCAACTCGTCCGCGGCCATGGCCATCAATCGTCCTTCCCGACCGCGATCGCTTCGATCATCACCATGGCAAAGGCCCAGGGATGATCGTCGGTCAGCGTCAGATGCACCTTCGCGACGTGGCCGTCGGGGGTGAGGGCGTCAAGCCTCGCCTTCGCCCCGCCGGTCAACGCCAGCGTCGGCGCACCCGAAGGGGCGTTGACGACACCGATGTCCTTGAGGAACACGCCGTTCTTGAACCCGGTTCCGACCGCCTTGGAATAAGCTTCCTTGGCAGCGAAGCGCTTGGCGAGGGTCGCGGCGTAATTATGTGGCCGGCGCGCTGCTTTTGCGATCTCGATCTCGGTGAAGGCGCGCTGCTCGAAGCGCGCGCCGAAGCGGTCGAGCGAGTTCTGGATCCGCTCGATGTTGCAGAGGTCCGAGCCGATGCCGAGGATCATCCGGGCAGCGCCATCAAAAAGAGGTCGCCAGCGAAACTCAACGGCGGCGCTGCCACCAGCATGGCCCAACTCCACCGGGTTCCTCGTAGATGCAAGACGAGCGCTACGCTGACGAGGACCGCGGCAATAATGACGCGAGGCGACACTTCGTGGAGCATGAACCAGCCAATATCGAGCCCACCGATCTTACTCAGCGCCCTGGTTAATGGGAACATGCAGATGAACATCGACGTAACGGTCGCGCCAACGAGCGCGAATCCGAAGGCAGCGCCCAGCTTCAACGCGCCGAATCCATCAGCGCGCGCATTCGCTGGACCACCGGGACGAGCCCGTCGAAGATCGCCTCCCCGATCAGGAAATGGCCGATGTTGAGTTCCATCACTTGCGGGATCGCTGCGATCGGCACGACATTGTCGAAGGTCAGCCCATGCCCGGCATGCGGCTCGAGCCCTGCCTTGACCGCAAGCGCGGCGGCGTCGGCGATGCGGCGGAGTTCGTCGGCGCGCGCGTCCTCGGCGAGTTCGCAATAGCGGCCGGTGTGAAGCTCGATCACCGGCGCGCGCAGCCGCAGCGCCGCGTCGATCTGGCGCTCGTCGGGCTCGATGAACAGCGACACGCGGCAGCCCGCATCGAGCAGCCTGGCGACCATCGGCGCGAGATGGTTGTGCTGCCCCGCCGCGTCGAGTCCCCCCTCGGTGGTGCGCTCCTCGCGCTTCTCGGGGACGATGCACACCGCGTGCGGACGATGGCGCAGCGCGATCGCCAGCATCTCGTCGGTCGCCGCCATTTCGAGGTTGAGCGGGATCGTGAGCTCGGCCGAGAGCCGGGCGATGTCGTCGTCGGTGATGTGGCGGCGGTCTTCGCGCAGATGCGCAGTGATGCCGTCGGCGCCGGCCTCCGCGGCGAGCAAAGCCGCACGCACGGGATCGGGATAGCCCGAGCCGCGCGCATTCCGCACGGTCGCGACATGGTCGATATTGAGCCCGAGGCGGAGCTTGGTCATGCCGCCGCGCGGCTTCCGGGCTTGATCGCCGGGATCGCGGCGAGTTCGGGCGGCAGCGCGTCGGGGGCGTAAGCGGGGACGTCGAGTTGCAGCAGCGAGAAGAACGGGATCTCGAATGCCGCCTTGCCGCCGGAGCGATCGACCAGCGAGGCCATCGCGATGACCTGGCCTCCCGCTTGCTCGATCGCCGCGATCGCCTCGCGCGAGGAAAGCCCGGTGGTGACGACATCTTCCATCATCAGCACCTTCTGGCCTGGCTGGAGGCGGAAGCCGCGGCGCAGCTCGAAGGTTCCGCCGGGGCGCTCGACGAACATCGCCTCGACCCCCAGCGCGCGCGCCATTTCATGCCCGGCGATCACCCCGCCCATCGCCGGCGAAACCACCGCGGAAATCCGTGCGCGGAGATCCGCGGGGATCCGCGCGGCAAGCGCTTCGGCCAGCCGGCTGCCGCGCGCCGGGTCCATCAGCACGCGCGCGCACTGGAGATAGCGCGAGCTCCTCAGCCCGGACGAGAGGATGAAATGACCCTCGAGCAGTGCGTCCGCGGCGCGGAACTCCGCCAGAATCTCGTCTCGGGTCAACGCACGCACTCCTTATGCTCCAGGCGGCGCGACTCTTAAGGACGGCACCCCGAGACCGCAACGGCCATGCAAAAAGGGTTGAGAATGGGGTTGAGCCGCGTATAGGCGCTGGCTGGTTCCTTTTCCTTTCTTGCCGACGGCGCAGCCACGCGAACAGGGTGAAAACAGAAGATGCGCATGCTTGGATTGACTTCGATTGTCCTGGCTGCGGGGCTGGCGCTGGGGGCGCCCGTCCACGCCCAGAATAGTACGGCCCCGGCCGCCGACGCGCAGCAGGCCGCGGCTCCGGCCGCAGCGCCGGCGCCGGCGCCTGCCGCCGCGCCGACTCAGGCGGCGGTGGCCGATCCGACGCTCGACGCCGCGGGCAAGCCGCTGCTGACGCCGTCGAAGACGATCGGCCAGCCCCAGGACGGGCTGTACGGGCTGCAGGACCAGGTGACCCCCAATGGCCGCGAGGCGCACTGGTTCCACAATTGGATCCTGGTGCCGCTGATCACGATCATCTCGATCTTCGTGCTCATCCTGCTGATCTGGGTGATCATTCGCTATCGCCGCAGCGCCAACCCGACGCCGTCGCGCACCAGCCACAATACGATCATCGAGATCGTCTGGACGCTGGCGCCGGTGCTGATCCTGATCGCGATCGCCGTTCCTTCGATTCGCCTGCTCGCCGCGCAGTTCAAGCCCGCGCCCGACAATGCCGTGACCTTGAAGGCGATCGGCAACCAGTGGTTCTGGAGCTACGAATATCCCGACCATGGCGACATCAAGCTGACCGCCAACATGCTCAAGGAGCAGACCGAAGTCGCCGCCGGCCAGCGCTATCGCACCGATGCCGATGGTCCGCGCCTGCTCGCGGCCGATACCCGCGTCGTGCTCCCGGTCGGCGTGCCGATCCGCCTCGTCACCACTGCGCAGGACGTGATCCACAGCTGGGCGGTCCCCGCCTTCTGGATCAAGCTCGACGCGGTGCCCGGCCGCCTCAACGAGACCAGTTTCATCATCGAGAAGCCCGGCCTCTATTTCGGGCAATGCTCGGAGCTGTGCGGCGCGCGCCACGCGTACATGCCGATCGCAGTCGAGGCGGTTTCGCCCGAAATATTCGCGCGCTGGGTCGCCTCGAAGGGCGGCAAGATGCCGAGCAAGGGCGCCGCGCCGCAATCGACCACCGCGGCGGGCAACGATGCCACCGACGAAACCAGCAACGCCGCCGAAGCCGGACCGGTCGTAAACGCTACTGCCGCTCCTGCGGTCACCAATGAGCCCGCGACGCAGAATCCGGCGGGCCTCGGACAGACGGGCAATTGAGACCATGACCGACACCGCACTCCACGCGCACGACCACGGCCATGCGCATGATCATCACGATGCCGATCACAAGCCGGGCTTCTTCCAGCGCTGGTTCATGTCCACCAATCACAAGGACATCGGCACGCTCTATCTGATCTTCGCGATCATCGCCGGCATCATCGGCGGCGGGATCTCGGGGCTGATGCGCGCCGAGCTGATGCATCCCGGCATCCAGTATCTGCCGACCTGGCTGAGCTACCTCCACGGCAGCGACGTCAAGTTCGACGACGCACTCCACTTCTGGAACGTGCTGATCACCGCGCACGGGCTGATCATGGTGTTCTTCATGGTAATGCCGGCAATGATCGGCGGGTTCGGCAACTGGTTCGTCCCGATCATGATCGGCGCGCCCGACATGGCGTTCCCGCGGATGAACAACATCTCGTTCTGGCTGCTGATCCCGGCCTTCACTCTGCTGCTCGCCTCGCCGTTCGTCGGCGTCGGCGCGGGTACCGGCTGGACGGTGTACGCGCCGCTCTCGACCTATGGCGAGCCCGGGCCTTCGGTGGACATGGCGATCCTGTCGCTCCATCTCGCGGGCGCCAGCTCGATCCTCGGCGCGATCAACTTCATCACCACGATCTTCAACATGCGCGCGCCGGGCATGACCCTGCACAAGATGCCGCTGTTCGTCTGGTCGGTGCTGATCACTGCCTTCCTGCTGCTGCTGGCGCTGCCGGTGCTCGCCGCGGCGATCACCATGCTGCTCACCGACCGCAATTTCGGCACGGCGTTCTACGATCCCGCTTATGGTGGCGATCCGATCCTGTATCAGCATCTGTTCTGGTTCTTCGGCCACCCCGAAGTCTACATCATGATCCTGCCGGGCTTCGGCATCGTCAGCCAGATCATCGCGACGTTCAGCCGCAAGCCGGTGTTCGGCTATCTCGGCATGGCCTATGCCATGGTCGCGATCGGGCTGGTCGGCTTCGTGGTATGGGCGCACCACATGTTCACCACCGGGCTTTCGGTGACGGTGAAGATGTACTTTACTGCAGCGACGATGGTGATCGCCGTGCCCACCGGCGTGAAGATCTTCTCGTGGATCGCGACGATGTGGGGTGGCTCGCTGAGCTTCAAGACCCCGATGGTCTGGTCGATCGGCTTCATCTTCATGTTCACCGTCGGCGGCGTGACCGGCGTCGTGCTCGCCAATGGCGGCGTCGACGATTACATGCAGGACACCTATTACGTGGTGGCGCATTTCCACTATGTGCTCAGCCTCGGCGCGGTGTTCTCGCTGTTTGCGGGTTTCTATTACTGGTTCCCGAAAATCAGCGGCAAGATGTACAACGAGCTGCTTGGCCATCTGCACTTCTGGGTGTTCTTCATCGGCGTGAACGTGATGTTCTTCCCGATGCATTTCCTCGGCCTGCAGGGCATGCCACGCCGCTATCCGGACTATCCCGATGCCTATGCGCATTGGAACCAGGTCGCGACCTATGGCTATATGATCATGTTCGCCGGCGTGGTGATCTTCTTCGTCAACATCGCCTGGTCGCTGTTCGCGGGCAAGAAGGCGGGCGACAATCCGTGGGGCGAAGGCGCGACGACGCTCGAATGGACGCTGTCGAGCCCGCCGCCGTTCCACCAGTTCGAGACGCTGCCGATCATCGACGGCGGCGACCGCCACTAAGTATTTGCAGTAAAGATGGAAAAAGCGCCCCGGAGGAAACTCCGGGGCGTTTTTCGTTGGGCATTCGCGGGCCCGAGCGCCACACTGGCTCGTTGAGGATGCGCGCGGTTTCGTTCGCTGCGCGTGTGAAGGGGCGACTATGTACAAATGGGCATATGGCGGCTGGGCCAGCGCAGGGATCGACGCCTGGACTTTGGGCATGGAAGCGTCCGCGGTGATCGGCCTGCGTACTGCCCGGATGGCGACCGGCGGCGTCGATGTGGCCGAAGAGACTCGGCTGATGGTCTCCGAAAAGATGCAGGCCGCGCTCGAGCTTCAGGCGGCGCTGGTCAGCGGTCGGCTGGGCAGCGATCCGCTGGCCGGCACCCGCAAGGTGCTGCGCCACTATAGCCGCAAGGTGAAGGCCAACCGCGCGCGGCTCGGCTGACACGCTGCCCCTTTCGCCTTGGCCAACCGCGGCTTATAGCCCCCACGAGTCATGACCACCACCGCAGCCCCGATCACGCTTCCCGCCGAGTGGCGCGACTTCCTTGCGCTCACCAAGCCGCGGGTGATGACGCTCGTCGTATTCACCGGGCTGTGCGGGATGCTCGCGGCGCCGGCGCCGATCCATCCGATCCTCGGCTTCACTGCGATCCTGTGCATCGCGCTCGGTGCGGGCGCGGCGGGGGCGCTCAACCAATGGTATGAGGCCGATCTCGACGCGAAGATGAAGCGCACGCAGCAGCGCCCCTTGCCCGCCGGGCGGATGGACCGCCAGTCGGCGCTGCATTTCGGCGTGGGGCTCGCCTGTTTCAGCCTGGCGCTGATGTATTTCGCGATTAACCTGACCGCGACTTTGATCCTCGCGGTCTCGATCCTGTTCTATGTCTTCGTCTATACGATCTGGCTCAAGCGGCGGACGCCGCAGAACATCGTCATCGGCGGTGCCGCCGGCGCCTTTCCACCGCTGATCGGCTGGGCGGCGGCGACCGGCGACGTCGCGTTGCTGCCGGTCCTGCTGTTCGCCCTGATCTTCCTGTGGACCCCGCCGCATTTCTGGGCGCTCGCGATGTTCGTGAAGACCGATTACGCCAATGCCGGGGTGCCGATGCTGCCGGTGGTGGCCGGCGAGCGCAGCACCCGCACCCAGATCGGGCTCTATACGCTGCCGATGGTCGCCGCAGCGATCGCGCCCTGGCCGCTCGGGCTGGCCGGCGCGATCTATGGCTGGAGCGCCGTGCTGCTCAACGCGATCTTCCTCGCTTATGCCGCGCAGGTCGCGACGCGCCGCTCCGCGCCCGACGACACGATGCTTCCGGAGAGGCGGCTGTTCAAATATTCGATTCTCTATCTTTTCCTGATGTTCGGCGCGCTCGTCGTCGATAGGTGGTTTGCATGAACGATTTCGACCAGACCCAGTTGATCCGCGCCCGCCAGCGTTCGCGCGCGCGGATCATGGGGCTGCTGCTCGCCGCCTTCGTGATCCTGATCTTCGCGATCTCGATCGTGAAGATCCAGATCGGCCATTCGGGATGAACCGCAATCTGCGCACGGCGCTGCTGGCGGGGCTGGGCGTCTGCACGATGACCGGCGTCGGCTTTGCCAGCGTGCCGCTCTACCGGATGTTTTGCGAAGTCACCGGGCTCAACGGCACCACCCAGCGCGGGCTGCGCGCGCCGGGCACCACCGGGGAAAAGATCACCGTCGCGTTCGACAGCAATGTCAGCCCCAAGCTGCCCTGGAAGTTCGCGCCCGAGCGCCGCGCCGACACGATCGACGTGGGCGGGCGCGACATGGCGTTCTTCAAGGCGAAGAACCTGTCGGACAAGCCCATCACCGGTTCGGCGACGTTCAACGTCACCCCTTCCGCAGCGGGCAAATATTTCACCAAGATCCAGTGCTTCTGCTTCACCCAGCAGACGCTCCAGCCGGGGGAGGAAGTCCGCATGCCGGTGATCTTCTATGTCGACCCGGCAATCCAGAACGACCCCGATGCGAAGGACATCCGCGAGATCACGCTGTCCTACACATTTTACCCGGTGGATTCCGGCAAGACTGCAAGCTAGAGACGCCCCAAACCTAAGAAACAGGGACGAGCCGATGGCGGGTGCCAAGAACCATCAATATCACATCCTTCCGCCGAGCATCTGGCCGTTGTTCGGCGCGATGGCGGCTTTGGTGCTCGCCGCGGGCGGCATCATGTGGATGCACACCATGCCAGCGGCGAACCTGGTGTTCTTCGCCGGCGTCGCGGGCATCCTGATCACCTTCTTCGGCTGGTGGTCGGACGTGATCAAGGAGGCGCATGCCGGCGATCACACCCCGATCGTCCAGCTCCATCTGCGCTACGGGATGATCCTGTTCATCGCTTCCGAAGTGATGTTCTTCGTCGGCTGGTTCTGGGCGTGGTTCGATTTCTCGCTGTTCCCCTCGACAGTCGAGGCAGTCGGCGGGACATGGCCGCCCAAGGGCATGGAAGTGTTCGATGCGTTCAAGCTGCCTTTGCTCAACACGCTGATCCTGCTCTGCTCGGGCTGCACCGTCACCTGGGCGCATCACGGCCTGCTCCACAACGAGCGCGGCGGCGCGATGAAAGGCCTGTGGGGGCTGATCGGCGTGGGCGAGAATGATTCGGTGAAGAAGGGTCTCTGGCTCACCGTGATCCTCGGCATCAGCTTCACGGCGCTGCAGGCGCTCGAATACAGCGAAGCGCCGTTCCCGTTCAAGGCGGCGAGCGAGCATGGCAGCAGCTATGGCGGCGCCTTCTTCATGGCGACCGGCTTCCACGGTTTCCACGTGCTGGTCGGCACGATCTTCCTGATCGTCAACCTCGTGCGGGTCTACAAGGGCCACTTCACCCCGCGCCAGCATTTCGGTTTCGAAGCCGCTGCCTGGTATTGGCACTTCGTCGACGTGGTGTGGCTGTTCCTCTTCGCTTCGATCTATGTCTGGGGCGGCTGGGGCGCAGCCGTTCACGCCGGCTGATTTGGCCGACGAAGCGAACCGCGTTCAGGGGGGAGGCAACACTGCGTTGCCTCCCCTTGTTGATTCGAGGGGGCGGGGACGCATTCCGCTGATCCCGACAATCATCGTGACGCTCGCCGTCGCCGCGATGATCGGGTTGGGGCTGTGGCAGCTGATGATCCGCCGGCCGCAAAAGCTGGCCGCGATCGAGCAGCTCGCCAGTAACCCGGGTCGGCCCGAAATCGCCTTTCCGCGGTTTCCCGACGACCGGTTGCTGTTCCGCAAGGCGCGCGGCTTCTGCGTGCAGCCGGTGTCGAGCCGGCTGACCGGTGCGGGGAGCGCTGGTTTTCGCTTCATCGTCGAATGCCGCACCGGTGGCGCCGAAGGCCCGGGGATGCTCGTCCAGCTCGGCACGACACGCGATCCGCTGGCCAAGTCGGTGTGGAAGGGCGGGGCGGTGCGCGGCACGATCAGCCACGCGCCCGACGGCCGCTCGATGCTCGCGTCGCTGTTCGATCGCACGCCGAAGCGGCTGCTGCTAGTGGCCGACACGCCGGCGCCGGGGCTCGCGCCCAATGCCGCGCCGGACCTGTCGTCTGTGCCGAACAACCACCTGGCGTACGGCGTGCAATGGTTCCTGTTCGCGCTGGTGGCGAGCGTGATCTACGTACTCGCGTTGCGCTGGCGAGGGCGGAAGCCTTCTCCCCTCCCTGAAAGGGAGGGGTCGGGGGTGGGTGCGAGCGCCAGCGAGCCTCCAGCGCCAGCGGCGTAAAGCGAAGCGCCGGGCATCGAGCCCGACGCTGCGCTACCTACCCCCAGCCCCTCCCTTTCAGGGAGGGGAGTTTTGCTTGGGTTGCTCCCCTCGGGTCGCCCCGCTAACCCCCGCGCATGCGCTATCAAAGCACCCGAGGCGCCGCGCCCCTGCTCGGCTTTCGCGACGTCACGCTCGCCGGACTGGCGAGCGACGGCGGGCTCTACGTCCCCGAGACCTGGCCGAGCCTGACCCGCGACGAGATCGCGGCGCTCGCCGGCCTGTCCTATGTCGAGACCGCGGTACGGGTGATGCTGCCCTTCGTCAGCCCCGACCTTTCCGAGGACGAACTGCGCGAACTGTGCACCGAGGCCTATGGCCGCTTCTCGCACGCCGCGGTGACGCCGCTGGTCCAGCTCGACCACCAGCATTGGCTGCTTGAATTGTTCCACGGCCCGACGCTCGCCTTCAAGGACGTCGCGCTGCAGTTGCTCGGGCTGCTGTTCGAGAAGTTCCTGATCGGCGGATCGACGCATCTCACCATCGTCGGCGCGACTTCGGGCGACACCGGCAGTGCGGCGATCGACGCGGTTGCCGGGCGGATCGGCGTCGACATCTTCATGCTCCACCCCAAGGGCCGCGTCTCCGAAGTCCAGCGCCGCCAGATGACCACGGTGCTCGCGCCCAACGTCCACAATATCGCGATCGAGGGCAGCTTCGACGATGCCCAGGCGCTGGTGAAGGCGATGTTCAACGACGCGGATTTCTCGGGGCGCTTCCAGGTGACTGCGGTGAACTCGATCAACTGGGCGCGGCTGATGGCGCAGGTGGTCTATTATTTCTACGCCGCGGTGCGGCTCGGCGCGCCGGACAAGCCGGTCGCCTTTTCGGTGCCCACCGGCAATTTCGGCGACGTGTTCGCCGGCTATGTCGCGGCGAAGATGGGGCTGCCCATCGCCAGGCTGGTCGTCGCGACCAACGTCAACGACATCCTCCACCGCGCTTTGTCGACAGGCGATTATTCGACCGGAACGGTGACCCCCACCGCCGCGCCGTCGATGGACATTCAGGTCAGCTCGAACTTCGAGCGGCTGCTCGCCGATCTGGCCGGCGCGCCGATCGGCGATCAGATGCGCGGCTTCGAAGGGAGCCGTGCGATGCAGCTCACCAACGCCCAGCGCGACGGCGCGGCCGCGCTGTTCGCCAGCGACCGGATCGATTCGGACGCGATGAACGCCGCGATGCGATGGGCCTATACCGAAGCAGGCCAGGTGCTCGACCCGCACAGCGCGATCGGCCTCGCCGCCGCCCGGCGTGCCGGTTTGCCCGCGGAGGTGCCGGTGGTCACGCTCGCCACCGCGCATCCCGCCAAGTTCGCCGAGGCGGTCGAGCGCGCTACTGGACTGCGGCCACCCGTGCCGGCACGAGTCGGGGATCTCCACGAGCGGCAGGAGCGCTATGACGTGCTGCCCGCCACGTTCGAGGCGATCACTGCCTATATCGCCGAGCGCGCGACGCCGCGGCCATAACCTGGGCTCCTGCTTTCGCAGGAGCCCAAGGCTGGATATGGGAGGCCCATGGACCTCATCACTCTCACCGGCGAGCCCTGGGCCGATTACGGGCTGATCGACTCGGGCCATGGCCGCAAGCTCGAGCGCTACGGCCCCTATCGCTTCATCCGCCCCGAGCCCCAGGCGATGTGGGCGCCCGCGTCCGAAGACTGGAACGCGCATGGCGAGTTCCTCCCCGCACCCGACGACGAAGGCGGCGGCCGCTGGCATTTCCACACCCCGACCCCGCGCGAAGGCTGGCAGCTCGCCTGGGAGGAAGTGCGCTTCACGGCGCAGACCACGCCGTTTCGCCATCTCGGCTTCTTCCCCGACATGGCGCCGGTGTGGCACTGGATGCGGGCGCAAATCGCCGACAAGCCCGAAGCCGAATGCATGAACCTGTTCGGCTATACCGGGGTGGGCACGCTGGCGCTGGCGGCGAAGGGCGCGCGGATGACGCATGTCGATGCGTCGAAGAAGTCGGTCGCCGAGGGCAAGGCCAATGCCGCGCTGTCGGGAATGGAGGATTTGCCGATCCGCTGGATGATCGACGATGCCGGCAAGTTCGTCGCGCGCGAAGTGCGGCGCGGGCGGCGCTATGACGGGATCATCCTCGATCCGCCCAAATGGGGGCGCGGGCCCAATGGCGAAGTGTGGAAGCTGGAAGAGGGGCTGCCTGCGCTGATCGCCGATACCCGCAAGCTGCTCGATACCGAGTCGCGCTTCCTGTTCCTGACGGTTTATGCGGTGCGCATGTCGGCGCTGGCGATCGGCGAATTGGTCCGCCAGTCGTTCGGCGATTTGGGCGGCAAGGTCGAGGCCGGCGAGCTGACCGTACGCGAGGAAGCGCGCGGGCTCGAACTGCCGACTGCGATCTTCGCGCGCTGGAGCCGCTGATCGGTCAATTCGTCGTGCGCCCGGCGCGTGCCTGCTCGAAACCTTCTTCCTCTTCACTGCGAAGTGCCTCGGCTTCGGCGAGGTCGAGTTGTTCGGCGTTCAGTGTCTTGCCGACAAAGCTTGCCATTTTGTCGAGCGTCGGCGGTACGCCCTGTACGGCGTCGATCGCCGGCCGAAGCACGACGAGAACGCTGTAGTGATAACCGCGCGTCTCGTCCGACAACAGCATTGGTATGCCGGCACGCACTTCCTCGAAATCAGAATAAAACGAAACGAGCGCGAGGGCGAGGTCGGGTGGCAGCAATCCGACCTTCGATGCGAGCGCCGGGTACAGTACCGGTTCGGGCAAGGTGAGCATTTCGAGGAAATGGCGGTCGAACGCCTCCTCCCCGCGAATGCGGCCGAGGCCATGGTCGTTATATCGGTTGGTCACCAGCCTTGCGATGCGCGCGCATTCGCGGCGGAGCAATGTCATCTCGGCATAGAGCGCCGAGACCGTCGATTGCGCCTCCTCGTGCCGCAGCAACGCGTCGCGGCGGCGGTTGAGCCTGAAATTGTACAACGCGCCGACAATCAACAGCACGAAGCCGAACAGCGAACCAAGCGCGCCCTGCCAGCTCTTCAGTTCACCGTACCAGCTCGCAGCTTCCTGCCCGGTCGAAATGACGATGTGCATCTGCCCCTCCACTCCGCCTCGCCGGCCTAGCTCCGCCCCATCCGGATTGCCGCGCCGGCGACGAACGGGCAGCCCGCGACCAGCAACAGGCTCACTGCGGCGAGCAGCTTGAACGCGCCCGGCTGATCGCCGCTTGCGCCCGCGCCGAAGATCAGCAACGGCACCGCGAAGGGCAGCATCACCAGCCCCGCCAGCGCGCCCGCGCCGCGCAGCCCGGCGACCAGGGCTGCAGTGGCGACACCCAGCGCGGCAAGGCCGGGCGTGCCGATCGCCAGTCCCGCCAGCAGCGGCACTAACGTATTGCCCGGCAAATGCAGCAGCGCGGCGGCCGCCAAAGTCGCGACGAGCAACGCCGGCGCGAAGCCCAGCCAATGTCCGACCATCTTCGCAGCAGCGACGAGCGAGTCGGAAAGCCCGCGCGCGGCGAACTGGTCGAGCATTCCGCTCTCGGCGTCGGGGGTCACCAGCCGCTCGACCGGGAGCAACGCCGCGAGCAACGCCGCCGCCCAGATCACCCCGCCGCCGACACGCGCGAGCAGCCTCCCGTCGGGCCCGATTGCGAACGGAAACAGGATCGCGACGAGCAGGAAGAAGGCGATCGGCATCAGCAGCCCGCCGCTGCTCCACGCCCGGCGCAACTCGCGCCAGACGATCGCGATGAACACACTCACAGCCGCACTTCCTGTGCATGCGGAAGCGCGATCGGCAAATGCGTCGCGACCAGTGCGATGCCGCCGCCGCTGCGATGATCCGCGATCAGCGTCTCCAGCGTTCGCACCGATCCGGCGTCGAGCCCGTTGGCGGGTTCGTCGAGCAGCCAGACCGGCGCGCCGCTCGCGATCACCCGGGCAAAGCCGGCGCGGCGGCGCTGGCCGGTCGACAATAGCCGCACCGGCACCTGGGCGAGCTTTTCGAGCCCCACCGTCGCGAGAGCTGCCTCGACCGCCGCGGCATGCCCGTCGATCCGCGCCCAGAAGCGCACGGCGGCGGCGAGGCCGAGCTCAGGATCGAGCGCCGCAGTCTCGGCGAGCAGCGCCCGGGCGCCGTCCCCCGCTACGCGGCCTGTGGCGGGGGGAAGCAGCCCCGCGGCGATGCGGATCAGGCTCGATTTGCCGGCGCCGTTGGGCCCGGTTACCAGCGCCGCCTCGCCGGGCCCCAGCGCGAAGCGCAGTCCTTCGAACAGCGATCTTCCGCCCCGGACGCACGCGACATCGGCGAAGGACAGGCCGGCGCTCACCCCGCGGAATCTTCCAGCGCGTGCATGTCGTCGTCGGACAGCCCGAAATGATGGCCCACCTCGTGCACGACGATATGGCCGACCAAAGCCTCGAGGGTCACGCCGGTGTCGCACCATTCGTCGAGGATCGCGCGGCGATAGAGATGGATGCGATCGGGCAGGGCGCCCGAATCGAACAAGGATTTCTCGCCGATCGGGCGGCCGTGATAGAGGCCGGTCAGGTCGAACGGGTCCTCGATCCCGAGCGCGTCGAGCGTCGCGTCATCGGCGAATTCCTCGACGATCAGCACGACGTCGGCGAGATGCTCGGCGAAGGGTGAGGGGATGCGGGCGAGCGCGGCGCGGGCGAGCGCCTCGATCGTTGCCGCGTCCGGCGCGTGGGAAGCCGCTTGCCCGCTCATCTGCGAACCCATAGGCGGAGGGGCGAAGGCGGGGCAAGGAGGCGATCATGGTGGCACGGTTGACCGAAGGGCACAGGCGCGAGTCGCTCGCTGCGATTCCCGACTGGACATATGACGAGAGCCGCGACGCGATCGCCCGACGGTTCACCTTCGCCGATTTCAACCAGGCGTTCGGGTTCATGACGCGAGTCGCGCTGATCGCCGAGAAGGCCGATCACCATCCCGAATGGTCGAACGTGTGGAACCGCGTGGATATATTGCTCACCACGCACGATGCCGGCGGTCTCTCGCAGCGTGACATTGCGATGGCGCAGGCGATCGACGCGTTGCTCTAGCGGATCGCGCTGCGGCGCATCTGCTTGCGAAGCGCGCCCGGCATCCAGCGCGCCGCGAAGGCGAGGCGGCGCGCGGTCTTGCCGATCACGACATGGATCTTGTCGCGCTGAATGCCGTTCCAGATCGCTTCCGCCACTTCGTCGAGCGGCGTGAACTCGAGCCCGGCGGCGCGCACCGAATCGCGCGCGGTGTGGTTGGTTCCCGAGACGTTCGAATCGAGCAACGGCGTGTCGATGAAGCTCGGCATCACCACTCGAACCTTGATCCCGTCGGCCGCCCATTCGGCGTCGAGCGCCTCCGAGAGGCCGCGCACCCCGAACTTGACCGCGGCATAGAGCGCGAGCCCGCTCGATCCATAGATTGCCGCCGCGGACGCGGTGTTGACCAGTGCCGAGCCCGGACTGGCCTTGAGGAAGGGGTGGCCCGCGCGGGCGCCGTTGATCACGCCGACCAGATTGATCCCGACGATCCGGTCGATCTCGTCGTCGCTCGCCCCGGCGAGCGCGCCGCCGACCGCGATTCCGGCGTTGTTGAACAGCACGTCGAGCCGCCCGCCGCTGGCCTGGGTGAACGCCGTCAGCGCCTCGCGCCACTGGTCGCGGTCACGCACGTCCATGACATGAATGGTCGCCATGCCGGCGGGGAGCATCGCCTGCGTCGCCGCGAGCCCGGCGGCGTTGACGTCGGCCAGACCGACCCGCCAGCCGCGCGCGGCGAACAGCTTCGCGACTGCCTGGCCGATGCCCGAGGCTCCTCCGGTGATGAAGATCGCCTTTTCGCTCGCCATCCTGCTCCCCCGCTTTTGACCTTTTGAACTTCATCCCGCACAAAAGCCGCCGATGCCAGAGCAAACCCGCAGCGTTACCTTCAAAAATGTCAGTAAGGTCTATGCGGGCGGCGCGAAGGCCGTCGACCAGGTGTCGCTGGAAGTCGCGGCGGGCAGCTTCGTCGCTTTGGTCGGGGCATCGGGGTCGGGCAAGTCTACTCTGCTCAAGACAGTCAATCGGCTGATCGAGCCGAGCGCCGGCGAAGTCCTGATCGGCGGCGAACCGGTGCATGGCGAAGCGCCGCATTTGCTGCGGCGGCGGATCGGCTATGTCTTCCAGAATATCGGGCTCTTCCCGCACATGAATGTCGGCGAGAATATCGCGATCGGGCTCAGGCTCGCCGGCGAACGTGACGCGGCGGCCCGCGTCGCGGAACTCCTCGCGCTGGTCGAACTCGCGCCCGAACTGGCGGCACGCATGCCCGATGCGCTGTCGGGCGGGCAGCGCCAGCGCGTCGGTGTGGCGCGCGCGCTTGCCTGCCGGCCGGGGTTGCTGCTGATGGACGAGCCGTTCGGCGCGCTCGATCCGGTGACCCGCGACGGACTCGGCAAGGCGATCCGCGCGCTGCACGCGCGGATGGGGCTGACGACGATCCTGGTCACGCACGACATGGCCGAAGCGCTGCTGCTCGCCGATCGCGTGCTGGTGATGGCCGCGGGGCGTATCGTCGCAGATGGAGCGCCGCACGAATTGCTGTCGGGCAAGGCAGGGCCCGCCGCCGACGCGCTGATCGCAGTGCCACGCGAACAGGCGCGCCGGCTGGCGGAGCTGGAGACGTGACCGCCGCCTTCGCCCGCGTGCCCGAACTGCTGGCGCAGCATCTGCTGCTCGCCTTCTCGGCGCTCTTGCTCGGACTCGTCGTCAGCCTGCCGCTGGTGGTGCTGTCGTCGCGCAACAAGATCGTGGCGCGGATCGCGCTCGGCTTTGCCGGCCTCGTCCAGACGATCCCGAGCCTCGCATTGCTCGCATTGTTCTACCCGATCCTGCTGTGGCTCTCGGCGCTGGTCGGTGGGGGAATCCCGGCGCTCGGCTTCCTGCCTTCGCTGCTCGCGTTGTCGCTTTACGCATTGCTGCCGATCCTTCGGAACGGAGTCACCGGGCTGGCGACTCTCGATCCCGCGGTGATCGAGGCCGCCGACGGCATGGGGATGACGCGGAACCAGCGGCTGCGGCTGGTCGAGGCGCCTTTGGTCGCGCCCATGCTGATGGCCGGGATCCGCACTGCCGCGGTATGGACGATCGGCGCAGCGACGCTGTCGACAACGGTCGGCCAGCCGAGCCTCGGCGATCTGATTTTCGCCGGGCTGCAGACGCAGAACTGGACGCTGGTGCTCGCCGGCTGCGTCGCCGCTGCCGGGCTGGCGCTGGGAGTCGACGCGCTGCTGGGGCTCGCGGAGTTCGGCATCGCGCGGAGAAGGCGCGGACTGGTCTGGGGCAGCCTGGGCGCTTTGCTGGCAATCGCCGCGATTGCGCTCGCACCGGCATGGCCGGCGGCGCGGGGCACCGTCACCATCGGCGCCAAGGGCTTTTCCGAGCAATATATTCTCGCCCGGCTGATCGGGCACCGGCTCGAGGCCGCAGGATATCGGGTCCGCTATCGCGAGGGGCTGGGCTCGGCGGTGGCGTTCGGGGCGCTCGCGGCGGGCGATGTCGACGTCTATGTCGATTATTCGGGAACGCTATGGACCAACCAGATGCGCCGCGCCGATGTCCCGCCACGCCAGGCGATCGTCGACGGAGTCGCCCAATGGGCCAGAGCGACGCACGGCGTGGCCTCGCTCGGATCGCTGGGGTTCGAGAATGCCTATGCCTTCGCGATGCGCGGCGAGGATGCCCGGCGCCGCGGCATCGCGAGCCTCAGCGATCTCGCGGCGCAGGCGGGCGAACTCGACTTCGCCACCGACGTCGAATTCCTCGAGCGTTCCGAATGGGCCGCGGTGCGCCGCGCTTATGGCATCCGCTTCAAGTCGGCGCGGCCCTATCAGCCGACCTTCATGTACCGCGCGCTGACGAGCGGCGAGGCCGACGTGATCCCGGCATTCTCTTCGGACGGGCGCGTCGTCGCCGATCGGCTCGCCATCCTCTCCGATCCCAAGGGCGCCATCCCGGGCTATGACGCGATGCTGTTGCTTGCACCGAAGCGGGCTCGGGATAGTCGATTCCAGGCAGCGCTGCGCCCGCTGATCGGTGCGATTCGAGTGGAGAAGATGCGCGAAGCCAATTATCTCGTCGATCGCGACACGGACAAGCAAAGCCCCGATCAGGCCGCGAAGTGGCTGGCAAGTGGACTCGCGCGCTGAATCTGCGTTATCGCTAACACAAATATAACGGAGGAGCTGAGATGCGGTCTGGAACCAAGCTGTTGCTTGCGAGCACGATTCTATGGGCCGCGCCGGCTTTGGCGCAGCAGGCACCGACAGCGCTGTCTGACGGCCCGACCGTCGCCGATCCGGCGAAATGGCCGAAGGCGGCGAGCGAGGGCCTGGTCGATCCCGATACCGAGAAGTTCGTCTCCGGCCTGATCGCCAAAATGACGCTCGAGCAGAAGGTCGGCCAGATGATCCAGGGTGATATCGGCAGCATCAAGCCCGAGGAATTGCGCCAATATCCGCTCGGCTCGATCCTCGCTGGCGGTAATTCGCCGCCACTTTCGGGCAACGATCGCTCGGGCCAGGCCGATTGGGTGGCCACTGCCCGCGCCTTCCGCGCCGTCGCGATGGAGCCGCACCCAGGCAGCGTCACCATCCCGCTGATCTTCGGCGTCGACGCGGTGCACGGCAACAACAACGTCATCGGCGCGACGATCTTTCCGCACAATATCGGGCTGGGCGCGGCCAACGATCCGGCGCTGATCCGCCGCATCGGCGCGGCCACCGCTGCCGAGACCGCCGCCGCCGGGCCCGACTGGGCGTTCGGGCCGACCCTGGCAGTGCCGCAGGACGATCGCTGGGGCCGCAGCTACGAAGGCTATTCGGAGGATCCGGCGATCGTCCGTTCCTATGCCGGCGAGATGATCCGCGGGCTCCAGGGCGAACCGGACACCAAGGGCCGCATCCAGAAGGGCAAGGTCGCCGCTTCGGCCAAGCATTTCCTCGGCGATGGCGGCACGTTCAACGGCGTGGACCAGGGCGACACGCGCGTCGGCGAGGACGAACTGATCGCGATCCACGGCGCCGGCTATCCGAACGCGATCGAAGCCGGCACGCTGACGGTGATGGCGTCGTACAACAGCTGGAATGGCGCGAAGATGCACGGCAACAAGTCGCTGCTCACCGATGTGCTCAAGGGCCGGATGGGGTTCCAGGGCTTCGTCGTCGGCGACTGGAACGGCCATGGCCAGATCCCCGGCTGCACGCCGACCGATTGCGCCGCCACCTTCAACGCCGGGCTCGACATGGCGATGGCGCCGGACAGCTGGAAGGGGCTGTTCGAATCGACCGTGCGCCATGTGAAGGACGGCACGATCCCGATGGCGCGAGTCGACGATGCGGTGCGCCGCATCCTGCGGGTCAAGGCCAAGCTCGGATTGTTCGATCCGGCCCGTCCGGTCGAGGGCAAGACGGACGTGCTGGGATCGCCCGAGCACCGCGCGATCGCCCGCCAGGCTGTGGCTGAATCGCTCGTCTTGCTCAAGAATGAAGGCGTGCTGCCGGTGAAGGCCGGCGCGAAGGTACTGGTCACCGGCCCCGGTGCCGATTCGCTGGGAATGCAGACCGGCGGCTGGACGCTCAGCTGGCAAGGCGACGGCAATGGCAACGAGCTGTTCCCCAATGGCGAGTCGATCTTTTCGGGCGTGAAGAAGGCAGTCGAGGCCGCCGGCGGCACCGCGACCCTCTCGCCCGACGGGACCTTCACTTCGCAGCCCGACGTGGCGATCGTGGTGTTCGGCGAGCAGCCTTATGCCGAGATGCGGGGGGATATTCGCACGCTCGAATTCCAGCCCGGCGACAAACAGGCGCTGGGGCTGCTCAAGAAGCTCAAAAATGCCGGGGTTCCGGTGGTTTCGGTGTTCCTCTCCGGGCGTCCGCTCTGGGCGAATCCCGAGATCAACGCCTCGGACGCGTTCGTCGCGGCGTGGCTGCCGGGCAGCGAGGGCGGCGGAGTCGCCGATGTGCTGGTCGGCGACGCGGCGGGCAAGCCGCGGAGCGACTTCAAGGGGCGGCTGTCGTTCAGCTGGCCGAAGACCGCCGGCCAGTTCAACCTCAACAAGGGCAGGCCGGGCTACGACCCTTTGTTCGCGCTCGGCTACGGCCTGAGCTATGCCAAAGGCGGCGCGGTGCCGGCGCTGAGCGAGGAGGCGGGGATCGACCCGTCGCTCGGCAATACCAGCACCTATTTCGCCAAGGGCGTCACGCCGGCGCCGTTCTCGTTCGCGACCGACAGCCGGATCACGCGCAAGACGGTCGACGGCCCGCAGACGCAGGAAGGCGCGCAGCAATTGGTCTGGCCGAACGGCCCGGCGACCTTGCGGATCGGCGGCGGCGATCTCGATTTGAGCCGCGAGGCCAATGGCGATCTGTCGCTGCAGATCAGCTACCGAGTCGATCGCGCCCCGGCGGGCAAGGTCCAGCTGAGCATGGAAGGCGGCACCAACAAGGGGACGATCGACGCGACCAGTCTGTTCAACGGCCAGGTCGGCACGTGGCGCACCGCCAAGATCTTCCTCAAATGCTATCAGCAGAACGGAGTCGACCTCGCCAAGGTCGGCGCGCCACTGGTGCTCCAGGCGTCGGGGCCGTTCGGGCTGAGCCTCGCCGATGTGCGGATCGTCTCCGATCCGAACGCGTCGATCTGCCCGGGAGCCAAGCCTTGAGCGAAGCCGCGGCAATCGAAAGGATCGCGATTGCCCGCGGCGGCATCCGCGCCGAGCTGCTCACGCTCGGCGCGGCGCTGCACACGCTCGAAGTGCCGGACCGCGACGGCAAGCGTGCCAATGTCGTGCTCGGCTATCGCGACCTCGAAGAGTATCGCGCGCACCCACGTTTCTATGGCGTCGTCGCGGGGCGCTACGCCAATCGGATCGGCGGCGCGCGGTTCAACCTGGACGGTGTGGAATATCGGCTGCCTGCCAATAGCGGGGCGAACAACCTGCATTCGGGGCCGCGCGGGTTCGATCTGCAAGACTGGAAGGTCGAAGCGCGCGATGCGCATTCGGTGACCTTCGCGCTGCTGAGCCCGCACCTCGACAATGGCTTCCCGGGCAATCTCCATGTCCAGGTACGCTATGCGATCGACGGCGACGGACTGGCGATCGGCTTCCGCGCCACCACCGATCACGCGACGGTGGTGAATCTGACCAACCACGCTTATTTCAACCTGGCCGGGGAGGGCAGCGGGACGACGATCCTCGATCATGTCCTGCAGATCCCGGCGAGCCAGATCACTCCGGTCGACGCCGCGCTGATTCCGACCGGCGCATATCAATCGGTCGACGGCACGCCGTTCGACTTCCGCACCCCCAAGCCGGTGGGGCGCGATATCGACGCGGCGGACCCGCAGATCGCGCTCGGCCGCGGCTATGACCATAATTTCGTGCTGGCCGGCGCGGCGGGCACGGTCCGCCGGATCGCGACTGTGTTCGACCCCGAATCGGGCCGCGCGCTGGACGTGCATTCGACCGAGCCGGGGGTGCAGCTCTACACCGGCAACCATCTCGCCAACGGCGCGCCGGGCACCGGCGGCGGCAGCTATCCGATGCGCGGCGGGCTGTGTCTCGAACCCCAGAAATTCCCCGACAGCCCCAACAAGCCGGCTTTCCCTTCGGCGCGGCTCGATCCGGGGCAGGAATATCGCCACGACATGGCGTTCCGGTTTCGAACGGCGAAGGATGCGGCCGGCGCGTTCGGCTAGCGCCGGAGGTTGCGGCAGCCGCGCGTCGCCGTCAGGATGCGGGGATGACCGTTCGCATAGCAACCTGCCGCTGTGGACAATTGCGGGCGACCTGCACCGGAGAGCCGGTGCGCATATCGGTCTGTCACTGCCTCGATTGCCAGAAGCGCAGCGGCAGCGCTTTCGCCTTTCAGGCGCGGTGGCCCGACGAAAGCGTTCGGCTGGAAGGCGAACGCAGTGAATGGTCGCACAGGAGCGATAGCGGCGCACTCGCGGTTTTCCGCTTCTGTCCGCGATGCGGCGCGACGGTCGCGTATGCCAGCGAGGGGATGCCGGGGATGACCGCGATCGCCGTCGGCGCGTTCGCAGATCCCGATTTTCCGCCGCCGCACTATTCGGTCTATGAGGGGCGAAAGCATGCGTGGGTCGCGCTGCTCGGCGACGCCATCGAGCATTTCGACTGACCGGCACCAACGCTAAGGGCCGGACTCCTCGCGGAGCCCGGCCCGATCTTGCTAGACCAAATGGTCGTTACAGCGTCGGCGTGCCGTTCACCCGGCGCGGAACGGAGGAATCGTCGCGCAGCTCGGCAGGGAGCAGCGCGGCCGGCAGGTCCTGATAGGCCACCGGGCGCAGGAAGCGCTCGATCGCCAGCGTGCCTACCGAGGTGCTGCGGCCGTCCGAAGTCGACGGGAAGGGTCCGCCATGGACCTGTGCGTCGGTGACTTCGACGCCGGTCGGCCAGCCATTGGCGAGAATGCGCCCGGCGAGCCGCTCGAGCACCGGCAACAGTTGCTGCGCGGTCTCGGTGTCGCTCTCCTCGAGGTGCAGCGTCGCCGTGAGCTGGCCCTCGAGCAGGGTCACCACCTTGCGCAGTTCGTCCACGTCGGCGCAGCGGACGAGCAGAGCGGCGGCACCGAACACTTCCTCGGCATGGCTCGGATCGGCGATGAAGTCGGCGCCGGTCATCGTGAACAAGGCGCCGCGACCCGAGGTCGGGCCCGACGGCTCCTGGCCTTCGGCAACCAGCTTGAGCGCGGGTGCCGAGGCCCAGCGCGCGACGCCGCTGGTATAGGCCTTGTGGATGCCGGGGGTGAGCATCACCTGCGACGGCGCTCCGAGCATCGCTTCCGAGGCGGAAGCGACGAATGTGTCGAGATCGGGACCTTCGAGCGCGAGCACGAGGCCCGGATTGGTGCAGAACTGGCCGGCGCCCAGCGTCAGCGAGGCGACGAATGCCTTGCCCAGCGCCTCCGCGCGCGCGGCGAGCGCGCCGGGGAGCAGGAAGACCGGATTGATGCTGCTCATCTCGGCATAGACCGGGATCGGCACCGGGCGGTTCTGCGCGAGCTTCATCAGCGCGATGCCGCCGCCGCGCGAGCCGGTGAAGCCGACTGCCTTGATCCGTGGATCGGTGACCAGGGCCGAGCCGACCGAATTGCCCGCGCCGTTGATCAGCGAGAACACGCCTGCGGGCATGCCGGTCTTCTGCGCGGCGCGGGTGATCGCGCCGGCGACCAGTTCCGACGTGCCGGGATGCGCCGAATGGCCCTTGACGATGACCGGGCAGCCGGCGGCGAGCGCCGCGGCGGTGTCACCGCCGGCGACCGAGAATGCCAGCGGGAAGTTCGACGCGCCGAACACGGTGACCGGGCCGAGCGGGATCATGCGCAGGCGCAGATCGGGCTTGGGCGCCGGCGCGCGGTCGGGGATGGCGTGGTCGATGCGCGCGCGGAGATAGTCGCCGAGCCGCAGCTCCTTGGCGAACAGCCGCAGCTGGCCGGCGGTGCGCCCGCGCTCGCCGGTGAGGCGCGCCTGGGGCAGGCCGCTTTCCTGCATCGCCCGCTCGACGAGTTCCTCGCCCAGCGCCTCGATTTCCTCGGCGATCGCCTCGAGGAATTTGGCGTGGTCTTCGCGCGGCAAGGCGGCGTAGACCGGAGCGGCGGCTTCGGCGGCGGCGGCGGCGGTCTCGACATCGTCGGTGGTCGCGACGCTGAAGCTCGGCTCGATCTCCGCTCCAGTGGCGGCGGCGATCGCCTTGAAGCCCGGCCCGTCGCGCGCCACGCGCTTCGATGCGACAAACAATTCCCCGGTCAGGGCCATGCGAACTCTCCGATGTGACAAAATGAAGTTAGCGGTAACAAAATATACCCGGGGATTTAAGCATGCGGGTGCCGCGGTGCAACCCGAAGCTCAGCAGCAAACCGCGACCGGCCCGTGCCCGGCGCCCGGATCGCGCGCTTCCATCGTGTCGGTCAGCCCGCGTTCGACCAGCCGCGCCATCGCGTCATGGGCACCCTCGGCATCCTGCGCCTCGATCGCTTCATAGACTGCGAGGTGGACCGGCAGCGCGTCGTGCGGCGCGGGCAACCGGTGCTGCTTGAACGCCGTGGTGATCGCGATCGCCGCGGCGACGCCGCTGGTCAGCGAGACGATGAAGTCGTTCGCCGATGCCTCGAGCAATGCGGAGTGGAATTCCTTGTCGCAGCGCCGGCCGATCTCGGTGGCGAAGCCGTGCTGCGCGACGCCGTCGAGCCCCGCCTTCATCCGCGCGAGCTGCTCGGCGGTGCGACGCGTGGCGGCGAGCCGCGCGGCGTCGGGTTCGACGATGCGGCGGAGCTCGAACAGGCTCGCGATCAGCCTTTCGTCGGGCTCGCCGACGAAGATCCAGCCGAGCACGTCGGGATCGAGCAAATGCCATTCCTTGCGGGGCGATACCTGCGTCCCGATCTTGGGCCGCGAATTGACCAGCCCCTTGGCGGCGAGGATGCGGATCGCCTCGCGATAGGCGGTGCGCGAGACGTTGAACTGGCTGCTCGCGGCGATTTCACCTTCGAGGATCTGGCCGGGCTCGAGCAATCCCGAGACGATGCGGATGCCGAGCTCGCGCGCCACCGTGCCGTGCAGCCGCAGCGAGCGCGGCCGCGGCGGGCGACGCCGCACGCGCTTGGGCCTGGCATCGGGCTGCGGCTTGGGCTGGGCGGTGGCCATCGGCTCCTGGCTGACTGAGGCGGCCGGACTCGTCATCGGCTGCCGGTGCCGCTCTCTAGCTGCATTTGCGCGGCACATAAAGGCCGGCGCGCGCGGCCAAGATCAGGCGGCCGCAACCGTACAAGACGCATAGATCACGGTGCGCGTGGGCACGATGTCGGAATGAAACATCCACTGTGAACGAAAATTACAAAAGCACTTTCAAGGTAAAATATCGCTGTTAACGTGGGAGTTGCGAGTCGCCGGGATTGTCGAATCCCGCCTGGGCTTTGCCGGTCCCGATTTGGGGGCGACGGCGGCTCGCGCCGAGGGCAGTCGTCCCCAACAGGGGAGTTAATGACTATGGCTTCGACACCGGCTCGCACGGCGCTTCGGCACGTGCTGCAAGGGACCGCCGCGCTCGGCGCAATCGCGCTCGCCAACTCTGCCACTGCACAGGAGCGGCCCACCGGGGTCGAGAACACGCCGGGGATCGTCATCCGCAACGATCTCAATCCCAACACGCTGCCGCCGACCGGGGTTCTCGATCCGGTCGACATCACCGGCGTCGGCCAGGTCACCGTCGATGAGGGCGATGGATTCGTCGGGCTGTGCACCGGAACGCTGATCAACCCGCGCACGGTGATCTTCGCCGCGCACTGCGTCAACGGAGCGCCGGCCGACAGCTATGGCAAGGCGACCGGGGGCACCGGGATCAGCGTCGGGTTCAAGGCGAACAATCTGCCCGCGCTCCAGCAATGGCTCGGTGCCGGCAACTACGCCACCAACGCCGCCAACGCGCTCTACAATGTCGAGCAGGTCTGGTACGATCCGCGCTCGACCACGCCCAGCGCCAACAGCTTCCTCGAAGGCGACGTCGCACTGGCGACGCTCGACGCGCCGGCGACCGGCATTCCCACCTGGACGATGCTGTTCTCGCCGCTGACCGAAGAGACCCACGCAGTCATCACCGGCTACGGCAATCGCGGCACCAGCGCGACGGGCGAGGCCGGGATCGATTTCCGCCGCCGCGTCGCCGAGAACATGATCTCGGTGCTCGGCTCGCTCGACGACCGCGACGACTGGCTGTTCGGCCCGGCGCCGGCCAGCAATCCGCAGAGCCTGTACATGTCCGACTTCGACAGTCCGGCGGGGCAGGCTGCCTATAATTCCGCTGCCGGCCGCTATGACTTCGACTTGTTCGACGGCGCCGCTTTGCCTCGCGAGGGCACCACCGCGGGCGGCGATTCGGGCGGTCCGCTGATCGCGGATCAAGCGTTCAACAAGCCGGTGGTCGTCGGCGTGCTGTCAGGCGGCTCGCGCTTCTTCGCCGCGCAGAAATTCTCGACCTACGGGACGCACAGCTTCTATCAGCCGCTGTTCCTGTTCTGGGACGCGATCGTCGCCAATAACAGCTATGTCTATGCCAGCGCCAAAGCGGGCGCGGCCGATTGGGACGATGCCAGCCACTGGATCCAGGACATGGATCCCAATTACGCGATCACGGTCAACGGCCAGTTGGTCAACAGCCTGCCCGATACGCCCGCGCTCGGGGTGAGCGGCAGCACGGTCAAGTTCGGATCGGTCTGCTTCCTCGACGATTGCACCGATCTGGCCGACGATCCCGAGGCGACGCCGTTCCCGACCGGCAACGGCACGCCGATCTACATCGTCGGCGGCCCGGGCACGACCAACTTCGTTCCCAACAACGTCGTCGCCAATCCGACCTTGGGCGTGAAGGCGCGGTATTACGACGTGACGCTGGCGGCGGCAGGCCTCACCAGCCTCGGCACCACCCGCACGATCGACCGGCTGACGGTGAGCGGCTCGCATCTGCTCGACGTCCGCAATACCGGCCAGCTCAACGTCCTCACCGACTTCACTCAATGGTCGGGCTGGAGCAACGTGGACGGCCTGCTGCGCTCGCGCGAGGCACTGATCGCCACCGGCACGCTCACGGGCACCGGCACGATCGATCCGACCTATCTGACGGTCGGCGCAGCCACGGTCAGTCCCGGCGGCCCGATCGCGGCTACGTTCACGGTCAAGGGCGATCTGATCCTGTCGTCGGGCGCGACGCTCGCGATCGACCTCGGCCAGTCGCAATGGGACCGGCTCGTCGTCCAGGGCGATACGCTGAACACGGGGATCGCCGCGCTCGGCGGCACCGTGGCGTTCAACCGTGGATTGATGTCGACTGCGCCGCGCGATGGCCAGAGCTTCGTCTTCCTCACCGCGACCGGGGGCGTCAACGGCACCTTCGCCAACGTGACGGCGACCAGCCTCGGCCTGCTCCAGCCGCAGGTGATCTACGCCGCGAATTCGGTGACGGTGAAGCTCCAGGCGGGCTCGATGGCGGCGTTTCTCGGCAAGAGCGGCGGCACCGCGGGCGTCTTCGCCAGCGCCTTGGATGCGCTGCGCGGCAAGCACTACACCAATTTGTACAACCTCTACGGCGCGGTCGATCTGATGGCGCCCGAGCAGATGGCGTCGACGCTGCGCGGCCTCAACCCCGCGATCATGGGCGAATCGCGCGCGCTCCAGGAACGCCAGTCGACCGTGATGCTGAGTGCCGTGACCGATCGCCTGTCGATGCTCGGCACCGGCGACATGGCCGGCAAGCTCAGCATCGTCGGCACGCCGGATGCGCTGGGCGGATTGACCAGCGTGGATCGCGGCGAAACCGCGGCCAGGTCGAGCAGCGTGCGTGCGCTGCTGCCGAGCACGATGAGCATCGGCAATCTGCCGGAGAAGGTGTCGGGCTTCATCTCGGGCGGCTTCACCAATGGCAGCGCGGGCTATGGCGTGCGCGGCCAGCTGAACGGGCAGCAGAGCTGGTATGTCGGCATGGGCCTCGAGATGGAAGTGGCGGACTATACGACGTTCGGCACGGCGGTCGGCTTCTCGGAAGGCACCAGCCGTCCGGGCGTCGGCAGCGACGAGGCGGATACCCGCGTCTCGCAGATCGCGGTCTATGGCTCGCACCGTCTCGGCGGCGGGGCCTATCTTGCCGGGCTGGGCATGGCCGAACAGACCCGCACCGGGCTACGCCGCGAGGCGAGCACGGGCGATCTGGCATATCGGCTGGCGGGCAGCGCCAACATCAGCCGCTATGCCGCGCGGGCCGAGGCGGGGGTCAACCTGGAGGTGGGACAAAAGCTGACGCTCACGCCGCGGGTGTCGTTCGGCTATTCGTCGTTCGCCTATACCCCGTTCCGTGAAGGCGGCGGCGAGCTGGCGCTGCAGGTCGACCGGATGAGCGCGGCGACCTTCGACGGTCGGGCGGGCGTCCAGTTCGCCGGATCGGCGCAGATCGGCAGCTGGACCTTGGTGCCGCAGATGACCGCGGACTATGTCCAGACACTGGCGGGCAATCGCGGATCGATGCTGGTGCGCTTCGCCGCGGCGCCCGACGTGGCGATGCTGCTCCCGCTGATGAACGGCGATGCCGGCTATGGCGAAGTCCGCGGCGGCTTCCGCCTGGTCAACGGGCCGGTCGAGTTCGGTGCCGGCGTCGAGAGCCGGATCGGCCGCGCGCTGTATCGCGACGATCGCGCGGTAGTCGACGCGCGGTTCCGCTTCTGAGCCTCAGGCACGGCGCCGGGGGAAACTCGGCGCCGTGCTTGCATCGCGCCCGGATCGGCAGGGCCGCTTTCCGTCGACATCTTGCTTATCGGGACACCGGTCGCGCTGTCGTCGGTGCGTCGGCCTCCGCCGTCAAGCGCGGCGTGATCGGCACCCATCCCCTCAGCGAAGCGCATCTGCACCGCTACACCGCCGAGTTCGATTGCCGCTACAACGCTCGCAGCATGACCGACGGCGAGCGCGCTGCCGTGATCCTCAAGGGTGGCGAGGGCCGTCGCCTCACCTATCGGCGGACTGACAAGCTCGCGGCCTAAGTACTACGAGCCCGCGTGCAAGGTCGGCGAGAGCCGCAAGCGCTGGACTCAGTAACCTTGTGCACTATCCTGCCAGTAGTAGGAGTAGGACGATATAGCCGACTAAAATAAAAGACCAAAGATCATATTGAGTGGTTGCACCAGCGAAGGTAACGGCGGCGATGGGGTTCTCATTGATCCATCAGCTGACTTCGACGTCCAAATGTCCGACGTAAGGTCGATCGCGAACAAAGGGGACGGGATTTCCCTCTCTCACAAAGCTGTATCAAAAGTAAAAGCTTGGTATGAGCAGCCCTGCTGGAATCGTGATTTTAGCGGTCTTGGGCACTCTTATTTCGACGGTTGTGATCGCGCTGGTCTTAGCCACTCCAGCAAAATGCGGCTTGTGGGGCGTCGCCAGCATCCGCTTTAGCGCCGCCTCGCGACGGGCCTCCGTCTTCGCTTCGGAGTAGGTGTCTTCTTGAGGATCGATGTTGCTCATGGCGAACGAAGATAAGGACCATGTCGCCACCGAGCAAATGTTTGCTCTTGTGGGGCGTGCCATCACTCAATGGAGTTTCGTTGAGCAGGTGCTGTGCAACATTTTCACCCTCTGCGTGACGCCATGCCCAGCCCGACCATCCGATGGCGCGACATCGATGATCGACAGCGGCGTCTCTACCGCTGTGTTCTACTCGATAGAGAGCTTCCGCGGTAAGCTAGGGTTGGTTGATGCAGCCTTGTTGGCGCGCGTGTACGGCAGCGCCGTTTGGGCCGAAGATCTCAGAACGGAGTGGGCCAAACTTCGCGACAAGACGAGAAAGTTGTCTCTGAAACGAAATCGCCTCGCCCACTGGACTGTAATCCCTGCCATGAGCGACGAGGACCGCTTTCATCAAGCGCGGCTTATGCCTCCGTATGGCAGCCCAGGGTGGTGGAGAGAGACTGGCAGCAATCCGCCAGGGAATGACCTCAAGCCTCTCCATATTCAGCACTTGGGAAAGGCGTTCTACCTCATCGAGGATCGCTTGCGTTGCTTCTCTCGTAAGCTCGCGCAGTGCTCAGGACTGTCCGACAGATACGATCAGCTAACGGTGCGTCTGATACGCTCACATGATCGACTAAACCCGACGCGCGGAGAATGGATAAGACACGCGCTCGCATCTCCTCCGGAATTTTGAACTCAGCGCCGGCCCGTCCCGAATCTTCTTCCATTTCTCCGCCTCAAAATTCGGGCGAATCGTGTCTTGCTAAATCAAGTACACAGATGCCCGATTTTTGAGCAGCTTTTCGCATCTGCACAAAAATTTACGCCCCGGTAACACTCCTTAACGCGCGCGGCCCGCGGAACCACGCCATTCGGCTATTGGCATGCCCCTTGCTGAGTGTCGCCGGGGTCAACCGCCAATAGGGGGCGACATGAAGCTCATCATCGCCATCATAAAACCGTTCAAGCTCGACGAGGTGCGCGAGGCGCTCACGCAAGTGGGGATCGCCGGCATGACCGTCACCGAGGTCAAGGGCTTCGGCCGGCAAAAGGGCCAGACCGAGATCTATCGGGGCGCCGAGTACAGCACCAACATGGTGCCCAAGATCAAGCTCGAGATCGCCTGCGGCACCGACATCGTCGACCGTGCGGTCGAGGCGATCCAGGCCGCGGCCAGCACCGGCGCGATCGGCGACGGCAAGATTTTCGTCCTCGATCTCGGCCAGGCGGTGCGCATCCGCACCGGCGAGACCGACGAGACGGCTTTGTGATGAAGGGGGCACAGATGAAGCTAGCAACCACATTGGCCGCGGGGGCGGGTGTCGCCCTGTTCGCGGCGGCGCCCGCCTGGGCGCAAGACGCAGCGGCGACGGTCGTGCCGACCGACGCGATGGTCAACAAGGGCGACGTCGCCTGGATGCTCGTCTCGGCGGCATTCGTGCTGATGATGTCGGTACCGGGCCTCGCGCTCTTCTACGGCGGCCTCGTCCGCACCAAGAACATGCTGTCGGTGCTGATGCAGGTGCTGACGATCGTCTGCGTCGCCGGCCTGGTCTGGTGCGCCTGGGGCTATTCGATGGCCTTCACCAACGGCGGCAGCCTCAACGCCTTTGTCGGCGGCTTCTCGAAGGTGCTGCTCAAGGGCGTCGACGCGAACACCTTCGCGGCGACCTTCTCGAATGGCGTCTATCTGCCCGAGACGGTATTCATCGTCTTCCAGATGACCTTTGCGATGATCACCCCGGCGCTGATCGTCGGCGCGTTCGCCGAGCGCATCAAGTTCACGCCGCTGATCCTGTTCGTCGTCGCATGGCTGACGCTGGTCTATTTCCCGATGGCGCACATGGTCTGGTATTGGCCGGGCCCGGACTTCCAGCCCGGCCTGCCCGACGATCACGGCTATCTCTGGGGCCTCGGCGCGCTCGATTTCGCCGGCGGCACCGTGGTCCATATCAATGCGGGCATCGCCGGCCTGGTCGGCTGCCTCGTGATCGGCAAGCGCACCGGCTACAAGACCGATCCGATGCCCCCGCACTCGTTGACCATGACGATGATCGGCGCTGCCCTGCTGTGGGTGGGCTGGTTCGGCTTCAACGCCGGCTCCAACCTCGAAGCCAACAAGTTCGCCGCATTGGCCTTCGTCAACACGATGACGGCAACCGCTGCTGCGGGCGCAGTCTGGGCGATCATCGAACAGATCATCCACAAGAAGCCGTCGCTGCTCGGCGCGGCATCGGGCGTCGTCGCCGGTCTGGTGGCGATCACCCCGGCCGCCGGCTTCGCGCATCCGATGACGGCGATCGTGCTCGGCGCGGTGGCCTCGGCGGTGTGCTTCTTCTTCGTCACCACGGTGAAGAACAAGCTGAAGTACGACGACACGCTCGACGTGTTCGGGGTGCACTGCATCGGCGGCATCGTCGGTGCGATCGGCACTGCGATCGTCGCCGCGCCGTCGCTCGGCGGCCAGGGCTTCATGGACTTCAACGTGATCCCGGCGGTCGCGGGCACCTATGACATGGGCGCGCAATTGCTCACCCAGGCCAAGGCGGTCGGCGTGACCCTGCTGCTCTCGGGCGGCGTCTCGGCGATCCTGTTCCTGGCGCTCAAGCACACCATCGGGCTTCGCCCCACCGTCGAAGTCGAGCTCGAAGGGCTCGACATCAACGAGCATGGCGAGCGCGCCTACAACTACTGACAAGTTCGGGGCGTCGCGCATTCTCCTGCCCGCGCGGCGCCCCACCCGACGTTCCTCCTGCGGACGACTGGGCCGGTGATCTTCGGATCGCCGGCCCTCTTTTTGCGTGTCGGCGGCGCGTGCGGTATCGTCGGCGCGGGCCGCGGGGGGGACAGCGATGCCGAAGCCGAACGACTTCCATATCGGCGTGATCGAGTTCTTCTCGATCCTGTTGCCGGGCGCTTTGCTCACCGCGGCGCTTGTCGGGCGCTTCCATCCCGAACTTGCCGAGCCGTTGCGCTCGCTACTGGCGCCCGCCGGTGCCGATTGGGTGGCGTTCGCGCTCGCCTCCTATGCCGCGGGCCATTTCGTCTTCCTGGTTGCCGCGATGCTCGACGGGCTGGTCTATGACCGGCTCGAGCTGTGGAAGCGGTTCCGCGGCGGCGCCGATCATTGCTATCTGCGCGCCACCGAGGCGCGGCAGGCCTTTTTCGGCACGCTCGAAAGGGATGTGCCGATGAACAGCTTCGCCTGGGCGAAATCGGTACTGCGGCTGCGGGCGCCGGCCGCGCTTGCCGATGTCGAGCGCTACGAAGCCGATTCCAAATTCTTCCGCTCGCTGGTCGTGGTGATCCCGGTGACGGCGGTGCTGCTCGCGGCGAGCCCGCTGCTCGCCGCGCTGGCGGCGGCGCTGACCCTCGCCTCGTTCTTCCGCTACGCCGAACGCCGCTACAAGAGCACCGAATGGGCGTATCGCTATCTGCTCGTGCTGATCGAGACGCCTAGCCCAGATCCTCGGCGATGAACGCGGCGCAGCGTTCGCCGATCATGATGCTCGGGGCATTGGTGTTGCCGCCGATCAGCCGCGGCATCACCGATGCGTCGGCGATATAGAGGCCGTCGACTCCGCGCACCCTCAGCCGAGGATCGACCACCGCCTCGTCGTCCGAGCCCATTCGGGCAGTGCCCACGGGGTGGTAGACGGTGTCGGCACGCGCGCGGATCAGCGCTTCGAGCGCAATGTCGTCGGCGAGGTCGACCGGATAGCGGTCGCGCCCCTTATGGTCGGCGAGCGGCGGGGTATCGAGGATACGATACATTGCGCGGACACCCGCCTTGAGCACCGCCATGTCGCGCGGGTCGGACAGGAACGCCGGATCGATCAGCGGCGACGCGGCGGCATCGGCCGACTGGAGCCGGACGCTGCCGCGGCTTTCGGGACGCAGCACGCAGGCATGGCAGCTATAGCCATGGCCCTTCACCTTGGTGCGCCCGTGATCCTCGACGATCGCGGTCAGGAAATGGAGCTGGATATCGGGGCGGTCGCCGGCGAACGCGGTGCGCAGGAACCCGCCCGCCTCGGCATAAGGCGAAGTCATCCCGCCGCCGCGGGTGAACAGCCACTGGACGAGCGCACCCAGGGATTTGAGCGTACCCATCGGTGACCGTCCGAGGAAGAAACTGCCTTCGGTCTCGAACGCCGCAGTATAGTCGATATGGTCCTGCAGGTCCGCGCCGACCGCAGGCCGATCGAGCTGCACCGGCAGGCCCAATTGAGCGAGATGCGCAGCCGGGCCGATCCCCGACAGCATCAGCAATTGCGGCGTCTGGAACGCGCCCGCGGCGAGCACCAGCGCACGGCGCGCCCGGATCTGGCAGGATTGCCCGCCTTGCCGATAGGCGACACCGGTGGCGCGTCCATCCTCGAACAGGATCCGTTCGACCAGCGCGTCGCAGACGATGTCGAGATTGTCGCGCCTGCCCGCCGGCAGATAAGCGCGCGACGCGGTCCAGCGCTCGCCGTTCTTCTGCGTCACCTGATAGAGCCCGACGCCGTCCTGATGCGCGCCGTTGAAATCGCGATTGACCGGGATCTGCAGCCGCGACGCCGCCTCGATGAAGGCGCGGCTGCCCGGATGCGCGGAATCCTGCTCGCTGACCCAGAGCGGGCCGTCGTCGCCGTGGAAGCCGTCGGCGCCGCGGACATTATGCTCGGAGCGGCGGAACCAGGGCAGCACGTCGTCCCAGCCCCAGCCGGTGCAGCCGACGTCGCGCCACTCGTCATAGTCGCCGGGATTGCCGCGGATGTAGAGCATCGCGTTGATCGCGCTCGATCCGCCCAGCCCCTTGCCACGCGGCTGGTATCCGCGCCGCCCGTTCAGTCCCGGCTGCGGCACGGTCTCGAAGCCCCAGTTGGTCTTGTCGGTCTGGAACGGCATCATGCCGGGCATGATCGTCCTGAGGCCGGTGTTGCGTCCGCCTGCCTCAAGCACGGCGACGCTATATTTGCCGCCTTCGCTCAGCCGGCCGGCGACTGCGCTCCCGCCCGATCCGCATCCAATGACGACGATGTCGGCTTCCACGCCTGTCCCCCCTCGTGCCGCGTTGCTTCCCAGCGTGCCTTTATCGTTTCCGACGTATCGCGGTTGCCGTCGTGGCTCCATCCGGGCGGTCGGATCATATAGCCGAGCCGCGCGGCCCAGCCAGGCGCGTGCCAGACATCCCTGGCGATGCCGACCCATTCGTGCGTCGCCGCCCACAGGATATTGAAGCTGCCGAGATCCTTGACGATGCCGTAGCGTGGCTTCTCCTCGTCGCGCTCGGGCTCGAAGGTGCCGAGCCAGCGGTCCCAGACGATGAACACCCCGGCATAATTGCGGTCGAGATAGCGCGGATTGGTCGCGTGGTGGACGCGGTGGTGCGAGGGCGTGTTCATCACCGCTTCGAACCAGCGCGGCATCCGGCCGATCGCTTCGGTGTGGATCCAGAATTGATAGACCAGGTTGAGCCCGGCGACGAAGAACACGAGTCCCGGCGGGAAGCCGATCAGGAACAGCGGCAGCCGGAACACGAAATTGAGGCTGAAGAAGCCGGTCCAGGTCTGCCGCAGCGCGGTCGACAGGTTATAATGCTGGCTCGAATGGTGGATGACGTGGCTCGCCCAGAACCAGCGGACGCGGTGCGCCGAGCGGTGGAACAGATAATAAGCGAAATCGTCGATCACGAACGCGACGACGAACCAATACCAGGCGTAACCGATGTCGAAGAGGCGGAACTGCCACAGCCAGGTCGCCAGCGCGAACACCGCGCCGGCGGAAAGCACCCCGGCGATCGTGCTGCCGAGCCCCAGCGCCAGCGAGGTCAGTGTGTCGCGCGGCTCGTAGCGCGTGCGATCCTTGATCCGCGCGACGATCATCTCCGCCAGCACGAGCAGCACGAAGCCGGGAATCGCCAGCGTCACGGGATCGGCGAGCGTCATGCCCGCCTATTTACATGATTGTTAGTTGCGCTTCCAGCCCGTCGACATCCTCGGGCAGCACGCCGTAGAGCAGCACCGGGCCGAACATCCGTTCGCCGGTCTCGATCGTCACGCCTTCGGGCGAGGCGCGCCGCCACAGCGGACGTCCCAGCCGCCGCGCCGCGACCTTGGCGCCGTGGCGCTTGATCAGCGCAATCCCGTCGGTGCCGAGCACCAACGCCGCCGCGCCGTTGGTGCCGACCAGAGCGGCGCGCGCGACGAAGCCGCTCAGCGCGTCCTCGGCCATCCGCCGCGCGGTCGCCTCGTCGGCGATGCGGCTCTCGCCGAGCTTGAGCAACCACGAGACCAGGACCAGAATCAGGACGGCGGCGACCGACCCGCCGATCTGGACCCAGTTCATGCGCGCCCGGCGAGCGCGTCGAGCAGCGGCCGGATGCCCGAAATGTCATAGCCGGCACCCGCCGCCTTGGCGGTGAGCACGGCGGGATCCCCGCCACGGCTGGCCTCGGCGAGCGCCCACAGGTTGCACGAGCGCGTCCCCGAGCGGCAATAAGCGAGTACGGGGCCGCCCGCGCTCACGAGTGCCTTGGCCATCGCCTCGACCTGCTGCGACGACATGCCGCCCATCACCGTCGGGATCGCGACATAGCCGAGCCCGGCGGCCTCGGCTGCCGCACGGATCGCTGCGCTCGAAGGCTGGCCGGCCTCTTCGTCGTCCGGGCGATTGTTGATGACCAGCCCGAAGCCCTGCTCGGCGAGCATCGGAATGTCCTCGGGCGCGATCTGCGAGGCGACCGAAAGGGTCTCGTCGATACGACGCAGCTGAGTCATGATGTTACCTTTCGATCTTCGATGATCCTGCCCTTGGCGCTCCAGCGCCGTACCAGGGCGTCGGCTTTGATGATCGCACCGACCGCGGTCTGGGTGGCCGGTTCCCGGCAGCCGGCGAGATAGCCGATGGCGTGGGGCTTCCCGCCCGGTCGAGCCCAGCGGACCTCGCCATATGCGCCGTCGGTGATCGCGACCGTGCAGGGCAGTGCGCCGCCCGCGCGGCGTTCGACGCCGGATAACACCGCGCGAAGCTGGCGATAGCCTTCCGGTCCTGCTGCAACGCGCCGTACGATCCAGTGCGCGTCGCGTGCGAACCCATTGGGCACCGCCGCGGCGTAATGGCCGTTGCCTCGCGGATCGATCGACCATTCCGAGACGCGCCTGCCCCAGCTGTTCATGTCCATCGAGATTGTGGCGGGTGTGGGGACGGTATCCGGTGTGCTCGTAGCGATTGCCGCAACCAGAGCCAATGCGATTGCCGCCTTCACGCCGCCTCCCGAATGACCCTGAGGAAGGCATCACCATAAGCCTCGAGCTTGCGCGCGCCAACGCCCGAGATGGCGCCAAGGCGGGACAGATTGTCGGGCCGAGTGAGCGCCATGTCGCGCAGCACCGAATCGTGGAAGATGACATAAGGCGGCAGTCCCGCCTCCATTGCGATCTCGCGGCGCTTGGCGCGCAGTGCCTCGAACAGCGGATTGCCGATCGGATTGACTCCCCCGTCCCCTGTCCGCCCGCGTTTCGCGCGGCGCTCGCGCTTCGGCGGCAGCACCAGCTTGAGATCGGCGCCTTCCTTGAGAATCGGCTTTGCCCCGGGCCCGAATTCGAGCCCGCCATGCGCATTGGCGCGCAGCGCGTCGCGCAGTAGCAAGGCGCGCGCCACTGGCTTGAGCAATGCCGCTTCGTCGCCGTCGACGATGCCGAACACCGAGAGCTTTTCATGCCCGTTCATCAGGCTGCGCTCGCTCGACTGGCCGAGCAGGATGCTCTCGATATAGCCGACCCCGAACATCATGCCGGTGCGGAACACCGCGGAGAGGAATTTCTGCGCGGTAACGGTGGCGTCGATCGCCGCGGGCGGGGTGAGGCAATTGTCGCAATTGCCGCAATTTTCAGGGGCGTCCTCGCCGAAATGCCGGAGCAGGATGCGGCGCCGGCACCCGGCTGTCTCGACCAAAGCGCCGAGCGCAGTCAGCCGGACTCGCTCGCCCGCCTGGCGCCCGGGCTCGACTTCGCCGATCCGCTGGCGCGCCTTGGCGAAATCCTCGGCGCCCCAGAACAGGTGCGCGACCGCCGGATCGCCGTCGCGGCCGGCGCGGCCGGTCTCCTGATAATAGGCCTCGATCGATTTGGGCAGCCCGGCATGCGCGACGAAGCGGACGTCGGGCTTGTCGATCCCCATGCCGAACGCGACGGTGGCGACCACCACCATGTCTTCCGACGCGACGAACGCAGACTGGTTGCGGCGGCGGACGGCGGGGTCGAGCCCGGCATGATAGGGCACCACGCTGCGCCCGGTCTCGCCCAGCTTGGCGGCGAGCTTCTCCACCCCGGCGCGAGTCTGGGCATAGACGATGCCTGGGCCGGGCTGCTCGGCGATCAGGTCGACGATCTGCCGAGTCGTGTTCTCGCGCGGGGTGATCGTGTAGCGGATATTGGGTCGGTCGAACCCGGCGATGATCAGCCCGTCCTGCGGAATGCCGAGCTGCTCGAGGATGTCGGCGCGGGTATGCGCGTCGGCGGTGGCGGTGAGCGCCAGCCGCGGGACGTGGCCGAAGCGGTCGAGCAGCGGGCGCAGCAGCCGGTAATCGGGGCGGAAATCATGCCCCCATTCGGAGACGCAATGCGCCTCGTCGATCGCGAACAGGCTCAGCTTGGCCTGGCCCAGCAGGTTGCGGAAACCCTCGCCCGAGGCGCGTTCGGGGGCGATGTAGAGCAAGTCGAGCGCACCGGCGCGGAAGCGCGCGATCGTCTCGTCGCGATTGTCGTCGGCCGAGGTCAGCGTCGCCGCGCGGATGCCGACCGCCTCGGCGGCGCGGAGCTGGTCGTGCATCAGCGCGATCAGCGGGCTGACGACGATGCAGGTGCCGTCGAGCGCGAGGCTGGGCACCTGATAGCAGAGCGATTTGCCCGCGCCGGTGGGCATCACGGCAAGCGTGTTGGCGCCCGCCATCACGCGTTCGATCACCTGCGGCTGCACGCCGCGGAAATCGGGGAAGCCAAAGGTTTTCCGGAGGATGTCGAGCGGTTGGTCCACGCTGCTCCTATCCCCATCTAGCGCGTCCAGAGCAAGGCGTGATCACCAGTGCCATCCTCGGCGAACCAGGCCATACCCTGCACAACCGCTCTCTCTGGAGGAAAGCCGCGTGACCCCCACCGAACCTTGTCCCGATTTCGACTTCCAGCAGGGCAGCTGGCGGGTGAACCACCGCCGGCTCAAAGTGCGACTGGCGGGCTGCACCGAATGGGAAAAGTTTCCCGGCACTTGCGAGCAGCGCCCGATCCTCGGCGGCAACGGCAATATCGAGGACAATCTGCTCCACTTGCCCGCCGGCAGCTACCGCGCGATCGCGCTGCGCTCCTACGATAAAGCGAGCGGCAATTGGGCGATCTGGTGGCTCGACGGGCGCGCGCCGCATCGCCTGGACGTGCCCGTGATCGGCCGGTTCGAAGACGGAATCGGCAGTTTCCATGCCGACGATCTGCTGGATGGCGCCCCTGTCCGGCTGCGTTTCCTGTGGCTGCGCACCGACACGCGGTCGCCGCGCTGGGAACAGGCGCTGTCGGCCGATGGCGGCGCGACCTGGGAGACCAACTGGACGATGGACTTCGAACCCGCCTGAGCGCCACGCGCCGGAAGAACATGCCCGGAACGAGGCCCTTCCAATGTAGGATTTGATCTGCTCCATCCTGATCGATGGAACAGCAGCCCGATCGCAACCCGCCCGCGCGCGATGCCGCGCCGGCGCCGTCCCACCCGCCGGCGGTGCCGCCGCCGCGCGCGCGATGGAATCCCGCCCGCCAGCGCATCTTCCTTTCCGCCCTGCTCGAGACCGGCAGCGTCGTGCGCGCCGCGCGTGCCGCGGGGATGTCGCGGTCGAGCGCGCAGCGGCTGCGCCTGCGGCTCGCCGGCACGCCGTTCGATCGCATCTGGGAGCACGCGCTCGCGGCGCACGCCGCGCGGATGGCCGATCCGTTCGCGCCCGCCGCGCCGGAGGCGCGTCGATGACGCGCCGGTGTCGCGACGGTGGCGCGTTCCTGCCGCGTCAGCGCCGCGTTCCTGCTGCGTTACCGCGGCGTCGTCGGCGCTTATGCGGTGCGAAGCTGCCGCGTCGCAGTCCCGGCCCCCTCGGCGCGTGCCAAAAAAACCCGTTTTCGAGTCAACCGAGTCAATCTGGCCGCGCTTCAAAGCAGATAGCGCATCCGCACTTGCTGGGTCTCGCCGCCGACCCCCACGGCAAACCGCGCCGCGTTGAAGCGCGGGGGGCCGAAGCCGATCGCCGGATTGCGCGAGAAGCCGAAGCCCTCGCGCGGGATGCCGAGCATCGTGTCGAGCCGGGCATTGCCATTGGCGTCGTGGATCACCGCGACGGCGTATTCGCCGGGCGCCAGTCCTTCGAAGCGGATGTGCGGCGCGGCGGCGGACAGCGTGCGCTTGATGCCGTTGCCGCCGGCCTTGCAGTCGGGAAAGGCGCCGGCATCGGCGGTGAGGCAGAGCTGGATCACTCCCTTGGCAGAGCGCAGCCCGGTGATCTCGACGTCAAGGCTGGCGAGCGGCGTCGCTCCGGGAAGCAGCGCGAGGCACAGCCCCGCCGCCGCGATGCGCGAAGTCGCCGAGCCCCTTGTCGGTGCCGCACAACCGGTCCCAGAAACGAAAGTAGAGGCCATAATTGCATCCATAAAGCTGGTGGTGGCGCTGATGATGGCTCGCGGTGATCAGCCATGCGCCCAATGGACCGCTATGCATGAACCGGGGGAATATCTCCCAGCCCATATGATTGGTCACTCCCATCACCGTCATGATCGTCAGCACCAGCCCGAGCGCGCCGACATGGATCGGAATGACGAAGACGAGCAGCGGAATGACGAAGGCGCCGGTGAGCGCCTCGATCGGATGGAAGCTCATCGCCGCCCAGGCAGTGGGCGGGCGGCTGGCATGGTGTACGGCATGCGCGATACGGAACCAGCGCGGCCGGTGCATCAGCCGATGCGTCCAGTAGAACCAGCTGTCGTGCGCGAACAGATAGAGCAGCACCGACAGCGGCAGATACCAGAGCGGCCATGCGGCGGGATCGGTGTAGATCCGCGTCCAGGCATGATTCTGCCAACCCCAGGCGACCACCCCGGCGGGAATCCCGTAGATCGCCGCCGAGGCGAGGCTCCAGCCGATCTCGCGGCGCATCTGCCGGTCGAGCCCGGCGTAAAGACCGGGATGTCGCAGCCGCGTGGCGAGCGCGAACCCGCCCGAAGCGGCGAGATAGCGCAGCCCGACGATCAAGGTCATCGCCAGCGCGGAGAGGAGTACGGCAAGGGCCATGGCCTCGCCTACACCCGCCGCCCGCCGCAGTCACCCGCCTTGCCAGGTCCGCACGGCGTCGATCGGCCAGGCGAGCATCAACACATTCAGGGTCAGATTGTCGCGGATCAGCGCCAGCGTCATCAGCTCGAAGCCGATCGCCAGCGCGATCGTCGCCCAGGCCGGCAGTTTCGAGGCGACCCAGAAGCCGAACGCCATCCAGCCCACATCGGCCAGCGAATTGACGATGCTGTCCCCCGAATAGCCCAATGCGATCGTCGCCTCGCGGTAGCGGTTGATGATGATCGGCGAATTTTCGAGCAATTCCCAGAAGCCTTCGACCACAACGGCGATCGGCAGCGCCCAGTTGCGCGCGCGTCCCCGCAGCGCGAAATGCGCGGCAGCGTAGAACAGGAAGCCGTGGATGACATGGCTGAAGCTGTAAAAATCGGCGAGGTGCTGGCTGTTCTCGCTCGACTGGACTGCACCGTGCCACAGCTTGATCGTCCCGCACGGGCAGATCGGCGGCCGGTCCATCGCCAGCAGGATCGCGCCGACCGCCAACCCGAGCAGCAGCGCCGTGATCGCCGCGCGCCGCGGCACGCGCAGCGCGGTCAGTTTCCGCCTCCCGCAATCAGCTCGACACAGTCGCGCGCGACGCGTTCGAGCTCGTCGCGCGGTGCGCCGCCGCGCGCGCGCACGCTGAGCGAGTGGAGCACCGAGGCAACCAGCCGGCCCTGTGCCGCCGGCGCCGGGCTACCCGCGTCCGCCAGCAATCGCGCGATGCGATCATCCTCGATCGCGAGGAACGCCGCGAGCTTTTCGCGGACCTGCGGATCGGCGGCCGCCTGCGTCGCCGCGGTGTTGATCACCAGGCACCCCTCGGGTCCGTCGCTGCCGGTCAAATACAATGCAATACCCCCCATCAGGATGCGCTCGACCAATTCGCGCAGCGGCAGTTTCGCTTCGCCGAGGCGGACCAGCTGGCGCTCGACCCGCGCCGTCAGCCGGTCGATCGCCGCGATGTACAAAGCGCGCTTGTCGCCGAACGCCGCGGCGAGGCTGGGTCGCGCCAGTCCGGTCGCTTCGGACAATTCGTCGAGCGATGTGCCCGAAAAGCCGTGCGTCCGGAAGCGCTCGGTGGCGCGCACGAGCGCCTCGTCCTTGTCGAAGCCGCGCGGGCGTCCCCGCATTTTGACGGTCATTCTATGCGAACTCGCAAATAATCTCTTGACCCGCTCATTTTTATGCGAGATCGTACAGAAATCAAGGGAGGTTGGTCATGAAGCTCTATTTTCGTCCCTTCGCCTGCTCGCTGGCGGCGCGGATTGCGCTCGAGGAGGCCGAGCTCGACGCGGAGTTCGTCGCGGTTCCGGCGGACGGCCGGCTGCCCGACGGTCGCCATTACAGCCAGCTGAGCCCGATGGGATACGTCCCCGCGATCGAGACGCGCGGCGGCTTCGTGCTCACCGAGGGCCCGGCGGTGCTCACCTATATCGCCGAGCTGGCGCCCGAAGGCGCGCTGAGCTTCACCGGCTTTTCCGATTCGCATTACCGGATGCTCGCCTGGCTCAACTTCATCAGCACCGAGCTGCACAAAGGGGTGTTCACGCCGCTGCTCGGCAAGCGCGCGGGCCCCGAAGAGCGCGCGGCGGCATTGGCGCGCGTCGCCAAACCGTTCGACGTGCTGGCCCGCCAGCTCGAGGGCCGCGCGTTCATCGAGGACCGCTTTACCGTCGCGGATGCCTATCTGCTCGCCGTCCTGAACTGGTGCGAGCATTCGGGCGTGGCGCTCGCCGATTGGCCGGTGCTGCTCGATTATCGCACCCGGCTTCGCCAGCGCCCGTCGGTCGCCAGGGCGATGGCCGAGGAATGGCCTTTGCTCGAGGCCGCCTGAGACAAGCTCTCGGGGGCGAGCCGCATCGCTCCGCTCCCGCCACACCTGCCCTCTCCGGCCTCGCGCCGGGGAGGGTTTTTGTTGGAACGTCCGCCCACGCTGGGCTAGGCGCAGGCAATGTCGGCCACGATCAGTTGCGACCTCGCCATCGTCGGCGGCGGTCTTGCCGGAGGATTGATCGCCCGCGCGGTGCACCAGCGGCACCCGCATGCGGAGATCCGCCTGATCGAAGGCGGGCCGCATCTCGGCGGCAACCATCTGTGGTCGTTCTTCGCCAGCGACGTGACGCCGGCCGATCGCTGGCTGGTCGCCCCGCTGATCAGCCATGGCTGGACGCGCTACGACGTCGCCTTTCCCGGCCATGCCCGCACGCTCAAATCGCCTTATTATTCGATCGAATCGCGCCAGTTCGAACGCGAGATGCTGGCGGCTTTGCCCGAGCAAGCGGTCCTGCGCGAGCGCCAGGCGGTCGAAGTCACCAGCACCAGCGTGCTGCTCGCCGATGGCGATCGCATTGCGGCGAAGGGCGTGATCGACTGCCGCGGAACCGGCGACCTCGCGACGCTCGAACTCGGCTGGCAGAAATTCCTCGGCCGCGAGCTGGTTCTGGCCGGGCCCCACGGTCTCGAGCGTCCGATGGTGATGGACGCGACCGTCGATCAGCAGGACGGCTATCGCTTCGTCTATTGCCTGCCCTTCGCGCCCGACCGGGTCTTCGTCGAAGACACCTATTACAGCGACGACCGCACAATCGACGCGGGCCTGCTCGGCAGCCGGATCGACGCCTATAGCGCGGCGCGCGGCTGGCAGGTCGATTCGACCGCCCGCGAGGAGAGCGGCTTGCTCCCGGTGGCGTTCGGCGGCGATTTCCAGGCCTATTGGCGTTCGGGCGGCGCAGGAATTGCCAAGGCCGGGATGCGCGCCGGGCTGTTCCATCCGCTGACCAGCTATTCGCTGCCTGACGCGGTGCGCACCGCATCGCTGGTGGCGCATGCCGGCAATTTCGACGGCGCCGCGCTCCACGACTTGCTGCACGGCTACGCCGCACGCATCTGGCGCACCCGGCGATTCTATCGCTTGCTGGCGGCAATGTTGTTCAAAGCCGCCGAGCCCGAGGAACGCTATCGCGTCCTCGCGCGCTTCTATCGGCTGGACGAGGGACTGATCCGCCGCTTTTATGCGGCCAGTTCAAGCCTGGGCGACAAGATCCGGGTGATGACGGGCAAGCCGCCGGTGCCGATCGGCCGGGCGGTGCGCGCGATAATGGGGGTCGAATGAAAAAAGCAGCAGTCATCGGTGCAGGATTTGGCGGGCTCGCGCTCGCGATCCGGCTGCAATCGGCGGGCGTGGATACCACCATCCTCGAAGCGCGCGACAAGCCCGGCGGGCGCGCCTATTTCTGGGAGCGCGACGGCTTCGTCTTCGATGCCGGCCCCACCGTGATCACCGCGCCCGAGTCCTTGCAGGAACTGTGGCGGCTGTCGGGGCACGACATTTCGGAAGACGTCAATCTGATGCCGGTGTTGCCCTTTTACCGGCTGTCCTGGCCCGACGGCACTGCGTTCGATTACGGCAATGACGATGCCCAGCTCGGCGCCGAGATCGCCCGGCTCAATCCCGACGATGTCGACGGCTATCGCCGCTTCCTCAAATATTCGGAAGGCGTCTATCGCGAGGGCTATCTCAAGCTCGGCCATGTCGCGTTCCTCGATTTCGGATCGATGGTCCGCGCCGCGCCGGCGCTGATGAAATACCAGGCATGGCGCTCGGTCTATTCGATGGTGTCGCATTTCGTGAAGAACGAGAAGCTCCGCCAGGCACTGAGCTTCCACACCCTGCTGGTCGGCGGCAATCCGACGACGACGAGCGCGATCTACGCATTGATCCACAAGCTGGAGCGCGACGGCGGAGTCTGGTTTGCCGAGGGCGGCACCAACAAGCTCGTCGCCGGGATGGTCCGCCATTTCGAGCGGCTGGGCGGCGTGATGCGGCTCGGCGATCCCGTGGCGGGGATCGACACGCTCGGCGACCGCGCGACCGGCGTGCGCACCGAGAGCGGCTTCGAGTTGCTGGTCGATGCCGTCGCCAGCAACGCCGATATCGTCCACAGCTATCGCGACTTGCTTAAGGGCTCGCGCAGCGCCCAACGCGCCGCGTCGAAGCTCGAGCAGAAGCGCTTCTCGCCGTCGCTGTTCCTCGTTCATTTCGGCGTGCGCGGCACGTTCCCCGAGATCCCGCACCATTCGATCCTGTTCGGCCCGCGCTATCAGGGGCTGCTCGCCGACATCTATGATCACGGCGTGCTGAGCGAGGATTTCTCGCTTTATCTGCATCATCCGACCGCGACCGATCCGACGATGGCGCCGGCGGGGCATTCGACTTTCTATGCGCTCGCCCCGGTGCCGCACATGGGCAAATTCCCCGCCGACTGGAGCGAAATCGGCCCGGTGCTCGAAGAGCGCATCCTCGCCGAAGTCTCGCGCCGGCTGATTCCCGACCTCAAGGATCGTATCGTGACCAAATTCTCCTACGCGCCGCCCGATTTCGCTACCGACCTGCGCGCGCATCTCGGCTCGGCGTTCAGCCTCGAGCCGATCCTCACCCAGAGCGCCTGGTTCCGCGTCCACAATCGCGACGAGGCGATCTCGAATCTCTATTTCGTCGGTGCGGGCACGCATCCGGGCGCGGGCATCCCCGGCGTGGTCGGCAGCGCCAAGGCGACCGCGGCGCTGATGCTGGGCGACGCCCGGTGAAGCGCGTCGCAGTCTATTGCGGCTCGGCGACCCCCGCGAATCCCGTCTACATCGAATCCGCCCGCCAAGTCGGGCGGACCCTCGCCGAGCGCGGCATCGGCCTGGTCTATGGCGGCGGCAAGCTCGGGCTGATGGGCGCGGTGGCCGATTCGGCGCTTGAAGCCGGCGGCGAGGTCATCGGCGTGATTCCGCAGGCGCTGGTCAATGCCGAAGTCGCGCATCGCGGGCTGACCGAACTCCACGTCGTCGATACCATGCACGAGCGCAAGGCGCGCTTCACCGAGCTCGCCGACGGCTTCGTCAATCTGCCGGGCGGGACCGGCACGATGGACGAATTGTGGGAAGCGCTGAGCTGGGCGCAGCTCGGCTATCATGCCGATCCGATCGGGCTGCTCAACGTGGCCGGCTATTACGACAAGCTGATCGACTTCTGGCAGCACATGGGCAGCGTCGGCTTCGTGCGGCCGCAGCACCAGGGGCTGCTGCTGGTTGACGACAATCTCGATGGGCTGCTCGCGCAGATGGCGACTTTCGAGCCCGCCGTGCCGATCATCCAGATGAAGCGCGAAGACCTCTGAGCGGAACTCTGCCCGGGCGCGACGCCATCGTCGCAACGGCGGGTGAGTCGATCGGCCGCGGCTCGAAGAGCTTTTCGGCGGCGAGCCGGCTGTTCGATCGGCCGACGCGCGAGCGGGCCTGGCTGCTCTACGCTTGGTGCCGCGCCTGCGACGATCTCGCCGATGGGCAGGATCACGGGCACGGCATGGAAGCAGTCGCCGATCCCGCGGCGCGCCTGGAGGCGATCCGCCTGCGCACCGCGGCGGCACTAGAAGGGCGCTGGGTCGGCGACCCCGCCTTCGACGCGCTGCGTATCGTCGTCGCGGAAACCGCGATGCCGCATCGGCTGGTGTGGGACGTGGTCGAAGGCTTCGCGCTGGACGCGGCGGGCTGGCGACCGCGCAGCGAGGCCGATCTGCTGCAATATTGCTACCACGTCGCCGGCGCGGTCGGCTGCATGATGGCCGTGGTAATGGGAGTTCCCCCCGAGAATGACTGGGTGCTCGACCGCGCCTGCGACCTCGGTCTCGCCTTCCAGCTCGCCAACATCGCCCGCGACGTGGGCGAGGATGCCGCCGCCGGCCGCTGCTATCTTCCCTATGATTGGCTCGCCGAGGCCGGGATCGCACCCGATCGCCCGATGGAAGACAAAGTGAAGCTGGCCGCCGTAGCCCGGCGACTCACCGACCGCGCCGCCGAATATGGGGCACAGGCGCGCGCCGGCACACCGGCATTGTCGTTCCGCTCGGCCTGGGCAGTGCTCGCCGCCGCCGGCATCTACGGCGACATCGCGCGCAAGGTCGCGCAACGCGGACCGGCTGCATGGGACACGCGCGTTACGGTTTCGGGATTGGGCAAAATTGGCTGGGTCGCGCGATCCGGGGTACAGGCGTTCGATCGGAAGCGGCGCTACGCCGACGTCGACCTCATGCCTCAGGTCTGGAAAAGGCCGCGATAATCAGCTGCCGCTGCGCTGGGTCCGGACCGGGCGCGCGTCGGCGACCTGACCGGTCTGGCGCTGGCAGGCGGCGCTGATGACGGGGAAGTCGATATCAGTGTTACGCCGAAGCGCGGCGGGCATCGCCTCCTGGCATGCCTGGATCGAAGTGTAGTGCGCGGGTTCGATTCGAGCCTGCTGACACTGCGCCGTGTCATCGCCGCAGCCCATGATCGCCAGCACGTAAAGGACCTGATCCATCGCTCTTCCTTCCGCCCTTTCAAACGAAGTAGACGGCGCTGCGTTCCGCCAAACTGTTGCAAGCGCGCGCCCGGCGCACCAGATCGACACTTGATGCCTCCACAAAATCTTGAATCCGCGCCCGAGCGCCCGTTGCTCGCGACGATGAAGCGCTTCCTTCCGTATCTGTGGCCGAAGGATTCGCCGGGGCTGCGCGCGCGCATCGTCATCGCGCTGGTTCTCGTGGTCATCTCCAAGCTGATCCAGGTCTATGGCGCGCCGTTCGCGCTGCAGGGCGCGATCGATCGGATGGCGAGCGGATCGCGCGACGCGGTGTGGTTGGTGACCGCCCTGGTCGCCGGCTATGCCGCGGCGCGCCTCGGCGGCGTACTGTTCGACAACCTGCGCAACGCCGTGTTCGAGAAGGTTGGGCAGGATGCCACCCGCCGGCTCGCTTCGGACGTGTTCCGCCATCTCCACAATTTGTCGCTGCGCTTCCATCTGGAACGACGCACCGGCGCGATCACCAAGGTGGTCGAGCGCGGCACCAAGAGCATCGATACGATGCTCTATTTTCTACTATTCAACATCGCCCCGACGATCCTCGAACTCGCGCTCGTGCTCGGCATCTTCTGGACGCGCTTCGGCGTGTGGCTGGTCGTCGGCACGTTGGTGATGGTGGTGGTGTATATCGCCTTCACCCGCTGGGTGACCGATTGGCGCTCGAAGCTGCGCGAGCAGATGAACGACCTCGATACCGGCGCCGTCGCCCATGCGGTGGATTCGCTGCTTAACTTCGAGACGGTCAAATATTTCAACGCCGAGGCGCGCGAATCGGCGCGCTACGACAAGGCAATGGCGTCGTACATGAACGCCGCGGTCACTTCCGAGAACTCGCTCGCCTGGCTCAATATCGGCCAGGCGCTGATCACCAATCTGATGCTCGGCGCCGGCATGACCCTGGTGGTGTTCGGTTGGAGCTCGGGCAAGTTCACGGCGGGCGACGTGGTGCTCGTCTCGACTCTGCTCAGCCAGCTGTTCCGCCCGCTCGATATGCTCGGCTGGGTCTATCGCACGATCCGCCAGGGCGTGATCGACATGGGCAGCATGTTCGACCTGATCGACACGCATGCCGAGATCGTCGACTCGCCTGGCGCGCAGCCGCTTGCGGTTCGCAAGGGCCATGTCCGCTTCGAGAATGTCGAGTTCGGCTATGATCCCGATCGTCAGATCCTCAAGGGGATCGACCTCGACATCCCCGCCGGCTCGACGGTGGCGGTGGTAGGACCTTCGGGCGCCGGCAAGTCGACGCTCGCCCGGCTGATCTACCGCTTTTACGACGTCACCGGCGGCCGGATCACGATCGACGGGCAGGATATTCGCGACGTGACGCAGAGCTCGCTGCGCGCCGCGATCGGTATCGTGCCGCAGGATACCGTGCTGTTCAACGACACGATCGGCTACAACATCGCTTATGGCCGCGAAGGCGCCACCCCAGACGAAGTCGCGTCGGCGGCACGCGGTGCGGCGATCGCCGGCTTCATCCAGTCGCTTCCCGACGGGTTCGACGCGCGGGTAGGCGAACGCGGGCTGAAGCTGTCGGGCGGGGAGAAGCAGCGTGTCGCGATCGCCCGGACTCTGGTCAAGAACCCGCCGATCCTGATCCTCGACGAAGCGACCAGCGCGCTCGACAGCCGTACCGAAGCCGACATCCAGGCGACGCTCGAAGCGATCGAGCGCGGCCGCACCACGATCGTGATCGCGCATCGCCTGTCGACGGTGGTCCATGCCGATCGGATCATCGTCCTCGAAGCCGGCCGCGTCGCCGAGCATGGCACCCACGCCGCCTTGCTCCGCCAGAACGGCATCTATGCCGAAATGTGGGCCCGTCAGGCGCAGGAACGCGAGGCAGGCGACGAACTCGCGGCCGAATAGCTCAGGCCTTGAGGTCCTGCCATTCGGGATGCCTGGCCATATAGGCCGCGACGAAGCTGCATTGCGGCCGGACCTTGAGCCCGCGGCTGCGAACGTCGGTAAGTGCTCCCTCGATGAGCCGGCTACCGACGCCCATGCCCTGCAGCGATCCGGGCACGACCGTGTGAGTGAAGGTAATCACGTCGCCCTCGATCTGATATTCGGCGAAGGCGATATGGCCCTGCTCGGTCAGTTCGAAACGTTGCTCGTCAATATTGTCGCGGACGTCGCTCATCGGGCACCTTTGCTGTGCGGCGCGTTGTCGCCGTAACTGGACCCTATAGAACGGCCCGGATCGGGCAAGGAGCCGAAAAGATGTTGTTTCCTCTGGGCGTATTGGGCGTGGCTAGCCTTGGGCTAGCCGGATGGTCGGCCTATGCCGGTCGCAAGGCCGAGGAGATGGTGCCGGCCGATGGCCAATTCGTCGAAGTGCCGGGCGCGCATCTTCACTATGTCGACATCGGACCGCGCGATGCGCCTGCGATCGTCATGCTCCACGGGCTGATGGGGCAGCTCCGCAACTTCTCGCATTCGCTGTCGGAGCGGCTGGCGGCGGACCACCGCGTGATCCTCGTCGACCGCCCGGGCTGGGGGCATTCCACGATCGACGGGCCGCGCCCGGGGATCGTCGCGCAGGCGGGGATGATCGCCGCGCTGATCGAGCAGCTCGAACTCGATACGCCTTTGCTGGTCGGCCATTCGATGGGCGGGGCGGTGGCGCTCGCGCTCGGGCTCGATCGACCCGAGTTGGTCCGCGGGCTCGCGCTGATCGCGCCGCTCAGCCAGCCGGTGGGCACGGTGCCCAAGCCCTTTGCCGGCCTGCTCGCGCCGCAGCCGCTACGTCCCGCGATCGCGTGGCTGGTCGCGGTGCCCGCGGGAACGATGTCGGGCGCCAAGGTGGCGCAGGCGGTGTTCGCGCCCGATCCGGTGCCCGACGACTTCGCGACGCGCGGCGGCGGCGCGCTGTCGCTGCGCCCCAAAAGCTATATGGCGGGATCGTTCGAAATTCGCGCCGCACCCGCCGAAATGACAGCGCTCGCGGCGCGCTACGCCAGCTTCCGCGTGCCCGTCGCCATCCTGTACGGCCGCGACGACCAGGTGCTCGACCCGCAATTGAACGGCGCGAAGACCGCCGCCGAGATCCCCGGCGCGACGATCGACCGGATCGCAGGCGGGCACATGCTCCCGGTCAGCCACGCCGGCGAAACCGAGGCCTGGCTGCGGCGCGTGCTGGCCGGGAAGCCTCAGGCCACCGGCGGTGCGCTGACCGACAGCCGCTGACCGCCGGGCAGCTTCACCGACCCGGCCCCGGCCTGCTTCTGGACGAAAGACCCGATGAACGCGCCGAGCGTCAGCTTGGCCATGTCCATGAAGGGAGGAAAGCGGATCGCGAGGAGCGAGAAAAACAGGGTCAGCCCGATCGTCGCGAGCGGCAGGCCAGTCAGCCCCAATTTGGTGAACGCGCCGGTGAAGCCGCTCAGGCTGGTCAGCCGGATATATTGCGTGACTGCGTCTTCCTGCCCGGATTTGACCTGGTCGCAGATCGCCGCCCATTCCTCGCTGTTGATCACGCGCCCCGGCTGCTGCCCGCGCGAAAGCCCCACCGATCGCAGCAGCTGGATGCCCAGAAACGCCCCGACGAAACCGATCGTGCTGAGGATGAGTTCGGGGGTGAAGTCCGCGAGCGTGGTCGCGCGCTCGCTCGCCTTGCTGTCGTCCTGCACCAGCAGATAGCAAACGAACCCGAACAGCGCGACCGCTCCATAGATCAGCCCGATGCCCGCCAAGGCCAGCGAACTACGTCCCAAATTGAATCCACGCGGTTCGTCCGAATCACTTGCGCCATTGTCCATGATATTTCCCTCCCTGTGCTGGTCGGGAAGCTACCATGAAAGCAGCTCAAGTATAGAAGCAGCGCTCAACCCGCTTCGGACGGTTGGGTAGTCCAGCCGAGCCGGGGAATCGTGATCGAACGCTTGCCGGCAAGGTCGACGCGGGTGACGAACAGCTCCCGGCTCTCGATATACGTCAGCAGACGGCGCACGCGGCCGAGCGAGCTGGTGCCGTACGTCGCGGCCAACTCGGTGTCGCTCGGGCAGGGCAGCCCCTCGCGCGCGGCGCGGGCGACGAGCAGGAACGGCCCGAGCATGTCGTCGGGCAGCGCGCGTGCGGCGTCGAGCGCCTGCGCCCAATCGGCGTCGGGATCGCCGTGAATCCCCGCCCGCGCCGCCGACAGCCGGCGGACGAAACCCGAAAGATCGAGCGGCGGCCGCGCCAGCCCGACCATCCGGCAGCGGACCAGGAAGTCCTGATAGAGCACCGAAGGCGAGCGATAGGTCGAATCGGGATCTTCGACGATGTCGCGCAGCACCTCCGCAATGCGCCCGGCGGCTTCGTCGGGATCCACCGCCACTTCGTCCACCGGTGCGGGAGTCGAGCGGGCGAGTGCCTCGATCAGTCGTTCCGAGGGCATCTGGGTCGGCGCCGGGCTGGGCGCGGGCGGGGTCCATTCGGGCTCGGCCGGGGCGAGCAGCAATCCCTTCATGTCCTCCGCCACCGCCTGCGGCAGCGGCGTCAGCTTGGGGCTCGAGCTGCGCGCGCTGGTCTCGACCGCGCCGATCTCGATCGCCACCGGCCGCCGCGCCACTGCCGGCCCGAGCGCGAGGAAATGGCCGCGCTGCAAGTCGCGGATCGCTTCGGCTTGGCGGCGCTCCATCCCGAGCAGATCGGCGGCGCGCGCCATGTCGATGTCGAGAAAGGTGCGCCCCATCAGGAAGTTCGAGGCCTCGGCGGCAACATTCTTGGCGAGCTTGGCGAGCCGCTGGGTGGCGATCACGCCGGCGAGCCCGCGCTTGCGCCCGCGGCACATCAGATTGGTCATCGCGCTCAGCGACGCACGGCGCACCTCTTCGGCGACCTCGCCACCGCCCGCCGGCGCGAACAATTGCGCTTCGTCGACCACCACCAAGGCCGGATACCAATGCTCGCGCGGCGCATCGAACAGCCCGTTGAGGAATGCCGCGGCGCATTTCATCTGGCCCTCGGCCTCGAGCCCCTCGAGGCTGAGCACCACCGAGGCGCGGTGCTCGCGGATCCGGGCGGCAAAGCGCGCGACGTCGCGCTCGCTATGCTCGGACGCCTCGATCGCGATATGGCCATAGCGATCGCTCAAAGTGACGAAATCGCCCTCGGGATCGATCACCACTTGCTGGACCTGCCCGGCGCATTGCTCGAGCAGCCGGCGCAGCAGATGCGACTTTCCCGACCCCGAATTGCCCTGGACGAGCAGACGGGTGGCCAGGAGCTCCTCGAGATCCATCGACACCGGCGCGCCGCCGCTGTCCTTGCCCATTTCCACACGAACCGTCATTCGCCCCCGCTTTGGGGGAAGCACGCCCCATGCGGCAAGCTCGCTTGGACGAAAAACTGTGGGCGGTACGCGCTATCGGGGCGGGGGTGTGGAGATGTGGAAAGCGAGCGCTTCGCATGATCGCGGACGATCCGGGCGCGATGGGGCACGGGAGACGCCGCCGGCGCTGCGCGAAGGTCACACCAGGGTCACACTATCGCGATCGCCGGCGGCGGCGCGCATTGCTGACGGGATCGAGATAAAAGCATTGGTCCGCGGATTCCTCCTCGGTCAGCGCCTCCCCCGCTTCCTCCCTGGCCATGGCCGCGGCGCCGCGCGCATGGCGCGCCTCGGCTTCCTCAGCCGCGGTCTGCGCGTCGGACCTGGGCGGTCGCTGCTCGCTCAGGAAGTGCGGCAGCACGCCGTCGGCCATTTCGGCCAGTTCGAGCGCCGCCGCCAGATCTTCGGGCGCGAGCAACTGCTCGGGCGGCGCGGGGAGCGCCGGCTCCATCGCGCGCAGGCTCTCCTCCAGCGCCGGCGGCGCCTCGGCCGGCGCGGCGGGGGCCGGCATGGCCGGGGCACGCCCCTCGCCATTGCGCGTGCCGTAGCGTTCGGGCTTCAAGTGGCTGAGCAGATATTTGAGCAGGCGATTGTCGTGGACCAGCCGCGCGCCGACCACTTCGCCGCATTCGTTATAGACTTCGTGCTCGACGCCTTCGATCGCGCGCTCGAAGGCGATGTCCTCGATCAGCCCGCCGGCATGCTGGCGCGCCGCATCCCAGGCGCGCGCGAACGCGGCACCGTGCGCGGAACGGCGCAGGCGATAGGCGCTTTCGCGCGACATGCCGACGGCCCTGGCGGCGAGATTGACGAGCCCGGTATCGGCGAGCGTCTCGATGAAGCGGCGCTGCTTCTCCTCGGTCCAGCCGTCGGTCCGGGGAATGCGGCGGACGGGGACCCAGCGATAGTCGGCGGGGTCGTAGTCGAGAGGGGCATCGTCGTCGTCGGCTACCGCGAGCGCGTTGGCACTTTCGGGCGGCGGCGCGGGATCGGGCGCGGGGGCCGGATCGGCAAGGGTTACGGGATCGGCGGCACCAGCGGCGCGCGCGAAGGCTGCGGGGTCTGATCGCTTGCTCATCTACGAGCTTGGAGCAGAGGATTTCCTACATTGGAAGGGCTTTTGTACGTGGTATGTTCCACTTTATACGAAACTTGCAACTGGCCGCGGCGCTTTTCACGAAATGGCGCTTTCGTTGAAAGTGGCGTGCGAATGCTATACATGTATAGCAAGTGGAGGCGATCATGTTGGCAGTACGTCTGGATGCGGAGACCGAAGCCCGGCTCGATGCGCTGGCAGCGCGGACCGGGCGCACCAAGACGTTCTATGCGCGCGAGGCGATCTTAGCGCATCTCGACGATCTCGAGGATTTCTATCTCGCCAAGGAGCGGCTGCGTTCCTTTCGCAACGGGCAAGATATCCCGCTTGTCGAAGGGCAGCCGTCTCGGGTTGAGGTCGAGCGCGCGGATATGCTCGATTCGCTGCGAAAATTGTGGGCGCAGGGCGAGGCGAGCGGCGCGGCGATCGACGGTAATTTCGATGCCGGCGACATCGCCAGGCGCGGCAGCGAGCGCATGGCCGCCGCGCGCCGCCGCGATTGAGGATCCGCCGCCTCCCCGCGGCGATCCGCGACGTGGATGACATATGGTTCCATATCGCCGCCGACAATCCCGCCGCCGCGACACGCCTGATCGGCCGGATTGCGGCAGGCGTCGCACGGCTTGCCGACTTCCCCGAAAGCGGCCCGGCGCGGCCCGAAATCGGCGCAGGCGCACGCAGCGTGACGATCGGCAACTACCTCGTGCTTTACCGGATCGAACGCGACAGCGTGGATATCGTCCGCGTGATCCATGGTGCGCGGGCGATCGCGCGGTTGCTGGATGGTGCGAGGTTTTGAGGTAGCGCGGGCGGTGGCGCGCGAGCGGGACCGCTTGGCAAAATTAGCGCAGAATCGTATAAGGCCCGCATGGCACAGATGAACATCTCGATCCCCGACAAGCTCAAGGGCTGGGCGGAACAGCGCGTCGCCGAGGGGCGCTACAGCAGCACCAGCGACTATGTGCGCGATCTGGTGCGGCGGGATCAGGAACATGCGGAGAAGCTGCAGGCGCTGCAGGCCGCGATCGACAAGGGACTGGCGTCGGGCGGGAGCGAGCGCGATCCGTTCGATCTTCTGGACGAAATGCGCAACGGTTTGCGCGCGGCGGCGCGTAGCGCGGATGCGGCTTGAGCTGAGCCGCGAGGCGCAGGCCGATCTCGACGATATTCGCGACTATAGCGTCGCACAGTTCGGCACCGGGCGCGCGGTCGCGTATCTGGATGCAGTGGAACGGGCATTTCGGCGGGTGCTGGATTTCCCCGAAATCGGCGCCGTGCGGCCCGAGCTTGCGGGCGTTCGGTCGCTTGGCTGCCAGCACACCGGCTTTTCTACGCCGTCGATGGCGAGACGATCCGTATCGTGCGCATCCTGCACAAGGCGATGGATGTCGAGCGGGGGCTTTGAGGCGGGGGGAAGCCTGGGTTAGGTGTTGGGTCTCTGGAATTTGGGCGGTGGTGAACCCGTGGGATGCGCCGAAGGACGGGAAGCATTGAGTCGGCGCGGGCGAGGCGCGGTCGCTGCGGAAGTGGCTCAGCCGACCTTGTGCTCGATCAGGTCCCGGCGCTTGTGCGTGGCAACGGGAGTGTCCTTGATGGGCGTGAAGCCGAGCTTTTCGCTGCAGAAGGCAAGCGCTTCGTCATGTCGCGGACGATCAGGGCGATGTGGGAGCATCGATACGTGAGGCTCTAGCACATTTTCGGTTTTCATGATTTAATGGCGTTGATGGTGGGCAGGCCGAACCCATGCTTCCTCGACGAATGCGAAGCATTGGGGTTCGTGCACGGATCTCGACGCTGGCGCAGTTTCAACGGCAAGCGGCTATATACTTGGGACTACCTCCATGGAGCGATTGAGGTTTTCACGAGTAGAGGTGTCCATCTTGGAGCGGCCGATGCACTCACTGGCATCATTTTCAAACCGGCAGTGAAAGGAAGGAAGATCGATGTCTGATTCCTCCTTCATGACATTAGCTCTCCGCGGAACTGTATTGTCTGACGAAATAGAAGATTTCGTCGAAGCTTGGCATGCCTCAGCTTCGATGGAAGAAATATACGAGTTCCTCGGTATGAGCTTCGAGGAATACTCCTTATGGGCATCGAACCCGGATACTATCGACGTAATCTTGAGTGCTCGTCATGTTGGCCAGCCTCTCAGAGAGGCTGTCAATGACAACCTACGAGTTCAAGAGCGGATTGCGGCTCGCGCTGATGAAGCTGGAAAACTCGCTATCCTCTCGAGATGGATCGCTGCCCAACCCGATCGTTGATTTGCGCTACCCAGAAGAGCGGATGGCGGCTCGTTTGGTTGAGCGGTTGGGCTTGGCTCCGCCCATCGACGTCGAAAAGCTTTGCAATAGTCTTGCCGACCTCTCTTTTAGAACGTTTCCAATCGATATTGACGGCTTGTGCCTTGATCTCAAAATACCCGGAAAGCGACCGAAGGTTTGGGTTTCGAAGGCCATGCCGCCGGTTCGACGACGCTTCACTCTCGCCCATGAGATTGGCCACATAATTATCCCTTGGCACAGGGGAACAATCATCGATGATATCGAGGCTCCCAGTTCTGGGGAAAAGAACAAATATCGGGAAATGGAAGCCGAGGCCAATCGGTTTGCCGCGGAACTCCTGATGCCTTCTGCTTGGGCAACGGGTCTTGCCGAACGAGCAGATCATGCAGCTGGCCTGATGCACACCCTACATCAAATCGCCCAAGTTTCCTTTCCGGCCGCCTTTCTAAAGACAGCGAAATTTGGGCGTCCTGGTTTCGTTGGGGCAGAGGTTCGCAATGGCCTTATCGTTCGATCCCAACGAACTCCAGGTACCTACTCGCTACCCCCAGAAGTGAATGCTTCGATAGAGCATGTTAAAATGGAAGCTGCGTACGAACCACGTATCTTGCACGGAACTGAGGTTCTATATTACTGGTGGCAGATGCGAGAGGATTTGGCGGATCCTGGTGGAGATCTCCCTGATTGGCGTAAGATACTTGATGGCATACTGACCGAAATTCCTGCGGAGTATAGATATAAAACTCGGGCAAGCGTGAATGCCATGATTGGATTAGCTATTGGACGGGAGCCAAAGGGTGGCGATGTTGGGAGAATTTATCGTAGAGGTATTGAAGCTGCGCATAATCGAGAAAATCAAAATAAATGGGTTGCGCGCGCGGTATCGCACCATGAATTTAAAAACTACATACTAGCGCGCGCAAGGGACAGGGCGAATCAGTAGTTCGACTTCTGCTCTGTTGTATTTTGCCCAGTATCAGTCGTGCTCCCGCCCGCCGGCTCCCATATACAGCTCGCTCCCGCTCTCCTTGAACACCCGGCTCATCTCTTCCATGCCCTTGAGCGCCGCGGCCTTGCTGGCGGCGGCGGTTTCGGCGCCCGTCGGCCCGGTGGCGATGAAGCCCTCGACGCCCTGGTTCTGCTTGGTGGCGAAATCCCGCACTTCCTGGCTGATCTGCATCGAGCAGAATTTGGGCCCGCACATCGAGCAGAAATGCGCGGTCTTGGCGCCTTCGGCGGGGAGCGTCTGGTCGTGATATTCCTCGGCGGTGTCGGGATCGAGCGACAGGTTGAACTGGTCGCGCCAGCGGAACTCGAAGCGGGCCTTTGACAGCGCATTGTCGCGGACCTGCGCGGCGGGGTGGCCCTTGGCGAGATCGGCGGCGTGGGCGGCGAGCTTGTAGGTCACCACGCCGACCTTGACGTCGTCGCGGTCGGGGAGGCCGAGATGCTCTTTGGGGGTGACGTAGCAGAGCATCGCGGTGCCGTACCAGCCGATCATCGCCGCGCCGATGCCGCTGGTGATATGGTCGTAGCCGGGGGCGATATCGGTGGTGAGCGGCCCGAGCGTGTAGAACGGCGCCTCGCCGCAGACCTCGAGCTGCTTGGTCATGTTCTCCTTGATCTTGTGCATCGGCACATGGCCGGGGCCTTCGATCATCACCTGGACGTCCTGCTTCCAGGCGCGGTGGGTGAGCTCGCCGAGCGTGTAGAGCTCGCTGAACTGGGCTTCGTCATTGGCGTCGGCGATGCTGCCGGGGCGCAGGCCGTCGCCGAGGCTGTAGGCGATGTCGTACGCCTTCATGATCTCGGTGATCTCGTCGAAGCGCTCGTAGAGGAACGATTCGCGGTGATGCGCGAGGCACCATTTGGCCATGATGCTGCCGCCGCGGCTGACGATGCCGGTGACGCGCTTGGCCGCCATCGGGATATAGCCGAGGCGGACGCCGGCATGGATGGTGAAATAGTCGACGCCCTGCTCGGCCTGCTCGATCAACGTGTCGCGGAAGATCTCCCAGGTCAGGTCCTCGGCGACGCCGCCGACCTTTTCGAGCGCCTGGTAGATCGGCACGGTGCCGATCGGGACGGGCGAGTTGCGCAGGATCCATTCGCGGGTGTCGTGGATGTTGCGGCCGGTGGAGAGGTCCATCACCGTGTCGGCACCCCAGCGGATCGACCAGACCATCTTGTCGACTTCGGCGGCGACGTTCGAGGCGACCGCGCTATTGCCGATATTGGCGTTGATCTTGACGAGGAAGTTGCGGCCGATCGCCATCGGCTCGCTCTCGGGGTGGTTGATGTTGTTGGGGATGATCGCGCGGCCCCTCGCGATTTCGTCGCGGACGAATTCGGGGGTGACGTAGTCGGGGATGGAAGCGCCGAAGCTCTCGCCGTCGCGGACATATTCGGCGAGGCGCTCGCGGCCGAGATTCTCGCGAATCGCGACATATTCCATCTCGGGGGTGATGATGCCGCGGCGGGCATAGTGCATCTGGCTGACATTGGCGCCGGCACGCGCGCGGAGCACCTGTTTCCGCACATTGGGGAAGGGCTCGACGCCGCCGCTGCGATCGGGGCCGAGCTGGCCGTTATCCTCGGGGCGGACCTGGCGCGCGGGGACCTGCTCGACATCGCCGCGGGCGAGGATCCAGTCGCGGCGGAGCGAGGGCAGGCCGGCCTTGATGTCGATGCGGGCTTGCGGATCGGTGTAGGGGCCGGAGGTGTCGTAGACGCGGACCGGCAGCTCGAGCGAGCTCGGATCGAGCTGGATCTCGCGCATCGCGACGCCGAGCGGGCCGACATGGATCTTCTTCGAGCCGCGGATCGGGCCGGTGGTTACGCCGATTTCGGTACGTGCGGGGAGGTCGGCCATCGAGTCTTCTCCATTTGGGGAGAAAACGGACCTCTGGGCGGAAGCCGCTCCCTCCCTACGCCGGTGTCAGCCGGATCAGGTTCAGCGGGTCGAGGGCTGCGGCCCTCCTCTCAACCGCTGCGCCAGCGGTCCCCCGGGGATGGCAGGGTCTTAGGCCGATGCGGGCGGGAGGGGAAACGAAAAAGGGCGCCGGCCTCGCAGCCCGCGCCCTTCGTGCCTTGCGGCGGAATTACAGCGTGTTCTTGAACTGCTGCTCGACGCGGGCGTCGTCATCGTCATCGGCCTTGTCGGCTGCGGCGTCGCCGCGATCCTCGACATTGTCGGCCTGGGCTTCGAGCGAATCGTGGAGCTGATCGTTGCCGGCTGCCTTGGCGGCGTCGGCCTGCGCCTCGAGCGCGTCCGACTGGTTCTCGGCCGCGGCCTCGATATTGTCGGCAGCCCGATCGTCGGCATTGCCGCCGCACGCCCCGAGCGCGAGAAGGCCGGCAATCGCGGTCGCCTTGAGCATGAACTTCATGAAATTCCCCTTGTGTTGCGTGGGCCGGCCGGAGCCGGGCCTCGCGCACCAATCGCCGAAACCGCGCGAGGTTCCGGGTGCAGGGCGGGGGTGGCCTCTGCCGAGCTTACTTGATCTTGGCTTCCTTGAACTCGACATGCTTGCGCACGACGGGATCGTACTTGCGGAAGGAGAATTTCTCGGTCTGCGTGCGCGGATTCTTCTTGGTGACGTAGAAGAACCCGGTGTCCGCCGTGCTGACGAGCTTGATCTTGACAGTGGTCGGCTTAGCCATGACCCGAAACCCTTGAATCGTGCGAAAAGAAATAGCGGCGCGCACGGGCGCACCGCTGTCAGGCCGCGGCGGATGCGCGAGTCTCGGGGAAAAGTCAAGGCGGGGCTGGCCGATCCCCGCGCAATCCTCCCCCCGGCGGGATAGGATTTGCGCGAGCGCTGCCGGTCGTTAGCCGAATTTCACCAAATCACTCTATCCTGCCGGGCATATGGAAGTCCTCGTGCCCGCTTTTCTGCTCGCATTGCTCGCCCAGCCGGCGGACCGGCCGGCGCTGCTGACGGCTATCCTCGCCGATCGCTTCAAGCGGCCGATCAGCGTGGCGCTGGCCGCGGGGCTCGCGCACGGTATCGGCAGCGTGCTCGCCGCGCTGGCCGGGGCGGCGGTGGGGCCGAGCCTCACCCCCGAGGCGCAGTCGCTGCTGCTCGCGGTCGCCCTGGTCGCGGGCGCAGTCACCGGGGTGATCCGCGCGAAGCTGCCGAGCCGGCTCGATCGGTGGCGCTTCGGACCGTTGGTCACGCCACTGCTCGGGGTGTTCGTGGTCGCGTTGGGCGAGCAGACCCAGTTCTTCACCTTTGCGCTGGCGGCGGGCGGTACGCCGTGGCTGGCGGCGGCGGGAGCGACGCTCGGCGCGCTCGTCGTCGCGATGGTCGCCGCGACGCTGGGCGAGGCCGGATGGACCCGGCTGCCGCTGCGCTGGCTGCGGTTTGCGGCGTCTCTGCTGTTCCTGCTCGCGGGGATCGTCATCGGGCTCGGCGCGCTGCGGCTGACCGGCTGACCGGCTGATCGAAGCGGCGGATCGCAGTCATCGAAATTTGCCGTGGCAGGCGGCGGAGCCAACCCTATATCGGGTTCGTTGGGCAACCGTATCGTTTTTCCGGAGGACATGATGGCAGACACCAAGGCGCTACAGACGCCCACCGATCTCAATCGCAACGACACCAAGAGCGTGGCGGACGCTCTGAACAGCGCGCTGGCGGACAGCTTCGCGCTCTATTTCAAGACCAAGAACTTCCACTGGCACGTCTCGGGGCCGCATTTTCGCGACTATCACCTGCTGCTCGACGATCAGGCGGCGCAGATCTACGGCGTCACCGATGCAATCGCCGAGCGCGTGCGCAAGACCGGCAACGTCACGATCCGCTCGATCGGCGACATCGCGCGGCGCCAGACGATCCAGGATAACGACGCCGACTTCGTCGCGCCGGGCGATATGCTCGCCGAATTGCGCGACGACAATCTCAAGCTGGTCGAGAGCTTCCGCGCCGTGAAGCAGGCCGCCGAGGATGCCGGCGACAACGCCACCAGCGGAATCGTCGACGAGTGGACCGACCAGGCCGAGGAGCGCGCCTGGTTCCTGTTCGAGGCCAGCCGCAAGGGCTGAGCGGCGCCAGGTGAGGGTGTCCCGCCATCGAGAGCGGGATCCCCTCACCCAGCTCCGACTAAGGCTTTGCTTCGCAAAACCCAAGTCTGCGCAACCCTCTCCCGACGGGAGAGGGGAAGTGGTTACTTGATCGCGGCGAGGTCGGTTTCGACCTTCTTGAGCGCCTCGTCGGTGAGCTTGCCGTTCGACATCGGCTGGACCGCGCGCAGGCTCATGCCCTTGAACATGTCGTAGGACGGGTGAGTCGATACGCCGGGAAGGTCGGCGTCGAGCACGGCCTTCGCCTGCGGATCGGCGACCAGCGCTTCGATCGGCGTGTCGAGGCTGAACTTGGCGGTCGCGGCGGCAGGCGCGGGCGCTGGTGCGGGCGTGGTCTGGGCGAACGCGCCGGGCGTGAGAAACGCAAGCGCGGCGGCGGCCGGAACGATGAACTTCATAGGTGCGGAACCCTCTTCCCAAGCCGGCATGCTGCCGGCGGCGTGAGCTTAGCCGCAACTTTGTGGCGGCGCCATGAACGGCGATCGGGGCGCCGCTTCGATATTGCCGGCGAATGTGGCAGGCTTGCCTCCGCAACAGCAGAAGGACGTGCGCGATGTATGTCTGTGGCCTCGTGATCCCGGTGCCTGCCGAGCGGATCGACGACTATCGACGATGGGCCGAGCGCGGGGCGGGGTTCTTCCGGGAATATGGCTGCCTGGAGATCGTCGAATCGTGGGAGGATCTGGTGCCAGAGGGCAAGCAGACCGACTTCCGTCGCGCGGTTGCCGCGGAGGCTGGCGAGAAGATCGTCTTCACCTGGCAAATCTGGCCCGACAAGGCGTTTTTCGAAGCCGCCGAAGCGCGGATGCACGACGATCCGCGGATGGACAGCGCGGGCGAGCCGCCCTTCGATGCCCGGAGGCTGATCCTCGGCTGCTTCGTGCCGATCGTGTCGATGGGCAGGGGTTAGAGTTGCCGCGAGATCCAGATCTGTTCCCCGGCGGAGGCCGGGGCCCAGTTGCGAGCGCCCTGTAGGGGCCCATTCTCTCGCCACTGGGCCGATGCTGGGCCCCGGCCTTCGCCGGGGAACAGCGTGGTCTTTCAGGTGCCGGAACCCAAACTTTATCGCCCCGACGCCGGACCGAGCGCCAGCAGCCAGAGGTCCGGCGGCGCATTGAGGCGGAAGGGCAGGCTGCCGCCGATGCCGGCGGTGACGATCACTCGGCGCGCGCCTTCGCGGATCACGCCGCAGCGATAGCGGTCCTGGTAGCGCGAGACCGGATCGAGCGAACCGTAAAACGGGATAACCACTTGCCCGCAATGCGTGTGGCCGGCGAGGAGAAGCGGAAAATCCGGCGGCAGCAGCGGCGCGATGTCGGGCGAGTGGCTGAGCACCAGCTTCGCGCCGGGCAGCCGGCGCGCCGCGGCGAGGGTCGGCGCGGTCCGCGCATGCTCCGAATAGTCGTCGTCCACCGCCGCGATCGCCAGCGGCCCACGCACCGCCGCCTGATTGGCGAGCAAGGTCACCCCCGCCGCATCGAGCGCGGTTCGAACCGCGCCGAGCCCGGTCCAGTGATCGTGATTGCCGGGCACCGCGACGACTCCCAGCCGCGCGCGCAGGCGCTTGAGCGGCGCCAGCGTGGCGCTCGCCGTCGCCGCGTCGATCGTCTCGCTTCCCGGTGTGAAATCGCCGGCGATGAGGATGAGATCGGGGCGCAGCGCATTGACCTGCGCAACTACTCGCCCGAGCCGGGCGGGCGTGACGGCAAGGTTGCCGGCATGCAGGTCGCTCAGCAGCACCAGCCGCAGCGGTGGCGCGCCGGCGGGCCAATCGGGCAAGGCGATGTCGGCGCGCCGCACGATCGGATCGGCGCGCGCCTCCAGAAAGCCCCATAAAAGGCAGCCGAGCAGGCACGCCGCCGCCACGATCGGCAAAAGTCTCGTCATTCGCATGACGAACGTCGTAACGGGAGCGCATCGGCCGCGCTATGCGTTGCGTCGCCATGCGCGCCTTTGCCGACCTGCTCGATGCCCTGATCTACACTCGCTCGCGCAATGCCAAATTGCGGCTGATCGGCGATTATCTGACGAACACGCCCGATCCCGACCGCGGCTGGGCGATGGCGGCGCTGACCGGCAGCCTCGACTTGCCCGCGGTCAAGCCCGCGCTGATCCGCGCGCTGATCGAGGCACGCGTCGATCCGGTGCTGTTCGCATTGAGCCGCGATTTTGTCGGCGATTCGGCCGAGACGGTCGCCTTGCTGTGGCCCGAGCCCGAGGGTGGGAAAGTAGTGGCGGCGCCGCTGACGCTTTCCGAAGTGGTGCAGGTACTCGGCACGATCTCCAAGTCCGACGCGCCGGCGGCGCTCGCGTCGATGCTCGACCGGCTCGAGGCCGACGAGCGCTTCGCCTTGCTCAAGCTGGCTACCGGCGGGCTGCGGGTCGGGGTGTCGGCGCGGCTGGCCAAGACCGCGCTGGCGCAGGCGTTCGGGCTCGACGTCGATGCGGTCGAGGAGGTTTGGCACGGGCTGGTGCCGCCTTATACACCCTTGTTCGACTGGGCCGAGGGGCGCGGCACCCAGCCGACGCCGGAGAATGTGCCGGTGTTCCGGCCGTTCATGCTCGCGCATCCGCTCGAGGAAGCGAGCGTCAGCCTCGACGAGTATGCCGCCGAGTGGAAATGGGACGGGATCCGGGTGCAGATCGTCCATGTCGCGGGCGAGACGCGGCTCTACAGTCGCGCGGGCGACGACATCACGCACAGCTTCCCCGAAGTGGCGAAGGCGTTCGTCACGCCGGGGGTGCTCGACGGCGAATTGCTGGTGAAGGGCAATGCGCAGGGCGGTGAAGGCGGCGCGGGGAGCTTCAATGCGCTCCAGCAGCGGCTAGGGCGGAAGATTGTCGCGGCCAAGACGCTTGCTGAATATCCGGCATTCGTGCGGCTCTACGACATCTTGTTCGATGGGCTCGAGGATCTGCGCGCATTGCCCTGGTCCGAACGGCGCGGGCGGCTGGAGGCATTCGCCGCCGGGCTCGACCCCGAGCGGTTCGACGTGTCGGCGGTGATCGAGGCGGCGGACTTCGCGTCGCTCGAGGAAATCCGCGCGGGTGCGCGTGACGCGGCGATCGAAGGGGTGATGCTCAAGCGGCGCGATTCGCCATATGTCGGCGGGCGGCGCGCCGGTTTGTGGTACAAATGGAAGCGCGATCCGCTCAACGCCGATTGCGTGCTGATGTATGCCCAGCGCGGCAACGGCAAACGCAGCTCCTTTTATTCGGACTTCACGTTCGGCGCGTGGACCGAGGCGGGCGAATTGCTCCCGGTGGGCAAGGCCTATTTCGGCTTCACCGACGAAGAGCTCAAATGGCTCGACCATCATGTCCGCAACCACACGGTCAATCGCTTCGGCCCGGTGCGCGAGACCGACAAGTCGCTGGTGCTCGAAGTGGCGTTCGATTCGATCCACGAATCGAAGCGGCACAAATCGGGGCTGGCGATGCGCTTCCCGCGGATCAGCCGGATCCGCACCGACAAGCCGGCGCGCGAGGCGGACACGATCGCGGGGCTTCGGAAACTGGTGACCTGACCCCCTCGACTTCGCGGCGGCTTGCAATAAGCTTGGCGGAAAAGGGGGAGACCAACCATGATCCGCACGCTGCTTGCCGCCACTGCTCTGCTCGCGCTGGCGCCGCCGGCGATCGCCCAGACCTATGCGATCCAGGCGGGCCACCTGATCGTCGACGCGGCAAAGCCGGCGCGCGGGCCTTCGACCTTGATCGTCGAAAAGGGACGGATCGTGCGAGTCGAGGACGGCGCCACTGCTCCGGCCGGCGCGACGGTGGTCGACATGCGCGGCAAGACCGTGCTGCCAGGGCTGATCGACGTCCATGTCCATCTCACGATGAATGCCGGCGAGCCCTGGTATCAGGGGCTGACCACCAAATATTCCGAAGCCTATGCGACGACGGTCGGACTGAGGAACGCGCTGATCACCGCGCGCGCGGGCTTCACCACGGTGCGCGATCTCGGCGGCGGCACTGATGCCAGCCTCGCGATGCGCGATGCAGTCGCCGAGGGGGGCTTTCCGGGGCCGCGCATCCTCGTCTCGGGGCCGGCGCTGTCGATCATCGGCGGGCATGGCGACATGACCGCCGGGATGGCACCCGAATTGCGCAACGCGATCGATCATGAAGGCGCGCAATTTTGGGTGTGCACCGGCGCTGCCGAATGCGCCAAGGCGGTGCGCAAACTTGCCGCGGCGGGAGTCGATGCGATCAAGTTCCACGCGACCGGCGGGGTGCTCGATGCGGGCGCGATGGGGCTCGAGCAGCATTTCACCGACGCCGAGATGAAGGCGATCTGCGACACCGCGCACGAGATGCACCGCAAATGCGCCGCGCATGCACATGGCGCGCGCGGGATCGAGGCGGCGGTGCGCGCCGGAGTCGATTCGATCGAGCACGGCACGTTCGCCGACGATGTGGACGTCCAGCTGATGAAGGCCAAGGGGACGTACTTCTCGGCGACGTTGATGGCGTTCAGCGGGCTCAACCTGTATCTCGGCAAGGGCATCTTCAGCCCCAATGCCGAGTTCAAGGCGCGCCAGACGCTCGATCAATGGGGCAAGGCGCTGGGCCGCGCCTACAAAGCGGGGGTCAAGATCGCGCTCGGCACTGACGCCGCGGTCTATCCGCACGGCCGCAACGGCGAGGAGATCGGGCTGATGGTGTCGAAGGCGGGAATAACGCCGCGCGACGCGCTGATCGCCGCGACCAAGGGGGGCGCCGATCTGCTCGGGCTTTCCGCCGAAATCGGCACGCTGGATCCGGGCAAGTCGGCCGATCTGATCGCCGTCGACGGCGATCCGCTGACCGACCCCGCCGCGGTGCTCCATGTCGGCTATGTCATGGTGGCGGGCAAGCCGATCCCGCTGCAGTGAGAGCCGAAACCCTCGCCCCGGCGATGATGATCGCCTCGGGATCGATCCACGCGGTGGTGAACGCGATCCTCAAGGGCGGCAAGGACAAGATGGCCGGGCGCGCGCTGATCGACGGATCGAGCGCGGTGCTGCTGTTGCCGGCGACCTTGCTCGTGCCGCTGCCGGAGGGAGCCTGGGGCTGGCTGGCGGCGACCGCGTTGATCCACTGCCTCTATCTCTACGCCCTGGTGCGCGCATTCGAGGCGAGCGACTTTTCCGCGGCCTATCCGATCCTGCGCGGGACCGCGCCTTTGGTCACCGCGGCGCTTGCGGTCGGGGTGTTCGGCGAGGCGGCGAGCGGGCGCGAATTGGCAGGAATCGCGCTGATCGGCGCGGCGCTGTTCGGGATGGTCGGTGGGCGGCATATCGGCCGCGCCGGGCTGGGCTGGGCATTGCTCACCGGGGTGATGATCGCGGCCTATACCGTGGTCGATGCGCATGGCGTGCGCGCGGCGCCGACGCCGGCGAGCTTCATCGTGTGGATGTTCGTGCTGATGGGCAGCCTGACCGTGGCGATGTTCGCATTGCTGTCGCGCGGGCGGATCTTCGCCTCGGCGCGGTCGCAATGGCGCCCCGGCGCGGCGGCGGGCGCGCTGTCGATCCTGACCTATGGGCTGGCGCTCAGTGCGTTCGCGCTCGGACCGACTGCGCCGCTGGCGGCGCTGCGCGAGACGGGGATGGTGACCGCGCTGCTGATCGCGACGTTCGTGCTCAAGGAGCGGGTGACCGCGGGGCGGGCGGCGGGCGTGCTGGGGATCCTGGGCGGGGCCTTGCTGATCCTGACGGGATAGCAGCGCCAATCCGGCCGCAGGCGATCATCTGCGTCGCGAGCTCGGCGGCGGGGCAGGCGGCTTCGCCCCTCAGCCACGAGCGGCGATCGCCAGCTGTGCGGCAGCCGCCGCCAATGCCGGCATCGTCGCCGGTGCGGGCAGATCGCGCCGCGATCAGTGCGGCGAGCCGGCGCTGGAGCTTGTCGCCGGTGCGGCCTTCGAAAAGCATGCGGGCGACTGCACGCCGCGCCCAGACATGGCGGGTGCGCCTCGCGCGCGGATCGATTTCCGCCATGCTGCCTCGCGATTCGCATGTAGCGCATCGCGTGGCTGCCGCGCCGGACTTTTGGGCAGCTTCGTCCGGAAGCGGCGTTTTTTTGCTGCGGTTTCGAACTCGCGCGGGCTGCAGTGCCGGTGCAGGGTGCGGCGCCAATTTCAGGAGACGGTGAATGAGCGAAGCACACCGCGTGGTGGCGATCTTGCCGAGCAACGATCTCGATGCCAGCGAGCGCTTTTACCAGCGGCTCGGGTTCCGCGTGGTCAGCGATCATGGCGATTACCGCATTCTGGAGGACGGGCGCGGCGGGCACCTGCATCTCAACCGCATGAAAGGCTGGCCGGCGAAGCTCGAGGACAACCCCTTTGGGCTCTACCTCTATGTCGAGGACGTCGACGCCGTGGCCGATCGGGTCCGCGAGTTGATCATCGAGCCGGGCGCGCCGCACCGCAAGCCTTGGGGTACCTACGAATTCGCGGTCAGCGATCCGAGCGGGACGTTGGTGCGGGTGGGGCGGGTGCTGGGCTGAAGCGGGCCCGCAGCCGTCATCCCGGCGAGGGCCGGGATCCAGAATTGCGGGCCGAAGTACTTGTGGCCCTGGGCCCCGGCCTTCGCCGGGGTGACGAGATAGATTTAGAGATTACGCCCCGAGCCAAACGAAAAGGGCCGGACGTTGCCGCCCGGCCCTTTCGCTATCGGCTTGGCTGAGATCAGCTGCCGGGCGTGAGGTTCACTGCCGCATATTTGCCGCGGCGATCGACTTCGAGCTCGAACTCGAGACGGTCGCCTTCGTTGAGCGTCGGCATGCCGGCGCGCTCGACGGCGCTGATGTGGACGAATGCGTCGGGCTGGCCATCGTCGCGCTGAATGAAGCCGAAGCCCTTCATCGCGTTGAAGAACTTGACCGTTCCGGACGCTTTCTCGCCGGTCAGCTGGCGCTGCGGACCACCCGCACCACCGGCACCGCCGCGAGGGGCGCCGGGGCCCGCGTCGCGATCGCGCGGCGGACCCGAATCGGTCACCGGCATCGGCTCGCCGTCGATCTTGAGATCGGTCGCCGAGATGCGGCCGCCACGATCGACGAGCGTGAAGCCCATCGGCTGGCCTTCGGCGAGACCGGTGAGACCGGCCTGCTCGACTGCCGAGATGTGGACGAACACGTCTTCGCCGCCGTCATCGCGAACGACGAAGCCGAAGCCCTTTTGCGAATTGAAGAATTTTACGACGCCCGTCGCTTCGCCGACGACCTGGGGGGGCATGCCGCCGCCACCGCCACCGCCGCCGCCGCGGAAACCACCGCCGCCGCCGCCGCCGCTGAAGCCGCCGCCACCACCGCCGCGATAGCCACCGCCACCGCCGCCGCTGAAGCCGCCGCCACTGAAGCCGCCGCGATCACCACCGAAACCGCCGCCGCCGCCGCTGAAGCCACCGCCGCCGCCGAAGCCGCCGCGATCACCACCGCCAAAGCTGCTACCGCCGCCGCCGCCTTCGTCGCCAAAACCGTCGCGCTTGTCTCTGCCGCGCCCGCCGCGATCCCCACGGCGCCCTCGATCAAAACTCATGCCCTGTTCGTCTTCCCGGTTCGCCCATACTCAATCAAAACCCAAGCGCCGGACGAATAACGCAGGTGTTCGGGCACAAAAAACAGCGCCACAGAATCGGCATAGCCCAAATTCGTACAGCGCGCGACCGAAAATCGACTTGATTAGGCCAGATTTGCGGAGACTGCGGCGCTTGCGCCACGGTTCGGCGCACGGCACAGGTGCGTCATGGAGCAAATCGCCGAATTGATCGCCAGTCCGGCCGCATGGGTCGCGCTCGTCACATTGATCGTGATGGAGGTCGTCCTCGGCATCGACAATCTGATCTTCATTTCGATTCTGTCGAACAAGCTGCCCGAGGCGCAGCGTCAGAAGGCGCGCACGATCGGCATCAGCCTGGCGCTGGTGATGCGGCTCGCGCTGCTGACGATGATCGCATGGATCGTCGGGCTGGTGGCGCCGGTGTTCGACCTCGGGCTGGTCGGACCGCTCGGGGCGCATGGCGAGCCGGCGTTCGAGACGCAATTCTCGTGGCGCGACCTGATCCTGATCGCTGGCGGGCTGTTCCTGGTGTGGAAGGCGACCAAGGAGATCCACCATTCGGTCGACACGCATCAAAGCGACGATCTGCTCGACAAGAAGCATGTCGCGTCGATCAATTTCACTGCGGCGATCGTCCAGATCCTGTTGCTCGACATCGTCTTCTCGATCGATTCGATCCTCACTGCGGTCGGCATGACCGAGCATGTCGAGATCATGTACGTCGCAGTGGTGGTCGCCGTGACGGTGATGCTGGTCGCCGCGACGCCGCTCGCCAATTTCATCAACGGCAACCCGACCGTGGTGATGCTGGCGCTCGGCTTCCTGCTGATGATCGGGATGGTGCTGATCGCCGAGGGCTTCGGCGCGCATATCCCCAAGGGCTATATCTATACGGCGATGGCGTTTTCGGCCGGAGTCGAGATCCTCAACATCTGGTCGCGGCGGGCGCGGGAGAAGAAGGCCGCGGCAGTTAACGCGTCGCCGCCCGGAGAGCATTGAGGTAAACGCGCAACGCGCCTATGCGCGCGGCATGACTGTGCATTTTCATGAAGAAGACCTGCCCGAGGGCGTGTTCGCTCCGGGTGCGTCGATCGCCGTAGATACCGAGACGATGGGGCTGATCACGCCGCGCGACCGCCTGTGCGTCGTCCAGCTTTCCGACGGCAGCGGCGACGAGCATCTCGTGCGGTTCGGGCCGCGCTCGGCATATGATGCGCCCAATCTGCGCGCCGTGCTGGCGGACCCCGAGCGGCTCAAGCTCTACCATTTCGCGCGGTTCGATCTGGCGGCGATCCGTTTCTATCTCGGCGTCACGGCAGCGCCGGTCTATTGCACCAAGATCGCGTCGCGGCTGGTGCGCACCTATACCGACCGACATGGGCTCAAGGATCTGGTGCGCGAACTGGTCGGGCAGGAAATCTCCAAGCAGCAACAGTCCTCGGACTGGGGCGGCCCCGAGCTGTCGGACGCGCAGAAAGACTATGCCGCGTCGGACGTGCGCTTTCTCCATGCGATGAAAGTGGAACTCGACAAGCGTCTCGAGCGTGAAGGGCGGATGCCGCTCGCCCAGGCCGCTTTCGACTTTCTTCCGTGGCGGGCGGAGCTGGATCTTGCCGGCTGGCCCGAGGTGGATATCTTTGCGCATATCTAGCGCCACGCCGATTGAAACCTATCTGTCGGACATGGTCTTCCATGTCTGACGTCGCCGCGCGCCTTCGCTCGCAGAAGCGCGGCTGGGCGCATCCCGGCAGCAGCCACGATCGTTTCGTGCGCGCGGGGCTGGTCGTGCTGCCGATGGGGATCGGCGTGCTCGGCGCGTTCCTCGTGATCTCGCCCTTGCTGATGGGCGGCGACGTCAGCTTCCTGCTCGACAAGAACAAGGTCGACATTTCCCCCGAGCGCCTGCGTATCGATGCCGCCGAATATCGCGGCGGTGACGACAAGGGCCGCCCCTTCCACTTGCATGCCGGCTCGGCGGTGCAGCGCAGCTCGGCCGAGCCAATCGTGCGGCTGAACGATCTGGCTGCCGAAATCCGGCTCGACGACGGTCCGGCCTCGATCAAGGCGGACAGTGGACATTACAACATGAGCAACCAGCGCGTCGCGATCGATGGTCCGCTCAAGTTCCAGGCTGCCGACGGCTATGTCTTGAATACGACCAACGCGACGGTCGATCTCAAGACCCGCAAGCTCGAAAGCGGCGGTGCAGTCACCGGCAGCACTCCCTCGGGGGTGTTCAGCGCGAACAAGCTGACTGCCGATCTCGAGCGCCGTACTGTCTCACTCGAAGGGAGAGCACGCTTGCGCATCCAGCCGCGGCGCGCAAATAGATGATGATGAACTGTCGCTCCGTTCCGGCCGGCCTCGCGCTGATGCTGACGCTGGCCGCATCCGCGCCGGCGCTGGCGCAATCGGGCCACAACACCAACGCGCCGATCGACGTAGCGTCCGATCGGATCGAGTTGCAGGACCGCGCCAACCGCGCGATCCTCTCGGGCAATGTCCAGATCAAGCAGGCGGCGATGACGCTCACGGCGGCGCGGGTGACCGTCACCTATACCGGCCAGGTGAGCGAAGGCTCGCCGCAGGTGTCGCGGCTCGACGCGGCCGGCGGGGTGACGGTCAACCGCCCCGAGCAGACCGCGCGCTCGCAATATGCCGTCTACGACCTCAATCGCCGCGTGATCACGATGGTCGGCGGCGTGACCTTGCGCCAGGGCACCAATACCGTTTCCGGCGGCCGCCTGTCGATCGACCTCGACACCGGCCGGGCGACGATCGACGGTTCGGGCGTACGCGGCGGGACGCCGACGCCCGGCCAGCCGGGGGTGCAGAACAGCGGCGGACGGGTGACCGGGCGCTTCTCGGTGCCCAAGCGCGACGGGCAATAGCCGCCGTTTTTCACCGCACTGCCGCAGTTTCGCTTTTCATCGCCAGGAATCTCCTGCAGGAATCCTGCCAACCGCCTATATGCGGCGAGATGCATAGTCCGCGCAGGAAGCCTTGATGAACGACGTCGCCATGCTCGAGCACCCGGTTGTCGATCCAGCCCCGCTCCCCGACAAGGGGCTGGCGGTGGTTTCGATCGCCAAATCCTATGACAAGCGCGTGGTGCTCACCGACGTTTCGGTCTCGGTCGGGCGCGGTGAAGTGGTCGGACTGCTCGGGCCGAACGGCGCGGGCAAGACCACCTGCTTCTATTCGGTGATGGGACTGGTGAAGCCCGATTCGGGCCGGATCATGCTGGACGGCGAGGACATCACCCGGCTGCCGATGTATCGCCGTGCGATTCTCGGGCTGGGCTATCTGCCGCAGGAGACGTCGATCTTCCGCGGGATGACGGTCGAGCAGAACATCTTGGCGGTGCTCGAGCTCGCCGAGCCCGACAAGGCGACGCGGCGGGCGCGGCTCGAGCAATTGCTCGACGAATTCGGGCTGACCCGGCTGCGCACGTCGCCGGCGATGGCGCTGTCGGGCGGCGAGCGCCGCCGCGCCGAGATCGCGCGCGCGCTTGCCGCCGACCCGACGATCATCCTGCTCGACGAGCCGTTCGCGGGGATCGATCCGCTGTCGATCTCGGACATTCGCGAGCTCGTGCTCCAGCTCAAGTCGCGCGGGATCGGCGTGCTGATCACCGACCACAATGTCCGCGAGACGCTCGACATCGTCGACCGCGGCTACATCATCTATGACGGCCGCGTGCTGTTCGCCGGCTCGCCCGAGGATCTCGTCCGCGACGAGAATGTCCGCCGGCTGTACCTCGGCGAGAGTTTCGAGCTTTAGGATATGAGCGTGGCGCGTCCTCTGTTCCCGTCATCCCGGCGAAGGCCGGGATCCAGGGTTCGGGGCGTTTCGCTTGCGGCTCTGGATCCCGGCCTTCGCCGGGATGACGAGCGGAGGGGCTGATGTCGCTCGCCCCGCGCCTCGACCTGCGGCAGTCGCAATCGCTGGTGATGACGCCGCAGCTCCAGCAGGCGATCAAGCTGCTGGCGCTGTCCAATCTCGAGATCGAGACCTTCATTGCCGAGGAGCTCGACAAGAACCCGCTGCTCGATGCCCAGCGAAGTAGCGACGATTCGGCCGAGCCCGCGGCGCCCGAGCCGGATTTCGAGCCGGTGCGCGACGGCCCCGCCGATGCCGGCGAGCTGCTGGCGGGCGGCGGCGAAACGGCGGGCGAGGCGGCGCTCGACGTCGATTTCACCGCGGAGACCTTCCATCACGACAGCGCCGCCGATTCGATCGGCGGGCTCGACGGCAGCCTCGGGCTGGGCGGGACGGGCGGGGGCGGCTCCGAAGACGGGCCTGATTTCGACAATATGCGCTCCGCGGAGCTCAGCCTCGCCGACCATCTGATGGCGCAGGCGGGAGCGAGCGTCGACGGCGCCGATTTGTTCGTCGCCGCGCATCTGATCGACCAGATCGACGAGGCCGGCTATCTCACCGCTTCGCTGCTCGACATTGCCAGCCGGCTGAACGTGCCGCTGGCGCGGGTCGAGGGCGTCCTCGCGAAGGTCCAGACCTTCGATCCCACCGGGGTGGGCGCGCGCAACCTGGCCGAGTGCATCGCGCTGCAGGCGAAGGAAGCCGATCGCTACGACCCGTGCATGGCGCGGTTGATCGACAATCTCGAGCTCGTCGCGCGCGGCGATCGTGCGCGGCTCAAGCGGCTGTGCAACGTCGACGACGAGGATCTGGCGGACATGATCCGCGAGCTGCGCGACTATGATCCCAAGCCCGGCTGCCGCTATGGCGGCGAGCCGATGATGGCGGTGGTGCCGGACATCTTCGTCGCGCGCCGCGGCGCGGGCTGGGCAGTCGAGATCAATTCGGCGACCTTGCCCAAATTGCTGGTCAACCGCGCTTATTATGCCGAGATCTCGGCGGGCAAGCAGGACAAGGCCAGCAAGGCGTGGATGTCCGACATGCTCGCCAGCGCCAATTGGCTGGTCAAGGCGCTCGATCAGCGCCAGCGCACGATCATCAAGGTGGCGAGCGAGATCGTGACGCAGCAGGAGGCGTTCTTCCTGCACGGTGTCGCGCATCTCAGGCCGATGACGTTGCGCCAGGTCGCCGACGTGATCGAGATGCACGAATCGACCGTGAGCCGAGTCACGTCTAACAAATATCTGAGCTGCGCGCGCGGGCTGTTCGAGCTCAAATATTTCTTCACCAGCGCCATCCAATCGTCGGAAGGCGGCGACGCAGTGTCGGCCGAAGCCGTGAAGAGCGCGATCCGCGCGCTGATCCAGGCCGAGGATCCCAAGAAGATCCTGTCCGACGACACTTTGGTCGAACTGCTCAACGCCAAGGGATTCGACATCGCGCGGCGCACCGTGGCGAAATATCGCGAGGCGATCGGGATCGGCAGTTCGGTGCAGCGGCGGCGGCAAAAGGCGCTGGAGGGCGTCGGCTGAGACGATACCGGCCGAGGGTCAGGCGGTGATACCCGCGGCACCGGCGGCACCGGCGGCACCGGCAGCACCGGAAGCCGGCGGATCGTCGTCATCCTTGCGCGGCGGCTTGCGACCGGTGTCCTCATAGTCGACGTCGTCGAAGGCGTCGTCTTCCTCTTCGTAATCGTCGTCGCTCTCGTCCTTTTTCTTGCCCTCTTTCGCGCGCTGGTCCTTGATGGTCTTGTTGAGCCCCGCGAGCGTGCCGATGGTGCCGGAATTCATCTTCTTGGTCTTGTTCTTGCTGAGGTGCCCGGCGCGCATCTTGTTGAGCTTGCCGCCCTTGATCGCCGCGTCGAGCTCGGCGTCGGTTGCGTCGGTTTCGTTATAGCCCCGCGCGCTCTTCTTGATTTTTTCGACCTTCTTGGCCTTGGCCTTGGCCTTGCCGGCGACCGCTGCCTTGATCTTCGCCTGCTTCTTGTTGTTGGGCTTCTTCTTGCCTTTGTCCTTGTCCTTGTCGCTGCCGTTCAGCTGGATCGGCGCCGGATCGGCGTTGAGGGCGGCGGCGCGCTGGACCAGCCGCTGGACGCGCGGCGCATTGTCGAGCGGGCCGGAAGCCGCCGCCGAGGGGGCACGACTCCTGCCTAGGGCAACGGCGGGACTGCGCGGTGCGAACTCTGCCATGCTACCTCCTCGCGACACTGGTCGCGCCAGAGGGCCGCGTATGCAATCGCGGCTTGCGCGGTTTCGGATCAATCGGGCGAAAATCCGGGATTCAGAATACGGAAACGCCTTCCTCCTATAATGAACCGATGAGCGCGACTTTCTCCATTCATGCCGAGCCCGAACGCGATCTGGTGCGGATCACGATGGCCGGACTGTTCAGCCCCGAGGATATCGAGGCATTCTACGAAGCGCGCAACGTCGCGCATGCGAAGCTGACCTGCGGCCGCAATCAGCATCTGACGATCAACGATCTGCGCGGCATGAAGATACAGCCGCAGGAAAGCGTCGCCGGGTTTCAGCGCATGCTCGGCGCGCCCGAATATCGCTCGCGGCGGCTCGCCTTCGTGATCGGCCGCACGCTGGCGCGCAGCCAGCTGCAGCGCGCGCTGGCCGGGCGCGGACCCGATACGCATTGTTTCGACAGCATTGCCGAGGCCGAGGCCTGGCTGTTCCACGGCGCGATACGCGGATCGCTGCGCGCCGCCGGCTGAGCCGGCTTCGATCCGCTCAGTTCGCCGGCTTGGCGAGGCCGGCCAGGATCGCGTCGAATTTGGCTTTGGGCATGTTGATCAGCAGCCCCTTGTTGTTCTTGGCGAACGACGCGAATTCGACCTCGATCTTGCCCCCCGGGCTGGCGACCACCGCGAACCCCGTGCCGACCCTGTCGACCGTGCCGATCACGACGCCCTTCGAATCCCGCACTTCGCTGCCGGCGGTGATGTCCCCCGGGCTCGCGGGGACCGGGCGTGTCGACCGGGTGGGGCCGGCGGTGCGCCCGGAGACGTCGTCGCGCATCCGGTTGAAGTCGGTCATGCGTTCGTCGGGGCCGCGCATCTCGGGGGCACCTCCGCCCGGGGCGCTTGCCGGGGGCACGCTGCCGACAGCCTGGGCGTGTGCCGCACCTGCCAATGTCAGCGCGGCAGCCATCGCCGCGACTTCGAGAATGCGCATCCCACCTCTCCTGTTTGTCCTGTTTTGCGGCAATGGTATCGCTAACAGAAGGCACAGGCAATCGCTCAGTCGTCTTCGTCCTCGAAGCCCACCAGCTCGAGCGCGCGCGCCTTGATCTGGCGCATCCGGCACCAATGGACGAGCGCGTCCTCGCGACCATGCGTCACCCACACTTCGCGCGGGGCGATCTCGCGGATGGTAGTGGTCAGCTCGTCCCAATCGGCGTGATCCGAGAGGATCAGCGGCAGCTCGACGTTGCGCTGGCGAGCGCGCTGGCGGACGCGCATCCAGCCCGACGCCATCGCGGTGATTGGATCGGGCAGCCGCCGCGACCAGCGATCGTTGAGTGCGCCGGGCGGGCAGAGGATGATCCGGCCCTGCAACTCGGCCTTGGCGACGCCGGTGGCGGGGCGCAGCTCGCCGAGATCGACGCCGTGCTCGACATAGAGGTCGCACAGCCTCTGCAGCGCGCCGTGGATGTAGATCGGATCGTCGAACCCCATGACGCGCAGCTCGCGGATCACGCGCTGCGCCTTACCGAGCGCATAGGCGCCGACGACGACGCAGCGCGCCGGGTTCGCGCGCAGCGCCACCAGCAATTTGTCGAGCTCGTCATGCGTCTCTGGGTGGCGGAATACCGGCAACCCGAACGTCGCCTCAGTGATGAAGATGTCGCAGGGCACCGGTTGGAACGGTGCGCAGGTGGGATCCTTGCGGCGCTTGTAATCGCCCGACACGACGATCCGCTCGCCGGCATGATCGAGGACGATCTGCGCCGAGCCGAGGACATGGCCGGCGGGGACGAAGCCAATATCGACATCACCCATCCGCAGCGATTCGCCGTACGCCACCGAGTGGCCGGTCTGTGCGCCGTAGCGGCAGTCCATGATCGCCAGCGTCTCGGGAGTCGCCCAGACTTCGCCGTGGCCGCCGCGGGCGTGATCGGCATGGCCGTGGGTGATCAATGCGCGCGCCACCGGCTCGGAGGGATCGACCCACGCATCGGCGGCGGGGATGTAGATGCCGGTGGGGTTGGGCTGGATCCAGCTGCCGATTGCCATGCCCGACTATATGGTTGGCCGGGCCTGCGGTTCCCAGTGGATCGAATGCGCACGCGGCTTCGTTGGTCAGGTGAAACGCGAAACGAGGTGCATCATGGACTTTTCTAGCCCCCTGCAGGGGATCCTGGTGATCGTCGGGCCGATCCTGCTGGCACTGGCGATCGCCTGGGCGATGTTGCGCAATCGCAGCAGCCGCGAGGATATCGCGCGCACCGAAAACGCGACGCGCGAATTGTACGACCAACAGGACCGCGAGGACAAGGCGCGCGACAATGGCGGCGTCGTTTGAAGGGCTTGCGCTGAACCGGTAAGTCGCGCGAACGCTGGCTTGTGTCCGACGCCGATCTGCCCAAACCCCTGACCGACTGGTTCACCGCGCGCGGCTGGCAGCCGCGGCGGCACCAGCGCGACATGCTCGACGCGGCGCGTGCCGGGCAGCATGCGCTGCTCGTCGCCGCAACCGGGGCTGGCAAGACCTTGTCCGGCTTCCTGCCGACCCTTGCCGAATTGATCGAGCGCCCGGCTCAGGGGCTGCACACGCTCTACATCTCGCCGCTCAAAGCACTCGCGGTCGACGTCCAGCGCAATTTGCTCACCCCGATCGACGAAATGGGGGTGTCGATCCGAGTCGAGACGCGCACCGGCGACACGCCGCATGATCGCAAAGTGCGCCAGCGGGTGCGGCCGCCCGAGATTTTGCTGACTACGCCCGAATCGCTGAGCCTGTTGCTGTCGTACGAAGACAGTTTGACGATGTTCGCCGGGCTGAAGACCGTGGTGATCGACGAGGTTCACGCCTTCGCCACCGGCAAGCGTGGCGACCTGCTCGCGCTGGCGATGGCGCGGCTCCAGCGGCTCGCGCCCGATATGCGCCGAGTCGCCTTGTCGGCGACGGTGGCCGATCCCGACGGCTATCGCGCCTGGCTCGCGCCCGATGGCGATATCGATCAGGTGCGGCTGGTCCGCGGCGAGAAAGGCGCCGATCCCGACATCGCCATCCTGCTGCCCGAGGGCCGCGTGCCCTGGGCGGGCCATTCGGGGGTCTATGCGATTCCGCAGGTGATGGCCGAGATCGAGACGCACCGCACGACGATCGTGTTCTGCAACACCCGCGGGCTCGCCGAACTCGTCTTCCAGCAGCTGTGGAAGGCCAACGAGATGAAGCTGCCGATCGGCGTGCATCATGGCAGCCTCAGCCTCGAAGCGCGGCGCAAGGCCGAGCAGGCGATGGCCGACGGCAAGTTGCGCGCATTGGTGGCGACCGCCAGCCTCGATCTCGGCGTCGATTGGGGCGATGTCGATTGCGTGATCCAGATGGGCGCGCCCAAGGGCTCGTCGCGGCTGCTCCAGCGGATCGGGCGCGCCAACCATCGGCTCGACGAATCATCCGAAGCGGTGCTCGTCCCCGGCAATCGCTTCGAGTATCTCGAGGCGCGCGCAGCGCTCGACGCCGTCGAGCAAGGCGAGCTCGATCCCGACGTCTTCCGCCCCGGCGCGCTCGACGTGCTGGCGCAGCATGTCATGGCCTGCGCCTGCGCGGCGCCGTTCGATGCTGCGCAAATGCTGCAGGAAGTGCGCGCCGCGCTGCCTTATTCTGCGCTCGAGCAGGACGTGTTCGACCGCGTGCTGAGCTTCATCGCCGATGGCGGCTATTCGCTGCGCGCCTATGACAAGTTCAAGCGGCTGACCAAGGGACAGGACGGGCTGTGGCGAGTCACAAGGCCGGCCTTTATCGCGCAGCACCGGCTCAACGCCGGGATCATCGTCGAGGCGCCGATGCTCGACGTGCGGTTCAAGAACGGGCGGCGGCTGGGCAAGGTCGAGGAGGCGTTCGGATCGCAGCTGTCGCCCGGCGACACCTTCTTCTTCGCCGGACTGAGCCTGGAAGTCGATCGCGTCGAGCTGACCGACCTGATCGTCCATGCGAGCAGCAAGCAGGCGCGCTACGTCTCCTATATGGGCGCGCGGCTGGCAATCACGTCGACGCTAGCGGATCGCGTGCGCGTGTTCCTGCACGACCGCAGCCAATGGCGGCGCTTCCCCGACGATGTCCGCGAATGGCTCGAGATGCAGGAGCTGCGCTCGGCGATCCCCGCGCCGAAGCAATTGCTCGTCGAGACCTTCCCGCACGAAGGCAAGCACCACATGGTCGCCTACAGCTTCGAAGGCTGGAACGCGCACCAGTCGCTCGGCATGTTGATCACCCGGCGGATGGAGGCGATGGGGCTCAAGCCGTTGGGCTTCGTCGCCAATGATTATGCGCTGGCGGTGTACGGGCTCGAGAAGATCACCGATCCCGCCGCCTTGTTCTCGCCCGACATCCTCGAGCACGAGTTCGTCGAGTGGGTGCAGCAATCGGCCTTGCTCAAGCGCGCCTTCCGCGAAGTGGCGATCATCGGCGGGCTGGTCGAGCGCCAGCATCCGGGCAAGAAGAAGAGCGGGCGGCAGGTCACCTTCTCGACCGACCTGATCTACGACGTGCTGCGCAAATACGAGCCCGACCATCTTTTGCTCAAGGCGGCCTGGGCCGATGCACGCGCGCGGATGACCGATGTCGGGCGGCTCGCGCATCTGCTCGACACCGCGGCGGACACGATGCTGCACGTCGATCTGGCGCGGGTGAGCCCGATGGCGGTGCCGGTGCTGATCATGATCGGCCGCGAGAAGACGCCCCAGGGCAGCGGCGAGGATGCGCTGCTGATCGAAGCCGAGAGCATTGCGGCGGAGGCGATGCGGCTCGATTGAATTCGATTGCTGCGCAACATACGCAGGTATATTGCTGTTTCATGTCTGGAGTCCTTTATCCACTCCTGCTCTTGTCGCTGCCGATCGAGCCGCCTGCCGCGCCCGTGCAGGATCCCGAGCTGATCACCCCTGAATCGGTGATGGAAGCCACGTTGCTGACGCTGGGCGAGAGCGACAGGCGGCTCACCGTCGCCGTCGCGGTGAATGCCAAGGGGCCGTATAATTTCATCATCGACACCGGCGCCGAGCGCACCGTGGTGTCGCGCGAACTGGCCAACACGCTGCGGCTGAGCGCGGGCACGCCGGTGACGTTGCTGTCGATGACCGGACGCAGCCAGGTTGACACGGTGCTGGTGCCCGATCTGAGGATCAAGTCGGTCGGCATCCTGCACAGCGTGGTCGCGCCCAAGCTCGAGGCGCGCAATCTAGGCGCGATCGGGCTGCTCGGAATCGACACGCTGCGCGACCATCAGGTCTCGATCGATTTCGAGCGTGGCACGATGGAAGTCCGCCCCAGCCAGAAGCGTAACAAGAACCTCCGGCGCGCGCCGGACGAGATCGTCGTGACGGCGAAGAGCCTGTACGGTCAGCTGATCGTCACCGATGCCTATTACGGCAATGTCCGCATCCAGGTCGTCCTCGACACCGGCAGCGCGGTGAGCATGGGCAACAGCGCGCTGCGCAAGCGCGTCGCGCGCAGCCATCGCACCAAGCCGATCGAACTCACCGACGTCACCGGCGCCAAGACGATGGCCAATTATACCACGGTGCCCAACATCAAGGTGGGCGACGTGCTGTTCGGATCGATGCCGGTGGCATTTGCCGATGTCGCGCCGTTCGAGCGGTTCGGGCTGACCAAGCGACCGGCCCTGCTGCTCGGCATGGACGCGCTGCGCAGCTTCCGCCGCGTCGACATCGACTTTCCCAACCGGGTAGTGCGTTTCCGGATGCCCGAGGGCTCGGAAAGCCGCCCCCGCCCGACGACGGGATCGCGGCTTCCCGGCGGAGCGGCGGGTTCCTCGGTGCAATCCTATTAGTCCGGATTGACTTGACCGGGCCCGGCCTGCTTGGTTCGCGGCATGCTTTTGTCCCGCGCATCGCTCGCCCAGCTCCCCGGTACCGTCGCCCGCCCGGCGCGCGCCGTCGACGTCATCCGGACCGGGATCGTCCATTTTGGCCCCGGTGCGTTCCACCGCGCGCACCAGGCCGCTTATGTCGACCGGCTGCTCGAGTCCGACCCGCGCTGGGGGATCGCGGCGGTGTCGCTGCGCAGCGGCACGACCACCGACGCGTTCAGGGCGCAGGACGGGCTCTACACGCTGGCGGTGATCGACCGCGAACCGTCGCTGCGGATCGTCGCCGCGCACTCGGACGCGATCGGCCCGGGCGAAGGCGCGCGGCTGCGGAAACTGCTCGCCGATCCCACGGTGCGGATCGCGACGAGCACGGTCACCGAGAAAGGCTATTGCCTGGCCGGCGACGGCACGCTCGATCTCGCGCATCCCGACATCGTCCATGACCTCGGCCAGCCGGCCGAGCCGGCGAGCGTGATCGGCTGGATCGTTGCCGGGCTGGGCGATCGCCGCGACGCGGGGCTGTCGCCGTTCGCGATGCTATGCTGCGACAACATGACCGGCAACGGCGCCAGACTCCGGGCCGCCTGCGTCGCCCTGGCGCGAGCCCGGGATGCCGGGCTCGCCGACTGGATCGCGGATGCGGTGGCGTTTCCCGATTCGATGGTCGATTCGATCACCCCGGCGAGCGATGCCGCTTTCCTCGCCAAGGTGGAGGATGCGCTCGGGGTCGAGGACCGCGCCGCGGTCCAGCGCGAGCGCTTCACCCAATGGGTGCTCCAGCGCTTCGAGCTCGCCGATGGCCCCGATCTCGCCGCGGCGGGGGTGACGCTGACCGGCGACGTGCGTGGCTATGAGCAGGCCAAATTGCGCATCCTCAACGGCGCGCATTCGACTCTGGCCTATGTCGGGCTCGCGCGCGGGCACGAGACTGTGTTCGAGGCGATGTCCGATGCTGCGCTCGAAGGCTTCGTCACGCGGCTGGTGCATCGGGACATCGCCGCGTCGCTCAAGCCGGTCGACGGACTCGACAAAGCCGCTTATGCCGGCGCGGTGCTCGATCGGTTCCGCAATCCCGAGATCCGCCACTTGCTGGCGCAGATCGCCTGGGACGGGTCGCAGAAACTGCCATACCGCCTGCTGGACACGGTGCGCGACGCGCTCGATGCGGAGCGCAGTGTCGAGCGGCTGGCGGTGCCGGTAGCGGCGTGGATGGCGTTCGTGCGGCGCAAGGCCGAGGCGGGCGAGACGATCACCGACCCGCTCGCCGACACGCTCGCCGCGGCGGCGATCAGCGCCAATCCGGTGACCGCGATGCTGGCGCTCGAGCCGGTGTTCGGTGCGCAACTGGGCGCCGACGAGCGGTTTCGCGCCGCGGTGCGCGAGGCGTACCAGCATTTCGCGCAGGGCGATGCCGGGCCGCTGCTGGGGCGGTAGGCGCTTGCCGATCGCCACGGAAGGTTAGAGAGTACGCGGCCCGCCATCCCCCAGGACATGGGTGCAGAGCTGCGCCTCCGGGGTATCCCCGGCTTCGAGCGCGGCGACGGTGACCCAGCCTTGCGCACGCAGCCTTGTGCCCTCTATGGCTGGCGTGCCGAACGGCAGGAACAGCCGGCGGCGCTCGTCGACGCTGAGCCCGGCGTCAAGGATCGGGTCGGTAAACAGCGAGAAGCCTACCGCCGGCTCCTCGTGGCCGTCGCCGTGGAGGATGGTATAGGTGCCGCCGCGGCCGATCTCGCCGCGTACCCCGCGCGCGAAGATCGAGAAGCCGAGCCAGCTCTGATATTCGAAGCCGTGGCGCTCGGTCGGGTCGAGGGTGAGCGCCGCCTGTCCGTTCACGCTCGCGGCGATCTGCGCGAGCGCGTCGAGCCGGCTCGCCAATGCATTGCCGGCATCGATCGCGCGGAGCCGCGCCATTGCCGCGTCGAAGGGCCCCGCGGCCTCGATCAGCGGCAGCCAGCGCGCGTCGATCGCAGCGACGCCGCCGGCGTCCTTCGCGTCGAGGCGGTCGCGCAAGGTGTTCAGCGTCGGCGGGTCGAGCTCGCGCGCCAGCGTGTCGACGAGATCGGGAAGCGTGAAGTCGAGGGCTATGCCGCTCACCCCGGCGGCCTGCAGCGCTTCGATCGCGACGCGAACGACCTCGATCGCCGCCGCGACGGTATCGAGTCCGATCAGTTCGCATCCCATCTGGCGCATCGCGCGCTGTGGGTTGAGCTCTGAGGCACTGAGCTTGACCACGGCGCCGGCGTAGGAGAGCCGTACCGGGCGGGGATGGTGGCCCATCCGCGTCGCGGCGATCCGGCCGATCTGCGCGGTAAGATCGGGGCGGATCGCGAGCGTCCGCTGCGACACCGGATCGACGAAACGCACGGCATCGCGCACGCCGCCTGCCTTGAGCCGCGAGGCGAGCTCGTCGGCGAATTCGACGAGCGGCGGATCGACTTGCTCATAGCCATACAGCCTTGCCACGCCGAGCACGCGCGCTTCCAACCCCGTGGCGGCATCGGCGGCGGGAGGAAGGCGATCGTGGAACCCTTCAGGGAGCAGGCCGGTCATACGGATGGAGGTCCTTTCGCCTGCCCCATATCCGTTCGGGATGAGCCTGTCGAAGCCCGTGCTTCCTCTCGAGAAAGAACGGCCCTTCAACAAGCTCAGGGCGAACGGTGTTGGCGCCATGCCTCAGAACTTCAGCGCCATCGCCGTCTTCACCCCAGGCAGCGCGCGGACTCGTGCGACCAGTTCCGGAGTGACTTCGTCGTCGACCGAAAGCAGCAGCACCGCTTCGCCTCCGGTGTCGCGGCGGCCGAGGTGGAAGGTTCCGATGTTGACACCGTCCTCGCCCAGCGACGTGCCGAGCCGGCCGATGAAACCGGGCGCATCTTCGTTGACGACGTACAGCATGTTGCCGAGCAGATCGGCCTCGACCTTGATCCCGAACAATTCGACCAGCCGCGGCTGCGCGTTCGAGAACAGGGTGCCCGCCACCGAGCGCTCGCCTGCATCGGTCTTGAGCGAGACCCGCAGCAGGGTGTGGTAATCGCCTTCCTTCTCGTTGCGGACTTCGCGCACTTCCATGCCGCGCTCCTTGGCGAGGAACGGCGCGTTGACCATGTTCACGGTGTCCGAATGGACGCGCAGGAAGCCGGCCAGCACTGCACTGACGATCGGCTTCTGGTTCAGTTCGGCGGCGGCGCCTTCGCTGTGGATCGAGACGCGGGCGATCTCGCCATGCGCGAGCTGGCCGATCAGGCTGCCGAGCTTCTCGGCGAGCGCCATGTACGGCTTGAGCCGCGGGGCTTCCTCGGCCGACAACGAGGGCACGTTGAGCGCGTTGGTGACGCCGCCCGAGACGAGGAAGTCGGCCATCTGCTCGGCGACCTGGATCGCGACATTGACCTGGGCTTCGTTGGTCGACGCGCCGAGATGCGGCGTCGAGATGAAGTTCGGCGTGCCGAACAAGGGCGATTCCTTCGCCGGCTCGGTCACGAACACGTCGAGCGCGGCGCCGCCGATATGGCCCGAATCGAGCCCCTCCTTGAGCGCCGCTTCGTCGATCAGCCCGCCGCGCGCGCAATTGACGATGCGCACGCCCTTCTTGGTCTTGGCGAGATTCTCGCGGCTGAGGATGTTGCGGGTCTGGTCGGTCAGCGGCGTGTGCAACGTGATGAAATCGGCGCGCAGCAGCAGATCGTCGAGCGTCATCTTCTCGACGCCCATCTCCAGCGCGCGCTCGGGGGTGAGGAAGGGATCATAGGCGATCACCTTCATCTTGAGGCCCAATGCCCGATCGGCGACGATCGAGCCGATATTGCCCGCGCCGATCAGTCCCAGCGTCTTGCCGGTGACTTCGACGCCCATGAAGCGGTTCTTTTCCCACTTGCCCGCCTGGGTCGACTTGTCGGCCTCGGGCAAGTCGCGGGCGAGCGCGAACATCAAGGCGATGGCATGCTCGGCGGTGGTGATCGAATTGCCGAACGGGGTGTTCATCACCACTACGCCCTTGGCCGAGGCGCTGGGGATGTCGACATTGTCGACGCCGATCCCGGCGCGGCCGACGACCTTTAGGTTGGTCGCGGCGTCGAGGATTTCCTTGGTGACCTTGGTCGAACTGCGGATCGCGAGGCCGTCATACTGGCCGATGATCGCCTTGAGCTCCTCGGGCGTCCTGCCGGTGATCTCGTCGACTTCGACGCCGCGCTGCCGGAAGATCTCGGCGGCCTTGGGGTCCATTTTGTCGCTGATCAGTACCTTGGGCATTTTATTTCTCCACCCCGTCACCCCGGCAAAGGCCGGGGCCCAGGGTTACAAAGGGTGTCGCGTGTGATTCTGGATCCCGGCTTTCGCCGGGATGACGATCAAGAGTGGCGGGCGGTCGCGTAAGCCCAGTCGAGCCAGGGCCCGAGCGCCTCGATATCGGCGGTGTCGACCGTGGCGCCGCACCAGATGCGCAGCCCTGGGGGAGCGTCGCGATAGCCGGCGATGTCGTACGCCGCGCCTTCCTTGTCGAGCAGGCCGGCGAAGGTCTTGATGAACGCTTCGTCGGCGCCCTCGACGGTCAGGCACACGCTGGTCGTCGAGCGAATCGCCTCGTCTTCGGCGAGATTGCCGAGCCAGTCGCGGTCGGCGACGATCTTCTGGAGCGCCGCGGCGTTGGCATCGCTGCGCGCGATCAGCCCATTGGCACCGCCGATCGACTTGCCCCATTCGAGCGCGAAGATCGCGTCCTCGACGGCGAGCATCGACGGGGTGTTGATCGTCTCGCCCTTGAACACGCCCTCGGCAAGCTTGCCCTTGGAAACCAGACGAAACACCTTCGGCAGCGGCCGGGCCGGGGTGTAGTTCTCGAGCCGCTCGACGGCGCGCGGGCCGAGGATCAGCACGCCGTGGCCGCCTTCGCCGCCCAGCACCTTCTGCCACGAGAAGGTCGCGACATCGATCTTGTCCCAGGGCAGGTCATAGGCGAACACCGCGCTGGTCGCGTCGGCGAAGCTCAGGCCTTCGCGGTCGTCGGGAATCCAGTCGCCATTGGGGACGCGGACGCCCGACGTGGTGCCGTTCCAGGTGAACAGCACGTCGTTCGACCAATCCACCTGGGTCAGGTCGGGAAGCTGGCCGTAATCGGCGCGAAGCACGGTCGGATCGAGCTCGAGCTGCTTGACCGCATCGGTGACCCAGCCCTCGCCGAAGCTCTCCCAGGCGAGCGTCGTCACGGGCCTGGCGCCCAGCATCGTCCACATCGCCATTTCGAAGGCACCGGTGTCCGATCCGGGAACGATGCCGATGCGGTGCGTGTCGGGCAGGCCGAGTAGCTCGCGCATCAGGTCGATCGCATATTGGAGGCGTGTCTTGCCGATCTTCGAGCGATGCGAGCGGCCGAGCGATTCGCTGGCGAGCTTCGACGCATCCCAGCCCGGGGGCTTGGCGCAGGGACCGGAAGAGAAAAAGGGGCGTGCCGGCTTGGTGGCGGGCTTGGCGGCGGACGCAGCTGGGGCGTCGGTAACGGCAGAATCAGTCATGTCAGTCTCTCCTCGCAGAGAGCACGCGCGGCGTTGGGACCGCGTGGCCCGCCGACGGCCCTAGCGGCGGCGGGCGCGAAGTCAACCTGCGGGAATTGCATAACGCCACATCCAACCCCGTCACCCCGGCGAAGGCCGGGGCCCAGAGTTACTCTGCCCGGCCTTGCTTGGCTCTGGGCCCCGGCTTCCGCCGGGGTGACGGTTATTTTTCAGGCGGCCAATTGGCGAGCAGCCCGCGGTCGGTCATCCAGTCGGTGATCCGCGCCGGCCAGTTGCGCAAGGACACCAGCGGGGTGGTTTCGCCCAGGTTGAATGCGTGCCCGCCCGCTGCATACATATGAAGCTCGGACGAGGCACCGGCGGCGCGATAGGCATTCAGCAGGTCGATGATCGGTTGCGAGCAGCATTGGTCGTCATTGGTCGCGGTCATTAGCAAAGGCGGCGAATCGCGGGTGATCTTCTCCTCGGCATGGAGCGGTCCCGGGAAGACGAGCACGCCGAAATCGGGGCGCGCCGAGAGCCGGTCGATCGCGTCGCCCCGGCCCGGGGCGGCCACCGGCGGGCTGAGCAAGGTGACGCGCGCCAGCTCGCCGCCGGCCGAGAAGCCGACGACCCCGATCTTGTGCGGATCGAGCTTCCATTCGCCCGCCCGCGACCGGATCGTCCGCATCGCGCGCTCGGCATCCTGGCGGGCATGCTCGAAGCTGTAGGGCGAATCCTTGCCCCGGAAGAGCCGGTAGCGCAGCACGAACGCCGCGATGCCGCGCTCGTTGAACCAGCGCGCGGCATTGTCGCCTTCGCTGGTGATGACCAGGAATTCGTGCGCGCCGCCCGGCATCAGCAGCACCGCGGCGCCGGTCTCGCGGCCGGGGCGTGCGGGGAAATAGGTGATGCTCGGGTCGTTGACCGGCTTGAGCCAATAGGCCTCGGCCTGTTCGGGGATGTTCTTGCGGCTTTCGAAGCCGGGGGCACCGTCGGCCCATAAGGCGATGCGCTGCGGCGCGGCGGGCGGCTGTTGCGCCAGCACCGGCGACGCGACGAGGGCGAGCGCCCAGGCGAGGGCAGCGAACAGCTTGGTCATGGGCCTCTCCAAATGCCACTTGCCTTTGCGCGGCTTGGGATATGGTAGCGGTAACAGAAACAGAGTCAAACCGGTGCCTGGGTGCGACCGGGGGCAGCGATTCTTGGGAATCGCCGTGCTATGCCTGCTGGATGCGCCGCGGCACCGTGCTCCTCGCCCTGTTTCTCGCCAGCTGCATGGGCGGCGGCGACCGTCCTGCGCCGATTCGCGAGCGTAAATCGGGGCCGATCACGCTCAATCGGCCGACGCCGCGCGAGACGCAGCAATGCTTCACCGATCTGTCGCGCGAGCGGGTCCGCTATTCGGCATTGCCCGATCGCGACTTCGGCGGCGGCTGCGTCGTCACCGGCGCAGTGCAATTGATCGACATCGGCGTGCCGGTGACCAACCTCAAATCGATGCGCTGCCCGCTGGCGCGCAGCTTCGCTGGCTGGGTGCGCTTCGCGGTCGCGCCCGCCGCGAAGCAGATCCTCGGCAGCGAACTCGTCCGCGTCGAAAGCTTCGGCAGCTATTCGTGCCGCGCGATCATCGGCGGCAATGCCGCGGCGTCGGGGCGGATGTCCGAGCACGGGCTCGGCAATGCCGTGGATGTGGGCGCGTTCATCCTCGCCGACGGGCGCAAGGTGCGCGTCGAGACCGGGTGGAAATCGGACGACCCCGCGGTGCGCCAGTTCTTCCAGGTCATCCACAATTCCGCCTGCAAGCGCTTCCGGACGGTGCTCAGCCCCGACTATAACGCCGCGCATTACAACCACCTCCATCTCGACATGGGCCGCGGACCGTTCTGCGCCTAGGCAAGCCCGCGCGATCGGCCTAAGCCGGCCCAAATGAGCAACGATACACGCGTCCCGAGCCGCGTCTTCCGCCCCGCGCAGGAAGAAGCGGAAAACGCCAACACCAACAGCGGCACGCCCCAGACCGAGCACCCGGCCTATCGCCTCGCCTTCCAGGACATGGACTTCCTGCTGCGCGACGATCTGCGCCCGGTGCGCTTCCAGCTCGAATTGCTCAAGCCGCAGCTGATCCTCGATGCGGCGAACATCGCCTCGACCTTCGTGGTCTATGGCTCGGCGCGGATCCCCGAGCCCGAAAAGGCCCAGGCGTTGCTCGAGCTGGCCGACACCCCCGAGCAGAAGAAGATCGCCGAGCGGCTGATCGAGAAGTCGCATTACTACACCGTCGCGCGCGAGCTGGCGCAGCTGGTGAGCAATTTCCCGCTCGACGAGGCGGGCAAGCGCCACTTCGTGGTGTGTTCGGGCGGCGGGCCGTCGATCATGGAGGCGGCGAATCGCGGCGCGCGCGACGTGGGTGCCGACACCGTCGCGCTCAACATCGTGCTGCCGCACGAACAGGCGCCGAACCCCTATGTCACGCCGTCGCTGTCGATGCAGTTCCACTATTTCGCGCTGCGCAAGATGCACTTCCTGCTCCATGCGCGCGCCGTCGCGGTGTTCCCCGGCGGGTTCGGCACGTTCGACGAGAGCTTCGAGCTGCTGACCTTGATCCAGACCGGCAAGATCGATCCGATCCCGGTGTTGTTCTACGGCAAGGCGTTCTGGGAGCGCGTCGTCAATTTCGAGGCGCTGTGCGAGGAAGGCGTGATCGGCCCGCGCGACCTGGGCCTGTTCCACTTCGTCGAGACCGCGGAAGAGGGCTGGCAGATCGTCCAGGATTTCTGGCGCGACCGCGAAGCGCGCGGCTGAAGGCCGGCGCCATCGCCAAATGAAAAAGGCCGCCCGGGAGGCGGCCTTTTCGTTATTTGTTGCTCTTGGGCAGTCCGGCCTTTTCCTCGGCCTGGATCGCCGCCTGCGGATCCTTGGCGGGGGTGCCTTCCGCCGGCGTCGCCTGGTTCGAGAGTTCGGCGGGGTCGGCACCCGCGGCGACGTTCGCCTGGGCGGCGTTGTCCGCTGCCGGTTCTTCGCCTGCCGCCGGTGCGGCGGGGAGCGGCAGGTTCGAACCCTGCGAATTGAGATAGGCGATCACGTTCGCGCGATCCTGCGGGTTGGCGATGCCGGCGAAGGTCATCTTGGTGCCCGGGGCATATTTGCGCGGCGACGTCAGCCATGCGTCGAGCGCGTCGAACGTCCAGTTGCCGGGGACTCCCTTGAGCGCGTCCGAATAGGCGAAGCCCGGGACATGGCCGTGGGGCTTGCCAACCGCGGCATAGAGGTTCGGGCCGATGCCCGAAGCGCCGCCCTGGTTGATCGTGTGGCAGGCGGTGCACTGCTTGAACACATCGGCGCCCTTGGCGAGGTCGGCAGCGGCGAGGCGCGTCGCGATCGGCGCGACGGCAACAGCGCCGCCCTCGCCGCTTTCCTCGACGCCTTCGATCGCATAGCCCATCTTCTCGGGGCGTTCGGAGTGGAAGATCATGCCGCTCGCGATCGACAGGCCGAGCGCGGCAATGCCGCCCGCCAATGCCCAGCCTGCAATCGTATTGAACCGATCGTCCATCACACGCCCCTAAAGGAAAGTCGTTCGCCCTTTAGGCTGCGGTTTTTGCTATCGCAAGCCGGGGTTGCCGCGGGAAACGCGCACCGCTAGCGCGCGATGCCATGGAGAATTTCGCCGCACCCGCACGTCCGATCGTCGCCGAGATGATCGCCAAGGCCTCCGCCGAACCGCAGCGTGCCGTCGCGTTCCAGGGCGCGCCGGGTGCCAATTCGCATATCGCGGTGCGCGAAGCCTTTGCCGACGGGCTGCCGCTGCCCTGCTTCTCGTTCGAGGACGCGATCGACGCCGTGAAGGAAGGCCGCGCCGACCGCGCGATGATCCCGATCGAGAATTCGCTCCACGGCCGCGTCGCCGACATCCATTTCCTGCTGCCCGAATCGGGGCTGGCGATCACCGGCGAGCATTTTCTGCCGATCCGCTACGGTTTGATGGGCACCGGGACGATCGATCAGGTCCGCGAGGCGATGAGCCACCCGCAGGCGCTCGGCCAGTGCCGGCATTGGCTCAAGGCGCGCGGCATCGCGCCGGTCGCCTATCCCGACACCGCCGGCGCTGCCGCTGTGATCGCCGAGCTCGCGGATCCGGCAATCGCCGCGTTGGCGCCGCCGGGGGCGGCGGAGCTCTACCGTCTGAACCTGCTCGAGACCGACCTGGCCGATGCCGAGCATAATATGACTCGCTTCGTCGTGCTGGCGCGCGACGCGCGGGCGGTGCCGGCGGAGGGGCCGATGATGACCACCTTCATCTTCGAAGTGCGCAACGTATCGGCCGCGCTCTACAAGGCGTTGGGCGGCTTCGCGACCAACGGCGTCAACATGACCAAGCTGGAGAGCTATCAGCGCGGCGGCAGCTTCGCGGCGACCGAATTCTATGCCGACATCGTCGGCGGGCCGGGCGATCCGGCGATCGACCGCGCGCTCGAGGAACTGAAGTTCCACTCCAAGTGGATGCGCGTGCTCGGCACGTACCCGCAGGCGCGCGAGCGGCCGTAGGGCTCGTTTCATTTGGGCTTATTCTTGTTCCCCTGCGAAAGCAGGGGTCAAGGGTCACGAGCGGGGCGCTCCGGGTTCCTAGGCCCTGCTTTCGCAGGGGAACTGACCAGCTTCAACGCAGGCGGAGTCGACTCTAGCCGCCGTCGACCCACGCCGTAAGCAGCGTGTGGGCGATCGCGTAAGGCGGTGCCGCGCCGAACGGGGCGGCGGGATCGCCGGCCAGTGCCAGCCGCACATCCTCGCGGGTGAACCAGCGTGCATCCTCGAGCTCGTTGACGTCGAGCGTGATCGCTTCGTCCTGGGCCGCGCCGATGCACGCGATCATCAGCGACGACGGGAACGGCCAGGGCTGGCTGGCGACATAGCGCACCGCGCCGACGCGGATGCCGGCTTCCTCGAATATCTCGCGGCGCACGGCTTCCTCGACCGATTCGCCGACCTCGAGGAACCCGGCGAGTGCCGAATAGCGTCCGGCCGGCCAGGGCGGCTGGCGGCCGAGCAGAACCTTGTCGCCGCGCTCGGCGAGCATGATCACCACCGGATCGACGCGCGGGAAATGCTCGGCGTGGCAATTGGGACATGAACGCGCCCAGCCCGCGCGGAAAATCGCCGTAGCGGTGCCACAGACCGCGCAGAAACCGTGCCGGCCGTGCCAGTCGACCAGGCTGCGCGCCGCGGCATAGAGCGCGGCGTCGCCGGCGTGGAAGCGGTCGAGCATCGCGAACAATGCCGGCGATCGGCCGCCGGGAAACGGCTGGCCGTGCGGTGGCGCGGTGGCGAACAGCGGCACACCCTGGTCGAAGCCGAGGAACAGCCGCTCGCCCGCCGCCGCGTCGAGCCCGGTCCAGGCGAGGCGACCGTCAGCGTCGAGTTCCGGATCGAGCCCGTGGAGCACCAGCAGCCGCGCGCGCGGATCGGACTCGGCTTCGCGAAGCAGAGCGGGCTCGTGGCGAATCCGGTCGGCACGGTCGACGGTGCCGCCGGTGAAACCGGGTGGTGTCACCGGGCAGGGCTCATTGGGCGAGATCGTCGTAGATCGCCTTGCCGACTTCGCGCTTGAGCCCCTTGTCGCTGAAGCTGTTGATCATCGCAGTGACGCGCAATTTGTGTACCGGATCGGCCCAGCCGATCGTCCCCGCGGCGCCGCCCCAGCCATAGGTGCCCTTGCCGGGCCCGCCGGGCTTGTCGGCGAGGTAGACCGAACCGCCCGCGCCGAAGCCCATCGGCACGCCGCTGTCCGCGGTCATGTTGGCGAGCGTCGAGCGATCGACGGACGCCGGCAACAGGTCCGACATCGCCAGCTTCACCGTCGCGGGCTTGAGGATGCGGACACCCTCGAGTTCGCCGCCATTGACCAGCATGTGGAGGAAGCGGTCATAGTCGCGTGCCGACATGACGAGCCCGGCGCCGCCATACGGGAAGCTCGGCGGCTGGAGCCAGACCGAGGCTGCCCCGGTATCGATCGCCAGCTTGGGGGTCAGATAATTGGTGGCGAGAATGCGTGCCTTGTCCTGCGGCACCGTCCAATAGCTCGCGCGCATCTTGAGCGGGTCGAAGATGCGGGTCTGGACGAAGCGGTCGAACGGCATGCCGCCGGCGACTTCGATCACGCGCCCGAGCAGATCGAGCCCGATCGAATAGCTCCATTTGCTGCCCGGCTCGGCCATCAGCGGGAGCGTCGCCAGGCGATCGGCGAATTCCTCGAGGCTTTTCGGCCGCGCCGCGCGCATGTTCGGCTCCATCAGCGTGTTGATCGCCGCGGGGTTGATCCCGAGCCGGGTATATTCGTCGATCAGCGGACCCGATTTGCCGGGCAGGACATATTCCAGCCCGGCGGTGTGGGTGAGCAGGTTGCGCACCGTGATCGCGCGAGTCGCCGGGCGGCTGGTCAGGTCCTTGGTGGGATCGACCAGGACTTTCATGTCCTTGAACGCCGGGATGAAGTCGCTGATCGGCTGGTCGAGCCCGAGCTTGCCTTGCTCGACGAGGATCATCGCGGCGATGCCGGTGATCGGCTTGGTCATCGAATAGACCCGCCACAGGCTGTCGGCGTCGGCCGCAGGTGCGTTCGCCTCGAGCGCGATGCGGCCCTCGGCGACCACGTGCGGTGGCGCATTGCCGACTCCGCTCACAATGACGATGCCCGGAACCCTGGCCTCGGCGACGTAGCGCTTCGCGACCGCTTCGGTTGCCGACTGGTTCTGCTCGGCGCGCGACGGCAGCGGGACCGTCGCCTGCGGCCAGGCCGGGCTGGCGAGCGCCAGTGCCGCGATCGATCCGAATATCCGCCAGCTACGCATGCATCCTCCCGAACGTTCTTGCCGCCTTGGCGAATAAGGTGGGCAATCCCGCCGATTCAATCTCGGCGATTGGCCACCATTCGCCCTGCGGCGCGTCTGTGTGCTCCGGGATTGTTGCAGCCGCAAGCGCCACGTCGAGGTTGAAATGGGTGAAACCGTGGCGGACCTGCTCGTCGAGCATGCGCCACTCGGCCGAAATCGGTGCGTCGGCGAGGCCCGGCGGCGAATCGGCCCAAGGACCCGTCGGCAGCGCGCACATGCCGCCGAGCAGGCCTTTCGCGGGTCGGCGGACGAGCAGCACCCGGCCCGCGCGCTCGATCCAGAACATCGTGCCGTAGCGTTGCGGCTTGGCCGGCTTGGCGGCCTTGACCGGGAACATTTCGGGCGCGCCGGTGGCGAAACCGTCGCATTGCTCGCGAAGCGGGCAGGCGAGGCAGCGCGGTGCGCGCGCAGTGCAGAGGGTGGAGCCGAGGTCCATCATCGCCTGCGCGAAATCGCCGGCGCGAGCGTCCGGGGTGATCGAATCGGTGAGTGTGCGGATCCTGGGCCGGGCACCGGGCAAAGGCGCGGTCACTGCGAACAGCCGCGTCACTACCCGCTCGACATTGGCATCGACCACCACGGCACGCTGCCCGAAGGCGATCGCGGCGATCGCCGCTGCGGTATAGCCACCTATTCCGGGCAGGCCGAGTAGTTCGGCTTCGGTCTCGGGAAGGCTCCCGCGCGCCGCGACGGCACGGGCACAGGCCAGCAGGTTGCGCGCCCGGGCATAATAACCGAGGCCCGCCCAAGCTGCCATGAGTTCGGCGTCCTCGGCGGCGGCCAGTGCTTCGAAGCTCGGCCAGCGCGCCGTGAATTTTTCGAAATAGGGAATGACGCTGGCGACCTGGGTCTGCTGGAGCATCACTTCGCTCAGCCACACCCGATAGGGATCGGGTGCGTTCGCTCCCGGCCGCGCGCGCCACGGCAAATCGCGGGCGTGGGCGTCGTACCATTTGAGCAAGGGGGCGGCGATGGTGCGAGGGACGTTGTCGGACACGCCCCGCCTATGGCATGGGTTGCCGGCAATGACGAAGGCCCCGGACAAACCCAAGCGCGCCACCACGCGCCAGCCCAAGCTCGAGCCGCAGCGCTCGAACCGGTCGCGGCCGGTTTCCGAGCTGCTGCCCGATGTCGGCCGCGCCGCGTTCCGCAAATTCGGCTTCGTCCAGCATGCGATCGTCAGCCGCTGGGGCGAGATCGTCGGCGAGCGCTATGCGCGGGTGTCGGTGCCCGAATCGATTCGCTTCCCGCAGGGTCAGCGCGCCCAGGGCGTGCTGACCCTCGTCGTCGGCGGCGCGCATGCCCCGATGATGCAGCACATCGCGCCCGAGATCATCGAGCGCGTCAATCGCTTCTTCGGCTATGCGGCGGTGGCGCGCGTCGCGATTCGCCAGGGCGAGGTCAAGCGCGTCGCCAAGGCGGCCCCGCCGGCCAGCCTGGCACCGCTTTCCGAAGCGATGGGCGACAGCCTGCGCGGGATCGCCGACCCCGAACTCAAGGCCGTCCTCGAATCGCTTGCCGCCGGAGTGGCGGCGGCGGAGAGCATCAAGCTTGGCAGGATCGACTGATGACACTCCGTTTCTTCGCCGCCGCTTTGGTGTTGCTCGTCGGTGCCGGCCCCGTCACGGCGCAGCAGGCGCGGCGCGCGCCCGTCGCCAATTGGGTCGCCACCGTCGCCAAGACGCCGGAGGGCGGCTTCCGCCAGGGCAACCCGAACGCCCGGATCAAGCTGGTCGAATATGGCTCGCGCACCTGCCCGACCTGCGGGCGTTTCGCCGCGGAGGGCGTGGAGCCGCTGCGCCGCGATTGGATCGCCAGCGGAAAATTGAGCTACGAGTTTCGCGACTTTCTGATCCACGGCGTACCCGATCTCTCGCTGGCGCTGCTCAACCAGTGCGTGCCCGTAGCGCGCTTCTTCCCGGTGCTCGATCAGATGTTCGCCAGCCAGGAGAGCTTCGAGGCGCCGCTGCACAAACTGATCGAGACCCAGCCCAAGCTGGTCGAGGGCTGGCAGCGGCTTCCCCCGCCGCAGGCCGCGACCAAGTTCGCCGAATCGCTCGGGATGATCGCATTCATGAAGGCGCGCGGGCTGCCCGAGGCGCAGGCGCGGCGCTGCCTGTCCAACTCCGCGCTGATCAAGGGTGTGGCCGAGACCTTTTCGCGCGGCACCAAGGCCGGCGTCCAGGGCACCCCGAGCTTCTTCATCAACGGCCGCCAGGTGCGCGCCTTCACCTGGGATCAGCTCCAGCCCGAGCTTCGCGCCGCGGACAGCTGATCGATCCTTTTCTTTCGGAGACCCAAGACCATGCGTTCTGCCATCGCTTTTCTTCCCCTCCTCGCGCTCGCGGCCTGTGGCGGCGATGGCGGCAATGCCTCGGCGCCGGTTACGTCGAGCACGCCGGTGGCCAATGTCGCGCCGCCCGCAGGCAAGCAATGGGTGGATGTCGTCAGCAAGACCGCCGAGGGCGGCTATATCCAGGGCAACCCCGCCGCGCCGATCAAGCTGCTCGAATATGGCTCGCGCAGCTGCCCGACCTGCGGGCGCTTCGCGGCGGAGGGCGTGGAGCCGCTCCGTCAGAAATATGTCTCGACCGGCAAGGTGAGCTACGAGTTCCGCGACTTCCTCGTCCACGGCGCGCCCGATCTGTCGCTGGCATTGCTCAACCAATGCGCGCCGACCGAGGCGTTCTTCCCGATCCTCGACCAGATGTTCGCCAACCAGGAAGCGTTCTACAAGCGCACCGATGAGTTGCAGAAAAGCAACCCGCAACAGCTCCAGCAGCTCCAGCAGCTGCCGGCGCCGCAGGCCGCCGCGGGCTTCGCCGAAGCGCTCGGCCATATCGAATTCATGAAGCAGCGTGGCATCCCCGATGCGCGTGCGCGCCAGTGCCTCAGCGACCAGAAGACGATCCAGGCGATCGCCAAGGTCAATGCCGACGCGACCACCGAGCACGGCGTCAGCGGCACGCCGAGCTTCTTCATCAACGGCAAGCAAGTCGAAGCGTCGATGTGGTCGCAGGTCGAGTCGGCGTTGCAGGCGGCCGGAGCCCGGTAAGGGCCGAGCCGCAGGGGGGCGGGGCATGCAGATCAAAAGGCTGCGGCTGACCGGCTTCAAGAGCTTCGTCGACCCGGCCGATCTGCGCATCGAGCCCGGCCTGACCGGGATCGTCGGCCCCAATGGCTGCGGCAAGTCCAACCTGCTCGAGGCGTTGCGCTGGGCGATGGGCGAGAACAGCGCGAAGTCGATGCGCGGCGCCGGGATGGAAGACGTGATCTTCGCCGGCACCGCGACACGGCCGGCGCGCGACTTCGCCGAAGTGTCGATCCTCGCCGAGCAGGTCGGCGAGGATGACGAGCTCGAAGTCGTCCGTCGGATCGAGCGCGGCGCGGGGTCTGCCTATCGACTCAACGGCCGCGACGTGCGGGCCAAGGACGTCGCCCTGGTGTTTGCCGATTCGGCGACCGGCGCGCACTCGCCGGCTTTGGTCAGCCAGGGGCGGATCGGCGCGATCATCTCGGCCAAGCCCGGCGAGCGCCGCGCGATGCTCGAGGAAGCGGCGGGGATCGCCGGGCTGCATGTGCGCCGCCGCGACGCCGAGCAGAAATTGCGTGCGACCGAGGCCAATCTGACGCGGCTCGACGAAGTGATCGGCGATCAGGAGGCGCGTGCCGCCGCACTCAAGCGTCAGGCGCGCCAGGCCGAACGCTATCGCGAGCTTTCCGAGCGGATCCGCATCGCCGAGGCGCGGATGATCTTCGCGCGCTGGCGCGATGCCGCCAATGCTTCGGATGCGGCGAAGAAGGAGGCCGCGGCGGCGGAGGCCTTGGTAGCCGAGCGGGCGGCGGCGCATGACGCCGCGGCGGCGCGTCAGCAGGCGGCTGCCGAGACGCTCGCCGCGGCGCGTGCCGATGCGCTCGGCGTGCGCGATCGCGCAACCGACGCCATGCACCGGCTGGCGACGTTGCGCGGCGAGCGGGCCGCAGTCGAACGCCGCATCGGCGAGTTGCGCGACGCGCAGGCCCGGCTTGCCGACGATCGCGGCCGCGAAGGCGCGCTCGCCCACGATGCCGCCGAGGCGCTGGCGCGGCTCGCCGAGGAGGCCAGCGGCCTCGACGGCCGAATCGCCGATACGACCGCGCGGATGCCGACGCTCGACGCTGCGCTCGCCGATGCCGAACGCGCCGCGCGCGACGCCGAAGTCGCACTCGCGCAGGCGCTGGCGGCGCAGGCGAGCGAGGCGGCGGAAGCGCGCGTCGCCGAGGCGGCGTTGATCGCGGCGCGCACCCGCGCCGAACGCGCGGCGCGCGATCAGGCGCGAGTCGATGCCGAGGTCGCCGCGCTGGGCAGCGCCGAGCCGCTCAACGCCGAGAAGGCGCGTGCGGCCGAAGCGCGCGCGAAGGCGGTGCGGCAGGCCGAGACGGCGCGCGCCGGGCTCGCCCGTGCCGACGCCGCCGAGCGCGGCGCGATCGAATCGCGTGATCGCGCTCAATCGGCGCGGTCGGTCGCGCACGCCGAACTCGCCCAGCTCGACGGCGAGGCGGCGGTGCTCGCCAAGGCGACGCGGCCCTCGGGCAAGGACCGGCTGCTCGACCGGCTCACCGTCGATGCGGGCTATGAGCGCGCGCTCGCCGCAGCGCTGGGCGACGATCTCGAGGCGGGGCTCGATACCAAGGCCGAGCGCTATTGGGCGGGGGCCGAGCCGGCAGCCGGCGATCCCGCCGCCCCGACGGACACTACGCCATTGGCGCGTCATGTCGCAGCGCCGCCGGGGCTCGCGCGCCGGCTTGCGCAAGTGCTGGTGGCCGAGAAGGATAGCGGCCAGGCGCTGGCGGTGGGGCAACGGCTGGTGACGCTCGCCGGGGTACTGCGGCGGTGGGACGGCTATGTCGCCAGATCGGGCGGGGCGGCGGCGGCCGAACGACTCGAGCGCGTCAATCGGCTGGCCGCGATCGAAAAGGCGCGCCCCGCGGCGGTGCGTGCGGTCGAGGCGGCGGAGGCCGAGCTGGCGCGGATCGATGCGACCATCGCCTCGGCACGGCAGGCTGCCGCCGAATGCCGCCGCCTGCTCGACCATGCCGAGAATGCCGGGCGCGAGGCCGGACGCGCCGAGGATCGTGCGACCGCGCAGATCGAGCGACGCGAGGCGCAGCGTGCCGATCTCGAAGCGCGTCGGGCGCGGGTCGCTGCCGAGCAGGCGGAGGCGGCGGGCGAACTGGCGCGTGCCGAGGAAGCCAAGGCGGCGCTGCCCGATGGCTCGGCAACCCGCGCGCGGGTGGCTGCGCTTTCCGCCGAGGCCGAAGTGCGTCGCAGTGCCGCGGCCAATGCCCGCAGCGAGCGGGGCACGCTGGAGCGTGAGATCGGGCAGGCGCGCGAGCGGCTCGCTGCCGCCACTGCCGAGAGCCGCAGCTGGAAGTCCCGCGCGGGCGAGGCGGCGCGGCGGGCGACCGAGATGGAGAAGCGCGCCGCCGAGCTGGCGGAGGAGAGCGAGGGGATCGCGGCGCGCCCGGCCGAGCTGGACGCCGCGGTTGTCGAGGCTGAGGCGACGACCGAGGCGACGCGGGCCGAATCGGCTGCGGCGCAGGCCGCCGAGCGCGAAGCCGAGGCAGTGCTCCGCGCGACCGAAGGCGATGTCCGCGCCGCCAACGAGGCATTGGCCGAAGCGCGGGAGGCGCGGGCAGGGGCGAGTGCGCGCGCCGAGAATCAGGAGATGCGCCGGATCGAGATGGGGCGGCTCTCGGGCGAGCGCTTCGAATGTCCGCCGCCTCTGCTTCCCCAGAAAGCCGGGTTCGAGGCGGAAAGCGTGCGTAGCCCGCAGGATGAATCCGCCGCGCACGAGAAGCTCAGCGTGGACCGCGAGCGGATCGGACCGGTTAACCTGGTCGCCGAGGCCGAGCTCGCCGAGCTCGAGGCGGCGTTCACCAGCAACGCGCAGGAGCGTGACGAACTGGCGCAGGCGGTCCACCGGCTGCGCGGGTCGATCGGCACGCTCAACCGCGAGGGGCGCCAGCGGCTGCTCGCGGCGTTCGAGGCAGTCGACCTGCATTTCCGCCGCCTGTTCTCGACTCTGTTCGACGGCGGGCAGGCGCATCTCGAACTGATCGATTCGGACGATCCGCTCGAGGCGGGGCTGGAGATCATGGCGCAGCCGCCGGGCAAAAGGCTCCAGTCGCTCACGTTGCTCTCAGGCGGCGAGCAGGCACTGACTGCGGTCGCGCTGATCTTTGCTTTGTTCCTGACCAATCCCGCGCCGATCTGCGTGCTCGACGAAGTCGACGCGCCGCTCGACGACGCCAATATCGAGCGATTCTGCGACTTGCTCGAAGTGATGACCCGCGAGACCGCGACGCGCTATCTGATCGTCACGCACAACGCGGCGACGATGAGCCGGATGCACCGGCTGTTCGGCGTGACGATGGTCGAGCGCGGGGTGAGCCGGCTGGTGTCGGTCGATCTTGGCGGGGCGGAGAATTTGCTGGCGGCAGAGTAGATCCCTCTCCCGTCGGGAGAGGGAGGGAGCCGACGAAGTCGGCGGAAGGTTGAGGGCAGGCGCGGGACAGCAGTTGCTGCCCTCACCCTTCCCACGCGCTTCGCGCGCGGGCCCCTTCCCGCTCCCGAGGGGAGCGGGAGATCAGGCCAGTATCCGCTCGTACAGCGCGATGTATTTGTCGGCCATTGCTTCGACCGAGAAGTGATCCACGATGCGCTTGCGGCAGGCGGCGCGATCGATCTGTTCCACCCGGTCGATCGCCGCGATGGCCTCGTCGGTCGAGCCTACCAAAATCCCGGTCTCGGGAGTGATCAGCTCAGGCATGCTCCCGCGGTCGATCGCGATCACCGGCGTGCCGCATGCCATCGCTTCGATTACCGACAGCCCGAAGGGTTCGTCGAAGCTGATCAGATGCAGCAATGCCCGGGCGCCGCCGAGCGCCTGCAATCGCGCCGCGCCGCCGACGGGGCCATGATAGACGATGCGGTCGTTCAGATGCGGTTTCACCTCGCGCTCGAAATAGCCTGAATCCTGGACGATGCCGTAGAGATCGAGCCGGCGGCCGGTCGCCCGAGCGACCTGGATCGCCTCTTTCGCCCCCTTGTCGGGGTGCATGCGGCCGAAAAATAGCAGATCGTCGCTGCCTTGCGCGTCGAACGGGAATTCGTCGAGGCGGATGCCGTGGTGGATCGTCGCGGCGTAGTTGAGCGACGGGTGGCGATCGGCCGCGCTGATCGCGACGAAATGGACGCGGTCCTCGAACGGCTTGTACATCGGCAGGATGCGATCCGACGAGAAGCCGTGGATCGTGGTGACCATTGGCGTGTCGATCAGCGGGGTATAGGCATGCGCAGGAAAATCGGCCTGATTGTGGATCAGGTCGAAGTCGCCGGCACGGGCGAAAAGATGCGACTGATGGGCATATTCCCACACCTTGGCGTCGATCGCCGGGTCTTCCTCATAGCCGCGCGGCACCACCCCGGCGAGTGTGCCCGCGGTCTCCGAATCCTGCGTGGCGAACAAAGTCACGTCGATCCCGCGCGCAACCAGCGCCTCGGTAAGCAGGCTCGTCACCAGCTCCCATGGGCCGTAATGCCGCGGCGGGGTGCGCCACGCGATCGGCGCCAGCATTGCGATCTTCATCCGAGAATATAGCCTTCGTTCGGGCCCAGTATCGCGGGATCGTCGCCGGTCCCGGTGGTGCGTAGAACCGACAATCCCTCGGCCCATTCGGGTATCGCAAAGCTCTCGGGACGATCCCCGAGATTGAGCACGACCAGCAGGCGCGCATCGCCATGGCGGCGTTCGTAGGCGAGGAGGTTTCCGGTGCAGTCGATCGGAAGCCAGTCGCCGATCGACAGCGCGCGATGCTTCCGGCGGAGCGCAAGCAGGTCGTGATGGAGTCGCCACATCGAATGCGGATCGTCGCGCTGTGCGGCGAGGTTGCGCGCCTGCCAGTCCTGGTGGAGCGGCAGCCACGGCGCCGCGGTCGAGAAGCCGGCATTGGCGCTCGCATCCCACGCCATCGGCGTGCGCACCGGATCGCGGCCGAGGCCGATGCCGGGCTCGCGCAGCTCGCGCGGATCCTGCACCTGACCGGGCGGGATCGCGACGTCGGCCATGCCGATTTCGTCGCCATAATAGATCGTCGGGGTGCCGCGCAGGGTGAGCAGCAGCATCGCCGCGACGCGCGCTTGCGCCGGACCGAAGCGCGTCGCGGCGCGGGGACGATCGTGGTTGCCGAGCACCCAATTGGGCCAGCCGCCGGCGGGCAAAGCGGCCTCGTAGTCGGCGATCAGTCTGGCGAGGCTGCGCGCCTCCCACGGCGCGTCGATCAACTGGAAGTTGAACGGCAGATGCACCCCCGGCTGGTCCTTGCCGTAATAGTCCATCAGCCGATCGACCGGCAGATAGATCTCGCCGATCAGCACGCGCTCGGGATAGCCGTCGGCGACGCGGCGCATTTCGGCGGCGATGCCGTGGACTTCGGGCTGGTCGGTCGAATGGAGCTGGAGCAGCTGGTGCATCTCGCCCATCGCCGGGGTGAAAGCGGGGTTGGCCGGATTGTCGGGGAAGTCGGGGTGTTTGATCATGTGCCACAGCACGTCGATGCGGAAACCGTCGACTCCGCGATCGAACCAGAAGCGCAGCACGTCGAGCATCGCCGCGCGCAGCTCCGGGTTGCGCCAGTTGAGGTCGGGCTGCTCCTTGAGGAAGGCGTGGTAATAATATTGGCCGATGTCTGGGTCATATTCCCACGCCGAGCCGCCGAAATCGCTGATCCAGTTATTGGGCGGGCCGCCGCCCGGGGCGGGATCGCGCCATAGGTACCAGTCGCGCTTGGGATTGTCGCGCGAGCTGCGGCTTTCGAGGAACCAGGGGTGCTGGTCCGAGCTGTGATTTGGGACGAAATCGAGCAGCAATTTGAGCCCGCGATCGTGCGCGGCGTTCAGCAGCGAGTCGAAGTCCTCGAGCGTGCCGAAGCGCGGGTCGATCCCGGTGTAATCGGCGACGTCGTAGCCGAAATCGGCTTGTGGGCTGGGGTAGATCGGCGAGACCCAGATCGCGTCGACGCCCAATGCGACGAGGTCGTCTAGGCGCGATTCGATGCCGCGCAGATCGCCGATCCCGTCGCCGTTCGAATCCTGGAACGAGCGCGGATAGATCTGGTAGATGACGCCATGCTGCCACCAGAGGGGGTCGGTCATCGCTCCTGCCTCTCTTCTACCGTTCGCGCTGAGCTTGTCGAAGGGCGGTCTTGCTGTGGCCGGCGCTTTGCAAAGGCAGGACGGCGCTTCGACAAGCTCAGCGCGAACGGCGAGAGGATAGTCCGTTTCACCTAAACCGCTCCTTCGAAATATGCGTGATCCGGCAGGCCAGGTCCGCCTCCCCGCCGGCGACGATGTAGCGATCGCCCGCGTCGACCAGGCCGGTGGTGAACACAACCGGGGTCGGCAGGTACATCTGGTGTGCGATCTCGTCGGTGAGCGCCGGATTCGCCTCGATTAGCGGCACGTCGTCCTCCAGCCGCAGAATCTTCGAAGGATCGTCGCGGTCCAGCAATGCCCAGAAGCTGCGATAGATGCCAACGGCGCCGCGCTTCTCCACACCGTGATAGATCATCATCCAGCCATCGGGGGTCAGCACCGGCTGGCTGCCGCCGCCGATCCGCTGGGTGCTCGTCGTGCCCTTGCGCGCGCGGATGCCCGGCGTGTCGAGCGGCTTCCAGTGGAGCCCGTCGGGCGATTGCGCGATGTTGATCGAAGGGCCGCCGAGCCACGGGCTGTCCTCGGGATAGGCGAAATAGCATTCGCCGAGCGGACGCGTGAGCGCCATAAACTTGCCGCCGATGTTTCCCTCGAACAGGATCATGTCCTTGTTCTGGTGATCGAGCACAATCCCGAGCAGTTCGTAGTCGAGGCCGTTGGCCGAACGGTACATCGCGGTGCAATGGCGTTCGGCCGAGACGCCGCAGGCGGTCATCCAATAGGCGCCGTCGATCCTGGTGATGCGGGCGTCCTCGACGCCGTAATCCATATAGCTGGCGCCGGGCGCGATCGCCTTGTCGTAATGGATCGCGACGATCTCGCGCCCCTCGCGGTCGAGCTCGACCGGGAGCAGCCAGGACAGCGAGGTCAGCCCGAGCAGGCGCGGATTGCGATCCTTGAGCGCGAACTGGCGCGGATCGTCCATGTCGATCTGGTGGACCGGGTGACGATCGAGGACATAGCCGTTTGGCGTCCAGCGGATCGCCCGAGCGGCGTCGGTATCGACCGGATCGCGCAACGCTTCGGCGACGCGGACCATCAGCAGCAGATTGCCGTTCGGCAGCCGGGTAAAGCCGGGATTGAACGCGCCGAGGACATGCGTCGGTTCGTCGACGCCGCGCCGGAGCGGAGAGCGGGACAGGTCGACCTGGTCGGGGCGAAAGATCAGATAGTCGTCGCGGTCGGGCATCTGCCCCCCTTGGTCAGCAGCCGGGAATCTGGCTCTCGCCGCCCTCGAGCACGAAGCGGTCGCCACGGCGAACGTATCGCTCGGCGAACGATCGGGTTCCCGCGTAGCGCACGGTAAAGCTTTGGTCGCGGACGATATCGGTCAGGCTGCCGGTCAGCGATTGCGGATTGTCCTGTGCCATCCCGCTATCGTCGAAGAGGGTGGGGATGCTCGCCAGGCTGGCTGGGCCGGTCGGGCGCAGCTCGATCAGGTCGGTGTCGCCGACGGTGCAGCCCTGCCAGGTGCCGCCGCCTTCGACCACCAGCACGGGCAGCGTCGCGAACTTGTCCGACACCGACCATTTGGCGAGATCGCCGAAGCTGCCGCTCATCGCGGCTTCGGGAAACGCCTTGGCGAGTACGAAGCCGCCATCGGCCTCGCGCAGATAATAAGCCGCGATCACGCCGCCCTCGGGGTGACCTGCGTCGGGAGCATGGCCGTGGCGCAGCAGCACCGGGCCGAATGGCGTGTCGAGGAGCTTGTCGTCCTTGCCGAACGCATAGCGGCCGTCGCCGACGGGAACCACGCGCAGCGCGGCAGCGAGCCGCTCTGCCGGCGAAAGCGGGGCCGGGCTGGCGATCGCCTTGGGCCTGGCCTTGTGGGTGGGCGCGGTCGGCTTGTCCGGCACGGCATCGCAGCCGGCGAGCAATGCGGCGAGCGCGACCCAGGCGGGCGTCCGGGGGCTCATATCGCGTCGCGCAGCCGCTCGTGATGGCGAATCACTTCGTCGATGATGAAGCGGAGGAATTTCTCGGAGAATTCGGGGTCGAGATCGGCCTGCTTGGCCAGCGCGCGCAGCCGGGCGATCTGCGCGTCCTCGCGAGTTGGATCCGCCGGGGGCAGGTTGTGGGTGGCCTTGTAAGCGCCGACCGCCTGGGTGACCTTGAAGCGCTCGGCGAGCATGTGGATCAGCGCGGCATCGATATTGTCGATGCTCTGGCGGAAGCGATTGAGCGTCTCGTCGGGCATGGCCGCCTCTTTTGCGCGGGCAGCGACGCTACGCAAGCCTTGCCTTTGCCGCCGTCACGCGCCAGAGCCGCGGCGATGAGCGCTACCATCCATCGCTTGGGGCAAAAGCCCGAGCCGTCGCTGGAACCGATGCTGCAGCTGGTGGCGCACGATCTCAATCTGGTGAACGCGGTCATCCTCGATCGCATGCAATCGAACATCCCGCTGATCCCCGAGCTTGCCGGCCATCTGATCGCGGGCGGCGGCAAAAGGATGCGGCCGATGCTGACGCTCGCGAGTTCGCAATTGCTCGGCTATTCGGGGACCCGGCACCACCGGCTCGCCGCCGCGGTCGAATTCATCCATACCGCGACCCTGCTCCACGACGACGTCGTCGATTCGTCGGACCTGCGGCGCGGCAAGCGCACCGCCAACATCATCTGGGGCAACCCGGCGAGCGTATTGGTCGGCGACTTTCTGTTCTCGCGCAGCTTCGAGCTGATGGTCGAGGACGGCAGCCTCAAGGTGCTCAAGATCCTGAGCAATGCCAGCGCGGTGATCGCCGAGGGCGAAGTCAACCAGCTCACCGCGGTGCGCCGGCTCGACATTTCCGAGGAGCGCTATCTCGACATCATCGGCGCCAAGACCGCGGCATTGTTCGCCGCCGCCTGCCGGATCGCCGCGGTGGTCGCCGAGCGGTCCGAAGGCGAAGAGGCGGCGCTCGACGCCTATGGCCGCAATCTCGGCATCGCGTTCCAATTGGTCGACGATGCGATCGACTATGTCTCCGACGCCTCGACGATGGGCAAGGACGCGGGCGACGATTTCCGCGAGGGGAAGATGACCCTGCCGGTCATCCTCGCTTATGCGCGCGGCGACGCGGCGGCGCGGGGCTTCTGGAAGGAAGCGATTTCAGGACGGCGGGTTGCCGACGCCGACTTCGCCGAAGCAATCGCTTTGGTCCGCGCGAGCCGTGCAGTAGACGATACGCTGGCCCGCGCGCGCCATTACGGCCAGCGGGCGATCGACGCGCTCGCGGGCTTCGCGCCGGGTGCGGCGAAGGATGCGATGGTCGAAGCGGTCGAGTTCGCAGTCGCCCGGGCTTACTGAAAGAAAGCGCCGCTCCCGAGAGAGCGGCGCCCGCCTTCACTCTTCCTCTGCGGCCGGCTCGTCTTCGTCATCGACGGCGAGGGCATCGTCCTCATCATTGTCGAGCTGCTCCTCGATCGCCTCGACGATCAGGTCGAGCTGCTCGAATCCGGCAGTGAATTCCATCGTTTCGCCGTCTTCGTCCTCGAGATGGAGCGTGTAATCGCCCGCGCTATCCGGGGTGATCGTGAACTGTGCCAGCGTGCGTGCCATGTCTGATGCTCCTTAGGCTTCGATTGCGCCTAACACGGCTTTGGGGAATTGGTTGCGCGTGATGAGCGATACTCTGCCGATCCATGCCGTTTTGCCCGAATTGCTCGCCGCGTTGCGCGCAGGCAGCAATGCCGTGCTCGTCGCGCCGCCGGGTGCGGGCAAGACCACGGCAGTGGCGCCGGCCTTGCTCGACGAGCCCTGGTGCAGCGGCGAGATTCTTTTGCTGTCGCCACGACGGCTGGCGGCGCGGGCGGCGGCCGAGCGAATGGCGGCGCTGGCCGGCGAGGCCGTGGGCAAGACCTTCGGCTATGCGACGCGGATGGACAGCAAGCGCTCGGCGGCGACGCGAGTGACGGTGATCACCGAGGGGATCTTCGTCAACCGCATCCAGGGCGATCCCGAGCTGACGGGGATATCCGCGGTTTTGTTCGACGAGGTCCATGAGCGCAGCCTCGACATGGATTTCGGGCTGGCGCTGGCGCTCGACGCGCAGGCGGCGCTGCGGCCCGATCTGCGGCTGGTGGCCATGTCCGCCACGCTCGACGGGTCGCGGTTCGCGACACTGATGGGGGACGCGCCAGTAGTGGAAAGCGAGGGGCGCAGCTGGCCGCTGGCGCATCTTTATCTCGGGCGCGCCGCCGAGGCGCGGATCGAGGACGGCATGGCCGCGGCGGTGCGCACCGCGCTGCGCGAGGCCGAGGGCGGGGTGCTCGCCTTCCTGCCCGGCGTCGCGGAGATCGAGCGGACCGCCGAGCGGCTCGGCGATTTGGGCGGCGTGGTGCTCCACCGGCTGCACGGCAGCATGGAGCCCGCCGCCCAGCGCGCGGCGATCGGGGTGGACCGCGAGGGGCGTCGGAAAGTCGTGCTGGCGACGTCGATCGCCGAGACGTCGCTGACGCTCGACGGGATTCGCGTGGTGGTCGATTCGGGGCTGGCGCGGCGGCCGCGCTACGATCGCGCGGCGGGGATGACTCGACTGGTCACCGAGCGGGCGAGCCAGGCGGCGGTCGCCCAGCGCGCCGGGCGGGCGGCGCGGCAGGGGCCGGGGGTGGCGTATCGCTTGTGGGAGGAAGCGGCGACCGCCGGGCTGCCGCGGTTCGATCCGCCCGAGATATTGGAGGCCGATCTGTCGGCATTGCTGCTCGACTGTGCCTTGTGGGGGGTCGCCGATCCGCGCGAACTTGCCTGGCTCGATCCGCCGCCCGAGGCCGCGGTGCGCGAAGCGCGGCGGCGGCTGACCGCGCTTGAAGCGCTCGACGGCGACGGCCGGCCTACGCCGCACGGCAAGGCGATCGCCCGGCTGCCGCTGCCGCCGCGGCTGGGGCACATGCTGGTCCGTGCGGGCGAGATCGGGCTGGCGAAAACCGCGGCGGAAGTCGCGGTTTTGCTCGGCGAGCGCGGGCTGGGCGGGAACGACGCCGATCTCGAGCTACGGCTGCGGCGCTGGCGGGGCGAGCGCGGACCGCGGGCGGAGAATGGGCGGCGGTTGGCGGAAAGGTGGGCCCGCCTTGCTCCCCCTCCCGGCGCGACTCCCCTCCCTGGAAGGGAGGGGGCAGAGATCGCTACTTGCCTCGCGCTCGCTTTCCCCGACCGGATCGCGCGGCGGCGGGATTCGACCGGCGAGAATTGGGCGTCGGTCGGCGGGCGCGGGTTCCGGCTCGATCCTGCCTCGCCGCTGGCGCGCTCCGAATGGCTGGCGGTGGCCGAGACGCAGGGCATGGCCTCCGGCGCGCGGATCCTGTCGGCGGCGCAGATCGACTTCGCTACGATCGAATCGCTGTTCGGGGACCGGATCGAGACGCGGCGGAGCGCCAGCTTCGACTCCGCAACCGGACGGGTGGAGGCTGTGCGCGAGCGGCGGCTGGGGGCGTTGCGGCTTTCCTCGGGGCCGGATAGCGGGCCGGTCGATACCGCGGCGTTGCTGCTCGAAGCGGTTCGCGAACATGGGCTGGCGCTGCTGCCCTGGTCCGAGACTGCGCAGGCGCTGCGGCTGCGGGCGCGGTTTGCCGGGATCGCCGCGCTGGAGGACGCGGCGCTGCTCGCCGCGCTCGACGATTGGCTGCCGGCTCTCCTTGAAGGCAAGCGGCGGCTCAATGCGGTGGCGGCTGAAGGACTCACCCAGGCACTGCAGACTTTGCTCGGCTGGGACGGGCAGAAGACGCTCGACCGGCTCGCGCCGGCGCGGCTCGAGACGCCGGCGGGGTCGAGCCATGCGATCGATTATGGCGCCGAGGCGGGGCCGACGGTGGAGGTGCGGGTGCAGGCCTTGTTCGGGCTCGCCACGCATCCGATGCTCGGCGATGGCACGCCGTTGGTGCTGAGCCTGACCTCGCCCGCGGGCCGCCCGATCCAGACGACGCGCGATCTGCCCGGTTTCTGGGCGGGAAGCTGGAGCGCGGTCGCCAAGGAAATGCGCGGGCGCTATCCCAAGCACCCCTGGCCCGACGATCCGGCAAGCGCCGCGGCGACGTTGCGCACCAAAAAGGCGGATGCAAGAAACGCCGCGGCGCGTTAGAGGCAGGGCAATCCCCACGGAGGCACCAGTGAAGACCGCCCGCATCTTTCAACGTCCGAAGAATTCCATGCAGTCCGGCCGCTCGCGGACCGATATGTGGCTGCTCGAAATCGAGCCCGAGCGTCCGCAGGAAGCCGATCCGCTGACCGGCTGGAACGGCGGCGGCGACACTTCGACTCAGGTCCGCATCGCCTTCCCGACGCTGGAGGCGGCCAAGGCCCATGCGGAGCGCGAAGGCTATGCCTATCACGTGGTGCCGGCGCCCGAACGCAAGCTCAAGCTGCAGGCCTATGCCGACAATTTCCGCTGAAGCACGCGCCGGATAGACGTGCTTGACTCGCTGGCGGGTTTTGCCGGCGGATGGGTTTGGGCAAAGTGTTGTTTCAGCGAGATTAATGCCGGGACGCGGTTGACTCGGCGCGCAGCTTCGCGCCGGTTACGCGGCACCTACGCGGCACCTACGCGGCACCTACGCGGCACCTACGCGGCACCTACGCGGCACCTACGCGGCACCTACGCGGCACCTACGCGGCATGCGCGCGTCGGGTTCGCGGCACCGAGGCTGCGGCGGGGCGGCGGGCAAAGGTGCGAAGGCGCGGCATGCGCGATCGATCGATCCGACGATGGCAAAGAGCGGACCCGGCGGCGAGTCGCCCTTGGCGTATCAGGCGAAATCCTACATTTCCAGCAGCCGGGTGACGCGCCTTCGGCCGCACCCCTGACTTGGCGACGGTAAGCCTTTGGCAGGGACATGCCGGCTAGCCTCGCACAGCGACCAGTACCGGAGAGCCGCGTGCGCCATTCCCCCGAATTCCACCGCGAGGCGGCGGCGCGCCGGCACGCGGTCCGCTGGCGCGATGCGCCGCGCCGCCGGCGTGCCACGCCGCAGGGAGTGCTCGCCGTGCTGGCGATTGCCGGCGCACTGGGGTTCGGCTGGACCAGCGCCGACCGGTTCGCAGGCGCGCGGCCGGCTGCCGCGCCTGCGGTCGATGCCGCACCGGCGCTTGCGCTCGACGCCGAGGCGCCACTGCCGGCGCGCGCGTTCGGGCTGTGTCACAGCGGCGGCGGACGCGACTGCGTGGTCGATGGCGACACCTTCTGGATCGACGGCGAGAAGATCCGCATCGCCGATATCGACACGCCGGAGACGCACCCGCCGCGTTGCGCGCTGGAGGCCGAGCTCGGCGCGCAGGCGACGCGGCGGCTGCGGGCGCTGCTGAGCGCGGGGCCGATCACGCTGGCCATGGCCGACCGCGATACCGATCGCTATGGCCGGAAGCTGCGCGTGGTGCTGCGCGGTGGCGAGTCGCTGGGCGGGATGCTGGTGGCGGAGGGACTGGCGCGGCCTTGGGAGGGGCGGCGGCGGCCGTGGTGCTGAGGGGTTTTGGGGTGGTTGACTTGACCAGCCTCACTGCGCACCTTGCGGGGATGGCGAAACAGCGCATCGTGATCGATCCCGCCGTGTGCGGCGGCCGGCCCATCGTCGCCGGGACCCGGATGCGGGTGTCCGACATACTCGACGCGCTGGCAGCCGGTGCGGGCGCTGACGAACTGCTCTCGGACTTCCCCTATCTCACGCGCGAGGATATCTCGGCCTGCCTCGCTTATGGCGCGCGGGCGGTCGACCATTCGGTGGTGCAAGCCGCCTGATGCGGTTCCTGATCGACGCGCAGTTGCCGCCGGCGCTGTGTAGTTGGTTCGCGGAGCGCGGATTCGAAGCCGAACATGTCACTGCGCGGCTCGGTGGGCAGACTGCCGACGCGGAGATCGCGCAAGTCGCGGCTGCCGAAGCGCTGGTGCTGATCACCAAGGACGATGATTTTGCACTTCGCTATCCGCCGCTCGACTATCAGCTTGTGTGGCTGCGCTGCGGCAACATCACCAATCGAGCGCTCCGCGAATGGCTGTCGCTGCGATGGGCGCCGTTGCTCGAACGGCTGGAGCAGGGCGAGCGGCTAGTGGAGGTGCGCTGAGGGGGCGGCCCAAGTGCATCCGGATTGGTGTGATCTACGTCTATTCCAGTCACCCCAGCCTTGTGCCGGGGTCTATCGGGCGTCAGGCTGGGCATCCGATGATCGAGCGCGCGCCTTGCGTCTATTTGCTGGCGAACCGCTATAACGGTGCGCTGTATGTCGGCGTGACGTCGAACCTGGTCGCGCGGATTATCCAGCACCGCGAAGGCACGTTTGACGGGCACACCAAGAAGTATGGCATCCACCGGCTGGTCTATTTCGAGACCGGTGACTCGATGGAAGGCGCGATCGCCCGCGAGAAGCGGGTCAAGCTCTGGCGGCGGGACTGGAAGCGTAACCTGATCGAGCGACAGAACCCGGAATGGAACGACCTTGCGGTTGGGCTGGGGCTGCCGCCGCTGGCGGAGTGATGCGCGGCGCGTTGGACCCCGGCCCGAGGCGGGAGTGACGGTTTGGGGTTTGGGGCGGGGCTCGCCACCGCCACCCTCCCGTCGTCATCCCGGACTTGTTCCGGGATCCATGGTGTGGCTGAGCGATGCGGCAGATTGGGTCGCGAGGTGCTGGCGGCGGGGGGTAGAAGCCCAACTTAATCCAGCTGGAGAGCTCTAGCTTGGGCGACCTTGCATTGGCTGAAGTCTAATGGTGTTCTGGAAGTTATTCACCGGACTATAAGGCGCTCATGATCTCGCAAGTTTCCCGACGATCTTGCATTCTTTGTCGCTCACCACATAATCATTATCCGAAGTAAGTACTAAAAAATTATCCCCAATCGGCCTTAATATTGCTCCAAGCGGACAGACGACCGCATTTTTTATCGCGTCTTTGTACAGCAAGCGTCTGTCAAATTGACCACTAGTTAATCCATTAAACAGGCACGTTAACAACATAATTACAATAAAATTTATTATGTGCATAGTTAAGGTCGGAATATTAATTCGGCCTGAGTACCAAACGATATAAGCCACCGTCAGAATGCTGATAAAGAAACCTATAAACGAATATGGCAAATGCCCTAACTTAAAGTAAGTTATAATTACCAGAATTAACTGGCATATTATCATCAGGCCTACCAAAAATCGAAAAAACGTTCTATCAGAATTGGCACGTTCTAGTGCTGCATCGCGCACCGGCCCTGCAGGCTTCGTATCCACCGAATCCTGCAAAGACCATGCTCCGAAATTCGCTCTATGCCAAAGGATAAAGACGATTCCCGGGGAGAGCGTAGATATATAATTGAAACCAACATTTCCAATAGATGTAGCAAATAGATCCGATGAGGTGGAGAAGGAATGCAATCTTCCGCCAAAGGAATAATAATAACCAATTAAAAATAAACTGGTAGCAATAAGATGCAAGATAGGAACAGCTATCAGCAGTTCCGCTACTGATTTTGTTCCGCTCCCAGCTTGCGACTCGCTCACTCCGCCGCGATCCCCGCCTTCGAGAACATATCCGCGCCGTCGTCCGCCTCTTCGTTCGCCGCCGGGACCTTCGCCTTTTGGCGCTTGTCGAACGAATCCCACACTTCGTTCCACGCCCCGCGCGTCGCGCCCTTCGAATACTCCGTCGCGCGCTGTTCGAAGAAATTGGCGTGCTCGACGCCGTTGAGCAAAGGCGCCAGCCAGGGGAGGGGGTGCTCCTCGATCATGTAGATCGGCTTGAGGCCGAGCTGGCCCAGCCGCCAGTCGGCGATGTAGCGGATATACTTCTTGATCTCCTTGGGCGTCATCCCGTTGACCGGGCCCTGCTCGAAGGCGAGATCGATGAAATTGTCCTCGAGATGCACCGTCGTCTGGCACATCTCGCGAATGTCGGACTTGACGCTCTTGGTGTAGCAGTCGCGCTCCTTCACGAAGGTGTGGAACAGCTTGATGATGCCTTCGCAGTGGAGGCTCTCGTCGCGCACCGACCAGCTGACGATCTGGCCCATGCCCTTCATCTTGTTGAAGCGCGGGAAGTTCATCAGCATCGCGAAGCTGGCGAACAGCTGGAGCCCCTCGGTGAAGCCGCCGAACATCGCGAGCGTCTTGGCGATGTCCTCGTCGCTGTCGACGCCGAACTGCTGCAGATAATCGTGCTTGTCCTTCATCTCGCTATATTCGAGGAACATGCCGTATTCGCTCTCGGGCATGCCGATCGTGTCGAGCAGATGGCTGTACGCGGCGATGTGCACCGTCTCCATGTTGGAGAAAGCGGCGAGCATCATCTTGATCTCGGTCGGCTTGAACACCCGGCCATATTGCTCGTGATAGCAATTCTGGACCTCGACATCGGCCTGGGTGAAGAAGCGGAAGATCTGGGTGAGCAGGTTGCGCTCGTGATCCGAGAGCTTCTGCGCCCAGTCGCGGCAATCCTCGCCGAGCGGAACCTCCTCGGGCAGCCAGTGGATCTGCTGCTGGCGCTTCCAGAATTCGTACGCCCAGGGATATTCGAACGGCTTGTAGGTCTTGCGGACTTCGAGAAGAGGCATGCGGGTTACTCCGGGACGAACTGAGAAAAAGCGGAAAAAACTGCGAACGCTCCGACAACGAAGCTGACGAAGCCCCACGTCCGGACGAGTTCACGCGACGGCGGCGGCCTGTCTGGGCGACGCTGAAAGGCGGGCTTGAGCATCATGTGCGTGCCGGACAGCATGATAAGCGTGCCTGCCACCAAGGTGAAGGCGATAGCAGGGGCCCCGTTCATGCCGCCCCCGCCATCGTCGCGACGGTCGCGAAGCCGCCGAGGAACAGCCCCAGCGCGAACAGCATCATCCCGGCGATGCGCAGCGCATAGCCGGTCGCCTCGGCCTGCGGCAGGCGCAAAGCGGCGCGGGTGAGCAACGGGCGCAGCAGCGTCGTCAGCCCGAGCGCGCCGGTGGCGCCGGCCAGTCCGGCCATCAAGGCGAGGCTCCGCGTCATTCGTGCTCGATCACCGTATTGCGGCGGCCTTCGCGGATCACGCGGTCGCGATAGACGACTCGCTTGCCGCCGCCATGCGCGCCGACGCCGAACACCACGATGCCGAGGAAATAGCCGAAATCATACCAGCCGCCATTGTTGGGCACGGCATAGACCGCGACGTCGGGCATGATCAGCGACAGGAACCACGCCACCGGGAAGATGAAGCCGTGCCACAGCCCCCACAGGAAGCCGGGCGCCTGAGGGCTCACGCCGCTGCTGACCTGGGTCGCGCATGCGGCGAGCAGCAGCAAGGCGGTGAGTGCGGCACTGTTACGTAGACGGTTCATTTCCTATCTCCTGCATCGTTCGCGGCGCTTGTGCGTTGCCGAGCCGAACCAACCCAAGGAGCGACCCAATGGCCGATACCAGCGCAATTCAAGAACATATGGAAGTCATCGGCGCCGACGGCGTCCATGTCGGCACCGTCGACAAGGTCGAAGGCGAGCGGATCAAGCTCACCAAGAAGGACAGCGGCGCCCAGGTCGAGGGTGCCGAGGGCAGCCATTCCGGGCACCATCACTATATCTCGCTCGGGCTCGTTGCCGAAGTCGAGGGCGACAAGGTCCGGCTGAGCGCCAACGCCGACGTGGCGGTGAGCTTCGAGGAAGAAGAATCCGAGGGGTGAGCTGACTCCCTCTCCCTTTGGGAGAGGGAGGGAGGCGCGCAGCGCCGGAAGGGTGAGGGCAGCGTCGCTCATGCGGCGTTGCCCTTTCCAGTTTCAAGTGCGGTCGCGACCACGGCGAGCACGCCGTCGAGATTTGCCATTACGTCGGCATTGCTGAAACGCACCACGCGAAGACCTTCGCTTGTGATCGCCGCAGTGCGCGCAGCATCATATTCGACTGTATCGGCGTGCGTATCGCCATCCACTTCGATCACCAATGCTTCCGAGAAACAGAGAATGTCGGCGAAGAACCCGCCGACGGGCGTCTGATGCCGCCATTTGTACGCCGGAAAGGCTTCGCGTAGCCCGCGCAGCAGCCGCTTCTCAGGTTCGGGCGCATCGCGCCGAAGTGCCTGCGCGCGAGGGACCGTTCCAATCGGCTGCTTTGCATAGAGGCGCATCTGCCCTCACCCTTCCGCCGCCTGCGGCGGCTCCCTCCCTCTCCCAGAGGGAGAGGGAATTAGCTCACTGGCACGCCAGGCATTCGTCATAGTCCGTGCTCTCGCCGAGATTGAACTGCGGCTTCTCGATCGTGTTGTCGGCCTCGACTCCGCCCGCGAAACCGGCGCGCTGGACCGACTTCGAGCGCAGATAGTAAAGCGACTTGATGCCGAGCTCCCAGGCGCGGAAGTGGAGCATCAGCAGGTCCCATTTCTCGACATCGGCCGGGATGAACAGGTTGAGCGACTGCGCCTGGTCGATATAGGGCGCGCGATCGCCGGCGAGCTCGAGGATCCAGCGCTGGTCGATCTCGAAGCTGGTCTTGTAGCAATCCTTCTCTTCCTGGCTGAGGAAGTCGAGATGCATCACCGAGCCGCCCTGCTCGAGGATCGAATTCCACACCGCGTCCGAATTCTTGCTCTTCTCGATCAGCAATTTCTCGAGATAGGGGTTCTTGACCGAGAAGCTGCCCGACAGGGTCTTGTGGGTGTAGATGTTGGCCGGGATCGGCTCGATGCACGCGCTGGTGCCGCCGCAGATGATCGAGATGCTCGCGGTCGGCGCGATCGCCATCTTGCAGCTGAACCGCTCCATCACGCCCATGTCGGCGGCGTCGGGGCACGGCCCGCGCTCGATCGCGAGCTGCATCGACGCTTCGTCGACCTGCGCCTTGATCTGTTTGAACATGCGCAAATTCCAGCTCTTGGCCATCGCGCCTTCGAAGGCGAGCCCGCGCGCCTGGAGGAAGCTGTGATAGCCCATCACGCCCAAGCCGACGCTGCGCTCGCGGCTGGCCGAATAGGCGGCCTTTTCCATGCCGGGCTCGGCGCGCTCGATGAAGTCCTGCAGGACATTGTCGAGGAAGCGCATCACGTCCTCGACAAAGCCCTTCTCGTCCTTCCACTCGTCCCAATTCTCGAGGTTGAGCGACGAGAGGCAGCAGACCGCGGTGCGATCGTTGCCGAGATGGTCCTTGCCGGTGGGCAAGGTGATTTCGCTGCACAGGTTCGAAGTCGAAACCTTGAGCCCGAGATCGCGGTGATGCTTGGGCATCGTATCGTTCACGTGATCGCTGAACACGATGTACGGCTCGCCGGTGGCCAAGCGGGTCTCGACCAGCTTCTGGAACAGCGCGCGCGCATCGACCTTGCCGCGCTCGCTACCGTCCTTGGGGCTCTTGAGCGACCATTCGCCGCCGTCGCGCACCGCTTCCATGAACGCGTCGGGGATGAGCACGCCGTGGTGTAGATTGAGCGCCTTGCGGTTGAAGTCGCCCGACGGTTTGCGGATCTCGAGGAACTCCTCGATCTCGGGGTGCGAGATGTCGAGATAGCAGGCGGCCGAACCGCGGCGCAGGCTGCCCTGGCTGATCGCGAGAGTCAGCGAATCCATCACCCGGACGAAGGGGATGATCCCGCTGGTCTTGCCGTTGAGGCCGACCGGCTCGCCGATGCCGCGGACATTGCCCCAATAGGTGCCGATGCCGCCGCCGCGCGAGGCGAGCCAGACATTCTCGTTCCAGGTGTCGACGATGCCGTTGAGACTGTCGGGCACCGAATTGAGGAAGCAGCTGATCGGCAGGCCGCGACCCGTCCCCCCGTTCGACAGGACCGGGGTGGCGGGCATGAACCAGAGCTTGGAGATGTAGTCATAGATGCGCTGGGCGTGCGCGGCATCGTCGGCATAGGCCGAGGCGACGCGGACGAACAGGTCCTGATAGGTCTCGCCGGGGAGGAGATAGCGATCCTTGAGCGTCTCCTTGCCGAACTCGGTGAGCAAGGCGTCGCGCGAATGATCGACTTCGAGCGTGTAGAGCGACGGCGAGATGCTGCGGGTGTCCTGATCCTTGCGCGGCTTCGCCTTGGTCTCGGGGGGCGTGGCTTCGGCGACAATATCGTTCACGCTGTTTTCCGTGTCCCTGAATTCCATGGCATCCGACCCTTTTCGACTCTGCACGCGCCTCCTTCCGGGAGGCTCGGTGCGACTCGGGGCGGCTCGGCAATGATACGCATCGCCAAGGCTGCGCGCGAGAACAAAATACGAACTCAGCGCCGGCAGCCGAACACGACAGAACCTGTTCCGCATATGGGGATGCGGAAGGGGTTCTACCAGTGATTGAGCCTGCCCCTTAGTCTTACCACTACAGATTGTGCCAAACCGAGTCCGGGCACAAGCGTTAAATCCAATCTTAACTACACGCTTCGTCGCTAAAATGACTCGGTTCGCAGGCGCCGGCTGCCGCGACGCATGGTCAATCCTCGGGTCCTGCAAAGGCAAGAGAACACAGCGCGAACTGCAAAAATATACTGGGGGAGGAATCGGTGGACACAATGGGTAGTGTGTTCTGCCCTTTCCGTCGCGCAGCGGGGAGGAAAGAGGGGGTGCTGATCGTTCCCTCGCTGGCGCCCGGCGCATCGACAGTTTGCGACTGCGCGCAAGCGGCGGCACGATGGCGGTTTATCGGCGCTTGAGCCCGTCGCGTCAGCCACTTAGGCTGCGCGTTACGCGAAGGGGGAATGCGGATGCGGACGGGACTGCTGGCATTGGCGATGGTTCTTGCGGCGCCGGCGATGGCGCAGGAGGTCATGACACGCGGAAGGCCGTCCTCCGTCGCGTCCTTCCAGGAAAAGTCCATCGACGAGCAGCAAGCGATGATGGCCTCGGGCGAGCAAACCAGCGAGCAGATCACCGAGCTATATATCGAGCGGATCAGGATGCTCGACCAAAACGGCCCGACCTTGCGTTCGGTGATCGCGGTATCGCCCAACGCGATCGAGCAGGCGCGCGCCAGCGATGCGCGGCGCAAGGCGGGCAGGCTGCGCGGGCCGCTGGACGGCATCCCGGTGCTGATCAAGGACAATATCGACACCAAAGAGCTGCCGACCACCGCGGGCAGCCTTGCGCTGGCTGACAACCGGACCAATCGCGACGCGCCGATGGTGGCGCAGTTGCGGGCACAGGGCGCGGTGATCCTCGGCAAGACCAATCTCAGCGAATGGGCCAACATCCGCTCGAACCATTCGATGAGCGGATGGAGCGCGGTCGGCGGGCTGGTGAAGAACCCCTATGCGCTGGATCGCACTGCCTGCGGCTCGTCGAGCGGTTCGGGCGCGGCGGTGGCGGCGAGCCTCGCCGCGGTCGCAGTGGGGACCGAGACCGACGGTTCGGTGGTGTGCCCCGCGGCGATGACCGGGCTGGTCGGGCTCAAGCCGACATTGGGGCTGGTCAGCCGGACGCATGTCGTGCCGATCAGCCATAGCCAGGACACGCCGGGGCCGATGGCGCGCAGCGTCAAGGACGCAGCCATCCTGTTCTCGGCGATGGTCGGCAGCGATCCCAAGGATGCGGCCACCAAGGGGGCAGACAAATACCGCCGCGACTATGCCGCCGGGCTTTCGGCGGACGCGCTAAAGGGGGTGCGGGTCGGCTATTGGAAGCCCGAGATGGACGAGGTGCTCGCCGCGCGGTTCGACAAGGCGCTGGACGAATTGCGCGGCGCCGGGGCGATCCCGGTCGAAGTGAAGATGCCCGAATTGAAGGGGCTCGGCGATGCCGAGAGCGAAGTGCTCTACACCGAATTGAAGGACGATCTGGCGGCGTATCTGGCGAGCACGCCGGCGTCCGAGGTGCGGACGCTGGCCGACGTCATTAAGTTCAACGAGGCCAACAAGGCGGCGGAGATGCCGTTCTTCGGGCAGGAGAGCTTCCTCAAGGCCGAGAAGACGCGCGGGACGAAGGATGCCGAATATCTCGGCGCGCGGGCGAAATCGGCGCGGCTGGCGGGGGTCGAGGGGATCGACGCGATGCTCAAGGCGGCGGACGCGCAGATCCTGGTGTCGCCGACCTATGGCACGCCGTGGCTGAGCGACCCCGCGCATGGCGACCAGTTCAGCGGCCCCTCGGCGAGCGAGCTTCCCGCGGTGTCGGGCTATCCGCATCTCACCGTGCCGATGGGGCTGGTCGAAGGACTGCCGGCAGGGCTGTCGTTTATCGGGACCGCGTATAGCGACGGGCTGCTGCTGAATGCGGGCTATGCCTATGAGCAGGCGACGCATGCGCGAGTGGCGCCGCGGTATCTGCCGAGCGTGCCGGCCGATCTGGGGCCGCGGAAAGTTCGATAACGGAGTAGTTCAGTCGGCGGCCCGAAACCGCTTCGCCACCCGCATCTGCCAGAGCAGCAGCAGCGGCAGCTCGACCAGTTCGATGCCGAGCCCGATACGGTGGCCGAGCGACGGCATGCCGATCGCGACCAGCGACAGCAGCCGGAACAAGCCGCCGATGAACACCATCAAGGCGAGCAGCCGGAGCCGCGGTCCCTTGCGCTCGACCGCAGGGATGCACGATGCGAACAGCAGCAGCATGCCGAGGAACAGCCCCGACACGTAGCGGAAATGGCTGTCGAGATCGGTGGGGACGACCGGCGGATGGCCGAGGAAATGCGGGCCGCCGGTGACGCCGGCGATCGCGGCGCTGAGCGGCAGCAGCAGGGTTATCGCCATCACGCCCTGGAGCAGGCGCTTCTCGGCGAGTGGAGTCACTTGCTGTCGAGCTCGAGCAATTCCTGCCGGACATGGATCGCGCCGAGCGACATGCGGACTTCGATCAGGAAATAGATGAGCCCGGCCATCAGCAGCAGCATCGAGACGACGAACGCCACCGCGACGATTGCCCCGACATGGAGCGCGAACAGCCGCGAGACGAACATCAAGGCGACGACGAGGCAGATGGCGAGCGCGCTCGACACGCACAGGAAGATCGCCTGGTTGATCACCGAGATGCGCCGGTCGATCAGCCGCAGCTCCCAGACATGGCGGTCATGCTCGGGCCCGGTCGAGCGCGGGTGGATTTCCTCGAGATTGCGCGCCCGATCGACGATCCGCGCCAGGCGGCCGACCATCACGTTGAGGATCGCGCCGATGCCCGCGAGCAGGAACACCGGCGCGATCGCGCTCTGGATCGTGTCGGAGACAGTCGAAAGATAGGGGCCTGACATCATCGGGTGTTTATGACGGGCTCGCGCGGGCGAGCGCAAGCGGGTTAATCTACCGGTTGGTAACCGGTCCGGGCGTAGGAAAGCGGGATGACCAAGCCGATGCCGCTCGATGAATTCACGCGCCTGCCGCCCACGCTGACGGTCGATTGCGTCGACGGGCTGGCGGCGGGGATCGACCAGGTGGCGGCGCACGCCGCGCAATCGCGCCGTTTCCTGCGCTATGGCTGGTTCGCCGCGGCGCTGCAGGCCTATGGCGGCGCGGCGCGGACCCTGACCGTCACCCGCGAAGGCGAACCCGCCGCGGCGCTGCCGATCGTGCGTACCGGGCCGGGCTGGCTCGGGCTGGCGAGCGTGCCCGGCTGTTATTGGCCGTTCCGCAGCTTTCCGGTGCGCTCCGACGCCGGAGTCGAGGTGGGGGAGGCGCTGCTCGCGCGGCTGGCGCGCGAAGCCAATGCGCTGCGGATCGGCCCGATCTATGACGGCGATCCGGCGCTCGAACTGCTCAAGGCCGCGGCGACCGCGAAGGGCTGGGCGGTGCTCGACCGCTTCGTCGCGGAGAGCTTCCTGCTCGATATCGCAGCGCTGCAGGCCGAGGGCACCTGGCCGCGTAACTCGACGCTGCGGAAGAACCGCTTCCACGAGAAGCATCTCGGCGAGCATGGCGCGCTCGACTGGCGCTTTGTCTCGGGTGGGGATTGGGATGCGGGTGCGTTCGACGCGCTGGCCGAGATCGAACGCAAGAGCTGGATCGCGGCGCGGACCGACGGTTCGGACGCCAAGTTCACTCGCGAAGGCCATGGCGGCTTCTGGCGCGCGGCTTCGGCCGATCCGGTGGTTGCCGGGATGATGTGGGCGGCGATGCTGCGCGTCGACGGCGCGCCCGCGGCCTTCTCGTTCGATCTCAACGCCGGCGCGCTCAAATATGCGATCGCCAACAGCTACGATCCCGCCTTCGCCAAGCATTCGCCGGGCAAACTGCTTTACTATCGCAACCTCGTCCGCGGGATCGAGGATGGTATCACCACCGTCGACTGGGGCGCGGGCGACAGCGGCTACAAGCGGGTGATCGGCGCCGAGCGCGGCCCGGCGATCCGCGACTGGCTGTTCGTGCGACCGGGGCTGCCGGCGCTGGCGGGGCGGATGCTCCGCGGGGTGTGGCGGCGCAGCGGGCGGGCGGAGCTCAACTAAACATGCGTCACCCCGGCGAAAGCCGGGCCCCAGGGTAACAAGCGACGTCCCAAGTGGGTCTGGATCCCGGCTTTCGCCGGGATGACGCTGGAGGGTCTCAGGCCGCGAACGCCTCGGCATCGATCGCGTAGAGCAGGTCCGCCTTCGCCATCGCGGCTGCCTTCAGCCCCATGGCCTCCGGCACGATCTGCTCGACATAGAAGCGCGCCGCTATGGCCTTCATCCTGAGGAACGCCGGATCGCCTTCCAAGCGTACCGCGATGCGACCCTGCTGCTCCATCAGCCAGCCGCACACCGCGACCGAGAGCATCGTCAGGAAGGGATAGCTCGCCGCCAGCCGATCGTCGGTATCCGAGGCGAGCAGGTTGCGGCCGACTTCCTCGCAGGCGTCGATCAGCCGGGCGAGCTCGCCATCCTCGGCATCGCCGCGCATCTCGGCGAGCAGACTGAACAGCGTCCCGCCATTGTCCATGCCCAGCTTGCGGCCGACGAGATCGGCGGCCTGGATGCCGTTGGTGCCTTCGTAGATCGGGGTGATGCGAGCGTCGCGGAAATGCTGAGCGGCGCCGGTCTCTTCGATATAGCCCATTCCGCCATGGACCTGCACGCCGAGGCTGGCGACCTCGTTGCCGAGATCGGTGGCGTGCGCCTTGGCGAGCGGGGTGAGCAGTTCGACCCGCGCCTTGGCGGCGGCATCGCCGGCATGGCCGCGATCGAGCTGGCCGAAGGCGTAATAGACCAAAGCGCGCGCCGCCTGGGTCTGCGCCTTCATCCGCAGCAGCATGCGGCGGACATCGGGATGCTCGACGATCGCGGCGGGCGCGCCGGCGCGGACGCCCTGGATGCGATCGCGGGCATAGGTCACGGCGCGCTGGGTGGCGCGCTCGGCGACCTGGACACCCTGCAGCCCGACATTGAGCCGGGCGTTGTTCATCATCGTGAACATCGCGCGGATGCCGCCCATCTCGCCGCCGATCAGCTCGCCGATGCAATCGTCGTGGTCGCCGAAGCTGAGCACGCAGGTCGGCGAGGCGTGGAGACCCATCTTGTGCTCGATCGAGATGACGCGGACGTCGTTGAACGCGCCGTCGGGGCGGATCTTGGGGACGAGGAACAGCGATAGGCCCTTGGTGCCCGCAGGCGCGTCCGGTGTGCGCGCGAGGACGAGGTGGACGATGTTGTCGGCCATGTCGTGATCGCCGAACGAGATGAAGATCTTGGTGCCCTTGATCCGGAACGTCCCGTCGCCGACCGGATCGGCCCTGGACTTGAGCGCGCCGACGTCGGACCCCGCCTGCGGCTCGGTGAGGTTCATCGTGCCGGTAAATTCGCCGGTGGCGAGCCTGGGCAGATAGAGCGCCTGCTGCTCGGGCGTGCCGTGATGGACGAGCGCCTCGATCGCGCCCACCGTCAGGATCGGCGCGAGCGCGAAGCCCATATTGGCGGTGCCGAGCGTCTCGAGCACGGCGATCGACAGGCTGACCGGCAGGCCCTGGCCGCCGAACTCGGCCGGGGAGCCGATCGTGCCCCAGCCGCCCTCGACATAGGCCTTGTACGCCGCGGCGTAGCCCGGGGGCATCGTCACGCCTTCTTCGCTCCATTTGGGGCCATGGGTATCGCCGAGCCGGTCGAGCGGCGCCCATTCACCCGCGGCGAAAGCGCCGGCGCCTTCGAGCACTGCATCGGCCAATTCGCCGGCCTCCGCGCTGATCTCGGACAGGCGGACGATGTGATCGAGTACGAAGCGCTGCTCGGCAGTGGCGGGAGTGAACATCAGGCCTCTCTTGTCGTCTTGTTTGCCGCGCTATAGCGCCCGTCGGGTGAGCCCGACAAATCCCCGCATCTTACCCTACGGCGAGGCCGCAATTGCCGAAGCTGCTGCGCTGATTCGCGCCGGCGGGTGCGTCGCGGTGCCCACCGAGACGGTCTATGGGCTCGCCGCCGATGCGAGTGATTCGCGGGCGGTGGCGGGGATTTACGCGGCGAAGGGGCGGCCGAGTTTCAATCCGCTGATCGTGCATGTCCCCGATCTCGAGGCGGCGGAGATCGTGGCGGTGTTCGACGATGCGGCGCGGGAGCTGGCGCGGCGGTTCTGGCCGGGGCCGCTGACCTTGGTGCTGCCGGTGCGGCGGGAGGCGGGGATTTCCTCGCTGGTGACGGCGGGGCTCGATACGATCGCGATCCGGGTGCCCGACCACCGGGCGATGCAGGCGTTGCTCGATGCGAGCGGAGTGCCGCTGGCGGCGCCTTCGGCCAATGCCAGCGGGGGGATTTCGCCGACGCGGGCCGAGCATGTCGCGAAGAGCCTGGCCGGGCGGATATCGCTGGTGATCGACGATGGGCCGACGAGCGCTGGGATCGAGTCGACGATCGTGATGGGACGGACGATCCTGCGGCCGGGGCCTTTGAGCCGGGCAGACTTGTTCCCCTGCGAAGGCAGGGGCCCAGAATCGCCAGGCGACTCGCTTGCCAACCCTGGGCCCCTGCCTTCGCAGGGGAACAAGATTACCGCACCCGGCCAACTCGACAGTCACTACGCGCCGGGCAAGCCGCTGCGGCTGGGCGCGACGATGCGGCGCGCGGGCGAGTGGCTGATCGGGTTCGGCGCGGTGCCCGGGGACGATACGCTGTCCATCCGCGGCGACCTAGTCGAGGCGGCGGCGAATCTGTTCGATGCGCTGCACCGCGGGGATGCGTCGAAAGCGACGGCGATTGCCGTGGCGCCGGTGCCCGAGAGCGGGATCGGCGTGGCGATCAACGATCGGCTGCGACGGGCGGCGTTTCCGCGCTAACTCCCCTCCCTGAGAGGGAGGGGTAGGGGGTGGGTGCGAGCCGAAGGCGAGCCCTCCGAGCTGCTCGAAGAAAAGAAAAGGCCGGGCATCGAGCCCGACCTTTTCTGACCCACCCCTTGATCCCCTCCCTTGCAGGGAGGGGCGAAAAGGTCAGGCCGCTGCATTTTCCTTGAGCCGGTTGGCGAAGCTCTTGCGCAATTTGCGCAGCTTGGGCGGGATCACCGCCATGCAATAGGGGCTGCTCTGGCCTTCGCCCTGCCAATATTCCTGATGGTAATCCTCGGCGGGATACCATTCGGACAGCGGCTCGATCGTAGTTACGATCGGCGCGGGCCAATCCGCCGCCGCGCGCGAAATCGCGGCCTTGGCTTCGGCTTCCTGTTCCGCGGAATGCGGGAAGATCGCCGAGCGATATTGCGTACCGACATCGTTGCCCTGGCGGTTGAGCTGGGTCGGGTCGTGCGTCGCGAGGAAGATGTCGAGCAAGTCGCCATAGCGGATCTGGTCGGTGTCGAAGGTGACCCGGATCGCCTCGGCATGGCCGGTGTCGCCGCCGCAGACCTGCTTGTAGTTCGGGTTGGCCACCTTGCCGCCGATATAGCCGCTCTCGACCTTGCTCACGCCGATCACGTCGTTGAACACCGCTTCGGTGCACCAGAAGCATCCGCCGGCGAGGGTTGCGATTTCCTGAGTCATTTTGATCTCCTTTGCTTCCAAATGTAGGGGCGGCGCGTCTATGCGCAATCGCGACCACGGGAGATGATGCATGCGCGACGGTAGTGTGTTGGTGACGGGCGGGGCGGGCTATATCGGCAGCCATGCCGTTCTGGCGTTGCTCGATGCGGGCTGGAAGGTCGTGGTGGTCGACAATCTCGTTACCGGGTTCGACTGGGCAGTCGACCAGCGCGCCAAACTGGTCGTCGCGAATATCGAGGACGAGGCGACCATCCGCGCGACGATGCGGGACGAGGGCGTGATCGCCGTGATGCACTTCGCCGGATCGGTGGTGGTGCCCGAGAGCGTGAGCGATCCGCTCAAATATTATCGCAACAACACCGTCGCCAGCCGTTCGCTGATCGAGAGCGCGGTGGCATCGGGGGTCAAGCATTTCATCTTCTCGTCGACCGCCGCGACCTATGGCATCCCCGAGCAGGTACCGGTGTCCGAGGACAGCCCGAAGTCGCCGATCAATCCGTACGGCATGTCCAAGCTGATGACCGAGTTCATGCTGCGCGACGTCGCCGCGGTGCATCCGATCAACTACGCCGCCTTGCGCTATTTCAACGTCGCCGGCGCCGATCCGCAGGGCCGCAGCGGCCAGTCGACCGCAGGCGCCACGCATCTGATCAAGATCGCCGCCGAGGCGGCGACGGGGAAGCGCGCCGCGGTGTCGGTGTTCGGCACCGACTTCGCCACCGAGGACGGCACCGGGGTGCGCGATTACATCCACGTCACCGATCTCGCCGCGGCGCATGTCGACGCGCTCGACTTGCTGATCGCGCGGCCCGAGGAGAGCCACACGATGAACGCCGGCTATGGCCGCGGGTTCTCGGTGCTCCAGGTGCTCGACGCAGTCGACCGCGTGACCAACCGCACGATCGAGCGCAAGCTGGAGGGTCGCCGCGCGGGCGATCCCGATGCGCTGGTCGCGGACAACAGCAAGATATTGAGCACCTTGCCGTGGCGGCCGAAGCACGACGATCTTGAAGGGATCGTCAAGGATGCGCTGGCGTGGGAACGCAAGCTGGCCGAGCGCGAGGGCTGACGCGGATCGGGGCGCGTGCTATATCGCGTGTGCCGTGAACATCGAACCGCGCCACCCGCTGCTTCCGCCCCCGGCATGACCGAGGAGGAATGGGACGCTCTGCGCGACGCGCAGGCCGACGCGGACATCGTGGCGGGGCGATTGATTCCGCACGAGAAAGTGATGGAGTGGGTCGCTAAATGGGGCGCTCCCGATGACACGCCAATTCCGCCTGAGTGGCAAGGGCGCCGCTACCTTAACTGTCACCCCGGCCTTGTGCCGGGGTCACTTGCCGCGGGAACTTCAGGCGTAAGTGGCGACCGGCTCCTCCGGAGCCCGAGCGATTCCAGTGCTGCTCGATGGACCCCGGCACAAGGCGGGGTGACGGATGATCAGGGCGTCCTCGCGAACAGCTTGAGCTCCACGCCCCACCACAGCAACGCCCAGCAGGCACCGAAGGCCCAGCCGGCGAGCACGTCGCTGGGCCAGTGGACGCCGAGATAGATGCGGCTGACCCCGATCAGTCCGACCAGCAGCATCGCCACGGCAAGCACGAAGCCGCGCATCCGCCAGCCGCGGACCAGCGGGAACAACAGGGTCGCCAGCGTGAGATAGACGATCGCGCTGTTGGCGGCGTGGCCGCTCGGGAAGCTGTGCGAGGTCTCTTCCATCAGCCGGTCGACCAGGTCGGGGCGCGAGCGGGCGATCACTGCCTTGACGAAGGTGACTGCCAACCCACCCAGGCTGGTCGCGGCGACGACGAGCAATGCCGAACGGAACCGCCCCTGCAGCGCGAGGAAGCAGGCCGTGACGACCACGACCATCGTCAGGATGGTCGAGCTGCCGAGCGCTGTGACGTCGCGCACCGCCGAGGGCAGCCAGTGCGGCCCGAGCGGCTGTCCGGGATGGCCGGGGACGCGCATCGCGAGCATGACCACGCGGTCGAGCTCGGCGGTGTCGCCGTCCATTATCTCGTGCCCGAACCAGACCAGCCCGAGCAGCAGCAGCGCCACCGCCGCCAGCGCGACGATCGGCCAGGGAATACGCCGCGACGATGCGGCTTCGGACTTGAGTCCAGTGACGGGCTGGGGCGGCGGAGTCTCCATCCGCCCCTAATGCCGCATCGAGGCTAGAGTTGCACTCGCAAGGTCGCGCGCAAGTCGCGGCCGGCGAGCGGGGCATAATCCTTGAGCACGCTGGTATGGCGCCGGGCCTCGACATCGAAGATATTGTTCGCCGAAAGCATCAGGCTGGTGCTGGAATCCGCGCCGAACGGTTTCCACGAGATCGATGCGTTGATCAGGGTAAATCCGCTGGTCGGCGTCTCGAAATCGGTCACGCGATCCTGCTTGAAGCTGTGCTCGGCTTCGATGCGCCCGGTGAGTGCATCCGACTGGGCTTCGAGCCCGCCCATCACGCGCAGCGGCGGGATGCGCGGGACGGGGCCCTGGTCGATCAGCTCGGCATGGACGAAGTCGGACAATGCGTCGGCATTGATCGCGAAGCTGCCCAATTGAGCGAGCCGCGCCGAGCCTTCGATTTCGAAGCCGTAATAGCGCGCATCGGCCTGGTTGTACTGGAACACCGGCAGGCCATCTTCGGTCGCCCCCGTCGGCGCGTCGTAGATATAGTCGCTGAACCGGTTGTAATAGGCTGCTGCCGACAGGCTCCAGCCGTCGCCGCTGCCCTTGAGCGTGGTTTCGACGCCCCAAGCCTTTTCGGTGGAGAAATCGGGGTTGCCGATCTCGAATGCCTGGGTGCCGGCATGCGGGCCGTTGGCGAACAATTCCTCGGGGGTCGGGGCGCGTTCGCTGCGCGAGACATTGACGCCGAAGCGCAGATGATCGGCCAGCGCATAGCTCGCGCCGAGCGACGCCGACAGGCTGTCGAAGCTGCGATCATAGACCGGGTTGCCGATATCCGCATCCGCCTGCGCCCGCAGCGCGCTATGCTCGTAGCGCAGCGCCGCCTCGGCCTTCAACGCGCCGAAATCGAGCGACTGGAGGGTGAACAGGCCATATTGGTCGGCCTGATTGCGCGGCAGGAACTTCTCTTCGCCGACGATGCGCGTGGTGCGCGTCGAGAATTGGCCGCCGGTGACGCCTTCCCACTCGCCATGGGTTTCCTGGACCAGTTCGAGCCGGCCCTCGAGCCCCTGGCTGTAAAAGGTCGTGCCGACTTCGCCGGTATCCTCGATTTCGCTGTGCCGGTAGTCGGCGGCGGCGAGGCGGACGCGGATCTGGTGGATCCCCGCGCTCTCGGTGGTGATGTCGCCGCGCACGTCGAGGCGAGTCTGCTTGGCGTGGAGCTGGACCGCTTCGGCCTCGACCGACGGATCGAGCGAATAGCGGATCGGCACGCCGTAGAGGCTGTCATAGCGCGACACCGAAAAGCCGAGGCTGCCGCGGTCGTCGACGATCGCCGCGCCGCCGGCAATGTCCCAGGTCCGCGCGGCGGTGTTGGGGACCTCGCCCTTGAGGCTGGCGAGCGCCTGGACGTCGGGGTCGGCGCTGGCCGCAGCCTGCGCGCGCAATGCGGGAGTCAGGACATAGCCGCCGCTGCGCAGGTCGCCGGTCTTCGAATAGCTGCCATCGGCGTGGACGACGAGCTTTCCCGCGACGGGAACGTCGGCGGCGCCCGAGACGGAGCGCTCGTCCGACGCGCTGCCATAGGTCGCCATGCCGTCGAAATGGAGCGGGCTCTCGGGCAAATGGCGCGGGATGCGGCTGTCGATCACGTTGACCACGCCGCCGATCGACGACGGGCTGAACAGGAGCGCCGACGGGCCGCGCAGCACTTCGATGCGGTCGGCGGTGAGCGGGTTGATGATCGCGGCGTGATCGGCCGAGGTGTTCGACACGTCGATGCTGCCGATCCCGTCGATCAGCAGCCGCGCGCGATCGCCGGTGAAGCCGCGCAGCACCGGGCGCGAGGCGTTCGGGCCGAAGGATGTCGCCGAGACGCCGGGCTGCGAGGCGAGCGTCTCGCCGATCGTCGGGCGCATCTCGCGGGTGAGTTCCTCGGCGGCGAGGATCGTCGTGCCGCCGAGCACATCGGCAGTGGCGCGGGCGCGGGTGCCGGTGATGACAACTTCCTGGCCGGGCTGGTCGTGATCCTGACCGCTGGTTGCGGGCGCATCCGGAGATGTCGCCGGCGACGGCCTGTCGTCGGCGTGCGCCGGGAGGGCGATCAGAGTGGCGGTGGCGAGCAAGAGAGTACGCAGCATGGAAGTTCCCGGACTGATAGGACGTGCTGCGCTGCGGTAGCTGCGATGATATATAGTATCAAGGGATTTTGTCGCTCACGAAGCACGGCCAATCGATTCACCGGCCTCGCGGGGAGATTGCGCGATCAAAAGCGGAAGTTGAGCCAGCTGCCGATGAACAGCGAGTCCGTGAAGCCGGCCTGCTCGAGCACCTCGCCCGCGGCGAGATATTCCCAGCGGGTGACGAACGACAATCGGGGGGTGATCTTCCACGTCCCCTGGAGGTGGAGCGTGTCGCCGATATGGCTGCCGGTGGCGCGCTGGGTGCCGGCATAGGCAGTGCCCGCGCCGCGATAGACCGCGTCGGTGTCGCTGGCGCGCCAGTTGCGCTGGATCTCGATGGTGACGTCGATTGTCCTGGCCGGCGAGAGCGTGAGGTTGGGCGAGACCTGCAGCAAATTGGTCGGGCTCAGCGCGCTCTGATAGCTGTAGCCGACCGTGCCCGCGGTGATTGCGCGGCCGGTGTGGAGCGTGCCGGTCCCGTAACTGCCGGCGCCGCTGCCGTAATCGAAATGCACGCCGACCTTGGGCGCGATGCCCTTCGCGTCGAGCAGCCAGGTCTGCGCGAGGAACGCGTTCCACGCGCTGATGTCGCGCCCGTTGAAGTCGCCGTCCTGGCGCGCGATCGTCCAGTCGATCGTCAGCGCGTCATAGCTGCCCCACAGGCGGGCGCCATAATAATGGCGGATCTCGCGCGCGGTGACGCTGCCCCAGCGCTGCCGGTCGTTGCGCTCGCGCCAGATGAACGGATCGACGAACAGCTTGCGGGTCTTGTCGTTGCGCAGCACGATTCCGGCGGTGACTCCTGAAAAGCGCGTTGCGCGATCGGAGATGTCGTCGTTCAGGCCCTGCATGCCGAGCGTGACATGCTCGAAGTCGAACGCGTCGATACGCACATCGGCGAGCTGCGCCCAGCCGCGCACGCCTTGCTCGACGGTGCGGATGGTGTTGTTGTCCTTCTGCGAAATCAGCGCGGCGGGGCCATCGGTGAATTCCTGCCGGCCATAGCGTACGCCCAGCATCGCCGGGCCGACCGCGCCGCCCAGTTCGGCGAACAATTGCTGGGTGAACAAATCGTCGCGGAACTTGGCGGTCGGCGTTCCGTAATTGTGTCCGGCAAGGCCGCCATGCGCGAGCTCGCCATAGACCCGCAGCGGGCCGGCATGGAGATCCGCGCCGACGACCAGGCGCAGCTTGTCCTCGACTCGATATTCGCTGTCGACGAGACCGGGGTTCGAATAATAATCGACGCGCATCCGCGCCTCGCCCGAGAGCGTCAAATAAAGCGCGCCCTTGTCGTCGAAGGGAAGGTACTTGAGCCGGTCGAGCATGTCGTCGCGCTTCTTGGGATCGCGCATCAGCCGCCAATCCTCGGCCCAGCGCGAGAGATTATATCCACCGAGCTTGATTCCGTGGCCGTCGGCCTGACGCGGATAGGCGCGCACCGCCGGGTTGGCGGGCGCGCGCTCGGGGGTCGCCTCGCTGGGCGGCGTCGAAGGCTGGGCGGGCGGCAGGTCCTGCTTGCCTGGGGTCGAAGCGACAAGCAGGATCTCGCTTATTGGCATCGCCGGCTCGGTCGCGATCGGCGTCAGCGCCTGCGCGGCGGCAGGCGCGATCGGAAGCGCGAGCAACGAGACGCCAACGGCAAATTGAACGCGGGGACGGCACATGGCTATTGCCGGCAGCGACTGAACGTTCGCTGCCGTGCCGGTCGGCAGGCGCCTGCCGACGTTCCGCGCAAGCAACGCCATCACTGATCTCCGAAGTTCATCCAGAGATTATAGAGGCTTCGGTGCGCCGTCCCGGCGGCTTACGGGTATTTCCCTATCGCGCGAAAGCGCCTCGGGCGGGCTAGGTCAGGCCCGCTTTTGCCAGATCCTCGGGCGTATTGATGTTGAAGATCGCGGCTGCGAGTTCGACCGGTGCCGCTTCCGCGATGCGTGCCCAGGCGCGCATCGATCGGTCGGTGCCCTGCTCAAGATGCGATTGCAGCCGCTCGGCGAGCGCGCACGGCCAGAGCCCGATCACCGGATGATCAGCGACGTGCGCCGCCGGTCCGCCTTTCGAAAGCTGGAAAAACAGGTCTGTCGGCAAGCCTGGCGCATCGCAAGGCGCGCTCAAGACTGCGTCGAAGCCGCCGTCCCGGCCATATGCGAGCGCGGCGCAGAGCCCGCCGAGCGGCCCGAGCCCCGCGGCCGGGCGATCCTCCAGCCGGGCGATGTGCGAGTGCGTGCGTCCGCAGATCACCAGCGCGTCGCAGTCGCGGCGCAGCGCGTCGGCGACATGATCGACCAGCTTGCGGCCGCCCAGCATCGCATCGGCCTTGTCGCTGCCGAAACGGCGCGAGGCGCCGCCGGCGAGGATCGCGCCGAGCAGCTTCATGCCACCGGCCGCAGCAGCGAATCAGGACGCGCGAGCACGCGCAATTCGAGTCCGGCCTCCTGCGCACGCGCGATCGCCAGCGCCGTGGGGGCGGAGATGGTCGCCAGCATCGGGCAAGCGGACAGCGCCGCCTTCTCGACCAGCTCGTACGAGCAACGCGACGTGAGCAAGGCAAAGCCGTGGTCCCAGCCCATCCGCTCGCGCAGCATCGCGCCGATGAGCTTGTCGAAGGCATTGTGGCGGCCGACATCCTCGCGGACGCGCCGGATCGTCCCATCGGGCGCGCAGGCGGCGGCGGCATGCACGGCGCGCGTCGCGGCGCCGAGGGGCTGGGCCGCGTCGAGCGCCGCGAGCGCGGCGAACACCGCGGCGTCCTCGCCCGACCAGCGCGCCCGCCGCGGGGGCAAAGGGCGCAGTGCCTGTTCGAGGCTCTCGACACCGCACAGTCCGCACGACGAATCGGCGGTGCGATGGCGAACCCGGTCGGCCACGCGCCCAGCCACGCGCGCCGACAAGGTCAGCCGCAGCAGCATGCCGCGATCGACGGGGTGGACTTCGGCGTCGATCAGGTCGTCGGCGGCGTCGATCAGCCGCTCGGTCAGCGCGAAGCCATGGCCGAGGTCGAGCAAATCGCCGGGGCTGGCCATCAGCACGGCATAGCCCAGGCCGTTGCATTCGATCGCGACGGGCACTTCTTCCGCAATCGCGCGCTTTTGCACGTCGACTCGCCCGTCGGCGCCGACACGCTCAAATTCGAGGGGCAGCGAGGAAGTCAGGCGCGGATCCGGACCGGCACCGATTTGGCGGCTGGAACGTGGCTTTCCTCGGCATGGTGCTCGACCGGCATGAGCACGTTCGCTTCGGGGTAATACGCGCCGAGACAGCCGCGCGGGATATCGTAGGGGGTGACGATCAGGCCGTCGCGCCGGCGCGCGATGCCGTCGCCGGCGTCGCTTTCGAGCGCGACGATCTGTCCTTCCGACACGCCCGCCGCGGCCATGTCCGCACGGTTGATGAACAGCACGTCGCGCGTGCCCTTCACCCCGCGGAAGCGATCGTGATAGCCGTAGATGGTCGTGTTGAACTGGTCGTTCGAGCGCAGGGTCATCAGCCGGAAGCGGCCCTCGGCGTCGGCGAAGCCGGTGGCGCTGAGCCCGGTGGGCGCGAGGAATTCGGCCTTGCCGCTCGGCGTCTGCCAGATCCGCTCGGAGGCCTTGTTGCCCTTCCAGAAGCCGCCGGGGGTGAACAGCCGCTGGTTGAAGTCCTTGAACACCGCCGGATAGGTCGCTTCGATCGCGTCGCGGATCCGCGCATAATCGCCGACCCAATGGTCCCAGTCGATTCGCGGATTGGGGGGCAGGATGCGCTTGGCGATCTCGGCAACGATGCGCGGCTCGGACAGAAGATGCGGGCTGGCGGGCCTGGCGTTGCCGCGCGAGCCGTGGATGCAGCTGGTCGAATCCTCGACCGACACCGCCTGCGGGCCGCTTGCCTGCACGTCCCCCTCGATGCGGCCGAGACAGGGCAGCAGATAGGTGACCTTGCCGGCGAAGAGATGGTTGCGATTGAGCTTGGTGGCGATCTGGACCGACAGATCGAGCCGCGGCCAGGCTTCCTCCATCGCCGCGGTCTCGGGCACCGCGCGCAGGAAATTGCCGCCGAGGCCGATCACCGCCTTGACCGATCCGTCGATCACGCCGCGGCAAGTCTCGACGGTGTCGAGCCCCTTTTCGGTCGGCGGATCGAAGCCGTACAATTCCCTGAGCTTGTCGACGGGGACCAGTTCGGTCTTCTCGGTGATGCCGACGGTGCGCTGGCCCTGGACGTTCGAATGGCCGCGCACCGGAGTCGGGCCCGCGCCGGGCTTGCCGATATTGCCGCGCAGCAGCAGCAGGTTGACGACCATGCGGACATTCTCGACGCCTTTCACATGCTGTGTCAGCCCCATGCCGTAGATGGCGAGCACGGCCTTCGCCTTCGCATAGACGCGCGCCGCCTGCTCCAGCGCCGAGCGTTCGAGCCCGGACTCGCGTTCGATGTCTTCCCATGCGGCGGCGCGCGCAACGTCGGCAAAGGCGTGGAAGTCCTTGGTGTGCTGCGCGATGAAATCATGGTCGAGCACCGCCGGGTCGCCCACCGCGCGCGCGGCATCATCCCACTCGATCACGAACTTGGCGATGCCCAGCATCGCGGCGATGTCGCCGCCCGCCTTGACCTGGTGATATTGCGTCGAGATCTGCGTCTCGCCGCCAGTGACCATCTCGATCGGGTTCTGCGGATCGGTGAAGCGTTCGAGCCCGCGCTCCTTGAGCGGGTTGAAGGTGATGATCTCCACGCCGCGCTTGCGCGCGCTGCGCAGGTCGTGGAGCATTCGCGGCGCGTTCGACCCGACATTCTGGCCGAAGAAGAAGATCGCGTCGCACGCCTCGAAATCGGCGAGCCGCGTCGTCCCGACCGGAACGCCGATCGCCGCCTTGAGCCCGACCGACGTCGATTCATGGCACATGTTCGAGCTGTCGGGCAGGTTCTGGTTGCCGAACATCCGCGCCATCAGCCCGTACATGTACGATGCCTCGAGGCTCGTCCGCCCCGACGAATAGAAAGCGACCGACTTGGGATCGACTGGGCGCAGCGCGGCGCCGATCGCGTCGAACGCCTCGTCCCAGCTGCATGCGACATATTTGTCGGTCGCGGCATCGTAGCGCAGCGGATGGGTCAGCCGCCCGTGCTGCTCCAGATCATAATCCTTCCAGCTGCGCAGCTCGGTCAGCGTGTGCTGCTGGAAGAATTCGGGCGTGGTGCGCAGCGTCGTCAGCTCCCACGCGGTCGCCTTCGCGCCTTCCTCGCAGAATTCGGCGGGGTGGTGATCGGCGGGTTTGGGCCAGGCGCAGCTGACGCACATGAAGCCGTGCGGCTTGTTCTGCCGGCCGAGCTGGAGCAGCGCATCGGGCGTGACCTGCTCGCGCGGCAGGATCTCGGCGAGCGAGCGCACCGAACCCCAGCCGCCTGCCGGGCCGGTAAAGGGTTTGATCTCAGGCTTGTCCGAACGCTGCTTCGCCATGTCGTTACCTTCCGCCGCTTGGAACGGCCCTTCCCGGACAAAGGTCCGGCGCGCTGGCGGCTCGTATCAGAACCGGCGAGCCGGGCCGCGCCTTTCCGCTTCAATAATAGCGTGGGATCGGGCCCGATTGCGGAGTCTGATCGGGCAAGTCGACTTCGACTTCGTCGACATAGCACCAGCCCCAGCCTTCAGGCGGGTCATAGCCTTCGATGATCGGGTGGCGAGTCGCGTGGAAGTGCGCGGTGGCGTGGCGGTGCGGCGACTGGTCGCAGCAGCCGACATGCCCGCACTCCCGGCAGAGCCGAAGATGCAGCCAGGCGCTGCCGATCGCGAGGCATTCCTCGCAGCCGCGCGCGCTGGGGCTCACGTTGTGGATCGTATTGCTGTGGCTACACGAATTCATGCAATCTCCTGGTCCGGCGCGCGCATCCGCCCCTGCATTTATGCGACACGGGATCGCCCCGCCAGACCCGCACGGATTTCGGCGTCTCGAATGAATCGGGCGAGCCGGTTGTAGGATATGCGCCGTAAGCCCAAGCAAAATCGTTATTTTAGACATCGACGAGGCGAGATGGGTGAAACTGCCGTCGGGCAATTCTCACAAGATCTACGTTTGCTCCATTATGTCCGAACTTGTCGACTAAAGCGGGCATGTCACTATAATGTTGATTTAATTGCAGTAGCAGGCGCGGGCTGCGGGCCGCTGCGTTGTATCATGCCTGCCATTGCGGTACCTTCGCTGCCGATGGCCGCGCATTGTCGAGTCCATCCAAGCCAAGTCGCAAAGTCGCATCTATTGTCGCCGGCAACGGGCCAGACGCGGACCATTCGAGTCCCGCGCGATTCTCCGTTGTCGCACCGGGTTACGTTCTTGGGGGACGGCATGGAAAATCTTCGCGAACCGCTCGCCATGGGGAGGGGTGCGTGCGCCGCTTCGGCGGATGTGACCGACCTGGTCGGCGAAAGCCGCGCGATCGAGCATATCCGCGGCATGATCCGGCGCTTGCGCGGGCCGTGCAGCACGACCCTGATCCAGGGCGAGACCGGCACCGGCAAGGAAGTCGTCGCGCTGATGCTCCATCGCAACAGCACCCGCGCCAAGGCCCCGCTCGTCGCGGTCAATTGCGCGGCGATCCCCGAGACTTTGATCGAGGGTGAATTGTTCGGTTATGAAAAGGGCGCATTTTCCTCTGCAAATCATGCGCATCCCGGCAAGTTCCGCCTCGCCGACAAGGGCACGCTGTTTCTCGACGAAGTTGGAGAACTCAGCGCCGCGGCGCAGGCCAAGATCCTGCGTTCGCTCGAATCGGGCGAAGTATTCCCGCTCGGCTCGACCAAGGCGGTGCGCGTCGATGTCCGCGTGGTCGCGGCGACCAATCGCGATCTCGCCGGCGAAGTAGAGAAGGGCAATTTCCGCGCCGATCTTTATTATCGCCTCGCCGTGATCCAGTTGCTGGTCCCGCCGCTGCGCGACCGGCGCGAAGACATCGTCCCGATCGCGCGGGCTCTGCTCAAGCGCATCTGCCTGGAGATCGGCGTGGCCGTGCCGGCGTTGAGCAAGGGGCTGCTCGCCGCGCTCGAGGGCCATGGCTGGCCGGGCAATGTCCGCGAGATGCGCAATGCGCTCGAACACGCCGTGGTCGTCGCGATGGATCCCGATCGGCTCGACGTGGACGATCTGCCGCCGACGATCGGCATCGGACCGGTGCCGTCGGAGAGCTTTCCGCCAGGCACCGAACGCGAAACGCTGCTGCGCGCGCTGGCGCGGGCCAAGGGCAAGAAGGCCGAGGCCGCCCGCATGCTCAATTGCTCGCGGATGACTCTGTATCGCCGGCTCGAGCGCGCCCGCGTCGACGATGCCGAAGACTTTGCCGACGTAACACCTGTCACTGCGAGTGACGGTGCGCTGTCACACCCTGCCGCCGCGGCACACTGGCCGGCGGCGCTAACGCGCTGAACCTCCACGCATTTTCCAACTGGCACGGCTGTTGCGAAGTGTCCGGCGACGCAGCGAGTGCGGGGGACGAGGATGACCGAGGGCAATGATGGGGAAGCACGCAGCGCGCCTGCGCGTCTCTACTTCAATCATATGCACCTCGCGGTCGGCCTGTCCGACGTGCGGATCGATCTGGGCCAGATCCGGCCGGGCGAAGTGCCGACGCATCAGATCCGCCTGATCACCAGCCCCGAATACCTGCTGACGATGCAGCGCGAGATCGGCGGCGCGATCGATCGCTACCAGCAGCAATTCGGCAGACTCGCGAGTGATGCGCATGGCTGAGCTTGGCGCAGTCAATCTCGTCGGCGAGTCGATCGTGGCGGTGCTGCGCGCGCGGCGCTCGCTGCTCCAGGCCGAAGGGCGGCTCGATCCGGTGCCGGCAGCGGCGGAAATCGCGCATGTCCCGCTGTCGAAGCTCACCGGCGCCTCGCCGCCGACCGGGGGATTGTCGCTGACTTGCTACCATGTCGGCCGCTCGGACAGCGTGATCGGGCGCGGACCGATGGGCGATCCCTCGCAAGGCGCGGGTATCTCGCTCGAGCTCTCTTATGTGCTCGCCTGCTGGTCGACGACGACGCTCGAGGAGCAGGCCTTGCTCAGCTGGGCGATGCTCGAACTCGATCGCTATCCGATCCTCGATCAGGGCCAATTGCTCGGCGGCGCGACCTGGTCGCGCGGTGAGAGCGTGCAGATCGTCCCCGACGATTCGGATCCCGAGCGGCTGTTCCGGCTGTGGGAGGCGCTCAAGCTCAAGCATCATCTGTCGGCGCTCTACAAGGCACGGGTTATCCGGATCGGTTACCGGCCCGTGGCCGATGCGCCGCCGGTCGCGGCCAGCCGCTTCTCCTTCGCCGATGGCGATCCGATCGCGGAGCCGGCGCTGTGACGATGATGCTGGCCCCCGATCTGCTCGATCGCCGCGGACTCGCCTTGCTCGCCTTTGTCGACGGCTATGGCCGCGCCGTCGACGGGCCGGTGCAAGTGCGCGGCGACGGCGTGCAGGTGGTACCCAAGGGCGGCGGGCGCTATGCGCTGACCGCGGCCACGGGCTTCGAGACCTATGCCTCCACCTTCGACAGCGCGCCGGCGCATGCCGCTACGCCGGTCCAGCTCGATTGCACCCCGGCGAGCCGCGCCTATCTGCCGCGGCGCTTCAAGCTCCAGCTGCCGCGCGATGCCGATCCCGCGCATCTGAACCAGGCGGGTTCGCTGTTCCAGCCGGTAGCGATCGAATTGCTGGCTGCCGCCACGGCGAAACCGACCGGCAGCGCCGTGCTGCTGCGAGTCTCGGTCAAGCGCTCCGGCGACGGGCGCGCGGTCGAGCATGCCCTGGTTCGCGCGCAGACCGACAATGGCCTGTTCGCCGCGCGCGCGCTCACCGACGCGCGCGGCGAGGCGGTGCTGCTGTTCCCGGTGCTGCCGCTGAGCTTCGCCGGCGCCGGCGCGACGGTCGACCGCGAGATTGCCGCGCGCGTGATCGTCGATGCCGATCCTGCCGTCGCCCTGTTCCATTCTCCGGCCGAAGTTTCCGCAGCGGCGCGCGACGCCGCGATGCGAACCACCGGACATCCCGATCCCGATGCGCTTGCCGCGGCGCTCCCGGCGAATTTCCCGAGCGGCACGGCTCTCCGCATCGCGGCCGGCCGCCAGCTTTCCCTCGCGCTGACCTGGACGGCGCCATGACTCGCCCGAACCGCACCCGGAAGGAGGCACTTTAATGCCCGAATATCTTGCACCAGCGGTGTTCGTCGAAGAGACGAGCTTCCGCGCCAAATCGATCGAAGGCGTCGGGACCAGCACCTGCGCGTTCGTCGGCATGACCGCGCGCGGCCCGGTCAGCCTCGAGCCGAGCGATCCGACGCCGCCGCTGCTGACCAGCTTCGCCGATTATGAACGCTATTATGGCGGCGTCGACGACCTCACCATCGCCGGCAATCCCGCGCGCAATTACCTCGCGCTCGCGGCGCAGGCCTTCTTCAATAATGGCGGCGGGCGGCTCTATGTCGCGCGCATCCTGGGGGCGGCGGCCGCGGCGGGTGCGGGCATAGTGCTCAATTCGGGCAGCCCGGCGGCCGCCAAGAAATTGACGCTCTCGGCACGCACCGCCGCCGGCGCGAAGATCGCCGGGAGCGACGCCAATTTCCGCGTGACCATCGTCGAGAGCGCGCTGCCGACGACCAAGAAGCTGGCGCTCAAGCAGCCCGCGGGGACTTTGGTCCTCGTCGGCACCGACGTGTTCGTGGTCGGCACCACCGATGTGATCGCGGCGACCGACGATGCCTGCTCGATCCTGAGCTACAGCGTCCTGGTCGAGGATCCGACCGGCCCGGTCTATGAAGCGGGCGGGCTCGGCGCGCATTCCAAACATCCGCGCTTCCTCAACGCCGTGCTCGGCGCCAAGCCGGCTTCGGCGAGCGATGCACTGACCAACCCGATCATCCTCGATGTCGGCACCGGGGCGAGCGCGGCCGAAGTTCGCGCGGCGCTGATCAACACCGCTACCAATGGCGTGCGCGTGGTCTTGCTCACCGGCGGCAGCGACGGCACCGGCGGCCCGAGTTCGGCCGATTACGAGACTGCGCTCGATTCGCTGCTCGCGCTCGAGGATGTCTCGATCGTCGCGGCGCCGGGCGCTTCCAGCTTCGCAGCGCCGCTGCCGGCCGCGGTCAACCAGAGCCTGATCGGCCATGCCGAGGCGCGCCGCGCCTATCGTATCGCGGTGCTCGATACCCCGCCGGGGCTCGAAGTCACTGCCGATCCCAGCGTCAAGTCGCTCAAGAGCCTGATCGACAGCAAATATGCCGCGCTTTATTATCCGTGGATCACGATCGCCAATCCGCTCGCGGCGACCGATCCCAGCCAGCCTTCGCTGATCGACGTGCCGCCTTCGGGCGCGGTGTGCGGCATCTATGCCCGCAACGACGTCCAGCGCGGGGTGTGGAAAGCGCCCGCCAACGAAACGGTGACGGGCGCGCTGGCGCTGCAGCGCGACGTGCGCTTCGGCGAGCAGGAAGTGCTCAACCCGCTCGGCATCAATTGCATCCGCGCCTTGTCCGGGCGCGGCATAAGGGTGTGGGGCGCGCGCACGATCAGCTCGGACCCCGAGTGGAAATACGTCAATATCCGCCGATACTTCCTGTATCTGGAGGCGTCGATCGACCGCGGCACCCAATGGGCGGTGTTCGAGCCGAACGGCGAGGCTCTGTGGGCCAATGTGCGCACCACGGTCTCCGATTTCCTGTACAATGAGTGGGTCTCGGGGGCGCTGCTCGGCACCAGCCCGAAGGAAGCGTTCTTCGTCCGCTGCGATCGCACGACGATGACCCAGAACGACCTGGATAACGGCCGCCTGATCTGTCTGGTCGGCGTTGCCGCGATCAAGCCCGCCGAATTCGTCATCTTCCGCATCGGCCAGAAAACGGCCGATGCCCGCGGATAAGGAGTGAACCCGATGCCACGCGAAACACCGTTCGGCGCCTATAATTTCATCGTCGAATTCGACGGCAACGAAGCCGCAAATACTGCCCTCGGCGGCTTCTCCGACGTGTCGGGGATCGGCACCGAGATCACCCTGATGGAATACCGCCAGGGCAACGACAAGGAGAACCGGGTCCGCAAGATCCCGGGGATGCACAAGGCGGGCGACGTCACGCTCAAGCGCGGAATCATGGGCCAGGTCAATTTCTGGGACTGGATCCGCATCACCCGCGTCGATCCCACGCACAAGCGCACGGTGATGATCACCTTGCAGGACGAGCAGCGCAACGCGGTGCTCCGGTGGAAGCTGATCAACGCGCGGCCGATGAAGTTCACCGGGCCGACGCTCGCCGCCAAGGGAGGCAGCGACGTCGCGATGGAGGAACTGGTGGTCGCGGTCGAGGACCTCGAGTTCGTCACCGAATAGCGGCGAGCGAGGGGGAGCATCCTTATGCCGTTGCCCGGCATCACCTTCACCACGAGCCGGCCGCAGGCGCCGGGCCTGTCGTCGCGCGCCGATGTCGCCATATTCGTCGGCTGCGTCGCGCGGCGGGCGGCGGCGCTGCCGGCGGGGGTGCGCGAGGCGCTGAAGGCCGATGGCTGGACCCCGACGGGGGTGTTCAAGGCGGCGGCGGCGCGGATGGACAGCCTGCTCGGGCTGCCGGTGCCGGTCGAGAGCTGGTCGGAGTTCGACGCGCTCTATGCCTGGGACCAGCGCCCGATGGGGCCCGGCTCGGACCAGAGCGTGCCGTGCCCGCTCGGCCTGGCGGTCCGGCGCTTCTTCGCCGAGGGCGGCGCCAAGGCCTATGTCGTGCGCACCGGCGATCCGATCGCGCTCGACGATGCCGCCGCGGGACCCGAAGCGTTCACCAAGGCCAAAAGGCTGCTGCTCGCCTGGAAGACCAACAAGCCCGCCGACGCCGCCTTGCGCCAGCCGCTCCTCGCCGGGCTGGGCGGATTGGGCTCCCCGAGCGACCCTGCCGATCCGGCGACCTGGACCGGCGCCGCAGTCGCTTATGCCGTCGAGGACGCGGCGTTGCTGCTGCTGCCCGACCTGATCGACCTGTGCGCCGGCGCGCCGCACCAGGCGCCGCCGCCGCAGGAGCCGCCGGGGCCGCCCGAGATCTTCAAGCCCTGCGCCCCTGCCGCGCCGGAGCTCGCCCCCGAAGCACGCGTCGCGCGGCCGGCATTGCTCGCCCCGCGGCTCGACGCCGAGGGCTATGCGATGTGGTCGCGCGCGACTCGCTTCGCGCTCGACTTGCTCGGCCGGCCCAAGGGTCCCGCGCATCGTCGCGACTTGACCCTGGTGTCGGCGATGCCGTTGCCCTTCGTCGCCGAAGGCGGGTTCAGCGACGGCGAGGAATGCTGGCCGCTCGCCCTGCTCGACCGGCCCGATCTCGCCGGTCCCGGGCTGCGGCTGCTCGACGACGGCGCGGTCGGCAATGCGCGGCTGCAGCTCGCTTATCCGTGGATCGCCACACCCGATTCGGTCGACTTGCCCGAAGGCCTGGAAAGCCCCGAAGGCGCGCTCGCGGCAGTGATCGCGCGCTCGGCGATCCAGCGCGGTGCGTTCCGCAGCGCCGCCGGCGAACCGCTGCGCAGCGTGACTGCGCTCGTCCCCGAAATCGGCGCAAGCGATCTCGCGCGCGGCTTGCCCGGCAAGGCCGACTGGCTCGGCGACCGGCTGTCGCTGTTCGCGGTGCGCCGCGGCCGAGTCGAATTGTTCAGCGACAGTTCGATGGCGCCGCAGCGCGCCTGGCGTCCCGGTGGCACCTCGCGGCTGATGGGCATATTGTTGCGCGCGTCGCGCACGCTCGGCGACGATCTGGTATTCGAGCCGGCGGGCCCGATCCTGTGGGGCCGGATGCGCGCCGCGCTCGAGGCGTTGTGCGATTCGCTGCGCGCGCTCGGCGCCTTTGCGGGGCGCAGCCGCGACGAGGCGTTCACCGTCAGCTGCGACGCCAGCACGATGACTCAGTCCGATATCGACAATGGCCGCGTCATCGCGACGTTGAGCTTCCTGCCGGCGCAGCCGATCGAGCGGATCACCGTCGTCCTGCAACTCATCGAGGCGGCGTCGGCGACGACGCGGGAGGCGGCCTGATGCCCCTGAGCTGGAGCAAGGACCTCGCCGAGGAAAACCGAGTCCCCTACGGCAATTTCGCATTCCACCTCGCGATCGATCCGGTCGAGGGTTCGAGCTTCGCGCCCTGGGGCACGACCAATGCCGGGCTCGTCGGCAGCTTCTCCGAAGTCTCGGGGATCGAGGCAGTGATGGAGCATAAGGTCATCAAGGTCGGCGGGCATAATTACGGCACGACGATGCGCGCCGGCCCGGTGACCTTCGGCACCGTCGTGCTCAAGCGCGGGATCATCCGCACCCAATTGCTGTGGCGCTGGTGGTCGGTGTTCACCGGCGCCGATGCCGAGGCGCGGGGCGGCGGCGGGGTTCCGATCGACGGACGCCCGGTCAGGGCCAATCGCGGGCATGTCCTGATCGGGCTGGTCCGCGCCGGCGACGAGACCCAGCGCGTGATGGATTCGAAGAAGCTGCCCGAGCCGGCGATCGCTTTGGGCTGGCGGCTGCGCAACGCGATGCCGGTCAAGTTCCGCGTCGGCGACCTCAATGCCAAGGGCACCGATGTCGCGGTCGAGGAACTGCACCTCGTCCACGAAGGTCTGGAAATGGCGGGAGTCCTCGGATGAGCGACACCCCCGAAGCCACCGCCGCCTATTTCACCGGACCGGGTTCCGACACGCACGTCAACGTCCAGTTCAATCCCGCGTCGCTGCGGGTCACCCTGACCAACCAGTTCGGCGAGGACCCGCCCGAGCAGCATGCCCGCGCCACCGCGGCGAAGCTCGACGTCGAACTGATCTTCGACACCACCGAGACCGGGGTGGACGTGCGCGACAAGGTCAAGGCGCTGCGCAGCTTCGCCACCGCCGTTCCCGCCACCACCGGCAAGGGCAAGCCCAAGCCGGCGAACGGCGGCGCCGCCAAGGACGAGGCCAATCTCAGCCTCCCCAAGATCACGTTCCATTGGGGCACGGCATCCTACACCGGCATCATCGAATCGCTGACCGAGACGCTCGATTACTGGTCGTCGGACGGCGTGCCGCTGCGCGCGACGATCACGCTCAGCATGAAGGGCGATGGCAAGGCGTTCTTCGACTATAAGAGCAAGACGGCGAGCTATTTCAGCGCCTCCGATCCCGCCTTTACGCCGCCCGACGTGATCGTGCTTCCGGCCGAGCCCAAATTCGCCAGCCTCACCGCCGCGGCGACGCGCGCGGGCGACCCCAAAGCGGGCCGCGCACTGGCGGCGTTCAACGGCGTCGAGAATATGCGCGCCGGAGGCGGGGCCACCGCGATGGCCGGGGCCAGCGTCAATTTGTCCGCCGCCGCCGGCTTCTCGATGTCGGGCGGAGTCAGCGCGGGCGCGTCGATCGGCTTCGGCATGGGCGCGTCGGCGGGGCTCAGCGCGTCGGCGGGGATCGGCGGGAGTGTCGGCGTCGGCATGGCCGCGGGGATGGGCGGCGGTATCGGCGGCGGCGCAGGCTTCTCCGCGGGTGCGGGCTTTTCGGCGGGGGCGTCGGCGGGCGCCGGCTTCTCGGGGGGCGCGGGCTTCTCGGCGGGAGCCGGCGCTTCGGCGGGCTTTGGGGCGGGCGCGTCGTTCGGCATGGGATCGAGTATGGGCGGGTCGATGGGCGGCGTCGGCATGTCGATGGGCGGCGGGCTCGGCGGTACGAGCGACGGCGGCTTGTTCAGCTCGACCACGACCAGCGTCACCGGCTTCGACGGCGTCACCCACACCGACACCAACAGCAGCTTCACCGGCTTCGACGGCACCACGCGCAACAGCGCCAGCTCGACGACCAGCTTCGGCGGGTCGTCGGCGGGGATGCGCGCCGACGAGGGCGCTTTTGCCGGGCTCGGTGTGTCGAAGACGACGAGCTGGGGCTCGGGCTACCAGCCCGAGCGCCTGCTCCCGCCGGCGCCGCCGATGGTGACGTCGAGCTCGAGCTTCGACGTGACCGGGCGGCTGGTCGGCGGCGGGGCAGTGGTCGCCGAAAGCTATTCCAGCCGCAGCGTGACATTCTTCTGAGGGGTTCGAGATGGGCGTGATCGTGGACGAGATGACGAGCGAAGTGGCTCCCGCCGCGGCGTCCGCACCCGCGTCCGTGAGCGGCGGCGCTTCGGCAGGGCCGGCGCGCGACATGGATATGGAACGGCTCGACCAGGCGATGCGGCGCCGGCAGCACCGCGTCGAGCGGCGGTGGGCGGACTGACATGGCGCTCGACGATCCCCAGAGCCTGCTGAGCTTCGTACCGACGCTGGAAATCGGCGGGATGGATTACCCGTCGATCGCGCCGAACCTCGAGCGCTTCCGCGTCGTCGAGGGGCCGGGCGGGATGACCAGCCTCGAATTGGTGGTGATCGACGCGGCCGGTGCCGCCGACGGCACGGTGACGTTCGCCTCGGGCAGCGGCTCGCCGCTCGATCTGGGCGCCGGGATCCGCCTGTTCGCCGGCCCGGCCGAGCGCGGCGCGGCGGAGATCTTCGACGGCCAGATCACCGGGCTCGAAGCCGAGATCCGCGAGAATGCGCCGCCCTTGCTCACCGTCCTCGCCGAGGACCGGCTGTTCCCGCTGCGCCGCAAGCGCAGGACGAAGCTGTTCGAGCAGCAGGCGCTGGGCGATGTCGTCAAGGCAGTCGCCGGCGATTACAGCCTCACCCCCGAAGTGCGCGACGGAGTCGACACGATCGCGCGCGACTGGCTGCAGACCGACGAGACCGATCTCGCATTCCTGCGCCGCATCCTCGATCGCTTCGATTGCGACATGCAGATCGTCGCAGCCAAGCTGCAGGTCGGGCGCAAGGGCAAGGACCGGCGCACGCTGGTGCCGCTGCAGACCGGCTCGACCCTGCTCGCCTGCCGGGTCACTGCCGACATATCCGAGCAGGTCAGCGAGATCCGCATCGCCAGCTTCGATCCGAAGAGCGGCGATCCGGTCAACGAGACCAAGCCGGCCGGCGGCTATGGGCCCGGCGCGGGCAAGACCGGCGCGGACACGCTCTCGGCCAAATTCTCGCGGGTCAGCCTGCATCTCGGCCGGTTCGGGCCGATGACCAGCGGCGATGCCCAGGCGATCGCGCAAACCGAGTGCGAGCGGCGCGCGCGCGCCTTCGTCCGCGCTTTCGGCACCGCGCAGGGCAATGGTCAGTTGCGCGTCGGCAGCTGGGTCGAGCTCGCCGGGTTCAATCCGCGCTTCGCCAATCAATATGCCGTCACCCGCGCAGTGCATCGTTACGATCGCGATGACGGCTATCGCACCGATTTCGAGGCGGAATGCGCCTATCTGGGAGATCCGGCATGAACCCCGTCGGCTTGTTCCCCGCGCCTGCGCAATGGCTGGCGGGCGCGCATATCGCCAAGGTCGTCTCGGTGCAGGATCCGCAGTCCAAGTCGCGGGTGCAGATCCAGTTGCTGTCGGCCGATCCCGAAGGCGAGGCGCCGATCTGGGCGCGCGTCGCAGTGCCCTTCGCCGGCGACAATTACGGCGCCTTCTTCATTCCCGACGTCGGTTGCGAGGTCATCGTCCAGTTCCTCGCCGGCGACACCGCCAATCCGATCGTGATCGGCACCCTGTGGAACGGCGCGACGGGGATTCCGGAGACTTTGCCCGGCAATGCCGTCGATCGCTGGGCGATCTGCGGCAAGAACGGGACGCGGATCGCGATCGTCGAGGAATCCGCGGGCCAGGAAATGGTCGAGATCGAGACGCCGGCGGGCGCCAAGGCGACGCTGACCGATCAGGCCGGGGGGTCGATCAAGCTCCAGGTCGCCGGCAACACGATCGAGATGGGTACTTCCGGCATCTCGATCCAGACCTCGTCGCAATGCAAGGTCCAGGCATCGAGCGTCACCGTCACCGCCAGCTCGGTGAGCGTCAACACCGGCATGGCGACCTTCTCGCAAACGATCCAGTGCAACACGCTGATCGCCAGCTCGGTGGTGTCGGCGAACTATTCGCAGGGAACGGGGAACGTATGGTGACGACCGCGCTCCTCCCCGCGCCGCCGCGCCCGCATCCCGCCGTCGCGCGTCGGCTGGCGCGCCAGCTGCCCCCGCAGCCGGCGCACGAAACGGTGATCCGTCCGCTCGGCGGCGGCGACGCGACCACGCTGATCGCGACCGCGCCGCTCGAGAATTTCGTCGAGGCATTGTTCGATCAGCTCGATGCCGACGACTGGCGCACCACGCTGGCGGCGATGCGCGGCGCGCGGCGCGGCGCGACCGATCACCTGCTCGAGCTCGGCCTGCCGACGCATCGCAAGGCGCAGATCGCGCTGTTCGAAGTGTTTTGCCGCCAGCCCGGTTCACCACGGCTTGACCCCGGCAAGCTCGCCGACAAGGGCATGGTCATCCGCCGCGTCCATGGCAGCCGCTGGGACGGCTGGATGAAGGCGCCGCGTTCGGTCGCGGGCTGGACCTTGATCCCCAATGCCGATGCCGATCCCGGGGTTCGCGGCGATCAGGCGTTCCACGCCGCCAATCGCGCGGCGCGCGCGCAGGTCGCCGCGCGCCGCGCCAGGCCGCAATTCCATGAGGACGTGCTGCCGCTGTACATCGTCCCCCCCGAAATCTGCGCCAAATTGGGTCGCACGATCCTGTTCGGCGTGATCCCGGTCGGGGACAATGCGCGCAGCTCGGCGCCGCCGACGCCGATCAACTATGCCGGCCTGTCAGGCCAGGCGCGCACCGATCTGGTCGGCCACCTCTCCGAATTCCTCAAGCCGCGCGCGCCGACCAGCCTGCCGCGCGCGGGCCAGGCGCTGCGCCGCAAATGGAATGCACTCGAGCCCGCGGGCAACCGCCCCGACGGCACCGCGCGGCCCGCGGACCAGGGACAGATCAATGCGCTCGGCACGTTCCTCCAGCAATTGAGCGTCGAGCTCGACGCGTTCGGCACCAGCGCCGAAGCGCGCACGCTGATGGGGCTGTTGCGCACGAGCAGCCTGCCGTTGACCAAGAGCGGCAACCGCGTGACCAGCAGCACCGACGCCGCGACTTTCGCAGCCAAGGCGGCGAAGATCCTGATCGATCGCGAGCCCAATGTGAACGACGCGCTCAAGATGCCGCTCGAATGGCCGCGCATCGAGACCGCGCTTGGCAACCAGCTCACCCAGGCCGCGCTCAATTGCCTTTCGAAGCGCCATGCCGATCTCGCCGGTTCGCCGGGCAAGTTCGAGATGCTCGACGATCAGTTCGTCGTGCGCGGATTCGTTCGCGTCCGCGGCCATGACGGCTGCGCCGAGAAACTGGTGTGGAGCGCACCCAGCGAGCGCTTCCGCGTGCTGCCCTGGTGGGACGGCGACGGCCCCGGCATCAAGATCAAGCTGCCCGACATGTCGCAACTCAAGCGAGTCAAGCCGAACATCTCGTTCGAGATGCCGCCGGCGATCGCGAACATGCTCAACGGCGATCTGAAGAAGCTCGCCGACGGCGACGGCAAGACCAGCGGGCCCGCGCTCGGCTTCATCTGCAGCTTCTCGATGCCGATCATCACCCTGTGCGCCTTCATCGTGCTCAACATCTTCCTCGGGCTGTTCGACCTGTTTCTGCGCTGGAAGATGTTCATCAAGATCTGCCTGCCGATCCCGATGCCGGCGCCGCCCGAGGAGAGCGACACATGAGCGGGCCGATCCTCACTTCGTCGCGCGGGGCGGACATCCGCCCGGCGCTCGGCTGGCCGCTGATGCCGGTGCCCGATGGCGACGGGCGGCTCGGCTGGCCCGATCTCGAGGCGTCGATCCGCCAGCGCATCGAGTGCGTGCTGCGCACCGCGCCGGGCGAGCAATTGATGCGGCCCGAGTTCGGTGCCGGGCTCGAGGGGCTGATCCATCAATCCAACACCACCGAAGTGCGCGCGCGCACCCAGGCCCAGATCGCCGCGGCGGTCGGCAGCTGGGAGCCGCGCATCCTGCTCGACCGAGTGTCGGTGGCCGCCGCCGACGATCCGCGCGAGCTGATCGTCACCATCGCGTATCGCATCCGCGCGACCGGCGCGTCCGGGCAGATCGCGGCGCGCGTTCCCGTGGGGAGTGCCTGATGCCCATCCGTCCTCCCGCCCTAGACGATCGCAGCTTCGACGATCTCGTCGCCGATCTGGTTCGCCGCATCCCGGCGCACACCCCCGAATGGACCGACGCCCGCGAAGGCGACCCGGGACGCACGCTGGTGGACCTGTTCGCCTGGCTGGGCGACACGATCCTCTATCGCGCCAATCTGATCCCCGAGCGCCAGCGGCTCGCTTTCCTGCGCCTGCTCGGCCAACAGATGCGCGCCGCCGAACCCGCCGGCGGGCTGGTCGAAATCGTCATCGACGACCCGCTGGAGAGCAATGGGGTCGTGCTGCCGATCCGCTCGAAGATCGCCAAACCGGTTAATTTCGAATTGCTTTCCGAGCTCAGCGTCCAGCCGGTGACCGGGCGCTGCTATCTCAAGCGGCGGCCCGATGCGCGCGAGAGCGCCGGGCTCGCCGACCTCGTCGCCGATCTGCGCCAGCTCTACACCGCGCCGGGCACGCCGACTGCCTATATCACCACCCCGGTGTTCGTTGACGGCGCGGCCGAACCGGCCGGGCGCGACTTCGTCCATGACAGCATCGACGGCTGCCTGTGGATCGCCCTGCTCGCGGCGACGCCCGACGCCGCCCTGGTCCAGAGGGTCGCCAAGACCTTGGGCGGGGGCGACGACAATCGCCGAGTCGCGCTGACCCTGGGCCTGGCGCCGGCGATCACCATGCCCGGCACGCTCGAGGCAATCTCGGCGCGTGCGCCGATCCCCTATGTCTGGGAAATCTGCACCGGCCAGGGCGGCGGCGACCAATATGTCCCGCTCGAGATCCTCGCCGACGGCACCGGCGGGCTGATCCGTCCGGGCACCACGCGCGTGCTGCTGCCCGGCGCCGACGATTTCGGGGTGCCGACCAACGACGTGCTCGCCGACATCAATGCCGGGGTCGGCAATCGCCCGCCGCGGATCGACGATCCGGCGACGGCGGGTCGCATCGTCGCATGGCTGCGCCTCCGCCCGCTGCCTGCGGCACGGCTCACGTCGTACAAGCTCGCCTGGGCGGGCGCGAATGCCGGCATGGTCGAGCAGATGCAGACGCTGGGCCGCCAGCAGATCGGGCGCGGCACCGGCAGCTCGGGGCAAAGCTATCCGCTGGGGACGAGTTCGGTCGATCCCGCCAGCCTGATCCTCGAAGTCGAGGAAGAAGAGGGGATGCGCGCGTGGCGCCAGGTTCCCGATGTCGAGGCGGCGGGGCGCGGCGAGCGCGTCTACAGCCTCGACAGCGAGGCGGGGGTGGTCCGCTTCGGCAGCGGGGTGCGCGGCGCCGTGCCGGCGCCCGGCCGCGCGATCCAGGTGGTGATGCTGCGCGCCGGCGGCGGCACGCAGGGCAATGTCCCGCCCGGCGCGCTCAAGGGACTGGCGGCGCCTGCCGGTGCCCCCAAGCTCAAGCTCAACCAGCCGCTGCCGATGACCGGCGGGATCGATGCCGAGCGGATCGAGGAGGCCGAGGCGCGGATCCCGGCGATGATCCGGCACGGCGGTCGCGCGGTGACCAAGAGCGACATCAAGGAACTCGCGCTGCGAACCCCCGGGGTTCCGATCGCGCGCGTCGAAGTGCTCGAGCGGTTCAAGCCGCAGCAGCGGCGGGGGGAGATCCCGGGCGTGGTTTCGGTGATGGTGATCCCGCAGCGCGCGGGCACCGCCAAGCCCTGCCCGCGCGCCGACCGGACGATGCTCGAAAGCGTCTATGCGTGGCTCGATTCGCGCCGCCCGCTCGCCACCGAGCTCTATGTCATCGCGCCCGAATATGTGCCCGTCGGAGTCACCGCGGCGGTCGAATTGGTCGATGCCAGCCAGCGCGACGCGGTGCTCGACATGGTCTCCGAAGTGATCCGCCGCCACCTCTGGCCGCTCGCGCCGGGCGGCCCCGACGGGCAGGGCTGGCCGCTCGGCCGCGCGCTCGACGACCGGCTGATCGAGACGGCGATTGCGCGCGTCCCCGGGGTGCGCAGCGTCGCGCCGGTGCGGCTGTTCCAGCGCTCGGCACGCGGGCGCAGCTGGCTGCCGGTCGCCGAGGATCGCACCGGGCGCGGGCAGATCACGCTTTCGGCGTGGCAATTGCCCGAACTGGCGATGCTCTCGGTCGGGGTCGGCAGCGCGTCGTCGACCAGCCTGCCGCCCGGCGCCGATGCCGGTGCCGGCAGCGGCGCTGGCGGCCTCGCCATCCCCGTCGTGCCGGAGCTCTGCTGATGGACGTCAACGGCCTGCCGATGTGGGAGCTTGCCGGACGCGCGGACTTCGGTCTGGCGCCTTCGGCCAAGCCGCCCTTCATCGCGGACCGGCTCCATTTCAAGGACGCGCTCGGCCATGTCCTGCTGTCCGAAAAGCAGCCGGCGCCGGCGCTGGCCGAAGTCGAGACCTGGGCGCGCGCGCGAGCCTCGGCGCCGTCGCCGGTCGCCGACCAGCTCGGCGGTTTCGCCTGGTGGGACGGTGCCACACGGACTGTGCAGAGCGCGGGCTTCGCGCCGGGGGCGATGCAGCTGTTTCCGCCCGATCTCGACCCGCCTTATGCCGAACCGCCGAGCATGATCGGCGCGAGCGATCTCGCGCTCGGCGATGACGACGTGCTCTATATCGCGCGTGACGGCGCGCTCACCTGGCGCGACTTGCGCGATCGCTGGCGGCCGGCGCGGATCGCGCGCGATGATTTCCGTGCCGACCTGGTCGCGCCGATGCCCGGCGGCGGCGTCTGGGTGTTCGACAGGCTCCACCGCCGGCTGGGCCGGGCGCGCGGCTATCCGCTGCAATTCGCCGGCCTGCGCGATGCCGACCCGGCGCAATTCGACCCGGTCGAGCCCAATCGCAATCCGCCGCGGCTGATCCGCGCGCGGGTTGCGCCGCTGGCGAGCGACTATGAAGTGGTGGCGATGGCGGCCTCTCCCGGCGGAAAGCTCGCGCTGCTGGCATGGGCGCCGGGCGAGGATGCCAGCATCCTCACGCTCGAAGGCAATGCGTTTGCGCGGCGCTTCCGGCTGGAGGGGCTGCGTTTCCCTTATTCGCTGGCCTGGTCGGGCGAGGATCGCGTCGCGGTGCTGGCCGGCGACGCCAGCAAGCCGGCGCGCCAGGCGTTCCTCTACCCGATCGAAGGCGCGCCGACGCCCGATCTGGTCACCGCGCCGGGCGGGCAGATCCATCCGCTGATCGATCCGACCGACGCCAAGTTCGCCAATCGCCTGGCCCCCGTGCCGCATTATCTCGCCGAAGCGGTGGCGGGGGTGGCAACGGTCGAGCGCCCGCTCCGCGCGCTCTCGGGCGCCAAATATGCGCGCGCCGGATCGGTGCTGATCGGGCCGATCGATGCCGGGCGGCCGGGCTGCGTGTGGCACCGGCTGTATGCCGATGCGGCGGTGCCCGATGGCGGCGCGATCACGATCCATGCGCTGGCTGTCGAGAGCCGCGTGCCGCCCAAGCTTCCGGGCGAGGTGCAGACGCCGGGCTGGGCGCCGCACCGCATCGCCCGTGTGCGCGCCGAGGGTGTGCCGAGCGCCAGCTGGGTGCCGCAGCCAAGCGAAGTGCCCTTCGCCGAAAGCGCTCTGGGCTGTGACCCTCGCCCCAACGGCGCCGGGCTGTGGACCGTGCTGCTGCAGCACACCGACCGCAAGGTGCGCCGCGTCACCGGCCGCTATCTGTGGCTGCACGTCACGCTGGAAGGCGACAGCCAGGCGACGCCCGAGCTCGCCGCGCTGCGCATCTATGCCAACCGCCTGTCGTGGCGGGATCAATATCTGCCGGCATTCTATCGCGAGCCGCTGAGCGGGCCCGATGCAGTGGCGGCGGGGCCAGCGACGCCCAACGACTTTCTCGAACGCATGCTCCATCTCTATGAAGGCGTGCTCACCGAGACCGAAGGACGGATCGCCGGATCCTGGCTGCTGACCGATCCCGCCGCGGCGCCCGAGGCTGCGCTGCCGTGGATCGGGGGGTGGATCGGGGTTCCGATCGACCCCGCCGACAGCGCCGAGCGCACCCGCCAGGCCTTGCTCGCCGCGCCCTATACCGCCGCGCTCAACGGCACCTTGGGCGGGCTGCTCGCCGCGCTCGAATTGGGCACCGGGGGACGGCTCTATCAGGGCGCGCGGATCGATCCCGGCGATCGTGCCCCGGCGCCGGGCGCGCTCGCCGTCGCCAGCCTCGGCGATACGGCAACGCGCGCGCTGGCGCTCGGCATGGCGCCGGGCGGTTCGTGTACGATGCTCGCCGGCGGCGCCGTGACCCGCGGCAGCATCGTGGTGGTCGAGGGCTTCCGCCTGCGTCGAACCTTCTCGACGATCCTTGGCGCCGATCTCAACGAGGAAGAGGACCCGCTGACGCTCGGGCTGACTCAGTCGGGCAACAGCTTCGTCGGCGATACGCTGATCCTCGGCGACGTCGCGCGGCAGGAACTGCTCTCCTTGTTCCGCCCCGAGATCGATCGCGCGCGCAGCGGCGATACCCAGGCGGTGCAGCAATTCTACGCGCGGCTCGCGCACCGCGTGCTCGTGCTGGTGCGCGGGGTGAGCGACCGGAACGAAATGGCGCGGCTCAAGGATATCATCGAGGCGGCGGTGCCGGCGCATGTCGAGGCGAGCATGCATCAGGCGCGCCGCCCGCTGATCATCGGCGCTGCGTCGCTGATCGGTATCGATTCATGGCTCGACGAGCCCGAGCCGTTCGAAGTGGTGCGGCTGGGACGCTCGATTCTTGGCGAGGGCGATTTCGTCGCGGGTTCGGGCGGGCTCGACCAGCGCGCCGACGGGCCGGTGGCGATCCGGCCGAGCGCACGGATCAGCGGGCCGAGCGTGGTCAGCGCCGGGCAGGGCTTCGTGCTGAGCGCGATCGGATCGAAGGGCGCGCCCGGCAGCAACATTACCCGCCACATCTGGACGTGGGACGATTGAGGAGCAGCGACAATGGCGACGTTCAAACCCAATGTGCCGGTGGTCCAGAAGGACCCGGTGGTCAGCGTCGACGTGAGTGCGTCGAATCCGCTGTCGACGGGGAAGCACACCTTCATTCTCACCGTGGTCGACGATAGCGGCAACGAGTCCGACAAGGTCTCGATCGACGTCATCGTCCAGGATACCGACCGGCCGACCGCGGTGCTCGATGCTGTCGACAAGAACGGCAACATTTTGGCGCTGCCGCTGGTGGTGGCGCCGGGCGCCAGCTTCATCCTGTCCGGCGTGCGCTCGAAGGACGCGACCGGCAAGATCAAGGAATATCGCTTCACCATGGATCCGGCGTAACCGCGATGGTCACGCTGTCACCCGGCAAAACCTTTTCCACGTCGCAGCCCTCGGTTGTGGTGGAGAATGCGCTCGATCCGGGGCGGCACGTGTTCGAGCTGGTCGTGATCGACGACAGCGGCAATGCCAGCGCGCCGGTCAGCCTGGTGGTCAGCGTCGAGAAACCGGCGACCAAACCAAACCCGACCGAGACGCCGCCGACGCGTGCGCCCGACCCCGAGAGCCTGCGCTCCTTCGATGCGCTCAGCCCCACGGTGCTGCGCAACCTCAACCTCCGCAACCTCAGACCGAAATAGGAATCGCCGATGAGCACGCTCCTCGCCACCGATCCCCTGGCAGCGCCGCTGAGACCCGAACGCGTCAATTACGCGACCGGGGTGCTGCTCCAGGCGGAGGATTTCCAGGACGAGCAGACCTATCATCGCGGCCGGCTCGCCATGGCGCTGCGCCATATCGCCGGCTTCGGCACGATCGCCGGGCTGCGCGTGCGTGCGCCCGCCGCCGGGAACAACGATCTCGAGCTGCGCATCGAGCCCGGGGTCGCGCTCGATCGCTATGGCCGGCTGATCGAGCTGGGCGAGCCTTATTGCATCCGCCTGGCGAACTGGTTCGCGGCGCAGGAGACCGGCAAGCTGCGCACCGCGGTGCACCGCGCGCCCAATGTCGGTTTTCCGGTGGCGGTGGTCGCCGACATCTTCCTTTCGGCCAAGGACTGCGCCCGCGGGATGACGCCGAGCGTCGCGTCGGGGCCGTTCGACGCGCTCGATGCCTTGGTCCCGGCGCGGCTCGCCGAGGAGCCGCAGCTCCAATTGGTGCTGCGCGCCGAAGCCGATCCGATCCCCAGCCCGGCCAATCACTGGCCCGATGCCGCCGCCAGTCACGACGACAGGCTCAGCGCAGTGCTCGGTTCCTGGGATACCGGGCTGAGCGGCGCCGGCGACGAGGAGCTCGATCCGCTCGCCGAGCAAGTCGCCGGCACCGATCTCTCGGCGGTACTGCTCGCGCGGGTGGCGATCCCGGTGCAGCTCGCCGCCGACGCGCCGTCCAGCGTCCGCCCGGCGCTCGATGCCGCGCGCCCGTCGGTCGACAACCGTGTCCGCCCCTTCATCTTCCTTCCCGGCAAATGGAGCGGCCGCGCGCCCGCCGCCGGGGCGCTCGTCGAACCTTGAGAGGAACTGACCATGACCGAACTCGCCAAGGCAAGCGGCCGCTCGATCATCGAAGTGGCGGACAGTGCCGAAGCCGCGCGCCTCGCCGGCAGCGGCACCGTCTCGCGCGATTCGCTGGAGGACGATCTCTCCGGCGGTCCGCTGATCCTCGACGGGCTGCGGCGACGCCCGCGCTATTTCGACGGCCGCTTCCTCACCGGCGCCGATCTCACCCGCGACCAGGATTATGTCCGTCAACGCCAGGCCGACATGGCGCGCGCCAGCGGCGCGGGGGTGATCAGCGGGCTGCAGGTCGCGGTCGCCGCCAGCGTGCGCGGCCAGTCGGTGCGCATCCAGGCCGGAGTCGGGCTCACGCCTTCGGGCGACGTCGTCATGCTCGGCAAGCGCCAGGACGTGCCGATCCTCGACATGCCGGTGACTCGCCAGCTCGATGCCGCGCTCGGGCTTTCGGCCGAGCCGCGCGTGCCGCTCGGGCGGCGCAGCGGGATGTTCGTGCTCGCGCTGCGCGCGGTCGAGTTCACCGCCAATCCGATCGCCGCCTATCCGCGCAGCATCACCGGGCAGCGCACGGTCGAGGATGGCGACATCATCGAGGCGACGGCGATCACGCTGATCCCCTATCCCGATCATAGCGGCGCGGCGACGCTCAGCGCGGCGCGGCGCGCGGTGGCCAAGCAGATCTTCCTCGGCAAGCCCGCGGGCGTGTCGCAGGATGCGCTGCCGCTGGCGCTGATCGGGCTCGATCGCGGCACGATCCGCTGGATCGACATGGCGATGGTGCGGCGCGAGACCGGCGCCGATTCGGGGGTGCAGGTCGCGTTCGGCGGGCGCCCGCGGGCGATCGCCGAGGCGCATGTGCTCCAGCATCGCACGCATCTGAACGACGTGCTCGACGAGTTGCGCGCGCGCTCGATGCCGCCGGTATTCCCCGCGGCGCAGGCCTTTGCCGCGCTGCCGCCCGCCGGGCAATTGCCCGCCGCGGCGATCCAGCCCGACAATTTCGGCTTTCGACAATTCTACTTCCCCCCAACGGTGGATGTCGACATCGCCTTCGTGCCGGTCGACGAGATCGGCGCATTGGTCGAAGAATCGCTGTCGCTGCCGCCGATCGATCTCGAGGCGACTGCCGAGGAGATCGACGCGACCGGGGTGCTGGTGATGGTGCCGGTGACGCGGGCGCGCTTCCAGCGCTTCAACAATGCTTTGCCCAAGACGCGGACCCCGGCGCTGGCCGATCCGGCGGCTGCGGCGTCGAAGCCGGCATTCGACATGCTGTCGAGCCTGATCGCCAAGCGGACCAAGCGGATCGAGGCGGCGGTGCGCGACGCCGCGGCCGAAGCGCAGGCGCAGGCGGAGGCGCTGACCATGCAGGCCTGGCATGCCGCATGGCAGGAAGCGATCGCCGCATTGCCGACCACCAACGGCCGCCCGCCCTTGCTGTGGTATACGCGGCGGCGCGCGATCGCGTATGATGGTGCCGCGCTCAACGGCGTCTCGATCAGCGGCGACGACGTGATCGTCGCCGGGCTGGTGTCGCAGACGCTCAAGCGGCTCAAGCTCGAAAAGCGCTTCGCGTCGATCAATGCGCGGGCGACGGCGCTCGGCACCGCGCGGGTGATGGCGCTGCTCGGCGGGCGTGCGGTGTCGGGTTCCGACATCCTCACCGCCTCGGTGATCGCGGACCTCGAAGCGGTGATCAAGGCGATCCCGACCCAGGCGGATCTGCCCAAGACCGATCCCGCGCCGACCACCACTCCCGCGCCTACGCCGAGCAGCGGCGAGTCGCCCAAGCCAAAGCCGGCCCCCGGCGAGACCCCGCCGATCATCGTCCAGCCGCCGGTGCTACTGCGGCCGACATTGCTCGATGCCAGCGTGCTCACCGCCGGGCCGTCGCTGAGCAGGGCAATGGCTGCGGCGCCCGCCGTGGCGTTGACCAAGAAGGAGGCGGCCGCCGCAGCCGAGGCGACGCCGTCGCTGGTTCCCGCGGCGGCCGCGCTCGCGTTGCGGGCGGCGACGGTGAACCCCGCATTGGCCGGGATCGCGCAGCCGGCCAGCGCCGATCTGGCGGTTGCGCGCAGCGGGCTCAACCGGCTGGCGCTGGCTGCCTCGACGGGCAATCTCACGCTGGCCGCCGGCAACGACATCGTGCTCGGCGACGGCGAAGTGATGGATGTCGCGCAGGATTATAGCGACCCGCGGCTGGGCGAGGGGCTGGCAAGGCTCCAGGCGCAGATCGGCGAGAGCTGGCCGAACGCGGCGCAGGCGGTGTGGATCGGCGAGAGCGCGCGCGCGCTGCTGCTCGACAGCGCCTTCCGCACCCTGGCTGCGAGCGCGCTGCCCGATCTGGCCACTGCGATCGGCCGGGCAGTGGATAGCAAGGACGTGCGTGCGATCGACCAGGCGCTGACCAGCGGCGTCGCGACGAGCTGAGCGGAGGACGGCACATGGAAGTCACCCAGCGCATCGATCGCGCGTTCGCCGACGAGCATGTCATCGGCTGCGATCCGCCGCTCCGGCCAGACCTGCCCAATGTCTGGCGGCGGCGGATGCACCCGTTCGCGGGGCGCGCGGTGTCGGACAAGGCGCTCACCGCCGAGCAGGACGTGCGCTCGGGGATGCAGCGGCTCTACGGCCTATCGCTCGCGCCGGGCAGCGTCTCGGGGCTCGAAGTGACCGCCGAGCCGGGCGCGATCGGCGCCGTGCCCGAACTCGTCCAGCTGATCGTCTCGCCGGGGATCGCGCTCGCGGTGTCGGGCGAGGATATCAGCATCGGCAGTGCCCGCCGGGTGAAGCTCGCCGAGCTGCCGGTGATTCTGCGCGTAGACCACGCCGATGCGATCGAGGAGGATGAAGACCCGGACGTGGTCACCGTCTCACCGCCGGTGGGGGGCGATCGGCTGCGGCCGGTGCTGCCGCGGCGCATCGGGCGCAGCCTCGGCGGGCTCGCGGCGAGCGCGCGCAGTGCGCTGCTGCCGCATGTCGCGGTGCTCGTCGCGCGGCCAGTGACGGCGACGATCCTCGGCAGGCCGATGGATGCCTGCCCGCCCGATGCGCGCGATGACGCCTATGTCGACTTGCAGCGCATCGATGGCGCGCAGCTCGCCTTGTTCCTGTGGCCGGCCGAAGTCACTGCGACCGACGGAAGTCCCGATTATGCGTTGCCCGGCTACGACAAGGCGCAGCGCAATCGCCTGGCTTATGCCGCGTTCGACAACGAGAAATTGTTCGGCGAAGACGACATGCATCCCTGGGATGCCTGGGGGGTGCCGCTCGCCACGCTCGGCTTCAATCCGGATTGGTCGCTGGCATTCGTCGACCGGTTCAGCGTGGTGCGGATCGGGGGCACGCCGGGCAATCGCACGGCTTTGGTGCCGATGACCGGCGACCCACGGCTGTGGCAGGCGCGGATCGACCAGTTCGTCGGCCAATTGGTCGAGCAGCCCTCGTTCGACGAAGTGCTGCTGCGCGACACCTTCGTGCGGCTGCCCCCGGTCGGACTGCTCCCGCGCGACTTGTTCGATCCGGTGCTGCGGCGCCAGACCTTCTTCCCCGGCAGCTTCGCGCTTTCGGCGATCCCCGTGCCGCAGAGCAATCTCGACATGGCGATCCGCGAGGCAGCGGCGCTCGCCAGCTATAATCGCAGTGCGCCCGACCGAGTCGAACTGCTCGTGCCGGTGCCCGACACGGTCTACGAGCCGCATCTGCTCGAGATCGAAGTCGCCGATCCGCGCTTCGCCACCACCATGGCCGCGTTCGCTGCCGATCGGGCGGGCTGGCTGGCGACGCGCGAGATCGGCCGCCGCCGGCTCGACCGGCTCAACGAGGCGATTTCGGGCCAGCCGGTACGCTGGCCCGCTTCCGACCTGCCTTTGGGCGAGGACAGTCCCGATCCGGGCGATCAGCCGCCGGTGGAATGCACGCGCACGCGCCGATTCGACGAGGGCGGCGCTACGGTGCGGCTGCACACCATGTCGGGCGCGGCGGCGTCGCTGCCGGTAGCCAAGAGCGATACGGTGTGGGTGTGGGTGCGGATCCATTCGGCGGCCGGACTCACCGGGCTGTCGCTCCGGCTAGGCGAGGCGACGAGCCCCAGCTTCACGGCGATTTTCAGCAAGGGCGTGTTCTGGGGCGCCGCCGACGGGTTTTTCGGCAAGCTCTTCACGGGGGGCGCGCTTCCCCCGGTCGGCCGCTGGACCCGGCTCGAGGTGCCCGCGTCGCAAGCCTGGGATGCCAATGGCGGTGGGCTCGACGGCTTCCTGGTCAATGGCGTCGAATTCGGCCAGCGCGGCGGGCAAGTCGAATGGGGACCGTTCGGCACGACCGACGCCAGCGGCAATGTCGCCACCTTCATCGCCGACGATGCTCCCGCCGGGGCGGCCTTGATGTCCGGCACCGCCGGCCAGACCAATCCGAGCAGCGGCTGGCCGTGGAAGGCAGTGCCCGGGCGCGAGAATATCGTCGTTCCGGATTTCGGCACGGCCGAGGCAAATGGCGTCCGCGAGGTGGCGGCGCTGGATCCGTTCCGCGATCAATGGAAGCAGGGCTTCCTGCGGCAGGACCTCACCCAGCTCGAGGAACTGGGCATTGACGCGTTTCTCGGCCAGATCAGGGCGCGGCTCGACGCGACCAACGATGCGATCGATCTCGGCTTCATCCGCGCGCGCTCGGACATCTACCGCGTTCGCCAATATATGCTCGGCGCCGACGCCGCCTCGCGGCTGGTGACCTCGCCCACGCTCGCCGATCTCTCGGCGCGCGATGAAAGCGCGCGCGCAACCAGCGCGGGGATCGCCGGCTTCCTCGATCGCATCAAGGCGTTCGAACCGATCGAGCCGACCCCGACCCCCTCGGGGGGGACGGCGTCAGCGGCCGCGGCCGCAGCGGCGGCGGCTGCAGCGTCGGCGAAGTCGGCGGCTGCGAAGTCCGCAGCTTCGAGCAGCCAGCTGGCCGCGGCGGCGTTCGTGCCGAAGATCGCAAAGCTGGACCTGGTGTCGATTGCACCGATAGCGGCGGTGGCGGAAGCGCGCGAGCGGCTGCTCACCACCAGCGCTACCAACGCGCTGGCGTCACCTGCATTCGCCGCGCCCACGGCCATGGCGTTCTCGATGCCGCTGTCGATCCTGCCGATCAATACTGCGATATCGGCCATTCACACGCCGACGGCGTTCGCACCGCCGACCAGTATCGGGCTTGCCCAGATCGGCCTCAATTCGAATCGCTACGAACCGGCAGACATCCGCGGATCGCGGCCTGTCGCGGGGCTGGTCGAGCGGACGCTGAGCGTCGCCGAACGCATCAAGCCCTCGCCGGCGGCGATGGCGCTCGATTATGCGATCGGCAGCAAGGCGGCGGTGATCAGCACCCTGGCGTCGCTCATCGCGACCGCCGCCAATTTCCGTCCCCGCGGCATCGCATTGGGCGACTTGCCGATGCCCGGCTTCCGAACGATCGACAGCACGGACGATGCCCCGGTCTTCGTCACGCTGGACCAGGTGATCAATCCGCCCAAGAAGGACGGCGTGTCGCAAGTCGTCGACATGGACACGACGCCGGCGGACAAGCACGAATCGACCTATTTCACTGCGGCGGTGAAGGCGATCGACAACAGCATCGCGATCATGCGGCTGGTCGAGGGACGGCTCGCGCTGTTCGAGGACCTGCGCGACAGCATCGACGCGCTTCGCGGGGTCGTCCTTGCCCAGGCCAATCAGGTCGCGGCGTGGCTGCGCAGCGTCGATGTCGAAGTCGAGGAAGCGCGCCACGACGTCGCCGTCGCGCAACAGCTTTATGCCGAAGAGCTGGCACGCGTCGCCACGGTCAACGCCCGGCGCAGCGCCGTGCTCGAAACGCATGTCTCGGTGATCGCGTGGCGCCGGGTGCGCGAGGCCGATTATCGCGATTCGGCGCCGGTGCTCGAAATGGCGTCGGGACTCGCCCCCGATCCGGTCATCGCATGCCGCCGCGAGCATCCCGACGTGCCCGAAGAGCTCGACGATTACGTCGAGCTGCTGCGCGATGCGCCAGTCAAATGGTTCCCGCCGATCGCCCGCGAAGTGGCGCGGATCGACCGGCTGGAAGCCGCGCGCGCCGCGATCGAGGCGATGCGCTACCGCGCGCTGCTGCCGATCCTGGCGCGCACCTTCTTCCCCACCAACCGGATCATGTTCGGCGTGCAGCAGGCGTTCGTCGCGCAGCAGCGCGTGGTGCAGGACCGCCGCGCGCTGATCGCGCAGATCGACTATAGCCGGATCACGGCGCTCTCGCTCGCGCAGACGCATGTCCAGATCCAGCAGACCGCCAGCATCGGCGATCTGATCGACGGACGCCATCGCCAGCCGACGCTGACTCGGATGGCGACGAGCGAGATGGAAGCGATCGGCCAGGTCGCTGCCTGCCTCCATGCCGCCTTTGCCGAAGTCGCGCCGGTGATACGATTGGGCTGGGCCGAGATATTGTCCGAATTCGATCGGCCGGCCCCGCTCGCTTCGCTGGCCGGACTGCCCGGCTGGCCAGAAGTGCCGCTCGCGGACCGGCGGACATTGCAGGGCTTTGTCGACTGGCTGTTCGCACGGATCGATCGCTCGCAACAGGAAGCGGTCAACGCGATCAACGAGCTGGTGCGGATAGCATTGCTGATGAGCGCGCATGCCCCGGTCGATGCGATCATCCCGGCGCGACTAGTGGCGCCGGCGCCCGCGGTGCTCGGCACGCGCTTCCAGTTGGCGCTCGACATCACGCGCATCCGCAAGGGGATGATCACGGTGATCCGCGACCGCAACGATCGCATCGTCTCGCGCGCGGTGATCGACGATATCGTCGATGGGCATGCGATGGCAGTGATGACGCAGAATCTGGGAGGCCTGGTTTCGCTGACCAACGATTTGCGCTTCCATCTCGTGACCGGCTGAGCCGGTGAGTGTCGCGATCGCGCGGCTGCGGCTCCGCGGCCCCCCCGATCGCGCGGCGATGGCCCGGTTCGCGATCGAGGACGGGATCCGCACGTCCTGGCCCGACGACGAGCGGCTGGTGCTGATTCGCCGCGTCGCGCTCGGGCGCACGCAGCCCGACCAGCGGCCCGACCGGCGCAGCGCGCAATTCCGCCAGGCGTGGGAAACGGCGACGCAGGGGCGGCGTCACGGCGGCGACAGCAGCGCCGGCGACGCCAATTGCGTGTGGTTCGCCAGCCGCGGCGAGGCATGGCGGCTGCTGCTGCGCGAGCTGATCGCCGGGCGCCGACCGGTCGCGTGGTTCTGGCGGCTGGCAGTGCCGGACTGGCAAGGCGTCCCCGCGCGCGAATGGCTGGCGGCGGCACTGGGCGAAGCGCTGGCGGGGGACGGGGCGATCGAGCCCGTCGCCCTGGTCGAGGCAGTTGCGGCGGAAGGCGGGATCGACTTGCTGTTCGCCGCAGCCGAGCAGATGGTGGCGGGTATGGCGCGACTGTCGATCGCCGCCGCTGATCCCCTCGCGGAGCGTGATGCGGCCGTGGCGAGCGCGACGACCGCCGACGAGCCCCAGGCGCTCGAGCGTGCCGCCATCGCGCTGGTTCTGGCGATGCGCGAAAACCTTCCCGAGAAGCTGGTGGCGACGATCGAACAGCTGGTGCTGCGGATCGGCGTCGCGGCGCCCTTGGCACGGCGCCTGCTCGAACGGATATTGTTGCGGGGGAGCCCTTCGTTGCAGCTCGCACCTCGACAACTGGCCGCAGCGGTACGCAGCTATGCCGGGCTGCTGGATACCGGCCGGGTTCCTGCGGCCCTGGTCGCGCACCGGGCGGTGGAGCGGAACGCCGATGCGGCTGCGGCAGCATTTGCCGAGCGCCTGAGTGAAGCGCGCCCGGCAGGTGGGGCCGACGCGGCAACGCCTACGGTGCCGATACCCGAGCCGGCGCAGGTCCCGGCGTCGGAAGCGAAGGCGCTTGCTGCATCTCCCGCGTTGCCGAGCTTGCTCGACGAAGCCGAAAGCCCGTTCGCCGGGCTGTGGCTGGTGGTGCCGCTATTGATCCGGCTCGGTTTTCGCGAATGGCTGGCGGATCATCCCGATTGCGCCGCGGCCGATGGCGGGCGGCGGCTGATCCGCGCGATCGGCCGGCACTTTGACGTCGAACCCGGGGATGCTGCTATGCTCCCGCTCGTCGACTGCGCACCCGGCGACCCCAATTTCGCTCGGCCGTGGCGGGTTGCGATGGACTTCCACCTCTGGCGCCGTGCGCGAATTCGCCTCCACGAAGTCGTCCGCCGCCCGGGCTGGCTGCGCCAGGCGGAAGAGCGGCTGGCAATCCGCTTCGATCCCGAATCGGTCGATCTGCGGCTGCGCCGCCACGCGCTCGACGTGGACCCCGGCTGGACCGACTGGCTCGGGCTCAGTATTCGGTATCGCTACGCAAAGCGGGGCGAACCATGACCGCGCCATTGCCTGCCGAGATGCGCAGTTTGCGCGCGCTGGCGCTCCATATGCTGCGCAGCATATGCGGCGCGAAGGGCGCGGCCGGCCCGGCGGTTTCCGAAGCTTCGCTGCTCGCCGCGATCCGGAGCGCACCAGCGGATGACGACGCGAAGCTTTGCAGCTTGGCCGACCGCTTCGGCCTGAGCGACGGCGAGTTGCTAGCCGCCGCGCTGATGCTCGCAGTCGAGACCGATGCCGGCACCGCGCGGCTGGTTGCGCAGGCGCAGAACCCGGTCGGCAGCGCGCGCCCGCTCGCCGGGTTCCTTGCGACGATCTTCGCTCCCTTCGGGCTCGATTGCGTCACTCTGGCGAGCGGCCCCGCCGCGCGGATCGGGCTGATCGATTTGGGTGACGAGCCCGCGCCGCTCGCCGAGCGCAGCATCGGCATGCCGCTGGCGCTGGTCGCCGCATTGGGCGGCGGGCGGCTCGAGCCCGATGGCATCCACCCGCTGCGGATCGGATGCACGGCGCTGCCCGAGGCAATCGTCGCCGAAGCGCAGGCGCGGGCCGCGCGGATCGCGGCGCGCGCCGCGCCGGCGTTGCTCGTGCTGCGCTCGCCGAGCCTGCGCGAGAGCGAGGCGGTTGCCGCGTTGATCGGCGAGACGCTTGCGCTCGCGCCGGTGGTGTTGGGCGAGCAGCAGCATGTCGCGCAGCATGTCTGCTGGCTGGCGGCTTCGGGCAGCCTGCCGGTGCTGCGCCGCGCGCTCGGGCCGGGCGAGCGCTGCCGAATCGAGGATTTCGGCGCGTGGGACGGGCCGTTGCTGCTGCTCGCCGGGATGGAGGGGGTGATCGAAGCGCCCTTGCCGTCGACCGAATGGGCGCTGCCTCTGCCCGACCGCACCGAGCGCGTCGCCTTGTGGCAGGCCGGCGGAGTCGACGCCGCGCTCGCCGAGCAGGCGGCCACCACCTATCGCCAGGGCGCGGGCAGGATCGCCGAGGTGGCCGAGCGCATCGCCTTGCTCGGCAGCGACGCCCCGGGCTGGGCCGACCTCGTCGCTGCCGCCGATGCCGGGGCGAGCCAGCTCGACTCGCTGGCGCGGCGCTCCTCGGCGCAGGTCGAGCGCGAGGATCTGGTGGTGCCGCCCGAGCTGGGTGAGGGACTCGAATTGCTGATCGACCGGATCCGGCTGCGCGACCAGCTTTCCGAAGACTTGGGCAGCTCGCTGCGCGCGCGCTACCGGCCGGGCGTGCGTGCGCTGTTCACCGGCGAATCGGGCACCGGCAAGACGCTCGCGGTGCACTGGATCGCGCGGCGGGTCGGGCTGCCGCTCTACCGTGTCGACCTTGCCGCGATGACCAGCAAGTGGATCGGCGAGACCGAAAAGAACCTGTCCAGCGTACTCGATGCTGCGCAGCATGCCGATGTCGTATTGTTCTTCGACGAGGCCGATTCGCTGTTCGGCGCGCGCACCGATGTCGGCGATTCGCATGATCGCTTCGCCAACGCCCAGACCAATTACTTGCTCCAGCGAATCGAGGATTTCGACGGAGTCGCGGTGCTCGCCACCAACAGCCGCGATCGCTTCGATCCCGCCTTTGTCCGCAGGCTCGACGCGATCCTCGAATTCCCGCTGCCGAGCGCTTCGGCCCGGCGGGCATTGTGGGAGACCCATCTAGGCGACCGGCACGGCGTGGCGGCCGAGGAACTCGACTTGCTCTCGGTGACGATCGATCTCGCCGGGGGGCATATCCGCAACGTCGTGCTCGGCGCGGCGACGCGGGCGCGCAGGGCCGGGCGTCCGCTCGCCGCCGCCGATCTCG
>NZ_SRXT01000005.1 GCF_004792685.1 Sphingomonas gei
CGCGGGTGCCGCACCGGCTCGACGCGATGCCGTCCGCGCGCTCGACTCCCGAGGAGCGGCGCGCGGCGCGCGACGCGCGGGCAGCGGCGGCGCGCAGCACCAGTCCGGCGATGCGCGACGGACCGATGAGCAGCCCGGCTTATGTCGATCCCGCGTCGAGCGCGCTCACTTCGTACAGCGCGATGGTGTGTTCGGCCGACGATCTGGTCAGCGTCGCGCCGCCGCCCGCGCCGCTGATGTCGAGCGTGGCCGCAACCCCGATCGTGATGCCGCCGACGGGCACGCGGCCCGCTGCGCCTGCCGCCCCACGCACCGTTGGCGGCGCCGGCTCCACAAGCGCTCCTGCCGCGCCTGCCGACGGCGCTGCGGCGGACGGCGCGACGGTTGCGGTGCCGGCATCGGGCGGTCCTGCGGCGGCGCCCGGCGGGCCGGGGGGTACGGCTCCCGCGCATGGCGGCGGTGGTGGTGGGGCGGCCGTGGCCGGCGGTCGCCGCGCCGGCGCGGCCGCGCACGAGCCGCGCGCCGAGCCGCCGTTCGTGCCGCTGCCGATACCGCAACCCGCCAATGATCAGGTCCAGATCGGCCGCCAGCCGCTCGATCGCACCGCCACGCCGGCGCCGCTGGCGATGCCGCACGGCCTGTCGGTGGTGCCCGACGGCGGGACCAAGGACATGTCGCCGGCGGTGCGCCGCTATCCGATCGCATTCGAGGAAGCGGCGGCAGCCGCGGCGCGCAGCTATGACGAAGTCGTCGCCGCGGGCCGCAACGAGCATGAGCGGCTGCGCTCGCTTTACGCCGATCTCCAGGCCGACGCGCAGCGCCAGCTCGACGATTCGCTCGATAAATTGCGCGACACGCTGGCCGATGCGCGCTCGGACCTCGACCAGGCCGAGTCCGATGCGGTGTTCCGGCTGGGGCTGCAGGCGGATAATGCCCGTGCGATGATCCGCGTCGCCGCGCGGCGCGCGATGGGGACGGTGGCGGCGCGGCGCGCGGCGATCCAGGCGCGGATGACCGCGGCGCGCGAAGCGTCACAGGCCGTCGAAGTGACGCTCGGCGACTATCTCACTGCAGTCGATGTCGCGGGCGCCGCCGCCTCGGCCGCGTTCAGCGGGCTGCAGGCCGATCCCTCGCTCGGCCATGCGCCGAACACTGCGGCCGATTACGAGGATCAATCGCCGCAGATGCAGGCGGCGGAGAATGAGGATATCGATGTTGCGATCCCGGTGCGCGCCGGCAATCGCGCGACCGCCTTCACCGACGGCACATCGGTGTTCGCCGACAATCTCAACACCGCGCACAATAATTTTATGAATGCCGCGACCCAGGCGTTCCAGCCGTTTCAGAGCTATGTCGATCGGCTCGGCCAGGCGCCGGCGCAGATCGCGCGGATGCGCGACAATGCGGTCAAGCAAGTCGACACGACCGAGCGCAACTCGGCGGACGGCGTGCGCCGCAGCCGCAATTCGATCGAGATCGGGCTGGTCGACCGCCACCACCGCAGCCGCGAGCAGATTGTCAGCCAGACGACGCGGGCAGCCGAGGCGCAGCGCACGAGCACGGCGCGCGCCGGCGACAGCCAGTGGAAGGGCTATACCAGCCTCGCCAGCGGCCAGGGCGCGGCGATCCTCGCGCTCCACGAGCAGATCGCGGCGCAGCGCGCCCAGCCGCCGGACAATTTCGCGCGCTTCGTGATCGATTCGGGCGAGCGCACTCGCCGGCTCCAGCGCGAAGCCGTGGACGCCCGGCTCGGCCAGTCGAGTGGCGCGGCCGAGCGGATGCGCCGCCAGTTCGCGACGCGCGGGGCGCAGATCGCAGCAGGCGCGGACAAGGGCATGGCACAGCTCAATAGCCAGCTGCGCGAGTCGGCGCGCGGCTCGGGCGCGCAGATGTCCGCCCAGATAATCGCGCTCGACCAGTCGCTGCGGCGGATGGCCGATCCGGTGGCGCAATCGATCGACAATTTCCCGATTCCGGCCAAGGCCGAGCTCGACACGATGGAGAATGCCCTGTGGTCGGCGCTGCGCGACGCGCAGGCACAGGCGGTGGCGGCCTATATGGGAACGCCGGGGCCCGGCAGCACCGGCGAGGCTAATGCCAGCACTCCGCCGCCCGCCTCGACCAGCCCGCAGCCGCCCGCCGGCACCGGATCGAGCCCCAAGGAATTCGTCGATCTTTCCGACGACTATAGCGCCGCGCCGGAGAGCGAGCAGCAAATCTTCGATCTCACGCGCTCGATCTCCGACAGCGTGGTCGGCGACGTCACCCGCCGCGGCAACGGGCTGATGACCCAGATGACTTTGCTCGGCCAGAATCCCGAGCAGACGCTCGATCTGGTGCGCGGGCTCACTTATCGCCGCGGCCAGGCGGTGATCAAATATTACAACGAAGTCCGCCCCGGCAATCTGTGGGACGACGTCGCCACTTATATGAGCTTCGGCAATCTGGTGACCGGGGTGAACTCGCGGCTCTACAGCGGCGACGCGGTGTATAATTACCTGCTCGGCAATCGCGCGGCGGGGGCGCTGGCCGAGATCCAGGCGGCGACCGAATGGACCAACAACGCCGATCAGGTCCAGGCGGCGATGACCTCGCTCAGCCCGGCCGACATGGCGGCGATGCGCGGACTGCCCGGCGCTACCGAGATCATGAATTCGGTCGAGGAGGATCTCGAGGGCGCCGATCGGCGTATGTTCCAGCTGCTGCGCACCGCCGACGAAAATAACGCCGCCGATTGCGTCGCGGCGGCGCGCGCGGTGCGGGCCGAGGCGGCGGTGACGACGGCGCTCGACGAAAATGCCACACGTGGCGGCGACAATGCCTTCGACGCGATGGAGCGCTTCGCGCGCCAGGCGGGGACGAGCCGGCTCGAAGGCGCGCGAGACTTCAATCTCACTGCCACCGGCGAGTTCGAAAGTGCCGAGGCGGGCGAAGCGCGGCGCCGTGCCGCCTGGGCGAATACCGTCTCGCGGCTGGGCAATGACGGCGCAGTGCGCGCAGACGGCGCGGCGGGGGGCGAGGCATGGTTGCGCGAACTGGCGAGCCGCGAGCGCACCTATAGCGACGGCGACTATCTCTACACCGCCTCGCTGCGCACCGAGCAGGTCGACTTGCTGACCACGCTGGCGCGCACCGGCGCGGGCACTGCCGACACCCGCGCGATGCAGCTCGCAGTCGAGGACAGCCGGCCGGGCGGGGCGGATCGCGAACGAGTCGAGCGCGCGCTCGACGATCCCGAGCTCAACGACGACATGGGTAATCCCGACGATCCGAATTCGCGGATGTCGCACCCGCGCGATCCCGCGGCCGAACCGAGCCGGCTCGAACGCGCCCAGGCGCGCGAGGCCGAGATGTACCGGGTATGGGATCGCTATCGCAATGGCGGGCGCGACACCGGGCGGCCCCTGACCGAGATCCGCGCCGATCTGGGCGGACGGCTACGGCGCGGCGCGAGCGACGAACGCGAGGGGCGGTTGATCGAATCGCAAGTCACTCGCGGGCTCACCGACCCGAGCGTGGCCGCACTCGCCTTCGAGCACGCCGTCGACCGCTGGGGCACTGACGAGGGCCTGTTGCGCAGCACTTTCGGCCGGATGAGTCGCGACCAGATTCAGGCTGCAGTGGCCGAATATGACCGCACCCACAGCCCCGGCCTGTACGAGCGGCTCGGGCTGTTCGAGCATTCGGACGACTATTTTACCGAATTATCAGGCGACGACCGGATCGAGATGCAGGTCCTGGCAATGGGCCAGCCGCGCAATCCGCGCGAGCGCGCCGAAGTCAGCCGGATGACCTCGCGGCTCCAGCTCGACAATGCCGGCTGGGCGGGACAATTGCTCGCCCGCGAGGAATATCGCCGGCTCGAGGCATCGCATAACCGGCTGATGCGGGTGATGGGAGTCAGCGAAGGCGACGCGGCGCATGTCAGCGATTTCGACGCACGCGGCAATCTGCGCTTCCGCAATCGCGAAGGCGTGATGGTGCGCGCCGGGCGCTTCGACGAGCGCGGCAATTTCGCTCCCGCCGAGGGCGACAGCGTGGTCGGGTTCGGCGCGCTGATGGCGACCAACCAGTCGAACGCCCAGGCGTATCGCACTGCGACCGACAATATCGCCAACGCAATCACCACGGCACTGGTCGTCGCCGCGGCGGTGCTGTCGACCGCGCTGACCGGCGGCGCGGCGGCGTCGTTCTGGATCCCGGTGCTGACCACTCTGGGCGCCGGCGTGCTCGGCATGGCGGCGAGCTGGGCGATCAAGGGCGGGCGCTATGGCTATGAGGATGCCGGGCGCGATTTCGGACTGGCGGTAGTGCAGGCGGCGACCGCGGGGCTGGCCTCGGCGCTCACCATCGCGCGCACCGGCGGAATGGGCTTGCTGCGCGGCGCGATGACCTCTCGCATGGTTTCGACTGCGGGCTTGCGCGCCGTTACCCTGGGTGAGGAAGTGTTGATTGGCGGCGCGGCGGGCGCGCTCGGCGGGGCGGGCAACGCGGCGTTCGACGACCGCGCCTGGGACCGCGGGGAGTGGCTTTCCAATATCGGGCGCGGTGTCGAGCGCGGCTTCGGCGGGGGCGTGGTGAGCAGCCTCGCCACGGGGCTGACCTCGCGTGCGATAAGCCTGGGTACGGGCGGGCTTGGGCGGCTGTCGGGCACCCGCGAGGCGCTGGGGCGTGGCCGGGTCGGCGAGGTCGCCACGCGCATGGGGTCGATGCGCGCGCACGCCTGGAGCAACAATTTCGGCACGCGGCTGATCAGCCGCACGCTGGGCGGCGCGATCGGCAATGCCGGGTCGCGCGCGTACGAGATCGACTATGACCGCCATGCCGGCCGTTACGAAGGCACGCGCGCGCAGGCGGCCGACGAGATCTGGGGCGCGGCGGCACAAGGCGGGATCCAGAGCTTCCTCGAAGGCACGTTCGAACATGCCGCCGATTCGAGCGCGCGGCTCCAGCGCTGGCGCGAGAACGGCATGCCCGAGCCCGGCATGCCCGGCGGCCGTCCGCCGCCGCGCGCGCCGCCGGAGGAAGCGGGGGTCCACCCGCCCAGCCGTGCACCGCCGGAAGACGAAGCGGGGGTGCGCCCGCCGAGCCGCGCACCGCCCGAGGAACAGCAAGGCGCGCCTGCCCGCCGTCGCGGGGCCGCGCCCGAGGAGGAGCTCGCCGTCCGCACCATGGACGACGACGGCAAGGCGCCGCGCCGCGCGGTCGCCGCCAACGACAATCCGCTCGTCGCCACGCATGTCCTGATCGACTTGAGCACCGCGGATCCCAATTTGATCGGCCGCGTCACCGAAGGCACGGTGATCGTCCATCCCGATCCCACCAATTATGCCGGTGCCGAGGCCAATTTCCGCCGACTGCTCGCCGCCGACCCGACGCGCGAGGCGGCGATCTACCATAATCCCGACACCAACGAATATGTCGTGATCCAGGGCGGACCCCGAGCGGTCACTGCGATCCGCCCCGATGGCGAGATGACCGGGGTCGGCGCGCAGGGCCGGATGGTCGGGCAGGGCGGGCTGGTGCGCGGGCAGCGGCCATGGATCCTGCAGGAGCATTTCCATCCCAACCGGCCCGGCGAGAGCGGCACGCGGCTGTCGCGGCGGATGCCGAGCGCGCTCGGCGGCGACATGCAGGTGGTCCTCGTCGAATCCGAGATAATGGGCTTCGGGGCGCGTTCGTCGCGGATCCATTTCGACGATAACGGCACGCCGAATTTCACCGATTTCGGTGTCAGCCCCGGCCATCCCAAGGGCCCGCTGTGGGTCAATTACCCCGATCCGGCGACCGGGCTGCGAGTCACCGAGCATTTCGCCACGCTGGGCGACTATCATCGCGCGATGGTCAAGCTGACCGGCGACGACGTGCGCGCGGCCGCCGGCGGCACCGCGGTGCGCACCGCCGATCACGACGCGCTCGATCCCGCCGGCTCCCGCCGCGCGCTGGAGCGCGGTTCGACCGAGACGGCGCTCACCGATGCCGATCGCCCGGTGATCCGCGCGCTGGGCGAGCAGCTCGGCCTCAACGACCAGCAGCGCATGCATCTGGCCGGCTTGCGCGCGGCGGGGTCGACCGACTCCGAGATCGCGCATGCCGGCACTCGGCTCGACGCCGCCGAAACGCAGTCGCGGCGGATGGTCCGCGATCTCGGGCTGGTCGGCGAGCCCGATTCGATGGCGCGGCTGCACCTGGTGATGAACGACCTCAGTCTGTCCGAGCCGATCCGGCAGCTGCTCGCCGACACCGTGATCGCGGCGACGCGCGAGCATATGATCGCGATGGGGACGCTGGCGCACGACGAGCCGCTGATCCTGCTCCTGCACGGCGCTCCGGGTGTCACGCCGGGTTCGGGCTCGGACACCCGCGGCGCACTGATCCGCCAGCACGGCATCCAATATTCGCACATCCAGGGCGGCTCGAGCGACGATTTCGCGCGCGCTTTCTACACCACGACGCGTGTGGAGGCGGCCGAGGCCTATGCAGTCAAGCGGAGCCGCGCGCATATGGATCCGCCGCGCGGCGAAGTGTTCCCCTTCGTGCTGCGCGGCCGGGATTTCGGCCCGACCGTCGACGTCACGCCGGGCGGCGCGCACCGCGCGCTGTGGGAGCGCTATGTGGTCGAGCATTTCAACGAGTTCGGCGATCCGCGCATGATGCCCGGCGGTCCCGGCTACGACTTCACGCGGCGCCAGCAGGCGTTCGGGGTGATGGACGCCAGCGCGAACCGCGGCGTGGTTTTCGAAGGTTTTCTGCAGCATCTCGCGGCGCAGACCGGCCGGCCCGAGCTGGCCGCGCCGCATCTGGTGCTCGGCGAGCTCGGCGGGCCGTTCACCACCGGCACCGGCTCGGGCAACCAGCAGGCGATCCGCAGCCAGCGCATCATGGACATCATGAATGCGCAGCTCGGCTTCCGCCGCACCGGCGCGGACGCAGTGGACGAGGCGGGCACGCTGGCGGTGCGCACCGCCGACGAAGTGCCGGTCGCGACCAAGCCGCTCACCGATACCCCGAGTGCCGAGGAAACTGCGCTCGTCCATGCCGCGGTAACCCCGGAGGCGGTGGTGCCGGCTCCGTCGCCGCCGCCGCTCATTCCCGGATCGCCCGAACAGCTTGCCCAGAACCCGCTGCATATTGCCGACACGCCGCAAGGGCGCGCGCGCCAGGCGATCGAGCGCGCGATCGCGATGACGCCCATCCCCGAAGTGCAGGAAAAGCTGCGCGGCCTGTTCAACGCGATGGAGCCGCAGCATGGGCTGATCGTGGAATATCTGTCGGCGCGCACCCAGGCGGAGCGCCAGCAGATCCTGCAGCGCGAGCGGCGGGCGCTGCGCGACGTGCGCGGCGGCGCGAGCCAGTTCGAGAATCTGACGCGCCGCTTGACGTTCCTCGGCGAGTTCGTCGGCGCGCCTTTCCGGGCGACGGTCGAGCATCTCGCCGAGTTGCACGAGATCGGATTGCCGACGGTGCCCGGCCTAACCCCCGCGGCGGAGGCGCGGCTGCAGCGCTTCATGCTCGAATCGCCGCTGATCCTGCATCTGGTGCGGACCGAGGGCCATCTGGTCGGCCCGCTGCTGGCCAATTTCCGCAAGGCGACGGCAGTCGAGTTCGAATCGCATATCGAACAACGGCTCCGCAAGACCGGGCTCGACCCGCAGGCGCGCGCCCGGCTCGGCGAAATCTTCCCGTGGCTTGTCGGCGGCGTTGCGCGGTCGGGCCTTCGGCAGGATCTGACGGGCGTCGCGCGCGGCACGACGGAGATGCTCGGCTACGACCCGGGCGATCGCCATGGTTCGGGCGACCTGCCGATCGGCCCGCATGTCGACCTGCTCGATCCCCGGCACCCCCCGATCCAGCCGACCGAGCAACTGGAGCTGGGCACCCGCGTGATCCACCCGGTCTATGGCGAGGGCACCGTAGTGGCCGTCACCCATGGATTGGCGGAGGTCAAGTTCACCAGCAGCAATCCGTCCAAGGCGATCCCTACCTTCGTGCCGCTCGAATTCGGCACGTTGTTCCGCCTGCGCGATCCGATGACCGGCGGGGAGCTGCCTATCATCCCGGTTCGAGTCGACGGCGAGCTCCAGAGTGAATTCCAGCGGCTGCGCGACTATCGCGCGGAGCAGGGCGTGGGTCCCTATGTCGGCAACAACGGCGACACGGGCACGGTAGCCGTCGCGCGCATCGGCGACGAGCATTTCGCCGGGACAAACTCGACGATGAAGCTCAGGGACGGGCCGACGATGACCTCGGCCGACCGCGCCGCGATGCTCGCGGTCCTGCAGCATCTCGGCCTCGCCTCAACCGACCCTGCCGATTCCAACAAGCGTCAGCATTTCTCCCACGCCGAGTTCGAGGCATTGTATCTCGCGCATCGCGAGCTGGGCACGTTTCCCGACGTGGTCGAGCTGTTCGTCGATCGCGCGACGTGCGACTCGTGCAAAGGCAATCTCGACGCAGTCGCCGCCTATTTCGGCATCAAGGAGCTCCGGGTGTATCATTACGAGCAGCAGCGGGGCTGGGGTCCCGACATCTATCGGGCCCGGCGGCGATGATCGCCTTTTCGCATGGCGGCGTCGACGAGGAAATCGTGCCGGAGGGCGCGCGGCTGGCCTATCTGATCGAGGCTGCCGATCCCGATTTCTGGAACGGCGTCACGGGGATGTCGGCATTCACTTATCGCGCGGGCAAGCTCGATCAGACGCTGTATCTCTCGCTGGATCCCGCGCTCGGTTATTATCTGCTGCTCGAATATACCGACCGCAGCCGCATTTATGCGACCGCGGCGGTTCCTGCCGGACCTGGGCCGGGGCTGATCTGGTGGGGCGGTGAGCGCATTGAGCTTCCGCCCGAACGGTTCGTGTCGGCCGCCGAGGCGCACCGAGCGATCGCCTGGTTCCTCGAGACCGGCGATGCCGATCCCGACACCGATTGGGAGCTGTTCTAGCCCCTGCGGCTGGTCTAGCGCGGCGCGACCGGCCTGCGATCTACCAAACGGAGAATTTGATGACGGACCACCGGCTTCCGGACCGAAGCTTTGCCGCGTTCCTGTTCGACATGGACGGCACGATCGTGAACAGCATCGCCGCCGCCAATCGAATCTGGACGCGCTGGGCGGAGAGGCATGGACTCGACGCCGCGGCGATCATCGACGTGCTGCACGGGGTGCAGGTGGCGGCGACAGTGCGGCGCTTCGCCACCGAAGGAATGGATGTCGCGCATGAGGCTGCGTCGATCACCGCGGCCGAGGTGGCGGATGTCGACGGCGTGGTCGAGATCGCCGGGGCGCGGGCGTTTCTGGAATCGCTGCCGAGCGCGCGCTGGGCGGTCGTCACGTCGGCGCCGCGCGCGCTCGCGATGCGGCGGCTCGAAGCCGCCGGGCTGCCGACCCCGCCAATTCTGGTCAGCGCCGAGGATGTGCGCAACGGCAAGCCCGCGCCCGACTGCTTCCTGGCCGCGGCGGGGGCTTTGGGGGTGCCCGCCTCGGACTGTCTGGTCTGGGAAGATGCGCCCGCCGGCATCGCCGCGGGGGAGGCCGCGGGCGCGAGCGTGATCGTGGTGGAAGCGACGCATGACGGCGAGAGTGATCCCGTCCGCCTGCGCGTTCGCGACTATCGCGGCCTCACTGCGCGATCGGAGCCAGACGGCACGCTTCGGGTGGTGGAATCCGGTTCCCCGGCCTAGATTCGACCGAGTCTTGTTCCCCCGCGAAGGCGGGGGTCCAGAGTCACAAGCGGCGCGTTCCGGGCTCCTGGGCCCCTGCTTTCGCAGGGAACTGACTTGCACTCAGGTCTGCTCGCTAGCGAACCTGCACGCCGTGGACGAGCACGATCTGCGCGATCTTGGCCGCCACGATGGCGGCCGCCGGCGCGTCCAGGTCGGGGACGACGCAATGCACGTCGAGCATCTCCCCGTTGCGCCGCGCGGAGAACAGGCTCGGCACCAGCCAGCGCTGCGACAACAGGCCCAGGATGCGCGGGAGCGTCTGCGGATCGGCGTCCGCGCGGATGTGGAGGCTGGTACTCACTCAGGCCGCGAGCCTGGCGGCAGAGGCGATCACGTCCTGCGCCATGCGGTCGGCGACGCGCGACGGCGGCTGGCCTTCGCGTGCCGCCTGGGCGAGGATCGTCGCGACACGGGGGCCGATCGCCATCACCCGCGCCTCGGCGTCGAGCGGGCCTTCGCCGAGATATTCCGCCGCGACGTTGATGATGCCGCCGGCATTGGCGACATAATCGGGCACATAGGCGATGCCCCGCTCGAGCAGCAGGGCCGCCGCTTCGGGGCCGGCCAGCTGGTTGTTGGCGGCGCCGCACACCAGTTTCGCGCGCATCGCGGCGATGCTTTGCGCGTCCAGCACGCCGCCCAGTGCACAGGGCGCGAAGATGTCGGCCTCGGCGGCGGCGATATCGGCGACGTCGACGATCCTCGCACCGTGGATCGCGGCGAGCCGGTCGCGGCGCGCGGGGTCCATGTCGGCCAGGACGAGGCGCGCCCCGGCGTCGGCGAGCATGCGGCACAATATCCCGCCGACATTGCCGGTTCCCTGCACGGCGACGGTCAGTTCGGACAGGTCGGCGCCCAGCGCATGCCGCGCGGCGACGGTCATCGCCTCGAACACGCCCAGCGCGGTCCAGGGCGAGGGGTCGCCGCCGGCGAGGCCGCCGCGCGCGGTGCGGCCGGCGACGTGGCGCGTCTCCTCGCCGACGACTTCCATGTCGCGCACGCGGGTGCCGACGTCCTCGGCGGTTACATAGCGGCCGTCGAGCGCGCGCACCGCGCGTCCGAAGGCTCGGAACAATTCATCGCGGTCGAACGGCCCCTCGGGCAGGCGGAGCACTGCCTTGGCGCCTCCGAACGGCAGGCCCGCGAGCGCGTTCTTGTAGCTCATGCCTTCGGCGAGCCGGCAGGCGTCGGCCAAGGCCGCGTCGTCGCTCGGATACTGCCATAGGCGGCAGCCGCCCGCGGCCGGGCCCAAGGCAGTGGAGTGGATGGCGATCACCCCCGACAGCCCCGACCGCGGTTCGTCGAGGCGCACCAGCTCTTCGAAATTGGTTCCGTTCACGGCTTCGAACATCCCGTATCTCCCTTGAGACCGAATCTGGCGCAGGACGTCGGGAATGTCTGACCTAAGGTTCGAGGTAACCCGCGGACACGGAGTGACATTGATCGGATAAACTGCAAAATGCGGATATTATGACCGACCTCGACTCCTATGAGCGCAAAATCCTCCGCGAACTGCAGGCCGATGCCAGCCTGACCACCGCCGCGCTCGCCGAGCGAGTCGGGCTCTCGCCCTCACCCTGCTGGCGGCGGATCGACCGGCTCGAGCGCGAGGGGGTGATCCAGCGCCGGGTGGCTTTGGTCGACCGGCGCAAGGTGGGGCTCAACGCGCAGATCTTCGCGCAGGTGAAGCTCAATGCCCATGGCCGATCGAACCTCGACGAGTTCAGCGAGGCGATCCGCGCGTTTCCCGAAGTGCTCGATGCCTATGTGCTGATGGGATCGATGGACTTCATGCTGCGCATCGTCGCGCGCGACATCGACGCCTATGAGCGCTTCTTCTTCGATCAGTTGAGCAAGCTGCCCGGCGTGCAGGAAATCAACTCGACGGTCGCGCTGTCCGAGATCAAGGCGACCACCGAGCTGCCGATCTGAGCGCGCGAATCAGGGCGCGGTGCGGACGCTGGTGCCGGTTCGGAACGCGCCGAGCGCGGCATCCCATCCCTGCCCCGTGGTGGGATCATCGGCATTTGCCGGGCGGATCGCGTAGCGCGGATCGGCGGCGAGACGGGGGCTGAGATCGGGAAGCGCAACCAGCACATCATAGCTGCCCCGCTTGAGAGGACGCGGTAGCGCGATGTCCAGCGGTAGCGACAGCGTCATGCCGGGCTGCCATTGCCGCGGATCGATGCCGGCGGCGGGCAAGCGGAACACGGCCTGGCTCCTCCGGTCGCGAAGCAGGATCACGAGCCGGCGCGGATTGTAGGGCCGCGCCCAGCCGTCGTTGCGGATCTTCAGGGTCATCCGCAATTTGCCGCCCGGCGCCATTTGGCGATCGTGGGCAATGTCGAGCAGGCGCAGGCGATAGCCCATCCTGGCGGCTACTTCGTCGGAGCAGCCGCCGGCCTTCCACGAATCGTGGAACAGCTTCCGGTAATAATCGGCGTTCAGATAGGTGAGGTTGTACGCGGCGCCTTCGCGCAGGATGTCGGCGCAGGTGGTGCGCGGCGCGGCACCGGGATCGTCGGCGGGATTGCAGGTCTCGCCGCCGAACGGGGCGAGGTCGCCCAGGCGATCGAGATAGTCCTGCTCGGCCCCGCGGACCTTGGCATCCTCGCTGAACGTGCCGACATCGGTCTGGCTGGCGAGGAAACAGTCATTGTGGAAGCCGATCCGGAAACCGTCGGCGATCGACGCGGCGACGCCGGGCAAATTCGGCGCCCAATCGCGGATATAAGGCGGGTAGCGGAACTGGACGAAGCGGTCGGCGGGCGCGGCGTCGAGCAGCGCATCCTTGATCGCGGTGCGCGCGACAGGCTCGGTCAGGCCGTTGGACGAGGTGTGCCATTCGCCCCACGCGCCGACGAAGCCGGCCTGGACATAGGCGATGACGTCGGCATTGGCGTGCCAGACCGGCTTGAGTTGCGCGAGGTGGCGCCGGACCATCGCCAGGGATGCGTCCTTGGCGTCGCGATATTCGGTTTCGCCGCGCGGATAATTGTACACCGCGCGCACGATGAACTTGACGCCGGCGCGCCGGGCCGCGGCGAAACCGGCGTCGAGCTTCCTGAGATAGGCGGCAGGGAGCGGACGGTCGCGATAGGGCTCGAGGTTGATCCGCGCGTAGATCAGCCGGTAGCCGTCTTTGTAGGCCGTATCGAGAAAAGCGGCGTCGAGCTGTTCGAGATTTCCCTGCCCCGCGCGATAGAAGCCGCGCTCGGGGTTTGCCAGCGGCTCGGCGGTTTGGGTGAAGCGGGCAGTCACGGTGTCTTGCGCCTGCGCGGCGGTGGCGCTCGCGAGCAGCGCGAGGCTCATCACAATCATGCGGATCATCGCAGCGCCGCCTCGGCCCAGGTGACGACCAATGGCAAGTCGCTGGCCGTGCCGTCGGCCGCGACGACGATCTCGATCAGCTTCGTGCCGCGTATGTCGGCCTTCAGCGGCTGCGCAGCCGCGCCGAAGCCGAGCGCCGCGCTCTCCGCGAGCAGGCGCCCGTCGCCATAGACGCGGAAGCGGACCTTGTCCTTGCGGTTGCGCGTGGAGTCATCGACGCCGACCAAAGCCTCGAACTGCGAACGGCCGTCGCGGTTGCGGATTTCGAGCCGCGATTGGGCGAGGATGCCGATGCCGGTGTCGAAGCGGCGCCCGGCGATCTGGAGGCTCTGCCCATAAGGCGTCGCGTCGGCCTGCGCGCCGCCCCAGCCGGCATAGGTCGGCCGCTCGCCGCTGTCGCGGGTGCCGCTCCATTGGCCGATCATCCGGTGGACCAGCGGATCGGGCTCCGGGGTGGTAATGCCATCGGCGGCGACGTTGATGTCGCCGGGTATCTCGGAAAGGTACACGCCGTCGGCCAGCCGGCGCTCGCCGGTGGCTTCGAAGATCAGCGTCTCGCGCGGCGCGAGAGAGAAGGTCGCTTCGCCCTTGAACGGGGCAGGGGTGGTCTTATCCCACAGGTTGTGCAGCCGGATCGGCGCGCTGTCCGAAAGCTTGAGCTGCGCGGCTGTGAGATTGACCTGCGCCGGCGCAAGGCCGCGGTTGAACAGTGCCACGGCCTTGCGGCCGCCGGCCAGCGTCTTGACGATGATCTGCACGTCGTCGGTGTCATAGGCGATCACGCCCTGGTGCCCGCCTTTGTCCTGGTTGACCGCGACCAGGTCGGCATTGCCCCAGATGTCGAGCAGGCTCTGCGGCGCATTGCGCAGATCATAGCCGATCAACAGCGGCGCGTTGATGATTGCCCATAGCGCGAAGTGGCTGCGTGCCTCGGTGAGGTGGTTCGCGTCGAAATCGCCATGGCCGATGAACAGCATGTCGGGGTCGTTCCACGCGCCGGGCTTGGCGTAGAGCGCGCGAGTCGAGGCGCTGTCGAAATTGTGGAGCATCCGCGTCCAGTTCGGGGTGATGTCGCCGCTGGTGCGCCACAAATGGCCCACCTGGCCGCCCCAGCTGCGCACGTCGGCGCTGCCCCAGGCGCAGAGCGAGAAGATGTAATCGCCATCGGGGTTGTTGCGTTCGAGCGCCTGCGCGACGTTTTCGTAGAGCGCGCGGACCGCGGCGATGTCGGTGCGGTTGATCGAAGCCTGGTCGATCAGCGGGACCATCGGGCGATACTTGTTCTCACGCACCACCGCGCTGCGGGGGGCATAGACGTTGATCCCGCAGGCATCGACCTTGATATAGTCGAAGCCCCATTCGCGGAAATACAGCGCGATGTCCTGATCGACATGGCCGAACAGCCCGACTTCGCGCTCGGCAGTGGTGCCTTCGGGCAGGTTGGGCGAATGCAAGTCGTAGGCCTGCGAGCAGGCATTGCGGCCGACATCGCTGTAGATACCCGCTTTGAGCCCCATCGCGTGGAGCCGATCGGTGAACGGGCGGAAGCTGGTATCGCGCCCGCCGACCTTCGCCGAAGGGAAGATGCGGGTGCGGATCTGCATGCGGCCGTCGGTCGCGCGCCGCTTGAGCCACCAGCCGTCGTCGACATTGACATAGACATAGCCGAGCTTCGCCAGCCCGCTGTCGACCAGCTTCTGCGCGGCGCCGAGCACCTTGTCCTCGTCCACTTCGGTGCGGAAGGCATTCCACGAGCTCCAGCCCATCGGCGGCGTCTGTGCCTGCTTGCGCTCAGGCAAGGTCCAGCGCCCGGTCGGCGCGATCGGATCGGCGGTCTGGGCGGCAGCGGGCGCCGCGCTCAGTGCTAGGGCGATGGCGGCACGCTTGAGCATCGAAGAACTGCCTTTGGTTGGTTGCGATCGGATCATGCCGCCGCGCGGCCCATGCAGAGATCGACATAGGCAGCGTGGCTGGGCAATTCCGCCAGCCGGGCGGTGATCGCCGCGCGCATGCTGCCGAGCTGTTCCTCCAGCGCCGCGCGCGGGGCGACATCGGCGATCGGATGGTGGCGCCTGGGCAGGATGCCCTGGCCGATCAGCACCGCTGCCCAGCTGCCTTCCTTGAACAGATCGTGCGGCTGTTCGACGAACAGCCCCTCTTCCTCGAACAGTGCGAGGCGCTCGGTCAGGCTGTCGGGGATCGGCATGTTGCGGCAATGCGCCCAGAACGGTGTGTCGTCGCGTTCGGTGACCTTGTAATGCGCGACGATGAAGTCGCGGACGCGCTCCCATTCGGTGGCCATCGACGCATTGAACTGGTCGGCCGCGAGCGGGTTCACCCGGTCGCCGCGGGGGAACAAAGTGAGCAGCTTGGCGAGCGCGGACTGGACCATGTAGATCGACGTGCTCTCCAGCGGCTCGACGAAGCCGCCGGCGAGGCCCAGCGCCACGACATTATGGTCCCAGCTCTTGCGCCGCCGCCCGGTGACGAAGCGCAGCATCCGCGGATCGGTGATCGCGGGGGTGTCGAGCCGGGCGAGCACCGCGTCGGTCGCCTGATCCTCGGATATGAAGGCGTCGCAGAAGACATGGCCGTTGCCGGTGCGGTGCTGGAGCGGGATTTGCCATTGCCAGCCGGCGTCGAGCGCGGTCGAGCGCGTATAGGGCGAAAGCTCCGGGAGCCGGCCGCTCTGCACCGCGACCGCGCGGTTGCACGGCAGCCAATGGCTCCAATCGTCATAGCCCGCGCCGAGCGTCTGCTCGATCAGCACCCCGCGAAAGCCCGAGCAATCGAGGAAGAAATCGCCGGCGACTTCGCGCCCGTCCTTGAGCGCCAGCGCCGTGACGTCGCCGGTCGCGCCATCGCGCTGGACATGGCCGACCATTCCCTCGACGCGCTCGACCCCCAGACGCTCGGAATAGCGGCGGAGCATCGCCGCATAGAGCGAGGCGTCGAAATGATAGGCGAAATGGAGCTGGCGGTCGCCGGGCGCGCGAAGCTGCGCCATGCCGAAGCGCCCCGCCATCGCTGCCTGGCTCTCCAGATTGTAAACGAGCAGGTCGCTCTCGCCGCCATCGGCGCGGTGGCGCAGCCAATGCTGAAGGAAGCCCGCGCCGTTGAGATCGGCGCCGATCGGGCCGAACGGATGCAGATAGCGGTGGCCCTTCTTTCGCCAGTCGACGAATTCGATGCCGAGCTTGAACGTCGCTTCGCTGGCACGCAGCACGTCGATCGAATTGATCCCGAGGATCTGGTGGAAGGTCTCGATCAAAGGGATCGTCGCCTCGCCGACGCCGACGGTGCCGATCTCCTCGGATTCGATCAGCGTGATCGTCTGCCGGCTGGTGCCGAGGGTGCGGGCGAGGCAGGCGGCCGCCATCCACCCCGCGGTGCCGCCGCCCAGAATCACGATCCGCTGCATCGCGCCCTCCTCTTCTGCTGCCGGAGCCGCTGCCTCTCTTGCAGCGGCCCCGGCGCGCCGGCCATCAGAACTTGGCGCGGATGCCGAACTGGAAGCGGCGGTCATATTCGAACGAGCCGCCGGGCAGGAACTTCACTTCGCGATCCGGATCCTCCTCGGTCGGGCCGCTCACTTGCGCGCGCATCTTGATACGGGTGTTGAGCAGGTTCGAGCCCTGGAAGCTGAATTCGAGCTGCGGCGTCACCGCGATGCGGATCGAGCCGTCGAGATAGCCCTCGGGCTCGTTCCACACCGGGAAGCCCAGGCAGCAATCGTTGACCGAGTTCACATATTTGGAGCGCCAGTTGTAAGCGAGCCGGGCGCCGAACCAGTTCTTCTCGTACATCAGGATCGCGTTGAACGAATGGTCGGAGAGATTCTCCAGCCGATCGACCTGGATGTTGCCCGCCAGCGCCGAGCGCGCCACCGAGCTGCCGCCGGTGGTGTCGACCACCAGATTGGCGTTCTTGACGCCCTTGTTCTTGATCCGGGTGTAGTTGGCCTGGACGCCGAGGCCGTCGAACGGCGCCGGCAGGAAGTCGAAATAGCGCTGGAAGGCGACTTCGAAGCCGTAGATCGAGGCACCGTCGCCATTGACCGGGCCGGTGACGATCACGTCGCGGGTGACGCCATTGTTGGTGATCGGGATCGAGAAGGTGCCGTTCTGGATATAATCGTGGAATTTCTTATAGAAGGCCGCAACGCTGAACGAGCCGAGCGTGCCGCTATATTTCTCCAGCGTCAGGTCGAACTGGTCGGCCTGGATCGGCTTGAGCCGCGGATTGCCCATCTGCGCGGTATAGCCGTAGCGCAGGCTCACCGGATTGCCGGCGGCGTCGAGCACGATCGCCGGGTTGCCGACGCGGATGTCCGATTGCGGCACGAACGAGCGCTGCACCGCCATGAAGTTCTTGAGCAGCCCGATATCGGGCTTCGAAATCGCGCGCGATCCGGCAAAGCGGACGAACCAGTCGTCGCCTAGCCCGAAGCGGATGTTGAGGCTGGGCAGCCAGTAATTGCTGTTGTTGCGCACTGTCGACGGCGTGCTGCCGCCGCTGGCGAAGGCCTGATCCTCGAGCGAATTCTTCGCAAGGCACCCCGGCGAGATCGCATATTGGCCGGGCTGCAGACCGGCGATCACGTCGGGGGCGAGCGGTACGCAAACAGTCTCTTCCGGCGTGAACTTGATTGCGTAGTTGAGCGCGCCCGCGCTTTCGACGCCAAGATTGACCCAGCGCAGGCCGATATTGCCGGTGACGTTCAGTCCGCCGATGCGCGCCTCGTCGCCGCCGAACTTGACCATCGCATAGGCCGATTTGGTCCGCTCGCTGACCTTGAGGACCTCGCCTGCGGTGAAGCAGCTATCATCCATCTCGTCCGGACGGTGACAGATCGGGTTCCACAGCGAGGAGGCGATGCCGCCTTCGTCGGTCTGCCCGCCGATGCTGAAGCGGCGATAGGTCTCGTCGCGATTGGCGAGGATATCCGAGCGCATGAACACCAAGGGCGAGCCGTTGAGCAGGCCGCCGCCGAGCATGTCCTGGCCATATTCCCGCGTTTCCCAATAACCCGGGGCATAGCCTTCGAAATTGACCTTGCCGTCGACATAGGTGCGCGGACTGGTCAGGAACACCGAATCGCGCGGGTTGGTCTGCCAGTCCGAAGTGATGCTCGCCCAATTGTAGAGCGACCAGTTATGCTCCTGCCGGCGATCGGCATAGCGGCCGCCGAAGCGGATCTCCGCGAGCCAGGGCGAATTGAATTCATAGCCGCCGTCGAGGCGGAAGGCATCCATCTTGCCGGTGCTGTCGGTGACATGGTCCATCACCGAGGCGGGCGAATAGTTGCGCGGATCGGCGAGCGGCTGGCTGCCGATCTGGTTGTACCCGGACGGCGAGAGCAACGTCGCCCGGGGAAGCTCGCCGGTCAGATCGAGCGCGATGTTCGCATAGGAGCGGAAGTTGAGAGTGATGTCGTAATTGTAATTGGTCGCGCGGACGTGCTGATAGTCGAAGTTGAAGTGCAGCTTGTCGGTCGCCTGCCAGGTGAGGTTGAACGACGCGTCCTCGACCAGCCGCTTCTCGCTCGAATAGCGCGTCGCGACGTCAAGCGGGTCGCCGGCGCGGCACGGCTGGTTGGCGTGGCTGAAATCCGAATTGAGGCACGGCTGGTAGAAAGGCAGCCCGTTCTCGAGCACGCCATATTGGTCGGTCGAGCCGGGAAGATAGCCGGTATTCGTCGCGTTGGGGAGGCCGTAGCCCCAGCCGCCGCGCGATCCGGTGATCACGCCGGTCTGGAACAGGCCGTCGTCGCGGAAGGTGAACGGCGTGCCGCCGCCCGCTTCATTGAAGCCGAGCCCGGGCGCGTCGGGCGGGGCGAGCAGGCTGCCATCGGTCCACACCGATGAGTGGTTGGAATTCGCGGGATCGACCCATGCCCAATAGCTCAGCAGCTGATGCTCGACCCACGTATTCTCATAGCGCGAGCGGTTATACTGGCCGGTCGCGACCAGGCTGCCGTCGTTGCTCTTCCATTGCAGCGCGCCCGATATGCCGAAGCGCTTGCGGTCATATTCGGTTTCGGAAAAGGCGATGCCCGACGGGATATAGGTCGTCCCCGGACCATAGACGCCGGGCGCGAACGGCATCATCCGCGGCAAGGTGACGCCGCGCGAATTGGTGATCACCTGCGAATAAGCGACATTGCCGAGCACGCCGAATTCGCCGATGCCGGTGGTCCAGCGGTTCGAATAGAGCGCCGAAGCGTCGGGAGTCACGCGCTGCGAGATGTCGCCGTAATTCTGGGTGAGGCTCACCGTGAAGACCTGGCCGGTCTGGTCGAACGGCCGGCGGGTGCGCAGATTGACCGTGCCGGCGATACCGCCTTCGATCATCTCGGCGGTCTGGTTCTTATAGGTATCGACTCCGGCCATCAGCTCGGGGGAGACGTCGCTCCAGCTCAGGCCATAGCCCGAAGTGGCCGAGAAGGTGTCGCGGCCGTTGAACTCCGAGCGGACCTGCTGGAGGCCGCGGATGACCACGCCGGAGGGCTCCGCCGAATAATGCATGACGTCGTCGCGGGCGGCCGAGCGGATGACGGTGACGCCGGGGACACGCTGGAGCGCCTCGGCGACCGATTTGTCGGGGAAGGCGCCGATGTCCGTGGCAGTGATCGAATCGACCACCGTGTCCGAATCGCGCTTGAGCCGCGCGGCGGTCGCGAGCGCCTGGCGCTGGCCGGTGACGATGATGTCGCCCGCATCTTCGGGCTCCTGGGTCTCGGCCTGGGCGCCCGCGGCGTCCTGCGCGAGCGCGGGGATTGCATTGCCGAGCAGCCAGAGCGCGGTTCCCGCGACAAGGGCATTGCGAAAGCGCGCACGTCTCTTGACCATTTTTTCCCCCGATTTGTAGCTGAAATCTAACGTTTCGTTACATTGGTATTGCAGTTGTACGCATGATTCTGTCGCCTTCGCAAGGAGGAATTATCTGATAAATTCGCATAAATCGCGAAAACGAAACAAAAGGAAATTTATGCGTGTGCGGGTTGGGCCGAGGGTGCCGATTCTCGATTTTGGATCCGTGCACGGACAGCGCCGGTCCCCCGGCGAAGGCCGGGCCCCGCTTCTGCCTACTGCGAAGTCGTAGGGGAGTGCTGGTGTTTCTGGACGCCTGCAACTGGGCCCCGGCCTTCGCCGGAGAACAGAATCAAGACAGCAGGATAAGGCTCGGCTCCGAACATCGCCGCCTCGGCCGCGACGCTCCATCCGGAGCGCATCAGGTCAGGCTGATCGGTGGGGCTCTACAGCCGCGCGCGGATCCCGGCGAAGAACGAGCGGCCCGAATATTCGTAGAAGTTCGGCACGTTGCGATAGGTGTTGAACCGCTGGATGTCCGAGCCGAGCAGGTTCGAACCCTGGACATAGACCGACAGATTCTTGGTCACGTCGTACGAAATGCTCGCCGACACTTCGTGATAGGGATCTTCCTTGACCGGGAGGTACCCCAGATTGCCCGACTGGGCGTACACGTAGCGCGACTGATAGCTGTACGAGACCTGCGCGCCCAAACCGTTCTTCTCGTAGAACAGCTTGGCATTTGCCGAGAACGGGATCGCCCCCGGCAGATCGGTGGTCACATCCCCCGATTTGGCGCGCGAATGGTTGTAGGTCAAATTGGCCTGGACGCCGAAGCCGTTGTCGAGGAAATACTGCCCGCCCAATTCGACGCCGTAGACGTCGGCCGCGTCGCCGTTGACCACCTGATATTCGACGAAGGGGAAGGCCTGTTGCTGGTTGGCCGGCTGCGCGGTCGGGGTGATCGTGACGTCGACCGGCACCGTCGAAACGAAGTTGGTGATGTGCTTGTAGAAGCCCGCGAGCGTCAGCGCGAGGCGGTTCGACGGATAGAATTCGAGCGAAGCATCGAGCTGGTCGGCCTCGGTCGGCTTCAGGTTCGGATTGCCGGCATCGTAGATGATGTAGGTGCCCGATTGCGCCGACGTCGCGTCCTTGGCGGGCGAGAGCTCGCCGAAGGTCGGCCGCGAAATCGCCTGCGAGGCGGCGAGGCGCAGGCGCAGCCCGTCGGTCAGGTCATAAGCGAAATTGGCGGCGGGGAGCAGGCGGGTATAGTCGCCGCCGCCGTTGATCGCGTCGACCGGGTTGAAGTCGACGTCGTTGTCCTGGGTGCCGGCGCGCGGGATGATGCTCGCGATGGTCGCGCCATAGCCGGTCGACGAGACCTTGGTGGAGACCAGCCGCGCGCCGATGTCGCCGCGCCAGCGGCTGCCCGCGAAGTTGATCTGGGCATAGCCCGCCCAGGTCCGCTCCTTGATGCGATACGAAGCGGGAAGATCGGGCTCGATCACCTGAGTCGAATAGCCCGCCGGATAGGGCGACAGCGTGCACCCCGGGATCGTCGCGCCGGTGGCGTCGAGGCAGCTGTTCGGATCGAGGATCGCCGGGTTGGCATCTGCCTTGGGCAGAGCGGCGAGATAGGTGTCGATGTCGAACGACGGGAAGTTGCGCGGGAAATTGCCCGAGAGCTTGTTCAGGATGCCGTCGCTATTGCCGGGACGGACCACGTCGGCGCCGAGCTGGCCGAAGGTGAACGGATAGCCGCAATAATTGCACGACGTGGTATATTGGTTGTCGATCGTCGAGACGGTCTTGGTGCGATCGGTCCAGGCGCCGCCGAAGCTGACCGACTTGAACACTCCGCCGAGCGACAATTCGCCGTCGAGCTTCACGCCCTTGGTGCGGTCCTCGATGTCCTGGCCCTGGATGCCGATATAATGCGCGCGGAAATCGTCGTTGGTCGCCTGGTCGAGCGTGCGGCCGCCGGGAAGGGTGATGGCGAGGTCGGGGATGCCGTTGTCGCGCGCCGCGAATTCCGCCGAGGCGCCGGGGATGCCGGCGACGACGAAGCGGTTCCTGCCGCCGGCATTGTCGCGCGCCTTGCCGAAATAGCCGTCCAGCGCGAACTTCAGGCTCTCGCTTGCCCGCCAGTCGATATGGCCGCCGATCTGATAGGTCTGGCTCTTGCGCGGCTCGTCGGTGGTGAGCACTTCGGAGACCAGATCGTCGAGCGCGAAATTGGTGATGACATGGTTGGCATCGGCCTTGATCGATGCCGGATCCCAGCGCAGCGAACCGTCGTCGCCGAGCGGATTGAGATAGTTGGACGAGCGATAATTGTGCTGGGTGACGTCGTAATGGCTGTAGACGCCGTCGATGGTCAGCTCGAAGCTGCTCGACGGCTTCCACTGGAACGACCCGGCCGAGCCGATCCGCTCGCGCTCGCCGCTGACCGTGCCGACGCTGTAATAATCGGGCCAGATGAAGGCCGGACCGTTCGCATCGGGGTTGATCTGGCCATTGCCGTCGAAGTCGACGCCGTACGCCGCCTCGGTGCCGTCGGTGATCGAATATTCGCCGAGATTGTCGGTGCGGAACTTGTACTTGTTGTAGCTCGCGCCGAACATGATCCCCATCGTGCCATCGGCGAAGCTGGTGCTGAATACACCCGAGACCTTGTAGCCGCCCTTCTCGACCAGATCGTTATACTGGCCTTCGATCGCGACCGAGGCATGCGTGCCGGGATTGTCGAGCGGGCGTGCGGTGCGCAGATCGACATTGCCGCCGATGCTGCCTTCGAGCGCCGAGGCCTGGACCGCCTTTTGCACTTCGGCGCCGGAGATGATCTCCGACGGCAGCACGTCGAAGGCGAACGAGCGATCGGACCCGTCGGTCGGCAGGATGCGGCCGTTGAACGTGGTGATCGCGAAATTCTCGCCGAGCCCGCGGATGGTGATGTCGCGGCCCTCGCCGCGGCCGTCACGCCCGACGGTCACGCCGGGGATGTTGGCCAGCGCCTCGGCGACGTTGCGGTTGGGGAATTTGCCCAGCTCCTCGGAGGAGATCGCGTCGACGATGGTATCGGCGTTGCGCTTGGCCTGGATCGAGCGCAACAGGCTGCCGCGGACGCCGCGCACGACGACGGTATCGACATCGTCGTCCGCCGCATCGGTCTGGGGCTCGGCCTGCATCGCCGGCGCCGGCTCGGCGACCGGATCGCTGGTCTGGGCAGCGGCGCCCGATGCGGCGAGAAGCGCGGTCGCACTTGCGCTGCCCATTGCCAGGCTAAGCCAGAAACGCTGTCGGGTCATTGCCAGTCTCCTCGATCATGGCCGCAACGCCCACAAACCACGGCCGCGCGATATATTGCGTTTGGTAATGCTAGCGTCGTGATACTGTCAAATACAAAAGAAACGAAACGCATTCTGTTTGTTGTCGCCGCTCTATGTCGCTGGTAAGCCCGTTTCGGGAGGTTTTATGTCCGTCATTATCCGAGACACCAGCGAACGGCGCCAGCAGATCAGCGCGCTGGTGCGCGAGCGGGGCAGCGTGCAGGTCGCGCCGCTCGCCGCGCGGTTCGGCGTGTCGATGCAGACGATCCGCAAGGACCTGCATTATCTCGAGAAGCGCGGCGTCGCCGAACGCTCTTATGGCGGCGCGATTTCCGCCGACGCCGTCAATGTCGTCGCCGAGCCGCCGCTCGAGGCCAAGCGCGCGAGCAATATCGACGAGAAAGCGCGGATCGGCGCGCTGGCGGCGTCGATGGTGCGCCCCGGCGATTCGATCGTGCTCGATTCAGGCACCACGACGCTCCAGATCGCACACCATTTGCCCGACGACGAGGACATCACCGTCCTCACCAACGATCTCGACATTCTCTGTGCGCTTGCCCGCAAGGAGCGGATCGGCGTGGTCATGCTCGGCGGTGCGCTGCGCCGCCGCAACCGCGCCTTTTACGGTGCGCAGACCGAAAGCGCGCTCGAGGATCTGCATGTCGATAAGCTGTTTTTGGGGGTCGACGGTTTCGATCTCGAGCGTGGCATCACCACCCATTTCGAGCCCGAGGCGATGCTCAACCGCAAGATGGCCAAGGCGGCGCGCCAGGTGATCGCGGTGACCGACAAGTCGAAATTCGGCAAGGTCTGCCTGCACCGCATCCTCAGTGTCGGCGAGATCGACGACCTGATCACCGACGCCGACGATTCGGACGGGATCCAGGCGGCGGCGGAGCGTGCGGGGTTCCGGCTGCATTTGGTTTGAGGAGTGGGGCTTCGTCGAGAAGCCTGTTTGCTCTCCCGCGAAGGCTGGGACCCAGTATCGCCGAATGCTGCCAGTAAGGCCCCTTCTTCGTCATCCCGGCGAAAGCCGGGACCCAGGGTCACAGGCGACACCGCTTTCGGCTCTGGGCCCCGGCTTTCGCCGGGGTGACGGAATAAGTATGCGATCGCGGGCGGTGCGACCTACCGCACTCGGCTGAAAAACCGCCGCGCGTTCTTATAGTAGATCTTGTCGATCACTCCGCGCGGCAGCGCCAGCCCCTTGGCATCCGCGTTGATCGCGTCGACGCGCTGGCTCAGCGGCGTCGCCAGATAGCGCCAGTCCGCACGCCAGACCCGATCGGCCTCGGCTGGGAAATCGCTCGTCGCCGGCGGGTTCTGCGCGCGCGCCGCGGGGTCGGGCGGGCTGTCGGTCAGGTCGGTGCCGTAGAGGATGCGGTCCTGATATTTGACGAAGAAATTGCGCACCCGGTCGAGATCGGCGGTCGACTGCGCCTGCAGGTTCGACATCCGCGCGGCCAGATCGACCACGGCACGGGGATGCTGATCGAGGAAACGGGCGAGTTCGTCGACGCTCCATTCGAGGCTCCCCATATGCGCGCCGTCGAAGGCGAGCTTGGGATGCTTGGCGACGAAGCGGTCGCGCGCGGCGATCAGCGCCTCGTAGCTCGGCTCCTCGGGGTGGAGGTACATGTAATATTCGGGATGCGCGCGGAAGTAGCTGCGGTCGTTCTCGGTCGTCATCTGGTCGAGCGGCAGCCAGCAATTCTTGGGCTCGGCCTGGTGCGCGATCAGCGGGATCCCGCGCTGTTCGAGATGCGCCATCACCCCATCGAAGCGCGGATCGTCGATGAACACGCGTTTGCCCTGCGCATCCTTCTCGACCATGCCGATATTCTTCCAGATCTTGACCGCCACCGCGCCCTTGGCGACTTCCCGGTCGATCGCGCGGATCGTGCGCTCGGTCCAGTCCGGCGTGCCGAACCCCTTCATCGAGAAGGTCGTCGCGAACTGGAGGTGCTTGGGGTCGCTGGCGCGCATCGCATGCGCGATCGTCGCCTGGAGCGGCACCGGCGGGAAATCGGGATAATCGACGTTGATCGCGAGCAATTCGAAGCGATCGCGCCGTGCCACTTCGAGGAAGGCGGGGTCGTTCACATTGGCATGGACATGCGCGTCGAACTTGGCGACCTTGGTGAAGTCGGCCTCGCCATAGCCGCGCTCTGGCGCCGTCGCGCCCGTCGCCAGCGCCGACGCTCCAACCAACAGCATCATTCCCCAAATGCGCATTCCTAGCTCCCTATCGATGCAAATCGAAACGTAACGTTCTTTTTTGTTGCGTTTTGATTTGCGCCGCATCCGGGCTTGGTGCAAGCTCTTTCCGAACGGCTGCCGCCCATAGCGGGGCCTGTGCTGGAGAGAGACCAAGATGCCATCGAGCTTCGCCACCCGCCGCACGATGCTGAAATCGCTGATGGCGAGCGGCGCAATGATCGCCGCGCCGACCACGGGCGCCAGGGCCTGGGCCGCCGCGCCGAAGGGCGTTCGCATTTCGGACGGCACGCTGACGATCGATTTCGACGCGGCAATGCAATCGCGCGTGTCGTACGCGGGCAAGCCGGTGACCTCATCCGCCGCGGGCGCTGCATTGCTGACCGGCGGCGGCGCGATCGATCGCTTCCTGCTGCTCGATCATGCCGAGACGGCGGCCGCCAAAGGGCCGCATGGCCCAGGCCGCCAGCACCGGATCCGCGCCACTGCCGGGGGCAAGCTCGAACTCGATCTGCGCGTCACTTTATTCGATCGCTATCCCGGACTGGCGCTGTACGAGGCCGGCTTCCGCAACACCGGGTCCACGCCGATCCCGGTCGCCGGCTGGCGGCTCGCCACCCACGATCTGCTCGCCAGGCCCGAAGGCGCCTGGACCTTCGCCGGCGCGTCGCATCCCGATCGGCGCGACTGGGTGCAGCGCGTCAAGCCGGGGTTCGACCAGCGCAACTTCATGGGAATGAACAGCTCGGATTATGGCGGCGGCACCCCGGTGTCGGTGGTCTGGCGCCGCGATGTCGGCCTCGCGGTCGGGCATGTCGAGACCGTGCCGCGGCTGGTCTCGCTGCCGGTCACTGCGCAGCCGGGCGGAACGCGTGTCGGGATTTCGGGTGACGAACAGACGGTGCTCGCCCCCGGCGCGACACTGAAGCTGCCGGCCACCTTCCTGATGGCGCACACCGGCGATCATTTCCGTCCTCTCGACGCCTATCGCCGGATCATGGCCGAGCGCGGGCTGGCGGCGCCGGCGGCGATCCCCGAATCGAGCTACGCGCCGATCTGGTGCGCCTGGGGCTATGAGCGCAATTTCACCACCGAGCAGGTCTATGGGACCTTGCCCAAGGCCAAGGCGCTCGGCTTCGAATGGGCAGTGCTCGACGACGGCTGGCAGACCTCGGAGGGCGACTGGAAAGTCGATCGCACCAAATTCCCGCGCGGCGATGCCGACATGAAGGCCTTTGCCGACCGCATCAAGGCGGATGGCATGCGCCCGCGGCTGTGGCTGGCGCCGCTCGCGGTCGACCCGGGCACCGATCTGCTGCGCGATCATCCCGACATGCTGCTGCTCGATCGCAGCGGCGCGCGGCAGACGGTGACCTGGTGGGACGCCTTTACCTTGTGCCCCGCCTATCCGCCGGTGATCGACTATCACCGCGCGCTGGTGCGCCGGATTATCGGCGACTGGGGCTATGACGGGCTCAAGCTCGACGGCCAGCATCTCAACGCCGTCGCGCCTTGCTACAATCCCGCTCACAACCATGGCCGGCCCGAGGAATCGTTCGAGAAGCTCCAGGATTTCTGGAAGGCGATCTACGACGAGGCATTGTCGATCAATCCGGAAGCGGTCGTCGAGATCTGCCCGTGCGGCGACAGCTTCGCGTTTCACAACATCCCGGCAATGAACAACACCCCTGCGTCGGACCCGACCTCGTCGTGGCAGGTTCGCTCGAAGGGCAAGACCTTCAAGGCGCTGATGGGGCCGTCGGCGCCCTATGCCGGCGACCATGTCGAGCTCAGCGACGGGCGCAACGACTTCGCCTCGACCTATGGCATCGGCGCGATCCCCTCGACCAAATTCACCTGGCCGGCGGACACCACCCGTCCGACCGACAAGCTGCCGCCCGGCGGCTATGTGCTGACGCCGCAAAAGGAAGCGCTCTGGCGCAAGTGGATCGACCTGTATCGCGCCAACATGCTGTCCAAGGGCGAGTATCTCGGCGGGCTCTACGACATCGGCTTCGACAAGCCCGAGGGCCATGCGATCGAGAAGGACGGCGCGCTGCACTACGCCTTCTATGCCGACAAATGGGACGGGCCGATCGCGCTGCGCGGACTCGGCGAGGGGCGCTATACGCTGACCGACGGCTTCACCGGCGCTGCGCTCGGCACCGCGAGCCGCGGCGGCACACTCCGCGCGTCGTTCGAGCATTTCCTGCTGGTCCGCGCCACGCCGGCGGCGGGAAGCGCAGCATGAGCGGCGCGATCTCGAGCCGCGCCTGGCTCGTCAATGCGCTGATCACCGTCGTCCTGTGGGGCATCTGGGGCGCGTTTTCCGGGCTGTCGCCGCAGAACGGCTTTCCCGAGACCCTGGTCTATTGCGTGTGGGCGCTGACGATGATCCCGCCCGCTCTGGTGGTGCTGGCGCAGGTCGGGTGGAGGTTCGACCGTTCGCCCAAGGCGATCGGCTACGGCCTCGCGATCGGCCTGCTCGGCGCGGGCGGCCAGATGCTGCTGTTCTACGCCGTCGCGCGCGGGCCTGCCTATCTGATCTTCCCGGTGATCTCGCTGTCGCCGGTCGTGACGATCGCGCTGTCGGCGCTGCTGATGGGCGAGCGGACCGGCCGGCTCGGCGCGATCGGGATCGTGCTGGCCCTGCTCGCGCTGCCGACCTTCGATTTCGCGCCGGGCAGCGCCGGCGGGTCGTCGCTGACCTGGCTGATACCGGCGCTGATCGTGATGCTCTGCTGGGGCCTCCAGGCCTATTTCATGAAGGCGGCCAACCACGTCACGTCGGCGGAGAGCATCTTCGTCTACATGATGCTCTCCGGGCTGGTGCTGGTTCCGGTTGCGTGGGCGATGACCGACTTTGCCAAGCCGATCAATTGGGGTCTGAGCGGTCCGGGGCTCGCGGTGCTCATCCAGATGCTCAACGCGATCGGTGCGCTGACCCTGGTCTTCGCGTTTCGCTACGGCAAGGCAATCATCGTCGCGCCGCTCGCCAATGCCGGCGCGCCGCTTGCCACTGCGTTGCTCTCGCTCGTCATCCTCGGCGTAGTGCCCGGTCCGCTCAAGACGCTCGGCATTGTGCTGGCGCTGGTGGCGTCGCTGCTGCTCGCGATCGAGCCCGATGCCGAAGACAAGCAAGCCACCGAAACCGCGTAGTTTCGTTATATTGCGCTTTATTGTGTTTCGCGGCGGACAGCGTTATCATCCGTCCGGAAGGAGCTGAAGTGGATTTGATTCGAGATATCGTGCTGCGGCACAAAGCGGGTGAACCGGTCGGGGTCACGTCGGTCTGCTCCGCGCATCCGCTGGTGATCGAAGCGACGTTCCGGCATGCGCTGCGCACCCGCCAGCCGATCGTGCTGATCGAGGCGACGTCGAACCAGGTCAACCAGGATGGCGGCTATACCGGCATGGTGCCCGCCGACTTCCGGAGCTTCGTGGAAGCGATCTCCACCAAGGCAGGATTTCCGCTAGACCGGTTGGTGCTGGGCGGCGATCATCTCGGCCCCAATGCCTGGACCGCGCTTCCTGCCGCGCAGGCGATGGACAAGGCCGAGATCATGGTCGCCGACTATGTCCGCGCCGGCTTCGGCAAGATCCATCTCGATTGCTCGATGAGCTGTGCCGACGATCCGGTGCCTCTGCCCGAGCGCACGATCGCCGAGCGCGCGGCGCGGCTGTGCCGGGCGGCCGAGGACGCCTTCACGGGCGATGCCGCCGACGCGCCGGTCTATGTGATCGGCACCGAAGTGCCGGTGCCGGGCGGCGCGGCGGAGGATTTGGACGAACTGGCGCTGACCACGCCCGACGCGGCGATCGCGACGGTCGACATGCACCGCGCCTTGTTCGGCGACCTCGGCCTCGCCGATGCGTGGGAGCGCGTGATCGCGACGGTGGTGCAGCCGGGAGTCGAGTTCGATCATGACAAGGTGGTCGATTATCGCCCCGAGCGCGCCGTCGCGCTCAGCCGCGCGATCGAGCCGGTCAATCACCTCGTGTTCGAAGCGCATTCGACCGATTATCAGACCGCGGAAGCACTCGCCGCCTTGGTGCGCGATCACTTCGCCATCCTCAAAGTGGGTCCCGGCGTCACCTTCGCGTTGCGCGAGGCCTTGTGGGCGCTCGACGCGATCGAGGCGGAAACCGTGGCGCCGGGCAACCGCGCCAATCTTCGGGAGGTTACCCTCGAACGCATGCGCGCTGAGCCGAAGAACTGGGCCAAATATTATCACGCCAGCGGCGAGGCGCTGACCCAGCAGCTGCAATACAGCCTGTCGGACCGCGTCCGCTATTACTGGCCCGATCCCGAAATCGCCGCAGCCCAGGAATGGTTGTTCGCCAATCTGCGCGACACGCCGCCGTCGCTGCCGCTGATCAGCCAATATTTGCCTCTGGCCTATGCCGCATTGCGGTCCGGCCAGGCCAATCTCGACCCTGCCGAGCTCGTCATCGCCCATGTCGGCGCGACGCTCGATGCCTATCACGGAGCTTGCTATCCTCATGCCTGACACTCTCCTCGCGACGGACAATGGAGATTTCGACACCGTGCCCTGGACGCGACGCGAGATCGAACAGCAGCCTGAAACCCTGCAGGCGACGCAGACTTTGCTCGCCGCAGACCGCACCGGGATCGAGGCGTTCGTCGCGCCCTTGCTGGCGCGGCCGGACCTGCGCATCGTGCTGACCGGCGCGGGCACGTCGGCCTTTGCCGGCGAGTGCCTGGCGCCATGGCTGTCGAAGCTGCTCGATCGCTGTGTCGAGGCGGTTGCGACGACCGACATCGTCAGCGCGCCGCTGCAGAATCTGCGCCGCGAAACGCCGACCTTGCTGGTGTCGTTCGGCCGCTCGGGCAGCAGCCCGGAAAGCGTCGCCGCGGTCGATCTGGTCGATGCCCATGTCGACGAGGCCTACCACCTCGTCATAACCTGCAATGCCGAGGGCGATCTCGCGCAACGCAGCAACGCCAACACCAAGGTGGTCATTCTGCCCGAGGCGACGCATGATCGCGGCTTCGCGATGACCTCGAGCTTCAGCGCGATGATGCTCGCGGCGCTGTCGATCCTCGGCGGGATCGAGGCGCTCGACGCGCGCGCGTCGGCGATCGCGGCTGCGGTGAGCGACTCGATCGCTCGCGCCGAGCCGGTCATCGAGCGGCTCGCCCGTCGTAACTTCAAGCGCGTCGCCTATCTGGGCAGCGGCGTGTTCCAGGGGCTGGCGCGCGAGGCGGCGCTCAAGATGATGGAGCTGAGCGACGGCGCGGTCGTCACGTGCTTCGACAGCGCGCTCGGCTTCCGCCACGGCCCCAAGACGATCGTCAATTCGGAGACGCTGGTCGTCGTGTTCGTCGCCAACGATCCGCTCACCCGGCTCTACGATCTCGACATCATCGAGGAACTGCGCGGAGACGCGCGCTGCGGCGAAGTCGTGGTGATATCGGCGCAGCCGGCCGACGGTGCCGAGATCACGATCGCGGGGATGACGCAGGCGGCCGATGTCGACCTGCTGTTCCCGTTCGTCGTCCCGGCGCAATTGCTGGGTCTGCGCGTCTCCGAGCTGCTCGGCCTGACTCCCGACCGTCCCAATGCGAGCGGCACGGTCAACCGCGTCGTCCAGGGCGTGCGGATCCACGCGACGCCCGCATGACGGCGTATTTCCTCGGCGTCGACGGCGGCGGCACCAAGACCGAATTCGTCTGCATGGATGGCTCGGGCGAAATCGTCGCCCGCGCACTGACCGGGACGACCTATCATCTCGAAGTCGGCGCCGAGGAAGCGGTGCGCCGGCTGGGCGAGGGTCTGGGCGCGGTATGCGGGGAGCTGGGCATCGCCCCCGCCGCGCTCGACTACGCCTTTTTCGGATTGCCGGCGTATGGCGAGGACAGCGAAGTCGATCCGCAGTTGCACGCCGCCTGCGCGCGGCTGCTCGGGCATGATCGCTTCGCCTGCGGCAACGACATGGTATGCGGCTGGGCCGGCTCGCTCGGCTGTGAGGACGGGATCAACATCGTCGCCGGCACCGGGTCGATCGGCTATGGCGAGCGCCAGGGCGTCGGTGCGCGCGTCGGCGGCTGGGGCGAAATATTCGGCGACGAGGGCTCGGCGCACTGGATCGCGATCCAGGGGCTCGCATTGTTCTCGCGGATGAGCGACGGCCGCGCACCCAAGGGCCCGTTCCACGATCGGGTGACCGAAGCGTTTACGCTGCGCAGTGACCTCGAATTGTGCGAGCATATCATGGGCCGGCACGGCATGGCGCGCGGCGAGATCGCCCGTCTGGCCAATCTCGTCTCGCAGGCGGCCGGGGAGGGCGACCTTGCCGCGCGCGCCATACTGCAGGCCGCGGCCGGCGAGCTGCTCGAGCTGGCGACCGCGCTGCGGAGCCGGCTCGGCTTTCCCGAAGACGTGTCGGTTCCGATATCCTGGTCGGGCGGGGTATTGTCGCAGCAGCAGTTCGTCCGCGAGGCATTCGTCGAACTGCTCGATCGCACCGGGCTGTTCACACCCGTCGAGCCCCGGCATCCGCCCGGTTATGGCGCGGCTTTATACGCCCGCCGCCTGGCCGCACTCGATCACTCGACGATCGTAGTGAGCGGCTTGCCTTTCTCCAGCACATAGGTCGCCAGCTCGGCGGCCTTTACACTGCCCAGGTTGCGCGCGGCGTGAATCGTTCCGGCAGGAACGAACAGCACCTCGCCCGCCTTGAGCGCGACAGACTTGCCGGCGATTTCATATTCGAGCGATCCTTCGAGGACATAGATGATCTCCTCGCCTGGATGCCTGTGGCGCGGGAAGGTGGCGCCCGGGGCGAAGTCCACCCGCGCCTGCAGCACCTCGCGCCCCGGCACGCCGAGATCGTGGCGCTGCAGGTCGGTGCGAGTCGTGCCGGCAGGGCGCGCCTGCGGGAGAGGCGACGCGCTCCCCAGCGCGACCAAGGCAAGTGTCGCGAAAGCCGAAGGAAGCGCGTGCATGGTGTTCCTCCTCAATGCCGAAGCGAGCGGAAGCCCGAGCGGACCTCTTGCGCAAAGAGCTCGGGCTGCTCCCACGCCGCGAAATGACCGCCCTTGGGAAGGCGGTTATAGTGGATCAGCTGGGGGAAGCTGCGCTCGGCCCAGCTGCGCGGCACCTGATAGAGCTCGTCGGGGAACGCACTGACCGCGACCGGCACGGTCACTCCCTGCGGCGCGAAGAAGGGCAGCTTATTCTCCCAATATAGCCGCGCCGAGGAGACCCCGGTGGCGGTGAGCCAGTAGAGCGTGATGTTGTCGAGCACATCGTCGGGCGTCAGGCCTTCTTCCAATCCGTCGAAAACCCGCGCGATGAGCTCGTAGCTGCGCGCATCATGATCAAGGATCCAGGCGGCAAGCCCGACCGGCGAATCCTCGATCGCGTACAGGGTCTGCGGCCGGTTGGTCATTTCCTGCGCGTAAGCCAGCCCCGTCTTGAAGAAGAAAGCGAGCTGGTCGAAAGCGCGCTTCTCGTCCGCGGAAAGATTGGCAGGGGGCGGACCCGACTGCAGCGCCTGGAAGATCTCGGGCGGCACCGCCGACGGCATGTTCAAGTGGATGCCGCGGACCTGGGTGGGGAACAGTACCGCCAATTGCTCGGTCACCGGATCGCCCCAGTCCCCGCCCGAGGCGACGAACTCGGCATAGCCCAGCCGGCGCATCAATTCGGTCCAGGCGCGCGCGATCCGCACCGGATCCCAGCCGAGTTCGGTGGGCTTGCCGGAGAATCCGTAGCCGGGCAGCGACGGAATGACGATATCGAACGCGTCCGCGGCGCTGCCGCCAAATGCCGTCGGATTAATCAGCGGATCGATGATCTTCAGCTCCTCGACCACCGATCCCGGCCAGCCATGCGTGACGATCAGCGGAAGCGCGCCGGCTTCCGGCGATTTGACGTGGATGAAGTGGATGTCGACTCCGTCGATGTTGGTCACGAACATCGGCAGCGCGTTGAGCCGCGCCTCGAACGCGCGCCAGTCATGATGGTTCGCCCAATAATCGGCGAGCTTGCGCATCGTCGCGAGCTGCACGCCCTGCGTCCCATCGGCCACCAGCTCCTTGCTCGGCCACCGCGTCGCTTCGATCCGCCGCTTGAGATCGGCCAGTTCCTCGTCGGAGGCATGGTATTCGAACGGCCAGATCGACACCGGATCGGAAGGCGCGACGATCAGCATCTCGGTCATGGGATCGCCGATGGGCGATGGCTGGGCCCGGGCGATGTCGGGCTGCGGCGGAGCGGTGGTTCCTGATTGCGTCATGATCGTCTCCTCGTCCGAGACGCGGGCGTCATGCATTCTCGCGCCGGACTGCAAGAGGTGCCGACCGTCAGGATCGGCGCTGCTGTCTCGCGCGGGAGTCGAAAAAGCGGGGCCTATCCGCCTCGCCGAAGATGCGACTCGATCGCGAAGGCAGCGGCACTTTGCGGCATCGGAAGGCGCTTGTCATCCCGGCCGATCGAACGATGGCGCCCGCCTAGACTGCCACCTCGGCCTTGATCGAGGCATGCGGCGCATAGTCCGAAACCTCGAAATCCTCGATCCGGTAATCGTCGATGCTGGCGGGGCGCCGGACCAGCCGCATCGTAGGGAACGGCCGCGGCGCGCGGGTCAGTTGCTCGCGGGCCTGATCGAGATGGTTCAGATACAGGTGGACGTCGCCGCCGACCCAGACCAGCTCGCCGGGAGCAAGGCCCGCCTGCTGCGCCAGCATCAATTGCAGCGCCGCGGCGCCGACGAAGTTGAACGCCGCGCCGAGCAGCAGATCGACCGAGCGCTGGAACAACAGGCAGTTCAGCCGGCCGTCCGAAGTGACATGATATTGGTACACCATGTGACAAGGCGGCAGCGCCATGCTGCCGAGCTCAGCGACGTTCCAGCCGTGGAACAGCATGCGTCGGCTCGCCGGATTGGTCTTGAGGGTGTCGACGAGCCCCGCGATCTGGTCATATTCGCGCCCGTCGGCTCCCATCCAGCGGCGCCATTGCTTGCCATATACCGGGCCGAGCTCGCCCCAGCGCGCCGCGAACGAATCGTCCTCGGCGATCCGTCGCTCGAAATCGGCCTGGCTGATGTCCGCGTCGGTCTCGCGGCGATAGGTCGCCAGCGGCCAGTCGGTCCAGATGCGGACATTGTCGCGCACCAGCGGCTGGATGTTGGTCCCGCCGGTCAGGAACCACAGCATCTCCTTGACCGCAGTCTTCCAATAGACGCGTTTGGTGGTGAGGATCGGCACGCTGCCGTCGGACAGATCGAATCGCACCAAAGTCCCGAAGATCGACCGGGTGCCGACCCCGGTCCGGTCGAGCCGCTCGTCGCCGCGCTCGAGGACCTGCTCGAGAAGATCGAGATACTGATATTCGGGATGTCGCATTCTCGTCGCCTCTCACGCGCGGCGGGGCCGCGAAACGGAGGAATAGCCGGGCCTGCCGAATTGTCGACTGCGCGATGCAGGCTGGCGGTTTAATCGAAAATGGAGCTTCCTGGTAGCAGCGCGGACGGGCTTGCACCGCGGCGGCGGATCGCTAGCCTGCCGCTATGCAGAAGCTATTCTCGCTTGGCCTGGCCGCAATGCTGATCTCCGGACCCGTGGCGGCAAGCCAGCATTGCCCCAAGCTTAGCCCAGGCCAGGCTTATCCCTGGCAGACGAACGAGCTCATGCCCGGCGACTTCTGGGCAGACATGCTGATCGACCTCGATGCCAAGGGGAAACCGCTTCGCTGCCGCATCGCCAAGGGCAATCTGAAGAACGAACTCGGTTTCTGGTTCTGCAACGCGATGATGAAGGACGGCGAGTACGAGCCCGTGCTGCAGGACGGGGTGGCGGTTACCGGCACGGTCAAGCGCCAGATGCGCATGCCGGGCAAGCGTCGTCGCGACGCGGATGCGGCGGCACGGAAGCGGTACCTTGCGGCACACCCCGAAGAGAAGGCCTGCTATCGCTAATTGCCGTCATCCCGACGTAGCGGGATGACCAACTTGAAGGTTCGTGTCATTTCGGATGAACCATCGCACCGGATCGGACCCGGATCCGCTTCGGCGATAGCCGCCGCACTGGCAGCTGTCGGCAATGCCGCTCGAGGCTCTCGATGCGCCGCGCCGCCTGAACGATCCCGCCGCCGCGGTCGCGCTGTTCGCTTGCCTGGCCGACGAGACGACCGAAGTGATGGCGTTCGTCTATCTGGCGGCCGACGAGCGCGTGCTGGGGATGCGTCACGCGCGTTCGGCCTCGGTCGACCGGCTGGTGTTGCCGATCCGCGACATCGCTGCCGACGCACTGGCGTTCGGCGCGGCGGCCGTCGTGATGGCGCACAACCATCCCAGCGGCGATCCGGCGCCGAGCAGCGCCGACCGCGAGGCGACGCGGCTGCTCGCGCGCGCGCTCGCCACGCTCGACATCCGGCTGGCCGACCATCTGATCGTGGCGCGCGGCGGAGTCACCAGCTTTCGCCGGCTCGGCTTACTCTGACCCCTGGCCGGACTGGACCGCCACGGGCGTGGCGCGCGCGCCGCTCTTGCATGCCTTGATCATGCCAGGCTCGGGGCGCTCGCCCGCGGCGCGGAAGATCGCGATATAGCCGCCCGCCGACGGCATCGGCCGCATCGACACCGGCGCATAGCCCGCCGCGGTGAACTCGCATTTGAGCAGATCGGGCGGGGTGCCGTGATGCTCGGTCGGGCGGTCGGCGTCGACTACGATCACCTGGCCGTCGGGAGTCAGCGAGGGACGCATCCGCCACAGGAACTCGTAGGGGCTCTCGATCTCGTGATACATGTGGACCATCAGCACGCGATCGAAGCTCGCCTCGGGCAGCCGCGGATCGGCGGGAAGGCCGAGCCGGACGCTGACATTGTCGAGCCGCTGCTGGAGCACGCGCTTGCCCAGCGCCTCGATCGTGTCGGGGACGATGTCCTCGGCGACGACGCGCCCCTCCTTGCCGACGCGCTGGCCGAGCCGGATCGTGTAATAGCCTTCGCCGGCGCCGATATCGGCGACGGTCATCCCCGGCTTGATCCCGGCGAGCCCCATCACCTTCTCGGCTTCGTTGAGCCGGTCGCGCGCCTCTTCGGTCGACCAGCGCGCCGAGACGATCGTCGCGACCGGCCGATCGGCGGCGGGGAAGCCGGTATTCTTGGCCGGCGCCTTGCGTTCGCGCGGAACCGCGGCGCCGCCGTCGCAGCCGGCGAGCAGCAGCAATGCTATGCCCAAAGCGAGGGCTGACCTCAATCGACGTCCTCCACTTCGACCGTCTCGCCGGTCACCCGCTGGGATAATGCAGCGGCCATGAACGAGTCGAGATCCCCGTCGAGCACATCGGAAGGGGCGGAGGAGGTGACCCCGGTGCGCAGATCCTTCACCAGCTGATACGGCTGGAGGACGTAGGAGCGAATCTGGTGGCCCCAGCCGATATCGGTCTTGGTGGCGTTCTCCGCGCTGGCGGCGAGCTCGCGGATCTGCAGCTCGCGCTCGTACAGGCGGGCGCGCAGCTGGTTATAGGCTTCGGCCTTGTTCTTGTGCTGCGAACGCTGGTTCTGGCACTGCACCACGATGCCGGTCGGGATGTGGGTGATGCGCACCGCCGAATCGGTGGTGTTGATGTGCTGGCCACCCGCGCCCGAGGCGCGATAGGTGTCGATGCGCAGGTCGCTCTCGTTATACTCGACGTTGATGTCGTCATCGATCACCGGATAGACCCACACGCTCGAGAAGCTGGTGTGGCGGCGCGCGGCGCTGTCATAGGGCGAGATGCGAACGAGGCGGTGGACGCCGCTCTCGGTCTTGGCATAGCCATAGGCGTTCTCGCCCTTGATCAGCAAAGTCGCCGACTTGATCCCGGCTTGTTCGCCGGCGTGATAGTCGATCAGCTCGACCTTCATACCGTGGCGCTCGGCCCAGCGGGTGTACATGCGCAGGAGCATGCCCGCCCAGTCGTTGCTCTCGGTGCCGCCGGCGCCCGAGTTGATCTCGACATAGGTATCGTTGGGATCGGCCTCACCCGACAGCAGCGCCTTGACCTTGTCGATCTCGGCGCGCGCGGCGAGTGCGCCGAGCGCGGCGGTGCCGTCGCTCGCCATTTCCTCGTCGCCTTCGGCCTCTGCCATCTCGATCAGCTCGGCGGTGTCGTTGAGCTCGGTCTCGATCGCGCGGGTGGCGCTGACTGCTTCTTCGAGCCGGCGGCGTTCGCGCATCACGTCCTGCGCGGCCTTGGCGTCGTTCCACAGAGTCGGATCCTCGACGCGCGCGTTGAGTTCGTCGAGCCGGCGCAGTGCGCGGTCCCAATCGAGGAACCGGCGCAGCAGCGCCAGCGCCGCCTTGATCTTGTCGACATGAGCCTGCGCTTCGGCGCGCATGGATAGTACCTTTCGAAAACTTGCCGTCACTCCGGCGAAGGCCGGGGACCAGAGCCCCAAGCCAAATCGCCGGTGGCGCTGGATCCCGGCCTTCGCCGGGATGACGAATATAGGGTGCTTTGCCGCCGCTAGTAGATTCCGCCCTCGCGTTGCAAGAAATCGCTGTCGCTCGGCGACTGGGTCTTCGGCGCGGCCTTCTTCTGGACGGCCTTGGTCTCGGCCTCTTCTTCGTTGCCGGTGCGGCGGCGGCGCTGCGGCTCGACTTCGGGCTTGAAGGCTTCCCAGATCACCGAGGCCAATGGGTCGCTGGTCGGCCAGCCGCCGGTCACCTTGCGCCCGCTGCCGCGATCGATACGCACCATGCGGATGCCGGCGGGGGCAGTGAAGGGGAGCACTTCCATGTCCTTGAAGGCGGGAATCGCGAACTGCTTGAAGATCGGCGCTGCGATCGATCCGCCCTGGGCATAACCCCCGAGGTTCACCGGCGAATCATAGCCGAGATAGAGCCCGCCGATCATCTGCGGAGTGCCGCCGACGAACCACACGTCGGTCGGCCCGTTGGTGGTGCCGGTCTTGCCCATGATCGGCCGGCCGAGATCGCGCAGCACTACCGCGGTGCCGCGCTGGATCACGCCTTCGGTGATGTGGACGATCTGATAGGCGCTCTGGGCATCGATCAACTGGCGCGCGCGGGTGATCGGGCGCGGCATCGCCCCGCCGTCGTATTCGCGCGCGTTGCAGCGGTCGCAGGCGCGCCAATTCTCGGGGAAGATCACCTGGCCGCGGCGGTTCTGGACGAAATCGATCACCGTCGGGTTGAGCGCCCGGCCGTGATTCACCAGGATCGAATAGGCATTGACCATGCGGAGCACCGTCGTCTCGCCGGCGCCGAGCGCATAGCTGAGATAGGGCGGGAATTTCTGGCGCGAGACGCCGACGCGCTGGATCAGGTCGACGACATGGTCCATCCCGATCTGATTGGCGACCTGGACGGTCATCAAATTGCGCGACTGTTCGACGCCCCAGCGCAATGTCTTGGGGCCGGCGCTGCGCATATTGCCGAAATTCTTGAAGCATTTCTGGCCGAGATTGGCGCCCTGCCAGACGCAGAACGGGCCGTCGACCACGATCGTCGCCGGGGTCAGGCCCTGCTCCATCGCCGCGGCATAGACCAAAGGTTTGATCGTCGAGCCGGGCTGGCGGAACGCCTGCGTCGCGCGGTTGAGCGAGGAGATTCGCGAATCGAACCCGCCCTGCATCGCCAGCACCCGGCCGGTGCGCGGATCCTCGACCGCCATGCCGCCCGAGACCTTGGGGATCGAGCGGAGCGCCCAATTGCTGCCTTCCGGCGCCACGGCAATGATGTCGCCCGCCTCGATCGCCGAGAACGCCTCGCCGCCCTTGCCGCGTACCGGCATCGTCGCGAGGCTGCGCGGCAAAGTGCCGGTCTGGCCGTTGTCGAAGCCGATCTCCCAGCCGCCGGCGCTGCGCGCGATCGCCACCGCGGCGCGCCAGTCCTCGTAATCGACGCCGATATTGGTGTTGAGGAAGGGCTGGAGCCAGCCGTCCGCCACTTCGACATGATTGATCGGCCCCGACCAGCCGCGCCCGCGATCGTAGCGGAGCAGGCCATCGCGAAGCGCTTTCTGGGCATATTGCTGGAGCCGCGGGTCGAGCGAGGTGCGGACCCACAGTCCGCCGCCATAGACGCTGTTGGGACCGTCCTCGAACTTCTCGCCGAATTTGTCGATCAGCTGGCGGCGGACCTCCTCGACGAAATAGCCGCCGACGCGCTCATATTTGGGAGTCTGTCGCGGCACCGCGCCCAGCGGCTCGGCGCGCGCCGCGTCGCGCTCGGCGGCGGTGATGAAGCCATTGTCGTGCATCTCGCCGAGGACCCAGTTGCGGCGCTCCAGCGCGCGCTCGGTGTAGCGATCGGGATCGTAATTGGCCGGGCCCTTGGGCAGGATCGCCAGATAGGCCATTTGCGGCAGGCTGAGCCGATCGAGCTCCTTGCCGAAATAGGCCTGGCTCGCCGCCTCGACTCCGCCGGCGTTGCGGCCGAGTTCGATCGAATTGAGATAGAGTTCGAGGATCTGCTCCTTGGAGAGCGTGCTTTCGATCTTGTAGGCGAGGATCGCTTCCTTGAGCTTGCGCGTCGCCGAATATTCGTTGCCGATCAGCAGATTCTTGGCGACCTGCTGGGTGATCGTCGATCCGCCGCGTGCGCGCTGGCCGCTGCCCATCTTGGTGATGTAATCGACTACTGCGCCGGCGGTGCCGGGGATGTCGACGCCGTGATGGCTGAAAAAGGTCTTGTCCTCGGCCGAGAGGAACGCCTCGACCAATTGCTTGGGATATTCGGCGTAGCTCAGTTGGACGCGGCGCTCGCGGGCATAAGAGTGGATCGGCAGCCCGTCCGCCGAGCGGACATTGGTCGGCAGCGGCGGCTCATAGGCGCGCAGGCTGTCGACCGAGGGCAGGTTGCGCGCGACCAAGGCCCAGATCAGCAACCAGAACAGCCCGGCGAGCAACGCCAGCCAGGCGAGGATCCGGAACCACCAGCGGCGGCGGATACGGCCGAACCAGCCGCGGACTCCGCCCGCCCCGCGCTTGATCGTCACTTTCTCGCTGGAAATGCTGCCGTCCGCCATGCGGGGTGCGGTGTAGCAAGTTTCTCGGGGGATGAAACCCGATCAAAACGCCTGCGAAATCAACTCGTCCGTTTCGCCTCTATAATGATCGCATGCGTGGGCGGGAAAAGAGGCGCTCAGCGCGACGCCAGCCGCGTGGCGAAGTGGATTTCCACTGCCTTGCGAACGGTCTGCGCGACCTTTTGCTGCCCTTCGTTCGAAGCGAGGAAGGCGGCGTCGGCCAGATTGGAGATATAGCCGGTTTCGAACAGCACCGACGGCATGTCGGGCGCCTTCAATACCATCAGCGAAGCCATGCGGTGGTAATTGGCCTTGATCGGAATCAGCGGCTGCGCCTCGCGGCCGAGCAACCGGGCGAAATTGGCGCTGGCGTTCATCGTCTCGCGCTGAGTGAGGTCGATCAGGATCGACGAAATGTCGGGGCTGGCGACGCCGAGATCGACTCCCGCGAGGATGTCGGCCTTGTTCTCGCGCGCAGCGAGTCGCGCGGCCTCCTTGTCGGATGCGATTTCGGACAGGGTATAGACGGTGGCGCCGGTCGCTTCGGGGTTGCCGGCGCTGTCGCAATGCACCGAAATGAACAGGTCGGCCTTCAATCGCCGCGCAAGCCCGTAGCGCTCCTGGAGAACCAGGAAGCGATCGTCCTCCCGCGTAAGCGCGACGCGGACCCGGCCCGAGGCGAGCAACGCGTCCTTGATCGCCTCGGCGACCTCGAGCGTGACTTCCTTTTCGCGGAGTCCTCCGTCGGTGGACAGCGCGCCGGGGTCGTGTCCGCCATGCCCGGCATCGATCACCACCAGCGGCCGGCCGGCCTCGCCATAGACTCGCGGCAGCGCCGCGCGCGACACGCGCTTGGGCAGCGCCATCGAAACGCTGTACGGATGCCGCCGCGCCGGCTGGAGATAGGTGAATGGCGGCAGGAAGCGCATCCGCCGCTCGGCCGCGGCGCGCGCGAATCGTTCGTCGTCGACCGTCTTGAGCTGGAGCGTCAGCGTGCGCCCATCTTGGCCGAAGCTACCTTCGGTGACGATCGCCGGCCGCGCCAGATCGAACACCACGCGCGCGCCGTCGGCCTGCACGCCCTGACGGATATTGGCGACGACGCCGCCGGCGACCGCGACGCGGCCGGGCTCGGTGCCGGCCAGGTCGAGCGCGATGCGCTGCGGCCCGGAGAGCAGGAATGCGCTCGCCTGCGTGACCGGCGCGTCGAAGCGGATCACGATGCGGTCGCCCTGCACGCGTACGTCCTGCACGACGCCCGCCCAGCTTGGCACCCCGGTCAACCAGCCGGAGAGAAGGGCAAGCAGGAATAGCACCCGCGCGATATGCCGCGCCGGGCCATAAGGGGTCCAGCCCAAATGCATGATACCTAACTCTGAGACGCGTAATCCCTGACGCGTCCTTCCTAGGCAGAGGCTCTCAAACCGAAGTGAAACAGCTTGGTTAATCGGCATAAATTTGCCGGCACCCGGCAATTGGCTGCCGATGATTACGCCGCTTTATTCGTATCCGGTGCAGTTGCCGCGTCGCGCGGGGGGTGCTAGCAAGAGCCTGCTCCGATCCTTGTATCGGACGGTATTCGCGGCCACATCTGCCGCGACAGTTCAGGTTGACGCTTGCATGAGGCAATTTCCCCATCGTCCCACCCGCCAGGCCCCAGTGGCCGGCCGCGTGACGATGGCGGAGCTTCCGGACCACGCGTCCGGGCGTGCCCTGCCAGCAGCAGCATTTTTCGAAACCTGCGAGACCACAGCCGGCGCCGCCGGCCCAGGCCGCACTTTATATCGCGCGCTCGCGCTCCCGCCCTTCAGGCTTACCGCCTTCAGGGGTCCAGGCCGGCGCGCCCGGAGAATAATAAATGACCATGCGTATGCTGATCGACGCACGCCACCGGGAAGAGACCCGGGTGGCCGTCGTCAAAGGGAACCGGATCGAGGAATTTGATTTCGAGTCCGCCGAGCGCAAGCAGCTCAAGGGCAATATCTATCTCGCCAAGGTTACTCGGGTAGAGCCGTCGCTTCAGGCGGCGTTCGTCGACTATGGCGGTAATCGCCACGGCTTCCTCGCTTTCAGCGAAATCCACCCGGATTATTACCAGATCCCGAAGGAAGACCGCGAAGCTTTGCTCCGCGAGGAGGCCGAGCACGCCGCCGAGGAAGCCGCGTTACGTGCGCAGGATGACGGCGACGACGAGGATCATCATCTCGATGGCGAGGACGGCGTCGAGGTGCTCGAGCGTTCGCACGACGACGAGCATGATGAGAATGACGAGGATTCCGAAGCGTCCGAGAATGACGGCGGCGCGGACGGTCATGACCGCGGCAGCCGCGGCGGTGGCCGTCGTCGTGGACGCGGCGGCAAGGACGACGAGGCCGAGGCACTGCGCCAGCGCCGGATGAACCTGCGCCGCCGCTACAAGATCCAGGATGTGATCCGCCGCCGTCAGGTGCTGCTGGTCCAGGTCGTCAAGGAAGAGCGCGGCAACAAGGGTGCGGCGCTGACCACCTATCTGAGCCTCGCCGGCCGTTATTGCGTGCTGATGCCCAACACCGCGCATGGCGGCGGCATCTCGCGCAAGATCAGCTCGGCTGCCGATCGCAAGCGCCTCAAGACGATCATGGCGGATCTCAAGCTGCCGCCGTCGATGGGCTGCATCGTCCGCACCGCCGGGCTCCAGCGCACCAAGACCGAAATCAAGCGCGACTTCGATTATCTCGCCCGCCTGTGGGACGGGATTCGCGAGGAGACGCTCAAGTCTTCGGCGCCGGCGCTCGTCTATGGCGACAGCGACCTGCTCAAGCGCGCGATCCGCGATATCTACAACAAGGATATCGACGAAGTCATCGTCGAGGGCGAGGACGGCTATCGCCAGGCCAAGGAATTCATGCGCCTGCTGATGCCGAGCCACGCCAAGAAGGTGAAGCAATATGCCGATGCCGTGCCGCTGTTCCAGCGTGCCGGGGTCGAGGACCAGCTTTCGGCGATGTACAATCCGGTCGTCCAGCTCAAGTCGGGCGGCTATTTGGTGATCAACCCGACCGAGGCTTTGGTCTCGATCGACATCAACTCGGGCCGCTCGACGCGCGAGCACAATATCGAGCAGACCGCGACGCAGACCAACCTCGAGGCCGCGCAGGAAATCGCGCGCCAGCTGCGGCTGCGCGACATGGCGGGCCTCGTCGTCATCGACTTTATCGACATGGATCACGGGTCCAACGTCCGTAAGGTCGAGAAGGCGATGAAGGAGGCGCTCAAGAACGATCGCGCCCGCATCCAGGTCGGCCGCATCAGCGCATTCGGGCTGATGGAAATGAGCCGTCAGCGCCTGCGCACCGGCGTGCTCGAGGCATCGACTCGCCAATGCCCGCATTGTGAAGGCACCGGTCTGGTCCGTACCGCATCGTCGGCAGGCCTGTCGGCACTGCGCATGATCGAGGACGAGGCCGCCCGTGGCCGCGGCTCGCAGCTGCTGCTCCGCGCCAGCGCCGAAGCCGCTTTCTACGTGCTCAACAAGAAGCGCTTCGAACTCGCCGAGATCGAGGACCGCTACGGCGTGATGATCGAAGTCGCGCCCGACGGTGAACTCGAAGGCGCGCGGATGACGGTCGAGGCTGGCGGTCCGCCGCCGGCGCACGCGCCGCGCATCGAGCGCCTGATCGAAGAGCCCGAAGACGATTATGTCGAGGAAGTCGAAGAGGACGAGATCGAGGAGGAAGAGGTCGCCGAGGCCGAAGCCCCTCGCGCCGCCCGCCCGCCTCGCGAAGCGCGCGAGCGCGACGAAGCCGAAGCCGAAGGCGAAGGCGAGGGCCGCGGCAAGCGCCGTCGTCGGCGTCGTGGCCGGGGCCGTCGCGGTCGTGAGAACGAGAATGGCGAGGGCGAAGCCGGCGAGAACGAGAACGAGAACGGCGAAGGCGAGGCCGAAGACGAGGGCGATGCGCCCGTCGCGACCGTCGAGACCGAGACTGGTGAGCGCGTCGAGCATGACGGCGAAGAGAGCGAGAGCAGCCGCAAGCGCCGCCGTCGCGGCCGTCGCGGTGGCCGTCGCGGTCCGGGCCATGCCGAGGATACGGTCGCCGAAGCGACGGACGTGACCGAAGCGGAGCCGGTTGCCGAAGCTGAGCCCGTCGCCGAAGTCGAGGCGCCGGCCAAGCCCAAGCGCTCGCGCCGCAAGAAGGCCGACGCCGAGGCTCCCGTCGAGGCAGTTGCCGAGACGGCTCCAGAAGCGCCGGCAGTCGAAGCGGCTCCCGAGCCCGAGGCGGCGCTCGCGCCGGCTCCGAAGCGCTCGCGCCGTAAGAAGGCCGATGCCGAGGCAGCGCCGGTCGAGGCCGTCGCGGTCCCTGAGCCCGAGCCCGAGCCCGTCGTAGCCGAAGCAGCGGCTGAGAAGCCCAAGCGCAGCCGGCGCAAGAAGGCCGATGCCGCGGCACCCGCCGAGGTTGCGGCGGAAGCCCCGGCCGATGCCGAAGCCGAACCGGTCGCGCAGGACCTCGCGCCCGAGGGAAGCGACGCAGACGACGACACCAATCCCGATGGCGAACCACGCCGCGGCTGGTGGCAGCGGACCTTCGGCGCCTGATGCACAAGCGAGCGTGCGGGGCCAAAGACCGCACGCTCGCCTGGCTTCACGACATGTTCATCGTGGATACCCGACAGCGTTGCGCCCCGTGGAGTTTGCCCCGATGATGCCGCGCATGAAGCATTTTGCGGCCCTGCTCGCCTTGCTCTGCCTGAGCTGCTTCGCCGCGCGGCCGGCAATGGCGCAGTCGATCCTGCGCGACGCGGAGACCGAGTCGCTGCTCGCCGACATGTCGCGCCCGATCATCATCGCCGCCGGGCTGTCGCCGAACAATGTCCGCGTCGTGCTGATCAACGATCCGTCGATCAATGCCTTCGTCGCCGGCGGGCAGATCGTCTATCTTCATTCCGGGCTGATCGACGCGGCCGACACTGCCAACGAAGTCCAGGGCGTGATCGCGCACGAGATCGGCCACATCGTCGGCGGCCACGCGGTGTTCCAGAATGACGGCGGCTACACCAACATTTCGATCCTCAGCCTGTTGCTCGGCGCAGCGGCGATGGCGGCCGGGGCGGGCGAGGCAGGCACCGGGCTGCTGATGATGGGTCAGCGCGCTGCAATCGGCAAATATCTCGCCTTCAGCCGCGTCCAGGAATCCTCGGCCGACGCCGCGGGCGTGCGTTTCATCAACGGCGCCGGAATCAGCGGCAAGGGCATGCTCAGCTTCTTCGACAAGCTCACCGCGCAGATGCACCGCTACGGCTATTACTCGACCAATCCGGAAGTCGACCCGTTCGCGCAGACTCACCCGATGTCGGCCGATCGCGTCGAAAATCTGAAGGCGGACCTGCAAACCGCACCGTCATGGGGCAAGCCGATCGACCCGAACATCGAACGGCGCTTCAAGCGGGTCCAGGCGAAGCTGCGCGGCTATGTCGCCGAGCCCGAGACGACGTTGCGGCGCTATCCGGCGACCGACCAATCGGCGCCCGCGCATTATGCCCGCGCTTACGCCTATCACAAATCGGGCTATCCCGATCAGGCGGCGGCGGAGACCGCAGCTCTGGTCAAGAGCGCGCCGGACGATCCCTATTTCCTCGAGCTCGAAGGCCAGATCCTGCTCGAATCGGGCAAGCCGGTCGAGGCGATCGCGCCGCTGCGCGAAGCCACCCAGCGCTCGAACAACCAGCCGCTGATCGCCGCGACCTTCGGCCATGCCTTGCTCGCGACCGAGGACAAGGCGAACTTGGTCGAAGCCGAATCGGTGCTGCGTACGGCGGTCGCGCGCGACAAGGAGAACCCATTCGCCTGGATGCAGCTCGGCACGGTCTATGAGCGCAAGGGCGACGAGCCGCGCACGGCGCTCGCCACTGCCGAGCGCGCGCATCTGATGGGCGATATGCGCACGGCATTGGTTAGTGCCCGCTCGGCGATGGCGAATCTGCCGCAGGGTTCGATCGACTGGGTCCGCGCGCAGGACATTTCGATGGTCGCGCAGAATGCGATGGACGAAGAGAAGCGCAAGCGCCGATGAGCGAAAGACTGTTGCGCAACCCGCTGGCGCTTGCCGGCGCGATGCTCGCATCCGCGTTGCTCGGCGCGGGTGCCTTCGCGCTGCTGCTCAGCTGGATGCCGGGCCTCGCCGGACCGGCGGTCCGCGGTTACTTGCTCGAGCATCCCGAAATCCTGCCCGAGGCCATGGACCGGCTCCAGGCGCGCGAAGCGGCGCGCTACGAAAAGGCGCAGCAGGGTGCGCAAGCAATGGTGCCGCAGCATCTCGCCCAGCTGCAAAAGCCCTATGCGGGTGCCTGGGCGGGCAATCCGAACGGCGACGTCACGGTCGTTGCCTTCATGGACTATGCCTGCGGCTATTGCCGCGCCAGCCTGCCCGGCATCGACGCGCTGCTGGCGAAGGATCCGGGCGTCCGCGTGGTTTATCGCGAATATCCGGTGCTCGGGCCCGAGAGCGTCGCCGCGGCGCGCTGGGCGCTGGCGGCGGCTGAGCAAGGCAAGTTCCGCGCGTTTCACGATGCGCTTTATGCCGCCGGCCAACCGGGTGCGGAGAGCATCGCGATCGCGGCGGACAAGGCCGGTCTCGACAAGAGCATCGCGATGAAGACCGTTCAGTCGAAACCGGTCGAGCAGGAGATCGCTGCCAACTACAAGCTCGGCGAGCAACTCGCGATGACCGGAACGCCGGCGTGGGTCGTCGGCGGAAAGCTGCTTTCGGGCGCACGCGATTATGCCGGGCTTGCGCGGGCGGTCGCCGAGGCGCGGGCGGGGAAATGATCCACTATCCTCCCCCTGGCGGGGAGGATTTCTGCTGGACTGCTTGTCCAACCCCACCCCCGCGCCTACGTAACGGATCCGTTCCGGTCCGGGGTCCCCCATGCAATCCATTCTTTCGGTTTCCCAGGTCAGCAAGACCTATGGGTCGGGCCACAAGGCGCTCGACCATGTCGATCTGGAGATCCGCCGCGGCGAGATTTTCGCGTTGCTCGGTCCCAATGGGGCGGGCAAGACCACGCTGATCAGCATCATCTGCGGGATCGTTACCCCCAGTACGGGCACGATCCTCGTCGACGGCCATGACGCGATCCGCCACCCGCGCGAAGCGCGCAGCCGGATCGGGCTGGTGCCGCAGGAAATCGCCGTCGACATGTTCTCGACGGTGGCGTCGACGATGCGCTTCTCGCGCGGGCTGTTCGGCAAGAAGCCCGATCAGGCGTATCTCGATCAGGTGCTCAAGGATTTGTCGCTGTGGGACAAGCGCGATGCCAAGATCATGGAATTGTCGGGTGGGATGAAGCGCCGGGTGATGATCGCCAAGGCGCTCAGCCACCAGCCCGAGATCCTGTTCCTCGACGAACCCACCGCCGGCGTCGACGTCTCGCTGCGCCGCGACATGTGGAAGATGATCGGCAAATTGCGCGAGCAGGGCACCACGATCATCCTGACCACGCACTATATCGAAGAGGCCGAGGAAATGGCCGACCGGGTGGGGGTGATCAACAAGGGCCAATTGCTGCTGGTCGAGGAAAAGGCCGTGCTGATGAAGAAGCTCGGCAAGCGCGAGATGGACATTGCCTTGGTCGAACCGATGACCGCGGTCCCGGTCGAGCTCAACGAATGGCATCTCAGCCTCGAGGATGAGGGGCATCGCCTGCGCTACGTGTTCGACGCGCAGGCCGAGCGCACCGGCATCCCGTCGCTGCTTCGGAAACTCGCCGACCTGGGCATCGGGTTCAAGGACCTCGACACCAGCAAGTCGAGCCTCGAGGACATCTTCGTAGATCTGGTCGAGCACAAGGAAGCATCGAACGAGGGAGCCGTGGCATGACCGGCGTCAATTTCCACGGCATCTGGGCGATCTACAAGTTCGAGATGGCGCGCACGTTGCGTACCCTGTGGCAGAGCGTGGTGACTCCGGTGATCACCACCTCGCTGTACTTCATCGTCTTCGGCGGGGCGATCGGAAGTCGCATCGATTCGATCGGGAGTGTCAACTACGGCAGCTTCCTTGTTCCGGGTTTGATCATGCTATCTCTACTAACCCAGAGCATCGCCAACGCCTCGATCGGCATCTATTTTCCCAAATTCACCGGCACCGTGTTCGAATTGCTGTCGGCGCCGATCTCGGCGGTCGAGATGGTGATCGGCTTCGTCGGCGCGGCGGCGACCAAGTCGATCGTGATCGGGCTGATCATCCTGATCACTTCGGCGTTCTTCGTCCCGCTGCGGATCGATCATCCGGCGGCGATGCTGGCGTTCCTCGTGCTGACTTCGGTCACGTTCAGCATGTTCGGCTTCATCATCGGGATCTGGGCCAAGGGGTTCGAGCAATTGAACATCGTGCCCGCTTTGCTGGTGACCCCGCTGACGTTCCTCGGGGGCGCCTTCTACTCGATCGATATGCTGCCCGAGCCGTGGCGCACGGTGAGCCTGTTCAATCCGGTGGTGTATCTGGTCAGCGGCTTCCGCTGGAGCTTCTTCGGCCAGGGCGATGTCAGTATCGGCTGGAGCCTCGGGGTGACGGGGCTGTTCCTGCTGCTGTGCCTCGGGCTGATCATCGCGATCTTCCGCACGGGGTATCGGCTGAAGAACTGATCCGATGCCCGGCATATGGCGAGCGATGCGCGAAGCCGATCTCGCTTCGGTGTCGGCGATCTCGGATGCCGTGCATGGGCGCTTCACCGAGCCGGTGGCGGTCTATGCCGAAAGGCTGGCGCTATACCCGTCCGGGTGCCGCGTGCTGGAGCATGACGATGCAGTCGCCGGCTATCTGATCGCGCACCCCTGGCATCGTGACGTTCCGCCGAAGCTCGGGGCAATGCTCGGCGCGATCCCGCCCGATGCCGACGCATATTATCTCCATGACATCGCCTTGCTCCCCGCGGCGCGCGGGACCGGCGCGGGAAACGAGGCGCTGGATCTCGTCACGGCGCAGGCCCGCGCGCTCGGGCTGTCGGACATCGCGCTGATGGCGGTGGGCGGCGCCGACCGCTATTGGGCCGCGCAGGGCTTCGCCTATGCCCCGGGTGACGAGGATCCGTCCTACGGCCCGGACGCCTATCTGATGCTCGGCGCAGTGCTTATTTGATCACCGGCAGCGCCACCAGCGATCCGCCGCACACTCGCTGGGTCGCCTTGACGAAATCCTCGGGCGCCGCCTTGTATATATTGGGCACGAACTTCTGCGGGTTGCGGTCGATCACCGGGAACCAGCTCGACTGGACCTGGACCATGATCCGGTGGCCCTTCTTGAAGACATGGTCGTGGCTGCGCAGCGGCACGTCCCAGGCGATGATCTGGTTGGGCGTCAGCGGGGTCGCCTTCTCGAAGCTCGCGAGATAGCGGCCGCGGCGGACCTCCATCGCGATCGGGAATTGATAGCCATTCATCGTTCGAGGATATTCGCCGAGCGTGCCGGGACGGGCGGGCTCGTAATCGTCGGGAAGCACGTCGATCAGCTTGACGACGAAGTCGCTGTCGGTGCCCGAGGTCGACGCCATCAGCTTGGCGGCAACTTCGCCGGTCACGGTCAGGTCGGTCTCGAGCGGCGAGCTGGTGTAAGAGAGCACATCGGGGCGGTGATCGACGAAGCGCTGGTCGGCGGCTTCCCACCAGCGCCATTCCTGCGAGGGATAAGTGCGCGAGATCGGGCGCTCGCGGAACGGCACCGGATTGGCCGGATCGGAGACATATTCGCGGCACTGGCCGGCATCGGCGGGCGGGGTGAACGAAAGCGTGCCGTCGCTCTGCAGATAGAGGTTGGTCAGCGTCGCGCCCGGGGCCGGCCATTTGGCATAGGACTTCCACTCCCACGATCCGCTCTGGAACATCCTGGCTTCGAACGCGGGCTTGCTGCCCTTGCCGTGCAGCCAGTGCGCGAAGAACGGGGCTTCGATGTCGCGCATGAATTCGGTGCCGCTCTCCTTGCCGTGCTTGACATAGCCGACGTCGCTGCCGGGCGAATGCCACGTCCCGTGCGCCCAGGGGCCGGCGACGATCATGTTGAGCCCGTCGGGGTCCTGCGCCTCCATCTTGTCGTAGATCTTCCAGGTGCCGAGCGGATCTTCCTGATCCCAGAAACCGGCGACATGGAGCGTCGGCACCGTCGTGCGGCCGAGCTTCTCGGTCCAGCGCTGGCGCTTCCAGAAATCGTCGTAATCGGGATGCTCGATCATCGCGGTGAGCTGGGGGACCGATCCCTTGAAGTAGATTTTGTCGAGATTGGCGACCGGGCCGAGCTTGAGGAACCAGTCATAGCTGTCGACCAGGGGCTTGCCGCCATAGTCGAAGTCGTTCCCTTGGCCGTTGTTCTGCAGGCTGAACAGCCAGTCGGTGGCGTAGGACAGCCGCATCGCGCCGTAGCGGTGGAGATCGTCGTTGATCCACCAGTCGTTCCACGCCGCCTGCGGGCTCACTGCCTTGAGCGCGGGATGCGGCATGGCGAGCGCCACCGCCGAAGCATAACCGGGGTACGACACGCCCCACATCCCGACCTTGCCATTGTTGCCGGCGACGTTCTTCACGAGCCAGTCGATGCTGTCCCACGCGTCGGTGGCCTCGTCGACGGCCTTGGGTCCCTTGGCGTCGAGCGCCATCGACATCTTGAAGTCGCCACCCGATTTGAACTGGCCGCGCATGTTCTGGAAGACGAGGATATAGCCGTCCTCCATCAGGAACCGCATCGAGGCGGGCACGCTGCCTGGCGGCTGATCGGGGACTCCATAAGGCGTGCGCTGGAGCAGGATCGGCAGTTTGCCGGCCTTTCCCTTCGGGCGAATGATGACGGTCTGGAGCTTCGCGCCGTCGCGCATCGGCACCATCACTTCCTCGTAGGTGAAGGGGGATCCCTGGGGCGCCGCTGGGGCAGCCGCCTGTGCGTGCGCCGCAAGCGGCGTAATAAAGGCTGCGAGTGCCACGAAACCCATCAACCTGCGCATTGTCGACCTCTTTTGAATGATGCCGGCAAGGGGTAAGGCGCAGGCGGCAGCGGGGCAAGCGTTCCCCCCGCTCGTGCTGAGCTTGTCGAAGCACGGCGGCGAGCGATGCGCTCGTGGATAGCCGCCCTTCGACACGCCCAGGGCGAACGGGGATTTTTAGCGCATCATCCCGACGTGGCCGGGAGGACGATCAGCCCAGCCGATGCTCGCCCTTGACCCAGCGCACCGTGCCCGAGCTGGCGCGCATCACGACGCTCTCGGTGGTCATCTTGCCGCGGACGCGCTTTACGCCTTCGAGCAGCGAGCCGTCGGTCACGCCGGTCGCCGCGAAAATGCAGTCGCCCTTGGCGAGTTCGGTGAGATCGTAGATCTTGTCGAGATCCTCGATTCCCCATTTGCGTGCGCGAGCGCGCTCGTCGTCGTTGCGGAACACCAGCCGGCCCTTGAACTGGCCGCCTACGCAGCGGAGCGCGGCGCAGGCGAGCACGCCTTCCGGCGCGCCGCCCGATCCCATATAGATGTCGATCGTGGTGTCGGGATTGGTGGTGGCGATCACGCCGGCGACATCGCCGTCGCCGATCAGCACGATGCCGCAGCCGATCGCGCGCAGCTCGGCGATCATCTTTTCGTGGCGCGGGCGATCGAGCACGCAGACGATGATCTCATGGGGCTCGACGCCCTTGGCGGCGGCGAGCGCCGTGACATTCTCGGTGGGCGACTTTGCCAGGTCGATTACGCCCTCCGGATAGCCGGGGCCGACTGCGATCTTGTCCATATAGACGTCGGGCGCGTTCAGCAGCCCGCCATGCTCGGCGACCGCGAGCACTGCGAGCGCGTTGGGCCCGGCTTTGGCGCAGATCGTGGTGCCTTCGAGCGGATCCAGCGCGATGTCGATCTTGGGGCCCGTGCCGATCGCCGAGCCGACCTTTTCGCCGATATAGAGCATCGGCGCTTCATCGCGCTCGCCTTCGCCGATCACGACGGTGCCGTCCATGTAGAGCGAATTGAGCGCCTCGCGCATCGCCTCGACCGCGACATGATCGGCCGCCTTTTCGTCGCCGCGCCCGACCAGGCTCGACGCGGCGATCGCGGCGGCTTCGGTGACGCGCACCATTTCGAGCACGAGAACGCGATCGAGAACGTTGCTGGCGGTCGTCATCGGCTGGTAATCCTCTTGGCAGAACTGTGGTGGCGATAGGCGGCGCGTGTTGCACTGTCGAGGCTGCTAGCGCTGTCAGGCGCAATCGCATTTTCGCCACAACCCTGCTTCAGCCTCGCTTGGTCGCAAGCGTAGGAACTATGGATGCTGTTACCCTTGCTGTTGCTGGTCCAGGACGCGCCGGCCGTTGCCGCTGCGATCGCCGAATATCGCGCGAAGACCGCCGGCGACGTGTCGTGCCGCGCTGCCAGCGACGGGGACGAAGTCGTCGTTTGCGCGCTGCGACACGCCGATCGCTATCGCGTCCCGTTCGTCGCACCGGCTCACCAGGAACTGCCCGATCAGCGAGTCACCCGGCTCGTCGGGCAGCGGACCGAACCCGAATGCGGGCAAGGCGCATTCATGGCGCATTGCGGCTCGGTCGGCGTCAGCGCGACGATGGGCAACGGCCGCGGCATGCGCTGGAACGAGCGCCCGCTCGCCCCCTGATCACTCGCCCAGGATGTGCATCCACATCGATTCACCAACCAGGCTCTGCGAGCCGCGCAATTTCTCGAGCGCCTGGGCGACGCTGCGCTCGGGCCCTTCATGCGTGACGATCGCGACGAGCACGCTGCCGTCAGGGTTGGCGCCGCGCTGGATCAGACTCTCGATCGAGACGCCGGCGTCGCGCATCGCCGCGGCGATCTCGGCGAGCACGCCGACCTTGTCGGCCACGGTCAGCCGGACATAGGCGCGGGCGCGGCGCTCGCCGCTGTCGGCGGCGTGCTGCGCGGCGAGCGCGTCGGCGGGCATCGCATAAGGCGGCCCGAATTCGCCGCGGGCGATGTCGATCAGGTCGGCGACGACTGCGCTGGCGGTCGGGCCATCGCCCGCGCCGGCGCCCTGGAACAGCAGCCGGCCGACGAAATTGCCTTCGGCAACCACGGCGTTCGTCGAGCCAATGACATGCGCGAGCGGGTGGCTGAGCGGGACAAGATGCGGGTGGACGCGCTGGAATAGCCCGTGCGGCCCCGAATCGGCAACACCGAGCAGGCGGATGCGATAGCCGAGTGCCGCCGCTTCGGCGATGTCGGCCGCGAGGAGGTGGCGCACGCCGGTGATCGCCACGTCGCCGAACGCGGGCTGCGTGCCGAATGCCACGCTGGCAAGGATCGACAATTTGTGCGCGGCATCGACGCCGTCGATGTCGAAGCTGGGATCGGCTTCGGCATAGCCGAGCGCTTGCGCTTCGCCGAGGATCTCCGAAAAGTCGCGGCCTTCGGCCTCCATCTTCGACAGGATGAAATTGCAGGTGCCGTTGAGGATGCCATAGACCCGGGCGATCACGTTCGCCGCGGCGCCTTCGCGCAGGCCCTTGATCACCGGCACACCGCCGGCGACCGCGGCCTCGAACTTGAGCGCGAGGTTCGCGGATTCGGCGGCGCGGGCGAGCTCGAGCCCGTGATGCGCGATCATCGCCTTGTTGGCGGTAACCAGGCTCTTGCCGGCGGCCAGCGTCGCGCGCGCGAGCGCGAGCGCGGGGCCGTCCGAGCCGCCGACCAATTCGACCACGACATCCGCCTTGGGATGCCGCGCCAGCTCGGCGGGATCGTCGACCCAGTCGAAGCGCGCGATGTCGACGCCGCGATCCTTGGTCCGGTCGCGCGCCGAAACTGCCGTGACGACGATCGGCCGCCCCGCGCGTCGCGCGATCAGTTCGCCATTCGTATCGAGCAGGCGAATCACGCCTGCGCCCACGGTTCCGAGGCCGGCGAGTGCGATGCGAAGCGGTTCGGTCATTGGTATCTCACGAATAAGCTCCTCCCCTTCAGGGGAGGGGTTGGGGTGGGGCAGTGCGGCAGGCGGAGGTCTCGGTGAGACGGCCAGGCCCCACCCCCAACCCCTCCCCTGAAGGGGAGGGGCGTTCAAGATATTAATTTTTGATCAGCCCGATCTCGACGAGACGTTCGTGGAGATAGTCGTGCGCGCTGATCGGCACGGGATAGCGATCGGGCCGCTCGGAGCCGATGCAGCCGGGCAGCGTCTCGATCAGGAAATCCGGCGCGGGATGCAGGAAGAACGGCATGGAATAACGCGAATTGCCGCGGCGCTCGGGCGGCGGGTTGACCACGCGGTGGGTGGTCGAGGGCAGGACATGGTTGGTCAGCCGCTGGAGCATGTCGCCGACATTGACCACCATCGCGCCTTGAGGCGGCTTGACCGGCAGCCACTTGCCGTCGCGATCGAGCAATTCGAGCCCGGCTTCCTCGGCGCCGAGCAGCAAGGTGATCAGGTTGATGTCCTCGTGCGCGCCGGCGCGGACCTCGGGTGCGTCGACAGCTACCGGCGGGTAATGGAGCAGGCGGAGCACCGAATTGCCGTCCCTTACGGCGGGGTCGAACCATTCGGGCGCCAGACCGAGATAGCGGGCGATGGCGGAGAGCAGGCGGTCGCCAGCTTCGTCGAACGCCTGGAAAAGCTCGAGAAAAGTCTCTCGGAAGCCCTCGGGCTGCGAAGGCCAGATGTTGGCGGGCATCTTGTCGGCGAAGCGGTGATCGCGCGCGAGCTCGCGGCCGACGTGCCAGAATTCCTTGAGGTCGACATGGCTGGCACCCTTGGCGATCTCGGTCTTGAACGGGGTGTAGCCACGCGCGCCGCCGCCGTCTTCGACGAAATAGCTGCGCTTCTCGGCCTCGGGCAAGTCGAAGAACGCCTTGGTCATCGCCCAGGCGCGCTCGATCAGCGCGGCTGGGACGCCGTGATCGCGTACCACCGCAAAGCCGAAGCGCTGGAAGGATCGACCGAATTGCTGCGCGAAGCCTTCGGGATCGGATTGCTGATCGGCGAGCGAAAGCGCCGGAATTTCGGCGAGAGTGTCGAGCATGCGAGTCTCCGTATGTTGGGCCCAGTTAGACCCGCAGCCCCCCGCCGAACAAGCGGGCGACGTTGCGCGTCGGGCAACAAGGGGGTGACGCCCGCGCGCCGATCCGCCATTGGCCCCGCATGCCCGACCCCCATCTAACCACACAGTCCGCCGATCGCGCGCCGCTCCGCTTCGGAGAGTTCGTGACGCTGATCGCGGCGATGATGGCGCTGACGGCGCTCGGGATCGATTCGATGCTGCCGGCGCTGCCCGCGATCGGCGCCAGCCTCGATGTCGCCGAGCCCAATCACCGGCAATTCGTGATCACCGCCTTCCTGCTCGGCTTCGCGTTCGCGCAACTGATCTACGGCCCGCTGTCGGATCGGTTCGGGCGGCGGCCGGTGCTGATCATCGCCTTGGTCAGCTATGTGCTCACCAGCGCGCTGGCGGCGATCTCGGGCAGCTTCGTGCTGTTGCTGGTCGCGCGCGTGGCGATGGGCGCGTCGGCGGCGGGGGCGCGGGTGGTGACCGTGGCGCTGGTGCGCGACTGCTTTGCTGGACGAGCAATGGCGCGAGTGATGAGCCTGGCCTTCATCGTCTTTATGGCAGCGCCGATCTTCGCGCCGGCCTTTGGCCAAGGCGTGCTCGCAGCGGGGGGATCGTGGCGGGTGATCTTCTGGGGTGTTGCAGCAGTCTCTGCGCTGGTAGTGGCGTGGTTCTGGCTGCGGATGCCCGAGACGCTCGACTCCGATTCGCGCCAGAGCCTCAAGCCAGCGCGGATTGCCGCCGATTATGCGCTGGTGCTGCGCGATCGCGGCGCCGTCGGCTACACGATCGCCGCGGCCCTGCTTTCGGGCGGGCTGTTCGGGTTCATCGGCTCGGTGCAGCAGATCATGGAAGGGGTGTTCCACCGGCCAGAGTTGCTTACCGTGGTATTCGCCGCTGTCGCCAGCACAATGGCGATGGGCTCGTTCCTCAATTCGCGGATCGTGATGAAAATCGGCACGCGGCGGATTTCGCACACCGCGCTTCTGGCGCTGATCCTGTTCGCGGCAATCCATCTCGCAATCGCCTTTTCGGGACATGAGAATCTGTGGAGCTTCGCGATCCTGCAAGCGCTGATGATGGCGAGCTTCGGCCTCGCCAACTCGAACTTCTCGGCGATGGCGATGGAGCGGATGGGCGAGATCGCCGGCACCGCGTCGAGCCTGCAGGGCTTCGTCGCGACTCTCGGCGGCGCAGTGATCGGCGCACAGATCGGCCAGGCGTTCGATGGCACCACCGTGCCGCTCTACACCGGCTTCCTCGCAATGGGAGTGCTGGCGTTCGTCGCAGTGGCGGTCGCCGAAAAAGGACGACTTTTCCGACCAAGCTGACAGGTTCGCGTCGCCGTGACGGAACGGATGTGGCACGATTGCCGTTCGACCCGTGACGGGGGACATTTTCGCGCCCCCTCCAGCGAAGAGGATCACTTATGGGCGGCAATCAGGTTCCCCCGCATTCCACCGACAATTGGTCCGCCGAAGGCTATGACGAGGCGCAGGGCGCCGAAATCATCGAGGCGACGCAGGACGGCCCGAGCAACGGCACGATCATGACCGACATCCCGCTGGGTCTCGACGACCCCGATGCGATCGCCAGCGAAGACGAACTGACCATGGTCGACGGCGAGATTGGCGAAGAGGACGATGATGCCGACCAGGACGAGGACGATCTCCGCGAGGACGATATCCAGGCCGATCTCGACGACGAGGATGTCGACGAGGACGATCTCGACGACGGCGACGAAATCGCACTCGCCCCCTGACGCTTGACCCACGCCCGCACTGGACCCGCGTCCCGCGGGTCAGAGGAGAAGCGCCATGCCGCGGGCCGCGCGCATCGACACCTATATTGCAGGCCGGGTGAAATTCGCCCGGCCGCTCCAGCGGGTCCATGCTGCCTGTCTGGCTATCGAAGAATCGACCAATGGTCGGTGACCATTTCAGCTGGAAGGGCCGGCATCAGATCCCGGGATGCGCCGGGATGACGGTGGTATACGGCTCTGGACAACCCTATTTCAAATGATACGTTGCATCATAACAATAAGGAGAGGTGCAATGGTCAAAGTCGCGCGTGTCCCCGAGCCGGTGCCCTTCAGCGCGATCAACGTCACGCCGTTCATCGACGTGATGCTGGTGTTGCTGATCGTGATGATCCTCAGCATTCCCATCGCTACGCATAAGGTGCCGATCGACCTCCCCAGCGATCCGAAGCCGAGCACCCGGATCGAACGACCGCACCAGCTCGGCATCGATCGCGTTGGCGGCCTGTTCTGGGACGGGCGGCGGATCGCCGATGCCGAATTGCTCGGATTGCTCGCGGTGATGCAGCGCGACACGGCGGCGGTGCTCCACATCAATACCGATCCGGAGGCGCGCTACGAGCGGTTCGATTCGGTGCTGGCGGTGGTCAAGCATGCGGGCGTCGAACGGCTCGGCTTTGTCGGCAACCGCCCGCTCGAAGATTGAGGAACAGCGTGGCAACGGGCGCGTTCGTCACCCGTTGCCCAAGCTGGATCATCCGATGCGCCTGTCTCTGCCGCTGCTTCTGGCGCTCGCCGCCTGTTCGTCCCAGCCGAGCGAAAACGTCGTGACCGCCGCCGACGATTTCGACCCGCCCGCTGCGGAGGCAACTCCAGCCCCCGCGCCGAAGGCCATAGCTTCGGCGACGCCGGCGCCGCTCAATCCGCCGGCGCCGGGAGAACCGGGCGGGCTGGACGACGACCGCACGCCGGTCAGCGAGGCGCCGTTCACCGAGGATAGCGCGCAGGGCGCCGCCAATGTCGTGCAGACCTATTATGCGCTGCTCGGGGAGGCAAAATATGGCCAGGCCTATCGGCTCTGGGAGCCGGGCGCCGCCGGAATGGACGCGCGTGCCTTTGCTGCGAGCTTCGCGCGCTATTCGGAATATCACGCCAATGTCGGCGCGCCGGGCCGGATCGATGCGGGGGCGGGCCAGCGCTACGTGACCGTGCCGGTGCAAGTCTATGGCCGGCTCAAGGAAGGTGCTCGCCCGTTCAACCTGCGCGTCTCGCTGACCTTGCACCGCACCGGCGATGTGGATGGTGCCACCGCAGAGCAGCGGCGCTGGCGAATCCACAGTCCCGACATCAAGCCGCGTCCTGGGGAGGCGACGCCCTCGGCCCAGCCCACCGAGCACAATCGCTCGACCGCGCGCTATCGCTGCATGGACGGATCGCGCCTCGTCGCTGCCTTCGAACCGGACGGGGATCGAGTCACCGTTTCGCGCGGGGGCAAGGCGCTGGCGACGTTGCGCGGCGAACGGGCCGCTTCGGACACTCGCTACACCGCGAAGGGATATGAATTGCGGGGCAAGGGCGATGCGATGACCTTCACGGCGCCCGGCTTGCCGCCGATCGCCTGCACCGTCATCGTTGATCGATACCGCGGAGGCTGACCTTCGACCGTCAGTTGCGCTAAGGTTCGGCGATGACGCCTTACATCAGCACGATCACCGCCGGTCCCGAGGACATCGACATCCTCGGCCACGTCAACAATGCGGTCTGGGTAAAGTGGATCCAGGATGTCGCCGTGGCGCATTGGCACGCGATCGCCGCGCCCGAACATCACGCGGCTTATATCTGGGTGATCACCCGGCACGAGATCGACTATCGCGGCAGCGTGGTCGAGGGCGAGACGGTGACCGCGGAGACCTGGGTGAGCGAACCACCCAAGGGCGCGCGGTTCAATCGCTATATGAAATTCACCGGCGCCGACGGGAAGGTGCGAGTCGAGGCCAAGACCACCTGGGCGATCCTGGACCGCGCCACGGGCCGGCTGGTACGCGTGCCGGACGAAGTGGCGGCCCCGTTTCTGGCCTAGCCGCTGTTCCGCAGCGCCGTCGCAATCGCGTTTATCGACAGCAGGATACCTTCGCCGATCCGGGCATCCTCCTCGCCGGCGCGGTGGCGCTTGAGCAATTCGATCTGGAGCAAATTGAGCGGTTCGATATACGGGGTACGCAGCCGGATCGAAGTCTCGAGCCCGGGGTGCTTCTCGAGCAGCCGCGTCTGGCGCGTCACGGCGAGCAGCCCGTCATGCGTTGCATTCCAGCCGTCGCGGATCCGGCCGAAGATGCCGTCGCGCAGATCCTTGTCCTCGACCAGAGCCGCATAATATTGCGCGACGTCCATGTCCGATTTGGCGAGCACCATCTCCATGTTCGCCAGGGTCGACGCGAACAGCGGCCAGCCCGTGGCCATCTCGCGCAGCAGGCCCTTGTCCGCGAACGCGTCGATCGCCGCGCCGACGCCGTACCAGCCCGGCAGCATCACGCGCGCCTGCGCCCAGCTAAACACCCAGGGGATCGCGCGCAGATCCTCGATCGCGTCCGATTTCTTGCGGCTGGCCGGGCGGGAGCCGATCTTGAGCCCGGCGATCTCGGCGATCGGCGTGGCCTGGCGGAAATAGCTGGTGAAGCCCTCGGTGCCGTAGACGAGCCCCCGATAGGCCTTGAACGCCGTCGCCGAGAGTTCGTCCATAGCCGCGGCGAAGCGCTCGGCATCGGCGGGGGCAAGCTGCTCGGGCTCGAGGCTGGCGAGCAGGGTCGCCGATGCCATCGCTTCGAGATTGGTCATCGCGCTCGCCCGGGTGCCGTATTTCGCGGCGATCACTTCGCCCTGTTCGGTGATCCGGATGCGGCCCTGCACCGTGCCCGGGGGCTGGGCGAGGATCGCCGAGAAGCTCGATCCGCCGCCGCGGCCGACCGCGCCGCCGCGGCCGTGGAACAGCTGCATCGCGAGGTTGGCCTTTTCAAACACCGGCTTGAGCGCCGTCGACCCCCGCGACAATTGCCAGGTAGAAGTCAGATAGCCGCCGTCCTTGTTCGAATCGGAATAGCCGATCATGACTTCCTGATGCCCGCGCTTCGCGGCAATCGCGGCGACTTCGGGCAGGCTCAGCCATGCCTCCATGATCGCGGGCGCGCCTTCCAAGTCGGCGATCGTCTCGAACAGCGGGATCGCCATGATATGCGCCTGCGGCTGGGCGCCGGGGATGTAGAGCCCGGCTTCCTTGAGCAGCACATGGACTTCGAGCAGGTCCGACACCGACTGCGCCATCGAGACGATATAATGGGTGATGCATTGGCGCCCGTATTTGGTGTGCGCCTCGGCAGCGGCGCGGACGATCGCCAGCTCGGACGCGGTCTCTTCGGAATAGACCGCATAGGGGCTGGTCAGCGGCCGCACGCTCTCGAGCTCGCGGCGGAGCAGCGCCACGCGGGCGTCCTCGTCGAGCGCGAGATAATCGTCGCACGCCCCGCCGGCCTTGAGCAATTCGGCGATCACGCGCTCATGGATCGCGCTGTTCTGGCGCATGTCGAGCGTGGCCAAGTGGAAGCCGAAGGTCTCGACCGCGCGGATCAGCCGGCCCAGCGCGCCGCCGCTGGCGAGCGGCCCGGCACCTTCGGCGGCGAGACCACGCGCGATCGCAACCAGCTCCTCGCGGAACTGCGTGGGCTCGGCATAGGGCTCGGCGCGCAGCGGGGCCGGGCGTGCGGCGCGCTTGCCGGTCAGATTCTCGTGCGTGGCCGAGAGCCGGGCATAGATCCCGGTGAGCGCGCGGCGATAGGGCTCGTCCTCACGGCTCTTGCCGGTATCCGGGCTTTCCTCGGCGAGTGCGATCACCGCCGCGCTGACGCTGGCATGCTCGGTCGAGATCGACAGCTCGGCGCCGAGCGCGTGGACCGACTCCATGTAATACGCCAGCACCGTCTCGGCCGAACGCGCGAGCGCGAGCTTCATCGAATCCGCAGTGACGAATGGATTGCCGTCGCGATCGCCGCCGATCCAGCTGCCGGCGCGCAGGAAGCTCGGCGCGCGCTCGCCGAGCGCGCGGTCCCAGCGGGCATAGAGCGCGGGCAGGACGGGCAGGAACACGTCGCGCAGATAGGACAGCGCGGTCTCGACTTCGTCGGCGACGCCCAGTTTTTCGCGGCGCAGCACGCGCGTCTGCCAGAGCAACGCGATCTGGCGCAGGATCGCCTCTTCGACCTTGTCGCCATCTTCGGTTTCCTCGACGCCGCGATCCTTGAGCGCCATCAGTTCGGCGATCCGGTTCTTGTGGTCGATCATCGACTTGCGGCGCACCTCGGTCGGGTGCGCGGTCAGCACGGGGGCGACCAAGGCGTGATCGAGCAGCGCCATCACGGCATCGTGGCCGATGCCGTGTTCCTGCAGCCGTGCCAGCGCCGAGGCCATGTCGGCATGCGCCTCGGTCTCGACGCCCTGGCGGTCCTCGGCGAGGTTGGCGAGCATCGAGAACAGCATGAAGCCGCGGACGAAATCGAGCGTCTCGTCGAGGCTCAGCCGGTCGAGCCCCGAATCGATTGTTGCCGCCCCGGCGACGCCGCGATGCCGGTCGACCGACGTGGCGCGGATATATTCGATGCGCTTGAACAGCTCCTCACCGCCATAAGCGCGAATCACGTCGCCGAGGAGTCGACCCAGAAAGCGGATGTCCGGGTTGTTTGCGATCGCGAGACTGGCCATGGCCGGTGTTGCTGCACTGCAAGAAGCCCCCGGTCAATCCACGCTTTGTCGCGCTGCGACAAAGACCGCTTTCGGGCCTGATTTGTCGGCGTGAAGCCGTTGCGGGTTGCGATGGGGGCTTCGAGCCCTAGCTTGGAACGATGAGTCCCGCCACCCAAGCCGCCCGCTCGCTCAAATCCGCGCTGATCGGCCAGGTGCGCGCGGTATTCAACGACAAGGCGAAAGGCGAGAAGCCGGTTCAGCGCAATCCCGAGAGGAGCATGTTCGGCCCCCGGTCGGTGGTGTGGCGCGTCCATGGCGACGTCACTACGATGATGGTCGGCGGGGTGACTGCGCTGCTGCTCCAGATGCTCCATCCGGCGGTGCTCGCCGGGGTGTGGGACCATTCGAGCTTTCGCGGCGACATGCTCGGCCGGCTGCGCCGCACGGCGCGCTTCATCGCGATGACGACTTATGGCGCCGCCGAAGAGGCCGAGGTGTCGATCGCCAAGGTGCGCGACGTCCACACCCGCGTTCGCGGCGTGCTGGCCGATGGCACGCCCTATGCCGCAGACGATCCGCGCCTGCTCGCCTGGGTTCACGTCACCGAGGCGGTGAGCTTCCTCGACGCCTGGCGGCGCTATGCCGAGCCCGGCATGTCGGCGAGCGATCAGGACCGCTATTTCGCCGAGTTCGCCCGAGTGGCGGAAGCGCTGGGTGCCGACCCGATCCCGCGCAGCCGCGCCGAAGCCGACGCTCTGATCGCCGAAATGCGGCCAGAATTGCTGGTCGATGCCCGCACCCGCGAAGTGGCGCGGATGGTGCTCGATCAGCCGGCGCCCAACCTTGCGGTCAAACCGTTCCAGATGCTGGCCTTCCAGGCGGCGGTAGACCTCCTCCCCGATTGGGCCCGGCGGATGCACGGGCTTTCCGGCCCCGGCCTTGCCACGCCCGCGGTGCGGCTGGGCACCGGCGGCATTGCCAGCACGATGCGCTGGGCGTTCCGATCGTCGTCAAGTCGGGACTAAGTCCCGATCAGGGGATGATCCGTTCCGCCCGCAGGCGCGCGAACAGATCGAAGAACGCGTCATCGGTCGGCTGGTATTCGGTGAAGCCGAGCCTGCGGCTCTTGCTCATGTCGGTAACCACCTCGATCGGCCGGCCCAGATCGGCATCGGTGTGCCAGGGCGACGACAGCCGCGCCAGGTCCGCCTCGACCAATCCTTCACGTTCGGCAAGCGCCCGCCAACGCGGTTCGTCACCGGCCATCTGCACCGCCAACGGCTCGACGGAGCCATCGAAGCTTGCCGGCTCCACGCCAAACCATGCCGCGAGACGCCCCCACATCCAGCTCCAGCGGAAGACATCGCCGTTCACGACGTTGAACGCTTCGTTGCGTGTCTCGGGCGTCGTCGCGGCCCAGAGCAGGTGCCGCGCCAGCAGCCGCGCGTCGGTCATGTCGGTTAGCCCGTTCCACTGCGCTGCGGACCCGGGAAAGCGGAAAGGGCGGCCGGTCTCGCGGCAGAGGCTGGCGTAGACGGCAAGTGTGGTGCCCATGTTCATGGCGTTTCCGACGGCCATCCCGATCACGGTGTGCGGACGATGCACGCTCCACGAAAAACCATCGCGCTCGGCCGCGGCGAAAACCTCGTCTTCCTGCGCATAATAGAAATTCTCGACGTCGAGCCGGCCCTGATCCTCGCGGAAAGGAGTCTGCGGCAACGCGCCCTTTCCATACGCCTCGAACGGCCCGAGATAATGCTTCAGACCCGTCACCAACGCGACATGGCGGGTGCCCCCATTCGCGCGCAAGGCATCGAGCAAGTTGCGGACCATGGCGGCATTGACGCGGATATTGTCCGCCTCGCTGTCTTGCCGAAGCCATGTCGTGATGAGCACGATTTCGGGACGAACATCCGTCAAGGCGGCGGCCGTCGCGGCCTTGTCCTGAAGATCGGCTGCGACATGACGAACCCCGGCTTGCGCGGGGCGGCCGCGGGACAGCCCGTACACCGTCCAGCCTTCGCTCAGAAGCAGGTCGGCGCTCGCGCTGCCGACGATGCCGCTTGCGCCCACTACCAATGCCGTGCCGGCCATGATCATGCTCCCAAAGCACCCGGGGCTAACCAACCGTCCCCCACGCGCTGACAACGCGCGTGCGGGTAGCCGGGGTGCATGATTGTGCGACTGGGGCGACCAACACCCAGCCACCGCCAAAGTATAAGCTGTTTAGGATTGCGCGGGGAACCAGTATAGGCCCGACACGACCATGCGCGGCCGGCACCGCCGGCTCGGCAGATGAGCGCTGCGCAATATCCGACATCGGAGACCAGATCGTGACCGGCCCAAACCCTTCCGGAAGTCGCGTTGCCATCGTGGGCACCGGCCATGTCGGCGCGACCGCTGCTTATGCCCTGATGCTCCGGGCATTGTTCAGAGAAATCGTTCTGATCGACAGCAACGCGGATCTCGCCCGGGCCGAAGCTGCCGATCTCAAAGACGCCAATGCGCTGGCGCGGCCGGCGAGGATCTGGGCCGGCACCTATGCGGATGCGCGCACCGCCAGCATTGCCGTGGTGACCGCCGGAGGGGCCACGCACGGTTCGCAGTCCCGCCTCTCCGTTGCTGGCGAAAGTGCGAAGATCGTGACGTCGTGTGTAGATGAATTGATAGGCGCCGGCTTCGCCGGCATCATTCTAGTCGCGGCCAATCCGGTGGATTTGATGTCGCTGGTGGCATTTCGCCGCTCCGGACTACCGTCATCGCACGTGATCGGCACCGGGACCTTGCTGGACACCAACCGCCTGAGGCAGGAACTCGCGGTCAAATTAGGGGTCTCCGCGTGGGCGGTGGAAGGATTTGTGCTCGGCGAGCATGGCGACAGCGAAGTCGTCGCTTTCTCGAGCCTGCGCGTCGGCGGCTTGAGTATGAAGGCGTTCGCTTCTCCTTCGCCCGAGCCCGATCGTAGCGAAATCGCACGGAAGGTTCGCGAAGCCGCGTATGAGATCGCATCCGGCAAAGGCTATACGTCGTTCGGAGTGGCGACCGCGATCGTCCGAATCTGCGAAGCTATCGTGCGCGACGAACACGCGGTTCTCCCCGTTTCTACCTTGCTGACGGGGCAGCTGGGAATTGGGGATCTGTATTTGAGCCTCCCTTGTGTCCTCGGCGCGGGCGGCATCGAACGCGTGCTGATCCCGGACCTGTCGAGTGCGGAAGCCGAGGCATTGCGCAGGTCGGCGGCCGCACTCGCCGAGGCAGGCTCTTCGATCGGAATCGACCCCGGGACCCCGACTTCGTAACGATCTGGCACGGGTGTTAACGGGCTTGCGCACGGTGTCGTTTCGGCACGTCCCGTTCTGGTGCTTGCTGCGCTGTATTTCGGCCGCGCCCGCCGACGTAGATGTTACGAATGCATTTACCAGCTTCGTTGGCGCCTCTTCTACGCACATGCTTCGCACTTTTGCTGACGGCGCTGGCGATCGGCGCGAATGGTGCCGCGTCGGCGGGCACCCCGGCGATGGGACGCTTCGAACAATTGCGCGGGCAGGATCTGCGGGTGGCGCGCGTGACGTACAGGCTTGCGATCGCGAACCAGGCACAATGCGCGGCCGTTCTCACGCCGCAACTGGGTTTCGTTCTTCACAGGCTGGAACAATATGGACCGGCGGACCGACAGGAAGCGGCGCACAGCTTCGGACTCGGCGTGCATGTCGGAGTCATGGCGGTTGTCGGCGATAGCCCAGCCGACAGGGCCGGGCTTCTCCCCGGCGACCAGCTTCTCTCGATCAACGGGCACGATCTGGGCGAGCCCGCCGCAAACGGCGATCAGAGCCGCCGGTCCCTAGACCGCGCGGAGCAGATTCTCGTCGAGCACATGCGGCGCGGGGCCGTGACGCTGCGGGTGTCGTCGGCCAGCGGCGAGCGCGAAATTCACTTCGTGGCCGAGCGCGGCTGCCCTTCCAACGTCGAATTCATCCCGGGCGACGAAGTGAATGCCTGGGCAGATGGGAAGCGTGTGATGATCAGCGACGGGCTGCTCGGTCGTTGCGCGACCGACGACGACCTTGCTCTCGTAATCGGGCACGAGATGGCGCACAATTTGCTGCATCATCGCCAGCGGCTCGCAGCCCAAGGCGCTTCTGCAAACACCATGCTGCCCGCGGCCGCGGCGTCCGCCGAGATTCGCGCCGCCGAGGAAGAGGCCGATCGCCTGGCCGTGGGCCTTGCGACGGCGGCGGCTTATGATCTGTCGGGCGCCGAAGTATTTATCGGCAGGCTGATGGGCCAGAGCAATGTCGCCGCTGCGACACATCCCGATCTGTCCCGACGCCTTTCGCTGCTGCGCGCCGCGATCGCCGACGTCAGGCGCGGCGGCGAACCCGGCGTCATCCCCAAGGGCTAGGGCTTGCGGCCAAGGGCGAATACCGCTTCGAGGGACTTGGTTTCGGGCAGGATATAGACGATCCCGACCGTCCCCTGGAACGCGGGCGCCACGATCGCGTCGTAGAAATGCACGGGCACGTTGATGCAGCCATAGGAAATGCGATTGTCGAGCGGAGTCGGCGAAGCGAGGCGGGCATGCCGCCGATCCTTGGGATTGCCCTGGATCACGCGATGGAGCGACAAGGCGCTGTCATAATCGACCCATAGAATGTCCTGGTCGAAGTCGTTCCCCAGCGAAGCTTCGAACCGCCCCGCCGGGGTAGTGCGTTCTGCCGGCTTAATCGTCGCGAGCTTGCGCTGGCCGATGCCGGGGACGGTATCGTCTCCGCGGCCCATGCCGAGCAGCGCCGGCGCCGCGCCCCGGATGCGGCCGTCGCCATCAAAGACGAAGACCTTCGCGCTGACCTTGTCGATGACGATGAATGGCAGTGCCTGATTGTCGTGCGAATCCACGATCCAATTGGCGATTCGGCGCGCCTCTTTGGAAGCGGCTTCCGCTCCGAAGTCGACACCGGGCGTGTCGGCAGGCGGGCGCGCCACCGCGGGCATGGCAAATCCCAGGCTGCCGATCAGCATCGCCAGCAGCATGCCCGGCACAGCCGGGCGCTGCGTTATAGGGCGGCGGGTCCTGTCGTGGCGCACGATTCCGGCCAGATCAGTGGCGCGCCTGTTTTCGGCGATAGACCGGCACCGCCGGGGCCTTGGGCTTGGGGCTCTCGAGGAAAGAGTTCCCCGCCTTTTCGCTGCCGACGCGACTGATCGGGCGCTGGTCGGCGACGGTCGGCGCCTCGAACGATGCGAGTTGGGTGCCGGGCATGCGGACGCCGTTGCCGGCGACGGCGAGGCCGGGCGCTATCGGCACGAGCCTTACCTCTGGGCCGAGCCCGGTGAGAGGCTGCTGAATGGCGGGCAGGTTGGCCGACGGCGTAGGCGTAGGCGTTGGGGCGGGGGCCGGCGCGGGCGTTGGTGTCGGAGTCGGCGCAGGTGCCGGCGTTGGCGTGGGTGTCGGTGCTGGCGTTGGCGTGGGCGTCGGTGCCGGTGCCGGTGTTGGCGTGGGGGTCGGCACCGGGGTAGGCGTCGGCGTCGGCGTGGGAGCCGGCGTAGGCGTAGGCGTAGGCGTCGGCGTCGGCACGGGCGTCGGCGTGGGGGTGGGTGTCGGGGCGGGCGTGGGAGTCGGCGTGGCGGCGGGGCTTATCGTCCCGCGCGTCCGCGAGCCGGCTACGCAGCAATTGGCAGCGAGCGCGTATTGGTCGGCATTGGCGCCGCCGAGGCTATAGCCGGCGAAGGTGATCCCGGTTGTTCCAACCGCCGAATCATCGAACACCGCCGTTGCGCCCGGCTCCTGGATCAATACGACCCCGACCGGAAGCCCGGACGCCGCGTTGGTGTTGAAGCCCGACAGCGTCGCGTTGTTGGTGCCATCGAACACCTTGTCGCCATTGGGGAAGACCAGCATGCGCTGGGTCAGCGTCGCGCCTTCGGTCAGCACGAAGTTGGGCAGGAAGTCGGTCGGCGCGGCATAGGAGACCGGATTATAAAAGAGGTTCGCCGGCGCCACGGTGACCGTGGTGGGCGGTGCGAGCGGAGCGAAGATAATCGTCCCGCCTGCCGGCCCGGGGCCGCTCCCGTCCGCGCCTGCGATCAGCGTGAGCCCGACCGGCAGGCCGAGGCTCTGCGCGGGAATGGTCGAGCCGCGGGTCAGGGTGATGGCGTCGTCGATATGCACGTCATGCCCCGCACACAGGCGGATATTGCCGTCGGTGGTGGTGAGTGCGTGGAAGACCTGGATGTTCTGGCCGGCGCTCAGCGAGATGCTGCCGTTGACCGTGGTCAGCGGCGCATTGACGATCACGTCGCGACCGCAGCACGCGACGATGTTGCCGTTGGTCGCACTGATCGGCGCGTTGATGATCACGTCGCGATAGCCGTTCATCGTCAATGTCGTCGGGGTGCCCGATGCGGTCCAGGCGACGGCATCGTTGACGATGATGTCGCCATTGCCTCCGCTGGCGTCTCCGGGCAGCGGGATCGTGCTGATCACGACATTGTTGGTCACTAATTGAGTCGACAGCGTCGCGCCGGAGATGTTGCCGCCGGCACCGACGATGAAGTCGGCCGGATCGATCAGCCAGGTGCCGGTGAGGCCGGACGCGGCGGCGGTGGTGATGCGCGCATTGCTCGCGACGTTGACGGTCGCGGCGGAGGTTTCGATGAAGCCGCCATTGCCGCCATTCGGCGCGCTGGCATCCAAAGTCCCGCCGACGCTCATCGTGCCGCTCTGCATATCGCCGAGCAGCATGATCCTGCCGTCGCGGCTCTGCAGGCTGCGTGCCTCGATCACACCGCTATTGTTCACTGCGGTGCGCAGCAAGGCGCCGGCCGCCTGTGCGGTCATCATCACCCGCCCGCCATCGGCTTGGAGCAAGCCGCCATTCTGGACGAGAGCGTTTACCGCGCCCTTGTCGACCGCGACGTTGAGCAGACCGTCGCCCGCCACGTCGAGCGTGATGGCGGTGCCGGCGGCAAGCGCTACCGTACCCAGATTGGCGCGGATCACGCCCTGATTGTCGACGCGCCCGCCGAGCAGCGCGACATAGCCGCCGTCGGCGGTGATCGAGCCGTCATTGCGCACCGCGCCGCCGCTGCCGGAAAAGGCATAATGCCCGTTCATGAAGTCCGCATCGGAAAGGTCGAGCGTGGATGCAACGAGGCCGCCGACATTGACGTTGGCGCCCTTGCCGAAGACCACGCCGTTGGGATTGACGAGGAAGACCTTGCCGTTAGCCGACAGCGAACCGAGGATCGCCGAGGGATCGGGACCGGTCACGCGGTTGAGCGCGACCGAAGCGCTGTTGGGCTGGACATAGACCACCGTCTCGGTCTTGCCGATCGAGAAGCTCTGCCAGTTGAGCACGGCGTTCTGGCTGCCCTGATTGACCGTCAGCGTGTTGGCGCTGGTGGTCACCGTCGCGTTGCCGGCCGCCACCGTGCCGCCGCTGGGCAGGGTCTGGGCTTGTACCGAAGCCAAAGGCGCGGCAATGCCGAGCGCGGCTAGGCCGACGAACTTCACCAGGGACGTCGATCCGAACAACAGGCTCTTGCGGCGATCGGTGCTGGGCATTGTGCAATCCTTTACGCGTACGGGCGAGGCGCCCAGCAAATCTCGGGCGCTCGTCAAAACAGCTTCACGATCTGGAACCAGAAGCGCCCGTCGCGGTCGGGCGCGGACGTCGCCGGGCCAGTGCCCAGCTTGCGGGCATAACTGCCGCGCAGGATGATGCCCTCGGGCCCGTACCAGTTCAGGCCGGCGCCATAGCCGCTGCGGCTGGCATGGTTGGAGCCGATGAACCAGGGGTCCTGCGCGTAGCGCACCCGACCGGTGTCGACGAAGCCGATCAGCTCGAATTCGCCCGGAAGCTTGCCCGTCCACTGGCCGAGCCGCAGCCGGGCCTCGACGGTGGCGAGATAGCCGATGTCGCCGAACGCCTCACCCTCAGGATAGGCGCGCACGCCATAAGCGCCGCCGAGCTCCATCTTCTCCGAGCTGTCGAGATTGTCGAAAGCGATCTGGCCGCGGATGGCGCCGTAGAGCGAGAAGGGGCCGGCGATCGTCTGCAGCCGCGCGAAGCTGGCCTGGAGCTTGTTGTAGCCCCCGTCGCTCTGCGCGGTGACTGCGTCGATAGCGCGTTCGGGCGCGCTCCGGATGTCGAGGTTCCCGATCGTCCAGCCGGCGGAAAAGACGTTGGAGCTTCCGCCGCCTAGGTCGTCGCGAAAGTCGCCGGAGAAGCCGAGCGTCCCGGCATGGATGCGTTTGCGTGATTCGCTCGAGACCAGGCCGATCTCGTCCCGAAGCATCTTGGCGTCGAAGGCGGCCAGCGCATAGAGGTTGGCGCGCCGCGAGCGGACGACCGGATAGCTGGCATAGGCGCTGAGGATGTCGGCGGTTCCCTCACCGTCGAGCGACTCGAATTCGCGACCCAGCGTGTAGCGCAGATGGGCGTAAGCGATCCCGAGCGTCGCGTTGCCGACTGGGGCCTGGTAGGAGATCCGGCCATAGCCGAGCCCCCCATCCGATGCGAGCAGGCGTACGCTGAGCAGGTCGCCGATGCCCGCCGGATTGTTGACGTTGATCGTGCCGCCGAAACGATAGGCGCCGGTATAGCGGCTACCGGCATTGTCCGCCTCGACATTGCCGCTGATCAGCGGGCCGCGGGCCACGTCGACGATCAGATCGGAGGTGCCGACTTCGCTGCCGGGCGCCAGCGTCGCCTTCACCCGCACGCCGGGAATATCGGAGAGCAGCAGCAGGCGGCGTTCGAGCGGATCGTTGTAGACGAGATTGCCGGAATCCAGGCCCCGGAGAACGCGGGCGGGTACGCCGTTCGAAATCGGGGCCGTGTTGCGCAGGTCGATCTTGCCGTAGCGGCCCTCCACCACCGCGATCGTCAGTGCGCCGTTCTGGACGTCCTGCTCGGGGAGGTAGGCCTGGGCGAGGATATAGCCGCGGGCGTGATAGAAGTCGGAGATGCGCGCGGCGAGCGCGCGGAGCTGGGCGAAGGTCAGCGACCGTTCGGGGGTGAACCCGCTGGCGGAGAGCAGTTCGGCCTCGGAGAATCGCGTCTGGCCGGTGATCCGGAGCGAATGCACCTGGATCGAAGGGCCGCCCGGCGGATCGGCGGCGAGCGCGGCGGGATCGATGACCAGCTGGGGTGTCGGCCGCACCGGCGCGGGGGGCTGTGGGAGCTGTTGGAGCTGGGTACCGACATTGGGCACCTGCTGCGCTTGCGCCGCCACAGGTATTGCGAGCAAGGCAAACGCGACATGGCTTGGTTTGAACATCATGTTCTCGAGTGCTGGCGCATCAGAGCGTGACGCACCCACGCAGCGGCGGGTGCACACGTAGCAAGTTCTGATAGTCGGCTTGAGCCGGGTCGCCTCGTCACTCGATAAACGCGAGTCTTACTTTACGATCGCTTCGATGACTCCTAGTGTAGAAAGGTTAAAATAGCCTTAACGAGATAGCCAAGTATTTGTAACATAGATTTATTTAGCTAAGAATAGCTTGGCGAGCCCGCTTTCGCGTTCGCGCTAGACGTCCAGATTGGCGACGCTCAGCGCATTCTCCTGGATGAACTCGCGGCGTGGTTCGACGACGTCGCCCATCAGCTGGGTGAAGATCGCGTCGGCGACATCGGCCTGGTCGACCTGGACCACCAGCATCGAGCGGTTGGTCGGATCGAGCGTGGTCTCCCAGAGCTGTTCGGCGTTCATCTCGCCGAGACCCTTGTAGCGCTGGATCGACAGGCCCTTGCGGCCCGCCGCGAGGATCGCGTCGAGCAACTGGCTCGGCCGCGAGACCAAAGACTGGCCCTTGGCGACGGTGACCGGTTCCTCGGCCTCCTCGCCCTCGAGCGCAGCCGCGGCTTCGATCTCGGTGGCGGGGATCGCCTTGGACGGGACCAGCTTGGACGGGAGCAGATAGCTCGCCGACTGCTCGACTGCGAGTGCGTGGAGCTTGCGCGCCTCGGCCGAGACGAGGAATGCCGCCTCGACGATGTGGTGATCGGTCACCCCGCGCCAGCGCCGCTCGAAATGATAGCCGCCATCCTCGGTCACGCGCCCCGACCAGCGCGCATCGGCATCCGCCGCGTCGAGCCGAGTCACCACCGAGGTCAGGCTTTCCGCGCGCTGCTCGCGGCTGGCATTGGGATCGAGCCCGTTGCCGAGCGCCAGCGCCTCGATGATCATCGGATCGTAGCGGCGCGGCACGTAGCGCATCAGCGTGCGCATCCGGCGGGCATGCTCGACCAGATCGCGCAGATCGTCGCCGCTGCGTGCGCCGCCCGGCGCCTCGAGCACATTGCCGCCGACGCCGGCATCGACCAGATACTGGTCGAGCGCGCTGTCGTCCTTGAGATAGACTTCCGAACGACCCTTGCTCGCTTTGTAGAGCGGCGGCTGGGCGATGTAGAGATGCCCCTTCTCGATGATCTCGGGCATCTGGCGATAGAAGAAGGTCAGCAGCAAGGTGCGGATATGCGCGCCGTCGACATCGGCGTCGGTCATGATGACGATCTTGTGGTAGCGGAGCTTCTCGACGTTGAAATCGTCGCGGCCGATGCCGGTGCCCATCGCCTGGATCAGCGTGCCGATCTCGCGGCTGGCGAGCATCCGATCGAAGCGCGCGCGCTCGACGTTGAGGATCTTGCCGCGCAACGGAAGGATCGCCTGGAAATGGCGGTCGCGGCCCTGCTTGGCCGAGCCGCCGGCCGAGTCACCCTCGACGAGGAACAGCTCGGACTTGGCGGGATCGCGCTCCTGGCAGTCGGCGAGCTTGCCGGGCAGGCTGGCGATGTCCATCACGCCCTTGCGGCGGGTGAGCTCGCGCGCCTTCTTGGCGGCCTCGCGCGCGGCGGCGGCGTCGATCACCTTCTGGATGATCGCGCGGGCCATCGCCGGGTTCTCTTCGAGCCATTCGGCCATCTTGTCGGCCATCAGGCTTTCGAGCGGCTGGCGGACTTCGGACGAGACGAGCTTGTCCTTGGTCTGCGAGCTGAACTTGGGATCGGGCAGCTTGACCGAGACGATCGCGGTCAGCCCCTCGCGCATGTCGTCACCGGTGAGAGTGACCTTCTCCTTCTTCAGCGCGCCCGATTTGTCGGCATAATTGTTGAGCGTGCGAGTCAGCGCGGCGCGGAACGCGGCGAGGTGGGTGCCGCCGTCGCGCTGGGGGATGTTGTTGGTGAAGCAGAGGACGTTTTCGTAATAGGAGTCGTTCCACTCGAGCGCGACGTCGATGGTGACGTCGTCGCGAGTGCCGGCGATCGCCACCGGCTCGGGCATCAGCGGCACCTTGTTGCGATCGAGATACTTCACGAACGCGGCGATCCCGCCTTCGTAATAGAGTTCGACTTCCTTGACTTCCTCGTGCCGCGCGTCGCGCAGGAACAGCCGCACGCCCGAATTGAGGAAGGCCAGCTCGCGATAGCGGTGCTCGAGCTTCTCGAAGTCGTATTCGGTGATCTTGAAGGTGGCGGGCGAGGCGAGGAAGGTGACGCGCGTGCCCTTCTTGCCCTCGGGCGCGGGCCCGAGGACCTTGAGCGGGGCGACCGCGTCGCCGAACGCGAAGCGCATGTAATGCTCCTCGCCGTCGCGCCAGATGTTGAGATCGAGCCACTCGCTGAGCGCGTTGACCACCGACACGCCGACGCCGTGGAGGCCGCCCGAGACCTTGTAGGCGTTGGTGTCCGAGGTGTTCTCGAACTTTCCGCCGGCGTGGAGCTGAGTCATGATGACTTCGGCCGCCGAGACGCCTTCCTCGGTGTGGATGCCGGTCGGGATGCCGCGGCCGTTATCCTCGACCGAGACCGATCCGTCGGCGTTGAGCTGGATGATGATCTTGTCGCAATGGCCGGCGAGCGCCTCGTCGATCGCGTTGTCCGAGACCTCGAACACCATATGGTGGAGGCCCGAGCCGTCGTCGGTGTCGCCGATATACATGCCGGGGCGCTTGCGGACCGCGTCGAGGCCCTTGAGGACCTTGATCGAGTCGGCGCCATAGGCGTTCGCGTTGGGAAGATTTTCGGGGGTCTGATCGTCGTTGGATGCCATGCCCAGCATATAGGGTCGCGCGTCACGAAACGGAAGCAAAATGGCGCGCCGCGGGATGGAGCGGGGGTGCCGGATCACGGCGCGTCGTCGGCGGCGTCGAGCATGGCGCGCAGCCGGGCGACGCGCGGCCCCTCGAAACGCTGCCAGCGGCGGAGCCACAGAGCGGCTTCGGCGAGCGGGTCGGCATCGAGCGCGCACAGGCTGTAGCGGCCGTCGCGACGGCGACGGACCAGCCCGGCGGCGACGAGCACGGCAAGGTGCTTGGCGGCCCCGGTGTCGCTCATCGCCAGGCCGCGGGTCAGCTCGGCGACCGACTGCTCGCCCTCGCCCAGCCGGGCGAGCAGCGTGCGGCGGGTGGGATCGGCGAGCGCGCCAAAGGTCGAGTCAAGCCGATAGCCAACCATCAGGTTGGCAATGGCGGCGGCGTGGGCGGGACCCAACCGTTCGGTTGGATGGGTAAGCTTATGATTTTCGCAGGCTTTGCCGGGTGCGGTGCCGCTACCGGGAGTCAAAAGATTGACTCGTTTGCGGATTCGCGAGTCAAGATTCGGGCTGCTTTGCGGGGGCGCGACGGGCAGGGCTGAAGGCTGGGTCATGCTCGAACGGAAGCAGAACAAATCCTACATTTCCAGCGAATTTATCGCCTCCGCTTTGTCGACCTTCCCAGCCCGATATGCCTAGAAAGTGAAGGCATCCCCGTGCTCCACGCGCGGGATCATGTCGCGTGCGTGGGCATTCGAAGGGTTCAGCGAAAGCGACCGCTTGAAGCTCGCGACAGCTTTATCGGCATAAGCCGGCCCGGCGGCAGCGTAACCGTCGCCCAGGCTGTCATGCACGTTCCAGTCTGCCGGATATTCCGCCGCGTTCAATTCCCAGATCGCGACCGCATCGCGCACGCGGCCCTTGTGCAGCAGCGCATAGCCGAGCTTGTTGAGCTCGTTCGGGTTGAAGATATAGTCCGGCCGGGAAGTCGTCTCGAGCTGTTTGTATCGCGCGATCGCAGCCTCCACTCCGCCGCCGTGCAGCGGCTGGAGCAGGGTCGCGGCGATAGACCGGGGTATCGGCAGCCGCTTGCCCATCTTCCATTCCATCCAGTCGGCGACGATCTGGTTGGAGACGTTCCAGCCATTGGAGCCATTGGTCAGGACGATCAGCCCATCGCGATTGCCGCGGCCGACCCAGAAGAAGCTCTGCCAGCCGCGATTGCCACCATCGTGACCAACCCGCGCGACGCCGTCCGGATAGCCTTGGCCCGCGGGCTGGATGGCGTATCCCAGGCCGCGTTGCCCGTCGGTGGCAGGTGCCGGTGACGTCATCAGATCGAGCGTCCCTGCGCCGACCACGGCCGCGGATCGATCGTTTCCGATCGAGGCGAGCGCGTAGCAGGCCATATCGCCAATGGTTGTATACAAGCCGGCGGCGGCGACTTCGGCGAAGCGCGGCGTGGGGGTCTCCTCGCCAAGTTCATCATAGGCACGCGCGGCTTGCCCCAGCACGGAGGGCGTCAGGCTGAAGCTGCTGTCATTCATGCCGAGCGGGCGCAGGACGCTATCCCGCATATAGCCGGCGAACGGAGCCCCGGCGGTTTCCTCGACCAGCAGTTGTACCAGCGTGTAGCCGCCGCCCGAATAGGACATCTGGCTGCCCGGCACCGCGACCAGCGTCAGCGCGCCCGCGCCGTTGGTCTGCCCCGACAGCGACTGTTCGAGTGTGGGAATGATGTCGTCAGGACCCCAGCCGCGATAGCCGGATACCGACAGGCCCGCGGTATGGCTGAGCAGGCGCCGTAGCGTCACACCGGCAACCGGATAGGTCGATGCGGGCAGATGCCATCGCTTGAGCTTCGCGTCGACCGGGTCGTCCAGCGAGAGCTTGCCTTCGCGGACGAGCCGCATCGCCCCCCATGCGGCGATCGACTTGGACGTCGATCCGATGTTGAACAGCGTTTCGCCGGTGACGGCGCTTCCGCGAGCGGCATCCGCCATCCCGAAACCGCGCGCCAGGACGACCTTGCCGTTCTCGATCACGGCGACTGCGCCGCCGGGCACGCTGAATTCCTTCAGATAATTCGGCGTGCGCTCGACGACTTGCCGCACGAAAGCCGCTTCGCGCGAGCCGGCTGGTGGAGGAGCCCCGACACAGCCGGCAGAAGCGGGCTGGGCGAGGAGAATCGTGAACGGCATCAACAGCAGCGCGCGTCGCATCGAACGGCTCCCCCCAGCAAACCCCCAAGGCTTCCCGGCAGGCGCGCGGAAAAGACCCGGACGTTCGGTTCCTTGTCCGAACCACCCTTCGCTACGCTAATCGCCGGGATGGGAATTGGCTAGTGGAGGTCAGGCCTCGATCGTGCCGTTGGTAACGCGGTAGCGCGTCGCGGCGCCGGGGACCGTGTCGAACAATTCGGGCTCGGTGCCGGTCATCCACACCTGGCCGTTCCCGGCGAGCCGCTCGAACAACGCCGCCCGGCGGCCCGGATCGAGATGCGCGGCGACTTCGTCGAGCAGCAGGATCGGGGGGCGGCCGATGCGGTCGGCGACAAGTTCGGCATGCGCCAGCACCAACCCGAGCAGCAGTGCCTTCTGCTCGCCGGTAGAGCAGAGATGCGCGGGCTGCTGCTTGCCGAGATGGGTGACGAGCAGATCGGCGCGGTGCGGACCGGTGAGCGTGCGGCCGGCGGCGGCATCGCGGCGGCGGCCGTCGCGCAGTTCGCGCGCGAGGCTCGCCGCGTCGCCCTGCCAGCCGTCGATCGCCAGCCCGGCGCGGGCGAAGACGCTTTCGGCCTGGGCGTGGATCCGATCTGCGAGCGCCGTCACCGTGTCGCGGCGCGCGGCTTCGATCGCGGTGCCGTGCTCGGCCATCCGCGCCTCGAGCGCCGACAGCCATTCGGGATCGGCGGGCGCGTCGTCGGAGAGAAGCCGGTTGCGCTGGCGCATCGCGGCTTCGTAGCGCGTCGAATGCTGGGCGTGGCCGGGGGACAGCGCTAGGGTCAGCCGGTCGAGGAAGCGGCGGCGCTCGCCGGGCCCCTCGGCGAACAGCCGGTCCATTGCCGGAGTGAGCCACAGCACGGTCAGCCATTCGGCGAGGGTGGCCGCGGCGTGGGCGGCGCCGTTGATCCGCACCAGCCGGCGTTCGGGCGCGTCGGCCAGGGTGCCGGTGCCGATTTCGACATCACCGATCGTGGCCGCGACGCCGAAGCCGCCGGCGGCGCCCTGGCGGACCATCTCGCCGAGCGGTGCACGCCGCAGGCCGCGCCCGGGGGCGAGCAGCGATACCGCTTCGAGGATGTTGGTCTTGCCGGCGCCGTTCTCGCCGGTGAGCACGACGAAACCCGGACCGGCGACGAGGACGGCGTCGGCATGGTTGCGGAAATCGGTCAGGACTAAACGCGAGACAGTCATTTGCCTGACCTCTAGCGCAGGCACTTGCCGCCGGACAGCGCTTCGCCGATGGTGGCGCAAAGGAGATTCCATGATCCGTATGTGTCTTGCCGCCGTCGCGGCACTCGCTCTCGCCGCCTGCTCGAAGGCGCCCGAGGATGTAACCGCCCGCTACACGCTGGGCGGCGGCGCGGGGACGATCACCGTCCAGGCCGCCGGAAACGGCGACGCGCGCGTCGAGGCCGGGCAGCAATTGCTCGTCCGCAAGGGCGGCACCGACTATGTCGTGCTGACCGACAGCAAGGGACGGTTCGCCGCCAAGATGGGCGATTTCGTCGCGGTGATGGGCGAAATGATGAAGGAAGCGGGGATGAAGCCGATGGGCATGCCCCCGCAGAGCGAATACGACCTGGTCAAGGGGGGCAGCGAGACGATCGCCGACATCAAGGGCGATGTCTGGAAAGTCAGCGCCAAGAAGACCCCCGCCGCACAGAGCTTCGAAGCGGTGATCAGCGGCGATCCCACGTATGCAGGCGTGGGCAAGGCGCTCGAGATGCAGACCAATCTCGGTGCCGCCCAGGCCAAGGAGATCCAGGGCGGGCAAGGCAATCTCGAGAAGCGCGTCGAGGAGATGCTGGGCAAGGGCATGGTGCTGCGCTTCGCCGACGCGCTCAAGCTTGACAAGGTTGAGAAGGGGGCGATCGATCCGAAGAACTTCGAACTGCCGACCTTGGTCGACAAGGCCGGGCTCAAGGGCCGGATGACCGCCGAGCGCGACCGCGCCCAGGCCGCGGCGAAGGCGATGCCGGGCGGTCCGACTCAGGGGCAGCCCGCGCCGGCACCCGGGGCGGCTGCGCCCGCGCCGACGCCCGCACCCAAGGCGAAGTGAACACCGCGATGCTGCCAAGGCTGTTATTGTCGGCGGCGCTGGCGCTGGTCCCGCTGCCGGCGCTCGCCGATGTCACCGCGCATTACGCGGTCGGCAAGGATGGGCTGTCGATCGAGGCGGACGATGGCGGCGACTGGCGGGTGGAGGTGCCCGGACAGTTTTCGCTGATCCGCCGCGACAAGCTCGACTATATCGTGCTCGTCCAGGACAAGGAGACCACGGTCTTCAAGCTGGACGATCTGATCGCGCTGGCCAAGCCCAAGCTGTTCGGCGCGCACAAGCCTTCGGATCCGTTCACAACGGCCAGGTTCGCACTGACCGATGGCGGCGCTAGCGAAGTCGCCGGCTATAAGGGGGTTCGCTGGAATTTCGGCCCCGAAAAGGCCGATCCGAACGGACCCAGCCTCGCTGTCGTGACAAGCAAGGATCCGGCGCTTGCGCCGATCGGCGCGGTGTTCCGGGCGCTCGAGCAGCGTGTCGAAGGGCTGGCCGCCGGCCAGTTCGGCGCCGAATCGAACTTCGTCGCCACGGTTCGCCGGCTGTTCGAGAGCGGTACTCCGCTCAGCGCGGCACCGTTGATCGTGCTGCGTTCGGTGAATACTGCCGAGATCGATCCGAAACGCTTCGAACTTCCCGGCCCGGTGCTCGACAGCGCCTTGCTCGATCTTCCGGGCGCGACGGATGCGACGACGAGCATGGTTCCGGAGGCGCCGCCGCTGCCCTGAAGCGTCAGATTCCGCTCAGTCCCGCTGCCGCAAGGCTGGCCTGGGCGACGCGATAAGCCTGGGGCTGGGCGATGTTGAGCCGGCGGCGGGCCGATTCGATCGGCTCGGCGAGCAAGGCCTCATAATCCTCGCCGTGCAGCCAGCGCGCCGCCTTGCCGTGGCGATAGCCTTCGATCACGGCGCGGAAGAAATCGAGCTTGCCGGTGATCCGGATGCTCTTGAGCGCCGCGCCGGCGGCGATGAATGCCCAGCCGAGCCCGCCGGTCTGGGCATAGGAAAAGGCGACGAGACACGCCTCGCCGAGATGCTCGTCGGCCTTGTAGCCGGTGAGCACGTGCCACAGATCGTGGATGTCGCGTTCGCGGCGGCCCATCCAGGCATAGGGATGCTCGACCGCGAGGGCGTCGACGCCGATCGCATCGAGGCTGACTTGTTCGAGTCCCTTGGCGGTATAGCCGGTCGCATCGAGGAAGCTGCGATACGTGCCGCCGACGGTGCCCGGGGCGAAACCGTCGATCCAGCCGCGGTCGGACAGCCGCTCGGCCAGCTCGAGTCGATGATAAGCGAGCTTGCCGCCGCCGGGGACGGTGAGCAGCTTGCGGTAATTCTTCTGAGTGACGTCGCCGTTCAACGCGCGCATGATGCGGAACACCTGCTCGGTGTCGTCGCCATTGGCGAGCAGCCGGCGGAGTGCGGAAAGGGCAGTGCCCCATTCGCGCTTCATCGGGATCCCGGGGTTGAACGGCGGTTGTGCCTGAGTCGCCATGATCTGCCTGCTCGTGCTACTTACATGAGTGTAAATAGCAGATGGCGGAGCAAAGTTCAATCCGGATCGCGCGCAACCAAAGCGGGCGCTAGGCTGTTGCCCCAACGAAACAGGGAGAAATGTAATGCGAAGCTGGATCGCGCCCGTCGCATTGCTGGGCCTGACGCTCGCCGGTTGCGGCCCGCGAACGCCTGAACAGGCCCGGATCGACAATATACAGGGCGCGGCAACGGCCGAGGCGGAAGCGATCGAATCGGCTTCCAAGAACCAGATCGCGCAGATCCGTGCGGAAGGCGACACGCTGGCGCAGCAGGCCGAAATCGCCAACGGCTTCGATGCCGAGCGGCTGCGGACCAAGGCCGAGGCACTGCGCGCGGATGCCAAGATCGTCGAGCAGCATGCCGAAGCGAAGGTTCAGGCGGTACGCGATCGTGCGCGGGCCGATGTGAGCGCCGTCAAGGCGGAGTGATCATGCGACCAGTCGTTTGCGGATCTCGGCACGGCGCGCGAAGATCGACGCCATTTCGAGATGCAATGCGCGGTCGCGCGCATTGGCCGCGCGCTCCGCGCGCTCGCGCTCTTCGCGCGCGCGGCGGTCGTTGAAGGCTACCAGTGCTTCCAATCCCTGCATGGACGACGCCATAGCATTTGACCGGCAAATAAAGTCCTACGTATTGATGCGACTCGCGGAAATACGTGGATAAGTCGGAGTCGCTCGTCGCGATTCAGACACGCATCGGCATCAGCACGTACAACGCCGGCGAGCTGTCATTCTCGCGGATCAGCGTCGGTGCCGCGGCGTCGGCGAGGTGGACCTCGACCAGGTCGCCTTCGATCTGGGCGAGGATGTCCATCAGATAGCGGCTGTTGAATCCGATCTCGAACGGCAACGCCGCATATTCGCCGGGTACTTCCTCCGCCGCCGCGCCGTTCTCCGGGCTGGTCACCGAAAGGATGATCTTGTCGCGGTCGAGCGCCATCTTGACCGCGCGGGTCTTTTCGGTGGCGATCGTCGAGACGCGGTCGACGCCCTGCATGAAGCTCTTGGGATCGATCTTGAGGATCTTGTCGTTCGCAGTCGGGATGACGCGACTGTAATCGGGGAAGGTGCCGTCGATCAGCTTGGAAGTCAGGATCGCCTGGCCGAGATCGAAGCGGATCTTCGAGGCCGACAGCGACACGCCGACCGACCCATCGACTTCGTCGAGCAATTTGCGCAACTCGGCGACGCACTTACGCGGCACGATAACGTCGGGCATGCCGTCGGCACCGTCGGGGCGCGCGACGGTGACGCGGGCGAGGCGGTGGCCGTCGGTCGCCGCGGCGCGGAGCAGCGGCTGGGCGTCGTCGGTGACGTGGAGGAAGATGCCGTTGAGATAATAACGCGTCTCTTCGGTCGAGATCGCGAAGCGGGTCTTGTCGATGATCTGCTTGAGCGTCTCCGCCGGCAGCTCGAACGTCGTCGGCAGCTCGCCCTCGGCGATCATCGGGAAATCGTCGCGCGGCAGCGTCGACAACGTGAACTTGGCGCGACCGGCATTGACCGTGATGCGCCCCTCGGCAGCGGCGAGCTCGACCTGCGACCCCTCGGGAAGTTTGCGGACGATGTCGAACAAGGTGTGCGCCGAGAGCGTGATCGCGCCCGGCTGGTCGACCGCGGCGGCGATGGTCTCGTCGATCTGCAGATCGAGATCGGTGGCCATCAGCCGCATCGTGCCGCCGGCCTGCGCCTCGATCAGCACGTTGGACAGGATCGGGATCGTGTTGCGCCGCTCGACCACCGACTGGACGTGGCTGAGGCCCCTCAACAGAGTTGCGCGTTCGATCGTCGCCTTCATCACTCAAAAACCCCCGGTGCCGCGCACGAATCCGGGCGCTGGCGAATTGGCTCGAACATAGTGTCTAACGGCAAAAAGGGCCGGGGCAAGCGCCCCGACCCTCTCATGCACACCTAAATGGTGCGGCAGGCTTCAGAAGCGGAAGCCGACGCCCGCCACGATCTGGTGCCGATCGGTGTCGACCGAGAAGGTGTCGGTGGTCGTGCCGTTCGCAAACTGGAAGTCGGCGTCGGTGTATTTCGAGTAGCGATACTCGACCTTGGCATAGGTGTTGCGGCCGATCGACTTCTCGACGCCCGCGCCGGCACGCCAGCCGTCGAGCTGGAAGTTGCGGTCCTCGAGCTCGGTCGCGCCGTCGGAGGCGAGCACGTTCAGCCGCGCATTGGTGTAACCGCCCTTGGCATAGACCAGGGTGCCTGGGCTCACTTCGAAGCCGAGACGCCCGCCGACATAAATGTCGCGGCCGGCAGCGACCGAGCCATAGCCGAAGGTGTTCGGATCGGCGCGGTTGACGCGGGTCTTGCCGGTCGAGTCGGTGAGTTCGGCCTCGATGCCGAGCACGGCGCCGCCGAGCGGAATATCGTAACCGGCCTCGACGCCGTAGAGGAAGCCTTCGGTGCTCTGGTCGTCACCGTCGATGTCGGTGTCTTCCGAGCTGCCCGGACGCAGGATATCGAGACCGCCGACCACGCCGACGCGGAAACCGCTGGGGGCGCTGGGGGCCTCGTCCTGCGCGAAGGCGGGAGCGGACAGGGCCGACGAAGCGACGAGGGCGGCGACGAAAACAAGCTTACGCATAACTACTCCTTGGGTACCGACCCGCTTGTTCGAGCGGGCCGGGGCATAACTGGGGATTGGAGTCCCGAGTTTCATGAACGCCACATAAACAGCGAGAATCGTGGCATTTCTGCAACAGGGGCACGTAGATCAGTTCAGAAGCGAACTGGCGTCGTTCGCGAGGACGGGGGCGCCTCGGCGGGCGCCGTACGCGCGGCGAGGATGAGGTTACGCATATGATACTCCCGATTACTGGTAAGAGCCCGTTGCCGAGCGGTGTACTGATGACGTAACGCACCTGTTCGTTGCATGAATGAAACGAGGCTAAATCGTGGCCGATGGAACTTGGCCATTGCCTTCGGCGTCGGGAGGCGCTGAGGAGACGTCTATGCCAACGAGCAACCGCAAGGGACGCGATTTCATCGCCCGTCACGGCGAGACGGTGTTCAACATCGCGCGCCGGATGCAGGGCGATCATCCGCACACGCCGCTCACGCGCGCGGGCTTCGCGCAGGCCGATGCGATGGGGGCGGCGTTGCGCGCATTGCTGGGAGCCAAGCCGAAATTGACTCTGTGGTCGTCGAGCGCCGGCCGGGCGCTGCAGACGCTGGCGATCATCGCCGAACATCTCGAGCTCGATTGGCATCAGGCGAAGACCGACGATCGCCTCGTCGAGATCGGGATGGGGGCGTGGAGCGGGCGTTATTATGCCGATCTGCAGCAGGAGGTCGGCAGCTTTCTCGATCTCGAGCACGGGCTGTACAGCCGCCCGCCCGAAGGCGGCGAATGGTATGATTCGATTGCCGAACGGGTTTCGGGCTGGCTCGCCGACACGGACGAGGACCCCGGCGATCGGCTGGTGATCATGCACGGCATGTCGAGCCGGATCCTGCGCGGGGTGATGACGGGCGCGGACGTCATGCCGCAATTCGGCGCACCGGTGGCGCCCGATCTGCCGCAGGGATCGGTGGTGCTGATCGAGCAGGGCGTGGAGCGCGTCGTCCATCGCGGCACCGGGCACGGTGCCGCGCCGGCATGATCGCGCTGGCCTTGCTTCTTGCGATGCCGCCGCGCGACGTGCTCGGCATCTTCGGCAGCTGGGGCGCGTTTCGCGACGCCTCGCCCTTGCGCTGCTTCGCGATCGCCAAGCCGGTGGGTGGCAGCGGCCAGCCCTTTGCCAGCATCGCCGGCTGGCCGGGGCAGGGCGTACGCAACCAGCTTCATATTCGCCTGAGCCGGGTGCGGGCGCCCAATGCCCGCGTGACTCTCGCGATCGGCGAGCGCCGCTTCGATCTGCGCGCCGGCGATGCCGACGCCTGGGCGCCCGATGCGCGCACCGATGCGGCGGTGGTGGCGGCGATCCGCGACGGCCGCAGCATGAGCGTCGAGACGATCGCCACCAATGGCGCGGCGTTCGCGGATACCTACGCACTCAAGGGCGCGGCGACCGCGATCGATGCGGCGGCTTTGGGGTGCGCGGGGCGGGGTTAGGTTACGCTCCCTCTCCCGGTGGGAGAGGGAAATTGATATATTCCCGCAACCCGGCCACCAGCGCATCGAACACCGCGCGGACGCGGGCGACGTTGCGCAAATCCTCGTGGCAGACGACCCAGGTCTCGAGATCATAGGCAAACGCGTCGGGCAGCAGCCGCACCAGCCCGTCACGCGCGGCGAGGGGGACCTGACAGAAGCCGATGCCGATTCCCGCGCGGATCGCGGCGAGCTGGGCAAGGTCGCTGTCGCTGCGGAAGGCGAAATCGTCGCGGCCGATCGGCAGCCCGTCGGCCTGCAGCATGCGGAGCGCCGGCGTGTCGTGCTCGACCCCAATCAGAACATGCCCGCGCGCTTCGTCGAGCGAGCGCGGCGTGCCGCGCGCCGCAAGATAGTCGGCATGCGCATGCATCCCCAGCGGGATCGCACCGATGCGCTGGGCGACGAGCGCTTCCTGTTGCGGCGGCACCATCCGCACTGCGATATCGGCTTCGCGGCGGAGCACGTCCTCGTTGCGGTTGCTCGGGCTGAGCGCGATCACCAGAGCCGGATATCGGCGCGATAGAGCGGCGAGGATCGGCGGCAGCACTTCGATCGCGACGACATCGCTCGCGGTGATCCGCACCCGTCCGGCGATCTCGCGCGCCTCCGCCGACGCCGAACGCACGAACGCCTCCGCGGCCAGCGCCATCGCGCGGACATGCTCGGCGAGCGCCTCCGCCTGCGCGGTCGGGAGGAGGCCGCTCGGGCTGCGGGTGAACAAGGGCGTGCCGATCTCGGTCTCGAGTTCTTCGATCCGTCGCCGCACGGTCGGCTGTGCCACGCCGATCCGCCGCGCCGCGGCCGAGAGACTGCCTTCGCTGATTACAGCGAGGAACGCGCGCTGACGCTCCCAATCGATCCCGGTGTCGAGCGCGCTCATCAAATTTGTATAGGCGAGCTACACATGCGCGACAATTTCATTCGAGCCGTGGGCGCTGCATCTCTTGCCGGGCAAACACGGAGACGGACAATGACGAAGACGGCCTTGATACTTGGGGCGACTGGTGGAGTGGGTGGAGAGACGGCGCGGGCGCTGGTCCGCCACGGCTGGGGGGTGCGCGGGCTGGCACGCATGCTGCGGCCGCACCTCGATCCGGACATCGCCTGGTTCGAAGGCGATGCGCTGGATGCGGCCGCGGTGCTGCGCGCGGCAGAGGGCGTTTCGGCGATCGTCCACGCGGTCAATCCGCCGGGATATCGGGGGTGGCCGGATAAGGTGCCGGCAATGCTGGCCAACAGCATCGCGGCGGCGCGCGCCAACGGTGCCCGGCTGGCGCTGCCCGGCACGATCTACAATTACGATCCCGCCGCCACGCCGGTCGCTGAGCCGGATTCGCCCCAGCAGCCGCGGACCCGCAAGGGCGGCATCCGAGTCGAGATGGAGCAAAGCCTGGAGACGGCGGGGGTGCCGGCGCTGATCCTGCGTGCGGGGGATTTCTATGGGCCGCGGCCGGGGAATAGCTGGCTGACACAGGGCATGGTCAAGCCGCAGGCGCGCTCGATCGTGTATCCGGGGGCGAAGGGAGCCGGCCATGGTTGGGCCTATCTACCCGATGTCGGCGAGACCTTTGCCCGGCTGTTGGATCGCGAGCGCGAATTGCCGCATTTCGCGCGCTATCATTTCGGGGGGCATTGGGACGCGGACGGCACGCGCTTCGTCGCGGCGATCCGGGAGGCATTGGGCAAGCAATTGCCGGTCGGCAGCCTGCCGTGGTGGGCATTGCCGCTGATCGCGCCGTTCAATCCTACGATGCGCGAATTGATCGAGATGCGACCCTATTGGCAGCACCCGGTCCGGCTCGACAATCGCGAGTTGGTGGAATTGCTGGGTAGTGAGCCGCACACCCCGCTCGTCGAATCGCTGGTTGCGAGCTTCGCTGCGCTTGGCATCGGCGCCTGATCGAGAGGCTGGGGCGGCGACCGCACCGCCGCCCCGAAAGCTCAGCGTTGCGCGGGGGCCGCTGCCGCCGCGGGCTGCTGCTTGGCGGCGGCAGCCTGGATCCGCTTGTTGAGCGTCTGATCGGCTGCCATCGCCTGCGCGATTTCGTTGAAGCGCACCGCGGTGAGCCCGGTCGAGGTGATCGCGGTCACCGACTTTGCGTTCTTGTCGGCCTCGGGAACCGCCGCATCGTCACGGATCTTGCCGATCGCGAGCGCCGCGGTGGCGAATTGCGAGACTTCGGAATCGGTCACCGTGGCGGTTGCCGCGGTTCCTGCGCCGGTCGTGCCGGATGCGGGGGCTGCAGGCGCCTCGGTGGGCGCCGGGCTGGTTTGCGCCGGAGCCTGGGTCGGCGCGGTCTGGGCGAAAGCCGCAGGCGTCGCGAGCAGCGCCACTGCGGGGATCAGCGTGGAATTGCGAAACTTCATAGGTCACTCCGAATTGTTGCCCCTGTTGAACGCAAGCTGGGCAGTCGGGGTCCCGAGTGGCAACCCGTTGCGCGATGCGTCGTTCGATTCGCGGGATAAGGCAGCGCTTGCGGCCGGTTCGCGTCCCACACGCGCGGGAGTGGAAAAGCGGCGCGAAATCGCCTACATGGCGGGCATGCAGACAGAGTCGGCCGCCCTCATGCCCATCCCGGGGCACATCGATCCCGTGCCCGTACCGCGGGAATTCAAGCCGCGCGCCGATGGCCGCATCGACTTGCTCGGGCTGTCCAAGGCCGATCTGCGCATGGCGCTCGAGACCGCGCAGCTCGAGCCCAAGCAGGCCAAGCTGCGCGCCAAGCAGCTGTTCCACTGGATGTACAACCGCGGCGTCACCGAGTTCGCGCTGATGAGCGACATCTCGAAGGTGATGCAGCCCTGGCTCGAGCAGCGCTTCGTGATCTCACGTCCTGAAGTCGTCGAGGCGCAGGTCTCGACCGACGGGACGCGCAAATGGCTGCTCCGCTCGGACGACGGCCAGGACTACGAGATGGTATTCATCCCCGATGCGGACCGCGGCACACTCTGCGTCTCCTCGCAGGTCGGCTGCACGCTCAATTGCCGCTTCTGCCACACCGGCACGATGCGGCTGGTGCGCAACTTGCTTCCGGGCGAGATCGTCGGCCAGGTGATGCTCGCGCGCGACGCACTCGGCGAATGGCCGAGCCAGCCCGAGGGGCGGATGCTGACCAACATCGTGATGATGGGAATGGGTGAGCCGCTCTACAATTTCGACAATGTCCGCGACGCGCTCAAGCTGGTGATGGACGGCGACGGGCTGGCGTTGTCGAAGCGTCGAATCACGCTGAGCACCTCGGGCGTGGTGCCGATGATGGCGCGGGCGGGCGAGGAGATCGGCGTCAACCTCGCGGTCTCGCTCCACGCGGTGACCAAGGAAGTTCGCGACGAGATCGTGCCGATCAACCGGAAATACGGGATCGAGGAACTGCTCCAGGCCTGCGCCGATTATCCCGGCGCGAACAATGCCCGCCGGATCACCTTCGAATATGTCATGCTCAAGGACAAGAACGACAGCGATGCCGAGGCGCACGAGCTGGTCCGGCTGATCAGGAAGTACAAGCTTCCGGCCAAGGTGAACCTGATTCCGTTCAACCCCTGGCCCGGCGCGCCGTACGAATGCTCGGCGCCCGAGCGGATCCGCGCCTTCTCGACGATCATCTTCGAAGCGGGCTATTCGGCGCCGATCCGCACCCCGCGCGGGCGCGACATCGACGCTGCGTGCGGCCAGCTCAAGACCGCGTCGGAGAAGAAGAGCCGCGCCGAGATGGACCGGCTGGCCGAAGAGAAGATGACGGCGCTCGGCTGAAGCTCAATAGCCGGCGGGAAGCGTCACGTTGGGCGGGATGCGCGCCACGGTCGTGAACAGCCGCAACCTGCCGGGCTGACCGATCACGGTCATCAGGTTCAGCAGATAGGGTGTGCCGGCCTTGTCCCGGCGGAGGAACGCGCGCCGTTCGATCGTGCCGCGCGTCGCCGTCATCTCGGGAATCGCGCGCCACCCGCCTGCCGCCAGCCCGGCGGCGACGGCGTCGGTCAGGTCGGGCCGGGGATCGGCGAGCAGGATGATGCGGCAACCGGCAGCGCCACCGTCCGCAAACAGGATCTGGCCATCCGGCAATGTCTTCGAGCCGAGCGTCGCGCGGGAAATCAGCGTGGTGACCGCGGGGCCCTGCGCCGTGGCGTCGTTGGGCACGCCGAAGCTCAGGCCGAACGATTCGACGGTCTTGATCGTACGATCCAGCGCGTCCGGACCCGCTGGCATCGCGACGGCGCCGCTCGCCAGCGCGTAACAGGCCGAATTGCTCAGCTCCGCCACGGTGGCGGCCGCGGTCGGCACTTGCGCTGCCGCTCCGTTCGCGGCGAGCAACATCGCGCCGATGGCGATCACTAGCTTTCCGGGCATCCTGCGCTCCCTTGCTGCCACCAAACTAGGCGACGGGCGTAAACGGAGAGTAACCGCAGGCTTCTTTCATTTCCCAGTCGAGTCGCGCCCGCTTTTCGTCAGAACGAGCCAGGTCCAGCGGACTCCCTTGGCGCGGCTCTCGGCGTGCACCGATTCGGCATCGGCCCGGCGAGTCAGAGCGAAGCCCGCCGCGCGCGCGAGGGCGATTGCTTCTTCCGGCGGCGCCGGAAAGGTGCCGCAGCCAGGTGGATCCGGATCGTGGCGTAACGACAGGATCAATCTGCCACCAGGCGCGGTGGCTCGCGCCAGGTTCGGCATCGTGCGTGCGCGGCCGGCGGCATCGAGATGATGCCAGACCGCGCACAGCGTCACCAGATCGAACGGCTCACAGGTCCGCAGCTTGGCAAGATCAGGAAGCTGATCGTCCAGCCACGCGATCCGGTCTCCGTGGAGCGCGATCCCCGCTTCGCGGAACGCGCGGACCGGCTCGACTGCCAGGACGCGATGCCCCTGCTCGGCGAACCACGCCGCGTCGCGGCCGGTGCCGGCGCCGATATCAGCGATCCGGGCGGGCTCGCGCGGCAGGCAGTCATGTACCGAGGCATAGATCTGCGCGGAAGTAAGCGCGTCGTAGCCGGCGATCAACGCCGGGGTGGCTGCCGCGGCATAATCGGCGAGCACCTCGTTCATTTGCGCTCCTCTCTTCCATTCGTGCTGAGCTCGTCGAAGCACCGCTCTGCCTTTTCACCGCTGGAAAATGAAGTACGGCCCTTCGACAAGCTCAGGGCGAACGGATCAAGGTTTGGATTATTCTTCGACAGCGCTCGCCGCCGCAGCCGGCATTCTTGGCGGTGCGATGAACGCGCTCGCCGGTGGTGGCACTTTCGCGACCTTGCCGGCTTTGATCGCGTTGGGACTCCCTGCCAATATCGCCAACGCGACCTCCAACGTCGCGCTGCTCCCCGGGGCGGCGACGAGCGCCTGGGCCTATCGCGACGAGTTGGGGCCGGTGGCGGGCATGTCGGTCAAGCTACTCGCGGCGACCACCTTCGGCTTCGGGCTGGTCGGCAGCCTGTTGCTGGTGCTCACGCCGAGCGAGACTTTCGACGTCATCATTCCGTGGCTGCTGCTGTTCGCCTTCGTGGTGATGGTGTTCGGCAAAGGCGCGGCCGACTGGCTCCATGCGCGAGTCACGATCGGGCGGCGTACCCTGCTCGTCACGCAGGCGTTTCTCGGCATCTATGGCGGCTATTTCGGCGGCGGCGTGGGGCTGATCACCACCGCGGTGTACGGCCTGCTCGCCAATATCCGCCCGCGCGAGCTGTTCGCGATCCGCACCTTGATGCTCGCGGTCGCCAATTTCGCGGCGGCGTTCGTGTTCATCGGCTTCGCGATGGTGTGGTGGTGGGCGGCCCTCCCCATGCTCGCCGGGTCGATCCTGGGCGGGTGGCTCGGCGCAGTGATCGGCAAGCGCCTGTCGCCCGGCGTGGTGCGCGGCTGGACCTTGCTGGTGACGGGTGCGACGACCGTCGTCTTCTTCGTGCGCGCTTATAGCTGATGCGCTATGGCGACGCGATGGATGGCTCTCAGTCCCGCACGGTCTATCGGCACCGGCTGTTCACGCGTGTCTGGCATTGGCTCAATGCGCTCGCGATCCTCGTGCTGATCCCGAGCGGGCTGATGATCTTCAACGCGCATCCGCGGCTCTATTGGGGGCATTACGGCGCGAACTTCGATCACGCTTGGCTCGAGCTGCCGCGCTTTCCCGGCTGGGCGACGATCCCGAGCCACTACAGCCTTGCCGGCGCGCGGCACTGGCATCTGTTCTTTGCGCTGGTGCTCGGCTTCGGGCTGCTGGCGTACGTGATCGTCGGGCTTATCAACCGGCACATCCAGCGCGACCTGCGAATCCGCCGCCGCGAGCTGGCGCCGCGGGCGCTGTGGACCGACTTCAAGGCGCATCTCGCGTTGCGCTTCCACGATTCCGAACACCCGCGGGCGTACAACATCTTCCAGAAGCTCAGTTATGCCGGGATAGTGTTCGGGCTGATCCCGTTGCTGATCGTCTCGGGGCTGGCGATTTCGCCGGGGATGTGGCCGTGGCTCGCGGACCTTTTCGGCGGACGGCAATCGGCGCGCTCGGTGCACTTTCTTGCGATGGCGGGGATGACGTTGTTCGTCGTCGTCCACTTGACGCTGGTGATCCTAGCCGGCCCGATCAACGAAGTGCGCGCGATGGTGACCGGCTGGTGGCGCGTGCCCGAGGAGGACCGATGATCACTCGGCGCACCTTGCTCGTTGGTACCGGCGCGAGCCTGCTCGCCGGCTGCGACTCGCTCACCGATAGTCCGGCGCTGCTGCGCGCGGAGGATGCGCATCGTTTCCTCCAGCGCTCGGTCACCGGCCGCGCGGCGCTCGCGCGGCAATTCCGGCCCGAGCAGCGCAGCCCGATCTTTCGCGTCAACGGCACCGGCAATCCGAATACCCCGGAATATAATGCGCTGGCGGCGAACCGCTTCGCCGAGTGGCGGCTGCGCGTCGACGGGCTCGTCGCGCGCCCGCTGAGCCTCAGCCTCGCGCAGATCCAGTCGCTGCCGCAGCGCGCGCAGATCACGCGCCACGATTGCGTTGAGGGCTGGAGCGCGATCGGCAAATGGCAGGGGCCGCGGCTGGAGACGGTACTGCAGCTTGCCGGGATCCGCGACAGCGCGCGCTACATCGTGTTTCACTGCGCAGATCGCTTCGGCGGCACGCCTTATTACGAATCGGTCGACTTGATCGACGCCTTCCATCCCCAGACGATCCTCGCCTGGGCGATGAACGACGCCACGCTCTCGGTCGGCCACGGCGCGCCGCTGCGGCTGCGGGTCGAGCGTCAGCTCGGCTACAAGCAAGCGAAATACGTCATGCGGATCGAAGCGGTGGCCAGCCTTGCCGGGATCGGGGCGGGCAAGGGCGGCTATTGGGAGGATTCGAACGGCTATGAATGGTATGCGGGGATCTAGGCGGCATCGACATTCAGCTTAAACTCCTCTCCCCTAGCTAGGGGAGAGGATAGCGCAGCTTGCAGCCTAGCGTAGCTTGGTGAGGGGTAGTGCGGAGCTTTGCTCCGCGCGGCCGCTTTGCGGCCGCACCCCCTCCCCCAGCTCCGACTAAGCCTCTGCTGCGCAGAGACTAAGTCTGCGCAACCCTCTCCCCCTTTCAGGGGGCGAGGGAAGTAAAGGGCTGAATGTCTACGGCCTACGCTTCCGTGGCGCATCGTGCCTCCGCCTGGGGTCCCGGCGTTCGCCGGAATGACGATGATCGGCTGCGTTTCGATTTTTTCCGCATTGCGGAAACTCGTTACGCACCTAATTTAGCGGGTCGGCGGGGGCTGTGTGCAGGACGAGCTATGGCGTTGATCGACCGCTTCTTCGAACGTGCCGTCAAGCGCGGCGAACTTACCGTGATCCATGCCGACGGCACGCACCGCGACTTCGGTGCACCCGATCCCGCGCTGCAGCCCGTGACGATCCAGTTCGGCCCGGGCGCCGCTTCGGCGATTCTGCGCGATCCGAGCCTCGGCGCCGCCGAAGCCTTTATGGACGGCCGGCTGGTGATCGAGCAGGGCGATGTGCTCGACCTGCTTGCGCTGATGACCGGCAACAACCGCTGGGAGGATGCCACCGCCGCGCTCGAGCCCAAGCCGTTCAGCCGGCTGCTCAACAATGTCATGCACCGCATCGGTCGCTACAACATGGCGCGGCAGGCCAAGCGCAACGTCGCGCACCATTACGACCTTTCGGGCCGGCTCTACGATCTCTTCCTCGACGCCGACCGCCAATATAGCTGCGCCTATTTCACCGATCCGGGCAACAGCCTCGAACAGGCGCAACTCGATAAGAAGGCGCATATCGCCGCCAAGCTGGCGATCGAGCCGGGGATGCGCGTGCTCGATATCGGCTGTGGCTGGGGCGGGATGGCGCTCTATCTGCACGAGAAGACCGGCGCCGAAGTCGTCGGCATCACACTCTCCGAGGAACAGCTCAAGGTCGCCCGCGAACGCGCCGCCGCGCGCGGAGTGCACGGCAAGGTGCGTTTCGAGCTGATCGATTATCGCGCGATGACGGGGCAGTTCGACCGGATCGTCTCGGTCGGCATGTTCGAGCATGTCGGCACGCCACAATATCGCACCTTCTTCCGCAAGGTGCGCGAGCTGCTCACCCCCGAAGGCGTGATGCTGCTCCACACGATCGGCCGTGCCGGCGCGCCGGGAGTCACCGATGCGTTCACGCTCAAATATATCTTTCCCGGCGGCTATATCCCGGCGCTCTCGGAAATCGCGCAGGGCTATGAGGGGCTGCGCATGTTCCCGACCGACATCGAAGTGCTGCGGCTCCATTACGCGCACACGCTCAAGGCCTGGTATGATCGCACCGTCGCGGCGAAGGACGAGATCGTCGCGCTCTATGACGAGCGGTTCTTCCGCATGTGGACCTTCTATCTGGCCGGCTCGTATGTCGGGTTCCTCAATGGCGGGCTGGTCAATTACCAGCTCCAGTTCTCGCGCTCGCGGACGGCGCTGCCGATTACGCGGGACTATATGGTCGAGCGCGAGATGGCGTTGCGTGCCGACGCGCCCGAGGCGCTGCGCGAGGCGGGCTGAGCCAGCCAACTCTCCCGCCGCGACAGCACAATGGTTGCACGACCGGGCATGGAACCCTAGAGCGCCCCGGTTTCCCGCACTGGAGTTGCCTGCCCCATGTCCGACAAGATCAACCGCGTCGTCCTTGCCTATTCGGGCGGGCTGGACACGAGCGTGATCCTGAAATGGCTCCAGCAGGAATATCAGTGCGAGGTGGTGACCTTCACCGCCGATCTCGGCCAGGGCGAGGAGCTCGAGCCGGTACGGCGCAAGGCCGAGCGCGCCGGGGTCAAGCCCGAGCATATCTTCATCGACGATCTGCGTGAGGAATTCGTCCGCGACTTCGTCTTCCCGATGATGCGCGCCAATGCGCAATATGAGGGGCTGTATCTGCTCGGCACCTCGATCGCGCGACCGCTGATCGCCAAGCGCCAGATCGAGATCGCCCGCCAAGTCGGCGCCGACGCGGTCAGCCACGGCGCGACCGGCAAGGGCAACGACCAGGTCCGCTTCGAGCTCGGCTATTACGCGCTCAACCCCGACATCAAGGTCATCGCGCCGTGGCGCGAATGGGATCTCACCAGCCGCACCCGGCTGATCGAGTTCGCCGAGCAGCACCAGATCGAAGTCGCCAGGGACAAGCGCGGCGAGGCGCCGTTCTCGACCGACGCCAACTTGTTGCACACCTCGTCCGAGGGCAAGGTGCTCGAGGACCCGTGGGACGAGGTACCCGATTACGTCTATTCGCGCACGGTCAATCCCGAGGACGCGCCCGACGCGCCCGAGACGATCACGGTGGATTTCGAGCGTGGCGACGGCGTTGCGCTCAACGGCGAGGCGCTGTCGCCCGCGGCGCTGCTGACCGCGCTCAACGAACTCGGGCGCAAACACGGCATCGGCCGGCTCGATCTGGTCGAGAACCGCTTCGTCGGGATGAAGAGCCGCGGGATGTACGAGACGCCGGGCGGCACGATCTATCAGCTCGCGCATCGCGGGATCGAGCAGATCACGCTGGACCGCGGCGCCGCGCATCTCAAGGACGAGCTGATGCCGCGCTATGCCGAGCTGATCTATAACGGCTTCTGGTTCGCCCCCGAGCGCGAGATGCTCCAGGCGGCGATCGACCACAGCCAGGCGAAGGTGACCGGGACGGTCCGGCTCAAGCTCTACAAGGGCAATGTCATCGTCACCGGCCGGCGCTCGCCGCACAGCCTGTACAGCGAGAAGGTCGTTACCTTCGAGGACGATCAGGGCGCGTACGACCAGCGCGATGCGGCGGGCTTCATCAAGCTCAACGCGTTGCGGCTGCGTTTGCTGGGGCGCCGGGACGGCTAACGCCGCCTTAACCATGCGCGGTTAGGCAAGTGCCATGCCCGCGCAGCAGCAGGATCGGCATTGGGGCGAGCTTGGCGTCGCCCTGCTCCTCGCGGGGCTGCTCAGTGTCGCCTGGACGGTGCAGGGCTGGACGAACCTTTCGGCGCTGCGGCTTCCCGACACCGACGATGTGGTCCGCCTCCAGCAGATCCGCGACTGGCTGGGTGGGCAGGCGTTCGGTTACCTTGCCCAGCACCGGCTGGGTGCGCAGCCGGGGCTGGAGATGCACTGGTCGCGGCTGCCCGATCTTGTCCCCGGCGCGCTGATCGCCTTGCTCTCGCCGCTCGTCGGGGCGCATGCCGCCGAGCTGACTGCAGTGATCCTCTGGCCCGCATTGCTGTTCGCCGCGGCGCTGATGCTCGTGGCCGGCATCGCGCGCACGCTTGGCACCTCCGGCCCGCTCGCCGCGCTGGTCGCGGCGCTGGCCTATCCTGCGACGACATTGTTCATGCCGGGGCGGATCGACCATCACGGGCTCCAGATGGTGCTGCTGCTGGTCGTCGCGCGCACCGCGATCGGGCGGGGCACGCTCGTCGCGGGCGCCGCGGCGGGAATCGCCAGTGCGGCCTCGCTCGTCATCGGTATCGAGACCGCGCCTTTGCTTGCAGTCGGCGGGGCAGCGATCGTGGTTCGCTGGGCGCTTGACGGCCGAGAAGGGCAGGCGCGGCTTGCCGGCTATGCGGTGGCGCTGGTCCTCGCGCTCGCCGCCGCATCCGCGCTGCTGCGCACCAGCGGCTGGAACTGGCCGGGCTGCGACGGCTTTACGGCCGAACTCTGGCGCGCGGCGCAGCTTGCCGCATTGGCACCGCTGGCGCTGGTTGCTTTCGGCTTCGCAGCCGAGTCATCCAAGGCACGAGGGATCGCCGTGCTGGTGGCTGCCTCCGTTGCGATAGTGGGAGCCCTTGCGCTCTCGCCCGGCTGCCTGCGGCCTTATCGTCAGGTCGATCCGCTGCTAGCGCGGCTCTGGCTTGCCAATGTCGCCGAGGCGCAGCCGCTGTTCGGCGCGCCGCTGGCGCATGCCATAGGCTATGCCGGATCGATGCTCGTTGGAATCGCCGCGGCGGGCTGGGCATGGCGCGGCACGCGCGAGGGGCGCTGGCTGGTCCTGCTCGCGCTCCAGCTGGCCGCGCTTGGCCTGGCGTTGATCCAGCTCCGCGGTGCCTATGCCGGGGCGCTGTTTGCCGCTCCCGCGCTCGCCGCGTTGATCACCGCGGCGCGCGCCAAGGGGCTGATCGCATTGCTTCCGGCATGGCTCGTCTCGGCCGGCTTGCTCTACCCGCTCGCCGCGGACGCACTCGCGCCGCCAGCCGCCATTGGCCCCGCCACCGCGAGCTGCAGCGGTCCCGCCGCGCTCGCCCACCTCGCCGCATTGGCCCCGGGCACTCTCATGGCGCCGATCGATATGGGCGCCTGGACGCTCGCCGCGACACCGCACCGGGTGGTCGCGGCGCCCTATCATCGCAACACTGCCGGCAATCTGGCGATGTACCGCTTTTTCCTCGGCCCGACCGGCAACGCGCAGGCGATCGCACGGCAATGGCACGTCGATTACGTCGCGCTCTGCCCCGGCGACTTCGCCGAACTCGGCGCGCAGGCAGGCAATCCGGCGCGGCTGAGCGGCGCGCTTGCCGCCGGCCGGCCACCCGCATGGCTCCGACCGATCTCCGCCCCCGGCGAGGCACCTGCATTGTTCGCGGTGGCGCGCCAATGAGCCGCACCCAGACCGCCTGGTGGGAGACGCGGTGGTTCGCCGTGGCGGCGATCCTGCTTTCCTGCGTACCGCTGCTGGCACCCGGCCTGCCGCCGCTCGCCGATCTGCCGGGACATATCGGGCGCTATCATATCGCCGCGGCGCTTCGTGGATCGGCCGATCTCCAGCAGCATTGGACCTTCGAATGGGGGCTGGTCGGCAATCTCGGGGTGGACCTCATCGTCCAATTGCTGTCGCCGATCCTGACCGCCGAGCATGCGACCAAATTGGTGGTGATCCTGATCCCGCCGCTGTGGGTGAGCGGGCTGATCCTGCTCGCGCGCCGGGCAGGGGGGACGCTGTCACCCGCCGCCGGCTTCGCCTTTCCGCTGGTCTATGGCTATGCCTTTCAGCTCGGCTTCGTCAATTTCATGCTGGCCGGAGGACTGGCGCTGCATGCGCTGCTGCTCTGGGTGGCGCTGGCGCATCGACCCGTGGTGCGTGCGCTGCTGTTCCTGCCGATCGCGTTCGTCCTTTGGATCGCGCACAGCTTCGGCTGGGGGATGTTCGGACTGCTCGCCTTCGCCGCCGAATGGGTACGCCTGCGGGAGGCTGGACACGGCCACCGAGAGTCGCTGGCGCGTGCGATCGGCTGGTGCCTGCCGCTCGCCTGGCCGGCGGCGCTGATGGTCGGGGCTGCGCCGGGCGATGGCGCGCTGTGGGACTGGAAGGCCAAAGTGAGCTGGCTTCCCTCGCTGCTGCGCGAACGCTGGAAATGGTACGATGTCGGCTGCGCAATCCTGCTGTTCGGGCTGCTCTGGGCCGCGGTACGGGATCGGCGTCTGCGCTTCGATCCGCTGACCGGCACCGCGGCGTTGCTCTGCCTCATCGCGTTCGTGGCGCTGCCTCGGCTGATCGTCGGCGGCGCCTATGTCGACATGCGCATGCTGGCGCCCGCGGTCGCGCTCGCGCTCGTCGCGATCCGGGTGCAGCCGGGACATGCGCGCTTCGAGGCTTCGCTGGCGATTGCCGGCACGAGCTTCTTCGTCCTGCGCATGGCGACTTCGTCGATCGCGTTCCTGCTCTTTGCGGGCACGCAGCAGGCGGCACTCGAGGCGGTGTCGCATATCCCGCGCGGAACGACGGTGCTGGTGCTGGTCAACGAGGCCTGCTCGTCGCAATGGCATAGCGACCGGCTCGGCCACATCGCCGGAATCGCCGTGGCGCGGCGCGACGCCTTCGAGAACGGCCAATGGGCACTTGCCGACCAGCAGCTGCTGCGACCGCGCCATCCGCAGGCCGAGCCCTATCGCGCCGATCCATCGCAACTCGTCTATCCGGCGAGCTGCGAATACAAGACCACGCATTTCGGCGAGGCGGTGCAGGGCTTCGATCGCGGCACCTTCCGCTATGTCTGGACGCTCGATTTCCCTGCAAAACCCGCATTGGCGGACGATGTCGTGCTGGTCTGGGCGAACAACGTATCGGCGCTCTACGCGGTTCGGTGAGCGGCGGCTTGCGGCGGGGGGGGCTGCTCCCCTAAAGCCGCGCAATGGACAGGGGCGAAGTACGGCATTGGTGGCAGACGCGGTGGTTCGTGGCGCTGGCCACATTCATGGCGATCGTGCCGCTGCTATGGCCCGAAATCCCGCCTTTGGTCGACTTGCCCGGGCATATGGGGCGCTACCGCGTCCAGCTCGTCTGGGAGCAGTTTCCGCATCTCCACGAATGGTATAATTTCAACTGGAGCCTGATGGGCAATCTCGGGGTCGATCTTCTGGTCATCCCGCTCTCCAAGCTGTTCGGGCTCGAACTCGCAGTCAAATTGATCGTCATCTCGATTCCCGCGATGACCGTCGCCGGGCTGCTGATGATCGCGCGCGAAGTGCATGGGCGCATCCCCGCCACGGCCTTGTTCGCGCTGCCGCTGGCATATGCCTTCCCGTTCCATTTCGGCTTCGTCAATTTCGCGCTGTCGATGGGAATGGCGTTGCTCGCCTTCGGCTGGTGGCTGCGGCTGGCAAGGCTCGGCAAGTTCCAGTTCCGATCCTTGGTGTTCCTGCCGCTGTCGGTGCTGATCTGGATCACCCATACCTTCGGCTGGGGGGTGCTCGGCGTGCTGGCTTTCTCGGCCGAACTGGTCCGCCATCACGATGCGCATCGCCGCGAAGGCTTCGCCCGTGCCTGGCTGCTGCCGTGGTTCAAGGCGGGTATCCAGTGCCTCGTCCTCGCCCCGCCGGCGCTGCTGATGCTGATGTGGCGCAGCGGCGGGCACGTCACCGGGCAGACCGCCGACTGGTTCAACTGGCGCGCCAAGATGCTGTGGATCACCCAGGTGTTCCGCGATCGCTGGCAATTGTTCGACATCGCCTCGGTCGGCGTGCTGTTCCTGCTGCTGTTCAAGGCGATCCGCGACCCGAACCTTCAATATTCGCGCAATCTCGGGCTGTCGTTCCTGTTCCTCGCCGCAGTCTACATCCTGCTGCCGCGGATCGTGTTCGGATCGGCCTATGCCGATATGCGGCTGGTGCCGTTCCTGATGGCGATCGGGATCATTGCGATCCGGCCCAAGCCCGGCATGTCGATGCGCGGTGCGGCGTTGGTCGCGGCGCTCGGCATGGCGTTCTTCACGGCGCGGATCGTGTCGACGACGTGGAGCTTCTTCCTCTACGACAAATCCTATGATCGCGAATTGAAGGCGCTCGACCATCTGCCGGTCGGCGCGCGGCTGATCAGCTTCGTCGGCGAGACCTGTTACAACGAATGGAAGATGACGCGGCTCCAGCACGTCCCCGCGCTCGCGCTGGAACGCAGGCTGGCATATACCAACGATCAATGGTCGATGCCGGGGGCGCAATTGCTCACGGTGCGCTACGCCGCCGCCAAGCGCTTTGCGCACGATCCCTCGCAGATCGTCACCGACGTGCAATGCCCGCGCGAATGGTGGCGGCCGGTTCCCTGGGCACTGTCACGCTTCCCGCGCGACGCGTTCGACTATGTCTGGATGATCCGCCCGCCGCAATTCCCGGCGAAGTTCCTGCAGGGGCTGGTGCCGGTCTATGTCGACGGCCACAGCAATAGCGGGCTCTACAAGGTCGACCACAAGGTCGCCGCGCCGATCATCCTGCCTGGCGAATTGCCGCTGCCCAAATGGGAGCGGCAGATCATCCTCAACGACGGGCGCCAGTTCACCAGCAATTTGCCCGAGCCCGAGGCTTCGCCTTCGCCGGTGGTGGAGTAGTAAGGACGGTGCGCAATCTCCGTTCGCCCTGAGCTTGTCGAAGGGCATTCTTCTTTTGGCCGGCCAGCGAAGAAGAACGGTGCTTCGACAAGCTCAGCACGAACGGGGCGGGGTTGTCCTGCGCACCGTGGCCGCGCCAGCTCACCCCTCGCGCTTGAACGGCATCATCTCGCCCAGCCATTCCTGCTCGCGTTCGACCGCTTCGCGTTCGCGGTGGAGAAAATCCGCGACCGCCTGGCGGAAGCCGGGATTGGGAATGTAATGCGCCGACCAGGTCGTCACCGGGGCATAGCCGCGCGCGAGCTTGTGCTCGCCCTGCGCGCCGGCCTCTACCCGCGCCAACCCGCGCGCAATCGCGGCGTCGATCGCCTGATAGTAGCAGAGCTCGAAATGGAGGAACGGCACTTCCTCGACTGCGCCCCAATAGCGTCCGTACAGCGCATCGCCGCCGATCAGGTTGAGCGCGCCCGCGATCGGCACGCCGTCGCGCTCGGCGAGGATCAGCAGGACTTCGTCGGCCATCTCGGCGCCGAGCAGCGAGAAGAAGGCGCGCGTCAGATAGGGCCGGCCCCATTTGCGTGCGCCGGTATCCTGATAGAATTCCCAGAAAGCGTCCCAATGCGCTTCGCCGATCTCGCCGCCGGTCAGATGGCGGACGGCCAGCCCTTCCAGCGCCGCCGCGCGTTCCTTGCGGATCGCCTTGCGCTTGCGGCTGGAGAGCGCGGCGAGGAAATCGTCGAATCCAGCGTAATCGTGGTTCTGCCAGTGGAACTGGGTGCCCGCGCGGACCAGCCAGCCGGCCGCTTCGAACCAGTGCAATTGCGCCGCATCGACGAAGGTCACATGCGCCGAGGACAGCTGGTTCTGGTCGGTCACTGCCTCGATCGCCGCGATCAGCGCGGGGGAGGCGGCGTCGTCGCGTAGCAGCAGCCGCGGGCCGGGCACCGGGGTGAATGGCACTGCGACCTGAAGCTTGGGGTAATATTCGCCGCCGGCGCGCTCCCATGCGTCGGCCCAGCCATGGTCGAAGACATATTCGCCCTGGCTGTGCGCCTTGACATAGGCCGGGGCGATCGCCGCGGCGCGGCCATCGGCGCCGTCGACCAGGATCGGCAGCGGCTGCCAGCCTGCATGCGCCGTCACCGAGCCGGAGCGTTCGAGGATCGACAGGAAGCGGTGCGTGACGAACGGGTTGCCGATGCCGGCGCAGGCGTCCCACTCCGCCGAGGGGATCGAGGCGACGCCATCGGCGATACGGGCGGTAACGGGCTGGGAACTCACCAGTTCAAGATAGGCGCGGCGGGCGCGAAGCGGGAGGGGCGCTGTGCGTTTATGATGGCGTTTCGCGCTCCAACGCGGGCCATGCGGTCACGCGCACGTCCCGAACCGGATAGGGGATGGCGATCCGGTGCTCCTTGAACAGCAGCCATAGCCGATTGAGCACGTCGCTCTTGACGCTGCCGACGCCGCTCTCCGGATCGTTGATCCAGACCAGGATTTCGTGCTCGACGCCCTTTTCGCCAAAAGCAGTGAGCCATACGTTGGCCGGGGGATTGTCGAGAACGCGCGGGCTGTCGGCGGCGGCGCGCAGCATCAACTCCTGTGCGAGCTTCAGATCGCAGTCGTAAGCGACGGTCACCGGAATGCGGACGCGGACGTTGCGATCGGTGTACGACCAGTTCTCGACTTCCTGCGTCATCAGATTCTCGTTCGGAATCAGATGCTCCTTACCGTCGCGGGTGATCACCGAGACGGCGCGGACGCCGATCTTATTCACCCAGCCGAAGCTGTCGCCCACCACGATGACGTCGCCGGGCTTGATCGAGCGGTCCATCAACAGAATGATCCCGGCGATCAGATTGCCGATCGTCTTCTGCAGCCCGAAACCGACTGCGAGACCGAATGCGCCCGAGAAGACGGCGAAGGCAGTGAGGTCGATCTTGAGCAGGTCGACGCCGATGAAGAAGGCGAGCACCACCACCGTGATCGCGGCGAGCTTCTGGACGAGCAATTTCTGGGTAGCGTCGAAGCCCCGGGCGGTGGCGATCGAATGGCTGAGCACGCGATTGACCAGCCGGACGCCGGCGAAGAGCAGGAGCACGGTGATGCCGAGGGTGAAACCGGACAGCAGCGACAGGCGCCGCTGGCCGATCTGGATGCCGACGCGGTCGAGCGTCGCCTCGACCATCGCGAACCCGCCGATCGCGTTGCTGAGGATCGCGGTGAAGGCGAGCGCCGCCAGCGTCCAGGCGGCCCAGCGCGGCAAATTGAGCCCGCGCAGCACGCCGCCGACGAGCATCGCGACGGCAAACCCCTCGAGCAGCCCGAGGATCAAAGCGGCGAGCGGGCCCCACGGCCAGCTCACCGCGACGATCGAGAGAAGGATCGCGGCGGCACCCCAGCGTACGATCGCGCGCACCCGCAGATGGAAGCGCGCGGCATTGCCGCTGACATGCTCGGCCCAGGCGGCGGCGATGCGGGTGCCGATGTAGCGCCCGGCGATCCAGCCGAGGATGAGCGCGAGCGCCGCGAGCCCGCCTGCGATCGCGGCCTCCGAAAGCTCGGGGGCGCCCGGCAGATTATGTCCCGCCAGCCAGGCCCCGAGCCGCTCCATCATCCCCGCACCTCGGCGAAGCGCGCGAGGCCCGCTTCGAGGTCGGCGATCAGATCGTCGCAATCCTCGAGCCCGATCTGCAGCCGCACCACCGGTCCTTCGGCTTCCCATTTGGTCGCGGTGCGATGAAGCTGCGGGTCGACCGGGATGGCGAGGCTCTCGAACCCGCCCCAGCTATAGCCGATGCCGAAATGCGCGAGCCCGTCGATCAGCGCGGCGCGCGCCGCTTCGCCGCCGCCGTTGAGGACGAACGAGAACAGGCCGGAGGCGCCGCGGAAATCGCGCGCGAAGATCATGTGGCCGGGGCAGTCGGGCAGTGCCGGATGGAGCACGCGCGCGACTTCGGGCCGATCCTCGAGCCATTCGGCGATCTTCAGCGCCGAGCGGCCGTGCTGATCGAGCCGCACCGCCATCGTCCGCAGGCCGCGCGCGCCGAGCCAGGCGTCGTCGGGGCTGGCGGTCTGACCGAGCTGATAGGTCGCCGCGCGCAGCCGCTGATACTGGCCTTCGGCGGCGGTCACCGATCCGAGCATCACGTCCGAATGGCCGACGATATATTTGGTGCAGGCGAGGATCGAATAATCGACGCCCATGCCGATTGCGGGCAGCAGCAGCGGCGTCGCCCAGGTATTGTCGAGCAAAGTGGTGATCCCGCGCGCCTTGGCGACGGCGACGATCGCCGGAATGTCCTGCACCTCGAAGGTCAGGCTGCCCGGGCTTTCCATGAAGATCGCCTTGGTCCGCTCGGTGCAGAGCTCGGCGATCCCGGCGCCGATCAAGGGATCGTAGAAGGTCGTGGTGATCCCGAATCGCTTGAGCAGGCCGTTGGCGAGGTTGCGGGTCGGGTCATAGGCGCTGTCGGTCAGCAGCAATTGGTCGCCGGGTTCGAGTATCGCGAGCAATGCCGAGGCGATCGCGGCGACGCCCGAGGGATAGAGCAGGGTGGCCTCGGCGCCGGGCTCGAGCTCGGTCAGCGCGTCGGCGAGCGACCATTGGGTCGGCGTGCCGCGGCGGCCGTAGAATAGTTTATGGTGGGTGTCGGCCGCGCCGCGCGCGCGCAGCTCGGCGACCGAATCATAGAGGATCGTCGAGGCGCGCCACACCGGCGGGTTGACCACCCCCTGCGTCCATTCGTCGCGCCGCCCGGCCTGGACGATCCTGGTTGCGTCCTTCTTCTCGCTCATGCCGGCCCCAATGCCTTGGGCGTCGCGGGATCCGCGCCCCATTCGGACCAGCTGCCGTCATAGACCGGCGCGTCCCGGCCGAGGAGATGCGCGGCGAAGGCGACGACGCAGGCAGTGATTCCCGAGCCGCAAGTGGCGACCAGCGGCTTGTCCGGCTCAAGTCCGGCATCGGCGAAAAGGGTGCGGATCGCGTCGGGATGCTTCCAGCTACCGTCGGCCTCGAAAAAGCGGCCCTGCGGGACGTTCTTCGAGCCCGGAATGTGGCCGGGCGCGCATTCGGCGCGCGGATCGGGCTCGTCGCCGGTGAAGCGTGCCGCCGAGCGGGCGTCGACGATCTGCTCGTCGGTGGCCTGCATCTCGGCGAGGCTGCGCACCTGGGTCCGCGGCATGCCCGCTTCGAAATTGCTGCGGACGGGGGAGGGGGCGTCGTGTTCGAGCGGCCGACCTTCCGCTTGCCATTTGGCGATGCCACCATCGAGCAACGCCGCCTCGACCCCGAAGCGGCCGAGCACCCACCATGCCCGGCACGAGGTATGGTGCGGGCTGCTGTCGTAGAGCACCACCCGACTGTGCACCGATACGCCCAGCTCCGCCATCCGCGCCTCGAACAGGTCACGCGGCGGCAGCATCGAAGGGAGCGGGTCCTCCGCATCGACCAGAGTGTCGAGATCGAGCAGCAGCGCGCCCGGGATATGCCCCGCGGCATATTCCGCACGCGGATCCTGTTTCGCCGACCCCGGCAAGGTCGAGGTATAGGTGGCGTCGAGCACCACCAGGTCATTGGCACCGAGTTGGTCGGCGAGCCATGCTGTCGTTACGAGTGCATCCATCCTCTGCTCCTAGAAGGATGCAAAGCGCTCGGCAAACGCCTACATCGCGGCGATGGAACCCAAGCATCTCGGCCAGACCTCCGCGCTTCCCGCCACCCCGGAAGAAGCGGTACTCGATTACGTCGCCAATCCGCGCCCCGGCAGCCGCTACATGATCCGCTTCGCGGCGCCGGAATTCACGTCGCTGTGCCCGATCACCGGCCAGCCCGATTTCGCGCATTTGGTGATCGATTACGTGCCCGGCGACACGATCGTCGAATCCAAGTCGCTCAAGCTTTTCCTCGGCAGCTTCCGCAACCACGGCGCGTTTCACGAGGACTGCACCGTCGGCATCGGCGAGCGATTGTTTGAGGAGATGAAGCCGAAATGGCTGCGGATCGGCGGCTATTGGTATCCGCGCGGCGGCATCCCGATCGACATATTCTGGCAGTCCGGCCTGGCCCCTTCCGGGGTGTGGATCCCGCCCCAGGACGTGCCCGGATATCGCGGCCGCGGCTGAACCTCACATTTACGGCACGGTTCGTCGATTCGCGTATGTTGCATTGCAACAAGAATGAAACCATATAGCTTTGCGAGAGTTGGGAGACACGAAACAGGTTTTCGACAGCCTGATTGTTTGCAGTAGCGAAGGAACAGGGATGGCGCCGTTCATGATTGGTCCTGGGATCACCCACCTTGCACTTCTGGGGAACTTTCTCCCGCGCAAGTGCGGACTCGCGACCTACACGACCGACACCTATAACGCGCTCAAGCAGCGTTTCCCGGAGCTTCGAGTCGACGTCTATGCGATGGACGACCATCCCGGTCGCTACGATTATCCCGATGCTGTCACCCGCGCGATCCCGCAGGACGAACGCGCCGCCTATCTCGACGCGGCGCGCGCGATTGAGGCGAGCGGCGCGCAGGCGCTGTGGATCCAGCACGAATATGGCATCTATGGCGGCCCCGCCGGCGATTTCCTGATCGCGCTGATTGATCGCCTGTCGATCCCGGTGATCACGACGCTTCACACCATACTCGAAAAGCCGAGCGTCGACGAACGCCGCGTTATGGAATTGCTGCTGCGGCGCTCGTCGCGGATCATCGTCATGGCCGAGAAGGGCCGCGACATCCTCAAGCGCATTCACGGCGCGAACGGTAAGAACATCGTCATGATCCCTCATGGCGTGCCCGAGCGCGCCTTTGCCGATCCGGACAGCATGAAGCCGCAATTCGGCTGGGAAGGCCGCGAGGTCGTTCTGACGTTCGGTTTGCTCGCCCCCAACAAGGGCATCGAGACGATGATCGCGGCGCTGCCGCAGGTCGTCGCGCATCATCCGGAGGCGCTGTACGTGGTGCTGGGTGCAACGCACCCGAACCTCGTTGCGCACGAGGGCGAGGCATATCGCGACCGGCTGAAGGCGCTCGCTGCCGAGAAGGGTGTCGCCGAGCACGTCCAGTTCGTCGACGCGTTTGTCGAGCATGACGAACTGATCGATTATCTTCAGGCGGCCGACCTTTACGTCACGCCGTACAATAATCCGGCGCAGATCACGTCGGGCACGCTCTCTTATGCCGTCGGCGTCGGCAAGCCGGTGATCTCGACGCCCTATATCCATGCGACCGAGATCCTCGCCGACGATCACGGCGTGCTCGTTGATTTCGGCGACAGCGCGGCATTTGCCCGCGAAATCGACCGTTTGTTGACCGACAAAGACGAACGGCTTGCTCTGGGGCAGCGAGCTTATGCCCGCGGCCGTACGATGATCTGGCCGCGCCTCGCGGAGAATGCGATGGCCGAGTTAGGCGCGATCATCGCCGCCAAGCCGCGCCGGTTCGCAAAGCCCACGGCCGAGCTGGCGACGCTCAAGCCCGATATTGCGGCTGTGGAGCGGATGAGCGACTCCACCGGCATGCTCCAGCATTCGATCTATTCGGTGCCCGATCGTCGCCACGGCTATTGCATCGACGACAATGCCCGCGCGTTGATTCTGATGTGCAAGATCAACGACGTGGACGAAGTCATCCGCGACAAATGGACGAGCATCTATGCGTCCTTCGTCCAATATGCGTGGAACCCCGACCAGCGCCGCTTCCGCAACTTCATGAACTTCGATCGCACGTGGTGCGAGGATATCGGGTCGGAGGATTCGAACGGCCGCGCGATCTGGGCATTGGGCGTCACGGCGCGCGACGCGCGGGCGCAGAAGCATCGCGACTGGGCGTCGATGATGTTCGACACTACCGCGTCGATCGCGCTCGAGCTCGATGCGCCGCGCAGCCATGCCTTCGCGATGCTGGGTGCCGCCGCGATGATCGAGGCGCATCCGGGCCACGCACTGTCGCGCGACATCCTCACCCGCTATGGCGACGAGCTGATCACGTTGCTTGATCAGGCGCGCCGGCCCGAATGGCAATGGTTCGAGATCGTGCTGGCGTACGACAATGCGCGTTTGCCCGAAGCGCTGCTGCACGCAGGCAAGGTGCTCGGCCGGCAGGACTTCATCCAGGTCGGGCTCGAGACGCTCGATTGGATCGTCGGACGCCAGACCTCGCCCGAGGGGCGCTTCCGCGCCGTCGGCAGCGAGAGCTTCGGCCGCCCGCCTTATTCCGAGCCGCTGCAATTTGACCAGCAGCCGCTTGAGGCACAGGCTACGGTCGACGCCTGCGTGGCGGCGTATGAAGTTACCGGCGACAAGCGCTGGTATGAAGAGGCGATGAAAGCCTATCGCTGGTATCTCGGCGCCAACGATCTCGAGCTCCCGCTCGCGACCGCGCAGGATGGCGGCTGTTTCGACGGGCTGATGCCGACCGGTTTGAACCGAAATCAGGGCGCCGAGTCGATTCTGGCGCTGCAATTGGCGAATTGCGCGATTTCCGTACTTTCAAAGCCGGCCGAAAACGTGGAAAGCACCCCCCGCACCGCCGTCGCGTAGCCCTGCGCGCCGGCAATCCGGGACGTTGGGGGACTAATGCACGAATTGTTCAATCACACGCTGCGGCTTCGCGCCGATCCCTCGCGCGTGGTGGTTCGTCCGTTCCATATCGCCTGGGCGCAGAACGGCGCGGGGCCGAGCCGTTCGGAACGCATCGTCAGTGAAGTGCTGGCGATGTCTCCGGGCGAAGCGAGCGCGCAGCTGGAGATCGTGCTCAAGGATTTCGAGGCGCGGCACTGGCAGACGCGTCGCGTGTTCATGACGCGCTACGACGAGATCGAGACGATGCTCAAGCTCGACGGCAGCGCGATCGGTGACGAGAAGCGTCAATTGCTCGGCGCCTATTTCTGCCACGAATATAGCTATGCCGCCGCAGCTTTGATGAACCCCAGCGCAGTGCCGCATTACGACCAGTCGGGGATGCCCAAGGGCAGCATGCGCATATTGATGTCGCTGCGCGCCGTGGGCGAAGGGCACATCTCGTCGGTGTCGTTTCGCGAAGGCATCATCACCGACAATAACGAACTGGTGCTCGCCCCCGAGCCGCCCTTCGCCACCGCTGCCGATGCGCGCGAGGAGGACGAAGACACGATGCCCGAGGGGCCGGTGACGGTGTATCGGCATCGCGATTCGACGCTGTCGGGCACGGTCATCTTCCCGATCACCAAGGCGCAGTCGAACGGGCTCGAGGATCTGCGCATTTGCCATTTCCACCATGACGATGGCAGCGAGGAATGGATCGGGACCTACACCGCCTATAACGGCTCGGTGATCCAGTCCGAGCTGATGCGCACGCGCGACTGGCGTGCGATCGATTTGGTGCCGATGAGCGGCGGCGCGTCGCGCAACAAGGGCATGGCGCTGTTCCCTCGCAAGATCGACGGCAAGTACATGATGCTCGGCCGGCAGGACGGCGAGAACATCTTCCTCCACACGTCGGAAGACATCACCCATTGGGAAGGCGGCGAGCTGCTGATCAAGCCGCAATATCCGTGGGAGCTCGTCCAGATGGGCAATTGCGGCCCGCCGATCGAGCTGGCCGAGGGCTGGCTGGTGCTGACCCACGGGGTCGGCGCGATGCGGAAGTATTCGATCGGTGCGGCGTTGCTCGACAAGAACGACCCGTCGAAGGTGCTCGCGCGCTCGAAGGAGCCTTTGCTGGCTGCGGCGGATCAGGACCGCGAGGGCTATGTGCCCAACGTCGTCTATACCTGCGGCGCGATCCGCCACGGCGAGAAGATCTTCATTCCGTACGGCGTTGCGGACAGCTCGGTGGCGTTCGCGTTCGTGCCGATCAAGGCGCTGCTCGAGCAGATGGATTGATCTTACGCCCCTCCCTGCTGGCAGGGAGGGGCTCCTAGTTTTCACCGATAGGTCGCGATGTCCTGATCCACTGGCGGCTCGGAAGCCGGCGGTGCGCGCCGCACCATGCTGCGGGTGCGCGCGTAGATCAGCGCGATCAGCCCGAAGAACAGCAACGGCGCGATCCACAGGGCAACGGTTTCGAAGCTCTCGCCCATCAGCGCCAGCGGGGCGTCGTTGGGCGGGATCGGCGAATTGCGATTGGCCCAGGCGAGGACTCCGGCGAACGCCACCCCGAACAGGCTCTCACCGACAATGAGTCCGGTCGCCGCGAGCACGCCCATCCGCTCGGCGAATTCGGGATTGCCGCTACTTTTGGCCCAGCGATTGTAGAAATAGCCGATCACCGCGCCGACCGGGATCAGCAAGGTGAGCGCCATCGGCAGGTAAATGCCCATGCCCACCGCGAGCGGCGGCAAGCGCATCTTGCCCGAGCGGCCGAGCAGTTCGTCGAGCACGATCACGCCGGCGCCGATTGCGGCGCCGATCCCGATCAGCCCCCAGTCGATGTCGCCGCCAAGCACACCCTTGGCGATCGACGAGATCAGCGCGGCCTGCGGTGCGGAGAGCGCGTTGGGGCCGGCGCCGGGCATGCCGACGAAGCCGAGCGTGTCCTTGAGAAGATCGAGTACCAATGGGATCGCGAGGCTGCCGAACACCACGCCCATCACCAGTGCGACCTGCTGCTTCCACGGCGTCGCGCCGACGAGCTGGCCGGTCTTGAGATCCTGGAGATTGTCGTTTGAGATCGTCGCGATCGAGAAGATGATCGCAGTGGTGAACAGCGCATAGGCGATCAGCGCGTTGGTCCGGGTCGGATCTGCCTCGTGCCCGAACACCGCGACGAGCAGCAGCGACGCGCCGAGCACGGCGAGGATACCGACGCCCGAGACCGGCGAGTTCGACGCGCCGATCAGTCCCGCCATATATCCGCAGATCGCGGCGATCAGGACCCCGACGACGAGGAGATAGACAAGCGTGCCGCCGATCACGGCGACGGGGTAATCGTGCACCGGCCCGCCTGCCGAGAAGCTCCACAGCAGCCAGGCGATCGGAAACAGCGTCGCCACCGACACCAGCGCGACTACGCCGATCGGCAAGTCACGCTCGGTGATGTCGAGCGTCGCGCCGCCGGCCCGGGCGCGCGATGCGGCGAGCGCCGAGCGGAGGCCGGCGATGATCGGGCCAATGATCTTGAGCAAGGACCAGATCGCCGCGACGCCGATCGTGCCCGCGCCGATGAAGCGCACCTGGCCGCGGAAGGTGCCGCCGACCAGCGCGTCGATGCCCGCCGACAAATCGCCGCTCGAGGCGAAATAGGGGACGAGCACGGTCCACGAGATGAGCATCCCGAAGAACATCGCCGCGCCGACCGAAATGCCGACGAGATGCCCCACGCCGATCAGCAGCATCGACCAGCTGGTCGAGAAGCCGGTGGCGGTGCCGCCGACCGCGAAATTCTTGCCGGCTTCCTCGGCGACCAATTTCATCTTGGCGAGCAGCGCGAAGCCGCCCGAGAAGAGCGCGCCGAGGACCAATACGCGCAGCCCGCTGGCGTTTTCGATGTCGCCGGCGCGGCTGTTCGAGCCCACCTTGAGCACTTCGGCGGCCGCGACGCCCTCAGGGTAGGGAAGGTCGGTTCCGGTCACCAGCGCGCGGCGCAGCGGTACCGAGAACATCACCCCGAGCACACCGCCGGTGATGCACACCGCGACCGTGGTCCAATACGGGAAGCCCGACCACCAGCCGACCATGATCAGTCCCGGTAGCACGAACACGATCGCCGCCAGCGTGCCCGCCGCGCTGGCGATCGTCTGGACGATGTTGTTCTCTAGGATCGTGCTGCCGCGGAAGAAGCGGAGGATCGCCATCGACACGACCGCCGCGGGGATCGAAGTGGCAAAGGTCAGCCCGACCTTGAGACCGGCGTAAACGTTGGCCGCAGTGAACAACAATGTGATCGCAGCCCCGAGCAGAACGCCGCGAAGCGTGAGTTCGAGCGGCGCGCGGGCCGCGGCGTCGGTCGCCAAGTCCTGATCTCCCCAAAGTATCGAACGAGACTATGGCGCGCTTGTCAGCCTCTGAACAGCCCGCCCAGCACGCCCCGTACCAGCTGCGCGCCGAGGCTGGACGAGCGGCGCCCGCGACTGCCGAAGATTTCGCGCCCGACTTCGTTGGCGACCTGGCGTCCGAGCGAGGAGGAAGCGGAGCGCGCCGCCGAGGTCGCAACCTTGGCCCAGGGCGATGTCGCGGTCGCCTGCGCGCGTTCGGTGGCGAGGCGGGTGCGCTCGGCCTCCTTGGCGATCCGCGCCTGCTCCTTCGCGCGCGCCGCCGAGGCCTTGTCCTCCGCATTCTCCGCCTGTGCTTCCGCCGCCGCCGCCACGGCTTCATCGGCCTTGGCCGCGAGCATCTCCTCGGCGGACTCGCGATCGATCAGCGTATCGTATTTGTCGGCCACTGCGTCGGTGGTGATCAGCAGAGCGCGTTCGTCGGGCGCGAGTGGGCCGACCCTGGTACCCGGTGCGCGGATCAATGTGCGCTGCACCGGCGAGGGCGAACCGTCCTCCTGCAGCACCGACACCAGAGCCTCGCCGACCTTCAGCTCGGTGATCGCGGTCGCGACATCGAGGTTGGGATTGGCGCGGAAGGTCTCCGCGGCCGATCGGACTGCCTTGGCGTCCTTCGGGGTGAACGCCCGCAACGCGTGCTGGACGCGGTTGCCGAGCTGGCCGGCGACGTCCTCGGGGATGTCGATCGGGTTCTGGGTGATGAAATAGACGCCGACGCCCTTCGAGCGGATCAGCCGCACGACCTGTTCGATCTTGTCGAGCAACGCCTTGGGTGCATCGTCGAACAGCAGATGCGCCTCGTCGAAGAAGAAGACCAGCACCGGCTTGTCGGGGTCGCCGATCTCGGGAAGCGTCTCGAACAATTCGGACAGCATCCACAGCAGGAAGCTGCCGTAGAGCCTGGGCGACGCCATGAGCTTGTCCGCCGCGAGGATGTTGACCACGCCGCGGCCGCGGTCGTCGGTGCGGATGAACTCGCTGATATCGAGCGCGGGTTCGCCGAAGAAGTTTGCCGCGCCCTGCGTGCGCAACTGGAGCAACTGGCGCTGGATCGTGCCGACGCTGGCCTTGGTGATGTTGCCGAACTTGGTCGACAGCTCGCTCGCGCGCTCGGCGCAATGCGCGAGCATCGCCTGGAGATCGTCGAGGTCGAGGAGCAGCAGGCCCTCCTCGTCGGCGACGTGGAAGGCGACGTTGAGCACGCCTTCCTGGGTCTCGTTGAGATCGAGCAACCGGGCGAGGAGCAAAGGCCCCATCTCGGAAATCGTCGCGCGGATCGGATGGCCCTGTTCACCGAACAGGTCCCACAGCTGCACCGGCAATTCGCCATAGCGCCACTCGGTATCGCCGATCTCCTGCGCGCGTGCCGCGAAGATGGCGTGGGTCCTGGCAGTCGGCGAGCCGGCCATGCCGAGGCCGGAGAGATCGCCCTTCACGTCGGACACGAACACCGGCACGCCTGCCGCCGAGAATCCTTCGGCAAGGACCTGCAGCGTGACGGTCTTGCCGGTGCCGGTGGCGCCGGCGATCAGCCCGTGGCGATTGGCGCGGCGCAGCACCAGCTCCTGCCGCACGCCGTCGGCGCTGCCCACGAAAATGCCCGTTTCTCCTGCCATTACCGAACTCCTGTTCCAGAGCGCGGTTCTAGGGAGAAACGGGCATTTCGTCAGCCTAAAAGGCTCGGTTCGAAAGCGTTGCCGATCAGTTCGGGATCTGCACCGGGATGAACGATCCCTGCGGACCACGCTGGACAAAGAGCAATACGTTCTTGCGCCCAGCGCTCTTCGCCTGACCGACGAGGCGGGCAATGTCGGCCGCGCTGGCCACCGGGGTGCGGTTGATCGAGACAATCAGGTCGCCGCGGCGAAGACCCTTGGTGCCGGCATCGCTCGACGCATCCACCGCCGTGATGACCACGCCGCGCGCCGCTGGATCCGCGCCGATGCTGCGCGCGATCTGCGGCGTCAGCGGCGTCACCGCGACGCCGATCGACGCGTTGCCGGTCGCGCCGCCATCCTCGTCGTTGGGCACGGGAGCATCGTTGTCGTCTGCGTTGAAGCCTGCGAGCTGCTCCTCGGGCGGACGCTTGCCGATCGTGGCGGTTACCGTCTGCGGGCGGCCGTCGCGGATCAAGTCGAGCGCGACCCGCGAGCCCGGCGCGATGTTGGCGACGAGATAGCTCAGCGACTGTTCCGGAGTGACGTCCTGGCCGTTCACGCGAACGATGACGTCGCCCTGCCGGATTCCGGCCTTCTCGGCGGCTTCACCCGGCTCGAGGCGCGAAACGAGCGAGCCGCGATCCTTTGGAAGGCCGAGTGCGTCGGCGGTGTCTGAAGTCAAATCCTGCGTTCCAACGCCGAGATAGCCGCGGCTGACTGCGCCGCCCTTCATCAAGGTGTCGACGATCGGCTTGGCCTGTTCGGCCGGAATCGCGAAGCCGATGCCGACATTGCCGCCGGTGGGCGACAGGATCTGCGAATTGATGCCGATGACGTTGCCCTGAAGATCGAACATCGGGCCGCCCGAATTGCCGCGGTTGATCGAGGCGTCGGTCTGGATGAAGCGGTCATAGGCGCCGCCGCCGGTGACGCGGTGCGTCGCCGAGATGATGCCCGCGGTCACGGTGCCGCCGAGGCCGAACGGATTGCCGATCGCGACGATCCAGTCGCCGACGCGCGCCTGGCGCGAATCGCCGAAGCGGACGAAGGGCAAGTTGGCGCCTTCGATCTTGAGCACCGCGAGATCCGAAGCGGGATCGCGGCCGATCAGCCTGGCCTTGTATTCCTTGCGGTCGGCGAGGGTGACGGTGATCGTTTCGACCACTGCGCCGCGGGTGCCGGCCGAGATCACGTGGTTGTTGGTGACGACATAGCCATCGGCCGAGATGATGAAGCCCGAGCCGAGCGACTCCGCGCGCTGGGTCGAAGGCCGCGCCGGGCCGCCGAATGCTTCGAACGGCGTGCCGGCGAACGGGTTGGCGTTGGCGGTGATGCGCTGGGTGGTCGAGATGTTGACCACCGCCGGCTGCAGCTTGGCGACCATGTCGGCGAAGCTCATCGGCGCGCCGCCGCGCGGCACCGCTGCCTGGATCGCGCCCGGCTCGTTCTGCGCGGTCTGCGCACCGGCAGGGTAGTTCAGCGTCAGGGCAGTGGCGGCGCCACCAAGGGCAAGGGCAGTGGTAAGAGCGTAGACGTAACGCACGTGGGCGAATCCTCTCAAAGGACGAGTAAGCGGTCGCGCGACGTTGTTGCGCGCGATTGCTGAACGCTGATTGAATATGAACGAAGCTGCAGGATCATCGTTGCCCCATGAACTCGCGCAAATAGCTGTTCTGGGGCGAGAGGATGATCGACGTGTCGCCCTTGCCGTCGCCCTGGGCGAGGAAGGTCGTCCGGTACGACTGCATCGCGCGGTAGAAATCGTAGAAAGCCGGATCCTTGTTGAACGCCTGTGCATAGACCTGCGCGGCCGTGGCCGACGCCGTGGCGCGGATGATCTGCGCTTCCTTGAGGCCCTGCGCCTTGATCGTCGCGGCTTCCTGGCGGCGCGCGGTCGCCATGCGATTAAGCGCGCTTTCCAACGGCGAACCGCTCGGCAGCTCGGTCTGCTTGATGCGGACGTCGACGATCTCGACGCCGTACTGGCTGGCGAGCCGCTGGAGCGAGTTCTGGATATTGTCCATCACTTCGCCGCGCTCGGGGCTGAGCAGGATCGCCGAAGTGCGCTTGCCGAGCTCGTTGCGCAGCGAAGAGCCGAACAAAGGCTGGAGCTGGTCGCGGACGCGCTCTTCGGAGCCAACCGTCACCACCATGCGCAGCGGATCGACCACGCGGAAGCGCGCATAGGCATCGACTTCGAGGCGGAGCTGATCGGTCGACAGCACCGGCTGGTTGGGCAAGTCGATGTCGAGCACGCGCTTGTCGACCCAGACGATGCGATCCATGAACGGGATGCGGAAGATCGGCCCGGCCTGAGTGCGGCCATATTGCTCGTTGGGCTTGTAGGCGTTGATCGTGCGATAGGGCTGCTCGAGCCGCAGGATCACTGCCTGTTTGCTCTCAGGGACGATCGCGACCGTGCTCATCAGCACGACGAGCGCGAGGATGATGGCGACGGCGATGCCGATCGGGCTGCGGAACCAACTGGCGGTCATCGCGGTGCTCCCGTCTGGGCGCGGGGCTGGGCCGGAGCCTCAGCCGCTGGCGTCCCGCCGCCGCCACGCATCGCGGGCAGCGGGAGGTAGGGCGTCACGCCCGGGGCTTCGACGATCGTCTTGTTGGTGCGGGACAGGATCTGCTCCATCGTCTCGTAATACAGCCGGCGGCGGGTCACTTCGGGTGCCGCTTTGTACTGCTCGTAGATCTTGTCGAACTCGGCCGCTTCGCCCTGTGCCGCGGCGAGAACCTGCTGGGCATAGGCATTGGCGTTGTTCTTGTTGGCCTGGGCCTCCTGCTGCGCGGCGGTGACTTGCTTGAAGTCCTCATCGACGGCCTGGGGCGCGGCAGCCTTCTGGATCGCGACGCCCTGGATGCGGATACCCGAGTGATATTGATCGAGGATCTGCTGGATCGAGGCCTGGACCTGGCCTTCGATCCGCGAACGGCCCTGGCCGATCGCCTCGTTCAAGCTGGTGGTCGCCACGATCGCGCGCATCGCGCTCTCCGCCGTGGCACGGACAGTGTCCTCCGGCTTGGCGATCTGGAACTTGTAGTCGACCGCGCTGCTGATGTCCCAGCGCACCGAATATGCGAGGTCGACGATGTTCTGGTCGCCGGTCAGCATCAGATTTTCGCCGCCGGTCGGGAAATTCTCGGTGCGGATATTGGCGACGTCGATCACGTCGACGAGCTGGAGCGGGGCGGGGAGGGTGAATCGCACGCCGGGGGTCAGCGTGGTCGAATAGCTGCCGAGCGTGGTGACGATGCCCCGCTCGCGCGGGCCGATCGGATGGATGCTGGTAAAGAGCACCCAGACGAGCAGCAGCGCGCCGATCACCAAGGACCACAACCGCGTGCCGCTCGGCAGGCCGGGGATGCCCGGGCCGCCGCCGCCGCCGCCGCGGGCGCGCTTGAGCAATTCGTCGAGGCTCGATGCGCCGGGGCGGGGGCGCTTGCCGCCGGGCGGGAAGGACCAGGGATTGCGTGGGCCGGAGCCGCCGCCATTGCCGGAGCCGCCGCCATTGCCGCCGCTTCCGCCGCCACTGCCCCACGGACTCTTGGGAGCTTCGTTCTTGAAGATGCCGGCCAGTCCGCGCCAGCCCGATAGGTTCACCATGCTTGTCTTTATAAGGTCGCACGCGCGGATTTACAGTGGCAGCAACCGATTGTGCGCCTATCTGGCGCTTAATGACCGACATAGAGAGCTTGAAAGCGGCGCTCGCGCCCATCGCAGCAGGGCGCGCGACAGCGCGAGTCGAGGGCGGCAAGGCGAGCATCGTGCTCGACGTCACTGGCCTTGAAGAGGCGGTGCGGAAGGAGCTGGAGGCGGACGTTCGGCGTGCTGCGGAGGCGGCGCCGGGGGTGAGCGAAGTGCGCGTGCTGCTCACCAGCGAGCGGCGGACGCGGCGGCTGATCGCCGTCGGCAGCGGCAAGGGCGGGGTTGGCAAGTCGACCATCGCCGCCAATCTCGCCATTGCGCTGGCGCGGCGCGGGCGGCGCGTGGGGCTGGTCGATGCCGATATCTACGGCCCCTCGCAGACTCGGCTGCTCGCCGTCGACGGGATTCGGCCCGAAGCGCGCGGGAAGGTGCTGATCCCGGTCCAGACCAAGTTCGGCGTGCCTCTGCTGTCGATGGGCGGGCTGGTGCCCGAGGGGCAGGCGATCGCGTGGCGCGGATCGATGGCGGGCGGCGCGCTCGGCCAGATGGTCGATGCCGATTGGGGCGATGCCGAGATACTGATCCTCGATCTGCCCCCCGGCACCGGCGATCTCCAGCTGACCATGGTGCAGAAGCACAAGCCCGCGGGCGCGATCATCGTGTCGACGCCGCAGGACCTCGCGCTGATCGACGCGGCGCGGGCGATCGACTTGTTCAACAAGGTCAATGTGCCGATCGTCGGCGTGATCGAGAATATGGCGGGCTATGCCTGCCCGCATTGCGGCGAGGTCTCCGACCCGTTCGGCAGCGGCGGCGCGGAGGCGGCGGCGCAGCGGATGGGGCTGCCGTTTCTTGGCCGGGTGCCGCTGGAGATGGCGATTCGCACTGCCTCGGATGCCGGCGATCCGCCCGCCGCGGGGAACGGCCCGCAGGCGGAGACGTTCGCCGCATTGGCGGCGCGGCTGGATGATTGGCTCGTCGCAGAAGGAGGCTGAACCGATGCCGCTGACCCGCGACGAAGACATTCGCCAATTGCTCGAGGAAACGCGGACGATCGCGATGATCGGCGCGTCGGACCGGCCCGATCGACCGAGCTATGGCGTGATGGCGTATCTCCAGAGCCGCGGCTACCGCGTGATCCCGGTCAATCCGCAGATCACCGGCGAGCACGTCCATGGCGAGTTCGTCTTTCGCGAGCTGAGCCAGATCGGCGAACCGATCGACATGGTCGACATCTTCCGGCGGCCGATGGCGGCGGGCGAGGCGGTCGACGAGGCGATCGCGGCTGGGGCGAAGTCGGTGTGGCTGCAGATCGGGGTGATCAACGAAGAGGCCGCCGCGCGCGCCGAGGCGGCCGGGCTCAAGGTGGTGATGGACCGCTGCCCGAAGATCGATATTCCGCGGCTGGGCGTGGCGAAGGTCGGGGACTGACTCAAAATCCTCCCTCGCGAAGCGGGGGAGGTGGCGCCGAAGGTGACGGAGGAGGCCTCTCCACAAGCACCGCCCGCGGAGGCGCCCCCTCCGTCAGGCTGCGCCTGCCACCTCCCCCGCTGCGCGAGGGAGGAGTTACAGCCCTCGCAACGCCCCGATCAGCCGGTTTAGATCGCGCATGTCCTGGTACAGCCCGAACCCGATCCGCAGCACGTCACCGCGGACGTCGACGATCACATCCTCGGCCTCCAGCGCCGCCTTCCAGCGTGCCGCGTGCGGCGAACGCAATGCCACGAAGCGTGCCGGCGATCCCGGATTGAGCAAATCGGCCTCGATCGGCAGTGCCGCCAACAAGCCGTCGCGCAACGCCGCTGCATGCGCGGCGATGTCGGCGGTGCTCAGCCCTTCCTGCCGGAGCATGTCGCGCACTGCGACGAAGCGGTAGATCCCCGAAGGGTCGAACGTCGCGCCGAGGAAGCGCCGTGCGTCGGGGGCGTAACCCACGCTGCCGGGCGGCAGCGAAAGATCGTCGAACTCGGCATACCAACCGGTGATCTGGGGTCGCGGGCCGAAGCCCGGCGGGGCGTGGAGGAAGGCGCAGCCTTCGCCCGCCATCGCATATTTGTAGCCGCCGGCGAGATAGAACACCCGGTCCGCCACTGCCGAAAGGTCGGTCGGCAGCGCCATGAAGCCGTGATAGCCGTCGATTACCACCCAGGGTCCTTCAGGGCGCGCCAGCTCGGCGAGCTCGGCGACCCCCTCGAACACTTGGCCGGTGCCGAACTGGACCTGGCTGACGAAGATCAGATCGTGCGCGCCCGCACGCGCCGCCGTGACGATCCGATCGAGCGGCACCCGCTCGACGGTCGCGCTGCCCGCTTCCTCCCAGCGGACGCTCTGGCGGCGGAAGCTGTGGAACTCGCCGTCGCTCGCCAAAATGCGCAGCGGCCGCTGCGGCAGTGCCGAGGCGATGCGCAGCAGCAATTCGTGGGTGTTCGGCGCGAAGACGATCGTCGCCGGATCGGGCAGCCCCAGCTCTGCTGCGACATGCGCCTGCGCGGCGGGCCAGATCGCGCCCATCACGCGCTCCCATTTGCGGTCGGCGAGGCGCACCCCATCCTCCCAGGCGGCAAGCTGGCCGAGATAGGAGGCGTCGGGCCAGAGATGGTGCGAGTGCGCGGCGAAGTGGAGCCGCTCGGGCGCCGCGGCGATCGCGCGCTGGAAGAGGTGCTTGTAGCTCGCGGTCACAATTGGGTCCGCAGCGACCAGAGTTCGGGGAAGGCGCGCTTCTTGAGCGTCGATTCGAGATAGGGGACGCCGGGGGTGCCGCCGGTGCCGTGCTTCATCCCGATCACCCGGCTGACGGTGAGCACGTGCTTGTGCCGCCAGGTCGCCATCGAATCGTCGACATCGACCAGTTTCTCGGCGAGCTGATACAGGTCCCACCAGCGCGTCGGATCACGATACACCTGGATCCAGGCATCCTCGACTCCCTGGCTCGGCGCGTAGGGCTGCGGCCACTCACGCGCCAGCGCCTCGGGTGGCACCGCGAAGCCTGCGGCGGCGAGCGCGGCATTGGCGTCGTCCCACAGGCTTGGTTCGTTTGCATATTGTTGGGTGAGTGGTCCCGGCACGCCGCCGCCGCGCACCCCGAGCAATGTCTCGACCGCGCGGAACTGATCGGACTGGAAGCCCGAGCTCGGGCCGAGCACCTCGCGGAAGCGGGTATAGTCGCTCGGCGTCATCGTCGCGAGCACGTCCCAGCTCAATGTCATCACTGCCTGAATGCGGCTGATGCGGGCGAGGTTCTTGTACGCCTCGATCAGCCGGCCTTCGCGGACCAGCGCCTTGGCGGGCAACAGCTCGGCGAGGATCTGCTTGAGCCACAGCTCCTTGGTCTGGTGGATGATGATGAACAGCAATTCGTCGTCGCGATCGGACAAAGGATGCTGCGACGCGAGCAAGGTATCGAGGGCGAGATAGCGCCCATAGGTCATGGGTTCGGTCATGGTAGCTTCTCTACGCCATTCCGTCATCCCGGCGAAAGCCGGGATCCAGAGTCGCGTGCGACGCGCTTGTGGCTCTGGGCCCCGGCTTTCGCCGGGGTGACGGTAATGGCCTTATTCCCGCAACAGCTCGTTAATCCCGGTCTTGCTCCGAGTCTGCGCGTCGACCGTCTTGACGATCACCGCACAGTATAGCGCCGGCTTGCCGTCGCTGCCGCCGATGCTGCCGGGCACGACTACCGAATAAGGCGGGACCACGCCGCGATGCACTTCGCCGGTGGCGCGATCGATGATCTTGGTCGAGGCGCCGAGATAGACTCCCATCGACAGCACCGCGCCTTCGCCGACGCGGACGCCCTCGGCGACTTCGGCACGCGCGCCGATGAACGCGCCGTCACCGATGATCACCGGATCGGCCTGGAGCGGCTCGAGCACGCCGCCGATACCGACCCCGCCCGAGAGATGGACGTTCCTGCCGATCTGCGCGCAGCTGCCCACCGTCGACCAAGTGTCGACCATCGTGCCTTCGCCGACAAAAGCGCCGATATTGACGAAGCTCGGCATCAGCACTGCGCCCTTCGCGACGTGCGCGCCGTGGCGCACAATGCTGCCCGGCACCGCGCGGAAGCCGGCGTCGCGGAAGGCGGGCTCGCCCCAGCCGGCGAACTTGCTCGGCACCTTGTCGAACCAATTGGCGCCGCCGGGGCCTTCGACCACGACATTGTCGTTGAGCCGGAAGCTAAGCAGAACCGCCTTTTTGAGCCACTGGTTGACCTGCCAGCCATTGCCGGCCGGCTCGGCTACGCGCGCCTCGCCGCTGTCGAGCAGGTCGAGCGCCTCGGCGACTGCCTCGCGCACCGCGCCTCGAGTCGTGAGACCGAGATTGGCTCGGTCCTCCCAGGCGGCGTCTATGGTTGCGGCGAGGTCGGTCACTTCAATCCTCCAGAATTTGATGCAGCCAGTGGCCGAGGTCGGTCACGGTATAGTCGATGAAGCTGCGGTCTTCGTCTGCCGTCTGTTCGGAGCCGTTGTCGATCCACACCGTAGTCATGCCGATCGCCTTGGCGGGCTTGAGATTGCGCGCCATGTCCTCGACGAACAGGCTTTCGGCCGGGTTGAGGTCATAGGCCTCGCACAGTCCGCGATAGGCCGAGGGATCAGGCTTGGGGCGATATTCGGTGGCGTGGATGTCGTGGATCGCTTCGAAGCTCTCGCTCAGCCCGAGCCGGTCGAGCACCCTGCCGGCATACGGCGCATCGCCGTTGGTGAAGACCAGCTTGCGCCCCGGCAGCCGCGCCAGCGCCGCGATCAATGCCTCGTCGCGCTCCAGCACGCTCATGTCGACGTCATGGACGTCCGCCAGATAATGATGCGGGTCGACTCCGTGCTCCGCGATCAGCCCCGACAGCGTGGTGCCGTGCGCGTGGAAATAGCCTTTCTGGATCCGGTGCGCCTCGGCCGGGTCGCAATTCAGCAGCGTCCGCACATATTCGCCGATCCGCGCGTCTATCATGGCGAAGAGGTTCGCACGCACGGGGTAGAGCGTATTGTCCAGATCGAAGATCCAGTTGCGGATATGGCCTAGCGCGGGAAGCATCGGATCGGGGCTCTACGGAGTGGACGCCCGGGCTGCAAGGCGGCAGGGAAGCGTGGCGTTAAGTCTCGGTAAACTCTGCGGAACCTATCTGCGCTGCCGTGCACCCTCTTCAGGGACGACTATGATGCCGACGGGTTTTCGCGCGCGACTGACGCAAACTGCCGCGCTTGGCAGCCTGTGTGCGCTTGCGGCGTGCGGGGGCGGGGGCGGCGGCGGCGGGGTGAACCCGGTTCCGGCGCCCCCTGTGGTGGCTCCGGCCCCGACGCCGACGCCCACGCCGGTGCCTGCCCCGACACCGACACCGACGCCGGTGGCGACGATGAGCTACGACACCGCCGAATATCGCGCGACTGCCGGCGCCGTTTCGATGAACGCGCTCACTGCCTATCAGCATGGCGGCACCGGCGCGGCGATCCGCGTCGGGGTGATCGACAGCGGGATCGACTTGCAGAGCGCCGAGTTCGGCGATTGTTCGGGCGGAGTCGGCACCGGCAGCTGCCGGATCAGCAGCGCCTCGATCGCGGCGGGCGGAAACGGTACCATCGATGACGAAGGCGGCCACGGCACCGCCGTCGCCTTCACCATCGCCGGGCGTCGCAACGATGCCGGTACGCATGGCGTAGCCTTCGATGCCCAGCTGATCGTCGCGCGCGCCGATACGCCCGGCAGTTGCGCCGATACCAGCGCGGATGGCGGCTGCAGCTTCGGCGACAATGCCATCGCCGCGGGCCTCGACGCCGCGCGCACCGGCGGTGCGCGCGTGGTCAACATCTCGCTCGGCGGCGACCCGCCCAATACCAGGCTGCTTCAGGCGATCAGCAACGCCACCGCCGCCGGGATCGTCATCGTGATTTCGGCCGGCAATGACGGCGACAAGCCCGAGGGCTTCAATCCCGATCCCTTTGCCGGCGGCGCCGCGGCGAGCGCCGGCGCGCGCGGGCTGGTGATCATCGCCGGCTCGGTCGGCACGTCCGACCAGATTTCGAGCTTCAGCAATCGCGCCGGGACCGGCGCCAGCACCTATCTCATGGCGGTCGGCGAGCGCGTTCGCGCGCCGGATCAGGACAATTCCGCGATGCTCTGGTCGGGCACGTCCTTCTCCGCGCCGCAGATCGCCGGGGCGGTGGCGCTGCTCGCCCAGGCTTTCCCCAACCTCAGCGGCGCGCAGATCGTCCAGTTGCTCTATGCGACGGCGCGCGATCTCGGCGCGGAGGGAGTCGACTCGATCTATGGCCGCGGCGCGCTCGATCTGACCCGCGCGTTCCAGCCGGTCGGCACGACGTCGCTCGCCGGATCGACCGGGGTGGTTTCCACCGGCATCAACGCCGCGCTTTCGGGTCCGATGGGGGACGCGCGCCAAGGCCCGCTGGGGGCCGTGGTACTCGACTCGTTCGATCGCGCCTTTGCGACCGAACTGGCACGCTCGATCGTCCGCCAGGGCCCGGCGCGCCGGCTGCCGGCGCTGATGGCGACGCGCCAGCGCAGCTTTTCGACCGGCGTGCGGGATCTCCGCGTCGCGGTGTCGCTCGTGCCGAGCCGCGATTCTATCCGCATCGAGCGGCTCGGCATCGGCGGCAGCGACGCCGGCGTCGCGCGGATGCTCGCCGCGACGGTGAGCGGCAGGCTCGGCAGCAAGGCGCAGTTCGCGATCGGCGCATCGGAGACCGGCAACACGCTGACCGCGCGGCTCGCGGGGCGGGACGAGCCCGCTTTCCTGGTCGCACGCGATCCGCTGCACAGCGCGGGCTTCGATGTCGACGTCACCGGCTCGGTCGCAGTGCGCCAGTCGCTCGGGCGCTGGGGCGTCAGTCTCGCGCAGGAACAGGGCCAGGTGCTCAGCCGGCGCGACACGCAATTCGCCGCGCTGCGCTGGGACGCGCAGCATTCGGGCTATTGGCGGACCACGCTGGGGCTCGATCGCCGCTTCGGCGATCTGCGCGCGGGGCTTTCGCTGACGCGGCTCAGCGAGCGCGACACGTTGCTCGGCGCGCGCTTCAGCGGCGGGCTCGGCGCGGCGCGGGCCGATAGCAATTTCGTCGATCTCGGCCTGCGCTACGCCATAAGCGATGGCTGGTCGCTCGGCGGCTCGATGCGGCAGGGCTGGACCAGCGCCAAGCTGCGCAGCGGAGTTCAGGGGGGTGGTGTCATTCGCACCAACGCCTTTGCGGCCGATATCGGCAAGGACGCGATGTTCGCGGCGGGCGACAGTTTCGGGTTCCGCATCGCCCAGCCGCTGCGTGTCGCAAGCGGCGGGATCGGGATCGCGCTGCCTGCCGACTGGGATTATGCGACGATGGCGGTCAGCGCGTGGGACAAGGGATTCATCAATCTGGCGCCGGTGGGCCGCGAGGTGGATTATGAGCTGCGCTACAGCTGGCCATTGCTCGGCGGGGATGTGAGCAGCAACCTGTTCCTGCGGCGCAATCCGGGGAATTATGCGTCTTTCCCGAGCGACAAGGGTGGCGCGGTGCGGCTGACTTTGGGGTTCTGAATGCTGTTTGGTGAGGGTCTCCATTCTCGATAGCGTGGTCCCCTCACCCAGCTCCGACTAAGGTCCGCTGAAGAAGCGGACCCGAGTCTGCGCAACCCTCTCCCGACGGGAGAGGGGAACTCCTTCGTCGCTTGAAAGCAAAGCTTCGGCTGGCGCGCGGGCGGGGCACCACCCATCTCCGGGCGATGACAGCCTATTCCCTGCTCGACCTCGTTCCCATCATCCAGGGCGGCACCGCCGGCCAGGCGCTCGCCAATGCCGCCGACCTTGCGCGCCATGCCGAGGGGCTCGACTATACGCGCTACTGGGTCGCCGAGCATCACGGCATGGAAGGCATCGCCAGCGCCGCAACCGCGGTGGTGATCGCGCATGTCGGCGCCGCGACTTCGACGATCCGAGTCGGCGCAGGGGGCATCATGCTGCCCAACCATTCGCCGCTCCAGGTCGCCGAGCAGTTCGGCACGCTCGACGCGCTGTTCCCGGGGCGAGTCGATCTCGGCCTCGGCAGAGCGCCGGGATCCGATCAGCGCGTGTCGGCGGCGATCCGGCGCGGGATGGGCGGCGACGGCAACGAGTTCCCCCAGGACGTGGTCGAACTGCAGAGTTATTTCGCCGATGACGGCCGGACCGGCATTCGCGCCACTCCGGGTGCGGGCGCAGACGTCAAGCTATGGATTCTCGGCTCGAGCCTGTTCGGCGCGCAGCTGGCGGCGGCCTTGGGGCTGCCTTATGCCTTCGCCTCGCATTTCGCGCCGGGGCTGATCGATGAAGCGGGCGACGTCTATCGCCGCAACTTCCGCCCCTCGGCGGCGCTCGACAAGCCGCATCTGGCGCTGGGCTTCAACGTCTTTGGTGCGGACAGCGACGACGAGGCCGAATATCTGGCGACGTCGCAGCAACAGGCCTTCGTCGCGATCCGCACGGGGCGGGGGATCCAGTTGCCGCCGCCGGTGCGTGGCTATCGCGACAGCCTCGGCGCGCAGGGCAATGCGATGCTCGAGCAAGTGCTCTCGGCCAGTGCGATCGGCGGTCCGGAGAAGGTGCGCGCGCAGCTTGCGGCGTTCGTGGCGCGGACCGGGGCGGACGAACTCATCCTGACCAGCGCGATGTTCGACCATGATGCGCGCAAGCGAAGCCTGACGATCGCTGCGGAGGCGATGCGGGCGATCTAGAGACGATCTCAGTTAGATCGACCCACCCTGTCCGTTCGCCCTGAGCTTGTCGAAGGGCGACGCCGCCAGCGGTTCGTGCGTGGATAGCCGCCCTTCGACAGGCTCAGGGCGAACGGAAAACGGAGCGATTTCGCCAATATGAAATCAAAGCCAGTCTCTTGAGACAGCGATCAACGTAAGGGCGATCGCACCGCCGCGCGCACATCTTGCGAAGCTAAAGTCACACCAGGGTCACACTATCGCGCATGTCCCGGCGGCTAATGGGCTGTCCCGAAAATCACAAAGGTCTGCCCCAGACGCGCCTCAATGTGGCCGTTGGAATCCAAATTATCAAAGAGCGGCCGCAGGGCGGCGGCGTATCGATCTGAGCAAGTGAAATCCTACATTTCAAGCGGTAATTCAGACCGGGATTACCAACCGGGCGGGCCAAAGGAAGCGCTTCGCCTAGGCGCAAGACATTGATATCTATACACTCTGTATTGCTCAAGAAGCGGCCGGCAGCCTTAGCCGGACGAGCAGCCCTCCGAGATCCTCGCTCTCTTCGAGACTGACGGTGCCGTCGTAGATCTCGGCGACGTCGCGGACGATCGCGAGGCCGAGGCCGGTGCCGGGCTTGCCGCTGTCGAGCCGGACGCCGCGATCGAAGATGCGCAGGCGGTCGGCTTCGGGGATGCCGTTGCCATCGTCCTCGACGAGGATCTCGACGAAGCCGGCTTCGACCCGCACCGTGACGAAGACGCTGCCGCCGCCATATTTGGCGGCGTTCTCGACGAGATTGCCGAGCAGATCGTCGAGATCCTGGCGCTCGATATGCGCGATCAGGTCTTTCTGGCCGTCGAGGTCGAGGCGGACATTGGGGTAGAGCCGCGCCACCGCGCGCTCGACGGCTTCGACCGAGGGCCACACCGCGGCGCGGCTGTGCGCGCTGCCGCGGCGGCCGACGGCGCGGGCGCGGGCGAGGTGGTGGTCGATCTGGCGGCGCATCGTCCGCGCCTCGCGGATCACCGTGGGGGCGAGGTCGTCCTGCCCCGCGGCGGCGGCATTGATGATCACGCTGAGCGGAGTCTTGAGCGCATGCGCGAGGTTGCCGGCGTGGCGCCGCGCTTCCTCGGCCTGGCGGTCATTGTGTTCGACGAGTGCGTTCAGTTCCTCGACCATCGGCGCGATCTCGGCGGGCATGCGGTCCTCGATCCGCTTGGCCTTGCCGGCGCGTAGCCGCGCGATCTCCGACCGCACCTTGCGCAGCGGGAGGAGCCCATACCAGGTCTGCAGCCCGACCATCACGATCAGCCCAAGCCCGAGCAGCACGAAGCTGCGCACCAGGGTCCGGCGCAACGTGGCAATCTGCGCGTTGAGTCCGTCGCGGCTCTGCGCGACCTGAAATCTCCAGCGCACCGGCGAGCCCGGAAGCTTGAGATCGCGCTCGGCGATCCGCAGCATCTGATTGCTCGGATCGTTGGGGTCGCGATCCTGGCGCGGGGTTTTGTCCAGGAATTCGTCGCTGTCGTAGATGTGGAGTTCGCGGTCGTCGTGGCGCTGGTTTACGCGTAGCTTGCGGTCCCACAGCGAACGCGACGGGAACGGCTCGAAGCCGTTGCCGCTGATCTGCCAATAGGCGCCAGAGCCCGGCTCGAGGAAGCGCTGGTCGGCGAGTTCGCGGTTGAGCACGACTTCGCCGTTCGGGCCGAGCTCGGCCGAGACGATCATCGAGGTCAGCAGATAATCGAGCTGCTCGTCGAAATTGCGCGTGATCGCCGTGGTCAACACCCGATCGAGCGCGACGCCGCCGCCGACCAGCAGCACGAAGATCCAGGCGCTGGCGATCAGGATCATCCGCCGGCTCACCGATCCGGTGGCCTGGGCGTAGCGCCGCGGCTGCGGCTCGGGGACCGCCTCGTCGATCACGGGGGACGGGACGCTGTCCCCGGTGTCATGCATGTCAGGCGTCCGCGGGTTCCTCGAGGCTGTAGCCCAGCCCGCGGATGGTGGTGATCACGTCGGCACCCAATTTCTTGCGGATCCGCGTGACGAAGACTTCGATGGTGTTCGAATCGCGATCGAAATCCTGATCGTAGATATGCTCGATCAGCTCGGTGCGGCTGACCACCTTGCCCTTGTGGTGAAGCAGATAGGAGAGGAGCTTATACTCCTGCGCAGTGAGCTTGACCGGCTCGCCGGCCTTGGTGACCTTGCCGCTGCGGGTGTCGAGGCGGATGTCGCCCGCGATCAGCTCGGCCGAGGCATTGCCCGAGGCGCGGCGGATCAATGCGCGCAGTCGGGCGATCAGTTCCTCGGTCTGGAACGGCTTGGCGACATAATCGTCGGCGCCGGCGTCGAGCCCGGCGACCTTGTCCGACCAGCTGTCGCGCGCGGTGAGCACCAGCACCGGGGTGGTCTTGCCTTCCTTGCGCCAGCGATCGAGCACGGTCAGCCCGTCGATCTCGGGAAGGCCGAGATCGAGGATCACGGCGTCATATTGCTCGGTAGAGCCGAGGAAATGCCCCTCTTCGCCGTCAGTGGCGAGATCGACCGCATAGCCCGCGCCTTCGAGCGCGTTGCGGAGCTGCTGTCCGAGATTGGGTTCGTCCTCGACGATCAATAGTCGCATGCGTTGGTCCCTGTGCCCTTGCTGTGCCGGCGTTCAATCGCCCGTGCGCCGGACGATGTTGCCCGTGCGCCCGTCCGCATCCACCCAGATCACCGATCCATTGCGCAGGAATTTGAGCGTGTAAATGTCCGTTGCCGAATCGTAATCGAATCCGAGATATTGGGCTCCGGGGACGCGAGGGACGACGCGGCGCTCGATTTCGCGCACCGGGAGATTCTGCCCCTTGAGCCGGCGCTGGCTGGCTGCCTCCTGGTTGCTGTCCTGCGCACACGACACGCCGCTGCCGACCAGCGAGAGGGCAGCCAGACACGCGCAGAAAACAGGCTTAACCAGCATCTTCATCGGAATGGCATAGGGTCCGGCCATTGAATAGCCCCTGAACACGCGTGTCAGCAGCGAGCAACTTGCGGCGGGCGGCCGGGGCCCCTAGGTGCCCGGCCATGGCTGCACCTGTACTTGCATATGAGGGCCTCGGGCTGATCCAGGGCTCGGGCTGGCTGTTCCGCGGACTCGATCTCTATATCGGCGAGCGCGACCGGCTGGCGCTGATCGGCCGCAACGGCGCGGGCAAATCGACTCTGCTCCGCCTGATCGCCGGGCAGATCGATTCGGACGAGGGCCGCCGAACGATCGTCCCCGGCACGCATGTCGTGATCCTGGAGCAGGACCCCCGCGTCGAGGGGTTCGCGACTTTGCTCGATTTCTGCCTCAAGGGCGACGATGCGCCGGAGCTGTACGAAGTCGAGGCGATCGCCGACCAATTGGGCGTCGATCTGAGCCGCGAAGCCGCGACCGCATCGGGCGGCGAGCGGCGGCGCGCGGCGATCGCGCGGGCGCTGGCGATGAATCCCGACGTGTTGCTGATGGACGAGCCGACCAACCATCTCGATATCGCCGCGATCGACTGGCTCGAATCCTGGCTGAGCCGGTACAAGGGCGCGTTCATCGCGATCAGCCATGACCGCACCTTCCTGACCAAACTGACCCGGCAGACTTTGTGGCTGGACCGTGGTGCCATTCGGCGGGCGGAGATCGGCTTTGGCGGGTTCGAGGCGTGGACCGAGACGGTGTATGCCGATGAGGAGCGCAACGCCCAGAAGCTCGACGCCAAGCTCAAGATCGAGGAGCATTGGCTGCTGCGCGGCGTCACCGGGCGGCGGCGGCGCAACCAGGGCCGGCTGACCAAGCTCAAGGAGATGCGCGCCGACCGGGCAGCGATGACCGGCCCGCAAGGCTCGGCCAAATTGGCGATCGGCAGCGACGGCGCGCAGACCAAGGTGGTGATCGACGTCAAGGGCGTCACCAAGCGCTTCGGCGAGCGGACGATCATCGACGATCTGACGCTGCGAGTGACGCGCGGCGACCGGATCGGCATCGTCGGCGCGAACGGAGCGGGCAAGACCACCTTGCTCAAGCTGCTGACCGGCGAGTTGGAGCCCGACGAGGGCAGCATCCGCCTGGCCAAGACGCTCGAGATGGTGTTCATCGACCAGCAGCGCAGCCTGATGGATCCGCTCAAGACGGTGCGCGACGTGCTCACCCAGGGCGGTGAGTGGATCGACGTGCTCGGGGTGCGCAAGCACATCCACGGCTATCTCAAGGAGTTCCTGTTCGAGCCGGGGCTCGCCGACGCCAAGATCGGGACGCTGTCGGGCGGCGAGCGCTCGCGCTTGCTGCTGGCGCGCGAATTCGCCCGGCCCTCCAATTTGCTGGTGCTCGACGAACCGACCAACGATCTCGATCTCGAGACGCTGGATCTGCTCCAGGAAGTGATCTCGGATTATGCCGGCACGGTATTGATCGTCAGCCATGACCGCGACTTCCTCGATCGCACGGTAACGGTGACGCTGGGGCTCGACGGATCGGGAGCGGTCGATGTCGTGGTGGGCGGCTATGCCGATTGGGTCGCGCAGCGAACTCAGCGCACGGTGGGCCGCAAGGTCGCCAAGCCGGCGATCCCGGTTGCGGCGGCGCCCAAGGCCAAGGGGGTCAAGCTCAGCTACAAGGACCAGCGCGACTACGAACTGCTGCCCAAGCGCATCGAGGAGATCGAGGCGCAGATCGCCAAAGACGAGGCGGCGATGGCCGATCCTACACTTTATGTGCGCGACCCGGGCAAGTTCGCCAGTCTGAGCGACGGCATCGGCAAATTGCGCGACGAGAAGGACGCAGCGGAGATGCGCTGGCTCGAGCTTGCCGAGCAGGTCGAGGCGCTGGGGTAGACGACAGCGCGGCGTTTAGTGACGCCGTGCTCCTGCGGAAGCAGGAGCCAGAGTCACGAAGGCGTCGCTTGCCGCCCTGGGCTCCTGCTTTCGCAGGAGCACGGATCGCTTGCACTAACTTCAAGCCTCCAGATCCACGGTAACGGTGGTGCCCTCCGCGCCGCTTTCGGTCCGGATCGTGCCGCGGGCCTGGCGGACAAAGCCTTCGATCAGGCGCTGACCCAGCCCGGTGCCGCGGCGTTCGGCGATGGCGACCGGGGAGATTCCCTGGCCATTATCGGCGACGATCAGCCGCCAGCCCGCTTGGCGCGCTTCGAAGGCCACCTTGATCGAGCCATCGACGCGGTCGCCAAAGGCGTGCTTGGCCGCGTTGGTAACGAGCTCGTTGACGATGAGGCCGATCGATACCGCCCGATCGCGCGGCAGGTCGGCATGATCGGCGGTGCAGGCCAGCGCGATCGCGCCGCGGAGGAACAGCGCGTCTTCGAGCGCGCTGCACAGCTCGCGGATATAGGTCGCCATGTCGACCTCTCCCGGTGCCGCGGTGCCGCGATACAGATGGCGATGCGCGCGGGCGATGCTCTCCACGCGGGCAAGCGCGCTCGCCAGTGCCCCGGCAGTCTCGCCGTCGCCGGCGCGGCGGCGCTGCATGTCGAGCAAGGCGGCGACGAGCGTGAAGTTGTTCTTCACCCGGTGATCGAATTCCTCGAGGAACAAGTCGCGCTCGGCGATCTGGCGGTCGCGCTCGGCGGCAGCGCGGCGGACCGCGCGGCGGAAGGTCTCGGCGACTGCGATCATGATCACATAGGCGATGACGATGACCAGCAGCCGCGGACCGTCGCTGGGGCTCTTCGGGTAAAACGAGTTCAGCGGCGGCAGCAGGAAGTACCAAGTATGGGCCAGCACGAGCACTGCAGCCAGCGCACCCGCCTGCCAACGCCCGAACAGCGCCGCGACCAGCACTGCGGGGTAACCGAGCGCGAAAGGCCCCGCGCCAGGCGCGAATATGTCGACGAAGACGCGCGCGACTACTGCAGCTGCGGCGCAGACGAGCGCAAACAGCAGCTGCGTCACCCAGGCCGGCGCGAAGGGCGCCAGTCTTTCGGGAAGATCGAGTTCGCCTATTCGCCCCATGCCGGAGGTGGAACAGGCGTTATCGCCCCGATACTGTCAAGTAAGGTCTTGGCTATAGTTGATGTGGATCAATTTTATTTTACAGAGACTTGCCGGATCGGCCGGCGAGGTCGACGACATATTGCCAGGCGACCCGGCCGGAGCGGCTGCCGCGCCGCGTCGCCCAGTTGATCGCTTCCGCCGGATCGAAGGTCAGGCCGTGCGCGTCGGCATAGCCGCGGACGATATGGACATAGGTGTCCTGGTCGATCGCGTGGAAGCCGAGGCTCAGGCCGAAGCGGTCGGCGAGCGCGAGGCTGTCGTCGACCGAATCGCGCGGGTTGATTGCGCTGGCCTGCTCGGCAATGTCGCGCGGGATCAGGTGGCGGCGGTTGGAAGTGACGATCAGCCGGGTGTTCGCGGGGCGCGCCTCGGCGCCGCCTTCGAGCAGCGAGCGCAACGCGCGCGCGTCCCCGGCGGCGTCGAAGCCGAGATCGTCGAGGAAGATGACGAAGGGGCGGGCGGACGCGGCGAGGAGGGCGAACAATTCGGGCAGCGCATCGAGATGCTGAGTGACGGCCTCGACCAATGCGAGGTTGCCGCCCTTCGCCTGCACCGAAGCGACCGCGCTCTTCACGAGCGCAGACTTGCCGGTGCCGCGGGCGCCCCAGAGCAATACGTCCTGCGCGGCGCTGCCGTGCGCGAGCCGATCGAGATTGGCGAGCAAGGCGTCGCGCTGGGGCTCCATTCCCTGGAGCAGTTCGAGCGGAAGCGGGGCGAAGGCGCGTGCGGCGGCAAGACTATGTCCGCGCCAGACATAGGCAGGATGCGCGAGCGGGTCGGCGGGTGGTGCCGGCGGTGGCGCCAGGCGTTCGAGTGCTTCGGCGATACGAGTGATCGGGTCGGTCATCGTCGGGGGTTATAGGGCAAAACCGGGCCGCTTCATCAACCTTCCCGTTCGCCCTGAGCTTGTCGAAGGGCTGCCCTTCTTCTGCAGTCGGTTCGGAAGAACGGTGCTTCGACAAGCTCAGCACGAACGGGGAGAGCGCGGTACACCATCACGAATGAGCTTCAGCCGCCGTCGGCGGCCAGCCCCTTCAGCCGGTACAGCGCGTCGAGCGCCTCGCGCGGGCTGAGTGCGTCGACGTCGAGCGTTTCCAGCTCGGCGCGGAGCGTATCGACCTTCTCGACCTCGGCCTGAGCGATGGAGGCGAACAGCGGCAGATCGTCGAGTCCCGCGGCGATCCCACCGGTCCTGGCGCGGCCGGCCTCGAGCTTGTCGAGCACGGACTTGGCGCGCTTGATCGTCGCCGGCGGCAGTCCCGCCAGCCGCGCGACCGCGAGACCGTAGCTGCGGTCGGCCGGGCCGTCGGCGACTTCGTGGAGCAGGACGAGTTCGCCCTTATATTCGCGTGCGCGGACATTGTGGAGGGTCAGCGCGTCGCAGCGCTCGGCCAGCCTAGTCAGTTCGTGATAATGCGTCGCGAACAGGCAGCGGCAGCGATTGTCCTCGTGGATCGCCTCGACCACCGCCCAGGCGATCGCCAGCCCGTCATAGGTCGACGTGCCGCGCCCGACTTCGTCGAGGATGACGAAGCTGCGCGGCGTCGCCTGGGCGAGGATCGCGGCGGTCTCGACCATCTCGACCATGAAGGTCGATCGGCCGCGGGCGAGATTGTCCGATGCGCCGACACGGCTGAACAGCCGGTCGACCAGCCCGAGCGTCGCCGCGGTGGCGGGAACGTAGCTGCCGGCCTGGGCGAGCACCGCGATCAGGGCGTTCTGGCGCAGGAAGGTCGATTTGCCGCCCATGTTGGGGCCGGTGACCAGCCACAGCCGCGAATCCTCGGAAAGCTTGCAGTCATTGGCGACGAAGCGCCCGCCCGAGCGCGCGATCGCGTCCTCGACCACCGGATGCCGCCCGCCGGCGATGTCGAAACAAGCATGGTCGACGAGCGCGGGCCGCGCCCAGCCGCCTTCCGCCGCGCGTTCGGCAAGCGCCGTGGCGACGTCGATCCGGGCGAGCGCGTCGGCAGTGGCGGCGACTGCCTCGCGGCGTTCGAGCCCGCGGGCGGTGAGATCCTCGAGATGCGCCGCTTCGGCGGTGAGCGCGTGCGCGCCCGCCTGGGTCACCTTGATCGCGACATCGTGCAGATCGGGGGCGTTGAAGCGCACCACGCCGGCAAGCGTCTGGCGATGCGTGAAGCCGCTGTCGGGCTTCATCAGCGAGTCCGCGACGCGCGCGGGGACTTCGATATGATAGCCGAGCACACCGTTGTGGCGGACCTTGAGCGCGGTGATCCCGGTGCGCGTGCGATATTCGGCCTCGAGCGCGGCGATCGCCCGGCGGCCACCGGCGCCGGTGTCGCGAAGGTGGTCGAGCGCGGCGTCATAGCCTTCGGCGACATAGCCGCCGTTCGAGGCGTCGATCGGCGGCTCGGGGACCAGCGCGCGGGCGAGCAGGTCGATCAGCGCGCCGTGGCCGCGCAGCTGCGGCGCGAGCTCGGCGAGCAGGGGTGGCGGGGTGCCGATTGCGTCGAGCCGCTCGCCCAGCCGCCATGCGCCGTCGAGCCCGTCGCGGAGCTGGCCGAGGTCGCGCGGGGAGCCGCGCCCCGCCGCCAGCCGGCCGAGCGCACGGCCGATATCGGGGAGCGCGCGCAGGCTGCCGCGGACCATGTCGCGCAGCCCGGGATCGTCGTGGAAGCGCTGCACCAGGTCGAGCCGCGCCTCGACTGCGCCGCGGTCCATCAAGGGTGCGGCGATGTCCTGCCCCAGCAGGCGCGCGCCTGCGCCGGTGACGGTGCGGTCGACCGAATCGAGCAGGCTGCCTTTGCGGGCGCCCGACTGGCTGACGCACAATTCGAGACTCTCGCGGGTGGCGGCGTCGATCGCCATCGCGGCATCGGTGCGGCTTACGCGCGGCGGGCGCAGGAAGGGGAGCGATCCCTTGGCGGTGTGCTCCAGATACGCGACCAGCCCCCCCGCCGCGGCGAGCCCGCCGCGCGAGAAGCTGCCGAAGCCGTCGAGGGTGGCCACGCCGAACAGCCGCTTGAGCCGCGCTTCGCCGCCGCTGCTTTCGAAATCGGCCTTGGGGCGGGTTGCGGTCCCCAGGTCGGGGAACGCGGTTCCGTCGCAGACGATCGTTTCGGCGGGTTTCAATCGGGCGATCTCCGCGCCGACGCGCTCGTAATCGCTTTCGATCACTTCGAACCGACCCGTCGAGATGTCGGCGCAGGCGATCGCCACCCCCGCCGCCGCCTCGCCGATCGCGACGCACCAATTGGCCGACCGGCTGTCGAGCAGAGCCTCTTCGGTCAGCGTTCCCGCGGTCACCACGCGGACGATCGCGCGATTGACCAAAGCCTTGGAGCCCATCCGCTTGCGCGCCGCCTCCGGCGATTCGGTCTGCTCGGCGACGGCGACGCGGTGCCCGGCCTTGATCAGCCGCGCGAGATAGCCGTCCATCGCGTGCACCGGCACGCCGCACATCGGGATACGCTCGCCGTCATGCTCGCCGCGCGCAGTCAGCGCGATGTCGAGCACGCCGCTGGCGATCTTGGCGTCGTCGAAGAACAATTCGAAAAAGTCGCCCATCCGATAGAATAGCAGGCAATCCTCGGCCTCGGCCTTCAGCGCGAGATACTGCGCCATCATCGGAGTGGGGGCTGCGGAGGACATAAAGCGAGTGGGTAGCCGAAGCGCGCACGCGATCAACACCCTGGGCGCCGGAATCCTGGGGACAAGTGATGCGGCCCGTCGTTCGTCCTGAGCCTGTCGAAGGGCGCCATCCAGCAGCGTCTCGCTCGCGGCCGTGCTTCGACAAGGCTCAGCACGGACGGGAGCTGGCGTGATAGCGCTATCATTTTCCTCGGACCGAATGTCCGCGCGTGTTGCGGCCCTGCCATGCCGCTCCTAAAGGACGGTGTCAGGGAGAGTTGCATGTCTGAGGAATCGAACGTCCAGTTTTCGGAGCGCGAGGCGCTGCTCTACCATTCCGAGGGACGGCCGGGTAAGATCGAGATCATCGCTTCCAAGCCGATGGCGACCCAGCGCGACCTCGCGCTCGCTTATTCGCCCGGCGTCGCGGTGCCGGTCCGCGCGATCGCCGAGGATCCGTCGCTCGCCTACGACTATACCGCCAAGGGCAATCTGGTCGCGGTGATCTCCAACGGCACGGCGATTCTCGGGCTCGGCAATCTCGGCGCGCTCGCCTCCAAGCCGGTGATGGAAGGCAAGGCCGTGCTGTTCAAGCGCTTCGCCGATGTCGACGCGATCGATCTCGAGCTCAACACCGAGGATGTCGACCGGCTGATCGACGCGATCGAATTGATGGAGCCGAGCTTCGGCGGGATCAATCTGGAGGACATCAAGTCCCCCGAATGTTTCATCATCGAGCAGACGCTGCGCGAACGGATGAACATCCCGGTGTTCCACGACGATCAGCACGGCACCGCGATCATCGCCGCCGCCGGGCTGATCAACGCGCTCCACCTGACCGGCCGCAGCTTCAAGGATACCAGGATCGTGATGCTGGGCGCCGGCGCCGCGGCGATCGCCTGTGCCGAGCTGATCAAGGCGATGGGGCTGCCGCACGACAATCTGCTGATGCTCGATTTGACCGGGGTGATCTATCAGGGCCGCCAGGAGAGCATGAACCAGTGGAAGTCGGCGCACGCGGTCGATACCGACAAGCGCACGCTCGCCGATGCGCTGGGCGGTGCCGACGTGTTCATCGGGCTCGCCTCGGCGAACTCGCTGTCGCCCGAATTGCTCAAGACGATGGCGCCCAATCCGATCATCTTCGCGATGGCCAATCCCGATCCCGAGATCAGCCCCCCGCTCGCCAAGGCGGCGCGCCCCGATGCGATCATCGCCACCGGCCGCTCGGACTATCCGAACCAGGTCAACAACGTGCTCGGCTTCCCGTTCATCTTCCGCGGCGCGCTCGACGTGCGCGCGACGACGATCAACGACGCGATGAAGATCGCCGCGGCGCGCGCGCTCGCCGAGCTGGCACGCCAGCAGGTGCCCGAGGAAGTCGCCGCCGCATACGGCACCCAGCACAGCTTCGGTCCCGAATACATCATCCCCGCGCCGTTCGATCCGCGACTGATGGAGCTCATCCCCGCCGCGGTGGCGCAGGCGGCGATGGATTCGGGGGTGGCGACCAAGCCGATCATCGACATGGCGGCCTATCGCCAGTCGCTCCGTGCGCGGCTCAACCCGACCACGTCGGTGCTCAGCCTCGCTTACGAGGGCGCGCGCGCCAATCCCAAGCGGGTGATCTTCGCCGAGGGCGAGGAGGAAGTCGTGCTGCGCGCGGCGATCGCCTTCAAGGAAGGCGGCTACGGCATTCCGGTGCTGGTCGGGCGCGAATCGGTGCACGAGCGGCTGCAGAAGCTCGGCGCCAACCCCGAGGATTTCGAGCTCCACAACAGCGTCAATTCGCCGCTGGTGCCGCGGATGGTCGAGTTTCTCTACGAGCGGCTCCAGCGCCGCGGCTATCTGCGGCGCGACATCGAGCGGATGGTCAATCGCGACCGCAACATCTTCGGCGCGCTGCTGCTCCAATTGGGCGAGGCCGATGCGATGATCACCGGCGTCACCCGCACCTATGCCGAGACGATGCGGCAGATAAAGCGCGTGATCGATTATGCGGAAGGCCGCACTGCGTTCGGCATCCATGTCCTGGTCGGCCAGTCGCACACGGTGTTCATCGCCGACACCACGGTCAACGAGCGCCCGAACACCGAGGAACTCGCCGCGATCGCCGAAGGCACCGCGCAAGTCGCACGCCGCATGGGGCATGAACCGCGCGTCGCGTTCCTCAGCTATTCGAACTTCGGCAATCCCGAAGGGCGGTGGCTCGACAATGTCCGCGGCGCGATCAAATTGCTCGACGAGCGCTCGGTCGAGTTCGAATATGAAGGCGAGATGTCGCCCGATGTCGCGCTCAATCCGCGACAGATGGCGAAATACCCGTTCGCGCGGCTCTCGGGCCCGGCGAACGTGCTGATCATGCCGGGGCTGCAATCGGCCAACATCTCGGCCAAATTGCTCCGCGAGCTTGGCGGTGATTCGATGATCGGGCCGATGCTGATCGGCATGGAGAAGCCGGTCCAGATCGCACCGATGACCGCGACTGCCAGCGAGCTGGTGACGCTCGCGGTGTTGGCGGCGGGGGGTATCGCTAGGTAAAGCTCCCGCTCCCTCGGGAGCGGGAAGGGTGAGGGCGATCGTCCTCGCCCTCACCCCCTCGCTGCTGCGCAGCTCGATCCCTCTGCCGATGGGAGAGGGGTTCAGCCGTCGATACTCCCGCCCAGGCTCGCATTGACCAGCCCGCCATCGACGGTGATCGTGTCGCCGATCACATAGTCGCCGGCGCGGCTGGCGAGGTAGATCGCGGTGCCGGCCATGTCCTCGTCGGTGCCGATTCGCCTGGCGGGGATCGCCTTGGACACCGCGTCGCCATGATCGCGCGCGGCCTTGTTCATGTCGCTGGCGAAGGCGCCGGGGGCGATCGACGTGACGTTGATGTGATCGCGGACCAGCCGCGCCGCCATGCGCTTGGTCAAATAGATCAGCGCCGATTTGGAGGCGTGGTAGCTGTAGGTCTCCCACGGATTGAGCCGCTGGCCGTCGATCGAAGTGATGTTGATCACCTTGGCCGGGCGATCGGCCGAGCCGCCGGCCTTGAGCAGCCCGTGCAGTGCCTGGGTGAGGAAGAAGGGCGACTTGACGTTGAGGTCCATGACCTTGTCCCAGCCCTTTTCGGGGAAGGTCTCGAACGGCTCGCCCCAGGCCGCGCCGGCATTGTTGACGAGTATGTCGAGCCCCGACTCGCGGGCGGCGAGATCGTCGGCGAGCGCGCGGCAACCCGCGACGGTCGAGATGTCGTGCGGAAGCGCGATGCAGTTTTCGCCGAGTGCCGCCGCGGTCTCCTCGCAGGCCTCGGCCTTGCGCGACGAGACATAGACCTTGGCGCCTTGCGCGACGAAGCCCTCGGCGATCATCCGGCCGATGCCGCGCGACCCGCCGGTTATCAGCGCGATGCGGCCGTCGAGGCGGAACAGTGCATTGGTGTCCATCTTCTTTTCCCTCTCCCCGACCCTCTCCCGCAAGCGGGGAGAGGGAGAATTTACCCGCCGCGCTTGAGCGTCTCGCGCGCGATGATCAATTGCTGGATCTGGCTGGTGCCTTCGTAGATCCTGAACAGCCGGACGTCGCGGTAGAGCCGCTCGATCCCGTAATCGGCGATATAGCCTGCGCCGCCGAAGATCTGCACTGCACGGTCGGCGACGCGGCCGACCATCTCGGAGGCGAAGTACTTCGTCGCGGCGGCTTCCATCGTGGTGTTCTCGCCTGCGTCTTTCTTCGCCGCGGTCTCGAGCATCAGCGCGCGCGCGGCCATGGCTTCGGTCTTCGAATCGGCGAGCATCGCCTGGATCAACTGGTGCTCGGCAATGGGTTTGCCGAATTGCTTCCGGTCGAGCGCATAAGCGACACAATCGGCGATCAGCCGCTCGGCGATTCCGACACATACCGCCGAGATGTGGAGGCGCCCGCGATCGAGCACCTGCATCGCGATCTTGAAGCCCTCGCCTTCGGCGCCGAGCCGGTTGGCCACCGGCACCGGCGTGTCGTCGAACACGACATCGGCGACGCGCGCGCCTTTCTGGCCCATCTTCTTCTCGGGCTCGCCGATCGACACGCCGGGCAAGTCGCGCGGCACGAGGAACGCCGAGACGCCGCGGCCGCCGGGTTCGTCGCCGGTGCGCGCCATCACGGTGAAGAGCTGGGCCTTGTCGGCGTTGGTGATGTAGCGCTTGGTGCCGCTCAGCCGGTAGACCTGGCCGTCGCGCACCGCGCGGGTCTTCACTGCGCCGCTGTCCGAGCCGACATCGGGTTCGGTGAGCGCGAAGCTGGTGACGATATCGCCGCGGGCGATCCGCGGCAGCCATTCGGCCTTCTGCTCGGGGGTGCCGGCCATCACCAGCCCCTGGCTGCCGATCCCGACATTGGTGCCGAACGCCGAGCGGAAAGCGGGGGTGGTGCGGCCGAACTCGATGGCGACCTTGCATTCCTCGATCATCGTCAGGCCGAGTCCGCCATATTGCTCGGCGATCGAAAGCCCGAACAGGCCGAGGGCCTTCATCTCCTCGATCACTCCGTCCGGAATCGCGTCCGCCGCTTCGACGACGCCTTCGAGCGGACGCAGCCTGTCGCTGACGAAACGACGGATCGTATCGATCAGCGTATCGAAGATCTCCGGGTCGAGCGCCATCGGGTGGACCGTTCCTCTTGTTCGAAGCTGAATGCTATACCTACGTCAGTGTCTCGGGCAAGCCATACCCAATCTTCCAATTCACGCGATTGACGCGGATATCGCGCCTCTTATGTGGTGGAACAGTTCGCGTGAGAGGATCGGGCGATGGCTGCGAACGAAGCGAACGCTGCGCCGGCGGTGCCGCCGATCCGTCGGGTACGTCAGTCGACGATGCTCGCTTACGGCTTCGGCGCGGTCGCGTACGGCGTGAAGGACCTATGCTTCTCGACCTTCCTGTTGCTCTTCTACAATCAGGTCCTCGGGCTGCCCTCTGCGCAGGTCGGCTTCGCGATCATGTGCGCGTTGCTGCTCGACGCGTTCATCGATCCCGCGGTCGGCTTCCTGTCCGATCGGACGCGCGGTCGCTGGGGGCGGCGGCATCCGTGGATGTATGCGTCGGCGGCGCCGATCGCGCTTGGCTGGCTGTTGCTGTGGAACCCGCCGGCCTGGTCGCACGGGGCGATGCTGGTCTGGGTGTTCGCGACTGCCGTGCTCGTTCGCACCGCGGTCTCGGCCTATGAAGTGCCGTCGCAGGCGCTGAGCCCCGAGCTTTCCGCCGATTATGACGAGCGGACCCGGATCATGGCGTATCGCTATCTGTTCGGCTGGGCGGGCGGGATGGCGATGCTGATGGCCTCCTATGGCTATTTCCTCGCCGACGGGCTGCTCGAGCGGCGCGGCTATGTCGGCTTCGCCTTTGCGGGCGCGGCGGCGATGTTCGTTGCGATCCTCGTTTCGGCGCTGGGCACCCACCGCGAGATCAGCCGGTTGCCGCGGCCGGAGATCGAGCGCCAGTCGCTCGCCGCCAATTTCCGCGAGCTGCGCGAGAGCGTTCGCAACCGCGCCTTCCTGATCCTGATGGCGGCGGGGATCTGCTATTATTCGGCGCAGGGGATCAATTTCGCGCTGTCCAATTATCTGTATGCACATGTCTGGGGATTTCACGGCGCCGACTTTCAGTGGCTTGGGCTGATCCTGCTGATCGGAGTCGTCGGAGCGTTCCTGATCGCGCCGCGCATTGCCAAGCGTACCGGCAAGCCGGCGGCCGGGATGGCGTTCATGATCGCGGCCGCGATTCTGCTGACCCTGCCTTATTGGCTGCGGCTGGCGGGACTGTTTCCGGCGCCCGGCAACCTTTTGCTGGTGCCGCTTTTGCTGTCGATCTTCACGGTCAATGCGACTTGCTCGGTCTCGTCGACGATCCTGGGCGCGTCGATGATGGCCGATGTCGTCGAGCATTCGGAAGTCGAGACGGGGCGCCGCTCCGAAGGCGTGTTCTTCGCCGGCGCGTTTTTTGTCCAGAAGTGCACCAGCGGGCTCGGCATCTTCGTCGCGGGTTCGATCCTCGCTATTGCCGGGTTTCCGGAGGCGGCCAAGCCGGGGAGCGTGCCGGGGGAGACGATCGACCGGCTGACGATCCTGTTCGCCACGCTCTATCTCTCGCTCGGCTTCGCGGCGGCGTTTTTCTATCGGCGCTTTCCGTTCGGCAAGGCCGAGCATCTCGCGCGAGTGGAGCAGCTGGCTGGCAGCGCCTGATGAAGTCTGTTATAACACATGTATGACCAAGCCCCTCAAGATCATCAAGATCGGCAACTCCGCGGGTGTCATCCTCCCCAAGGAAGTGCTTGCCCGCCTGCGCGTCGAGTTGGGCGATGAACTCAGCGTCAATGAAGCGCCACATGGGATCGAGATTCGTCGCCATGACCAAGGCTTCGAAGAGCAGATGAAGACCGCCCGCGAAGTCATGACCCGGCGCCGCAACGCCTTGCGCGAACTCGCCAAATAATGGCGGATCCGGCCTGGGTCTGGGTCGATATCGCGGTGGCGCTTGCCGCGCACGCGGAGCAGCTTGCTGAGCATGGCGGTGCGCAGGGCGTGCGCGACATGAACATGCTCGAGAGCGCGATGGCGCGGCCTTTGAACCTGATTGCCTATGGCGACCCCGGCATCGCTGAATTGGCAGCGAGCTACGCCTTCGGGATTGCGCGGAACCATCCGTTCGTGGACGGCAACAAACGTACAGCGGTCGTCGTCAGCGAAACCTTCCTCGTGCTGAACGGCTACGGTCTGACGTGCAGCGACGTCGAGTTGGTAGTCGCGTTCCTGGCCCTCGCCGCTGGGGAGTTCACGCCCGAAGCACTGGCCGATTGGTTTCGCGCACACATCCAGCCGATGTGACGCGGGAAATGCCCGCCGGAACCTGAGCCCCGGCGGACATCCTTTCCTCCCCAGGAAAGTCTTGCCTCAGTCGAGTCGGCCGAGGCGGTGATAGAGATTGGCGTATTTGGTCGATTCAGGCTGGTCCTTGACCTTGTTCAGATGCGTGCCGACGGCTTCGCGGAGCAGGCGGAAATCCTCGGTCGAGAAGACGGCGCGGCTGCGCTGGGGTTCGGTCATGGTCGTTGCTCCTTCAGGCAGCTTGCTGGTTGAACTGGGCGGCTTCGGTGCTTTCGGCGAGTGCGGTGGTCGAGCTCTCGCCGCCGGCGACTGCCTGGGCGACTGCGTCGAAATAGCCGGTGCCGACTTCGCGCTGGTGGCGGGTCGCGGTGTAGCCATTGGCCTCGGCGGCGAATTCGGCCTGCTGGAGCTCGGAATAGGCCGCCATGCCGCGGTCGCGATAGCCGCGCGCCAGCTCGAACATGCCGTAATTGAGCTGGTGGAAGCCCGCGAGGGTGACGAACTGGAACTTGTAGCCCATCGCGCCGATCTCGCGCTGGAAGCGGGCGATGTCCTGTTTGTCGAGATTCTTCTCCCAGTTGAAGCTCGGCGAGCAATTGTACGCCAGCATCTTGTCGGGATGCTCGCGCCTGATCGCCTCGGCGAAGCGGCGGGCGTCGTCGAGATTGGGCTTCGAGGTTTCCCACCAGAGCAGATCGGCATGCGACGCGAAGGCGAGCCCGCGCTTGATGCAGTGATCGACGCCGGTTCCTTCTTTCAGGCGGAAGAAGCCCTCGGCAGTGCGCTCGCCGGTGAGGAACTCATGGTCGCGTTCGTCGACGTCGCTGGTGATCAGCCGCGCGCTCTCGGCATCGGTGCGGGCGCAGATCACGGTGGGGACCCCGCTGACATCGGCGGCGAGCCGGGCACTGTCGAGATTGCGGATATGCGCCTGGGTGGGGATCAGCACCTTGCCGCCGAGGTGACCGCATTTCTTTTCGGATGCGAGTTGGTCTTCATAATGCACCCCGGCGGCGCCTGCGGCGATATAGGCCTTCATGATCTCGAAGCAGTTGAGCGGGCCGCCGAAGCCGGCCTCGGCATCTGCGATGATCGGCGCGAGCCAGTCGCGCGTCGCGCCGCCTTCCATATGCTCGATCTGGTCGGCGCGCTGGAGGGTGGCGTTGATCTTGCGCGCCAGCTCGGGACCGGCATTGGCCGGGTAGAGCGACTGATCGGGATACATCTGCCCGGCGGTGTTGGCGTCCGCCGCAACCTGCCAGCCGGAAAGATAGATCGCCTTCAAGCCGGCGCGGACCATCTGCATCGCCTGGTTGCCCGAGAGCGCACCGAGCGCGTGGATGTACTCCTCCGACTTCAGCAGCTCCCACAGCTTGAGCGCGCCGCGGCGGGCGATGGTGTGCTCGATCGGTAAGGAGCCGCGCAGCCGAGCCACGTCGTCGGGGGTGTAAGGGCGGACGATGCCGGCGAAGCGACCGCTGGCGGCGGGGACGAGGTCTTCGAACGTCATCTGTGTCACTTCCTTAACAGAAACTGGTGTGCGACGACGATATGCTTGACTCGCTTGACTCGATAACAGCTTTATTTGGCGTTTCCGGCGTCTATCGGTCGTGCAAAGTCAACCGGTGGGTTGTAATCGTGTAAAGAAATTGACAGACTCCTATCGACCGGCGGGTGGAACATAACCAAAACGGGAGCTGTAGGAAAATGGCCGAGCAGAAGCTGTTTGCCGGACATGCGATCCGCCGGCTGCGGCGTCAGCTCGGGTTGAGCCAAGTGGCGATGGCCGAGGGGCTGGGGGTGAGCGCGAGCTATCTCAACCTGGTCGAGCGCAACCAGCGGCCGATCTCCGCCACGGTGATGCTGCGGCTCGCCCAGACCTATGACTTCGATCCGCGCAGGCTGGCGGCGAGCGAGCCGGGCGGGGGCGCCGAGGCGCTGCGGCGGCGGCTCTCCGACCCGCTGTTCGCCGATCTCGAGATCGATCGGCACCAGATGGAGGAATGGCTGGCGGGCGCGCCGGGGAGCGCCGAGGCTTTCGCTCGTGCCTATGACCGGATCGGCGGGGCGCCGGGCGGCGAAGGCGATGCCGCCGACCCGGCGCGCGCGGTACGCCGCGAGATCGAGCGCTGGCGCAACCATTTCGCCGATCTCGATGCCGTGGCCGAAACGCTGGCCGACGAACTGCGCATCGCCGCCGGGGATCTGTACGGCGCAATGGCCGAGCGGCTGCGCGTCAAGCACCAGCTCGCCGTGCGGATCCTCCCCGCCGATGTGATGCCCGACCGGATGAAGCGGCTCGATCTGCATGCGCGGCAAGTCCAGCTTTCCGAAATGCTCGGCGCCTCGGCGCGCAGCTTCGCGCTCGGCGAGCGGCTGGCGGAAGAAGCGCGCGGGGAAATCGACGCACTGGTCAAGGGGGCCGCGCTCGATCGCGGCGCCGAGCGGCTCTACCGGCGCCACCTCACCGGCTATTTCGCTGCGGCGGTGATGATGCCTTATGCGCGGTTTCTGCGCGCCTGCGAGGCGAGCGGCTATGATATGGAACTGCTCCAGCGGCGGTTCGGGGCGAGCTTCAGCCAAGTCGCGCACCGGCTGACCACGCTCCAGCGCGTCGGCGCGCGCGGGCTGCCGTTCTTTCTGCTGCGAGTCGATCGTGCCGGGCAGATATCGAAGCGTTACGCCGGCGCGAGCGGTTCGCCGCTGGTCGACGGGCCGGGGATCTGCCCCCTGTGGAATATTTTTGACGCGTTCGCCCGCGATGAGACGGTCAGCCATTTGGTCGAGCTCGAGGACGGCAGTCGCTGGTTCACTTTGGCACGCGCGGTCCAGCCGCAAGGCGCCCGGATGACGAGTGTTCCCGCCCGTTTCGCCGTGAGTGTCGGGCTGGCGGCAAACGAGGCGCGGACGCTTGCCGTAGCGGCGGGGCGCGATCTCGCCGGGCATGCGATGCCGATCGGGCTCAGCTGCCGGGCATGCACCCGCCCCGATTGCCCGCAGCGTTCGGCACCCCCGGCGGGACGGGGGATGCTGCCGCCGAACGACGGCGAGAGCGGGGTGACGCCGTTCGGCTTCTCGCCGGACTGACATACCGCGGACGCAAACCGACATATTTCGGTCGATTTGATTTGGAACCAGCGCGCTTCCTCGCGGTTGCGCCTCACGTGCATCGCCGGGTCGCTGCCAGAGCCATTGCCGGTCACACGGCGAGGCGTGTCGAGAGGATGTCTATGTTGCTTACCCTGATTGGATTGACCATTGCCGCGGCCACCCCGCAGTCGGCGGACGCGGCGGTCGGCCGCTGGCGCACCGAAACGCGCAACGCGGTGGTCGAGATCCAGCGCTGCGGCGCGTCGATCTGCGGGCGGATCCTGACGTCCGACGCGCTGCGGACCAATCCGAACCTCAAGGATACCAAGAATTCGAACGCAGCGCTGCGCAATCGACCGCTGCGCGGAATGCAGATCCTCAGCGGGTTCAGCCAGAGCGGCAATTACTGGGCCGGCGGCAAGATCTACAATGCCGAGGACGGCAAGACCTATGGCTCGGACGTGACCCCCGTGGGCCCCGACCAGCTCAAGGTGCGCGGCTGCGTGTTCAAGCCGTTCTGCAAGACCCAGACCTGGACTCGCGTGCGCTGACCGCGCCGCCCGTTTGCTTTTCAGTATCGCGTATAAGGACCCCAGAATGTCGTATCTCAAGCTTTCGCTCGCCGCCGCAACCGCGCTGGCGGGCTCGGTCGGTTTCGCCGCCTCTGCCAATGCGCAGGCGTTTTACCTCCAGGAACAGTCCGCGCGCGCGGCAGGACGCGCCTTTTCCGGCGAAGTCGCCGATACCGGTGCCGCATCGCTGTGGTGGAACCCCGCGTCGATCGCCGGCATGACCGACGGCGAAGCGACGATCAGTGCCTCGCTGATCCTGCCGCGCGGCGAAGTGACCGACACCGGCACGCTGATCCGCCGCCCCGGCGGGACCTTCGCGCCGGTCGGCGGCGATGCCACGACGCGCAATCCGATCAACAACGGCGTGCTGCCTTCGGGCGCGATCGCGATCCCGTTCGGCGACCGCGTCGCCTTCGGCCTTGCGGTGACGTCCCCGTACAGTTTCACCACCGATTATCCCGAGACCAGCTGGGCCCGCTACAGCGCGCTCAAGACCGAACTGCGCACGATTGACATCCAGCCATCGCTCGCGGTTGCAGTGACCGACTGGCTGCGCGTCGGCGCGGGCGTCAATGTCGAATATACCGACGCGACGCTTGCCAATGCGCTGCCCAACGTCTCGGCGGCCTTGCCCGACGGGCGGCAGGAGCTGAAGGGCGATGGCTGGGATTTCGGCTGGAGCGCGGGCTTCCAGATGCACAACGACGCCGTGACGATCGGCATGAGCTATAAATCGGCGATCAAGCACAACCTCAAGGGCGACCTCGAGGTCAGCGGGCTGGTCGGGCCGCTCGCCGGCTCGAACCGGTCGGTGTCTGACATCACCGCCAATTTCTACACCCCGGCGCAAGTGATCGTCGGCGGACGCTGGCGGCTGAGCGACAAATTCACGCTCAACGGCCAGGCGGTGCATTATCAGTGGAGCCAGTTCGATGCGATCCGGCTCGGCGCGCCGGTCAGCCAGGCGATTCCCGAGAATTATCGCGACACCTGGAGCCTCGCCACCGGCTTCGACTATGCCGCGTCGGACAAGCTAACCGTGCGGGCCGGCGTCCAGCGTACCCAGACCCCGACCCGCGACGGCGAGCGCGATGCGCGCGTGCCCGATTCGGATCGCTGGAACTATGGCGTCGGCGCTTCTTACAATTTGACGCCGGCCTTCACGCTCGATGCCGGCGCCAATTATGTCGACTTCGAGGATAGCTCGATCGATCGGGTCACCGCGGCCTATCCGGGGACCGCGGCGCAGACTCCGATCCTGACTTCGGGGACGCTCACCGACGCGCGCGCATTGGTGTTCTCGCTCGGCGGGCGCGTGCGCTTCTGAGGGCGCTCGGGGAGGGGGTTCGCGCCATCTGGGCCGGAATCCCCTCACCGCTTCGTGAAGCCGGGGTGACGGGCGGTTGCCTGGCGCGGCCAAGCCGTTATCACCGCATCCAACAAGATGGGGGATGCGCACATGGCCAGCCTGTTTCGCCTGAAGCAGATCGTCGCGGAGGCCGATCGGCCGCACGCGCATCGTCTTCAGCGCACCTTGTCGTGGCCGCATCTCGTTGCGCTCGGGGTCGGCGCGATCGTCGGGACCGGGATCCTGACGCTGATCGGCGTGGGTGCCGATCGGGCGGGGCCGGCGGTGATCCTGTCGTTCGTCGTCGCCGGGGCAATCTGCGCGTGCGCGGCGCTGGCTTATGCCGAGATGGCGACGATGATCCCGGCTTCGGGCAGCGCCTATACCTATAGCTATGTCGTGCTCGGCGAGATCATCGCCTGGGTGGTCGGGTGGAGCCTGCTCGCCGAATATACCTTGGTGGTAGCGACGGTCGCGGTCGGCTGGTCGGGCTATTCGGTCGGGTTTCTCGAAAGCCTTGGCGTGCATCTCCCCGCGGCGCTCACCCATGGGCCGGTGATGGCGGGCTGGCAGGTCGTCGAATGGGGCGTCAATTTGCCGGCCTTGTTCATCGTCGCGGTGGTCGCGGGGCTGCTGATCGTCGGCACGCGCGAAAGCGCGACGCTCAACGCCGTGCTCGTGGTGGTCAAGCTGATCGCGCTCGCGGTGTTCGTCGCAGTGGCCTTCCCGCATTTCGACGCCGCCAATTTCGAGCCGTTCGCACCGTTCGGCTTCACCAAGGCGATGGGCGCGGACGGAGTCGAGCGCGGCGTGATGGCGGCGGCGGCGATCATCTTCTTCGCTTTCTATGGCTTCGATGCGATCTCGACCGCGGCGGAGGAAGCGAAGAATCCGAGCCGCGATCTCGCCATCGGCATCGTCGGTTCGATGATCGCCTGCGTCGCGATCTACATGCTGGTCGCGTTGGCGGCGGTGGGGGCGCTGAGCTATACGCGCTTCGCCGACAGCCCCGAGCCGCTCGCGTTGATCCTGCGCGAGATCGGCCAGCCGCGCACCGCCGCCTTCCTCGCCGCATCGGCAGTGATTGCGCTGCCGACGGTGATCCTCGCTTTCCTGTACGGGCAGAGCCGGATCTTCTTCGTGATGGCGCGCGACCGCATGCTGCCTCAGGGCCTTGCCACGGTTTCGCGTCGGGGGACGCCGGTGCGGATCACGATCTTCACCGCGGGGGTGGTGACCTTCTTCGCCGCGTTCTTCCCGATCGACCAGATCGCGGCGCTCGCCAATGCCGGCACGCTGACGGCGTTCGCGGCGGTCGGGATCTGCATGCTGGTGATGCGCCGGCGTGCGCCCGAAGCGGTGCGGCCGTTCCGTGCGCCGGCGGCATGGCTGGTCGGGCTGGGCGCGGCATTCGGCTGTCTCTATCTTTTCACAAGCCTGCCGCATCAGACGCAATTGCTGTTCGGAGCGTGGAATCTGATCGGCTTGGCGCTGTATTTCGCCTGGGCGCGGCGCAACGTGGACAAGGGGTCGGCATGAGCGGTTGGACGATCGGGATCATCGGCGGCTCGGGGCTGTACGATGTCGAGGGGATCGAGGGCGGCGAATGGGTTGACGTGGCGAGCCCCTGGGGCGCGCCTTCCGACGCCTGCTTCGTCGGGCAGGTCGGGCATGTCCGCGTGGTGTTTCTGCCGCGGCACGGGCGGGGGCATCGCATCAGCCCGTCCGAACTCAATGCGCGCGCGAACGTGGACGTGCTCAAGCGGCTCGGGGTGACCGATGTGCTGGCGGTGTCGTCGGTGGGCAGCCTGGTCGAGGACCGTCCGCCGGGAAGCTTCACCATCGCAGACCAGTTCATCGACCGGACCAAGGGGCGCCCGTCGAGCTTCTTCGGCACCGGGATGGTCGCGCATGTCTCGATGGCCGATCCGGTGTGCCCGCGGTTGTCCGCGCTGGCGGTGGATGCCGCGCGGGCGGCGGGTGCCGAAACGCATGTCGGCGGGACCTATCTGGCGATGGAAGGGCCGCAATTCTCGACGCGGGCGGAGAGCCATCTCTACCGCAATTGGGGCTGCCAGATCATCGGGATGACGGGCATGCCCGAGGCCAAGCTGGCGCGCGAGGCCGAGCTTCCCTACGCGCTGGTCGGCATGGTCACCGATTATGATTGCTGGCGCGAGGGCGAGGAAGCAGTCGACGTCGCGCAGGTGATCGCGCAGCTCTCGGCCAATGCGGTCAAGGCGCGGGCGATGGTGATGCACCTGCTGCACAGCCTGCCCGAGGAGCGGCCGGCTTCGCCGATCAACACCTGTCTGGATGCGGCGCTGATCACTGCGCCGGCGGCGCGCGATCCGGAAATACTCGCGAGGCTCGACGCCGTGGCGGGGCGCGCGCTAAGGGCGGCGGAATAGCCTGATGGGGAGTGACGCTTTGAAGAAGATGGTTTTGATCGGCGTGGGCGCGGCGGTCTTGCTGGCGGGCACTGCGGCGGTGGCGCTGCAGCGCGGCGGCACGGCGGACCATTCGCAGGACGCGGCGTGGCACAACCGGCAGATGCTAGCGCTGGCGCAACTCAAGGCGAGCGACGGGTGGCAGTCGCTTCCCGGCAATTTGCGCTGGCGGCGGATCAAGGGCGACGGCTCGGGCAAGCATCCGACCGTGCAGGACGTGGTCAAGATCCACTATGCCGGCACTTTGGTCGACGGGACCGAGTTCGACAGCTCCTATTCGCGCGGCGAGCCGGCGAGTTTCCCGCTCGGCGCGCTGATCCCGGCATGGCAGATGGCGGTGCCGATGATGGGGGTGGGCGACACGATCGAAATCGCGACGCCTTCGGATTTGGCTTACGGTCCGGAGACCAAGGGTCCGATCCCGGGCGGCGCGACCCTGCTGTTCAAGATCGAATTGCTGGGGATCGGGGAGGAATAAGCCCTTCCGTGCTCCTGCGAAAGCAGGAGCCCAGGGCGGCAAGGGACCGTCGCTTGTGACTCTGGGCTCCTGCTTTCGCAGGAGCACTGGAATTCGAGGCGCTGATCCGAACAGCAAAAAGGTCGCGGTGGGATGCCCCACCGCGGCCTTTTGTTTGCGTCGCCCTTACGCGGCGAGGTTGCGCAGGACGTATTGCAGGATGCCGCCGTGGAGGAAATATTCCAGCTCGTTGACCGTATCGATGCGGCAGCGGGTCTGGAAGGTCTCTGTCTTGCCGTCGGCGCGGGTGAGGGTGACCTGGACGTCCTGGCGCGGGCGGATCGCGGCGACGCCGGTGATGGTGAAGGTCTCCGAGCCGTCGAGCCGCAGCGTCTGGCGCGTCACGCCCTCGGCGAACTGGAGCGGTAGCACGCCCATGCCGACGAGGTTCGAGCGGTGAATACGCTCGAAGCTCTCGGTAATAACCGCGCGGACACCGAGAAGATTAGTTCCCTTCGCCGCCCAGTCACGCGAAGATCCGGTGCCGTATTCCTTGCCGGCGACTACGACTAGCGGCGTGCCGTCTGCTTTGTGGCGCATCGCGGCGTCATAGATCGGCATGACCTGATCGTGATACTTGGTCATGCCGCCTTCCACGCCGGCGACCATCTCGTTCTTGATGCGGATGTTGGCGAAGGTGCCGCGGACCATGATCTCGTCGTTGCCGCGGCGCGCGCCATAGCTGTTGAAGTCCTTGCGCGAGACCTGATGATCCTGGAGGAACTTGCCCGCGGGGCTGTCCGCCTTGATCGAACCGGCGGGCGAAATATGATCGGTGGTGATCGAATCGCCGAGGATCGCCAACGGCTTGGCGTCAATGATGTCCTGCACCGGGGCGGGGGTCATCGTCATGCCTTCGAAGTAAGGCGGGTTGTGGATGTAGGTGCTCGCGGTGGGCCAGCGATAGGTGTCCGAACCCTCGATGGTGATGCCCTGCCAATGCTTGTCGCCGAGGTACACGTTCGAATATCGGGTACGGAACATCTCGTCGTCGATGTTGGCAGCCATGAGCCCCGCGATTTCCGCGTTCGAGGGCCAGATGTCCTTGAGGAAGACCGGGCCGTTGGTGCCCTCGCCGATCGGCGTCTCGTACATGTCCTCGGTGACCGTGCCCTTGAGCGCATAGGCGACGACCAAAGGCGGCGAGGCGAGGAAATTGGCGCGCACGTCGGGCGAGACGCGGCCCTCGAAATTGCGATTGCCCGACAGCACTGACGCCGCGACGATGTCGTTGCCGTTGATCGCCGCCGAGATCGGCTCGGCGAGCGGGCCCGAATTGCCGATGCAGGTGGTGCAGCCATAGCCGACGAGGTTGAACCCGATCGCGTCGAGATCCTCGCTCAGCCCGGCCTTGTTGAGATAGTCGGTGACGACCTGCGATCCGGGGGCGAGGCTGGTCTTGACCCACGGCTTGCGGGTCAGCCCGAGCGCGCGTGCCTTGCGCGCGACGAGGCCCGCGGCGATCAGCACCGAGGGGTTCGAGGTGTTGGTGCAGCTGGTGATCGCGGCGATCACCACGTCACCGTCGCCGATGTCATGCTCGGCGCCCTCGACCGCGACGCGCTCGGCACGGTCCTTGTGGTAGATCTTCTGCAGATCGGCGTTGAACACTTCGTCGACCACGTCGAGGCTCACCCGGTCCTGCGGGCGCTTGGGGCCGGCGAGCGACGGGCGCACGCAGCTCATGTCGAGCTCGAGCGTGTCGGTGAAGATCGGCTCGGGGCCGTCGACCAGATGCCACATGCCCTGCGCCTTGGCATAGGCCTCGACCAGGGCGATCGTCTCGTCCGGGCGGCCGGTGAGCCGCATATAATCCATCGTCTTCTCGTCGATCGGGAAGAAGCCGCAGGTCGCGCCATATTCGGGCGCCATGTTGGCGATCGTCGCACGATCGGCGAGCGTCATCGAATGCAGCCCGGGGCCGTAGAATTCGACGAAGCGGCCGACCACGCCCTTGGCGCGCAGCATTTGGGTGACGGTGAGCACCAGATCGGTGGCGGTGATGCCCTCGGCGAGCGCGCCGGTCAGCTTGAAGCCGACGACTTCGGGGATCAGCATCGACACCGGCTGGCCGAGCATCGCGGCCTCGGCCTCGATCCCGCCGACGCCCCAGCCGAGCACGCCGAGGCCGTTGACCATCGTGGTGTGGCTGTCGGTGCCGACGAGCGTGTCGGGATAGGCGATCGTGCTGCCGTCGGGCGCCTGCGACGACCAGACCGACTGCGCGATATATTCGAGATTGACCTGGTGGCAGATGCCGGTGCCGGGGGGGACGACCTTGAAATTGTCGAGCGCCTTCGAGCCCCATTTGAGGAACTCGTAGCGCTCGTTGTTGCGCTCATATTCGAGCTCGACATTCTGGCCGAACGCCTGCGGCGTGCCGAACTCGTCGACCATCACCGAGTGATCGATGACGAGATGGACGGGGACCTGCGGATTGATCTTGGCCGGATTGCCGCCGAGCTTGGTGATCGCGTCGCGCATCGCGGCGAGATCGACGACGCAGGGCACGCCGGTGAAATCCTGCATCAGCACGCGGGCGGGGCGATACTGGATCTCGCGGTTCGAGCGCGCGTCCTTCTGCCAGTCGACGATCGCCTGGGCATCGTCCTTCGTCACGGTCTTGCCGTCCTCGAAGCGCAGCATGTTCTCGAGCAGCACCTTCATGCTGAACGGCAGGCGGCTGATGTCGCCGAGCTTCTTCGCCGCCTTGGGGAGCGAATAATAATTGTAGGTCTGGCTGCCGACGGTGAGCGTGTCGCGAGTGCCGAGCGTATCGTTGCCGATGGCGGTCATGGGGCGCGGGGTCCTTTTCTTCTGTCCGGCCCGGGCGCTCGGGGGACGCTAGTCCTTATAGGACCGCGCGGGCGCGCCGGTAGGGTGCTGCGAATGCGAGATTCGTGGCGGCCTTAGCAAGGGGGGGAGGGGAGGGGAAGGGGAGGGGGGTGGAAGGTGACGGGTCTTACCAACGGCCTTAGACGGGCGAGCGGGATTTGGCGGCTAGCCGCAAGTCCGCTTTTGGGTGACGGAGCGCAGAAAACCGCCATCCGTTCAGGCTACTAGGCACGCGCAAAACGAGCTTCCATCGACTGTCGCGTGCCGCCCTCGGATTTCGCCAGGCGCATGCATCTTCGCGTGCGTAACGGGTGCCGTGCCTGCGGCTTCGCTATCGCGCAGCAATGTCCTCAGTTGTGGCGACACCAGCGTAGCTGTCGCCGCTCGATGCGTACTCTCAATCGGCCCATCCGGTTGAGAAATTCAATACGTTCAGAAACTCCACCGGGCTTCGCCATTGGACCCCGATGTCACCGCAAATATTTGGGATATGGCGGTTCGCCCCTTGCCTCCCCGGCTTAGAGATCTCGGCTGTCACAACGAGCCGATCATTGGGATCGACAAGTGCCGCGGCGATTAGGAATGGGTCCTTGCCGATCGTCTCAATATCTTCTTCGGACGGGTCATCGCCGTAAAGCGCCGAGACCGCCTGGACGAGAGCAGGCACCGGCGCCTCACCGAACAGCAACGCGTCTTTCGACGCCGCTTTCGCCATCCATTCGGCGAGCGCATCGTTTCCGTCCTCGACCTCCGCATAGATAGCAGCTGGCATCTTGATCGTGCCAAGCGCGCCATAATGCCGTAGCCATTCCCAGAACTCAGGCACGCGATGGAGCGCGTAATAGGTGTTGTGAGCCGTGATCAACGTGCTGGCGTCGATCAAGTAGAGCACGATCAGGCTGCCCGAACCGGATGTGCAGCGTCACCGATGAGCGAGTAGACCGCCATTGGCTTCACCCCGAGCATCTTCGCCGCACGAACTGGAGTCACTGACCCCTCGCGGATGCCCCTTTTCACCAAGCTGAGCAAAGCGGCACCAACGCGATGACGGCGGATTGTATAGTAACTTGGCCCGCCTTCACGCTCGCGATTGGCGGCGCGCTCGTTCGCTCGCAGAGCAAGCCATTCATGTCGGAAGCTATCCGTCAATTCGCGCCACCGAGCCTCGGTAATTCGGCCCGCAAGCCGAAGTCGATAGGCCACCATCGATCGGCTCACCCGCCACTGGTTAGCGGCGGCGTTGATGGCAGGCCTGATATTGGCAATAGGTAGACCAGCGATTTCGGCGTCATCGACAAGTATCGCGGCTGCGACTTCATTGCACAGCCGCTCGATGCCTGCTGCCGCCATCGTCCCCCCGCTCACGCCGGTCGCCCCGATACACAGGTGGGCCAATTCATGAAGTAGCGTGAAGGACCAAGCGGACTTTGCGTCCTGGTCGTTGACGACGACGAAAGGTGCGACCCGGTCAGCGATCGCAAAGCCTCGAAAGACGCTCACCTCAATGGCCGTCTGCCAACTTCCGAGGCTCCCGGCCAACAACACGTAAACACCGGCTCGCTCGGCACACGCCCGCAGGTAAGCGAAAGCAGCGTCCCTAGTTTGCGCGGCGCGATAGAGCGCGCGATCGAACGCGATACCTTCGACGATGGTGTCCGCTATGGCAGTAACGCTGTCGCCCGCCTGCTGCGATGCGACGAAGCCAACTTCGTCGGTTTCGTCATCGTCTTCAAGCAACTCACGAACCAGCGCCTGACGTGCCTTGATGTCGCGAAGCAGCGCGTCCAGAAGCGAGTTTGCCGGATCGCCTTGCTCGGGAAGCGTTCGGAAATCTTGTCCAACTTCGGCTTTCCGGGGTACCTGCGGCAGATAGAATGTCAGCAGCGGGCGGCGGTATTGCTTAGCCATGCGATTCAGCAGCGTAGTGCTAGGCTCGCCCTCCCCAGCTTCTAGGGCGGCTAGGCGATCCGCACCACTACTCGCCTTGGTTGCGTTCAGCTGTATCCGACGCGCGGCTTCAACGAGATCGTAGCCCGCAGTTTCGCGCGCCCAGCGCAATATCTCAGGTTCAACTTGTGGCATGTCCTCGCGCCCGTCCCCACGGGAAAACACCGCGGGCACGAGACTTAAAGCGCGACGGCCGTTTGTCGATCCGAAACTTCAGCCAGCCTCATTTACCAGCGATAAACGACAGGTTTCAGCCATCCGCGACATTGCGTTGAACGGCATGAGGTGGGGCGCTCAGCCGTCGGTCAGCGATGAGGTCGCTTTTGCGTATGTTCGCACGCCTTGCGACCCCTTCGCCACCTCGCGATGTTGCATCCCCGGAACAAAACGCCGCTCCGTTTATTTTTGCCCCGAACCGATTGCGCGCGTGTTGCGGGCAACGAAGACAGGGGAGTCCCATCATGAAGAAGATTTTCGCTTTGAGCGCCGTGGCCGGGCTCGTCGCCCTTTCGGCATGCAACAGCTCGCCGCGCGAGCAGGCCGCGGACAATATCGAGGCCAATGCAGAGGCAGTCGCGGACAATTTCGACGCCGCAGCGGATAACGCTACGACGCCCGCGGCCGAGCAGGCGCTCGACAACACCGCCGCCGCGATCCGTGAGACCGGCGACCAGAAGGCCGAGGACATGCGGACCAACGACCCGGATACCAACCTGTCCAACGGCATGTAATTCGACGCTTAGACAGACCGGGCTGCTCCCACGCAGGCGGTCCGGACTGGAGGGGCGCTCGCATCGCGGGCGCCCCTTTCTGTTTGTTGCGCTATGACCGCCTCCGTCTCGCTTGCGGCGAGGCCCCCCAGGTCACGCCGCGCGTCCCACCTCCCCCGCTTCTCGGGGAGGATTTGCTTGTTCCTATTTGGTTCTTTCAATGTAGGAAATTATGGCATAATTGGTTCGACTCGCATTAGGGGAGTCGCACAGATGTCCACGCCGCCGGGTTGGACCCGCCAGCCCGCCGCGAAGCCGTTCGCGCGGTGGAGTGCCGATACCGAGCAGGCTTTCCTGTTCGCGCTGCGGCTCACCGGTCGGGTGCGCGATGCGGCGGCGGCGATCGGCCGGTCGACCGCGACGGCTTATGTGCGGCGGCGGCGCGATGCCGGGTTTGCGGCGCGCTGGGACGCCGTGGTCGAAGAGCAGCAGACGGGGTGGATCGCCGAGCAGGGCAAGGCGGTGCGCGCGCTGGCCGACGAGCCTTTGGGCGACCTGCGGCTGCGGCGCGACGGGTGGAGCGAGGCGCGGCGCAAATTGTTCCTGCGCGCGCTCTCCGAGACCGGATCGGTGCGCGACGCCTGTGCGCGGGCGCGGATCTCGTCGACTTCGGCCTATCGGCTGCGCGACCAGTGCGCGCGCTTCGCCGGCGATTGGGAAAAGGCGCTGGCGACGCAGGCAGTGACGATCGAGCAAGTCGCCTATGAGCGGGCGGTGATCGGCTGGGAGGAGCCGATCGTCCAGGGCGGGCAGATTGTCGGGCAGCGCTGGCGCTATTCGGAATCGCTGCTGCGGGCGCTGGTGCTGCACGAGCAGCGCGCAGCGGGGCCGGCGATGGCGGGCGCGGCGGGGCGGCGGGGCGGGCGCGGTCACGGGGCGCAGTACCAGAAGCCGCTGGCGACGCGCGAGGAGACCAACGCCGCGCTCGCCAAGGCGCTCGCCGGGGCGCAGCGGCGGATGGCGCTGGCGCAAGAGGCGGAATGGGCGCGCTGGCGGGCCTGCTGGGGGACGTCGCCGCGAGGGGAGGGGTCTGGGTAGGGCATTCGCCCTTTTGTCGTCATCCGCGCGAAAGCGGGGACCCATCTCCTGACCGAGCGGCAAAATGCGCCGGTGGGTTCGTGGATAGTGCGGGAGATGGATCCCCGCTTTCGCGCGGATGACGATTGGTCCGGCTCAGAACGCCGCGGTCAGGTTGACCGAGCCGTATCGGGTCCACCGTCCTGGCGGGGCGTTGGGTGCCTCGCGCAGGAAGCGGCCCTTGGCGAGGAGGACGGCGTCGAGCTCGAGCTTGAGCGCCCTGGTCAATTGGTGGCGGAGGCGGGCGTCGAATTGGGTGCCGGCGAAATCGCCGGCGCGGCCGGTGGGGTCGCGCACGCCGGTGGTCGAGAAGCTGTCCTGCGCCGCGGCCAGCCAGATCGGGCGGAGGCTGGCCATCGCGTCGGTGCGCGGGCCGGGAATGGCCTCGATGCGCAAGGCGGGGCTGAGGAAATTGGCGCGGCCGAAGGCGTTGTAGAGGCCCGAAGGGCCGAGATCGGCGCGGCGCATGCCGAACAAGGTATCGAAGCGGGTGTTGCGCCCGCCGGGGCGATCGCCGCTGGCATGGTCATATTCGAGCGAGAGCCGCGGCTTCCAGCCGGTGGCGGAGGTATAGCCGGCCTCGGCGTGGACGAACCAGGCGGCGACTTGCTGGCGCGGCGCGGTTGCGGCGGTGCTGGCGGAGATGCGGCCGCGCTGGACGATGGCTTCGGCTTCGTAGTCGGCGTGGCCGGGGGCGGGGTCGCGGAGCAGGCGGAGCGAGGCAGTGTCGAGCGAGCGGTCGCGGGTGGGGCGGCCGGGGCGGTCGCGCTCGCCGAGATGGAAGAACGACGCTTCGAGCGTGGCCGGGCCGAGCGCGCGGGTGCGGCTGACCAGGCCACCCCACAGGACCAGGTCGAAGCCTTCGCGGTCCAGGGCTACCTTGTTGTCGCGCAGGTCTTCGAGGGTATCGGGGCGGCGCTGCTGGGGGAGGGTGTAGACCAAGGCCGCCTTCCAGCCGGTGCGCCAGGCCAGATCGGCGCGCAGGCCGGTATAGCCATTGGTGGTGTTGCGGTAATCGTCGGCGGCGACGAGGCGGCGCGAACCGAGATTGAGCGTGAAGCGGCCGGCCTGGAGCGTGGCGGTGCTGCCGGCACCGAGCAGGCCCTGGGCGCGGAACTCGGCATAGGCCTGGACGAGCTCGACCGGATTGACTTCGCCGGTGGTGATCGGGGTGCCGCGGTCGCCGCCATAGACGCGGCTGTCCCACAGTTCGGCGACGAGGCGGACGGGGCCGTCCTTATATTCGGCGAGGAGCGTGGTGCGCAGGTTGACGAGGTCGTCGCTGGCGTTGGACCCGGCGCGCGGCTGGCCCTCGATCGCCTCGTAGCGCAGGCGCGCGGTGCCCGACAGCGAGAGCTCCTGCGCGGCGGCGGGAGTGGCGCTTGCCACGAGCGCGAGGCACAAGGCGCGCATCAGCCGATCCAGCCGAGCAAGTGGAGCGCGATGCCGGCGGCGGCGGTGGCGAGCAGCGTGGGGATCACGCCGGCGCGCAGGACGAAGATCGCGACTGCCGCGGCGAGTGCGAGGACGAAGGCGAAGGGGTCGAGGCTGGCGAGCACCGGCGCGTCGAAGCGGACCGGGCCGGCGGCGATGGGGAGGGTGGCGCGGAACAGCGAATGGAGCGCGAACCAGAGTGCGAGGTTGAGCACGACGCCGACCACCGCCGCGGTGATCGCCGAGAGCGCGCCCGAGACCGCGGCATTGCCGCGCAGCCGCTCGATGAACGGCGCGCCGAGGAAGATCCACAGGAAGCAAGGCGTGAAGGTCACCCAGGTGGCGAGCAGGCCGCCGAGCGTGGCGGCGAGGAGCGGGTCGAGCCCGCCGGTGTCGCGATACGCGGCGAGGAAGCCGACGAACTGGAGCACCATGATCAGCGGGCCGGGGGTGGTCTCGGCCATGCCGAGTCCGTCGAGCATCTCGGTCGGGGCCAGCCAGCCATGGCCCTCGACGGCCTGCTGCGCGACATAAGCGAGCACCGCATAGGCGCCGCCGAAGGTCACCGCCGCCATCGTCGAGAAGAAAGTGGCGATGCGGCTGAAGACGTTGCCGGGGCCGAGGGTGAGGACCAGGACGAGCACCGGGAGCAGCCATAGCGCCAGCCAGACGAGCGCGGTGCGGGCGGTTTCACGCCAGCTCGGGCGGGCGTGGGCGGGGAGTTCCTCGCCGAGCAGGGTGTCGGCATCGACGACGATCGGGCCCTTGCCGCTGGCATGGCCGCCGCCGGGGGCGAAGGCGGGGTGGCCGGCGCGGCTCGTCGCCCAACCGATCAGCCCGGCGGCGAGCACGATCAGCGGGAAAGGCACGCCGAGGAAGAAGATCGCGGCGAAGGCAGTGGCGGCGAGCAGGCGGGCGGCGCCTGTCCGCAGCGCGCGGCTGCCGATGCGGACCACTGCCTGGAGTACTATCGCGAGCACTGCCGCCTTCAATCCGAAGAACAAAGCCGAGACGATCCCGACGCGGCCGTAGAGGACATAGACCCAGCTCAGCGCCATGATCGAAATCGCGCCGGGGAGGACGAACAGCACGCCCGCGACGATCCCGCCGGCGGTGCGGTGCATCAGCCAGCCGATATAAGTGGCGAGCTGCTGCGCCTCGGGGCCGGGGAGGAGCATGCAATAATTGAGCGCGTGGAGAAAGCGCCGTTCGCCGATCCAGCGCTTCTCGTCGACGAGGATGCGGTGCATCACCGCGATCTGCCCCGCGGGCCCGCCGAACGACAGCAAGGCGATGCGCAGCCAGACCCGGGAGGCCTCGGCGAGGGTGACGGGTTGGGGCCTGTCCGGCGCGAGACCGGTCATGCGCGCGGCGCGCGGGGCTGGTGCGCGCTCCAGTCATGCGTTTCGCCGCGTGCGTCGCGGCACCAGCGGTAGAGCGCGTCATAGACCAGCATGCCGGCGTCGAGCTGGGCGAGATCGTCGGCATGGAGGCGCGACAGGCCGAGCGAGATCGCGAGCAGGCCAGCGGCTTCGGGGACGAGATCAGGCCGGGCGGTGTCGGCGCCGCGGACGATCGTGGCGAGGTGGTCGAGCGCGGGAAAGGCGCTGAGGCCGAATTCGTCGACCATCACGTCGAAGGTGCAGCGATCGCCGCGGTGGCTCCAGAACACGTCCTCGTGCGCGACGTCGAACGGCGCGGCGCCGCGCTCCCTCGCGACCGCCAGGACCTCGCCGGCGGGGACGAACAGGAAGCGCGCCTGCGGATCGACGAAGCGGCGGATCAGCCAGGGACAGGCGATGCGATCGACCTTGGGGCGGGCGCGGGTGACCCACAGCGTGCGGCCACGGGCATCGCGGCGCGGGAGCCGCGCGGTGGCGAGGAGCGGAAGCCCGGCGGCGCGCCATGCCGCGAAGCCGCCCTCCAATGCTTCAGCCTCGACGCCTTCGGTGCGCAGCCAGGCGGCGATGCCGTGCGCCGAGGTGCCGTCCTCGTCGACGATCACTGCGGTGCGGCCGGCGAAACGCGTGGCCCACTCCTCGACGGTGTCGGCGGAAAGCCGCAGCGAAGCGGGGATCAGCTTGGTAGGCTCGCCGGTACGCAAGTCGATGACGAAGGGCGAATCGGGGACTCCGATCAGGCGGGCGAGTTTCTCCGCGGCGATAGCGTTCAGCGCAGGCATGCGGCGTCCTTTGGCGAAGTTCAGGACGCGATTCTTCGGCTGTCGCCTCGTGGGGAGATCGCAATCCCCATGCCGGGTAGTTCGTCCGATTATGCCGCGATTGTCAATCGCATGGCGGTTTAATGTAAGCGGCATGATGCCGGGGGGCGTAAATCCGGTAATATTTCGGTTAGCCAAGATCTCGTCTGGACTCTCCACAATCGACCAATAGAATCTTCGCTCATATTCTTGCGTTTGGCGAAAGGAGTGCGGCAATGTCTGTTTGTACGAGCATCCAGCAGCAAGTATATTGCCTGGCGATCAAAATCTGCGCGGCATCGACGCAGACGGGCGATTCGGCGACGCTCGCGGCCTATCTGCAGACCGAGCTGCAGGCGCTGCTGAGCGATCCCGATTTCAACAATGGCGACGACTGGCAGATCGCGTGGGGGCCGGCGGTATGGCAGGCGCCGTTCAGCACTTTCTCCGATCAGGCGGCGGCAGTGTGCTACAATAGCAGCCAGAACTATTATGTCGTGCCGGTTTCGGCGACCAACCCCAATGCGCCGTACAATGTGTTCTTCGAGGACCTCGGCGCGGTGCCGCACTACATGGTGCCGGTGCCGGGCGGGAATGCCGGCAATGTCAGCGTCGGCAATTTTGCCGGCCTGCAGGCGCTGTTGAGCCTGCAGGTGAGCGGGACCGGGCTGCAGGACTTCCTGAGCACGACGGCGAGCGCGTCCGACACGCTGGTGTTTTGCGGGCACAGCCTGGGCGGCGGGCTGACGCCGTTGCTGGCCTACACGCTCTATCCGAAGGGCAGCGCGGGGAGCGGATGGGCGAACGTCTATACCTTCCCGACTGCGGGGCCGACGACCGCGGACGGGAGTTTCGCGAGCGCGTTCGCCGCGGCGTATCCAGTGGTTTCGGGGAGCGGCTATCAGATGTGGAACGCCAACCAGTATAATGTCCACGACCTGGTGCCCAATGCCTGGGCGGGGGCGAGCACCGGGCCGGGGCTGGCGCAGATCAGCGGCAGCGCCTGGCCGTGGACCACCGTGATGTATTATTCGAGCGTCGAAATGGCGGCGGAGATCGCGGCGCTGCGCAACATCGCCGAGGTGTTCGCAGGCGGATCGGCCAATCCCTATGTCGCCGCCAACCCCAACCCGCTGTTCACCGGCGCGCGTCAATATGGCGAGATCGAGGACAGCGCGACGCTGGAGAAGGAAATCCTGTTCCAGCACACGACGGCGTACAATCAGGAGTTCGGCGTGACTGCGTTGTTCGACGACGCGCAAGTGCAGGCGTGGATCCAGCCGCCGTTGCTGCCGCTGGTGCGCGGGGTGCGCGGCGTGGGGGCGGTGGTCGCGGCGGCTAGGACGGCGGCGGTGGTCGAGGCTGCGGCGGCGGAGCCGGGAGCGTAGCGGGGATTATTCTCTTCGTCATCCCCGCGAAAGCGGGGATCCATCTCCTGGGCTCGCTCGGCATGTGACAGCTGTCGGGATCGCCGCCTATGCCGCAAATGGCCCCGTTTTCGGGGGTGACGGCTAAGAGGGCGGGGCGGAGGCGGAGCTTTGCTCCGCGCGGCCGCTTTGCGGCCGCACCCCCTCACCCAGCTCCGACTAGGCCGCAAGCTGCCAAGTCTGCGCAACCCTCTCCCCCTTGCAGGGGGCGAGGGAAGGGCTTGGCTTACTCCCCTCCCACCGCTGTGACTCCAAAGCCACATGGCCGGCGATATCGTGCGCGCGCCACGATCGTATCCATTGCGGAACGGCCGCGATTGTTTCTCATATGCGGCAATAATCGAAAGAGGATGTCTCGGGTGGCGTACTTGGAGGACCAATTGATGCGCAGGAAAACCATGTCGACTATTTCGGGTGTTGCAATCGCGGCGCTTGCCGCAGCGCTGGCGGCGATGCCGGCACAGGCACAGACCAGTCCCGGCGATGACGAACAGAGCGCGGCGCAAGGTGCGGGCGAGGAAATCGTCGTCACCGGATCGCGCATCCGGCGCAATCCGCTAGATCAGGACAAGCCCGTCGTCACCGTCGACGAAGCGTCGATCGCGCGGACCGGGCTGAGCTCGATCGCCGATGTCCTCCAGCGCCTGCCCAGCGCGGGCGGCGGGCTCAACACCAAGGTCAACAATGCCGGCAATATCGGCGGACCGCCCGACGGCACCGGCGTGAGCTCGGGATCGGCCGAGATCGACCTGCGCTACCTCGCCGCCAAGCGCACGCTCGTGCTGGTCGACGGCCTGCGCTACGTCAACGGCTCGGCGGCGGGCGGCATTCCCGCCTCGGTCGACCTCAACGCATTGCCGACGAGCATGATCGAGCGCGTCGAAGTGCTCCAGTCGGGCGCGTCGCCGCTCTACGGCACCGACGCCGTCGCCGGCGTGGTCAACATCATCACCAAGCAGAAGCAGGTCGGGCTGCGCGCCTCGGCGCAGTTCGGCACGTTTCGCGAAGGCGACGGGCATACCCAGAATTACGAAGCCAGCTACGGCATCCAGTCGCCCGATACGGGCACTTCGCTGGTGTTCGGCGGCTATTACACCAAGCAGGAAGGGGTGAGCACCGCCGACCGATCGATCTCCTTGTTCCCGACGCCGGGCGCGACGAGCTGCGCGGCGCCGGGCTGCTCGAGCGCGACGCCAAACGGGCGATTCGGCGTCCTGGGGCTTCCCAACCAGACGCTCATCGCCCCGGTGATCGGGCGCCGGCCGACGCTCGCCGATTACCGTCCCTATTCCTCAGACACCGACTCATTCAATTTCGGGCCGTATAATTATCTGCTGACTCCGTCGGAGCGCTTCGGCGCGTTCGTCAACTTCAAGCAGGAATTGAGCGACAATGTGAACCTGCGGACCAAGCTGGTCGCCAACCATCGCCATTCGACCACCCAGGCGGCGTTCCTGCCGCTGTCGATCGGGCCCGATGCCGGCAACGGCAATCTGCTCGACACGATCTCGATCGACGCCACCAACCCGTACAACCCGTTCGGCACGCTCTCGTCGGGCGCGGACGGCACGCCGGCCAATTACTCGATGATCCGCCGACGCTTCGTCGAGGGCGGCCAGCGCGTGTTCACCCAGGATGTCGACACGCTCTCCGCGACGGTGACGCTCGACGGCTCGTTCGAAGTGGGTAGCCGAAACTGGTATTGGGACGTCAACGGCGTCTACGGCATCAACGATGCGCACCAATTGTTCACCGGCAACGTCAACGCCGCGAACCTCGCCCGCGCGCTCGGGCCGGTGGCGGACTGCACCGGAGCGTGCGTGCCGTTCAACATCTTCGGCGGGCTCGGTTCGATCACCCAGCCGATGCTCGATTATGTGACGTTCGACGAGAGGGACAAGAGCAGCCAGCGGCTGTGGGACTTCACTGCCAACCTCTCGGGCGAATTGTTCGACCTGCCGGGCGGCCCGGTGGGTGTCGCGGTGGGCTATGAGCATCGCGACCAGCATGCCAGCTACGATCCCGATCCGCTGATCGTCGCCGGGCTCGGCGCCGACGTGCCGACCAGCCCGGCGCGCGGCGGGTTCAACGTCGACGAATGGTATGGCGAGGTCCGCATCCCGATCCTTGCCAATGTCGGCTTCTTCCACTTGCTCGAGCTCGACGGCGCGGCGCGGCATTCGAACTATTCGTCGTTCGGCAGCAACACCACGTTCACGGCATCGGGGCTGTGGAAGCCGGTGCGCGACCTGCTGTTCCGCGGCGGCTATGCCGAGAGCCTGCGCGCGCCGAGCATCGGCGAGCTCTATGCCGGCCCTTCGCGCTTCGACGCGACGATCGACGATCCGTGCACCAGCGCGACCGGCGGATCGTTCCTGACCAACCCGACGGTGCGCGCCAATTGCATCGCCAACGGCGTCCCCGCAAATGGAAGCTACAACGAACCGACCGGTGGTCAGCTCGGCGTGTTCTCGCAGGGGAATACCGCGCTCAAGCCCGAGACTGCGGAGACCTGGACCGCGGGCGGCGTCTACAGCCCGAGCTGGGCGACGGGCGGCTTTGCCAGCGCGCTGAGCCTCGAAGTCAATTGGTACAGCATCAAGCTGACCAACGCGATCGACTCGGTGCCCGCGACGCTGTCTCTGTCGCGCTGCGCGTTCAGTGCCGATCCGGTGAGCTGCGCGGCGATCCGCCGCACCGCCAGCGGGCAGGTCGCCTCGATCAATGCGCGGCTGCTCAACCTCAATGCGATCGAGACCTCGGGGATCGACTGGACGGTCAATTTCCGTTCGACCGAATTCGCCGGGGGCACGGTGGGGCTCGCGGTCAACGCGGCGCATCTGATCAAGTACAACATCGTGCCGCCATCGGACCTCAACGCGCCGACCCAGGAATATGCCGGCACCGAGCGCGGCAGCCCCGACCAGGCCTATCCCAAGTTCAAGCTCAACGGGACGCTCGACTGGTCGACTCCGGCATACGGGATCTCGTTCACCGGACGCTACATCAACGGCGTGGACGAGCGCGACGGGGAGCACCGGATGGGGAGCGTGTTCTATGGCGACATGCAGCTCTATCTCTCGCCGGGCTGGATGGATCACCGGCTGCGGCTCACCGCGGGGGTGAACAACCTCTTCGATCGCGATCCGCCGCAATGCTTCACCTGCGACAGCGCGAACTACGATCCGACGACGTACGACATTCCCGGGCAGTTCGGCTATCTGCGGCTCTCGTACGGGTTCTGAGGGCGGGGGCCGGGCGGCGACGCCCGTGCCCGCTTTCCTCTCCCTGCGGGAGAAAGGCGAAGCTTGGCGGCTTGCCGCCTAGCGGCGCTGGGTGAGGGTTTCCCGCTATCGATGGGGTGATTCCCTCACCCAGCTCCAGGGCCGTGGCCGCAAAAGGGTTGCGAAACATAGACGTGCTGTCGATAAGTCGCATCAGGCGAGACTCGCCGTAGCAGCACGTGCGCCTCCGCCGTGCGGAGGCCGGCCCTATATGCCGCACTATAATATCGAGCTTCGTACCCAAAATCGCGTCTGGGAGACTCTCCAGGTCGAGCGCGACGATCAGAAGGCATTGCGCATCGAAGTGGCACGCTTCGTCGGCGAGCTGCTGCGCGATCATGCCGATAAGATCTGGGAGGACAAGGATTGGCGTGTCGACGTCACCGACGAGAGCGGGCTGATCCTGTTCATCATGAACTTGATGGTGACCGACAGCCCCGCGGCAGTGCCGCTGCGCTAAGCGCCGGGCGGGTTCCGGCGGCATGCTGAGGCCGTTAGCGCTGGCGGGGGCATTGCTGTGGAGCGCGGGGGCGTGCGCGCAGGATCTGCCGCCCGCGGCGCCGACGCCCTTGCCCGAATGCCGGCGCGTCGGCGACGCACCGTTTCTGCAGATCGACTCCGAAGCGGCGGTGTTGCTCGGCGGAATCGGGCTCGACCGCGCGGCGGTGTTCGCGCGGATGGCCGAGACCTCGATCCCCGAGACGATGGGCTGCTGGGCGATGCCGGTGGGCAATTTCGACGGGCAGCTCGTCTCGGTCGGGATGAGCCAGTGGAATTACGGCACCGGCAGCCTGCAGCCGGTGCTCGCGGCGTGGAAGCAGCGGCTGCGCGGCCGGTTCGGGCGGACGCGCAAGGCGCTGGCGCCGGTCTATGGGAAGCTGCTGTTCTCGCGCGATTGCCTGAAAGTGCCGGTCCGGGACAAGTGCCGGACGCGGATCCTCGCGGCGCATGATGCCGATGGCAGGCTGAACGCGGTGCTGCTGCGCGAGCTGACCGCGCTGTTCGAGAGCGACGCGATGCTCCAGGTGCAGACCGACGCTTATGTCGCATTGCTGCTCGACGTGCGGCGCGACTTGCTGCGGGTGTTCGCCGGCCAGCCGATCACGATGCGCAAGGTGCGCTGGGCGATCGACACCAAGGTGCAGCAGGGTTTCTTCCCGCCCGACGCGGACCTGGCGCGGCTGCGCGGCAAATTGGCGGCGATGCCCGAGGCCGAGCGCTGGGAGCGGCTGCGCGCGATCCTGGCCTGGTACGAGGCGCTGTCGCGGAGCATCGACCAGGACGGCGTCGCGCGCGACTATGCGTGGAACGTCGCGCAGTGGCGCTGCATGATCGACACGGGCGCGATCGACGCCGAGCAATATGAACTGCTCCATCTGACCTTTCTGCGGAGCCGGACCGCAATCGGCAATAGCGGGCGCTGGCAGGCGCTGACCTTCTCGCGGCGCGCCAAGATCGCGCTCGGCGTCGGCAGCGTGAGCGGGAAGCGCGACGGGGATTGTATCGGCGCGCGCTAGGGTCTTGGAACGTGCGCGGCGGCGGTCCATTAGTACGATACCAAGCGAGTCAGGGAGTGGACGGCATGAAGCGGGTGGCGATTACGATGGTGGCGGCCGCGACGATCCTCGGCGGGTGCGCGACCCCCGAGCAGAATGCGCGCTACATGGCGGGGCATTACCGCGCCCAGGCCGATATCCTCAACGCGGGCGGCGAGAAGATCGGCACCGCGGTGGCAGAGGAAGTCGACGGCGCGATCCGAGTGATCGTCGAGGCCGGCAATCTGCCCGAGGGGCCGCACGGGACGCATGTCCACGCAATCGGCAAATGCGTCGGTCCCGATTTCGCCAGCGCCGGGCCGCACTGGAACCCGACCGCGCACCAGCACGGCAAGGAGAATCCCGCGGGTCCGCATGCCGGCGACATGCCCAATCTCGAGGTCGCCGCGGGTGGCCGCGACCGGACGATCTTCACCTTGCCGGGCGGCACCTATCAGCAGTTGCTCGACGAAGACGGCGCGGCGATCGTGATCCACGCGAATGCCGACGATTATAAGACCGACCCTTCGGGCAATTCGGGCGGGCGGATCGCGTGCGGGGTATTCCAGGCGATGTGAGGGGGCGTCGGCGCCTCTTGGTCCCTCCCTTTTAGGAAGGGGTTTCGGATGCCCACTCAGGGCAGCAGGAACTTTATCGCTTCCTGGCGTCCGGTGCAGGCGACGCTGCCCTTGGGACGGTAGCTTGCGGTGTAGCGGAAGCCCTTGCTGATCTTGGCGCCGGCTTCGTCGAATACGAACGGGGGATAGGCAGTGAGCACGCGCGGGCGGATCGTGCTGCCGTCGGTGGCGACGTCGAATTCGGTGCGGACCCAGCCTTCGAACCCCATCTGGTACGCGTCGGTCGGATAATCCTCCGACGACGTGCCCGGCCGGCGCATCGCCGGCTGGAGGCCGAGGAACGCGCATTGCTCGGTGGTGAGTCCGGTCTGCTCGAACAGCCGCTGGGCGCCCTCGACATCGCCCTTGGACGCGAACCGATTTGCCTGCTGGAGCAAGGCGGCGACCTTGAGCGGATGCTGGGCGGGCAATTCCGGTTCCGCGATCACCGCGGCCAGCAACGTCTCCGAATCGCTCGGCGCAGGCGTTCGGAAGCTGGGCGCCGCTATCAGCAGCCGCAGCGTCGCCGCGGCAAGCGGATCCCCGGCGACTTCGGGCCGCGCCAGCAGCGCGCGGAGCATTTCGCGCGCTTCGCGACCGTCGTCGCTCTTGGCCCACACCTGTGGGATCGCGACATAGATGCGCGCGGGTGGAGGCGCCTTGAGCGCGTCGGCCAGGGCCACGCCTTCGCCGAGCAAGCCCCGGCGCTCGGGTTCGCCGATCACGGAATTGTTACCCAGCGCGAACAAGGCGGCGAGCTCGCCGGGGCGATCCCCGGCGGCGCGGGCCTGCGCCAGCGCCGCGCGCTGGAGCGGTGCGGCCTTGGCCGCGGGCTGGTCGGTCCAGCCGGGCTCGGGCTTGCCGAGGCTTTCCATCCACTCGGCATAGGCTTCGGCCAGCGGCGCGGTCAGCGGCGGCCGCTCGCCCGCCACGGTGCAGCGGATCTCGACGCGAGTGGCGTAGCGGAACAAAGGCGGGACCGCCTTGACGGCCTCGGGCTGCCACGACCAGCCCGCCACCGCGCGGGCAAAGGCGAGCGCGGCGTCGCGTCCGCCGGTGACGTAGATCGGCATTGCGCCGCGGACATGGCCGTCCTCGGCGAGCGAGAATTCGACGATGGCGAAATCCTCGGGTTTCAGCCCGGTGGCGCTGCCGCATAGTGGCGGCTCCATCGACGTCGCCCGATCGAACGGCGTGTCCTTGAAGCGGCCGGCACCGGTATAAGCGAGATATTTGCGCGCCGCGTCGTGGTCCTTGTTGAGCGAGGCGGCGATGGCGAGATCGGACCGCGTGGTGATATCGTCGAGATTGACTCGGAAATCGAGCCCGCCTTGCTTGCGCAGGCTGTCCTTCAATTCGGCATAGGCCTCTTTCTGGCGGCCCTGGTTGAGCAACACGCGGGCATATTGGGTCTGCACGGTGGCGAGTTCGCGCTTGTTCACCGTCGCATCGGCAAGCGCGAGGGTGCGCGCCTCGGTGGCGTAGCGCAACGCCTGGCCGTCCTGATCGAAGGCAAGGACTTGCGACAGCGCGAGCAGCGGCCGCAGCCGCCCCTTGCCGGTGGCGCCGTCGAGCGCCTGCTTATACTCGGCGACCGCAGTGACGTAATCGAAACGCTGCGCGCCCAGCCGGCCGAGCGCGAGATGCGACTGGCGCACTTCCTCGGCGAAATCCTCTCCCTTGCCGGCCAACGCGGGAAGGCCGCGGCGGACCGCGGCCTCGCCTTCGTCCAGGCGCCCGAGCTCGATCAGGCAGCCGCCCTTGCGCACGTCGATCGCGGCGCGCACCATCGCGTTGCGCGCGATCTTCGGCGCGGTTTCGATACTTTCGAAGATGCGGATCGCCTCCTCGCAGCGCCCCTCGACCGCGGCCTTGGTCGCCTCGTCGAAGGATTGCTGGATTGTCGGCTTGGCGGGCGGCGTCTGCTGCGCAGCCTGGCCGGCAAGTAAAAGCGCGAGAATGACCGCTGCCATTATGGTACCCCCCTGTTTACAGCACCAAATCACGGGCTCGTGACAATGTCGAGGCGGAGTGCGGCGGTAATAATCGGACCGATCAAATGGCTGGGTATCGCGCTGTTGCTGCTCGGCTTGCCCGCGGGTGCGGAGACCGGCCGCTATCCGCCTGGCAGCGTCTTGCTGTTCGTCGCTTCGTGGTGCGCGCCGTGCCATGCCGAACTGGCGCGGCTGCCCGCGATCGCGCGCGGCGCCCGGCCGTTCCGCGTGCTGGTGGTGCCGTTCGACGACAGCCCGGCGACGCGATCGATGCTCGACGCAGTGCCCGAGGCGCAGCGCTGGCGGCCCGAGCGCGAGATGCAGCGGCAATTGGCGCGGGCGTTGCGTGCCGAGACCAGCGGGCTTCCGTTCAGCATGGCAGTCGACGGCGATGGGCGCGAATGCGGCAGCGCCCGGCTCGGGCTCGATGCCGCACGTGCCGAGGCGCTGGTGGCGGGATGCGTGCGGTAGAGACGGTAGCAGGTGTGGGCCCGGCAATTGATTTGACAGCTTCCCGTCCGCGCCAATAGCGCTGCGACAACGGTATCGAAGGGGGAGAGTGTCATGGGTCGGCTGTGGATCGCGCTCTGGCTGTGCCTTGCCGGGCTACCTGCCGCTGCGCAGACGGCTCCAAAGACCTGGACCGCCGACAATGGCGACGGGACCTTCACCAATCCATTATTCTACGACGAATTCTCCGATCCCGATCTGATCCGGGTCGGCGAGGATTATTATCTCACCGGCACGACGATGCACACGATGCCGGGACTGCCGATCCTGCACTCGCGTGACCTGGTCAACTGGGAACTGCTCGGTTACGCGTTCGACCGGCTCGATCTGGGGCCCGAGATGCGGCTCGAGGGCGGCAAGAGCATGTACGGGCAGGGCATCTGGGCGCCGAGCTTCCGCTATCACGACGGCACTTTCTACATCTTCTCCAACGTCAACGGCCACACCACCCAGGTCTTCCGCGCGACCAACCCGGCGGGGCCGTGGACGCGGACGCCGATGAAGCGCTCGCTCCACGATCTCGGGGTGTTGTTCGACGATGACGGCAAGGTCTATGTGGTGTGGGGCTATCGCGAGGTGCGGATGGCGCAGCTCAATGCGGCGCTCGACGATGTGGTGCCGGGCAGCGAACGCGTGATCATCTCCGCCGATCAGGGGATGGGCGAAGGCGCGCACCTCTACAAGATCCAGGGGCGCTATTTCATCACCAGCGCCTGGTATTCGGGGCGGATGCGGATGCCGGTGGCGCGCGCCGACAAGCCCTATGGGCCGTATGAAGTGAACCACGCGATCAGCCTCGACGAGGGCTGGGGCAGCGCGCAAGGCTATCGGCATCGCGGCGAGCCCAAGCCGCCGTTCGACATCGCGCCGCCGACCATTTTGCCCGGCCGCAACGTGCTCCACCAGGGCGGGCTGATCCAGACGCCCAAAGGCGCGTGGTGGGGCTTCTCGATGACCGACTTCAATTCGCTCGGTCGGCTGACCGGGCTGTCTCCGGTGACGTGGCAGGATGGCTGGCCCTATTTCGGCCTGCCGGGCAATCTGGGGCGGACGCCGCGGACCTGGCTCAAGCCCGATACGGGCGTGATGCAGAAGCCGTTCGCGCCTTATGTCCGCGACGACGGCTTTGGCGGGCCGGCGCTGGGGCGGGTGTGGCAGTGGAACCATGTGCCCGACGATGGTCGCTGGTCGCTGAAGGAGCGGCGCGGGTTCCTGCGGCTGCACATTTTGCCGGCGAGCGATCTGATGGCGGCGCGCAATTCGCTGACTCAGCGCGCGATCGGGCCACGTTCGATTTCGACGGCTTTGCTGGAGACGGGCGGGCTGCGCGATGGCGATGTGGCGGGGCTGGCGCTGTTGGGGTTGCCGTATCGGACCCTGGGGGTGAAGCGCGAGGGCGGGCGGCTGGCGATCGAGTTCCACGATCAGCAGGGCGACAGTCGCGTGCGGGTGCCGTTCGCCGGCAAGCGTATCTGGCTGCGCGCCGAGTGCGACTATCTGACCGAGCAGGCGCGGTTCGGCTACAGCCTCGACGGCAAGGCATTCACGCCGATCGGCGATCCGTTCGTCATGGCGTTCCAGCTCAAGACCTTCCAGGGCATCCGCTATGCCTTGTTCGCCTTCAACGCGCAGGGGCAGGCCGGGGGCTATGCCGATTTCGACAGCTTCGCGGTAGGCGAGCCGAACCCCAAGGGGCTGATGCACCCGATCCCGCTGGGCAAGACGGTGACGCTGGCGGTGCTCGGCCGGATCATGGCGCTGGCCGAGCATGAGGGCGCGATCGTCGCGCAGGACGAAGGCGAGGCGCGCTTCCGGGTGGTCGATCGCGGGCAGGGGCGGGTGGCGTTGGCGGTGGGCAGCGGCCACGTCTCGATCAACGCGACCGGCGACGCGTGGCTCAAGCCGGGGCCGGCGGGGTTGGGCGAGACCTTCCAGTGGATGGAGACGGTCTATGGCGAGACGATGCTGATGTCGCTGGTCACCAACCGCTATCTGACGGTGGACCCGGCGAGCGGGCAGGTCTCGGCGACCAGCCCCGGCGCGCGGCCCGACCGGACGGATTTTGCGCGGTTCGGGGTGACGATCGCGGGTCGTTAGGCGGCTGCAACGACCCTGCCGCAATCGCCGGGCCCCGTCGCTCACCGGGTGAAGCTCACCAGTTCGTGCTCCTGCTTTCGCAGGAGCACTGAACGGCGGCGACCGGCGGGACTCCTACAGGGGCTCGCCCGCCGCCTGCGCGCGTGCCTGGCGGCTGGCTTCGGCGGCGGGGACGAGGCGGAAGGCGACGATCGCGGCACCTAGCGCGAGCGGCAATGTCACGAGCAGCGAGAGGATGCCGGTCGACAGGCTGCCGGTGAGATCGGCGACGCGGCCGGCGAGATAGGGGCCCATGGCGAGCCCGATCAACGTCGTGCCGATGAAGAAAGCGGCGGTGGCGGTGCCGCGCATGCGGGGCAATACGAGGTCCTGCGTCGCGGCGGCGGCGGCGCCGAGCGCGCAGCTGGCGAAGATCTGGGTGAGCGGGAGCATCGCGTAGAACAATGCCTTGTCGGCGGTGGTGAAGGCGATGATCAGGGAGGGGATGGGGGCGAGGCTGCCGAACAGCACCACCATGATCCGGCCCGACGGCCAGCGCCGGCGCAGGCGGTCGGCGGCGATCCCGCCGAGAGTCACGCCGAGGAAACCGCCGAGGATCGCCGGGCCGCCGATCCACAGGCCGGCTTCGCGGCTGGCGATGCCGAAGACCTGCATGGCGTAGCTGGGGGCGAGCCCCGCGACGGCGTAAGCGAGGAAGGCGTTGAGGCCATAGGCGAGCACCACCGCGAGGAAGGCGGGCGTGCCGAGGATCAGCTTGAAGGTGGGCGCGTCGCGGTGACGCAGCGCCGCCGACCAGCTGTAGACGGCGTAGACTCCCGTGCCGACGGCGAGCCATTGCGGCAGCGGCTCGCCGAGCCGGACGAGCGCGTAGATCGCGGCAGCGACGAGCGCGAGCACGATAAGATTGCGGAGCAAAGCGTTGGCGCCGTTGCGCGCGGCGCCGATCAGCGTGAGCGGCGGGATGATCGTCAGCAGGTCCTCGAGGAAGCTCTTGAACGGCGCCGGGTGGCGCGGCGCGACGAGGCCCTCGGACAGCCCGCGCATCGGCTCGCGCAGGGTGACCACCCAGAGTGCGAGGACGAGGCCGGGCAGGCCGACCGCCATGAATGCGGCCTGCCAGCCGACCAGCCCGAACGGCGGGTCGACGGGATAGGCAGCGTTCCACCAATCGACGATCGCGCCGCCGAGGAACAGCGAGAAACCCCCGCCGAAATAGATGCCCGCCGAATAGATGGCGAGCGCGGTGGCGCGCTGGCGCTTGGGGAACCAGTCCGAGATCAGCGAGTAAGCCGAGGGGCTGGCGGTGGCCTCGCCGACCCCGACGCCGATCCGCGCCGCGGCTAGCTGGAGGCCGTTGCGCGACAGGCCCGAGATCGCAGTCATCGTCGACCAGAGTGCGAGGCCGATGCTCATCAGCCGGACGCGGTGCCAGCTGTCGGCGAGCCGGCCGAGCGGGATGCCGAACAGGGCATAGAACACCCCGAACGCCGTGCCGTAGAGGAAGCCGATATCGGCGTGGCTGAGCCCGAGGTCGCGGCGGATGTGCGGGGCGAGGATCGTCAGTATCTGACGGTCGATGAAGTTGAGCGCGTAGACGAGGAACAGGACGATCAGGACGTACCAGGCATAGGGCCCGGCCTTGGTATCGGCCGCGGGCGCGCTCGAACTCGCCATCCACTCTCTCCCGTTTATGTCGTTACGGCGAGGCTAGCAGAGCATACCGTGTTTACGAAATAGCGGATTTCGAGTGCGACGCGCGCGCGGCCCCCTAGCGCGCCGTGCTTGTCGAGAAGGGGCGGGCCGCGCGCGACGTCGCCCAGCGCCTGTTCGGTTTGGCCTGCATCGTGAAGCGCAGCTCGCCACCGGCCGACAATTCGTCATGGGTGAGATAGCTGCGCACCAGCGGCTTGCCGTCGAGCGTGACCTTGCCGACATAGGGGTTCGCCGCCGACAGGCCCTCCGCGACGACCGTGAAGCGCTTGCCGTTGGGCAGGCTGAGCGTGGCGCGGTCGACGAAGGGGCGGCCGATCACATATTGGTTCGAGCCCGGCGCGACGGGATAGAAACCGAGCGCGGTGAAGACGAGCCAGGACGACATCTGGCCGAGATCGTCATTGCCCGAGAGGCCGGCAGGACCGGTCTTGTACTGGCTCTCGACGATCTGCTTGAGACGCTCCTGCGTGCGCCACGGCTGCCCGGCGAAATCGTAGAGATAGGCGACGTGGTGGCTCGGCTCGTTGCCGTGGATATATTGGCCGATCAGCCCGGCGATATCCTCGGCATGGCTGTAGTCGAGCTTCGAATTGTCGAAGTCGAACATCGCGTCGAGCTTCTTCACCGCGGCCTTGTCGCCGCCGAGCAAGGCGAACATCGCCGCCTGGTCCTGCGGCACGAACCACGAATATTGCCAGGCATTGCCCTCGGTATAGTCCGAGCCATAGTTGATCGCAGTCGGATCGAACGGAGTGCGGAAGCTGCCGTCGGTCTTGCGCGCGCGCAGGAAGCCGGTCTTGGCGTCGAAGCTGTTGCGCCAGTTTCCGGCGCGCTTCTCGAAGGTGGCGGCGACATCGGTCTTGCCCAATGCGCGGGCCATGCGGGCGATGGTCCAGTCGTCATAGGCATATTCGACGGTCTTCGAGGCGGCCTCGGGTTCCTTGTCGATCGGGGCGTAACCGAGCTTCATATAGTGATCGAGCCCGCCATAGGGGCCGTAGCTGGCGCTCTTGACCATCGCGTCGAGCGCGGCTTCCGCGTCGAAGCCGCGAACGCCCTTCAGATAGGCGTCGGCGATGACGGGAACGGCGTGATAGCCGATCATCGTCCAGGTCTCGCGGCCGTGGAACTGCCAGACCGGCAGGATGCCGAACGGGCTTTCCTTCTGGCTGGCGAGCAGCGACTGGATGAAGTCGGCGTTGCGGCGCTCGGGCTGGACGAGCAGCAGCAGCGGATGCTCGGCGCGGAAGGTATCCCATAGCGAGAAGGTCGAGTGGAAGGTGAAGCCCTCGGCCTTGTGGACCTGATCGTCGGGGCCGCGATAGCGCCCGTCGGCGTCGGAGAAGACGCTCGGAGCCATCAGCGCGTGGTAGAGCGCGGTCGAGACCATGGTCTTGGTCGGCGCGGGCGCTTTGATCTGGATCGCGCCGAGCGCCTGCTCCCAGGCAGTGCGGGTACTCGCGCGGACCGCGTCGAAGCCGCCGGGCTCGCTGTCGAGATTGGCGATCGCGCCGTCCTCGTCGACGCTCGACAGTGCGACCTTGAGTTCGAGTGGCTTGTCGAGCGTGCCGAAATCGAGCCGGGCGACGAGTGCGCGGCCGGCGAGCTGGTCGAGATCGTCGCGGCCGCGGCCGGGGCCCTGGAAGCCGTTATATTCGATCTTGCCTTCGCGGTTGAGGAAGGCGTGGCCGGTCAGCTGGGCGGAGGGGCGGATCGCGAAGAACAATTTGCGCGCCGGGGCCCAGCCGCGGGTCTCGCGCGATCCGGTGATCGTCCCGTCGGGGCGGATGCGGATCGACGACCACAGCGTCTTGCCCGGATAATTGTAGAGCACGCTGCGCAGATCGAGGATGACATGCGCGGGGGTGCCGGCGGGGAAGGCATAGCGGTGGACGCCGATGCGAGTGCCGGCGGTCAGCTCGGCGCGGATCTTCGCATCGGCGAGCGTGACGGCATAATAACCGGGGTGCGCGGTCTCGGTGGAATGATCGAAGCGCGAGCGATAGCCCGAGCCGGGCTTGGCGGCGTCGCCGGGCTCGAGCAGCACGGTTCCGCCCGCTACGGGCATGACCAGAAAGTCGCCGAGATCCGAATGGCCCGCGCCCGAGAAATGGGTATGCGAAAAGCCCTGGATCGTCGGATCGTCGTAGCGATAGCCGGCGGCGTGGCCATAGCATTCGCGGATGACGCAGCCGGTGTCGGTGTCGGGGCTGAGCTGGACCATGCCGAACGGCGCGACGGCGCCGGGGAAGGTATGGCCCTCGCCGCCGGTGCCGATGAGCGGGTCGACGCTTTCATAGGTGGTTTGCGCGGCGAGCGGCGCAGTGGTGAGGGAAAGGGCGGCGAGCGCAGGCAGGGCGCGGCGGAAGCTACTGGGCATGGCGGCGGGTTAAAGCATGGTCGGGCTTCTCTTTCCACCGTCATCCCGGCGAAAGCCGGGATCCAGTGCCATAAAGGGTATTGCTCGGGACTCTGGATCCCGGCTTTCGCCGGGATGACGGCTATTTTCTCCCCAATTCGATCGCGGCCTGGACCAGCGCGATATAGCTGGGGCTCATGTTCACGACATATTCGTTCTCGCCCCAGAAGAACGGCCAATTCTCGCTATTCTCGGGCAGATCGGGCTTGAGGATCAGCACGCCGGGGACGACGCCGCCGGCGATGAACGAGAAGTCGGCGCGGTTGTTGCCATAGGCGACTTCCTTCGAGCGGGTGCCGACCCCCGAGACGAACGAGATGTCCGAGCCCGGATGGGTGCCATGAAGATAATCGAGCGCGCGGAACACGAGGCTGCCGTCGCTGAGCGCGGGGAACGCCTTGTGGATGGCGTAGTCGGTGAGGCCGGTCTGGATCACGGCGCCGTTGCCCGCCCAGCCGCCGGTGGTGATCGGGACGCCATAGGGATTGGCGCCAGTGAACGGCGTGGCATTGGCCTTGAGCTTGCGTATCTCGGCTTCGACCTTGCTGCGATACCCGGCGTCCATGAAGGGCAATGCCTGCAGCGCGGTCTCGGCATATTGGCCGAAGCGCGGGGCGATTTCCGGCCACAGGCTCGTGACCCGCGCGGCATATTGCGGGTCCTTCGTCGTCGCCAGCAATTCGACCGCGGCGGCGAACTCCTCGCCCGGTAGCCAGCCGCCGGTGGTGTTGCCGTGGCTGAAACTGTTGGGTGCGTGGCTGTGCTCGTCGGCCCAGACGGCGCGCGCGAGCTTGAGCGCCTTGTCCGCCAGCGCGTCGTCATAGCCGCGCAATGCCCGGCTCGATGCCGCCAGCGCCGCTGCCGAGCCGTAATTGAGCGCGCTCGACTTGCTGGTGAACACCCAGCGATCGTCGGGGGTGCCGCTGCGATTGCCTTTGCGCTCGCCGAACTTGAGATCGGAGTCGTAGGCCAGTCCGTCGGTCTTCGACGCGGCGTCGCCGAGATGGGTATATTGGGCGACATCGGGCTCGACGACGCCGTGCACCGCATAGCCGACCGCATCGTACATCGAGGCGAGATAGAGAACGCCGTGCTCGATCTGCTGGAGGAGGTCGGGCTTGCCGTCGGGGACGTGCATCTCGACGCGGCGGAGATCCTGATCGACCAGGGTCTGGTCGCGGGTCGGTTTATAGTCCTCCCAGATGCCGACCAGCGATCGGATCACGGCATATTGGGTCTGGGTGCGGATGTCGAAATCGCCTGCGTCGAGCCAGCCGCCGACATTGAGGCCGGGGATATGTTCGCCCGGTTTGAACCTGGTGTCGGTGGTGGGGCCCTGGCGGTAGAGATCGACATGCTCATGGCTGACCGCGGCCTGGCGCGCATCGTCGCGGTGGCTGTCGCCGTGCCAGACGCGATAGGCCTCGTTGACCAGCATGTGGTCCATCTGCACGGGCAGATAGACGTCGAGGCTGGGGTGCCAGGCGTCGGCGTAGATTTCAGGGTCGATGCGGAAGCTGTGGGTCTGCTTGCCGCCATATTCGAGCTGATAGAGGCCGGGCTGGCGGATGCTGCTGAAGTCGAAGCTGAGATAATTGTAGCGGAGATATTTGCCCCAGCTTTTGGGCGTGCCGGACAGCGCCACCGCCGCCTTGCCGGTCTCGTCGATGCGCAGCAGTCGCGCGGGGCCAGCGGGTTTGGCGTTGGCGTCGAGCTCGATCACTGCGGTCTTGGCCTGCGCCGGCGTATAGCCGAGCTGCGAATGGCCGATTACCGGTTCGCGCAGCCAGCCGGGGACGCTGTTGGGGCTGAGCGTCCATTCGACGACGCGGCCGGTCTGCCCGGCGGGGAGCAGGCTGCGCAGCACGAACCAGCCATTCTGCGCCTGGTTGCGGCCGTCGAATAATTGGAGATCGCCGCGGGTGGCGCGGACGGTTACGCGGCGCGCGGGGTCTTCGGGTGCGAGGACCAGGGTCTTGCCCGCGGCCATCGGCAGCGGCTCGGCGCCTGGGCCGATGTCGCGCCCGCTCGCGGCGTTGCGTTCGCCGCCCGCGATCATGTCACCGGCGGGATAGAGCGGGAAGGCGCCGGGCTTGCCGTCGGCGAGGAAGCTCTTGTGGAAATAGGCCGAGGGCAGAAATTCCAGGTTGAACCCGGCTTTGCCGGCGAGCGCGGCGGGCAGCGGCGAATCGAGGATCACGGCGATATGCACGCCGTCGGCGCGGCGTTCGGCGCGGATGCGATACTGGAACTTGTATTCGGGATATTCGAGCAGCGCCTCGATCGCGCCGGTCTTTTGATCGATGTCGCGCTTCACCAGTCGGCCGATCGGGTCCCATTGGCCGGGGGTGGCGGAAAGGCGGACATCGCCGTTGGTGGCGGTGCGCTCGCCTTGCTGGACGATCTCGACTCCGCTGATCTTCGAATCGGCGAACAGCCCGTCATACCAGTTCGAAAAGACGAGGACGTTGACTCCGCGCGCCTCGAAATAGCCGGCATCGTTGAGCCGCAAATCACTCTGCGCGGCAGCGGGAAGGGCGAGCGCCGCGGCACTCGCCAGCAGGCCCGTGCCCAACAGCCGTCGCCCGATTTTGCTCTTCACATCGCTCTCCTCTATGCCCGGGTTGGCCCCGGCGCTTGCTGAAGTTAGCGCTAACACAAGCGAAAGGGGCGGGGGAAGGGGCAACGTAGATGCAGGCGGGCAGTACCTTTATCGACCGGCGCGGGGTGTGGCTGTTCGTGCTCGGCTGCACCGCGGTGACCGCCGGCGTGCTGATGCACGTGCCGATGTTCCTGATGGGCAAGGACATGCATTACATGCTCGCCGGCATGCCGATGGGCTGGGACATGGTCGGCGGGATGGCGATGATCATCCTCGGCTGCCTGATCGCCGCCTGGGGGCTGCTGCCGCGCGACGTATCGGCGCAGCTTGCGGCGCGTGACGATTTCGAGATCGCCGCGCCCGAGGACGCGCATCTGGGACCAGCGCATTGGGGGCTGATGGCGGTGCTGGTGGTCGCCCTGATCATCGACATCATGAAGCCCGCCGCGCTGGGTTTCACCGTCCCCGGGATGATCATGGAATATCATGTGCCCAAGGCGACGGTGTCGCTGGTCCCGTTCTTTGCCTTGTGCGGGACGGTGACCGGATCGGTGCTGTGGGGCGTGCTCGCCGACATCTATGGCCGCAAGGCGACGATCCTGCTCTCGGCAGTGATGTTCGTCGGGACGTCGATCTGCGGCGCGATGCCCAGCCTCGCCTGGAATATCGGGATGTGCTTCATGATGGGCGCGGCGGCGGGGGGCATGCTGCCGGTGACCTACGCCCTGCTCGCCGAGATGATGCCGAGCCGGCATCGCGGCTGGAGCCTCGTGCTGGTCGGCGGGCTCGGCGCGGTCGGCGGCTATTTCGCGGCGAGCGGCGCCTCCGCTCTGCTCCAGCCGATCTTCGGGTGGCGGATCCTGTGGCTGCTCAACTTGCCGACCGGGCTGTTGCTGGTGGTGCTGGGGGTGTTCATCCCCGAATCGGCCAAGTTCCTGCTCGCGCGCGGGCGGCGTGCCGAAGCGGCGGCAGTGATGGCGCGGTTCGGGGCGACGGTGCGCAAGGTTGCGGCGCCAAGGCCGGAAATGCGCGCCGCGGCGGCGCATGTCCCGCTCACCGGGGCAAAGTTGATCGGCAAGCTGGTCGCGCTGTCGACGGCGGCGATCGCCTGGGGGCTGATCAATTTCGGGCTGTTGCTGTGGCTGCCCGCCGATCTGGTGAGCAAGGGCTATTCGGTCGCGGTGTCGAGCAAGCTGCTTGCCGCCTCGGCGCTGATCGCCTTCCCGACGGTGTTCCTGTGTGCGTTCATCTACAGCCGGTGGAGCACCAAATGGTCGCTCGTCACCGTCATCGGCATCACCTTTCTCGGGCTGATCGGGGTGATGTGGCTCGAGCTGGTCGGGGGCATGAGCCCGGTATTGCCGGTGGCGTTGCTGATCGTCGGCTCGAACGGGATCATCGCGATCGTGCTGCCCTACACCGCGGAGAGCTTCCCGATGCGGGTGCGCGGACGGGCGACCGGCTGGGTGGCGGCGTGCACCAAGGCCGGCGGCGTGCTCGCGCAATTGCTGTCGATCACGGCGCTGGTGCCGGCGATGGGCTGGGCCGCGGCGGCGATCATGGTGCCGACCCTGGCCGCGCTGGGGTTCGTGGCGTGGTTCGGGCGCGAGACGCGCGGCGCCGATCTGCGGCGGCTCGACGGGGACGATTGATTTGGGTTAATTTGCAGTCGGTTGGCGGCTATTGCAGGTCGATTGCGGGAACCATCGGGCCATTCTGCCGGTTACTTGCCGGCAGGAGATCACAGCAACATGGCTACACGTCCGAGCGACTTCGCAAATGATGCGGGTTCGCAATTCCTAACCGACAGCTTCCAGCGTGGCCTCGCCCACTGGAATCGCGAGCGGCTCGAACCCGGTTTCCCCAGCCGGGACTGGAGCCGGGTGTTCGAGCGCGACATCAAGATGCAGCGGCTCGAGGGCGGCTTCATCGAGGAGCTGCGCGCCGACATCGTCGACGAGGCGGCGCAGGCGCCGACCGATGTCGAGGGCTTCATCGAATGGTTCGAGGAGCTCAAGAATTCCGGCCCGGGCCAGAACGATTCGCTGTTCCCGTGGCTTGCCGAGCAGGCGAACATCGACGAGTTCCGCTGGTTCTTCGAGCAGGAGGCCGCCGGCGAGGCGGGTTTCGACGATCTCGTCGCGATGACGCAGGTCAAGCTGCCCGTCCGCCCCAAGCTCGAGCTCGCCCGCAATTACTGGGACGAGATGGGCCATGGCACCTTCAAGGGCATGCACGGCCCGATGCTCGACGCGCTGGTGGAGACGCTGCAGGTCGACCCGGTGATCGAGAATACGGTGTGGGAGAGCCTCGCGCTCGCCAACGCGATGACCGCGATGGCCGCCAATCGCCGCTATGCCTGGCATTCGGTGGGTGCGCTCGGCGCGATCGAACTGACTGCGCCGGGCCGTTCGCAGGCGACTGCCGACGGGCTCAAGCGGCTCGGCTTTTCGGGCAAGGAGCGGCGCTATTTCTCGGTCCACGCCGTGCTCGACATCAAGCACAGCATCGACTGGAACCGCGAAGCGATCCGGCCCGCGGTCGAGGAGGATCCGCGCCGCGCGACGGCGATGGCCGAGGGCGCCCTGATCCGGCTGCGCTGCGGCGCGCGCTGTTTCGAGGCGTATCGCGCGCGGCTGTGGGGCTGACGCGCAGCGAAATCACGCGGTAACATCTCCGCGCCACGGCGTGGCGGACGGAGGTGGTTGATGCGTATACTGATCGGGTTGCTGGCAGGGACGTTGCTCGCGGGGTGCGCAGGGCGCGTCGTCGAGCCGGGCGGCGGGCCCGCGGTAGCACCCGTGTCGGTCCAGATCATCGCGTTCAACGATTTCCACGGCAATCTCGAAGCCGGCAAGCTCGCGGTCGACATACCAAGCGAGAGCGGCGTTACCCGCGTGCCCGCGGGCGGCGCCGCTTATTTCGCCTCGGCAGTGGCCAAGCTGCGCGCGGGGCATCCGAACAGCGTCACCGTTTCGGCGGGGGACATGATCAGCGCCAGTCCTTTGGTCTCGTCGATGTTCCTCGACGAGCCGACGATCCATGCGATGAACCTGATCGGAGTCGACTTCAACGCAGTCGGCAACCACGAATTCGATCGCGGGCAGAAGGAACTGCTCCGCATGCAGAATGGCGGGTGCGAGAAGAACACCAAGCGCACGCCCTGCGCGATCGAGCCGTTCGGCGGCGCGCGCTTCGGCTATCTCGCCGCCAATGTCGCGAAGGATGCGGGGGGCACCTTGTTCCCGGGCACCGGCATCCGCAGCTTCGGCAAGGGCGCGCGCCAGGTGAAGGTCGCGTTCATTGGCATGACGCTCAAGGGCACCGGCACGCTGGTGATGGCGACGGGCAATGAGGGGCTGCGCTTCGAGGACGAGGCGGACACGGTCAACGCACTGGTGCCCAAGCTCAAGGCGGAGGGGGCCGACGCGATCGTCGTGCTGATCCACCAGGGCGGCTATTCCAAGCGCGCGTTCGACGCGAACAGCTGCGAGGGGATGACCGGCGAGATCTTCCCGATCCTCGAGCGCCTCGATCCGCGCGTCGATCTGGTCGTGTCGGGGCACACGCACAACGCTTATGTCTGCGACTATGCCAGCGTCGACAAGACGCGGCCGCTGCTGCTGACCAGCGCCGGCTATGGCGGCACGCTGCTGACCGACATCAGCCTCGATATCGATCCCGTCGCGGGCCGCGTGGTCGCCAAGCGCGCCAACAATGTCCTGATCCAGAGCGAGGCCTTCACCAGTGCCAAGGGGCCGGTGCCGATCAGCGATCATTATCCCCGCTTCGCCCCCGAGCCGCGCGTGGCGGCTTTGGTCGCGCGCTATGCGGCGGCGGCGAAAAGCTATGCCGAGCGGCCGATCGGTAAATTGACCGCGCCGGCGCCGCGCACCGACGACGACATGCGCGAACAAGTGCTCGGCAACATGATCGCCGATGCGCAGCTCGCCGCGACGGCGGCGCCCGCGAATGGCGGCGCCGAGATCGCGCTGATGAACGCCGGCAGTGCGCGCGTGTCGCTCACGCCGCGGGCGGACGGGACGATCACGTTCGGCGACATCTATGCCGCGCAGCCGTTCGGTAACACCTTGGTGATCAAGCGCCTGACCGGCAGGCAATTGCGCGCGGTGCTCGAGCAGCAGTTCGACGAGAACAAGGCGGGCGGGCGCAATCTGCTGCTGGTCTCGCGCGGCTTCGGTTTCGGCTATGATCTCGGCAAGCCGGTGGGGCAGCGGCTGGTCGATCCGCGGCTCAACGGCGCGCCGATCGCCGACGATCGCATCTATCGCGTGGTGGTGAGCAACTTCCTGGGCAATGGCGGCGACGGATTCACGACGCTGGTCGGCGGCGACGAAGTGCTGACCGGGATTGCCGATCTCGACGCGCTCGAAGCGTATTTCGCGCGCGGGCCGGTGACGCCGCCGGCCACCGATCGGACCAAGGATTTGACGCTGCGCAACTAGCCTTTCGTGCTCCCGCGAAGGCAGGAGCCAGGAGTCGCGAGCGATGCCTTCGGTAACCCTGGGCTCCTGCTTTCGCAGGAGCACGGGGCACGTTAAACCGCCTGCAGTGCCTCTTCGAAGTCGGCGATCAGATCGTCGGCATCCTCGACTCCGATCGAGATGCGGACGAGATTGTCGGTAATGCCCAGCGCTTGTTTGCGCGCTTCGGGGACCGACAGATGCGTCATCCCGGCGGGGTGGCTGGCGAGCGTCTCGGTGCCGCCCAGGCTGACCGCGAGCTTGGCGATCTTGAGCGCGTCGAGGAACGCGAACGCCTCGGTCTCGCCGCCCTTGAGATAGAGCGAGAAAGTGGATCCCGCGCCGGTGCAGTGGCGGTTGTAGATGTCGGCCTGGCGGCTGCCTTCCTCAAGGAAGCCGAGATACCCGACATGCTCGACCTTGGGATGCGTGCGCAGATATTCGCAGACCTTGACCGCGTTCTCGCCGGCGCGGCTCATCCGCAGCTCGAGCGTTTCGAGCGACCGCAGCAGCATCCATGCAGTGTGCGGGTCGCAGATCGTGCCGATGGTGTTGCGCATCAGCCGGATCGCGTTGATGTGCTCCTTCGAGCCGAGCACGCCGCCCGCGACGAGATCCGAATGGCCGCCGGCATATTTGGTCAGGCTGTAGACGACGATGTCGGCGCCCTGCTTGAGCGGTTGCGCCCAGAGCGGGCCGAGAAAGGTGTTGTCGATCGCGATCGGGGGCTTGGTACCCTTGAAGATCGCGTCGCGGCTGGCGGCGACGGCCTCGACATCGACCAGTGCGTTGGTCGGGTTGGCGGGCGATTCGAGATAGATCAAGGCGACGTTGCCACTGGCAGCGCGCGACAGCACCGCGTCGATTTCCGCGCGCGTCGCGCCGGCAGGAAAGTCGAGCCAATGGACCCCGAAGCGGCCGAGGATCCGCGCGATCAGCGTCTCGGTCGCGGCATAGAGCGGGCCCGAATGGACGATCGTGTCGCCGGGCTTGACCATCGACAGAAACAGCGTGGCGATCGCCGACATGCCCGAGGAGAAAGCAAGCGCGTCCTCGGCCTCTTCCCACACCGCGAGGCGATCCTCGAGAATCTCCTGATTGGGGCCGTTGAAGCGCGAATAGACCAGCCCTTCCGCGCCGCCCGGGCGCTTGCCGGTGACGCCTTCGAAATGGCGCTTGCCCGCTGCGGCATTGGGGAAGACGAAGGTCGAGGTCAGGAAGATCGGCGGCTTGAGCGAGCCTTCGGACAGCACCGGATCATAGCCATGCCCCATCATCATCGTCGAGGGCTTGAGCTTGCGCCCGCCGATCGTGTCGATGCTCGCCTTGGGACGGCGACGCGCGGTCGCGCCGGTCAGCTCGGCTTCGGTTTCGTCGGTCATCGGGCTCTCCAATTCTCTCGTTGACCGCTCCCTAGCCGAAGAGACGTATCAACTGATACCAATTATCGCGATCTGGCGGCCGTAATCGGGCTCGCCGCGATGCGTCGCGCGGCGGAAGCTGTAGAAACGGCTCTCGTCGGAATAAGTGTCGAGGCCCAGCGTTTCGACGGTGCGGATTCCCGCGGCGGCGAGGCGATGCGCGACATAGGCTTCGAGGTCGAACTGGTAATGGTCCGTTTTGCCGTCGGCGAAGAAACGTTCGTTGGCGGGATCGACTTCGGCGAAGCGGCGGAAGAAGGCGTCGTCGACTTCGTAGCTGGCGCGGGCGATGCACGGGCCGATTGCTGCGGCGATGCGCTCGCGTTTGGCGCCAAGGGTTTCCATCAGCGCTATCGTCGAATCGGTGACGCCGCCGAGCGCGCCTTTCCATCCGGCGTGTGCCGCGCCGACCACGCCCGCTTCAGCGTCGGCGAGCAGCACGGGGGCGCAATCGGCAGTGAGGATGCCGAGCGCGAGCCCGGGCCGATCGGTGGCCAATGCGTCGGCGCGCGGGCGCAGGCGCTCCTCAAAGGGCTCGATCACCGCGACGGCGTCGGCCGAATGGATTTGAAACAGTGTGACGAGCCGGGCGCCGGGGAGCACCGCCTCGCGCGCACGGCGGCGATTCTCGGCGATCAGCGCGGGGTCGTCGGCCGAGCCGGAGCCGACATTGAGACCGGCGAGCATCCCGGTCGACACCCCGCCGCGCCGGCCGAGAAAGCCGTGCGCGACGTGACCCAGCGCGCGGGCGCGGGTGACTTCGACCTGGCTCACAGGTCGAGGCTCATCAGACGGTCTTCGTCGAGATGGTCGCCGACGCGGAAATGATAGATGCCGATCTCGCGGAAGCCCAAGCGCGCGTAGAAGCGCTTGGCGCGGTGATTGTCGACATAGACGCTGAGCACGATGCGCTCGGCCGCTTGCGCGCGCGCCGTTTCCACCGCCCAGTCGATCAGCGCCTGCGCGGCGCCGCTGCCCTTGCCGCGCGCGTCGAGGTAGAGCTGGCGGAGTTCGATCGCCGGCGGGCCGGGTTCGACCGGCAGGGTGACCGGGCCGATCTTGCAATAGCCGAGCAGGCCTTCGGCATCCTCGGCGATGCGGATCGCGACGCCGGGCGTGGCGAACTCCTCGGCCCATGCTTCGGGCGTGAACTTGCCGAGGAACGCGGCGAGATCGGCCGGGCGGTAAAGATGGCCGAAGGTCGCGACGAAGCTGTCGCGGAACAGCGCGTCGATCGCGGGGAGATCGGCAGGGGTGGTGTCGCGGTAGTGGATTGCATCACCCTCACCCTTCCCACTGCCTTCGGCAGGGGGCCCCTTCCCTCTCCCGTCGGGAGAGAGAGGGAGCGGCGAAGCCGCGGAAGGGTGAGCGCGATCCGAGCTCATGCGAACCCCGCCGGCACCGGCCAGCCTGGCGGCGTCAGTGCGATGACCTTGAACAATTCGCCCATCTGCTCTGGATCGACCAGCCGGTCGCGGTCCGCCGCGAGCGCTTCAGCACGATCGGGCGCAGCCTTGGCGAGCGCCTCGGTGCGCGCTTCGATCCCCAGGGCCTTCAGGAACGCCCCCTGCGTCACCGGGCCGTGGACGACAAGCCCTTCGACTTCGGCAGCTTCCTTGAGCGTGGCGAAATCGACATGCGCGGTGAGATCGGCCTCGCCGGGATCCTCGAACGGATTGGCATAAGCGTGGCCGCGAACCGCCTGAAGCGTGTCGCCGACCGCCGGTCCTTGATAGCCATAGTCCAGGATCAGCGCGGCGCCACCCTGCGTCAGCAGCCGTGCGGCAAGGTTGCGCAGGATGGCGACGCCGGCGGGCGAGGTCTCGAGGATCGATCCCGGCGGGGCGTGGAGCAGGTGGCGCGGGATGATCATGTCGAAGCTGCGGTCGCCGACGATCGGCAGGAACAAGGTGTCCTGGCAGGCGACAAGCCGCTCGCGCCAGCCCTCGCCGGTCGCGACCAATTGGCGGATCGGCAGCGCGTCGAAGAATTCGTTGGCGACGACGAGGAGCGGCGACTCCTCGGGGAGGCCGACCAGGTCGAGATGCCATTCGGCATGTGGCACGTGCTCGGCCTGGGCGGCGCGCAAGGTCGGGCTGTTCTCGACCAGATCGACCGGCGGCGCGAACCCGGCTCTGGCCATCGCGCGCAGCGCATCGGCGGCCAGCGTGCCGCGGCCCGGCCCGAGCTCGACATAACGTGCGGGCGGGCGCCCGGCGCGGTCCCACAGATCGGCGAGCCACAGCCCGATCAGCTCGCCGAACATCTGGCTGATCTCGGGCGCGGTGGTGAAGTCGCCGCGGCTGCCGAGCGGATCGCGAGTCGCATAATAATGCGTGTTCGCGGCGCCCATATATTGCGACAGCGGGATCGGCCCGGCGAGGGTGATCGCGCGCGAGAGGCGCTCGGCCAGCAGAGGCGCTGCGGCGTTGTCGGTGCGATCGGCGGACGATGCGGCGAGGGGATGATCGGAATCGGTCACCCGCCGTCCCTAACCGCTCGCGCCTGCCGCGTCATCCCGGGAGCGAGATGCGCGCTGGCACGTTGTGCGTCGTCGGAGGACCGATGACGCAAGGTAGGCAATTGGTGGCAGGCGTGCGCGAGGCCGCGGCGCGGCACCACATCGCGTGGGGCGAACTGGTTCCGACGCCGCACGCAGTCAATCGCGATGCCGAGGCGGCGGAGGACGCGGCCTATGCCGAGATGGAGGCTGCGAAGCAGCGGCTGCGCGACCATATCTGCGACTTTTACGGGATCAGCTCGGCAGAGCTGGGCAGCCTGGTGCGCTGAGGCACCGCTACCGCCCCCGTTCGGCCTGAGCCTGTCGAAGGCCGGCTCTCCCCGAGCGGACTACGTGCGGCCAGCTGCCCTTCGACAGGCTCAGGGCGAACGGACAATGGGCTTCAGGCGACGCTCTCACTCCCGGCGATCGACTCGACGCGCTGGCGGCGGCCCTTGGCGGTGGCGATAAGATAGATGCCGCCGGCGATCATCGGAATGCACAGCCACTGGCCCATGTGCAGCCCGGTCGCGTCGACCAGCCAGACGAGCTGGGCATCGGGCTCGCGGAAGAACTCGACGAAGAAGCGGCACAGGCCGTAGCCGAGCACGAAGATGCCGACGAGCTTGCCGGGCTGATAGCGCGAATCGGTGCGCCAGAAGAAGAACCAGAGAACGACGAAGAGCAGGATCCCCTCGAGCCCGGCTTCGTAGAGCTGGCTCGGATGGCGGGCGGGTTCGGGCAGGCCGGTCTGGACGGTGTTGCGGAACACGACCGCCCAGGGCAGGTCGGCGGGCTTGCCCCAGAGTTCGCCGTTCACGAAATTGGCGAGGCGGCCGAAGAACAGCCCGCCGGGCGCGACGCAGGCGACATAATCGTGGATGCGCAGCCAGTTGAGCCCGTGGCGGCGGGCGAGCAGGATGATTGCCACCGTGGTGCCGATCACGCCGCCGTGGAACGACATGCCGCCGTCCCACAAGCGGATGACCTGGAGCGGCGTTTCGACGATCATGTTGGGCGCGTAGAACAATACATAGCCGAGCCGGCCGCCGAGGATGATGCCGAGCGTGGCGTAGAACACCAGATCGTCGGCGTGGCGCCGCGCCATCGGGGCGCCGGGCTGGGCGAGCAGCTTGAGCAGATACCACCAGCCGAGCAGGATGCCGGCGATATAGGCCAGCGAATACCATTTGATCTGGAAGAAGCCGAGATTGACCGCGACCGGGCTGAGCCCGAGATCCTTGAACTGGATGTGATCGCCGGCGGCGGCGAGGAGGTGAAGCAGCACGGTCTTGTCGTTCCCCGGCAATCGATCGATGGCCCCGCGATAGAGCAGCCGCGCGGCAAACCCAAGACCGCAATGGCTGGCGCAGGGAGAAGCCGCGCGATAGAGCGGCACGATGGCCCGGGACACCAGCGCGCGCATCAAGCTCGATCGGCGGACATTGCTGATCGGCGGCGGTGCCGGCATCGGGCTGGTCGTCGCCTGGGCGGCATGGCCGCGCACCTGGCTTCCCAATCTGACCGCAGCACCCGGCGAGAGCCTGTTCGGCGCGTGGCTCAAGATCGGCAGCGACGGGCATGTCTCGGTCGCGGTGCCGCAATGCGAGGAGGGGCAGGGAGTCTATACCGCCTTCCCGCAGATCATCGCCGACGAGCTCGGGGCGGACTGGAAGATGGTCGGAGTCGAGCCGGCGCCGCTCAATCCGCTTTACGCCAACCAGCTCGGCGCGGAGGAATTGTTCGAGGCGGCTTTGGGCAACCTCCCCGACACGCTGCGCGCGAGCTATGTCCGGCGCAGCGGGCTGATGCTGACCGGCGGATCGACTTCGGTGCGCAATTTCGAGGGCGAGCTGCGCCGCGCGGGCGCGGCGGCACGCGCATTGCTGTGCAAGGCCGCGGCGGCGCGCTGGGGAGTCGACTGGCAGGCATGCGGGACGTTCAACCATCTCGTCTTCCAAGGCAATCACAAGCTCGGCTTCGGCGCGCTCGCGGCCGAGGCTGCGGAGCAGCGCCTGCCTGCCAAGGTGCCGCCGCGTGTCGGCGACGAAGCGCGGCTCTATGGCCAGCCGCTGCTGCGGCTCGATGCGCCGCCCAAGGTCGACGGCAGCGCGCTGTTCGCCGGCGACATCCGGCTGGCCGACATGGTCTATGCCTCGATCCGCCAGGGGCCGGTGGGCGAGACCGGGCTGGCGCGGATCGAGCGCGCCGCCGCCGACAAGGTTCCCGGCATGCTCGCGGTGGTCACCACCGACGATTGGGTCGCGACGGTGGCCAACAATTGGTGGGCTGCGGATCGCGCGCTCGATGCGATGCGGCCGCGCTTCCGCACGCCCGACCCGGTGATCAACAGCGATACGATCGAGGCGGCGCTGAGCAGTGCGTTCGAGGGCGCCGGGTCGCGCATCGCCGAGACGGGCGATCTCGCGGCGCAGTTCCGCGGTGCGCAATTGGTCGCGGCGGAGTATCGCGTCGGGCTGGCGCTCCACGCGCCGCTCGAACCGATGACTGCCACCGCGGTGTATCGCGATGGCCGGGTGACCTTGTGGCTGCCGACGCAGGCGCCGGGGCTCGCCCGCGCCGCGGCTGCGCGCGCGGCGGGTGTCGCCGAGAACGACGTGATCCTCCACCCGACGATGGCGGGGGGCTCGTTCGGCGCTAAGCTCGAAACCGATGTCGCGGCGCAGGCGGCGTTGCTCGCCGTCAAGATCGGCCGCCCGGTCCAGCTCACCTGGCCGCGCGGCGAGGATTTCCGGCGCGACCGCTTTCGTCCCGCAGCGGCAGGGCGGATGAGCGCGCGGATCGATCCGCAGCGCCGGCTGACCGGCTGGCTCGCCAAGATCGCCGCGCCGGCGAGCGGGCGCGAACTTGCCGAACGCCTGCTCCACGGCGATGCGCTGCCCGCTTCGGGGCTGGCGCTGGGCGGGGGGGATGCGAGCGCAGTGGCGGGCGCGGTGCCGCCTTATGCGATTCCCAACTTCGCGGTCGACCACCATCCCGCCGCGATCGGGGTGCCGACCGGCTATTGGCGCTCGGGCGCGCATAGCTACACCTGCTTCTTCACCGAGAGCTTTCTCGATGAACTCGCGCATGTCGCCGGGCAGGACGCGCTGTCGTTCCGCATGGCGATGCTCGGCGGACAGCCGCGGCTCGCGCGCTGCCTGCAGATCGCGGCGCAACTGGGCGGCTGGCAGGGCGGCCAGCCGGGGAGCGGGCAGGGAATCGCCTGTCACAGCTTCCGCGGCTCGCACATCGCGGTGCTCGCCGAGGCGCAGTTGACCAGCGATCGCCGAGTCAAGGTCGAGCGACTGGTAGCGGCGGTCGATTGCGGGCGCGTGGTGAACCCCGATCTGGTGATGCAGCAGATCGAGGGGGGATTGCTGTTCGGGCTCGCCGGCGCGGTCGGCTGCGCGACCGGCTTCACCGAAAATGTCGCCGATGTGCGCGAGATTTCGGAGCTGCGCCTGCCGACGCTCGCCGATTGCCCCGACATCACGGTGGAGCTGATCCGCAGCACCGCCGAGCCGGGCGGGGCGAGCGAGCTCGCGGTGCCGCCGGTCGCGCCGGCGATCGCCAATGCGTTGCAGGCTGCTACAGGCGTGCGCTTCCGCCGCCTGCCTCTGTTATCGGACTTGGAATGATCCCCCCCGCCGACCATCCGAAGATCCCGGCCCGCAAAATCGGGCTGCTCCTGACCAATCTCGGGACGCCCGACGCCGCCGACGCCGGCGCGGTGCGGCGCTATCTCGCCGAATTCCTGTCCGATCCGCGGGTGATCGAGATTCCGCGTTTCGTGTGGAAGCCGATCCTCCACGGGATCATCCTGCGCACGCGGCCAAAAAAGTCCGCGCATGCCTATAAGCAGGTCTGGCGCGAGGACGGGTCGCCGCTCGCCGCGATCACCCGCGAGCAGGCGGCGGCGCTGCAAGGGGCGTTCGGGCCCGACGTGATCGTGGACTATGCGATGCGCTATGGCCGGCCGGCGCTCGGCGACCGGCTGCGCGCGCTCAAGCAAGCGGGGTGCGAGCGCATCCTGATCGCGCCGCTCTATCCGCAATATTGCGCGGCGACGACGGCGACCGCCAACGATGCGGCATTCGCCGCACTGGCACAGATGCGCTGGCAGCCGGCGCTGCGCACGCTGCCGCCGTATCATGACGACCCGGCCTATATCCACGCGCTGAAGACCTCGGTCGAAGCGTCGCTGGCCGCGCTCGATTTCGAGCCGCAGGCGATCCTCGCCAGCTTTCACGGCATGCCGCAGCGGACGCTCGAACTGGGCGATCCCTATCACTGCCATTGCCAGAAGACCGCCCGCCTGCTCAGCGAGGCGCTGGGGCGCGAGCTGACGATCACATTCCAGTCGCGCTTCGGCCGCGCCAAATGGCTTGAGCCGGCGACCGACACGGTGCTCGCGGGGCTGCCGGGCAAGGGGATCACGCGGATCGCTCTCGTCGCGCCAGGCTTCTCCGCCGATTGCGTCGAGACGCTCGAGGAGCTGTCGATCCGCGGGCGCGATACCTTCGTCGAGGCCGGGGGTACCCACTTCGCGGCCTTGCCTTGCCTCAATGCGAGCGAGGTCGGTGTCGCGATGCTCAAGAAGATATTGGCGCGGGAACTTGCGGGCTGGGCAGACGCTGCCTAGCCTGAAGTAACGAAAACCAAGAGAGGATGCGAGAAATGGCACGCGTAGCGATCGTGACGGGGGGGACGCGCGGCATCGGCGAGGCGATCAGCCTGGCACTCAAGGATGCCGGCATGACGGTCGCCGCCAATTATGCCGGCAATGACGAGAAGGCCCGGGCCTTTACCGAGCGGACGGGCATCAAGGCATATAAATGGGACGTCGGCGATTTCGAGGCCTGCGCCGCGGGGGTCGCGCAGGTCGAGGCCGATCTCGGCCCGGTCGATGTGGTGGTCAATAATGCCGGCGTCACGCGCGACGGCACCATCCTCAAGATGAGCCGCGACATGTGGGAAGACGTGATCCGGATCAATCTGGGCGGCTGCTTCAACATGGCGCACGCCACTTTCCCGGGGATGCGCAGCCGCAAATGGGGACGGATCGTCAATATCGGCTCGATCAACGGGCAGTCGGGCCAATATGGCCAGGTCAATTACGCCGCCGCCAAATCGGGCATCCACGGCTTCACCAAGGCGCTGGCGCAGGAAGGTGCGCGCGCCGGAGTGACGGTCAATGCGATCGCGCCGGGCTATATCGATACCGACATGGTCGCCGCGGTGCCCGCGGACGTGCTCGAGAAGATCGTCGCCAAGATTCCCGTCGGGCGGCTCGGCCAGGCGAGCGAGATCGCGCGCGGCGTGACGTTCCTGTGCTCGGAGGAAGCGGGGTTCGTCACCGGGTCGACTTTGTCGATCAACGGCGGGCAGCACATGTACTGACGGGCGTTGGCGTATGACCCGCGACTAAGGCTCGGTTTAATTTTGGTGGATCTGTTCCCCTGCGAAAGCAGGGGTCCAGGTTACCAGCGGTGCGCTTCGGGCTCTGGGCCCCTGCTTTCGCAGGGGAACAGATACCCTTCAATGAAGTGCAATCCGCTTTTAGAGCCCGTTCGCCCTGAGCTTGTCGAAGGGCTGACGCGGCAGCCGGATCGCTGGCGGAGAGCCGGCCTTCGACAGGCTCAGGCCGAACGGTAGGGTTCGTTCGCCGACCGAGCGCTGCCCAAAACGAAAAAGGCCGGCTCCCCGCAAGGAGCCGGCCCGTCGGTCCCCGATACGCAACGCGGGGGCCTCGATACGCAAACTGTCCTTCGCCCTATAGGCGCCCGGCCTTGGCGCTGGCTGAACGCAGTTGTTATCTGAGGTTCATGTCGCGCCGGGGCTGGCTCGCCCGACCCGAACGGCTATGGCGGAGCGATGCGTTTCGCGGTTCCGCTTTCGTCGCTCCTGCTGCTGTCGGTCACTGCGTCGGGAGTCGAGCCGCGCCAGGTTCTCGGGGACCGGCCGGAGATGGTCGCGACGCCGGTGCCGCTCGATCCTTCCGATCCGGCGCGGGCGAAGCTGGGACCGCTTACCTATCTCGGCGGGCTTGCCCTCAAGAGCAGTGATCCCGCATTCGGCGGCTTTTCGTCGATGCGCATCGACGGCGATCGCTTCACCTTGCTCAGCGACGGCGGAAACCTCGTCGCATTCATGATGGGGGCCGACCTGCGCCCGCGGGACCTGCGCTTCGCCGACCTGCCCGGACCGGGGACCGGCGCGATCAAGCGCCACCGCGATTCCGAATCGCTGACCTGGGACCCGGTGACAGGATGCGCCTGGATCGGGTTCGAGAACCGCAATGCGATCTGGCGCTACGATGCGAGCCTGACTCGCGCCGAGCGCAGCGTGCGGCCGGCGGCGATGGCCGACTGGTCGGTCGCCGGCGGGCCCGAGGCGATGGCGCGGCTGCGCAGCGGGCAATTCATCGTGATCAGCGAGACTGCGCGGCCGCCGCGCAGGCCCGATGCGCGGATCGTGTTGCGCTTCGCGGGCGACCCGACCGAATCGTCGCTGCCACCCGAGCGGCTGGCTTACGTGCCGCCGGCGGATTACGACCCGACCGACATGGCCGAGCTTCCCGACGGGCGATTGCTGGTGCTCAACCGCCGGCTTTCGCTGTCCGGCCTGTTCACTGCCAAACTGGTGCTGCTCGATCTGCGCGGCGTGCACACGGGAAAGCCGGTCCGCGGCATCGAACTGGCGACGTTCGAGCGCCCGCTGCAGCACGACAATTTCGAGGCGCTGGCGGTCACGCGCGAAGGCGCGGACACGATCGTGTGGATCGCGTCGGACGACAATGGCGAGATCTGGGAGCAGTCGCTGCTGCTCAAGTTCCGGCTGGAACTAGCGAACTCGGGACAAGCGAAAAGCCCGCGCCCCGGCAGGGGAACGGGCTGACGCCAATCCGCAAAAAGCTGGTTAGGCCGCGGTCTTCTCGGCAGTCGACGCCTTGCGCAGCTCGCGCTTGAGGCGGCGCACGCGGAGCGACAGATCGTCTTCGCTGGTCTTGAGCAGCCAATTGTCGAGACCGCCGACATGCTCGACCGAGCGCAGCCCGTGCGTCGAGACGCGCAGGCGGATGCTGCGGCCCAGCGTGTCCGAGATCAGCGTGACGTTCTGCAGATTGGGCAGAAAGGTCCGCTTGGTCTTGTTGTTGGCGTGGGAGACGTTGTGTCCCACCTGCCGGCCCTTGCCGGTCAGCTCGCAAATGCGCGACATCGCTTTAAATCCTGGTTCTTGGCATAAGCCGGAAAGGCCGCGCCGATAGCGGGAATGGCCGAGTGCGTCAACCGATTCGCCGATCAAAGCGCCAGCCGACGCAACCCAGATGGCGCTTACGGCGTTATTACGCAAACGATTCGATCCGGGAGATAAAGACAATGCGTGCAATCCTCGTGCTGATCGGGCTGATCGCCCTGGGCGTGGTGGCGGCGATGGCGACGGGCATGCTGCGGTTCAACCAGCAGCAGGGCGCCAGCCTGCCGACCGTGAGCGTCCAGGCCGAAGGCGGCCAGGTGCCCAAATACAGCGCAGAGACGGGCAGCGTCGGGATCGGAAATACCGCGCGGACCGTCGAGGTGCCCACCGTCGAGATGAAGAAGGCGACCGTGGTGCTGCCGACGATCGACCTGAAGCAGGCGCCGGCCGCTTCGCCGACGCCGGCCGCGAAATAATGCATGCCGGGCGAATCGTGGCGGCGGTGCTGCTGCCGCCGCTGGGCGTGTATCTCGCACGGGGGCCGGGGAGGGATTTCGGGATCGCGTGCGGGCTGACGGTGCTGGGATTTCTGCCGGGGGTCGTCTTCGCGTTGTGGACGGTGGTGCGCGACGCGCGCACGCCTGCGCCTGCGGTCGCGTAGTTACCGTCATCCCGGCGAAAGCAGGGATCTCGTGCCGCATTGCGCCTTCGCCTGAGATCCCGGCCTTCGCCGGGATGACGTAGCGGGATCGGTTCGCTAGGCAGCTTCCATGTTCCCGCTCCCCGATCCGATGCGCGCCGCGCTGGATGCCGCGTACTGCGCCGCGCAGGCAGGGGAAGTGCCGGTGGGCGCCGTGGTGACGCTTGGCGGCAAGGTCGTCGCCACCGCCGCCAATGCCCCGCGCACGCTCCACGACCCCACCGCGCATGCCGAGATGCTGGCGATTCGCGAGGCGGCGCGCATCCTCGGCCGCGACAGGCTCGAGGATTGCGATCTGTGGGTGACGCTGGAGCCATGCGCGATGTGCGCGGGAGCGATCGCGCATGCCCGCATCGCCCGGCTCTATTACGGCGCGAGCGATCCCAAGGGCGGCGCGGTCGAGCATGGCCCACGCTTCTTCGCGCAGCCGACCTGCCATCACCGCCCCGAGGTTTATTCGGGAATCGGCGAGGGAGAATCCGGCGCGTTGCTCAGGGATTTTTTCAGAGAACGACGGACGTAGCAGCCTACGTTCGTGCTGAGCTTGTCGAAGCACGGCTTTCCACCAGCGACCCCGCTTGTGGCGCAGCGCCCTTCGACAGGCTCAGGGCGAACGGGCGGTTATCCCAAATCCTGCTGGGTGATCGGGACCAGCTTGATCTCTACGCGGCGATTGGCCGCCTTGCCTTCCTCGCTGGCGTTGCTGGCGACCGGCTGGGTTTCGCCGAAGCCGCGCGTGCCGAGCCGAGCGCTCTGCACCCCGCGGCCCGACAGATAATCGGCGACCGAAGTCGCGCGGCGCTCGGACAGCGCCAGATTATAGCTGTCGCTGCCGGTCGAATCGGTGTGGCCGTACACGTCGATATAGGTCTGGTTATACTGCCGGAGCACGTCGGCGACCTGATCGAGCGTGGCGCGGAACTGCGGCTGGATGCTCGATTCGTTGGTCGCGAAAGTGACGTTCGACGGCATGTTGAGCACCAGATCGTCGCCTTGGCGGATGACGCGGATGTCGGTGCCTGCGGTGCGGCGGCGCAGTTCCTGCTCCTGCCGGTCCATATAGGCGCCGATGCCCGCGCCGGCGAGACCGCCGATCCCGGCGCCGATGATCTTCTCGGTACGGTCGTTGCGGCCGCCGACGAGATCGCCGAGCAGATAGCCGCCGACCACGCCTGCGCCCGCACCGATCGCGGCCCGCGAGACGCGGCGTTCGCCGGTGACCGGATCGGTGACGCAGGCCGTGGTGAGCGTGGAGGCGGCAAGCGCGGCGGCGATCAGCGCCTTGCGAGTGATGGACATGGTGGCTCCTCTTGCAATTCTTGACCGGAAAACCCGCCGGAAGCCGGCATTGTTCCGCCTGCGCATCGAAGCTTGGCGAAGAGGCGGTTGTGAAGCGCTGCCCAGTGCGGATATGGAGGGCGCACATCATGCCTGCTCCCTTTCCCTGGATCGACGTCGCGATCATCCTCGTGCTGATCGCCATCAACGGTGTCTTCTCGATGTCCGAGCTGGCGATCGTCTCCGCGCGCCCGGCCCGGCTCGAGGCACTGGCGCGCACCAATCGCGGCGCCGCGACTGCGATTCTGCTCGCCGCGGATCCCGGCAAGTTCCTCTCGACGGTGCAGATCGGCATTACGCTGATCGGTATCATCGCCGGCGCCTATTCGGGCACCAGCCTCGGCACACCGGTGGCGCAGCGCATCGAGGGGCTGGGGCTCGATCCCGAAACCGCGCGCACGGTGGGAATCACGTTGGTGATCGCCGTCACCACTTATGCCTCGCTGGTGGTCGGCGAACTGGTGCCCAAGCAATTCGCGCTGCGCTCGCCCGAACCGATTGCCGCGATCATGGCGATCCCGATGCTGTGGCTCAGCCGGATCACGGCGCCGATCGTGTGGCTGCTCGACAAATCGAGCGCGCTGATCTTCCGCGTCATCGGCCTGAAGCGCGAATCGGAGAACCGAGTCACGGTTGAGGAACTCCATCTGATCGTCGCCGAAGCGTCGCGCTCGGGGGTGATCGAGGAACATGAACGCTCGATCATTTCGGGCGTCGTCCGCCTCGCCGACCGGCCGGTGCGCGAAGTGATGACGCCGCGCACCGACGTCGACTGGCTCGACGTCGATCTCGACCCGGCCGGAATCCGCGATGCCTTGCTGGCGACTCCGCATACTCGGCTGCCGGTGGCGGAAGGTTCGGTCGATTCGGTGATCGGCGTGGTTCAGGCGCGCGATATCGTCGCGGCCCTGTTCCGCGGCGAGACGCTCGATTTGCGGCGGCTAATGCGAGCAGCGCCGGTGCTGCCCGACCAGGTCGACGCGATGGACGCGCTCGGCGCGCTGCGCCGCGCCGAGGTGCCGATGGGGCTGGTCCATGACGAATATGGCCATTTCGAAGGGATCGTGACTCCGGCCAATCTGCTCGCCGCGATCGCCGGCGATTTCGCGTCCGACGCTGAGCCGGGCGACACGCCCAGCCTGGTGGTGCGCGAGGACGGATCGTTATTGGTCTCGGGCCAGATGCCCGCCGATGCGCTGGCCGAGCGGCTCGGCATCGATCTTCCCGAGGACCGCGATTATGCCACCGTCGCCGGGCTAGCGCTCGCGGTGCTCAAGCATCTGCCCGTGGAGGGCGAGGTGTTCGCCGAGCAGGGCTGGCGCTTCGAGATCGTCGACATGGACGGGCGCAAGATCGACAAATTGCTGGTGCGCCAAGCGGGCTGATCTCCCCGCTTCGCAAGAATCACAGCTTCCCGAATACGGCCTCGTAACCGGCCTGGTCGCCGCGGGCGAGGAAGCCGGCCTGCTCGATCCAGCGATCGCGATGGATGCGGCCCTGGAAGGTGCCGAGCTGCGCGTCGAGCGCATCGGCCTCGGCGGGAGTGAGCGCGGCGAGCTGGGCGAAGCGGGTCACGCCGAGCGCGTTCAGCCGGTCGGCGAGCTTGGGACCGACGCCCTTCATCCGCGTGAGATCGTCGGCACCGGACAGGGCAGGCGCTGGATCGGACGCGGCCAGCGTCGCCGGTGAAGCGTCGAGCGGCGCCGCCGCGGCGATCGGCTCGTCGGCGAGGGGTTTGGGCTCGGGCGCAGTCGCCGGGGCGGGCGCATCGGCGATCGGCGGCGGGGAAGGGCTCACCGGGGGCGCCGTGACGGGCAGTACGGGCGTTGGCGCATCCGGCTGGCTGACTGCGCCGCGCGCTTCGAGCTCTCGGCGTGCATGATGCCGCCGCTTCGACAGCCGCGTGCCCCAGGCGAGGACGAACAGCGCCGAGAGAATGCCGAGGCCGATCAGCACGAACGACAAAGTAAGCCATACCGGCGCCCCGTCGTACAAGGTGCCGCCTGTCTGCCACGCCGTATCGTTCATTCAATTCGCTCCTGACGCCATGCAGTCACCTGCATTCTCAACTGCATAGCGCCGGATTCCGCAGCGTCCAGCCGCGTGACGCCGCCCAGGCGATCGCGCAAGGAAAAGGGCCGGAGGCTCGCGCCCCCGGCCCTTCGCGTAACTGCCTGCCTCAGCGCGTGCCGGGCACCGGCGGATCCAGATCGTCATATGCCTCGGGCTCGTGCACTTCGGTGAGCCCGCGGCCGACATGACTCTTGCCGCGGCTGTAGGCGAAATACACCACCAGCCCGATGGCCGCCCAGACCAGGAACATCATCTTGGTGTCGTGGCCGAGGCTGTAGAACAGATAGACGCAGCCCAGCACCGCGATCGGCGCAGTGACGACGATCAGCGGCGTGCGGAACGGGCGATGCCGCGTAGCATCGGTGCGGCGCAGCACCAGCACCGCGATCGACACTGCGGCAAAGGCGAACAGCGTGCCCGAGTTCGAGATGTCGGCCAGCTTGCCGACCGGGAAGAACGCCGCAAACAGCGCCACGAAGACGCCGGTCAGGATGGTGATGACGTGCGGCGTGTGGAACTTCGGGTGGACTTTGGAGAAGACGGCCGGAAGCAGGCCGTCGCGGCTCATCACGAAGAAAATGCGGGTCTGACCGAACATCATCATCAGGATGACCGAAGGCAGCGCCAGACCGGCGGCGAGGCCGATCAGATTGCCGACCTGCGGCCAGCCGATTTCGCGCAGCGTCCACGCCAGCGCTTCCTTCGAGCAGACCACCGCGTCGCGACCGGTGGCGGCGACATGGTCGGCGCAAGCCTTGGTCAGCTCGACGCTGCCCGGGGGCAGTGCCGCGCCGTCGGGGCCCAGCATCGGTTGCGCGCCGACGCTGCCGATGACGCCGGCGGCGACGAGCAGGTAGAAGATCGTGCAGATGGCGAGGCTGCCGATCAGGCCGATCGGCATGTTGCGCTGCGGGTTCTTGGTTTCCTCGGCCGCGGTCGAGACTGCGTCGAAGCCGACATAAGCGAAGAAGATCGACGCTGCCGCCGCCGACACGCCGGCGAAGCCGAGCGGCGAGAAGGGCTCGAAATTCTGCATGTTCATCACCGGCACGGCGAGGATGATGAAGAGCGTCAGCGCGGCGACCTTTATCAGCACGAGGATCGAATTGACAAACGCGCTTTCCTTGGTGCCGATCACCAGCAGCCAGGTGACGAGCCCGGCAATCGCCATTGCCGGCAGATTGACCAGGCCGCCGTCATAGGGGCCGCGTACCAGCATGTCGGGTATGTCGATCGAGAAGGCGTTTTCGAGCAGCCCGACGACATAGCCGGACCAGCCCACCGACACCGCGCCCGCGGCGACGGCATATTCGAGGATCAGCGCCCAGCCGACCATCCACGCGACCAGCTCGCCCATCACGGCGTAGCTATAGGTGTAGGCCGAGCCCGAGACCGGGACCATCGCCGCCATTTCGGCGTAGCAGAGCGCGGCGACGGCGCAGACGAAGCCCGCGATCACGAACGACAGCATCATCCCCGGCCCGGCCTTTTGCGCGGCTTCGGCGGTCAGCACGAAGATGCCGGTGCCGATCACTGCGCCGATGCCCAGCATCGTCAGCTGGAAGGCGCCGAGCGATCGATGGAGCGATTTTTTTTCCGCCGTCGCCAGGATGGCGTCGAGTGATTTTACGCGCCCGAATATCATGGATGGGTCCCCTTAGCGGTGCCGGTTCGCGCCGCCCGAATTTGAAAGGCGCGAGCCTAGTCGCAAAACCGAGTGGTGCAATCCCTTAGTGCAGCGGTTCAGCGTGCCAGCATCGGGCCCAGCGGCCGGCCGGCGAAGATATGGACGTGGAGGTGCGGCACCTCCTGGTGCGCGTCCATCCCGGTGTTGGCGAGCAGGCGATAGCCGGGGGCGACCAGCCCCGCCGCGCGCGCGACCTCGCCCACCGCGCGGACGAACCCGGCGATCTCGGCATCCGACGCCTTGGCGGCGAAATCGTCCCAGCTGACATAGGCGCCCTTGGGGATCACCAGGATGTGCTGCGGCGCCTGCGGATTGATGTCGTGAAAGGCGAGGGCGTGCGCGTCCTCATACATTGTTTTGGCCGGAATCTCGCCGCGCAGGATCTTCGCGAAGATGTTCTGGTCGTCATAGGGTTGGGTGGCGTCGATGGGCATTGGGTGTCTCCCTCGACTATTCCAATAGCAAACCGTCATCCCGGCGAAAGCCGGATCCATAGCCGCGGGCAGAGCAGCAGAGAAACTCTGGGCCCCGGCCTTCGCCGTGACGATCAGTTGGTAGGACGCGACGCCTTTTCGTCGATCCCGGACACGCCTTCGCGGCGGGCGAGCTCGTTGCGAACATCGTCGAGGCCGAGTCCCGCATCGGCGAGGAGGATCGCGAGATGGAAGATCAGGTCCGCGGCTTCGCTGGTCAGCGCCGCCTTGTCGTCCTGAACCGCGGCGATCACCGTCTCGACGGCTTCCTCCCCGAGCTTCTGCGCGATCTTGGCGCGGCCCTTTGCGGTCAGCCGGGCGACGTAGGAGCTGGCCGGATCGCCGCCGCGGCGTTCGCGGATCACGGCTTCGAGCGCGTCGAGAGTATCTGCCATGCCGCTCCGGCTGCGGGAGCGGGGCGCGGCTGTCAATCCTTGGGCGTGTCGCGGCGAAAGCGGGCGCGCAGCCGGCTGCGCACGAACCACACGCCGAAAGCGGCGCAGGCGAACAAGGCGAGGTCGGACAGCTCGGGCATCGAGCGCGTGCCGGCGATGCCGCTATGCGGGGTGGCTGCCAGCGCGGGGGTGGCGATCAGCAGGGCGAGCGCGATGCGGAGCATGCGGGGGGTGTAGGGCAGGGGAGTTGGGGAAGGGTTAAACCGTCCCCAAAACACCACCTGTCACCCCGGCCTTGTGCCGGGGTCCACTGCGCAGCAACGGAAAGACAGGAGGTTCGAGGTTCTCGCCGCGCCGCATGGTGGACCCCGGCACAATGCCGGGGTGACGGTTTGGGTTTCAGGCCCGCACCGGGATCCCCGCCGCGGCCAGTGCGGCGTGCGCGTCGGCGATGCTCGCCTCGCCGAAATGGAAGATCGACGCGGCCAGCACCGCGCTCGCATGCCCGTAGCGGATCCCCTCGACGAGATGCCGGAGATTGCCGACGCCGCCCGACGCCACCACCGGCACGGTCACCTGATCGGCGATGATGCGGATCAGGTCGAGGTCGTAGCCGTCGCGGGTGCCGTCGCGGTCCATTGACGTGACGAGCAGTTCGCCCGCCCCCAGCTTGGCAAGGTGCAGCGCGTGTTCGACCGCGTCTATTCCGGTCGGGCGGCGGCCGCCATGGGTGAACACTTCCCAGCGCTCACCGATGCGCCGCGCATCGACCGAAGCGACGACGCACTGGCTGCCCATCCGCTCGGCGATCTCGGCGACGACTTCGGGACGCGCCACCGCGGCCGAATTGACTGCGACCTTGTCAGCGCCGGCGAGCAGAAGCGCGCGGGCGTCCTCGACGCTGCGCACCCCGCCGCCGACGGTGAGCGGCATGAAGCACACTTCGGCGGTGCGGCGGACGACGTCGAGGATCGTGCCGCGCGCTTCGTGGCTGGCGGTGATGTCGAGGAAGCAGAGCTCGTCGGCGCCCGCGGCGTCGTAGGCGCGCGCCTGCTCGACCGGGTCGCCGGCGTCGATCAGGTCGACGAAGTTGACGCCCTTGACGACGCGGCCGTTGGCCACGTCGAGGCAGGGGATGACGCGCGCGCGGACGGTCACTTCTCCCTCTCCTCTTTAGGGGAGAGGGGCAAGTGGGATGCACTATCGATAGGCCCCTCTCCCCGCAAGCGGGGAGAGGGAGACTTCGCCACCGCGATCGCCTCGCCGAGGGCCAGCCGCCCGTCATACAGCGCCCGCCCGGTGATCACGCCCTCGACGCCATCGTCGACATGCCCCCGCAGCGCATGGATGTCGCCGATATCGGTCACTCCGCCGCTGGCGATCACCGGGATCGACACTGCCCGCGCCAGCGCTACCGTCGCCTCGACATTGCACCCCTTGAGCAGCCCGTCGCGGCCGACATCGGTGAACAGCAAGGCCGCCACGCCGGCATCCTCGAAGCGGCGGGCGAGATCGACCACCGCCACGTCGGAAACATCCGCCCAGCCGCGCGTCGCGACCAGCCCGTCGCGGGCGTCGACCGCGACGACGATCCGGCCCGGATTGTCGCGTGCCGCTTCGCGCACCAGCTCGGGATTCTCCAGCGCGGCGGTGCCGATCACGACGCGCGCGACACCGAGATCGAGCCAGCGATCGATCGATTCGCGATTGCGGATGCCGCCGCCGAGCTGGACCTTGCCGCCGAAGCGTCCGACGATCGAAGCGACTGCGGCGCCGTTGACCGATTCGCCGGCGAAGGCGCCGTCGAGATCGACGACATGGAGCCACTCCGCCCCGGCCTGCGCGAAGATTTCGGCCTGCGCGGCGGGATCGTCGCCATAAATGGTGGCGCGGTCCATATCGCCCTCGGCGAGGCGGACGACCTGGCCGGCCTTGAGGTCGATGGCGGGGAAGACGATCAGGGCCGCCATTTCAGGAACCTCTCCAGCAGCGCGATGCCGTAGCGCTGGCTCTTTTCGGGGTGAAACTGGACGCCGGCGAGATTGTCGCGGCCGATCGCCGCGGTGACCTTGCCGCCATGCTCGGTGGTGGCGAGGACATCCTCGCCTTCAAATGCGAAGCTGTGGAGGAAATAGGCTTCGCCGGGCTCGATCAGCGGGTGCGCGCCGACGGGCACGACATCGTTCCAGCCCATATGCGGCACGCGAACGCCGGGCGAGGGCGGCAAATGCCGCACCACGCCGGGGATCCAGCCGAGGCCGTCATGCGTGCCGAGCTCCTCGCCGCGGCGCGCCATCAGCTGCATGCCGACGCACACGCCGAGGAACGGCGCGGCTTCGCTCAGCACGCGCTGCTCGATCGCGGCGACCATCCCATCGACGTCGCGCAGACCGCGCGCGCAGGCGCCGAACGCGCCGACGCCGGGCAGCACGATGCGATCGGCTTTAGCCACCACGTCCGGATCGGCGGTGATCACCAGGCCTTCGGCGCCGGCGGCCTTCAGCGCATTGTGAACCGAGTGGAGATTGCCCGCGCCGTAATCGATCAGCGCAACGCTCATTCGGCGAGCGCCTCCAGCCCCGGCGCAGTCATCGTCGGGGTGAATTCGTGGAGCGCATAATCGGCGACGTCGTGGACCGCGAACGGATCCTCCGCGAGCAAAGCCTCGGCCGCCGCGCGGGTGCCGCGCAGCAGCAGCACCCCGCCGGTCGGCGGGGTCTGGCGGCCCGAGGCGAGCATCGAACCGTCGGCATAGCGGTTGCGCAGCCAGTCGATATGCGCGGCGCGGTGGAGGTCGACCGTCTCGAGCGGCGTCTTGTAGGTCAGGATCGCGACGATCATCAGAGGATGCCCTTGGTGCTGGGGATGACGCCCGCCTTGCGCGCATCGATCTCGACTGCCTCGCGCAGCGCCCGGGCGAGCCCCTTGAACGCCGCTTCGGCGATATGGTGGTTGTTGCTGCCGTAGAGCGTCTCGACGTGGAGCGTCACCCCCGCGGTCTGCGCGAAGCTGTGGAACCAGTGTTCGAACATCTCGGTGTCCATCTCGCCGAGGCGCTTCTGGCTGAATTCGGTCTTCCAGACGAGGAACGGGCGGCCCGAAATGTCGATCGCGACGCGCGCCAGCGTCTCGTCCATCGGCGACAGCGCATCGGCGTAGCGGCGGATGCCCTTCTTGTCGCCGAGCGCCTTGGCCACCGCCTCGCCGATCGCTAGCCCGGTATCCTCGACGGTGTGGTGCTGGTCGATATGCAGGTCGCCGACGGTCTTCACGTCCAGGTCGATCAGCGAGTGGCGGCTGAGCTGCTCGAGCATGTGATCGAAGAAGCCGATGCCGGTCGACACCGCAAAGGCGCCGGTGCCGTCGAGGTTGATAGTGACGTCGACCGAGGTCTCGCTGGTCTTGCGGCTGATCGTGGCGGTTCGCATGGCGCCCCCATAGCGCCGGTGCGTCCCCAAGCAAAATAGGCTTGCTTGTCGGCAAGCAGCATACGCTTGACCCGTCGGCACGAGGCGCTACCCAAGAGGCATGACCGTTACCGTGCCTGACAGCCTGATTCCCTATGACGAGATCGTCCAGGAGGCGCTTCGTGCCGTGGTCGGGCGCGTGCTCGGGACGGTGGCCGCGACTCAGGCGCTGCCGGGCGCGCATCATTTCTACATCACCTTCAAGACGCACGCCCCCGGGGTCGACATCCCGCAGCGGCTGATCGAGCGTTTCCCCGACGAGATGACGATCGTCCTCCAGCACCGCTTCTGGGACCTGAGGGTCGACGACGAGAAATTCTCGGTCGGGCTGAGCTTCAACCAGGTGCCGGCGATGCTCAACATCCCGTTCTCGGCGATCACCGGCTTCCACGATCCGGCGGTCAATTTCGAGCTGCGCTTCCAGGCGCAGGATGTGCCCGAAGGCCCCGAGCCGCACGAAGAGGCCGAGAATGACGGCCCGACGGTGACTCCGGCGGACGACGGCTCGAACGTCGTCTCGGTGGACTTCAAGCGGAAGAAGTAATCCGTCGCGTCTTCGTCATCCCGGTGAAAGCCGGGATCCAGTGCCAAGCACCGCATCGCCCTTGACCCTGGACCCCGGCTTTCGCCGGGGTGACGGGGTTGTGTAAGCGCCGACCTTCCCTTTAGAGCGCTCGCAAATCGCTCCCGGAGGATGTCGTGACCAATACCCGCACCGAAACCGATTCGATCGGCGCCATCGAAGTCCCCGCCCAGGCCTATTGGGGCGCGCAGACCCAGCGTTCGATCGAGAATTTCCCGTTCGGGAGCACGGAGCGGATGCCGATCGGCATCGTCCATGCCCAGGCGATCGTGAAGCAGGCCGCGGCGCGGGTGAACCGCAAGCATGGCATGGACGGCAAAATCGCCGATGCGATCGAGGCGGCCGCGCAGGAAATCGTCGACGGCAAGCTCGACGACCAGTTCCCGCTGGTGATCTGGCAGACCGGCAGCGGCACCCAGACCAACATGAACGTCAACGAAGTCATCGCCGGCCGCGCCAATGACGTGCTGGCGGGAACGCGCGGCGGCAAGTCGCCGGTGCACCCCAACGATCACGTCAATATGAGCCAGTCGTCGAACGACAGCTTCCCGACTGCGCTCCACGTCGCCGCGGTCCGCGCGACTCGGGACGCGCTGGTCCCGGCGCTCGACCGGCTGACCGCTTCGCTCGTCACCAAGGCCGAGGGCTGGGATCACATCATCAAGATCGGCCGCACCCATACCCAGGACGCGACGCCGCTGACGCTCGGCCAGGAATTCTCGGGCTATGCCGCGCAGCTGGTGAGCTGCAAGGCGCGGATCGAGGGAGCGCTCAACGGAAACCTGCGCAAGCTGGCGATCGGCGGCACTGCCGTCGGCACCGGGCTCAATGCGCCCGAGGGCTGGGCCGAGGACATGTCGGCGGCGATCTCGGATATCGCCGGCACCCATTTCGAGCCCGCGCCGAACAAGTTCGAGCAGCTGGCCGCCAAGGACGGGCTGGTGTTCTTCTCGGGCGCGCTCAACACGCTCGCCGTCGCGCTCAACAAGATCGCCAACGACATCCGCTTGCTCGGCTCGGGTCCGCGCTCGGGGCTCGGCGAATTGTCGCTGCCCGCCAACGAGCCGGGCAGCTCGATCATGCCGGGCAAGGTCAACCCCACCCAGTGCGAGTCGCTGACGATGGTCGCGGCGCAGGTGATCGGCAACAACCAGGCCGTCACCGTCGGCGGCATGCAGGGGCATTTCGAGCTCAATGTGTTCATGCCGCTGATCGGCGCCAACGTGCTGCGCTCGATCCATCTGCTGTCGGTCGGCATGACCAGCTTCGCCGAGCGCTGCGTCGACGGGATCGAGGCGAACGAGAAGCAGATCGCCGATCTGGTCGGCCGCTCGCTGATGCTGGTCACCGCGCTGGCGCCGGCGATCGGCTATGACAATGCCGCCAAGATCGCCAAGAACGCCCATGAGAAGGGGCTCACGCTCAAGGAGAGCGGGCTGGCGCTCGGGCTGGTCGACGAAGCGACGTTCGACCAATATGTGCGGCCGGAGACGATGATCGGGCGGTAAATTTGCGGCGGAACTCTCCTGCATCTCCTGCGCTTCCCCACCAAAGGAGAAGCACATGATCGGCAACGCAATCGCCGCCTTTATCGGCCACAAGATCGACGCCAGCGACGGCGAGGGCGGGACGCTCGGCGCGGTTGCGGGCGTCGCGGCTTGGAAGGTCGCCAAGACCGTCGTGCCGGCGTTGCTGGTGTTCGGCGCGATCGCGTATGGCATCCACCGCTTCGCCAATTCCGAGACGGCGATATGATCCGCAACCTGATCGGCGCGTTCATCGGCAACCGGATCGACCGGCGCGACGGCCGCGGCGGCGTCAAGGGCGCGGCGATCGACTATGTCGCCCAGCGCGTCATCACCCGCATGGGCACGCCCGGGCTGCTGCTCGCCGGCGGCTACGGCCTGTATCGCTTCGCCAAGGACCGCCGCCGGACGCGCGACGAGCGCGTCTGACTTGACGCGGGGCGAGTCCGCACGCCACTAGCGCCCATGCCCCACCGCACCGAGAACGATCCGCACAAATTCCGCCGCCGCGGGGTCCTGTTCGTGCTGTCCTCGCCTTCGGGCGCGGGCAAGTCGACGATCGCGCGGAAACTGCTCAAGGCGGATCCGTTCCTCGAAATGTCGGTGTCCTATACCACCCGGCCGATCCGCCCGGGCGAAGTGGACGGAGTCGACTATCATTTCATCGACCTCGAGAAATTCCGCGAGATGGTGTCGAACAACGAGTTCCTCGAATGGGCGCACGTGTTCGACCATCGCTACGGCACTCCGCGCGAGGGGGTGAACAAGATCCTCGCCTCGGGCCGCGACGTGCTGTTCGACATCGACTGGCAGGGCGCGCAGCAGCTGTTCCAGCTCGCCGGCGGCGACGTCGTCCGGGTGTTCATCCTGCCGCCATCGCTCAAGGAACTCCACGAGCGGCTGATCCGCCGTGCGACCGACCCGGTCGAGGTGATCGACGCGCGGATGGCGCGGGCGACCAACGAAGTCAGCCACTGGGACGGCTATGACTATGTGCTGGTCAACGACGAAGTCGAGGAATGCTTCGAATCGGTGCACACGATCCTGCAGGCCGAGCGGCTGCGCCGCTCGCGGCAGACCGGGCTGATCGGGTTCATCCGGGGGTTGATGAAGTAGGGCGGCGTCGTTGCGGCTTCGGGTGGTCAAGCGGGTTGGTTGACTCCGGTTGACTCGCTGGCGGTTTTTTCGAGCATTGCTTGACTCGCTAACGCACTGATTTCCAAAGATTCATGTTTTGAAGCGGTTGACTCTGCGTAAAGCCTCGCGGCGCAAAGGTCACACTAGGGTCACACTATCGCGCATGTTTCAGCGGTGAATGAGCCATGCGGGAATTTATGAAGGTCTGGCCCGGACGCGCCTTGCGTTCGGTCGGACCGACATTGTCAAAGAGCGGCCGCCGGGCGGCAGCGCCTCGATCCCAGCAAACGAAATCCTACATTGCAAGGGGTAGCCAGACCTCGTTGCAAACCGTGCGAACAAAGGGAAGCGGTCACCACGGGCAGGACGTTCAGCAACTGTTCCAGCTCGTCGTCGGCGACTTCGTTTGTCATTAATGTTCAAGGTTCGTTCTTGATTTGTTATGCGTAGCGTAGGACAAGGAGTTGAATGATCTAATTGTTTACGGGGTTAGGCTCGCGGTGACCAAATCCGAATTAATTATGGAAATATTGCGTGAGCTGCGAGTAGCGCAAAACCAAAAATGGAAGCCGCCGACTGCTGGCCGGGTAAGAAGAATAGTTTTTCCGGAGAGACTCTGGTTGGGAGATGGGCGTTCCCTCCTTGCAACTGAGGCTATGCTAAAAGCTGTATCAGATTATGCGCTTATATTATGGGAAAATGATCAAAAACTCAAGCCTAGATTTAAGATTGATGAGTTGTGCCAAGTGGCAGGGCGATCCTTTGCCGTGGCTCTGTCTGAAATAGACCTTGATCTTGATGATGACCAACTGCAGCTAATTGTAAGTGCAAGGGTCACGGATTTGCTCGCGGAGCAGATCGGCCAATATAATAGGCCTATCGACCTGACGTTAGGTTGCCACCTTATAGAAGGTAACGGACCTTACCCACTTGAGGTCGGGCCGGTCCGTTTCGAGGCGCGAGAATTATGGCGGCAACGCATGCTCGCAGCGGGTAAATTGTCGCCGATCACGGCGCGCCGGCTTCTCATGCGATGGAACGGAAAACCGCTTAGGAAACGTGTACCCTCCTTCGATTCTTCAGCTGAAGACGCCATCCTAGATGCGATCGGTGAGTGCCCCGTGGTGTGCTCCGTCGCTACTGACGGTCTTTCGGGAAAATATCTTCAAGAAAAAGGCCTGCTCACCGCTCGCCTCGCGATGGCAGCTATCTCACTTATGTGGGATCGACCTTCGGATGGTTTACGATGGATGAGGCTGCTTTACGATCGGCGCCGATCGCATCGCCACACCGTCCTCTTTGGAAGCAACGCAAAGGTCGGTTCAAGTTCTGAGCGCGCAGATTTCCCTACAGGAAGATACTCGGAACCTGAGCTTGAAGAAAGTCTGTCTTCCTACCGATGGTTATTTGATCAGATCGGAGAAGCGCTAGATGGCTATGTTCAGCCCAGCCAACCGGTAGCACGCCCGAAGGTGATGAGCGCCCTTTTTCTAAGCCTGTGGTGGTTTCACGAGGCCTGCCGTGAACCGTTGGATCAAATTGCTACCACTAAATTCGCCGCTAGCATGGATGCCTTGGCCGCCGACAAGAAGGCGAGCGGAATCGTCAAACTGATCGGCGCGCGGCTTGGCGCCATGCCCCATGATGCGCTCATGAAGGACGGTCGCACGACGAAGGCGGTGATTGCCCAAATCTACGACGCAGGTCGAAGCAGGTTCATCCACGGTTCTAGCGCCGATTACGCTCATGATTGGGCGCCGGTGCGCCAAAGTGCAGAGGCAGTCGGCAGATGGCTTCTGGTCTCATGTTGCGATTGCCTATCTCAAAACCCCAAGATTCGGGACCTTGAAGAGCTTGGAGAGAGAATATCTGACGCGGCTGGAGAGGCGGCGTACAGCTAGTTCTGAGCGGTCCAGTGCAAGTCGGTCCGAGTTCGAACTAAACGCAGGGCGGAATGGCCGTTTGTGGAAGGGATATCAGTCTTTCCCGGGTCGCCAAATTCAGGCGCAGAGCAGACTTCACCATCATCGTCTGAAATCTACGGGAGCATGCTACGAAGATTCTAAAAGCATATCGTGACACCCGCGCACTAGCAGTCCGCCCTTTCCTAAACCAACCCCAGAAACCTCACCCCCGCGTCGAAATCCACCCGCCGCGCCTCCCGCGCCTGCACCGCAAGCACATCCTCGCCCCAGCGCTCGGCCTGCCAGTCCTCGTCGACATGCGCGGCCTGCCACACCGCCTCCGCCGTCGCCGCGTCCTCGGCCAAAGCCAGCGCGGCGACCAGCGAGCCGCTGATCGTCACCACCGGCGACAATGCCGCCAGCCGGAACGCGTCGAGCGCGGCGACTGCCTCGCTTAGCCGGGTCACGGTCGCCTCGGGCTGGGCATGGTGCATCACGCCGGCCACCGGCTCGAAATGCACGTCGTAGCGCCGGCGGGCCCAGTCGAGCAAAGGGTCCCAGGCGGCGGCCTGGCGGTCGACCAAAGCGGCGGGTTCCTCGGCGCGGTAATAGAGCAGGTCGCTCTCGCCATAGGCCGCCAGCCCGGCGGCGAAGGCGGCGGGGTCGGGCGCCACCCGGTCGATCGCGGCGTTGGCGAGCCCTGTGAGCGGCATCGCGCGCGGATCGAGCGTGTCGCCCACGCCGCGCCATTCCTCGGCGATCGCTTCGATGAGCGCGCGGGTCGGCGCCGCCAGCGGAGTGCGGCCGGGGGTGCGGACGGGGCGTCCGTCGAGCGCGAGGCCATTGCCCGGCTCGACGGTGACGTGCTTCCAGAATCGCCTCACGGCTGCTCTGGCGTCCGCCAGCGCCGCGCCATGTAGCGCGGCACCACCGCCATGAAATACAAAGCCGAGAGCAGGATCGCGCCGCCGAGCACGCGCAATTCCCAGCCCTGCGCGCGGCCGGCGACGACCAGCCCGAACACCGCGCCGGCGGTGGCGAGTAGATTGACTCCGGCGATCCTGTAATAGCGATTGCGCGCAAGGCGATCGGCGTCGGTCATAGGGCCTCCAGCTGCGCGGGCAGCGCCGCCGCATGCTCGACGACATGATGCGCGCCCGACTCCAGCAGTTCATGCCGACTGTGGTAGCCCCATGCAACACCTACTGCATGCGCGCCGGCGGCGCGGGCCATTGCCGTGTCGAAGCTGGTGTCGCCGATCATCGCGGTGGTGTCCGGTGAAGCGCCGGCTTCGGCCATCGCGGTTTCGATCATCGACGGGTGCGGCTTGGACGGGTGGCGGTCGGCGGTCTGCAGGGTGACGAAGCGCTCGGCGAGGCCGTGATGCGCGAGGATGTGCGCGAGCCCGCGATCGGACTTGCCGGTGGCGACACCGAGCAGCCAGCCGCCCGCGTGGAGCGTCTCGATCGCCTCGGCGATCCCGTCGAACAGGGGTTCGGGATCGAGCGACCCGCTGGCGCGCATCGCGAAGAAGGCGCGCTTATAGTCCTCGGCCATCGCCGCGTGCTGGTGTGGCTCGGCTTCGGGCAGCAATTGCGCGAGGGCGGGGACGAGGCTGAGCCCGACGATCCGCCGAATCGCGTCGCGCGGCGGCGGATCGAGGCGGGAGGTGGCGAAGCATTGCTCCATCGCGCGGCAGATATTGGCCTGGCTGTCGACGAGGGTGCCGTCGCAATCGAAGAGCGCGAGGCGATTCATGACGGCGATCCGCTCCCGGAGGGGGAGGGATTGATCGGCGGCATCATTTTTTCGGTTTCGCCGGCTTCGCTGGCCTTGCTGGCTCCGTCTCGCGGCGGCCGCGCCGCTCGCCGCGGCGTTCCTTGCGCACCGATTTGGCATGCGCGCGGCCCTGCGCCTTTTTCTGCTCGCGGCTCATCGGCGGGCGATCGTCGAGCGCGTCGGTATTGCCCAGCGCCATGTCGAAGCCGAGCGTGTGCATCGATTCGGCGAAATGCTTGGGCAATTCGGCGGTGACGTCGATCTTGCCGCCATCGGGATGATCGATGCGGATGCGCCGCGCGTGCAGGTGCATTTTCCGGGAGATGCCGCCGGTCAGGAAGGCTTCCTGCAAGCCGTATTTGCCGTCGCCGACGATCGGGTGGCCGATCGCCGCCATGTGGACGCGGAGCTGGTGGGTGCGCCCGGTGAGCGGCTGGAGCTCGACCCAGGCGGTGCGGTTGCCGGCTTCCTCGAGCACGCGATAGCGCGTGCGGCTGGGCGAGCCTTCCTTCATGTCGACCTGCATCTTCTCGCCGCCGGTGCCCGGCTGCTTGCCGATCGGCAGCTCGATCAGGCCGTCCTCGACTTCGGGCACGCCCATGACGAGCGCCCAATAGAGCTTCTTGGCGGTGCGCCCGGAGAAGTTCTTCGAGAAGAACGCCGCGGCGCGGGCGGAGCGGGCGAGCAGCAAGGCGCCGCTGGTGTCCTTGTCGAGCCGGTGGACCAATTTGGGGCGGTTCTCGGCGTCGAACTGGAGCGCGTCGAGCAGCCCGTCGACATGCTCGAAGGTGCCGGTGCCGCCCTGGGTGGCGAGGCCCGGCGGCTTGTTGATCACGATCGCCTGGGCGTCCTGGTGGATCACCATTTCGCGCGCGAAGGCAGTCTGCTCGTCGCTGAGCGGGGGGCGATCGGACTTGGGCTTGACGGCGCCGGGCTTGGGCGGCTCGGCCGGGGGCACGCGGATCGTCTGGCCGGTGGCGAGGCGGTCGCCCGGATCGGCGCGCGCGCCGTCGACGCGCAATTGGCCGGTGCGCGCCCAGCGCGAAACGAGGTTGAAGCTCGATTCGTCGGGCAGATGCCGCTTGAACCAGCGATCGAGGCGGATGCCGTCGTCATCCGCGGCGACGATGAACTGGCGAACGTCAATACTCATGCCACTGCCCTGGAAATGCCGAGGCCGAGCGCGACCGCGGCGACGGCCCCGACGACCGAGGCGAGAATATAGCCCAAAGCCACGCCCCAGTCGCCACGCTCGAGCATCACCATCACGTCGAGCGAGAAGGCCGAGAACGTGGTGAAGCCGCCGAGCACGCCGACGCCGAGCAGCAATCGCCATTGCTCGCCGGCCTCGCCGAAGCGGACGAGACCGCCGGCGAGCAGGCCCATAAAGAGCCCGCCGATCAGGTTGACGGCGAGCGTGCCCCAGGGAAGGCCCGGGCCGAGCAGGCCGAGCGTCGCCCGCCCAACGAGATGTCGGGCGCCGGCGCCGAACGCGCCGCCGAGCATGACGAGAAGAAGTGAAGGCATAGCGCGCCGGTAGCGCGGTTTGGCCTTCAGGGGAACCGCGCTGTTCGCGGGCTCCCTCTCAGCTGCCGTTATTGGCGACCAGATCCACGTCGGTGCCGCCGTTCTTGCGGGGGGTGAGGAACAGCACATAGGCGCCGTCGTCGCGGCTGCGGGTGCCGCCGAGGATGTGCTGCGCGCCGTCGACCTGATGCTCCGAGCTGTATCCGGCGCGCGTTGCCTTGGTGTAATAATAATCGAGCAGCGCGTCGATCGGCTGCGCGGCGGAGAAGCTGACGACGCGCAGCGCGCACTTGCCGCCCTGTGCGCCGGCGGCCTCGGTGACGCGCGCCTGCGGATAGAGCGGCAGATCGGCGGGAAGCCGCTGCGCCCAGCTTGCCGAATATTGGAGCGCGCCGGCGCAGCCCTTGATCCGGGGATTGGACTGGCGCGCGGCGATGCCGCCGAGGGTGACTGCGTCGCGCGCCGTCCTGCATTGCGGGCAGTCCTTGCCGGTCGTCGGGGCGGGGGCCTTGAGCAGTCCCGCGGTGTCGACCTTGGCGCCGTTGGTGGCGACGGCGTCGTCGGGAACCCCGCCCGAATATGGCTGGCTCGGCGGGCGGATCGCGTCGCCATTGGCCTGGCGGCCGAGCTGCGGATCGACCATGATCGGGTCCTGCAGCGCGCTGGTCACCGCCGGATCGGCGGCGTTGCCGAGCTCGGCGTCGCTCAGCATGTTGTTGGCATTGCCCGGCCCGCCGCAACCGGCGAGCGCCAGCGGCAAGAACACGAACAGGATGAAACCGATGGTGCGGACCATGCGCAAGACGCTCCTTGGGGCATGTCGTCTTGCCGTATCAGGGTTAAGGAAGCGTTTGGAACCGGGATTGCGCTTTAGCTTGCCAACACACCTGCGGGTCGCCATGTTGGCGGCATGCTCAATCTCGTCTCAATCCTGATCGGCCTGTTCGCCGGGCTGTTCGCGCTGGTCGGAGTGATCCCGTTCCCGCTGGTGCCGCTGCTCAACTGGATCGCGTTTCCGATCGCATTAGTCGGCGCGGTGATCGGCATGCTGTCGAGCAGCAACAGCGGGCGCAACCTCAACCTGCTGGTGCTGGTGATCAGCGGGCTGCGGCTGTTTCTGACTGGCGGGCTGATCTAGGGCACGGTATATTCCGAACACTCCGGAAGCGGCGCGTCCGGCTGATAGCTGCCCGTAGCGGCATCGAAGCGGAACCGCCGCGTGAAGCTGCATTCAGGATCGCGCTCGCGCACCAGGTCGGATTTCTTCAGCCGTGGGTTGGCGGAGGAATCGGCCATGCGCGAAACGCCGCGCGGGAAAGCGTATGCTTCGCTGACATAAGCAAGCGCCGGCAGGCCGTTTGTCGCGTCCCCGGCCAGTTCGATGTTGCCCGAGAAACCATATTCGTCGTGGCACGCGCCCCGGCGGTTCCGCATGTCGCGCTCGCCGAAACAGGCGCGGATCATCAGCGACGCGGCGACGGGCACGCGCAGCACGGGCGTCGCGACGGCCTGCCCGTCGGGAGTGACGCGGAACAGCCGCAATTCGGTGGCGCTGCCACCGCCGCCCGAATAGGCCGTGCTGGTCCGCGCCTCGACGCCGGCCAGGAAGCTGCCGTCCTCGAGCAGGATCAGGCGAGGCCAGACCGCATAGGTTTCGTCCGCGAAGGTTTCCGAAGGCGGCGGCATCGGCGGCGCGGCGTCGCCGGCGCGGACGATCGGAAGGGCCTGTGCGTCCTGGTCCTGCGGCGCGGAGAGGTCGACGCACCAGCGTCGGTCCGCGCTGCAATATTGCCCGTTGATGGCGGCGAGGGGCACCAGCCGATCGGGAGCGGCACGCATATCGTGCCGAAGCATCATGATGGCGAGGAATACGCTGACGGGAATGGGCGCTCCGGGGTGAACCTGGGGTGCCGATACCCGTCCGCCACGCCGGTCGCAAAGAAAAGGCCCGGTGTCGAAACACCGGGCCTCTCTCGCCTGCGTGGCGAAGTCTTTTAGCGGCAGCGCACGTTGCGGCTCGAGTTGCGGTCGACCGACGAACCCAGCGCCGCGCCTGCGGCTGCGCCGAGCAGCGTGCCGAGCGTCGCATTGCGGCCGTTCGACAGCGAGTTGCCGAGGAAGCCACCCGCGACGCCGCCGATGATCAGGCCGGTCGTGCCGTCCGAGCGGCGGCAATAATAACGGCCGTCATTGCCGCGATAGACCCGGTCGTTCCGGCTCAGGCGGCGCTCCTGATAATAGCGGCCGTCGCGATAATATTGGTCGGCATAATACGCGTTCTGGCCGCGGGGCAGGCGGTTATGGTCATAGTTGCGATACTGGCGCCAATCGCGGTTGCGGCCGTCCTGACGGTCGCGATGGTTGCGTGCACCACGGTCGTTGCGGTCGCGGTCGCGGTCGCGCCAGTCCTGGCCGGCAGCGGTGGCGGCTGTCGCCGACACGTGCACCGCAGAGGCGCTCGCCGCAGTGGCGGCAGGGATGGCGGGAAGGGCCATCGCGGTGATCGCCGCGGCCAAAAGAATACGCATGGAATTGCTCCTGTTCGTTCAGATGCAAGCCCAACGTGCCGCGTGCGCGGCAGGTTGCGTGAATGGCAAACTACGTTCCGTTCACGCAACCGACAGGTCAGATCCGCGCCGTGCCCGGATAGGCGAAGAGCAGGTCGCTGCCCGCCTCGGCATGGAGCTCGCATTCGCCCTCCAGCGTGACGCACTCGCCAGCATGGAAGGCGATTCCGTCGACCACGCCTTCGCCCGCCAGGGGCACCAGCCAGCCGGTCACGCCGGCGGGGAGCCTCAGCGTGCGGCGGCCGCCTTCCAGTCGCTCGAGCACGAATTTGGGCCCTTCGACCAGGATCGCGCGGTCGTCGGCAACCTTGCCCGGCATCGGATGCGGGACGTACGGTGTGGGGTCCGACACGGCGACGCCGTCGTCGAGATGCAGTTCGCGCGGCCGGCCATAATCGTACAGCCTATAGGTCGTTTCGCTGTTCTGCTGGACTTCGACCAAGGTGATCCCCGCGCCGATCGCATGGACCGTCCCCGAAGCCGAATAGAAGAAGTCGCCCGCCTTGACCGGCTTCCAGTCGAGCAGATCCTCGATCGAGCCGTCGAGCGCGGCGGCCCGCAGCGTCTCGCGGTCGACCGGCTCCTTCGTCCCCAGCGCGATCGTCGAATCGGGCTCGGCGCCGAGGATCACCCAGCATTCGTCCTTGCCGCGCGGCAGCCCCTTGGCCTGCGCCTGCTCGTCATTGGGGTGGACCTGCACCGACAATTTCTCGCTGGTGAACAGATATTTGATCAGCAGGTCGGGGGTGGAATTGCCCGGGGTCTTGAACCAGACTTCGCCGATCGGCTCCTGGTCGGGCGCGGGGTTCGCGAAGCCGGGCCACAAAGTGTGCCGGCCCCAGGGCTTTTCAACGCGGTGGGTGGCGAGAAGCGTCGCAGTCACTCAGGTCTCTCCGGTTCGGATGCGCAATGAATTGTGCAACGCACCAATGCCGTCAAGCGATCCTCTGCGCCAGCGCAATCGCCATCGGCGGGACCTCCGCCACAAAGCCGCCGCGAAAAGGATTGTTTGACGCCACCCCGCTGGGCTAAGACGCCCCTCATATGCGTACACCCCTTGCCCGCGCCTTCGCGCTCGCCCTCGTTCCGGTGCTTGCCTTTTCGGTCGCAGGTTGCGCCAAGCAGGGCGCCCGCTCCGACCTTCCTTATGTCGCGCGCGACGTGGGCACGCTGTACAGCGCCGGCAAGACGCGGCTGGACCAGCGCCAGTACAAGCTCGCCGCGGCTTTGTTCGACGAAGTCGAGCGCCAGCATCCCTATTCGGTATGGGCGCGCCGCGCGCAGCTGATGGGGGCGTTCAGCTATTATCTGAACCAGGATTATTCGCAGGCGATCGCCTCGGCGCAGCGCTTCCTCGCGGTCCACCCCGGCAATCGCGACGCGCCTTATGCCTATTATCTGATCGCGCTCAGCTATTACGAGCAGGTCGCCGACGTCACCCGCGACCAGAAGATCAGCCAGCAGGCGCTCGACGCGCTCGGCGAGCTGACGCGTCGCTATCCCAACACGCGCTACGCCGCCGATGCCCGGCTCAAGATCGATCTGGTCCGCGATCACCTCGCCGGCAAGGAAATGGAGATCGGCCGCTTCTACGAAGGCCGCGGCCAGTGGCTCGCCGCGACGATGCGCTTCCGCAACGTCGTCGACAATTACCAGATGACCACGCACGTGCCCGAGGCGCTGCTGCGGCTGACCGAGAGCTATTTGTCGCTCGGCATGCCGACCGAAGCGCAGAAGGCGGCGGCGGTGCTCGGCGCCAATTATCCTGGCACCGACTGGTACAAGCGCGCGTATGACCTGATGCAGGACAATCAGGACAAATTGGCCAAGGCGCAGGCGCCCGCCGCGAGCTGAGAACCGTTGCGGCGCCACAAAATGGCCGTCACCCCGGCGAAGGCCGGGGCCCAGAGTTTCTCTGCCGAGTCGTTTGCGGCTCTGGATCCCGGCCTTCGCCGGGACGACGAGGGGGGTGAAGGCCATGGCTTCCGTTCCTCCTCCGTTCCTGCAATAAGCCGGCCCGCATGCTGACGGCGCTTTCCATCCGCGACGTAGTGCTGATCGAGGCACTCGACCTCGAATTCGGCGAAGGGCTGGGCGTGCTGACCGGCGAGACCGGCGCGGGCAAGTCGATCCTGCTCGACGCACTCGGCCTCGCGCTCGGCGCGCGCGGCGAGAGCGGGCTGGTGCGCCAGGGCGCCGCGCAGGCCGTGGTCACCGCGAGCTTCGAGACGCCGGCGCAGGATGGCGCGATCGCCAGTCTGATGGCGCAGAACGGGCTCGATCTCGAACCCGGCGAGCCTCTGCTCGTCCGCCGTATCGTCAAGTCGGACGGGGGCAGCCGCGCGTTCGTCAACGACCAGCCGGCATCGGCAGGGCTGCTGCGCGAACTTGCGCCGCATCTCGTCGAGATCCATGGCCAGCATGACGATCGCGGGCTGCTCAATTCGCGCGGGCATCGCAATCTGCTCGACACGTTCGGCCGGCTCGATGCCGGGCCCGTTGCGGTGGCGCACCGGGTGTGGCGCGAGGCCGAGGGCGCGCTCGCCGTGGCGCGTGCCGAGCAGGATAGCGCCGAGCGCGATCACGAATGGCTCACCCATGCCGTGACCGAGTTGCGCGCGCTCGCACCCGAGGCGGGAGAGGAGGAGCTTCTCGCCTCCCGCCGCGCGACGATGCAGCGCGGCGAGAAGGTCGCCGGCGAGCTTCAGTCGGTAGCCGAATTGCTCGAAGGCTCGGAAGGCGGGCTCAGCCAGTTCCGCCAGGCGGCGCGGATTCTCGAACGGATCGCCGACAGCCATGATGCGCTGGGCGAGGCGCTGGCGGCGATCGACCGGGCGATCACCGAAGGCGCCGAGGCGCAGGAACGGATCGATAGGGCGGCGGACGCGATGGCGTTCGATCCGGCGTCGCTGGAGGCCGACGAGACCCGGCTGTTCGAGCTGCGCGCGCTCGCCCGCAAGCACCGTGTGCAGCCCGACGAATTGCCGGCGCTGCTCGAAGAATTGGCGGCGCGGCTCGATCGCGTCGAGAGCGGTGGCGCCGGGATCGCGCGGCTCGAACTCGCCATGGAGGAGGCGCATCGCGTCTATCGCGAGACGGCGCGGGCCTTGTCGGAAGCACGGAGCTTGGCGGCGACGCGCCTCGACGCCTCGGTCGAGGCCGAGCTCAAGCCGCTCAAGCTCGACGCGGCGCGCTTCCGCACCGTCGTCGAGCCGCTCGACGAAAGCGCATGGTCGCCGGCGGGGATGGATCGAGTCGAGTTCGCGGTGTCGACCAATCCGGGCGCGCCCTTCGCGCCGCTGATCAAGATCGCCAGCGGCGGCGAATTGTCGCGCTTCATCCTGGCGCTCAAGGTCGCGCTCGCGGAGAAAGGTGGCGCGGCTACCTTGATCTTCGACGAGATCGATCGCGGGGTCGGCGGCGCGGTGGCGAGCGCGATCGGCGATCGTCTGGCCCGGCTCGCCTCGACCGCGCAGGTGCTGGTGGTGACGCACAGTCCGCAGGTTGCCGCGCGGGGCGCGCAGCATCTGCTCATCGCCAAAAGCCATGACGGGCTGGTCACGCGCACCGGGGTCACGCCGCTCGACGCCGGCCAGCGTCGCGAGGAAATCGCGCGCATGCTCTCAGGGGCGGAGATTACGCCCGAGGCGCGGGCCCAGGCCGAGCGGTTGCTGGCGGCTTGACCATATTCCCCTCCCTGAAAGGGAGGGGTCAGGGGTGGGTCTGCGACAAGCGAGGCTCGATGCCTCGGTCGTCGCCTTTGTCGAGCTGGTAAATGAGTCTTTCTAAGCGCGCAGGCGCACACCCACCCCCAACCCCGCCCTGCAAGCAGGGAGGGACGCGAAAATCTGAACCCCCGTTCAGCCCCGTCCCGCTTCTGCGACAATTCGCGACACAAATGCACCAGCGATGGGACACTTCAGCGACGCGCGCGTTCGATAACACCCTTCGACCGCAGCCGCGGTCCCGTTTCAAAAGGAGAGTAATATGAAGAAATTCTCGCTCATGCTCGCCGGCCTCGGCATCGCCGCCGCGGCTGTTCCTGCCGCTGCCATCGCTGCGCCCGCGCCGCACGCCGCCAGCTATCAGGCCGGCTGGCAGAACATCAATGCGCGCCAGAACCGGCTCGATACCCGGATCAACCAGGGCATCCGCTCGGGTGCGCTCAGCCGCGCCGAGGCAGCGCGCCTCAAGCTGCAGTTCCGCGAGCTCAGCCGCCTCGAGGCACGCTATCGCGCCAGCCGCCCCGGCCTGACCCTCGCCGAACGCCGTGATCTCGACCGCCGCTTCGACGCGCTCTCGGCGCGGATCCGGGTCGAGAAACACGACCGTAACGGACGCCGCGGCCGCTAAGCCGGTCATCGGCCGATCAGGACGGGCTCCGCCAGCGACGGCGGGGCCCGTTCCCGTATCGGCCCGGTGTCCGCAAGCCTTTGTGCGCAATAGAAAAAATAGGGCAGCAATTCAGACGCATCGCCTCTAATATGCGACATGGCCAGCCTAGCCCAAAACCACGCCGATTCGGCGACGTTGCTCGTCGTCGACGATGATCGCGACATTCGCCATCTTCTCGCCAACAGCCTCGGTGCCCATGGTTTCCAGGTCGAGACTGCCGCCGACACGCGCGGTATGGACGAAGTCCTCGCGCAGACCCATGTCGATTGCGTCATTCTCGACGTGATGATGCCCGGCGAGGACGGGATCGCCGCCTGCCGCCGGATCGCGCGCCGCGACGGGCCCGAAGTGATCCTGCTGAGTGCGCTCGGCGAGGAGCAGGACCGCATCCTCGGGCTCGAAGTCGGCGCGGGCCATTATCTGCCCAAGCCGTGCAGCCCGCGCGAGATCCTCGCCACGGTCCGCGCGGCGCTGCGCAAGCGGGGTGTCGGCGCCGCGCCCGCGAGCGAAGTCCATGGTTTCGACGGGTGGCGGATCGATCTCGGCAGCCACGAACTGTTCGATCCCGCCGGCGTGCTGGTGGGGCTTACCGACGGCGAGTTCGCCGTGCTCCGCGTGTTCATCGAACGGCCGCGCCGCGTGCTGTCGCGCGAGGCGTTGCTCCAGGCGGCGCGCGGACCCGATTCGGATGCCTATGATCGCGCGATCGACGTGCAGGTCAGCCGGCTCCGGCGCAAACTGCGCGCCGGCGGCGACGAGATCATCCGCACCGTGCGCAACGAAGGCTATCTGTTCGTCCCGCGCGTGGCGCGCGCATGATTTCAGCCGGGAGCGCGGCGCGTTCGCCGCTGTTCCTGCGCATCTTCCTGCTGATGCTGGTCTGCGTCGCGGTGGTCCAGTTGATGAACCTGACGCTGCTGATCGCCGTGCAGACGCCGTCCGCCAAGCTCTACACCGTCGGACAGGTCGTCCATGCGATGCGCGGGAGCGACCCGGGCGACGAACTGCACGTCGAGCGAGTCGCCTCCGTGGCGCCCGCGCCGTGGAATCCGCGCGGCGAACGGATCGAGGCGGCGCTTGCCTCGGCGCTGGGGGTTCCCCCGGCATCGGTACACATCAGTTTTCCGACACCGTTTCTGCAACGCGAGCGCGTTTTCCAGCGTACTGCGATGCCGCGGCCGGCGCCGATCAGCCCGGCAGTTGCACGCGACGTCATCGTGATCGGCGGGTTCACGGCGGCATGGCGCCAGCCCGACGGACAGTGGATCCGAGTCGAGCCGGCGGAGGAATTCGAGGCGTGGCGCTGGTTCGTGCTGGCCTGGCTGGTCGTTTCGGCGATCGCAGTGGCGCCGTTCGCATGGGCGCTCGCGCATCGCTTCGCCAAGCCGATCCGCGCCTTCGCCGCCGCCGCCGAGCGGCTGGGACGCGATCCGCGCGCGCCGCCGCTCGAATTCGCGGGGCCGGCCGAGATTGCCGAAGCGGCCGCGGCGTTCAACACGATGCAGGCGCGGCTCAATCGCTATGTCGACGATCGCACCACGGTGATGAGCGCGGTGGCGCACGATCTGCGCACCCCGCTGATGCGGCTCGGCTTGCGGCTGGAAGCCGCGCCCGACGCGCTGCGTCGGGCCTGCGAGGGCGATATTCGCGACATGCAGGGGCTGGTGTCGACCGCGCTCGCTTATGTCCGCGAGACCAGCGAGTCGCCGGTGCGGCGCCCGCTCGATCTGCGCTCGCTGACCGAGACGGTGGTCGACGATCTCGCCGATCGCGGCGAGGCGGTGACGTTCGCGCCCGGCGAACCGATCGTCCTCAATGCCAACCCGGCGGCGATCAAGGCGATGGTGAGCAACCTCGTGATCAACGCCGTCAAATATGCCGGCGGGGCGGAGGTGTCGCTCGGGCGCGTCGACGGCCATGCCGTGCTCGACGTGCGCGATTCCGGCCCCGGGATACCGGCGGAAGATCTCGACCATGTCTTCGAGCCCTTTTTCCGCGGCGAACGCTCGCGCAATCGCGACACCGGCGGCGTCGGCCTCGGCCTGCCCAGCGCCCGCGCGGTGGCACGCGCGCATGGCGGCGATGTCGAGCTTGCCAACCGCGCCGATGGCGGGCTGATCGCCACCGTCCACCTGCCGGTCTGAGCCGGCCGGCATACGACTATTAAGGCCTTTCGTGGCCCTCTGCCATCATGTTAGCGCTCGCTGCAGCGAGGAGAGGATGATGGGGAACGGGCAAAGCCGTCGCGAGATCCTGACGGGTTCGGGCGCCGCGCTGCTGGCGGCGGCGCTGCCGGCGTGCGGCCGCGCGCAGGAAGCCCCGAAGCGCAAGCTCGGCTATGCGATCGTCGGGCTCGGCAGTTACGCCACCCGCCAGATCATGCCGCGGCTGCAGGATTGCGAATTCGCCAAGCTCACCGCTCTGGTCAGCGGGACGCCCGAGAAGCTCGAGCGCTTCGGCAGCGAATACGGCATCCCGAAGACGCATCGCTACAGCTACGCCAATTTCGACAGCATCCGCGACAATCCCGACATCGACCTGGTCTATGTCGTGCTGCCCAATTCCTTGCATGCCGAATATTCGATCCGCGCCAGCCAGGCGGGCAAGCATGTGCTGTGCGAGAAGCCGATGGCGGTCTCCTCGGCCGAATGCGAGGCGATGATCGCCGCCGCCAAGAAGGCCGGCAAGAAACTGATGATCGGCTATCGTTGCCATTTCGAGCAGTATAACCGCCACGGCATCGAGCTGGTGCAGAGCGGCTTTATCGGCCGCCCGCGGCTGATCACCTCCGAGCATGGCTTCAATGCCCAGCCGGGCCAGTGGCGGCTCGATCGGCCGCTGTCGGGGGGCGGATCGATGATGGACATCGGCATCTACAGCCTCAATGCCGCGCGCTATCTCGCGGGCGAGGAGCCGATCGAAGTCAGCGCGATGGAATCGACCGACCGCAGCGATCCGCGCTTCCGCAACGTCGAGGACCGGATCGACTGGCAGATGCGCTTCCCTTCGGGCGCGCTGGCCAATTGTGCGTCGAGCTACACCTCCAACCACAATGCCTGGCGCGTCACGAGCACCGAGGGCTGGGTGGGGATGGAGCCGGCGACTTCCTACGAAGGGCATCAGATGTGGGTGCGCAAGGGCGGCAAGGCCGAGCAGCGGACGCTTCCGGCGGCCGCCAAGAACCAGTTCGTGGCGCAACTCGATCACTTCGCCGAATGCGCGCGGACCGGCCGCGAGCCGCTCGTCGCCGGCGAAGAGGGCCTGCGCGACCTGCGGCTGATCGAGGCGATCTATCGCTCGGCGCGCGAAGGCAAGGCGATCCGCGTGGCCAAAGCATGAAGGACGCCATCGAAGTCCGCGTGGAGATCGCCTGATGCCCGAATCTTATTACACGCTGGCGATCGTCGCCGCGAGCATCGCCGCAGTGATCTTCCTGGTGTTGCGCTTCAAGCTGCAGCCGTTCCTCGTGCTGCTGCTCGTGGCCCTGGTCACCGGGCTCGCATTCGGCGGCGAGCCCCAGACGGTGATCGCGGCGATCCGCAAGGGCACTGGCGAGGCGCTGGGCTTCGTCGCGGTGGTGATCGGTCTCGGCGCGATACTCGGCGGGCTGCTCGAGGCGAGCGGCGGCGTCAACGCGATCGCGCATCGCCTGCTCGACCTGTTCGGCGAGAAACGCGTGCCCTGGGCGCTCACCGCGGTGGGCATCGTGGTCGGCGTGCCGTTGTTCTTCGACGTGGCGTTCATCATCCTCGCGCCGTTGCTCGCCACCCTGGCGATCCGCGCCGAGCGCCGGGTGACTTATTTCGCGCTGCCGCTGCTCGCCGGGCTGATGACGATGCACGCCTTGCTGCCACCGCATCCGGGCCCGGTCGCGGTCGCAGAGCTGATCCACACCGATTACGGGCTGCTTGCTTTCTACGGATTGATCTGCGGGATTCCGTCGGCGCTGCTCGCGGGGCCGGTCTTCGCCAAGATGTTCCACGGCGCGCCCGGCTTCGGCGACCAGGCGCCGCCGCCGATGCTCGACGAAGGCGCGCCGCAGACCAACCCGATCGGCTTCGGGCCGGCGCTGCTCGCGATGCTGTTTCCGCTCGGCCTGATCCTGATCGCGGCGGTGGCGGGGCAGGCGATGGCACCGGGCCCGGCCAAGACCTTCCTGCTGTTCCTCGGTCACCCGTTCACCGCGCTGATGCTCGCCGCGCTGTCGGTAACCGGCTGGCTGCGGGTGCGCGAGGGCGCGCCCTGGGCGACGCTGTCGCGCATCATGACGCGCGCGCTTGAGCCGGCCGGGCTGATGGTGCTGATCATCGGCGCGGGCGCGGCCTATAAGGAAGTGCTGATCGAATCGGGGGCGGGGCAGCAGATCACGGCGCTGGTCACCGCCGCGCAGGTCTCGGTGCCGGTGTTCGCGTTCCTGCTGTCGGCTTTCGTCCGCATCGCGCAGGGTTCCGCCACGGTCGCGATGGTGACGGCCGCGGGGCTCGCCGGACCTTTGATCACCGCGGCGGCGCTCAGCCCGAGCCGGATCGCCTTGGTGACGATCGCGATCGGCGGCGGGGCGACGATCGCCAGCCATGTCAACGACACCGGCTTCTGGCTGGTGAAGCAATATCTCGGGCTGACCGAGGCGCAGACCTTCCGCAGCTGGACGATCGGCGCCACGATCGCCGGCCTGACGAGTTTCGGCATAGCCTTGTTGATCTGGCCGTTCGTATAGAGAGACCCATGACTCACTCGATCACGCGCCGCGCCGCGCTCGCCGGCATGGCGGCGCTTCCCTTCGTTCCCGCGCTTGCGCGCGCCGCGACCGTTGGCGGTATCACCCGCTTCGATCCCGCACTCGACGCCGTGGTCGACGTGAACACCCCGATCGAAGTGCTTTCCAGCGGCTATAGATGGGCGGAGGGACCGGTCTGGGTGAAAAGCGGCGGCTATCTGCTGTTTTCCGACGTTCCCGCGAACGTGGTGCACCGCTGGAAGCAGGGAGAGGGCGTCACTCGGTTCCTCGATCCCTCGGGCCTCGCCGGACCGATCCCGGCGGGCATCCGCGAGGCCGGGGCCAACGGGCTAGCGGTGGATGCGCGGGGGCGGCTGATCCTGGCCGATTCGGGAACGCGGGCGATCGCCGCGGTCGACCTCGCCACCAAGCGCCGCACGATCCTCGCCGACCGCTACCAGGGCAAGCGCTTCAACAGCTGCAACGACGTCGCGATCGGCAGGAACGGCGCGATCTATTTCACCGATCCGCCTTATGGACTGGCCGAGGGCGACACTTCGCCGCTCAAGGAACTCGGCTTCAACGGCGTGTTCCTGCGTACCGCCGACGGCAAGGTCCGTGTGATCGACGATACGCTCAAGCGCCCCAACGGGATCGGCCTCTGCCCGAAGAAGACGACGCTCTACGTCGCGATGTCGGACGAGGCGCGGCCGCATATTCTCGCATATCCGCTCGGTGCCGACGGCATGCCGCGCGCCGCCGCGGCCGTCTTCCACGATTTCAGCGAGCCGCTCGCCCGCAAGCTGCCCGGGCTTCCCGATGGGCTCAAGGTCGACAAGGCCGGCCGGCTGTTCGCCAGCGGGCCCGGCGGGATCTACGTCCTCTCGCCCGAAGGCAAGGCGCTCGGCCTGATCGCGACGGGCAAGGCGGCCGCCAATTGCGCGTTCGGCGAGGATGGCCGGACGCTGTTCGTCACTTCGAGCGACATGCTGGCGCGCGTCCGGCTGAAGACACCGGGCTGGTAATAAAGGAAAATCCTCCCTCGCGCAGCGGGGGAGGTGGCGCCGAAGGCGACGGAGGGGGCGTGGCCGCGCGCGTATCGCTTGTGGAGAGGCCCCCTCCGTCATGCTGCGCATGCCACCTCCCCCGCTTGCGCGGGGGAGGAGCTTTCAATGGTGTCGATGCGCCCCTAGATCACAGGCATGGCCGAACCCGAGGCGATTCCCGCCGCTACCGTGATCGTGATGCGTGAGACCGCCGGGGGGCCGCCCGAATTGCTGATCGTCGAGCGGGCGCGGGCGATGTCGTTTGCCGGCGGCGCGCTGGTGTTTCCGGGCGGGCGCGTGGACCCGGCGGACGACGCGCTGGCTGCAACGCTGGAAGGCGATCGCGACGATCTCGCGGCGCGGATCGCGGCGGTGCGCGAGACGATCGAGGAAGCCGGAGTGGCAGTGGGCGTGCGCGTGCCCGCCGACGCCATTCCCGATCTCCAGCGCCGGCTCTATGCCGGCGAGGCCATGGCGGCGTTGCTCGACGAATTCCATGGCACGCTCGATCTCGACGCGCTGCACTTCTTCGCGCGCTGGCTGCCCGCGGGCGTCCATCACAAGGTGTTCGACACGCGATTCTATCTCGCTCGCGCGCCTGAGGGTGCCGAGCCGGTCGTCGACGGCAACGAGAATGTTCGCCTGTTCTGGGCGACGGCGCGGGCAGTGCTCGACGCCGCCGATCGCGGCGAGGCGACGATCATCTTTCCCACCCGGCGCAACCTCGAACGGCTGGCATTGTTTGCGAGTTTCGCCGATGCCGCCGCCGATGCGCGGGCACGTCCGGTCCGTGTCGTTACGCCGTGGATCGAGGCGCGCGACGATGGCGACCATCTGTGCATTCCGGACGATCTCGGTTATCCGGTGACTTCGGAGTTGCTGGCGAGGGCGGTCCGGGCGTGAGGACGATTCGCCGGGCGATCCTGGCCGTCCTGCTCTTCGCGATGTTGCTGCTCGTCTTCTTTGCGATCTACGCAATGGTCCGCAATCGCCCGCAGGACCTGCCCTGGACCCGGCTCGATCTCGGCCAGCCGATCGGCGCGTTCACCGGCCGCAAGCTTGCCGGGCTGACCGACAATTTCGCCGAATGCCGCGCTTTGCTTCAGGCGGCCGGGGTGCGCTACACGATCCTGCCGACCGTCAAATCGGCGGGAAAATGCGGCTATGCCGATGGCCTGCGCTTCGTGCCCGGCGGAGCGCAGCGAGTCGAGTTCACGCCGGCGCGGCTCGGCGTGTCATGCCCGGTCGCTGCTGCGCTGTCGATGTGGGAATGGAACGTCCTCCAGCCCGCCGCGCAGAAACATTTCGGCGCGCGGGTCGAGCGGGTCGAGCATCTCGGCAGCTATTCGTGCCGCCGCCTCTATGGCCGCAGCGCGGGCGACTGGAGCGAGCACGCGACCGCCGATGCGATCGACGTCGCCGGGTTCCGGCTCTCCGACGGAACGCATGTCAGCGTGCTGGGCGACTGGCAGGGTGGGGGAGAGAAGGCCGCGTTCCTGCGCGACGTGCGCACCGGGGGGTGCAGCTTGTTCTCGACGGTTTTGTCGCCGGATTACAATGCGGCGCACCGCGATCATCTGCACCTCGACCAGGCCGAGCGCGGCGAGATGGGGTGGCGGGCCTGCCGGTAGACAGGCCCGAGAAGTTCAGTTCAGCGCGGCGGTGTCGACCTTTTCCACCCATTGCGGGAAGAAAGCCGGCTGGCGGTTCGACCAGCCCGAGGCAGTCGCCGCGGCTTCGCTGATCGACTGGAGCAGCTTGCGCCGCAGATCGGGGTGCAAATGCGGCAGCGCCGCCGCCGAGCAGAATGCCGAGGGCAGCCATGGCCGCACTTCGGCGCCGATCAGCCGCTCGTAAAGGAAGCGATAGGCCGAGAAGCTGGTCAGCCGGCCCTGGCCGAGATCGAACGCCGAGACGGTGACGAGCGGCGCCAGGAACGGCTCCATCGCGCCGAGGTCGTTATCGTCGGGCATCAATGCGCGCAGCTCGGGGATGCGCTCGTACATGCGCGCCTGGGCGCGGATGCTGGCGGCTTCGACCACGTCGCGCGACCAGCGCTCCATCGCATCCTCGCGCTCGAGGCCGATGTCGAGCGCACGGCGCACATAGCGCTGCGTCGATGCGGAGAACCCCGCAAATTCCTTCATTTCGGCCAGCGTCATGGCGCCTTCGGCCGGCTTCATTCTCGATGCCATTACCTTAACTCCCACCCCACTCAATTCCACCGGCGATCATGCGACAAATTGGTTAACGCGTCGCTTAATCGACCGTTGGCTCCCGTTCATTATAGGAATCTAAAAGGTGGTGCAGCGCAACATCGGTTGCGATGAATCGAGGTTCGGCATCGTGGAAAACCCTTAAGCTGATGCCCGTACGCAACAAAGCTGCGTGCTCTGCGGCTCGGGCCGGAACGCCTCTTCCGGCCATGGCCAGACGCGCCTGACGCAAGCGAGGCCTGCAAAATTAACAAATCCTAAACCTTCCGGCGACGCGAAAGCCTTCGTTTTCCGCCATTTTCAGGCGGTTCCCTCGGCCTATCGGTTCGCCGCAACGGTTCGTCGGATCGGCGATCCGCAGGGGTTACCGCCGTCCTATGATCAGGCTAGCAACACTCAATCGCTTTCCTGACCCGGGGGGTCCCATGAATTTCCGAGTTTTCGCAGCGCGCTTTGCGCTGGTGGTGTCGTGCGCCCTGATGACTGCCGTCCCCGCCCAGGCGAAAAGCGCCTATCTCCAGTGCGCGCCGTATGCGCGTGAGGTCTCGGGCGTGAAGATCCACGGCAACGCCTGGACCTGGTGGAGCCAGGCGGCCGGCCACTACGCCCGCGGCAATGCCCCCAAGGTCGGCGCGGTGATGTCGTTCAAGAAGACCTCGAAGAACCCGTTCGGCCATGTGGCGATGGTTTCGCAGGTCGTCAGCGACCGCGAAGTGCTGCTCACCCATGCCAATTGGTCGCGCCGCGGCGGGATCGAGCGCGGCGTTCGCGCCGTCGACGTATCGACGGCGGGCGACTGGAGCGAAGTGCGCGTGTGGTTCGCCCCGCTCGGCGGGCTCGGCACGTCGAGCTATCCGGTCAACGGCTTCATCTATTCGGACGGCGCGGACGAGGATACGTTCGACGCGCCGGTGACGATCGCGAAGACCACCGACAAGGTGCTGGTCGCCTCGCTCACCCTCGATCTCAGCGACCTCAAGCTCGAGACTGGGGTCAACTGAGCATTATAAGGCTCTAAGCCTTTGGGGTGAACGCCAGCGCCACGCCGTTCATGCAATAGCGCTTGCCGGTCGGCCGCGGGCCATCATCGAAAAGGTGCCCGAGATGCCCGCCGCAGCGGCGACACAGGACCTCGGTGCGCGCCATTCCCAGCGAGCGATCGGTTTTTGTGACCACCGCATTGGGCAGAGCCGCATAGAAGCTCGGCCATCCCGTTCCGCTCTCGAACTTGGTCGACGACGCGAATAACGGCAGGCTGCACCCGGCACAGGCGAACACACCGGCGCGATGCTCCTTGTTGAGCGAGCTGGTTCCCGGAAACTCGGTCGCGCCCTGGCGCAGCGTGCGATACGCCGCGGGGCTCAGCCGCTTCTTCCACTCGGCATCGGTGAGCGTGAACGGAAAATGCTGCGCGGCCTCGGCAGGCGCGCCACCGCAAGCGGCAGTGATGGCGCCGAGCCCGGCGACGGCGAGGAGAGTGCGGCGATCGGTTTGCATGAACGGGATGTGGGTATTCGACTCCCCTCCCTGCAAGGGAGGGGTTGGGGGTGGGTGCGACCCCGGCGAAAGCCGGGGGAGCCCATCGACCGGCTGGTCAGGGAGAACAGGCGGGCATCGAGCCCCGCCTGTTCTCAACCCACTGACCCCTCCCTTGTAGGGAGGCGAATCCTCGGTTCAATAGCGGCTCAGTTCCACCGGCATCTTCCTATACCCGTGGACGAAGCACGCCGCGACGCGTTCGGGCTCGCGCAGCGCGTTCACCCGCAGCCGGCGCTTCGCCATCTCCTCGAGCAAGATTCCGATCTGCAGCTCGGCAAGCCGCGCGCCGACGCAGCGATGGATGCCGTGGCCGAATGCCAGATGCCGCCGGGCATTGTCGCGGTCGACGATGATCCTGTCGGCGTTGGGAAACACGCTCTCGTCGCGATTGGCCGAGACGTACCAGAGCGCGAGTTTGTCGCCCGCGCGGATCTGCTGACCTTCGAGCTCGGCGTCCTGCGTCGCGGTGCGCCGCATATGGGCGAGCGGGGTCTGCCAGCGGATGATCTCCTGCACGGCATTTGGGATCAGCCCCGGATCAGCTTCGAGCTTTGCGCGCTCGCCGGGGAATTGCTCGAGCCCCCAGGCATAGGCGCTCATCGAGTTTCGCGTCGTGTCGTTGCCGCCGACGATCAGCAGGATGAGGTTGCCGAGGAATTCCATCTGATCCATGTGCGCCATCGCATCCGAATGGATCATCATCGAGATCAGATCGGGCGTCGGCGCCTTGCCGACCTTGCTTTGCCACAGATTGCCGAAATAGGCGGCGCATTCGAACAGGATCGTCCGCCGTTCTTCCTTGCGCGCCGGATCGTTGGCGATTTCGATGTCGCCCGCCCAATCGGACCAATGCGTCAGCAGCCGCCGCTCTTCCCACGGGAAATCGAACAGGATCGCGAGCATCTGGGTGGTCAGCTCGATCGATACGCTGTCGACCCAGTCGAATGCCTTGCCCACCGGAAGCGAATCGAGGATCTCGGCGCTGCGCGCGCGGATATTCGCATTCATCCGCGCCATTTCCGAAGGCGTGAACGCCGGCGCGACGGTGCGTCGCTGGCCGGTGTGCCTGGGCCGGTCCATCGCGATGAACATCGGCATCTTGATGTCGCCCTCCTTCACGTCGGCGACGGTGATGCCGCCTGCTTCGGACGAATAGAGATCGGGCAGCGATTCGACCTGGACGATCGGCTTGTACGACGAGACCGACCAGAATGGGCCGAAGGCGCTGTGCTCGGTATAATATACCGGCGCCTTTTCGCGCAGTTGGCGGAACGGCGCCTGCCAGACATCGTCGCGGTACAATTCGGGCCGGCTCATATCGAGCGGATCGACTGCATTCCCCGAACGCGACTCGGTCGCCAGCGTCGCCATTATGCCTCTCCTGCCTTTTGGCGAGGAGAAGCTTAACTGACAGCTGTGTCAATAGTGCGACGGTCGCCGCGCTTGCTTCGTTTCGGGCTGCCCGATTTGAGCACGCCGCGGCGGAACAGCCGGGCCGCTACGGTGACGGTGATCGCCACCCACAGAATCTGCCAGGCCAGCGCCAGAGCATGCGGCCACAAAGCTGGCGAGTTGGCTGCGTGCGCCGCCATCGCCAGCGGCGAGCTGAACGGGAAGATCTCCGCCGCGCGCGCCAGCCACGTGTCGGGGTGGCCGCCGGCATAAGACGCGAAGCCGAGCATCGCGAACTGGAAGATCGTGATCGGCAGCGACAGCATCTGGATCTCGCGTTGGGTCGAGGCGAGCGCGCCAACGCCGAGGAACACCGCGCTCTGCAGCATGTACGCCATGGTGAAATAGACGACGAACAGCAAAGGGAAGATCGGGCCGACGGCGACGCTCAGATTGCCGAGTCCATCGGCGACGCCGGCGGGCACGAACCGCGGCAGCTGCGCCAGCAGCGTCCCCCAGAAGCAGACGAACAGAAGCGCCGATCCGAATGCGCCGAGCAATTTGCCGAAGAAGACGCTTTCCAAGGGGATCGCCGCGGCCAGCACTTCGATCACTTTGTTCGATCGCTCCTCGGCCATTGCGCCGACGGCCTGGCCGGAGAGCATCAGCGTCAGGAAGAAGATGCCCAACGCGGCGAAATAGGCGCTCTGCCCGCGCCCGCTGGTCGTTGCCTGACCGTGACCGATGACGGTGATCTCGGGGGTGCTGAGCGCCCGGGCACCGCCGAGCCGCTCCGCACGCAGCGCCTGCTCGGCAAGCTGCGCGAGATAATTGGCATCGGACCAGCCCGAGGGGCGACGCAGGATTCGCGGCTTGTCCAGCGGTCCGTAGAGCACCGCGGTTGCTTCGAACTGGCTGCTGTCGATCAATGCGCGGGCCTGCGCGGCGACGTCGTCGCCGGCGCCTTCGATCTGGAGCGCCGGCCAGCGCGTCGGCCGGCCGAACGCTTCGCGTAACTGCTTGTCGACTTCGGCGATCTCCTTCGCCTTGTCGGCCGATGCGATCACCACGATGCGCTGGCGCGCCTCGCCGCTGCCTGCCGCGCTGGTCGCGCTCATGCTGCCGACCACGCCGAAGCCGATCATCAGCAAGGGGCTCAGCAGGAAGAGCAGGAAGGTCGGCGTCATCACCGTGGCGGTGAAGTCGCGGCGCGCGACGGTGAGCGTCTGGCGGAGCATGCGTCCGAAGCTCATGCCGCCTGCTCCAGCGCTTCGGCGCCGACGATCTTGACGAACGCGTCGTGCAATCCCGGCCGCTCGATCGACAGCCCCGAAATGCCATAGCCGGCGTCGATCAGCCGGACGAGCAATGCCTCGATCCCCTCGGGAGGCACCGTGAAGCGCCAGCTGCCATTCTCGCGCTCGGCATCGGCGGGCAGCAGCGCGCCGGCGGTGTCGGCATGGTGGTGCGGGGTATAATGCGCCTTGAGCGGCAGCAGCGCGCGGGCTTCGTCGACGGTGCCTGCGAACTTCACCACGCCGCCGGCGATAATCGACAGATAGTCGCACAGCCGCTCGGCATGCGCCATGACGTGGGTCGAGAACAGGATCGTCGCGCCGCGGTCGCGCTGGGCGCGGATCAGCTTTTCGAGCCGCTCCTGATTGACCGGGTCGAGCCCGGAGAACGGCTCGTCGAGCACCAGCAATTCGGGCTCGTGGACCACCGAGCCGAGCAACTGGACGAGCTGCGCCATGCCCTTGGAGAGCTTGCGAATCTTGTCGTCGGCGGCGTGGCCGAGACCTGCCGCCTCGAGCAATTCGCCGGCGCGCTTGCGGCCGATGCTCCAGGGCAGCCCGCGCAGTGCGCCCATGAAGGCGATCGCCTCGCGGCACTTCATGTTGGGATAGAGCCCGCGCTCCTCGGGGAGATAGCCGACCCGGTCACTGGCGTCGCGCGGCGCGCTTTGCCCGAGCAGCATCCGCGCGCCTTCGTCGGGCTCGATGATGCCGAGCAGCATGCGGAGCGTCGTGGTCTTGCCCGCGCCGTTGGGGCCGAGCACGCCGTAGATCAGCCCCTTGGGCACGGCGATGCTGACTCCGTCGACGGCCCGCCGATCGCCGAAGCGCTTGACGAGGCCGGTGGCGCTCACGGCCAGATCGCTGCTCAAACTAATGTCCTCCGTTGCGCTTCGTGGTAGCGGGTCCGCGTGCGCCAAGACAAGCCACTCGAACAAAGGATCAAGGAGAAGGCGGCCGAAATCGGCTTTGCCGACTGCGGGATCGCGCGCGCGGATGCCGCGCCGGCGGCGGGCGTGCGGCTGCGCCAGTGGCTGGCCGAAGGCGCGCACGGCTCGATGATCTGGATGGAGGAGCGGGCGCATCACCGCGCGAGCCCCGCCGCGCTCTGGCCCGAAGTGCGCAGCGTGATCGCGCTCGGGATGAGCTATGCGCCCGCGGTCGATCCGCTGGCGCTGGCGGGGGAAGGCGAGACCGGACGGATCTCGGTCTATGCGCAAGGCGGCGATTATCACGATCTGATCAAGCGGAGGCTCAAGGAGCTGGCGCGCTGGCTGGTCGGGGTGGCGCCGGGGGCCGACGTCAAGGTGTTCGTCGATACCGCGCCGGTGATGGAGAAGCCGCTGTCCGAAGCGGCCGGGCTCGGCTGGCAGGGCAAGCACACCAATCTGGTCAGCCGCAGCCATGGCAGCTGGCTGTTCCTCGGCGCAATCTACACCACGCTCGATCTGGCGCCCGACCTTGCCCAACAGAGTACTTGCGGCAGCTGCAACGCGTGCCAAACGGCATGCCCGACCGACGCCTTTCCGGCGCCGTACCGGCTCGATGCGCGGCGCTGCATCTCGTATCTGACGATCGAGCACAAAGGCCCGATCCCGCTCGAATTCCGCGCGAGCATGGGCAACCGCATCTATGGCTGCGACGATTGCCTTGCGGTGTGCCCGTGGAACAAGTTCGCCGCGGCGGCACAGGCGAACCTGGCCTTCGCCCCGCGCGCCGAGCTCACCGCGCCGGCGCTGGCCGACCTGCTGGCGCTCGACGATGCGGGGTTTCGCGAGGTTTTCGCCGGTTCGCCGATCAAGCGCATCGGGCGGGACCGAATGGTGCGCAATTGCCTGATCGCGGCGGGGAATAGCGGCAGCGCGGCGCTGGTGGCGCCGGTGCGCGCGCTGCTCGGCGATCCCGACGAAGTGATCCGCGAGGCGGCGGAGTGGGCGCTGGGACGGCTTGAGGGGCAAGCGTTTCCACAACTCCGTTCGCCCTGAGCCTGTCGAAGGGCCGCTCTTCTTTCTTCGGCCCGCAGAAGAACGGTGCTTCGACAAGCTCAGCACGAACGGAATTGAAATTTCACACCCGCATCACCGCTCCGCCCGCCGCGCCGCCAATGCCGCAAGGCAGCTCGCCTGGTCTATCGGGCTGCCGTCGCGCTGGCGGGTGTCGAGATAGGTCACCACGGGTTCGCCGCGGCCCTTGGCCGGCGGATAGAGATAGGCGTCGAGCACGCAGATCGGCCCGGCGAACTGGAGCTTGCGCGCCGGTCCTTCGGTCGCGTCGAGCGCGGGCTGGCCGAATTGCGCGATCAGCCGCGGCGCGGTCTGGCCCTTGACCGCGAGCACGCTCGCGGGTGCGGCCGAGGGCACCGGAACATAGGCCGCGGGGCGCGCTTCGGGAATCATCTCGCCGCCGCATCCGCCCAGCGCCACTGCGCACGCCAAAACCCAGAACCTCATGTGCGTCTCCCGCGGTGGAATGCATGCGTCGCCAGCGCCGCGCCGAGCACCGGCGCCACCAGGTTGACCAAAGGCACCAAGAACAGTCCCGTTCCGATCGCGCCCAGCCCGAAGCGGCGAAGCCGGGTGCCGCGCCGCCAGTCGGCGAGCTGCGCATAGGGCATGTGTCGCGCCGCGACCATGTCACCGAGATCGCGCCCGAGCAGCCAGGCATTGACTGCGAAGAAAGCGAATGCGGTGCCCACCCCGGTTACCAGCAGCATCAGATAGAGCGGCGAGAGCAGCAGGTTGAATCCGATCGTCCGCGCCGCCGAGCCCACGCCCATCGTGATCGACCGCCCGAGCGGCACGTCGCGCGCCGCGGCATGGGCTTGCGGGTAATGCTTCGCCTCGACCGCGGCGACGACTTCGTCGGCGAAGATCCCGACCACCGCCACTGCGACCGCGCGGAACAGCAGCCACCAGCCGAGCGCGAGCAGCAACAACGCCGCGGCGTCGGCGAGCATGCCTGCTTTACTGCCGAGCCCCATCCATTCGTTGGCGAAGCCCGCCAGCCGGTCCATCGCGACCCAGAGGCCGAAGCCGAACCCAAGGAAGAGCAACAAAGTCAGCGCCAGCGACTTGACGAGGACCAGCAAGATCGGCCGGTCGAACAATTGCCCGAGCGCGAGGAGAAGACCCTGGATCATTGCGCTATGCTTTGCCCCCCACTAGGGCGTCGGCGCAACCCTGTCGGAGCTTTCAACCTTGACCATCACCCATGACGTCGTCGCGATCGGCAACGCAATTGTCGATATCCTCGCCCAGGCCGAGGACAGCTTCATCGAGGAGATCGGCGTCGCCAAGGGCTCGATGCAGTTGATGTTCTCGCCCGAAGAGGCCGACACGCTCTACGCCAAGATGGGCCCGGGCCGCGAAGTTTCGGGCGGTTCGGCGGCGAACACCGTGGCGGGGATCGCCGCGCTCGGCGGCAAATGCGCGTTCATCGGCCAGGTCGCCGACGATCAGCTCGGCACTGTCTTCGCGCATGACATCCGGGCGGCGGGAGTCGATTTCGACACGCCGGTGCGCTCCGGCCAGCCGACCACCGCGCGCTGCCTGATCTTCGTCACGCCCGATGGCCAGCGCACCATGAACACCTTCCTCGGCGCCTCGCAATTCCTCCCCGCCACTGCGCTGGACGAAGACCTGATCGCCGGCGGCGCGATCCTTTATCTCGAAGGCTATCTGTGGGATCCGGAAGAGCCGCGCGCTGCGATGCGCAAGGCGATCGACATCGCCCGCGCGAACGGCCGCAAGGTCGCCTTCACGCTTTCCGACGTGTTCTGCATCTCGCGCCACGGCGGCGACTTCCGCAAGCTGATCGAGGACGGGCTGATCGACATCCTGTTCGCCAATGAGAGCGAGCTGCTCGCTTTGTGCGAGCATGAGGATTTCGAATCGGCGGTTCAGCACATCCACGGCAAGGTGCCCTTGCTCGTCGTCACGCGCAGCGAGCAGGGTGCGATGGCGCTGCAGGGCTCGGAGCGAGTCGAGGTTCCCGCCGAGCCGATCGCCAGGCTGGTCGACACCACCGGCGCGGGCGACATGTTCGCCGCCGGTTTCCTGTTCGGCCAGGCGCAGGGCCGCGGGCTCGAGGAGTCGCTGCGGCTCGGCGCGATCTGCGCGGCGGAGATCATCCAGCATTATGGTGCGCGCGCCGAAGCGGATCTCGCGAAGCTGGCACGCGAATCGGCGGATCGCGCCGCCGGCTGACCGCGCACCCCTCCCGCAAGCGGGAGGGGGTCGCTTCGGCTAGGTTTGCAGGTCCAAGAGGCAGCTCTGATGGTTGCAGCACAATCTCGGACAAACGCGCGCCTTAAGTTCTGCGTAACATAGCTTATGTTAGTCCGGCCCCGGGGAAGATTTTGCCGAGGCCCGATTTGCTGCGACGGATACCGCCCAGCCAGGTGAAGATGGGGATGTACATCCACGGGTTCGAAGGCTCGTGGTTCAGCCATCCCTTCTGGCGCACGCGTTTCCTGCTCGAACGTCCCGAAGATCTCGCCGCGGTGCTCGCCAGCGAAGTCCAGGCGGTGGTGATCGATGTCGAGCGCGGTCTGCCGCCGTCGACCTCCGCGCCGGGCGCCGTTCCTCGGGCATCGCCCCGTCCGGCACCCGCCGCCGCCGTGCCGGTCGCGCCCCGCGACACGATGAAGACCGATCGCGAGCGCGCCAAGAAGACGATCGGCCGCGCCAAGCGCGCCATGAAAGGCGTGTTCGACGGCGCGCGGCTGGGCCAGCCGGTAAGTACCGCCGCGGTGACGTCGCTGGTCGAGGACATTTCCGAGGCAGTCGATCGCAACCCGGCGATGTTCATCGACATGACTCGCCTCAAGTCGAAGGACGAATATACCTATCTCCACTCGGTTTCGGTCTGCGCGCTGATGGTCAATCTTGCCCGTCAGCTCGGGCTGGACGAACCGACCATTCGCTCGATGGGGCTCGCGGGCCTGCTCCACGACGTCGGCAAGATGACCGTTCCCGACGCGATCCTCAACAAACCCGGCCCGCTCGACGATGCCGAGTTCGCGCTGATGCGCATGCACCCCCAACACGGGCACGCCATGCTAGAGAACGGAGAGGGCGTGACGCAGGAAGTGCTCGACGTCAGCCTGCTCCATCACGAGAAGATCGACGGATCGGGCTATCCCTTCGGCCTGACGGGCGACGCGATCAGCCTCGCCGCGCGGATGGGAGCGATCTGCGACGTCTACGACGCACTCACTTCGGACCGCGCCTACAAACAGGGCTGGACGCCGCTCCGCGCGGCGACCGAGATGCATGGCTGGGAAGGGCATTTCGATCGCGAACTATTGTTCAAATTCTTCCGCAGCATCGGCGTGGTGCCCACTGGCCTGCTGGTGCGGATGCGGTCGAACCGGCTCGGCATCGTGTTGCCGGATGGCAACAAGGAAACCCGCAGCAAGGTCCGCATCTTCCATTGCGCGCTCGAACGCACGCCGCTCACGCTGGAGGACGTGTTCCTGTTCGGCTCGGGCGGCAGCGACCATATCGTCGGTGAGGAGGACCCGGTGCGCTGGGGCTTTGCCAACTGGCAAGCGCTTTCGGAAAAGCTGGCCGCGGGCGGCGCCGCACGCCCTTAGGCGGCCTCTGCGTTGCTTCGCGGCGCCAGGCAGTAACCGAGCGTTACCAACATTCCTGCCGCCACCGCGCCGCACCCGCCGATGATCGCCACTTGGATCGGTGCGAACGCGAATAACCCGACATAGACGAGTCCGCTCAACACCATCGCCCAGCTCGCAACCCGCCGTGCCCGACGCGCCCCGGCGTTCGGGAGGAAGGTCTTCGGCATTCGATTGCCGTACCAGGCGATCCAGATTCCGTTGATGCCGATGACCAGCCTGATGACCATCTCCTGGTCGATATAGCCCAGTCGGCGCGCGAAGCTCGCACCGAGCGCCAGCGCGATGATGCCGCCCGCCCAGGCGAGGCTCCGGATCAATTCCTTGTTCATCGTGCAGTCTCCCGCTTGGGCTCCGGCGCCTCCGCGCCGAGGCCGAATGAATCGACGAAGCCGAGCAGCGCCTCTTCGAGCACCGAGAGCCTCAAATGATAGAGGACGGATTTGCCGGCCTTCTCGGCATGGACCAGATCGGCTTCCTTCAGCACGGCGAAGTGCGCCGACATGGTCGGCTTGGAGACGTCGAACTGGTTGCTGAGCTCCCCCGCGCTCATCGGCCCCTTGCGCAGGAGTTGCAGCACCCGGCGGCGGGTGGGATCGGAAAGGGCTTTGAACACCTGGCTCATGATATGATGATTAGCTAATCGTCTAACTATGTCAAGTGGCGATGATGGGCCGGCCGATCACCTTCTCAGTTGCAAACGGTTCTTATTAGCATTAGTGGCCCGCGTGTCGCCGGATGCGGCGAGTAACCAATGGGGGATCAAGTTGACGAAGCGCACTCTCTGCCTGGGCGTGGCACTCGCCGCGCTGGCATCGCCCGCATTCGCGCAGACGGCTGACGAAGCGGAATCGAGTGATGAGATCGTCGTCAGCGGCCGCTATACGATCCCGGACAAGATCGACACCGCGACGGGGCTTGGCCTCACCGTGCGCGAGACGCCGCAATCGGTGAGCATCGTCACCGCGCAGCGCATCCTCGACCAGAATCTGATCAGCGTCGCCGACGTGATCGAGAACGGCGTGGGCGTGACGGTCAACGAAGTCGATGACGTGCGTAATTCCTTTTATGCGCGCGGTTTCGAGATCCGAAACACCCAGATCGACGGCGTGCCGGCAGCCTGGACGCTGGCCGGCGCGAACGGTGAGACCAATATGGACGTCTCGATCTACGAGCGCGTCGAAATCGTGCGCGGCGCAACCGGGCTGCTCTCGGGCGCCGGCGATCCGTCGGCATCGGTCAACCTCGTCCGCAAACATGCCGACGCCACCGAATGGGGCGGCTATGTCAGCGGCTCCTATGGCAGCTGGGACACGATGCGCGCCTCGGCCGATATCGGCGGCGCGCTCACTTCGGATGGGCGCATCCGCGTCCGCGGCGTCGCGCGCTACGAGCAGGGCGAGAGCTATATCGACCTGTACGACAACAAGAAGTTCGTGCTGTACGGCGTGGTCGACGCCGATGTGACCGACACCACGCTTGTCCGCGGCGGCATCAGCTATCAGCAGGGCCGGCCCGATGGTGCGCTGTGGGGCGCTTTGCCGACCTTCTATTCGGACGGCACCACCACCAACCTCGAGCGCTCGCAGAGCACCGCCGCGCCGTGGACGCATTGGAACACGAGCAACCGCAACATCTTCGCGACCGTCCGGCAAGCGCTCGGCCCCGACTGGAGCGTCACGCTCAACTTCAACAGCCTGAAGAACGCGCAGCAGAGCGAATTGCTCTATCTCTACGGCGAAGTGAACAAGGCGACGGGAACGATCGCGTTCAGCAATCCGTACAAGGCCGATGGCGAGAGCCTGCAGACCAGCTTCGACGGGCAGATCAAGGGCGAAGTGAGCCTGTTCGGCCGCAAGCACGAAGTGGTGGTCGGCGCGCTGCGTAGCGTGCTCAACCGCTCGACCGACAATTATGTCGCTCCGCTTCCCTGGGCGAGCGACGTGCCGCTCGTCGGGCTTCCCGGCGCGACCTTCCCGGAGCCGGTCTGGGGCACCACGCCGGTGCGCAACGAGGAAGAGCGGATCGAGCAGACCGGCTATTATGGTGCGGTTCGCCTCAACCTCGCCGATCCGCTCAAGATCATCGCCGGCGGCCGCCTGGCCAGCTGGAAGCAGAAGGGCTTCGCTTGGAGCGGGCCGAGCGATTATGGGGATAGCGACGTGTTCATCCCCTATGTCGGCGCGCTGTACGACATCACGCCGAACCACCGGCTCTATGCGAGCTACACCAAGATCTTCCAGCCGCAGAACAGCCGCGACCGGAATTTGAACCTGCTCGATCCGCTCGACGGAAAGGCGTATGAAATCGGCCTCAAAAGCGCGTTCTTCAACGAAGCGCTGCAGACTTCGGTAGCGCTGTTCCGCATCGAGCAGGACAATGTCGCCCAGGCCGACATCATCGTCACCCCGCCGGCGGGCGGCATCCCGCAGCAGACCTACGTCGCGGCGCAGGGCGTCACCAGCCAGGGCTTCGAAGTCGAGATCACCGGCCAGCCGCTGCCGGGCTGGAACATCAATTTCGGCTATAGCCAGTTCAAGGCCGAGGACCGCGACGACATCCCTGCCAATACTGATCAGCCGCGCCGGCTGATCAAGCTGTTCACCACCTATAATGTCGACCGCTTCACGATCGGCGGGGGCGTCAATTATCGCAGCAAGGCGTACACGCTGGGCACCAACCCGGTCCTGTCCACGCCGGCCAATCCGGTACCCTATGTCTTCCAGCAGGACGGCTACGCACTGGTCAATCTGATGGCGCGCTTCGCAGTGACCGAGGCGTTCCAGCTCCAGGCCAATCTCGAGAACGCGCTCGACAAGACCTATTACAGCCAGGTCGGCTTCTTCAGCCAATATCGCTACGGCACGCCGCGCAACTTCACGGTGAGCGCCAACTACCGGTTCTGAGCCGTTTGCGGGTGGCGCGCGATCAAGCCTCGCGCGCCACTTCGCGCCAGCCGATGTCGCGGCGGCAAAAGCCCGTCGGGAAATCGATCGCGTCCACCGCGCGATAGGCGGCGGCCTGCGCCGCGCCGACACTGGGCCCACGTGCAGTGACACCGAGCACGCGGCCGCCGCTCGCCACCAGCGTCCCGCGGTCCAGCCGGGTGCCGGCATGGAATACCTTGGCGCCGGTCGCCTCCGCTGCATCGATCCCGGTGATCGCGCCGCCGGTCTCGGGAGTGCCCGGATATCCGTTCGCCGCCATCACCACGGTCAGCGCGGTCTCCGCCGAGAAAGCGGGATTAGCGCGCCCCGCGAGCTCATCCTTTGCGGTGGCTAGCATCAGTTCGAGCAGATCGCCTTCGAAGCGCAGCATCAGCACCTGGCATTCTGGATCGCCGAAGCGGGCGTTGTATTCGATCAGCTTGGGCCCCTGCGCCGTCAGCATCAGCCCGGCATAGAGCACTCCCGAATAAGGTGTTCCCATCCGTGCCAGCGCCTCGACGGTCGGGCGGACGATCGTCTCGACCGCCTGCCGCTCGAGTTCGGGGGTAAGCACCCGGGCGGGGCTGTAGGCGCCCATGCCGCCGGTGTTGGGACCGGTGTCGCCGTCACCGACGCGCTTATGGTCCTGCGCTGATCCGAACGGGAGCAGATTGGTGCCGTCGGTCAGCACGAACAGGCTGGCTTCTTCGCCTTCCAGGAATTCCTCGATCACTGCGCTGCCGCCGGGCACGGCGAAGATGCCGCGGATCGCCTCCTCGGCTTCTTCGCGCGTCGTCGCCACGGTGACCCCCTTACCCGCGGCGAGACCGTCGGCCTTGACCACCACCGGGAGCGTGAAATCGCCGAGCGCGGCGAGCCCGCCGTCGCGGCTGCGGACGTGGACATAGCCTGCGGTCGGGATTTTCTCGCGCGTGCACAGATCCTTGGTGAAACCCTTCGATCCCTCGAGCTGCGCCGCGGCCTTGTTGGGGCCGAACACGGCGATGCCCATCGTCCGGAGATTGTCGCCGAGTCCCTCGACCAGCGGTGCCTCGGGCCCGACCACGACGAAGCCGATCGAGTGGCGCCGGCAGAAATCGATCACCGCACGGTGATCCGAAAGCGCGATATCTGCCAGTTCAGCATGCTCGGCTATTCCCGGATTGCCCGGCGCGGCGTAGAGCTTCGCCAGGAGCGGCGATTGCGCCAGTTTCCACGCAAGCGCATGCTCGCGACCTCCCGAGCCCAGTAACAGGACGTTCATGCCCGACCCCTTTTTCGATACGTCATCCGGCCGGCTGGTAGCCGAGCAAGTGCCGGGGGACAACGCGCTCGCCATGAGCGTCAGCGAGCTGTCGTCGGCGCTCAAGCGGATGGTCGAGGGCGAGTTCGGCCATGTCCGGCTGCGCGGCGAGATTTCGGGGTGGAAGCGCGCCGCCTCGGGGCATGCCTATCTGTGCCTCAAGGATGCCGATGCCGTGATCGACGGCGTGATCTGGCGCGGCGCGGCGGCGGCCTTGCCGTTCGCGGCGCAGGACGGCATCGAAGTGATCGCCACCGGCAAGCTCACGACGTATCCGGGCCGCTCCAAATACCAGATCGTCATCGAGCGGATGGAGCTCGCCGGCGAGGGCGCGCTGATGGCGCTGTTCGAGAAACTCAAGGCGAAGCTGGCCGGCGAGGGGCTGTTCGATGCCGCGCGCAAGCAGCCGCTTCCGCATATGCCGCAGACGATCGGCGTGGTGACTTCGCCCACCGGGGCAGTGATCCGCGACATCCTCCACCGGCTCGGCGATCGCTTCCCCAGCCACGTCCTGGTGTGGCCGGTCAAGGTACAGGGAGAGGGCGCAGCCGCCGAAGTCGCCGCGGCGATCCGCGGGTTCGATGCGTTGCCCTTGGACGGTCCGGTCCGCCGACCCGACCTGTTGATCGTCGCGCGCGGCGGCGGCTCGATCGAGGATCTCTGGGCGTTCAACGAGGAAGTCGTCGTCCGCGCAGTGACCGATTGCGGCATCCCGGTGATTTCCGCGGTGGGGCACGAGACCGACACCAGCCTATGCGACTTCGCCGCCGACCTGCGCGCGCCGACGCCGACCGCCGCGGCCGAGATCGCCGTGCCGGTGCTCGCCGATGTGCGCCACACCGTCGCCACGCTTGCCCACCGCACCGAACGCTGCGTTCGCCGCTATCACGAGCGTGCCGGCGAGCGGCTGGCCGCCCTGGTCCGCGTGCTGCCACGGCGCGATGCCCTGCTCGGGCCCCAGCGGCAGAAGATGGACGATCTCGCCGGGCGTCTCGACCGTGCGCTCGAGCGCCGCGTGACGCTCGCGCGTGCCCGGCTCGATCGCGATGCCGGGGCGCTGCGCCCCGCGGTGCTCGACCAACTCGTCGTCACTGCCAGGCATCGCTTCGAAGGCGCCTCGCGCCTGCTCGACAGCGTCAATCCGGACAATCTGCTCGAGCGCGGCTATGTCCGCGTTGGCGCCAAGGCAACGGGCAAGGTCGTCACTACGGTTGCCGAGGCGCAGGCGGCGGGAGCGATTACGCTCCAGTTCAGGGACGGGCCGGTAGACGCCCGGGTTGAGCGTGCCGCCGGGAAATCCTACACTGCCGCCAAACCCGAGCAGCCCAGTCTGCTCTAATCGAAACGATCGAAAGGCGCCGCCATGCTGATGTCCAACACCGCCCGCGCCGCGAAGCTGCATTATATGCCGAACGGCTTCCGCGTGCTCGCGCCCGGCGACCATGTTGTCTGCGCAGTCAGCGGCGAGCGCATCGCGCTCGAGATTCTGCGCTATTGGAGCGTCGAGCGGCAGGAGCCCTATGCCGCTGCCGAACACGCGGCGACCGCCCTGCACGGCAAATGACGCCGGCGCGGTTCGCGGCGGCGCTTTTGGCGGTCGGCCTGGTCGGCGGCGCGGCGAATGGCTGCCAGAGCGGATCGTCGGCCGCGGCATCGCAGGCGGATCGCTTCGGTCTTGTCGGGCAGATGGTGCAAGGCGGCGCCGCGACCGGCGTCGCGCCGCGCGGAACGACCCTGCTCAGCCTGAACGGCGCGCCGGTCGAAATCGCCGCGGATCGCCGCTTCCTGATCGCCTTCGATCGCGATGCGCCGCCGACCGCGATGCTCGCGGCGCGGCTCGGCAACGGCAGCGAAGTCCGCCAGACGCTGGCGATCGCGCCGCGCGCCTGGGACATCTCGCGGCTCGACACATTGCCCAAATATCCCGTGCCGCGTCCCGAGTTCGAACGTGCGCGTCCCGCCGAACTGGCGCAGATCAACGCGGCGCGCGCGCTGCGCACCGACTCGCAGGGCTGGCGCCAGACGTTCCTGTGGCCGGCGGTTGGCCGCATCTCGACCCTGTTCGGGTCGCAGCGCGTCTATCGCGGCGAGCCCGGCGCCTATCATTCGGGGATCGACATCGCGCGCCCCACCGGCACCGTCGTGCTCGCGCCGGCCGACGGAATAGTGGTGCTGGCGGCGGCGACGCCGTTCACCCTCGAGGGCAATCTGCTGATGATCGACCATGGCATGGGTCTCAACAGCGCCTTCATGCATCTCTCGCGGATCGACGTGAGGCTTGGCCAGCAGGTCCGGCGCGGCCAGCCGCTCGGCGCGGTGGGACGCACCGGACGGGCGACCGGCCCGCATCTGCACTGGAGCCTCAAGTGGCACGACGCGCGGATCGACCCGCTGCTGATCACCGGCCCGATGCCTGCCGCAGACTGATCCGCACTGCCGATCGCACTGCAACATAATTTTTGTGCACGGCAAGATGCTGCCACGCAACATTCGAACCCATTCTGTGTCTTTTAGGTTACACGCGGTGGGAACGCGGTGAGCCGATGCCAATGGCTGCTTTACACGGGCAAAGCGCCGCTTCATCCCACCTTCCAAGCTCCGAATATTGCACGTGCACAGCGCGGCATTGCGGAGCGGGGAGACACGCCGGCCGCCGGTCCAGAGACCCGGTCGAAGTAAGCGAGGGATCAGCATGAAGAAAACCAATATCGCACGCGGATTGCGCGGCGGCACTGCGCTGTCGGCACTCGTGCTGGCAGGGGCATTGTTTGCCGCGCCGGCTTTCGCGCAGACCGAAGTTCCGGTTTCCGGCCCCGTCGAGGGCCAGGCGACGGACGACGCGGCGGACACGCAGGGCGACATCGTCGTCACCGGCTCCCGCATTCCGCAGGCCAACATCACGTCGACCGCGCCCGTCACCGTGGTCGGTGCCGAGGACATCAAGCTTCAGGGCACGACTCGCGTCGAGGACCTGCTCAACTCGCTGCCGGCGGTTTTCGCCAGCCAGTCGTCCGCGCTGTCGAACGGCGCTGACGGTACTGCATCGGTCGATCTTCGCGGTCTCGGCACCAGCCGTACGCTGACCCTGATCAACGGCCGCCGCCTCCTGCCGGGCGATCCGAGCCCGACCAGCGGCTCGGCTGCCGACATCAACATCATCCCCGCCTCGATGCTCAAGCGCGTCGAAGTGCTGACCGGCGGCGCATCGTCGACCTATGGTGCCGATGCCGTCGCGGGCGTCGTCAACTTCATCATCGACACCGATTTCGAAGGCTTCAAGATCGACGGCCAGTACAGCGTCTATCAGCACAACAACCGCAACAAGCTCACCCCGGGCATCCTCGACGCACGCCAGGCGGAGGGCCGGACCGGCTTCGAATATCCGACGAGCAACGTCGTCGATGGCGGCACCATCGACACCACGGTCTCGTTCGGCACCAGCTTCGGCGGCGAAGATCGCGGCCATGCGACTGCCTATTTCGGCTATCGCAAGGTCAACGCAGTCACCCAGTCGCGTCGCGATTACAGCGCGTGCACCATCCAGAACACTGGTGGCGGCGCTCCCAATTGCGGCGGCTCGCTGACTTCGGGCAACGGCACGGCGATTCTGTTCGACCCGACGCTCAACACCGCCTCGTCGACCGTCTACACCTTCATGCCGGGCGGCGGGTTCGAGAACACCACGACGCGCTTCAACTTTGCGCCCACCAACTATTTCCAGCGCCCTGACGAGCGCTACACCGCCGGCGCGTTCATCAACTACGACGTCGATGAAGCGTTCAAACCCTACATGGAGTTCATGTTCATGGACGACCGCACGGTCGCCCAGATCGCTCCGTCGGGCGACTTCGGCAACACGCTGACCGTGAATTGCAACAATCCCCTGATCTCGGGCGCTCAGTTTGACGTGATCTGCGCACCAGATAATTTGATCAACGGCTTCCTCGGCAACTTCCCTCTGGCAACCGCCGCGCCTTACAACCCCAATCCGGGTAATGCGCCGCTCCAGTTCTTCAACGCATTCCCGGATCCGATCACCGGCTTGCCTACGGCGTACAACCGCGCATTCTTGCAGGTTTTGCGGCGTAACACCGAAGGCGGTCCGCGCCAGTCGGACCTCCAGCACACCAACTATCGCGGTGTGATCGGTACGAAGGGCGATCTCGGCGAGCAATGGTCGTACGACGCTTATTACCAGTTCGGCCGCGTCAAATATTCGCAGGTCTATTCGAACGAGTTCTCGGTCGCGCGTCTGACGCGTGCGCTCGATGTCGTCTCTGACCCTCGAGCCGGTTCGGGCGGCGCCCCAGTCTGCCGCTCGGTGGTCGACGGTACCGATCCCAACTGCGTGCCGTACAACATCTTCGCCGGCCCCGGCGGAGTGAGCTCGGCGGCGGTCAACTATCTGTCGGCCACAGGCTTCCAGCAGGGCCAGACCACCGAGCAGGTGGCGAACATCTCGTTCACCGGACAACTGGGCGGCTATGGCCTCCAGACACCTTGGGCCAGCGACGGCGTCGGCATCAACATCGGTGCCGAGTGGCGCAAGACCGAGCTCGAGCTCAAGACCGACAACGCCTTCTCGACCGGCGACTTGACCGGTCAGGGCGGCGCGACGCTGCCGATCCAGGGCGGCTTCCGGGTGTTCGAGTTCTTCGGCGAGACGCAGATCCCGCTGGTGCAGGACAACTTCATCGACCTGCTGTCCGTCAATGCGGGCTATCGCCACTCGTCCTACGAGACGACCGCCAACCGCAGCTACAAGACCAACACCTACAAGGTCGGTGTCGACTTCGCGCCGATCAAGGACATCCGCTTCCGCGGCACCTATAACCGCGCGGTGCGCGCGCCGAACATCCAGGAGCTGTTCTCGACAGCAACGGTTGGTCTTAACGGTTCGGAAGATCCGTGCGCGAGCCTGACCGATACCAGTGGCAATCCCCGTCCGGTCGCAGCAACCGACTATGGCTGCCGCGCGCAGGGCATCGCGGTTGGCCAGGGGATTACCGGAAACCCGGCCGGCCAGTATAATGGCCTGATCGGCGGCAATCAGGACCTGCAGCCGGAAAAGGCGACCACCAAGACGCTCGGTGTCGTCTTCCAGCCCAGCTTCGTCCCGCGCTTCGCGCTGACGGTCGACTATTTCGACATCAAGATCGAACAGGCGATCCGCTCGTATGGCCAGGACGCGATCCTGCAGGATTGCACCGACAATGCGACTGCGACGTTCACCCCCGCATCGTGCGCATTGGTCCACCGCGACGCCGCCGGCTCGCTGTGGCTCACGCCGGGTGGTTACGTGACCGACCTGCCGAACAATGTCGGGCAGCTGCAGACCAAGGGCATCGAAGTGGGGGCATCCTATTCGATGCAGCTCTTCGGCCTGGGCCGGCTGTCGCTCAACATGAACGGCACCTATCTCGACAGCTACAAGGTCAATAACGGCCTTACGACGCCGTATGACTGCGCCGGGCTCTACGGCCCGACCTGCAGCATCGGCGGCACGACGGATGCGGGCTCGCCGCTTCCCGAATGGCGGCACAAGCTGCGTGCGACGCTGCAGATGGATGGCGGCGTCGGCCTGTCGGTCCAGTGGCGTCACCTTGGCCCCGTCCATGCCGAGACGACGACCGATCAGGAGAGCCTGGCAGGCGACTTCAACTTCGATCCGGGTACCCGTCTGAAGGCGTTCAACTATATCGATCTGACGTCGAGCTTCTCGATCGGCGACTCGTACACCTTCCGTCTCGGCGTCAACAATCTGTTCGACCTCGAGCCGCCGCTGGTGACGTCGGGTAATGCCAACCGTGGGGGTTCCAACCTCTGCCCGACCGGTCCTTGCAACGGCAACACCTATCCGGGCACCTATGATGCGCTGGGCCGCTACCTGTTCGCAGGTGTGACCTTGAGCTTCTAAGGCTCGACAAGACGACGAATCGGGGCGGTCGGCATGTGCCGGCCGCCCCTTTTTGCGCCTGTCGCCGCGGCGCTACGCTTGCGCCGCGCGTAGCGGCCGGTTCATAGCTAGGCATGGCCACAGCACCAAAGCTCGACGCAACCACCGCCGAGGCGCTTCGCGAAGCGATGCGCGCCGCCCAGGCGGGAGATATCTCGCGCGCCCGCACGCTCGCCGAGGACGCGGTCGCGCACAGCCCCGCCCCGGCGCCGCTGCATGCCTTTCTGGGGATGCTCGCCGCGCGCGCGGGAGATCTTGCCGGCGCGGCCGAACAGCTCGGCCGGGCGCATCGCGCGCGTCCGAGCGACGTCACGATCCTGTGCAACCTGATCGCGGTGCTGATCGATCTCGGCGACCAAGGGCAAGCGCTCGACGTCGCGACACGCGAGCTGGCCTTTGCCGATCCGTCGTTGCGTGTCGCGCGCTATCGCGGGTTCCTTGCCCAGGCGCTCGACCGTTTCCCCGAGGCGGCCGAGGCCTATGAATTTGTCCTCGAACGCGCACCGCAGGATTTCGAGAGCTGGAACAATCTCGGCAACGCGCGTGTCGCGCTGGGCGATTTCGACGGCAGCATCGCCGCGCTCGAAAAAGCCGTCGCGCTCGATCCGCGCGCCGCACCGACCCAAGTCAATCTCGCCAGCGCGCTGCGCTCGGCGGGCAGGCGCGGCGAGGCCGAGGCCGTCCTGCGCGCCGCTGCCGGGCGCTTTCCCGAGGACGCGCACATTCGGCACGACCTCTACGTCCTGCTGAAGGGCGACGGGCGGAACGACGAAGCGTTGCCGATGATCGAGTCCGCGGCGCGGCTCGATCCGGCGCATGCCGGAATCCAGCTCAAGCTCGCGATCGAATACGGACTGGTGATGGAGACCGCGAAGGCCGAGGCGGCCTATCTCCGCGTACTCGATATCGCGCCGACCGAGCGCGACGCCTATCTCGGGCTTGCGATCCAATATGAGCATGGCAATCGCGAAGAGGAGCTCGCGCCGCTCATCGCGCGCGCCGAACGCAATGGAGTCGATATCGGCACGCTGAGCTTCCTGCGCGCGTTCGAGCTTCGCCGCGCCAAGGCCTTCGAGGAAGGTCTCGCCGCGTTGGCGCTGGTCCCACCCGAGATCGAGCCCGAGCGCACCGCGCATCTGCGCGCGACCCTGCTCGACCGGCTCGGCCGATCGGACGAGGCATTCCACTGGTTCGAGGAGACGGCACGGCTGCACGCGGCGAGCGGATCGGAGCCGCTCGAGCGCGCCGCTGAGCTACGCGACGAACTGCGCGGCGAACTCGCCTCGATGTCTCCCGAATGGGTCGCCGGCTGGACGCGCGATCTACCGCCGGCCGAGCCGCACGCTCCGGTGTTCCTGGTTGGCTTCCCGCGCTCGGGCACGACATTGCTCGACACTATCCTGATGGGTCATCCGGATACCGCGGTGCTCGAGGAAAAGCCGCCGCTCAACATCGTCGCCGACACGATCGGCGGGTTGGACAAGCTCGCGACGATGGATGCGCCATCGATCGCAGCGGCTCGCGCGCGCTATTTCGAGGAAGTCGCCAAGCTCGTCCCGCTGGCGCCGGGGCAGCTGCTCGTCGACAAGTCGCCGCTGTTTCTGCACAAGGTGCCGCTGATCAAGCGGCTGTTCCCCGAGGCGCGCTTCATTCTCGCGCTCCGCCACCCGTGCGACGTGCTGCTCAGCTGCTTCATGAGCAATTTCCGGCTCAATCGCGCAATGTCGAACTTCCTGCGGCTCGAGGATGCCGCCGAACTATATGATCTGAGCTTCCGCCATTGGGAGCGCGCGAATGCGCTGTTCCCGGTCCAATCGCATGCGATCGTCTACGAGCGCCTGATCGAGGATGTCGAAGCCGAGGTCCGGCCGTTGTTCGACTGGCTCGGGCTCGAATGGCACCCGCAGGCGCTCGACCACACCCACACCGCCAGATCGCGCGGGCTGATCACCACTGCCAGCTATTCGCAGGTCACCGAGCCGATCTACAAGCGCGCCGCCGGCCGTTGGCACCGCTACCGCGCGCATCTGGAGCCGGTGCTGCCGGTGCTCGCGCCGTGGGTCGGCAAATTCGGCTACAGCCTCTGAGCGCTGGACTTCGCTGCGGTTCGCGCTCAAAATCTTCCCTCATGTCGCCGTTGTCCGGCGGCCTCGCTCTTGGAAGAACTGCCATGACCAGAATCGGTGGAGCCGCGATTGTCGCGGTATCGTTGTTCTCGCTCGTCGCCGCCTCGGCGACCGCGCAGGAAGGATCGAAGCGCAAGGGGCGCGATCTCAATGAGGTCGTGTGCAAGAAAGAGGACGTTCTCGGCAGCCGTCTCCAGAGCCGCAAGGTCTGCATGACTCGCGCCGAATGGGCCGAGCAGCGTCAGCTCGACCGCCAGAACGTCGAGCGCTCGCAGACCAATACGTGCCAGCGTCAGGCGGGGTGTTGACCAAGCTTCCCTCTCCCATCGGGAGAGGGTTGCGCAGACTTAGTCTCTGCAAAGCAGAGGCTTAGTCGGAGCTGGGTGAGGGGATCGCCTAACGAGAGCGGGAAACCCTCACCTGGCGCCGCTAGGCAGCAAGCTGCCAAGCTCTGCTACCTCTCCCACAGGGAGAGGTAAGAAGTCCCTTTACCCCACGCTCAGCTTCAGCGCGCCATCGCCTTCGTCGATGTGCACCGTCGATCCGTCCTTGACGTCGCCGCGCAGGATCAGGTCGGCCAGCGGATCCTGCAGATAGCGCTGCACCGCGCGCTTGAGCGGGCGTGCACCGTAGACCGGATCATAGCCGACCCGACCCAGCCAGCCGCGCGCGGCGTCGCTCAGGTCGAGCTTGATCTTGCGGTCGGCGAGCAGCTTGCTCACCCGGCCGACCTGGATGTCGACGATCGGCGCCATGTGGTCCGCCGCGAGCCGGTGGAACAGGATGATCTCGTCGAGCCGGTTGAGGAATTCGGGGCGGAAATGCCCGCGGACGATCTCCATCACCTGCGGCTCGACATCCTCGACCCTCTGCCCGTCGGCGAGATTGGTCAGGAATTGCGAACCGAGGTTCGAGGTGAGGATCACGATCGTGTTCGAAAAGTCGACCGTGCGGCCCTGGCCATCGGTGAGCCGGCCGTCGTCGAGCACCTGCAGCAGGACGTTGAACACGTCGGCATGCGCCTTCTCGACTTCGTCGAACAATACGACCTGATAGGGGCGCCGGCGGACCGCTTCGGTCAGCACGCCGCCTTCCTCATAGCCGACATAGCCGGGAGGGGCGCCGAGCAGCCGCGAAACCGAATGCTTCTCCATGAACTCGCTCATGTCGATGCGGACCATCGCATTGCTGTCGTCGAACAGGAATTCGGCGAGCGCCTTGGTCAGCTCGGTCTTGCCGACGCCGGTCGGTCCGAGGAACAGGAACGAGCCGAGCGGGCGATTGGGATCCTGCAGCCCGGCGCGCGACCGCCGCACTGCGGTCGCCACCGCCTTCACCGCCTCTGCCTGGCCGATCACGCGCTTGCCGAGCGCTTCCTCCATGTGGAGCAATTTCTCGCGCTCGCCTTCGAGCATCCGTTCCATCGGGATGCCGGTCCAGCGCGCCACCACTGCGGCGATGTCGTCGGCAGTGACTTCCTCGCGCAGCATGGCGTTGCCGGTCTGCTGCTCGGCCTCGGCCAATTGCTTGGTCAGCGCCGGGATCGTGCCGTAATTGAGCTCGGCCATCTTGCCGAGATCGCCGGCGCGCTGCGCCTGGTCGAGTTCGAGCCTGGCGGCATCGAGCTGTTCCTTGAGCTTGGATTCGGCGTTGATCTTGTCCTTCTCGGCCTGCCAGCGCGTGGTCAGCACGGCCGATTGCTGTTCGAGATTGGCGAGCTCGGCCTCGAGCGTCGCGAGCCTGTCCTTCGACGCCGCGTCGGTCTCTTTCTTCAGCGCCTCGCGCTCGATCTTGAGCTGGATGATCCGCCGGTCGAGAGTCTCGATCTCCTCGGGCTTGGATTCGACTTCCATGCGGATGCGCGACGCTGCCTCGTCCATCAGGTCGATCGCCTTGTCGGGCAGGAAACGATCGGTGATGTAGCGGTTCGACAGAGTCGAGGCGGCCACGATCGCGGCGTCGGTGATGCGGACGCCGTGGTGCAGCTCGTATTTCTCCTTGAGTCCGCGCAGGATCGAGATGGTATCCTCGACGGTCGGCTCGCCGACGAACACCGGCTGGAAGCGCCGCTGCAGCGCCGCATCCTTCTCGACATACTTCCGATATTCGTCGAGCGTGGTCGCGCCGATGCAGTGCAGCTCGCCGCGCGCCAGCGCGGGCTTGAGCAGATTGCCCGCGTCCATCGCGCCTTCGGTCTTACCCGCGCCGATCAGCTGGTGCATCTCGTCGATGAACAGGATGATGTCGCCTTCGCCCGCCTTCACTTCGTCGAGCACGCCCTTGAGCCGCTCCTCGAACTCGCCGCGATATTTGGCGCCGGCGATCAGGCTGCCCATGTCGAGCGACATCAAGGCGCGGTTCTTGAGCCCGTCGGGCACGTCGCCATTGACGATGCGCAGCGCGAGGCCTTCGGCGATCGCGGTCTTGCCGACGCCAGGCTCGCCGATCAGGACGGGATTGTTCTTGGTGCGGCGCGCGAGGATCTGGATGGTGCGGCGGATCTCCTCATCGCGGCCGATCACCGGATCGAGCTTGCCCTCGCGGGCGGCCTGGGTGAGGTCGCGCGCGAATTTCTTGAGCGCGTCGTAGCGGTCCTCTGCGCCGGCGGTGTCCGCGGCCTTGCCCTTGCGGAGATGGTTGATCGCCACGTTGAGCGCTTCGGGCTTCACGCCGGCGGTGGCGAGCGCCTTGCCCGCGGTCGTCGTGGTGGCGAGCGTCAGCGCGAGCAGCAGCCGCTCGACGGTGACGAAGCTGTCGCCCGCCTTGGTCGCGACCTGCTCGGCCGAATCGAGCACGCGCACTGCGTCATTGTCGAGCCCGGGCGTCTGTTGCGCGCCGCCGCCCGACACGGCGGGAATCCTGGCGAGCGCCGCGTCGGTCTCGGCCAGCGCACGCCTGGCGTCTCCGCCCGCAGCTGCGATCAGCCCGCTCGCCATGCCCTGTTCGTCTTCGAGCAGCGCCTTGAGCAGATGCTCGGGGGCGATCCGCTGGTGGCTCATGCGGATCGCGACGGTCTGCGCCGACTGGAGGAAGCCCTTGGCGCGGTCAGTGAATTTCTCGAGGTTCATATCGGCCCCTTATGATTACGCGGCCGATGTAGTGTTGCCATTGTGCAACACAAGGGCAGGCGTGGCAGCGGGCTGTCTGCTATTGGTCCTTTATCTCGCGCTCCCATTTGTTGATTACATAGTCGACGAGCTCCTTGAGGTCGTTGGTCACCGCATCGCGCGTTTCCTTGCCGGATTCCTCGGCGCCGAATTTCTCGATCACCTCCGCGCGAATATCCTCTTCCGCGAGTTTTTTGGACTTGATGTCGATGCCACCCGCATCGGACTCCCGATTGCGCACGGTCAACTGGCCGGTCAGCTTTTCCGCGCTCACTGCGTACAAGTGGATGTGGCTCATCTTCTTGCTCTGATTCTCGCCGCCCACATACCAGACGAAATCGCCTTCGCCTTCGATCGTTACTTCATCCTCGTCGATCAGTTTCGCGGAGAGGCCATCGAATTGCGCCGGCGCCGTGGACCTGTCGGGGGCGGGGCGGCCGAGCAAAATGTCGGCGAGCCCCTTGGCCTGGATCGTGTCCGGCGCCAGCCGTTCGGCGCGCGCGCCCATCGTATCGGCTTCGCGCTCGAGCCCGGGATCGTCGTTGACCGGCAGCGCCGCGCGCAACTGCCGCGTCGGGCGAACCCGGCCCTGCTTCTGCTGGGCGACGTGCCAGGCCTCATGCGCGAGATGATGTTCCTGGCCCGGGCCGAGATGGATGTCGCTTCCCTGCGCAAAGGCCGATGCCTGCATCTGTGCCGGCTGGCTCGAATTGCGATGGACCCGGACATCGTCGAGCTGCACGCCGGAAAGCTGTTCCACCCCCGCCTTCAAGCCATCGGGCAAGCCGGTGCGGTTCGCGGGCTCGGCGGGCCGCGCGTTCAGCCGCGTCGCCATCTGCGACACGGCGGACACGGCAGGGCGGGCGTTTAGTTGGGCCGAAAGCGGAGAGGCGGGCATCGCCAGCGCCGGTGCGCGTGGAGTCGGCCGCTCGGCAGAGTCGCGATGTCGATGGTCGGCCATGCGCATTCCTTCTTCGCCGCCGAGGCTGCACGAGGCTGGGGAAAGCGCAAGGCCAACTCGCGCCGCTTCGGCGGGACTTGGCGGTGTCAGCGCACCGGCGGCCGCGGCGCCTTCGGAGCGTCTTTCGCATAGCGCTCGCCGAACGCGTCTCCCTGATACCAGCGCGGTCCCTCCGGCGCGTCGGCCACTTCGCGCGCGATCCAGTAATTGAGCCGGGCGAATTTGGCGCCGGCTTCCCAATTGAACGGCAAGTCGATCTGATCCGACACCTGATGATAATTGTTCGCGAGGAAGTCGCGGAAGGCCTTCTCGCCGCCATTGGCGAAGCCGGTCATCAGGAAGATGGAAGGCACCCCTGCCTTGACGAAGTTGAAATGGTCCGAGCGGACGAAGAACTGCTCCTCGGGCATCGGATCGGGCGAGACGCGAACCCCCATCCGCGCCCCGGCGCGGGCGACGATCTCGCCCATCGTCGAATGCTCGCCGCCGAACGCGATGACGTCCTGAAAATCGTAGAGCAGGATCGGCATGTCGAGATTGACGTCGGCGACGAGGCGGCCGGCGCCGGTCACCGGATGCTGCGCGAGATAGCTCGAGCCGAGCAGCCCGTCTTCTTCGGCTGTGAGCGCGACGAACAGGATCGATCGTTTCGGCCGGACCTTGCCCGTAGCGAAGGCCCGTGCCGCCTCGAGCATCGTCGCGACGCCGGCGGCATTGTCCATCGCGCCGTTGTGGATCTTGTCGCCGGGCAGATGCGGGTCGCGGCCGACATGATCGAGATGCGCGCTGAGCACGACATATTGGTCCGCCAGTGCGGGGTCGGAACCGGGCAGCACCCCGATCACGTTGGGGCTGCGATAGGCCTTCACCTTGCTGGTGCGCGCCAGCGTTACGCGCGGTTTCAGCGCGAAGCCCGCGAGGCGGCGCTGGGGCGCAGCGGCGAAGACCTGCTCGACGCGCATCGCGCTGCCGGCGAACAATGCCTTGGCCGCGGCACTGTTGAGATAGGCGCCGATCCGTACGCCGGGGTCGTGGCCGTCGGGGAAGCCCTGATCGCTCAGCCATTTGGTCGTGTCTTCGAGCAGCGTGTCCGACGCCTGGCGCCATTGCCGCTGCTCGTTGGGCCCGACGACATACAATATGCCGATTGCGCCGTGCCTTGCCGCGGTCATGCCGCGCTCGCGATTGATCCGCGCCGCGGTGGTTTGGGGAAGCCCCGTTGGCATGCCGAGCCGCATCACCGCGAACTTGCCCCGCACGTCGAGCCCGGCATAATCCTGATGGCCGAGTTCGGGTGCATCCACCCCATAGCCAACGAAAACCGCATCGCCGGTGACGGTCTGCGTGGCGGTGCCGAAGCGCGGCGACGGCGCGATCAGGACGTCGCTGCCATTGGCGAAGGCGTGCGTCCCCACCCGCAGCGTGGCGGGATGGCGATCGTCAAGGCCGTATTCTGCGAGCGACACTTGCTGGAACCAGTCCTTGTCGGTGCCGCCGGGTTTCAGCCCCAGCGCGGCGAACTGGTCGGCAACATAGTGCGCGGCGATCTCGTGCCCCGGGGTGCCGGCGTCGCGGCCTTCGAGCCGGTCGTCGGCGAGGAAGGTCACGTGCCTGCATATTTCCGCCGCGCTGAACTGCGGTTCGTCAGCGACGGCCCGGGACTGCGCGGCCAGCGGCGCGGCGGCGAGCAACAGCCCGGCGAGGAGCATCGGAACGCGCATGTTGCGGGGGTCTTTCGAAAGGCGTTGGCGGGCGCAGGCTAGCCGAAAAGCGATGGGCCGCAAGCGTCTACGGATTCGGTTGCAGCGGATACTGTCCACGCTATGTTCGGCGCATCGATGCTCCCGGGAAGATCACCACATGAAATCGTTTCTGATGTACTGCAGCGCGGCGACGATCGCGCTCGCCGCCGCTTCGACGCCGGCCGCCGCGCAGCAGACCGCCAAGCCGGTGCCGGTCGCCGAACTCGTCAAGCGCGTCGACATTCCCTATGAGGAGTTCACTCTCAAGAACGGCCTGCGGGTGATCGTCCACACCGATCGCAAGGCACCGATCGTCGCGGTGTCGACCTGGTACGATGTCGGCTCGAAGCACGAGCCGCAGGGCAAGACCGGCTTCGCGCATCTGTTCGAGCATCTGATGTTCAACGGATCGGAGAACGCGCCCGGCGATTTCTTCGAGCCGCTCAAGCAAGTCGGCGCGACCGACTTCAACGGGACGACGAGCTTCGACCGCACCAATTATTTCGAGACCGTGCCGCGCCCGGCGCTCGACCGCGCGCTGTTCCTCGAGAGCGACCGGATGGGCTATCTGCTCGGCGCGATTACCCAGGACGTGCTCGACGAGCAGCGCGGCGTCGTCCAGAACGAGAAGCGCCAGGGCGACAACCAGCCCTACGGCCTGGTCTATTACAAATTGCTCGAGGAACTGCTCGCGGGCAACGCCTATGGCCATAACGTGATCGGCTCGATGGCCGATCTCGATGCCGCCAGCCTCGACGACGTCAAGAGCTGGTTCCGCTCGCATTACGGCCCGAACAACGCGGTGCTGGTGATCGCGGGCGACGTCGACGCCAAGGAAGCGCGTCCGCTGGTCGAGAAATATTTCGATTCGATCGCGGCCGGGCCGAAGAGCACGCTGCCCAAGGTCGAGATTCCGACATTGCCACAGTCGAAGACGGTGGTGATGAAGGACCGCGTCGCGGCGACGATGGTGCTGCGCAGCTGGGCGGTGCCGGGTATCAACGATCCCGAATCGGTGTCGCTCGACGTGTTCGGCGACGTGCTCGGCGGGCTGGCCAGCTCGCGGCTCGACAATGCGCTGGTCCGCAAGGAAAAGCTCGCGGTGGAGGTTTCGGCCGGCATCCAGTCGATGGCGCAGCTCGGCATCTTCCAGGTCCAGGCGATCGTCAAGCCGGGGGTCGATGCCAATCTGGTCGCCAAGCGCCTCGACGAGATCGTCGCCGACCTGATCCGAAACGGCCCGACCGCGGACGAGGTCCAGCGCGTCGCCACGCAGGCGGTGTCGGGACGTATCTTCGGGCTCGAATCGGTCGGCGGGTTCGGCGGCAAGGCAGTCGCCCTGGCCTCGGGCGAACTCTATTCGAACGACCCGGCTTTCTTCAAGAAGCAGCTCGAGCAGACCGCGCGGGTCACCCCGGCGCAGGTGCAGGCCGCGGGTCGCAAGTGGCTCGAGCGTCCGTCGCTGACGATCATGGTCGAGCCCGGCCAGCGCGAGGCCTATCAGGAGGCGGCCGCGGTACCGGCGGCCAAGCCCGTCGCCGCTGCGCCCAAGGCCGAGGCAGTCAAGGGTACGCGCGGCGCGCTGCCCGACGTCGCCCAGATCGGCGATCTCGACTTCCCCGATGTCAGCCGCGCCAAGCTCTCCAACGGCGTCGAGATCGTCTATGCCAATCGCACCGCGGTGCCGACGACGCAGGTGGTGATCAGCTTCGACGCGGGGGTCGCTGCCGATCCGGCGAACAAGCTCGGTACCCAGAACCTCGTATTGTCGCTGCTCGACGAGGGCACCACCAGCAAGGATTCGATCGCGATCGCCGAGGCGCGCGAGCGGCTGGGCGCGACGATCGGCGCCGGCAGCTCGGCCGACCGCACCTATTTGTCGGTCGCGGCACCGAGCCCCAACCTCGCCGGCGCGCTCGACTTGTTCGCAGATGTCGTGCGCAACCCCGCTTTCGCTCCCGACGAAGTCGAGCGGCTGCGCGCGACTCAGCTCACCGGCATCGCCGCCGAGTTGACCAATCCGCAGGGCCTCGCCAATCGCGCGCTGCCGCCGCTGATCTACGGCGCTGGCAATCCCTATGCCAAGCTTGCCGCGGGTGGCGGCGACCCCGTGGCGGTGAAGGCGCTGACCCGCGACGATCTGCTCGCTTTCTACCGCGCGTGGATCAGGCCCGACAAAGCCAAGATCTTCGTTGTCAGCGATCGCCCGCTTGCCGAGGTCAAGGCCGCGCTCGAGGCGCGCTTCGGCAATTGGAAGGGGCAGGGCGCGGCAGGCGCCAAGCCGTTCGCCGTTGCGCCGAAGCAAGTCGCCCCCAAGATCCTGCTCGTCGACCGCCCCGATTCGCCGCAGTCGCTGATCCTTGCGGCGCAGATGACCCAGCTCGATCCGTCGAGCGAATTGCTGACCCAGATCACCGCCAACCAGGTGCTCGGCGCGGGCTTCCTGTCGCGGATCAACATGGAGCTGCGCGAGAACAAGCATTGGTCGTACGGCGCGCGCGGCGGCTATGACTGGCTCGAAAAGGCAGTGCCCTACACGATCAGCGCCCCCGTCCAGGCCGATCGCACCGGCGACTCGATCAAGGCGCTCCAGCAGCAGGTGACCGATTTCCTGTCGACCAAGGGCGTCACCGATGCGGAATTGTCTCGCGAGATCAACGGCACCACCCGCGAGCTCGCCGGCCGATTCGAGACATCGGGCTCGGTGCTCACCGCGATGCAGCAGAACGACCTGCGCCGCCGCCCGGACAATTTCTACGACACCGTGACGCAAAAATATCGGACGATGACCGTCGCCCAGCTTGACGCTGCGGCACGCGCGGCTTTGGACCCGAAGAAGTTCGTCTGGGTGGTCGTCGGCGATGCCGCGAAGGTCAAGCCGCAGCTTGACAGCCTCGGCCTGCCTGTCGAGGTGGTCCCCGCAGCGTCGGTGGCGGGTTCGGCCGCGACCGCCGCGTCGAAGTAATTTCCGGACCAGGAGAGACGAGATGGCGAATGTCGATGGCAGCTGGAACACGGTGACCAAGTCGCCGATGGGCGACCAGCAGGCAGTGCTGACCGTGCAGAGCGCGGGGGACAGCTTCACCGGCAATTTCTCGGGCGGGCTCGGCACGACCGACATCAAGGACGGCAAGGTCGACGGCGACACGCTGAACTTCTCGCTCGACATCACCGTGCCGATGCCGATGACGCTCACCGTCGAGGCGACCGTCGACGGCGATGCGCTCAACGGCACTGTGACCGCTGGCGCGTTCGGCAGCTTCCCGATCAACGGTACGCGCGGCTGAGGGTTTCGCCTTTAGTGGATGAAAGGGCTCGCTTCCGAAAGGAGGCGGGCCTTTTTCTTAAATCCTCCCCCGCTGCGCGAGGGAGGATGGGTCAGCGCTTCACCCGCGTCAAATGCCCCATCTTGCGCCCCGGCCGGGCATTGCCCTTGCCGTAGAGGTGCAGGTGCGTTCCCGGCTCGGCGAGCAGTTCGGGCCATTGGTCGGCGTCGCTGCCGATCAGATTGATCATCTCGACATGGCTGCCGGTAAGCGCAGTGCTGCCCAGCGGCAGCCCGCAGATCGCGCGGATATGGTTCTCGAATTGCGACGTCTCGGCGCCCTCGATCGTCCAATGCCCCGAATTGTGCACCCGCGGCGCCATTTCGTTGAACACCGGCCCGTCCTCGGTCGCGAAGAATTCGAGGGTCAGCACCCCGACATGGCCGAGTGCCTCGGCCACGCGCCCGGCCAGCGTCGCGGCCTCGGCCCAGTGGCGCGCGATCTCGGCAGGAGCGGGGAGCGTAGAGCGCGCGAGGATGCCGTCCTTATGCTCGTTCCACGGCGGCGGGTAGCTGGTCAGCGCGCCATCGAGCCCGCGCACGGTGATGATCGAGAATTCGTGGCTGAAGTGCACGAAGCCTTCGAGGATCGCCGGCCGCTCGCCGATATCGGCCCAGGCAGCCTCGACTTCGCCGGCCTCGCGGATGCGCACCTGGCCCTTGCCGTCATAGCCCAATCGCAGCGTCTTGAGGATCGCGGGGGCACCGATCCGATCGATCGCGGCCTTGAGCTCCTCCAGCGTCGACACCGGCGCCCATGGGGCGGTGCGCCCGCCGAGCGCGCCGACGAACGCCTTTTCGCGCGCGCGATCCTGCGCGATCGACAGGCTCTGCGGACCAGGGCGCACCGGCACCTTGCCCGAGAGATATTCGACCGGTCCGATCGCGATATTCTCGAACTCATAGGTCACGACGTCGGTCTGGTCGGCGACTTCGTCGAGAACGATGCGGCTGTGATAATCGGCGCGGGTGTAGCTGGAGGCGGTCTGCGCGGCGACGCTCTCGGCATCGGGCGCTAGCACGTGGGTGCGATAGCCGAGCTGTGCCGCGGCGACCGCGAGCATCCGCCCGAGCTGGCCGCCGCCGAGGATTCCGATCATCGATCCGGGAGGCAATACGCTCATTCGGGGTCGGTCGCCACGCTGTCGGTCTGCGCCGCACGCCACGCCTTGAGCCGGTCGGCGAGCGCGTCGTCCGATGTCGCGAGGATCGCCGCGGCGAGCAGGCCTGCGTTGATCGCGCCGGGCTTGCCGATCGCCAGCGTGCCGACGGGTACGCCGCCGGGCATCTGGACGATCGAATAGAGGCTGTCGACGCCCTTCAACGCCTTGGATTCGACCGGCACGCCGAGCACCGGCAGATGCGTCATCGACGCCGCCATCCCGGGCAGATGCGCCGCGCCGCCTGCGCCGGCGATCACCACCTTGAGCCCGCGGTCGGCGGCGGTGTGGGCATAATCGTAGAGCCGCTGCGGGGTGCGATGCGCCGAGACGACCTTGGTCTCGTGCGCCACGCCGAGTTCGTCGAGCACGCGCGACGCATGGCGCATCGTCTCCCAGTCGGACGTGCTGCCCATGATGATGCCGACTTTAGTTGCGTCCGACATGCCTGCCCCGTGTTGCGGAAGCGCGGTTGTTAGTGGGGGAGGGGGGAGAGGGCAACATGCTTGAGCTCCCTCCCCTGAAGGGGAAGGACTAAGAAAATCACCGCTCGCTCAGATAATAGCGATCGGTCGCCACCAGCGCCTCGTCGAGCTCGTAGACGATCGGCTGACCGGTCGGGATCTCGAGGTTGACGATCTCCTCGTCGGGGATCCCCGAGAGATGCTTGACCAAAGCCCGCAGCGAATTGCCGTGCGCCGAGACCAGCACCCGCTTGCCCGCGCGGATCTCCGGCGCGATCCGCTCTTCCCAATAGGGCAGCACGCGCGCGATCGTGTCCTTGAGGCTTTCGGTCTGCGGGATCGGCACGCCCTTGTAGCGTTCGTCCCTCGCCAGATCCCAGGCTGAACCTTCCTCGGGCAGCGGCGGCGGGATGTCGAAGCTGCGCCGCCAGATCTTGACCTGGTCGTCGCCGTGCAGCGCCGCGGTCTCGGCCTTGTTGAGCCCCGTCAGCCCGCCATAATGGCGCTCGTTCAATTTCCAGCTCTTCTCGGTGGGCAGCCACAGCCGCCCCATCGCCTCGAGCGCGAGGTTGAGCGTCTTGATCGCGCGGCTCTGGAAGCTGGTGAAGGTCAGGTCGAAGTCGAGCCCCTTCTCCTTGAGCAGCTCGCCCGCCGCCCAGGCTTCCTGGACGCCCAATTCGGTCAGGTCGACGTCCCACCAGCCGGTGAAGCGATTCTCGAGGTTCCACGCCGACTGGCCGTGGCGGATCAGGACGAGCTTGGTCATCTAGGGCTCCGGTTCCGGGGGCCGACCCTCAACCCGTTCGGGCTGAGCTTGTCGAAGCCCTGTTCTTTTGCACCGCGCTGATAGAAAGAAAAACAGTGCTTCGACAAGCTCAGCACGAACGGAGTTGTTATGGCGATCGCAAGACAAACGATCCTCTATGACGGGCCGGGCGGTCCGTTCGAGGGTGTCGCGGCTTGGGAGGACGCTGTCGAGGGCACGCGCCCCTGCGTGCTCGTCCTGCCGAACGTGCTCGGGCAGAAGGAAGCCGACAATCTCAAGGCCGATGCGCTCGCCGCGCTCGGCTATGTCGCGCTCGTCGCCGATGTCTTCGGGCAGGGCAAGCGCACCACGCTGCAATCCGACGACCGCAGCCGCTACATGGACGAACTCAACGCCGATCGCCCGCTGCTCCGTGACCGGCTCGCGGCTTCTCTGGCGGCATTGAAAGCCCTGCCGCAGGCCGATCCGGAAAAGGCGGCCGCGATCGGCTTCTGCTTCGGTGGCAAGTGCGTGCTCGACATGGCGCGCGCCGGGCTGGGCATCCTCGGCGGGGTGTCGTTTCACGGCGTCTATGACCCGCCGAGCTATCCGAGCGTGGTGCCGATCGCGGCGAAGCTGCTGATCTGCCATGGCTGGGACGACCCGATCTCGCCGCCCGAGGCGACCGTCGCGCTGGCCAACGAACTCACCCAAAGCGGCGCGGACTGGCAGCTTCACGCGTATGGCCATGCCGGCCATGCCTTCACCGATTCCGGAAGGGCAGGGCCGGGCGATATCGCCTACGAGCCGCGCGCCGATCGTCGCAGCTGGCGCGCGATGACCGACTTCCTCGAGAGGCTGTTCGCCTGAATCGCTTTCTGATGCGTTGGCGCGCGTAATGACCTTTTTCGAAAGCCTCGTCGCGCTGCTGCTCCTGGCGGTCATATTGCTGCAGGTCGCGCGGCGGACCTGGATTCCCTATCCGACGATGCTCGCCACCGCGGGGGTTATCGTCGCATTGGTGCCGGGAAGCCCGGAGATCGCAATCGACGGGCATACCATGCTGGCGCTGTTCATCGCGCCGGTGCTGCTCGACGCCGCATTCGACTTTCCGCTCGCCGCCGTACGCAAATTGTGGCGCCCGCTGGTCGCGCTCGCGGTGGTTGCTGTGCTGTTGACCACTGCCGTAGTGGCGTGGATCGGCTGGGCATTCGCCGGGCTTCCGCTCGCTGCCGCGATCACCCTAGGGGCGATCGTCGCGCCCCCCGATGCCGCCGCCGCGACCACGGTGCTGCGCTCGGCGTCGCTCCCGCGGCGCACGACGCAGGTGCTCACCGGCGAGAGCCTGCTCAACGATGCGACGTCCTTGTTGCTGTTCAGTGCCGCCGTCGCGATTCAAAGCCATGGCACGATCGACGGCGTGGTCGGGCTGCAATTGGGACTGGCGGTTCCCGGCGGGATCGCGCTCGGGCTGGCGATGGCGTGGGGGTTCCGCTTCATCATTCCGCACACGCGCGGCTCGTTCGGCGGCAATCTGCTCGAATTCGTCAACACCTTCGTCGCCTGGCTGATCGCCGAGCGGCTCGGGCTGTCGGCAGTATTGTGCGTCGTCACCATGGCGATGTTCATCGCCAACGATCCGCGCATGAAGATCCATGCGCGCGATCGCGTCCAGTCGTTCGCGGTGTGGGGCGTCGCGGTGTTCGTGCTCAACGTCGTCGCGTTCCTGATGATGGGGATGCAGGCGCATTCGATCATCGGCGCGATGACTCCCGATCGGCTGCGCGAGGCCGCGAGAGTCGCGGCGATGGTCGTCGCCGGCGTCATCGTCACCCGCTTGGTCTGGGTGCTGATCTATAACCGGCTGGCGGCGCGGTTCGCGTGGCTGCGCGGCGAGGCCAGCCCGGCGAGCTTCACGCAGGCGGTGGTGATCGGATGGTGCGGGATGCGCGGGCTGGTCACCCTCGCCACGGCCTTCGCGCTGCCCCGAGATTTCCCGCAGCGCGACCTCATCGTCCTCTCGGCGTTCGCCGTGGTGCTCGCCACCTTGGTATTGCAGGGCCTCACGCTCTCGCCGCTGATCCGTCTGCTCGGACTGAACGAGGATGACGATCATGCGGAGCGCGTGGAGGCGCAACGCGCGCTCGCCGACGCGGCCCTCAAAGCCGTGGCCGGTCCGCAGGGGCGCGTCGCCGACGAGATACGCCGCCAGTTCGAGATCGATCGCAGCGCGGTCGACGGCGGCGAGGCGTGCGGCGACTTCCTCGCGCGCCAGCGGCTCAAGCTGAAGGCGATCACCGCGCAGCGCGCGCGGCTCCACGCTTTGCGCGACGAGGATGCGATCGGCGCGGAGGAATTCGAGCGGCTGCAGGAGGCGCTCGACTGGCACGAGCTCGCCATCGGCACCGCCGAGCAGCGGACGATCGAGGAGGGTTAGAGCACCCGCGACAGGAAGCGGCTGAACGGGTCTGCCTTATAGTCGGCGAACGGCGCGCATTCGGTGAAGCCGAACTGGCGGTAGAGGGCATGTGCGGCGTCGAAGGCCTCGCCCGATCCGGTTTCGAGACTCAGCCGTTTGTAACCCCGCGCGCGCGCCACGCCGAGGATGTGCGACACCAACGCGGCGCCGGTGCCGCGCCGCAGATGCTCCGCCGCAGTGCGCATCGACTTGATCTCGCCATGCTGCGAATCGAGCTGCTTGAGCGCGGCGCAGCCGAGCAGATCCTCGCCGTCCCATGCCGACCAGAAGGTCACGCCCGGCGCGCGCAACCCGGAAAGGTCGAGGAAGTGGCAGCTGTCTTTAGGCGAGTTCGCGAGCATTCCCTGAAAATGCACGTTGAGCAGTGCGACGACCTGCGGGTCGTCCAGTCCCCCCTCGCGGATTTCCATCAGATTTCGTCGATCATGCCGGCGAGGGTGTCGAGGCAGGCATGCGCGAGGATCTTGCACCGCGCCGGCGACCACGCAAATTCGGGGTCGGCATTGGCGTCATGGTCCTTGAACGGCATTTCGAGCGTCATCGAGACCGCGCCGAAGCGCTCGGCCAATTGGTTGGTCGACATCGAGAGGTTTGCCTTGCCCGGCGCGGCCTTGTCATAGCCGAGGTCGAGCTGGAATTCGGGGGTGGTGTCGGCGAGGCGGCGCGCGAAATTGTAGAATTTCTCGCCCAGTTCGTCGGTCCAGCTCGGAATGCCTTCGAAGCCCGCGAGGAAATTGGCGGGGATCGCCTCGTCGCCATGGACGTCCATCGCGAAATCGACACCGGTCTCGTCCATCCGGTTGCGCACCGCGAGGACTTCGGGGCTCTTTTCGGGAGTCGGCGAATGCCATTCGCGGTTGAGGTTGATCCCCGCGGCATTGGTGCGAAGATGCCCGCGGCGCGACCCGTCGGGGTTCATGTTCGGCACGATGTGGAAGGTCGCCTTCTGGCGCAGCGCGTGCGCGGTCCGGTCGTCGAGGTCGACCAGTTTCTCGATCGCGCCTTCGATCCACCATTCGGCCATCGTCTCGCCGGGATGCTGGCGGGCATAGAGCCACACTTGCTTGGGGCCTTCGCCCAGGCTCAGATAGTCGATCGGCTGCCCATCGAGGGTCTGGCCGAGTTCGCGATGGCTGACGCCCGGCTGCGCGGCGATTCGCGTCACCAGATCGTGATGCCGCTCCATCGAATAAGGCGCGAAATAGGCGAACCAGACCAGGTCGGTGTCGATCGTGCGGGTGAAGCTCAGCACGCCGCCCGCATAATCGGTGTCGGTGGTCCGCCAATTCTCGCGGTCGGTGCTCCAGCGCGTCCGGTAGCCCGGCCAGCCGAACGGATAGGCCGAGCCGCCGGCGTTGAGGATGCGGAAAGTCAGCGTGCGGCCCTTCGCCCCCGCCAGCCGGAAATGGAACCACTGGTAGAAGTCGGACAAGTGATCCTTGGCGATCTCGAGATCGACTCGGTCGCCGTCGATTGCCACCACGCGAATATTGCCGGCGTCGAATGCGGCGTTGATCTGGATGCTCATTTGACCGTGGTAGTCACCCCGGACTCGCCTGGGAAGTCCCTGAACAACGCCTGGGCGAGCCGTGCCGCCGCCTCACGCGGATCGCTGCCCGGCTTGCCGCTCACCGATTCGGTGACCGCGCGGCCTTCCCATACCGTGGTGTTGTCGCTGCGCCGGCGCAGCTGGACCGCGAGTTCGGTGCCGGTCACTTCGCGGGTCTTGCCGCCGATGCCGAACGACAGTCCGCCGCCGAGTCCCACGCCGCCGCCGCGCCGCCCGCCGCTGATTCCGCCGCCGCCGAGCCCGATCGAGACGGGCGGCTGCTCGCGATAGCTGCCGCGCGAGGCACGCGTGAACGACACCGCCGCGATATAGCCTGAAGCCATGTCGCTGCGCGACCGGACATAGCTGAGCCGCTCGAGCTCGGTGGCAACTGCGTCGGCATAGAGCTGATATTCGGGGCTGATCTGCGCCGCGCCGGTCATCGGCTCGACTGCCACGGTGGTGCGCTCCAGCGGCTGGCCGAGATGGTAGCGCGTGACTTCCACCGGCGCGGTGCGCGTGCTGGTGGTGCAGCCGCCCGCGAGCAAAGCGGCGCCCGCCACTGCGATGCTGAGAACCTTGTTCACGGGGTACGCCTCCTGTCTCGCGGGGAGAACACCCCGCCGCAGTTCAACCCTGCCCTGTGGGAGTCGGTTCCACAAGGGCGCCAGCGCCTTGACTTGGGCGTGCTCCCCCATTAGGCGGGCGCCTCTTTTCCAGCATCAGATATTTGAGAAGCGAATCGGTCATGAAGATCGTGAATTCATTGAAGTCGCTCAAGGGTCGCCACCGCGACAACCGCGTGATTCGTCGCCGCGGGCGGATCTACGTGATCAACAAGACCAACCGCCGGTTCAAAGCCCGCCAGGGCTGATTTCGGCCGTGGGGACGCCGTCCGCCGTCATCTTCGATGTCGGCAACGTCCTTTTCGACTGGCAGCCGCGGAAATTGTACGAGCGTCTGATCGAGGACGATCAGGCGCTCGACGCGTTTCTGGCGAATGTCGTCACCAAGGACTGGCATTTCCAGCACGACGCCGGCCGTCCCTTCGCCGAGACCTCGGCGGAGCTTGCCTCCGCACATCCCGAGCATGCCGAGCTGATCCAGGCTTGGGGGCCGCGTTTCAACGAGACGCTCGAGGACCCCGTACCCGGCATGCCCGAGATCGTCCGGGCGCTCGATGCCGCCGGCGTGCCCTTGTTCGCGATCACCAATTTCTCGGGCGAGTTCTGGCGCGCCTGGGCGCCGCTGCATGCCGAATTGTTCGATCGCTTCCGCGACATCCTGGTCTCGGGCGACGAGAAGCTGGTGAAGCCGGATCCCGCGATCTACGCGCTGGCGCTCGGTCGGTTTGGCCTGGAAGGGCCCGACGCAGTGTTCGTCGACGACAGCGCCGCCAATATAGACGGTGCCAACGCTGCAGGCATCCACGGCGTGCTGTTCACATCTGCCGAGGACTTCCGCGCCGAACTGGTGCGGCTGGGATTGCTTGCCTGAAGCTTCGTGCAGGTGTACACTGCGTACACAACGGAGGCAGCCATGAAGATGTCCGTCCGCGAGGCCCGCGCCAATTTCGCAACCGCGCTCGAAGCCGCCGAGAAGGGCGAGCGCGTCACAATCACCAAGAACGGCAAGGCCATCGCCGAGCTCGGTCCACCCCAGCAGCCCAAGAAGGGCTTCGACTTCGAACGCGCCGCGCGCGTCCGCAAGGAAATGGGGCTCGACAAGCTCGACTTCGATCCCTGGCCTGCAGAGTTCGATGACCCGGCGTTCAGCCGCAAGGTATTGGGTCTCGACAAGGACACTGACCTCGAGCCGCGATGAGGATCCTGCTCGACACGCATTTTCTGATCTGGCTGACGATCGATTTTGCCAATCTGAAGCTCCACGAGGTTCAGTTTCTCGGGGAGGGGCATGAGATTCTGGTGTCCAGCGTCTCGATCATCGAGATCCGGTTCAAATGGCGATCGCTGGACGCCAAGGGGCAGCCGAAGGGCCGGATGAGTGCACCAACCGCACTGGAGCTTGTCCGAGCCAATGATTTCGCGGTTATGGATTTGACCGCGGCCGATGTCGCGACCGCGCTGGAACCTTCGCTCGCGCACACCGATCCGTTCGACGAGCTTCTCCTGCTCCACGCCCAGCAACTCGGTGCCAAGCTGCTCACCCGGGATGGCGCGCTGCGCGACCATCCCGCGGCGTACAGCCTCGCCTGACCTCAGCCGCCCTCGGGCCCCTGATAATTCTTGAGCTCATCGCCGAGTATCGTCACCACGTGGAGCACGTTGGTCGAGCCCGGAGTCCCGAACGGCACGCCGGCGCAGACCACGATGCGGTCGCCCGCGCCGGCCAGCTTCTGGCGCAGCGCCATGCGCTTGGCCTTGGCGACCATCTCCTCGAACGATTCGACGTCGCGGGTGTGGACCGCGTGGCTGCCCCACAGCAGGCCCGAGCGCCGAGCAGTCTCGATCTTGGGGGTGAGCACCATGATCGGCACGGTCGGCCGCTCGCGGGCGATTCGCCGCGCCGTCGAGCCCGAGCTGGTGAAGCACACGATCGCCGATGCCGAAACGGTGCGCGCGATGTTCTTCGCTGCCTCGGCGAGCGCGTCGGCGGTGGTCGGATCGGGGCGGGTGATGGTGAAATGGACGCGATCGCCATGCGCGGGGTCGCGCTCGACTGCGTCGGCGATCGAATTCATCATCGCCACCGATTCGACCGGCCATTTGCCCGCAGCGCTTTCGGCCGAGAGCATGATCGCATCGGCGCCGTCATAGACAGCGGTGGCGACGTCGGAGACTTCGGCGCGCGTCGGCGACGGCGAATCGATCATCGATTCGAGCATCTGCGTGGCGACGATCACCGGACGGCCCATCCGCCGCGCAGTCTCGACGATGCGCTTCTGCAGCGGCGGCACGCTCTGCGGCGGCAATTCGACGCCCAGGTCGCCGCGCGCGACCATCACGCCGTCGCATTGCTCGACGATTTCCTCGAGCCGGGTGATCGCGCTCGGCTTCTCGATCTTGGCGAGCAAAGCCGCCTTGCCGCCGATCAGCCGGCGCGCCTCCATCAGATCCTCGGGGCGCTGGACGAAGCTCAATGCGATCCAGTCGACATTCTGCTCGACCGCGAAGGCGAGGTCGCTGCGGTCCTTGTCGGTCAGCGCCGCCATCGGCAGCACCATGTCGGGAACGTTGAGCCCCTTGGAGTTGGACAAGGTCCCGCCGACTTCGACGCGCGTGATCAATTTGTCCTTCTCGACCGCGGTGACCCGCAGCACCATCTTGCCGTCGTCGAGCAGCAGCCGCGCATCGGGATGCGCCGCCTCGAAGATCTCGCGGTGCGGCAGCTCGACGCGAGTCGAATCGCCCGGCGTCGAGTCGCGATCGAGCGTGAATTCCTGTCCGGTTTCCAGCACCACCTTGCCCTCGGCAAATTTGCCGACGCGCAATTTGGGTCCCTGAAGATCGGCGAGGATCGTCGTCGGCCGTCCGAACTTCTTCTCGAGGCTGCGGATCGCGGCGATCACCGGCACCTTCGATGCCTGGTCGCCATGGCTCATGTTGACGCGGAAGGCATCGGCCCCCGCTTCGTACAGGCGCTCGATCATCTCGACGGTGTTGCTCGCCGGGCCCAGCGTCGCGAGGATACGGACTTTACGGCTGCGGGGGCTTATGGCCTTTGTCATCGCTGTCATTCCTTGTGCGCGCCTGCCTCTAACCGTTAATCCGTGTGGATCAACCACGGAGGTGCACGGTGCCGACACTCGAGACTATAGACGATGCCGTGGCGGCCGAGGCGTTTCGCCGGCTCGTTCGCCATCTGCGCCATCGCAGCGATGCCGAGAATATCGATCTGATGGGGGTTGCCGGCTTCTGCCGCAATTGCCTGGGCGACTGGATCCAGGAGGCGGACGGCAGCCTGTCGAAGGATGAGGCGCGCGAGATCGTCTACGGCATGCCCTTCGCCGAATGGAAGAGGCAGTTCCAGAAGCCGGCCAGCCCCGAGCAAATCGCGCGGATGGAGGAGAGCATTGCAAAAAATCACCGCGAGGAATTGCTGGACGATGCGCTCGACGAGAGCTTTCCGGCGAGCGATCCGCCGTCGATGAGCGAGCCCGGCCGGTAGCACTTGAGCCCGGCGCCTGTGTCCTTTAAGCGCGCCGTTCCATCTTCCTCGCCGATCCCCGGGGCCGCAGCTGCGGCCCTGCGCGGGCGCGGCGTCAGACCAGCAGGAGCGTCCAATGTCCGATTCAGTTTCCGCCGAACAATTGCGCCTCTTCATCGAGCGGATCGAGCGCCTCGAGGAAGAAAAGAAGGGCATCGCCGACGACATCAAGGACGTCTATGCCGAGTCCAAGTCGACCGGCTTCGACACCAAGACGATGCGCCACATCGTCCGCCTGCGGAAGATGGAGAAGCATCACCGCGACGAGGCCGACGCCTTGCTCGAAACCTATCGCCAGGCGCTGGGCCTGCACTAAGGCTGCTCCAAACACCTCCCCGTTCGCCCCGAGCTTGTCGAAGGGCCGGATTTTCTTCTAATCGCGGAGGAAGAAGAACGGGGCTTCGACAAGCTCAGCCCGAACGGGAATGGTACCATGGCTGGTCACAGCAAATTCAAGAACATCATGCACCGCAAGGGCGCGCAGGATAAGAAGCGCTCGGGCATGTTCTCCAAGCTCAGCCGCGAAATCACCGTCGCGGCCAAGATGGGCTTGCCCGATCCCGACATGAATCCGCGGCTGCGCGCGGCGGTCAACGCTGCCAAGGCGCAGTCGATGCCCAAGGACAATATCGCGCGGGCCATCGACAAAGCGAGCAAGGGCGATGCCGAGAATTACGAGGAAATCCGCTACGAGGCGTTCGGCCCCGGCGGGGTGAGCCTGATCGTCGAAACGCTGACCGACAATCGCAACCGCACCGTCACCAACGTGCGCACCGCGATCAGCAAGAACGGCGGCAATCTCGGCGCGCCGGGATCGGTCAGCCATGCCTTCGATCGGATGGGCCTGATCAACTATCCGGCAAAGGCCGGTGACGCCGACAAGGTGTTCGAGGCGGCGCTCGAAGCGGGTGCCGAGGATGTGACGTCGAGCGAGGACGGCCACGAGATCTGGACCGCGCAGGGCGATCTCCACGAAGTCGCCAAGGCGCTCGAGCCGGTGCTCGGCGAGGCCGAAGGCGCCAAGCTCGCCTGGCGCCCGCAGACGATGGTCGCGGTCGACGAAGGCGATGCCGGAACCTTGTTCAAGCTGATCGACGCGCTCGACGACGATGACGACGTCCAGACGGTGTGGGGCAATTACGAAGTCTCCGACGAAGTGATGGAGAAATTGGGTTGATCCAATCTCCCTCTCCCATCGGGAGAGGGAAGGGGCCCGCGCGCGAAGCGCGTGGGAAGGGTGAGGGTCGAACACTCGATTGCTCGACGACGACCCTCACCCTTCCGCCGCTCCGCGGCTCTCTCCCTCTCCCAATGGGAGAGGGAATTTGATCATCCTCGGCCTCGATCCTGGGCTCGGCACCACCGGCTGGGGGATCATCCGCGCCGAGGGCAATCGGCTCAGCCACCTCGCCAACGGCAAGTTCAAGACCGATCCGCAGGCACCGCTGGCCCGCCGGCTTGCGCATCTTGACGCGATGCTCGCCGGGCTGATCGTCGATCATGCGCCGCAGGCCGCTGCGGTCGAGGAAGTGTTCGTCAATTCCAATCCGCAATCGACGCTCAAGCTCGGCCAGGCGCGCGGGGTGGTGATCTGCGCCGCCGCGCGCGCGGGGCTAGATGTCGGCGAATATGCCGCTCGGTTGGTCAAGAAGGCCGTGGTCGGCACCGGCGCCGCCGAAAAGGCGCAGGTCCACGCGATGGTCGCGCGGCTGCTGCCCGGCGTGAAGATCGACGGCGCGGACGCGGGCGATGCGCTCGCCGTGGCGATCTGCCATGCCCATCACATCGCGAGCGCCCGCCGCCTCCGCACCTGATTTCGCTTTCCTACAAGTGCGCGTTCTGCTTATGTACCGGACATGACTCTTTCGGATTTCCGCCGTGCTGCCGCGGCCGCGCACGAAACGCAGCGGACCGAGTCAAGCAAGCCCGCAAACCTGCGAATCGAGTCAAGCGAGTCAACCAACCAGATGGTTGGATGTCGGACCCGCCACGCATGATCGCGCATCTCAAGGGCATTCTCGTCTCGACGAGTTCGGACAGTGCGGTGATCGACGTGAACGGCGTCGGCTATCTGGTCGGCGCCTCGGCCAAGACGCTCGACAAGCTCGGCATCACCGGCGATCCGGTGACGATCCATACCGAGATGCTCGTCGCCGAGGATTTCATCCGGCTGATGGGCTTTGCCACCGCCGACGAACGCGACTGGTTCAAGCTGCTCACCCATGTCCAGGGCGTCGGCGCCAAGGTCGCGCTGGCGATCCTCTCGATCCTCGCGCCCGAGGAACTCCGCACCGCCGTCGCCCGCGCCGATTCGGCGATGATCGCGCGGGCGAACGGCGTAGGTCCCAAGCTCGCCCAGCGCATCGTCAACGAGCTCAAGGACAAGGCCGGCGGCATGGCGCTCGGCGGCGGCACCGGCGCGCCGGTGCCCGCGGGAAGCGCCGCGTCGGATGCGGTGTCGGCGCTGCTCAACCTCGGCTTCAGGCCCGCCGAGGCGAGCAACGCGGTCGGCGCCGCCAATGACGAACTCGGCGCGGGCGCGACGCTCGACGCATTGGTGCGGCTGGCGCTGCGCAAGGCGGCGAAGTGACCGACGCCGACCGCTTCCTGGCCCCTACGCGCAAGCCCGAGGACGTGGACGCGGCGCTGCGCCCGAAGACGCTCGACGAGTTCGTCGGCCAGCGCGCCGCGCGCGAGAATCTGCGCATCTTCATCCAGGCGGCGAAGCAGCGCGGCGAGGCGCTGGACCATGTCCTCTTTTTCGGCCCGCCGGGGCTCGGCAAGACCACGCTCGCGCAGATCATCGCGCGCGAGATGGGCGTGGGGTTCCGCTCGACCTCGGGCCCGGTGATCGCCAAGTCGGGCGATCTCGCGGCATTGCTCACCAATCTCGAGGACGGCGACGTGCTGTTCATCGACGAGATCCACCGGCTCAATCCCGCCGTCGAGGAAGTGCTCTATCCGGCGATGGAGGACCGCGCGCTGGACCTGATGATCGGCGAGGGGCCGTCGGCACGTTCGGTACGGATCGACTTGCCGCGCTTCACGCTCGTCGGCGCGACCACCCGACAGGGGCTGCTGACCACCCCATTGCGCGATCGCTTCGGGATTCCGGTGCGGCTGCAATTCTACACCGTCGAGGAACTCGAGCGCGTCGTCGCTCGCGCAGCAACCTTGCTCGATTTGCATGTCGCCACCGACGGGGCGCACGAGATCGCCCGGCGCGCGCGCGGCACCCCGCGCATCGCCGGACGGCTGCTGCGGCGGGTGCGCGATTTCGCCACGGTGGCCGGCGAAGCGACCGTCCATGCCAAGGTTGCCGATGCCGCGTTGACGAGGCTCGAAGTCGACGCGCTTGGGCTAGACAATATGGATCGGCGCTATCTGATGATGATCGCCGATATCTACCGCGGCGGCCCGGTCGGCGTCGAGACGCTCGCCGCCGGGCTTTCCGAGCCGCGCGACACGATCGAGGAAGTGATCGAGCCGTACCTCATCCAGATCGGCATGATCGCGCGGACGGCGCGCGGGCGCTGCCTCAACGCCGCGGGCTGGAAGCATCTCGGGCTCAATCCGCCGCCCACCGCGCAGGAAGCGCTGTTCGACTGAGGGCAGGGGTTTCCCCGAGTCCGAGCCTTGGTTAAGGCCCGTTCATGCACGCGCTCTCCGCCATCGGCCGCTTCGAGGGCCTCGAGCACCATTTCGGCTTGCGCGTCTATTTCGAGGACACCGACCTGACCGGTGTGGTCTATCACGCCAATTACCTGCGCTACCTCGAGCGCGCCCGTTCGGACATGCTGCTCGCCGTCGGCGTCGATCAGCGCGCAACGTTCGAGAGCGGCGAAGGCGCCTATGCGCTGCGCAATGTGCGCCTGGAGTTCCGGGCTCCGGCGCGGTTCGGCGAGGAACTGATCGTGATCAGCCGGCTTGTATCGATGCGCGCCGCCGCGGTGACCATTCAGCAACGAGTCATGCGGGTGCAAACAATCGTGGCGACAGGTGAAGTCGAGGCGGCGTTCGTCTCCCCGGCGGGTCGGCCGCGGCGCCAGCCGGCGCAATGGGTGGCGGCGTTCGAGCCGTTGCTATGGAAGGGAAACTGAGCTCCATATGTTGTTTCTGAATACCGCCGCCGCGACCATGTCGCCCGTTGCCTTGTTCCTCCAGGCGGACTGGGTGGTTCGCGGCGTGATGATCGGCCTGCTGCTCGCGAGCCTGTGGACCTGGGCGATCATCCTCAGCTTCGGCTTCCGCGTCAGCACCGTCAACAAGGGCATCACCAGCTTCGAGACCGAATATCGCGAGGCCGACGACATCGACGAATTCCACCGCCGCGCCGCCAGCCGCGACCAGCCGATCGCGCGGATATTCTCCGCAGGCGTCACCGAATGGCGGCGCTCGACCACCGGCAAGTCTATCGACCGCGAAGGCACCCGCGAGCGCCTCGCCACGGCGATGGGCGCCACGGTCGCGCAGGAAGTCGATCGTCTCGCCGATCGGCTCAACTTCCTCGCCACGGTCGGCGCGGTCGCGCCGTTCGTCGGGCTGTTCGGCACCGTCTGGGGGATCATGCGCAGCTTCACCAGTATCGCCGCCGAGCAGAATTCGTCGCTGGCGGTGGTCGCGCCGGGCATCGCAGAGGCGCTGTTCGCCACGGCGATCGGGCTGTTCGCCGCGATCCCCGCGGTGATTGCCTATAATCGCTACAGCCATTCGGTTAATCGCGTCGAGCAGCGGCTGAACCGCTTCGCCGACGGGTTCCACGCGACGCTCAGCCGCCGCCTGGAGATGGAGGCCTAAAGCATGGCCATGCATCTCCCTTCGGGCAAGAGCCGCGGGCGCCGGGCGCCGATGGCCGAGATCAACGTCACGCCTTTGGTAGACGTGATGCTGGTGCTGCTGATCATCTTCATGGTCACCGCGCCGTTGCTCACGGCCGGCGTGCCGGTGAACCTGCCCGACAGCCGCGCCAAGGCGCTCGATCAGGAAGACAAGCCGGTCCAGCTCGCGATCGACGACAAGGGCCAGATCTTCGTCGACGACGAGCCGGTCGACGATGCCGGCCTGCCGGCGATGCTGGCGCAAGTTGCGGCGCGGAAGGGGGGCGACGGGAAACCACCGCAAATCTATCTGCGCGCCGATCAGGGGCTCGGCTACGGCAAGGTCATGCGCGTGATGGGCGAGCTCAACCGCGCGGGACTCAATCGCGTCTCGCTGCTGACCAACGCAACGAGCAAGTGACGTCATGGCGCTGACTCGCTCCGAAATGGGCGGACTCGCCGTTGCGGCGGCTTTGCATGTGGCGTTGTTCAAGCTGCTCTCGGTCGGCCTGGCGCCCAAGCCGGAAATGCTGGTCAGCACGCCGATCGCGGTCTCTTTCGCCGAGGATGTCGCGCTGGAAAGCGCCGCCCCGGTGATCAGCAGCGAAGCCGAGGCGGCGAAGAAGTCGCCGGTCGAGGCGCCCGTCGAGCCCGAGAGCGCGCCGCCCGAGCCGGTCGCCGAGCCCGAACCCGAGCCGGTGGCGAAGCCGCAGCCGGCGCCGCCCAAGCCTGCGCCGGCACCCGCGGCAAAACCCAAGCCCGCGCTTCCCGCCAAGCCTGCACCCAGTAAGCCGGCGGCCAAGCCCGCAGCGCCGGCCAAGCCTGCGGCTTCTGCGCCCGCGTCGAATTCGCGCCGGCCGGTGCGCCCGACTGGCAATCTCGACGGGCTGGATCTCGGTCGCACCAACAATCGTAACGATGGCACAGCGACCACGCCTCCCGCCGCGAAGATGTCGACACAGGCTGCGGCCAATATCGGCTCGGCGATTCAGCGGCAGGTGCAGCCCTGTGCCGATCGGCAGGTCAATCCCGGCCCGGGCGCCGACCAGATCCGCGTGGTGGTGAATCTGCGCATCAACCGCGACGGCTCGCTCGCCGGGGCGCCACGGATCATCGATCATATTGGCGTCGACGATGCCAATAAGCGCTATGTCGAGCGCGTCGACGATGCCGTTCGCGCGATCTTCGCCGGTTGCTCGCCTTTGCGCGGGCTCCCCGCCGAGCTGTACGAAGTGCCCAATGGCTGGAAGAGTTTCACCCTTCGATACCGACTCAAGAGTTGAGGAACGAGATCATGCGAAGCTTCAAAATCGCGCTGGCCGGGCTGATGGCCGCCTCCGTGGGTGTCGCGCACGCGCAGGTGACGCCGCCGGCGCAGGACGACCAGTCGGGCGGACTCGTCGTCGATGTCGAAGGCGGCATGTCGGCGCCGCTGCCGATCCTCATTCCCGCGATGCCCACTTCGGCGGTGGCCTCGACCCCGGCCGGATCGACCGACGAACTCGGCCGCAAGCTCGCCCAGATCGTCGACGACGATCTGCGCAACACCGGCCTGTTCAAGACCGCGGGGCCCGGCGCGACGCGCGGCATCGCCTATTCGGAAGTCGCCCAGCCCAATTATGCGGGATGGAGCGGGGGCCAGGCTTTGGTCCAGGGCTATGTCCGCGCCAACGGCAACGGCACGCTGACGATCGGCTGCTATCTCTACGATCTCGCCGCGCAGACCGAATTGGTCCGCCAGGGCTTCGTCGTCTCCCCTGGCGATTGGCGCCGCGCCGGGCATAAATGCGCCGATTCGATCTACGCCCGGCTCACCGGCGAGGGCCCCTATTTCGACAGCCAGATCGTCTATGTCGCCGAGACGGGTCCCAAGGGGAAGCGCCGCAAGCAGATCGCGATCATGGACCAGGATGGCGCCAACCATCGCTTCCTGACCAACGGCCAGAATATCGTACTCACTCCCCGGATGTCGCCGAAGCAGAACGCGATCGTCTATATGAGCTACGAGAATCGGCGCCCGTCGATCTGGATCTACGACATGAGCGCGCGGACCAACCGCCGGCTGGTCGACAATGTCAGCCAGAATTTCGCGCCGCATTTCTCGCCCGACGGGCGCTCGATCCTGTTTTCGATGTCGGTGGCGGGCAATACCGACATCTATCGGATCGGCACGAGCGGCGGGCAGCCGCAGCGGCTCACCAACGTGCCCGGCATCGACACCGGCGGCAGCTATTCGCCCGACGGATCGAAGATCGTGTTCGAGAGCGACCGCGGCGGCACCCAGCAGCTTTACGTGATGAATGCCGACGGATCGAACCAGAAAAGGATCAGTTTCGGCGGTGGCCGCTATGCGACTCCGGTATGGAGTCCGCGTGGCGATCTGATCGCGTTCACGCGCACCGGCGGCGGCGCGTTCCGCATCGGCGTGATGAATTCGAGCGGCGGCGGCGAGAAATTGCTGACCAGCGCTTGGGGTGACGAGGCGCCGAGCTGGTCGCCCAATGGCCGCGTGCTGATGTTCTTCCGCGCCGCACAGGGATCGGGCCGGCCCGATCTGTGGTCGGTCGATCTGACGGGCGTCAATGCGCGGAAAATCCCGACGCCGCTCGACGGCTCGGATCCGAGCTGGGGACCGATTCGCCCGTGAAACGTTTTCGTTACGACTAGTAGGAGGAATATGATGTCCAAGATGACGACCAGCCTGGTCCTGGGCCTGGCGCTTGTCGCCACCGCGGGCTGCGCGAAGAAGCGCCCCCCCGAGCTGCCGCCGACCCCGACCGAGATAGCGCCGCCCAGCGATGGCAGCAGCGGCGAGAGCAGCGACACGCTCGCCGGGCGCCTGAACGAGCAGTTCAAGCGCGAGGTCACCAGCGACACCGTGCATTTCGCGCTCGACCAGTACGACATCGATTCGGAAGCGCGTTCGATCCTCGGCAGCCAGGCGAGCTGGCTCGTCGCGCATCCCGAGACGCGAATCACGCTCGAGGGCCATGCCGACGAACGCGGCACCCGCGAATATAATCTCGGCCTCGGCGATCGCCGCGCCAATGCCGCGAAGAATTATCTCGCGGCACGCGGCGTCTCGGCGACGCGGATCACGACGATCAGCTACGGCAAGGAGCGCCCGCTGGCGTTGGGCTCGGACGAAGGCAGCTGGGCGCAGAACCGCCGCGCAGTGACCATCGTCATCAACTGACGCGGGTTCGGGGGAGATAGAGCCACTCTCTTCCGTTCGCACTGAGCTCGTCGAAGGGCGGTTCTTCTTCTTGAGGGAGGACGGTGCTTCGACAAGCTCGGCACGAACGGAGTGGGACATTCCCTGCATGCCACGACGCCGTCGATCCTCGCGGATCGGCGGCGTTCGCATGTCTGCCGATTGGGCTTGCAAGGTCGCCTATTTAGATATAAATGTGATATCACAATAATGGGAGGCAATGATGACGGACATTCGGAGCGCAAGCTCTGCGCTGCGGCAGAGTAGCGAGCGCGCGGCGCACACCATGAGCGGCTATGGCATGCTGGTCGTGCTGCTGCTGCCGATCGCAGCGGTGGTCGGGGCAGTCAGCCAGATCGACCGCATCGCCGATGCATGGGTGGTGTTGACCCTGGTGCTGCCGTGCACGCTTTTCCTGTTCGTCATCGCCGGCTTCTATCTGCTCCAGCCCAACCAGGCGGCGGTGGTCCTGCTGTTCGGCGACTATCGCGGCACCGATCGTACCTCGGGGCTGCGCTGGACCTGGCCGTGGATGCTCAAGAAGAAGGTGTCGGTCCGTTCGAACAACATCATCTCGGATCGGATCAAGGTCAACGATCTGCGCGGCAATCCCATCGAGATGGCGGCGCAAGTGGTGTGGCGGGTCACCGATACCGCCCAGGCGCTGTTCGATGTCGACGATTACAAGGCGTTCGTGATGGTCCAGATCGAGGCTGCGGTGCGCACGATCGGCTCGCGTTATCCGTATGACGATTTCGAGCACCAGGAAATCACCCTGCGCGGCAATCACGATCAGGTGGGCGGCGAACTGCGTACCGAGCTGATCGCCCGGCTGACGGTGGCGGGGATCACCGTCGACGAATGCGGCTTTACCCACTTGGCCTATGCGCAGGAGATCGCCGGGGCGATGCTGCGGCGCCAGCAGGCGCAGGCAGTGGTCGCGGCGCGCACGACTCTGGTCGAAGGCGCGGTCGGCATGGTCGAGATGGCGCTGGCGCTGCTTTCGGAGAAGAATGTCGTCGAGCTCGACGACGAACGCCGCGCCGCGATGGTTTCTAACCTGATGGTGGTGCTGTGCGGCGAGCGCGACACCCAGCCCGTGGTCAATGCGGGTTCGCTGTACCAATAGGAAGCGCGCGTGTCGGCACCCCCCAAAAAGGCATTTCCATTGCGTCTCGATCCCGCGCTCTATGCGGCGATCGAGCGCTGCGCGGCGGCCGACCTGCGCAGCGTCAACGCGCAGGTCGAATGCCTCCTGCGCGAGGCGCTGGGGCGTCGTGGGGTGAAGCTGGCGGAGCCGGTCCGTGCCAAGCGCGGGCGTCCGCCGAAACCGGAGGGAGAGAAAAAATGACCGGAATGCCCACCAGCCAGAAGCGGCCGCTGAGAGCGGTGCCATGATGCGCGCCAATATCTGCCCCAAATGCCAGAGTGCGATGGCGGAGGGATTCGTTGCCGCCGAACGCGGCGGCGTGCAAAACGTCAGCAGCTGGCTGGCAGGCGTTCCGCGCAAAACCTGGTTCGGCGTACGGTCGACCGGCAAACGGCTCGAAATCAGTACATGGCGCTGCCAACGTTGCGGCTTCCTCGAAAGCTATGCTCGCGGCTGACCCGGACTGACGCTCAGCCCAAAGCCTCGTCGAGCAGTCGCGCCAGCCGGAGCCCGCCCTTGACCAGTTGCTGGCGCGCGGGCTTGACAAGCTTCTCGATCGTCGCCTCGTCCAGTCTGGCCCGTTCGGGAACCGGTCCGCACGGATCGCCATAAGCGCTGGCATAGGCAACGTCGCGGGCCACCTGCCAGCTGTCGCGGCTCCAGTCCTCGACGCTGCCGCCGTTCACGGCTGCACGCTCCTCGGCCGAATAGAGCCGGACCAGCGAAGGCGGAGTCGAGATTGCGCGCTCGGCTAGCAGACCGTCCCAGATGCTGTGAAGGTTGAGCTTCTCGGTCGAATAGATGCCGTAGGTCGATTTGGCGCGGTTGCCGCCGAGATCGCCGCGGTCGCCGGCATGGAGCGGCTGGTGCAAGTCGCCGACGAAATGGACGAGAAAGGCCAGCGCCATCACCCGCTCGCGCACCGGCACGCTGCGATCCTTGAGCAGCTTGGTGGCGCGCTCGATCTGCGCCGAGACGCAATTGCCGTCGGGGCAATTGCCCTTGAGCGTGAAGTCCTTGCAGATATTCACGTTCTGATAGTGCCAGTTATAGGCATAGCTGAAGCGCGCGCCGAGTTCCTTGATGCAATCGGGCCAGACGCTGGCCTGCTCGATCGTGCGTGCCGGACAGGTCGGCGTTTCGAGCAGCGCCTGGTGCTTGAGAAGCTTGCCGATCTCGACGCGTACAGCCGGCGTGACGTTGCGATAGGCGATCGCGGCGACGGTCTCGTGGCCATATTCCCAATAAGCCTGCGCAGGCGAGATGGTCGCGCCGAAACCGAGAATCGCGGCGAGCAGGATCAGAAATCGCTTCACTTGTCGTCACCGTAGAATGCGACCAGCCGGTCGCCATTGGAAGAGGCCTTGCCGCGATACATGCCCGGAGTGTTGAAGGTCCACCCGCCGATCCCACTGGGCGTGACGAAAATCACCCCTCCGCTTCCGCCCAGGCTCTTAACATCGCCCATCACCCGATCAACGATCCCCTGTGCCGTTCTTTGATCCGGAACGACCAGCCGCTCGCAAATAAGGTTATATGTACCGGGATCCTGGAGAGGCGGCCCGGCATATGGAGGGCAGTCGTCGGGCTCCGTACGCACCGCGTGCCGCATTTCCGAACAGATCTCGTGCGCCACACCCACGCGGATGAAGAACTCGCCGGCACCAGTCGCCGAGACCGCGCAAGCGCGATCGTCGGCATAGGTGCCGGCGCCGATGATCGGTGCGTCGCCGATCCGGCCCCAGCGCTTGCCGGTCAGCCCTCCGGTCGACGTCGCGGCGGCGACATGGCCCTCAGCGTCCATCGCCACCGCGCCCACGGTGCCGTATTTCAGATCCACGTCGAACCAGCCGAGCTTGTCGTTGGCCTTCATCTTGTCGAGCTGTTTCCGGCGCTCGGGGGTCGCGAACCATTCGTTGTCGACTTGCTCGAGCCCCTGCTCGCGCGCGAACTGGTCGGCGCCTGCGCCCGACAGCATCACGTGCGGGCTCTTCTCCATCACGGCGCGCGCGGCGGCGACCGGGTGGCGGGTGGTGGTGACGCCCGCGACCGATCCGGCAGCGCGGTTGCGCCCGTCCATGATCGCCGCATCGAGTTCGTTCTTGGCGTCCCAGGTGAACACTGCGCCGCGCCCGGCATTGAAATTCGGATCGTCCTCGAGCACCTGCACCGCGGCCTGTACGGCATCGAGCGACGAGCCGCCGCCGGCCAACACCTTCGAGCCGGCATCAAGCGCGGCATTGAGCCCGGCAGCGATCCCCGTCTCCTGCTCGGGAGTAACACGGCCCTTTTCGATGATCCCGGCGCCGCCATGAATGACGAGCGTCCATTTGGGCTTGTCCTGGGCCTGGGCCGCCAGCGGCATGAGAAGAACTCCGAGCAAGAGAGGCAAGAGGCGCATCACGGCACTCCCGAAATCGAGGGTGCTGCCGTAGCAGATCGCGGTCGTGACGCCAGCCGCCGCAAACCGATCAGCGGGCGCAACCAACCAATCCGGCGGCCGCCGAGATAGAACAGCCAGCACCCGGTGATCGTTGCCCCCAGCAACGCGACGAACTCGATTCCCGCCGGCAGTGCGAAGCGCAACAGATACCAGCCGAGCATGACGATGATCGTCTGGTGGATGAGGTAGAAGGGGAACACCGCTTCGGTGAGCGTCCGCCGCCAGCGATGGTCGCAGTTCCACCAGCGATCGGCGATTCCGATCAGCGCGACGATCGTGCACCAGCCCAGGATCAGCCGTCCCGCGGCGAAGGGCAGGCGAAGTTGCGTGTCGGGGACGCTCCCCGCCAGCCACAGCAGGAGGATCCCCGCGACCACGACAAAGCCGAGGACCGCGAGCACGCCCGCGACTCGCCACCAGCGCCGGATCGCGGCCCATGTCCGCGGCGCATCGGCGAGGAAGAAACCGAAGACGAAAGCGGGGAAATACATGCGATGCGCCGTCCAATCGCCGATCAGGGCGTGGTTCGGCTCGGCGCGTGGCCCGCTGATCGCCATGTGCACCGCGAGCCAGGCGAGCGGCACCAGCAGCAGCCCCGGCCCGCCGAGCAGATCGTCGGCAAAGCGCGCGAAGCTTGCCCGAGCCGCAGCCGGCGTCAGCGCCAGGATCGCGACCAGCACGAGCGTGTATGCCCAGAGATATACGACGAACCAGAGATGCTGCCATGTCGGCAGCACGATTCCGTCGAGCGTCCCGAAGCGGAAATAATCGCCAACCCAGAAATGCCAGAAGCTGCCGGCATAGCCATGTTGCGTCATCAGCTCGATCCAGGGCTGGGGCGGGATGATCAGCATTGCGGCGAACAGCGTCGGGAGGACCAGCCGCGCCGTCCGGTCGCGCAGGAAGCTCGCCGGCCCCGTGGATTTGCCGAGCAATGCGGCAGTGGCGAAGCCCGATACGGTGAACAGCAACGGCAGGCGCCACGCATTGGTCGCCAACATCGGCAGTTGCACCCAGTCGAGCGGTTGCGCCGTCTTCACATGCCAGCCCCATGGCACGAAAAACATCCCGATATGATAGAGGATCAGCAGCGCGAACGCCCCGATCCGCAGCCAGTCTATCCCGTAATGCCGTTCCATACGCATTGCCTCCCGTCACGAATGCGCATCCGGCTAGCGATACGCGGTGCGGGCCGGTATCGAGATGGGAGAAGCGGCGGAAAGGCTGGGATGGGCGAAATCGGGGCAGGGACCAACGGCGGCGAAGGCGGGACGAGCGGCGAGCCGCTGCGCCGGCGCCGGATACTGTGGCTCGCCGCCGGGCTGATCGCGTTCCTTGCGGTCCAGTCGGTCGCCAACGTCGAATCGACGCTCGAGGACATGGCCAATCTCGGCGTGGTCGAGAGCCGTGCCCATGTCTGGACATGGCAGCTGAGCAGCCTGGCGGTCTGGCTGGCGCTGCTGCCGGTGCTCGGCTGGCTCGTCGCGCGGCTGCGTCCGCCACGCTTCGGCTGGCCCGTCGCGGTGCTTCTCCACGCCCTTGCCACGGTGCCGGTCTCGTTCGCGCACGTCGTAGCGATGGTCGCCCTGCGCAAGCTCGCTTATGCAGTGGCGGGCGAGCGCTATGGCTTCGAATCCTGGCCGATGACTCTGCTTTACGAATATCGCAAGGACGTCGCGACCTATCTGCTCGCGGCCCTGTTCCTCGCCTTCGCGCAGTGGCTGCTCGCGCATCCCGCGCCAATGCCGGCGGTGAATGGCGAGGCCGATGTGCTTCTCGTGACGGACGGCAGCGTCACCCACCGCGTGCCCGTGACCGCGATCGAGTCAGCATCGGCCGCCGGAAACTATGTCGAGATCGTCGGCGACGGCAGGACGCTGCTGCACCGCTCGACGCTCGCGGCATTGGCCGAGCGGCTAGGCCCGGGCTTCGCGCGTATCCACCGCGGCCGGCTCGTCCGACGCGCCGCGGTGCGCAGCGTCGAGACCGACAAGAGCGGCGACTTCGCCGTCACGCTCGCCAGCGGTGCGGTGTTGCGCGGCAGCCGGCGCTATCGCGCTGCGCTTTGAGGCGAGCCCGATCAGCGGCCGCAGCCAGCCGACCTTCCGGCCCATCGCCCAGACCACAAGGCAAATCGCTAGCGTCCCACCAAGGAGAAGCGCGAATTCGGTAGCTGGGCCAAGTTCCAGCGGCAGCGTGTACCAGGCGATCAGCACGATCGCGGGGTGGTGGACGATGTAGAAGGGGAACACCGCCTCGGCGAGCGGCTTGCGCCAGCGGTGATCGCGGTTCCACCAGGTCTCAGCGAGGTGGAAAAGCACGACGATTACGCTCCACGCCATCGCCACCCGTGCGGCACGATCGAGCGCCATCAGCGCGTGCGGCGGGATTGCCGTCCCCGGATAGGCGACTTCGATCGCGACGATGAACGCCCCGGCCACCACCGTCACTGCCAGCGCGGACTTCCATGCCCGCGCGATCGCCGGCCAGAGCCGCGGCGCGCCGGCGAGGGTGAAGCCGAACAGGAAGATCGGGACATATTGGCTGTGGCCACCCCAGTCGCTGACCAGCCCTTGCCGTTCGGGCACGAGGAACAGCAGCCCGAGCCGCAGCGTCGCGAGCGCGGCGATCGGCACCCACAACAGGCGCGGGCCCTGCACGAGCCAGTCTGCTGCCCGGTCCAGCAGCGCGATCACGCGTGCGCCCTGCCAGCCGATCACCGCCGCCAGCAACAGGCTGTAGGTGGCGAGATAGGCGACGAACCAGAGATGCTCCCAGCTCGGAAACGCGCGGCCGTAGAAAGTGCCGATGCGCCAATAATCCAGCGCCCAAAAATGCAGATAGCCGTGCGGGTAGCCCGTCTCGAGTACGCGCACCCACATCTCGATCGGCACGAACGCCGCCATGCCGAAGGCGAGCGGAACGAGCAGCCGCGCCGCACGCGAGCCGGCGAAGGGCAAGGCGCCGCCGGCACGGTCGAACAATTTGCGCGAGGCATAGCCCGAGACGGCGAAGAGCAAGGGCAGCCGCCACGGCGTCAGCAAGGCCATTGGCGGGATCAGCGCTGGGTAGCTGTGGCTGGTCTTGATAACCCACGCCCAGGGCGCGAACACCATCGCGACGTGATAGACGATCAGCAGCGCGAATGCGGCGATGCGCAGCCAGTCCATGCCATAATGGCGCTGGCTCGGCGCGGTTTCGAAAGTCTCGCGCGGCGCTGTCAAACCGGTGTCCCTTGGCACTCGCGCCTTTCGCGGCGAGGCCGGGAGGGCTATATGCCCAGTCACGTAAGCAAAGCGTTAGCAAGGAATCCCATGTCCCTCCGCCCGTGGCGCGATATCGTCCGTCGGCAAAGCCGCCAGATCATGGTGGGCAACGTCCCCGTCGGCGGCGATGCGCCGGTGACGGTGCAGACGATGACCAACACCCCAACCAGCGACCCCGGCGCGACGATCGACCAGATCCGTCGCTGCGAGGACGCCGGCGTCGACATCATCCGCGTCTCGTGCCCCGATGTGGAGAGCACCGCCGCGCTCGGCCAGATCGTCCGTGCCGCGCGCGTGCCGATCGTCGCCGACATCCATTTCCACTATAAGCGCGCGCTCGAGGCGGCCGATGCCGGCGCGGCGTGCCTGCGGATCAATCCGGGCAATATCGGCAGCGCCGAACGCGTCAACGAAGTGGTCAATGCCGCCAAGGCCAATGGCTGCGCGATCCGCATCGGCGTCAATGCGGGGTCGTTGGAGAAGGACCTGCTCGAGAAATACGGCGAGCCGTGCCCCGAGGCGCTGGTCGAATCAGCGCTCGACCACATCAAATTGCTCCAGGACCGCGACTTCCACGAATTCAAGGTCGCGGTGAAGGCCTCCGATCTGTTCCTCGCGGTCGCCGCGTACCAGCAGCTCGCCGATCAGGTGGATTGCCCGCTGCATTTGGGCATCACCGAGGCGGGCGGGTTCGTCGGCGGCACGGTCAAGTCGGCGATCGGGATGGGCTCGCTGCTCTGGTACGGGATCGGTGACACGATCCGCGTCAGTCTTTCGGCCGAGCCCGAGGAAGAAGTCCGCGTCGGCTTCGAGATCCTCAAGGCGCTCGGCATCCGCAATCGCGGGGTGCGCGTCGTCTCGTGCCCGAGCTGTGCGCGGCAGGGCTTCGACGTGATTCGCACCGTCCAGGCGCTGGAGGAGCGGCTCCAGCATATCCGCACGCCGATGTCGCTCTCGGTACTCGGCTGCGTCGTCAACGGCCCCGGCGAGGCGCGCGAGACCGATATCGGCATCACCGGCGGTGGCAACGGCAAGCACATGGTCTATCTGTCCGGGGTCACCGACCACCATGTCCAGGACGCCGATATGGTCAACCACATCGTCAGGCTGGTCGAAGCCAAGGCGGCGGAGATCGAAGCCGCCGAGAGCGCCGTGGTCCAGGCGGCGGAGTGATTTAGGCCTCAATCACCAAGGACGGCGGAATACTTCCCGACTCGTGCGCCTGCGAAAGCAGGAGCCCAGGATAATGGCGGGCTATATACCTTGGGCTCCTGCTTTCGCAGGAGAACTGAATGGCGGCAATCGGTGATGGTGATTGCGCAGCCATGTCGCGTTAGCCAGCCGGTAAGTGTCCCGCGCTAGACTCGCAGGCAATATGCGGTGGGCATTTCTCTCGGTCGTAGCGGTGGGCATCGTCATCGGCGTCATGGCACCGGTCAGGCGCGCGCCGGCGCCGGTAGCCGGCATCGCCGAGGCCGCCCCCGCCGACGTTCCGGTCGAGACAGTGATCAAGCCCGACAGCAACGGCCATTTTCTGGCCTTCGCCCAGGTGGACGGCGAGACGATACGGTTCGTGGTCGATACCGGCGCCGACATGGTCGCGCTCACCCTCGACGATGCGCGGCGCGCGAAGGTCAAATTTGACGAGGACCAGTTTCAGGTCGTCGCGCGCGGCGCTTCGGGCGACGTCATGGGGCAGCGCGTGGTGATCGACGACATCGTGCTCGACGGCAAGCGCGTCCGCGACGTCCACGCCGCCGTGGTCGAGGATCTCGACGTGTCGCTGCTCGGCCAATCCTATCTGCGCAAGCTGCGCTCGGTGCATCTGGCGGGCGACGAGATGCGGCTCCGCTAGGTGACGCCGGCCTGTGCGCCCGCTATGCGCGCAATATGCGGGGTCCTCACACTGTTGCGCTAGCTGCTGCCGCGGCCGGGATCGCGCTCTATGCGATCATGGACGCCGTGATGAAGGCGGTGTCGATCGAGATCGGCGCGTACAACACTCTGGTCTGGCGGCTCGGTGTCGCGGTGCTGCTGACCGGCGCGGTCTATGCCTGCACCCGGCCGACCTTGCCGAGCCGGAGCACGATGCGGGTGCATTTCGGGCGCAGCATTCTCGTCGCGGTGATGGCGATCGCGTTCTTCTGGGGGATCGTCCGCGTGCCGCTCGCCGAGGCGATCGCATTGTCGTTCATCGCGCCGCTGATCGCGCTCGGGCTTGCCGCATTGTTTCTCAAGGAAAGCATCAACGCGCAATCGGTGTGGGGATCGCTGCTCGGGCTCGCCGGCGTGGCGGTGGTCGTCGCCGGCCGCATTGGCGGGACGCACAGCGAGGATACCGTGCTCGGTATGGCGGCGGTTCTGTTCTCGGCGGTGGTCTATGCGATGAACCTCGTCGTCGCGCGGCATCAGGCGCAGCTGGCCAAGCCGCTCGAGATCGCCTTCTTCCAGAACATGTTCGTGCTCGGGTTGCTCGCGCTGGCGGCGCCGTGGTGGCTGGCGGTGCCTGCCGCACAGCACTGGCCGGGGATCGGCGCGGCCGCCCTGCTGGCGATCACGTCGCTGCTCCTGCTGTCCTGGGCCTATGCCCGCGCCGAGGCGCAGATATTGCTCCCGGTCGAATATACCGCGTTCATCTGGGCTTCGCTGATGGGCTGGTGGATGTTCGGCGAGAAAGTAACGCTCGCGACGATCGCGGGCACCGTGCTGATCGTGGCGGGCTGTGTGCTCGCCGCGCGCAAGAAAGGCGGCCATGGTGCCGCGCCCGAAGCAGAGGCTGCGCTGACATGACTCGAATACGTCCCGCCACCCCCGCCGACGTGCCGTTGATTCTGCGGCTGGTGCGCGAACTCGCCGAATTCGAACGCGAACCCGACGCCGTCGAGGCTACCGAGGAGCTGCTCGAGGCCGCGCTGTTCGGCGAGCGTCCGACAGCCGAGGCCGTGATCGCGGAGCTGGAAGGCGCGCCTGCGGGCTTTGCCTTGTTCTTCCAGAATTTCTCGACCTGGACCGGGCGGCCGGGAATCTATCTCGAGGACCTCTACGTCACGCCCGCCGCGCGCGGTTTGGGGGTGGGGACCGCCTTGCTGCGCCATCTCGCCGGAATCGCGCTCGATCGCGGCTGCGGGCGGTTCGAATGGGCAGTGCTCGACTGGAACGAACCGGCGATTCAATTCTACCGCGCGATGGGCGCGGTCGGCATGGACGAGTGGCGGGTGCAGCGCGTTGCCGGCGACGCGCTCGTCGCGCTGGCGGGGCGCGGCTGATGGCGTGGCTGCTGCTGGTCCTCGGCGGCTGCTTCGAAGTCGGCTTCACGACGTGCCTTCGCTACGCCGACGGCTTCCGGAATATCCCGTGGACGCTCGGCTTTCTCGTCTCGGCGACCTTGTCGATGGTGCTGCTCGAAATGGCCGCGCGCAGCATTCCGATGGGGACCGCTTATGCCGTATGGACCGGGATCGGCGCGCTCGGCGCGGTGATCGTAGGCATGCTGTGGTTCGGCGAGCCGTTCACCGTGCTGCGCTCGCTGCTGATCCTCGGCGTGGTCGCCTGCATCGCCGGGCTCAAGCTGACGTCGCAGTGATGGCAGTCGACATCGGCCTTGTCGCATGGGTCACCGAGGCGCTGGAGCCAATCGGCACCGTGACGATGCGCCGGATGATGGGCGGCGCGACGCTGTATCTCGATGGCACGATCTTCGGAATCGTCCATGACGGCGAGCTGTGGTTCAAGGCCGACGCGGAGAGCAATGCGCTGTGGGACGAAGCGGGGTATCGCGAGCGCTTCACCGTCACGTTCTCGACGGGCATGAGCGACTCGATGAACTATCGCCGCGCGCCCAGCGACGTGTACGACGATGCCGACGCGATGCGCGAATGGGCCGGGCTGGGGATCGCGGCGGGGCTGCGGGCGCCGAAGAAGAAGCCGAAGAAACGATGAGGCATCATCAGAGCCGAAGTGCCGAAATGCGGTCAGTCTGCAGTCTCCATTGCAGCCGACCAGAAGCACCGCTCCGACTGAGTAAACACTGGCCAGAGCGCCGATATTGACTTGCCCGACATGGTGCCAGGCTTGCGTGAGAAGGGGGTTGGGATGTCCAGTGGACGAGTGCGAACTGCGCCTGGACGTCGCGAGGGATGACCGCGTTAGTTGTTGCCGAAGCTTCGGCGCTACTTTCTTTGATTCTCGCTTCTGCAGCACCTGAAGATCGCTTGTTTGAAGCCCCACTTCCGAGCGGCGTCTTCCCGTCGACCGAAACAAGAGTTCGCGGCCTGTACGCAGAGATGCCCATCGGCAACGTGACCATGAACGATGATCTAGAACAATTGGAGAATGCTTGTTCGGCACGCGGCAAGAAGGTTGTGGTCGAAGGGAACGAGCTTCGATGGTCGGGAACCTATCAGCTCTACCGGAGCGCAAAATTCATCGCCGAGTTCAGGACGGTGCCTACAGCAACCTCGGATGCGGCCACCTGCACCGCTCGCATCACATTGCGGCGAGAGGTCAAGGTCCTGAAGGCCACTGCCGACAATCTCGAAAGCTCAGGCTGGAGCTTTAAAGCTCCGCCGTGCAACCGCCGTTCGTTCGTCAACCGATGCACGAACGAGGTGGTCGCGGGCGTCGAGGCGCGGTGCATAAATATGGGGGACGGCTTCGTTGGGTCTACCGCGTGCTACTCCATACAGAAGGACTTGAGTCGTGGATTGATAGTGTCAGGCTCCAACTACACGGACGATGGCAGTGGGCCCGACGAAGCCTGGAGCTTCAATCAGGTCATGCCAAATGCCCTGATCGATCCAGTCGTGTTCCGAGTGCCGTTAGCTGCCTTGCCGCAGGTCTGATGTGGAGCGGCGCCAACCGCGCTTTGCGCAGCCAAGCTGTCCGTAAGCAAACTACCGAGAGCCGACTCCGCAAAGCGACTTGCTACCCCCCCAACACGTTGATCGTGAATGCGACGATGCCGAGGTTGAACACGAAGGCGGCGAGGCAGTGCAACGTCACCACCTTGCGGATGCCGCGGTCGGTCACGCTGACGTCGCTGGTCTGGAAGGTCATGCCCAGGCAGAAGGCGAAATAGACGAAGTCCCAATAATCGGGCTCGGGGGCCTCGGGAAATTGCAGGCCGCCCGCGTCGCCGCCATTGTCGGCGCGGTAATAGAGATGGGCGTAATGCAGCGCGTAGATCGTGTTGCTGAACACCCAGCACAAAACCAGCGTACCGACGATCAATGCGATCGACTTCCCGTCGGGCGACTGGCTCTGCATCAATTCGCTGGCAACCGCGACGAGGACGACCAGGCTCACGGCGAGGGTGATCAGCAGCAGCAACAGCCGGTTGGCGTCGTTGCGCTCTGCCGAGCGGCGCATGTCGTCGCTGCGATGGCGCAGCAAGGGCGCCGCGGAGACCAGAAAGGCGAGTGCACCCACGTCGAACCCGGCCATCGTGCCGACGCGCAGCCCCATTGCCGGGATGGCGAAGAACGAAGCGGCGGCGGTGGCGGCGATGAACAGCAGGAAGCGCGGCGGCGCGATCAGATGGCCGATCGCCTTGCGCTGCGCGAAATGTCCTTGCGTCATCGCCGCTCCCGTCTCGGTCAGGCCGCGGCCTTGTCCTGCTTGTAGCGCTCGATCGCCTCGAGGGTGATGCGGCGGGCGTCGTCGGCGCCGCCCCAGGTGCCGACCCGCACCCACTTCTTCTTCTCGAGGTCCTTATAGTGCGTGAAGAAATGCTCGATCTGCTCCATCACGATGCTGGGCAGATCGTCCTTTTCCTCGATATCCGAATAATAGGGAAAGGTCTTGTCGTCGGGGACGCAGATCAGTTTCTCGTCGCCGCCGGCTTCGTCCTCGAGGTTGAGCACTGCGATCGGGCGCGCACGGACGACGCAGCCGGGGATGAACGGCGAGCGGGCGATCACCAGCGCGTCGAGCGGATCGCCATCGGGCGAAAGCGTGTGCGGCACGAAGCCGTAATTGGCCGGATAGCGCATCGGCGTGTGGAGGATGCGATCGACGAACAGTGCGCCGCTGGCCTTGTCGAACTCATATTTCACCGGCTCGCCGCCGGTCGGCACTTCGATGATGACGTTGAGGGTGTGCGGCGGATCGTCGCCGACCGGAATCAAGTCGATACGCATTTCGGACCTTACGTGGTTGGCGTCTCCGCCCCGTCTCAGCGGGGCTGGAGCAGCTTGTCTAGGCCAGCCTCTCCCGTGGCTGTCTTCACGAGGTGCGGATAGCGAAGCCCGCCATGATAGTCGATGGCAACATCGCGGAAACGATCGCCATTCTTGAGCAGCAGCCTGATCGGGTCCTTGCCGCCCCTGGCCTGCTTGACTGCGTCCTTGAGCCGGTCGCCGGTATAGCCGCGGCCGTTGACTGCGACGATCTCGTCGCCGAGGTCCACGCCTGCTTCGAACGCCGGGCTGTCCCAGGCGACGCTGGTGATGCCCTTGGCGCCGAGCGTGAGCCCGAGCGAATAAGCGAGATCTACCGTGGTCTTGCTGGTCGCCTTGTTGGGCTCCTCGGTATAGACGAGCTTGTAGCCGTTGCGCTCGAATCCGGCGAGCGGTGCGCGCTGCGAGACCTGGTTGACTCGCTGGTCGAGCAGGGTGCGCCAGTCATAGGGCTGGACGGCGTTCAGCGCGCGGACGACATCGTCGAAGGTGTAGGTCACTTCGCCATAATCGCCGTCGCGGCCCTGGAAGAAGGCGCGGGCGAAGTCGTCGATCGACTTGGTGCCCTTCGATTGCTCGCGCAGGATCGAATCGACCTCCATCCAGATCAGCAGGCCTTCGTTGTAATAATCCTCCGAGCGCTGCCAGCTCACCCAGCCCTTGGGGGCGCGCGACGAGATCACCGGATCGTTGGTGGTGTCGCCCATCGGCCGCCATTCGCGCGCCTTGCGATTGTCGAGGCTGGCCATGATCGAGGCGTAGGAATCGAGCGTGTCGGCCTTGCTCACCAGCCCCGAGCGCGTCTGGAAGACATAGCCCCAGAATTGCGTCTGCCCTTCGTACACCCAGAGCAGGGAGCCGCGCGTCGGGGTACGATAATCGGGCGCCCAGAGATCGGCGCCGCGGCGATATTTGCCGTCCCAGCTATGGGTATATTCGTGCGGCAGCAGGTTGCGGTCGCCGGCGCCGTCGGCCCATTTGGTGAAATAGCCCAGCGAGACGCCGTTCTCCGAGCTGCGATGATGCTCGAGCCCGATGCCGCCGAGCTCGTCGCTGATCGAAAGCAGGAAATGATAATGGTCGTATTGCTGCGACCCCATCGTCTTGACCGCCTGATCGACGAGGCGCTTGTGGGCCTCGATCTGCTCGGGCTTGGCTTCGAGTTCCTCGGGGCTGTCGGCGAACACGTCGAGCGTGACGCGCGGGCTCAGTTCGAACGGGCGGTAATAGCGGCCGGCGAGCACCGGCGAATCAACGAGCACTTCGTAATTGGTCTTCTCGTAGTTGTAGATCGAGCCGGTTGCCTTTGCCGGCAGTCCCGACGCGGCCGACCAGCCTTCGGGGTATTTCACCCGCGCCTGCACCGGGATGCGGCGGACATAATAGCCGGCGGGATAGAGACTCATCGAATTGAACTGGAGGCTCATCAGCGCCGGGGTCATCACGACGCGGCCCTGGTTCGAGACGGTCGCCGAGGCGAACTGGAACTCGAGATCGAGCTTCTTCGCGCCGCTCGGCACGTCGATATGGAAGGCGAAGACGTCTACGGGATCGCGCTTCCATTGCAGGCGCTTGCCGGCGGCGCTGATCTGGAGGCCGGTTAGCTTCTCGATCTCGCCGCGGGGTCCGTGCTTGCCCTGCAGCCATTTCGGATAGAGCAGCACCATATGGCCGGTCCTGGTGACGGGGATGGTCTGCTTGACTCGGAAGATGCCGCGCTGGGTGTCGGTGGCGTCCACGTCGAGCAGCATCGTGCCGGGATAGGCCATGTCGCGGGCTTCGGGGATCGTGTCGACGAAGGCGGCCGGCTGCGGCGCCGAATTCTGGGCAAGCGCGGGAGCAGTGGTGGCGAGAAGCAGGGCAGCGGCGGAAAGCGCACGAAGCATTCGGGGGCGACCTCGTTGACGGGGAGAAGATGGCAGTTCTTAGGCCGTTGAAATGCGGGAGGTAAAGGGTCAGCCGATCCTTCACCGCCCGCTAACCATTGCCGGCTAGATGTTTCGGCCATGTATCACGATCCCGCTCTGGCCTCGCGCGCCAAGGCCGATCCGCGTCCGCGCTCGGCGGTGAGCGGCGCAGTCGGTTTGGTCGGACTGGCGGGGATGTCCGCGTGGGTGATCGTCGCGCACGTCTTCCGCATGAACGGGCCCTATGCGGCGCTCGTCAACGTCGTCGCCTGCGCGCTGCCGATGGTGATCTGGTCGCTTGCGGTCGACAAGGTGCACCGCAATCCCTCGACCGGGATCGACTGGAGCCTGACGCGGCCGTGGCGCGAGACGCGCGACGTCTCGGTGACCAAGCTGACCGGGCTGTGGCTGACCTGGGGGGCGATCGCCGCGATCTACGCGCTCGGCCGCGTCTGGGGCGAGACCCGCTACGCAAATTACCCCTTTGCGATGTCGTGCTTCGTCGTGGTGGCGCCCGCCTTGTTCCTGCTTTCGATACCCTATGTGCTGTGGCTCGACCGCAAGCTGGTGCACCCACGCGACGGCGCCTGGTCGCTCGGCGCCTGGGCGATGGGGGTGGAGGGCTGGGACCGCGAGGCGATCTTCAACCATCTGCGCAGCTGGGCAGTGAAGGCGTTCTTCCTCGCCTTCATGGTCGCGATCGTCCCGCCCGGCTTCGCCGAATTCGTGTCGATCGACCCGCGCGCGGCGCTCGGCGACCCGGTCAGGCTGGCGACCTATCTGGTCACCTTCATGTTCGTGATCGACGTGGCGTTCGCGACCGCGGGCTACATCCTGACCTTTCGCCCGCTCGACTCGCACATCCGCACCGCCAATCCCTACGCCGCCGGCTGGACCGCCGCACTGATCTGCTATCCGCCCTTCCTGCTGATGGGGCAGGGCGGGCCGCTCGATTATCACGAGGGCAGCGCCGACTGGTCCTACTGGCTGGGCAATTATCCCTGGGTGCTTCCGGTGCTCGGCGCGCTGCTGGTCGCGCTGACCGCGATCTATGCCTGGGCGACGATCGCGTTCGGGCTGCGCTTCTCGAACCTCACGCATCGCGGGATCCTGACTCACGGGCCTTATGCCTGGTCGCGGCACCCGGCCTATCTCTCGAAGAACCTGTTCTGGTGGCTGTCGACGATGCCGTTCCTCGCCACCACCGGCTGGCACGACGCGGTCCGCAACGCCGCAGTGATGGCGTGCGTCAGCGGGGTCTATTATTGGCGCGCGAGGACGGAGGAGCGGCATCTCGGGGCCGATCCGGCGTATCAGGAATATTCGGCGTGGATGGCCCGCAACGCGCCGGTGCCGCGGCTGTTCGCGCGGCTAACCTCCCGCGTCACCCCGGCGAAGGCCGGGGCCCAGAGCCAAGAACGACATAGCCTGTGACCCTGGGCCCCGGCCTTCGCCGGGGTGACGGAAAGTCAGAACTTCGCCTCTTCGTACACCCGGCTGATATCCCCGGCCCAATCGCCGTTGAAACGGTCGAGCAGCACCTGTGCGGGGACCTTGCCGGTGCGGACGATCTCGCGCAGCGGATCGAGGAAGCCGCTCTCATTATCACCCGACGCATTGAACCGGGCGCGGGCGTTTAGCCCCGCGGCGGAGATGTCGAGCACTTCGCCGGCAATGTCGCGCAGCTTGCCGCCGCCGGGGATCGGGGCGTCGAGCGCGAGCCTGGGCACTGCGCTGCGCAGCGCCTCGCGCTCGTCCATCGACCAATGCTTGACCAGCTCCCACGCCGCGTCGAGCGCGGCGTCGTCGTAGAGCAGGCCGACCCAGAAGGCCGGCAGCGCGCAGATCCGGCCCCAGCGCCCGCCATCGGCGCCGCGCATCTCGAGGAACTGCTTCATCCGCACTTCGGGAAAAGCCGTCGAGAGGTGATCCGCCCAATCGTCGATCGTCGGCTTGTGGCCGGGATATGCGGGCAGCTCGCCCTTGAGGAAATCGCGGAAGCTCTGCCCGGCGGCGTCGATATATTTGCCGTCGCGGTAGACGAAGTACATCGGCACATCGAGCGCATAGTCGGTGTAGCGCTCGTAGCCGAAGCCGTCTTCGAAGACGAAGGGCAGCATGCCGGTGCGTGCCGGATCGGTGTCCGACCAGATATGGCTGCGGAAGCTGAGGAAGCCGTTGGGCTTGCCCTCGGTGAAGGGCGAATTGGCGAAGAGCGCGGTCGCCAGCGGCTGAAGCGCGAGGCCGACGCGAAACTTCTTCGCCATGTCGGCTTCGGAGCCGTAATCGAGGTTCACCTGGATCGTGCAGGTGCGCAGCATCATGTCGAGCCCGAGGCTGCCGACGCGCGGCATGTGGCGCAGCATGATTTCATACCGCCCCTTGGGCATGATCGGCAGCTCGGCGCGGGTCTTGTCGTGCCACATGCCGAGGCCGAGGAACCCGATGCCGAGCCGGTCGCCGACTTCCTTGACCTGCGCGAGATGGCGGCCGGTCTCGGCGCAGGTCTCGTGCAGATTCTCGAGCGGCGCGCCCGAAAGCTCGAACTGGCCGGCGGGCTCGAGGCTGATCGCGCCGTCCGGGCCAGAGAGCGCGATGATGTTCTCGCCTTCATAGACCGGCTTCCAGCCATAATGGGTGAGGCCGATCAGCAGCGCGTGGATGCCGCCGGGCTCCTCATAGCTGGGCGCGCGGTGGTCCGGGGTCTTCCAATAGACGAACTTCTCGTGCTCGGTGCCGATCCGCCAGCGCTCGGCTGGCTTCTCGCCGCGGGCGAAATACTCGACCAGCTGGGCACGATCTTCGATGACCGCTGCTTTGTTGTCCGAAACGGTCTTCGTGCTCATCCGCGCGCCTTTACCTGCGCCGGGTCAGGGGCGCCAGAGGGGATTTTCATACCGTTCGGTCACCAATCCCCGACCGCGCCCATCCAAAGACTTACCGCCGCCAAGGCCGCAGTTTCGGCGCGCAGGATGCGGGGGCCGAGCGCGATGCCGACTGCGCTGGTATGCGCGCGGATCGCTTCGCGTTCTTCGGGGTCGAAGCCGCCTTCGGGGCCGACCAGGATTGCGGCGGGACCTGGGTTCGCCCGCATCGCTTCCAGCGCCGGCAGGCCGCCGGTCTCGTCGGCGAAGAACAGGGCGCGCCCGGCCGGCCAGTCGCGCAGCAGCGCGGGCAGCTTCACCGGCTCGACCAATTCGGGCAGTGCGGTGCGCCCGCATTGCTCGGCCGCCTCGATCATGTGGCTGCGCAGCCGATCCAGGTTGAGCTTGTCGACCACCGCGCGGCGGGTGAGCACCGGCGCGAGCCGCGCGACGCCGAGTTCGCATGCCTTTTCGGCGACCCAGTCGATCCGCGCTTTCTTGATCGGTGCGGCGCACAGCCACAGATCGGGCACCGGCTCGCGCTCGCGCAGCCGTTCGGTGACGTCGAAGACGAGGTCGCGCTTGCCCACAGCCTGCGCGACGCCGAGCCATTCGCCGGTCCTGTCGTCGAACAGCTTTACCGGATCGCCGGTCTTCGTTCGCATTACCTGGATCAGATAATGCGCGGGCGCGCCGTCGATCCGTAGCGGGCCGGGTGCCAGTTCGGTTTCGACGAACAGGCGCGGCGTGGATTGCGGCGGCCAGGCGGGGGTTGCAGGCATGGCTTCCTCTAAACCGTTCGGGCGGAGCTTGTCGAAGCCCTGTTCTTCTTTCTTCGGCCGCGGCAAAGAGAAACGGCGCCTCGACAAGCTCGGCGCGAACGGGAGTGGAATGCGCCAGACCGAATTTGTTCCGGACACCGAGCATCGCGGGCTGGTTGGGATGCTCCCTGTCGGGGCTCGCCCGTTTGCGCTGCTCGCGCGGTTCGACCGGCCGATCGGCTGGTGGCTGTTGTTCTGGCCAGGCGCCTGGGCGATCGCGCTTTCGGGCAATGCACTGGCGCGCTGGGACCTGATCCTGTGGTTCCTGCTCGGCAGCGTCGCGATGCGCGGTGCGGGCTGCGTCTACAACGACGTGGTCGACCGCGATCTCGACCGGCAGGTCGCGCGTACCGCCAGCCGGCCGCTCGCCAGCGGCGCGGTGTCGCTCAAGGCGGCGTGGGCGTGGCTGCTTTTATTGTGCGCGATCGGGTTGGTGGTGCTGGTTCAGCTTCGCCCGCTCGCCGTCGGCATTGCGCTCGGCAGCCTCGCATTGGTCGCGGCCTATCCCTTCATGAAGCGGATCACCTGGTGGCCGCAGGCATGGCTCGGCCTCGTCTTTTCGTGGGCGGCTTTGGTCGGCTGGGCCGAGGCGCCCGAATCGGACTGGCTGCCCGGACTGATGCTCTATGCCGGCTGCATCGCATGGGTCATCGGTTACGACACGATCTATGCGCTGCAGGATGTCGAGGATGATGCGTTGGTCGGGGTGCGCTCCTCGGCGCGGCGGCTGGGCGCCCACGTCCGGGGCGGCGTTGCAGGCTTTTATGCAGTGGCACTGGCATTGTGGGGCGCGGCCGTCTGGCAACTCCGCCCCGATCCGCTCGCGCTCCTCGCGTTGCTGCCGATGGCGCTGCATCTCGGCTGGCAGGTGGTGACCCTGGTCCCCGCAGATGGCGCCAATGCGCTCGATCGCTTCCGCTCCAACCGGAACGCGGGACTGCTGATGTTCGCGGCATGCTTCGTGGTGGGGCAGACGCTTTAGCTACGTTCGTCACCCCCGCGAAGGCGGGGGCCCATCTCGTGGACGGGCCAGATGGAATAACAGCCGTTTGGCTGGGTGGCGATGGCGGGAGATGGGCCCCCGGCTTCGCGGGGGTGACGGTAGGATTGCACCCGACCCGCACGGCTCCTAAGTCGCTGCGATGCTGACCGAGTCCCAAGCCTGCGAGCGCGTCCACGATATTGTCGATCGAGCGCGCGCGGCGGGTGCCGATGCCTCCGACGCCGTGTTCGCCGCCGATCGCTCGCTTTCGGTTTCGGTGCGGATGGGCGCTCTCGAGGATGTCGAGCGCTCGGAAAGCGAGGAACTGGGGCTGCGGCTGTTCGTCGGGTTGCGCTCGGCGAGCGTCTCGACTTCGGACCTGAGCAGCGAGTCGCTCGATGCGCTGGTCGAGCGCGCGATCGCGATGGCGCGCGAGGCGCCCGAGGACAAATGGGCCGGGCTCGCCCCGCAGGAACGGCTGATGCACGGCAGTCCGCCGTTGCTCGACCTCGACGACGGCGCCAACGAGGATCCCCAGACGCTCAAGGCGCGCGCATTGGCCGCCGAGGATGCGGCGCGGGCAGTGCCGGGAGTGACCAACAGCGAGGGCGGCAGCGCGGGCGCCAGCCGATCGGTGATGGCGATCGCCACCAGCCACGGCTTCACCGGCGCCTACGCCCAGACCAGCCACGGTGTCTCGGCGAGCGTGCTCGCCGGCGGCGACGGGGCGATGGAGCGTGATCACGCCCATCACAGCGCGCGCCATGCGATGATGCTCGAAGCGCCCGAGGCTGTGGGGCGGCTGGCCGGCGAGCGCGCAGTGGCGCGGCTCGACCCCGCCAAGCTGTCCAGCGGCGCGATGCCGGTGGTGTTCGATCGCCGCGTCTCGGCGGGACTGGTCGGGCATCTGCTCGGCGCGATCGGCGGGGCGGCGATCACGCGGAAGACGAGCTTCCTGCTCGATTGCCTGGGCAAGCAGGTGTTCGCCAAGGGCGTGACGATCTGCGACGATCCGCACCGCCCGCGCGGGCTGCGTTCGCGTCCGTTCGATGGCGAGGGCCTGCCGGTGCTGCCGATCAAGCTGATCGACGCCGGCATGCTCGAGACATGGCTGCTCGACAGTGCGTCGGCACGTCAGCTGGGGCTCGAACCCACCGGCCACGCCGCGCGCGGCGGCGCCGGCGCGCCGGGCGTGGCGCCGAGCAACCTCTATATGCAGCCCGGCAGCATCCCCCCGGAGACGCTTGTCGGCGAGATCGATCGCGGCGTCCTCGTCACCGAGCTGATCGGGCAGGGCGTCAACGGCGTCACCGGCGATTACAGCCGCGGTGCCGCGGGGTTCCTGATCGAGAAAGGCGAGATCACCCGCGCGGTTTCCGAGATCACCATCGCAGGCAATCTCAAGGACATGTTTCTCGCGCTGACCCCCGCCAACGACTTGGAATTCCGCTACGGGATCAACGCGCCGACCTTGCGCATCGACGGGATGACGATCGCCGGTGCCTGAGTCCGATCTCGCCGCCGAAGTCGCGCACATCGCCGCCGATGCCGGGCGGTTCGCGATTCGGCTGTGGAACACCGATTTCCGCCGCTGGGAGAAGTCGCCGGGCAATCCGGTGTGCGCGGTCGACCTCGAAGTCGACGGCATGCTGCGGTATCGGCTCGGCGAATTGCTTCCCGATGCCGGCTGGCTGTCCGAAGAGACGATCGACAATGCCGCGCGGCTCGATGCCGAGCGGATCTGGGTGGTGGACCCGATCGACGGCACGCGCGACTATCTGCGTGGGCGGCCCGGCTGGGCGGTTTCGGTGGCATTGGTCGAGCGCGGCAAGCCGGTGATCGGGGTGCTCGACGCGCCGGCGCGGCAGGAGGTGTGGACCGCCGAAGCCGGCAAGGGCGCGTTCCGCAATGGCGAGCGGCTGTGCGTGGCCGCGCGCGATCAACTCGGCGGCGCGCGGGTGCCGGCGGATCAGCTCTCGAAAGTCGACCGCGACCTGGTGATGGTCGCCAAGCCCAATTCGATCGCATTGCGTATCGCGATGGTCGCGGCGGGCGAGGCCGATCTGCTCGCGACGATCCGCTGGGGCAATGAGTGGGACATCGCAGCGGCGGTATTGATCGCCGAGGAAGCCGGGGCGGCGGTGAGCGACGCTTTCGGCCGTGCGCTCGACTTCAATACGCCGGATGCGCAGGCGTTCGGGGTGCTGGCCACCGCCCCGGGCATTCATACCGCGGCGGTCGAGCGGCTTGCCGACCGCGCGAAGGACGCGATCGGCAAGGGCTGAGCCGCGTCACGGCCGCGTCGCGACCGCGATGAGCGCCGTCGACGGGACGGGCAGGACCTCCCTGCCGCCGGCGCGCCGGTACACTTCGTCGATCACAGCCTTCTGGTCGACGGCGCCGAGCGCGGCCCAATCCTCGCTCAAGCCGAACTGCGTTTCGGGAACGAGATCGGTCATGCGGAGCAGATAGTCGTGCGTCATCGTCTCGATGTTCGGCCCGGCATAGCCGGCGGCGACCATCTCTGCGGCGAGCCGCTCGGGGTTGCCGAGATAGGTCAGTCCCTCGGGCAGGCCCGATCGCCAATCGCGGTCCGGGAACAATGTGCGCACGACTTGCGACAGCAGCAGGTGCGTAGCGGCGCCTTCGCTCTGCCAGGTGGCGACGACACCATGGCCGCCCGGCCGGGTGACGCGCGCCATCTCGGACAGTCCCTTGCGCCAATCGGGGAACATCATCACCCCGAATATCGAGAACACCGCATCGAACGATGCGTCGGGCAAGTCGAGCGCCTGCCCGTCCATGGTCCGGCCCTCCAGATTGGGCAGGCCGTGCGCCGTCACCCTCGCCACCATTCCCGCGGAGAAATCGGTCGCGAGCACTTGCGCGCCGGCCCAGGCTGCCGCCAGCGCGAGCGCACCGGTCCCGGTCGCGACGTCGAGCAGCCGGGTCTGCGGAGTCACTTCGATCCGCGCGAGCGCCGCCTCGGCGAACGGCGCAGTGAACGGGTGGGCGGTCTCCTCATAATGTTTGGCCATTTCGTTCCAGCGATCGGGATCGTTCATTCGGCGCATTCCAGCACTCCTGCGAATCATGTAACATTAGATGTATCATGAATGACGCAGCTTGCCAAATGCGGTGCGGGGTTCAAGGAACGTGTGATGCGACGCGACAGCCGCCTTTCCAGAATGCTCCACGTGCTGCTCCACATGGCGCGCCACGACGGACCGATGACCTCGGACGCGATCGCGACGATGCTGCGGACCAATCCGGTGGTGGTACGCCGGACGATGGCGGGGCTGCGCGACGCGGGGTATGTCCGCTCGGAGAAGGGGCATGGCGGCGGCTGGGCGCTGGCCTGCGATCTCGACGCGATCTCGCTGCTCGACGTTCACCGCGCGGTCGGCGGACCGCAGCTTTTCGCGATCGGAAACGAGGCGGGACCCACGCACTGCCTGGTCGAGAAACTGGTCAACGAGGCTCTCGAGGATGCGCTGCGGGAAGCCGAAGCGCTGCTGATCGCGCGGTTCGGGGCGGTCAGCCTTGGCGAACTCGCGCGCGGGTTCGACGCGGACTATGCGGGGCCGCTGGCCTCGTCACCCTGATATTTGATCTGGAGATAGCGGCCGCGAGTCGCGAGCAGATCGAGGTCGCCCTGAGCGAGCTGCGACGACATCTCGGAGATCTCGTCGTCGATCACCTGCAGCCCCTGGGCGAGCTGCTGGTCCGGAGTCAGGCCGTTGCGCTCGACGCGGCGGAGCGGTTCGGGGACGCGCGCATAGCCCTTGATCAGCTCGGGGAGCTGCTCGCCGACGAGCTTGCGCACTTCGCCGGCGGCGGGCGATTTCTCGTCGAGCAAAGCGAGCTGGGGCCCGAGAATCTCGAGCTTCACGCCGATCGAATCAACCAGTCCGCGCACCGGCGAGGGCAAGGCCGGACGCTGGGTCTCGAGCCAGCGCTCGGTGGTGACCGGCAGCGCCTTGAGCGGCACCTCGGCGAGCTTCTCGACGTTCGGCGCCGCGCTGACCGGCAGCACCGCAAAGAACAAAGTCGCCGCGATCAGCAAAGCCGCGACGAGCAGCGCCCCCATCATGCCAAGCGGCGCGACGGCGACGCCGAACACGATCGCGACCACCAGGATCAGCCCGTCGGCAGCCGCGATCCGCCCGACCCGACGCAGCACCTCGGCCTCGCGGCGCTGCTTGCTGCGCTTCGAGACCGAGGCATAGCGCTCGCGCGTGCGATCGAGCAGCGCATCGGCCTGGGCAAGCTGGCGATCGACGTCGGTGGGCATCTTTACATCGCCTCCAGCTTGAACGTGTCGGTCGATCCACCGCCCTGGTTCTGCGCGGCACCCTCGGCGCGGGCGATATAGCCCTTCGACTTCTCGACTTCGTTCGACAGCGTGTTGACCGTCGTCTTCATGCTGTCGAGCGCCTTCAGCTTGAAGGTGTCGATCGCGTCCATCGTGTCATAGATGTTCTGGAACGCGCGCTGGAGCGTCTCGACGGGGATCGTCGAATTCGCCGCCTGCTCGTGGATCGCGGCGGTGTTGCTCTTGAGCAATTGCCCGGTCGAATCGATCAGCCCCGCGGTGGTGGTGTTGATCGCGGTGATCTGGTCGAGCACCAGCTTCTGGTTGGTCAGCGCCTGGGCGACGGTGACCGCGGTGCGCAGCGCCGAGACGGTGGTCGTCGACGCGCGGTCGACGCCCTTGACCAGCTCGACATTGTTCTTCTTGACCAGATCGAGCGCCAGATAGCCCTGCACCGTCACTGCCATCTGGGTGAGCAGGTCCTGGGTGCGCTGGCGGACATAGAAGAGCGCGCTCTCGCGGAGCGCCTTGGCCTTGGCAGGATCGCTGTGATCGAGCTCGTTCGCCTTGTCCTCGAGCTTGGCGTCCATCGCCTTGGACAGATAAATCATCTGCTCGAGCCGGCCCATCGCCGCCCACAGATTGGCGCGCTCGGTGTCGATCGCGGCATTGTCCATCAACAGCTCGTCCTTGCCGCTGGACAGGCTCTTGAGGATGCCCTGGATGTGGCTCTGCGACGACTGGTATTTGCGGAAATATTGCTTGAGCGGCGAGCCGCCGAACAGCTTCGACAGGAACCCGTCATTGCCGCCGATCAATTTGCCGTTGCGGCCCGGATCCAGCTCTTCGACAGTCTTGCGCAGCTGGAGCAGATCGGCGCCAACGCCGGTATCGGTGCTCATCGCGCGCACCGGTCGGTCGAGGAAGCGATTGGACTGGCCCGCGGCATCACGGATTTCCTTCTGCCCCATCGCCGCGATCGCATCGACGCGCTTGCCGAATTCGGGGCTGTTGACGTCCTGCGCGATCAGATCGTCGATAAAGCCCTCGACGCGCTTCTCGAGCTCGTTCTTCTTGGTGTCGTCCACCGGCACCAGCCCGGCCGCCTTTTCGGGCGCCACCACCGCAACGGGACTCGGCGGCGTGAGCACCAGCTCCTGTTCGGCTACTGCAGTCTCGGTCGCCATTCCAAACTCTCCAAAAGCTATCGGGACCCAGCATAGGGGCATCGCGACGGCTATCCAAGTGTGTCAGTTAAATAGGACACTTCGGGGCGATCGCAACCATGTGGCTTCGCGCGGATATCAAGGGGTTGGCGGCGCTCGTATCCCGGGGTCGATTCGGCCCTTGCAATGTAGGATTTCGTTTGCTGGAATGAATGCGCTGCCGCCCGTCGGGCCGCTCTTTGACAATATGGATGCCGACCGGAATCCAAGCGCGTATTGGCCGGACCTGTGTGAATTCCGGGGTGGGCCGTCCGTTGTGGGAACATGCGCGATAGTGTGACCCTGGTGTGACCTTCGGTTCGCAAGGTGCGCGCGGCGCGATCGCATTCGCCTTGATCCCGAGGGACTTCTAATCGAGTCCTGACTCTAATCCGCGTTGCGCGCAGCCTTCAGCGCCTTTCCCCACCACGCCAGCTCGTCGAACAAGTGCCGGGTCCAGCGCAAATCCTTGTCGTCGCCGGCGAATACGCCTTCCTTCACCTTGCCCCACACCCCCATGATGTGGACCGACGCTTCGAGCGGCGCCATCTGGAGCTCGCGTGCGATGCAGGTCAGCTGCTCGATCGAGCGCGCGGCGCCATTGCCGCCATAACCGAGAAAGGTCACCGGCTTGCGGTTCCACTCGGCATAGACGAAGTCGAGCGCGTTCTTGAGCACCGCCGGGGGCCCGTGATTATATTCGGGGCAGATAAGGATGTAGCCGTCGGCCGATGCGACCTTTTTGGCCCAGCGGATCTGCAGCGGATCGGAATAGTGGCCTGCCGCCGGGGGCTTGGCGAAAGGATAAAAGGGCAGGTTCCAGTCTTTCAGGTCAACCAGCTCGCAGGCGAGGCCCTCGCGTTCGGCAGCCTTTTCGACTACCCAGTTGGCGACCGGCTCGGCCATGCGCCCCTCGCGGACGCTGCCCAGGATGACGAGGATGTTGAGGGGTTCGGTCATGGTTTCATCCGTAGCGGCGCTTGCTCTTCCCGCAACGCACAAATTGCGCTAAAGGCGCCCGCGAAACCGCACCTTTGCGGCAATCAGGATATACGCATGAACCTCCGCAACGTGGCGATCATCGCCCACGTCGATCACGGCAAGACCACGCTCGTCGACCAGCTCTTCCGCCAGTCCGGCACGTTCCGCGACAACCAGCGGATCGAAGAAAGAGCCATGGATTCCAATGATTTGGAAAAAGAGCGGGGCATCACGATTCTCGCCAAGTGCACCAGCGTCGACTGGGAAGGCACGCGGATCAACATCGTCGACACGCCCGGCCACGCCGATTTCGGCGGCGAGGTCGAACGGATCCTGTCGATGGTCGATGGCGTGATCCTGCTGGTCGATTCTTCCGAAGGCGCGATGCCGCAGACCAAGTTCGTCACCGGCAAGGCGCTCGCGCTCGGGCTGCGTCCGATCGTGGTGGTCAACAAGGTCGATCGTCCCGACGAGCGCATCCAGGAAGTGCTCGACGAAGTGTTCGACCTGTTCGTCAGCCTCGAGGCGAGCGACGAGCAGCTCGACTTCCCGGTGCTCTACGCCTCGGGCCGCAACGGCTATGCCAATGTCAGCCCCGACGCGCGCGAAGGCACGCTGGCGCCCTTGTTCAACAAGATCGTCGAGCACATCCCGGCGCCTTCCGCCGATCCCGACGGCCCGTTCAAGTTCCTCGTCACCTTGCTCGACCGCGACAATTTCCTCGGCCGCATCCTGACCGGCCTGGTCTTCTCGGGCTCGGTCAAGACCAACCAGCAGATCCACGCCCTCGATAATGACGGCAAGATCGTCGAGACCGGCCGCGCCTCCAAGATCATGACCTTCCGCGGGCTCGAGCGCGTGCCGACCGAAGAGGCGCAGGCGGGCGACATCATCAGCCTCGCCGGGCTGACCACCGCGACGGTCTCGAACACGATCTGCGACCCCTCGGTCTCCGAGCCGCTCCACGCCCAGCCGATCGATCCGCCGACGCTGTCGATGCGCTTCGCGGTCAACGATTCGCCGATGGCGGGCCGCGAGGGCACCAAGGTGACCAGCCGGATGATCCGCGACCGCCTGTTCCGCGAAGCCGAGAGCAATGTCGCGATCAAGGTCACCGAAGCCGACGATCGCGATTCGTACGAAGTCGCCGGCCGCGGCGAGCTCCAGCTCGGCGTGCTGATCGAGACGATGCGCCGCGAGGGCTTCGAGCTCGGCATCAGCCGTCCGCGCGTGCTGTTCGGCACCGACGAGGACGGCAAGAAGACCGAGCCATACGAGACCGTGATCATCGACGTCGACGAGGAATATTCGGGCACGGTCGTCGAGAAGATGAACATCCGCAAGGCCGAGATGACCGACATGCGGCCCTCGGGCGGCGGCAAGACCCGGATCACCTTCTCAGCGCCTTCGCGTGGGATGATCGGCTATCACGGCGAGTTCCTGTCGGACACGCGCGGCACCGGGATCATGAACCGGCTGTTCGAGAAGTATGGTCCGCACAAGGGCCAGATCGAAGGCCGCAAGAACGGCGTGCTGATCTCGAACGGCTCGGGCGAGGCCAACAGCTACGCGCTCGGCCCGCTCGAGGAGCGCGGCATCCTGTTCGTCGGGCACGGCGAGGCGCTCTATGAGGGCATGGTAGTCGGCGAGAACGCCAAGCCGGACGACCTCGAAGTCAATCCGATGAAGGCGAAGCAGCTCACCAACTTCCGCGCATCGGGCGGCAAGGACGATGCGATCCGCCTCACGCCGCCGAAAAAGATGACGCTCGAGCAGGCGATCGCCTATATCGACGACGACGAGATGGTCGAGGTTACGCCGAAGTCGATCCGGTTGCGCAAGCGCTTCCTCGATCCGAATGAGCGCAAGCGCGCCAGCCGGGCGAAGCAGGCCGCCTGAGAGGTTTTGAGAGTATGAAAGCGCCGGGGGAGACCCCGGCGTTTTTGTTTGTGCTGGCGGCGATTGGATTGCGGCCTGGAGTCGATCCCGCCTAAATTGAAGCAGGTCAGTTCCCCTGCGAAAGCAGGGGCCCAGGAGCCCGGAGCGCCCCGCTTGTGACCCTGGACGGGAACAAGAATCAGCTACATGAAACTGACACTGGCGCCTTTCGTCGGAGTTCGCGCTCGACTTTAGCCCGCCGCCTCGCCCTCGCGTGCGCAAGAACTGCGGAGACTTGATCCGCCGCTGCTCGTCGTCGCCCGGGCTCTGACGAATAATCGCCTGGCTTCAAGGGGTTGCCCTGAGGCCGATCTTACCAACCCCTTAACCTCGCGCGCCCACCCCGAAAGGCACGGACGATCGTCCCCGAGACTGGGGGGCGGGCACCATTTCAGACAGGGCAATGAACCAGTGCGACCAAGAACCTTTCTGGGGCGCTTGGCCCGCGACGAGCGAGGCAGCACCCTCGCCATGGCCGCGGCGTTCATAATCCCGCTGGCGGCATTTGCGGGCTCTGCGATCGATGTCGGTCGCCTCTACGTGGTGAAGGGCCGGCTGCAGCAGGCCTGCGATGCCGGCGTGCTCGCGGGCCGCAAGTCGATGACCGACACCTCTCCGTCGACGCCGTTGGACAGCGTTGCATCGGCGCAGGCGCAATCCTTCTTCGTCAATAATTTTCGCGCCGGCTGGTTCGGCACTTCGAATGTGGCCTTCGCCCCGAGCAAGACCGCGGACAGCCAGGTCGCCGGTACGGCTGCCGCCACCGTGCCGCTCACCCTGATGGCGATCTTCGGGAACCCCTCGCAGACGATATCGGTCAGCTGCGAGGCGCGATACGACATCGCGGATGCAGACATCATGCTCGTGCTGGATACTACCGGGTCAATGGCATGCCTGACTTCGGATGGAACGGCCGGGTGTAGCCAGGCGGTCGCCAGCTACACGCGTGCGGACGGCACCACCGGCTATTATGTCACCGAAAAATCGGGCTCGAAGCTTTCCGGGCTGCGGTCTGCGGTGCTCACATTCTACGACACCTTGATGGCGAACGTCGATAGCGCGACGCACATCCGCTATGGCTTCGTCCCCTACACCTCGACGGCCAATGTCGGGCGTCTGCTTCCGTCGACATCCTTCGTCACGACCTGGAGCTATCAGACCCGAAAGATAGCGGGCGACGCCAATAACGGGTCGGCGACGTCGGCCACCTCGGGCAATACCAGCCAAAACACTTGCAATGGCTATGCCGGCCGCGTTCCGAGCGGGACCAACGCCTTCACGACTTCGGGCACTGCGACGGTCAGGACGGTGAGCTGGTCGACGGGCAGCGGCGGATACTGCACCGTTTACAGCCAGCCGGTGAAACCGCTGTGGAGCTATGGCAAATGGCCGCTCGACGTGAGCCAATATGTCGCTGGCAACGCCGTGGACGACCCGAGCAAGATCACCGCCGCGACGTCCACGTGGCAAGGGTGCATCGAGGAACGCGACACCACTGCGTCGTCCAGCTTCAGCGCGGCCAGTCTGCCGGCGGATCTCGATCCGGACCTTCCGGCGACGACCGATGCGACCAGATGGCGGCCGATGTGGCCGGACGTCATCTATTATCGCGGCTCGAGCATGAACCCGGTCAGCGACAGCGGCTCCAGCACCAATCCCTATGGCGATACGACGAGCACGACGGGGCTTGCCGCTTTCACGAGCATGCAGCTCTACAACAATATCGCACTGGGCTATGTCTCGTGCGGAAAGCCCGCGCAGCGCCTGGCGACGATGGCGCGTGCCGATGTCTCGGCGTACCTGAACTCGGTCGATTTCAAGGCGCAGGGCGGCACCTACCACGATACGGGGATGATCTGGGGCACGCGCCTGTTATCGCCGACTGGGCTGTTTGCCGCCGATACTAGCGCCTGGCCCGGGCGCAATGCGCCGAACCGCTACATCGTCTTCATGACCGACGGCGACATGGCGCCGAACCAGAACATCTACGGCATGTACGGGCTGGAATATTACGACAAGCGCGTGACGGGGGGCAGCTATTCGAACGACGAAACCTACCACAATGCGCGGTTCGTCGCGGAATGCGGCGCAGCAAAGACACGCGGCATCACGGTCTTCGTGATCAGCTTCGGGCAGACGCTCACCCCCGAGCTCACGTCCTGTGCCACCCCCGGCCAGGCTTATTATGCGAGCGACAACACCGCCTTGACCAATGCGTTTCGGGCGATCGCCGACCAGGTCGCGATGCTGCGAATTTCGAAGTGATCCGCCTTTTCACATCGCTGCGCCGCGACAGTCGCGGCGCGGCGCTCATCGAGTTCGCGATCATCTCGCCCGTGTTCCTCACGGTCATCATGGGATTCGGTGAACTGAGCTACCAGGCATATGTACGTGCCGTCCTGAGCGGCGCGATGCAGAAAGCCGGCCGCGATTCGACGATCCAGGGCGCCGGCGCCCGCACCGATGCGCTGGACCAGAAGGTCATCGCAATGGTCCGGACCGTGGCCAAGAATGCGACATTTTCGTCGACGCGCAAGAATTACGCGCAGTTCGGGAATATTGCGCCCGAAGCCTTTACGGATGCGAACGCCAACGGGATTCGGGACGCCGGCGAGTGTTTCGGCGATATCAACGGCAACGGAATCTGGGATGCCGATCCCGGCAAGTCGGGGCAGGGCGGCGCCGGCGACGTCGCTGTCTATACCGTAACCATGACCTATCCGCGCCTGTTCCCCGTGGCAGGGTGGTTCGGATGGGGCAGCAACCAGACCCTGACGGCGACCACCACGCTCAAGAACCAGCCTTACGCCTCCCAAGCGACGACAGCAGTCGCGAACATATGCACATGAGGCACAACGTGCGCCGCCGCGCCTTGCGAGAGCTGTGGAACGACCGTAGCGGCCTGGCACTGCTCGAATTCGCGCTCGTCCTGCCGATCCTGTTGTCGTTGGGTGGCTTCGGCGTGGAGGGCGCCAGTCTCGCACTGGTCAATCTACGCGTCAGTCAAGTGGCGATGAACCTCGCCGACAACGCATCTCGCGTCGGCCTGGCGAGCCCGCTTGCCAAGACGCAGCTTCGCGAAGTCGACGTCAACGACGTCCTGCAGGCGGCGCGCCTTGAGTCCAGTGGCATCAATCTGACGACGAACGGCCGGATCACGCTATCCAGCCTCGAAAATATTCAACAAAGCTACGACACCGCGCCAGTCCAGCGCATTCACTGGCAACGATGCGCCGGGCTGAAGGCCGGGACGGGGTACGACTCGACATATGGACGCACGACCGCGACCGCAGGGACCGACGCGACGTCCGGCAATGCCGGCGTGGCTTCGTCGGGCATGGGCGACAGCGGCGCCGCAGTCAGCGCCCCGCCAGCGTCGGGCGTCATGTTCGTCGAAGTCAACTACGACTATCAGCCGGTGTTTGGCTCGCTCTTCCAGAGCCTGTTCGCGACCAGGCGGATTCGATACGTCGCTTCGTTCATCGTTCGCGACAAGCGGGATTATTCGCGGTTGTTCAATCCGGCTCCCGCGGCCGTCCGTTCGACGTGTGACCTCTACGCGAAGTAAGGTTTGCACCGGGGATGCAGTTCCCGCCGAGGCCCGTCCGTTCTGGGAGGACCTAATCACCTGCCATCTCCAGCAGCACCGCCCATTCCTGGTCGCGGACCGGAGTCACGCTGAGCCGCGACTGGCGGAGCATCTCGAGATCCTTGAGGCGGGGCTCTGCCTTGATATCGGGAAGCGGGACCGGCTTGGCCAGCTTCTCGATCGGCTTGACTGCGACGCTGGCCCATTTGCCGTCGTCGCCATCGGGCTGCCAGGTGCGGGTGATCTCCATCACGCCGACCACGGCCTTTTCGGTGTTCGAATGGTAGAAGAAGGCGCGGTCGCCGGGCTGCATCTCTTTGAGGAAATTGCGCGCGGTATAGTTGCGCACCCCGTTCCATTCGGTGGCGCCGTCGCGGACGAGATCGTCCCACGAATAGGCATCGGGTTCGGAGCGGAGGAGCCAATTCGCCATGCCGCACCGGATAACCGGCTAAACGCGGGCTGAACACCCGATTCCGAACCCGTTCAGGCGTGGCGCGTTAAAGCTCCGGTCAAGCGCCGCGAATCGCGTTGTTTTCCGCCCACGGCGCGCTGTTTGAGAGGAGGAACACATGGCCAATTTGATCAAGAAGGCAGTGCTCGGCACCGTCCTCGGCGCCAGCGTGCTGACTGCGGTCGCGCCTACTGCCGAGGCGCAGCGCTATCGCAGTCGCTATCGCCACCATGACGATACCGGAACCGCGATCGTCGCGGGGATCGCCGGGCTTGCGATCGGCGCGGCGCTGACCAGCGGAGACCGCGGCGGTCGCTACGACCGCTATGATGGATACGATCGGCGCTATGACTATGACCGGCGCTATTATCGTCAGCGCGGTTATTATCCGACCAACGGCTATTATTATCGCGACTACGAACGGCGCGGCTGGGACGGGTGCCACACGCGGCGGGTGTGGGATCCCTATCTCGATCGGCCGGTGCGCGTGCGCTACTGCCGCTGATCCGAGCAGCGCGTGAGACGAGCGGCGCGGGCTTCGGTCCGCGCCGCTCTTCGCATGTGCGGTCTTGGCGCTAGAATGGTGCGCATGGGACATGATTCGCCAGCGCAACGACTCGATCCTTCAGACCCCTATCTGCGCGAGGGGCAGACTTTTCCGTCCTTGTCGGAGGAAATGGCGGCACGTGTCGCCGCGTTCGGCGCGGAAGAAGTGCTGGAGGATGGCGCGTTGCTGTTCCGGCGCGGGGATCGCAGCGTCGATTTCTTCCTGTGCCTGGGCGGCACGATCGAGATCGTCGACACCGATGTCGAGGGCCGCGAGGGCGTGGTCCACACGCATGTCCCGCGCCAGTTCACCGGCGAGCTCGACTTGTTCAACGACCGGACGATCCTGGTGACGGGCCGCGCGCGCGGCGAGACGCGGGTGGTGCGCGTCGGGCGCGCCGAGTTCCGCCGGATGATGGCCGCCGAGCCCGATATCGGCGAGATCGTGATGCGCGCCTTCATCCTGCGGCGGGTCGGGATGCTGCTCCACGGGACCGCCGGGGTGGCATTGGTCGGGCCGGCGCATGCTTCGGACACCGCGCGGATCGAGACCTTCCTGTCGCGCAACGCCTTGCCGCACCGGCGGATCGATACCGAAGTCGACGCCGACGCGGCGGGGTTCCTCGAATGCTTTTCGCTGACCGATGCCGACTTGCCGGTGGTGGTCGCCGACGGACGGGCGCTGCGCAATCCGAGCAACGCCCAGCTCGCCGATGCGCTGGGGTTGGCCTCGGCGGTCGATCCGGAGCATGTCCACGACATCGCCGTAGTGGGCGCGGGGCCGGCGGGTTTGGCCTCGGCGGTCTATGGCGCGTCGGAGGGGCTCGATACGATCGTGATCGAATCGGTCGCGCCGGGCGGACAGGCGGGGACGAGCTCGAAGATCGAGAATTATCTGGGCTTCCCGACGGGCATTTCAGGGCAGGCGCTGGCCGGGCGCGCGCAGGTCCAGGCGCAGAAATTCGGGGCGCGGCTGCTGGTGTCGCGCAGCGCCGCGGGGATCGACTGCGCGCATCGGCCGTACACGATCCGTCTTGACGACGGTGCGACGCTCAAGGCGCATACAGTGGTGGTCGCGACCGGCGCGCGCTATCGCAAGCTCGAATTGCCGCTGTATGCCGAGCTCGAGGGCAACGGCATCTATTACGCCGCGACCGCGATGGAAGCGGGGCTGTGCGCGGCGCAGACCGCGGTGGTAGTCGGCGGGGGAAATTCGGCCGGGCAGGCGGCGATCTATCTCGCGCGGACCGCCGGGCATGTCCACATGCTGGTGCGCGGGCCGGGGCTGGCGGCGACGATGTCGCGCTATCTGATCGAGCGGATTGAGGCGTCGGACAAGATCACGCTCCACCCGTTCACCGAAGTGACCGAGCTGGAAGGCGACAAGCATCTGCGCGCGCTCAGCTGGACCGATCGGCAGAGCGGGGCGGTCGAGCGGCACCAGGTCGGGGCGTTGTTCGTGATGATCGGCGCGCAGCCCAACACCGACTGGCTCGACGGCTGCATCGAACTCGACAAGGCCGGGTTCGTGCTCACCGGATCGGGCGAGACCTTCTTTTGCTCGTCGACCCCGGGGATCTTCGCAGTGGGCGATGTCCGCTCAGGATCGGTCAAGCGGGTCGCTTCGGGGGTAGGCGAAGGCTCGGTCGTGGTATCGGCGATCCACCGTTACCTTGAAAGCGTCGCGCAATAGCGGCAAAGGGCCGGTCCATGAGCGATACTCCTCCCGACCGCTTGTCGGTCAACCCGGGCAATCCCCACTTCCAGCGCGAGTTGCTGGAACGCGGCATCGGCATCCGTTTCAAAGGCGTCGAGCGCCGCGACGTCGAGGAGTATTGCATCTCCGAAGGCTGGATCCGCGTCGCGCTGGGCAAGAAGATGGACCGCAAGGGCCAACCGCTGACGATCAAGCTGACCGGCGAAGTCGAGGCGTGGTTCGAGCGGCCTGCCGAAGGCGAGAGTGCGGCGGAAGACGCCGAGGGCTGAGGCGCCTTGTCCGTCGCCCCCGCGAAAGCGGGGGGCCATCTCGTGTCCGCTCAGCAATTACCGCAGCTGTGATGCGCGCGGCCCATCCGGGAGATGGGCCCCCGCTTTCGCGGGGGTGACGATATTTTTCAATGTCGCATCAGGATGCATGTCTACCTCAGCGCCGCTGCGATCGCCCGCCCGACTCGCGCGTGGAGCGGCCGGCTTTGCTCGAGCGGCAGCGAACCTCCGGTGATATAGCTCGCGACGACCAAAGGTGCGCGGCGCGGCGGCCAGACGATCCCCAGCAAATTATCGGTGCCGTAGCCGCCTGCGCCGGTCTTGTCGGCGACGGTCCAGCCCGCCGGCAGCCCGGCGCGCAGGCTGGTCCGGCTGGTGCGGGTGTCTTTCATCCATGCGGTCAGCTGGTCGCGGCTCGTGGGTGCCAGCGCTCGGCCGAGCACCAAGTGCCGGGCGAGATCGGCCATCGCCTGCGGCGTGGTCGTGTCGCGCACATCGCCGGGCTTCGCTTCGCCCATATCGGTCTCCCACCGGTCGAGCCGTGTCACCGGATCGCCGAACGCCCGCAGTCTGCGGGTGAAGCCGTCCGGTCCGCCGATCGTGCGGAGCAGCAGATTCGCGGCGCTGTTGTCGCTGAGCGTGATCGTCGCTTGGCAGAGTTCGCGGACGCTGGCCGAGGCGCCGACACGCTTCTCGCAGAAGGGCGAGTTGCTGACGATGTCGGCTGCCGCCACCTTTATGCGCCGGTCGAGCGTCTCGCGCCCGGCTTCGACTTGCTTGAGTATCGCCGCGGCGAGCGCGAATTTGAAGGTGCTGCACATCGGGAAGCGCTCGCTCGCGCGCCAGCCGAAGCGGTCGCCGGTCGCGGTGTCGAGTATTGACAGCCCGAGCCGGCCGCCGCTGGCCCGTTCGACTGCGCCGACGGCGTTGCGGAACTCGGGCCCGAAGTGGCTGGCGGTGCTCGCGGCGGATGCCGCGGCTGTTGCGGCTGCAGCGACTGCGCCGCTGGCCCAAAGGAATTTGCGTCTGTCCATGTGTCTTCTCCCTCTGCCGCTTGATGCGGCGGGGGAGGCGGAGGACACAAAGGATCAAATCTCGGCACAGCCATGAGAGTAATTCATGGCACTGCTTGAAATCCTCCCTCGCGAAGCGGGGAGGATTTAGGTGTCCGCGAAGGCTTCACGCGCGGCATCCTCGAAGGCTTTGAGCGCGAGCAAATGCGGGAACGGGCCGTGGCTGATCCGGGCGATGCCTGCCTCGGCGACTGTCTTGGCCAAGGGCGCGCCGGGGAAGGCCATGAAATTCACGGGCAGCGGCGAGGCGGCGCAGACGCGTTCGAGCAACTTGAGGTCGGCGAGGCCGGGGACGAAGAACCCGCTGGCGCCGGCCCCGGCATAAGCGTGCGCGCGCTCGATCGCGGCTTCGGCCTTGGCCTGGTCGTGGGTGTCGGGCTTGGCCTGGAGGAAGATGTCGGTACGCGCATTGAGGAAAAAGTCGGGACCCGCGCCGCGGCGCGCCGCCGCGATTCGCCGCGCCTGCACGTCGATCGCGTGCATGCCCTGGCCCCCAACTACCTGGTCTTCGAAATTGCAGCCGATTGCGCCGGTTGCCGCGAGCGCGGCCAGATTCGCGGCGAGCGCTTCCTCGTCGACGGCATAGCCGCCTTCGAAGTCGATGCTCACCGGCAGGTCCACCGCGGCGACGATGCGCGCGGCATTGGCAAGCGCGAGGTCGATCGGGAGGCCTTCGGCGTCGCCGACGCCGTGTGCGGCGGCGACGGAGGCGCTGCCGGTGGCGATCGCCTTTGCGCCAGCGCGCGCGGCGACCTTGGCCGACCCGGCGTCCCAGACGTTGAACAGGATGAGGGGCTCGCCGGGGACGTGCAGCGCCGCGAAAATTTCGTACTTGGTCATGGGAAGCACTCCGTTTCGTTCGCGGAATGTTCTAGAGGGCCCTAGGTGCGCAATCAAGCCATCCCGTCGAAAGCGGGGATCCAGGGTTGCCTGCTCGGGCAGACCTGCCTGGCCCTGGGCCCCGGCTTTCGCCGGGGGACGGGAGTTAGTGAACGAAGCGCGCCACCACGTCGCGATACGAGCGGCTGACCTTCACCGAGGCACCCGAATTGAGCACGAGGAAGCACTCGCCGTTGGTGTGCGGCTTGACCTGCTTGACGAGGTCGAGATTGACGATCGTCGAGCGGTGCACCCGCTGAAAGCGGCGCGGGTCGAGGCGCTTTTCCAGGTCCTTCATCGTCTCGCGCAGGATCAAGGTGTTGTCGCCGGTATAGATGCACATGTAATCGCCGGCGGCGTCGATCCGCTCGATCGTGTCGACGTCGACGCGGAAGATCTGGCCGCGATCCTTGATGTTGATGAGCTTCTCAAAGCGGTTCGAGGCCATTTCGCCGGTGTCGGCCGCAGCCATTTCGTCGACTGCGTCGGGGGCGACTTCGGCAAGCACTTCCTTGAGCCGATCGACTTCCTCGACGCCGCGCTTCTCGGCCAGTCGCTGGCGGACGCGATCGAGCGTGTCGGCGAGCCGCGAGGGCTCGACCGGCTTCATCAGATAATCCATCGCCTGGGCCTCGAAGGCGCGGATGGCGTGGTCCGAATAGGCAGTCACGAACACGAAGAGCGGCGGTTCGACTTCCATCAGCCCCTGGACGACCGAAAAGCCGTCGAAGCCGGGCATCTGGATGTCAAGGAAGACGAGATCGGGTTTGTGGGTCTTGATCGCGCGGATCGCTTCGCGGCCGTTGGAGCATTTGTCGATGATTTCGACATCCTCATGCTCCTGCAACCGGAGCTCGAGCCCCTGGATCGCCAGGGGTTCGTCGTCGACGAGGATGGTACGGATGGTCATGCGGCCTCTCGGTTCGGTTCCTCAAGCTGGAACGGTATTTCAATCTCAACGCTGAAACCTTCCCCGGGTTTCGTTGCCGTTTCGAAACGATGGTCAGACCCGAAGGTCTGCGCCAGCCGTTCCTTGATATTGGCGAGCCCCACGCCGGTTGAGAGGGTCGGCCTCGGTTTGCTTTCGATCAATCCGGGGCCGGTGTCGGATACGGCGATCTGCACTCGTTCTCCGGTGAGCCGAGCCGTGACGGTGATGTCGGCGCCCTCTTCCTGCGGGGTGACGGCATATTTGATCGCGTTTTCCACCAGGGGCTGGAGCAGCAGCGACGGCAGCCGCGCCTTCGACACGCGCGGATCGATGTCGAAATGGGTGCGCAGGCGCTCGTCGAAGCGCATCTTCTCGATCTCGAGATAGAGTTTGAGCGTCTCGACTTCCTGGGCGAGCGTGACGTGCGCGGTCGGCTCGTTGGCGAGCGTGTAGCGCAGGAAGGAGGACAGGCGGCTCAGCATCACGTTGGCGCGCTCGGTCTGCTTGAGCAGCACGAGGGTGGAGATCGAATTGAGCGTGTTGAACAGGAAATGCGGGTTGAGCTGGTAGCGCAGCATCGCCAGCTGGGCCGACGAGGCCTGATTTTCGAGCACTTGCATCTGATCGATCTGCTCTTCGACGATCAGATAGAAATTGATCCCGAAATACAGCGCCGACCAGCCGGCGAGCACGGTGAAGTTGATGAACACCGTGCCCATCACCAGCGCGAAGGTGACCCCCGAATCGCCTTCGCGGATGATGAACGAGAAGGTGAAGGCATCGATCACCGCGTAGATCACCGTCGCCAGCGCCAGCGTGGCCAGGGTTAGCAGGATCCCGGTGATCCGCGGCAGCCGGCGATAAAAGCCGTAGAGCGTCGACAGCAGCAAGGTCAGGCAATAGCCGACGATCGCCTCGATGATCGCGGCGATGATCCGCTCGACGGCAAAGCCGTTCGAGATCGAGACGACGCTGCGCAGCAGCAGATAGCCGCTCCAGCCGCCTGCCTGGAGCATCCAGAAAGCGCGGCCCTTGTCTTCGAAGAAGGGACGCGAAAGGGGGCTGGGCGTGCTCGCCTGACCCGGCATCAGCCGCTGTGCGGTTTCCACTGTCTTGGCCACGCGGCCCCTCTAACACTCAGCATCCGCCGCGGCAAAGAGGGGGATCGTGTGCGCCGTCACGCCAGCGTCAGCCAAATGCAATGTGTCTGCAATGCTTCCGCCGCCAAAGCGCAACAGCGTGCACCTATTGGCGGCCCTCGCCGGGGGATCACACCCGGGGGGAGAAATTCAAAATGTCGCACACTTCGCGCCTGCTTCGGGCAACCCTTCCGTTCGCCCTCGCCGCATTGGGCGTCATCCCGTCCGCGCAGGCGCAGACCGTGGGCGCGGGCGCCGACGAAACGGCCCTTCCCGAGCCGCAGGCCGAGGACGACGGTGAAGTCGTCGTTACCGGCTCCTATGCGCGCAGCCTTGCCGCGGCGACCGAGACCAAGCGCCAGGCCGCGTACGGCGTCGACTCGATCAATTCGACCGACATCGGCAAATTTCCCACCCAGAACGTCGCCGAGGCGCTCCAGCTGGTCACCGGCGTGGCGATCACCCGGCCGCGCGGCGAGGGGCTGTATGTCAGCGTGCGTGGGCTTGGGCCGCAATTCCAGAGCACGATGCTCAACGGGCGCAGCGTCGCGATCAACGACCTGATCGAGAATGGCGGCGCCAATGGCCGCCAGTTCCGCTTCGAGATGCTCCCGGCCGAGTTCGTCTCGCAGATCGACGTGGTCAAGACGCCGACGGCGGACATGACCGAGGGCGCGCTGGGCGGCAATATCGACGTGCACACCTTCCGCCCGCTCGAGGTCGGCACCAAGACCACGCTCAATCTGCGCGGCACCTATACGACGATGACCGACAAGGTGAAGCCGAACGCCACCGCGCTGACCAGCTTCAAGTCGGACGACGGCACCTTCGGCCTGCTCGCCGGCGCGCAATATTGGTCCAAGGCGGTCCGCAACGATCGCTGGTACAATAATGGCTGGATCCTCGACCGGTTCACCGCCCCTGCCGCCGGCGGGCTCCCGGCAGGCCTGTACACCCCGATCCGCACGCGCCCGACGATCGAAACCGAGAATCGCGAGCGCTATTCGGGGCTGATTTCGGCGCAGTGGAAGCCCTCGGACGAGCTCGAGACCACGCTCGACGTGCTCGGTACGCGGCTCGACGTCGCCTATGACGAGTTCGGCCTCGACATCTATCCCGACGATCCCGGCGTTTCGATCGTCCCCGGATCGGTCAAGCTCGACGGGAACACCGTGGTCGCCGCGACGATCAACAATGTGCGCTTCATGGGCACGCGCGAATACAGCCTCAACCGCCACGACCTGCTCAGCGTCGGATTGAAGCAGAGCTGGAAGCCCGAGGGCTGGGACGTCACGGCCAACGTCAATTGGTCGTATGCGCACAGCTTCCACCCGAGCTATGCCGAGGGCACGGTGCGCAGCCGCATCCAGTTCAACGCGCCGCTCACCTATGACGCGTCGGGCGGGTATAAGGTGATCCCGACCTTCACCACCCCGGTCGACCCGACCAACCCAGCCAATTTCGTCCTCTATCCGTTCAACATCGCACCGAAGAACAGCAAGGACTGGGACTGGAATGCCCGGCTCGACGTCGGCCATTCGATGGACGGCTTCTTCAGCAAGATCGCGGCGGGGGGAGAATATCACTGGCGCAAGCGCGATTATGCGCGGCGCGACTTCACCGTCGATCCGGGCAAGATCCCGCTGACTACCTTCGCACCGAACGGCTATGAGCAAATCCCGTATGACGATTTCCTGAGCGACGTCTCGGGCAATGCGCCACGGACCTGGATCGTGCCGATCACCAGCGTCTTCTACGACAAATTGTTTACCGCTGCGGTTGCCAATGCGCCGCTTTCGAACGGCGACAAGCGCGCGTCCTATGTGGTGACAGAAAAGACCGCGAGCGGCTATGTCCGCGCCGACTACGCCATTGGCGCAAGCATCACCGGCAATATCGGGGTGCGTTATGTGCACACCGATCAGGTGGCGAGCGGCACGCTGATCCTTGGCAGTACGCCGACCCCGGCAAGCTTCCCCAAGACCTTCAACAACTGGCTGCCCAGCTTCAACCTGCGGGCTGAACTGAGTCCGACCCTCGTCGCGCGCCTTGCCGCAAGCCGCGTGCTGACCCGGCCGAACGTCACGCAAAGCTCGCCGCAGATCAGCGTCTCGACCGACGCAGCGACCGGCAGTGGCGGCAACCCCGACCTGGTCCCGTTCGTCGCCACCCAGTTCGACGGCTCGCTGGAATGGTATTTCAGCCGCAAGGGCTCGCTCACAGGAGCGTTGTTTTACAAGGCGATGGATGACTACATCACGCAGCAGAACGTCTATGTCGAGATCCCGGGCCGGGGCCAGATCCTGCTGAGCACGCAGGTCAATGGCGGCGGTGCCAAAGTGTATGGCGCGGAGGCGGCGTACAACCAGGTGTTCACTTTCCTGCCGAAGCCACTCGACGGGCTCGGTATACAGGTATCTTATACCCACACCTCGGTGCAGGCGGACTACACCGCCGGTGCGCGGTCCATCAAAGACCAATTGATCGGGCTGTCGAAGAACAGCTTCAACCTCGTCGGCTTCTACGATTACGGCCCGGTCTCGGCGCGGCTGTCCTATGTCTGGCGCGACAAGTATTTGGCGGGCACCGGCAGCACTACGAACACCCCGAGCTTTGTCGACGCGTTCGGCTCGCTCGACGGCAATCTCTCGTTCCGCGTGACCGAAAAAACCACGGTGAGCCTCGAGGGGATCAACCTCGCCGGTGCGCGGCAATATAGCTACAGCGACGATCCGATCCGCTACAACGAGATCCATTATTGGGGCCGGACGATCCTGTTCGGCGTGCGGACGGAGTTCTGATGCTCAAGGCGATCCTAGCTTTCGCTGCGCTGGCTTCGGCCGGCGCGGCGGCCGCCCCGCAGGCGATGAACGACGTCCAGGTCGTCGGCTCGCACAACAGCTTCAAGGCACGCATTCCCGCCGCGGTGATGGCCAAGCTGCGGTCGATGGAGCCGAAATCGGCGGATGGGCTCGATTATTACCACGTGCCGCTGTCGAAGCAGTTCGACGCCGGCGTGCGGCAGATCGAGCTCGACGTGTTCGCCGACCCCGTGGGGGGGCGATACGCCGACCCCAAGGGCGAGGCGTGGGCGAAGGCGGCGGGGGAGCGTACCGGCTTCGATCGCACGGCGATGCTGAAGCCGGGGTTCAAGGTGTTCCACATTCCGGACGTGGACTATCTGAGCACCTGCCCGACGTTGGTGAAGTGCCTGCGAGAAGTCGATCGCTGGTCGCGTGCGCATCCCAGCCATCTGCCGATCATGATCACGATCAACGCCGCCGACACGCCTTCAGGACGGCCGGGGATCACTGGCCCGCTGGGTCTCGACGACAAGGGGCTGCTCGACGCGCTCGATGGCGAGATCCGTTCGGTGCTGCCGGGTAAGCGGCTGATCGCGCCCGACGACGTGCGCGGGAGCGCGTTGACCTTGCGCGAGGCAGTGCTAACCCGCGGATGGCCGGCGCTGAAGGCGGCGCGGGGCAGAATCTATGTGCTGCTCGACGTGCGCGCGGCGGTCTCCGACGCGTATCGCACCGGGCACCCGTCGCTCGTGGGACGGGCGATGTTCGGCTGGTATCCCGATGGCGAGCCCGAGTCGGCGGTCCAGATCGTCCAGGATCCGCTGGTGGACGGTGCGAAGATCCGCAAATGGGTGGCGGAGGGCGTGATCGTGCGGACGCGGACCGATGCCAATACCGTCGAGGCGCGGACCCGCGATTTCGGCAAGGCGCGGGCGGCGTTTGTGAGCGGGGCGCAGGCGGTCAGCACCGATTATTACCCGGGCGCGCCCGATCCGTTGCAGGCTGGGTTCGTGGTGACGCTGCCGGGGAAGGCGATGGCGCGGTGCAGCCCGGTGCGCGTGCCGGCGGGGTGCGCGCTGAAGCCGTGAGCAACTCTCCTTCTTTCAGGGAGGGGAGTTTACAAAATCCCCGGCAGATCCAGCCCCAGCTCCCGCGCGCAATCGAGGGCGATGTCGTAGCCGGCATCGGCGTGGCGCATCACGCCGGTGGCGGGATCGTTCCACAGCACCCGCTCGATCCGGCGCGCGGCGTCTGCGGTGCCGTCGCAGACGATGACCATCCCCGAATGCTGCGAAAAGCCCATGCCGACTCCGCCACCATGATGCAGCGATACCCAGGTCGCGCCGCCGGCGGTGTTGAGCAGGGCATTGAGCAAGGGCCAGTCGGAGACCGCGTCGGATCCGTCGCGCATCTTCTCGGTCTCGCGGTTGGGCGAGGCGACCGAGCCCGAATCGAGATGGTCGCGGCCGATGACGATCGGGGCTTTCAGCGCGCCCGAGGCAACCATTTCGTTGAACGCCAGGCCGAGCCGGTGGCGGTCCCCCAAGCCTACCCAGCAAATCCGCGCAGGCAGGCCCTGGAAGTGGATGCGCTTGCGCGCCATGTCTAGCCAGTTGTGGAGATGTCGATTGTCGGGGAGCAGTTCCTTCACCTTGGCGTCGGTCCGGTAAATGTCCTCAGGATCGCCCGACAGCGCCACCCAGCGGAACGGCCCCACACCGCGGCAGAAGAGCGGGCGGATATAAGCGGGGACGAAACCGGGGAAATCGAACGCGTCGGTGACGCCTTCCTCGAACGCCATCTGGCGGATATTGTTGCCGTAATCGACGGTCGGGATGCCCTGCGCGTGAAAATCGAGCATCGCACGGACATGCCCTGCCATCGAGGCGCGCGCGGCCCGGTCGAGACCCTCCGGATCGTCGCTGCGGGCGCGTTCCCATTGATCGAGGCTCCAGCCGAGCGGCAGATAGCCGTTGCGCGGATCGTGCGCCGAGGTCTGGTCGGTAACCACATCGGGTCGGATGCCGCGGCGGATCATCTCGGGGTAGATCTCCGCGGCGTTGCCGAGCAGGCCGACCGAAACGGGCTTCCCGCCCTTGTGCGCTTCCTCGACGACGGCGAGCGCCTCATCGATGGTAGCGGCCTGCCGGTCGAGATATCCCGTCTTGAGCCGCATCTCGATCCGCGAGGGCTGGCATTCGACTGCGATGCACGACGCGCCCGCCATCGTCGCGGCGAGCGGTTGCGCGCCGCCCATCCCGCCGAGGCCGGCTGTAAGGATCCAGCGCCCGGCGAGGCTGCCGCCGAAATGCTGGCGGCCCATTTCGGCGAATGTCTCGTAGGTGCCCTGGACGATGCCCTGGCTGCCGATATAGATCCAGCTGCCCGCGGTCATCTGGCCGTACATCATCAGGCCCTTGCGATCCAACTCGTTGAAATGGGCCCAGTTCGCCCAGTGCGGCACGAGGTTGGAATTGGCGAGCAGCACCCGCGGCGCATCGGCATGGGTGCGGAAGATGCCGACGGGCTTGCCCGACTGGATCAGCAGCGTCTCGTCGTCCTCGAGCCGGCGCAGGCTCGCGACGATCGCGTCATAGCTTTCCCAGTCGCGCGCGGCACGGCCGATCCCGCCATAGACGATGAGTTCTTCGGGCCGTTCCGCGACCTCGGGATCGAGGTTGTTCATCAGCATGCGCAGCGGCGCCTCGGTGAGCCAGCTCTTCGCGGTCAACTCGGTGCCGTGCGCGGCGCGGATATTGCGGCTGTTGTCGCGGCGATGGGTCATGCGGTGGTCCATTCGAGGCAGGCAGCGAGGATGTGCCGAAGATGGTTTGCGAGCGGTGCGGCGCGGGCGGGATCGTACGGCGTCGGCCAGTTGCTCTCGTCGGGGGTGTCGGGCTCGTCGACATAACCGCGGCAGGCGAGCTCCATCTGGATCGCGTGGAAACCCAGATCGGGGCGGCCATGGTGGCGCGTGGTGTAACCGCCGCGAAAACGGCCGTTGACCACAAGCGAAAGCCCGGTGGCGGCGCAGGCGCGCTCGACCGCGGCTTCGAGCGCGGGATCGCAGGTGACGCCGCCATTGGTGCCGATGTTGAACTGGGGCAGTTCGCCGTCGAACAAGCGGGGCATGTGGCTGCGGATCGAGTGGCAGTCGTAGAGGACGACCTTGCCGTGGAGGTCGCACAGTCGTTCCAGCTCGGCGGCCAGCGCGGCGTGATAGGGGAGAAGCCAGCGGTCGCGCCGCCCGGCGATTTCGGCCTGATCGGGTTCCCGGCCGGGCAGATAAAGCGGTTCGCCGTCGAAGGTGGTGGTGGGACAGAGTTCGGTGGTCGTCTGGCCCGGATAGAGCGAGGCGCCACTGGGATCGCGGTTCACGTCGATGACGCTGCGCGAGAGGGTGGTGCGGACGATCGTCGCGTCGAGATCCTCGGCAAACGAATAAAGCCGGTCGATCCACCAATCGGCATCCTTGCGCGCGCGCCACGGCGAGACGTAGCGCGCGGCGAGATCGTCGGGGATTTGCGTGCCGGTGTGCGGCATGCCGAGCACCAGCGGCGCGTTTCCGCGGCGGATGTGGAGCCAATCGTCAGCCATGGCTTACCGAGGGGACGGGGACGGCGTGCGCCTCGGCGATCTCGCGCAATTTGCCCGAGCGGACGATCTGCGCGGCGGCGGCGATATCGGGGTGGAAATAGCGGTCCTCGTCGAGATGCGCGACGGCGGCGCGGACTTCGCGATGCACCGCCTCTACTGCCTGGCTGCTCTGAAGCGGGGCGTGGAAATCATAGCCCTGGGCGGCGGCGAGCAGCTCGATCGCGACGACGTTGCCGGTATTGTCGGCCATCGCCATCAATCGGCGCGCGCCATGCGCGGCCATCGAGACATGGTCTTCCTGATTGGCCGAGGTCGGGATCGAATCGACGCTTGCCGGATAAGCGCGCTGCTTGTTCTCCGAGACCAGAGCAGCGGCGGTGACCTGGGGGATCATGAAGCCCGAATTGAGCCCGGGGCGCGGAGTGAGAAAGGCCGGCAGGCCCGACAGCGCCGGATCGACCAGCATCGCCAGCCGGCGCTCGGACAGTGAACCGATCTCGCACAAGGCCATCGCGATCATGTCCGCGGCGAAGGCGACGGGCTCGGCGTGGAAATTGCCGCCCGACAGGACCTCGTCGGTGTCGGCGAAGACCAAAGGGTTGTCCGAGACGCTGTTGGCTTCGGCGCCGAGCGTTGCCGCGGCCTGGCGGAGCAAGTCGAGCACCGCACCCATCACCTGCGGCTGGCAGCGCAGGCAATAGGGATCCTGGACGCGCTTGTCGTCGTCGCGGTGCGAGGCCCGGAGAGGCGAATGATGCATCATCGCGCGCAGCATCGCGGCGACCTCAATCTGGCCGCGATGGCCGCGCAGCGCGTGGATGCGCGGGTCGAACGGGGTGTCCGAGCCCTTCGCCGCTTCGGTGGAAAGCGCTCCGGCAACCAAAGCGGCGGCGTGCAGCGCCTCGGCCTCGAACAGGCCGGCGAGCGCGTAGGCGGTCGAGAATTGCGTGCCGTTGAGCAGCGCAAGGCCCTCCTTCGGCCCAAGCGCGAGCGGTATCAGGCCGGCTTCGCGCAACGCCCACTCGGCGGGAAAGCGCCCGGCAGGGGTGTCGATCTCGCCGACGCCGATCATTGCCGCGCTCATGTGCGCGAGCGGCGCCAGATCGCCCGACGCGCCGACCGAGCCCTGCGCCGGCACGACTGGCAGCAAATCGCGCGCCACCATCGCTTCGAGCAGGTCGAGCGTCTCGATCCGCACGCCCGAGGCGCCACGGCCGAGGCTCGCCAGCTTGAGCGCCATCATCAGCCGCAGCACCGAGCGCGGCATCGGTTCGCCGACCCCGGCGGCGTGCGAGAGAACCAGATTGCGCTGGAGCGTGTCGAGATCGGCGGGCGCGATGCGGATGCTGGCGAGCAGCCCGAAGCCGGTGTTGACGCCGTAGACGGCATGGTCCGCCGCCGCGATCCGCGCGATCGTATCGGCGGCGCGCTGCACGGCCTCGCGGCAGGCGGGGGCGAGCCGCACGTCGGCGCCGCAGTAGATTGCCCGCCATTGCTCGAGCGGCACGGCGCCGGGTTCGAGCGTGATCATGGCTTTCCTCCAAAGATGCGCGCGTGGAGCGGATTGAAGCCCATGCGGTAGACGAGCTCGGCCGGCTCGCCGATGTCCCAGATCGCCAGATCGCAGCGCTTTCCCGGCTCGAGTGTGCCGACACTGTCGAGCCGGCCGAGCGCGCGGGCGGCCTCGCGAGTCATGCCCGCGATGCATTCGTTCACGGTGAGGCGGAACAGGGTCGCCGCCATGTTCATCGCGAGCAAGGGCGAGGTGAGCGGCGAGGTGCCGGGGTTACAGTCGGTCGCTATCGCAATCGGGACACCTGCGCAGCGCAATGCGTCGATCGGCGGAAGCCGCGTCTCGCGGGTGAAGTAGAAGGCACCCGGAAGCAGCACCGCCACCGTGCCTGCGCGCGCCATCGCATCGACGCCGGCCGCGTCGAGATGCTCGAGATGATCGGCGGAGAGCGCACCGAATTCGGCGGCGAGCGCGGCGCCTTGCAGGTTGGAGAGCTGTTCGGCGTGGAGCTTGACCGGCAGGCCGTGCGCAGCGGCGGCCTGGAACACGCGGCGCACCTGCGCCGTGCTGAAGGCGATGCCTTCGCAAAAGGCGTCGACCGCATCGGCGAGGTCGGCGACCGCGGGAATCATCTGCGTGCACACCGCATCGACATAGCCGTCTGAGTTGCCGGCGAACTCGGGCGGGAGGGCGTGCGCGCCGAGGAAGGTGGCAGCAACATTTACTGCGCGCGCCTGGCCCAGCGCGCGGGCGGCCTCGAGCATCTTGATCTCGTCGGCTTGCGACAGGCCGTAGCCCGACTTGATCTCGACGGTGGTGATGCCTTCGGCGAGCATCGCGTCGAGCCGGGGCAGTGCCTCGGCGGCCAGTTGCTCGCGGCTGGCGGCGCGGGTGGCGGTCATCGTCGAGACGATGCCGCCGCCGGAGCGGGCGATCGCCTCGTAGCTGGCACCTTCGAGCCGCAGCTCGAATTCGCGGGCGCGATTGCCGGCATAGACCAGGTGGGTGTGGCAATCGATCAGCCCCGGCGTGATCCAGCGGCCTTCGCAGTCGTGCGTGGTTTCGGCTTCCAAACGCGGAGCATCGGCGCGCGGGCCGGCATAGACGATGCGCTCGCCGATGGCGGCGATCAATCCGTCCTCGATCGCGCCGAGTCCCGGCAGATCGCCGCGCAGCGTGGCCAGCCTGACGTTGCTCCACAGCTGCTCGACGCGCACGCTGACCTCCTCGAAGCGACTGGAATCGATCCTCTAGGATCCGGCTGGAAATGTCTATACATTTGTCGACAACACGGCGGGAGACGGCGGTATGCAATCCTGGTGGTTCGAGACGGCGCTGCTGGCGGACGGGTGGGCCGAGCGCGTTCGGGTGACTGCCGAGGACGGCCGCATCGTCGCGGTGATGCCCGATGATGCACCTCATGCGGGGGACGAGCGTCACGGCGCGGGGTTGCCGGGGGTGGCGAACCTGCACAGCCATGCCTTCCAGCGCGGCATGGCGGGGATGGCCGAGCGACGCGGGCCCGGCACCGACAGCTTCTGGACGTGGCGCGACCTGATGTATCGCTTCGCCAATGCGATCGGGCCCGACGCGCTCGAGGCGATTGCCGCGCTCGCCTTTGTCGAGATGCTCGAGGCGGGGTTCGTGCGGGTGGGGGAGTTTCATTATGTCCATCACGATCGCGACGGCACGCCGTTCGCGAACCCGGCGGAGATGGGCGCGCGGATCGCCGCAGCGGCGGCGGAGACCGGGATCGGGCTGACATTGCTGCCCGTGCTCTACATGGCCTCGGGTTTCGGCGGAGCGGCGCCCAGGCCCGAGCAGCGGCGGTTCGTGCACGACGCGGATGGCTATGCGCGACTGATCGCGGCGTCGCGCGATGCAGTGGCGGGGCTTGCCGATGCGCGGGTCGGTGTTGCGCCGCACAGCCTGCGCGCGGTCACGCCGGAGGGGCTCTACGCGGCACTGGCGGTTGGCGCCGGGGGGCCCGTACATATCCATGTCGCCGAGCAGATCGGCGAAGTCGAGGCGTGTCTTCGGCATAGCGGCCTGCGGCCGGTCGAATGGCTGCTCGGCAATGCGCCGGTCGACGCGCGCTGGTGCCTGGTGCATGCCACGCACGTCACGCCCGCGGAGCTGGACGCGGTTGTCCGCAGCGGCGCGGTGGTTGGGCTGTGCCCGATCACCGAAGCCAATCTGGGCGACGGCATATTTCCTGCCGCTGAGCTGTTCGCGGCGGGCGGGCGTTTCGGAGTCGGCTCGGATTCGAACGTGCTGATCGATCTGGCGCACGAGCTGCGCAGCCTCGAATATTCGCAGCGGCTGACCCATCGGGCGCGCAATTTGCTATCGAGCGACGCCTGCCCGTCGACCGGGCGGGCGCTGTTCGATGCCGCGCGGCGGGGCGGGGCGCAGGCACTGGCGGCAGGGGAGTGCGACATCGCGCCGGGCGCGCGTGCCGATTTCGTGACGCTCGATCGCGCGCACCCGACTTTGGCCGGCCGCAGCGGCGACGCCTTGCTCGACGCGTTCGTGTTCGCCAATGGACGCGGGATGGTCGACGGGGTTTGGCGCGGCGGCCGGCAATGGGTGCGCGGCGGGCGGCATGTCGCGCGCGACGCAGTGGTGCGGCGCTATACGGCCGCGCTCGCCGGGCTGGGGATCGCATGACCCAGAAGCGCCCGCTCTACCAGGCGATCCGCAGCGCGATCGAGGGGCGGATCATGTCGGGCGCGCTGCGCCCCGGCGACCGCATTCCGTTCGAGCACGAGCTGATGGCCGAATATGGCTGCTCGCGGATGACGGTGAACAAGGCGCTGTCGGCGCTGGCCAGTGCGGGGCTGATCGCGCGGCAGCGGCGGCGCGGATCGTTCGTGACGCGGCCGCGGATCCACATGGCGGCGCTGCAGATCCCCGATATCCGCGAGGAGATCGAGAAGCGCGGGCATGTCTATGGATTGCGGCTGGTAGGGCGCAGCGTTCATCCCGCAAATAGCGCAGAAGCGGGGCTGCTGCGTCTGCCGGCGGGACGCGAGTTGCTGGCGCTGCGCTGCGTCCATCTCGCCGACCGGCGACCCTATGCCGTGGAGGCGCGGCTGATCAACCTTGCCGCGGTCCCCGAAGCGCGCGAGGCCGACTTCGCCGCGACGCCGCCGGGAAGCTGGCTGCTCGCGCACGTGCCGTGGACCGAGGCTGAACACCGCATCACCGCCGCGGCTGCGGGGGATGCGGCGGGCCTGCTCGATCTCGGCGCGGACCGGCCCTGCCTGGTGCTCGAACGCTGGACGTGGCGCGAGGCCGAAGCGATCACCTATGTCCGTACGGTGTTCGACGGCGAGAGCTTCGACCTGACCGCGCGCTTCGCTTCGCAAGGCGCGCGGGAGCAGGTGTTCGGCGGCTAGAGCGTCAGTCCCGCATAATGGAGCGGCTCGGAATGATGGCCGTGGTCGGTCCACTCGAAAGAGGCTGCGGCATAGTCGATGAAGCTTTCGGCCGCCAGCTGGGGCCCGTCCTGATCGAAGGCGAGGAATGACAATTCGGCCGCGGCGAACAGCATCATCGGAGTGGGGTTGTCGGGCACCAGCGCGGTGCCTGCACTCGGTGACGTCGCCCCGCCGGTCTGGGTGACGTTGATGTTCGCGGGCGTCGCGACGGGGGTGTTGCCGTTGGCGTTCCACGTCGCGACGGCATCGTCGTCGAGCCCCGGACCGCCTTCGACAAAGCCCTGCAGGAAGATGCGCGGATCGCTCGTGCCGTCGAGATCCGAAGTGCGCAGGCGGAGCAGATTGGTCGGCCCGCCGGCGAGGACGTCGTTGTTGATGATGTTGACATAGACCTGATTGGTCTCGCCCGCTGCCGAAGAGCCTGCGGTGATGTTGATGTCGGCCAGCGCGCTCGGGTTCGAATCGAGAATGTTGTTGTCGAGCGTCAGGTCGAGCCGGGCGTCACCGAAGCGCGCCTGGACGTCGATCGCCGAGCTGCCGTTGCCGGTGCCCATCACGATGTTGTTGTCGCGCGCCTCGACGATCGCCGTGGTGCCGGTGTCCTGGGGGAGGATGCGGATCCCCGCACCGATGCCGTTGGCGGTGATGGTGTTGCCGTTGATCCGGCCTTCGAGGTCGGCGCCGCCGGAGCCGGTGACGTTGATCGCGTTGCCGCCGCGGCTCTGCACCACATTGTCGATGACGTTGAAGGCGAACTGCGCCGCGCCGCTGGCGGCGAGATCGACGCCGATGCCGATATCGGCCTGGCTGTCGATCTGGTTGTTGACCACGTCGACGCTCAGCACGCTATCGTCATTGCCGATGATCTGGATCGCCTGGGTGCGCAGCCGGACGAAATCGCTGTCGACAATTTCGATATGGGTCACCGGTGCCCCCGCCGCGGTGCTGAAGCTGCGGAATTGCAGCCCGCCATCGCCATTGCCATTGGCCGGGCCGCCCGAGCCGGTCGTCTGGCTGTCGCGGAAGACGACGTTGTCGAGCACCAGGTCGAGGTCGACGTCGGTGTTGACGATGTCCAGCCCGTTGGTCTCCGCGAAGGAAATCTCGGTATTCGAGATCGACGACGTGCCTGACAAATTGACGAACTCGATGCCGCTTTCGTTCGGCGCGTTGCCCGCCTGGGTGATCGAGCTGCCGTCCATCACGAAATCGGCGACGTTGATCCCGACCACGCCGGTGTCGGCGGCGCCGTTGATGTCGACATTGGTCAGCGCGACGCCATTCACCCCGCTAAGGTAGATCGCGGCATTCGAGGCGCTCACGTCGAGGTCGGTCGAGCTGCCGTTGACGGTGTTGGCGTTGGTCAGCGCTACATTGCCGAGCTCGAGTTCGGCAGTGTTGATCGCTTCGACGCCGCGGATGCCGATATTCTGGATCGTGCCGCCCGAACCCTCGGTGGCGCCGGTGCCGGTGACGTGCAGCCCGCCCGCCGCGCCGGTGCCGTTGAGGCGGATGCCGTAGCTGCCGCCATCGGCCGAGATGCTCTCGAAGCTGAGATCGGCCGCGCCGATCGCCGTGCCGACGACCGACACCGCGACGCCGCCCGCCGACGTGACGCTGTTGCCGGCGCCGGTGGCGGTCACCGTGCCGCCGCCGCTGGCGTTGAGCCCGGCGCCGGTGGTGGTGACGATGTCGAAGCCGCCACCGAGCGCGAGCGCGCCGCTATTGCCGACGAAATTGACTGCCGTCGTGCTCGCCGTCGCGACGGTGCCGCCGCCGGCGAAGCTCGCGCTGAGCGACGAGCCGGTGATGTCGACACCGCCGCCGCTGTGCGTGCCGGTGATCGTCGTCGCGCCGGTGACGGTGAAGCTGCCGCCGACTCCGGCGAGGTCGATCGCGCCGCCCGTCGACGCAGTCGATGCGGCGCTGTTGAGCGTAACGTCGAGCGTGCCGCCCTGATCCACGTCGATGATCTGGCCGGCGCCCGACTTGCCGACGTCGCTGATCACCAGGCTGCCGACGCTGCCGCCGCTGTCGGCCAGCCCGGCGCCGGTGGTGTCGCCGATGTCGAGGCCCGAGACGTGGTTGTTCTGGGCGAGATCGACGCCGTTGTTGGTGCCGCCGGTGGTGACGATGGTCGGGCGGCCGGTGCCTTGCTCGAGGGTATCGCCGCCGATCACCAGATCCTGGCCGCCGCCGACCAATGTCTGGCCGCTCAGCAGGTTGATGCCGTCGGCCTCGGCATAGGTGCCGGTGCCTTCGCGCAGATAGATGGTTTCGCCCGCGGCGGGGCCATCGGGCGTGCCCTGCGCCGCGTTGAACGCGGCAAGCGACGTGAACGGATCGGCCTGGGTGCCGAGATTGGCACTGCCGACCGCGGCATTGTCGATGAACCACACGGTGTTCGCGCCGACGTTGATCGTCACGGTCGCGGTGTCGGTCTCGCCATCGGCATCGGTGAGCGTGTAGGTGAAGCTGTCGGCGCCGCTGAACCCGACCGGGGGCTCGTAGCTGAACGAGCCGTCGGGGTTGACCGTCACCGTCCCGCCATTGGCCGAAGCCGCATCGAATGCAGTGACCGATGCCTCGCCCGGGCCGGTGCCAACGCCATTGTCGTCGGTATCGTTGGCCAGCACGCCGTCATTGGCGTCGACGGTGAGCGTGACGTTGCCGGGGACGGTATAGGAATCATCGACCGCGTCGGGCGGCAGATTGTCGGCCTCGCCGGTGATCGTGACGGTGACGTCCTGCGTCGCCGTGCCGCCATGGCCGTCATCGACGGTGACGGTGTAGACCTGAGTCAGCGTCTCGCCTTCGTCGAGAAAGTCGATAGTGCTGTCGTCGACGGCGAAATGCCAGCCGACATTGTCGCCCGCCTGGTTGACCGGATCGAGGCTGAAGGTGCCGAGATAACCCCCGCTTTGAGGCGCGAAGCTGGCGCTGTGGGTGTCGCTCACATCCGGATCGTCGAACGCGATCACGCCGCTGTCCTGATGGGTGAAGGCGTTCTCATTGGGATCGCCGTTGGGCAATTCGGTGACCGCGCCGGTCGCGTCGGTTCCGCCGGCGTCGATCGTCGGGGCATCGTTGGTGCCAGTGACTGTGATCGCTACGGTCGAGGCGGAAGTGACGCCATGATCGTCGGTGATCGCATAATTGACAGTCACCACCGTGCTCTCGCCGACTGCGAGATGGTCGAAATCAGTGCCGGGCACGAACTGCACTTGATTGGCGACTACCGAGGCGCTGCCCTGACCGGCGGGTGCCGAGGCGCCGGTGACGGTGAGCACCGCGCCATCATCGGCATCCGTGTCGTTGGCGAGAACGTTGATCACGACGCCGGCATTCTCGCTCGTCGTCGCACTGTCGGGATTGGCCACCGGACCGTCATTTGTGCCAGTGACGGTGATCGCGACGGTCGAGGTGCTGGTCGCGCCGAATTGGTCGGCGATGCTGTAGCTGACGTTGACGGCCTGCGTTGCGCCGACTGCGAGATGGTCGAAATCAGTGCCGGGCACGAACTGGACCTGATTGGCCACGACCGTTGCGGTGCCCTGGCCTGCGGGAGCGGAGGCTGCGGTGACGGTGAGCACCGCGCCATCATCGGCGTCAGTGTCGTTGGCAAGGACGTTGACGAGGATGGTCGCATTCTCGCCGGTCGCGGCACTGTCGGGATTGGCCACGGGGCCATCATTGGTGCCAGTCACGGTGATCGACACAGTCGACGCGCTGGCCGCGCCGAACTGATCCTGGATCGCGTAGCTGACCGTGACGACCTGCGTCGCGCCGACCGCCAGGTGATCGAAATCGGCTCCGGGATTGAACTGGACCTGATTGCCGACCACCGACGCGGTGCCTTGTCCCGCCGGCGCAGTGGCAGTGGTGACGGTGAGCACGGCGCCGTCATCGGCATCGGTATCGTTGGCGAGCACATTGACGAGTATCGTCGCATTCTCGCTGGTCGCCGCCGTGTCGGGATTGGCGACGGGGCCGTCATTGGTGCCGGTGACGGTCACTGCGACGGTCGACGCGCTGGTCGCGCCGAACTGGTCGGCGATCGTGTAGTTGAGCGTTACGGTCTGGGTAGCGCCGACTGCGAGATGGTTGAAGTCGCTGCCCGGATTGAACTGGACCTGGTTGGAGACCACCGTCGCGGTGCCCTGACCGGCGGGCGCAGAGGCCGCGGTGACGGTGAGCACCGCGCCATTGTCGACATCGCTATCGTTGGCGCGGACGTTGATCAGCACGCTGGCGTTTTCGCTCGTCGTCGCGGTGTCGGGGTTGGCGACGGGCGCGTCGTTGAGGCCGGTGATGGTGAAGACGAGCGCGGCGGTGTCCGTGGCGCTGCCATCCGACACCGTATAGGTGAAACTGTCCTGCACCACCTGGCCCTGCGCAAGCGTCTGCGCGACCGGCTTGAGGACATAGTTATACGTGCCATTGGCGGCCAGCGTCAGCGTGCCATAGGTGCCGTTGAACACGCCGGGCGTGGCGGTGAGCGTGTCGCCTTCGAAATCATAATCGTTGGCGAGCACGCTCGCAGTGCCGCTATTGTAGCTGCCGGCATCCTCGGTGAGCGCGACTGCATCGTTGGAGGCGATCGGCGCATTGTTGCCGGTGAGATCGATGGTGACGTCGGCGAATTGCAGCCGCTCGATCGAGACCAGAAGATCGGCGCCGTCCGCGCCCGACCCAGGACCGCCAACGCCGTTATGGAGCACGCCGGTGATCGGCCCGAGGCGGTAGATGGTATAATCGGCGAGCGAGCCCGAATAGATTGCGGTGTCGGTGCCGGCGCCGCCATCGAGATAGTCGAGCCCCGCGCCGCCGGTCAGCTTGTCGTTGCCGTTGCCGCCATGGAGCTGGTCATTGCCGTTGCCGCCCGAAATCGTGTCGTCGTTGTCCTCTCCGTCGAGCGTATCGTTGCCGTCGCCACCGATCAGCGCGTCATTGCCGGTGCCGCCGGCGAGCTGGTCATCATCGCCGCCGCCGTCCAGCGTGTCGTTGCCGCTGCCGCCGTACAAGGCGTCGAAGCCCGCCCCGCCGTTGAGGTTGTCGGTGCCGTCTTCGCCCCAGAGCGTGTCGTCGTTCGCGTCGCCCGACAAATTGTCGTTGCCGGTGCCGCCGTGGAGCTCGTCATTGCCGGTGCCGCCGGTCAGGGTGTCGTCATTGGCGTCGCCGTAGAGCGTATCGCTGCCCGAGCCGCCGCCAATGGTGTCGTTGCCGGTGCCGCCGAAGATGTCGTCGTTGCCGTCCTCGCCGTAGAGCGTGTCGTTGCCGTCATTGCCTTCGATATGGTCGTTGCCGGTGCCGCCATAGATGGTGTCGTTGCCACCACGGCCATAAAGCCGGTCGTTCCCACCGAGACCATAAATGGTGTCGTTGCCATTGGAACCGTTGATAGTGTTGTTGCCGTTATTGCCGGTATAGGTGGGCACGTCCGTCTCCTCTGTCGCGTTGCCGCATGCAGGCAGTAAATACCTGCAAGAGCTTAGGAATCACGAATACAGCGCGCCTCGCCAGGGGGCGGTCGCCTCATCAGATTTGCAATTGACCTAACCCCCGGTGACGTTGAACCATCCAATGTCTCGGACGGTACTTTGCCCCGTGCGACTCGCTATTGATATAGATCAGACAAGCGCAAGGTTACTCACCCGCGACTTCGAGTCCATAGGGAATGATCTGGTTTGAATCGGAAGCGCAACGTTTTGCGCAAGCGTTCCGGCCCCGAACTCGCCGGGCGGCGAGCAGCCACCCGCGTTCGCTACGCGTCCAGGAATCGATCAATCGAACGCAACCCGAGGTTGAGGACCTAAAGGCATCACCCGCGAAGGCAGGGGCCGATCTCCTGAGTGTGCAGCAGACCTACCGTGCGTTCGCGGATACCGCGGGAGATGGGTCCCTGCCTTCGCGGGGAGGACGTAAACTGGCGATCGGCTCGAACCCTCAGCGCCGCTTGGACGCGATCCAGCGGTTGAGCTTCTGCTCGAGGATGTTCATCGGCAGGGCGCCGGTCATCAGCACCTGGGCGTGGAATTCCTTGAGGTCGAACTTTGCGCCCAGCGCCTTCTCGGCCTTGGCCCGCAGCTCGAGGATCTTGAGCTGGCCGATCTTGTAGGCGAGCGCCTGCCCGGGCATCGCGATATAGCGCTCGACTTCGCTGGTCGCGTCGGTTTTCCCCATCGAGCTGTTGTCGAGCATGTATTTGATCGCCTGATCGCGGGTCCAGCCCTTGGCGTGGATGCCCGAATCGACCACCAGCCGCATCGCGCGCAGCATTTCGTCGTTGAGCCCGCCGAAGCGCTGATACGGGTCGGTCTCCATGCCGAGCTCATCCCAGAGCGTTTCGGCGTAGAGCGCCCAGCCTTCGACATAAGCGGTGTTGCCGCCGAAGCGCATGAAATTGGGGAGCGCTTCATTCTCCTGCGCGAGGCTGATCTGGAAGTGATGCCCCGGCGCGCCTTCGTGCAGATAGAGCGTCTCCTGCCCCCAGGTCGAACGCGAGGGCAGGTCGTAGCTGTTGTAATAGAATACGCCCGGCCGCGATCCGTCGGGTGCGCCGGGGAAATACGAGCCGGCAGCGTCGGTCTTCTCGCGATATTCGGGGACGGGGCGGATTTCGAGCCTGGTCTTGGGCAAGGTCGAGAAGATGCCGCCGACGCGGGCGTCGACGCGCTTGCCGATCGCGTAATATTCGTCGCGCAGCGCTTCCTTGCTCGCCGGGCGGAACCTGGCGTCGGTACGGAGGAATTCGAAATAGGCCTGCAGATTGCCCTTGAAGCCGGTCTGGTTCTTGACCCCCTCCATCTCGCGGTGGACGCGCGCGACTTCGCTGAGCCCGAGCTGGTGGACGTCGTCGGCGGAGAGCGGCAGCGTCGTGTTCTGCTCGATCAGGAAGGAATAGAGCGCGGGGCCACCCTTCATGTGGACGAGACCGACGCCTTCGCGGGCGGCCGGCAGATATTCCTTGGCGAGGAAGTCGCGCAGGCGCTGATAGGCGGGGCGAATCTCGTCGCGGATCGCGGCCGCGGTCTCGGTGCGCAGCCGCGCCTGATCGGCGGCGGGAATCTCGGCCGGGAACGCCTTGAGCGGCGCATACATGGTCGATCCCTCGACGCCCTGCGCGAGCTGGAGGTCGAGCTGGTCAATGACGTTGCGGACGACCAGCTTGGGCTGGACGATTCCCGCCTTCATTCCCTGGCGGAAGCGCTCGATCGACTGGTCGATATACCAGGCATAGCGATGATGGCGGCTGATGCTGTCCTGGTAATCCTTGACCGTCTTGAACGGCGCCGCGCTCTGGCCTGAGGCGAGGTCGGGATAGAAGGTCTGGAGGCCGGTGAAATGATCGATCGGCCGGACAACGTTGAGCGGCAGGATGGCGGGGCTCAGGGAGCGCAGGGCAAGCCCGGTCTGCCACTGGAAGATGTCGTAGGCGAGCTGGTCGGTCTCAGACAGCGCGGCGCGATTGATCCGGCGCAGCGCGGCGAGGTCCTTCTCGCCCGCCGCGCGCTCGGCGTCGAAATAGGCGTCGCTGATATTGTCGCCGAGCTGGTCGGCATAGCGCATGTCGCCGCGAAAGAGGGCGTTGATCGGATTGCGGCGGAGATTGTCTTCGTCGCTTTCCTTGAAGAGCGCGTGGAGCGCAGACGCGGCCTGCTGAGTCGCGGCTGGCGCAGCATTTTGCGCCGCCGCGGGGGAAATGCCGGTGCAGGCGGCGAGAGCTGCTGCCGAAACCGCGACGAAAAGTCGATAGCGCAAGATATTGCCCCTCATGAGACCTGTATTGCGTGGATGCTACACCCGGCGGGCCCTGACAAGCCGTGACGGCCGCTGCCCGACGAAAAACGGGCCGGAACTCGCGTTCCGGCCCGTCCTGTTACGTGATAAAGCCGAGCCTATTTCGCTTCGATCTTCTCGGCCTTCTTGCCGCCGCCCTTCTTGGGCTTGGGCGCGGCCGGGGTGACTTCGAAGGCCAGCGCGTTGTCCTTGAGCTTGACCGACACTTCGCCGCCATGGACGAGCTTGCCGAACAGCAGTTCCTCGGCCAGCGGCTGCTTGATCTTCTCCTGAATCAGGCGGCCCATCGGACGCGCGCCATAGAGCTTGTCATAGCCGCGCGAGGTGAGCCAGGTCTTCGATTCGTCGTCGAGCTGGATGTGGACGCCGCGGTCCGCCAGCTGGAGCTCGAGCTGGAGGATGAACTTGTCCACCACTCGCGCCACGACTTCGGTCGGCAGATAGTCGAACGGCACGATCGCATCGAGGCGGTTGCGGAATTCGGGGGTGAAGAGCTTCTTCACTGCCTCTTCCTGGATATCCTCGCGGCTGCTCTCGCCGAAGCCGATCGACTCCTTGGCCATGTCCGATGCGCCGGCATTGGTGGTCATGATCAGGATGGTGTTCCTGAAATCGACCGTCTTGCCGTGGTGATCGGTGAGCTTGCCGTTGTCCATCACCTGCAACAGGATGTTGAACAGGTCGGGATGCGCCTTCTCGATCTCGTCGAGCAGAAGCACCGAATGCGGCTGCTGGTCGACTGCGTCGGTGAGCAGACCGCCCTGATCATAGCCGACATAGCCCGGAGGCGCGCCGATCAAGCGGCTGACCGAATGGCGCTCCATATATTCGGACATGTCGAAGCGCTGGAGCGGGATGCCGAGGATCTCGGCGAGCTGGCGCGCGACTTCGGTCTTGCCGACGCCGGTAGGCCCCGAGAACAGGTAGTTGCCGATCGGCTTGTCCGGATCGCGGAGACCCGCGCGCGACAGCTTGATCGCCGAGCTGAGCACTTCGATCGCCTTGTCCTGCCCGAACACGACGCGCTTGAGGTCGAGGTCGAGATTGGCGAGCACACGGGTGTCGTCGGACGAGACCGACTTGGCCGGGATGCGCGCCATCGTCGCGATGACCTGCTCGATCTCCTTGGTGGTGATCACTTTCTTGCGCTTGTTCGGCGGCACCAGCATCTGCATCGCGCCGACTTCGTCGATCACGTCGATCGCCTTGTCGGGCAGCTTGCGGTCGTTGATGTAGCGCGCGCTGAGCTCCACTGCCGACTTGATCGCGTCGGGGGTGTATTTGACGTTGTGGTGCCCCTCGAAGGCGCTGCGCAGCCCGGTGATGATCTTGATCGTGTCCTCGACCGTAGGCTCGTTGACGTCGATCTTCTGGAAGCGCCGGAGCAACGCCCGGTCCTTCTCGAAGTGATTGCGGAATTCCTTGTAGGTGGTCGATCCAATGCAGCGGATCGTGCCGCCCGACAGCGCCGGCTTGAGCAGGTTCGACGCATCCATCGCGCCGCCGCTGGTCGCGCCCGCGCCGATCACGGTGTGGATCTCGTCGATGAACAGCACTGCATGGGGCAGCTTCTCGAGCTCGTTGACGACCTGCTTGAGCCGCTCCTCGAAATCGCCGCGATAGCGGGTGCCGGCGAGCAAGGCGCCCATGTCGAGCGAATAGATCACCGCTTCCTTGAGCACTTCGGGGACCTGGCCCTCGACGATCTTGCGCGCCAGACCTTCGGCGATCGCTGTCTTGCCGACGCCCGGATCGCCCACGTAGAGCGGGTTGTTCTTGCTGCGGCGGCACAGGATCTGGATCGTGCGATCGACTTCGGGGCCGCGGCCGATCAGCGGATCGACCTTGCCGGCCTTGGCCTTCTCGTTGAGGTCGACGGTGAACTGCTTGAGCGCGCTTTCGCCCTTGCCCGATTTGGCTTCGGACTTGGGCGATTTCTCCTCGTCGGCGCCCTTGGGGGTGCTCGCCTCGCTCGGAGTCGAGCCCTTGCCGACACCGTGGCTGATGAAGCTGACTGCGTCGAGCCGGCTCATGTCCTGCTGCTGGAGGAAATAGACCGCATAGCTTTCGCGCTCGCTGAACAAGGCGACGAGCACGTTGGCGCCGGTCACTTCGTCGCGGCCCGAAGACTGGACGTGGAGAATCGCGCGCTGAACGACGCGCTGGAAGCCGCTGGTCGGCGACGGATCGGTCGAATTCTCGACCTTCAGTGCCTCGAGCTCGGTGTCGAGATAATGCGCGACGGTGCTCTTGATCTCGGCGAGATCGACACCGCATGCGCTCATCACCTTGGAGGCATGCTCGTCGTCGACGAGCGCCAGCAGGAGATGCTCGAGCGTCGCATATTCGTGGCGGCGGGACGAGGCGGCCTCGAGCGCCTTGTGCAGGGTCGATTCGAGGGCGGAGGCGAAACTAGGCATTTGGATACAACTCCACTGGGCCCGAAAGGATACGCGGCCCCTTTCCCGCTATGTCGGGATGGCGGAGGCCCGCATCAAGCATGCTACCCTTGCACCGGAGAAACTTGGCGTTTGCCGCCGCATCCGGTGTTTTCACGCTCATCTCTTGAATAGAGCGTCGGCGCTTGCGCGGTGATTAACGGCGTATTGAATCTTGGCTTTGCAGCGCGCGATTTCGGTTTCGAGCAGTTCGACGCGCTCGTTCAGCTCGTCGACCGAAAACGGATCGAGGTCCTGCTTGCCCAATTGCGCCGCGAGGTCGTGGTTGCGACGCGGCAAATTTTCGTCGGCGTCCATATCGTTAACGTTGACCCTGGCCGGGGCGATGTCAATAAGGCCTCGGGTTTCTACCGAGGGCGAAAAGCACAAACGATGACCGTCCCCGAAACGATGCTAGCCGTGGATCCCGAACAGCCCGGCGGCCCCGAGGTCCTGGTCCCCGCCACCCGCCCCGTGCCGGTGCCGGGCGAGGGCGAAGTTCTGATCAAGGTGGCGGCCGCCGGGGTCAACCGCCCCGAAGTGATGCAGCGCATGGGGCTGTATCCGGCGCCGCCGGGTGCGCCGTCGATTCTCGGGCTCGAGGCGGCGGGGACGATCGTCGCGGTCGGCTCCGGTGCGCCGCGCGAGATGATCGGCCAGGCGGTCTGCGCATTGGTCAGCGGCGGCGGTTATGCCGAGTATGTCGTCGCGCCGCTCGGCCAGTGTCTCCCGGTCCCGCCCGCGCTGACGATGATCGAGGCGGCGGCGATGCCGGAGACCTTGTTCACCGTGTGGACCAATGTGTTCGAGCGGGCCTATGCCGCCGATGGCGACTGGCTGCTCGTCCATGGTGGCACCAGCGGGATCGGCATGATGGCGATCGCGCTGGCGCGGCTGTTCCGGCTGACCGTGCTGGTCACTGCCGGCTCCGAGTCTAAATGCCAGGCCGCGCGCCGGGCGGGCGCCGCCGAGGCGATCAACTACAAGACCGAGGATTTCGTTGCGCGGGTGATGGACATCACTGGCGGGCGTGGAGTCGATATCGTGCTCGACATGGTCGGTGGCGACTATGTGCCGCGCAACCTCGAATGCCTGGCCGAAGAGGGGCGGCACGTCTCGATCGCGGTCCAGCGCGGCGCCCAGGTGACGATCCCGCTGTGGCAAGTGATGCGCAAGCGGCTGGTGATCACCGGCTCGACGCTGCGCGCCCGGGATACCGAGTTCAAGAGCCTCGTCGCCGAGGAGATTACGCGGACGGTGTGGCCGTTCGTCGAGCAGGGGCGCTTGAAGCCAGTGATCGATTCGACCTTCCCGCTCGCCGATGCGGCCGAGGCGCATCGGCGGATGGAATCGGGCGAGCATGTCGGGAAGATCGTGCTGACGGTGGAATAGGCTCATTTCCTCTCCCGTGGGAGAGGTAGCGCAGCTTGGCAGCTTGCTGCCTAGCGGAGCTAGGTGAGGGTTTTCCTGCTATCGATAGGGCGATCCCCTCACCCAGCTCCGACTAAGCCTCTGCTTTGCAGAGACTAAGTCTGTGCAACCCTCTCCCGACGGGAGAGGGAAGGGGTTACCCCGCCTTGCGCAGCGGTTCGCGGCGGCCCGAGGCGAGCCGCTCCGCAGCGGGGAGAAATTCGGCTTCCTCCCAGTCGCGGCGGGCCGCGGTCATCCGCAGCAGGCCGCGCACCGCCAGGCGGTATTCGCGCGGATCGTCCAGGATCGCTTCGCTCGTCCACTGGCCCATGTGCGCGCTGCTTGCCTGGCGCAGCATCATCAAGTCGCTGGTATAGCGCCGGGCGAGCGCGCGGTCATAGGGATCGGGGCTGGCGCCCAGCGGCATCAGCGCCAGCCGCGCCTCGTTGCCGAGGTGCCGGGCGAGTGCCTGCGCCATCTCGCGGCGGACCGCGATCAGGTCCTGCATCCGCGGCGAATCCAGAGCGGCGACTTCGATCAGCCTGGCGCCGATCCTGAAAAGTTCGCGATGTTCCTCGTAAAGATCCTGCAGCGTCATTCGGGCACTCCTCGGGACTCTTATAGCGTGGCGCGGGTTCGGGCTGGCGCTGCCGCAACACTTTGTTAAGTTGCGGGGGAATCCGGGGGGAAGAATGCTGAAAAACGTCTTTGGGGGCGCGCTGATCGCGGCGCTCGTCGTCATCCTGCTGATGTCGCCCCGGGACTGGGTGTTGAGCGATCAGCATCGCGCGGTCGCCGACGTCGCGGCGCTTCCCGAAGGATCGGGCAAGGTGCTCTCCAACCTCGAATATCTCGTCGGGGCTTACGGGGTTCACGTGCCGCATCCGCCGACCAAGGCGCAGCTGCTCTATCAGGTGCTGGTGCTCGCCGGACGGGCGCCGCCGGCCCAGCTGGTCGCAGCGTATCAGCGGCCGCGTTTCGGCTATTCGGTGCGCGAGTGGAGCTTTCTCGGCATGCCGTTCGGCTGGTATTCCGAATATGGTTTCGTGCTCTATTCGAACAACCGCTGGAAATTGGTCGAGACGCCGCTGATCGAGGCGGGCAACGAGCAGCTGATGCAGGAAGTCGGCCGCGATCTGCGGCAGGGCTTCTTCTTCCCATTCTGGGCGCATGCGTGGGGCTGGCTTTATGTTGCGGGGATCGCCTTTTGGGGCTGGCTCTATCATCGCTCGGTCGTGCGCCGCCGCGAGGAGCTGGGAATCCTCTGAGCGCGGGGCCGGGGGCGAGCCGGGTACATCGCCCGGCCGATTTCGCTAGAGAGTCCCCGGACGCGGCCCTAGACTTGCCTGCGACTCGGGGGAGTGGGGAAGTGCTTTCGTTTCTTGGTGCATCGGAGAATGTCGCCTTCGTCTCGGCGATCGTCCTGATGCTGCTGATCGGGCTGGTGCAGCTCGTCGGCCTGGGTGACCATATCGGAGGCGATCTCCATGCCGATCTGCATGCCGATGCCGATTTCAATCTGCTGAGCTGGCTCGGCGTCGGCCAATTGCCGCTGCTGATGCTCATCGTCGTCTTCCTCGCGATCTTCGGGACGGCCGGGCTGATCCTCCAGCAGGCGATGGTCGACTCGACCGGCGCGCCGCTGGGTGCGTGGATCGCGGTACCTGCCGTGACGGTCGGCGCGCTTCCGCTCACCGGCTTCGCGGCGCGTGGGCTCGCCCGGATCCTGCCGCGCGACTATACGACCGCCGTGCCGCTCGAAGCGCTGATCGGCAGGTCCGCGCAAGTGATCACCGGCCGCGCGACCCTGGGCTCGCCCGCCCGCGCCCGCGCCGAGGACCATCACGGCCAGGCGCATTACGTCATGGTCGAACCCGATCAGAGCGGACAGGTCTTCGAAGAGGGCGAGCGCGTGCTGCTCGTTCGCCGCGAAGGCGATCTGTTCCGTGCCATCTCCCGCGGCGATTTCCATCTGCCGCGTCTCGAAAGCTGAACCGATGAACGATCTGGTGCCCCAAGGAGCAACTTCGATGCTGCCCTATTTCATCTATGCCGGCGTTTCGCTCGCAGCGTTGCTGATCCTCGGGCTGATCCTCGCCCGGCTCTACAAGCGTGCCTCGAAGGAGATCGGCTTCGTCCGCACCGGCTTTGGCGGGGAGAAAGTGGTGATCAACGGCGGCGCTTTGGTGCTGCCGGTGTTCCACGAGACGATGCCGGTCAACATGAACACGGTGCGGCTCGCGGTCGAGCGCAAGAATTCGGACGCGCTGATCACGCTCGACCGGCTGCGCATCGACGTCAAGGCCGAATTCTACGTCCGGGTGAAACCGGACGCGCAGGCGATCGCCACCGCGGCGCAGACGCTCGGCATGCGCACGATGCACCCCGATGCGCTCAAGGAACTGGTCGAGGGCAAGTTCGTCGACGCGCTGCGCTCGGTCGCCGCGGGGATGACGATGGCGCAGCTCCACGAGCAGCGCGCCGATTTCGTCCAGAAGGTCCAGCAGGTCTCGTCGGTGGATCTCGCGATGAACGGGCTCGAACTCGAGTCGGTGTCGCTGACCGGGCTCGACCAGACCTCGATCGAGCATTTCAACGCCAACAACGCGTTCGACGCCGAGGGCCTGACCAAGCTCACCGAGCAGATCCAGCTGCGCAAGAAAGCACGCAACGACATCGAGCAGGACACCCGCGTCCAGATCGAGACCAAGAATCTCGAAGCCGAGCGCCAGTCTTTCCTGATCGGCCGCGACACCGAGTTCGCCCGGCTCGAGCAGGAGCGCGAGATCGAGATGCGCCGCGCCGCGCAGGGTGCCGAAGTCGCGCGCGAGCAGTCGCTCCGCCAGCAGGAAGCCGACCAGGCCAAGATCGAGTCGAAGAAGCTGGTCGACGCCCAGCAGATCGAAGCCGATCGCGCCGTGCAGGAGGCCAAGATCGCGCAGACCCAGGCGCTCGAGCTGGCGCGGCAGGAGCAGCAGATCGCAGTCCAGAACAAGAGCCGCGAGGAAAGCCAGGCGCGCGCCAAGGCCGATGAGGCGCGCGCCGAGGCCGTGGTCGCCGAGGAACGCGTCGGCACGGCGCGCGAGGCCGAGGTCGCCGAGCGCCAGAAGCGGATCGAGCTGATCGATGCCTCGCGCGAAGCCGAGCGCGCGGCGATCGGGATCAAGGTGCAGGCCGAGGCGGAGAAGGCTGCCGCGGCCGACCGCGCCGAGGCCGCGCGGCTGGGCGCGGAGGGCGAGGCCGAATCCGCCAAGCTACGCGCGGAGGCCGATCGCGTCCGCTTCGAAGTCGAGGCGGCAGGGCAGCGCGCGGTTAACGAAGCGGCGAACATATTGTCGTCGGACCAGGTCTCGCTGCAGACCAAGATGGCATTGCTCAAGGTGCTGCCCGAAGTGATCCGTGAGGCTTCGAAGCCGCTCGAGGCGATCGATTCGATCAAGATCGTCCAGGTCGAAGGGCTCACCGGCCGCGGGAGCGCGTCGGTCGGCGTGGCGAATGACGGCGATGGCGAGCGCAACCTTGCCAATTCGGCGGTGTCGGCGGCTTTGCGCTACCGCGCGCAGGCGCCGGTGATCGACGGATTGATGAAGGAGCTCGGCTTCGACGGCAGCTCGTTCGACTCGCTCGTCGCCAGCGCGGTCGCGGAGTCGGCGCCGGCGGAGCCGCCGGTGAAGGCGGCGGAATAACCTTCACGATCGGGTTGTGATAAGCCCGCCTTATCCTGCGCGTGGGGCTATTTGTTTGACGCGAGGGCTCTGGAGCGCGGAAAGGCGCTGCACCAATAAGGGGAGCATCATGGGTCCGTTCGTGCTGCACGAGTACGCGCTGTCGGGGAATTGCTACAAGATCCGCCTCACCGCGGCGCATGTCGGACTGCCGCTCGAACGGCGGGAGTACGACATTCTGAAAGGCGAGACGCGCACCGCGCAATTCCTGAGCGAGGTCAACGCCAATGGCCGCATCCCGGTTCTCCAACTCGGCGACGATTTTCTGCCCGAGAGCAATGCCGCGGCATTCTATGTCGCCGACGGCAGCGACCTGATCCCGGCGGCCCGCTTCGCGCGCGCCGACATGCTGCGCTGGCTGTTCTGGGAGCAATATAATCACGAGCCCAACATCGCGACGGTGCGCTTCTGGCGGACGCTGGTGGGCGAAGCGAACCTAACCGATCTGCAACGCGCGCAATTGCCCGGCAAGATCGCGGCGGGTGAAGCGGCGCTTGCGTTGATGGACGCGCATCTCGCGCGGAGCGACTTCCTGGTACTCGACCGCGTCACGCTCGCCGATATCGTGCTCTATGCCTATACCCACGTGGCCGGGGAGGGCGGGTTCGATCTGCAGCCCTATCCGAACGTCCGCACATGGCTGGCGCGCGTCGCGGCGGATCCCAAGCATATTCCGATCACCGCCTGACCAGCGATTCGGATTGTAACATTCGCCGGGCATAGGGCTTCGCAGGACAAGCTTCCGCGGGGGAACGATCATGGCGACGATCACCAGGCTTCCGTTCGACACAGCGCAGTTCAGCGACTTCCATGCCCTCCAGCCGGCGATTCCCGAGCGGACGATCGGCGGGCGCCGGCAGTACCGCACGGTGTGGATTTCCGACGTCCATCTCGGCACGCGCGGCTGCAATGCCGAGATGCTGATCGACTTCCTCGATCACGTCGACAGCGAGACGATGTATCTGGTCGGCGACATGATCGACGGCTGGGCGATGAAGAAGCGGCTCTATTGGCCGGCGACGCACAACGACATCGTCTGGCGCGTGCTCAAGCGCGCCAAGCGCGGCACGCGAATCGTCTATATCCCCGGCAATCACGACGAGATGTTCCGCCAATTCTCCGGGCTGCATTTCGGCGGCGTCGAGATTCTCCGCCAGGCGATCCACGAGACCGCCGACGGCCGCCGCCTGCTCGTCCTCCACGGCGACGAATTCGACGCGATCACCATGTCGCACCGCTGGCTCGCGCATCTCGGTGACGCCGCCTATGAGGGGATGATGGCGCTCAACCGCTGGCTCAACAGCGTCCGCCGGCTGTTCAACCTGCCATATTGGTCGCTGAGCAAATATGCCAAGCAGAAGGTCAAGAACGCAGTCTCGTTCATTTCGAAGTTCGAGGAGATCGTGGCGCACGAGGCGGCGCATCGCGGAATCCACGGCGTGATCGCCGGGCATATCCACAAAGCCGAGATGCGCACGATCCAGGGCGTGGAATATTACAACGACGGCGATTGGGTGGAGGGTTGCACCGCGCTCGTCGAACACTACGACGGTACCATGGAAATACTCCATTGGGCCGACGAGATAGCGGCGCGCGATGCGCCCGAATCCGGGGCCAGACTAGAGGCGGCGTGACGGCGGCGACGGGAGTCGACGAGGTGCGCATCGCAATCATAACCGATGCCTGGGAACCCCAGGTCAACGGCGTCGTCCGCACGCTCCAGTCGGTTCGCCGGGTGCTCGAGGCGCAGGGGCACCGCGTCGAAGTGATCTCGCCCGACCGTTTCTATTCGCTGCCGTGCCCGACCTATCCCGAGATCCGCCTCGCGCTCGCCAGCACCGGCAGCGTCGGCGCGATGCTCGAGGCGTTCCGCCCCAACGCGATCCACCTTGCGACCGAAGGACCGCTGTGCGTCGCGGCGCGGCGCTGGTGCCTGCGCAACCATATGCCGTTCACCACGGCGTACCACACCCAATTCCCCGATTATGTCTCGGCGCGCTCGGGCGTGCCCGCCGAGTGGATCTGGCGCTATATCCGCTGGTTCCATGCGCCGAGCCAGGCGATCCTCGCCTCGACCCCGTCGATCCGCGAGTCGCTGATCGCGCACGGCCTCAGCCATGTGAAGCATTGGGGCAGGGGGGTCGACCTCGCCAATTTCCATCCGGGCATCGCGCCGCATCCGGCAATGGCCGACCTCGAGCGCCCGGTGCAGCTCTATGTCGGGCGCGTCGCGGTCGAGAAGAATCTCGAGGCGTTCCTCAAGACCACGCACCCGGGTACCAAGGTGGTGGTGGGCGACGGCCCGGCGCGATCGGCGCTGCAAGCGCGCTTTCCCGAGGCGAAGTTCCTCGGCCCGATGTTCGACGCCGCGCTGGCCTCGGCGTATGCCGCCGCCGATGTGTTCGTGTTTCCGAGCAAGACCGACACGTTCGGGCTGGTGATGATCGAGGCGCTCGCCTGCGGGGTGCCGGTCGCGGGCTATCCGGTCACCGGCCCGATCGACGTGCTCACGCCCGAGACGGGGGCGATGGACGCGGATCTCACCCTCGCGATCGGCGCAGCGCTGACCAGGGACCGCGCTGCGTGCGTCGCTTATGGCCGCAGTTTCACCTGGGAAGCGAGCGCGCGCCAGTTCCTCGCCGCGCTCTGGCCGATGAACGATCACGAGGAAGCCGCCTGATCGCCGCGTCGGCCCGCCGATTTGCAACCTTGCTCTCGCGGCGTTCCCGCATTAAGCCCGAACCATAGCCCGGCCGCCCGTGATGGGCGGCCCTTATTGTTTCTGGAGACGAAAAAGTGGCCCAGCCGCTGATGCCGCATGCGACCGCTTCCTGGCTGGTCGACAATAGTTCGCTCTCGTTCGAGCAGATCGCCGAGTTCTGCGGCCTCCACATCCTGGAGATCCAGGCGATCGCCGATGATACCGCGACGACCAAGCTCACCGGCCGCGATCCGGTCCGCGCGCACGAATTGACTCAGGAAGAGATCGACAAGGGCCAGGCCGACCCGAACTATGTGCTCAAGATGCTCAAGGGCCCCGAGCAGATCCGCCGCACCAAGGGGCCGCGCTACACGCCGGTCTCCAAGCGCCAGGACAAGCCCGACGGCATTGCCTGGATCCTGCGCCACCATCCCGAGATTTCGGACGGCGCGATCGGCAAGCTGATCGGCACCACCCGCACCACCATCGCCGCGATCCGCGATCGCAGCCACTGGAACATCGCCAACATCACCCCGAAGGACCCGGTGACGTTGGGCCTCGCCTCGCAGCGCGAGCTCGATGCGCTGGTCGCCAAGGCCGCGAAGGCCGCCGGAATCGAGGCGCCGACCGACACCCGTCTCGAAGGCGATCGCGAGGCGCTGCTCGAGCAGCTCCGCGCCGAGCGCACCGCCGCGGCGCATGCCGCCGAGGCAGGCGAGGGCGCCGAGGAGACGACCGGCCCGGTCGTGCACACCGCCGAGACGCTGTTCCGTCAGTGATGCCGCGCGTGTAACTTCGCTGCGCGACTCGCCGGGTTGCGCAAGGGAGATGCCGCATGTGTGACGATCTGACTGCCGCCGACAATGAACGCTTTCTCGGCGACGCGATGACTCGCCGCGGCTTTGGTGCGGCCGCCGCGGTGGCGGGCATCGGGCTGCTGCTGCCGGTCCCTGCCAATGCGCTGGCGATCAAGGGCCGCGACGTCACGATCAAGACGCCGGACGGGGTCGCCGACGCCTATTTCGTCGCGCCCGCCGGCGGCAAGCATCCCGCCGTGCTGGTGTGGCCCGACATCATGGGGCTGCGTCCCGCCTTTCGCCAGATGGCCGATCGGCTTGCCCAGTCGGGCTATGCAGTGCTCACCGTCAACCAATTCTACCGCTCGACCAGGGCGCCGTTCGTAACCCCCGGGCAGGGCTTCGATCAGGCGCTCGGCGAGAAGGTCGGCCCCTGGCGCAAGCTGCTCACCCCGGACGCGACGTCTCGGGACGCCGGAGCGTTCGTCGCGTGGATCGACAGGCAGGCAGAGGTCGACCGCAAGCGCGGAATAGGCAGCACCGGCTATTGCATGGGCGGGCCGATGGTGATGCTCACCGCGGCGGGATCGCCGGGGCGGGTGCGCGCGGGTGCGACCTTCCATGGCGGCGGGCTTGCGGCCGACGACATGCTCGCGCGCATTCCGCAAATGAAGGCGCGCTACCTCATCGCGATCGCCGCGAACGACGATGCCCGTGCGCCGGGCGACAAGGACAACTTGCGCGCGGCCTTCGCCGCGGCGAAACTGCCCGCCGAGATCGAAGTCTATCAGGGCACGATGCACGGCTGGTGCCCGCCCGACAGCAAGGTCTATGATCCGGCGCAGGCCGATCGCGCCTGGGGACGGCTGCTCGCCTTGCTGGATACCGCGCTGGCTTGACGCCGATCGTGTCGTTCACGTAACGTTCTCGTCGAATCGGGAGAACGGCCATGTCGAACGATCTTGTTTTCTATACCAATCCGCAGTCGCGCGGGCGCATCACCCGCTGGATGCTCGAAGAGACCGGTGCCGACTATCGTACCGAGCTCGTCGATTATGCGAGCCGTATGAAGAGCGCCGGCTATCTGGCGATCAACCCGATGGGGAAGGTCCCCGCGATCGTCCATGAGGGCAAGGTCGTGACCGAAGGCGCGGCGATCTGCGCCTATCTGGCCGAGGCGTTTCCCGAGGCGGGCCTTGCGCCGCGCCCTGAGGAACGGGCGGACTATTATCGCTGGCTGTTCTTCGCGGCAGGACCGGTCGAGCAGGCAGTAACCAACAATGTCGCCAAGTTCGATCCCGCGCCCGAACAGGCGCGGATGTTCGGCTATGGCAGTTTCGCGGCCACGGTCGACGTGCTCGAGGCGGCGGTTTCGGCGCATCCCTATATCGCCGGCGATCGCTTCACTGCCGCCGACGTCTATGTCGGCTCGGCGGTAGGCTGGGGCACGCTGTTCGGCACGCTGCCCAAGCGCGATGCGTTCACCGCCTATTTCGAGCGGCTGACCGGGCGCGAAGCCTATGCGCGCGCCGCGGCGAAGGACGACGCGCTGATAGCGGAGAACGCGCCGGCTTGACGGGCCCCGGTGGGGAGAGAGCGATGACAAGTCCTTCGAAAGCGTGGGACGGAGAACTGGTTCGGAGATGGCTCGAGCGCCGGTTCGAGGCTTCGCGGCTCGATCAGGCGGCGGCGGACGGGCGCGGCTATGCGGCGCAAGACGAGTATAACCAGGCCCCCCCGAGGAATGGATGTGCCGCGCGTTGAAAGCCGCGGATTGCACGAACGATCAGGCGGCGCTCGCCAAGCGGTTCAAGGAACTGATCGGCCAGGACGACTATCCGGCGACGGGCATTTATGACGATACGCGGTTCGTGCGGCATGTTCGAAGTCACCTCAGGAGCCTGGCCAAGATGACCAAGGCGAATGAGGGATTCGAGAAGACGCTGCGCTATCGGTGAACGGTGGGGGGAGGCTTTCGCACACCAGGATCCAACGGCAGCTACCGGCCAAAGGTAGCCGCTAAGCCCAACGGTTGTAGGCCTGAAAGCCGTCGCTGGACGCGGCCAAGCGTTGCGCTTAATCGGGTCAATATCGCCTTTCGGAGGGCCGAGATGAGCAACGCCGAACTAACTGACCAGCAGCTTCTAAACGAAGCCCAGGCAGCATTCCGCGAGGGCGGTAAAGAACGCGCCAAGCCTTTCCTCGTTGAGTTTTCTCGACGCAGCGTAGCCCGGGACAAGGCAAAGGTAGCAAACGATCCTACGTGATCAGCCGCCGCTCGGGGCTTCGTCTGCCGAAAGCTGCCCGTCTCGAAACCGCCCATTAGGCGCCATCCTCCTCGCGGAAAGCGGCCGCAGAGAGGGTGCAGCTAGCGACACGGTCGAGACCATCGCTCCTCAGCGCGATGGCGCGAGGCGCGGCGAATAGTCCGTCATCGTCATGAACACGCTGTCGACCTTGGTCACCAGCTTGCCGCCGGCCTCCGACGCGGCGACCACTGCGCGCCACTCGGGATCCGCGCCGAAGGCCTGCCAATCCGCGTCCCTTGCCTCGCGGCTGGGAAAAGCGAGCACATAGATCAGCCGTCCCTCGGGCGCCTCCTTGGTCGGCTGCTCGTTCCAATACGCCACGTTGCGCATGCCGTGCTTCTCGAACAGCTTGAGCGTGTGATCGCGAAACCGGGCGTTGAGCGCGGCGAGCTTGCCGGGCGCGGGGTAATAGATCCGCAACTCGTACACCGGGGCTTGCGGCGCGGGCGCCGCTTGCTGCGCGAGCGCCGGGGTTGCGACCGTGGCAAGGGCAAACGCGAACAAGGCAGGGCGCATGGGAGGACTCCAGAAGCGGTGGGCTCGCACGATCGCACGCCGTCCGGCCTTTCCGCCAGCCGGATAACCCGACGGCTACGAAAGTTTCATTTGGGCTGATATCTTGTTCCCCTGCGAAAGCAGCTGGGCTCGACTCTAATGCCGCTTCCATTCCGGAGGGGCTTAGAGCTTCTTCCTACGCTCCGGCAATTGCGCCATCACCATAGCGCGATCCGCGTCGTCGGTGCTGCCCCAGCGGACGATCTCGTCGAGCGTGCGACCACAGCCGATGCACCAGCCGCTGGCGACGTCGATCCGGCAGATATTGGTGCACGGCGACGGGATCGGAGTCGATCCGGCGCCCGGCGCCGCGGTCACGCGCCCAGCGTGTACTTCAGGAAGTCCGGGACAGGGCCGTTCCAGCCGTCGTCGGGGCCGTCCTGCGACGATTGCGCATCGCGGCGCGGTTCGCGGTTCGGGCGCTCGTCGCGTCCGCGGCCACGGCCGCTGCGTTCTTCGCGTTCGCGGCGGGGTGTCGCCTCGCGCTGTGGCGCGGGTTCGCGCGCCGGGCGGGCCTCGGGCACGGGTGCCGTTTCGACTTCGACTTCGGCTTCCACGGGCTCGGGCGTGCGGGCAGGTGCCGCTTCGACCTTGCGCCCACCGCGCCGCCGGGCCGCGGGCTTGCGCTCTTCCGCCGGCGCTTCCTCGCGCACCGCTTCGCCGCCGGCCGGCTTCATGCGCTCGATCTTCATCCCGGTGAGCTTTTCGATCTCGGCGATGTTCTCGGCGTCTTCGGGCGTCACCAGGGTATAAGCGATGCCGGTCGCGCCCGCGCGGCCGGTGCGGCCGATGCGATGGACATAATCGTCGGGATGCCAGGGCGCGTCGAAATTGAAGACGTGGCTGACGCCCTTGATGTCGAGCCCGCGCGCGGCGACGTCGGAGGCGACGAGGATGTTGACCGTCCCGGCCTTGAACCGGTCGAGCTCGGCGATGCGCTGCGACTGTTCCATGTCGCCATGAATCTCGGTCGAGCGGAAGCCGCTCTTCTGCAGGCTCTTGTTGAGGTCGCGGACGGTGGTCTTGCGGTTGCAGAAGATGATCGCAGTGGTCACGTCCTCGGCGCGGAGCAGCTCGCGCAGCACGTCGCGCTTCTTGGCTGCGGCGACGTTGACGACCCACTGCCTGATGTTGACGTTCGCCGTCGCCGGGCGCGCGACTTCGACGCGCTTGGGATCGGTGAGGAACTTGTCGGCGAGCTTCTTGATCACCGGCGGCATCGTCGCCGAGAAGAGCAGGGTCTGGCGGGTCTTGGGCAGCTTGGTGCAGATCTCTTCGATATCGGGGATGAACCCCATGTCGAGCATCCGGTCGGCCTCGTCGATGACGAGCAGGCTGCAACCGGTGAGCAGGATCTTGCCGCGGCCGAACAGGTCCATCAGCCGGCCCGGGGTGGCGATGAGGACGTCGACGCCCTTTTCGAGCGCCTTGACCTGGTCGCCCATCTGCACGCCGCCGATGAGCAGCGCCATCGAGAGCTTGTGGTTGACGCCATATTTGTCGAAATTCTCGGCGACCTGCGCGGCGAGTTCGCGCGTCGGCTCGAGGATCAGGCTGCGCGGCATCAGCGCGCGGGTGCGCCCTTCGCCGAGGATGTCGATCATCGGCAGCACGAAGGCGGCGGTCTTGCCCGTCCCCGTCTGGGCGATGCCGATCAGGTCCTTGCCCATCAGCACGGAGGGAATCGCCTGGCGCTGGATCGGAGTCGGCTCGGTGTAACCCGAATCGGTCACTGCACGCAGCAGGTCGTCAGAAAGGCCGAGATCGGCAAAGCTCATGTAATTTTCCGGAAAAGGGCATGGTTACCCATGCCGCCAAAGCCTTCACGCGCTTGCGGATTTGGGCCGAGATGTCAAGCCGGGAGACGCCTTCAGCGCGCTGGGACCAGCGATGCGAAGGACTGCACGGCGCACTGGCGGCCCGATCGCGAGCGGATCGTGTCGCGTTTGGCGCACATCTTCCTGTCCTTGTTCGCCTTGACGTAAAAGCCCCCGTAGAAACCGAGCGCCGGACAATCATTGCCCAATTTGGCGCGGAGCAGCGCGCCGTTCCTGAGCACCAGATCGACGCTGTCGAAGCGATTGACCGAGAAGCCGGCAAGGTCTTCCATCTTGACGCAATCGTCGGCCTTCTTCTCGACCAGGGCGATCGGGCGCGGCGTGCGCAGGATGATCGTGGTGGTGCGGACTGTGATGCGCGGGACATGGATGGTGGCGCGCTGCGTCTGAAGCAGGTGCGTGGTCACGTCCCAGTCGAGCGGCTCCGGCGGCGAGGCCGGGGCAGCGAGCAACAGCAGGAGACCGGAGGCGGCAATCAGCGGGTTCAGCATGTCTGGCGAGGCTATTAAGGCTTAGTTTTGAACAGTGGATGAACTATCGCGCGCCGTGCTAACCGGGCGCGGCCATGACACCAGTACAAAACCAGCTTGTCGAGACCGTCCTGCAACGCTTCGGTCCCAAGGCCGCGACCACCGACGCGGAGGCGATCGCGCCGTGGCTGAGCGACTGGCGCGGCCGCTGTCACGGGGAAGCGCCGGCGCTGCTGTCGCCGGGATCGACCGAGGAAGTGGCGGCGATCGTCGGGCTGGCGGCGGAGGCGGGGGTGCCGCTGGTGCCGCAGGGTGGGAATACCGGGATGGTCGGCGGCGCCACGCCGCCCGCCGATGGCTCGGCGCTGTTGGTGTCGCTGCGCCGTATGAACCGGATCCGTGCGCTCTCCCCGGTCAGCAACCTCGCCGTTGCCGAAGGGGGGGTGATCCTGGCCGATCTCCGCGCGGCGGCGGAGGATGCGGGCCGGCGCTTCCCGATGGACCTGGGCGCGCGCGGCAGCGCGACGATCGGCGGGCTGGTCTCGACCAATGCCGGGGGTACGCAGGTGCTCCGCTTCGGGACGATGCGCAGCCTGGTTGCGGGAGTCGAGGCGGTGCTTCCGGACGGTTCGATTCACAACGGGATCGCCGCGCTCAAGAAGGACAATCGCGGATACGACCTCAACCAGTTGCTGATCGGCGCCGAGGGGACGCTGGGCATCGTCACCGCGGCGACTCTGCGGCTGGTCCCCGGAATAGCGGCGCGGGCAGTGGCGTGGGTCGGCGTCGAAAGCCCGGCCAAGGCGCTCGACCTGCTGCGCATGCTCGAGGGTGGCACCAATGCGGTCGAAAGCTTCGAGATCCTGCCTGAAAAGACGCTGGAACTCGTGCTGCGCCACGTGCCCGGCACGCGGCGTCCGCTCGCGACTGCGCATGACTGGCACGTGCTGATCGAGGCGGTAACGACCGATCCGGCGGCCGAGGCACCTGCCGCGTTGCTCGAGCGGCTGCTCGCGCCGGCGTTGGCGGGGCTCGCCGGGGACGCGGTTATTGCGGCGAGCGAAGCGCAGGCCGAGGATTTCTGGCGCATCCGCCATTCGATCTCGGAGGCAGAGCGCGCGGGTGGCCCAGCGCTTCAGCACGACATCTCGGTCCCGGTCGAGGACATGCCGCGCTTCATGGTCGAAGGCGGCGCCGAGGTCGAGGCGCGGTTTCCGGGAACCGAAGCCGTGGCGTACGGCCATCTCGGTGACGGAAACGTCCATTTCCACGTCCGCGCGCCCAGGGGTGTCGACCCGCAGGCCTGGTATGCCGAAGACGGTCCGCGGATCTCGCGCCATGTCCATGACATGGTCGTCGCGGCGGGCGGATCGATCTCGGCCGAGCACGGGATCGGCCAGATGAAGCGCGATGAACTCGCGCGATTGAGCGCGCCGTCGCGAATGACGGCGCTGCGCGCGATCAAGGCTGCGCTCGATCCGCACAATATTCTCAATCCGGGCAAACTGGTCACGCTTGCGCCCGACGCCGCTAGACCATAGACCTTCGCCCGAATTTCACGATTTCAGCAATCATTCGCAGGAGAGTTTCGGATGGCCAGCGCGCCACAGCAGTCGCTACCCTTGTTCTACAGCCAGCTCGAGCCGCTTTCGAGCCAGGCCCATGCTGATTTCCGCATCCGCGTCCGCGACAAGGCGCCGTTCCTGGCCAAGCAGCACGCGGTGCCGGTCACGGTCGAGGAATTCCCGCTGGTTCAGCGCTTCCTGCCGATCGTGTTCTCGGTGGGCGACGATCCCGTTCCGCTCGCGCTGATGGGGCTCAACGAAGGCGTGAACACCTTCTTCGACGACGAAGGTACGCTGCTCGAGCCGAACTTCTACGTTCCGGCCTATATCCGCCGCTATCCCTATCTGCTTGCCCGGCTGCGTCCCGACGCTGACGAGCTGTCGCTCTGCTTCGATCCGTCGTCGGACACGATCGGCGCGTTCGAGGACGGCGACAAGCTCTTCGAGAATGGCGAGCCGACCGAGACCACCAAGAACATCCTCCAGTTCAACGAGCAGTTCGAACAGGCCGGCGCGCGCACTGCGATGTTCATGAAGGACCTTAAGGAGCTCGACATCCTGATCGACGGCGAAGTCACGATCCAGCAGGAGGGCAACGAGCAGCCCTTCATCTATCGCGGCTTCATGATGATCGACGAGAACAAGCTCAACGAGCTGCGCGGCGACCAGCTTCGGAAAATCGTCCAGAACGGCATGCTGCCGCTGATCTACGCGCATCTCTTCTCGCTCGCGCTGATGCGCGACATCTTCGGCCGCCAGGTCCGCCTCGGCAAGATGCCGCAGCCGCAGCTGGTCAGCCCGACTCTCTGACGCGCGTCGTAACGGCCGCCGGGGCGAGGCAGATGCTTCGCTCCGGCGGCCGTTCGCGTTTGTAACGGTCTGCGCTGGACGGAACCGCGCGGGCCGCTAACAATGGCGGCAATCTTGGGGGAGGTTGCCGATGCTGTCGCTGTTCGCCCTGTCGTTCGCGCTTTCGGCGCAGGCGCAGGACCCCGACTATCGGCGGCCCGCCAATTGGCTTTGCCGGCCCGTCCACCATGAAGCGTGCACGCAAAATCTCGACGCCACGGTGATTGCGGCGGACGGCACGCGCACGATCGAACGCTTCGCTGCGGCGAGACGCCCAGGTTCGACTGCTTCTATGTCTATCCAACGATTTCGAATGATCCCGGCGGCAACAGCGATCTGATGCCGGGGCCGGAAGAGCGGCGCGTGGTGCAGCTCCAGGCGGCGCGGTTCGGTGCGAAGTGCCGGCTGTTCGCGCCTATGTACCGGCAGGTGACGCTGACTGCGCTGCGTTCGATGATCGGCGGGGCGACGCCGGCGATCGACCGCGACCTCGCCTATCGCGACGTCAAGGCGGCCTGGGACGACTATCTGGCGCACGACAATAAGGGCCGCGGCGTCGTGCTGATCGGGCACAGCCAAGGATCGATGATCCTCACGCAGCTGCTCAAACGCGAGATCGAAGGCAAGCCCGCGGCGGACCGGATGATCTCGGATGCTGATCGGCAGCAGCGTTCCGGTTCCCGAGGGCAAGGATGTCGGCGCGCTCTACAGCAGCATTCCGCTGTGCCGTAGCGCCGCGCAAAGCGGTTGCGCGTGACCTTTGCCAGCTTCCGTGCCGACTCGCCGCCGCCGTCCAACAGCCGTTTCGGCAAAGGTGACCGTCCTGGAGTCGAGGCTGGATGCACCAACCCCGCGGCGCTCGGCGGCGGAAATGCAGTGAGCCAGCCTTATCTGGCCGCGGCGGGCGGAATGCTCGGCGAAGGCGAGACTCCGCCCTGGACCCGGGACGGCGCGCCGGTGACGACGCCGTTCGTGCGCACGCCAGGGCTGATCTCGATCGAATGCGTGCGCAAGGACGGGTTCAATTATCTGGCGGTGACGGTCAACGCCGATCCCGCCGACCCACGCACCGATCGGATCGCGGGGGATGTCGTCGCAGGAACGCAGATCCTCAGGAATTGGGGTCTGCACCTGATCGACATGAATGTCGCGCAAGGCGATCTCGTCGCGCTTGCGGACAGTCAGGCGCGCGCTTGGGCAGCAAGACGGCGCTGAGCGCGAAGAGAGTCAGCCGCGGCCGGCACTCCGCTGCAGCAAGAGACGCGAGAGAAAGATGGTCGCGAGCGCCGGTTGGCCGAGTATCGGGACGAACAGGCACACGCGATCGGCTGGTGACGGCACCGGCACGCGGTGGCAATCATATTCCGAAGACAGTGTGTGAAGAACGGCATCGCCGCGATCGTGCAAAGCGGCGCCAGATCAGCAGCGTGATCGTGATCGCGAACACCGCGTCCGAGAAGAAGGTCAGCCGTTCGAGCGCGTGCGCAGGCCATGGAGTTCCAGCTCACGACGATCCTGCGCACGTTCCCCCTTTTTGATATTCTCCCGGGCGCGGCGCTGGCGGGGGATTATTCGGGCGTCTTGGGAGGCGAGGGCTTTTTGGGTGCGGGCCGGCGCGCGGTGCGCGCTTTGGTAGTGCCGCTCTCGGCAGTCTTGCGGGTTCGGCGTGCCGGCGGCTTGGGTGCGGGCTCGGCGGCAGCGGCCGGCGCCTTGCGTGCGCGAGGCGCCGCAGCGGAGGCCGGAGCAGCAGCCGCAGGCTTGCGCGCGCGACGAACGACCGGCTTCGCAGCCGTCTCGGCGGCGGATTTCGGTGCCGCGGCCGGCGCCTTGCGGGCACGCTTGACGACGGGCTTGGCGATCGCAGTCGCTACGTCTGCAGCGGCTTGCGCCACGCTTTCGGCCGCCTCCTTGGCCGTGTCGGCCACGTTGGCGGCACCCTTCTGCACCTTGGGCTCATTCTTGAGCTTCGCGGCGATGGCGACCAGCCCGGCGGCGATGATGTCCGCGACGACCGGGTGCTTGGCGAGGTCGGTTAGTTTGCCCCGGATCGCCTTGGGAAGCTTCACTCCGGCGATGCTCTTGGGGAGGAACGAGCTATTGCTGGTTGCCGACTTGTCGACCTTCTTCTTCTTGCCTGCCATCATCATCCTCCGCGTGTCGTAACACCAGTGTCACGGATCAACGCCTGTCGTGTCAACGCAGGATCGCAGCGGAGTGTTGCCAAGGCGTCAATGACGCGTGTTTCCCGCGCCAAGCGCCGCAGCCCGACGACGTTCGGATACCAGGCGTCCGAGAAAGCCGTGCAGCCGCTCGCTATTGGCCGCCCAGGTGAACGGCGCGATCGAGGCACGGACCGCCGCCGGATCGGGCGGGGAAGCGAGCACGGCTGCCAGCGCGGTAGCGAAGGCATCGGGCGTGCGGGGAACGATGCGCCCGCTGGCGTCGCTGCGCACCACCTGCCGCGCGCCGCCGACGTCGGGGATCACCACCGGCGTGCCGCTTGCAAGCGCCTCGAGCCAGGCATTGGCGAGTCCTTCGCGCTCGGATGCCAGGGCCATCGCGTCGGCGGCGGTGAGAAGGCGAGGGAGGTCGGCGTGCGGAACGGATCCGAGCAGGTGCACCCGCGCGGCGAGGCCGAGCCGGGCGATCTGCGCCTCCAATTGGGGCCGAAAAGGGCCTTCGCCCGCAATCCAAAGCTGGGCGTCGGGCATGCCGGCGATCGCCTCGATGACGATCTGGTGGCCCTTGAGCGGAATCAGCGCGCCGACCGAGAGGATCAGCGGGCCGTCGACGCCCAGCGCGGCCTTGGCGTCCGCCCGATCGCCCGAGGCGAAGCGCATGAAGTCCACGCCGGTGACGATGCACTCGGTGCGCGCGCCGGGCAGCCCGAGCGCGGTCATGTCGTCGCGCATGGCTTCGGAGACCGAGAGGAGACCGTCGGCAGCGTGCGCTGCGGCGCGGATCTGCGGGGCGGTGGCGGGCTGGCGAGCCCAATAGTGCACGTCCGATCCGCGCGCCTTGATCGAGACCGGCAGGTCCAGGCGGCGGCCGAGTTCGACGGCGGCGACGCCGTCGGGGAAGAAGAACTCCGCATCGATCACGTCGAAGGGAAAGTCGCGACGGATTTCCGCAAGGAGCGGGCCGATTGCTGCGGCGATGGCGCGGGCGTGAAAACGGCCCCCGGTGGCGGGCCAGGCGCGGAAGCGGGGGCGATGGACCTGCAGGCCCTTCCACGCTTCGAATTTGGGGGTCGCGGCCAGGGCGCGATAGCGCGGCAGGCGATCAAGGGGCGGGGGCGGGAGACCGATCGGGGCGACGACGCGAACCTCGAGATCGGGTCGCTCGGCGAGCGCGAGCGTCTGGCGCTCGACGAATATGCCGAAATTGGGACGCGTTACGTCGGGGAACAGCGTCGAAAGGACCAGCACGCGGAGCATATCCGGCGCATATAGCGCGCCAGGGTTAATGCTCCGCGTGCGATCTTCAGACCTTAGCGGCAGTGACGGCGGCTGCCGGTGTTGCGCTCGACCTCACGGCCGGCGAGCGCGCCCGCAGCGGCACCGAGCAAAGTGCCGGTGGTGCGCTCACCGCGGGTGTCGATCGAACGGCCGACCAATGCACCGGCAACGCCGCCGACGACCAGGCCGGTGGTACCGTTGGACTTGCGGCAATAGCGGCGACCGTCACGGCCACGCCATTCCTTGTAGCTGCTCCGACGGCGCTGGCTATCCATGCTGTATTCGTACGATTTTGCCTCAGCCTTGGGGGCCGGAAGGGCAACTGCGGCGGGGATCGCCACGGCGACGGCGCTGAGCGCCAGGATCAACTTACGCATATATTCACTCCCATAGATCGATTGTACTTGCAGAAACCGTTAGCGGAACGTCCTGCGGCGCCGCGGGGTTTCATGAACCTGAAACTACGTGTTGCTCATCTGACGTTGGGGTAAGTGACATGAACGCACCACGAACGATCATCGAGACGCTGGGGCTCGCTCCCCATCCCGAGGGCGGCTGGTATCGCGAGACGTGGCGGGCGTCTGCCGAAGCCGGCCGCTCGGCGGGCACTGCGATCCATTTCCTGCTAGAGCAAGGGCAAAGATCGCATTGGCACCGCGTCGATGCCGAGGAATTGTGGTTGTGGCATGCCGGATCGCCGCTCGAGCTGCGCGTCGAGCAGGAGGATGGCGCGATCCGCACGATCGCGCTTGGCGGCGACGTGACCCGCGGCTATGTGCCCCAGTGGCGCGTGCCGGCGAATCGCTGGCAATCGGCCGAGGCGCCCTCGGGCTGGGCGCTGGTCAGCTGCGTGGTAGTCCCCGGCTTCGACTTTGCCGGCTTCGAGCTCGCCGCGCCAGACTGGACGCCGGACCTCGGCTAAAGCCATTCTGTCCCCGTTATTCACGTTATCCACAGCCTCCGGCGGGCATTTCGCACTTTGCGCGACTCGCGATCGGTGACAGCATTCGTCTTGTAAGGAAGACGGTTCGGCAACGGGAAACCGAGCAAAACCAACTACTTACACGGCTCGATCGAGCGCAGGTGCCTCCGGGAAACCATGCTGGATCGAGACGGGGATGCGAGAGCATCGGCAGTCACGGAATCAAGGCGGTGCGCAAGCATCGCGGCGATACCGGAAGACGCCGGAGCCGGGCGAACCCGATGCCGAAGCCAGCGCGCAAGCGCGAGCGGAAGCGACGGATCTGCCTGATGGACGAGACCGAAGCCGATGGGCCCGCGCAAGCGGCAGATCGACCGAGGGATCGGCCCGAAGAGAGACGCCAGGGCCAAGACTGTCGCGCAAGCGAAAGCCGAAGCCGATGGATCGCTCGGGAAATCGTATCCAGCAAGGCTCCATGGCTCCGCCTTCGGGCGAAGTCATGAAGCGGGCCACCGAAGGCCGGAAGCATGCTCGTTTCTCCGGAGACGAGCGGATCGACCGGCCCTGGTGACCGACGCGAAGCTCGCATGCCCTTGCCGGCGCGAGCGGAGCATGCCGCCGAAACCAGGCAGCGCGGTCCTTCGGGATCGGCAGCCGAAGTCCGGTGACATGGGGACTGGCAGCAATGCCGGTCCCCTTTTGCATTTCTGGCCCAGGGGGCGCCGGCCGTTCCGACATTCCGCCCCGATGTCAGCTATGCAGCCGCACTCTCTCATCCAGCTCCGGTCAAACTTGGCGGAGATCAAAGTCGCCTCATTCGGGCACCGTTCCCCTGCGAAAGCAGGGGTCCAGGGTCACAAGCGGTGCGTGCTGGACTCTGGGGCCCTGCGTTCGCAGGGGAACTGATTTGCTTCGACTCGGGCGGATTCCACTGACACGTTGCGTAACCCCTCTCGGGCGAGGGATGCGAAGGCGCCCATCGGGAGACAGATATGAGCGATATATTCGAGCGGTTCGCACAGGCAGTCGCGGCTTGGGCGGGGAGGCCGGCGGCGTTCGTCTTCGCCTTCCTCATCATCATCGGCTGGGCGATCAGCGGTCCGCTGTTCGGCTGGTCCGACACCTGGCAGCTGGTGATCAACACCGGCACGACGATCGTCACCTTCCTGATGGTGTTTCTGATCCAGAATGCGCAGAATCGCGACGCCGCGGCGATCCAGGCCAAGCTCGACGAGCTGATCCGCGCGCTCGACAAGGGCCGCAACGAGTTCATCGGGATCGAGCATCTCGGCGAGAAGGAACTGATCGCGATCCGCGACAAGCTCGAGCGCGAATGCGGGCGCGAAGCCCCCGAGCATCTGGGCATCGGCCGGCTGCTCAAGCGGCGCGCCGCGCTATAGCCGCAAGGCATCGGGCACGGCGCGCAAGCGTCTTGCCGCCGAGCGCATCGCCGGGCCAGGATCGCCGCGTCCGGACGTGGAGGAAAGCGTGGGTTTCGAACAGCCTGGCTCGCCGAGCGGCGATGCCGGCGACAGTGTCGCCAAGTTCCGGCGCGATGGCTATGCCGTGCTGCGAGGCTTCTTCGTTCCCGCCGAAGTGGCCGAGATCGGCGCGGCGATCGACCAGATCCACGCCGAGGGCGTCGCGCATGGCCGCAGCTTCCGCCATGGCAATCTGTTCTACAATGTCGTGCCGGGGCCGGACGGCGCCCCGCTGGTGCGGATGGTGCAATGGCCGTCTTATCACCAGCCTTTGCTCGAGCGCGTACGGCGCGACCCGCGCTTCGTGGCGATGCTCGATCCGCTGATCGGCGGCGACATCAAGCAGATCATCAACCAATTGCACTGGAAGGCACCGGGCGGGATCGGCGACTTCGCCTGGCACCAGGATTCGCGCTTCCGCAAGCCCGACGCCCATTATCGCAATCTCGGCACTTCGTACGTCCAGACCGGGCTGGCGATCGACTCGCATACCCCGCGATCGGGGTGCATGCGCTTCCTCCCGCGCACGCATCTGGCAGGCGATATCGACCTCGACACCGCGTCCGAAGTGCTCGGCAACGCGATGGCCGACGATGTGTTGCTCGCCGCGGGGCTTTCGGCGGAGGACGCTATCGACCTGGTGCTCGAGCCCGGCGACCTGGCTTTGTGGAACCCCTATCTGGTGCACGGATCGGGCACCAACCGCGCGGACCACCAGCGGCGGCTCTACATCAACGGCTATGTCCGCGCCGAGGATTGCGACCGCGGCGAATGGGCGTTCCGCGACGGGCAGCCGGTGCCGCTGGGGCCGGAACCGGCCTTGGTCCATTACGAGGAACTGCACACGCGCGGCGAGCCGCATTACGTCTGAGCGACGGGCCGATCAGGGCCGTCCGGCGCCGCCAACACTCTCCAAGGGGTCGTTGGCGCGGCCGGAGCAACGCAGCGTTCCCCGATATGCCACGATACGCCCGATCAAAGGCGTGGAAATCTCCACGTCGAAGCAGAATAGCCCCTCCCGCTCGGTCTCGAAGCTCGAGCCGGCAGGCAGGAGGAATTTCGGCATGGGGATTCCCAGGAAAGACCAGCGTCTCGGAATCAGCGTCAGCCGACCGCTCTCCGCGATCAAGGCCAGCGCGAACGTCGCCGGCCCGAATTTCTCGACCAGAAGATGTTCATTCCTGCCGGTGCCGGCCGACTGCAGCGAAGAGAAGCGCTTGCCGCCGAAATTGCGGACCCAGCGTTCGGCTTCGCCCTCCGGCGAGAAGGTCACCGTGACCGGCACCTGTGTTGCGGATCTCGGGAAGCCGACAAGCGCCGCGACAAGCACGGCTGCGGGACCACGGCCACGTCGCACCTCCGCGAACCCGGTCCATTCGCGCGCCGCGGAACTTCCGTGCAATTCCTGTAGGCGGGGCGGCAGGGTGGAAAAGGCCGATCCCAGGATCTTGCGGTACAGTGGGGCATCCGCCTCTTGCTGGCGAAATCCGGTATGGATGCTCCGGCCCTCGAACATCCTCTCATAGTCGGCGAGTTCCAGAGCACGCACGCCCGATCGGGCACCAGCATCCGGGCGGCTACCCGCCAATTGCTTGCGGATGATTGCCGCAACCGCCATCGACGGGATGTAGGGGCCATCGCCAGCAGATTGAGCATCCGATGCAGGATTTCCGGGACTGGCCCGGCTCCCATCCAGATGTCGGTCATCATGGAATGCTCTGGTGGAATCACCTGCAGGTCCGGCACATCGACCAGCGAGAAACGGATGTTCCGGAGCGGCAGCCGGCCGGGCACGGCGATGGTCGTGCGCAGGCTTTCCGCCAGCCCGATGCCATGCGACTCCCTTCCATGCCGCCGCAGCTTTACCGGAGCGCCGGCATAGCCGACCACTGCGCGCATGACGTTGAGGCCAATCCCGGCGTAAGGCGAAGGCGCGATGCCGCCTTCGACGGAAATGATGTCCATCGTCCTGGCCATCTCGCGCAGCACGGCTGCGGTGAGCACGGGAAAGCTGCTGACACCGGAGAGCACGAACACCCCCGCCGCCTTCGCCCGCGCGTCGAATTGCGGAACGCCGAACACGAAATCGGCGGCATCGGCGAAATCGAGATAATCGACCCCCGCATCGATACACGCCGAAAGGACGCGGTAGCGATCGGCGCCATAATCCTGGAACGGCCCGGAAGCATCGACTACGAGATCGGGCTTCTGCGCATTCAGCCCCGCGACGATATCGGCGCGGTCGAGCGCGACCGGGCGCACCCCCGCCTGCCCGCCGTATCGCGTGCAGAAAGCCTGGGCACGGGCGAAGTCGCGACCGCAGATCAAAAGCTCGACCTGCAGATCCGAGAGCAGCTCCGCAAGGCGTCCGCCGAAAACGCCATAGCCGCCGAGGATCAGGATTTTCACGTGCCCCGTCTCGCGTCGCTCACAGCAGCCTGTCCCTATATTCCGGCGGCGCCACCCAACAGGTCTCCCGCTTGCCGAACAGGCGATAGCGGTTTCGCGCCACCCATCGGTAAACGGGATCGCGAAGGACAGCCGGCACGACGCGCAGGATGCCGAGCAGGCGCCAGGGAAAACCGAGACCCTCGTAGATGCTCAGCACGGCATCGCTATCCTGACGCACCCGGTCTTCTTCGACGACGAGCATGCTGCTCGGATTGCCCGGGTCCATCCCGTGGCGGCGGTAAAGCGCCGCGCCGACCGCGCCTTGCATGGACGCCAGGCGGAAGCGGCCGGCATGATCGTGGGTCAGCACGAAGCGGGCATTGGTGGAGCAGAGCACGCATTCGGCGTCGAAGAGAATGATCGGGCCGCTGGTTCGCGGGGCGGGTCGATCCTCTTTCCGCACGTTGCCTTCTCCGTGGTCCCCAGGCGAATGCTCCCTGGCGGCAATCCGCAGCTCCCTGCGGCTCAATCCAGCCGCTGCAGCTCGATATTGCGGAACTCGATCTGATGGCCCTCGCTCTGCAGCGCGATATAGCCCTGGCGGAGCTGGAGGTTGCCGCCGGCCGCGGCGATCAGCGGCTGGGCGTCCTTGTCCGCGGGATCGAGCTCCACCGCGGCATAACGCAGCACGGGTTTGCCGTCGATGAAATGGGTGATCTGGCCGTTGGGCAGCACTTCGACTTCGGCTTTGGTCCAGCGGCCGACCGGGAGCAGCGGCGAGGTCGACAGGATGCAGTGGCGCGGGTCGCGCTTGCCCTGGATCTCGATACTGGTGCCGGGGGTGCAGACATTGCCCGTTGGCTCCCGCGTCGGCCGCGGCACGCCGAGCAGCTGGAATTCCAGACTCACCGGGAAATCCTGGTCGCGGCGCATCGTCGCCGGTGCCTGGGCATGGAACATCAGGCCGGAATTGCTGTTCTGCCAGACCTGGATCCCCGGCAGCGGTTCGCCGAACAGCCGATAGTCGAAGCGGATGCGATAGGCCTTGAGCGGGGTCTTCCAGAAGAGATGCCCGAACTCGCCTTCGAATTTGGTGTAATGCGCGTGCGAGACGCGGATCGCGCCGTTCTGCACGATGAACATGTGCAGCGGGTCTTCACCCAGTGCGCGGCCGGTGATCTTGGGGGTCCAGCCGGCGAGGCTCTTGCCGTCGAAGATGCGCTGCCATTTGGCCTCGGGGGCGGGCGCGGGGGCGGCGCCGAGCAGCGCGAGGATCGGGAGAAGGTAAAGTTTCATGGCGGCAGTCTGCCCTTCGCCGCCCGCCTCCGCAACCGGCCGATTGCTAATTCGCCGCAGTCGTCCGGCTGGCGAGGAAGCGTGCGGTCTCCAGCGGGGCGGCGAACGAAGTGCCCGTGCCGGTGACCGCGCGGCCGTCGATCGCGGCGGTGGGGACCTTCACGCCGAGCTGCCAGGTATAATTGTAACCTTCGGGCGCGGCGTCGGGGCGATTGGTGCCGCTCCACGGCTTGCCGTTCGAATCGATCGCGCCGACCAGCACCGCGTTGGGGAAGGCGGCGCGCGCGGGGCCGAGGTTGCCGGGATGGTCATAGCCATTGTTGCCGGCGGCGAGCACGACGCGGATGCCGCGCGCGGCGGCATCGGCGATCGCGGCGGTGATCGACGGGTCGGGATCGAGCGAGAGCGAGATGTTGATCGCGTCGACGCCGAGATCGGTGGCGCGGCGGATCGCGCGGGCGACCGGCGCCGCGGAGGGCTGGCACGGCGGATTGGCGTCGGCGGGGCAGCCGGCGGGGTCGTCGATCCGGAACGAGATGATGTCGACCTGGCCGTGCACGGCGCGGGCGAGGATCGTCGCCACCATCGTGCCGTGATCGTAGCGGGGCTGGAATTCGGCGCGGCCGGGATCCGAGGCCATGTCGTATTCGGCGGAGACCAGGGCGGCGAGCTCGGCGGTCCTGGCGACGCCGCTGTCGATGATCGCGACGCGCGGGCGTTCGATCCGCACCGGGCTCGGCGGCGCCAGGACGGGCGGCGCGGCGACGGGCGCGGCTGCTTCGAGCAGCGCAAGGAATGACAGCAACAGCGTTTTCACGAAACCCCGACCCCCCGGCCAAAGCGATTCACTTCGTCCTTGCTACTCTACCGAGGTTTAAGGCGGGATTGCGGTGATGTGCGGGGGGTATGCTTAATGATTTGTGGAGAATTGGGCGCAACGGTGGCGCTTGCCCCGCGCGGCCATCCGCAGCACCCTGATCGCGGTGCTTTCCCTTTTCGCAAATGGCGATAGTCTCCGCCGCCATGAACCTGCGGCATATCGAGATTTTCCACGCGGTCTATGTGAACGGCTCGGTCAGCGGAGCGGCGCGCGCGCTCAACGTGTCGCAGCCGTCGGTGTCGAAGATGCTGCGGCATGCCGAGAGCCTGCTCGGCTTCCAATTGTTCCAGCGCACCAACGGCCGGCTGGTGCCGACCGACGATGCGCATACCCTGTTCACCGAAGTCTCGGAGATCCAGGACCGGGTGTATGCGCTGCGCGAGGCGGGCAAGAATCTGCGCCGCGGGGCGGGGGGCATGCTGCGCGTATCGGCGCTGCCGAGCCTTGCGCTGCAGGCGCTGCCGACCGCGGTGGCGCAGTTCCTCAGGACGCGCGAGAACGTCAAGTTCGACCTGCAGACCGTCCATCACGACGATCTGCTGCGGAAGCTGTTCGAGCGCGAGACCGACATTGCGATCGCTTATGAAGTCCCGCCCGCGGCGCCGATCGACCACAAGCCGCTCGGCGAAGGCGAGCTGGTGGTGTTCTACCGCGAGCAGGACATGCCCGACGCGCCGCCGCGCTGCGACATGCGCTGCCTCGAAGGGCACCGCTTCATCAGCTTGGCGACCAGCGGGCCGATGGGGCAATTGTTCACCCAGGAAGTCCAGCGCCAAGGTGTCGTGCTCGACGACGTGATCCTCGCGCGGACTTTCTACATCGCCGCGGCGCTCGTCCAGCAGGGCGTAGGGATGACCGTGGTCGACAGCTTCACTGCGCAGGCCTCGCTTGCCCCTGGCCTCGCGATGCGCCCGCTCAAGCCGTCGATCACCTTCGGGGTGCATGCGATGTACCTGCACAACCGCCCGCTGACGGCGCTCGCCACCGATTTTCTCAAGGCGCTGCGGGGCGTGATCGACGTGGCGTAGCACGCGTCCGTGGAACGGGCGTCGGGTGTAGGGATGACCGCTGGCGCCCCAATTGGGGACCTTCCGCTTAGTAGCAACCCACACTTTTGATCACGCCAACGTCGTTCAGCAAGATGCTGGTCCGCCCTGTGTTTAGATCGGCCAGTATTTCATCCCCCGGCGCTATCCACCGGAGCCTACGCGCGTCGGACATGTCACGTTGAATTGCTTCGCGGGTAGTCTGATCGGCCTTACGCCCGACGAAAACCTGCAAGCGTTTCGCACCGCAGGTATCTTGTCGCGCTGCCCGCGCCATCATCCGCTCGCCAGCAGTTTGGCATCCGCCAAGCAGGGTAACCGCCCCACTTACCGCAACGACTGTCAGACCGAGGCGACTGGGCAAAGATTTCGACATGGGGGCGATTTTACACCGAGGTGGTGAATGACTGGTTCCCACCCGATCTCGGTCATCCAGCGCAATGTAGGATTTGCTCTGCTTGCCTGAGGCGTGGCCTCGCTGCGCGCTCTTTACATCGCAGGCACTCCGCGAAAATGGTGCGACTTTGGTGTGACCTTCCATGCCCCGCACTGCGGAACGTCGGAACGGTCGCCTGCCGCCCCGCGAAGCGCGACACAGCGTGGCTCCGCGCGAAGTTGACCGCGCCGCGCTGCGCGATGGCGTTACCCCGCAGCCCCACTGGCGGAATTGCCAACGGGCCACAGCGCGATACGCATCGCCCCGTCCTGCCATAACAACGGGCTATGCCGCGCGGTCCAGACGTTATGCGCAGACTTTTCGGCCCGCGGCTTACGGATGGGGGGTGATGATCCCTGCTCCCTTTCTGCTCTATCTCGGCCACAGCACCGACGCCGTCGGCATCAAGACTTCGCGCGGGCTGGCGGCGTTCCGCCCCCAGGATTGCGTCGGCGAGTTTCGCTACGACGATTGCCCGCTGACGCTCGACATGCCGCGGATGACGATCGCCGAGGGCGCCGCGGCGGGGGCCAGGACTCTGGTGCTCGGCATCGCCAATTCGGGCGGGACCTTGGGTGGCGACCTGGTCGACGACGCTGCGGCGGCGCTCGAGGCGGGGATGAACGTCGCCTCGGGGCTCCACCAGCGGCTGCGCGACCAGCCGCGGCTGGCGGCGCTGGCGAAGGACAAGGGGCTTCAATTGTTCGACGTGCGCGACCCGCCAGCGGACCTCAAGGTCGGCAACGGCAACAAGCGCGCCGGGCATCGGCTGCTCACCGTCGGCACCGATTGCTCGGTCGGCAAGATGTACGCGACGCTGGCGCTCACCCGCGGCATGCAGGCGCGCGGCGTGACTGCCGATTTCCGTGCGACCGGGCAGACCGGGATATTGATCGCGGGCGGCGGCGTGCCGATCGACGCGGTGGTCGCCGACTTCATCTCGGGCGGTATCGAGCAGCTCGCCCCCGCGCGCGACGATGACGGCTGGGACCTGATCGAAGGCCAGGGCTCGCTGTTCCACCCGAGCTTCGCCGGGGTATCGACCGGGCTGCTCCACGGCGCGCAGGCCGAGGCGCTGGTGATGTGCCACGATCCCAACCGGCTCCACATGCGCGGCATTCCCGGCCGGGCGCTGCCCGATCTCGGCGCGTGCCTCGAGATGAACCTGCTCGTCGCGCGGCTGACCAGCCCCGATGTGCGTGCGGTCGGCATCTGTCTCAACACTTCGACGATGGACGCCGCCGAGGCGCGGGCATTGTGCGCGCGGCTGGAAGACCGGCACGGCCTGCCCTGCACCGATCCGATCGCCTTCGGAGTCGAGGCGATCCTCGACGAATTGCTATGTCCCGCACCCTCCGCGCGCGGCACGATAGCTTCGCACTGAGCCAGCCCTTCCGGATCTCCCGCGGCGTCAAGACGCAGGCGGAGGTGGTCACGGTCGAGCTGGAGCAGGGTGGGCTGGTCGGGCGCGGCGAGGGCGTGCCCTATGCCCGTTATGGCGAAAGCATCGAAAGCGCGCTCGCGGCGATCGAGCGGGTTCGCGACGACGTCGAGCGCGGCGCGGACCGGGCGCAATTGCAGGCGTTGCTGCCCCCGGGCGCGGCGCGCAACGCGCTCGATTGCGCCTCGTGGGACCTCGAGGCGCGGCTGGACGGGCGCAGCGTCGCCGCCAAGATCGGCGCCCCCGAGCCCGAACGGCTGGTCAGTGCGCTGACGATCGGGATCGACACGCCAATGGCGATGGCAGTGGCGGCGAGCAGGATCGCCGATGCGCCGCTGATCAAGGTCAAGGTCGACGCGACGATCCCCGACGCGCAGATCCGCGCGGTGCGGGGTGCCGCCCCCAATGCGAAGCTGATCGTCGATCCCAATGAGAGCTGGGACCAGCAGCTCGTGCGCGCGATGCAAGCGGTGCTGGTGACGCTGCGGGTCGATTTGCTCGAGCAGCCGGTGCCGGCCGAGGCCGACGCATGGCTGGAGGGTTTCAGTCCCGACGTGCCGATCTGCGCGGATGAATCGGTGCATGTCGCCGCGGACCTGGACGTGATCGCGCGGCGCTATCAAATGGTGAATGTCAAGCTCGACAAATCGGGCGGGCTGACCGAGGCGCTCGCGCTTGCCCAGGCGGCGCGGGCGCGCGGGCTGGGGCTTATGACTGGGTGTATGGTGAGTTCGTCGCTGTCGATCGCGCCGGCTTTGCACATCGCGCGGATGAGCGATTTCGTCGACCTTGACGGGCCGATCTGGCTCAGGGAGGATCGGCGGGGCGGCGTGCGCGACGAAGCCGGCTGGCTGGTACCGCCGCAACCGGGATTTTGGGGAACGATATGAAGGTCGCGCTGCTGCTCGGGATCGCGACTCTGTCGCTGGGGGCGGCATCGCCCGCCCCGCGCAAGGTAGACCTGCTGATCCGCGGCGGCACGATCTACACAGGCTCGGCCGAACCGTTCGTTGGCGATGTGGCGATCACCGGCGATCGGATCGTCTCGGTGAGCCGGCATGCCGACGTCGTCGCGGCACGCACGATCGACGCCAAGGGCATGATCGTCGCGCCGGGCTTCATCGATCCGCACACGCATATGGGCGGCGAGCTGACCTCGGACGACGCAGCGAAGCGGCTGGTGCCCGCCTTCTTGCTGCAGGGGGTAACCACGGCGTTCATCGGCAACGACGGCGGCGGCACGCCGGATGTCGCCAAGGTGCTGGGCAGCGCGGCGCCGAAGCCGGTGGGGATCAATTATGCCGCCTATGTCGGCTTCGGCGCGGTGCGCGAGAAGGTGGTCGGCGAGGCCGATCGCGTGCCGAGCGATGCCGAGCTGGCGCAGATGAAGACGCTGGTGGCGAAGGCGATGTGCGAAGGCGCATTGGGACTGTCGACCGGGCTGTTCTACGCGCCGCAGAGCTTCGCCAAGACCGGCGAGGTCGTCGCGCTGGCGCGCGAGGCGGGGCTCCGGGGCGGCGTCTATGACAGCCATATCCGTGATGAATCCAGCTATACCGTCGGCCTCGCCGCGGCGATCGACGAGGCGATCGCGATCGGCAAGCGGGGCGAGCTGCCCGCGCATATCAGCCACATCAAGGCGCTCGGCGTCGACGTGCAGGGTCAGGCGCCCGCGATCATCGCCAAGATTGAGGCGGCGCGGCGTGTGGGGCAGAACGTGACCGCGGATCAATATCCGTGGTCGGCGAGCGGCACGAGCCTCGTCGCGTCGCTGATGCCGCTCTGGGCGCAGGATGGCGGGCGGACGGCCCTGCTCAAGCGCTTCGACAATCCGGCACTGGCGCGCAACCTGCGCAGCGGGATCAACGAGAATCTGCGCAAGCGCGGCGGCGCGGACAAATTGCTGATCGTCGAGGGCAAATATCTTAACCGGACGCTGGCGGATGTCGCAAAGGAAGTCGGGCAGGACCCGGTAAATGCGGCGATCACGGTGATCCGTATCGCCGATCCCGGGGTGGTTTCGTTCAACCAGAGCGAGGCCGACATCGCCAAATTCATGCAGCAACCCTGGGTGATGACCGGGTCGGACGCCTCGGGCGGGCACCCGCGAATCTATGGCAGCTTCGCGCGCAAATATGCGAAATACACCCGCGCCGAGCGGGTGATCACGGTGCGGCAATTCATCGAACGGAGTTCGGCGCTGACTGCCGACACGTTCGGGCTAAGCGGGCGCGGGCATTTGCGTGCGGGCGCGTTCGCGGACGTGGTGGTGTTCGATCCGGCGACCTATGCCGCGCGGGCGACCTATGAGCGGCCGACGCTGGCCGCGCAGGGTGTGCGGACGGTGGTGGTCAACGGCGTGGTGGCGGTCGACAGTGGCGCGCTGACCGGCAAGGCCGGGGGGCGGGCGCTGCCGCACAAGCCGACCGCTGGGACCTGTCGCTGATGACCTCGAAGCGCCCGTCCCACCAGCCGTCACCCCCGCGAAAGCGGGGGCCCATCTCCTATTCTGTCCAGGCGATGCAACAGTCGTTGCGTTCGAGGCGCATGCCGGAGATGGGCCCCCGCTTTCGCGGGGGTGACGGGGAAGGGCGTGGGGGCAGCGCTTCATGCTGACCCGCTGGTTCGCCATCGCTTTGTGGAAGCGCGTGCTCGGCGCGCTGGCGCTGGGGCTGCTCTTCGCGCTCGTCTGGCCGCAGGGTACGCCGTACGTGCAGTTCATGGGCGATCTGTTCGTCCGCGCGATCCGGATGCTGGTAGCGCCGATCGTGCTGGTGACGATCGCCGCGGGGATCACGGCGCTGGCCGACCCACGACGGCTGGGCGGGCTGGGCGGGCGAACGGTGGGGCTGTTCGCGCTGACCACGGCAATCGCGGTGTCGGTTGGGATGCTGGTCGCGACCCTGGTGCAGCCCGGGGTCGGCGCGGCGCTCGGCACTGCGGCGCCGCATGCGCTGGGCGATCCGGTGACGCCGTATCAGCAGCTGATCGGCATCGTCCCGCTCAACATCGTCGAGGCGCTGGCCAAGGGCGACATGCTCGCCTTGATCTTCGTCGCGATCCTGGTCGGCGTGGGGACGGTGGTGGCGGGGGAGCCGGGCAAACCGTTCGCGGCGCTGCTGCAATCCATATCGGCGGTGCTGCTGAAGGTCGTCGGAATCGTCATGGAGGCGACGCCGTTCGGCGTGTTCGCGCTGATCGCCAACGCCGTGGCGGCGAACGGGACGGCGGTGTTCGTCAATGTCGGCTGGCTGGCGCTGGCGGTGGTGCTGGGCTCGCTGATCCAGATCGTCATCGTCCACAGCCTGATCCTGCGGCTTCTCGCCAGGCTGCCGGTGCTGCCGTTCTTTCGCGGGATCGTCGACGCTTTGGTCGTCGCCTTTTCGACTGCCTCGAGCTCGGCGACGCTGCCGGTGGCGATGCGCGTGGCGGAGAAGAATCTAGGCGTGGCACGTCCGGTCTTCTCGACCGTCCTGCCCCTCGGCGCGAGCATCGGCAAGGACGGCACGGCGATGTATGTCGGGCTGCTCAGCATGTTCGCGCTGCAGGCCTTCGGCACGCCGCTCGGCCCGCAAGTCTATGCCATGGTGCTGCTGACCGGCGCGCTCGCGGCACTCGGGACCGCGCCGGTGCCCTCGGCGTCGCTGTTCATGCTGGCGGCAGTGCTTTCGGCGGTGGGCGTGCCGCCCGAGCAGACCGCGTTGGTGGTCGGGTTCGTGCTGCCGTTCGACCGGCTGCTCGACATGACCCGCACGGTGCCAAGCGCGAGTGCGAACCTGGTCGTCGCGACGACCGTGGCGCGCTGGGAAGGCGAACTCGACGAAGCGGTGTATCGGGCAAGGGCCGAAGCCTAAGCGGGTTTCTGGCACCAGAACGGGATCATCCGGGCGAACAGGAACGGGTGCTCGGCTTCCACTGCATCCCAGAGCGCGGGATCGAGCGGGTCGGCGTGCTGCCCGTGCTTTTCCCCGAACCGTGCCATCGCCTCGGGCAAGGGATCGAAACCCACGAGCCGAAGTCCGGCGCCCGCGACCAGCGCACCGATCTCCGGAAAACGATAGTGTCGCTCCTGGACGTGGAAAGCGAGATCGCGACAGCCGCTGAGGCTGTAGAAATCGTCGCTGTCGCGCAGCACCGCGAGCGGATCGCCGGCGGGTAAAGCGAGGATGTGCGCGCGAAAGGCGTGGATCCCGTCGGCATCGGCCTGCCAGCCGCGCTCGGCGATCAGGGCGTGTGCAGCGCGGACGGGTGCGCGGGCGCGGTGGCTGTAGAGGGCGAGGCGGATCACGCCTCCCGGGGGCAATACGCCCGCGATGCTCGCAAGGCCGGCTTCGGGATCGGCCATATGATGAAGCACGCCGGTGCTGGTGGCGATGTGGAAACGCTCGCCCAGCGCCGCAAGCGCGAGGATGTCGCCACGCACGAAGCGGATATTGGCGATGCCGAGCGCGTCGGCCTTGCGCCGGGCGAAAGCCAAGCTGGCGCGGCTGAGATCGATCGCGGTGACCGACAGGCTGGAATCCATCCGCGCGAGGTCGAGCGCTTCGTAGCCGGTGCCGCAACCCGCGACGAGCAGCCGGAGCGGCGGCTGCGGCAGCGCGGCGCGATCGATCCCGGGCAGGCGTTCGAGGATTTGCCGCAAGTCGGTGCGGCGCGATGCCGGGGGTGCCTGCCAGCGCGGATAGGGATGTTCTTCATATTGGCGGCGGATCTGGCCGGAGAGATCGTCGGCGTCGGGCGCGAAGCTGGCGATGCGCGGGGCCAGTTCGCGCTCGGCCGCCAGTTCCCGAACGCGATCCGCGAGCGGCTGCCAGGCGGGGTCTCCGGGCAGTTCTGTGGGCGGGTGCACGAGCGCCGCCAGTGCGCCCTCGGCGGCTATCGCGGGCGCGGCCCAGACATATTGACCGGCGAAAGCCTGGAGTGCGAGCAGCGGCAGCAGCGGCGCGCTCGCGTCGCCCGAGAGGAGCAAGCTGTTTCGCAGTGCGACGAGGCATGCTTCCATGGCGGGATGGGTGTTGATGCAGCGCGTGAGGAAAGCGCGCCAGAGCGGGTGATTGCTTGCGGGCTGCGTGTGGAGCAGCAGCGCCGCGGTGACGCGCGCCAGTGGCTGCGGATCGAGCTGGTCGTCGGTGAGGCAGGTCAGGAGATCGGCTTCTAGCGCTGCGTCGAACCGCGCCGGGCGGAGCGCCGCGAGCAATTCGGCGAGCGGCCGGCGGACTGCGTGGCGGGCCGCGGCATTGCCGTCGGCGCGAGCGAGCGCGGCGCGGAGCACGGCGAGCGCGGTGGTGTCATCCCCCTGGTGCGCGGCGAGGCCACTCAGCGCGAGATAGCCGGGGAGGAAATCGGGATGAGCGTCCACGCTGCGCGCGTAAGCGGCGCGCGCTTCGGCGAGGCGGCCGGCGCGCGCGAGTTGCTGGGCGAGGAGAAAGGGCTCGGGGGCGGCGCGCATCGGGCGACTATCCTAGGCGACTTCCCCGCTCAAGACGAGGGCGATGCCTTGCGGTTATGCCCTGTCGACCGGGTGACGGTTGCCCCGGCGCGGTTTGGCGATAGGCTTCGGGGATGAAACGATCGCTGCTGCTCCCGCTTGCTCTCTTCGCCGCCAGTCCCGCGCTGGCCCAGGACCTCCAGCAGCGGGTCGAGGCGGGGTTCGCCGCGGCGGCGACCGGCACGCGGTTCGGCCTCGTGGTGGCCGATGCGGACGGCAAGGAGGTTGTCGCAGTCAATCCCGAGGGGCGCTTCCTCCCGGCGTCCAATACCAAGATGTTCACGACTGCCGCGGCCTATGCTTCGCTCGCGGGGCTCGACCAGCCGGACCGCTCGGGCGGCGCGGCGGTGCGGATCGAAGGCGGCGACGTGATCCTCGAGGGGCATGGCGATGCGCGGCTGTCGAGCGCGGGGGACTGCAAGGCGGATTGCCTCGCCGAACTGGCCGACGTCGTGGCGGCGAAGACCAGGCGGGTGCGCAATGTGATCGGCGACGACAGTGCGTTTCCCGATCAGCGCTGGAGTCCGGGGATGAGCTGGAACAACATTCCCAGCCGTTCGGGTACCGGGATTTCTGCGCTGACGCTCGACGATAACGAACTGGTGGTCGAAGTGACGCCGGGCGCGGTCGGCGCGCCGCCGAAGGTCGTCTTGCCGCTGGCATATTATCGGGTGGACAATCGCGCGGTGAGCGTTGCGGGTGCCGAGAACAAGCTCGGCTACGAACGCGACATCAACGGACTGGTGCTGCGAGTCACCGGCACGATCGGCGTGGATGCCAAGCCTGAGCCGCTGCGCGTGGGGATCGACGATCCGGCGCATTATGCCGCGTGGCGGTTCAAGGAGCTGCTCGCGGCGCGCGGCGTGAAAGTGTCGGGCCAGGTCTCGGCGCGGCACCGTGCGCTGACTCCCGCTGATGATCCCGACGTGCGCAAGGGCGCCCCTGCCGCCCGCGCTCCGGCGCAGGAAGCGCTCGCGAGATTGACGCCTCCGCCCCTCGCGGAAGACATGGTCACGATCAACAAGGTCAGTCAGAACCTCCACGCCGAATTGCTGCTGCGGCGGGTGGGGCTCCGCCAGGGCGGCGGCTCGATCGCCGACGGTGTTGCGGAGGTGCGTGCGATGCTCGATGCCGCGGGAGTGCCGCGCACCGCGTGGGACTTGTCCGACGGATCGGGCATGTCGAGCTACAACCGGGTGGCGCCGCGCGGCGCGGCCAAGATGCTGCGCTGGATCGCCGGCCAGCCCTGGGGCGAAGCGTGGCGCGCGTCGCTGCCGATCGGTGGCGTCGACGGGACGCTGGCGCGGCGCTTCAAGGGGACCACGCTGGAGGGCAAGCTTTTCGCCAAGACGGGGACGCTGAATGCGACCAATGCGCTGTCGGGCTATCTGATCGCAAAGAGCGGCAAGACGCTGACCTTCTCGGCCTTCGCCAACGACGTTCCCGCCGATGCCAGCGCGACGCGGTTTCTCGATGCGGCGCTGGTGCTGGTGGCCGAGGCGAACTAGCTAACCCGGTCCCACGCCGCGATCACTGCATCCCCGGTTTCGGGACGAAGCTGGAAGATTCCGCTGTCGCGATGCCGCGTCGGATGGACTCGGTTGGTGAGCAGGGTCCAGGCGAGGCCGCGGTCGAAATCGACCCACAGCCCGGTGCCGGTGAAGCCGGTATGGCCGATCGTCTCGTTCGAGCAGGCCTGGCCGCCCGACCATCCGGCAAATTTGCGCTCCCAGCCGCAGGTGCGATGTTCGAATTGGGGGGTGCGGATCGCCTCGAGTATCGCAGGCGACGCGCAGCTGCCGTCGAGCAGGCCCTGCGCGAAGCCAAGCACCCCGGCGACGGTGCCGAACAGCCCGGCATGGCCGGTCTGGCCGCCCATCGCGGCGCAATTCTCGTCATGGACCTCGCCCTTGAGTACGCGGCCGCGCCAATTGCAGCATTCGGTGGCGACCGCGGGGCCGGGGGGCGGGCCGAAGCTCAGGCCTTCGCCCAAATCCCACGCGCCGAGCGGCTGGCCGGTGACTCGCTCGATGGCGATGCCCAGCAGGATAAAGTTGATGTCCGAATAGACCGGCGGGCCGTGGCGCCATTCGCGCTGGAGGATGAAGGCGCGCAGGCGCGCCGGGTCGTCGCCATAGGTGTAGATCGGTTCGACCGCGGGCAGGAAGGTCCGGTGCGCCAGGCAATCGCGGAAGGTGAGCTTTCGCTCGGCGGCGTTGGCGAGGTCGTATTGGCGCAGGTCGGGGATCGCGGTGGTCAGCGGGGCGTCGAGGTCAAGCTTGCCCCAATCGGCGAGGCGCAGGATCATCGTGGTAGTGGCGATCACCTTGGAGACCGAGGCGAGATCGAACCAATGCTCCTCGGTCAGGTCCTCGGGTTCAGGAACGAGCGCCGCGTTGCCGGCGTGACGGACCCAGCGCCGGCCGTCGGCGGCGACGATGCCGAGCGCGGCGCCGGGGATGCGGTGGTCGGCGACGGCCGCGGCGGCGGGTGCGAAGGCGACGTCGATCATGCGGGTAGCGGCTCGCGGTCGTCGGCGCGGGGCTTCACCCCGGCGAGAACGGGAAGGAACAGCAGTGCCGCGAGACTGATCACTCCGGACGCCAGGAAGAACACGTCGAACCCCTTCAGCCCCACGCCGTCGAGCCACTCGACGACTTGTCCGGCGGTGCCCGACAGCAGCCGCGGGAGCAGGAAGGCGAAGCCCGAGAGAAAGGCATATTGCGCACCCGGATAGCGCGGGTTCACCAGCATCGAGAGGTAGACCACAAACACCGCGCCTGCCATGCCGTTGCCGAACTGGTCGGCGGCGGTGGCGACGTAGAGCAGCCATTCGTCGTGCGGCTGATGCGACAGCCAGACGAAGCCGAAATTGCCGATCGCGGCGAAGATCGCGCCGATCGTGAGCGTCACCCCCCAGCGCCAGCGCGTCACCATCCAGCCGCCGAGCCCGACCCCGAAGATGCTCGATGCGAGCGCCACCACCCCGTCGGCGCGGCCGATCTCGCTCTTGGTATAGCCGAGATCGAGGATCATTGGCTTGGACAGGTTGAGCGCGAGCACGTCGCCCATCCGATACACCGCGACGAACCCCATCAGCACGATCGCGTAGAAGCCATAGCGCCAGAAGAAATCGAGATAGGGCCCGATCGCCGCCGAGGCGCGTGCCGGAGCGTCGGGCGCCAATCGGCGGATGCGCGGGGTCAGCGCGGCCATGACGAGGAAGGGCAGCATGCAGATGACGAGCACGGCTGGGGTGACGTTGGTCTTGGAGCTGATCCCGGCCCCCGCCGCGGCGCCGAGGATCAGCCAGCCGATGCCTGCCGTCGCCACTGCCAGCACCAGCAGGATTGCTGCCGCCGCGACCAGCCCGGTCGCCAGCGACGCCACGCGCCCGCCATCGCAGCCCGGCTGACGCGGGAGCAAGGCGAGGATCGGCAGCGGTACGAACGCGCCCGCGGCGATCAGCAGATAGGAGGATTGCCAGCTCGGCGCGACTCCGATGCTGCGCAGCATCGGCGCGAGGCTGCCCGCAGCATCGGCGAACAGCAACGCGCCGCTTCCCGCGGCGACCATCGCGCTGCGATAGCCCCAGAGATTCGACGCGGCGACCGGGCCCTGTTCCTCCGGGGTCGGCGCCAGCTCGATCCGCCATGCGTCGGCGGCGACTTCGAGCGTCGTCGTCCAGAAGGCCAGCAGCACCGCGAACAACGCCGTCAGCGGCAGACTCGTATCGCTCGGGAACAGCGCCATCGCGAGCATCGACGTAAAGATCCCGAGCTGCGACAGCATGATCCAGCCGCGGCGCTTGCCGAAGAAGCGTGCGAAGCCGGGAACGTCGTATTTGTCGAGCAACGGCGCCCAGAGGAACTTGAAGGTGGGGAGCAATTGCACCCAGGCGAAGAAGCCGATGATCGCGAGCGCGACGCCATGTTCGGCCAGCCGCACGCTGAGCACGGTCGAGAACATGTAGAAGGGCAGCCCCGCCGAGAAGCCGAGCAGCACGTAGAGCGCCATGCGCGGAAAGCCGCGGGGAATGTCGCTTGCGCTAGCCACCGCCGGATCAGCCAAAAGGCGCAGCCGATCGATAGTGCAGCCGATGTTGCGCCATGCCAGATCCCCGAACCGCTTGCGGCACGCTCGCCCGGCATGGTCCGCCAGTCAATGGCGAAGGTGTTGCAACCAGGGCGCTATCTCCGGCGAACATGCGCCGCGGTTATGATCGCGCGAACAGAAACTATGATGCGCGGGAAGATCGCTGTTCCTTAATGTCGCGGTTCCGAGCGCTGCAGTTTCACCGCCTCGGCAAAGCCAAATTGCGAGCTGCTCCGGGGGGAGGTGAAGGGTCGCGGCGGGAATCCTGCCGCGGCCCTTTTCTATGCCCGGGCGCTTCGCGCGGAACCCTGGTGGTACGTCGATCGATTGCTGATACGCTTCCCGAACGAGACGGGCGCGGGCAGGGAGATCGCCGGGTGGTGCTAAAGCCGTGAACGAGATCATCATCGCAGGCGCGTTGGGCAGCCTGGCCGCCGGAATGGCGACCGGGCTCGGCGCGATCCCCGTGCTCGTCATGCGCCAGCCGAGCGATCAGCAGCAGAATCTCCTGCTTGGATTCGCCGCGGGGGTGATGCTAGCCGCGAGCTTCTTCTCGCTGATCCTTCCGGCGATCGAAGTGGCGCGGCACCAGGGTGCGAGCCAGGCTGGCGCGTCGATCACCGTCGTCGCCGCGGTCCTGCTCGGCGCCTTCGCCATCGCCAAATTGAACGACTGGGTGCCGCCGCTCGACAAGCTCGGGCTGGGGCCGCCGGGAATCGCCGCCGCCTCGGCTTCGGTGCGGCGGATCTGGCTGTTCGTCGCCGCAGTGACGCTGCACAATTTCCCCGAAGGCATGGCAGTGGGGGTGAGCTTCGGCGGCGGCGACTTCGATGCCGGGCGGGTGACGGCTCTGGGCATCGGGCTGCAGAATATCCCCGAAGGGCTCGCCGTGGGCGTCGCCCTGAGCTCGATCGGCTATTCGCGCGGCCGCGCGGCGCTGATCGCCGCGGCTTCGGGGCTGGTCGAGCCGGTCGCCGGGCTGATCGGCGTGAGCATCGTCACCGTCGCGCAAGCCTTTCTCCCCTGGGGCCTGGGCCTCGCCGCTGGAGCGATGATCTATGTCGTCGCGTCCGACATCATCCCCGACGCGCATGCCAGGATCAACGGCGGCGGCAAGGTCACCACCGGGCTGATGATCGGGCTCGCCGCGATGATGTTCCTCGACACCACCTTCGGCTGACGCGTTGCGCGGGAACCGTGCGCTCCATGGACAAGTAAAAGTTTCATAATGTTTCTTCGCTTCACCGCGCGACGGGTGTAATTTTGACAATCCGTTCCAACAACTTACGCGGATCCGCCAAATGGCCGCAAGGCTAGATGAAATTAAGCCAAGCTGAGCGCGAGCAAATCGACGTCGCGCAAGTCGGATATGTCCTATCTTTGGACGAATGACTGTGGGACATTCGCCACGACTCGCGAAACTGCCGGGGGCGGCGGTCGCGATGATGTTGGGGGAGATGCATGCGGCAAACCACCTTGTCCGTGGCGCTCGAGGTAAAGCCCGAGAGCTATGATCATTTGTCGTCGTTGCTCGACAAGTTGCGCGAGAAGCGAAGTGCCGACCCTTCGGGCGGCACCGGACCTTTCGCCGACTTCCTGACGCGGGTGCCGGCAGTGCACTTCATGTCGCTCAGCGTCTATCCCGGCTTCGACTATGATCCGCTGTTCGTGATCGAAGCCAATTTCGACGGCGCGCCGGGGCCTTTCTGGGGACAGCTCGAATCGGCGATCGGGCCCGAACTGCGGTCGATGCTGCGCTGCTGCAAGCGGCCGCTCGACAATGACGGGCCGCTGTTCGACTCGATTGCGGCGCCTGATGCGCGCGCGCCGATCGCGCCGTATCTCGAGCGGCGTTCGCTCACTCCGACGGTGTTCCATCACGGCAATCGTGGGATGACGCGCGACCGCATCCTCGCCGAGCACAAATTGTTCGAGGCGACGCGAGTCGAATTGCGCTGCGCCAATCACGAGGGCCCCAACCCCTATCGCGTGCTCACGCCGCGGCAGATCCACGCCAAATTGCGCGCCGCAGTGCACCCCGATTTCGCCTGGCTCGATCAGCCACCGCCGACGCGTATCCCGCTTGCCGAGAATATCGGCGACTGGGTGCGGCTGATCAGCTTCATCGTCGCGGCGGTGTTCGTGCTGTCGATCCCGGGGCTATTCCTCAGCTTGGCGATGCCGTGGGAACGCTATCTGATCCTGCTGGTGGTGGTGTTCATCGGCATCGCGATGCTGCTCAAGCGCATCGGTGTGGCGCTGCCGGGAACCGAGATCGCGACCAAGTTCAGCTTCCTCAAATTCTTCTTCAGCCAGCTGGTCCCGCTGCTGCTGTTCGTGGCGGGCTATCTGGTGGTCGCGGTGGCGATCGGCACGCCGCTGTCGATGCTGGCCACTGCGCGCAATTTCGACGCGGCGTGGCACGGGATGGTGACCTGGCTGCTGTGGGGGCTGGCCGGCGCACCGGTGGTCATCGCCGGCATCGTGCTGTGGCTGCGCGTGATCGAGCGGCGCGATGCGTCGCAGGACGCACCGCCGGTCGATCCCGTCATGCTGCGCGAGATGGCGCGGCGCGAGGACTGGATTCCACAAAACCACATGGGCTCGCTGGTGCTGATCAAGCCCGGCATCCTGCGCATGATCCTGATCCGCGCAGGGCATCGCCTGCTCGGGCTGGTGCTGCGGATCCAGGCGCGGAGCGGCTATCTCGGCTCGATGCGGACAATCCATTTCGCGCATTGGGCGATGGTCAACAACAAGTCGCGGCTGATGTTCTTCTCGAACTTCGACCAGACCTGGGAGAGCTATCTCGACGATTTCATCGAGAAGGCACACGCCGGGCTGACGCTGGCCTGGTGTTGCGGGGTGGGCTTCCCGCCGACTCGCTTCCTGGTCAAGGACGGCGCCAGCCATGGCCGCCAGTTCAAGGAATGGGCGCGGCATTCGATGACCGTCAGCCGCTTCTGGTATTCGGCGTACAAAGACCTCACCGCCGAACAGATAGAGCGGAATTTCCGAATAGCGATCGGGCTGCGCAAGCGAACACTCTCGGACAAGGATGCCGCTTTGTGGATCAACGACCTGTGAGCGCCGCACCGCAAAAGGGCCCGCCGAGCTGGAAGCTCGCCCCGCCGCACGACACGCTGACCCAGGGCATGGTGGTCAGCGGCTTCGTTTCGCTGCCGACCGGGCGCGCCTTGTTCCTCGAATTCGCCTGGGACGGGGTGCAGAAAAAGGATGGCGGGGCATGGCTCAAGGCTGTGCAGGACGTGGCGCCGATCACCGACGCCGACGGCAAGGACGCCCGCGCCGCGGGGATCGGCCTGACTTGGGAAGGGATGCGCAAGATGGGGCTCGACGCGAGCACGCTGGCGTCGTTCGACCGGCCGTTCAAGGAAGGCATGTTCCAGGAAGACCGGCTGCGCCGATTGGGCGACCGGCGCGAGGACGAATGGCTGTCGACGGTGATTCCCGGCGGCCCCAAATGGAGCGGCAACACCCCGACAGACGACAAGTGGTGCGGCATGGCCGATGCGCATGCCTTCGACGATCTCGAAAAGGTGGTCGAGACGCAAGTGAAGACGCCGATCACCGTGCATGCGCTACTGCTGCTCTACGAGAAGGACGAGGAGACCGCCGAGGCCTGGTGCCGGACGGTGGGCGACGCGCTGGCGCCGCACCAGGTCAAGATCGTCCACGGGCTGCCGCTCGATCTGCGCCCCGACCCGCGCGGAATCGCGCGCGAGCATTTCGGCTTTGCCGACGGCGTGTCGCAGCCGGCACCGTTCGAATCCAAGGTGGTCACGGTGCGGGACGGCAGCGACTATCCCAAGGATTATTGGAACGGCGTGCCGCTCGGCGAAGTGCTGATGGGGCACGAGAACGGGCATCACGAAATCGCGCTCGGGCCGGTGGTCGCCACTTCCGAGGCCGGCGCAAAGGCCGGACTGCTCCCGCATCCGCGCGGCGAGGGCTTTCTCGATCTCGGGCTCGACGGCAGCTATATGGTGGTACGCGAGCTCAAGCAGGACGTTGCCGCCTTCTGGAATTCGATGGACGCCGCCTCGGCGCGGATCAACCGGCGCGACCCCGAGCATTCGGGGCATATCACCGCCGACTGGATCGCCAGCCGCGTGATCGGGCGCGACCTTGACGGCAATCTGCTGTGCCCGAACAGCAAGACCGGTGTGCTCCCGGTCGACAAATACGACCAGCCCGACAATGACTTCCTGTTCTACGATCGCGACAAGCTCGGACATGGCTGTCCGCTCGGCAGCCATGTCCGCCGCGGCAATCCGCGTGACGGGCTGGCGCCGAAGCCGAGCGACAAGCAGACGTTGCTCGATGCGGCGAACAACCACCGCATCCTGCGCCGCGGCCGCAAATACGGCCCCGACATTCTCGACAAGCGCGTCGACGACGGCAAGGAGCGCGGACTGCTGTTCATCTGCCTCAACACCGACATCACGCGCCAGTTCGAGTTCGTCCAGCAGACCTGGATGCTCAATCCGAACTTCGCCTTCCTCTATGACGAAGTCGATCCCTTGCTCGGGCCGAAGGGGATGCTGACCATCCCCGAAAAGCCGCTGCGGCGGATCATCGAAGTCGACACCTTCGTCCAGATGGCGGGCGGCGAATATTTCTTCCTGCCGAGCATGCCCGCCATTCGCTATCTGGCTTCGCTATGAGCGCGCTGACCTCAAGCGACGTGCTCCGGCCGGGGCCGACCGGGTTCAAGGCGCTGATCCAGCGGCTGGTGATGGCGCTGATGCCGAGCTTCTTCACGTTTTTGCGGCGCTGGAAGCCGGTGATGAAGCTGGGCAACAATTACCTCACGTCGCGCTACGACGATGTCCGCGAGGTGTTCGCCACCGATCCGGCGTTCGGGGTGATCTACAAGCCGCATCTCGACGTGATCATGGGCGGTCAGCCCTTCTTCCTCGGCATGGCCGACACCGACCAATATCGCCACGATACCGACGCGATGCGCAAGGTGGTGCGGCCCGAGGATTTGCCGGTGCTCGCGGTGCGCACCGAGGCGCTGGGCGAGGCGATCGTCGCCGGCGCGGGCGGGCGCATCGACGTGGTCGACACCCTGGTGCGGCGCGTGACCTTCACGATGCTCGGCGATTATCTGGGGGTGCCCGATCCGCCGGGCGGCGACCTGCGCGTGTGGGGGACGCGGCTGTTCGAATTCCAGTTCGTCGATCAGGGCAACGATCCCGCCTTGCGCAAGGAAGTCGACGAGATCGCGCCCGCGCTGCGGCTGCACATCCAGAACGAGATCGCGCGGCGGCGGATCGAGCCGGGCAAGGACGACATATTGTCGCGCTGCCTGGCGCTGCAGGCGCAGGGCGATGCCGCCTATACCGACGATTTCATCCGCACGTCGCTGATGGGGTTCATCGTCGGCGGGCCACCCCAGCCGCCGATGGTGGTACCGCAGGCGATGGAGCAATTGCTCCGGCGGCCCGAAGCGCTCGCCGAAGCGCGGGCGGCGGCGCGCGCCGATGACGACGAGCGCCTGCGCCGTTACGTGCTCGAGGCGATGCGTTTCGATCCGCTCGCCCCCGGACTGCCACGGGTGGCGCTGACCGACTGGACGCTGGGGACAGGCACGTCGCACGCAGCGACCATTCCCGCGGGCGCGCAAGTGCTCGCCGCCTTCGCCTCGGCGATGATGGATCCGCGCCGCGTCGCCAATCCGAGAGTGTTCGATCCGAACCGGCCGGCGAGCGACTACATGCATTTCGGCTTCGGGCTGCACGAATGCTTCGGCCGGCACATCAACGCGGCAACGCTGCATCTGATGCTCAAGCCGCTGCTCAAGCAACCGAACCTGCGCCGCGCGGCGGGGAAAGCGGGCAGGCTGAGCAAGAACGGTCCGTTCGCGGAGCGGCTGGTGGTGACCTACGGGTAATGTCGCAGGTTAACGCCGTGGCGGGGGCGCTGGATAGCCGCCTTGGCGCTCGAGCATCCAGCCGGGATATTCGGGCGCCAGCTTGCTCGCTTCATCCAGCCGCGCCAGCTCATCGGCGGTAAACACCACATCGACCGCGCCTAGATTGTCGGCGAGCTGGTCGGGCAGCTTGGCGCCGACGATCATGCTCGACACGGCCGGCTGGTCGAGCAGCCAATTCACGCAGCACGTCGATCACGGCATAGCCGTGGGCCCTGTCGACCGACGGGAAGTCGAAATCGGCGCGCCGGCCTTCGCCCTCGCCCTCGCCCTCGCGTGCATTTGCCCGACAGAAAGCGCCGGCGAGCGGGCTCCATCAGCCCGACGCCTTCGGACTGGATGAGCCTCTCGACGTGATCAACCGCACCGAGGCGAAGCAGCGCAGCCATTTTCGAGTTCGAGAGTGCCGCCGTCACGCGCTACGAGCCGGGCGGCAAGTGGCAATCGGGCTCAGCGGCCGTTCTGACGACGGTGGGAAAAGGGGGGAGCGGCCGCTTCGCTGTGCGCAGACTGGCCGCCGTTCGCGGCGGCCTCCTTTTATCACGGCTTTTCCCCCGCGGCCGGCTAGGCTAGCGGGGCGGGATGCCTGTCACGCCAAACTTGATCGCCGGGCTCGAACTCGGTGGCACCAAATGCATCGCCTTGCTGGGGACCGGCCCGGCCGACATACGCGAACAGCGGACGATCGCGACCACCGATCCGGCGACGACCCTTGCCGAAATCGAGGCCGTGCTCGACGGCTGGAGCTTCGACGCGATCGGCGTTGCCAGCTTCGGCCCGCTCCAGCTTGACACCGGTGCACCGGATTATGGCGCGATCACCGCCACCACCAAGCCGGGCTGGAGCGGGACCGACCTCGTCCGCCGACTTGAGCGGCGCTACGCCAGGCCGATCGGCTTCCAGACCGACGTCAACGGCGCCGCACTCGCCGAGGCGCGCTGGGGTGCGGCGCAGGGTCTGGCGACGCACGCCTATCTGACGATCGGCACGGGCGTCGGCGTCGGGTTGATCGCCGGCGGCCGCCCGGTGCAGGGCGTGGCGCATGGCGAGGCAGGGCATATGCGCGTGCCGCGCGCGGCGGGGGACAGCTATCCCGGCTGGTGCCGCTTCCATGGCGATTGCGTCGAGGGGCTGATTTCGGGACCCGCGCTTGCCGAGCGTTTCGGTCGTCCGGGCCGCGAACTGCCGGTGGACGGGCCAGAATGGGATCTGTTCGTCCACGATCTGGGCGGGCTGCTCCACAACCTCGTCACCGTCGCGGCGCCCGAAAGGATCGCGATCGGCGGCGGCGTGATCGCGGCGCGCGGGCATCTGTTTCCGCGATTGCGCGCGCGGCTGGCCGAGAGTCTGGGCGGCTATGGTTCGCTTGCGGGCTATGCTGGCGAACTCGATCGCCGCCTGGGCCCGCCAGGGCTCGGGGCGATGGCCGGTCCGCTCGGTGCATTGGCGGTGGGCATGGACGCGCGCAACGGCTGAAAGCGGCCGAGGGTGTCAGGGTCGCGGGTTGATCTTCCTCACGAGATCCTCACGCTTTCCGCATCTCGCCTGCATTTCATGCCTGTAGGCAGTCGCCATCTGGAGGAGACGGATCGATGGCCAGTGGAAACTGGAGCTACCGGGCGGGCGCCGCGCTGGCGCTTTTCAACGCGCTTGTGATCGGTTGGATGAATCTCGCAGTCGGCATCGCGGGAGATGAGGACAATCCGGTCAATCTGAGCTTTTTCATGCTGGTCGTCGTCGCCGCGGTGGGTGCCTTTGCCGCCCAATCCAGCCCTCGCGGCCTCGCCCGGACCATGTTCAGCGTCGCCGCGATTCAGCTCATGCTCGGCGCCATCGTGGCGACGGGACCGGTTGCCGCGCTGGAGCCGCAGGGAGCAGCGGGGCTTTTCGCTTTGAACGGATTTTTCGCGCTGTCGTGGCTCGCTTCGGGCGCGCTCTTCGTCAGGGCGGAGCGCGCGCCTGTGGCCTGAGGGCTGGCCAAGCCGGTTCCCGGCCCCGGACTGCTCAGATCACATCCATGTCGATCTTGTAATGGTGCCAGGCGAAGATCGCCGCCGCACCGCGATAGGGGCGCCACGGCAGCGACCATTCCCGCAGCATCTTCTCCGACGGCCGCTCGGCATGGCCGAGGATGCGGCCGATCTCGATCTGCACCGCCAGGTCGCCTGCCGGCCAGATGTCGGGACGGCCCTCGGCGAACAGCAGATAGATCTCGGCCGACCAGCGGCCGATGCCCTTGATATGGGTGAGCGCGGCGATCGCTTCCTCGTCGTCCGCCGGCAGATGGGCAAGATCGAGCCGGCCGCTGGTCACTTCTTCGGCGAGGCTGCGGGCATAGCTGACTTTCTGGCGCGAGAGGCCGGCGCCGCGCAGGGTCTCGTCCGATGCGCGCGCGACCGTGCCGGGATCGGTGAGGTCGCCCAATGCCGCCGCGAGCTTGTTCCAGATCGATTGTGCGGCCGCGACGCTCACTTGCTGGCCAATGATCGTGCGCAGCAACGTCTCGTATCCCCGGTCGCGCAGCCGCGGCGCCGGATAGCCGGCGCGGGCCAGCGCTACGGCGAAGGCGGGCTCGATCCTGACGAGCGCGTCGATCGACGCTTTCAACTCGGTTTCGCTAAGGCCCATGGCCGCTATCCTTGAATCGAGGGGGCTTCGGCGGCATGGGAAAGGCCGACCAAGGAGAATTGCATGCCCAAGCTTATCGTCGTCACCAGGGAAGGGGAAGAACGCGAAGTCATGGGCGATGCGGGCCTCAGCGTGATGGAAGTGATCCGCGACAACGGCTTCGACGAATTGCTCGCGATTTGCGGCGGCTGCTGCAGTTGTGCGACCTGCCACGTCCATGTCGATCCGGAATTTGCGGCCAAACTGCCGCCGATGAGCGAAGACGAGAATGATCTGCTCGACAGCTCGCCGGACCGCGACGCGCGCTCTCGGCTGTCGTGCCAGATGCAGTTCACCAACGCGCTGGACGGGCTGCGCGTTACGATCGCTGCTGAGGATTGAGCCCTTTGTCCCCTCTCCCGTCGGGAGAGGGTCGCGCAGACTAGGGCCCGCTTCTTCAGCGGGCCCTAGTCGGAGCTGGGTGAGGGGGCGCCCTATCGATAGCGGGAAACCCTCACCTAGCTTCGCTAGGCGACGAGGCGCACTCGCTTACCCCCGCGCTGCAATCGCATAGAGTGCTACCGCCGCCGCGTTCGACACGTTGAGGCTCTCGACCTTGTCCGAGATCGGCAGCCGGGCGAGCTGGTCGCAATGCGATTCGGTGTTCTGGCGCATGCCTTCGCCTTCGGCGCCGAGCACCAGGGCGATGCGGCCCTGGCCCATCACTTCGCCGAGCGTGCCCTCGGCGTGGCCGGTGAGGCCGACTCGCCAGAAGCCCGCTTCGGCGATTTCCTCGAGCGCGCGGGCGAGGTTGACTACGCGGACCCACGGCACCGTCTCGAGCGTGCCCGACGCCGCCCGCGCGAGCGCGCCCGATTCGGGCGGGGCGTGGCGGTCCTGGGTGACGATGCCAAGCGCGTCGAACGCTGCAGCCGAACGCAACACCGCGCCGACATTGTGCGGATCGGTAACCTGATCGAGCACCACCAGCGGCCGCTGGTCGCCCTCTTCCTTGCCCTGGGCAAGCAGGTCTCCCAGCCAGATTTCCTCGAGCGGGTCGACTTCGGCAACGAGGCCCTGGTGCGGCGCATCGCCGGGGACGAGCCGGCCGAGATCGGCGGCATCGGCAAAGGTGATCGGGATCGTCGAGGGAATGTCGAGCTCCGCCAGCGCCTCGCGCGTCCCCCAGATTTTGCGAACCGTCCGCTCGGGGTTGGCGAGCGCCGCCAATACCGCGTGCCGCCCATAAAAGCGCGGCCGCGACGTTGGTGCCTTGCTCGGGCGGTGTCCTTTGCGTGCCATCAGTCGAGATCATCCGGATTGGGGTAAGCGAACGGATCGGTGACGTTCGGCTCGGTGGGGAAGGGCATGCGCGGCAAGGGCTTGTCGGCATTGGCGGCGTTGAGCAGGAAGTTCGCGAGGATCACCGCACCCTGGCGCATGTCGGCGGCCTTGATGTGATCGAAGGTGTCGATGCTGCTATGGTGCAGCCGGCTGCCATAGTCGAGCGGGTCCTGGATGAACTGGAACGCCGGTATGCCTACTGCCGAGAAAAAGACGTGATCGGTGCCGCCGGTGGTGCGGATCGCTACGGTGCTCGCGCCCATTGCATTGAACGGCGCGAACCAGTCGCGGAAGATCGGCACCACGGCGCCGTTGTTCTCGGCATAGATGCCGCGGACCTTGCCCGAGCCGTTGTCGAGATTGAAATAAGCGGCAAGCTGGCCGTAGCCGGGCTGACGCGTGATCGGCCAGCGATTGGCCCAGCCATAGAAGCGCGCGAGCCCGGTCGCGGGGCTGCCCGGCTTGCGTGCGCGGGTGGCGATATGCTGCTCGACATAGGCCATCGAGCCGAGCAGGCCCTGCTCCTCGCCCGCCCAGAGCGCGAAGCGGATCGTGCGCTTGGGCTTGACCCCCATCGCCTGGAGGATGCGCGCGGCTTCCATCACCATCGCGACGCCGGCGCCATTGTCGACCGCACCGTCGCCGGCGAACCAGCTGTCGAGATGCGCGCCGGCCATCACATAGGCGCCCGAAGGATCGCTGCCGGGAATGTCGGCGAGGATGTTGTAGGCCTTGGTGTCGGTGTCGACGAAATGGACGAGGTTCTCGAGCTCGACCACCGGCGCCGGGCCCTGCTTGGCGAGCCGTGCGAGGCGGCGATAATCCTCGGCGGCGATCTCTACCCCGGGAACTTGCTGGCTCTCGCCTACGCCGAACAGATAGCCGGTACCGCCGACCAGTTTGCCGTCGCGCGGCGACATCGTCGCATAAGCGACCGCGCCCTCGGCCTTGAGGAAAGCGTCGAGCTTGCTCGAATAATCGAGCCGCTTCATCCGCCGGTCGCTCGCCTCGGGATCGTATTTGGGCGGGTCGTAGACGTCGAGCTTGGCGAGATCGTCGCCGCTATAGCGGCGGAACGCCGGGTCGCCTGGCTCGGAGCCGTCATTGGGCAAAGTGACCAATACGATCTTGCCGGCGAGCTGGCCGCGATAGCGCGCGAAATGGCGCTCCTCGCTCATCGGCGCGACGATCGCCGGCGCGCTGATCTTGCCCGGTGTCGCCGGCGTCCAGGCGATCGGGATCGCGGTGAGCGCGATCGGGCGCGGGCTGATCATGCGCGCGCTCGACCGCTCGATCCACCAGCCGCGGCCGAAATCGAAGCCCTCCTTGTGGACGTTCTTCAGTCCCCAGTCGCGGAACCGGGACGCAGTCCAGTCCTCGGCGGCGCGCATGCCGGGCGAATTGGTCAGGCGCGGGCCGATATGGTCGGTCAGATGCTGCACGGTCAGCATCACTTGCGAACGATTAATGCCTTCATCGAGGATCCGCCCGGTTTCGGCACGGTCGACCGATTGGGCACCGAGCGGTGCGGCGAGAAGGATGATAGCGGCAAGTGCGGCGGCGTTGCGCATGAGGCTCCTGCGAGACTGGAGGGATGCACGCGACGCTATGCGGCGGCGGGCCTGCGCGCAAGGCGTTGACACGCGGGGGTCGCTTCGGCATTGGACCGCCCTCGCTTCTGGCGGCACCATGGACAGGTGGCCGAGTGGTTAAAGGCAGCAGACTGTAAATCTGCCCGGGTTTCCCGTACGCTGGTTCGAATCCAGCCCTGTCCACCATCGCCGCAAATCGCGGCAGTTCCCTAGATTAGGATGTTCGGCGCTCGACGCTGAGTGGCGGAGCTGGCGGCCGGCTGCTTGCCTGGCCATGGCGCGTTCGCGCCGCTCGATAGGATCGTAAAACGAGGGACGCGGCCGGCGAGTGCCGACCGCGCCGTATCTCATCAGAAGTGGGCGATGATGCCCGCGACCGGCTGGAAGCTGTTGAAGTCGCCGAAGCTGTTCATCTCGAGGCGGAAGCGGATGCCCGAACGGCTGGTGATGCCGCCGAGACCGATGTCCTTCGGTCCGACTTCGACGCCGAGGCCGGCGGTGATGTCGTGGAAGTCGCGGCTGTCATTGCCGAGCGCGTCGAAATTGACCCACTGGTAGCCGGCCTTGCCGTAGATCAGGCCGCTGTCGCCGATGCGGAAGCCCGCGCGTCCGGCGACGCCATATTCCCAGTCGATCGCGCCTTTGATGCCCTTGGTGGCATTGCCTTCGACGCCGACGAACACCGGGCCGAGCGGCACGTTGACGCCGACGACGCCCTGGACGATCCCGCCGTCGAAATCGCGGCCGCCGGGCGCTGCGGGGATGCCCGCCACCGGGTGCGAATCGTCGAACTGCTCGTAGCCGCCCATGATGCCGAAATACGGCTCGATGCCGAAGCCGGGCGAGCCATCGGGCGCTTCACCGGCAGCGACGTTCGCGTCTGAGGCAGTGTCCTGCGCGAAAGCGACAGTCGGGAGAGCCGCGGCGAGCGCCGCGGCGGTGATGAGAATACGCATTTTTAGGAAAACCTCGTGACGCTGTTTGTTACGCCCGATGCCGCCCGGATACTCTGGGCACTCGGCATCGGTCCGTGCAGAAGAGACGAGCGCCGCATTTTGTTGCACTGCAATGCGATCCGCACGGATTTGCCGACGCGACCGTGACATTAATGTGACACGGGCGCCAATAGCGGCGGGCCGGAACGCGGTAGCGTGCCAAACGCTTGAGTCGCGGGCGAAAAACAGGTGGCAGCGATGAACCGGACGGACAGGGTCGCAGACAGCCCGTGGCAAATGTCGTGGGCGGCATGGCGCGCTGTCGCGCTGCGCACGGTCAAGGAATCCGCCAGCGACAATATCGGCCTTGCTGCGGCCGGGGTCGCTTTTTACGGTTTCCTGGCGCTGGTTCCGCTGTTGAGCGCGATCGTGCTGAGTTATGGGATCTTCGCCGAGCCCGACACCGTGGTCAGGCACATGCGTGCGCTCACTGCGGTGATGCCGGCCGATGTCGCGACGAGCGTCGGCGAGCAACTGATGACCGTCGTCGAGGGATCGGACGGGGGCAAGGGGTTCGGCGTGCTCCTCGCCGTCGCGCTCGCCCTGTTCGGCGCGCGCAACGGCGCCGGCGCGCTCGTCTCGGCACTTAACATCGCCTATGACGAAGACGAGAAGCGCGGCTTCGTGCGGCTCAACCTGATCGCGCTTGCGATCACTGCGGCGGGGGCGCTTGCCGCGATGCTCGCCGCGCTCGCAGTCGCGGCGCTGGCAGCGGTCGGCACGTTACTGCCCTATGCCAATGACGCGCTTCTGATTCTCGGCACGATCCTCAGCTATGTGCTGCTCACGCTGGCGGGCGCGGCGGGGGCGGCGGCGCTGTTCCGGTTCGCACCGTCCCGCACCGGCGCACGCTGGCGGTGGATCACGCCGGGTTCGATCCTCGCCGGGCTGCTGTGGCTCGGGCTCACGCTCGGCTTCGGCGCCTATGTTGCCCATATCGCCCATTTCAACGCCACCTATGGCTCGCTCGGGGCAGTGATCGCCTTGCTCACCTGGCTGTATTTGTCGAGCTACGCACTGCTCTTCGGCGGCGAGCTCAACTCCGAACTCGAGCGCCAGTCCAAGTGCGAAACCGAACCTCCTGCAGATATCCGGTCGCCCGAGGCCGTCGCTCCCGCGGCGAGGGCAATGCCGCTTTCGGCCAACGCAACCGAATCGCCCGGAGATCAGAGCTTCATCGCCGCGCGTGTGGCGGCGCGCGCCGCCCGCGGCGCTGGGCTGCCCAAGGTCGGCTGGATCACGTCGGGAATGGCAACGCTGGGCCTGACGATGTTGCGCCGCGAGGGGCGGTCCGGGCTTGGGTTAGCGCTGGTAGCAGCAGCGGCTGGCATCACCTGGATGCGCCGTCGTATATAATCCCACAATATGAGCTTATATATCATATATCGCTAGTCTGTTTTCATTCGCACGCGGCGCTGCTATTCGACTTGCAGATCGAGGGGAGCGTGCATGCGCCAGTGTTCCAGCTTCGGGCTCGCTGCGCTCGCTCTATGCCTCGGCGCCGCGAGCTGCACGAATAGCGCACCGCCGGCGACCTCGCCCGCCGCAACCGACTGGCGGATCGAAGCCGAGCAGGCGGCATTGGTCATCTTCGGCGACATGATCGACGTGCAAACCCCCGCGGGGCTGTCGCTCTGGTACACGCACGCGCTTCGCGGCCCGGTTGCGATCGAATTCGATGCGCTGGCGGTGGCCGAGGGCGGAGCCAGCGACCAGGTCAGCGACCTCAATGCCTTCTGGATGGCGCGCGATCCGCGGGCGCGGGGCGGCTCGGTGTTCGCTAAGAAGCGGTCGGGCGCGTTTGCCGATTATGACGACTTGAAAACCTATTATGTCGGGATCGGCGGCAATCGGAACACCACGACGCGCTTTCGCCGTTATGTCGGCGAGCCGGGCAACCGGCCGCTGCTCCCCGGGCACGATCTGAAGGGGGCGGAGACCCTGCTCATCGCCAATCGCTGGACGCATGTCCGTCTGATCGCAGACGGCCGCCACATCGCCGTCGAGCGCGATGGCCAACGGATCTTCGCGCTCGACGACGCCCAGCCTTACAAAAGCGGCTGGTTCGCACTGCGCACGACCAAGAGCCATTTGCGCATCCGCAATCTGCGCATCGGAAAACCATAGGGGGAGAGAGGCATGCGCCTGACGCGACGCACGATGCTGCAGGGGACGATCCTGTCGGCAGCCGGCACGGGCCCGGCACTGGCGCAGTCGCGGCGGCAGCGGAAGGTCGAGGCGCCGATTCGCTGGATCGACGGCGCCACGCCCGAATCGCACAACGGCCAGACCTTCGGTGTCGCCTGGGCGCGCGGGACGCTCGCCAAGGGGCAGCCGCTGACGGTGTGCGGCGCGAGCGGTGAGCCGGTTCCCTCGCAGAGCTGGCCGACGGCATATTGGCCCGACGGCTCGATCAAATGGACCGCGCATGCGGTATCGCCGGGTACGGCCGGTGACAAGCTGACCGTCGCCACGGGTCGCCCGGCATCGCCTGCGGCGCCGGTGTCGGTGCGCGAAACCGCGGATGCGATCCTGATCCGCACGGGCGGGCTCGAATGGGAGATCGCGAAGAGCGGTCCGGCGGCGGTCCGCTCGGCCAAACGCAGTGAACGGACCTTGCTTGCCAATGCCCGCTTGCTGGGCGCGTTGCGCGCGGGCTCGCCCGAGGGCGAGCGTGTAGCGCTGACCGGCACGATCGAGCGCGCCGTGATCGAGCAGAAGGGGCCGGTCCGCGCCGTGGTGCGGCTGGAAGGGCGTCATGTGGGCGGCGGGCGATCGGTGCTGCCGTTCGTGGTGCGGCTTTATGCCTATGCCGGATCGGACGCGCTGCGCGTGGTGCACAGCTTCGTTCTCGACCTAGAGGCGAACGACCATATCTCGGCGCTGGGCATCGCCACCGACGTGCCGATGCGCGGGCCGCTGCACGACCGGCATATCCGCTTCGCCACTGCCGACGATGCGATGTTCGCCGAAGCCGTGCGCCCGCTCACCGGGCTGCGTCGCGATCCCGGCAAGGCAGTGCGCGACGCGCAGATCGCCGGCCGTGCGGTCCCGCTGGCGGAGATGCGCGATCCGGTAGGCAAATTGCTCGAGCGCATCCCGGCATGGGGCGATTTCAGCCTGTCGCAGCTCTCGGCCAATGGCTTCACGCTGACCAAACGCACCGGCGAGGGCCATGGCTGGATCGATGCGGACGAGGGCCGCCGCGCGCCCGGCTTTGGCTATGTCGGCTCGCCGCAGGGCGGGGCAGGGATCGCCGCGCGCTATTTCTGGCAACGCCATCCGACCCGGATCGATATCCGGGGTGCTGCCGCGGACACCGCCAGACTGACCGCGTGGTTGTGGTCGCCCGATGCGAAGCCGATGGACATGCGGCCCTATCACGGCACGATGGGGATGGAGGGGTACGACGCCCAGAACGAGGGGCTCGACATCACCTATGAGGATTACGAGCCGGGCTGGGACGATCCGAAAGGCATCGCGCGCACCAGCGAACTGATGCTCTGGGCGTTCGACGCGACGCCCGAAACGCCGCGGCTCCAGGCGCTCGCCCGCGCAGCCGCGACTCCGCCGCAATTGATGGCCGAGCCCGCGCATCTCCATGCCGCCGGGGTGTTCGGCGATTGGGGGCTGCCCGATCGCTCGACTCCCCAGCGCGCGCTGATCGAGGACCAGCTCGCCAATCTCGTCGATTTCTACGCGGGCGAAGTCGATCGGCGCAGCTGGTACGGCTTCTGGGATCATGGCGATGTGATGCACAGCTATGACGGCGACCGGCACCAGTGGAAGTACGACATCGGTGGCTTCGCCTGGGACAATAGCGAACTCTCGACCGATCTCTGGCTGTGGTACGCGGCGCTTCGCTCGGGCGATGCGAAGAGCTGGCGGCTCGCCGAGGCGATGACCCGGCATACCGGCGAAGTCGACGTCTATCATCTCGGCCGCTTCGCCGGGCTCGGCACCCGCCACGGCGTCCAGCATTGGAGCGACAGCTCGAAACAGCCGCGAGTCAGCAACGCCGCCTATCGGCGCATCTTCTATTATCTCACCGCGGACGAGCGCGTCGGCGATCTGATGCGCGCGCTGTCCACTTCCGAGCAGACGCTGGCCGGGGTCGAGATCGGGCGCAAGACCGGAGCGCCGAAGGAGCAATTGCCCGAGGGCGTGATCCAGATGTCGTTCGGCACCACTTGGGCGGTGTGCGCGGGCGCGTGGCTCACCGAGTGGGAGCGGACCGGGGACACGCGCTGGCGCGACCGGATCGCGGCGGGGATGGACAGCATCGGCCGCATGCCGAACGGCTGGCTGACCGGCGGCGCGCCGTATGACCTCGCAAGCGGGCGCTTCCTGATCCGCGACGCGATCGGCGTCTCGCACCTCAATGCCGTTTTCGGCGCGGTGGAGATCCAGGCCGAGCTGATCCAGCTGATCGAAATGCCGCGCTTCCGCCAGGCATGGCTCGATTATTGCCGCTGGTACAATGCGCCGCGCGACGAATGGGCGGCGCAGTTCAAGCGGCCTTATGGCGGGCGCAACCTCAAACAGGGGCATTCGCGGCTCACTGCCTATGTGGCGAAGGCGACCGGCGACGCGGCACTCGCACGTCGCGCGGCGGAGGAATTCTATTCGGGCGAGGCGGGGCAGCGGATGGTCAAAGGCGATCCGCGGGTAAAGCTGCCCGGCGGGATCGTCGAATGGCCAGGCGTGTCGACCAACGGCGCAGCGCAATGGGGACTGGCCGCGATCCAGACGCTGGCGCTGGTGCCCGAGGCGCTGGATATTGTGCCGATCCCGGAACGTGCGCCGCGGGCCGACCAGGCGAACCCCGAGCAGCCGCCGGGGTATCGGCCGTAATTTCAATCTTCCCCCGCGAAGCGGGGAAGGTGGCGCCGAAGGCGACGGAGGGGGCCTCTCCACGAGCGCGTCGCCTGCGGGGGCGCCCCCTCCGTCAGCTTCGCTGCCACCTTCCCCCGCTGCGCGAGGGAGGATCGCATCATCAGAAAACCGCGGCCACCAATTGCCGGAACGCATCGGCGCGGTGGCTCATCGCGTGCTTGGCCTCGGGCTCCATCTCGCCATAGGTGACGTCGTGGCCGTGCGGCACGAACATCGGATCATAGCCGAAGCCGCGATCGCCGCGCGGCGGCCATACCAATACGCCGTCGGCGCGGCCTTCGAACCATTCGACATGCCCGTCGGGCCAGGCCAGCGCGAGCGCGCAGACGAAATGCGCGCCGCGGCCCGTCTCGGGCGGAAGTGCTGCGAGCTTGTCCTCGACGCGCTGCATCGCGACGGCGAAGTCCTTGGACTCGCCTGCCCAGCGTGCCGAGAAGATGCCGGGATCGCCGTTCAGCGCCTCGACGCACAGCCCGCTGTCGTCGGCGAGCGCGGGGAAGCCCGACAGGTCCGCCGCCTGTAGTGCCTTCAATTCGGCATTGGCGACGAAGGTCACCCCGGTTTCCTCGGGCTCGGGCAAGTCGAGCTCGGCGGCCGAGATCGGCTCGATCCCGTACGGACCGAGCAGTGCCTTGATCTCGCGCACCTTGCCCGGGTTATGGCTGGCGATCACCAGCTTGCCGGGCTGCAGCTTGCGGATCGCCTGGGGGGTGTCGCCTTCTCCGCTCATAGTGCCTTCAACTGCGCGGCGAAGATCTGGTTGCAGCCGATCCGGGCGAGGCGGAGCAGGCGGAGCAGGCCTTCCTCGTCATAAGTCGCGCCCTCCGCGGTTGCCTGCGCTTCGGCGATCTTGCCGTCGGCGAGCAGGACGAAATTGGCGTCGGCATCGGCGGCCGAGTCTTCGTCATAGTCGAGATCGAGCACCGGATTGCCCTGATAGATGCCGCAGCTCACTGCCGCGACCTGAGTCAGGATCGGATCCTTTTCGAGCTGGCCGGCCTCGAGCAATTTGTTGGTGGCGATGCGCAGCGCCACCCAGGCGCCCGAGATCGCCGCGGTGCGGGTGCCGCCATCGGCCTGGATCACGTCGCAGTCTAGCGTGATCTGGCGCTCGCCGAGCAATTTGAGATCGGTGACCGCGCGCAGCGAGCGGCCGATCAGCCGCTGGATTTCCTGGGTGCGGCCCGATTGCTTGCCCTTGGCCGCTTCGCGCTGGCTGCGCGTGTGGGTGGCGCGCGGCAGCATGCCGTATTCGGCGGTGACCCAGCCTTCGCCTTTGCCGCGCAGCCAGGGCGGGATCCGCTCCTCGATGCTCGCGGTGACCAATACGCGCGTGTCGCCAAAGCCGATCAGCACCGATCCTTCGGCGTGGCGGGTGAAATTGGGCTCGATGCTGATCGTGCGCATCTCGTCGGGGGCGCGGCCGGATGGGCGCATCGTTCATTCTCCTGCAAAGTCGGACGCGCCAGTAGACGGTGGACAGCGAACGCGCCAGTGTCGGCGCGTGACCCGAAGGGGCGTTATGAAACAGGTTGTGGGTTTGAGTGTGATGATGTTGGCGCTGGCCGGGTGCGTTCCGGAGAGCCGGGTGCCGGCAGGGCCGGTGCCGATCGAAGCCGATTCGATCCGCTACGAGACCGGCCCCTGCTTCGGCCGCTGCCCGGTCTATGCAGTGACGGTGCGCCCCGACGGCACCGGCGTTTTCGACGGCAAACGCTTCACGGCGGTGACCGGCGAGCGCAGCTTCACGCTGAGCCGCGCGCAATATGATGCGTTCGCGTCGAAGCTGGCGCCCTATCGCCCAGCGAGCGGCGAAGTCCGCTATGCGCATGGCGAGCCCAATTGCGCGAACGCGCCGACTGACATGCCGAGCGTGGACGTGCGCTGGACGCGGGCGATCGGCGACAGCCAGGGGTTGTATTTCTACCTCGGCTGCCGCCGCGACAATCCTGCGCTCGCCGAGGCGCTGGGCGGCGCGGTCGAGTTGCTGCCGATCGAGCCGATGATCGGGCCGCGGCCTTAGGCTAAAATCCTCCCCCGCGAAGCGGGGGAGGTGACGGAGGGGGGCTCTCCGCGAGCGCTATGTTTGCGGCCACGCCCCCTCCGTCGCCCCCGGCGCCACCTCCCCCGCTGCGCAAGGGAGGATTGAGCGCGGTTGAGCGCCTCGTCACCTTCGCTACATAGGAGCGCATGACCATCCCCCCGATCCACGAACTCACCGACCGCGCGCGCGACGTGTTCCGGATCGTTGTCGAATCGTATCTCGACAATGGCGCACCGGTGGGTTCGCGGACGATCTCCAAAATCTCGACGCTCAATCTCTCGCCGGCCTCGATCCGCAATGTGATGCAGGACCTCGAGGAAGTCGGGCTGCTCGCCGCGCCGCACACCAGCGCCGGGCGCATGCCGACCGACACCGGGCTGCGGCTGTTCGTTGACGGGATGATGCAGGCGAGCGCCCCCTCCGCCGAGGAGCGCGCGGCGATCGAGGCGCGCGCCGGGCAGACCGGCCCGGTCGAGGAGGCGCTGGCCAGCACCACCGCGGCGCTCTCCGGCCTGTCGGCATGCGCCGGGCTGGTGCTCGTCCCCAAGGCCGAGCCGATCCTGCGCCAGTTCGGCTTCGTGCCGCTCAGCCACGATCGCGCGCTCGCGATCTTGGTGGGCGAGGATGGCTCGGTCGAGAACCGCGTGGTCGAGATACCCGGCGGGATCGATCCGGGGTCGCTCCAGCAGGCGGCGAATTACATGAGCGCGATGCTGACCGGACTGACGCTCGCCGAGGCGCGGGCGCGGATCGAGCGCGATCTCAGCGATCAGCGCGCCGCGCTCGACAGCGCCGCCGCCACGCTGGTCGAGCGCGGGCTGGCGGTATGGAGCGAGGATGGCGGTCGCCGGCCGGTGCTGATCGTGCGCGGTCAGGCGCGGCTGATCGACACCGCCGCGACCGAGGATCTCGATCGGGTCCGGCAATTGCTCGACGAGCTCGAGGGCAAGGAAGAGATCGCTCGGCTGCTCGACAGTGCCCGCGAAGGCGAGGCGGCGCGCATTTTCATTGGATCGGAGAACAAGCTCTTTGCGTTGTCCGGCTCGTCGGTGATCGCCAAGCCGGTGCGTTCGCTCGACGGGCGGGTGGTCGGCGTGGTGGGCGTGATCGGCCCAACGCGGTTGAACTATGCGCGAGTCGTACCCATGGTGGATTTCACGGCGGCCACATTGGCCCGATTATTAGCGTGACGAATAGGGAATCATGTCGAACGAGAATGAGAAGATGACCGCGGACTCGACCGAGGCGGAGACCAGCCTTCGCGAGGAAACCGCCGAAGCCGCCCCCGAAGTGGCCGAGCATGACCGCACTGCCGAGCTCGAAGCGCAGGTCGCCGAGGCGAAGGCCGCGGTGCTCTATGCCCAGGCCGAGACCCAGAATGTCCGCCGCCGTTTCGAAAAGGAAGCGCAGGATGCGCGTGCCTATGCCGCGACCAACTTCGCGCGCGACATCCTGTCGGTCGCGGACAATCTCAGTCGCGCACTGGCGGCGATCCCCGCCGATCTGCGCGACGACGAGAAACTGAAGGGGCTGGTGATCGGTCTCGAAGCGACCGGACGCGAGATCGATTCGGTGTTCGCGCGCCACGGCATTTCGAAGATCGTCGCGGTCGGCGAGGCGCTCGATCCCAATCGCCACCAGGCGATGCTGGAAATCCCCACCATGGATGCCGAGCCGGGCAGCGTCGTCCAGGAGATCCAGACGGGGTATATGATCAAGGATCGGCTGCTTCGCCCGGCGTTGGTCGGCGTGGCGAAGAAGCCGGACTGACCGGCGACCCCCACCTTATTCCCGCGGGTGCGGGATTAAGGTGGGCGCAATTGCCTATTGCTAATCATTCGCATCTGGCGATAGGCGCTATGCGCGCAGTCAAGAAATCCTTGCCCGACGAATTGCCGAGACGCTGATAAGGCGCGACGCACGGTACGCCGCCGGCCACATTCCGCCATTTGGGGCCTGAGTGCCGCTTCAAGCTATCCAACCAGGACCGACGAATGAACATGCACGCCCGCCCGCCGCAGCTGCTTCCCGAGCATGCCGCCTTCCAGACCTGCGACGTGCGTTGGGTGCGGCATTGGAACGAGCATCTGTTCAGCTTCGCGATCGAGCGCCCGGCGAGCTTCCGCTTCCGCTCGGGCGAGTTCGTGATGCTGGGGCTCGAAGGCGAGGGCAAGCCGCTGATGCGGGCCTATTCGATCGCCAGCCCGACCTGGTCCGACGAGCTCGAATTCCTGTCGATCAAAGTGCCCGACGGCCCGCTGACGTCGCGGCTGCAGACGATCCGTCAGGGCGATCAGGTCTATCTCGGCAAGAAGCCGACCGGCACCTTGGTGTCCGACGCCTTGCTCCCGGGCAAGCGGCTGTTCATGCTCTCGACCGGGACCGGGCTCGCGCCGTTCCTCAGCATCGCGCGCGATCCCGACATCTATGATGCGTTCGGCCAGATCGTGATCGTCCACAGCACGCGCCGGGTGAGCGACCTCGCTTATCATGACGAGCTGACCGCGCAGCTCGCCGGCGACCCGCTGGTCGCCGATCAGGCACTTCTACAATTCCACTACATCCCGACGGTAACGCGCGAGCCTTTCCGCACCACCGGGCGGATCGGCCAGCTGATCGAGGAGGGCTGGCTGTTCCACCCGCCGGTCTCCGGCGAGCGCGCGCTCAACCCGGAAACCGATCGCGTGATGCTGTGTGGTAGTGCGGAGATGATCAAGGACTTCTCGACGATGCTCGAACGCCACGGCTTCGACGAAGGCTCGAACGCCAAGCCGGGGACGTTCGTGGTCGAGCGCGCTTTCGTGGGCTGACCTGTCAAAGAGGCAATACTCGATCCGTTCGTGCTGAGCTTGTCGAAGCACCGTTCTTTTAATGTTCGAGCGAAGAAGAACGGCCCTTCGACAAGCTCAGGGCGAACGGGAAGGGTGTGCTTTGGCAACAGGCGGTAGCGCGCGCGCTCCGGCTCCCCTATCTCCCCCTCATGTCCTCGCGTTTCGATTCCGTCCCCAACCGCCGCGCGTTGATCGACCGGCGGGCTGTCGCCGAACGTCTTGCCGCGATCGAGGCGCCCGACGGAACCGCGCTTCGCCGCGCCGCCACTGCCGAGCTGAAGGCGGCACTCGATGCCGGGCAAAGCGAGATCGCGCGGCGGCTCGCCGAGCATCCTTCGCGCGGACACGAAATGGCGGCGGCGGGCGCCTTCCTGATCGATCAATTGTTGCGCCTGCTGTGGGATTTCACCACCCAGCGGCTCCACCCCAACCACAATCCCAGCGCCGGCGAACGGCTGACGCTGATCGCGGTCGGCGGCTATGGCCGCGGCGAGATGGCGCCGCATTCCGATATCGACATCGGGTTTCTCACGCCCTGGAAGGTCACCGGCTGGTGCGAGCAGGTCATCGAATCCACGCTCTATTCGCTGTGGGACATGCAGCTGAAGGTCGGCCATTCGTCGCGCTCGCTCGACGAGATGGTGCGCCAGGCCAAGGCGGACATAACCGTGCGCACCGCGCTGCTCGAGGCGCGCTACGTGTGGGGCGACATCGCGCTCTATGACGAGGCCGCCGCGCGCTTCAAGGCCGAGGTCCAGGCCGATACCGCACGCGATTTCATCGCCCAGAAGCTTGCCGAACGCGACGCCCGGCACAAAAGGATGGGCGACAGCCGCTATGTCGTCGAGCCCAACGTCAAGGAAGGCAAAGGCGGATTGCGCGATCTTCACGCGCTCTTCTGGATCGGCAAATACGCGTATAATGTCCGCGAGCCCGCCGAACTGGTCGAGGCAGGGCTGCTCACCGCGCATGAATATCGCCAGTTCCGCCGCGCCGAGAACTTCCTCTGGGCGGTGCGCTGCCAGCTCCATCTGCTCACCGGCCGCGCCGAGGACCGGCTGACCTTCGACGTCCAGCCCGAGATCGCCAGCCGGATGCGCTATGCCGACCGGCCGGGCAAGTCGAAGGTCGAGCGCTTCATGCACTTCTACTTCCTCCAGGCGAAGGTGGTCGGCGACCTCACCGGCGTGTTCCTCGCGCATCTCGACGAGAAGTTCGCGGCGCGCGGCAGCCGCTTCGGCTTCCCGCGGCTGTTCAGGAGCCCGCGCAAGCTCCACGGCTTCATGCTCGAACGCAGCCGCCTGGCGATCCCGCGCGACACCTTCTTTCGCGAGGATCCGGTACGGTTGGTCGAGATCTTCCAGCTTGCCGATCTGCATGGCCTCGAAATCCACCCCACCGCGATGCGCGCCGCCGCGCGCGACGCCCGGCTGGTCGACGAGGTGCGCGACGATCCCCGCGCCAACGCGCTGTTTCTCGACGTGCTGACGTCGCCGCGGACGCCCGAGATGGTGCTGCGCTGGATGAACGAGGCGGGGGTGTTCGGCCGCTTCGTGCCCGATTTCGGCCGCGTCGTCGCGCAGATGCAGTTCGACATGTATCACCACTATACCGTCGACGAGCATTCGATCCGCGCGATCGGCCTGCTCAACCAGATCGAGAAAGGCGAGCTCAAGGAAGATCATCCACTCGCCAGCGGCATCTTCGCGCAGATCGCGCAGCGCCGTGCGATGTTCGTCGCGATCCTGCTCCACGACATCGCCAAGGGCCGCGGCGGCGATCATTCGATCCTCGGCGCCGAAGTCGCCGAGCGGCTCTGTCCGCGGCTGGGGCTGAGCCCCGCCGAGACCGAGACGGTGGCGTGGCTGGTGCGCTGGCATCTGCTGATGTCGGCAACCGCGTTCAAGCGCGACCTCAGCGACTTCAAGACGATCCTCGATTTCGCGGCGCATGTGCAGAGCCCCGAGCGGCTGCGGATGCTGCTGATCCTGACGATCGTCGACATCCGCGCGGTCGGCCCGGGCGTGTGGAACAGCTGGAAGCGCCAGCTGCTCACCAATTTGTTCGACTCTGCCGAGGAGGTGCTGCGGCTCGGCCACAAGCAGAAGGGGCGCAGCGAGCGTGTCGTCACCAAGCAGGAAGAGCTCGCCGCCTTGCTGGGCTGGGGCGACGAACGCATGGCAGTGCTCAAGAAGCGGCTGAACGAGCCCTATTGGATCGCCGAGCCGCTCGACGTGCTCGAACGCAATGCCCGCCAGATCGAGGCCGCGGGCGCTTCGCAGCTGTCGATCGAGGCGCAGGTCTATCCCGACCGCGGCGCTACCCTCGTGACTGTCTATGCCTCGGACCATCCCGGGCTGTTCTACCGCATCGCGGGGGCGATCCATGTCGCCGGGGGCAACATCATCGATGCGCGCATCCACACGACGCGCGACGGCATGGCGCTCGACAATTTCCTCGTCCAGGACCCGCTCGGCCGGCCGTTCGACGAGGAGGCGCGGCTCAACCGGATCAAGGCGAGCATCACCGATTCGCTCGCCAATCGCTCCAAGCTGCAGGAGCGGCTCAAGACCCGGCCGCTCTCGCGTCCGCGGGCCGACGCCTTCGCGATCGAGCCCAATGTGCTGATCGACAACAAGGCGTCGAACCGGTTCACCGTGATCGAAGTCAATGCGCGCGACCGGCCAGCCTTGCTCTGCCACCTCGCCTTCGCCTTGTTCCAGTCGAAGGTGACGATCCACTCGGCGCACGTCGCCACTTATGGCGCGCGCGCGGTGGATACGTTCTACCTGACCGACCTGATCGGTGATAAGATTGAAGGCGGGGCAAGGCTCAAATCGATCGAGCGGCGCCTGCTCGAAGCGGCGTCGGGGCAGGACATCGCCCAGGCTGCCTGACAAAGGGGGACATGCATGCCGGTGATTGGATTGGGCGGGTACTTCTTTCGCGCGCAGGACCCGGAGGGGCTTAGTACCTGGTATCGCGAGACGCTCGGAGTCGGCGGCGGATGCGGCAAGGACGAGAACGGCGAATCGAGCGACTGGTTCTGGTATCCCGAGCCGGGCCCGGTGGTGTTCTCGCCGTTCGCCGCGACGACCGACTATTTCGCCGCGGACAAGCAGGTCATGCTCAACTTCCGCGTTCGCGATCTCGACGGGCTGCTCGAGCAGCTCAACGCACTGGGCATCGAAATCACCACCAAGGACGAATGGGACACGCCCGAGACGGGGAGGTTCGCGCGGATCCACGATCCCGAGGGCAATCCGATCGAATTGTGGGAGCCGCCGGCGGGGTGACGGCGTCAGCTGCAGTCGCGCAGGTTGCGGAAGGCGCCGCTGGAATTGTTGCCGACCCACAGCGCGGCGCGGCCGCCGGTCCCCTGGCTCAGCAGGGGCAGATCGAGCCGCGGCGTCGCGGCGTCATTGACGAACGCCTGCATCCGACCGCTGCGAAAGCGAACCGTCAGACGCACCCAATGGTCCGGATCGGGCGCCGAACCAATCGCGCTCTCATAGACGCCGGGCGAGCGCTCGCGCAGCACAGGCCAGGGATGGTCCGGCATCGACATATATTGCAGCCCATGGGCTGCCTGGATGGGGTCTTTCGAGCCGAACCGGAACGGCCGCACATAGACGACATCATAGGTGTCCTTGTCCACGCCGCGGAAGGCGATGCCCACGAAGCTGCGGCCGAATTCGTTCGATCCGCGCACGTCCAGCGAAAGGCAGCCCTCGGTGCGCGTGATGCCAGCGATCCACGCCAGCCCCGTATCGGGCGCGGCGTCCAGTCGAATCTCGCCATTGGCGGCGGTAGCGGTGCGATTTACCAGCTCGAGGTGATCGAGGGCGAGCGCGACCGGTGCTCCGTCGCGCTGCTGTGCCCGAACGCTCTGTGCAGGTGCCGATGTCGCAGCCAGCAGAATAGCCAGGCTGCACACCGACCGGGCGCCGTTCGTGAATTTCCGCATGAGCATCTCCTTTGCCCCGCGGGCTACCGCAGCGGCGCGGTGGCGCGCTATCCGCCGCTTTCCGGTTGGCTTTCACTATTTTCCGGTCGATCTTGCGGTCATGAAAACCATGGCTGAGCCACGACGCCAGCAGGGCAGTGGAGCGCGGGTGGACCCATTCCGGGCGCGCATTCCCTTTCATGATCCGCATTTTCCGCTGCGCACGAGCCATGTCGCGCCGCTGTCGCCGGCGTTCGGCTATCTGCATTGCCATCCGGAATATGAGATCGCCTATATTCCCGAGGATCACGGCTCGTACATGATCCAGGATGCCGAGATTCCAATCGCGCCGGGCGACGTCTTCATCGTCAACGCCAACGATATCCACCAGCCGATCATTCCGCGTGCGCACAATGAGGGCGCCTTGGTCACCTATTTCGGCGCATCGCTGTTCGGCGATCCGGAGGAGTGTTCGCAGTGGATACAGCCCTTTCTCCATGCCGCCGAGTTCGGCTGCAATAAACTCCCTGCCGATCCGCAGCTGCGATCGCTCCTTCGGCTATTGCACGCCACCGCCGATCCGCGAGTGCGCAACTGGCAGATCGCAAGCCGCGGGCTGATCACCCACATATTGTCGATCGTGGCGCGGCTCTTCGCGGAACAGTGCGACGCGTTGGGCGTGTCGGGGCGGATTGCGAAGGCGCATCGCTTCGCTTCGGTCGTGGCGCATATCAACCGGCGGCTGGGCGATCGCATCGAAGCCGAGGAGCTATATCGCCTCGCGGGCTTGTCCCACTCGCGCTTTTCCGAAGCATTCCAGCAAGCCTTCGGAGTCAGCGCGACGCGCTATATCCAGGTCCAGCGCCTGAAACGGGCGAAGCGGCTGCTGCGCTCGACCGAATTGAGCGTGACCGAGATTGCGTTCATGTGCGGATTCGGCACGATCAGCCTGTTCAACACGGCATTCAGGAGGGAGGTGGGGGCTTCTCCGACGCTCTATCGCCGCCAGTGTGTGACTCTCGGTGCGGATGCATGAGCGCCGCGGGCCGAACTAGCGTTTCTGCCAGACTCGCACGTAATCCACTTCCATCGCCGCCGGAAACGCCGAATCGTCGATCCCCTTCTGCCCGCCCCAGCCGCCGACCGCGACGTTGAGGATCAGATATTGCGGGCTGGCGAAGGGCCAGGTCGCGGAGTCGCGCTCATGGTCGTTGTCGAAGCGCATATGCGCGTGGCCGTCGACGCCGATCAGGATGCGGTCCGCGTTCCAGTCGAGCTGGTAATTGTGGAACGCGGTGCAGGCGTCGGGGACCATCACGTTCGACCCCTTCTGGGTCTGGGCGACGTGGTTGTACGCCCCCGTGTGCACGGTGCCGTGGACGCGGCCCGGGTCCCAGCCGACATGTTCCATGATGTCGATCTCGCCCATCGCCGGCCAGCCGGCGCGGCCGTCCGACGCGAGCATCCAGATCGCCGGCCAGATGCCGCGGCCGCAGGGCAGCTTGGCGCGCACTTCGACGAAGCCGTATTTCCATTGGGCGAGGCCGCTGGTGACGAGCTTGCCCGAGGCAAAGTCCTGCCCGCCGAAATCGGGCTTGTCCGAAAGCCGCTCCTTGCGCGCGGTGAGGATCAGCCGGCCGTTTTCGACGCGGGCATTCTCGGGCCGCCTGGCGGCATAATATTGGCGCTCTTCATTGTACCAGCCCGCTTTGTTGCGGCTGGTGTCGTACGCCCATTTCTTCGGATCGGGCAGGCCGGGGCGATCGAACTCGTCGGCCCAGACCTGCTTGTAGCCGGCAGGAAGCGCGAGCTTCTCGTCGGTTCCGGCGGTGATCGGCGGGGAATGGACGGTCTGCGCGGAAGTCGCGACCGGCAGCAGGGCGGCGAGGGCCGCGAGCGGCAGCCCTCGCCAGCGAATCACTTGGGCGAGATCACCATCAGCATCTGACGGCCTTCCATGCGCGGATAGCTCTCGATCTTGGCGATTTCCGCCGTGTCGTCCTGCACGCGCTTGAGCAGGATCATGCCGAGCTGGCCATGCGAAAGCTCGCGGCCGCGGAAGCGCAAGGTGATCTTGACCTTGTCGCCCTCGCCGAGGAACTTGTGGATCGCCTTCATCTTCGTATCATAATCATGATCGTCGATGTTCGGACGCATCTTGATCTCCTTGATCTCCTGCGTCTTCTGCGACTTGCGCGCGATGTTGGCCTTTTTCTGGGCCTCGTATTTATATTTGCCGACGTCGAGGAACTTGGCGACGGGGGGATCGGCGTTGGGCGACACTTCTACAAGGTCGAGCCCGACCGACTGGGCCTGCTCCATCGCCTCGCGCGTGAACATCACGCCGAGATTCTCACCCTCGTGGTCGATCACCCGCACCTTGGGCGACTGAATGAATTCATTGAAGCGCGGGCCGTTCATCGGCGGAGGTGCCAAGGGGCGCCGGGACATGGGAGGACGTATAAGGACTGCTCCTGTAGTGGTTGATCACACGAATTGGTGCGGCAGGATAGCGCGCGGACGCCAATCCGAACAGGGGAAGAACGCGCGAACCGCCGATTTGTGGCGCGCCGATGCCGGGCGGCCACAGTATTGATATCGGGGCGCGGGGGGATTTGCGCAAGCGGGCGCCGATATCTGCAGCAATACTTCCTTACACACGGGCCGCATTTCTTCGGATAGCTCATAGCGCGCTGCACCGGAGCCTGCCCGCTAAGAGGCAGGCCCGCTTCGGCCCGCAGGGGACCACCACCCAACCACCGGGGGAGTCCCACATGAAAACACGTCTCGCTTTCGCGCTTCTGCTCGGCTCGGCCACGCCTGCTTTGGCGCAGGAAGAACCGCCCAAGCCCGTCACCGTATCGGGCAGCGTCGCGCTGGTTTCCGACTATCGCTTTCGCGGCGTTTCGCAGACCGATGAGGAAATGGCGATCCAGGGCGGCCTCACCGTCAGTCACGAAAGCGGCCTCTATGCCGGCACCTGGGCGTCGAACCTCGCCGGCTGGGGCACCTTCGGCGGCGCCAACATGGAGCTCGACCTCTATGGCGGGTTCAAATTGCCCGTAGGCGGCGGCGGTACGCTCGACGTGGGCCTGACCTGGTACATGTATCCGGGCGGCTTCGCGAACACCGACTTCGCCGAGCCTTATGTCAAGCTGAGCGGGACGATCGGTCCGCTGACCGCGCTCGCCGGAGTGGCCTATGCGCCCAAGCAGGAAGCGCTCGGCAATTTCTCGGCGACGCCGCAGAGCAATGGTCAGTCGGAGGACAATCTCTATCTGTGGGGCGATTTCGCCGCGGGCGTGAAGGGCACGCCGGTGACGCTCAAGGCGCATATCGGCCGCTCGGAAGGCAATCCGGGGCTCGGGCCCAACGGCACCAGCCTGGCGCCGACCGGCGAATATTGGGACTGGCTGCTCGGGGCGGACCTGGCGATCGCCGGCACGCCGCTGACGCTGGGCGTGGCCTATACCGATACCGATATCAGCGAGGCGGAGTCGGCATATCTGCTGCCGAACTTCTCGTCGACCAAGGATGGGTCGAGCATCGCCGGCAGCCAAGTGGTGTTTTCGGTGAGCGCGGCGTTCTAGACTGATCTCCCCTCCCTGCAAGGGAGGGGCCGGGGGTGGGTGCGAGCCGAAGGTGAGCCCATCGAGCCGCCTGGAATAAAGAAAAGGCCGGGCATCGAGCCCGACCTTTTCTACCCACCCCTAACCCCCCCTGCAGGGAGGGGAACTACGTTGACCGGAGATCCGGGGCCGTCGCCTCGGTCACCAGCTTGGCAACAACCTCATCCAGCGACAGCATCTGTTGTCCCTGGCTGCCGAGCACGCGCAACGCGACGGTGCCTTCGTCGGCCTCGCGCTTGCCGACGACGAGCAGGTTCGGGACCTTCGCCACCGAATGCTCGCGGACCTTGTAGTTGATCTTCTCGTTGCGCAGGTCGGTCTCCACTCGGATCCCCGCCGCGGCGAGCTTCTTTGCGACTTGCTGGGCATAATCGTCGGCGTCCGACACGATCGTCGCGACGACTGCCTGGGTCGGGGCGAGCCACAGGGGCAGCTTTCCGGCGAAATGCTCGATCAGGATGCCGATGAAGCGCTCATAGCTGCCGAAGATCGCGCGGTGGAGCATCACCGGGCGGTGACGCTCGCCATCCTCGCCGACATAGCTTGCGTCGAGCCGCTCGGGCAGTACGCGGTCCGACTGGATCGTGCCGACCTGCCAGGTCCGGCCGATCGCGTCGGTCAGATGCCATTCGAGCTTGGGCGCATAGAAGGCACCCTCGCCAGGCAGCTCTTCCCAGCCATATTCCTCGGTGGCGAGGCCGGCGCGCACCACGGCGTCGCGCAGCTCGTTCTCGGCCTTGTCCCACATCTCTTCGGTGCCGAAGCGATTGTCGGGGCGCAGCGCCAGCTTGATCGCATAAGTGAAGCCGAAATCGCGATAGATGCGGTCGGCGAGCGCGCAAAAGGCGCGGACTTCGTCGACGATCTGGTCCTCGCGGCAGAAGATGTGCGCGTCGTCCTGAGTGAACTGGCGGACGCGCATCAGCCCGTGCAGCGCGCCGTGGGGCTCGTTGCGATGGCAGCAGCCATTTTCGTAGAGGCGCAGCGGCAAGTCGCGATACGATTTGATTCCCTGGCGGAAGATCAGCACGTGTGCCGGGCAGTTCATCGGCTTGAGCGCCATCCACTGCGCGTCGTCCGATACGATCGGGCCCTCGTCCTCGACATTGGGGACTTCGTCGGGGATGACGAACATGTTCTCGCGATATTTGCCCCAATGGCCCGACTGCTCCCATTGGCGCGCGTCGATCACCTGCGGGGTCTTGACCTCGCGATAGCCGGCGGCGTCGATCGCGCGGCGCATATAGGCCTCGAGCGCGCGCCAGATGGTGAAGCCGTGCGGGTGCCAGAACACCGAGCCGTGCGCCTCGGCCTGCAAGTGGAACAGGTCCATTTCCTGGCCGAGCTTGCGATGGTCGCGCTTGGCCGCCTCTTCGAGCCGCATCAGATGCTCGTCGAGCTGCTTCTTGTTGAGCCAGCCGGTGCCGTAGATGCGGCTCAGCATCGCGTTCTTCTGGTCGCCGCGCCAATAGGCGCCCGACACGCGCGTCAGCTTGAACGCGTTGGGATCGACCTTGCCGGTCGAGGCGAGATGCGGCCCGCGACACATGTCGAGCCACGCGTCTTCGCCCTTGCCGGCGCGGTACACGGTCAGCTCTTCGCCTTCGGGAAGCTCCTGCGCCCATTCGGCCTTGAAGGTCTCGCCTTCGCGCTGCCAGCGTGCGATCAGGTCGGCACGGCTCCAGACTTCGCGGATCAGCGGCTCGTCCTTGGCGATGATTCGGCGCATCTCGGCTTCGATCGCGGGCAGATCCTCCTCGGTGAAGGGGCGGTCCTTGGGCGCGAAATCGTAATAGAAGCCGTCATCGGTCGACGGGCCGAACGTGATCTGCGTGTCGGGGAAGAGATGCTGGACCGCTTCCGCCAGGATGTGCGCATAATCGTGGCGCGCCAGCTCGAGCGCGTCCTTTTCGTCGCGCGAAGTGACGAGCGCGAGCTGCGAATCGCCCTCGAACGGGCGGCCGATGTCGCGCAACTCGCCGTCGACCCGCGCGGCGAGCGCGGCCTTGGCGAGCCCCGGGCCGATCGCCGCGGCGATGTCCGCCGGGGTAGTCCCCGGGGCTACCTCACGGACGGAACCGTCGGGCAGCGTGATACGGAACATCTCGGACACGGATTGAACTTTCTGTTGGCCTGTCGGCATGGAAGAGCGGCGCTTATGCCTGTGCTGGCGCGATATAGGCAAGGCGCGTATCAAGAGCCAGTTCAGGCGAATAGTCCGAGGATTGGCCAGCGCGACGCGCATGGAGGGATGAGGAACAGCATGTCGAACCACATCATCAATCGGCGCGACCTGATCGCCGGCGGCGCTGCCCTGACGATCGGTGTCGCGATGCCGCGTGCGGCCGAGGCCAAAGCGGCGCAGATCGTCAACCCTCTCGTGCTCCAGCGCGCCGACCCTCAGGTTTCGCGCCATGACGGCTGGTTCTATTTCACTGGCTCGGTCCCCGAATATGACCGCATCGTGCTGCGCCGCGCGCGGACGGTCGCGGGACTCAAGGACGCGCCGGAGAGGGTAATCTGGCGCCGCCCCGCCAGCGGGAAGATGGCCGGCTATATCTGGGCGCCCGAAATTCATCATTTCGACGGCAAGTGGCACTTCTATTTCGCCGCGGGAAACGGCGACGACAAGTTCCACATCCGCACCTATGTGCTGCAGGGCAAGGGCGCGAACCCGCTCACCGCCGACTGGTCGCTGCTCGGCCAGTTCGAGACCCCTTGGGACAGCTTCACGCTCGACAGCACGATCTTCGAGCACAAGGGCACGCGCTACATCTGCTGGGCGCAGAAAGAGCCGGGGATCGAGACCAACAGCAACCTCTATCTCGCGCCGCTGAAAACTCCGACGACGCTCGCCGCGCCGCCCGCGCGGCTGACGGTGCCGACGCTCGATTGGGAAGTGCTCGGGTTCAAGGTCGCCGAGGGGCCGGCGCTGTTGGCGCGGAACGGCAAGCTGTTCCTGACCTATTCGGCGAGCGCCACCGACGCGCGCTATTGCCTGGGAATGCTCACTGCCGATGCGGATGCCGACATCATGAACCCGGCGTCGTGGACCAAATCGCCGGTGCCGGTGTTCGCGACGTCGGAGGTGAACAAGGTGTTCGGGCCCGGGCATAACAGCTTCGTCGTCGACGAGCAGGGCCGCGACCTGCTGGTCTATCACGGGCGCGACTATCGCGAGATCAAGGGCGATCCGCTGTTCGATCCGAACCGGCATGCGCGGGTGCAGCGGGTGCAGTATCGCGCGGACGGAACGCCGGACTTCGGGGTACCGGTGGGAAACGGGTCGCTGCGATAGGTTGCGACTGGTATTTGCATCATCCGGTGAAAGCCGGACCCGGAGCCAAGCAGGGCATCGCTCGTGACCCTGGGTCCCGGCCTTCGCGGGGATGACGGCTAAGGGCTCCGTCGGCCGCCAAGGGCGCTTGCAATGTAGGATTTCGTCTGCTTGCTCCTCAGTCGGCCAAGTCCGCAGCTCTTTGACATATTGAAGGATACGACGTCTGGCGGGACATGCCGATAGTGTGACCCTGGTGTGACCTTCGAGGGCCCTACGCGAGTCCGAACGGCACCACGCGGTTCAGTTCGACATGGCCGATCTCTGCCCGGCCCAGATACGGCACCTTCATGTCGCGGCACCAGCGCGTAATGATCTGCTCGATCGTCTCGCCAAAGTCGTTGCCGTTGTCGACCACTGCGCTCACCGCGCCGAGCCGCACCCCGGCGATTCCCCTGAGCTGGGTGGCGTGCGCCATCTGGAACAGCATCCGATCGATCCGGTACAGCGGCTCGTCGACTTCCTCGATCATCAGCACATGATCGGTGAGGTCGGGCAGCCACGGCGTGCCGATCATCGTAGTGAGGATGGCGAGGTTGAAAGCGGCGGCTGGGCGCCCGTCGGCCAGGCTCGGCTCGAGCGCGCGGCGGTCCTTGTCGATCAGCCAGCCGAGCGCCCAGCCCGCCGCCTCGCCGGTATCGTTCTTGCCCACGCTGCTCGCCATCGAGGCATGGACCGAACGCCCGATCCGCCGCGCGTAGAGCGCGCCGAGCAGGAAACCCATGTCCGAGAACCCCATATAGGTCTTGCGCGCCGCCGCGGGCCCCAGCTGCGGCATCACCGTGTCGAGGATGCGGTTCGAGCCATAGCCGCCGCGCGCGAACCAGATCGCATCGAAGCCGGGATCGTTGGCGAATTCGAGGAACGCCGCCGCGCGCACGGCATCGGAGCCGGCGAAATGGCCTTCCTCTAGATAGCATTGCGGGTGAAATACGATGTCGTGCTCGGGATAAGTGAGCGCCATGAACGCCGCCATGCGCAGCGAGCCTTCGCGGCTGACGGGTCGTGCGGGGGCTACCACTCCGATGCGCATGCAAATCCATCCTCGAACCGAAGGGGAGGGCGTGTCGCGCCTTGCTCCCCCGGAGTAAATTGCCGATAGCCCGGCCTTATGGACCACCGCAAACCTTACTTCTTCGTCGGTATCGGCGGCAGCGGGATGATGCCGCTCGCTATGATCCTCGCGGGGCAAGGCGCGACCGTCTCCGGATCGGACCGCAGCCTCGACGCGGGGCGGCTCCCGGCGAAGTTTGACGACCTGAAGCGCCGCGGCGTCGCCTTGTTCGCGCAGGATGGCAACGGGATCGTATCGTCCGACCAGATCGTCGTCGCCTCCGCCGCGATCGAGGCGAGCGTGCCCGACATGATCGTGGCCGCCGAACTCGGTAACGAACGGATGACCCGCGCCGAACTGAACGCCCGGCTGTTCAACGCCGCATCCTTGTCGATCGGCGTGGCGGGAACGAGTGGCAAGTCGACCGTGACCGGCATGATCGGCTGGATCCTCCACGCCTGCGGGCGCGACCCGACGGTGATGAACGGCGCCGTGATGAAGAACTTCGTCTCTCCGCAAGCGCCGTTCGCCAGTGCGCTGGTCGGCGCCGGCGACGCCTATGTCAGCGAAGTCGACGAGAGCGACGGCTCGATAGCGCTGTATCGGCCGGGGATCGCGGTGCTCAACAATGTCAGCCTCGATCACATGCCGATGGCGCAGCTGATCGACCTGTTCGGTGCCTTCATCGCCAAGGCAGGCACGGCGGTGGTCAATCTCGACAATGGCGACGGCGCTGCGCTGGCGATGACTCTGCCGGCGGGCCGGCTGACCAGTTTTGCCATCGAAGGCCAAGCCGATCTGGTTGCACGCAACGTCGAGCAGCAGCCCTTTGGTGTCGCCTTCGATCTGCACGCGCAGGGCGCGGTGCCGGTCCGCGTGACGCTGCAGGTGCCGGGGCGGCACAACGTCTCGAACGCGCTCGCGGCGCTCGGCGCAGTGCAGGCGGCTGGGGTGCCGCTCGAAGCAGCGGTCGAGGCGATCGCCGGGTTCACGGGGCTCAAACGCCGGTTCGAGCTGGTCGGCGAGACGGGCGGCGTCGCGGTCATCGACGATTTCGGGCACAACCCCGACAAGATCGCCGCCACGCTCGATACGCTCCACGCCTTTCCCGGCCGGCTGCTGCTGTTGTTCCAGCCGCACGGCTATGGCCCGCTCAAGGTGATGCGCAGCGAGCTTGTGTCGATGTTCGCGTCGAAGCTCGCGCCGGACGACCTGCTCGTCCTCCCCGACCCGGTCTATCAGGGCGGCACCGTCACGCGCGACGTGACCAGCGCCGACATCATCGCCGATATCGCCGCCACCGGCAGGCGCGCGCTGCACATCCCGGACCGCGAGGCCGCGGCCGCGCATCTGGTCGCGCAGGCCCGCCCGGGCGACCGCATCGTCGTCATGGGCGCGCGCGACGATACGTTGAGCCTGCTCGCGCAAGGCATGGTGGACATAATGTCGCGCTAGCTTGGCATGATGCCGAACAGGCTGGACGCCCAAGCGGGTGTGCCAGTGGGCGGGCTCACTCCTGAATTTCATCAGATCCACAGACCGCGGAGCATGCCCCGAGCACCTGTCTCAACCCAGTTGCATCGCCGATTACGGCTCGCTAATGGATGCGCCTCCCGGTCTGCCGGGGCCGGCGGCGGGGCTGTAGCTCAGATGGGAGAGCGCTGCAATCGCACTGCAGAGGTCAGGGGTTCGATTCCCCTCAGCTCCACCACCGCCATCCTGCTTAAGACTAACTCGTCTGTTCACCATCGCCGCGGCCGGGCATGATCGCGCGATCGTCATGACCAGGCAAACTCTTCTCCGTTTCGCTGCTGTCTGGGCCATCTGGCTCACGGTGGCGCTAGTCACGTCGGGGCAGGCCTATGTCGCCGGCCTCACTGCCGGAACCCCGCTGGCCTGGCGCACTGCGTTCGGTAACGGAATCGTATGGTATTCGGCCTGGGCGGTGCTGACGCCGGCAGTGGTGGCAGCTGCGCGTCGTTTCGCCAGCGAACAGCGGCTGGCGGTGCTTGCAGCGATCCACCTGGCGGCAGGCCTGTGCATCGCGGTCCTTCACGCGGCACTCTATGCGTCCTTGAACGCGATGATCTACGGCCGGAAGCCGTGGGCGCCGTGGAGCACCGATCTTCTGCTGCTCAAGCTGACGAGCAGCATTCACGTTCATCTGATGATCTACGCGATCATCGTCGGCATCGTGCTCGGGGCACGCGCCTATCGCGAGCTTCGCGACCGGGAAGTCGCCGCCGCGCTGCTCCAGACCCGGCTCGCCGAAGCGGAGACCGCGGCGCTGCGCGCCCAGCTGCAACCGCACTTCCTGTTCAACACCCTGAATGCGATCTCGGCGCTGGTGCCCGATGATCCGGTCGCGGCGCAGCGGCTGATCGCGCGACTGGGCGATTTGCTGCGGCTGTCGATCGACGATCGTCGCGCGCAACAGAGCACGCTCATCGACGAGCTGGCATTCACCGATGCCTATCTCGCGATAGAAGAGGCAAGGCTTGGCGATCGGCTCCGCATCATGCGCCGTGTCGCTCCCGAGACGCTCCCGACCGAAGTGCCGGCATTGCTGCTCCAGCCGCTCGTCGAGAACGCCGTGCGCCACGGCATCGCGCCGCGCGTCCAAGGGGGGACACTCACCATAGAGGTGGACCTGCTGGGCGATGCGGTGCGGATCATCGTCGCAGACGACGGCAAGGGCGTGGACGCGGTGATCGAGGGAGTCGGGCTGGGCAATAGCCGCCAACGGCTTCGCCAGCTTTACGGCGGGCGGCAATCACTCGAGATCGACACCGCGCCCGATGCCGGCTTCCGCGTGACGATCCTGGTGCCGCGATGATTCGAACGCTGATCGTCGACGATGAGCCCCTCGCCCGCCGCGCAGTGCGCGCGCCACTGGAGGCGAATGGTGATTTCGAAATAGTCGCGGAGGCGGGGCACGGTGCCGCCGCGGTCGAGGCGATCAGGGCGCTGCGCCCCGACCTGGTGTTTCTCGACGTGCAGATGCCGGAGATGAGCGGGTTCGAAGTGGTCGAAGCCGTTGGCGAGGATGCGATGCCGCTGATCGTGTTCGTGACGGCGTTCGATGCCTATGCGGTACGCGCGTTCGAGGCGCAGGCGCTCGACTATCTTCTCAAGCCGTTCGACGACCTGCGATTTGGCCGAGTACTCGAACGCGTGCGCCGGCAACTGGAGATGCACGGCGAGCGTGGCGATCGGCTGCGTTCGATGCTGAGCGAACTCGGCCACGCGCCGAAGCTGGTGGCGCGGTCGCACGGCAGCTTGCGGCTGGTCCGGCTCGATGAAATCGACTGGATCGCCGCTGCGGGCGACTATGCGGAAGTGCATTCGAATGGGCGAACGTTGCTGCTCAACGATTCGATGGCCTCGCTTGAAGCCACGCTCCCGAACGAGGCGTTCGCGCGCATCCATCGCTCGGCGATCGTTCGCCTCGAGCGGGTGACCGAGATACGGCCCGGCGCGCACGGGGACGGCGTGGTGCGACTCGCCTGCGGCACCGAGCTTCGGTTGAGCCGACGCTACCGCCAGGCGATCGACGCCTATCTGCGACGCTGATCCCGTCTGCCGGGTCGGGCGTCCCGCTCGGCGAAAGTGCGTTGTCTGCGACCCCCGCCCAAGCCGTGTGTTGCCGTACCGGAAGAGGAGGGGTGCTATGACTGCGCTACGCAAACTGAGCGCTAGTGTTTGCTTTCTGCTGGCGCTGTTCGCCGCTCCACCGGGCTTGGCGCAGCCACAGGGCCGGCTGGTCACCAGTCAGCTTCAGTCGACCAGCTTTGCCGACAGCAGGATCGGCATCTCGCCCGTGCGCAATGTGACAGCCTATCTGCCGCCGCGTTATTCGGAAACCGGGCGGCGCTTTCCGGTGCTCTATTTCCTGAACTATTTCTTCGAGGATCACCGCGAGCCCTTTGCCACCTACGCCGCGAGGCAGCTGCTGGATGAAGCGATCCGCAAGAACGTGATTGGCGACGTGATCGTCGTGACCGCGGATTTCGCGACCCCGGCGGGCAGCTCCTGGTACGTCAACTCATCGGCTACCGGGAATTGGGAAGACTTCATGGTGCGCGAACTGGTGCCCCATGTCGACGCGACCTACCGCACGCTGGTCAGCCGCAATTCGCGTGGCATCGTGGGGGACGGTCCGGGCGGCTATGGCGCGATCCGCTTCGGGATGCGGCACCCTGAGCTGTTCGGCGCGGTCTATGGCATGCAGCCGGTGGCGAGCGGACCGGGCATCCAGCCGACGCACAGCCGGCCGATTTCGAGCTGCTCGCGCGCGCGACGTCGATCGACGATCTGGGGAGCGACGGCTTCTCGTGGATATTCACGTCGATCTATCAGGCCTTTTCGCCCAATCCGAATCGTCCGCCGCTCTATTTCGATCCGCCGGCGGGGCGGGTGGATGGGCGGACCGTGGTGGACAGCGCAGTCACCGCGCGGTTCCAGCGAGACTTCGCGCTCACCGAATTGCTACCGGCCTATGCCGACAATCTGAAGTCGCTACGGGCCCTAAAGTTCGACTGGGGGCGGCAGGACATTGTCACCGATCATATCTATGGCGCCCAGGCATTCTCGAACCGCCTCGTCGAGTTCGGCGTGCCGCACGAGGCGGAGGAACATGGCGGCGGCTTTCGCGACCGGCATTGGGGCAGTGGGGGACGCGTCTACACCGACGTCCTGCCCTTCTTCGCGCGCCACTTGCTGTTCGGGCCGCCCGCCGAATTGCGCGATCGCGTGACGGCGGCGCATGGGATGCTGCGCCAGGCGATGCTCGCCAACGATCCGGATGCGCGCGCGCATCTGTATCGCCCCGACGCGATGAGCACGCCCGAATATCAACCGGCATTATACGGAACCGCGCAGATCGCAGCCTATCACCGGGCGATGCGCGAGCGGCGCCGCGTGACGGGCTATGTACCCGTGCCGAGCGAAGTGCTCGACCTGGGCAATGTCGCGGTCGAGAGCGGCACCTTCACCGTTACATGGGCGCTTCCGAACGGCACGACCGAAGAGGAGCGGGGAAAATACCTCAATGTCTGGGCGATGGAGCCGGACGGTAGTCTGCGGCTCAAGGCAGATGCATGGGGCTATTTCCGTCCTCTGGCGGATCCTGCGGCATTCTTCGTCGCGCTACCGCAGGGAGATGCGCCCGCGCGCCGCCGGTCGGTCGCGGATCTTCGATTGGCGCGGACGCTCCAGGCACGGAACGATCGCAACGCCATTGCGGTGCGCACCTATGACGCCGAGGCGAAGATCGCGGATTATGCCGATGATGCGGTGATCATGCCGTTCGCGGACACCAACAAGACCGGGATCGGCGAAATCCGGCCCTATTTCATCGCCTACACCAATGGCGGTCGCGGCGCGACGTTCGACTCGGTGCGCGTATGGAATGTCGGTTTCGAGGATTTTGGATCCTATGTGCTCGAATATCCGAAGTTCCGCGTCGCGTGGCGATCGGCCGGCGCGTCGGGCGTGGTCAAAGGCGGCGGACTGCGCCTTTGGCGCCGTCGGACTGACGGATCGCTCGAGCTGCTTCGCCAGATCGGCACGCACGACTATCGGTGAGCGGCGCCGCCGGCTTTACGGCTTCTTTATTCGATCGGCCGACTTCCCCGTGGAAGCTTAATCCCGATCCGCACCACATCGCTCCTCGACATCGATTGTGGGAGCAAGTGAGGTGCAACCGTTTCTGCGCCATCTGGAGCAAGGGGAGCGCTGGTGGGGAGCGGAATGCGCCTGCCGCGGGCTCGGTGCCCTGCTGCTCGGCCTGTGCGCGACGGCATTCTGGTGGCTGCACCGCTCACTCAACCAGGCAGCAACGCACGGCCCCGGACCGCTGGAGATCGCCTTTGCGGCGCTCGCCGTCGCCGCGCTCGGGCTAGGGCTGGCCTTCGTCTTCGAAGGACCGGCGCTGTTCCGCCTGATCCCGGTGCCCGGCCATCACCTGACTTTCACTCCATGACAGGAAACCATCGTGAACGATCTCATCTGGCTGGCGGTACTGGCGGGGCTCGCCCTGCTGACGTTCGCCTTTGTCCGCCTCTGCGACAACGCGTGAGGAGGCGGCCATGACGCTCACCCTCGCGCTCGCCGGGCTCACTGCGGTGGGCCTGCTCTTCTATCTCGTGGCCGTGCTCGTCCGGCCCGAGCGCTTCTGAAAGCTGCGCAATGACTCTCCAGGGCTGGACACTGATACTCGTCTTCGTCGCCATTCTCGTCGGACTCGCCAAGCCGATGGGATTGTGGCTGTTTGCGCTTTACGAAGGGCGGCGCACCCCGCTGCACGTGGTGCTGGGCCCGATCGAGCGCGGTTTTTACCGGCTCGGCGGGGTCGACCCCGCCGCCGAGATGGGCTGGCGGCGCTACGCAATCCACATGCTGCTGTTCCAGCTCGCATTGCTGCTGTTCACTTATGCAGTGCTGCGGCTCCAGGGCGTGTTGCCGATGAACCCGCGCGGGCTTGCCGGGCTCGGCGCGGACGGGGCGATGAACGTCGCGATCAGCTTCACCACCAACACCAACTGGCAATGGTATTCGGGCGAAGTCGCGCTTTCGCACCTCAGTCAGATGCTCGGGCTGACGATTCATAATTTCCTCAGCGCCGCGACGGGCATCGCCGTCGCCTTCGCGCTGTTCCGGGGTTTCGCGCGGCGCGAGACGGGGACGGTCGGCAATTTCTGGGCCGATATGACGCGAGTGACGCTCTATTTGCTGGTCCCGATCTGCCTTGTCTACGCGCTCTATCTGATCGCGAGCGGCGTGCCGCAGACCTTCCTCGGCTCGATCGATGCGACCACGCTCGAAGGCGCCAAGCAGACGATCGCGCTGGGCCCGGTCGCTTCGCAAGAGGCGATCAAGATGCTCGGCACCAATGGTGGCGGCTTCTTCAACGCCAACAGCGCGCATCCGTTCGAGAATCCGAGCGCACTGACCAATCTCGTCCAGATGCTGTCGATCTTCGTGATCGGCGTCGGGCTGACCTGGACCTTCGGCAAGGCAGTGGGCAATCCGCGCCAGGGCTGGGCGATTCTCGCCGCGATGATGATCCTGTTCCTTGCCGGCGTCGGCGTGACGTATTGGCAGGAGGCCGCGGGCAACCCGTTGATCCACCAGCTCGGCACCGCCGGGGGTAATCTGGAGGGCAAGGAAGTCCGCTTCGGCGTGGCCGCGAGCGCGCTCTTCTCGGTGGTCACCACTGCGGCTTCGTGCGGTGCAGTCAATGCGATGCACGACAGCTTCACGGCGCTCGGCGGGATGATCCCGCTGTTCAACATGCAGCTCGGCGAGATCGTCGTCGGCGGCGTTGGTGCCGGAATCTACGGTTTTCTGCTCTATGCATTGCTCGCGGTGTTCGTCGCGGGGCTGATGGTGGGCCGTACCCCCGAATATGTCGGCAAGAAGATCGAGGGCCGCGAAGTCAAGCTCGCGGTGCTGGCGATCGCGGTGCTGCCCTTGTGCATCCTCGGCTTCACCGCGCTCGCGACGGTGCTGCCGCAGGGGCTGGCCGGGCCGCTCAACAAGGGCCCGCACGGTTTTTCCGAGATCCTCTACGCATTCAGCTCGGCGACTGCGAACAATGGCTCCGCCTTTGCCGGGCTGACCGCGGGGACGCCCTTTTACAATGGCCTGCTCGGCGTTGCGATGTGGATCGGGCGCTTCTTCGTGATCGTGCCGGTGCTCGCCATCGCAGGCAGTCTCGCGGCGAAGAAATACACGCCCGCCACCGCCGGCTCTTTCCCGACCACCGGCGCGCTGTGGATCGGGCTGCTCGTCGGGATCATCCTGATCGTCGGCGGGCTGACCTTCCTCCCCAGCCTCGCGCTCGGACCCGTCGCCGATCATCTCGCGATGATCCACGGCCAGCTCTTCTGAAGGCAATTCCCATGACGACTCCAACTTCGATGTTCTCGGCAAAGCTCGTCGGTCCGGCGATCGGCGATGCCTTCAGGAAGCTCAGCCCGGCCGCGCTGGTGAAGAACCCGGTGCTGTTCACCACTGCGGTGGTGGCGCTCCTGCTCACCGTGCTGCTCGCGATCGGCGGCGAGGCGCTGTCGATACCGTTCCAGCTCCAGCTGATCGTCTGGCTGTGGCTGACGGTGCTGTTCGGCACCTTCGCCGAGGCCCTGGCGGAGGGCAGGGGGCGTGCCCAGGCGGCATCGCTGCGCGCCGCGAAATCCGAGCTGACCGCAAAGCTGCCGGACGGCAAGACCGTGCCCGCCTCGCAGCTCCAGAAGGGACAGATCGTACTGGTCGAGACCGGCGACCTGATCCCTGCCGACGGCGAAGTGATCGAAGGCGTCGCATCGGTAAACGAAGCCGCGATCACCGGCGAGAGCGCACCGGTGATCCGCGAGGCGGGCGGCGACCGTTCGGCGGTCACTGCCGGCACCCGCGTGATCTCCGACCAGATCAAGGTCCGCGTGACGCAGGAGCCCGGTCAGGGCTTTCTCGACCGGATGATCGCGTTGGTAGAAGGGGCTGAGCGCCAGAAGACTCCCAACGAGATCGCGCTGACGATCCTGCTGGTCGGGCTGACGATCATCTTCCTGATCGCCGTCGCGACGATCCCCAGCTTCGCAAGCTATGCCGGGGGGAGCATTCCGGTGGCGATCCTCGCCGCGCTGCTGATCACCCTGATCCCGACGACGATCGCCGCCTTGCTCTCGGCGATCGGCATCGCGGGAATGGACCGGCTGGTGCGTTTCAACGTGCTCGCCAAATCGGGCCGCGCGGTCGAGGCGGCGGGCGATGTCGACGTGCTCCTGCTCGACAAGACCGGGACCATCACGATCGGCGACCGCGCGGCTAGCGAGTTTCGCCCGCTCGCGGGAGTTCCGATCGATACGCTTGCAAGCGCGGCATTGCTCGCCAGCTTTGCCGACGAGACTCCGGAGGGCCGCTCGATCGTCGCGCTGAGCCACAGTCGGTACGGCCAGTCGCGCGAGGCATTGCCCGACGGAGCCGAGATCATCCCGTTTACCGCGCAGACTCGCCTCTCCGGCGTGCGCACCGGCGACAGCCTGATCCAGAAGGGCGCGGTCGATGCCGTGCTCCGCGCCAATCCCGGCGCGGGCGAAACCGCCGCGGCGACCGAGCTGCGCCGGATCACCGACGAAGTCGCCCGCTCCGGCCAGACGCCGCTCGCGGTGGCGCAGGACGGGCGGCTGCTCGGCATCGTGGCACTCAAGGACGTGGTCAAGGCGGGGGTGCGCGAGCGCTTCGCCGAACTGCGCCGGATGGGCATCCGCACGGTGATGATCACCGGCGACAACCCGCTCACCGCCGCCGCGATCGCCGCCGAAGCCGGCGTCGACGATTTCCTCGCCGAGGCGACACCCGAGGACAAGCTCGCGCTGATCCGCAAGGAGCAGCAGGGCGGCAAGCTGGTCGCGATGTGCGGCGACGGCACCAACGATGCCCCCGCGCTCGCCCAGGCCGATGTCGGCGTCGCAATGAACACAGGGACGCAGGCCGCGCGCGAAGCGGGCAACATGGTCGATCTCGACAGCGATCCGACCAAGCTCATCGAAGTGGTCGGCCTCGGCAAGCAGTTGCTGATGACGCGCGGCGCGCTGACCACCTTCTCGGTCGCCAATGACGTGGCGAAGTATTTCGCGATCATCCCGGCGATGTTCGTCGCGCTCTATCCGGGGCTCGGCGTGCTCAACGTGATGGGGCTGGCATCGCCGCAATCGGCGATCCTCTCGGCGATCATCTTCAATGCGCTGATCATCCCGTGCCTGGTGCCGCTCGCGCTGCGGGGCGTGACCTACAAGCCGATGGCCGCGGGGCCGCTGCTCGCGCGCAATCTCGCAATCTACGGCCTTGGCGGGCTGATCGCGCCGTTCATCGGGATCAAGGCGATCGACCTCGTCGTTGCCGGCCTCCACCTCGCCTGAGGAAAGAAACATGCTCAAGGACTTCACCACTGCGTTTCGCCCTGCGATCGTCCTGACAATCCTGTTCGCGGCCCTGCTCGGGCTTGCTTATCCGGCGCTGCTCACCGGAATCGGACAAGTCGCGTTCCCGGCCCAGGCCAATGGCAGCCTGATCCGCGAGAACGGCCAAGTGATCGGCTCGGAGCTGCTCGGGCAGGGCTTTTCGGCGCCGCGCTACTTTCACGGCCGCCCTTCGGCAGCCGGCAGCGGCTACGACGCCACCGCTTCGGCCGGATCGAATCTCGGCCCGACCAGCCAGACGCTCGCCGATCGCATCAAGGCTGACCTCATCGCGAATCGCGACACACCAGAAGCATCGGTCCCCGCCGATCTGGTGACTGCCTCCGCCTCGGGGCTCGACCCCCATATCAGCCCCGAGGCGGCTTTTTCGCAGGTAAGGCGCGTCGCAGGCGCCCGTCGGCTGCCGCGCGGGCAGGTGGACGCGCTCGTGCGGCAGCAAGTCGAAAAGCCGCTGCTCGGCTTTCTCGGCGAGCCACGCGTCAACGTGCTCGCGCTCAATCGCGCGCTCGACAGGCTGGCGCCGGTAGGCGCAAAAGCCCCCGAGTGAACGAACCTGATCCAAAGGACGGCCGTCCCGACCCCGAAGCCCTTCTGCGCGCCGCCGCGCAGGAGGGCCTCGGCCGTATGAAGGTCTTCCTCGGCGCTGCCCCCGGCGTCGGCAAGACCTATGAGATGCTCAACGAAGGCGCGGCGCGGAAACGCGCAGGCGTCGACGTCGTGATCGGCATCGTCGAGACTCACGGCCGCGCCGAGACCGAGGCGCTGGTGCACGGCCATGAGATCGTGCCGCGACGGCAGATCCCTTATCAGGGGCGGACGCTCGGCGAACTCGACGTCGACGCCATTCTCGCGCGCCGTCCCCAGCTGGTGCTGGTCGACGAACTTGCGCACACCAACGCGCCGGAAAGCCGGCACGACAAACGCTACCAGGATGTCGAGGAGCTGCTCGCGGCGGGGATAGACGTCTATTCCACCGTCAACATCCAGCACCTCGAGAGCCTGAACGACGTCGTCGCCTCGTTCACCAAGGTGCGGGTGCGTGAGACGCTGCCGGATCGCCTGCTCGAAAGCGCCGAGATCGAAGTCGTCGATATCCCGCCCGACGAGCTGATCGAGCGGCTCAAGGAAGGCAAGGTCTATGTGCCCGAGGAAGCGAGCCGTGCGCTCGGGCATTTCTTCTCCAAATCGAACCTGTCGGCACTACGCGAACTCGCACTGCGGCGTGCGGCACAGGCAGTCGATGCGCAGATGCTCGATTACCTCCGCGCGCACGCGCTCGCCGGTACCTGGGCGGGGGGCGAGCGGCTGGTGGTCGCGGTGAGCGAGCTTCCCGGGGCCGTCGAGCTGGTGCGCGCGGCCAAGCGAATTGCCGATGCGTTGCGTGCGCCCTGGACCGCGGTCTACATTGAGACGCCGCGCACCAGCCGCTTCAACGATGCCGAGAATGCGCGGCTCGCCGCGACGCTGCATCTGGCTACCCAGCTCGGCGGGCAGGTTGCCTCGGTGCCGGCAGTATCGGTGCTCGAAGGCCTCAAGCGTTTCACCACCGAGGCGCGGGCAACGCAGCTGATCGTCGGCAAGTCGATGCGCTCGCGCTGGTTCGAACTGCGCCACGGTTCGGTGGTCGATCGGCTGGTGCGCGAGACGCCGGGGATTGCCGTGCATGTGCTGCCGATGGCCGAGAGCGTGCCGGCCGTGGGCGACCGTACGCCGCGACGGAAGGGAAGCGGATGGGGAAAGCCTGCAGGCTATCTCGTCGCATTCGGGCTCGTGCTGCTGGTGACGCTACTCGGCGCGAGCATCCTCGCGGCGGGCAACATCACTAATATCGGGCTGCTCTATCTTTTGCCGGTGATGGTCGCGGCGACTCGCTACGGCGTGCGGACGGGGGTGGTCACCGGGCTGGTCTCGTCGCTCGCCTATAACTTCTTCTTCATCCCGCCGACGCGCACGTTCACGATCCAGGATCCACAGAACATCCTGACCGTCCTGGTGCTGCTCGCAGTCGCGGTGGTCAGCAGCCAGCTCGCCGCGCGGGTGCGCGATCAGGCGATGCTCGCCCAGCGCAGCGCCGCGCAGAACAGCTCGCTCGCGGGCTTCGCCCGCCAGCTGACCGCGGTGAGCAAGCGCGACGAACTCGGCCAGCTTCTCTGTGCAGAAGTCGGCCGGTTGATCGATGCCAATGCGGTGTTGCTACTGCCCGTGCATGGCGAACTTGCGCTCATCGCCGCCGTCCCTCCCGAGGACCGGCTGGAGGCAATCGAACAGGCTGCGGCGCGCTGGGCGTTCGATCACAACACGCCTGCCGGGCGGGGGTCGGATACATTGACCGCGTCGGAATGGCTGTTCCACCCATTAGCGGCGGGCGGTCGGGTGCTCGGGGTGATGGGGCTGGCGCGTTCGGACGCATCGCGGATCCGCTCGGATCAGCTGCCGCTGCTGCTGAGCCTGCTGGATCAGGCCTCGCTCGCACTCGAACGGATCGCGTTCGAGGCCGAGATGGCGACAGTGACCCAGCTCAAGGAGCGCGACCGGCTGCGCGCGGCCTTGCTCTCCTCGGTAAGCCATGACCTGCGCACGCCGCTGACGACGATTCTAGGCATGCTCGCCGAGATGCGTCCCGCCTCCGACGAGCAGGCCGGGCAGCTCACCGCGGCGCGCGGCGAGGCCGAACGGCTGCACCGGTTCGTCGCAAACCTGCTCGACATGGTCCGCATCGAGTCGGGCGCGCTGCGCCAGTCGATCGAGCCGGTGGACCTCGCCGACGCCGTCGCATCGGCGGTGCACGATTTGCGGCGCACGCTCGAGGGGCATGCCATCCAGCTCGATATCTCGCCCGAATTGCCCTTCGTCACGGTCGATCCGCAGCTCTTCCATCACTGTCTGATCAACTTGCTCGAGAACGCCGCCAAATATGGCGATACGGGCTCGCCGATCACCGTCGCGGCTCGGCGCCAGCCCGGTGCGCTGACGTTGAGCGTGCTCGACGATGGTCCCGGCCTGCCGCCCGGAGAGGAAGTCCGGATCTTCGAGACGTTCGCGCGGATCGAGGGATCCGACCGCAAGGGCGGCACGGGGCTGGGCCTCGCGATCGTCAAGGGCTTTGCCGAGGCGATGGGCCTCACGGTCAGCGCTGCGAACCGCAGCGATCGTTCGGGTGCCTGCTTCACGCTTCACATTCCCGAAGCGCATCTCACAAAGAGCATGCCGAGCGAATGAGCCAGCGAGCGATGATATTGGTGGTCGACGACGAGCCCGCGATCCGTCGTTTGCTCGGCGCCAGCCTGACGCGCGCCGGCTACCGCGTCAGCGAGGCGGGCAACGCGCGCGAGGCGCTCACCGCCGTGCAGATCGACAAGCCAGAGGCAGTGTTGCTCGATCTGGGCCTCCCCGACCGCGACGGGCTGGAACTCGTACCTCTGATCAAGGCCGCGGGTGCCACAGTGATCGTGGTTTCGGCACGCGACGCCACCGAGGAGAAGGTGACTGCGCTCGATCTTGGCGCCGACGATTACGTCACCAAGCCCTTCGACACCGAGGAGGTGCTGGCGCGGGTGCGAACCGCGCTGCGGCACCGTCTGTCGGTAGAGGCCGCGGCGCCGGTGGTTCGGCTCGGCGAAATCGAAATCGACCTCGCGGCCCGGTTGGTCCGCAGGGACGGTGAGGAGGTTCACCTGACCCCGAAAGAGTTCGGCTTTCTCGCCGAACTCGCCAAGCATCCGGGTCGGGTGGTGACGCACGTCCAGTTGCTCCGCGGCGTCTGGGGTCCCGGACACGAGCGCGATGTGGAGTATCTCCGCGTCGCTGCGCGGGGTGTGCGTAGAAAACTCGAGGGAGGAGACCCCACAACCTCGCTGATCCGCAACGAGCCCGGCGTCGGCTATCGTCTGATGGGCGCTTGACCCGCTAGCGGCTATTTCATGCCCACTTATCTGAGCGCGCGATCGGTTGCACGTCGGTCAGGCACGGTTCCTCGCACGGCCTTGAACTCTTTGGCTGCTCAACTATATTGCTTGGTACGGCATCGTGTCCCCCCTTTCACGACGCCGTGTGACACGCCTTCGGGCGTGTCTCCTCCCTGAACCTTGGCCACCTCGTGCCTCGCGCACGAGGTGGTTTTTTATTCGGCGGCGAGCGCGCTGGGCAGGGCTTCGTCAGTAACCGCGTCGATGATCGCTCGGAGCAGCCGAGTTGTGGCAGGCAGCCCTTCCCCCGGGCCGTCCAGCGCCGCGTCGAGATAGAGCCCGCGATCGAATTCGAGCTGAATCGCGTGGATGCCGCGCCTTGGGTCGCCGTGGCGCTCAAGGATATGGCCCCCCGAATAAGGCGCGTTCGCCGCAGTAGCGACTCCATGCGCTCGCGCCACGCCTTCGATCCTGCCGGTGAATCGCGCCGCCGCCGACTTGCCGAAGCGGTCGCCGAGCACGAGGCGGGGCGCGCTTTCCGGCGGCCCCAGCGAAGGCATTGAATGGACGTCGATCAGCACCGCCACGCCGAACCGCGCCCGGGCCGAGGCGAGCGCTGCGGCGATCCCGGCATGATAGGGGCGGTGATCGGCTTCGATTCGCAACTGAACCTCGTCGGAGGACAGGCGACGCTGCCAGATGTCTCCCGAATTCCCGACACGGCGCGGGACCAGCCCGAGCCCGCTGCGCAGCTTGGCGGATTGCGGGTGGCCGATGCTCGCCGCACCATCGTCGAGCCGCGGATCGCGCTCGTGCTCGGCGCGGTTCAGATCGATCCAGGCACGGGCGCGCTGCGCCACGAACAAGGTTTCCGCCCGGCGGGCGTCGAGCCCGAGCACGTCGGCATAGCGATCTTCGAGCCCTTTGAGCGCGGCCAGCGGGACGCGCAGTGCCGAGCGGAGCGCCAGTGGGTAGTCGCGCCCTGCATGCGGCACCGACAGCACGACCGGCGTGGCCGGCTCGAGCGGGCCGTTGCGTACAAAGGAGGACATGCTCGTCACTGGTCCCTGCCTAGGCACGGCACGCCTTGTCAGCAATCGCCAGTAGTAAACTTGCTGGAAATTTTTAAAGGCTTTGCGCATAGAATGGCGCCTTAGATTGGTTGGGGTAGTGATGATCCGGATTCTGCTGGCCGAGGATGACCGCGTGATGCGGGAATACCTCACCCGCGCGCTCGAACGCTCGGGCTATGCGGTCAGCGCAGTGGATCGTGGGACCGAGGCGATTCCCTTGCTCGAGGCCGAACGATTCGACCTGCTCCTCACCGATATCGTCATGCCCGAGATGGATGGGATCGAACTCGCCCAGCGGGCCAGCGAGATGGCGCCGGAGATGCGAGTGATGTTCATCACCGGTTTCGCGGCGGTGACGCTCAAGGCCGAAAAGCAGGTTCCGCAGGCACGGGTGCTCTCCAAGCCGTTCCACTTGCGCGACCTCGTGCTCGAGGTAGATCGCATGTTCCAGTCGGAGAATGCGGGGTTCAATTGATTTAGCGGTCGGAGGCGCTTGCGCGGGGCCGAAAGCCTCGCTAAAGCGCGCCCTCCTTGGGGGCGTGTAGCTCAGTGGTAGAGCACTGTGTTGACATCGCAGGGGTCGCAAGTTCAATCCTTGCCACGCCCACCATCAAAGGAAGCCCGCGTTGAGCCCTTTGGCTCCGCGGGCTTTTTTGTGCCTGGAGATATGATGACCCGAACCGATGCAGCGCTGGTCCAGCTTGTCGAAGCGTTGCGGCGACGAGACTATCGTTTCGTCACGCCGACGCCGGCGACGCATGCTCGCGTACTTGCCCGCCCGGACCGCGGCGCGGCGCGGGATCTGGAGGACGTGCTGGGCTGGAGCCTGCCGTTCGCGGCGTCGCTGGTCGACGCCGAACTGCTCGGGTTGCTCGAGGCCGGGGGCGCTTTGGCGGCGACGGCGGACGGGATGTATCGCAGCCGGTTCCGGGTGTCGCGGCTCAAGGACGCGCTCTATTTGCATTCGGCATATCCGACCGACGCGGCGGATTCGGTGTTCTTCGGGCCGGACAGCTACCGGTTCGCCGATTTGATCGAAGCCGAACTCGGCGGCGCGCCGACCCCGCCGGGGGCCGTCATCGTCGATATCGGCACCGGCTCCGGCGTGGGCGCACTGGTCGCGGCGAAGCTGTGCCCTGGCGCGGGGGTGTGGATGACCGACGTCAACCCGGCGGCGCTGCGGCTGGCGGCAATCAACGCGGCGGCGGCGGGTGTCCCGGTTCGCGCCGTCGAAAGCCCCACGCTCGATGCGATCGCCGAGCCGATCGACCTGGCGCTGGCCAATCCGCCCTATATCATCGACCATGGCGCCCGGACCTACCGCGACGGCGGCGGGATGCTCGGCGGGCAGGTGTCGGTCGACATGGCCGCCATGGCAGCGCGGCGGCTGGCATCCGGCGGTAGGCTCATCCTCTATACCGGCAGCGCGATCGTCCGCGGCGAGGATCCGCTCGGCGCGGCGCTGGCAGCGCTCGCGCACGCGGAGGGATGCGATCTGCGCTACCGCGAGCTCGACCCCGACATCTTCGGGGAGGAGCTCGACCAGCCGGCTTATGCCGAAGTCGACCGCATCGCGCTGGTCGCGGCGATCTTCACGAAGCGCTAGCCGGGGTGGCGACGCGCATCTTGGCGGCGATGCGGGCGGCATAGCTCCGCGCCAGTTTCTGGTGGGCGATCCGGGCCGGCGCACTCGCCGCGGCGGCCGCGCGGGCGACTTCGTCGGCATGGCGCCGATTCAAATAATCTAGGTCCATTGCAAGCTCCTGAACATCAGTAAGCGGGAGCACGGGTCCTGTCTCTCAGCCACCCGGCGCTTACGAAACAGCGTGCCGGTGGTGAGTCGCGGCATAGCATGACGCCGCGGATTTTGCCAATCGCGCGCGCCACCTGGGGCGCGCGAAAAGCCAAGCAGGGCACGGCAGCAGCCGCGCCCCGGAGCAGCTCAGCCGAGCACTTCGCGAACGGCGGCGCGGGCGATTTCGCGCGGGCACGGCTCGATCGGGAAGAGGCGGCGGTGAACGGGTACGAAGGCGTCGAACGCAGTGCGCGCGCCGCGGGTGATCTGGGTATCTTCGATATGCGTGAAAAAGTTCATTCTGATTCCAATTGGGGTTCTGAAGATCGTCCCGCGCGGCAAATGCCGGCCGGTTGCACGACGCACGCGCCGGTGAAGGGCGATGCACGTTCGTACGCTCGGACAAGGAACGAAGGGCGCCGGAGTTCCATCGGAACAGCCGCGATGCGGCGGGCGCTTTCCCTATTATGGGAAGAAGCACCGGATCTTACAAGTCGGGCGCCGGAATATCGGGATCCGGCGCCGCCGACTCGGCCGCGTCCTCGGCGTCGAGAGCGGCGGCTTCCTGCGCGAGCGCGGCGAGCCAGGCGTCGCGTCTGGCCCATTCGACCCGGCGCTGCCGCGCGATCACCCTGTCGTCGACCGCCACCAGCGCGGCCTCCTCGTCGCGGCTCAGCGCGCGAGCATAGTCGCCATCGCCATATTCGCCGTCCTCCTCGCGGTCGAAATCCTCGGGCGGCGGAAAGCAGGTGCGCCATTCGTCGGCGATCTCGTCCCACCATACCGGGAGACTGCGGTCGGTGATCGGCGGTTGACTCGCTTGACTCGAAACGGGGTTTTCGGGGGCGAGCTTGACCAGCCCGGCGGCCTCGGCGCGGTTCCATTGCTCGCCGTTCCAGGTGGCGCGCTCGGCGGGGTCGAGATCGGCGGTGACGACCGGCTCGGCGATGTCGGTGTGGGTGCGCAGCCATTTGTCGGCGCGGGCGAGCGCGCGGATCGGCGCGAGATCGTCGTTGCCGGCGGGCTCGACGCGGGCGCCGAGGAAGACGCCGGCGCGCGCCGGCCCCGCGTCGCGGCCGATCAGCTCGAGATATTGGGCGAAGTCGGTGGCGATCAGCCGCGCCGCGGCGGCGGCGGGCTCGGCCTGGCTCGCCATCCGGTCGAGGCGGTTGAGCATCGCCATCGCGAGGCGATTGTCGTGGCGGTGGCGGGTGACGATGCTGCCGTCGTTGCGGGTGAGGGTTTCGCGCGTCCCCTTGAACGCGCGCTCCATCAACTCGTCGGCCAGCGCATTGCGCGCGAGCAGCACCGCCGCCTGCCAGCCGAGCGCGAAGCTCTGCCCGCGCGGGCTCTGGCGCAGCGCATAGGCCGATTGCTTGGAGAGCCCGACGATCGCCGCAGCCTGGACGACGGTGTGGCCCTCGGACAGCGCCTCGAGGAAGGTTCGCTGCTTGTCGGGCGTCCAGCCCTCGTAGCGCGCCGCGCCGCCGGGGCTGAAGCCGTGGAACGCGGCGTAATCGATGGGGCGGGGGGCTTCGAAGCCGATGTCGTCGGTATCGTCGGCGGGCAGGATCGCGGTCTGGGCGTTCATGGGCGTGTCCTCATGCGGTTTCGACTCGGAGGACTCGCCAGATATGCCGGAACGGGGGTTGTAGGAAAGCGAAAAGTTCGCGGTTTGTTCTTGTTTTGGGAGGTGTCAATCTGACGCGTATGCGCAGCTATGAGGGGTTGAAGAAGGATTGTTCACGCGAAGACGCGAGGACGCGAAGAGGGCCGGGAAAGCGCCGCGGCGCGGCAGATAGCCGATCGTGCCGATTATCTGCCGCTGACGCGGCGCTGCGGGCTGGCGGCGGGCCCTTGGCGCCTTCGCGCCTTTGCGTGAACCGCTTCTTCTTTAAGGCGTGCGAGCCGGGTCTCAGTCCTTGAGGCTGGCCGGGACTGTGCCGCCGCTCTTTTCGAGCTCGCGCATCACTGCCTTGTGCAGCCAGATGTTCATTTCGGCCGAGCCGTCGGTAGCGCCGGTATAGCCGAGCTCGGTGGCGAGCGCCTTGCGGTTGTCGAGACTCGAATCGAGACCGACCAGCTTCATCAGGTCGACGATCGAGGTGCGCCAGTTGAGGTCCGAGGTGCCGCGCTCGGTCTCGAACACCATCAGCACGTTCTCGACATCGACCGGGCCGGCGGGGGCGGCGGATTGCTGCATCTGCGGCATTGCCGGGGTCTGGGGTGCCTGGGGGGCGGCCTGCGCGGGCGCGGCGGGCTTGGCGGCGGCCTTGTGGCCGAAAATGGCGTCCTTGATGCTGCCGAAGATGCTCATGGGGACTGCTCCTGTACGGGCGCGGGATGCGCGGGCGTGGCAGGAGAACGCGCGAGCGGCGGGGAGGGTGCGGGCGTGCGGCGAGCGGTGGTGTGGTCAGGGGTATTGCTGGCGGGCGTGGAGGACGGCGATCACTTCGATGATCTCCGTGACGCGGTACACCAGGATGTAGTTCGGATGGACGAGCGCTTCGCGGGTGCCTGGCACGCGGCCGCGACGATACATATAGGGATGTTCCGGCAGGCGATCGGCGGTGCGGCGAATTGCCTCGCCGATCGTGCGGGCAGCAAGCGGATTACGCACTTCGATGAAGTCGACGATCGCCTCGAGATCCTCCAGCGCCCCGGGGTGCCAGACCGGCGGGATCATCCGCCGTCTGCGCGGCGATCGATAATGGCCTGCATCCGGGCCATGACTTCGTCATGCGGGATGCCGGGCGCCTTGGACGCCATGCGCGCCTCTACCTTCGCGCGGAACCATGCATCATAGGCTTCGGCCTCTTCGGTCGTCGCGAATTCCGACTCGATGGGCGAGAGCTTGGTCATGCGTGGAATATAGCGCGGGAGGGTGACTGCGGGAAGGGATGGGCGCGGAGGCTGTGAATCCCGGGGATGACCGGGGGCAGAGGCTTCGGGAATCGTTCGCTTTATGCTCTCGGATGCGGATGGCCGATACCACCGTGCGCGTCATCCTCGACTTCAAGAGCAAGCGCCAGCACGCGGACATACGCTGCCGCGCGTGCGGCTGGCACGTGATCGTGCCGCCCGACAACGTCAACCGGATGTTCTCGCCTTTGCTCGGGCTGAAACAGGCCGAGGCGACGCTGCGGGCGCTGTATCGGGAGTATCATGGGTGAGGGGTGATAGCTGCTCTCGACCGTTCTCGTGCGACAGCGCTTTTGCCGGGGACATGGAGGGGTCTGTATTGATGTAACTCGAAATTGGTAGCAGCATACAAGTTGGGGAGGGCCTAAGATGTCCAATGAGGCACTGCATAACAAGCTAGGCGGAGACCGAATTACCTCTCGTCAGATCGATGAACTGATTGGCATCGCTCGTGGGGTTGCGGCCGACGGGCAACTTAACCAAACCGAAGTCGAGTTCCTGCAAAAGTGGCTGGCAGCCAATGTAGACATCAGCGACCAGCCGGTCGTGAGGACCCTGTATGATCGCGTTAATGCGATCCTTCGCGACGGTGTAGCCGATGCGGAGGAATGCAGTGAGCTGCTCGACACGCTCAATCGCTTTGCAAACCGCGATTTTGAACTAGGTGAAGTCCTGAAGCCGACTGGGTTGCCGCTGTGCGACCCCGCGCCAGTGCTGACGTTCACGGGTACAAGCTACTGTTTCACCGGCACCTTCAACTACGGCCAGCGCAAATATTGCGAGCAGGCCGTCGAGGCGCGTGGTGGAAGCTGCGGTGGGCTGCGGAAGAGCACGAACGTGCTGGTAATCGGCGCCTATGCCACATCATCGTGGAAGCATTCGTCGTTCGGCAACAAGATCTTACAGGCATGCGAGTGGCGAGACGTCGGTTTGCCCATTTCGATTGTGGCGGAAGAGCATTGGGCGCGGCACCTGTGACTCGGAGCGCGGCTTAGAACCGCCGGACAGACCTAACACCCCACAGGTTAGCCTAGCCTCAGTTGTTCATTGAAGTCAAAATCGATGGCATCATGTATGACGGCAGTCCATAGACAAGAAATCAGCAAGATTTGTAGAAAGTGGCCATGTATCCAAACCTCATCAGACTCAAACGAACTGTCCGAACCATCTAAAAATGCATTAGGAACTGGTAAATCTCCGTGAAGTAAGCGAGATCTAAATCCGTAGGCATTTCGAATTTGCTTATTCAAATTTGTGAATTTTATTTCACTAGAAAGAAGTGGCAATCTCTTCTTTAATTGATTGGAAATACTATTATTATTGTCGCAAACTAGCGCTTCAAGAGCTGCGGTAGCCCAAATCAGACGAGTGACATCGTTGCCTCCGGATGAGGGTGATGTCGTGTGAGAGAAAAAGCTCATTGCTTTCTCTACACGGGTCCTTGCAGATCCTGACCAAATACCGGAGCACTTTTTGCTCCAAAGAAGAATGGTATCTAAGTTAACCGGAGAGGTGATTGGCGCAGAGAGAAAGTCAAAAGCGTCCGGAGTCCGGTGGATGCTTAAAATCTCGAATGAGCTAGTTCCGAAATCATCATCATTAAACCGGCAAATAGGTAGGTCGTAATGCACGGCCGATGCGTAGCAAACGCTGGCAAGAAACAGTACGATGTGACAAAATCGTTCTAGTTCAGATGTAATAGTGTATCCAGAAAACTCATGGAAAGTGAGAGGATAATTTTCATCCATGGAATCATAGATATCTTTTAGCCGTCCTATGTCATAACCAAACAAACTAAATTCTACGGCGCGATGGGTTTTGGACGCAAGGGAGCGTCCATTAAGGCGTGACTCTTCATCGGTAATTGGCCTAACGGTGATTGAAACCTTATCGAGAAAGCTTTCGGGTAAATATTCTCTTACTAAAATTTCACGACCGTTAAGGTCGTGACTAGCTGCGTCTTCAAGTTGATGCAGCCAATCTACGTTCAGAAAATGGTGACGCCAAAACTGAACGGAGAAAGAGGCATCAGCAGCCCTCACTCCGCCGCCACCGCTTGTTTCGCGCCCTTCCCCCGCTCCAGCAGCGGCGCCAGATACCGCCCGGTAAAACTCCGCGGCTCCTTCGCCACCACTTCCGGCGTGCCCTGCGCGACGATCTCGCCGCCCTTGACGCCGCCCTCCGGCCCCAGGTCGAGGATCCAGTCGGCGGTCTTGATGACGTCGAGATTATGCTCGATCACCACCACGGTGTTGCCCTGCTCGACCAGCGCGTGGAGGACTTCGAGGAGTTTGCGGACGTCCTCGAAATGGAGGCCGGTGGTAGGTTCATCGAGAATATAGAGCGTCTGGCCGGTGGCGCGGCGGGCGAGTTCCTTGGCGAGCTTGACGCGCTGCGCCTCGCCGCCGCTGAGCGTCGTCGCCTGCTGGCCGACCTTGACATAGCCGAGCCCGACTTCGGCGAGCATCGCCATCTTGTCGCGGATCGGCGGGACCGCCTTGAAGAACTCGAACGCGTCCTCGACGGTCATGTCGAGCACGTCGGCGATGCTGCGGCCCTTGAACTTCACTTCCAGGGTTTCGCGGTTGTAGCGCTGGCCGTGGCAGACGTCGCAGGTGACGTAGACGTCGGGGAGGAAGTGCATCTCGATCTTGAGCAGCCCGTCGCCGGTGCACGCCTCGCAGCGGCCGCCCTTGACGTTGAAGCTGAAGCGGCCGGGCTTGTAGCCGCGCGCCTGGCTCTCGGGCAGGCCGGCGAACCAGTCGCGGATCTGAGTGAAGGCGCCGGTATAGGTGGCGGGGTTGCTGCGCGGGGTGCGGCCGATCGGCGACTGGTCGATGTCGATCACCTTGTCGAGATATTCGAGCCCGGTGATCCTGTCGTGCTTGCCCGCCAGGATGCGCGCGCCGTTGAGCTGGCGCGCGGCGGCGGCGTAGAGCGTGTCGATCGTGAAGCTCGACTTGCCCGAGCCCGAGACGCCGGTGATGCAAGTGAAGGTGCCCAGCGGGATGCTGGCGGTGACGCCGGTGAGATTGTTGGCGGTGGCGTTGTGCACCGTCAGCTTCTTGCCGTTGCCCTTGCGGCGCTTGGCCGGCAACGGGACTTCGCGGCGGCCGGTGAGATAGTCGGCGGTGATGCTGTCCTCGTTGGCGAGGACGTCCTCCAGGCTGCCGTGCGCGACGATCGCGCCGCCATGGACGCCGGCGCCGGGGCCCATGTCGATGACGTAGTCGGCGGTGCGGATCGCGTCCTCGTCATGCTCGACGACGATCACGGTGTTGCCGAGATCGCGCAGCCGGCGCAGCGTCTTGAGGAGCATGTCGTTGTCGCGCTGGTGGAGGCCGATGCTCGGCTCGTCGAGGACGTAGAGCACGCCGGAGAGGCCGCTGCCGATCTGCGAGGCGAGGCGGATGCGCTGCGATTCGCCGCCGGAGAGGGTGCCGCTGGTGCGGTTCAGGTTGAGATAATCGAGCCCGACATTGTTGAGGAAGCCGAGCCGCTCGTCGATCTCCTTGAGGATCGCGCGGGCGATCTCCTTGCTCTGCGGGGTGAGCTGGTCGGGGAGGGTGGCGAAGAAAGCGAGCGCGTCGACCACCGACAGGCGGGTGACGCTGGAGATGTCGCGTGATCCGATCTTGACCGCGAGCGCTTCGGGCTTGAGGCGGGCGCCTTCGCAGACCTCGCAGGGGTGCGAAGCCTGGTACTTGCTGAGCTCCTCGCGCATCCAGGCGGATTCGGTCTGGAGCATGCGGCGGTTGAGGTTGCCGATCACGCCTTCGAACGGCTTCTTGACGTCGTAGCTCTTGCGGCCGTCGACGAAGGTGAGCGTGACCGGCTTGCCGCGGGTGCCGTGGAGGATGGCGTAATGGATCTCGGGCGGGAGCTCGGCCCAGGGCGCGTCGATGCTGAAGCCGAGTTCGCGCGCGAGGCTGCCGAGCACCTGCATGTAATAAGGCGAGGGCGGGTTGGACTTGGCCCAGGGGACGATCGCGCCCTTCTTGATCGTCAGATCGTGATTGGGGACGACGAGATCCTCGTCGAATTCGAGCTTCTCGCCAAGGCCGTCGCACGCCGGGCAGGCACCTTGCGGGGCGTTGAACGAGAATAGCCGCGGCTCGATCTCGGCGATGGTGAAGCCGCTGACCGGGCAGGCGAACTTCTCGGAGAAGACGATGCGATTGGCGGGGATGCCGGCATTCTTCATCGCGCCGGCGTCCTGGGTGTCGTTCTCGCGGCCGGGGGCGACGGCGTCGACCAGGTCGACATAGGCCAGCCCCTCGGCGAGCTTGAGCGCAGTCTCGAAACTCTCGGCCAGCCGCGTGGCGATGTCGCCGCCTGCCACCAGGCGATCGACCACCACCTCGATGTCGTGCTTGTACTTCTTGTCCAGCGCGGGCGCGTCCTCGATCAGATAGGTCTCGCCGTCGATGCGGACGCGCTGGAAGCCGGCCTTCTGCCACTCGGCGAGCTCCTTGCGATACTCGCCCTTGCGGCCGCGGACGACGGGGGCGAGGAGGAGCAGGCGGCTGCTCTCGGGGAGCGCGAGGACGCGGTCGACCATCTGGCTGACGGTCTGCGCGGCGATCGGCAGGCCGGTGGCCGGGCTGTACGGAATGCCGACGCGCGCCCAGAGCAGGCGCATATAATCGTAGATCTCGGTGACCGTCGCGACCGTCGAGCGCGGATTGCGGCTGGTGGTCTTCTGCTCGATCGAGATCGCCGGGCTGAGCCCTTCGATATGATCGACATCGGGCTTCTGCATCAGCTCGAGGAACTGGCGCGCATAGGCCGACAGCGACTCGACGTAACGGCGCTGGCCCTCGGCATAGATGGTGTCGAAGGCGAGGCTCGACTTGCCGCTGCCCGACAGGCCGGTGATCACGGTGAGCGTGTCGCGGGGGATGTCGATATCGACGTTCTTGAGATTGTGCTCGCGCGCGCCGCGGACGGAGATGTGGGTAAGGGACATGGGGGTGTTCTATATCCGTTCCGCTGGAATCACTAGCCCTGAGAGATGGGCGGGCGGGTGCGCTATCTCAAGTCTGGCGCGTTGCATAAATCAGATCTGCCCGAGACCTTCGGCAGGCGGGAGACGCTTTCGGCCGAACTGATCCCGCGGTATCGATCCCGAAACTGGGGGGGGCTGAGGCATGCCGATCTGGAGTGAAGCGGTGAGGAAAGCGATCCAGCGTCACATCGCCAGAACCGGTTCGCCCGTGTTCACCCGCAAGGCGTTCATCGCGTCGCAACTCGGCACGATCGAAGCCGAAACGCGGACATCGGGTCTCACGCCGACTCAGACTTTGGGGCGCGAGCTGCAACAGCTTCGCGATGGAGGCCTGATCGAATTCCTGGAACGAGGCACATATCGCTGGCTCGGCGCCATGCCGCAGCAGGAGGTGGTTACCCCCGTCAACGGAGTCTTCCAGCTCGCGCCGCATCCGGAATCCGGCGAATTGCCGGAACTCTGCTATCGTTTTCAGGAGCGGTGGTTGCAGAGCGCCACACGCATGACCGACCAGTGGATCGTCTATCAGGCGTCGGGACCAGCGCCCGGCGGGGACTATCATGCGGCTGCACGGGTGGAGCGGATCGATTCCGACCCGGATCGCGACGGGGCGTTCCTCGCGCGGATCGCCCGCGGCACGTATCTGGAATTCGGCCGTCCCGTGCCGTTCGAACTCGACGGCGCGATCGTCGAGCGCGGCCTGATGACGATCGACGGCCGACTGGACGACGATCGCGCCGTGCAACCCGTCCGCACGCTTTCACGCGCCGACCTCGACCGGATCCTGGAGTTTGGCCTGGTGAAGGAGGAAGCGTTGTTGCCGCGAACCGACGCGAGCGAGGAAATGACTCTCGCGCCCCGGGTGGCGGAGGACGTCACCCCTTGGCAAGGTCCGATCGATCGCACGACGATGCTCGTCAATCGGACGGTGCGTGACCGCCAATTCCGCAAGCGCGTGCTCGAGGCATACGGCTCGCGCTGTGCGCTGACCGGCATGAAGCTGCTCAATGGGGGAGGGAGGGCCGAGACGGAGGCCGCCCATATCATGAGCGTGGATGCAGGTGGTCCGGATGCCGTCGACAACGGCATCGCGCTATCCGGCACGATCCACTGGATGTTCGATCGCGGGCTGATTTCGCTGAGCGACGCCGGCGACATTCTGCTGTCGCGGAAGATCAACGACCTCGAAAGTGTCGAGCGCCTTATCTTTCCGGATCGCAAGGCGCGGTTGCCCAAAGCGGCGGCGCATCGGCCGCACCCGCGTTATCTGAACTGGCATAGATCATCATGCTTTCACGGCTAGATCGCGCATAAATCGGCGCGCCGGTCGACGATCGACATTTCAGTCGATACTCCGTTCTGGATGCAACAGATCGTGTTCCGTTCGAAAACGGATGCGTGTCCATCTAGAACACAGCTGCCCTCCCTTTAGCAGTTTTCCCCTTGGCGAGGGGGCGCTGGTTGGGCAACAGATTATATTACGGCGACAATCTTGATGTTCTTCGCGCGCATGTGCGCGATGAGAGCGTCGATCTCGTCTATCTGGATCCGCCGTTCAACTCCGAAACCAGCTACAACTTGGTTTTCAAGCCGGCGAAAGGCGAGAGTGCCGATGCCAGCATCCAAGCCTTTGACGATAGCTGGACCTGGGGCGAGGCATCGAAGAGCGCGTTGCTGGACATCGATTGCGGCACCAACCGCTCGCTGCAAGTGATGGCGCGCGCGATGCACGACGCGCTCGGCGACTCGCCACGGATGGCGTATCTGGCGATGATGGCGGTGCGGCTGGTCGAACTGCACCGCGTACTCAAGCCGACCGGCTCGCTCTATCTCCACTGCGACTCGACCGCGAGCCACGCTCTCAAGCTGGTGCTGGATGCCGTGTTCGGCGCGGACAATTACCGGAACGAGATTATCTGGAAGCGCACCTTCGCGCACGGCAACGTCTCGCGCGGCTATGGCGACGTCACCGACACGATCTACTTCTACTCGAAGACGAAAGGCTTCGTCTGGAATCAGCTCTACACCCGGATGCCGGCTGAGAGGGCGGACAAGGTCTATACGCAGTCGGACTCCGACGGACGACGCTGGCAGTCGGTGACGCTGCGAAATCCGAGCATCCGCCCCAATCTCCATTATCCCTACGCTGCGCGGAACGGGGTGACCTATCAGCCCCACCCCAACGGATGGTCGTGCAACATCGAGCGCATGAAACGCTATGATCAGGAAGACCGACTGCACTTTCCGACGAAGGTAGGCGGCGCTCTCCGCCTCAAAATGTACGAGGACGAAAGTCAGGGTGCTCGCTTGCAATCGCTGTGGACCGATATCCCGCCATTGTCGGCAAATGCCCAGGAAAGGCTCGGCTACCCCACCCAAAAGCCCCGCGCCTTGCTCGAGCGGATCATCGCGGCTTCGTCCAACCCCGGCGATGTGGTGCTCGACCCGTTTTGCGGCTGCGGCACCGCAGTCGATGCCGCGCAAAAGCTCGGGCGCCGATGGATCGGGATCGACGTAACCCATATCGCGATCGGCATGATCGAAGACCGGATGCGGCATGGCTATCCCGGCATCCAGTTCGAGACGATCGGCGTGCCCAAGGATCTGGCGAGCGCCGAGCGGCTGGCGGAGGAGGATCCGCATCAGTTCCAGCAATGGGTGTCGTGGCAGGTCGGCGGCTATCCGCGCGAGAAGAAGGGCGGCGACAAGGGGGTCGATGGCTGGTTCAATTATCTCGCCGCCAAGGGGCGGATCGAGACCGGAGTGATCAGCGTCAAGGCCGGAGGGAACGTCAATCCCAACATGGTGCGCGACCTCGGCCGAGTGATGGAGCGCGACCGGCATCGCTTCGGCCTGTTCGTGCTCAAGGGTATGCCGACCAAGGGCATGCGCGACGAGGCGGCGTCGCAGCCGGTGATCGAGACCGAGTTCGGCCGGTTCCCGGCGCTCCAATTCGTGACGCTGGCCGAATTGTTCATGGGCCGGAAGCCGAACCTGCCGCCGCTGATCAGTCCGGTGAAGAAAGCATCGCGAGTCGAGATGCGCACCTCGCACCAGGCCGGGGCGCAGGGGAGCCTGTTGTAGCGGCGCAAGCCGACGCTACGCCGGCCAGCAGGCCATCGCCATGTCCACGATCCGCAGCAATTTGTCCCGCCCCGCGCCGTCCTTGGCGAGCGTCGACATGCCCTGGATCACGGCGAGGACGTGGCCGGCGAGCGCGTCCGCGTCGGTGGCCGGCGGGAGTGCGCCGGTGGCGACGTCGGATTCGATCCGCAATCGCAGCCGCGCTTCGATGTCGCGGCGGATCGTGGCGAGCTCCTCGCGGATATCGGCGGCGGCGGGAGAGGCGATGACCAGGGAACTGGCGAGCAGGCAGCCCGCGGGGGTGTCGTCGCCGGTGTCGCCCAATGCGGCGGCGCGGAGCAGATTGGCGGCAGCGTCGCGTGCGGTGGGGGCGCTGTCGATGATCTCGGGGACGGCCTTGCCGCCCTGGAGATAGCGGTCGACCGCCGCGCGGAACAGGCCGCCTTTGTCGCCGAACGCCGTGTAGAGGCTCGGCGGGGTGATGCGCATCGCCTGAGTCAGTTCGGCGACCGAAGTCGCTTCATAGCCATACTGCCAGAACAGCCGCATCGCCGCATCGAGCGCGGCGTCGCGATCGAACGACAAGGGCCGGCCGGTGCGGCGCGCGGGGGCTTCGGCTAGTTTCATAGCGATCGCTATATAATGGTTGACTGCGCGCGGCAATGGGCGGCAAGGGGTTTGCTAACGATCACTATGGAAGTTGTAGCATGGCGCTTACCGATTATCGCACTTTGGGTCGCTCGGGGCTCGCGGTCAGCCCGCTGGCGTTGGGGACGATGACCTTTGGCATGGCGCGCTGGGGAATGGAGCGGGCCGAGGCGGCGGCGGTGTTCGACGCCTATGTCGAGGCCGGCGGCAATCTGGTCGACACCGCCGACGTCTATGCCAGCGGGCGCGGCGAGGAGATGCTGGGCGCGATCATCGCCGAGCGGGGTTTGCGTGACAGCCTGGTGCTGGCGACCAAATCGGGCTTCGCGGCGGGGCAGGGGCCGCATGCCGGCGGCAACGGCGCCAAGCATGTCCGTGCCGCGCTGGAAGGGTCGCTGCGCCGGATGGGAACCGATTATGTCGATCTCTATTGGGTGCATGTGTGGGATTCGGTGACGCCGGCCGAGGAGTTGCTCGAGACGATGGCCAGCCTCGTCCGCGCCGGCAAGATTCGTTATTGGGGAATCTCGAACGCGCCGGCCTGGTATGTCGCGCGGATCGCGACGCTGGCGGCGGTGCGCGGGCTGCCCGGGCCGATCGCGCTGCAATATTTCTATTCGCTGGTCAGCCGCGATATCGAGATCGAGCATGTCCCGCTGGCGCAGGACATGGGGATCGGGATCATGCCGTGGAGTCCGCTGGCTTATGGCCTGCTGACCGGCAAATATGACCGTGCGACGGTCGAGGCCGGGGCGCCGCGCGCCGGCGGGCTGCCGAGCGATGCGGGCAACGGCGAGGCGCGGGCCGAGGGTGACAAAAGACTGGATGGTGCCAATCCGTTTGGCGATTCGCTGTTTACCGAGCGCAATTGGGAAATCGTCGAGGCGCTGCGCGGCGTGGCCGAGGCGATGGGCGAGAGTCCGGCGCGGGTGGCGCTGGCCTGGGTGCTGGCGCAGCCGGGAGTCGATACCGCGCTGATGGGGGTGAGCCGGGTGCGCCAGGTGCACGACAATATTGCCGCGACCGATCTGGCGATTCCGGCCGAGCATCTCGCGACGCTGGCAGCGGCGAGCGTTCCGCCGACGCCGTTCCTCTATGGCCTGTTCAGCGATGCCGCCCGGCAGCAGATCGTGTTCGGCGGGAGCGCAGTGCGGGCGCGGTAGAGGGCGAGATGCGCACCTGCCGCGCCGAGGCGCGCGCGGCCGGCGGGAGCGCCTGGAAAAAAACGGAGCGATGCCAAAGGGGTGGCACGCCGTTTGTGCGCATCCAATCCGGAACCCCCGCGCCCCGCGCCGGTTGAGCGCTGCGAACCATAGGGAGCAACCGCAATGGCCGTCTTCAACAAAGACCTGATCGAAGCCGCGACGAAGAACAAGTTCTTCCAGAAGGAAGTCTATCTCGACAAGAAGGTGCAGATCGTGATGATGCACATCGAGCCGGGCGACGATATCGGCGAGGAGACGCATCCCGCCGATCAGGTGACCTTCTTCGTCTCGGGCGAGGGCCAGGCGGTGGTCGACGGCAGCCGCACCAAGGTGGTCGCCAATCGCGTGATCGTCATCCCCAAGGGCGCCAAGCACAACATCATCAACAAGGGCGAAGAGCCGCTGAAGCTGTTCTCGATCTATGCGCCGCCGGCCGAGGATCCGGGCGTGGCGCACAAGACCAAGGCGGACATGGAAGCGGCCGAGGAATAAGCCGGGCCTGATCCAGCGCGGTGGAGCCGCCCGTTCCCCGGCCTGTGCCGGGGAACGGATTCAGGCTGGCTGGGCGAGCGCCTCGATCGCCTCGCGGACATGGCCGCGACGCGATTCGGGCGGGCAGGTCTCCAGCGCGTCTTCGAGGTCGGCGGCGCGGCTGCCCAGCGCGGCTTCCTTGAACATGCCGGCAGAGCCGGCGAGTTTGTGGAGCAGGCCGCGCAGTTCGGCGATCGATTCGTCGTCGAAGCGCTCTGCCGCGGCGATGCTCTCTGCGCAGGCGAGCAGTCCGGCCTTGCGCGCATCGTAGCGGGCGCGCAGCGCGGGGGAGATGGCGAGTTTGGGAGTCGGCGCGGGCACGGCTTCGGGCGCTGGCAGGGCCGATGCCGGGCGCGTCCAGCGGCGCATGATCTTCGACAGATCGGCGAGTTGGACCGGCTTGGCGATGTGCGCCTGCATCCCCGCGACGATGCATGCCGCGACATCGTCGGCATAGGCATTGGCGGTGAGCGCGAGGATCGGCAGCGTCTCGGGGCCGAGCCCGGCGGCGCGGATCGCGCGGGTGGCTTCGAGGCCGTCCATCACCGGCATCTGCATGTCCATCAGCACCAGATCGAACGGAACGCCGGTGCGCCGCGCAAGGGTGGCGGCTTCGAGCGCCTGCGCGCCGTCGGGCACGGTGACGCTGGCATGGCCCAATTGCGCGAGCATCGCTTCCATCAGCGCCTGATTGACGTCGTGGTCCTCGGCAAGGAGGACGCGGAGGTGGCGTTCGGGCTGTTCCTCGCGCGATTCGACCGGCGCGGCATGCGCATCGGCCGCGTCGGCGAGGCGCAGCGGCACGCGCAGGGTGAAGCGCGTGCCGACGCCCGGTTCGCTGGTCAAGGTGAGCGAGCCGCCCATCAAGGTGGCGAGCTGGCTGCTGATCGCGAGGCCGAGCCCGGTGCCGCCGAAGCGGCGTGCGGTCGACTGCTCGGCCTGGACGAACTGCTCGAAGATCGCCGCCTGGCGGTCCTCGGGGATGCCGATGCCGGTGTCGGCGACGGTGATCTCGATATTGGCGCGGCGATCGTGCCAGCCGCGGCGCGCCTCGATCGAGACGCTGCCGGCCTCGGTGAACTTGACGGCGTTGCCGAGCAGGTTGAGCACGATCTGGCGCAGCCGCAGCCCGTCGATCAGCACGAACATCGGCAGCTCGGGCTCGACGTCGAACCACACGCGCAGGCCCTTTTGGGCGGCGGCGGGCTCGATCAATTTGACGCAGTTGCGCAGCGCGTGGCGGAAATCGACGCGTTCGGGGGCGATCTGCATCTGCCCCGCCTCGATCTTCGAAATGTCGAGAATGTCGTTGAGCAGGCGCATCATCGCCTTGCCCGAATCGACGATCAACTGGGCGTGGCGCTCCTGCTGCGGCGTGAGATCGCTGTGGAGCAGGAGATCGGCGAAACCGAGCACGCCGTTCATCGGAGTGCGGATCTCGTGGCTCATATTGGCGAGGAAGCTCGACTTGGCGCTGGCGGCGGCCTCGGCGCGGGCCAGCGCGGATTCGAGCTCCTGCTCGAGCTGCTTGCGCTGGGTGACGTCGCGCAGCGAGGCGATGACTTCGACCGGCGCGCCCGTTTCGGGATCGCGGACGAGGCCGCAATTGGCTTCGATCCAGGTATCCACATCGGGCGTGGCGCGCTTGCGGATGCGATTGGCGATGACGCCGCGCTCGATCTCGCCGCGGACGAGCCGAGAATAGAAATCGAACAGCGCGGCGCGGTCCTCGTCATGGACGAGCGTCGCCATCGAGGCGCCGACGGCGAGCTCGGGCTGGGCGCCGAGCACCGGCTCGGTCGACGGCGAGGCATAAGTGATGATGCCGTCGAGGCCGATCCGGAACACGGCGTCGGTGGCATTCTGCGCGAGCAAGGCGAGCTGGGCTTCGGCGATCTCGCGGCGGGCCATGTCCTGCTCGAGCCGGTCGTTGGCGGCATGCAGCGCCAGCATCCGCGCGCGGCGGTCGCGCAGCACGAGCAAGGCGAGCAGGAGGACGAGGAAGGCGCTGCCCACGAATGCGATCTGGACAGGCTTCTGATAGGCATTGGCGCGGCGGAGACGCTGGGCGAGCAGGCGCTCCTCCTCGGCCTCGATCTCGCCGATGACCTGCAGCAGCCGTCCGCGAATCTCGCGCGCGGTGGTCCCGCGCAGAAGCTCGAGCGCCTCGACGTCGCGGTCGATGCCGTGCAGCCACATCGAGCGCTCGCTGCGGGCCAGCCGTTCGCCGACGAGCGCCGCCAGCCGCGCGACGCGAATGCCCTGGTTCGGATTGTCGGACGTGCCGCGGCGCAGCGCGTCGACTTCCTGCGGGAGTTTGCCGCGCACTTCGACGAAGATCGCGCGATCCTCGGCCTCGCCGGTGAGCAGAAAGCCGCGGCGCGCCGATTCGGCGCGCAGGATGAGGATACGGACCTTCGACAGCCGGTCGCCGAGTTCGAAGGTATGGCGAACCCAATTTTCGGCATTCTGCTTCTGCCAGGCGAGCCAGACGCCCGAACCGGTACAGCAGATCAGCAGCAGGAACACCGCCACGATCATCGTCCGCGATCGGCGGGGATTGGTATCCGTCATCATCGCGTTTCCTGAAACTCCCAACCTTACCTATAGAATGCAATCCCTAACTTTCGGGCCGCGGTGATGACCGGCGCCCTCGCGATTTGTCCTGAGTTGCGACTTCGCCGGGTTCCTGCGCGTTATCCCCCGACTGTGGCGCCGCGGCGCGCGCGAGCATCGAGGGACGGAATGGCGCGGATCATCATCGCGGACGACGACGAACTGGTGGGCGAGATGGCGCGCGACGCGCTGATCGCGGCGGGACACGGCGCCGGGCTGGTCAGCAACGGCGACGATGCGCTCAAGATCATCAAGGCGCGACGCCCCGATCTGGTCATCCTCGACTGCAACATGCCCGGGATTTCGGGCGTGCTGCTGGTCCAGGAGCTGCGCAAGACGACCGAATATGCCAACCTGCCGGTGATGATGCTGACCGGAAGGCGCAGCGAGCGCGACGAGGAGCTGGCGCGCTTCGCCGGCGCCAACGACTATATGAAGAAGCCCTTCGATCCGGACGAGCTCGTCTTCCGCGTCGAAGAATTGCTCGCGGCGAAACGCTGATGGCACGCATCATCTATGTCGAGGACGACGAGCTGGTCGGCGAACTGGTCCAGCAAGTCCTCACGGCCGCCGGGCATATCGTCGGCGTGATCAATCACGGTACGCTCGCGTTCGAGACGATCGCGTTCAAGAAGCCCGACCTCGTCATCCTCGATCGCGGGCTGCCGGGAATGAACGGCGTCGATATCCTCACTGCGCTGCGCCGGCTGCCGGGGCTGTACCTCACGCCGGTACTGATGCTGACGGCCAAGGGCGGCGAGGACAATATCGACGAGGCGATGGGGGCTGGCGCCAACGACTATCTGGTCAAGCCGTTCGAGCCCGAGGAACTGGTCCGCCGGGTCGAGCAGGTGCTCAAGAACAACATGTTCCGCCGGGCCGAATAATAGCTTTCAATTGGTTGCACGCGACAGTCATGCTTTGTTCAGTGCCCCGGACAGATGCTGGCGCCGAAACAAAACAACCGGGAGGCAGGGATGAACTGGGCAGTTGCGGCGCGGCTGGGCACGATAAGCGGCGCGCTGGCGCTTTCGGCCTGCATGATGCCGTATGACGGCGGCTACGAGCCGGCACCCCCGCCGGCGTATAGCGACATGGAAAGCCCCGACCTCTACGCGTTCATCGACCGCGCGGACTCGCTGTGGGAAGCGATCGGCGACGCGCCGCCCGATTATGCCTTTGCCTTTGACGGCGCCGAGCCCTGGGCCTGGGAGTTGCAGGACGGGCAGCGCATCGTCGTCGAGGAAACCCAGGACGGCATCCAGAGCTATTATTTCTCCCCCGAAGACCGGGGGCCGTTCCTCGCGGTGCGCCCGGGAATGAGCTTCGGCTTCGAGGGCGAGACCGTGGCGGTGGTCTATGGCCCCGACGGCGGCGCGCTGCCGCGCGAAGCCGGCGCCGCGCATCTCGGCGAAGGCGCCGAACTCTATGCGCGCGGACGGGCGCTGCTGCGCGCGATGCTGCAGAGCCAGCGCCGCGAAGTCGACAGCCAGGCGTGGATCGACACCGGTCCGATCATCTGGGGCAGCGTGGCGCTGTGGGACTTTGGCTGGCAGCGCCATCCCGGCTGGGGCCATCACCGCGATTCGGTGCGCGACGCCGGCTGGCGCCACCGGCTGACTGCCGAACGGCTGCGCCGCCAGGCGCTGGCCGAGCAGTTCCGCCGCTGGCGCGAAGGCGGCTTCCAGGGGCCGCCGCCGGGGCGCTTCCACCGGCCCGGCGACGGGCACGGACCGGGGATCGGGCGGCCAGGCCGGCCCGATGGTCCGAACGGGCGGCCCGGAACCGATCGGCCGCACCAGCCGGGACAACATGGCCGGCCGCCGGGCGCGCAGCCGGGCCGTCCGCGCCAGCCCGATGCCGGACAGCCGGGATCGCGGCCGTGGCGCGGCGGCTGGCGACC
>NZ_SRXT01000006.1 GCF_004792685.1 Sphingomonas gei
TCGTCATCCCCGGCGTGTGCGACAGCGCGCAGCTGGTGATGGGGCTCACCGTGCTCAAGCCGGGTTCGGTTTGGAACACGATGCCGCCGCACATCCACGAACGCCGCAGCGAGATATATTTCTACTTCGAGCTCGACGGTCCCAACGACCGCGTCTTCCATTACATGGGCGAAGGTGAGGCGATGCGGCACATCGTGCTTGGCAACGAGGAAGCGGTGATCTCGCCGCCCTGGTCGATCCACATGGGCTCGGGCACCAAGGCCTATGCCTTCATCTGGGCGATGGCCGGCGAGAACCAGGATTATACCGACATGAACGTACTGGATATCTGCCAGCTGGCGTAAGGGATTCTGTTCCCCTCCCTGAAAGGGAGGGGCTAGGGGTGGGTGCCCAGCCGCAGGCTCGGCCCTCCTCCGATGGCGACCAAGCGCGACGTTGCGCGCCGCGCACCCACCCCCGGGCCCCTCCCTTTCAGGGAGGGGAGGAGTTTTCGAATGACCAATCTCTTCGACTTGACCGGCAAGGTGGCCATCGTCACCGGCGCGAACACCGGCATCGGCCAGGGCATCGCGCTGGCGCTTGCACAAGCAGGCGCGAGCATCGCCGCCGTCGGCCGCTCGGCCGCGACCGAAACCGTCGAGAAGGCCCGAGTGCTCGGCGTGAAGGCCGAGATCATCTCCGCCGATCTCTCGACGATCGAGCCTGTGGGCCGAATTGTGGACGAAACTGTGGAGAAGCTCGGCGGGCTCGACATACTCGTCAACAATGCCGGGATCATCCGCCGCAACGACAGCGTGGATTTCTCGGAAGAGGATTGGGACGCGGTGATCGACACCAACCTCAAATCCACCTTTTTCCTGTGCCAGGCCGCCGGCCGCCATATGATCGCGCAGGGCTATGGCAAGATCATCAACATCGCCTCGATGCTGAGCTTCCAGGGCGGCATCCGCGTGCCGAGCTACACCGCCAGCAAGTCGGGTGTGGCGGGGCTGACCAAGCTGCTTGCCTGCGAATGGGCGGCAAAGGGGATCAACGTCAACGCGATCGCTCCCGGCTATATCGCCACCAACAACACCACTGCGCTTCAGGCCGACGAAACGCGCAACCGCCAGATCGTCGAGCGCATCCCCGCGGGCCGCTGGGGGGAACCCGGCGATCTTGGCGGTGCGGCGGTGTTCCTCGCCTCCTCGGCCTCGGACTATGTTCAAGGCCATGTCCTCGCCGTGGACGGCGGATGGCTCGCGCGATGATGAACGACAAGCCGATCGCCTTCTTCGGCGAAGTGATGCTGCGGCTGTCGCCGCCGGGACGCGAACTGCTGTTCCAGACGCCGGCGTTGCAGATCCATGTCGGCGGTGCCGAGGCCAACGTTGCGACCGGGCTTGCCTGTCTCGGCCATGCCACCCGCATGATCACTGCCGTGTCGGACAATCCGATGGGCCGCGCAGTGATCGACGAGCTGCGCCGGCACGGCGTCGATGCTTCGACGATCGTGCGCGAGGACGGCCGGCTGGGGCTCTATTTCCTTCAGCCGGGCGCCGGGCTTCGCGCCTCGGAAGTCGTGTATGATCGCGCGCATTCGGTGTTCGCCGATCGCCCCGCCAAGGCCTGGGATTGGACGAAGGCGCTCGACGGATGCGGCCGGCTGCATTTGTCGGGGATCACCCCGGCGCTCGGGCCCAATTCGGCTGCCGCGGCAATCACGGCGGCGAAGGCCGCGCGGGACCAAGGTCTGGGCGTCTCGTTCGACGGGAATTACCGCGCGCGCCTTTGGGAAACCTGGGACAGCGATCCGCGCGGCGTGCTTACGCAGCTTGTCGACCATGCCGACATATTGTTCGGCAATCACCGCGACATTTCGCTGTTGCTGGGCAAGACCTTCTCGGGCGACGGCAGCGATCGGCGTCGCGAGGCGGCGGAGGCTGCGTTCGACGCCTTTCCGAACCTCCAGCTGATCGCCTCCACCGCGCGACATGTCGACGATGCCGACAGCCATCGCATCGCCGCGCGCGTCGACATGCGCGACAGCGCGCACCAGACCGAGGAAGCGCTGGTCGCCGGGATCGTCGACCGGCTCGGCGCCGGCGATGCTTTCGCAACCGGCGTGCTTCACGGCCTGATCGAAGGCGGCGACGCGAAGGCGGCGGCGGAGGCGGGACTGGCGCTGACCTGCCTCAAGCATTCGCTGCCCGGCGACGCCAGCCTGTTCACGCGCGGCGACCTCGCGGCGTTCGAAGGCGGTGGGCTCGACGTGCGGCGATGAAGACCGGATAGGCGCGTGAACCGTCGGACCGTTATTGCCTCCGGGCTCGCATTCGGCCTTGCGGGTGCTGGGGCGCGTGCATCCGAGCCTGCCGAGCGCGTGGCGCTCTGGCCCGGCACGCCGCCGGGCGGCGAAGGTCTGGGGATCCGCGACGAGACTATCCTGCGATCGCCGAATGGCTCTCCCGAAGACATCGCATGGCCGCATGTCGGCACGCCGGCGATGACCGTGGCGCGCGCGGCGACGCCCAATGGCGCGGCGGTTCTGCTCATCCCGGGTGGTGGCTATACCCGTGTCGCGGTGGGACGGGGGCCTTCCAACATAGCGCGGTGGTTTGCGGCGCAGGGCATCACTGCGTTCGAATTGCTGTATCGGCTGCCGCACGATGGCTGGCGCGCCGGACCGCTGGCGCCGGTGCAGGATGCGCAGCGCGCCCTGCGGCTGATCCGGTCCGGGGCCGGAAAATGGGCGATCGACCCGGCGCGCGTCGCGGCGATCGGCTTCTCCGCCGGCGGACATCTTGCCGGGCAATTGGGCGAGCGTGCCGACGCCGCAACCTACCATGCCGTCGACTCGGCCGATCGCCTGCCCGCGCGCCCGCTCGCGATCGGGATGTTCTTTCCGGTGGTCTCGATGATGCCGCCGCTCGCGCATGGACAGTCGCGGCGCGAGCTGCTCGGCGCCAACCCATCGGAGGCGCTGGCCAAGGCCTGGTCGCTGGAGCTGAATGTCCCCGCGACGATGCCGCCGACCTTCGTCTGCCATGCCGCCGACGACCAGACCGTCAAGGCGGCGAACAGCCTGGCGATGTTCTCCGCGCTGCAGGCGGCGGGCATCCCCTCCGAGCTGATGATCGCCGAGAAGGGCGGGCACGGCGCCCCTTTGCTCGGACCCGATGGCAGGCCGCACGTCTGGCTGGAGCTGTTCCACGCCTTCGCCGCGCGCCACGGCTGGCTCGCCGCGGACGCGGCGGCATGAGTGGTGCCGGCTGCAGGAATCGAACCCGCGACATCCAGTTTACAAAACTGGCGCTCTACCAACTGAGCTAAGCCGGCATCCGCGCTCCCCTTAGCTTTACGGCACACCGAAGGTCCAGCCCTCGGTACATGCCAATTCGGGCGTCAGCAGCGTCGGCGACCAGAGTTCCGACTGGGCGGCCGCCACGCGGAGCCATGCCGCTGACAGCATCGCGTCGGTAGCGTGGTCGTCGTAGCGCGGCAGCGGCCGGTGCGGCGCCGATCCGAAGGCGGCGAGCAGCGTGTCCAGCGTTTCCCGGTCACGGATCTTCGAGATGCCCTTGCGCATGCCGGCGAGGCGGGCGGGCAGCGCCGTATAGATTTCGACGAGCACCGGACCGGTCTCGGGCATCGGATCGAAGGGCCACAGGCCGAGTTTGCTGCGCAACCGGTGCAGCACGCGCATCCCGGTGAGGCTCGACTTGCCGACCTGCGAAGCGCCGACGAGGTTGAAGCAGCTGTACGGCGAGAGCCGCATCGCCTCTTGGCCATGTTCACAGACCCGGAACCTGCCGCGGCCCGGCGGAAACAGATCGCCGCAATCGCCGCGCTGGCGGAAATGGCGGCGGGCGTGCGGGTGATTGATGAAGCTGGTCGCGGAAAGGTGCGGATCGTCGGCGCTGAGTTCGTCGACCAATTGCCATAGCGCCGGGCCGTCGACGGGCGACGCTTCCCAGCCGGGGAAATAAGTGCCTTCGTCGTGGAACGGGAATGCGGGCGAGAGATCGAGGCCGATCAACGCCCGAGTACCGTCCCTTGCCAATTGCTCAAGCCACTCAAGGACGTCCTGGCGCGACCATGCCCTGTCGACGATCTCCGGGGCCTCGGTTCCCGCCCGCGCATGCGCGACGGCGAGCCCCTTCGGCCGCTCGACTGCCTGGCCGGACCAGTCGATGGCGAAGAAGTCGGTGAAGCTCAGGGCCGCTCTTCCCGTTCGGCCGCGACACGCTGCGATCCGCTGGCGCGATCCCACCATGCCCGTGCGATCAGCAGCTGCATCCGTTCGGGGTCTGCGCTCGCGGCGTTGACCAGCACAGTGGGCCAGCCCTGATATTGCGGTGTTTGCCAGAAGGTCTGCGGATCGGTCTCCTTGAGTATCTCGATCTCCTCGCGGGTGGCGCGAAGGACATAGGTTCCCGCCGCGCGACCCTGCGAGACGATCTGCCGGCCGCGGACTTGCGGCGAGACCGAACCCCTGGCGCCGGCGCCCATCGTCACGCCGGGAAAGGTGCGCGCATAGGCGACGGCTTCGTCCCAACCGAAGCTCATGGGCGCTCCGCCATTCCCGCCGCCAGCCGCTGCGGCTTTTTCGCGCGATCCCACCAGGCGCGGCGGATGTAGAGCTCGATGCGTTCGCGGCTTTCGGTGGCGTAGCGGACGAGCAGCATCGGATAGTTGGCGTAGTGATCGGTCTGCCAGAAGGTGCCGGGGTCGGTCTCGAACAGCAATTCCTTCTCGGGGCTCGCGACCATCAGCGCGAAGCTGCCCATCTCGCGGCCGGGGGACATCAGGCCCTTGCCGTTGATTTTGGGGCAAGGCGTGCCCCACCAGCTTTCCATCGTCACGTCGGGCAGGGTGCAAGCAAAGGCGACGGCGTCTTCCCAGCTATCCATTTCACCTCTCCCCTTTCGTCATCCCGGCGGAAGCCGGGATCCACAGCCACAGGGCCGTCGTTCGGGACTCTGGGCCCCGGCTTTCGCCGGGGTGACGGTGGGGAGCATCACCCATCCTGCCGCTTGCTTCGCATCTCGTCCCACCAGGCCATGCGCTCGGCGATGCGCTTTTCCATGCCGCGGTCGGTGGGGGTGTAGAAGGTCTGCGGCGCCATTTCCTCGGGCCAGTAATTGTCGCCAGAGAAGCCGTCCTCGGAATCGTGGTCGTAAGTATAACCCTTGCCGTAGCCGATCTCTTTCATCAGCTTGGTCGGGGCGTTGAGGATGTTCTGCGGCGGCATCAGCGAGCCCGTCTCCTTGGCCGCGCGCCACGCCGCCTTCTGCGCGGCATAGGCGGCGTTCGATTTGGGCGCGGTGGCGAGGTAGAGGCAGGCCTGGGCGATCGCGAGCTCGCCTTCGGGCGAGCCGAGAAAGTCATAGGTGTCCTTGGCGGCAATGCACTGGACGAGCGCATTGGGATCGGCGAGGCCGATATCCTCGACCGCGGCGCGAGTCAGGCGGCGGAGCACGTAGAGCGGCTCCTCGCCGGCGGTCAGCATCCGGGCGAGATAGTAAAGCGCGGCCTGGGGGTCGCTGCCGCGGATCGATTTGTGGAGCGCCGAGATGAGGTTGTAATGGCCCTCGCGGTCCTTGTCGTAGACCGCGACGCGGCGCTGGAGGAAATCGCCGAGCGCGACCGAATCGAGCGGCGCCTCGAACGTCACCGAGAACAATGTCTCGGCCTGGTTGAGCAGGAAGCGGCCGTCGCCGTCGGCGCTGGCGACGAAGGCGTCGCGCGCCTCGGGTGTGAGCGGCAGGGTATGCCCCTCGAGTTCCTCGGCGCGGTCGAGCAGCTTGCACAGGGCCTTGTGGTCGAGCCGGTGGAGGATGAGCACCTGGGCGCGGCTGAGCAATGCGGCGTTAAGCTCGAACGACGGGTTTTCGGTAGTGGCACCGACCAGCGTGACGGTGCCGTCCTCGACATAGGGCAGGAAGCCGTCCTGCTGGGCGCGGTTGAAGCGGTGGATCTCGTCCACGAACAGCAAGGTCTTGCGGCCGATCCGGGCAAATTCGCGTGCTTCGGCGAAGACCTTCTTGAGGTCGGCGACGCCAGAGAACACCGCCGAGATCGCGACGAAGCGCAGGCCGACCGCATCGGCGAGGAGGCGGGCGATCGTGGTCTTGCCGGTGCCGGGCGGCCCCCACAGGATGATCGAGCTGAGCTTGCCCGCCGCGACCATCCGGCCGATCGCACCTTCGGGCCCGGTGAGATGCTCCTGGCCGACGACCTGATCGAGCCGCTGCGGGCGTAGGCGATCGGCCAGCGGGCCGCTGGTCGGCGCCTCGGCGGGGGCGGTTTGTTCGTCGGTCGCGAAGAGATCGGCCATCGTTGCGATAGATAGGCCGGGGGCCTGCACTTTTACACCGGCGAAAGTCACACCAGGATCACACCATCGCCGTTGCGCGACGGCAATTGGTTGACTCCGGTTGACTCGAAACGGGTGTTTAACATCGCGCCCCTCCGTGGCCACACCGCGACGCGGCGCTGACGCGGCGCCAACGCGGCAGTGACGCGCCACCCACGCGGCGCCCACGCGGCATCTGCGGGCCACTCGCGCGGCGCCCACGCGCCTGGGCGTCGACGCGACATCGGCGCGAAGATGACGGCGGGTGCGAACGAAGAGGCATGATGGAACAATACATGAACATGGAGCAAAAGTCAATTTTAGACTTGCACAAGACCATTCAAGATATATCTTAGACGCATCGAGACTCGCTAAAAGGATTTGAGATGCGATTTGGATTTCACCACGGCCGCGGCGAGCGCGGCCATGAATGCGGTGGCCGTCACGGCGGTCCCCGCGGCGGCGGCTTCGGCCGGGGCGGCTGGGCAATGGGCGTCTGGGGCATGCACGAGGGCCGCGAAGGCGGTCGCGGCGGCGGGCGCGGACGTCGGATGTTCGACGGCAGCGAATTGCGGCTGATCCTGCTCAAGCTGATCGAGGAGCAGCCGCGCCACGGCTATGATCTGATCCGCGAGATCGAAGAGCGCTCGGGCGGCGCCTATGCGCCGAGCCCCGGCGTGATCTACCCGACGCTGACCATGCTCGACGACATGGCGCTGGTCGAGGCCAGGGCCGACGGCACGCGCAAGGCGTTCGCGATCACCGAGGCCGGCGTGGTCGAGCTCAAGGAGAAAGCCGACGAAGTCGAGGCCTTGTTCCAGCGGCTCGCCGAACTCGGCGAGGAGCGCGCGCGGACCAGCGGCGGCCCGATTCGCCGTGCGATGGGCAATTTGCGCGCCGTGCTGCAGGACCGACTGGGCGGTTCGGAAGTTGATCCCGAGACGCTGCACGCCGTGGCCGAGATTCTCGACGAGGCGGCGCGTAAGATCGAGCGGCTCTGAACGTGCCGCGACTGGAAATGCTGCGGCGCCGGCTCGGGCTGGCGCCGCAGGGGAAGGAACAGGCTATGACGATTACGACTGCAAGCGCATCGGCGCTGGTGCCCACGGCGAGCGCGAGCAAGTATCTCCAGCAATTGTGCAAGCATTGGGAGCACAATCTGCAAGTGGAATACACGCCGGAGAACGGCACCGTGATTTTCCCGAAGGACGCGCGCGGCGCCGACCATCCGGGCGACGCGGTGGTGACGTTCAACGTCGCCGAGACCGGGCTCGACGTCCGGATAGACGCGTCAAGCGACGAGCAGCTCGAGGGGCTGAAGGGTGCGGTGGCGCGGCACCTCGACCGGTTTGCGTTTCGCGAGGCGCCGTTGCGGTTCGATTGGGAATAAGCGGCGTGGCCTAGAGTCCGGTCCAGCTGGGTTGAACCACCATGTTCTCCGGCGAAGGCCGGGGCCCAGTCGCAAGCGCTCTAAAGGACAGGACTATACCGGCAACTTCGTCGAACCTGGGCCCCGGCCTTCGCCGGAGAACAGATTCAAGGAGGCTGGATCAGACTCCAGGCGCCATTCAGTCTAAAGTTTGCGAGGTAGTGCGGAGCGTGTTGGACCGACTAGTCCGATTCAGTTAGATTGAACCACCCGAGCCGTTCGCCCTGAGCTTGTCGAAGGGCGATGCCGCCAGCGGGCCACGCGTGGATAGCCGCCCTTCGACAGGGCTCAGGGCGAACGGGAAAAGCGCCGCTTCAGTCAATGTGAAATCGACTCTAGTCCGCTTTCCGGTTGGCCGGGCAGTGCGTGAGGAAATATTGGCGTTTCAGGTCGAGCGCCTCCTGGCGCATCGTCTCGAGACGGCGCTGGTCGTCGAGTGCGCGCTGGCGATCGTCGAGCGACAGCTGGCGCAGCGAGAGTTCCTGATCCGAGCTGGCGGGTGTCGCGGTCGCCGGGCTCTCGCGGAGCACGCGGCGCTGGTTGGCGGTGGCGAGCCGCTCGGCGACGATCTGGGCCTGCTCCTGATAGAAGGCAGTCACCGCGGCGCTGCGCCGACGCGCCTCCGCTGCGAAGACCGGGAGGACGGCCGACCGTTCGCAGCGCTCGATCGCGGCGTCGAGCGCGGGCAAGTCGACCGGCGCGACCGACTGGAAGGCGACGGCGAGAAGCAGGATATAGGACATGCTTATCGGGCCGGCGCCGCGCGGCGCGCCATGACTTCGAGATAGGTGTCGATCACCTTCTGGTTGATCGCGTCCCACTCATAGGCCTGCGCCTTGGCGTGGCCCGCGGCGCCCTGGTCCCGGTGGAGCGCGGGATCGGCGACCAAGCGGGCGATCGCGTCGGCATAGGCTTCGCAGTCGCGCGGGGGGACGAGATAGCCGGTGACGCCGTCCTCGATCAGATCGACCGCGCCGGTCGCGCGCGCGGCGACGACGGGGACGCCGCAGGCCATCGCCTCGAGCGTGACGTTGCCGAAGGTCTCGGTGACCGAGGGATTGAACAGCACGTCCATCGAGGCGACCGCGCGGCCGAGATCGTCGCCGCCCTGGAAACCGGCGAACGCCGCGTCGGGAACGCGCTCGGCGAACCAGTCGCGCGCCGGGCCGTCGCCGATGACGAGAACCCGGTGCGGCACCCCGCGCTGGCGCAGCGCCCCGCAGACGTCGGCGAAGATGTCGAGGCCCTTTTCGAGCACCAGTCGCCCTAGAAAGCCGACCGCGAACTGATCGTCGGCGATGCCGAGCGCGCGGCGCCATTCGAGATCGCGGCGGGCGGGGGTGAACCGGCTGTGGTCGACGCCGCGCGACCAGATGCGGATGGGAGTGGTGACTCCCCAGGAGCGGATCAGCTCCGCCATCGACTCGCCCGGAGTCACGACCTGGTCGACGCGGTTGTAGAAGCGCGTCATGCCCTTGATCATCAGCGGCGCGAGGAAGCCGATGCCGTAATATGCCGGATAGGTCTCGAAGCGGGTGTGGAGCGAGGCAATTGTCGCTATCCGGTTGTCGCGCGCCCAGGTCACCGCGCGGTGGCCGAGGAATTCGGGAGCCGAGACGTGGACGAGGTTGGGCTTGAACGCGGCGAGGTCCTCGCGCGTGGTGCGCGGCAGATGCCAGGCGAACTTATATTCGGAACGGCCGCCGGGTACGGGAAGCGCGGGCACGCTGACCAGGTCGCCGGTGGGAGGGAAGGCCGGGGTGTCGGTGGTCGGCGAATAGACCCGCAGCGTCACGCCCTGGCGGAGCAGATACCCGGCGAGCTTGTTGAGCGCCTGGTTCGCACCGTCGCGGACATAATTGTAATTGCCGCTGAAAAGCGCGACGCGAAGGTCGGATGCTTGCATCGCGGCGCGATAGCCGGGGCGGGGGTGGGGAGCAAGCTTAGGCCCCGGGCCTCGCCGGAAGCAGTGCCTTGTCGATCCGCGCCGCCACCCCGACGCTGCGGCCGGCGAGGTTCGGAACGGTGAAGCGGACCGCGCTGCCGATCACCTGCGCCGCTTCGGAGAGCGTCAGGCCATAATCCTGACGCAGCCACTGGATCAGCCCGGTGCTCGCCTGCTTGAGCGCCTCGTCGAGCGAGCCGGCCTGGCCGAGCACCATCAGCTCGGTCGGCGATTCCACGCGCGGCATCGCCAGCGATTTGCGCTTGACCAGCTCGACGCTGAACTCGACTTGCATCGAGGCCTCGAGCGCATATTGCGAAGTCTCGCCATCGCCCTGCCGGGCATGCGCGTCGCCGAGATAGAGCAAGCCGCCGGGCTGGAGCACCGGCAGATAAACTTTGTTGCCTTCGATCACTTCGGGGAAATCCATGTTGCCGCCGGCGCGGCCGGTGTCGCCGGTCGAGAGCGGCGGCGCGCCGAAGCCGCTCGCCAGCGCCAGCCCGCCGAGCATCGGGCGGAGCGGCACGCGGAAGTCCTTGAGCGCGCCGCTGGCGCTTTCGGGTGTGGCGAAGCCCGCCGCGCGATCGAGCCGCCAGCGGACCGGCTTGCCCAGCCCCTTCGCATCGGGGACCAGCGACGCACCCAGTGCGCGGCCGACGATCGTGTCGAGGCTGTCGGCCCAGTCGCGGTCGAGCCGGAGCCGCTTGATGTGGACGATCACGGTGTCGCCCTGTCTTGCCCCGGCGATATAAAAGGGTCCCGTCTGCGGATTGCCGAACAGCGCGCGGGTGACGCCCTGCGCATCGATCCCTCCGGAATCGATCGTGGTGGTGCGCACCGTATCGCCAGGCCAAATCGTCAGCACGGGCGGGCGATCGGGGGAGAAGCTGTTGGCATAGTCGGTTGGGCGGAAATCATGGACGCGCGGGCCGCCCGGCGGTCGATCCGGGACACGTCGCGCGACGAACCTGTGCCGCACGCGTGCCGAGGGCTTGTTGCTGTCGGGGAAGTCGGCGGTGCCGCTGAGGCTGTCGCGGCCGATTTCGCCTTCGAACCCGTAGGTGGCGCCGCGCCCGTCTTTCACGGTGAATTGAAAATGTGTGCCGCGGCGGGTGCCGATGAGCGAGTCGCCGTCCCAATTACCGGTGAGCGCCTTGCCGGCGGCAACGAGATCGAGCGTCGAATATTCGGTGTTGCCCCAGCGATCGGTGGCGACGACCCATTGGCCGGTCTGCGCGTGCGCCGCGACGGGGGCGGCAAGCAGCAAGAGGATGACGAGCCTGATCACTGGAAACTCCCGATATCGACTACAAGTGTAGTCGAGAGTGTAAGCGAGGCAAGGGTATTTGTGAATTTGCGGTTGTTCCCGACTTGTTCCTAGGTTAGCGTGGCGCCATGGCGAAACCCAAGAAGCGTTATGTCTGTCAGGCGTGCGGGTCGGTGTCCTCGCAATGGGCGGGGCAGTGTGCCGATTGCGGCGACTGGAACACGCTCGTCGAGGATGGCGGCGGGGTGGTGACGCCGTTCCAGGCGAAGCACAATCTCCAGTCGGGCGGCCGCGCGATCCAGTTGGTCGGGCTCGATACCGAGATCGCGTTGCCCGAGCGGATGGGGACGGGGATTGCCGAGCTCGACCGCGCGCTGGGCGGCGGCTTCGTCGAGGGCAGCGCGACCCTGATCGGCGGCGATCCCGGGATCGGCAAATCGACTCTGCTGCTCCAGGCCGCCGCGCTGATCGCGCGGCGCGGGCTGCAGGTCGCCTATGTCTCGGGCGAGGAAGCGGCGGACCAGGTGCGGCTGCGCGCGCGGCGGCTGGGGCTGGGCGACGCGCCGGTGCAGCTCGCCGCGGCGACTTCGGTGCGCGATATCCTGACCACTTTGGGCCAGGGTCCGGTGCCGGCTTTGGTGGTGATCGATTCGATCCAGACGATGCATTCGGACCTGATCGAAGGCGCGCCGGGGACGGTGAGCCAGGTGCGGGCGAGCGCGCAGGAACTGATCCGCTTCGCCAAGGAACGGGGCACGGCGCTGGTGCTGGTCGGGCACGTCACCAAGGACGGCAGCATCGCCGGGCCGCGCGTGCTCGAGCACATGGTCGATACCGTGCTGGCGTTCGAGGGCGAGCGCAGCCACCAATATCGCATCCTGCGCGCGGTGAAGAACCGCTTCGGCGGGACCGACGAGATCGGGGTGTTCGCGATGCAGGCCGAGGGACTGAGCGAAGTCGGCAATCCCTCGTCGCTGTTCCTCACGCATCGCGACGAGAATATGAGCGGGACGATCGTATTTCCGGCGCTGGAGGGGACGCGGCCGGTGCTCGTCGAGATCCAGGCGCTGACCGTGCGGCTGGCGAGCGGGGCGACGCCGCGGCGCGCGGTGGTGGGCTGGGACAGCGGGCGGCTGGCGATGATCCTCGCGGTGCTCGAGGCGCGCTGCGGGCTGAGCTTCTCTTCGTGCGAAGTGTATCTCAACGTCTCGGGCGGGTACCGTGTGCAGGATCCGGCGGCGGATCTCGCGGTGGCGGCGGCGCTGGTTTCGGCGCTGGCCGAGCGGCCGATGCCGGCGGACGCGATCGCGTTCGGCGAGGTTGCGCTGTCGGGCGAAGTGCGGCCGGTGGCGCATGGCGCGCTGCGGTGCAAGGAGGCGGCCAAGCTTGGCTTCGGCCGGGCGCTGGCGCCGGCGGCGCAGGCGGATACCGGGGGGCTGACGCTGGCGGGGTTCAAGAACCTCGGGGCGTTCGTCGATCATTTGCTGGGGCGGTAGGTCGAGCCTCAGAGACCGCTCTATCCGTCATCCCCGCGAAAGCGGGAACCCATCTCCGCCGCGTGCCGCGAATATCGCAGTGGTAGAGTCGGCAAGCATGGGAGATGGGTCCCCGCTTTCGCGGGGATGACGGTTTTGAGAAACCGCTTGGATTTGCCGAGGGCGGGCGGGGTGATAGGGCCTTCCCGCAGGAAGCTGCGATGCATGCTGCAAATCTGACCTTCAAGGAGCGAGCGTGAAGATCTTCTTCGACGGGGGATGCCGACCCAATCCGGGGGCGATGGAGATTGCAATCGTTGTGGCGGGGCGGACCACGATCGTGCGCGAGCTCGGGCAGGGCACCAGCATGGATGCAGAGTGGCTGGCGCTGATCCACGCACTGACGGTCGCCCGGTCGCTGGACGTGGCCGATCCGGTGCTGATCGGCGATTCCGCCGACGTGATCGCCAAGGCCAACGGCAGGGTCAAATGTCGTGGTGCCGCGGTCGGGTATCACGAAAGGTTTCGCGCGCTGGCATCGGCGGGAGCGCCTCCGCGCATTCGCCACGTCAAGCGCTCGCACAATCTGGCGGGGATCGCGCTGGCCCGGCTGCATGCCCGATGACGTTGGTCCTGTTCAACAAGCCTTACGGCGTGCTTTGCCAATTCACCGAGGAGAGCACGGGCCCGAAGCGCGCGACGCTGGCGGATTTCGTCAAGGTTCCGGGAATCTATCCGGCGGGGCGGCTGGATCTGGACAGCGAGGGGCTGCTGCTGCTCACCGACGACGGCAGATTGCAGGCGCGGATCGCCGATCCGAAGTTCAAGCTGCCCAAATCCTATCTCGTCCAAGTCGAGGGTGAGGTGAGTGAGGCGGGGCTGGCAGCGCTGCGCCAGGGCGTTGCGCTGAAGGACGGAGTGACTCGTCCCGCCGAGGCCGAGCGCGTCGCCGCGCCGGACCTGTGGTCGCGCGACCCGCCGGTGCGGTTTCGCAAGACCGTGCCCGATTGCTGGATCCGCCTGACGATCCGCGAAGGGCGCAACCGGCAGGTGCGCCGGATGACCGCCGCGATCGGCCACCCGACCTTGCGGCTGGTGCGCTGGAGCATCGGCGACTGGTCGCTCGACGGCATCGCGCCGGGAGAATGGCGGCGAGACTGAAGTTCGGGGGTGAGGGCTATCAATTCGGCGTGCCGCATCGCAAAGTGGTGGCATGAAGCAATCGACAGCACTCACGATCGCCACCGGCGTCGCCGCGGCGGCGATTGGCGGCCTTTTCTTTTATGCGCGCGCTACGCGGCCGCCGGTGATCAACCCCGACGTACCCGAGCCGGCCAAGCCGGTCGAGCTGGCGCGCTATCTCGGCAAATGGTTCGAGCTCGCGCGGCACGAGAACCGCTTCGAGAAGGGCCTCGACGGCGTTACCGCGGAATATGCGTTGGAAGATGAGCGGATTCGCATCACCAACAGCGGCTGCCAAAGCGGGCCGAAGGGCGAACGCAGCTCGGCCAGCGGGCGCGCGATCGTCGTCGACGAGGGTACCAACGCCAAGCTCAAAGTGTCGTTCTTCGGGCCCTTCTATGTCGGCGACTATTGGGTGCTCGATCATGGCGACGATTATGACTGGTCGATCGTCGGCGAGCCGAGCGGGCGCTATCTCTGGGTACTGAGCCGCGAGGCCAAGCCGGCGGCCGCGGCGGTGGAGGCGCTGCTGCAGCGCGTCGAGGCGCTGGGATACGATCGCTGGGCATTGCGGATCACCCGGCAGGGGTGAAGGCGGCGCGCCCGCCATCACCCCGCACGCCCTGCTATCGGATGAAATATCCGGCCACTTTCCAGCCGGTGCTTTCATGGGCGAGTATCACGGTCTCGATCGCGCCGCGCTTTTGCGCAAAACTGGTCCGGAATTGAAGGATTTCATATTCGCCCGCAGGTGCGCCGGGAAGCGTGCCGGACTTGGTGGCGCTCTCCAGGGTGCGTGACGACACGGCGCCGAGGGGTTGCCGGACAGGCTGGATCGTCGAAGCCCATTGCGCCGCCGAAAGCTTCGACTTGAATATCCCCGCGGCCGATTGCCAGCTCTCGTTCCATTGCCGATTGTCGAGCAATGCCACCCACGCCTGGGCCGAGCTTGCTCCCGCGGCCTGGGACGGATCCAGGTACGTCGCCGCGACGGGCGCTGCGGGCGCTGGCGCAACGGTGGAGCCGTTTCCGTGAAACGCGAACGATAAAGCAATTGCGGTTACGATCAGAGACATGACGAGCATTCCTCCACTGAGCCAGGCGACGGAATAGACCGCGCCTTGCCGACGATGCGGCTGCGCATCCATGCGCATGGGGATGGCATCTTCCGCCACCCCAAATTCTTTGTCCCCGAGAGAATTGGGGATGGATTGCTCGGCTTCGCCGAGAATCCTGGCGGCTTCGCGGCTGCTTGAGACGTTCAGTTTCCGGCGCGATTCCCGCAGTCGCTCGTTCACGGTGTGAACGGACAGGCCAAGATGACGCGCGACGGATTTGGCATCATGGCCGTTCAGAAGAAGCCGCAAGGTCTCCTTCTCGCGTTCGCTCAGCCCCTGAAGATCCTTGTTCATTCGAACCAGTGCGTCCAAGCCTTCGATGCCTGACCGTACGACAAGGAACCGGCGCTTTCCACACCGGCAGCGGTCGGAAGGCGCTCTCCCAGATATGCGCACCGCCGCTGCCCCACACCGCGGCGATGGAGAGGGTCACGCGCTTCAGCGAACCCGAGGCTTCGAAAAAGCCCTGCCAGGGCCGCAACTTGCTCGACTGAGCTTTGTGGCTTTCGTCCCGCCCGGTGCCCGACTATCAGGGCTGCCGGGAGGGACGGGTTTCATGTCATTGACGGGTCTCGATATCGTGGTGCTGCTCGCCATCGGCGGGGCGGCGGTGCTCGGGTTCATCCGCGGGTTCGTGACCGAAGTGCTCGCGCTGGGGGCGTGGCTCGCGGTGGTGCTGGTGCTCAAGCTGTTCCATACCCCGCTGGCGCATGTCGTGGCAGGCTGGGTGGGTACCGCGCAGGGCGGGGCGGTGCTCGCCTTCGCGATCCTGGCGGGCGTGACCTATTTCGCCGGGCGGATGATCGCCAACACGATCGGCGGCCGGATGCGCGAGAGCGTTCTCGGGCCGATCGATCGCGCGCTGGGCTTTGGGTTCGGGGCGTTGAAGGGGCTGGTGCTGGTGAGCGTCGCCTTCCTGCTGCTCGTGCTCGTGTTCGACACCGTCGGCGGCGGACCCAAGGGGCGGCCCGACTGGATCACCCACTCGACCACCTACCCCTTGCTCGACAAATCGAGCGCGACGGTGGCGGATTTCGTCAACCGGCGCAGGAAGGGCGAGTCCGTGTTCGGGGGGAACGAGGCTGAGGCCGAGAACGCGACGAACTGAAATCCTTCCTCGCCACGAGCGATGTGCTTGCGGAGACGCCCCCTCCGTCGCCTTCGGCGCCACCTCCCCCGCTGCGCGAGGGAGGATCTTTTGGGGGTCGCAACCGGCGCTGTGCTCCCCTAAGTCGGGGTGCAATGAACGCGCCGCTGTACAACACCAAGATCCTCCGGCTCGCCGCCGAGATCCCCTTTCACGAGCGGCTGGCCGAGCCCGCCGCGAGCGTCGAGAAGCGTTCGCCGGTGTGCGGGAGCCGCGTTACCGTCGATATCGAACTAGACGACCAAGGCAGGGTTGCCGCGGTGGGGATGCTGGTGCGGGCATGCGCGCTCGGCCAGGCTTCGGCCTCGCTGATGGGCGCGCATGTCGTCGGGCGCACCGCCGACGAGATCGCCGGCGCGCGCGACCAGCTGACCGCGTGGCTGGCAGGCGAGCGCGATGCGCCGCCCGACTGGCCGGGGATGGAGATTTTCGCGCCGGCGCTGGCGCATCGCGGGCGCCATGCTTCGATCCGGCTGGCCTTCGAGGCGGCGGCGCAGGCCGCGGCCGAGGCGCGGGGCTGATGGAGCCGCAATCGGGACTTTCGCTGCTCCATGACGGCGTGCCGTTGCTCGGCTTCGCGCTGATCTTCGTACTGATCTTCCGCCGGCTCGGGCTCGGCGCCACTCTGGGCTTCCTCGTTGCGGGCGCAGTCGTCGGACCACAAGTCCTCGGGCTGGTCGGCGACGCCGAGAGCAAGCTGGGCATCGCCGAGCTCGGCATCGCATTGCTGCTGTTCCTCGTCGGGCTCGAGCTGAGCCCGTCGCGGCTGTTGCGGATGCGCCATGACATCTTCGGACTCGGTCTGCTGCAGGTCACCTTGTGCGGGCTGGCGATCACCGGGATCGTGTGGGCGGCGGCGAACAGTTCGCTTGCCGCAGCGCTTGCGCTCGGGCTGCCGCTTGCGCTCTCCTCGACCGCGCAGGTGCTGCCGCTGCTGCAATCGGCCGGGCGGATGCGCACGCCGTTCGGCGAGCGCGCGTTTGCGATCCTGCTGTTCCAGGACCTGTCGATCGTCCCGCTGATCACCATCGTCGCAGCGATGTCGCGCAATCCCGCAGATCTAAACGGGCCGCCGGGCTGGCTGCTGGGACTGTACACGGTTGGCGCGATCGTCGGGTTGATCCTGGCGGGGCGCTATTTGCTGCGGCCGCTGTTCCGGCTGATCGGCAATCTCGGCGAGCGCGAGATGTTCGTATTCGCCGGACTGTTCACCGTGACGGCGAGCGCGGCGATCATGGAATGGCTCGGCCTGTCGGCGGCCCTGGGAGCGTTCATCGCCGGCGTGATGCTGGCGGACTCGCCGTATCGGCACGAGCTCGAGGCCGATGTCGAGCCGTTCCGCGCGATCCTGCTCGGGCTGTTCTTCCTCGCGGTCGGGATGACGCTCGACCTCCATGCCATTGCCGAGCGGCCGCTGTTCGTCGCGGGGATGGCGCTGGCGCTGATCGCGGCGAAGGCCGTGCTGATCATGGGGCTGGGGCTGCTGTTCGGGATGAAGCGGCGCTCTGCCTTCGCGCTCGGCGTGCTGCTCAGCCAGGGCGGCGAGTTCGGCTTCGTGCTGTTCGCCCAGGCGCAATCGGCGATGCTGATCACCGGCGAGGCGGCGAGCATCTTCGGTGCGATCGTGACTCTGTCGATGGCGACCACGCCGTTCCTGATGATGGCGACCCAGCGGCTGCGCGCCGAGCCCGAGCCGAGTTCGGAGGGGATGGACGGGCCGCAGGAAGAGGGGTCGAACGCGGTGGTGGTCGGCTATGGCCGCTTCGGCCAGACCGTGGCGCAGATGCTGATCGGGCAGGGCATCCCGGTGACGATCGTCGACACCGACGTCGAGATGATCGAGACCGCCAACAGCTTCGGGATGAAGGTCTATTATGGCGACGGCACGCGGACCGACATTCTGCGCCAGGCGGGCGCAGCCGACGCCGAATTGCTGATGTTCTGCCAGGACGGCGACGGGCTCGACACCGAGGCGCTGGAAGGCATCCACCACGCTTTCCCCAAGGCGACGATCTTCGTGCGGGCGTATGACCGGCGCAGCGTGATGAAGATGAAGGGCGCGCCGATCGCCGGCGCGGTGCGCGAGCTGCTCGAGAGCGCGATCGTGATGGCGCGCCGCGCGATGGGCGCGGTGGGCGTCACCCAGCAGGAGATCGACAAGACCGAGGCCGAGTATCGCCGCCGCGACTTCGAGCGGCTCAAGCTCCAGCGCGAGACCGGCGACATCCGCGCCGGGATCGACGGCATGCTCACCCATGCCTCGCAGGCTGCGGCGGCCGAAGCCGATCTGGAGCGCAAGTGAGGCTGTTGACGGCGCTCGCCGCGCTATCGGGCGCGATCGCCGTGGCGGCGGGGGCGTTCGGCGCGCACGGCGTGGAGGGGCAGGCGGCGGAATGGCTGCGGACCGGCGGACAGTATCAGCTGATCCACGTGGTGGCGGCCTTGGTCGCGGTGCGGATGGGCGCGCGCGGCCCGGCATGGCTGTTCGTCGGCGGCGCGGCGGTGTTTGCCGCGACGCTGTATTTGATGGCGCTGGGACTGCCGCGCTGGCTGGGCGCGGTGACGCCGATCGGCGGCTTGGGACTCATTGCCGGGTGGCTGTGGCTCGCTTTTTCGGCGGCCCGCAAACCCGACTGAGGTGGGCCTCGACGCTGCGATTCGTCGGCATTTGTCGGTTTTGCGCTTCTGGAACGTCTGGAAAGGGCCACGTGCGTGCCTGCCCGTTGGTCTTCAGGATCCAGATGCCGCTTTACCATTTCCGCATCCACGACGGCATGCACGAGATCGCGCCGACGACCGAGGATCTCGCCGGTATCGAAGTCGCGCGCGAGCGGGCGATGGGGCTGCTGGCCGATCTGTTGCGCTGGAGCCCGGCCAGCATCTGGGCCGGCAACGACGTACGTGTCGAAGTGTCCGACGGCGACAAGCTCGTACTGTTTGAGCTGTTCGCCTTCGCCAGCGTCAGCTCGGCCGGAGCAGCTGCGGGGGCCGGCGACTAGTCCACCGGCACGAAGGCAAGGTGCTGGAAGTCGTAGCTGAAGTCGGCGAGCGGCGAGAGCGGCTTCATCGTCACGCCGGTGACCTTGCCGTTCGCCACCACGAACGTGACCGTCGCGTCCTCGCCGGCGCCCCTGGGGAAGCGCGTACGGAAGGTGTCCGGGCCCCAGGGCTCGAGCGCGCTCTTGAACGCCGGGGTCGGCAGGAAGTCGATATGCAGCCCCTTGCCGCGCCGGGCGACCAGGATGTCGCCGTACCAGGGATCGCGGTAGCGCCCGGCATAAGCGGCCAGCGGCAGGCTGAGGCTGCCGGCCGGGGCCTTGTCGAGCCCGTCGCTGCCGAGCTCGGCGAGCGCGGCGTCCTGCTGGGTCTTCACGCGGACCTGCATCGCGGCGACCCAATCGAAGGCGGGGGCGCCGATGATATGGTCGAGCAGGGCGTTGCGGATGCCGCTCGAGACCCCGTCCTCGGTGTTCGACAGTACGACGACCGCGGCCTGGCGCGCCGGGAGCATCGCGGTCTGGGTGACCTGGCCGGTGAGCCCGCCCGAATGGTGGACCAGCCGCTCGCCGCGATAGTCCTGGACGAACCAGCCGAGCGCATAGGTCTGGGTGACGCCGCGCGCCGGCCAGGCGTCGCTGGGGCCGTCCGAGGAGGCGACGATCGTCTGAGGCTTCCACAATTCGGCCTGCTGGGCGGGGCTCCACAGTGCGCGGCCGTCGGGGAGCTTGCCGCCGGCGAGCTGGAGCTGGAGCCACTTGGCGACGTCGCCGATGCTGGCATTGATCCCGCCGGCGGCGTCGACCATGAGCCCTTCGTCGGGCTCGACGACCTCCATCTTGCCCATCCCGCGCACCGGCGGGCCGAGCCGGGCATGGCGGCCGGCGACGTCGGTGGTGTTGAGGAAGCGCAATGCGGGGACCGAGTCGGTCATGCCGATCGGGCGGAGGAGACGCTCCGTAACGAAGGCGTGCCACGGCTTGCCCGCGAGCCGCTCGATCAGGATGCCGGCGACGACGTAGAGGATGTTGTCATAGGCGTACCCAGTGCGGAAGCCGCGCTCGGCGGCGAGGAAGGGCAGGGCCTTGAGCGCATCGCTGGGCGGGCGCTCGGTGTAGGGGAACTGCATCAGGTCGCCAGCGCCGAGCGCGAGGCCGCTATTGTGGACGAGCAGGTCGCGCACGGTCATCAGCTCGGTGACGCGCGGATCGTGCATGTGGAATTCGGGGAGGTAGTCATTGACCGGCTTGTCCCAGGCGACCTTGCCCTCCTCGACCAGCATCGCGAGCGAAGCCGCGGTGAAAGCCTTCGAGTTCGACGCGATGCCGAAGCGAGTGTGGACGCCGACGGGGGCGGGCTTGCCGAGGGTGCGGACGCCGTACCCCTTGAGATAGGCCGGCTGGCCTGGGCGGATCACTGCGACGGCGATGCCGGGGGTTTCGAACGCCGCCATGAAGCGCGCGACGATTCCGTCGATCGCGGGATCGGCGGGGGTGTTGTCCTGCGCGGAGGCGAAGCCGGGGAGGGCGGCGGTGCCGATGCCGGCGAGCGACAAAGCGAGCGCCTGGCGGCGGTTGAGATGCAGGCCGGTCATGAAGGGTCCCCCGAGGTTTTGGGGGAGCTTAGGGCGAAAAGCGTTCCGGACAACTCCCTTCCCCAGACAATCGTCATCCCGGCGAAAGCCGGGGTCCAGAGTCACAGGCTACGCTGCTTTGGCTCTGGGCCCCGGCTTTCGCCGGGGTGACGGCAGTGAGGTTACTCGCCGACGATCTTGGCGATCTGCGCGGCGGTGACCGGGTGATAGGTCGGGCGTGCCTCCGTGAAGAAGCGCTTGGCGATCGGCTTGCCCCAATCGCCTTGCTGGATCAGCCCTTCGTAGATCGGGTGGATGAGCAGGCCGCGACCGACGCTGGTGACGAAGGCGCGAATCGACGGAAGAGCAGGATCGTAGCGATTGGCGATGGCGAGTTCGGCCCAGGCCGAGCGGACATAGGCGTTGGTCGAGCGCGACAGGCCGAGGGATTCGTCGAGTTCCTTCAGTCGCGCGGGAGCCTGCTGGCGGGGCAGGCCACCCAGGAAGCGCAGCCATTGCTGGGTTGCCCAGCCCTTGGTGTCGACTGCGGATACCGGGCCGCCCGCCTTTACCGCGGCGAGCTGGGCGTCGATCCGGGCGAGGGTCGGCGACTGGACGTGGACGGCGTTCTCGGGGAGGCCGGGCTGATAGGTCCAGCGATCGAGCTGGAGCTGGTCTTCGAGCACGCTGTCGCCCTTGATCAGATTGGCGCGGATGTCGGCGAGGAAGCCGGCGCTGGTCTGCGGCTGGAAAGCGTGGCGGTCGAAATAGGAGCGGAGATATGCGTCGAAGCGCGTACGGCCGACGGCGCGCTCGATCGTGCGCAGGAAGGTCGAGCCCTTGAAATAATCGAGCTGGCCGGCGGTGGCGCCGGGATCGCCGTGGAGTCGCGTGGTCGGCGCGGACTGGCCGCCCGCTTCGGCGATGTCCTTGTTGAGGCCGTCCCAGTCGAGATCGGCGTACATCGCGGCGCGCTCGGGGCCGTAGACCGCTTCCATGATGCGGTTCTCGAAATAGGTGGTGAAGCCCTCGTTGAGCCACGAGTCCGACCAGGTCGCGTTGGTGACGAGATTGCCCGACCAGCTGTGCGCGAGCTCGTGCGCGACGACGTCGGTGTTCGAGCGGTCGCCGGTGACGATCGTCGGAGTGAGGAAGGTGAGCGTCGGATTCTCCATCCCCCCGAACGGGAAGCTCGGCGGCAATACGAGCATGTCGTAGCGGCCCCAGCGATAGGGGCCGTAGAGCGCCTCGGCGGCATGGATCATCTTCTCGACATCGCCGACTTCGTACGCCGCGCCGTCGAGCTGGCTCGGCTCGGTCCAGACGCCCGAGCGCGGGCCCGTTGCCTTGAACGCGAGGTCGCCGACCGCGAGCGCGATCAGATAGGGGGGGACGGGCTTGTCCATGAAGAAGCGGTAGCTGTGCTTGCCGTTGGCCGCGGGGACGCCCGCAGCGCCGTCGCGGCGCTCGCCGCTCATTACTGCGACGAGATCGGCGGGAACGGTGATCTTCGCGTCCCAGGTCTGGCGGATGCCGGGGCCGTCCTGGGTGGGGATCCAGCTGCGATTGTTGATCGGCTGGCCCTGGCTGAACAGATAGGGCCTGGTCTTGCCGGCGGTGAGCGCGGGGGCGAGCCATTGCAGCGCGGAGGCGCCGGGTTTGCTGGCATAGGCGATGGTGACGCGGCGCGCGCCGTCCAGTTGTACGGTGAGCGCCGAGCCGAGCTCGGCGTCGCGCGGGCCGATGGCGAAGGCGAGCTTGCGGCCGCGCGCGTCGGTGATCGATGCAATAGCGAGATCGTCGACATCGAGGACGATTTCCTTCGCGCTCTTGGCGGCGAGGATATCGAGCACGGCCTTGCCGGACATCGTCTTCGCGGCGAAGTCTGCGGTGAGGTCGAGGCTGACATGCGTGACGCGTGCGATCTCGGGCCGGGCATGGGTCCCCACGTCCTTCGCCTCGGGGGTGGTGAGGATCGGGGCGGGCTTGGCCTGCTGGGCGAAAGCGGGGGCGGCGAGGGCAGTCAGCGAGACGGCCGCGAGAGCGGTGAGGATGCGCATGCAGCGCTGCTATGCCGATCGCGGCTGAACGGCAACTGAGTGGCGACCATTCCTCCCTCGCGAAGCGGGGGAGGTGGCATGCGCAGCATGCCGGAGGGGTTTGGCCGCAGGCGACGCGCTTGGGGAGAGGCCCCCTCCGTCGCCTTCGGCGCCACCTCCCCCGCTGCGCGAGGGAGGATTTTTGCTATCGCTGTTCGTCCAGGAAGGCTTCTACGTCCTTCAGGTCCACCGTCTTGTCGAGGAAGGTCTTCCCGATCCCCCGGGCGAGGAGGAACGGCAGCGTCCCCGCCGCCATCTTCTTGTCGTGGAGCATGTGCTCGACCAGCCTTGCGCCCGAGGCGGCGATGCCGGCGGCGGCGAGGCCGTCGGGGAGGCCGACCGCGCGGAGATGCGCGGCGACTCGCTCGGCTTCCTGGCCGGGGCAGAGGCCGAGGCGCGCCGAATAAGCGAAGGCCAGCGCCATCCCCGCAGCGACGCCTTCGCCGTGAAGCAGCCTGTCGGAGAAGCCGGTCTCGGCTTCGAGCGCGTGGCCGAAAGTGTGGCCGAGATTGAGCAAGGCGCGCTTGCCGGTGGTCTCGCGCTCATCTTCGCCGACGATGCGGGCCTTTGCGGCGACCGAATGCGAGATCGCATATTCGCGGGGCTGCGAGTCGCCGGAGAGCAAGGCGGCAGCGTTGGCCTCACACCATTCGAAGAAAGCGAAATCGTCGATCAGGCCGTATTTGACGACTTCGGCATAGCCGGCGCGGAGCTGGCGCGGCGGGAGCGTGTCGAGCACTTGCGGGTCGATGAGCGCCAATGCGGGCTGGTGGAAGGCGCCGATCAGATTCTTGCCGGCGCCGCTGTTGATCGCGGTCTTGCCGCCGACCGAGCTGTCGACCTGGGCGAGCAGGGTGGTGGGGATCTGGACGAAGTTGCAGCCGCGCTTGAGGATCGCGCTCGCGAAACCGACGAGATCGCCGATCACCCCGCCGCCCAATGCGATGACATGGTCGCTGCGCTCGACTCCAAGATCGAGCAGCCGATCGGTGAGCGCTTCGAGCTGGGCCCAGCTCTTGGTCGATTCGCCGGGGGGCAGGATGATCGCCTCGCTGGCGATGCCTGCGCCGGTGAGGCTGGCCTGCAGCGTCGCGAGGTGGGGCAGGAGATTTTCGTCGGTGACAATCGGCATCGTGCGGCCGCGTGCGAGCGCGGCGAGCGCTTCGCCGGCGCGGGCGAGCAGCCCCGCTTCGATGCGGACGTCGTAGCTGCGGTCGCCCAACGCGACGGGGACGGTGTTCAAGTGCGGATCGCCTTCAGGATTTCGTCGACAGTGGTGTCGTGCGGAGCGACGACGCTCTGCACGCGGATCGGGGCGAGCGCATAGAAAGGATTTCTTAGCGCGGCCAGTTCGGCGAGGATTTCCTCCGGGTCGCGGCCGCGGAGCAAAGGGCGGGTGTCGCGGCGGCGGACGCGATCGGCGAGCACCGAGGGCTCGGCATCGAGCCAGATTGCGATCGACTGGTCGAGGATCAGGTCGCGCGTATCCGGGTTGATGAACGCGCCGCCGCCGGTGGCGATCACCTTGGGGGTGCCGTCGATCAGCCGCGCGATGACGCGGCGCTCGCCGTCGCGGAAATAGGGTTCGCCGAATTTCTCGAAGATATCGGAGATGCTCATCCCCGCCGCCGCCTCGATCTCGTGATCGGCATCGACGAAGGGCAGGCGCAGGCGCTGGGCGAGGCGGCGGCCGACCGTGGTCTTGCCGGCGCCCATCAGCCCGACCAGCACGATCGGCTTGCCCTTCCAGGGCCAGTCTTGGGCATGCGCTTGCAACATTGTCGGGGGGCTATACAGCGAGGGCGGGTCTCGGGCAAAAGGCCCGCGCATTTCTCCTATTTACGGACCGTTATATGTCCCGCTCGCTTGTCGCGCTCCTTGTCGTCCTCCTCGTTGTGGTCGGGGGAATCATATTCCTCTCGACGCGCAGCTCCGAAAAGGAGCCGGTCCGCATGGAGAAGGTGGTCCCGCTTGATAACCTCACGAACTAAGGTTTCGCGGATCGGGCTGGCGGCTTTGCTGCTCGCCGGCGTGGGCGTGCCCGCGCTGGGGCAGGACACGCCCGAATCGCTGCTGCCGCCGGGGTTCGACGACCCCGCACCGACGCCTGCGCCTTCGCCCGGACCCTCGGCGGCGCCGACGCGCGCTGCCGATCCGCTGGCGCCGGTGGTGGGGGTGGCGCTTCCGGCAGATACCGCGCTCGGCAATGCCGCTGCCGGCGAGCCGGTGTCCGAGGTGCCGATCGACCTGTCCAAATACGAGCTGCCCGAATTCGCCAAGCATTCGCTCGATCGGGTGGGTGCGTTCGCGGCGGGGAATGCGGCGTTCCCTGCGGATTCGTTCGGCTCCAGCGACGGGCGTTTCCTGCAAGTTTTGATGCGGCGAATGAACGCGCCGGTCGCATCGCGCTGGGCGTCGATCGTGCTGCGGCGGGCACTGATGTCGCCGCTCGATACGCCGGCGGGGGTGAATGGCGCGGATTTCGCCGCCGACCGCGCCTGGGCGCTGCTGCGGATGGGCGAGGCCAATGCGGCGCGCGGCGTGATCGAGGACGTCGACACCGACAATTATACGCCCTGGCTCTATCAGGTGGCGATGCAGGCGGCGCTGGCGAACGGCGACCCGGCGGCTTTGTGCCCGATCGCCGACAAGGGAGCGGCGGCGATCGCGCAGCGCGGCTGGGCGCTTGCGCAGGCGATGTGCCTGGGGCTCGCCGGCAAACCCAACGAAGCGGGGCAATCGTTCAATCGCGCGCGTTCGGGGACGAGCCCGTCGGACATCGACAATCTGCTCGCCGAGAAAGTACTCGGCACCGGAGCGCAGGGGCGCCGGGCAGTGACGATCGAGTGGAACCCGGTGAGCCAGCTGACCGCGTGGCGCTGGGGACTGGCTACCGCGACGGGCGTCGAAGTGCCGGCCGATCTCTATCAAAGCGTCGGACCGCAGGTGCGCTATTGGCAGGCGCTCGCCCCGAACATCGATCCGGTGGCGCGCGTGGCTTCGGCCGAGTTGGCGGCGACGGCGGGGGTGTTTTCCAATGCCGGGCTGGTCGATCTCTATTCGGAGATCGAGCAGGGCGGCGATTCGGGCGCGGCGCAGACCGTCGCGCGCGACTTGCGCACCGCATATACCGACGGCGATGTCGGCACGCGGATCAAGGCGCTGCGAACTTTGTGGGATGCCGCGAGCACCCCGCGCATGCGCTATGCCCGGCTGATCCTGACCGCGCGCGCGGCTTCGTGGATTCCGGCGAGCGACAAGGTGGAGGATGCCGACCGGCTGATCGCGTCGATGCTGTCGTCGGGTTACGACGCGGCGGCGCACGAATGGCGTGGGGTGGTCAAGCGTGGCGGCGAGGGCTGGGCGTTGCTTGCGCTGGCCGACGCTGGCGGCGCGGGGGTCACGGCGGGCGAGGTCACCGGGTTTGGCGATGCGGGATCGCGGCGCAAGGCGCAGATGCTGCTTGCCGGGCTTGCCGGGCTCGGGCGGATGCGCTCGAGCGAGGCGCAGAATGCGGCGGCTTCGCTAGATGTGGAGATCGGCGGGGTCAATAGCTGGACGCAGGCGATCGACGCCGCCGGGCAGCGCGGCGATGCCGCGACGGTGGCGCTGCTCGCGGGCGTGGGCATGCAATCGGTCAGCTGGGACTATGTCGCACCCGAAGCGCTGTTCCACATCGTCGCGGCGATGCGCGCGGCGGGGATGGTCAATTATGCGCGGATGATCGCCGTGGAGGCGGTCACGCGGTCGGCTTGACCGAGTCTGCCGACCGCGCGCTGATCGAGCGCTTTCTCGAGATGATGCAGGCCGAGGCGGGCGCGGCGGGGAACACCCTTGCAGCCTATGGCACCGACTTGCGGCTGGCGTCCGAGTTGCTCGAGGGGCGGCTCGGCGAGGCGGCGGCGAGCGATATCGAGCGGCTCGCGGGCGAATGGCAGGCGCTGGCGCGATCGACCGTGGCGCGCAAGGCAGCAGCGCTGCGGCGGTTCTTCGCGTTCCTCGCCGACGAGGGGCTGCGCAAGGACGATCCGAGCGCCGCCCTCCCACGGCCGGGCACGACGCGCGCGCTGCCCAGGGTGCTGAGCGTCGAGGATATCGACGCCATGTTCGCCGTGATAGCGGTGCGGCAGGCGCGGGTGCCGCTCGATCCGCTCGATCTCAGGCTCGCGGCGCTGATCGAACTGCTCTACGGATCGGGGCTGCGCGCGACCGAATTGATGTCGCTGCCGCGCAACGCAGTGGCGCCCGACCGGCCGTATCTGATCCTCAAGGGCAAGGGCGGGCGCGAGCGGCTGGTGCCGATTTCGGACCGCGCGCGGGCGGCGGTGGCGGCGTGGCGCGAACATGTCGCGACCGGACGGCCATGGCTGTTTCCTTCGGGCAAGGGGCATCTTTCGCGGGTGCGGCTCTACCAATTGGTCCGCGCGCTCGCGGCGGAGGCGGGGATTCCGCCCGACCGGGTGAGCCCGCACGTGCTGCGCCACGCCTTTGCGACGCACCTGCTGGAGGGCGGCGCGGACCTGCGCGCGCTGCAGGCGATGCTGGGCCATGCCGATATCGCGACGACAGAGATCTACACGCATGTCGACAGCAAGCGGCTGGTCGAACTGGTCAACCAGCGGCACCCGCTGGGCGAGGCGCTGGGTGCCAAGCGGCCCACCACCCGTTCGTCCTGAGCTTGTCGGAGGGCATTTTTCGCAGGCGCACGGCCAGACTAGAGCGGCGCTTCGACAGGCTCAGCGCGAACGGGAATGTGGCGGGTGTCGCCGCCGCGCGCGTTGACGCGAAGCCCGACGCATCCTAACCGCGAGCCGATGGCAACCTTCCTCGACTTCGAGAAACCGATCGCCGAGCTGCAGAGCCGGATCGACGAACTGCGCCGCACCGCCGAGGGTGGCGCGGTCGATATCCAGGCCGAGATCGCACCGCTCCAGGCCAAGGCCGAGCGGCTGCTGCAGGAGACCTATGCCAAGCTGTCACCGTGGCAGAAGACGCAGGTCGCTCGGCATCCCGAGCGGCCGCACTTCAAGCATTATGTCGCGGGGCTGATCGAGGATTTCACCCCGCTGGGCGGCGACCGTGCCTTTGCCGACGACAATGCGATCATCGGCGGGCTCGGGCGCTTCCGCGGCCGCCGGGTGATGGTGATCGGCCATGAGAAAGGCGACGACACCACCAGCCGGCTCAAGCACAATTTCGGGATGGGCAAGCCCGAGGGCTATCGCAAGGCGATCCGGCTGATGCGGCTCGCCGACAAGTTCCGGCTGCCGGTGCTGACGCTGGTCGACACTTCGGGCGCTTTCCCGGGCGTCCAGGCCGAGGAGCGCGGCCAGGCCGAAGCGATCGCGCGCTCGACCGAGATGTGCCTCAATCTGGGGGTCCCGCTGGTCGCGACGATCCTTGGCGAGGGGGGCTCGGGCGGCGCCGTCGCGCTAGCGGCGGGCAACCAGGTGCTGATGATGGAGCACGCAGTCTATTCGGTGATCTCGCCCGAGGGCTGCGCATCGATCCTGTGGCGCACCGCCGACAAGGCGGCCGATGCCGCCGAGGCGATGAAGGTGACGGCGCAGCATCTCAAGGAGCTGAAGGTGATCGACGGGATCATCGCCGAGCCGCTGGGCGGGGCGCATCGCGACCCCGGCGCGGCAGTGCAGGCGCTGGGCGATGCGGTGGAGGCGGCGCTGGACGGGCTCGACGGGCTTGCACCCGAGGCATTGCGCCAGGCGCGGCGCGCCAAGTTCCTCGCGATGGGCCGGGTCTGAGCGCTGCCGCAAAGATAAAGGGCGGCGAAACCGAGGTTCCACCGCCCTTTCTGAACTCGGCCGAATGAGGACTAGGTAGCCTTCATGTTCGACGTGACGTTGCCGAAGGTCGTGTTGAGCTGGTTGCCCAGGCCCTGCATCGCGGCAATCGCAGCGACCGCAATGAGGGCGGCAATGAGGCCGTACTCGATTGCGGTGGCGCCCTTGGTATTCTTCAGAAACTTGCGGATCATCGATACTCTCCCACAGGAACGATGGCGAGCGCGAGCGGCGCAGCCCTCGTTCCATATGCGGAATGAATCTCAATAAAACATGAACATGCGCAACTCTGCAGGTATTCTCACATGAAAAAGGGCGGCGAAACCGAGGTTCCACCGCCCTTATATTCTTCAGTCGCGTGAAGACTAGGTAGCCTTCATGTTCGACGTGACGTTGCCGAAGGTCTTGTTGAGCTGATTGCCCAGACCCTGCATCGCGGCAATTGCGGCGACAGCGATGAGAGCGGCGATCAGGCCATACTCGATCGCGGTGGCGCCCTTGGAATTCTTAACGAAGTTGCGAATCTTCTGCATAACCGGTCTCCAACGTTCAGGAAGTACTTCAATCACCCGGCCGGCCCGGATACCCGGTACGGCATCACCGGTCCTACGCGGGGGAAGTAAAGAAACGCCTAAATCGGACAACTACTTAGCCGTTAACCCTGCTCTCCGGCGGTCTGCACTTTGGTGCTGACACGGTCCCAGATACCGCTGGTCACTTGCCCGAGCGCGAGCAACGCGGCCATGATGGCGAGCACGATCAGCGCGCAGATCAGGCCATATTCGACTGCCGTCGCCGCTTTCGAATCGCGGATCAGGCGCTGGAACGTCTCGACAAGGGCTCGCATAACGCCCGCTTCTCCCCCACAGGATTTGGCGGACATAAACGAGGAGCGTTAACGAAGTGTCGAGTGCCGTTTCCGGATTATTGCTGGTGGTGGCGGTCGCGCTCGTCGACCGGAAAGGGCGCGTGCTGGTCCAGCAGCGACCACCAGGGAAGCCGATGGCGGGGCTGTGGGAATTTCCCGGCGGCAAGGTCGAGCCGGCCGAGACGCCCGAGGCGGCGCTGGCGCGCGAGCTGGCGGAGGAGCTGGGGATCCAGGTCGCGACCGAGTCGCTGGTGCCGCTGGCGTTTGCGAGCGAGGGGCTGGGCGCGCGGCATCTGCTGCTGCTGCTCTATGTTGCGCGAAACTGGCAGGGAACGCCCGAGCCGCGGCACGCCAGCGCGCTGCAATGGGTGCGTCCGGGTGAGATGCGCGGGCTGGCGATGCCGCCGGCGGACGTGCCGCTGGTCGATGCGCTGGAGCAGCTGCTCGACGGCACCAATCGGGCGCGTGACTCTAATCCGGCCGCGGCTTGAGCGCATCCGCAAGCGACGCGGTCGCGCTGCCGGGACGCGCAGCCTTGGGCTGCGACGGATCGGGCGCCCAGCCGGTGAGATAGACGATCTCGAAGCGTTCGGGGGTGCGGCCGTCGGGCTCGGCGCGATCGGCGAAGGCGGCGGATGCACGTACCAGCGTGTCGCGAGTGAGCGGCGCAGGATTCGGGAGCAGGTTGGTCGCGGCCATGCCGCGCAGGTCGCGCAGCAGATTGGGCAGCCCGGCATAGCGCACCATTAGAGTCTCGACGTCGGAAACCGGCAGCGCGAAGCCGGCACGGGATAGCAAGTCCCCACCGGCGCGCACATCGATCTGCGGGTGGAAGCGCGCGGACGGGCGATCGGACTCGGCCTCGCGCAGGCAGCTGCGCAGCGTGGCGAGCGTGCCGGCGCCAGCAAAGGCCGCAAGGAACAGCCCGTCGGGGCGCAGCACGCGACGGGCGAGGGCGAGCGCGCCGGGCACGTCGTTGACTTGATCGAGCGCGCCGACCGAGACCACCAGATCAAATGACGAATCGGCGAAAGGGAGGCGGTCCTCGTCGGCCTGGACCCCGCCGGCGGCCTTCGCGAATCCGAAGCCGGCATCGAGGCGGGCGATACGCGCGCCCGGGATTTCCATGTCACCCGAGAAGCTGCCGAGGTCGAGCACGTCGTGGAACTCGCGTTTCACGGCGTCGAGGCGTTCGAGCAGCCCTTCCAGCATATGCTCGCGCAGGAAGGCGAAGCCGGCATAATCGGGGGCGGCGCGATCGCGGCGGCGGCGGCGCAGCGCGCGGGCGAAGATTTCGGAGTTTTCGGAGTCGGGCACGGCCGGCTTGTGCAGCGTGGCCGCGCCCGCGACAAGGAGCGACATGGCTGCGCTCGCTTCCCTTGCCCGGCTCGCCGACCTCGCACTGCCACCGCGCTGCCCGGGCTGCGGCGTGGTCACGGCGGCGGACCACCGCTTCTGCGCTGCGTGCTGGGGAAGCCTGCGCTTCCTCGGGCCGCCATGGTGTGCCCGCTGCCAGCTGCCGTTCGAATTCGACCGCGGGGAAGGTGCACTGTGCGGCGAGTGCCTTGCCGAGCCGCCGCCGCATGACGGGGTGCGGGCGGCGGTGGCTTACGGCGATGTCGCGCGCGACGTTGCGCTCAAGCTCAAATATTCGGGGAGACTGGCCTGCGCGCAGACGATGGCCCGGGCGATGGTGCGGCTGATGCCCGATGGCGCCGAGCTGCTGGTGCCAGTTCCGCTCCACCGGTGGCGGATATGGTCGCGGGGGTTCAATCAGGCGGCGCTGATTGCCGCGGCGCTTTCGCGGGCAACCGGCGTGCCCGCCGATATGGAGCTGGTGCGACGGGTCAAGGCGACTCCGGTGCTGCGCGGGCTGGGCCCCCACGGCCGCGCCAAGGCGGTGGTGGGGGCCTTTGCGCTGGCGAAAGACGCGAAGGCCAGGATCAGCGGCAAGGCCGTGGTGCTGGTCGACGATGTCCATACCAGCGGCGCGACCGCTAGCGCCTGCGCCCGCGTGCTGAAGCGCGGCGGCGCGGACAAAGTGATCCTTCTGTGCTGGGCGCGCGTTCTGGAAGACGAGGCGCTGGATTGACAAGCGCCGCCCGGGTCCACAATTCGAGGCGATGATGGCCAAGATCGAAATCTACACCAAGGCATTCTGCCCGTATTGCACGCGCGCCAAGGCGCTGCTCGACTTCAAGCGAGTCGAATATGAGGAAATCGACATCAGCATGGGCGGGCCGCGGCGCCAGGAGATGCTGCAGCGCGCCAGGGGCCGCACCACCGTGCCGCAGGTGTTCATCGACGGAAAGCATATCGGTGGATCGGACGATCTCGCCGCGCTCGAGCATCAGGGCGGGCTGGACCCGCTACTGAGCGCATGAAGGCGGCGCTGCTCCAGATGACCAGCGGGATCGACCCCGCGGCGAATGCGCGCGTGCTGGTCGAGGGTGTGGAGCAGGCGAAGGCGAGTGGAGCGGCGATGCTGTTCACCCCCGAAATGTCCGGACTGCTCGATCGTGACCGCGATCGGGCGGCCGGATCGCTGACCCGGGAGGAGGACGATCGCGTGCTGACTTCCGTGCGCGAGGCAGCGGCGAAGCGGGGCATGTGGGTGCATCTGGGTAGCCTGGCGGTGCTGCGCGAAGACGGCAAGCTCGCCAATCGTGGTTTCGTGATCGACGACACCGGGGCGATCCGGGCGCGCTATGACAAGATGCATTTGTTCGACGTAGATCTCCCGACCGGCGAGAGCTGGCGCGAATCGAACAGCTATGCGCCGGGCGAGCGGGCAGTGACGGTGCAGACGCCGCTCGGCGTGCTCGGCCTCGCGATTTGCTATGATCTGCGCTTTCCCGACCTGTTCCGCGCGCTGAGCGATGCCGGCGCGACCTTGCTGGCGGTGCCGGCGGCGTTCACTCGGCCGACCGGCGCGGCGCACTGGCATGTGCTGCTGCGCGCGCGGGCGATCGAGGCGGGGGCGTTCGTGATCGCAGCTGCGCAGACCGGCATGCACGAGGACGGACGCGCGACTTATGGCCATTCGCTGGTTGCGGATCCGTGGGGCGAGCTGCTGCTCGACATGGGCGAGCCGGCAGGTGTGGGCTTTGCCGAGATCGACTCGGCGCGCACCGAGGCAGCGCGCAGCCGGGTGCCGGTGCTCCGCCATCGCCGCGCGATCCCGCCGGTCGAGGCGTTTTGATCGTCTTCGACCTTCGATGCGGCGAAGGGCATGTCTTCGAAGCGTGGTTCGGCTCGAGCGCGTCCTATGCCGAGCAGCAGGCGGCGGGGCTCGTCGCCTGCCCGGTCTGCCAGAGCGATGACGTCACCAAGGCGGTGATGGCGCCCAATATCGGGGCAAAGGGCAATCGCGGCACCGCCACGCCGGCACCCACGCCTGCTGCCGGGGCACCGCCGCCCGAAGTGGTGAAGGCGGCGATGGAGATGATTGCCTCGGCGCAGGCCAAGATGCTCGCCAAGTCGCAATGGGTGGGCGCGGCGTTTGCCGACAAGGCACGTGCGATGCATCTGGGCGAGGAGCCGAACGCGCAGATCCATGGCCAGGCGACCGCCGAGCAAGCGCAGGAGCTGGTCGACGAGGGCGTGCCGGTCGCGCCCTTGCTCGTGCCGGTGGTGCCGCCCGAGCAGTGCAATTGACCCTTGGTGCGGCGCTGGGTACCAGCGGCGGCGTGGCCCGGTAGCTCAGCAGGATAGAGCAAGCGATTCCTAATCGAGAGGTCGGAGGTTCGAATCCTCTCCGGGTCACCATTCGCATTAACGCCGGCATGGCAACGGCGGCGGGGGCTGCTATAGGCGCGCCCCACGCCCGCCGCATTTGCTTGGCAGGCGACAGGCTTCACTTGCCAAGGAACGACCGTGAGCGACCGCGCCGAAACCTTCGAGATCATCAAGACCCAGATCGAGCCGTTCAACAAAAAGGGCGTCGCGCTGAGCGACGGCACCACCTTCGCGGGCGATCTCGAATGGGACAGCCTGACGGTGATGGATTTCGTCGCGGCGATCGAGGACGAGTTCGACATCCTCATCACAATGAACATGCAGGCCGAGATCGAGACCGTCGGCCAGCTCGTCGACGCGGTGCAGAAGCTGAAGGGCTGAGATGACCGACGCCATCCAGACTGCCGACGCGCTGCCCGAGAACCCCGACGCAGTCGCTCCCGAGCGCGACCTGATGAGCAAGTTCGACGGGCTCATCGCCGAGCGCCAGGCACTGATCGACACCGGCGTCACCGATCCGTTCGCGATCGTGATGGACCAGGTCAAGTCGCCGACCGAAGCGGTGATCAAGGGCAAGGACACGATCCTGCTCGGCACCTACAACTACATGGGCATGACCTTCGACCCGGACGTGATCCAGGCGGGCAAGGACGCGCTCGACCAGTTCGGCTCGGGCACCAATGGCAGCCGCATGCTCAACGGCACCTTCCGCGACCATATCGAAGTCGAGGAAGCGCTGCGCGAATTCTACGGCACCACCGGCGCGATCGTGTTCTCGACCGGATACATGGCCAATCTCGGGATGATCTCGACGCTGGCGGGGAAGGGCGAGTATGTCATCCTCGACGCCGACAGCCATGCCTCGATCTACGACGGCTGCAAGCAGGGCTATGCCGACATCGTTCGCTTCCGCCACAATGATGTCGCCGATCTCGACAAGCGGCTCGGCCGGCTGCCCAAGGAGGCGGGCAAATTGGTGGTGCTCGAGGGCGTCTATTCGATGCTCGGCGACGTCGCACCGCTCAAGGAGATGGTCGCCGTCGCCAAGAAGCACGGGGCGATGGTGCTCAGCGACGAGGCGCATTCGATGGGCTTTTACGGCCCCAATGGCCGCGGCGTCTATGAGGCGCAGGGGTGTGAAGACGATGTCGACTTCGTTGTTGGCACTTTCTCCAAATCGGTCGGTACGGTCGGCGGCTTCTGCGTGTCGAACCACCCCAAGTTCGAGGCGATCCGGCTGGCGTGCCGGCCCTATATCTTCACGGCATCGCTGCCGCCTTCGGTGGTCGCCACTGCGGCGATGTCGATCCGCAAGCTCCGCCACGCCCACAACAAGCGCCAGCACCTCTGGGAGAATGCCCGGACATTGCACGGCGGGCTCAAGGCGATGGGGTTCCGCCTCGGCACCGAAAATCCGGACAGTGCGATCATCGCCGTCATTCTGGAGGATCAGGCGCAGGCAGTGATGATGTGGCAGACGCTGCTGGAAGACGGGCTCTATGTGAACATGGCCCGCCCGCCCGCGACGCCGGCGGGGACCTATCTGCTGCGCTGCTCGCTTTGCGCCGAGCATAGCAGTGAGCAAGTGGAACGAATCCTGAAAATGTTCCGCAGCGCGGGCCAAAGCGTGGGCGCGATCGGCTGAGCCGAAAGGATTGGCTTCCTTCCATCGCCAAGGCCCCCTAAATTCAATATATGAATGAGGGGCAAGGCATAGCACTGGAGCGGGTTCGTCGGGAGACGAATTGGCGGCTGCTGTTGCTGGGACTGCTGGCTCTGCTCGGACTGGGCGTCCTCGCGGCGATCATCGTGCTTCAGCAGCGCACCGATCAGGAGCGCGATCGCGCCGTAGCGCGGCAGCAGCATACCTACGAAGTCGTCATCCGCGCCAACCAGCTTTCGGGGGCGATCTCGGCGGCCGAGGCGGCGTTGGGGCGCTATGTGGTCAGTGCCGACAGGACGCTGGGACAGCAATATTCGAGCCAATGGGCGCGCGCCGGCGAGCAATTGACCCGGCTGCAGCAACTCACCCGCGACAGCCCACGCCAACAGGCGCAGATCGCGCAATTGCGCCGGGCGTTCGAAGCCCGCGGCCGCGAACTGGCGGAGACCGCGCTCTATTCGACCTACAAGCGCCACCAGGACGCCTGGGGCAGCTATTACCGGGTTCGGCAGAGCCCCGCGCGGCAGAATGTCGAGATGCTGCTCACCCGTGTCGTCGACAGCGAGCGCCTGCTGCTGCGTGATCGGACGCGCGCCGCCGGCGACCTGATCGACAATTCGAGTTTCGCGTCGCGCATCCTCATGCTGTTCGGCGTGATGATCGTCGTCGGCGCGGTGCTGATGGGCTGGCTGGCGATCGCCGCCGAAGGCCAGCGCGCCGCGGCCGATGCCGAGGCGACTGCGCAGCGCGAACGCGCCGCCGAGCTCCAACTCGCGGTGGACGCGGCAACGGCGGACCTGCGCGCCGAAGCGCACGAGCGCGCGCATGCCGAGGCGCAGCTCCGCCAGGTCCAGAAGATGGAGGCGGTGGGCCAGCTCACCGGTGGCATCGCCCATGATTTCAACAATATGCTGGCGGTCGTTCTCGGCGGGCTCGAACTCGCCAAGCGGCATATTCACCATGGTGGCCCCGATGCGCAGATGCACATCGAGAACGCGATGGAGGGCGCCAATCGCGCCGCGGCGCTGACTCGGCGGCTGCTGGCCTTTTCGCGCTCCGAACCGCTGCTTCCCGAGGCAGTGGCGGGCGGCGCGCTGATCGCGGGTATGTCCGATCTGCTCGATCGCACGCTGGGCGACACGATTGCAGTGAAGACGCGCGACGCCGGCGTGGGCTGGACGGTCTGGGTCGATCGTCACCAGCTCGAAAATGCGCTGCTCAACCTCGCGGTCAATGCGCGCGACGCGATGGAAGGGCGGGGGACGCTGACCATCGCCACCGGCGGCAGCACGCTTGCCGCCGATGAGGTCGGCGAATGCCCGGCCGGCGACTATGTCACGATCAGCGTGACCGATACCGGCTGCGGCATGTCGAGCGAAGTCGCCGACCGGGTGTTCGAACCGTTCTTCACGACCAAGCCGGTGGGCAAGGGGACCGGACTCGGGCTCAGCCAGATCTTCGGATTCGTCCGCCAATCGGGTGGCGAGATCGCGATCGATACCGCGCCCGGCAAGGGTACGACGGTGACGCTCTATCTGCCGCGCCATCTTGGCGAACCGGCCAGCGCAGGGGCGGACGCGCCGGTTCCGATCGCCGCGGCGATAGAGGGTCAGGCCTCAAGTCGCAGCTTCGACATACTCGTCGTCGAGGACGATCCACGCGTGCTCACCGCTACGGTCGGCGCGCTGCAGGAACTGGGCCATCGCGTGACTTCGTGTCCCGACCCGCTGGCGGCACCGGCGACGGTTGCTTCGATGTCGTCGCTCGACCTGATCCTGTCCGACGTGCTGATGCCGGGCAAGACGGGGCCCGAGATGGTCGCCGAACTCGGCGAGCGGCTGGACGGCGTCGCGGTGCTGTTCGTCACCGGTTTCGCCGGCGAGGCCGATGCCGATTTGTTCGGCGGACGCGCGGTGCTGCGCAAGCCGTTCACGATGGCATCGCTGGGACGCGCGGTCGACGAAGCGATCGAGTTCGAAGCGCGCCGCGCGGCACAGCAGGCCGCTTAGAGTTGATTCCACTGAGGTGTCCGTTCCCCTGCGAACGGATCAATTGAAATGGGACCGGCCTAGCGTCGACTTCCGTTAAATTGACCCATCCAGGCCGTTCGCCCTGAGCTTGTCGAAGGGCGATGCCGCCAGCGGTCCATGCGTGGATAGCCGCCCTTCGACAGGGTCAGGGCGAACGGGAAAAGCACCGATTCCGTCAATATGAAATCGACCCTAGCCGCCCCTGGCTATCGAATGGCGCAGCTGGGTGATCGCGATCTCGCGGGCGCGGTCGCGGGGGAGGTCGACGGCGCGGGCCATCGGGCCGCCGAGCAGCGCGTCGCCCAGCGCCATCAGGGTGAGCTGGAGCGTCTCCTCGCGCAGCATCTGCGCATCGGTGGCGTCGGCGCTGATCTCGTCGACGAGCCGGTGGATCGCCTCAAGGATGGGATCGAGCGCGTCTTCATTGCCGTTGAGGATCATCCAGCTCGCCAGCGCGCCGGCGCCGCCCTTGCCGAACGCGTCGAAGGTGAGGTGGACGACTTCGCAGGGATCATTGTCGGCGCTGCGCGTGCGCAACACCGCCGCGCCGATCTCGGCAGTGACGGTCTCGGCGATGTTCGCCGCGAGCGCCTTTTGCAGTCCCGCAGCGGAGCCGAAATGGTGGAGCAGATTGGCATGGGTGCGGCCGATCCGCGCCGCGACTGCCTTCAGCGTGACGGCCTGCGGACCCGATTCGAGCAGCAGCGCACGCGCGGCCTCGATTGCGGCGTCGCGCGATTCTTCGGGAGACAGACGTCTGCGTGCACTCGATGCCATCGGCGGAAATTTACTCTTGCCCCGGGGTCGCCCGGCTTAGGCGAGGACGCGCAGCGACGAAAGCGCGGAATGCCGGGAGCATACCGCGATTCGGGACGGGTTGCGCAGGCGACGCCGGCGGCGTGATCGTGTCACGCCGCCATGCGAGCTCGCGGGTCGTTGTCTACGGTGCCGGCTTCGGCAAGGTCGAGCGCATAACGCGCCGAGGGCAATGCGACTCCGCGACCGCGCGAATAGACCTGCGTCACCCGGCCGGTGGGCCGGAAGCCGAGCTTGCGCAGCACGCGGCCCGAAGCCGGGTTGTCGAGAAAGTGGCCGGCGCCGACGTGGCGGATTCCCGCAGCGCGGGCGGCGCGGAGCACCGCCGCGCCCGCTTCGGTGGCATAGCCGCGGCCCCAGGCATCGGGGGTGAGCCAATAACCGAAGTCGTGCGCTTCCTTTTCGAACGGGCCGATGCCGATGCCGCCGATCAGCCGTGCCGGGCCGCCCTGGTGCTCGAAGATCAGGAATTTGGGCTCGGCAGGCGCCTCGAAGCTCGAGGTGAAGGTTTCCGCTGCCTCTAGCGTATAGGGCCAGGGCGCGCGGGCAAGGTTGCGCACCACGGTTTCATGCCCGATCGCGCGGGCGAGCTCGACGGCGTCCTCGCGCCAGCCGGGCCGTAACGTCAGTCTTTGCGTACGCACGAACATGACCAGTCTCCTCGGTCTTGCGGTGCCCCTGGCGCGTCACTGTGACAGCCAGTTTGCAGCCGCATTTCGTGGGAGCAATAAAAAAGGGAGCCGGGGTGGCCCGTCTCCCTTTTCAGCTGGTCCGTTCGCCGGACCCGGGCCACCCTGGTGGGCAACCCGTCCGGTTACCCGATGTTATTCGGCTGCTTCCGCAATCATGTCTACCGAGCAGAATTTGCGACCGAGCTTGCCGACCTTGAACGCCACGCGGCCGTCGGTAAGCGCGAACAGGGTGTGATCCTTGCCCATGCCGACATTGACGCCCGGATAGATCTTGGTGCCGCGCTGGCGCACGATGATGTTGCCCGCGATCACGGCTTCGCTGCCGAACTTCTTGACGCCGAGACGACGGCCTGCCGAATCGCGACCGTTGCGCGAAGAGCCGCCTGCTTTCTTATGTGCCATTTGCTATACTCCTCGAACTTACGCTTATGCTTCGGCGGCCGGAGCTTCCGCCGGGGCGGGAGCAGCGTCGGCCTTCTTGGCGCGGGCGGGCTTCTTCTCTTCCTGCGCACCGATCGCGGTGATCTTCAGGATCGTGTGCTGCTGGCGATGGCCGTTCTTCCGGCGATAATTGTGCCTACGGCGCTTCTTGAAGACGATGACCTTGTCCGCCTTCGCCTGCGCGAGGATTTCGGCCGACACGGTCAGCCCCTCGACCGACTGCAGGTCCGAGCCTTCGCCGGCGAGCAGGATGTCGGTGAGCGAGATCGACGAACCCGCCTCGCCCTCGAGCTTCTCGACGACGATCTTGTCTCCGGCGGCGACGCGATACTGCTTGCCGCCCGTGCGCACGATAGCGAACATGGGTCTCTTCTCTAACAAAAGCATGTGCCCGCCAAGGAATGCCCCGGCAGGAGGAAGGGCGCAGCTAAGGGAAGAGGGTGCGCAAGTCAACCATGGCTGGTGCAATTGTTGACATTTTGAAGTCAGGCGCGCCGTCCGCGGGGAGACAAGAAAATCTATACCGATCCGGAGGAGGTTTCGGGTTCGTTCCGGTGGCTTTCGGGGCCATGCTGCGGGAATCAGGGCAGGATGTGCCTGAGGCTTCCAGGAGAGCAAGCCCATGTTTACCCGTATTTCCCCATTTCTCGCAGGTATTTCGCTGGTCGCTTTCGCGACATCGGCGGCGGCACAGACCGTTGACCCCATCCCCGCGGAAGAGACCGCCGGGGAGGAGATCGTCGTCACCGGTTCGCGCGTTGCCGAGCGCAGCGTTGCCAACAGCCCGGTTCCTGTCGATGTTATCGGCGGCGACGCGCTGACCAAGTCGGGCGCGACCGAGACCAATCGCCTGCTGCGCGATCTCGTGCCGTCGTTCAACTTCCCCCAGCCCTCGCTGGTCGACGGCACCGATTCGCAGCGGCCCGCCACCCTGCGCGGCCTAGCGCCCGACCAGGTGCTCGTCCTCGTCAACGGCAAGCGCCGGCACACTTCGGCGTTGCTCAACCTCAACGGTTCGGTCGGCCGCGGCTCGTCGGCAGTCGATCTGAACGAGATCCCTGCGATCGCGATCGACCGCATCGAGATCCTGCGCGACGGCGCCTCTTCGCTTTATGGTTCGGATGCGATCGCCGGGGTGATCAACCTCCAGCTGCGCCGCAGCGAGGGCACGCGCGCCAGCATCACCTATGGCAAGTATCTGACGTCGATGGACGGCGTGTCGGACGTCACCGGGGTCGCCAATACCGGCGGTATTCCGACCGTGCTGACGCCGGGCGGGACCACCAACGACTTGCTCCAACTCAACACCGGCGGGGAGCGCGAGCGCCATGACGGCGATACGCTGACCCTGGCGACCAATTTCGGCCTGCCAGTGGGGGCGGGGGGCTATCTCAACCTCACCGCGCAATTCCGCGACCGCGACCCGACCAATCGCTCGGGCGCCGATCCGAGGCGGCAATATCTCACCGTGGGCGATCCGCGCGAGCTGTCGATCGACCGCTTCACGCATCGCTACGGCGACGGCGAGGCGATCGACTACAACCTCTTCGCCAATGCCGGCTACGATCTGGGCGGCGGCTTCGAGCTCTATGCGTTCGGGAGCTACGGCATTCGCGACGCATCGGGCGGCGGTTTCTATCGGCGCGCCAACGACGTGCGCAACCGCGACTGGTCGGCTTCGACGACGGCCTTCGTGCCGATCTATGCCGACGGGTATCTCCCGTACATTGCGACGGAGGTCGAAGACGTTTCGGGCGCGGTCGGCATCCGCGGCGATGTCGGCGGGTTCACCGGCGATTTGTCGGTGGTCTACGGATCGAACCAGCTCGATTACAAGGTGACCAACAGCGTCAACGTTTCGCTCGGCGCGGCGAACAGCCCGCGCAGTTTCAACGCGGGCGGGCTGCGTTCGGGGCAGACGGTGGTCAATCTGGACCTTAGCCGGAAGTTCGATTTTGCCGGGCTGCAATCGTTCGGGATCGCGTTCGGCGGCGAGTATCGCAACGAGAATTACAAGATCGTCGCGGGTGACGTCGCGAGCTACCTCAACGGTCCGTTCTCGGTCGCGCCGTTCAACGCGGCGGGCGGCGCGCAGGTGTTTCCCGGCTTCCGGCCGAACAACGCGACCGACGTGTCGCGCAACAGCTGGGCCGGCTATGCCGAGGCCGATGCCGACGTGACCGACTTTTTCTCGGTTCAGCTGGCCGGGCGCTACGAGCATTATTCGGACTTCGGCGATACGTGGAACGGCAAGGTCGCCGCGCGGCTCGAGCCCGTGGAGGGCATTGCGATCCGCGGCTCTGCTTCCACGGGGTTCCGTGCGCCGAGCCTCGCCCAGCAATATTTCACGGCGACCTCCACGGTGTTCACCGGCGGCAATCTGATCGAGACGGGCACCTTCGCGGTTTCCGATCCCGTGTCGCGCGCGCTCGGCGCCAAGGATCTGGAGCCTGAGAAGTCGACCAATCTCGGTGCGGGCGTGGTATTCTCGCTGGTGCCGGGGCTCACCGTCACCGCCGACTATTACAACATCAAGATTCGCGATCGCGTGGTGCTGAGCGAGTCGCTGAGCGGCGCCGCGGTGGTCGCGTTGCTGACCGGGGCGGGCATCACCAACGCCAGTTCGGCGCGATTCTTCGTCAACGGCGTCGACACGAAGACGCAGGGCGTCGACGTGATCGCGACCTACAAGGTGCCCGATTTCGGCGCGGGGCGGTTCACGCTGGCGGCGGGGTACAACCACAACCAGACCAAGATCATCGACCGCGCTTCGCTGCCGTCGCTGCCCGGGCTGATCGTGTTCGGCCGCGCCGAATCGCTCCGCCTCACCGACGGCCAGCCGCGCGACAAGATCAACGCTTCGCTGGACTGGGATCTGAAGCCCGTCGGGCTGACGCTGCGAACCAACCGCTATGGCCGCGTGCTCTCGACCGGCAGCTCGACCGACCTGGCGATCCCGGCGGGGCAGGGCGTTGCCGATTACTGGCTCGAGCCCAAGTGGATCACCGACGCCGAAATCCGCTTCCAGGCGCTTCCGGGCGTGCAACTGGCAGTGGGCGCCGACAATGTGTTCGACGTCTATCCGACCAAGGCGCCAGCGGGCGGCGTATACGGCAACAACAATTACTTCCTGCCCTACTCGTCATTCTCGCCGTTCGGGTTCAACGGGCGCTTCGTCTACTCGCGGATCGCCTTCGACTTCTGAGGCAAGTTCCCCTCCCGCTAGCGGGAGGGGAACGAAAGTCGCGGGCGGCGACGGGGATCAATGCCGGTGGTGGGGCTTCAGCTTGTAGCGGCCGCCGGCGTAGAGCTCGAACAGGCCGCTGATCGCCGGATGGTCGACCGGCTCGTCGGTGTCGTCGACGACGAGGTTCTGCTGGCTGACATAAGCGATGTAGCTCGAATCGGTGTTCTCGGCGAGCAAGTGATAGAAAGGCTGGTCCTTGCGCGGGCGGACGTCCTCCGGAATCGCCTCATACCATTCGTCCGAATTGGCGAAGACCGGGTCGACGTCGAAGATCACTCCGCGAAAATCGAACAGCCGGTGGCGAACGACTTCGCCGATCGCGAAGCGCGCGGACGATATCGGCGGCATCGGGATGGTGGCCTCGAGGGGCAGGCTGGCTATGGGTGTACGCGACATACCGACAATCTAGTGCCTCTTCGCTCCCGCACAAGCGCGGAGCTTGCGTCGCTCAAATGACTCAGCTAATGGCCCCCGCTCTATCGACCGGTGGCGCTCGTCGGAAACCCCGACAACGGCATCAAAGACCTCGCGGAGAGGTGGCAGAGTGGTCGAATGTACCGCACTCGAAATGCGGCGTGCCCTCACGGGTACCGTGGGTTCGAATCCCACCCTCTCCGCCACTTCCCCTGATTAGCTGAGACTCAGCCGCCGCCGCTCTCGCGGATCGTTTCCATCGAGATGTAGGTCGACGTGCTCGCCACGTGCGGCAGGCTGGAGATGCGTTCGCCCAGCACGATGCGGTATTTGCGGATATCGGCGGTGCGGACTTTGAGCAGATAGTCGAAGCTGCTCGCGATCATGTGGCATTCCTCGACCTCGGGAATGCGCCGGACCGCGGCGTTGAACTCCTCCAGTGCCTTCTCGCGCGTGTCGGACAGCTTCACTTCGGTGAAGGCGACATGATCCAGTGCCAGCTTGGCGGGATCGATCCGTGCCGTGAAGCCTAGAATGACGCGGTTCTCGATCAGCCTTTTGAGCCGCTGCTGGCAGGGAGTCTTCGACAGGCCGATGCGCTCGGCTAGATCGGTGACAGTGATCCGACCATCTTCGCGCAGCACATTGAGGATCTTGCGGTCATATTCGTCCAGATCGACTGGATTCGCACGATCTGCCATGCATTTTGCCTTTCACGAGCGCGGTATCCGGCGTTTGTTGTAGTCGCTTGCCTCAAAGTAAGACAGATCGACTTCAAGTCGCGCACTATATTTGTCGCATGTCCACCAGCACCCCCTTTGCGGCATTCGCGCCACCAAGCCTTCCCCAGACGCCGCTTCGCACGGCCATCACCGAGGCATATCGGCGATCGGAGCCCGACTGCGTCGCGCCGCTGCTCGAAGCCGCGGCGTTGCCTGCCTATGTACGCGCCGCTGCCGAGCAGACGGCGCGCGACTTGATCGCGTCGCTGCGCAAGCAAGGCACCAAGAGCGGTGTCGAGGCGCTGGTCCAGGAGTATACGCTGTCGAGCGAGGAAGGCGTCGCGTTGATGTGTCTCGCCGAAGCGCTGTTGCGCATCCCCGACGACGCCACGCGCGATGCACTGATCCGTGACAAGATCGCGGATGGCGACTGGCGCGCGCATCTCGGCGGCAGCCGCTCGCTGTTCGTCAACGCGGCGACGTGGGGGCTGGTCGTCACCGGCAAGCTGGTCGACAGCGCCGACGACAAGGGGCTGGGTGCCGCGCTCACCCGGCTGATCGCGCGCGCCGGCGAGCCGGTGATCCGCCGCGGGGTCGATCTGGCGATGCGGATGATGGGCGAGCAGTTCATTACCGGCGAGACGATCGACGAGGCACTCAAGCGCGCGCGCAAGGAAGAGGCGCGCGGCTTCGGCTATAGCTACGACATGCTGGGCGAGGCTGCGGCGACCGCGGCCGATGCAGCGAGCTATTTCGACGATTACACGCAGGCGATCCATGCCATCGGCAAGGCGGCGGGCGGACGCGGAATCTATCAGGGGCCGGGGATTTCGATCAAGCTGTCCGCGCTGCATCCGCGCTATTCGCGGGCGCAGGCGGAGCGAGTGATGCGCGAATTGCTGCCCCGGGTGCAGGCGCTGGCGGTGCTCGCCAAATCCTATGACATCGGCTTCAACATCGACGCGGAGGAGGCCGATCGGCTCGAATTGTCGCTCGACCTGCTTGAATCGTTGGCGCTGGATCCGGCGCTTGCCGGCTGGAACGGGCTCGGCTTCGTCGTGCAGGCCTATGGCAAAAGGTGTCCGTTCGTGATCGACTGGATCGTCGATCTCGCGCGGCGTGCCGGGCGCCGGATCATGGTGCGGCTGGTCAAGGGCGCCTATTGGGATGCCGAGATCAAGCGCGCGCAGGTCGACGGGCTCGCCGATTTCCCGGTCTACACGCGCAAGCTGCACACCGATGTCGCTTATGTGGCCTGCGCGCGGAAGCTGCTGGCGGCAAAGGCGGTGATCTTCCCGCAGTTCGCGACGCACAATGCCCTGACCCTGGCGACGATCTACCGGATGGCCGGGCCCGAGTTCGCGATCGGCGATTACGAGTTCCAGTGCCTGCATGGCATGGGCGAGCCGCTCTATCGGCAAGTGGTGGGCGAGGAGGGGCTCGGCCGCCCGTGCCGCATCTATGCGCCGGTGGGGACGCACGAGAAATTGCTGGCGTATCTGGTGCGCCGGCTGCTCGAGAACGGCGCCAATTCGTCGTTCGTCAATCGCGTCGCCGATCCGGCGGTGTCGATCGACGAACTCGTCGCCGATCCGGTGGACGCGGTGCGGCGCGCGCAGGCGCCTGGAGCGAAGCACGATGCCATTTCGCTGCCCGTCGACCTCTATCCCGATCGCCGCAACTCGGCCGGGATCGACCTGGCGAACGAGATCGCGCTCGCGGCGCTGAGCGATGCGCTGGAGGCAAGCGCCGCGACGCAGTGGCGCGCGGCTGCGGGTGAGGGGACGGAGCGGTCGGTTCTCAACCCCGCCGATCATCGCGACGTGGTTGGCAGCGTTGTCGAAACCGCGCCCGACTCTGCCCGCGCGGCGGTGACGCGTGCCGCTGGCGCCTCCTGGTCGTCCGTGCCGGTCGGCGAACGCGCAAGGATGCTGGAGCGTGCCGCCGACGCGATGGAAGCACGCATGCCGGCGCTGATCGGCCTGGCGGTGCGCGAGGCGGGCAAATCGGTACCCAATGCGATCGCCGAAGTACGCGAAGCAGTGGATTTCCTGCGTTATTACGCGGTGCAGGCGCGCGCCTTGGCGCCCGGCGCCCGGCCAATCGGGCCGGTGGTGTGCATCAGCCCGTGGAACTTCCCCCTGGCGATCTTCACCGGACAGGTCGCCGCGGCGCTCGTCGCCGGCAATCCGGTGCTCGCCAAGCCTGCCGAGGAGACGCCGCTGATCGCCGCCGAAGCGGTGCGGTTGCTGCACGAGGCGGGGATTCCCGCCGACGCGCTCCAGTTCGTGCCCGGTGACGGGGCGATCGGGGCGGCCCTGGTCGGTGCACCAGAGACCGCGGGGGTGATGTTCACCGGCTCGACCGACGTGGCGCGGCTGATCCAGCAGCAGCTGGCCGAGCGGCTGTCGGCCGATGGCAAGCCGATCCCGTTGATCGCCGAGACCGGCGGGCAGAACGCGATGATCGTCGATTCGTCGGCGCTTGCCGAGCAAGTGGTGGCCGACGTCATCGCCTCGGCGTTCGACAGCGCCGGCCAGCGTTGCTCGGCGCTGCGCATCCTGTGCCTGCAGGAAGACGTCGCCGATCGCACGCTGGCGATGCTCAAGGGGGCGCTGGCCGAGCTGCGGATCGGCAATACCGATCGGCTGGCGGTCGACATTGGCCCGGTGATCACTGCTGAGGCCAAGGCCAATATCGAAAAGCATATCGAGGCGATGCGCAGCCGCGGGCGCCGGGTCGAGCAGCTGGTGCTATCGCCCGAGACGGCGCACGGCACCTTCGTACCGCCGACGATCATCGAGCTGGACAGCATCGCCGACCTGACCCGCGAAGTGTTCGGGCCGGTGCTCCACGTGATCCGCTACGCCCGCGACGATCTCGACGCGCTGATCGATGCGATCAACGCCACCGGTTATGGCCTCACCTTCGGGCTGCACACCCGGCTCGACGAGACGGTCGCGCAGGTCACCTCGCGGATCAAGGCGGGCAACCTCTACATCAACCGCAACGTCATAGGGGCGATCGTCGGCGTCCAGCCGTTCGGCGGGCGTGGGCTTTCGGGCACCGGGCCCAAGGCAGGCGGGCCGCTATACTTGCCGCGGCTGGTTCGCGATGTGGCGGCGCCGGAGCCGTGGCGCGAAGCCTTGGCGGACCCGGCGCTCGCCGATCTCGCCGGATGGCTGGACGCGAACGGCGAGCAGGCTGCGGCGGCGCTGGCGCGCGAGCTCGGAGCTGCGTCGCCCTTGGGCCGCGAGGCCGAACTCCCCGGGCCGGTCGGCGAGCGCAATCTGTATTCGCTCCACCCGCGCGGTACGATCCTGCTGGCGCCGGTGACTCGGCAAGGACTCTTCCATCAGCTCGCCGCGTGCCTCGCGACCGGCAACCACGTCGTGGTGGAGGGAGAGTCCGCGGGGCTGGCCGATCTGCCGGCCAGTGTGCGGGCGCGGATCCGCAGCGAGGCCGATTTGGTCTCGGGGGCGCTGGTCGAGGGAGACGCGGAGCAGGTTACGCGCATGCTGCGCAAGCTGGCCGCGCGTGAGGGCGGGGTCATCTCCGTGCAGGCCGCATCGACCGAGTCACTGGGCAGGGCAGATGCCTATCGTCTCAACCTGCTGGTCGAGGAGGTGTCGATCTCGATCAACACCACCGCGGCGGGGGGCAATGCCAGCCTGATGATGCTCGGCTGAAGCATCATATAAAGATTTCTTTATGTGATGCTTGACGACTCCGCGCGGTGGTGCGATCTGGAGCGGGTCAAGGTTCTTCGTCCGGGGCGTGCCCTGCGTCGGAGCTAAGACGGGAAGCCGGTGAAAAACCGGCGCTGCCCCCGCAACTGTAAGCGGCGAGCTGTGGTCCAACCATGTCACTGGGGTTCGCCCCGGGAAGACGGACCATCGCGCCGACCCGTGAGCCAGGAGACCTGCCTTCGACGCGACTACGTCCACCGGCGGGGTGCCCGGGTCGGCCGCTTGCGTGTCGGCCGGGCTATGGCCGTGCATGCGCGCGTCTGCTCCGCGTGCCTCGCCCCTCTTCGGGGTTGAAGAACATGACCGTTACCGTTGCTACTTTGGGATTTCCGCGGATCGGACCGCGGCGCGAACTGAAACATGCGCTCGAAGCGCATTGGGCGGGCAAGGCCAGCGAGGTCGAATTGCTCGACGCTGCCTCCGGACTGCGCACCGCCGCCTGGGCCCGACAGAAGGCGCTGGGTGCTGACTGGCTGCCGGCGAATGATTTCTCGCTCTACGATCACGTGCTCGACACCAGCATGATGCTCGGCGCGATCCCCGAACGCTATCGCAGCGCCGACGGCGAAGCCGCTCTCGCGACATATTTCGCAATGGCCCGGGGGACGACCGGTGGCCATGACGGTTGCGGGCACGGGAGCGTCACGGCGTGCGAGATGACCAAATGGTTCGACACCAATTATCATTATCTGGTGCCCGAACTCGCCGCCGGCCAGAAGCTGGCGCTCAACCGGCTCAAGGTGGTCGACGAATATCGCGAGGCCAAGGCGCAGGGCTATGCGACGAGGCCGGTGCTGCTCGGGCCGGTGACGTGGCTGAGCCTCGCCAAGGGGCGCGGAGTCGATCCGTTCGAGATGCTCGACGAGGTGCTCGGGCTCTACGCCGCGATCCTTGGCCAACTCGCGCATGCCGGGGCCGAATGGGTGCAGATCGACGAGCCCGTGCTGGTGCTCGATCTCGACGAGAAGCAGCGGCGCGCGCTCACGCGCGCTTATGCCAAGCTTTCGCGCTCGGGGCCGAAGCTGATGCTCGCCACCTATTTCGGCGGGCTCGGCGACAACCTGTCCTTCGCCGCGGCGCTGCCGGTGGCGGGGCTGCACGTCGATCTGGAGCGCGCGCCCGAGCAACTCGAACCGCTGCTCAAGGCCGCGCCCAAGTCGCTGCTGCTGTCGCTCGGCGTGGTTGACGGCCGCAATGTCTGGCGTTCCGATCTCGAGGCGCTGCTCGACCGGCTCGAACCTGTGGCGGCGACGCGGGATCTGGTGCTCGCGCCGTCCTGTTCGCTGCTGCACGTGCCGGTGGATCTGGCGCTTGAAACCAAGCTTGGCGAAGTTGCCGAGTGGCTCGCCTTCGCGGTGCAGAAAATCGAGGAACTGGCGGTGCTTAAGCGCGCGCTCAACGAAGGGCGGGGGAGTGTTGCCGACCAGCTCGCAAGGTCTGCGAGTGCGAATGCCAGTCGCAAGGCGTCGCCGCTGGTGCACAATCCGGCGGTTGCCGCACGGGCAGCGGCGGTGACCGAGGCGATGGGCGAGCGTCAGGCGGACATCTCCGAACGCGCCGCGGCGCAGGCGGCGGTGCTCGACTTGCCGGCTTTTCCGACCACGACGATCGGCTCGTTTCCGCAGACCGCCGAAGTCCGCAATGCCCGGGCGCGGCGCAACCGCGGCGAGCTTGATGCGGTGTCCTATGAGGCATTTCTCCGCGAGGAGACCGAGCGCACCATCCGCTGGCAGGAGGAAGTCGGGCTCGACATGCTCGTCCATGGCGAGTTCGAGCGCAACGACATGGTCCAGTATTTCGGCGAGCAACTCTCCGGGTTCGCGTTCACCGTCAACGGCTGGGTCCAGTCCTATGGTTCGCGCTGCGTGCGGCCGCCGATCCTCTATGGCGACGTCTCGCGGCCGCAGCCGATGACCGTCGAATGGTGGCGCTATGCCCAGAGCCTGACCGACAAGCCGGTCAAGGGCATGCTCACCGGGCCGGTGACGATCCTCAACTGGTCGTTCGTCCGCGACGACCAGCCGCGCGCCGATTCCTGCAAGCAGATCGCACTGGCGATCCGCGACGAAGTGGCCGACCTCGAGGCGGCGGGGTGCAAGGCGATCCAGATCGACGAGGCGGCGCTGCGGGAAGGCCTGCCGCTGCGCCGGGGGGATTGGGCGGCGTATCTCGACTGGGCGGTAGCTGCCTTCCGGCTCTCCGCGGCGGGGGTCGGCGACGCCACGCAGATCCATACCCATATGTGCTATTCGGAGTTCAACGACATCCTGCCCGCCATCGGGGCGATGGACGCCGACGTGATCTCGATCGAGACGGCGCGGTCGCAGATGGAATTGCTCGAGGGGTTCGCGGCGTATCGCTACCCCGGGGCGATCGGGCCGGGGGTCTACGACATCCATGCGCCGCGGGTGCCGGGGGAGGACGAGATGGTCGCGCTGATGCAGCTGGCGCAGCAGCATCTGCGGCCCGAGCAACTCTGGGTGAACCCTGATTGCGGGCTCAAGACGCGCAAATGGGATGAGGTGAAGCCGGCGATCGAGGCGATGGTCGCCGCGGCGCGGACGTTGCGGGCCTCCGCCTGAGGTAAGCTCCCTCTCTCCGCCTGCGGGGAGTGGGCCGGGTAGAGGGGGCTATCGAGCGTGCATTGCGCTTGCCCCTCTCCCGGCCTCACTTCGTTCGGCCACCCTCTCCCCTGAAGGGGAGAGGGAAATCAGTCTCCACTCACCAGCGGATAGCGCCCCCGGAAATCGTCGAGCAGGCGCTCGATTATCGCGTTCTCGCCGTTGCTGCCCGAGGGCGACACCATCCAGTTGCAGTGCGGATGCGTCTCGGGGCTGTAGACGCGGATCTTGCCCAAGGCCGCGCGCCAGTCGCGCTTGCTGCCGCCGGACCGGCGGATCAATGCCGTCACCAGCAGGTCGTGAAGCTCGCCGGTGGTCATTCGGTCGGGCGGCCGCCGGGCTTCCATTCGGGCCGCGCCTTGCTGTCCGCCATGCTGGCGAGCGGTGCGACAAGCGACTGGATCGCCCGCGCCATGAACGGAATGTCGAGCCGGTCCACGGTGTCATCCGGCGTGTGATAGGTCGGCACCGTCGCCCAGCCCGAGACGGTGTGCGCCACCACGCCCTTGAGCGCCAAGGCGTAATTGTCCGAGCGCTGGAAGAAGTTCTGCTCGGGGTAGGGGTCGGTGGTGACCAGGGCCCCGTGCGCCTTCAAGGTCTCGCCGAAGGTCGAGCGCTCATAGCCGGTCATCATCATCGTGCCGGCGGGGAGCTTGGGGTCCTGCTGGCCAATCATCTCGATCTCGAGATTGGCGACCACATCGCTGAGCGGCACCGGCGGATGCTCGGCGAACCAGCGCGCGCCGAAGCCGCCGGCTTCCTCGCTGCCATAGGCCACGAAAAATATGCCGCGGCGATGCTTTTTGCCAACCAAAGTGCGGGCCAGCTCGAGCACCGCGGCGGTTCCCGAGGCATCGTCATTGGCTCCGTACATCACCTTGCCGTCGGGGCGGACGCCGAGATGGTCGAGATGCGCGGTGACGAGCAGCACGCCTGCCGCGGGGTCGGTGCCGGGGAGATAACCGAGCGCATTGGTGGTGACTTGCGCCTGCTCGACCAGCCCGGGCAGTTCGAGCGCGACCTCGGCGCCGTCCTGTGCGGCGAGCCGGTCGAACGCGGCGTCGTTCAGCGCGAGCACGGTCGGGCGGGGGCGGGGCGTCTCGCCCTTGATGAAGCGGGGGAGGCGGGGGCGGCGGCCGATGCGGTCGTAATAGCTGCGGACCGGTTCGGTGGCGCGGACGATCACCAGCTTGACCTTGGCGGGATCGACGCCGCCGGCGAACTGGAGCCCGTTGACCCCTGCGCCGGTGACGATCAGCGCGTCGGCGGCGGGGGCCTGCCTCGGATCGGTGCCGACAAAGACAGCGAGCTTGCCGCGGACCGGCTGGCCGGTGGAGGAGAACAGCAAGGGGGCGTCGACCGGGGCGCCGTTGGCAGTGAGCGTCGGTGGGCCGTCGAGGCGCAGCGTGACGATATCGACCGGCTGGGTGTAGCCGGTCATTCCTGGCGCGGTGGCGAGGCCATAGCCGCGGAACATCGCCGCGACATAGGCGGCGGCGGCGGCCTCGTCGGGCGTCGCGCTCCCGCGGCCGCGCAGCGCCGGGCCGGCGAGCACATCGACATGCGCGCGGACATGATCGGGGGTTATCCTCGCGGGCGCGCGCTGGGCGGTAGCGGGGGCGGCGAGGGCGGCCGCCAGCGCACCGGCGAGGAGGATGGTCTTCAATCTGTGCATGTTGCCCCGCGTCTGGAAGTCGGTTGCGTTTAGGAAGCGGCGCGGCGGAGAGCAACGGGGGGCGGGCAGCAAGACCCGATTTGGTTGACTCGGTTGACTCGAAAACAAAGATCTTGCGCGGACGTTGAATCGCTAAGTTGTTGATATAAAAAGATTATATTGGAGGCGGATTGTCTCGATGGGCAATTGCGCGCCGGTCACGCGGCGCAAAGGTCGCACCAAGTCACACCAGGACCGCACCGTGCGCGATTGACGCGCCGCCTGGCACACCCTCGCGCGCCGATGCGGCGACACGCATGCGCTCGGCGGGATGCTGCGCACTGGGTGGACCAAACCGACGACATCAAATAGCGGCCCGCCGGGCGGCAGCGTATCGCTCGCAGCAGAGCAAATCCTACATTGGCTTTTGCAGGAGAACTGACTGCTTCAATGTTAGAATCGGGTCCCGGCCGCCCGTTCAATGCAGCTTGGCGATGTTCAGGCTGTCGAGCTTGGCGCGTTCCTTGACCGATTCCTCGCTTCGGGTGAGCGCCTTGGCGATCGCGCGCAGCGGCATGCCCTTCTTGGCGAGGGTGTGCAGCTTCTGGATCTCGTCGGTCCGCCAGGGCTGGCGGTGGCGCTCGAAACGCTCGGACATCTTCGTCTCCTGTTTAGCCCGCGCAATGCCAGTCCGGTGGGGCCGTGGCCATGAAGATTTCTGTGGAAAACACCGGACAAGAGGGCTTGCAGACGCCCAAAGCGCGTGAATCAGCGCGTATCGGCGCCCTACGAGTCGGCGAGGGGGGCGTCTGGCGGCACAGCCCGGCGCGCATCGTTCGGCTGCGCGGGCGCGCGACTTCGCCGCCGCGCGCCGACGCAAACGAAACGGGGCGGGCCCCATCCGAGACCCGCCCCGCTCCTGTGTCGTACGGTGCGCCAGCGCGTGCCGGCGGCAACCTTACTTGACGTGCTTGGAGATGTGCTTGTTCATCTCGAACATCGTCACCTTCTTGGCGTCGAAGATCTTCTCGAGCTTGTCGTCCGCCAGAATTTCCCGCTTGTTTTCAGGGTTCTGGAGGTTGTTCTTCTTGATGTAGACCCACATCTTGCTGACGATCTCGCTGCGGGGCAGATCGGCGGTGCCGACGATCGCGGCCAGCTCCGGCGAGGGCGTTACCGGCTTGGCGATACCACCACGTGCTCCGCCAGCTGCTTTAGTTTCGGCCATTCTCTCTTCTCCTGTTCGAACCCGTTTCCGGGCTATTCCTTCGTCAGCGCCGCGGGCTTGTGCGAAGCCTTCCCGCCGTTGTCGCTCTCGACGATGTACTGGGGTTCGTGCTCGGATGCACGGACCTGATGCCCTTTGATATGGGTATCGTGCGTCTGTCTAGAGAGCAGTTTGCCATGGGCGGTGCCGCCGTGCGATTTCCAGCTGACCCGATCGCCCTTCGCAAGATGCTCCGCCATCGTCATTTCTCCGTGACCCTACAGGGATTAAGCGCCGGGACACGGGGCAAGTTGCGCGCGCGCAACGCTTCGTCGCGTTCGTGGTCCGGCTCGGCGGAAACGTTGCGCCGCCGGACCGATGGAAGCCGGGCGAGGCCCATGCTATCAGCCGCGCGTGATGCGGGAGGACGGGATGCGATTGCTGGTTTTGGGCGCGATGCTGGCGCTGGGCGGCTGCGGCGGTGGCGGGACTACCGGCACCAATTATTCGGATGCGCCGCCGATGGCGGAGATCGTCGGTACGCCGACGCCCAAGCCGAGCGAGACGCCCACGCCGGAGGCTGAGGCGGTGGACAACGCTATAGTGGAAAGTGCGGCCGTGGACGAGAACGCCGCTGCAGCCGCGGAGCCGGCGAACGCCGCCGAATAGGCGCTGCCCTCGCGTACGAACATCGGTCTCCAACCCTCTCCCCTTGCAGGGGCGATATTTCGCCAGGAAATGCGTACGGTGGACAATCCGGTCTCCACGCGGCATTATCCCGCCCGTGACCGACGCGCTGCACCTTCTGCGACTTATCCGCCCTTAGGGGCCGGACCGCCGCACGCGCGCACGTCTCTAAGGGCATCGGCCTAAGGCCAAACCAGACCTTCCAGCATGACCTGGCGCGCGCTACGGCGCGGCCGCGACCCTCGAGAGGCGAAGTCCCATGTTGCGCGACCCTAGCGTAAAATACCGTCCGTTCCCGCAAGTGAACCTGCCCGACCGGCAATGGCCGAGCCGGACGATCACCCAGCCGCCGCGCTGGCTCTCCACCGACATGCGCGACGGCAACCAGGCGCTGATCGATCCGATGGACGGCGAGAAGAAGCAGCGCTTCTTCGACTTGCTGGTCAAGGTCGGCGTCAAGGAGATCGAAGTCGGCTTCCCCAGCGCCGGCGCGACCGAGTTCGACTTCATCTCCGGGCTGGTGCGCGAGGATCGCATCCCCGACGACGTGATCGTCCAGGTGCTCACCCAGTCGCGGCAGGATCTGATCGAGACGAGTTTCCAGAGCCTGAAGGGCGCGAAGCGGGCGATCGTCCATCTCTATAATGCGGTGTCGCCGGCGTGGCGTCGGATCGTGTTCGGGATGAGCCGCGACGAGATCCGCGACATCGCCATCGCCGGCGCCAAGGTGCTGCGCGACGAGGCGGCAAAGCAGCCCGACACCGACTGGCACTTCGAATATAGCCCCGAGACCTTCTCGACCGCCGAGCTCGATTTCTCGGTCGAGGTCTGCGAGGCGGTGATGGAGATCCTCCGCCCCACGCCGGAGAAGCCGCTGATCCTCAATCTGCCGGCGACGGTCGAGGCGGCGACGCCGAACATCTATGCCGACCAGATCGAATGGTTCGGACGCAATATCCGCAACCGCGAGTCGATCGTGATCAGCCTGCACACGCATAACGATCGCGGCACCGGCGTGGCGGCGTCGGAGCTCGGGCTGCTCGCCGGCGCGGACCGCGTCGAGGGCTGCCTGTTCGGCAATGGCGAGCGGACCGGCAATGTCGATCTGGTGACGCTGGCGCTCAATTTGTACACGCAGGGAGTCGATCCTGGGCTCGATTTCTCGAACATCGACGAAGTCATCCAGACAGTCGAATATTGCAACCGCCTGCCGGTGCATCCGCGGCATCCTTATGCCGGCGAACTGGTGTTCACTGCGTTTTCGGGGAGCCACCAGGACGCGATCAAGAAAGGCTTCGCGGCGCAGGAAGCGCGCAACGATCAGTTCTGGGACGTGCCGTATCTGCCGATCGACCCCAAGGATCTCGGCCGCGATTACGAAGCGGTGATCCGGGTGAACTCGCAATCGGGCAAGGGCGGGGTCGCCTGGGTGCTCGAGCAGGATCGCGGGCTCAAGCTGCCCAAGCGGATGCAAGCGGACTTTTCGCGGCACGTACAGGCGCTGGCCGACGAGACCAGCCGTGAGCTCAACGCCGCGGATATCCGGGCGAAATTCGAGGCGGTGTATCTGCCCGGCGAGGGCGACCGGATCGCCTTGGTCGATTACGAAGAGACCGGCGCGGCGGGGCAAAGGGTGTTCGTCGGGCGGATCGCAGTGGACGGAGTCGAGCAAAGCATCTCGGGGCGCGGCAATGGCTTGATCTCGGGGGTTATCGACGCGCTTGCGGGGACGACGGGGCCGTCGCTCGACGTGGTCGATTATAGCGAGCACGCGATCGGGCACGGCGCCGATGCGCAGGCGGCGGCCTATGTCGAATGCCGGACCGCGGATGGCCGGACGGTGTTCGGCGTGGGGATCGATGCGGACATCGCCACGGCTTCGGTGCGCGCGGTGCTGAGCGCGGCGAACAGGGTGGGTTGAGAGGCCGGGGCTTGGTGAGGGGTAGTGCGGAGCGAAGCTCCGCGCGGCTGCTGCGCAGCCGCACCCCCTCACCCAGCTCCGACTAAGGCTTTGCTTCGCAAAACTTAAGTCTGCGCAACCCTCTCCCCCTTGCAGGGGGCGAGGGAGGCACGGCTGAATGTCTAGGTTGCGCTCAGTTGTAGTTCAGGCCGTAATAGCCATAGACGCGCTCGCCATAGGCTTCGTCATAAGCAGGCTGCGCGTCGGCGGCGTAGCGCGGCGCGCCTTCCAGCGTTTCCTTGTCGATATCGACGACATAGCCGCCCCGCTCGGTGTCGTAGGTCAGCATGTCCCAGGGCAGCGGATAATAGTCGCTGCCGATCCCGAAGATACCGCCGAACTGGAGCACGGCATATTCGGCCTGGCCGGAGACCTTGTCGACCATGAAATTGTAGATCGATCCGAGCTTCTCGCCGTCGTCGTTGTAGACGGCGGTGCCTTCGACCTTGTTGGAGGCGATCAGCGTCGCGGTCTCGTCGGTCGCGATTTCGGCGTCGTTGGCGATTTCCGTATCGGTCATAGCGCGTCTCCTGGACTCAGCCCCCGCCGGCCCAGCCAGGATGCGCCGGACCGGTGACGCGACGATGACAGCCGGGTTCAGCGGCTGGGATCGATCAGATATTTCGCACCGGTCGCCTTCTTTGCATACGCTGCGACCACCGCCGGATCGAGGACGTCGGCCAGCGAGATCGTCGCGGTGTAGTGGCTGGCGAACGTGGTGGTCAGCTCGGCGGCGACGCGGGCGCGCAGCCGCATATTGCCCTCCATGCCGAGCTTGATCAGGAACGGCGTCAGCAGGAAGCCGCTGACGCCCCAGGCGAAGCCATAGCCGCGGTCGAGCTCGGTCGGGCCGGTGTCGAGCATGCCGTAGATATAGACTTGCTTGAAGGTCGACGAGCCGTAGCGGCTATACTCGGTCGCGTTGCGGCTGGCCGCGGCTTCCATCGCGTGGAGGATCGCGTTGGCGAGCTTGCCGCCGCCGATCGCGTCGAAGGCGAGGGTGGCGCCGGTTTCGGCGATCGCGTCGGTGAGCTTTTCGCGGAAATCCCCGGCGCTGCTGTCGACGATGTATTTCGCGCCGATCTCCCGGAGGATCGCGGCCTGCGCCTCGCTGCGGACGATGTTGACCAAGGGCACGCCGTCGGCGAGGCAGATACGGTTGAGCATCTGGCCGAGGTTCGATGCGGCGGCGGTATGGACCAGAGCCTTGTGCCCTTCGGCTCGCAGCGTTTCGACAAAGGCGAGCGCGGTGAGCGGATTGACGAACATCGAGGCGCCGTCGGCGGCGCTGGCGCCCTCGGGGAGCGGGATGCAGTCGCGCGCGGCGATTTTCCGGTACTGTGCGTACATCGCGCCGCCGATCATCCCGACCTTCCTGCCGAGCAGCGCGGCCACATTGTCTCCGGCCTGGACGACGGTGCCGGCGGCTTCGTTGCCGACCGGCAGCGACTGGTCGAGGCGCGCCTTCATCGCCGCCATCCGCGCCTGCGGGATCGCGGCGGTGAGGGTGGGGCGGTCGGCGGTGCCGCCGGGCTGGAGCGTCGCCACGTCGGCGGGGCCGAGCAGCAGGCCGAGGTCGGACGGGTTGATCGGCGAGGCTTCGACGCGGACCACGACTTCGTCGGGGCCGGGCGGGGTCAGCGTGACGGGCTCGAGGGTCAGCGTGAGCCGGGCGTCGCCCGATATCGTGGAGCGCAGTTCGAGGCCGGTCAGCGGATCGGGCATGATGTTCTCCTGTCAGTCGCGGCGGCGGGTGATCTCGCAGCCGATGCGGGCGTCGGGATAGACGTCGAGCTTGGTCGAGCGCACGCGGACTTCGCGGACGCGCGGGTCGCGCAATGCGAGCGCGGCCACTTGATCGCATAGCACTTCCTGCAGCGCGAAATGGCGCGCGGTGGCGAGCGCATGGATTTCGCGGCGGAGGAAGTCGTAATCGACGACGGCGTCGATCCGGTCCGCGGGCGGCGCGGGGTAGCGGCAGGTCATCGCGACGCTGAGCACCACGCGTTGCGGTGCCTGTTCGTGCGGATGGATGCCGAGCCCCATGACGATTTCGAGCTCGTCGAGCAGGATAGTATAGTCAGGCATCGGGGCGCGTCCGTCCTTCGAACATCACGTCGCCGTCGCGCGGCAGGAAGCGCTGGCCGCAATCGACGAAGATGTTCTGCCCGGTGATGCTGCGGGTGAGCAGCAGATGCTCGACCGTCGCGGCCACGTCGTCGAGCGCGACGGGCTGCTGGAGGAGGTTCTGGCGGGCATGTTCGGAGAATTCGTCCGCGGTCTGGTCGAGGCTGGGCAGCGTGAGCCCCGGGGAGACCGCGTTGACGCGGATGCGCGGGGCGAGCGCGCGCGCCAGCATCTCGGTCGCGGCGGCGAGCGCGGCCTTGCTGCAGGTGTAGGTGAAGAAGTCGGGGTTGAGGTTGGCGACCTTCTGGTCGAGCAGATTGACCACTGCGCCGGAATCGAGATCGGCCTGCTCGGCCAGGGCAGAGGCCAGCGCGACCGGCGCGCCGAGATTCACCCGCATATGCTGGTCGAGCAAGGCGAAATCGGTGATCGGCAGCGCGTCGAAGGCGAATTGCGAGGCGTTGTTGACGAGGCCGTCGATTGGCCCGCCAAGCCCTTCGCGGGCCGCCGCGATCAGCGCGGGCGCGGTAGCGGGATCGGCGAGTTCGCCGCAGACGATGCAGGCATGGCCGCCTGCAGCCGCGATCGCGCTGCGCAGTGCCTCGGCGTCTTCGGGCGCATGATGGTGGTGGATCGCCACGCCGTGACCGCGCAACGCGAGCCGGCGCGCGATTCCCGCGCCGATCCGCTTTGCGCCGCCGGTGACGAGCACGCGCATCAATAGCCCATCAGCTTGAGCACTTCCTGGCGGCTGCGCTCGTCGTCGCGGAAGACCCCCATCATCCGGCTGGTGACCATGCCGACGCCGGGGGTGCGCACGCCGCGCGCGGTCATGCAGGCGTGGCTCGCCTCGATCACCACGGCGACGCCGATCGGCTTAAGGCCGTTCCAGATGCAGTCGGCGACTTCGGCGGTGAGGCGTTCCTGGACCTGAAGCCGGCGGGCAAAGGCATTGAGCACGCGCGCGAGCTTCGAGATGCCGACGACATGATCCTTGGGCAGATAGGCGATCGACGCCTTGCCGATGATCGGCGCCATGTGATGCTCGCAATGCGACTGGAACGGGATGTCCTTGAGCAGGACGATCTCGTCATAGCCGCCGACTTCCTCGAACACGCGGGCGAGATGGTATGCGGGGTCTTCGCCATAGCCCTGGCAATATTCCTTCCAGGCGCGCGCGACGCGCTGCGGCGTGTCGATCAGGCCCTCGCGCGCGGGATCGTCGCCGGCCCAGCGGATCAAGGTGCGGATCGCCTCGGCGACGTCCTCGGGCACGGCGATCTTGGGGGGCGGCGCGATCAGATCGCCATCCTCCGCAGGATCATGCACTTCCGCCATCCGCCCGTCCTTCCTCGCCTGGATTCACGTTTACGCTACGGCATGCGGGTTTTGCCCGCGATACCTGTTGCCCTAGCGTACCGCCCTCGGGAAAAACGGCGGGAAACCGCGGAGTTCCGCCCCGCATCCCGTTGACGGCTTCGAAAATGCAGCGTTAGTTGCACGCGTAATAAAAGCAACGCCGACACCGGATATCCGGGCGGCGAACAGGAGAGGGGCACTCATCCTATGAAGAAACTCGATTTGCTCGCGGCGACGGCACTTGCGTTGCTGATGGCGACGCCCGCGTTCGCGCAGGATGCGGCTCCGGCCGCCGACCAGGCCCAGACCGACGATTATGAGGGCGCCAACGACATAGTCGTCACGGCGACGCGGCGCAACGAGACCGTGCAGGACGTGCCGATCGCGATCACCGCGATCGGGCCCGAGCTGCTCCAGAATGCCGGCGTCGACAATGTCCGCGACCTCGAGCAGCTGGCGCCGTCGCTGCAGAGCTCGACCGGCCAGTCCTCGGCGACGGGCACGACGATCTATCTGCGCGGCATCACCACCGGCGGCGACAATCCCGGCTTCGAGCCCGCGGTCGGCGTGTTCATCGACGGCGTGTTCCGCGCCCGCGCCGGCGTGGCGATCTCCGAGCTTCCCGAGCTCGAGCGCGTCGAAGTGCTGCGCGGGCCGCAGGGCACCTTGTTCGGCCGCAACACGTCGGCCGGCGCGCTCAGCATCTTCACCGCGCTGCCGCAGTTCGAGACGCATGCCTATGTCGAGGGCATGGCCGGCAATTACGGCGCGTACGGCGTCAAGGGCGCGATCACCGGGCCGGTGAGCAGCTCGCTCGCGCTGCGGCTGGACGGCGGCTATCGCAAGCGCGACGGCTATATCCGCGACGCAAACAGCGACCGTTCGATCAACGATATCGACCGCTGGAACGTCCGCGGTCAGGCGCTGCTCGACACCGGCGACATCACCTTCCGGCTGATCGGCGACTATTACAAGACCGACGAGCAATGCTGCGGCGCGGTCTCGGTAGTGCGCGGTGCGCTCGCGCCGGCGCTCCAGAGCATCGCCGCGGCGCAGGGGCTGGTCGGCCTCTACACCGGGCCGGGGAGCGATCGCATTCAGGCGATGTCGCCGAACCGCGACTATGCCGAGAAGGTCAAGGACTGGGGCGTTTCGGGCGAGCTCAACTGGGACCTCGGCGGCACCAAGCTGACGTCGATCACGGCCTATCGCAACTGGCAGGTGGTGCGGAACCAGGACATCGACTTTTCGGGCGTCGATCGTGCCTATCGCAACGGCTATCGCAACGAACTCATCGACTTCACCCAGGAGCTGCGGCTGCAGGGTTCGGCGTTCGGCGGCAAGCTCGACTGGCTGATCGGCGGCTTCTACCTCAACGAGACCAACAAGCTGCGCGACGTGGTGCAGATCGGCAATGACGGCAATCGCTATGTCGATACGGTGTTCGCCGGCCAGCTTCGCGCCGGGTTCGGGACGCCGTTGCAATTCTTCGGCTCGCTCGGCCCGACGGTACCGACGCTCGGGGGCGCGCTGCTCAATCCGGCGGTTCCCAACACGCTGCCGGCGCTGACCGCCGCTTATGGCGCGCTCGCGCCGCTGGTCGGCTGCTTCCGGGCACAGGCGGGCACTGCGCCTGCGGCCGCCTGCGTGATCCCGAATTATCCGCGGACGCCGATCCCCGGCCTCGCGGCGCTCGCGGCGAGCCCGTTCCCGGGCGCAGTGGCGGGGCAGGGCAACAGCCCCGACGATTTCCGCGTCAAGACCAATGCCTTCGCCTTGTTCACCCACAACATCATCAACGTGACCGACGCGGTATCGGTGACGCTGGGTGCGCGCTGGAACCACGAGAGCAAGGACATGACTGCTTCGATCAACAACAATCTGGGCAGCTGCACCTTCTTCAACCAGGTTCGCGCGGGCAATGCCGCGGCGACGGCCTATGCCAATGTGCTGCGCCAGATCCCCGGACTGTTCAACAATCTGTTCCTGCTGAGCTGCAACCCGGCGGTGAACACCGAGTTCAACGGCAATTACCAGGACGATTTCACCGACGACGAAATCACCGGCACCGCCAAATTGGCGTTCAAGGTCTCGGACAAGCTGCTGGCTTATGCGGGCTATGATCACGGCTACAAATCGGGCGGCTATAATCTCGACCAGGCGACGTTCGATTCGGTGCTGCTCGGCGGCAACGGCCCGCAGGGTTCGGACCTGCAGTTCGGCGCCGAGACCAACGACGCGTACGAGATCGGCTTCAAGGCGAGCCCAAGCCGCGCCTTCTCGCTCAACGTCGCGGCATTCTACATGAACTTCTACAACCTCCAGTCGCTGGTGTTCTCGGGCAACAATTTCGTCGTCCAGAATGTCGACAAGAGCATCAGCAAGGGGCTCGAGATCGAGTCGACGATCCGCCCGACGCGCAACCTGACCTTCCAGCTCGGCTATAGCTGGATCAGCGCCAAATACGACAAGTCGAACAACTTCACCGGCACGCCGCTGCAGGGCCAGGAAGGTCAACAATTCAACAACCAGCCCGAGCATACCGTGACGGTCGCAACCACCTGGACGCCGAAGCTGAGCGACGGGATCAACGGCCTGATCCATGTCGACATGCGCTACAACAGCGAAGTGACGGTTCCGTCGAGCAATCCCAACCCGGTGACCGGGCGGACCGCGATCTACAACGAAGGCTATCCGCTGGTGAACGCGGCGATCGGCGTGACCTCGGCGAACGGGAAGTGGCGGGGCGAGTTCTTCGTCGAGAATCTCACCAACCAATTCTATTACATCACCGGCTTCGCGGTGCCCGAGCAGACCGGCAATTATGCCGGCTATCCGGGGTATCCGCGCTTCTTTGGCGGGCGGGTTCGCGTCGGGTTCTGAGGTTAGATCGGCGAGACGGAGCGAGCTTACGGCGTATCGACACTCAAAATCCTCCTCCCTGATAGGGAGGGGTTAGGGGTGGGTTAGGAAAGGCCGGGCTCGATGCCCGGCCTTTGCTTTATTCCGAGCAGTTCGTTGGGCTCGCCTTCGGCTCGCACCCACCCCCGACCCCTCCCTTGCAGGGAGGGGAGGCCCTCGGGCGAATGTCGATACCAGCCTGGAGCCGCTTCACCACTGATCCAGGAGCACTGGCCGTTTCAACTCGAGTGGGTCAGCGCTCGAACAGATGATCGAGCGCGCTGGCGGGCAGGCACCAGAACAACGCGACCAACGCCGCGCAGGCGAGGCCGAGCGCGGGCGAGACGAAGGTGAACGCGATCCCCGAGGCATAGAGCGCGCTGGCCGCCATGCCCTTGCGGAGCGCGAGGCGGTGATAGGCGCGCGACTCTTCGGACTGGCTGCCGGTGCGCCGGATCGTGCGCTGCAGCCACCCGTAAGTGAACGACGGCAGCAGCATGATGCCCATATAAACGAGCGTCGCGTCGCGGCTGAAGATCTGCTCGCCGAGATAGGCGGTGCCGAACGGGATCAGCGACAGCGTGAAGATCAATGCGATGTTCGACCAGAGCAGCCCGTTGGTCACGCGCGTGGCGTGGTGGAACAGCCGGTGGTGGTTGACCCAGTAGATCGAGACATAGGCGAAGCTGAGCGCATAGGCGACGAACACCGGCCAGAGATGGAGCAAAGGGCCCCAGCCCGGCGCCTCGGGCGCGTGCATCTCGAGCACCATGATCGTGACGACGATCGCGATGACGGCGTCGGAATAGGCTTCGACGCGGGTTACGCCGGCGCGGCCTTCGGTTTCTTCTGGCATGGGGTCCCCCTGCGATTGCACGGGAGAGCCTAGCCGAAATGGCGAGGGGTGCCAGTTTGAAGTCCAGCGCTCCCTCTCCCCGCGAGCGGGGAGAGGGAGCAGAGTAGATCAGTCCTTCGTAAAGGCCGCGGCGATCTTGAGTTTCACTTCGTCCGAGACCATCGGGACGCCGAAGCCGATGCCGAACTCGGTCCGCTTGATCGTGGCGAGCGCCTCGAAGCCGAGATTGTCCTTGCCGCCCATCTGCGCGGGCGACTTGCCGGCGCCGTAGAAGGAGACGTCGAGCGTCACCGGCTTGGTCACGCCGTTGAGCGTGAGATTGCCGGTGACCTTGGCGGTCTGGCCGCTCGCGACGACTTTGGTCGAGACGAATCGCGCGTCCGCCGGCGTCGGGCCGAAGAAGTCGGGCTTGCTGGCGGCTTCCTTGGGCGCGCGCAGCAGATGGCCGGTGAGGCCGGCGCTGGCGGTGACGACCTTGGACACCGGAATGGTGATGTCGACCTTGGCGGCGGAGGGATTCTTGGGATCGAGCGTGAGATTGCCGCTGATCTCGCCGAACAATCCGAAATAGGGCGTGAAGCCGAGGTGATCGACTTGCCATTCGATCAGCGTGTGGCCGGGATCGGCAGTGTAGCTGCCGGCAGTGACGAGCGCCGGATTCTTCGAGCCGGGAACCTGCATCGCCTGCTGCGCGACGAGCGGGGTGGCGACGAGCAATGTGGCGGCAAGGGCGATAGTGCGGATGCGCATAGGGAAGCCTCCTGTTGACACTTGCCCATGTCCGACGATTCTCGCGGAGCGTCAAACGACAAGATGGAAACCGATGTTTTCCGTAAAGCAGAACGGGCCGCGGGGTGCCCCGCGGCCCGGTCGGCGTGCGTCAGTTCTTGTCCTTGTCGACCAGCTTGTTGGCGCTGATCCACGGCATCATCGCGCGCAGCTCGGCGCCGACCTGCTCGATCGGGTGCGCCGCGGCGGCCTTGCGGCTTGCCTTTAGCTCGGGCTGGCCGGCGCGGTTGTCGAGGACGAAATCCTTGACGAAGCGGCCCGACTGGATGTCGGCGAGGACACGCTTCATCTCGGCCTTGGTCTCGTCGGTGATGATCCGCGGGCCGGTCTTGATGTCGCCATACTCGGCGGTGTTCGAGATCGAATAGCGCATGTTGGCGATGCCGCCCTCATAGAGCAGGTCGACGATCAATTTGGTCTCGTGGAGGCATTCGAAATAGGCCATCTCCGGCGCATATCCGGCCTCGGTCAGCGTCTCGAAGCCCGCCTGGATGAGGTGGGTGATGCCGCCGCAGAGCACGGCCTGCTCGCCGAACAGATCGGTCTCGCATTCCTCGCGGAAATTGGTCTCGATGATGCCCGAGCGGCCGCCGCCGATCCCGGAGGCATAAGCGAGCGCCACGTCGTGCGCGTTCCCCGATGCGTCCTGGTGGATCGCGATCAGGCAGGGGACGCCGCCGCCGCGCTTATATTCGCTGCGCACGGTGTGGCCGGGGCCTTTGGGGGCGATCATGATCACGTCGATATCCGCCGGCGGGTCGATCAGCCCGAAATGCACGTTGAGGCCGTGCGCGAAGGCCAAAGCCGCGCCAGGCTTCATATTGCCCTTGAGGTCCGCGTCCCAGATCCCGGCCTGATGCTCGTCGGGAGCGAGGATCATCAATATGTCGGCCCAGCCGGCGGCGTCCTTGTTGCTCATCACCGTGAAGCCGGCATCCTCGGCCTTGACCGCCGAGGGCGAGCCGGGGCGGAGCGCGATCGCGACTTCCTTGACGCCCGAATCGCGGAGGTTCTGTGCATGGGCGTGGCCCTGGCTGCCATAACCGAGGATGGCGATCTTCTTGCCGGTGATCAGGTTCAGATCGGCGTCGCGATCGTAATAGACTTTCATGTTCTTCCTTTCTGAACGTCATCCCCGCAAAAGCCGGGATCCAGAGCCGCATGGTCATCGCCCGTGACCCTGGGCCCCAGCTTTCGCCGGGGTGACGTTTTGCTTGCGGTGAGACTAAGCGGCTTCCTTGCCGCGCGAAATTGCGACGATGCCGGTGCGGGCGACCTCGACGAGGCCGAGCTCGCGCATCAGCTCGAGGAACTTGTCGATCTTGTCCGACCCGCCGGTGACTTCGAACACGAAGCTCGAGATCGTCGCGTCGACGACGCGGGCGCGGTAGACCTCGGCGAGGCGCAGCGCCTCGATCCGATGATCGCCGGTGCCGGCGACCTTGACCAACGCCAGCTCGCGCTCGACATGCGGGCCGAAGGCAGTGAGGTCGGTGACCTTGTGCACCGGCACGAGACGCTCGAGCTGGGCGATGATCTGCTCCATCACCGCGGCCGAGGCCGAGGTGACGATGGTGATCCGGCTGATCCGGTTGTCCTCGGTGATCTCGGAGACGGTCAGGCTCTCGATATTATAGCCCCGCGCGGTGAACAGCCCGGCGATCCGGGCGAGGATGCCCGGCTCGTTGTCGACGATCACGGCGAGCGTGTGCCGTTCCTTGGTTTCTTCCTTGATGTGCATGCGATCAAACCAGTGCCTTGGCTTCGTCGTCCATTTCGCCGGAGACTTCGGCGGCCTGGAGCATCATTTCGGTATGGGCGGCGCCCGACGGGATCATCGGGAAACAATTGGCGAGCTTGGCTACGCGGCAGTCGACGAGGACGGGGCCGTCATAGGCCAGCATCTCGGCGATGCCGGGCTCGAGTTCCTGCCGGCCCTCGATCTTGATGCCCTTCCAGCCATAGGCCTCGGCCAGCTTGACGAAATCGGGGAGGGTGTCGCTGTAGCTCTCCGAATAACGCGACTGATAGGTCAGCTCCTGCCACTGGCGGACCATCCCCATATATTCGTTGTTGAGGATGAAGATCTTGACCGGCAGGCGATATTGCATCGCGGTCGCCAGCTCCTGGATGTTCATCTGGATCGAGGCCTCGCCGGCGATGTCGATCACCAAGGCATCGGGATGGCCGAGCTGTGCGCCGATCGCGGCGGGCAGGCCATAGCCCATCGTGCCGAGGCCGCCGCTGGTCAGCCATTTGTTGGGCGCCTCGAAGCCGAAATGCTGCGCGGCCCACATTTGGTGCTGGCCGACTTCGGTGGAGATGATCGGGGCGCGGTGCCTGGTCGCCTCGTACAGCGCACGGATCGCGCGCTGGGGCATGATCGCGTCGCCTTTCTCCTCGAAATCGAGGCATTTGGCCTGGCGCCAGCCGTTGATCCGGTTCCACCATTCGGTGAGATCGGGCTTGGGATGTTGGCGCGCCTTCCAGCAGTCGATCATCTCGCGCAGCGCAATGCCGACATCGCCGATGATCGGCAGGTCGACGCGGACATTCTTGTTCACGCTCGACCGGTCGATATCGATGTGGACCTTGCGCGAATTGGGCGCGAAGGCGTCGAGCCGGCCGGTGACGCGGTCGTCGAAGCGCGCGCCGAAGGCGATGATCAGATCGGCCTTGTTCATCGCCCAATTGGCTTCGTAGGTGCCGTGCATGCCGAGCATGCCGAGCCACTTGTCGTCCGAGGCGGGGAGGGCGCCGAGGCCCATCAGGGTCGAAGTGACCGGGGCGCCGGTCATCGCGGCGAGTTCGCGCAGGAGCTTCGATGCCTCGGGCCCCGAATTGATGATGCCGCCGCCGGTGTAGAACACCGGCCGCTCGGCCGCGGCGAGCATGTCGACCGCTTCCTGGATCTTGGCGGCGTCAGGCTGGGTCTGAGGGCGATAGGTCTTGTGCGTGATCGGGCCGGGCGATTCGTAGCGCGCGGTGGCGACCTGGACGTCCTTGGGGATGTCGACGACGACCGGACCGGGGCGCCCCGACGTGGCGATGTGGAACGCCTCGTGGATGATGCTGCCGAGCGTCTCGGGCGCCTTCACCAGATAATTATGCTTGGTGCAGTGGCGGGTGATGCCGACCGTATCGGCTTCCTGGAAGGCATCGGTGCCGATCAATGCGGTCGGGACCTGGCCGGTGATCACCACCATCGGGATCGAATCCATCAGCGCATCGGTGATCCCGGTGACGGCATTGGTCGCGCCCGGACCCGAAGTGACGAGGACGACACCGGGCTTGCCGGTCGAGCGGGCATAGCCCTCGGCGGCATGCGTTGCGGCCTGTTCGTGGCGGACGAGGATGTGCTTGATCGCGTTGGGCTTGTCGGCCTGCTTGAAGATCGCGTCGTAGATCGGAAGCACTGCGCCGCCCGGATAGCCGAAGATGACTTCCACACCGAGATCGCTCAGCGCCTCGATCAGGATGTCTGCTCCGCTCTTCTCGGTCACGTCTGCCTCCTATGCTGCGATGCGCCATAGCACCGCCGGAGGGGCGCTGCTAACCGCAAGAAAATGGCTCGTCAAGCATTATATATGAAATTTAGTTTCAATTATAGCCAGTCTTACGTTCGTTTCTATCTGTTCCACGCGCTCCCAATCCTGCGGCGGCTGCCGTTTGAACCAAGTATATTGCCGTTTGGCGTATTGCCGGGTGGCGAGCGCGCCGGCGGCGGCAGCTTGCACGACATCGCTCTCGCCCGCAAACAATGCGCGCAATTCGGGGACGCCGATCGCGCGCAATATCGGTGCGTCGGCGGGAATATCGGTGCGCGCGAGCAATGCGCGGGCCTCGTCGCGACCCAGTTCGAGCATTTCAGCGAAGCGGCGGTCGATGCGTGCGCCGAGCCACTCGCGATCGGGGAGGAGGATCAGCGGCACGAGGCGAATCTCGTCGGCAATTCCGCCGACCCGCTGGCGATGCCAATGCGACAGCGGCGTTCCGGTCGAGCGCACCACTTCGAGCGCGCGGGCGACCCGGCTGGTATCGGCGGGAGCCAGCCGCGCTGCGCCCTCCGGATCGGCGGCAGCGAGCTCGGCGTGCGCCTGGGCGACATCGAGCAGGCGGACGGCGCTGCGTATCGCCGGGTCGATCTCGGGTACCGGGGCGATCCCCTCCAGCAGCGTGCGCAGATACATGCCGGTGCCGCCGACGAGGATCGGCAGCCGGCCGTCCAGATGCGCCTCGGCGATCGCGGCGCGCGCCTCGATCGCCCAGCGCGCGGCGGAATAGCCGTCGGCGCCGTCGATATGGCCGAACAGCCGATGCGGCACGCGGGTCTCCTCGTCCTGCGTCGGGCGCGCGGTGAGGATGCGCAGATCGGCATAGACCTGCATCGAATCGGCGTTGATCACGGTGCCGCAGTGCTTTTCGGCCAGCGCCAGCGCGAGCGCGGACTTGCCGCTCGCGGTCGGCCCTGCGATGAGCGCCACGGTTGGGAGGGATGCGCTCACCGGTCTCTCCCCGTTCGTGCTGAGCTTGTCGAAGCACCGGTCTGTTCTTCGCCCTCGGGCAGAAGCAAGAACGGCCCTTCGACAAGCTCAGGGCGAACGGAGGTTCTGGTTCCGTTCGAGAAGGGTATGCCGTTGTTCATTGCGACGCTTGTAGCAGATGGCTTGAAGGAGGAGCAGGTCGAGCGAGCAGTCGACCTGCTAGACCTTGAAACTGCATGCGGTGTTCGCAGATCGGGCCATGCCGGGTGGCGGTGGATCGATGAGGGCAGAGCGGCAGACATCGACTTTTCCAACGATCCGGTAAGCGCACGCGGCGTGCTGGAGGCCGACTTTCCCGGTATAGACATCATCGTTCAGCCAGAATCTGGTCGCGAGAAGAAGCTGCTGGTCGCCGATATGGATTCGACGATGATCACCGTCGAATGCATCGACGAGCTCGCCGATTATGCCGGGATAAAGCCGCAGATCGCCGATGTCACCGAGCGCGCGATGCGGGGGGAGCTCGATTTCGCCGCGGCGCTCGACGCACGGGTGGCGCTGCTGAAGGGCTTGGAGGAAAGCGCGATCGAGCGTTGCCTGGCCGAGCGCGTGAAGCTGACGCCCGGTGCGAAGACTCTGGTTCAGACGATGCGCGCACGGGGCGCGACGACGATTCTCGTCTCTGGCGGGTTCACGCGCTTCGCCGAGCCGGTGGGGGCCGAGATCGGGTTCGACCGGGTGATCGCCAACGTGCTCGAGATCGAAGATGCGCGGCTGACGGGAAGCGTCAGAAGGCCGATCGTCGACAGCGCGACCAAGGAGACGACGTTGCTCGGGGCGCTGGCCGAATTGGGGCTGCCGGCGGAAGGGTCGATGGCGGTCGGCGACGGAGCCAACGATCTGGCGATGATCCGCCAGGCGGGGCTGGGTGTGGCCTATCGCGCCAAGCCGATCGTCGCCGCCGCGGCGCGCGCGCGGGTGGATCACGGGGATCTGACGGTGCTGCTTTATGCGCAGGGGATCGCGCGGCACGATTGGGTCGTTGCCTGAAGGCTGATGCCCGCCTCTGTTCCCCGGCGAAGGCTGGGGCCCAGTTGCGATGCTGTTCGAGAGTTTAATCTCTGCTCGGCTGGCTCACCAAAGCTGGGCCCCGGCCTTCGCCGGGGAGCAGGGTGTTTCAGGCAGCTGGATCAACTTCAGCTGCACGCTTCGTGCACAGGCTCAGCGCGCGGCCGGCTTGACCTTGGTCCAAGGCACGAACTTATCGAGGATGACGAATCCACGCGGGAACTGGCTCGATCGATCGACAAGATTGATCGTGTCGATGCTGCACAATTGCGAGCCGAACACCTTGGTCACCAGGATGTCGTCGTCGTTTAGCGACTCGGCGCCCGAGCGTGGCTCGTTGACGTAGAGCTTGCTGCCGACGCGGTAGACGATCGCCTTGCCCTTGATGATCTGGCTCGTGTTGGACGTCGCCAGCGAAATGCAGTTCACCGGGGCGCCCGGCGTTCGGCCCTCGAGCAGCTTTGCGAGCTGCTGCTCAGGCGTGTCGCGCGGCGCGGCAAAGGCGGGCGCTGCGATCAATGCAGCGCCGGCGAGTAGGGCTTTGAAGATGCTGGTCATGCGCGCTTCATAGCACAGCCCGGCTGAACCTGTCGTGAAGGAACCGCTCAGCGACCCCCACCGAACGTGAAGGTCAAAGCGGCACCGCCGGAGAACTGGTTGCGCGAGCCGATCGTGCGCACGATCGGCGAGTCCGCCGCGTCGCTCACCAGCCGGTCGTACTTCGCATAGCCGTAAATGCCCCAGCTGCGATCGATCTGGAAGATCGTGGTGGCGCCGGCGCCGACCGCGTGGACGCCGCCGCCGGGATTGTACGGGGCAAGGCCGGTGCGCAAGGCCGCAGCGGGGTTCACGCCGAAATAGGCGTCCTGATATTTATTGTCGGACAGCGACACGCGCGGACCCACCGAGAACAGCCATTTGTCGCCGTCGCGCGCGACATAATCGAGCATGATATTGCCGACCAACCCCTTGTGCCCGCTCACGCCCTTACGGAGTTCGCCGCGGGCGCGGATCGACGAGCCGAGCCAGAATTGCGCGAAGCCACCTACCTCAGCCGAGACCCCGACCTCGTCGACCGGCAGATCGGTCTCGTCGCGGCGGCGGCTGCCTTCCAGATTGAATGCCGGGCCGAACGCGAAGCCGCCAGTGTCGACCAGGTCGATCGAAGCGCTCTGGTCGGCGGCGCTGAAGTCGAACGGCGTGTCACCCCGTGCTGTCGAGAGATTGAACAGCGGCGATACGCTCACCTTGTCGCTGCCTGGATGGTCCGGCGTCACCTGCGGGCCGACGCCGACGCGGAAGCGGCGGGGCTCCTTGGGCGCGTCGTTATCCTGGGCCGCGGCCCCGGTTGCAAACAGAAGGGCGGGGAGGGCGGCAGCGGCCAGCATTGCTTTGATCATGGCCGCGAAACGCGCGCTTTGGAATTTTGTTGCATGTGCGAAGCGATTTTTTCGTGCCTAACGTCCGACGGGCACGCAGGGCCGGACGCTGCCACAGGCGCCGGCCGCCGCGGCGCGAGAGGCATAGGGGCCGACGAGCAGCCTGGTGAGTGCTCCCGTCTTGACGAAATAAGGCTGGCGGCCGGGGAAGCGGCCGCCGACCTGCGCCCAGAGTTTGCGGGCATTGCCGGGATCGCCGAACGCGCCGAGCTGGACGCGCCAGCCGCCGTCGCGCACGGGCGCGGGCGCCGCAGCTACGGGCGCAGGCGCAGGCTGGACGGGGCGCGGCTTCGGTCGCGGCGCAGACTCCGCCGGACGCGTCATCGGAGGGGGCGAAGGGCGATTAATCTCCGCGACTTCGACCGGCGGCAGCGGCCGTCCGCCGTTGCGAAACTCTTCCTCATATTTGCGCGAGAGGGCCAAGCCCTTCTGGCGATCGTCGAGCGGCATGAATTGGTCCATCTGCGCGCGCGCCTTGACTGCGGGATCGAGCCCCGCGGCCGAGGCACGGACCATCAATGCATAGGCGCGCGGCCAATCCTTCTGCACGCCGTCGCCGTTGAACAGCATGATGCCGAGGATATATTGCGCGCGGGCATCGTCGCGGCTCACCGCGCGCTGGAGCCACTGCACTGCCTCGGTGCGCTTGCCGTTTTCGAACAGGGTCACGCCATAATAGCCCTCGGCCTGTTCGTGGCCCTGGAGCACTGCCTTGCGATACCAGGCTTCGGCCTGCTTTGAATCGGCGGCAACGCCGCGGCCCAGCTTATAGGCCTGGCCCATGTTGAACTGCGCATCGGCATTGCCGCGCTCGGCCTCGGGGCGCCATTTGTCGATCGCGGTGCGATAGTCGCCGCGGTCGTAGGCGTCGACGCCGGCCTTGACGGGATCTTCCTGCGCGGCAGGCGCCGGGCGCCGCTGGGCGGCGGCGGGCGCCACGAGCAGCACGCTTGCCAGGCCGGCGATCCACAAAGACTTCATTCTCACCACGCTCCAGCCCCTCGCGACAACAGGACATGCCACTTAACCGGGCAGTGGCAAACATATCCTTACTGCGGCGGAAACCAAAACCCGTCCCGCGGCGAAACGCGTTAACCCCTTCTTATCTACCCCCATGGCATCAGCGACGCTGCACTTATCGACGTACCGAGGGGGTTCATGCGCGTTCTGGCGATGGCATCGCAGAAGGGGGGGTCTGGAAAGACCACGCTGTCCGGTCACCTAGCGGTGCAGGCACAGCTGGCTGGCCACGGGCCCGTCGTTCTCATCGATATCGACCCGCAGGGGTCGCTCTCCGACTGGTGGAACGAGCGCGACACCGAATTTCCGGCGTTCGCGCAGACCACGGTCGCGCGGCTCCAGGCGGACCTCGAGGTTTTGCGTCAGCAGGGCTTTCGCCTCGCGGTGATCGACACGCCCCCCGCCATCACGATGGCGATCCAGAGCGTGATCCAGGTCGCCGAGCTGATCGTCATCCCGACGCGCCCCAGCCCGCACGATCTGCGCGCCGTCGGCGCCACGGTCGACCTGTGCGAGCGCGCCGGCAAGCCGCTGATCTTCGTGGTCAATGCCGCGACGCCCAAGGCGCGGATCACGTCCGAAGCCGCGGTCGCATTGTCGCAGCACGGCACCGTCGCGCCGATCACGCTGCATCACCGCACCGATTTCGCTTCGTCGATGATCGACGGCCGCACCGTCATGGAAACCGATCCCCGTGGCAAGTCTGCCGGCGAAGTGGCCGGGCTATGGGCCTATATCTACGATCGGCTCGAGAAGAATTTCCGCCGCACCGTGTTCGCGGCACCATCGCAGCCCAGCCAGTTTGGTCAGGCGCCGCGCGCGGGTGGCTTCGGCCGCCGCGTGGTCGGCTGAGGCGCGCGCGATGTTCAGCAACCCCAAGCCGACCGCTTCGCTCTCCTCGAGCCTGCTCGCCCGCAAGGGCCAGGCGCGTCCGGCAATGCGTCCGCAGGGATTTCTGCAGATGAACACCGGTCCGCAGGAAGATCTCGGCTGGAACGACATGGGCGAGGAATTCCATCCCGCGCCGGTTGCGGCACCCTATGTCGCGCCGGTCGAGCACGCATATGATGCGCCCAAGCCCGAAGTGCTCCGCCAGATCGAAGCGCTCGACGAGCAGCTCGCGGCGCCTGCGCCTGACGCGGCCGACGCGCCTGAGGTCGCCGAGCCAGAGCCTCCGCTGGTGCTCGCCCGTCCGATGAAGCGCGAGCCGGTGCTCAAGCTCGAGCCCGCGGTTTCGGAAGTCACGCTTGCCAAGGTGGTGCGCGAAGTCGCCGCCAAGAAGGCCAAGGCTGCGTTCACGCTGCGCCTCGACCAGCAGCGCCATTTGCGGCTGCGTCTCGCCTCGGCCGTGACCGGCCGTTCGGCGCAGCATCTCGTAACCGAAGCCCTCGATCAGTTCCTCGAAACGCTGGGGGGTATCGACGCGCTGGCCAGCCAGATCGACTCCGCCGGGCTCCCGGGGTGAAGGACATGACGATGAACAGCCGCAAGATGATCAAGTTCGGCCTCTCGGCACTCGTGCTGGGCGGCGTTGCCGTGACCGGGGTCGCGACGCAGGGCTTCACCAGCGCCGCGTTCGCGAGCGACGGCGCCAACGCCAAGAAGGCCGCTTCGGAGGCTAAGGACGCGCGCAAGGCGATCTTCAAGCGCAAGGCCGGCGAAGCGGTGCAGCATGCCGAGGCCGCGGTTGCCAACGATCCCGCCAGCGCCGAATATCGCGCGCTGCTGGGCCAGGCCTATCTGCTTGCCGGCCGTTTCACTTCGGCGTCGCAGGCGCTGAACGACGCACTGACGTTGAATCCGCAGGACGGGCGTGTCGCGCTCAACCTCGCGCTCGCCAAGATCGCGCAGGGCGATTGGGCCGGCGCGCGCACGACGCTCCAGGCGAATGCCGCGACGATCCCGGCGAGCGATCGCGGGCTTGCCTTCGCGCTCGCGGGCGATCCGGTGACTGCGATCGACATTCTGAACCCCGCTGCGCGCGATGCCTCGGCAACGGCCAAGACTCGCCAGAACCTCGCGCTGAGCCTCGCGCTCGCCGGGCGCTGGGCGGAAGCCAGCCAGCTTGCCTCGATGGACGTTTCGCCCGACCAGCTTCAGGCGCGGCTCACCCAATGGGCGAGCTTCGCGCGGCCGACCAATGCCTATGACCAGGTCGCGTCGCTGCTCGGCGTGGAGGCCGTGCAGGACGGCGGCCAGCCGGTCGGGCTGGCGCTGGCGCAGCAGCCGAACGTCGCTGTCGCGGCAGTCGCGCCGGCCGCCGATCCGGTCGATAGCTTCATGCCGGGCGTGCCGCAGGGTGCAGCGCAGGTCGCCAGCGATGCGGCTGTCGCAGTTGCTGCCGCACCGCAGGCGGATGCCCAGCCCGAGCTGCAGCAAGTGGCCGGCACAGGTCCGCAGATCGTGTTCGGCCCGCGCGCCGAAGTCGTCCAGCAGGTCCCGGCGGGACGAGTCGTTTCGACGCGCGTCGCCGCTCCGAAGGCGTCGGTGCGCGTCGCCAAGGCAGAGGCAGCCCCGGCTCCGGTCGTGGCATCGAAGGCCAAGCCCGGAACCTATTACGTCCAGCTCGGCGCCTATGAGAGCGCCGCCGTCGCGCGCGACGCCTGGGCGCGCCACACGCGCCGCGTTCCGGCGCTGCAGGTCGAGACGCCGCTCGGAGTCAATTTCTCGACCGGAGCGGGCAATTTCTATCGCCTATCGGTCGGCGGGTTCGCGCGGGGCGACGCCGCCTCGCTGTGCCAGCAGGTCCGCACTAGCGGCGGCGCGTGCTTCGTGCGCGCTGCTGCGGGCGACAGCGTCGCTGCCTGGGTCAAGGGCGGGAGCCGCGCGCAGGTGGCCGCGCGCTAAGCCCATCGATTTCGTCACGGAAAGGCCGGGGCTCGCGCTCCGGCCTTTTTCGTTTGAGGTCTGAATGGAAAAGCCGAAATATGAGCCCGCACTCTCTGTTCCCCGGTGAAGGCCGGGGCACAGTTGCGGGCGCTCGGGATTGCGGTATCCCACCGCGACTCCGCCGAACCTGGGCCCCGGCCTTCGCCGGGGAACAGGGTGGTTCCGACCAGCTGGGTCAAATTAAGCGCGGGTCGCCCAGAATACGATGAGCGCGACTATCAGGGCGAAGCTGGCCAGCAAGGCGAGCTGCACCTTGACGGGCAGCGTATCGAACAGCGTCTCGAAGATGAACCCCCACATACGCGCTCCTAGTCGATCAGCGTGCCGCCCTTGTAGAGCGCCAGCACCTTGCCCTGGACCGGCAGGCGGTCGAACGGCGTGTTGCCGGCGCGCGCGACCATGCGCTCGGCTTCGATCTGCCACGGCGCGCCGGGATCGAGGACGATCAGGTCGGCGGGGCTGCCGGGGGCGAGCGTTCCGGAGGCGAGGCCGAGGACCTTCGCCGGGTTTGCCGCAAGCAGCGCGAACAGCCGTTCGATCGGGATCAGCCTGTCGCGCACCAGCCCGAGCGACAGCGCGAGCAAGGTCTCGGCGCCCGACATGCCGGGCTCGGCATCGGTGAACGGCAGGCGCTTGGCTTCGGGGCCGCGCGGATCGTGGCCCGAGGCGATGACGTCGATCGTGCCGTCCTTGACCGCGGCGAGCGCCGCCTGGCGATCGCCTTCGTCGCGGAGCGGCGGGGAAAGCCGCGCGTAGGTGCGGAAATCGCTGATCGCGATGTCCGACAGCAAGAGATGCGCCGGGGTGATCCCGCAGGTGACCGCGACGCCGCGGCGCTTCGCGGCGCGGATCAGGTCGAAGGCGGCGGCAGTGGTGACCTGGCGGAAATGGATCCGCGCCTGCGTCTCTTCGGCGAGCATCAGGTCGCGCGCGACGGCGAGGGCTTCGGCGATGGCGGGGGCAGCGGGGAGGCCGTGGCGGGTGGCGGTCTCGCCTTCGGTCGCGACCGCGCCCTCGGTCAGTCCGCTGTCTTCGGGGTGGACGACCACGACCAGCGCGCAATCGCGCGCATAGGCGAGCAACTTGCGCATCGTGCCCGAGGACGCGATCCAGCGGCGCCCGGTGGCCACCGCGCGCGCGCCGGCCGAGGCATTGATCGCCATCTCGCCGAGGTCGTTCCCCTCCAGCCCGCGCGTGGCGGCGGCGAGCGGGTGGACCCAGAGCGCGGGCTTGCCCGACAAGGCGGCGCGGCGGACGATGCCGGGATCGTCGAGCACCGGCGACTGATCGGGCATCAGCCCGACCCGCGCGATCCCGCCGGCGCGGCAGGCGGCCTTGTCGACCGAGAACACGCCGAGGTCGATCAGCGCGGGGGCGAGGGTCTTGCCGGCGAGATCGATGCGCTGGGCATCGGCGGGGATCTCGAAATCGCCGGTTGCGGCGATGGTCTCGCCGTCGACCAGGAGATTGCCGGCGGTCGCGCCGACGACCGGGCAGACGAGCTGCGCGTTGAGGAAAGCGGTTTTCATGCCCAGCCCTCGACGCCGCGCTCGGCGCGGGTGAGCACGTCAAGGCACGCCATGCGCACCGCGACGCCCATTTCGACCTGCTCGGTGATCGCGCTGCGGGTCGGGTGATCGGCGACCGAGGATTCGATCTCGACTCCCCTGTTCATCGGCCCGGGATGCATCACCAGCGCATCGGGCCGGGCGCGGGCCAGCCGCTCGGGGGTGAGGCCGTAGCGCATGTGGAATTCGCGGGTGGAGGGGATGTAGCCGCCCGCCATCCGCTCGTTCTGGACGCGCAGCATCATCACCACGTCGGCGCCTTCGAGCGCGGCGTCGAAATCGGTGAAGGGCTGGACATACATCCGCTCGATCGCGGCGGGCATCAGCGTCGACGGGGCGACGACGCGGACCTCGGCGGCAAGCGCAGTCAGCGCCAGCATGTTCGAGCGCGCGACGCGGCTGTGAAGGATGTCGCCGCAGATCACTACGCGCTGGCCGGCGACGCTGCCGCGGCGGCGGCGGATGGTGAGCGCGTCGAGCAGCGCCTGGGTAGGGTGTTCGTGCCAGCCGTCGCCGGCGTTGAGCACCGGGCAATCGACTTTCTGCGCGATCAGGTCGACCGCGCCCGAGCTCATATGGCGGATGACGATGACGTCGGCGCGCATCGCGTTGAGCGTCACCGCGGTGTCGATCAGCGTCTCGCCCTTCTTCACGCTCGACTGCGCGGCGTGCATGTTGACGACGTCGGCGCCGAGGCGCTTGCCGGCGATCTCGAACGACAGCAAAGTCCGTGTCGAATTCTCGAAGAACGCGTTGATCTGGGTGAGGCCTTCGAGGCGCTTGTCGCTCTTGGCGCGGCTGCGGTTGACTTCGACCCATTGCTCGGCTTCGTCGAGCAGGAAGACGATTTCGTGCGGCTGGAGCCCGGCGATTCCGGTCAGATGCCGGTGCGGGAAGGCGGCGCGGCCGGGTAGCTGCGCCGCGGGGCTGTGATCGGAGGCATGCATTAAAGCTGCGGCGTAGCGACGCGGCGGCGAGGGGGCAAGACCCGCAGATATCCGGCCGGCGTCACATGGTTGTCGGGAGGCTCGGGCATCCGCTACGCAGAGATCGGATTCGCCGAAGAGGGGGCAGATGTGTCGAGCCGGATTCGTGAAACGCTGATTCTCGTCCTGACGACGTTGATCCTGCCGCTGGCGGTATTGGGGCTGGGGATCTGGGAGCAGCAGCGCGCACCCGCGCAGCTGGCCGAGAACGCGGCCAGGCGCGCCGAGGTCGCGGCAGCGCTCGCCGACCTCGAGGCGGCGACGCGCGCGGCGAGCGCCGAAGGGAAGATCGCGTTCGATGCGCAAATCCGGATGGACGGCCGCGTCTATGTCGGCGAAGCGGCGGTGGGCCTCGCCCGAGAAGAATTGAGCCGGCTCGATCGTGCGACCTTCGTCGAGAATATCCGCAACACTCTGCCGCCGGTGGTGATCGTCTGCGCGGCCTTGGTCTTCGCGATTTCGCTGCTGTTGCTGCTCGGCTCGATGGCGTTGGGCTGGGCCGGCCGCCAGTCGCGCGACGCGCTGGAGCGCGGCTTCGGCCTCGTCCGGCGCGCGCTGCCGCCAGTGCTCGGCCTGCAGGTCGTGCTGACCGCCGTCGGCGTCGTCGCCGCTGTCGCCTTCGAAGCCGCGCCGCTGGCCGAGCTCGACAATCCCGGCACCGGCGACATGAAGCTGATGCTGATCGCGGTCGTCGTGATGGGATTCTCGCTGTGGACTGCGGGCAAGGCAGTGTTCAATCTGCGCCACACGCTGGCGCTGTTCGAGCCCGATCCGCTCGAGATCGACGGCCGCAGCGTCTCGCGCAGTGAAGCGCCGGGGCTGTGGCAATGGATCGACGGACTGGCCGATCGGCTGCGCGCGCTGCTCCCGGACCAGATCGTCGTCGGGTTGACGCGCGGCTTCTTCGTCACCTCTGGCCCCAAATTGCTGTCGCCGGGCGGCGAGCGGTTCGAAGGCCGCACGCTCTATCTGCCGCTGCCTTATCTGCCGCTGCTCCGCCAGGACGAGGCCGAGGCGATCATCGGCCACGAGCTCGGCCATTTCACCGGCGGCGACACCGAATACAGCCTGCGCTTCGTCCCGATCTATGCCGGGGTGAACCGCTCGCTCGCAGCGATGGTCCTCGCCGGACGGGGCGCGGATGGTTCGGACGGATTGATCACGCGTCCCGCGGTCGAACTCGGGCTGTTCGTGATGGAGCGGTTCGATCGCGCAGTGCTGCACTGGAGCCGGCTGCGCGAATTCGCCGCGGACGAGGCCGGCGCCCGCATCACCTCGCCCGAAGCGCAGGCGCGCGCGCTATTGCGGACCGACGCCGTCGAGGGCCGCATCGCCGAGACGCTGGGCGACGCATTCCACCATCCCGAGACGGCACCGGCCGATCTGGTCGCGGCGACGCTCGATCGGGCGTGGGAACATGGTCTCGACGATCCGTCAGGAATCGAGGAGCCGCCCCAGGCGCACCCGACCGACACGCATCCGCCCCGGCACCAGCGCCTCGCCGCTTTGGGGGTGACACCGTGTCCGGCGCTGCTCGCCGAAGTCACCGCGCCGCCCGCCGCGGACGCGATGGCACGGGTCCGGGCGCTGTTCGCCGCGCCGGACCAATTGTTCGGCGATCTGACCGCCGACTTCACCGGCGGCGCGCGCGAGGCGCACCGCGCGCATCGCGAATCGCTGGAAACCGCGGCAGCTGCGGTCGACGCCGAGGCCATGCTGGTCTGCGACAGCACCAAGGCCGGAGGATGGGCGCTTACCGTCGGCGGCGTGATCTTCGCGGCGATGGCGATCGGGGTGAAGCTCCAGGAGGCGCAATTCCCCGAGGGCGCCAATCTGATCGCCGGGGGCGCCGGCCTGGTTGCGCTGGTCTTCCTCGTCGTCGGGGCAAAGTTGCTGATTCGCGGCGAGAAGCCCTTCGTCACGCTTCACCCGGATACGCTGGTGCTCGACGGAGTCGATCGGCCGCTGTCGTGGCGCGAAATCGAACAGGTCGGCTATCAAGTGGTCGGCGGCGCCGCCAACAGCAACGGGTTGCGGTTCAGCGTGTTCCTGACCTCCGACGCGGCGCTGCCTGGGCGCGCCAAGGGGTTTCGGCGCGCCAAGATCAGCCGCAAGCAGCACAAGGTCGAGATCGCCTCCCGGCGCTTGCGCAACAAGATGACCGCGCAGGCCTTTGCCGAGCTGATCGAGCGGTATCGGATGGCCGACCATGCGCGCTGGGTTCTGGAGCAGCAGGACGCGGGCGCGGCGCATATCGACACTCAGCCGGGCTGAACGCCCCTCCCTTGCAGGGAGGGGCGTTCGATAGCACAACGCCCCCTCAAACGTTGACGAGCCCGTCAATCGCGCCCTGGAGGATGTGCGCCGCGGCCATGTTGTCGATCATGTCGGCACGGCGGGCGCGGCTGAAATCCTGTTCGATCAGCGTGCGCTCGACCGCCACGGTCGACCAACGCTCGTCGGAGAGCAGGATCGGCAGGCCGATATCGTCGAGGTTGCGGGCAAAGGCGCGAGTCGACTGGGTGCGTGGACTGTCGGTGCCGTCGAGATTGAGCGGCAGGCCGATGACGAGGCCCTTCACCTGCTGCCTGGTGATCAGCTCGGCCAGCGCTGCCTTGTCCTTGGTGAATTTGGTGCGGCGAATCAGCAGGGCTGGGCTGGCGAAGCTCCAGCCGGCGTCGCACAAGGCCGTGCCGATCGTCTTGGTGCCGACATCGAGCCCGAGCAGGCGCCCGCCCGAAGGCAGCGCGGCGCGGAAGTCGGCGGGGAGGGTGGTAATCACTTGCCGTACGCCGCCAGCCGCCGCTCGGCATCCTGGCGCACGTTCGCCCAGAACAGGCTGTAGTCGAACACATGGTAATTGTTGCCCGGCAGGACATATTGGCCGAAATCGGGCGGGTCGTTCCCGATCGTGAGGAAGCCGCGGCCCTCGCAGCGGGCGGGTACTCGGCCGGCCACCAGCTGCGCCGACTGGAAGTTCGCGTCGGGGATCAGCGTGCCGAGATTGGCCTCGGCGGGGGCGGCGTCGCCCGGCTGACCGGTAATCGGATTGGTGCAGACCATCGGCGTGCCTGCGCGCGGCTTGCCGGTGAAGCCGGTGGTCGCGTCGAACGTGTCGACGATCAGCGATGGATCGGCGGGCTCGGAGAAGCTCTGCCAGGACAGAATGCACCCCGCCTGGTCGGCGCGTGCGCAGGCAGGGAGGCCCATTTTGGGGAGATCTGCGGAGATCGAGACCGGCCAGCCGACGACATAGGCAGCGACGATGCGCTTCGCGATCGGCTTTCCGGCGATCCGATCGACGAGCAGGCGCGACAGATGAAGCGCGCCCTGGCTGTGGCCGGCGAGGATGATCGGCCGCTCGCCCGCCTCGGTGACGAACTGGTCGAAGGCAGTCAGGACGTCGCGATAGGCGAAATCGAGTGCCTGCCGCGCGCTCGCCTTGCTGGTGAGGAAGGCGCCGAAGGTGGCCTGACGATAGCGCGGCGCCCAGATCGCGCCGATCGAATTGAACGCACTCGCCTGGCCGCGCAAGAACAAGGCGGCGCGGTTGTTGGCATCCTGATTGTCGAGCGGGGCGTTCCACGTCGTCGTGTCGACGAACGACGTCGGATGGACGAAAAACACCGCGGCGGGCGGTTTGGTGGCGGGGGCATAGCCCTGCGGCGTCCACGAAGCCGGGTTGCCCGGCTTGTCGGGCCGCGCGATCCACATGTCGGCATGGGCATAGGCACCGCGTTCGGGCGGGGCGAGCGCCACCACCTCGCCCGAAGGCACCATGGTCCGCCGCATTATCTCCACGCCGTAAAAACGATAGGCAAAGAGCGCGGCGAGCGCGAGCACGACGAGGACGACGACGAGATAGAGGAACTTACGGGCCAAGCACGCTCTCCGTTGTGCGAGCGGCATCGGGGTGAGGTCGCTGCAACCCGCGTTCCTGTCGCGCACGCCTGTCGCGGATGCAACTGCGTTGACACGCCGGCGGGCGACGCATTCGAACAGCAATGCTTGAAGGCCGGGGGCGCGGCTGATAGTCGCGCCGTCATGTCCGTAGATACTGCAACCGTAAAGAAAGTGGCTAGCCTCGCCCGGATCGCGATCAGCGATTCGGATGCCGAGCGCCTTGCGCCCGAGCTCAACAACATCCTTGGCTGGATCGAGCAATTAAGTGAGGTCGACACGTCGAGTGTCGAGCCGACCACGGCGGTGATCCCCAACACGCTGCGCCTGCGCGAGGACGTGGTGACCGAGGGCAAGCAGCGCGACGCCATTCTCCAGAACGCGCCGCAGGGCGAACACGGCTTCTTCACCGTGCCGAAGGTGGTCGAATGATGACCACAAACTCCACCGTTCGCCCTGAGCTTGTCGAAGGGCAGCTCTCCACCAGCGTTACCGCGCGCGGCACCCCGTGCTTCGACAAGCTCAGCACGAACGGGGAAGTTAAGTGACCGACGTAACCGATCTCGGCATTGCGCAGCTGCGCGACGGCATCCGCCTGGGGACCTTCTCGGCGCGCGAAGTCGCCGACGCGTTCGTGGTCAAGGTGAGCAAGGCGAAGGCGCTCAATGCGTTCATCGTCGAGACCCCCGACCATGCCCTCGCCGCAGCCAAGGAGGCGGACGCCGCGCGCGCCGCGGGCGAGACGCTCAAGCCGCTCGCCGGTGTGCCGATCGGCATGAAGGATCTGTTCGCCACCAAGGGCTTCCAGACCACCGCCGCTAGCCACATCCTCGAGGGCTTCAAGCCGGTCTACGAATCGACTGTGTCGCAGCGGCTGTGGGATGCCGGCGCGGGGATGCTCGGCAAGCTCAACATGGACCAGTTCGCGATGGGCTCGTCGAACGAGACCAGCTATTTCGGGAACGTGATCTCGCCGTGGCGGCGCGGCGGCGGCGACAATGCCCCGCTGGCACCCGGCGGCTCGTCGGGCGGCTCCTCGGCGGCGATCGCGGCGCGGATCGTCCCCGGCGCGACCGGCACCGATACTGGCGGCTCGATCCGCCAGCCCGCGGCGTTCACCGGCATTTCGGGGATCAAGCCGACCTATGGCCGCTGCTCGCGCTGGGGCGTGGTGGCGTTCGCCTCGTCGCTCGACCAGGCCGGGCCGATGGCGCGTTCGGTCCAGGATTGCGCGATCCTGCTCGAGAACATGGCCGGGTTCGATCCCAAGGATTCGACGTCGCTCGAGCTGGCGGTGCCCAAATGGGAAGCCAGCCTGTCGGGCAGCCTGCGCGGCAAGAAGATCGGCATTCCCAAGGAATATCGTGTCGACGGCATGCCCGCCGAGATCGAGGCCTTGTGGCAGCAGGGCGTGGACTGGTTGAAGGACGCTGGCGCTGAGGTTGTGGAAGTGTCGCTTCCGCACACCAAATATGCGCTGCCGGCGTATTACATCATCGCGCCGGCCGAGGCTTCGTCCAACCTCGCGCGCTATGACGGCGTGCGCTACGGACTGCGCGAACTGGCGGAGGGCCAGAACTTGCAGGACATGTACGCCGCCACCCGCGCCGCCGGCTTCGGCGAGGAGGTCAAGCGGCGGATCCTGATCGGCACCTATGTGCTCTCGGCAGGGTTCTACGACGCTTATTACACCCAGGCGCAGAAGGTGCGGACGCTGATCGCGCGCGATTTCGAGAATGCCTGGACCTATTGCGACTTGCTGCTCACCCCGACCGCGCCGAGCGCCGCGTTCGCGCTGGGCGACAAGGGCGATCCGCTGGCGATGTACCTGAACGACGTCTTCACCGTGCCGAGCTCGCTCGCGGGGCTGCCGGCGATGTCGGTGCCCGGCGGGCTCGACAAGGGTGGCCTGCCGCTCGGGCTGCAGATCATCGGCAAGCCGCTCGACGAGCAGGGCGTGCTCGACGCCGGGCTGGCGATCGAGGAGCGCGCGGGCTTTACGGCGCGGCCGCAGAGCTGGTGGTGACGATCGGCGCAGCGCTGCTCCGCTGAGCGCGGAGCCGTCGGCGAGTCCAGCATCGCACCGGCGTGTCGATCCAGCGCGTCGCTGCCCATGAGACCGCGAGCGTGACGAGGACGAGCGCGGCGAGACCGATGACGCCCGACGCGCCGATTTGCTCGGTGGGAAGCAGCATCGTCGCGAACTGCACCACGGGCTGGTGGAGGACGTAGAGTCCGTAGGAGAGGCCGCCCAGCCCCGCGCCGATGCGTCGGGACAGCGGCGTCGTGTGCGCATTTGCGCCGAGCAGCACGAGCAAGGGGAAGAACAGGGTGGCGGCGATGAAGTCGTAGGCGGCGCCGAACGCCCATTCTGTCGCCGGCGCGAATATTGCGAGCAAGGCCAGGCCGATGAGCCAGTCGGGCAATGCGGCGATTCGCGTCGGGAAGCGGGAATGCAGCCAGCACAGCGCCACGCCGGCGAAGAAGCCATAGAGCACGCGAAAGCCGCCGCCAACGAAATCGCTCCACCGCGGCCCCGCGTCGAGCGATCCGAGCTGCTGCGCCGTAGTCGCCAGCAGCAGCGCGCCGGTCAGCAGCATGGCCGGCAGCAGCGGGCCCCGCAGCCGGAAAGCGACGAGCGCGAGTACCAGGTTTGCGAGCAACTCCCACAGCAGCGACCATGCCGGATAGACGAACGGGAAAAGGTTTATGCCCGTTGCCGGATCGGGCGGGGCGGGGAGGAACAGCAGGTTCGCGCCCAGCGCGATCGCCCAGGTGCCCACAGGCGTGCCGTTTGCCAGCGCGATCGCCGCGGCGAGCAACGTAGCCAGCAGATAGAGCGGATAGAGCCGGATCAGCCGATCGAGCAGGAAGCGTGCTTGTCCCTCGCCTTGCGACAGCCGCGGCCACCAGGCCCGCGCCAGCACGAATCCACTGAGCACGAAGAACAGGTCGACTGCGAGATAGTCGCGCGGCAGGAAGCCGACTTCGTCGCCCGGCCACGGAAAATGCCGCGTGACGATCGCCAGCGCCGCCAATCCGCGCAGGAGATCGAGTGCGATTAGGCGGTCGGTCTGCGGCGCGTCCATCGCTCGCCCGATTGCCACAAAGTCAGTTAACAAAGCGGTGCCGAGGGTGCTGGCGGCGAAGGGCCGGCTCGTGCTAGCGGGGCCACATGAACGATTCCAGCTACCGCATCCACGGCGACACCGGCGAATGGGAGGTCGTGATCGGCCTCGAGGTGCACGCGCAGGTCACCTCCAACGCCAAGCTCTTTTCGGGCGCGTCGACCGAATTCGGTGCCGAGCCCAACAGCCAGGTTTCGCTGATCGACGCGGCGATGCCCGGCATGCTGCCGACGCCGAATAAGGAATGCATCCGCCAGGCAGTGCGCACCGGAATGGCGCTGGGCGCGGTGATCAACAAATATTCGCGGTTCGACCGGAAGAATTATTTCTACGCCGATTTGCCGCAGGGCTATCAGATCAGCCAGCTCTACCACCCGATCGTCGGCGAGGGGCGGCTCGAGATCAGCCTCGACGAGAAGGACCCCGAGGCCTTCACCAAGGAAATCGGGATCGAGCGCATCCATATCGAGCAGGATGCCGGCAAGCTGATGCACGACCAGCATCCGACGCGGAGCTATGTCGATCTCAATCGCGCGGGCGTCGCGCTGATGGAGATCGTCAGCCGGCCGGACATGGCTTCGCCCGCCGAGGCAGGGGCGTATGTCAAGAAGCTGCGCTCGATCCTGCGCTATGTCGGCAGTTGCGACGGCAACATGGAAGAAGGCTCGATGCGCGCCGACGTCAATGTCAGCGTGCGCAAGCCGGGCGACGAACTCGGCACGCGTACCGAGACCAAGAACGTCAATTCGGTGCGCTTCGTGATGGCGGCGATCGAATATGAGGCGCGGCGCCAGGTCGAGGTTCTGGAGAGCGGCGGGCGGATCGTCCAGGAGACGCGGCTGTTCGACCCCGATCGCGGCGAGACGCGGTCGATGCGCTCGAAGGAGGACGCACACGATTATCGCTATTTCCCCGATCCCGACCTGCTGCCTCTGGTGCTCGACGACGCGTTCCTCGACGCGTGCCAGGCGAGCCTGCCCGAACTGCCCGACGCCAAGCGCCGCCGCTACGAAAGCGATCTCGGGCTGAGCGCGTACAATGCCGCGGTGCTCACTGCCGATGCCGAGACCGCGCGCTGGTTCGAGGCGCTGCTGGCCGAATCGGCGCGGGTGCAGGCCAAAGGCGAGCAGGAAGTCGCGCGGCCGGCGGCGAACTGGCTGATCTCGGACCTGTACGGCGCGCTCAACCGGCTCAGCAAGGATCTGGACGAGAGCCCGGTGAGCCCGGTGCAGGGCGCCGAATTGCTGGCCTTGGTCGCCGATGGGACAATCTCGGGACCGCTGGCCAAGCAGGTGTTCGAGATCATGCTCGACACCGGCGACGGCGCTGGCAAGATCGTCGAGGATCGCGGGCTCAAGCAGACCAGCGACACCGGCGCGATCGAGGCGGTCATCGCCGAGGTGCTCGCGAAGAACCCGAACCAGCTCGAGCAGTATCGCGGCGGCAAGGAGGCGTTGTTCGGCTTCTTCGTCGGCCAGACGATGAAGGCGATGGCGGGGAAGGCCAATCCCGCGGTGGTCAACGAGTTGTTGAAGAAGGCGTTGGCGGGGTAGGGGAAGGCAGCTTGCGCCCCAGTCGCAGACGTTCAGGTTGATCACCTAGCTTCCCAAATCAGCCGTTCGGAAAACGCAAGGTTTCGGCTCAAATTAGGTCGAATGCTGAGTAACATTATTGAGATTGCAGCGGAAGCGCAGGCCTTCTTTCTAATAACATTAGCCACGACTGCACTCTGGGTGTAAACTTTGTGGTATTCTGGAGGTTAAGCGATATGCAGTTCGAACGCTGTGTAGGGGCTGCGTCAGCTCACATTAGATTGCCTGATGTTAGTCAAACTATTGATCAGAAAGACGACTTTTTGATCGATGCGGTTTCGAAAGGTCTTTGTGCGATTGCGTCGTCTGGACTACCGACTCAGCTGGCCGTGACTCTGTTACACACTCATTTCGCGCTCTCCGACTCGGAAATCTTGGTCGAGTTCGCGACGGAAACTGGTTTCGTCATTAGACCAGTCCCGCTCGGTCCAATGACTTCCGCTATGCAGCTTGCTCCTTGCGCGTGGCGGGTTCATTCTACTTACGAACTAATCCCGCTCGTTTGGCGGCCTGCTTGTGAGATCCAGGTGCCGCTTACCAAGCTTGTCGATGCTCTGCGCAGGGTAATGCTAGCCCTAGCTCCTTTCCGCGATGTTGTTGGCGTTTCCCTTAGACGCCACGATTGGGATAGCGATACGATCGCTCTAGAGAAGACGGATCTGTCGCGACGTGAGTTTGTGTCTTCGTATGTTAAGGAATTACACGGTCCCCGGATGAACCTAACAACAGCATGGTTTCTCGATGATCCAGCCGATTACCCGCTGGTAGCAGGTAAATACTTCTGCCAAGTACGAAGTCTAAGTGCTTGCGAGCTTGAGGAGCAAGGTGGGGAGTACGGCGGATATTACCATGTCCAGGTAGACAAGGGTTCGGAACACGTCTCGGTCTATATACCGGGCTAAACAGAATTTAGCGCGATGAACTTGCAATCGGCTGGTTTCTGTATTCAGTTGACCAAGACTTGTTACATCTCGTTCCCGGCACCTTGTAGCGTCATCTCGGTTGTACGCCTGATCCGATCCTGCCGGGCACCTCCGTTGGACCATTGTCAGCAACTGGGGACAGCGCAGTCGCTACGCTCGGATGGACGAACGTTCGCTTATGGACGTTCGCTTCGACAAAGCGGACCGATAGCAAACCACCCCATTCTCGGACATGCTTGTAATGTAGGATTTCGCGTGACAGCATCGTCAAGTTCTTTGACATCGTAATGCCCATTCTCATCGTGCTCGTGCGAAAGCAGGAGTATGGCTGCTTGGTTTGACATCATCCTGAATTCTGCCAGGGCCCGAAAAGCGGCCGTCAGGACCATGCGCATAGCGTGACCTTAGTGTGACCTTCGGCAGCGCTCCACGCGAATCCGGACATTCCCACGCCGCGCTCGATGGCCTAGGATCGGTGTGCCCATAATCGCGAGGATCCCATGCGCCGCCTGCTGTTTATGTTGCTGAGCGTGCTATCGGCGCCCTCCTTGGCGCAGACGACCCCCGCCGCGCCCGCCAATCCCCGCGTCGCCTTCGAAACCAGCGCCGGACGCTTCGTCGTCGAAGTCGAGGCGGCCAAGGCCCCGATCACCGCGCGTAATTTCCTGCGCTATGTCGATCAGAAGCGGCTCGACGGGATCGTCTTCTACCGCACCGTGAAGGTCCAGGACCGTTTCGGCTTCGTCCAGTTCGGCGTGCAGAATGCACCGGCGAAGATGCTTCCGCCGATCAAGCACGAGCCGACCAGCCAGACCGGCGTCATCCATGTCGACGGCGCGATCTCGATGCCGCGGCTGGCGCCGGGGAGCGCGCGCGGCGAGTTCACGATCAGCGTGGGCGCGCAGCCTTCGTTCGACGCCGATCCGACCAAGCCCGGCGACAATCTCGGCTATGCCGCATTCGGCCGCGTCGTCGAGGGAATGGGCGTGGTGCTGAAAATCTTCGACGCGCCGACCTCCCCCACAAAAACGTTGCAGGGCAGCTTCAAGGGCGAGGTTCCGTTGGCGCCGGTGAAGGTGCTGAGCGTGCGGCGGGCGGCTGCCTAGCGCGGGCGCCGGTCGAGGTAGAGAAAGGCGGGGTCGAATTCGGCGATGCTCCGCAACCCGGCAAGGTCGGCGATCTTCACGCGGGCGCTGCGGAACTCGACCAGCCTTCGCTCGCGCAGCTCCTTGAGCACGCGGTTCACGTGGACCGAAGTGAGGCCGAGGCACTCGGCGAGCTGGACCTGGGTGAGCGGCAGCCGATATTCGGCTTCGGTGGCGAGGCCGACGATGCCGAGGCGGACCTGAAGCTCGCAGAACAGATGCGCGGTGCGCTGGAGTGCGTTGCGGCGGCCGAGCGAAACCTCCCATTCGCGGTGAATCGCGGCGTCGAGATTGGTCGAGAACCACAGGACGCGCGCGAGATGCGGGTGCTGCTCGGTGATCCGCTTGAGTTTCTCGTGCGGCACCTGCACGATTTTCGCGGGGGTCAGCGTCATGACGTTGTGGTCGAGATGCTTGAGCGTGAAGCTGTGCAGATCGGCGAAGTCGCCGGCGACATGGAGTTCGGTGATCTGCCGCTCGCCGTCGCTCAGATCCTTGTAACGGCCGAGAATGCCTTCGAGCAGCAGCGTCGAGCAATTGAGTTCGTCGCCCGCCGTGATGAAAGTGTGATCGGCGGGATAGTCGATCACCTGGCCCTGCGCGTCGTGCAGCGCCTGCTCCTCTTCCGGGCTGATGTCGTCGCGGACGCGCAGCTTCATCAGTTGCTTGTCGATCATGCGTCCTCCCAGCCGGACGAATCGTCCAACCTGAGCTCTACCGCCTCTCGGAACGGCAGCGTTAGGACAATCGATCCCTGCTGGTCGGCGATTTCGATCCGGCCCTTGAGATCGATCAGCCCGGCGGACTTGAGCTCGTCGCTGAGGATCGATCGCACGCTTTCCGTGGCTTTGCGGCGTGCCGCGGCGAGGTCGGGGAATTCCTCGCCTTCATGATCCCCGACGAAGCCGGTGCCGTTGATGATGTTCAGATAATAATGCGTCATCGCAGGCGTGATTCCCCCATGCTGCGTCCCATTTCTTTTCGGCGCCGGCAGCGCGGCTTCAGGCGGTGGGCTGCCCCGGGCTGGTGGCCGGATCGCCGCCCGGCTGCGGCGCGGGCACGTCGATGTCGGGGGCGGGCGGGGTGTATTCGGGTTGCGGCGTGGTCGGCTGGGCCGGTTGCGGCGTGCCTGGATTCTCGGAAGGGGTGGGCTCGGGGGCGGCGGGGATCGGGGGTTCGACGGGCATGATGGGTCTCCTTCTCCCCTTCTGAACGCCGCGCGGTGCCTGCAAGTTGCTTCGCGACTTGCCCCGCCACCCATGACTGCTATAGAGCCCGCCGACCGGCGGTGCCCCTGCGGGCGTGGCGGAACTGGTAGACGCGCCAGATTTAGGTTCTGGTATCGAAAGGTGTGGGGGTTCGAGTCCCTTCGCCCGCACCAGCACCGCCGCTCTTGATCAGCGTTTCGGCGCCGCGATCCCATTCTAGTTGGAAGCCTGAAGAATGCAGACTGTCGAGACGTTGAACGAAGGCCTGAAGCGGGCCTACACGCTCAAGATCACCGCCAAGGACATCGACTCGAAGGTCGACGCCGAAGTGAAGCGGGTTGCCCCGCAGGTCCGCATGCCCGGCTTCCGCCCCGGCAAGGTTCCCGCCAATCTCGTGCGCAAGATGCATGGCGAGGCGATGGCGCAGGACGCACTCAACAATTCGATCCAAGAAGGCGTGCAGAAGCTGCTCGTCGAGCACAAGCTCCGCCCGGCGATGCAGCCTTCGGTCAGCCTCGAGGGCGATTACGCCCCCGGCGCCGATGCCGAAGTCAAGGTCGAGCTCGAAGTGCTCCCCGACGTGCCGACGCCGTCGATCGAGGGACTCAAGCTCGAGCGCCTCACCGTTCCCGCCGATGACGCCGCGGTCGACGAGCAGCTTCAGCAGCTCGCCAGCAACCAGAAGGGCTGGGACGACGCCGCCGAGGGTTATGAAGCCGCGACCGGCGACCAGGTTACCATGGACTTCGTCGGCAAGACCGCCGACGGCGTCGCGTTCGAAGGCGGCACCGGCGAGGGCATGGCGGTCGAGATCGGCTCGGGCCGCCTGATCCCGGGCTTCGAGGACCAGCTGGTCGGCGTCAAGGTCGGCGACGAGAAGCAGATCAACGTGACCTTCCCGGCGGATTACGGCTCGAAGGATCTCGCCGGCAAGCCCGCGACCTTCGATCTCAAGATCACTGCAGTGAAGACCGCCGGCGAGACCAAGATCGACGACGATTTCGCCAAGCAGCTCGGCCTGCAGGACCTCGAGCAGCTCAAGGGCCTGCTCAAGGGTCAGATCGAGCAGCAGCTCAATGGCCTCACCCGCACCTATATGAAGCGCAAGCTGCTCGACCAGCTCGCCGCGGGGCATGACTTCCCGGTGCCGCCGTCGATGGTCGAGGCCGAGTTCGACCAGATCTGGCACCAGCTGATGCACGAGACCGAGCACGAGGCCGATCCCGAGGCGGCGAAGGCCGAGCTCGAGGCCGAGCGCGACGATTATTTCAAGATCGCCGAGCGCCGCGTGCGCCTGGGCCTGTTGCTCTCCGAGATCGGCACTGCCAATGGCGTCGAAGTCTCGCAGCAGGAGATGAGCCGGCTGGTGGCGCAGGCCGCGCAGCAATACGGCCCCGAGGATCGCCAGCGCTTCATGCAGTACGTCCAGCAGGAGCCGATGGCGGCCGCCCAGCTGCGTGCGCCTCTGTTCGAGGACAAGGTCGTCGACTATCTGTTCGACAAGGCCGAGATCAGCGACCGCGAAGTGACCCGCGAGGAGCTCGAAGCCGCGATCGAGAGCGACGAGGGCTTCGACACCGGCACGCACAGCCACGATCACGACAATCACAAGCCCAAGGCCAAGAAGGCTTCGAAGAAGTCCGCCGCGGCCGAGCCTGTCGAGGGCGAAGCTGCTCCGGCTGAGGCCGCTGCGCCGGCCAAGAAGGCGGCCAAGCCGAAGAAGGTCGAAGCCGCCGATATCGAGCCCGCCGCACCCGGCGACGAGCTGGTCCAGGCCGAGCCGGTGAAGAAGGCGGCGACCAAGAAGGCGCCGGCTGCCAAGGCTGAAGCGGTGGACGCTGTGGCGGATGAAGCTCCGGCCAAGCCCGCCAAGAAGGCCCCGGCGAAGAAGAAGACCGAGGGCTGAACCACTTTCCGTTCGCCCTGAGCTTGTCGAGGGGCCGTTCTTTCTCTCTAACGTCGGTTGAAGAGGAAGGGCGGGGCTTCGACAGGCTCAGCCCGAACGGGGTGGGGGAATATGGCCGGCTCTAGCCCGCGCATCGCAGTGCTGCTGCCCTGCTACAACGAGGAAGCGGCGATCGCGCAGACGGTCGCCGGCTTCCGCGCGGCATTCCCGACGGCCGCGATCCACGTCTACGACAATAACAGCCGCGACCGCACGATCGAAGTCGCGCGCGCCGCGGGCGCGATCGTCCGCAGCGAGCGGATGCAGGGCAAGGGCAATGTCGTGCGGCGGATGTTCGCCGATATCGACGCCGACATCTATGTGATGGCCGATGGCGACGCGACCTATGATGCCAGCGTCGCGCCGGCGATGGTCGAGCGGCTGATCGGCGAGGGGCTCGACATGATCGTCGGCACGCGCGTCCACGAGGCGGCGGAGGCCTATCGGCGCGGGCATGTCCTGGGCAATCGCGCGATGACCGGCCTGCTCGCGCGATTGTTCGGGCGCAGCTTCACCGACATCTTCTCGGGCTACCGCGTGTTCTCGCGGCGCTTCGTCAAGAGCTTCCCGGTGCTCTCCTCGGGGTTCGAGATCGAGACCGAGATCAGCGTCCACGCGCTCGAGCTCAAGATGCCGGTGGGTGAGGCCGAGACTCGCTATTTCGCCCGGCTCGAAGGCTCGGCATCGAAGCTCAACACCTATCGCGACGGCTTCCGCATCGCGAAGACGATCGCGGTGCTGTATCGGATCGAGCGGCCGATGCTGTTCTTCGGTTTCATCGCGATGGTGTTCGCGATGATGGCAGTGCTCCTCTCGATCCCGCTGGGCATCACCTATCTGAAGACCGGGCTGGTGCCGCGCTTCCCGACCGCGATCCTCGCCACCGGGCTGATGATCCTCGCCTTCCTCAACCTGTTCACCGGGCTGATCCTCGACACCGTGGTGCGCGGACGGCAGGAGATGCGGCGGCTTGCCTATCTGGCGCAGCCGGGGCCGTTCAGCGACTGACCGCCGCGGCTCCGCGTAACCGCTGCCGCGCGCGGACCACCGCCTCGGCGGCGAGGAAGACGAGCAGCGGCCAGACGATATAGCTGTAGCGCGGCACCGGCTGGACGATCGCATAGGGCGACGCCGCCAGCGCGACATAGGTCGCCAACAACCAATAGCCGCGGCGCCTGCGCGCAAGGCCGAATGCGAGTCCGGCGAGCCCGACGATGCTCGCCAGCCCGATGATCAAAGCGCGGAGATGGCGCGCTTCGTTTCCACTGCTGAAATGGAATTGCCAGGGGCGTGGCACGAAGAACTCGCTGAGGTGCGTGGCGCTGAGTTGCACGAACGCGAGCGGGTGCGCGGCGATCCATGCGCGCGCCTCGGCGCCGAGCGCGGCCGAATAAGCGCTTTCGCCGCCGGCGGCGCGCAGCGCGATGCGTGCGGCGGGGCTGTGATAGGGATGCACTTGCAGCAGGCGCTGCGCGAAGGTCTCGTCCGGATGTGCACTATTCACTGCGGCGGGATGGTTGGCGATCGCGAGTTCGAGGCCGAAATTGCTGCGCAGCGGAATGGGAGTGCCCATCACTGCGGCGTTGCGCAGCATCCAGGGCGCAACCAGCAGCGCCAGTGCAGCTGCCGAAGCCGCGCCTAGCCCGAGGGCCCGGTTCCATCCGAGCCGGACTAGCGCGACGAGCGCCCAACAGGCATAGGTGCCGAGCCCGGCGGCGGGGCTGAGGAAGAAAGTGAGCGCGGAGAGCGCTGCGGCGGCGAGGATGAGCGGAGCCCCTGCTTTCTGGGCGGCATCGACGTGCAGGATCAGCAAGAGGTTGAGCGCCGCGAGCGCCAGTGCCGATGCGCCTTCCCAATAGCGGAAGTCGATCGTTTCCTGCGGCGCGAACACCGGCAGCAGGCAGAGCAAGGCGGTTCCGCAGCGGACGGCAAGGGGATCCATGTCGAGCGTGATCGCCAGCCGGCGGAGCAGCAGATAGGCGGCGAAGGTCTGCGCTAACGACCAGGCGAGGAGCGCGAGATTGGCGGGGATGCTGCCCGCGCCGAACAGCCAGAACAGCGCGCCGGCGGTGCCGGGACTGATCGGCAGCAGATGCGCGGTCGGGCCGTAGCCCTGGTAATAGGCGTCGGCGAAGCTGCCGGTGCGGGCGAGCGCCAACGCGACTCGCGTCGCCTCGCCGGCGCCATAGAAGCCGCTCAGCCCGTCGTCGCGCGCGGCGAGCAGAAGGAGGCGCAGCAGCAGGCCGGCGCCGAACACCAGCAGCAGGAAACGGCGTTCGGTTAGGCGGGACCCCATCCTGCATCGCTAGCGCAACTTGGTGGGTATTTCCTTAGCGACGCGCGAACGCCCTTCGCCGAGCCGTAAGCAAGTGCAGTGCTCCTGCGAAAGCAGGAGCCCAGGCGTAGTTGCGTACTCCGCCATCCTGGGCTCCTGCTTTCGCAGGAGCACTGAGTTGAAGTTCAGTCGACTCCCCGCCGTCACCCCGGCGCAGGCCGGGGCCCAGAGTCAGAACCGTGTCGCCCGGGGCTCTGGATCCCGGCCTTCGCCGGGATGACGAAATAGAGGAGGAGGGCGAGTCCTCAACCCAGCCGAATCAAGCTCTCGGCGCTCGCGACGATCGCATCTTCGTTCGATCGCGGCGCCCAGCCGAGCACCCGGCGGGCCTTTTCGTTGCTCGCACGCGCCTTGATCCCGAGCCGCGGCACTGCCTCGCGTGCCAGCGGGTTGAAGAGTGCGAGCAGCCGGATCAGCCAATCGGGCAGTTCGTGCTTGGGCACCTTGGCCGCGGCAGCCCCGAGCCGCGTCCGCAGCACCATCGCCATGTCGTGAAACGACATCGCATCGCCGGCCACTGCGAGGAAGCGCTCCCCCGCCGCGGCGGGATCGGTCATCGCGCGCAGGTGTAGATCGGCGACGTCGCGCACGTCGACCGCGCCGAGATAGAGCCGCGGGGTGCCCGGCATCCGGCCTTCGAGCATCGTCTTGACGAGGAAGACCGAGGTGGAGAGGTCGCCGTTCAGCGCCGGACCAAAGATGCCGACCGGATTGACCACGGCCAGTTCCATGCCTTCTCCCTCGCGCGCGACGAACTCCCATGCGGCGCGCTCGGCGAGGGTCTTGGACTTCATATAGGGCTGGACCGCGGGACCGTCGGGATCGGTCCAGTCTTCTTCGGTGTAGGGCGTGTCGCTCTGGCCATGACCATAGCCGATCGCTGCGAAGGACGATGTGACGACGACTCGCTTGACCCAGGCATCGCGCGCCGCGCGCAACACCCGCAAGGTGCCTTCGCGCGCGGGGCGGATCAGTTCGTTCGCGTCCTTGGGCTGCGCCGGCGGGAAGGGGGAGGCGACGTGGTGGACATAGTCGCAGCCCGCCACTGCCTCGGCCCAGCCCATGTCCTTCTCCAGATCGGCCGCGAAGAAGGAGAGGCGGTCGCCAGCGTCCGCGCCGGCCCGGGCGAGCGTCGCGCGTACGTCGGGCTCTCGTGACATGTTGCGGACAGTAGTGCGCACGCGATGCCCCGCCGCCAGCAGCTGGAGGATGACATGGCTTCCGACGAAGCCCGAGCCGCCTGTCACCAGGACCGTATATGTCGCCATCGTAACGATGTGGGAATTCGGCGCGGCGCGTGCAATGCTGGTTCGACCGGTGGGCCGCTGCCGGAGGTTTACCGCGTTCCCCCCTTGCGCGGTGTTGCCCGAGCGCCGATGTAACGGAACGGGCAAAACAGACACAAGAGACATCCCAGCATGCATCCGCTTTCCGGTCAGATGACCATTGATCCCGTTACCGGCGGTCTCGTTCCGATCGTCATCGAACAGTCCAGCCGCGGCGAGCGCAGCTTCGACATCTATTCGCGGCTGCTGCGCGAGCGCATCATCTTCGTAACCGGCGGAGTCGAGGACCATATGGCCTCGGTGATCACCGCCCAATTGCTCTTCCTCGAGTCCGAGAACCCGAAGAAGGACATCTGGATGTACATCAATTCGCCGGGTGGCGTGGTCACCGCCGGCATGGCGATCCACGACACGATGCAATATATCCGTCCGCGCGTCGGCACGGTGTGCATCGGCCAGGCGGCGTCGATGGGCAGCTTCCTGCTCGCATCGGGCGAGCCGGGCCTGCGCGTGGCGCTGACCAATTCGCGCATCATGCTGCATCAGCCCTCGGGCGGTGCGCAGGGCATGGCCTCGGACATCGAGATCCAGGCTAAGGAGATTCTCCGTATTCGCGCGCGGATGAATGCGCTTTATGCCAAATATACCGGCCAGCCGCTCGAGCGGATCGAGCAGGTCATGGACCGCGACAGCTTCTTCGAAGCCGACGAGGCCAAGGCTTTCGGCGTGGTGGACGAGGTGTACGACAAGCGGCCGCAGCCGACCGAAGACGCAGCAGCTGCTTAAGATTATTGGATTATAGCCGTCCGTGGGGCGTTCCCCGGACGGCACAAACCGCTTGCTGCGGGCGGATTATGGATTGCCGGACGGGAACCCGCGTGTAGGATGGCGGGTAGTGGCTACGCGTCCGGCGCGTAAAGGATGGATTTAATGACCAAGCTCAGCGGTGGCGACTCCAAGAGCACGCTCTATTGCTCGTTCTGCGGCAAGTCGCAGCACGAGGTGCGCAAGCTCATTGCCGGACCGACCGTGTTCATCTGCGACGAGTGCGTCGAGCTCTGCAACGACATCATCCGCGAAGAGACCAAGTCGGCACTCGTCAGCAAGAAGGACGGCGGCGTCCCCACGCCGCAGGAAATCTGCGACGTGCTCGACGATTACGTGATCGGCCAGAAGCAGGCCAAGCGCGTGCTCTCGGTGGCGGTGCACAACCATTACAAGCGGCTCAACCACGGCGCCAAGGGTGCCGATGTCGAACTCGCCAAGTCGAACATCCTGCTCGTCGGCCCGACCGGTTGCGGCAAGACCCTGCTCGCGCAGACCTTGGCGCGGATCCTCGACGTGCCGTTCACCATGGCCGATGCGACGACGCTCACCGAAGCCGGCTATGTCGGCGAGGATGTCGAGAACATCATCCTCAAGCTGCTCCAGGCCAGCGACTATAATGTCGAGCGGGCGCAGCGCGGAATCGTCTATATCGACGAGATCGACAAGATCAGCCGCAAGGCCGAGAACCCGTCGATCACCCGCGACGTTTCGGGCGAGGGCGTCCAGCAGGCTTTGCTCAAGCTGATGGAAGGTACCACAGCGTCGGTGCCTCCGCAGGGCGGGCGCAAGCATCCGCAGCAGGAATTCCTCCAGGTCGACACGACCAACATCCTGTTCATCTGCGGCGGTGCGTTCAGCGGGCTCGAGAAGATCATCGGCGATCGTCTGCAGGGCAAGTCGATCGGTTTCGGCGCCTATGTCGCCGCGCCCGAGGAACGCCGTACCGGCGAAGTGCTGCGCTCGACCGAGCCCGAGGATCTGCTCAAGTTCGGGCTGATCCCCGAATTCGTCGGCCGTCTGCCGGTGATCGCGACGCTCGAGGATCTCGACGTCGACGCGCTGATCAAGATCCTGACCGAGCCGAAGAACGCTTTGGTCAAGCAGTATCAGAAGCTGTTCGAGATGGAGGGCGTCAAGCTCAGCTTCAACGACGACGCGCTGATCGCGATCTCGAAGAAGGCGATCGAGCGCAAGACCGGCGCGCGCGGGCTGCGCTCGATCCTGGAGGCGATCCTGCTCGACACGATGTTCGACCTGCCCGGCATGGACGGCGTCGACGAAGTGATGATCGACAAGGACGTGGTCGAGGGCCGCAAGGACCCGGTCCGCGTCTTCGCCAAGAAGGAAAAGACCGGCAGCGCCGCCTGATCCTGTTGCCGAAACACTGCATGCGCGGCCGGAAAGGGTTCTTTCCGGCCGTTTTTGTTTGGACCGACTCGGCCATGAGGCGCACTCTCCTTCTCAGTAAAGACGAGATGGAGAGGTGACGTATGTCCGATTTTGCCATCCTCGACGACGACGAGCGTGAGTATCACTCGCCGTTCGACCTGGCGCTCAACCCTGCTGCCCTCGAGACCTTCAAATGGCTGGTACTTGGCCACGTCTTGTACGTGGTCGGGCTGGCGGTGGTGCTCTACTTCCACATCGAAGGCGGTGCGGTGTGGATTACGCCGCTGTTCGGCCTGCCATTCGTCTGGCACGAGCGGTATCACCGGGGCGCGGTAAAGGCGCTGGTGTTCTTCGGCGGCTTCACGCTGATGCACTATGTCGCGCTGATGACGGTGAGCGGCATCCCCGGCGACGAGATCGGCTTCCTGCGCGGCTTCGTCGGCGGGGCGATCGGCGGGGGCGGCTGCCTGTTGCTCGCCGCGATCTTCGGGCTACTGCGCAAGGGATCGAGCTTGACCTTCGAGGCATTCGGCACGGTGCTGCTCGGCGCGGTCGGCAGCTTCTGCGTCTATATGTATCTGACGACGGGAGCCGCCGGCGACTCGTTCGCGAGCGACCTCGTCCAGCCGCTCAAGATCTACACGCCGTGGCAGATCGCCTTTGCCTATGTGCTGGCGCGGGTGCTGCGGCCGCTGAGCTGATCGGCCAGATAGGAGCGCCGATACTCTATCTGATCCCCGGCGAAGGCCGGGGCCCAGATTCGATGCGGCCGCGAGTTTGGGACCTCTCGAACTTCTCGCAACTGGCCCCGCCTTCGCCGGGGAACGGCCATCGCGACGAACCTAGCGACTCTGCCTGCTCCGCGCTGCCGGGCCGTTGAGCGCCTTCCACGGGATCACTGCCCAGTCGGGCGCGTCGCAGGCGCGGTTGGCGCGGGGGAAATAGGCGGCGACGAATAGCCCGTCCGCGGTGAGATAGGCCGAGGGGAAGCTCCACACGTCGGTATCGTCATAGCTGCAGCCCTCGGCCTCATCGGCGGCCATTTCGTCGGGGTGATGCCGTTTGAGCAGCGCGACCAGTCCCGGGGCAAAGGCTTCGCCGCGATATTTGTACCAGGCGTCCGAGCGCTCGGCCGGGGGCGGTGCTTTGCCGAAGCGGAGCACGTCGTCGAGCTTGAATTCAGCACCGGTGCGCGCGTCGTAGATCAGGCCTTCCAATCCGAAATCGGGATGCGCCGCGCCGGCGCAGTCCCAACCCGTCTGCCAGGCATAGCTGACATAGAAAGCGTCGAGATAAATCGAGCCCGCCTGGTCCAGATCGATCCCTGCGCCGCCCCCTTGGGCCGGGCAGCCGAACCAGTTGCGGACATGCTCCCACTGCGTGCTGGTCAAGGCGGCATTGATCCTGCCCAGCGCGGCGGGAGCATAGCCGGCTTCGATGCGGAATGAGCGGGTTCCGGTCAGCCGTTCGGTATACCAGCGGATCGTGCGCGATCCGATCCGCTCGGCCGCGCCCGGGTCGAGGCGAAGCCCGGCAAGCTGCATCCGTTCATAACCGCCAAGACCCGCGGGGGCGCCCGCGGGCGCGGCGGGAGGGGCGGCAACCGCAAGTGCGACGGGAAACGTCTTGCCCTTGGCGGTGGTCAGTGTTCCGGCCCAGCCGGTGCCGACGCGCTTCAGCGCCAGATTGTCGTCGGTCGAGCGCGCGTGCAGCGTGATCCCCTCCGCGGCGCGTTCGCCTTCCAAGGCGATATCCAGCCGGGTGCTGCGGTAGAAATAGCGGCCGCTCGGCGCGCCGTCGCCTGGGTCGAGCTCGAAAACGATCGGGGCAGTACCGACCTTACCCTCATAGAGTTGCGCCGAGGCGATGCTCGGGAGCATCGAAAGCGCGAAGGCGGCGGGAATCCAGCACTTCGTCATTGTTCTGCGTGACGCGGGTCGCGCTGCGCCGCTTCGACTGCATCGGAGCGCTTGAGGATGCGCGACGCCGGATCGACGACGACATGCGCGTCGGCCGGCGCGGCGATGCTTCCGGTGCCGCCGGTCATCGCCACCGTCTCGACCTTGCCGTCGACCTGTACCTCGACCGGAAGCGGGAAGGGCTTGTCCTTGGGGGTCTTCCACTTGAGCGTCAGCCGCCCGCCTTCGCGCGTCTGGAGCAATTCGGGGAGCGCCGCCTCGCGCAGATAGACGTCGAAGAACCAGGTCATGTCCTTGCCCGTCACCTGATTGACGATCCCGACATATTCGGGCGTGGTCGCGAAGCGCGGCTGGAAATTGCCCGGCTTGGGGTCCGGACGGCCATAGACCAGCCGGCGGGTGACGTCCCAGAATGCCTTGTCGCCGATCAGGTTCCTGAGGGTGTGGAGCACCCACGCGCCCTTGACGTAGATGTCGCCGCCGGGACCGCCCTTATCCGCCTCATAGACCTCTTCCTCGGTCATGATCCGGCCGGAGACGATCGGTGCCTTGTTGGCGATCTCGTTGCGGAATTTCTCCATCATTACCGCGTAGCGCGCCTCGCCCTCGCGCCAGCGGCCGTAGAGCGGCTGCATATACTGGCCATAGCCCTCATGGAGCCAGTAATCGTCCCAATTGGCCGCCGACATCTGGTTGCCGAACCATTCGTGCGCGAGCTCGTGCTGGAACAGCCAGTCGAACCCGGTGGCATCCTTGGCGTAGTTGTTGCCATAGGCGTTGATCGTCTGGTGCTCCATGCCGAGATGCGGCGTCTCGACTACGCCGAGCTTCTCGTCGGACCAGGGATAGGGACCGACATTGGCTTCGAAGAAATCGAGCGTCGGGGCGAATTCCGCGAACAGGCCCTTCGCGCCCGCCTCGCGGCCGGGCAGATGCCAATAGTGCAGCGGGATCGTCCCGCCGAAGCGGCTGGCATAGCTGCCCTTGATCTCGACATAGGGCGCGATGTTGAGCGCCACCGAATAGGGGTTCGGGCTACGCGCGCGCCAGTTCCAGGTCGTGCGGCCGTCGGGCAGGGTGTCGACCTTTTGCAGCACGCCGTTGGAAGGCGCCGACAGGCCCTTGGGCACGGTGATGTGCAGATCGACCCTGGCCGGCTCGCCCGAGGGGAAATCGAGGCATGGCCAGAACAGGTCGCAGCCATAGCCTTCGGCGGTAGTGGCGATCCACGGCTTCCCCTCGGGAGTCTTGCTCCAGACGATGCCGTCGTCCCACGGCGCGCGCACCGCGACGTGGGGGGTGCCGCCATACGCGATCCGCACTGCCGCATGGCCGCCAGCGGCCAGCGGCGCGGGCAGGGTGATCGCCAGCCGTCCCTCGGGGTTGGACCAGCTGGTACGCGGCAGAGGCGTACCGTCGAGGCTGATCGCGGTGACCGGCAGGTTCTTGTCGAGGTCGATCAGCAGCCGCCGCTGCGGAGCGGAGGTGGCGAGCGTAAGCGTGGCGACCGCGGCGAGCTTCTGCATCTCGGGAAACACTTCGATCGCGAGATCGACATGGTCGAGCCGCAGCGCCGCGCGTTCCGGGTCGATCGGGCCGCCGGATGCCTGGGTGATCGCCGTGATCGGCGGCTCGCCCGGCCTGATCTGGGCGAGGGCAGGGGAAGTCCCCAGCGCAAGAATCGAGGCGGCGAGCAGCAATCGGGCGGTGATAGGAACCTCCATCGGACGGGCGATCCTCAATGGCGCGATCGCGTGGCCGGCGCCAGTCCGCAGCCAATCAATCGGCAGCGATTGATGCGGCTGGCGCGCGCACCATATATAGTGAAAGGTAAGGGCCGCTCGGGCCCAGGAGTATCCATGAAGCAGTCCTATCCCGTCCTGCCGCTTCGCGACATCGTCGTCTTCCCACACATGATCGTGCCGCTGTTCGTCGGCCGCGACAAGTCGGTCGCCGCGCTCGAGGCGGCCATGGCAGACGACAAGGAGATCTTCCTCGTCGCCCAGCTCGATCCTGCCGAGGACGATCCCGGCCGCGAGGATCTGTACGACACCGGCGTCTCGGCCGAAGTGCTCCAATTGCTCAAACTGCCCGACGGTACCGTCCGCGTGCTGGTGGCCGGCAAAGAGCGCGGCGTGCTCGAGGCCGTCGATGAATCGGGCGCGTTCCTCACGGCCACGGTGAGTCCGGTCGACGAAGGCGACGAGCGGCTGGAGAGCGCCAGCGCCGCACTGGGCGAGAAGGTGAGCAAGATCACCCCCGACAGTTTGAGCCCCGAGCTCCAGGCGCTGATGCGCTCGGTGGTTGATCAGTTCGAGAATTACGCCAAGCTCAACCGCAAGCTGCCCGCCGAGACCGCGGTCCAGCTCGCCGAGCTCGACGATCCCTCGCGTCTGGCCGATGCGGTGGCCGCGAACATCGCAGTCAAAGTTTCCGACAAGCAGTCGCTGCTGGTCGAGAAGGACCCGCGCAAGCGGCTCGAGATGGTGTTCGCCTTCATGGAAGGCGAGCTCGGCGTGCTCCAGGTCGAGAAGAAGATCCGTAGCCGCGTCAAGCGCCAGATGGAGAAGACCCAGCGCGAATATTACCTCAACGAGCAGTTGAAGGCGATCCAGCGCGAGCTCGGTAACGAGGGGGACGAGGGTGATGGCGACGAAGTCGCCGAGCTGACCCAGAAGATCGCGACGCTCAAGCTGAGCAAGGAAGCGCGGACCAAGGCGACGTCGGAGCTCAAGAAGCTCAAGACGATGGCGCCGATGTCGGCCGAGGCCACGGTGGTGCGCAACTATCTAGACGTGCTGCTCGGCCTGCCCTGGGGCAAGAAGTCCAAGCTTAAAAAGGATATCGCCGAGGCGCAGGGCGTCCTCGACGAGGACCATTATGCGCTTGAGAAGGTCAAGGACCGGATCGTCGAATATCTCGCGGTCCAGGCGCGTACCAACAAGTTGAAGGGGCCGATCCTCTGCCTCGTCGGCCCGCCCGGCGTCGGCAAGACCAGCCTCGGCAAGAGCATCGCCAAGGCGACGGGGCGCGAATTCATTCGTCAATCGCTTGGCGGCGTGCGCGACGAGGCCGAGATTCGGGGCCACCGGCGTACCTATATCGGCTCGCTGCCCGGCAAGATCGTCACCAATCTGCGCAAGGCGGGGGCGAGCAATCCGCTGTTCCTGCTCGACGAGATCGACAAGCTCGGCCAGGATTTCCGCGGCGACCCGGCATCGGCCTTGCTCGAAGTGCTAGACCCCGAGCAGAACAACAAGTTCAACGATCATTATCTGGAGATCGACATCGATCTCTCGGACGTGATGTTCGTGTGCACGGCGAACTCGCTCAACCTTCCGCAGCCGTTGCTCGACCGCATGGAGATCATCCGGCTCGAAGGCTATACCGAGGACGAGAAGCTCGAGATCGCCCAGCGCCATCTGATCGAGAAGCAGATCGAGGCACACGGCCTCAAGGAAGGCGAGTTCACTCTCACCACCGAGGGCCTGCGCGCGCTGATCCAGAAATATACCCGCGAGGCGGGCGTCCGTACGCTCGAACGCGAAATCGCCAAGCTCGCGCGCAAGGCGCTTCGGAAAATCCTCGAGGGCAAGGAGACCAGCGTCACGATCACGCCGGAGAACCTCCACGAATATGCCGGGGTGCAGAAATATCGCCATGGCCTGGGCGAGGAGGAGAACCAGATCGGTGCGGTCACCGGGCTGGCCTGGACCGAGGTCGGCGGCGAATTGCTGACGATCGAGAGCGTCACCGTGCAGGGCAAGGGCGCGATCAAGACCACCGGCAAGCTCGGCGACGTGATGAAGGAATCGGTCGAGACCGCGTTCAGCTTCGTCAAGGCGCGCGCACCGACCTATGGCATCAAGCCGAGCCTGTTCCAGCGCAAGGACGTGCATGTCCATCTTCCCGAGGGCGCGGTGCCCAAGGACGGACCGTCTGCGGGCGTCGGGCTGGTGACGGCGATCGTCTCGACGATGACCGGGGTTCCCATTCGCCGCGACATCGCAATGACCGGCGAAGTCACGCTGCGGGGCAGGGTGCTGCCGATCGGTGGGCTGAAGGAGAAACTGCTCGCGGCGCTGCGCGGGGGCATCAAGATGGTGCTGATCCCGCAGGAGAATGAGAAGGATCTCGCCGAGATCCCCGCCAACATCCGCGAGGGCCTCGAGATCATTCCCGTCAGCCATGTCGACGAAGTGCTGCAGCTCGCGCTCACCGAGCCGCTCACGTCGATCGACTGGACCGATGCCGACGAGCTTGCGGCGCAGCCGCCGGTGCACGTGCCGGGGATCGGCGACGCCGTTCATCATTGAGGAAGCGTGACTTTTGCGGCTAAATCCGCCGCAGAGGGTTTGACAGCGGAGGCGGTCGCGTGCTGACTGGCACGCTCGGCCTGCCGCCGACTCAATTTTCGACGCACTCACTCAGGGGGAATCCACCAGCATGAACAAGCAAGAGCTGATCGGGACGGTCGCGGATACGTCCGGCCTCGGCAAGGGTGACGCTACCAAGGCAGTCGAAGCTGTGTTCGATGCGATCTCGACCGCGCTCAAAAAGGGCGATGAAGTTCGCCTGGTCGGCTTCGGCACGTTCTCGGTCAGCAAGCGCAAGGCTTCGACCGGCCGCAATCCCCGCACCGGCGAGGAAATGACGATCAAGGCGTCGAACCAGCCCAAGTTCAAGGCGGGCAAGGGCCTGAAGGATTCGGTCAACTGATCGGACCGGAAGCCGGGCCTGGGGGCTGGACAAGCGCACCCCGCACCGCCTAAAGGCCCGCTTCCATTTTGGCCTCCGGGCCGATGGGCGCGTAGCTCAGTGGTAGAGCACTGTGTTCACACCGCAGGGGTCGCTGGTTCAATCCCAGCCGCGCCCACCATGTAGAGAAGCCCGCCGGTCAGCTGATCGGCGGGCTTTTTCATTGCTTCACTTCGCGCCCGCGCCGGTGTCGATCAGTGCTGCTCGGGAAGTTGATGCTGCGGTGCGGCGCACTTAAGGGCGAGCTGCAATATCGGAAGGACGAGCATGCTCTGGGTAGGCGCGACGATCGCGGCGGCGGCTTTTCAGGTCGGCCGCAATGCGCTCCAGCGGGGCATGATGTCGCGCACCGGGCCGTGGGGCGCGACCCTGGTGCGCTTCCTCTTCGGTCTGCCTTTCTCGCTTGTTTTCGTCGGCGTGGCCTGGGCCTTCGCCCCGGATGCGGCGCTGCAGTTCGGATCTGCGTTCTGGTGGCCGGCGCTGACGGGCGCGCTGGCGCAGGTGGTCGCGACCGCAGCGTTGCTTCTCGCGATGCATTATGCCGGCTTCGCGATCGGCACGGCGCTCCAGCAGAGCTCGGTGCCGCTTGCTGCGATCGCGGGGCTGCTGGTGTTCGGCGACAATCTCTCGGCGCTCGGCTGGTCCGGAGTGGCGCTCACCACGCTCGGGCTGGCGATCCTGGTATGGCCGCGCCGCACGGGCGGCGAGGAAAAGCCAGTGCTGGGGGTGGCGCTCGGAATTGCGTCCGGGCTGCTCTTCGGCTTCGCGCTCAATGCGTTCCGCCATGCAGGACTACGGCTCGAGCCGCATCATCCCTTCTTTGCCGCGGTGGCGAGTGTGGCGATCGTTCAGGCGGTCCAGGCCGGCGTGCTGATCCTCTACCTGTCGTGGCGCGATCGGCCCGCATTGATCGCCGTGATCAAGGGCTGGCGGGAGTCGCTCGGCGCAGGATTGTTCGGCGCATTGGCTTCATCGGGCTGGTTCTTCGCGCTGAACCTTGCTCCGGCTGCGGCGGTGCGCGCGCTGGGCGTGATCGAGATGCCGATCGCTGCATTTGCGGGGCACCGGCTGTTCCGCGAGGGACTGAGCGTTCGACAGGTGCTCGGCGTGATCGTCGTAACGATCGGCGTGGCAATGACGGCGGGCCTCTGAGGCAGCCTTCGCTCGTTGCGTGACCGCAACAGCGTAACCAGACTGTAATGTCAGTGTCTTCGATTGGTCCCTGAACTCACGCGGACATGTCACGCGAGCCGCCTAGCGCAACGTTCGTGATCGGCAGGGGGAACCGAGTCGATCCCGTCCATTCGCCCACCCGCGCACACCGGCATTCCGCCCGGAACGGAGATTTTATGGCCAGCTTCCATCGCCTCAGCCTTATCCTTATGACCAGCTGCGCGGGGCTCGCCCTGACGGCCTGCGACGGCGCCAACGACATCGCGTCGCCAGGCACCGGCGGCGACGTCATCATCAACAACCCGGCGCCCACCCCGGTTCCAAGCCCGACCCCGACCCCCGTCGCCACGCTGGTGACGCCGGCTACGGGTTGCCCGACCATTTCGGATCCGCAGGGCCTGACCGATTCGGGCACGATAACCGGCCCGACCGGCACCTGGCGCGTCTGCACGCTGCCGGCGCGGATCAACGCCAGCGTGAACCTGCCCAAGGTCGCCGGCCTGCTCTATCGGCTTGGCGGCCGCGTCGACGTCGGCACCGACCTCGGTGCCGCAGCAGTCGCCGGTGAGCGCAGCGTAACGCTGAGCATCGAGCCGGGCGCGATCGTGTTCGGCGGCACCGGCGTATCGTGGCTCGCAGTCAACCGCGGCAACAAGATCAACGCCGTCGGCACCGCTACCGCGCCGATCATCTTCACCAGCCGCGACAACATCCTCGGCCTCAACACCGACAGCTCGTCGGGCCAGTGGGGCGGCGTGGTTCTGATGGGTCGCGCGCAGATCACCGACTGCGCCGCACCGGGCGCTACTCCGGGCACCATCGGCTGCGAGCGCCAGACCGAAGGCGCTGTCGACCCGGCACTCTATGGCGGCGCGACCAACACCGACAATAGCGGTCGCTTCAGCTATGTGCAGATCCGCTACTCGGGCTACGTCCTGTCGGCCGATGCCGAGCTTCAGTCGCTGACCACCGAGGGCGTCGGCACCGGCACCCAGCTCGACCACATCATGTCGTTCAACAGCTCGGACGATGGCGCGGAGTTCTTCGGCGGCAACGTCAATCTGAAGTACTTCATCTCGGTCGGCGCCGAGGACGACAATCTCGACTCCGACACCGGCGTCAAGCTGAACGCGCAATATGTCATTGCCGCGCAGCGTCCGGGCACCGGCGACGCGATGATCGAAGCCGATACCGACAACGCGTTCGATGCGCAGAACCCGCGCCAGAACACGCGCGTCTCGAACGCCACCTTCATCCAGCGCTCGACCGTCGGCGCCGATCTGGCGGCGATCCTGCTGCGTGGCGGTACCGATTATACGCTGGTCAACGCGGTGGTGGTGAGCCCCGACCTGCCGTGCCTGCGGATCAGCCGCGCCAACACGATCCAGGCGGCTAACCCCGCCGCCGACGAAGCCGGCCCGCCGGTCTTCCGTTCGGTGGTGATGCAGTGCTCGGCAACCAAGTATATCGGCTCGAACACGGTAACCGCCGCCGACGTGCAGGGTGTCTTCGGCAGCGGTGCCAACGGCAACAACGACGCCTTCACGCCGACGCTCACCGGTGGCTTCCTGAACGGCGCCAACGAGACTGCAGTGGCAGCGTTCAACGCGAGCACGCTCAACGCGTTCTTCGACGCGACGACGTTCATCGGTGCGGCGCGGTCGACCGACACGTGGTTCCAGGGCTGGACCTGCAACAGCGTCACGCTGTCGTTCGGCACGGGCAACACCGGCAGCTGCACCTCGATCCCGACCACCTGATGCACGCGTAGCCTGATTGGGCGGGACCTGGCTCCGGCTGGTGTCCCGCCCTTTTCCGATATGAAATGGGGATATTGCAATGATGAAGCCGCTTCGGCTCGCCCGGCTGCTGGTTCTCTCGACGGCGCTTGTCGCGCCGGCTGTCGCACGCGCGCAATCGACACCGGCAGACGCGTCGGGGGGTACCGGTGCCCAGAATGTGGGCGATGCCGGCGTCGCCTCCGATCCTCAATCCGCGACTACGACAGACGAGCCGCAGGTCGAGGAGGCGACCGATATCTCGGTTCCCGGCGATGAAATCGTCGTCACCGGCCGCCACCGTGCCAATATCCAGCAATCGGCTACGCAAGTCGTGTCGGTGCTTTCGACTGCGGATATCGCGCGGACCGGCGAAGGCGACATCGCGGGCGCGCTGAGCCGCGTGACCGGTCTCAGCGTCGTCGGCAACGGTTTCGTCTATGTTCGCGGGCTCGGCGACCGTTACTCGATGGCGCTGCTCAACGGTTCGCCGCTGCCTAGTCCCGAGCCGCTGCGCCGCGTGGTGCCGCTCGACATTTTCCCGACCAACGTGATTGCCTCCGCGCTCGTCCAGAAGAGCTATTCGGCGAACTTCCCCGGCGAGTTCGGCGGCGGCGTCATCAACCTGACGACGCGCGCGGTGCCGACCGAGAGCTTCCTCAACATCAGCGGCGGGGTGGGCGGCGACACGCGCACCACCGGGCAGCTCGGCTATGTCTATTCAGGCGGCGGCCGGGACTGGACCGGCTTTGACGACGGCACGCGGCGGACGCCGCCCGCGCTCGCGTCATTCCTCGCCAGCGGCAGCCGCATCAGCGACCTGACGCTAGCGCAGCGCCAGGACGTTGCGGCGCAGTTGGTCAACGCCAACACCGCATTGCTCCAGAGCAACGACAAGATTCCGGTCAACTGGTCGGCCGGGATCACCGGCGGCACTGCCTTCGATCTCGGCGGTGCGCGGCTGGGCGTGATCGCCACCGGCGCTTATTCAAGCAAGTGGCGCACCCGCGACACGACGCAGCAGGCAACCGATTCGAGCGATCTTTCGACCAAGCGCTTCGACTATGAGCGGGTGATCACCGACAACCGCGTCGTGGTGAACGGGTTGCTCGGCCTCGGTCTCGAATTCGGCGAGCAGACGCTGCGCTGGACCAACCTCTACATCCGCGACACCCTCAAGCAGGCGCGGCTGGCGAACGGCATCGACTTCACTTCGGGTGAGCGCCGGCGCATGATCCAGGACACCGCCTGGTACGAGCGTCAGCTGGTCGACAGCCAATTCGTCGGCGAGTTCAAGGTCGGCGACATGTCGATCGACACGCGGCTCGCTTACGCCAATTCGAAGCGACGCGCGCCGAACGAGACGTCGATCGGCTATGTGCTGCGCGAAACCGGACCCTATGCCGGAAACTACCTCAATCGCCTGAACGCCGGCTTGGGCTCCGCCGACGTCACTTTCTCGCGGCTCAACGAGAATCTCTGGTCGGGTGGAATCGATTTCTCGTACCGCGCTTCGCCCAATCTGACGGTGACCGGCGGCTATGCCTATTCGGACACCGACCGGACTTCATCGCGCCGCGAGTTCCAGTTCCTCGCCCCCAGCACCTTGCCCGAAGGCGTCAGCATGTTGCGGCCGGACAATCTGCTCGGCGGCGCGATCATCCGCAATTTCGGTGTCGATCTGATCGAGACCACCGAAGGGGACCCGGCCTTCAAGGCGAGCCTGACCAGCCACGCTTATTACCTCAAGGGACGGACCCAATTCCTCGACAGCCTCACGCTCGAACTGGGTGCGCGCTTCGAGACTGCCAAGCAGACCGTTGCGCCATTGCAGGTGTTCGACACGCTGAGCAATTCGGGCGCTTCGAACAAGATCGACCGCGATTACTGGCTGCCGGCGGCGACTCTGACCTGGGAAGTCCAGCCGCAGATGCAGGTTCGGCTGAGCGCATCCAAGACGATCGCGCGGCCGCAGTTCCGCGAGCTGCTGTTCCAGCAATATTATGATCCGGAGAGCAACCGCCTGTTCCGCGGCAACCCTTCGCTGCAGGACAGCCAACTCTACAATCTCGAGGCGCGGTACGAATGGTATTTCGCACGGGATCAGCGGATCGCAGTGGCCGGGTTCTTCAAGCGGATCGACAAGCCAATCGAGGCCTATGGCAGCTTCATCGCCGAAGACCCGATCACGAGCTACGCCAATGCGCCGCGCGCCAACTTATACGGCGGCGAAGTGGAGGCTCAGAAATACTTCGACGTCTGGGGTTCGCGCCGCGCCGTCCTGATCGCCAACTATACCTATTCGAAATCTGACGTGCAGGTGAGCCCAGGCGACACGACGACAATCTACACGGGCAATGCTGCGAGCAACGTCCAGCCGGCGTCGAACTACTTCCTCGACGGCCGCCCGCTTACCGGCCAGTCTGACCATATCGCCAATTTCGAGGTCGGGCTGGAGGATCAGGACCGGCTGTCGCAGCAGACCTTCCTGCTCACTTATGCCAGCAAGCGGCTCACCAGCCGCGGCCCGGGTCTGCTGCCGGACATCTACGAGTATCCCGGCCTGCACCTCGACTTCGTCGCACGGCAGGGAATCAAGCTGGCCGGGGTGAACATGGAAGCCAAACTGGAGCTCCGCAACATCACCGGCACCAAGTATCAAGAATATCAGGAGAGCGGCGACAACCGCATCTACTACAACCTGTACGACGTCGGCACGAGCGGCACGCTGGGCCTCAGCGTCAACTTCTGAGGGTTGGAACGAAGAACGGGCTCCGGCCGGGCACCGCCCGCCGGGGCCCTTTCTGCGTCACCAGCCCCAGGGCCGCTCGCGGAACCATTGGGTGATGACGTATTTCGCGCCAGCGCGGACCTTCATCGCGTGGTGGATGGTCGACGGATTGGGCGTGCCATTGGCGCGCAGATTGTTCCAGGCGAGCACCTTGCCCACCTCGGGCTCGACCATCTTTTCGATCGCCTTGAAGCGCGTCACCCCGCCGGCCTCGACCTGGTTGAGGTAGAGCATCACCGTCCAGGTGCGCTGGCCCGAGACGCTGCAATATTTGTCGTAATCGGCACCGGTCGGCTCGAAATAGTCGGTGTGCGCCTTGAACTCCTGGCCGACGTCGTAGCGCTGGCCCTGCATCGGCTCGGCGTGCGCAGGGTCGAGGCCGGTCAATGCGATGATCCGGCGTTTCAATTCGATCGTGATCGCGTCGTCAGAATCGAGGTCGCAGGTCTCGCTGGTGCGGAAGGCATAATCGCCATTGGCGTCGGCGATCGTCGACGGGCGGCGCTTGGAGTCGATCTGGAGCATCAGCAGCTGGCAGAGTTCGGGTTCGAGGAACTTCTTGCCGATGAACATCGCCACTTTGAGGTTGGGCACCCGCTGGATTCCCGGCTGGCGGAGGATGTGCTCGATCACGGGTTCGGAAGGGTGGCCGCCGCCGAGATTCGGCGCCGCGGTCTGTGGGGCGGTGATGGTGTGCATCGTGCCGTTTCTGCCAAATTCCGCAGCTTTTCGCCAGCGCGACGTTTTGAACATGCAGGCGTAACAAAAGCGCAAGCAAGTCGTCACATTGTACGGGCAGTCGAGGCGCATGGCCGTCGACATCCAGCTCGAAGCCGAAGTACCGCTCGACGCGCTCGGCGTGCCCGCGCGGCTGGGGTCGGCGCTCGAGCTGGCGTCTGAAAGGCTGATCGGGCTGATCGCGATCGCCGGGCCGGGCGCGGAGGAGACCGCGGTCGCGCTGCACCGAGCCTATGGCATTGCCCTTGGCGGTGTGATCGCGGACCGGATCACCGCCAACCGGGTGGTCGAGGCGGCCGATCGCGGGCTGGTGCTCGCCTGGTTCGACAGCGGAGACGCCGTCGGCACGATCCTCAATTTGCGGCGGCTGACGAACGACCGGTTCGCGCTGGCTGCCGCGCTGCGGCTGGTGATCGCGCAGCGGGTCGTGTCCGGGCTGTGCCGCGACTGCCGCGAGCCGGTCCAGGCATTCGGATCGCGCGCCGCCCTGCTCGGGCTCGATCCGGGCGCGATCCTGTGGTCGGCGCCGGGCTGCGAGCTCTGCGGCGGGAGCGGCGAGAGCGGACCCGTGCGGATCTTCGAGGGGTTCGAGATCGATCCGGCGATGCGCCGGCTGATCTACGACGGTGCCGACGCGCCTTTGCTCGCGCGGCATGCCTTTCTGTCGGCCGCGAATTTCGCCTCGGCGGCGCGTGCGCTGGCGCGCGAAGGCGTGATCGGGCCCGAGGCGGCGGTCTGCGCATCGCGCAATGATCTTGCGCTTCGCGAAAGCCCCCGCTAAGCGCGCACTCGTTCGTGGCGATCGTAGTTCAATTGGTTAGAGCGTCGGCTTGTGATGCCGGATGTTGCGGGTTCAAGTCCCGTCGGTCGCCCCACCCCCCCGATAGCGGATGTTGCGTGTGACCACCGACTGGGGCTTCCCCGATTTCGACGAGCATGAGGGTCTCCACCTCTTCACCGACCATGCCTCCGGGTTGAGCGCGATCATCGCGATTCACTCGACGGCGCTCGGACCGGCAGCGGGCGGCGTCCGCTTCTGGCATTATGCGGACCACCGCTCCGCGATCACCGATGCGCTGCGGCTGTCGCGCGGGATGAGCTACAAGAACGCGATGGCGAATCTGCCGATGGGCGGAGGCAAGGGAGTGATCCTCGCTGCCGAGCCCGGCGCGACGGTGGCCACGGCGCAGCTCGAGGCATTTGGCCGAGCGGTCGAATCGCTCCAGGGCAAATATGTCACGGCTGAAGATGTCGGCATGTCGGAGGCGCGGATGAAGATCGTCGCGACTCAGACCAAGCATGTCTCCGGCCTGCCAGTCGCGGCGGGCAGCGCCGGCGGCGATCCGGGCCCGGTGACGGCGCGCGGCGTCTATCTGGGGGTCAAGGCGGCGGCGAAGCGTGGGCTTGGTGCCGATTCGGTGGCCGGGGTGCGCGTCGCGATCCAGGGTGTCGGCTCGGTCGGTGGCGGGCTCGCCCGCCTGCTGGCAAAGGACGGCGCCAGGCTGGTGCTCGCCGATGTCGATGCCGAACGCGCCAAGGCGCTCGCGGCGGAGCTCGGCGCCGAGGCAGTCGACGCAGCCGCGATCCTGACGCACGACAGCGATTTGTTCAGCCCCAATGCGCTCGGCGCGATCCTGACCGAGCAGTCGATCCCGCAGATCAAGGCAAAGGTGATCGCCGGCGGTGCGAACAACCAGCTCGCCACCCGCGAAGACGGCCACCGGCTGCACGAGCGCGGGATCCTCTATGCGCCCGATTACGTGATCAATGCGGGCGGGATCATCAATGTCGGGCTCGAATATCTCGGCCAGGGCAACATGGCCGAGGTCCAGTCGCGCGTCGACAAGATCCCCACGCGGCTGATCGAAGTGTGGGACGAGAGCGACCGCACCGGCGATCCCGAGAGCGAAGTCGCCGATCGGATTGCGCAGCGATTGATCCGGCGCGGGTGATGCGGGTGGCCTCGTAACCCTGGCCGATCTTCCCCTGCTCGGGGAAGAAAGTTTCGCCAATCCATGTCACATCGGCGCGCGCTGCCTCGTCATGTCTCCGTAAACCAAGGAGACTGATCATGACCCAACGCCTCGATCCGTTCGCCGCCGCGCCTGTCCAGATGCAGGCCTGGCTCGACATGTCGCTCAAGATCGCGCCCGCGATCGAGCCCGACCTGCTCGAACTGGTCAAGATCCGCGCCTCGCAGATCAACGGCTGCGCCAATTGCCTCAACATGCACACCGCCGACGCGCGCAAGGCCGGCGAGACCGAGCAGCGCATCTATCTGCTGAGCGCTTGGCACGATGCGCCGGTCTATTCGGCGCGCGAGCGCGCGGCGCTGGCATGGACGGACGCAATGACTCTGGTGTCCACCATGCGGGCGCCGCAGGATGTATATGCGGCGCTCGCTGCGGAATTCACCCAGGAGGAGCAGGTGCAGCTGACATTGATGATCAACGTGATCAACGGGTGGAACCGGCTCGCGGTCGGTTGCGGCCTATTCTACGACGGCAAGCCGGCAACGGCGCGGCAGACGGCGTGATCGCGGACGCCGCAGCGGCGTTCGATCCGCTGCGTCCGCGGCTGACTCGCATCGCTTATCGCATGCTGGGTTCGGTCGCGGATGCGGAGGACGTGGTGCAGGACGCCTTCCTGCGCTGGATGGGCGCGGATCGCGATGCGATCCGCGAGCCAGAAGCGTTCCTGCGCCGCGTGGTGACACGGCTTTGCCTGGATCAGCTCAAATCGGCGCGGGCGCGGCGCGAGACCTATGTCGGGCCGTGGCTGCCCGAGCCTGTGGTCGAAGACGAAGAGGCCGACGACGTCACTTTGCCGTTGATGCTGGCGCTCGATCGGCTCAGCCCGCTCGAGCGCGCGGCGTTTCTCCTCCACGACGTGTTCGGAGTGCCGTTCGACGAGATTGCCGAGACGATCGGCCGCGACACCGCAGCAGCGCGCCAACTCGCCAGCCGCGCCCGGACGCACGTGCGCGCGGCGCGGCCGCGGTTCGCAATGCCGAAAGAGCGGGGGCTCGAGATCGCCGAGGCATTCTTCCATGCCTCGCGGAGCGGTGACATGGGCGCACTGCGTGGGCTGCTTGCCGACGATGTATCGGTCTATTCGGACGGCGGCGGCAAGGTCCATGCCGGGCTGCGGCCGATCCTGGGCGTCGAGGACGTAATGAAGCTGCACGGTTCGCTGGCGCGCTTCTTCGCCAAGGAGATGTCGCGGGTGGAGCGCTGGGGAACGATCAACGGGCTTCCTGGGTTCGTGACACGCGAATCCGGCGGCGTGCTGCAGACCACCGCACTCGCGATCGACGACGGCAAGGTGGTCGCGATCTACATCATGCGCAATCCGGACAAGTTACGGCATCTGGCGGCGCACGGATGAGCGCGCGGCCCGCCTGATTTTGCCGGCGGCCTTATTGCGGCGAGCCAGCCCGTGCGGCCTCCGCGGCGTCGAGTTGCGCGCAGATCAGCTCGGCCTGGACCCGCTGAAGCTGGGCGCGCACCTGATCGATCGTGGCGAGCAGCTCGGCAAGGTCGAGCGACATCGCCGTGATCGCCGCCGCGGCGCGCGGGTCCTGGCCCTGGATCATGTCGCGATACTCCTTGCGTGTCGCGGGTACAACGCGCCGGCCGCCACGCTGGATGCATGCAATCGCGCTGTCCAGCCGCGTCTGGCGGTTAACTCTCTTCTCGTGCGCTTGACTCACACATAACTCGCCGGTTATGAGAAAAACATAGCCAGCGAGTTATGTGTGTGACACCACTTGGTCCCGATCTGCTGTTCAAGACGCTTGCCGATCCGACGCGGCGTGCGCTGTTCGAGCGGCTTTGCCGCGAGGGCGAACAGACCGTGGGCGCGCTCACGGCGCGGGCCGGGGTCTCCCAGCCGGCGGTATCCAAGCATCTCGGAGTGCTGCGCGATGCCGGGTTGGTGTCGGACCGGCATGCTGGCCGGCAGACGCATTACCGCGCACTGCCAGGCGCACTGGCGCCGCTGGTCGACTGGACCAGCCAGATGGCCGGGTTCTGGGAGCGGCGGTTCGACGATCTCGAGGATCTGCTCAAGAGGATGGACCAGTGACCGAACCCGATACCGAGAAGCGCACCGTCGTCGTCGAGCGCGAGATCGCGCATCCGCCCGAGCGATTGTGGCGCGCGCTCACCCAGCCGCACCTGATCGAAGAATGGCTGATGAAGAACGACTTCGCGCCGACGGTCGGGCATCGCTTCAAGCTGACCGGCGAATGGGGCGGGGTGCTCGATTGCGAAGTACTCGAAATCGAGCCGCAGCGGACGCTGTCCTACACCTGGGACTTCGCGAGCGACGATCCGGCTTTCGCGCTGGAGAGCGTGGTGACCTTCACGCTGACGCCGACCGCTTCGGGCACGCATCTGCGGATGGAGCAGGCCGGGTTCGGGCCGAGCCAGAAACAGGCTTATGGCGGCGCGCACGCCGGGTGGAAGGCGTTCTTCGACAAGCTGGAGCAAGTGTCGGCGCGGATCGATTGAGCGGCAATGGCGGCATTTTGAGGGGAATGAGATGAGCGGGAATTCGTGGGTGCGACAAGTGCATCGCTGGCTGTCGATCGCGTTTACGCTGGGTGTGGTCACCTACATCGTCGCGATGAGCCGAGGCGGACAGCCGCCGATGTGGCTGGGGCTGCTGGCGCTGGTGCCGCTGATCCTGTTGCTGGGCACCGGGCTGTATCTGTTCGCGCTGCCCTATTTCTGCAAGCGGGCGCGCGCGTGATGGCGGGGCCGGTGCTGCTGGCGGGTGGCAACCCGCAGATCCCCAAGGGCGACGGCGACGCGCCGGTGCAGGCCTATATCGCGGCGATGCCGGGGTGGAAAAGCGCGGTCGGGCGGCAGCTGGACGCGCTGATCGAGCGCTCGCTTCCAGGGGTGCGCAAGGCAGTGAAGTGGAATTCGCCGCTGTACGGAGTGGACGGCACGAGCTGGTTCCTGAGCCTTCGCTGCTTCGATCGCTATATCAAGCTGGCCTTCTTCAACGGCCGAGGGCTGGATCCGGTGCCGCCGGTGGAGTCGAAGGTCCCGAATACCCGCTATCTGCACATCCATGAGGACGAGGCGCTGGACGAGGCGCAGCTTGTCGACTGGGTTCGGCAGGCAGCGGCATTGCCGGGCTGGATACCGTAACGAGGGAGGAGAGGCGCATGCGCGAGAAATCGCCGTCCGAACTGATCGACGCGCGGATCGAGGAATTGGGCGACTGGCGCGGCGAGACGCTCGCCCGCCTCCGCGCGCTGATCAAGGAAGCCGACCCCGAAGTAACCGAGGAATGGAAGTGGCGCGGGGTGCCGACCTGGTATCATGCCGGCATGTTGTTCACGGGTGAGACCTACAAGAAGTCGGTCAAGATGACCTTCGCCAAGGGTGCGGCGCTCGACGATCCGAAGGGACTGTTCACGTCGAGCCTCGACGGCAATGTCCGGCGGGCGATCGATTTTCACGAAGGCGGGGCGATCGACGAGGCGGGGCTGAAGGATTTGATCCGGGCGGCGGTGGCGCTCAATGTGTCGGGTTAGGACCCGTACCCTGTTTCGTCATCCCGGCGAAAGCCGGGACCAGAGCACAATCGACGACCCTGAGTGGGTCCCGGCTTTCGCCGGGATGACGATAAAGTAGAGTGTATCCTCGATTATCCCCCTCCCGGCGAACCGGGAGGGGAAGCGTTGGCTTAGCTCTTGATGAAGGCGAGCAGGTCGGCGTTGATCACGTCGGCATGGGTGGTCGCCATGCCGTGCGGGAAGCCCGGATAGGTCTTGATCGTGCCGTGCTTGAGCAGCTTGATCCCGAGCAGCGCCGAATCGGCGATCGGGACGATCTGGTCGTCCTCGCCGTGGAGGAGCAGCACGGGGACGTCGATCTGCTTGAGATCTTCGGTGAAGTCGGTTTCGGAGAACGCCTTGACGCAATCGTAATGCGCCTTGACGCCGCCGGCCATGCCCTGCCGCCACCAATTGTCGATCACGCCCTGCTTCACTTCGGCGCCTTCGCGATTGAAGCCGTAGAAGGGGCCGCTCGCGACATCGAGGAAGAATTGCGCGCGGTTGGTCGCGGTCTGCGAACGGAAGCTGTCGAACACTTCGAGCGGTAGGCCGCCGGGGTTCGCTTCGGACTTGACCATGATCGGCGGGACCGCGCCGATCAGCACTGCCTTGGCGACGCGGCCGGCTTCGGCGCGCGCGACATAATGCGCGACTTCGCCGCCGCCGGTGGAGTGACCGATATGGACCGCGTCCTTGAGATCGAGCGCCGCGGCGAGTTCGATCACATCGGCGGCATAGGTGTCCATCTCGTTGCCGGTGTCGGTCTGAGTCGAGCGGCCGTGCCCGCGGCGGTCATGCGCAATCACGCGATAGCCTTCGCCGAGGAAGAACATCAGCTGCGCGTCCCAATCGTCCGACGAGAGCGGCCAGCCGTGATGGAAGACGATCGGCTGCGCGGTCTTGGGACCCCAGTCCTTGTAGAAGATCTCGGTGCCGTCTGCGGTGGTGATGAAAGGCATGGCTTAGGTCCTTGATTTTGCTTCTCCGGGCGGAAGGCCGGCGGATCCGCGTGCGCGTCTCTCCCGGATGCGGCCGCGCCATGTCCTTACGATCCCGAGACGAAAGGTTTATGACAGCGGTGACGGGGCGCAAGTGCGAAGATCACAGGCTGGCGCTGCCCGCGAACAACCCGGCGTAGATTCCCTCGGCGAAGGCGGCTATTGGCTGGGAGACATCGTGATCCATGCACTCGCCAACCCGACCCGCTTTCTAAAGCTCGCGCGCCCGCTGACTCCGGTCCTGTTCTGGGCGGGCGTCGCGCTGGCGCTGTTCGGCGCGTGGGGCGGGCTCACCCAGACCCCGGGGGATTATCTCCAGAAGGAGAGCGTGCGGATCCTCTATATCCATGTCCCCGCCGCCTGGCTCGGGATGGGGGGCTGGACCGGCGTTGCGGGGGCAAGCCTCGGCTATCTAATCTGGCGGCATCCGCTCGCGCACATCGCCGCGCGGGCGATCGCCCCGGCGGGCGCGGTGTTTGCCGCGCTGTGCCTGATCACCGGTGCGATCTGGGGGCGGCCGACCTGGGGCACCTGGTGGGAATGGGACGGGCGGCTGACCAGCATGCTGCTGCTGTTCTTCGTCTACATCGCCTATATCGCGCTCGCCCGCGCCGACGCCGATCGCGGCGGCGACGGGCGCGTGCCGGCCCTGTTCGGGGTCGCGGGATCGGTGCTGCTGCCGATCGTGCGCTATTCGGTGGTGTGGTGGAACACGCTGCACCAGGGACAGAGCATCGGGCTGACCAGTTCCTCGATCGATTCCTCGATGCTGTGGCCGTTGTTCTTTACGATCGGCGGCTTCACTTTGCTGTTCGCCGGCGTGGTACTGATGCGGATGCGGGCGATGCTTGCCATCCAGAGGGTCGAAGCGCGGATGCGGCGGATGGCGGCACAATGAATCATTGGGCGTTCGTGACCGCGGCCTATGCCGTGACCTTGCTCGGCACCGGCGGGCTCGCGGCTTGGGCGTGGCTGTCGATGCGGCGTGCCGAGGCAGCGGCGGAATCGCTGAGGCGCGACAAATGAAGCCCAAGCATCAGCGGCTCGTGCTCGGCCTGCTCGCGCTGGGTGCGGTTGCGGGCGCGGCGGGGCTGGCGCTGTCGGCGCTGCAGGACCAGGCGGCATTCTTCTATGCACCGGGCGACGTGGCGGGCAAGCCGCTGCCGCTGGGCAAGGCAGTGCGGCTCGGCGGGATGGTCGAGGCGGGGTCGCTCGTCCACAAGCCCGACGGCATCTCGATGGCCTTCGTGGTGACCGACGGCAAGGCCAAGGTGCCGGTGGCGTTCCGCGGCGTCGCGCCCGATCTGTTCAAGGAAGGTTCGGGCGTGGTCGCCGAAGGCAAGTTCAACCGAGACGGCAGCTTCACCGCGGACAATCTGCTGGCCAAGCACGACGAGCGCTACATGCCGCCGCAAGTCGCCGGCAAGATGCACAAGACCGAGACGCTCGACAAATGATCGCCGAGGCGGGGCTTGCGGCCTTGTGGCTCGCGGCGGCGTTCGCGCTCGTCCAGCTGGTGCTGGCGTGGGGCGCCGCGCGGGCCGGAACCTCCGCTCGCTCTGAGCACGACGAAAGGCAGTCCTTTTCTTCCGAAGAAGAGAAGAACGGTGCTTCGACAAGCTCAGCACGAACGACCAGCGGGGGCGCGGCGCCAATGACGGCGCTGCGCCGGATTGCGCTGGTGCAAGGGCTTCTGGCGCTGCTGTCGTTCGTGCTGTTGATCGCGTTGTTCGTGCGCAGCGACATGTCGGTGGTGCTGGTGGCGGAAAACAGCCATTCGCTGAAGCCGATGATCTACAAGGTAGCGGGCGCGTGGGGCAACCATGAGGGCTCGATGCTGCTCTGGGTGACGGTTCTCGCGGCCGCCGGCGCGGGGGTGGCGATGTTCGAGCGGCGATTGGCGGTGGGAACGCTCGCCGCGACGCTCGGCGCGCAGGCGGCGATCGGGCTGGGTTTCTATGCTTTCCTCGCCTTCGCTTCGAACCCGTTCGTTCGGCTCGACCCCGCCGCACCGGACGGGCGGGGGCTGAATCCTCTGCTCCAGGACCCCGGTTTGGCGTTCCACCCGCCGACCTTGTATCTCGGCTATGTCGGGCTGTCGGTGGCGTTCAGCTTCGCGGTCGGCGCGCTGCTGATGCGCGACGTCGGCCCGGCGTTTGCCAAAGCGATGCGGCCCTGGGTGCTGGCCGCGTGGATCTTCCTGACGATCGGGATCACCGCAGGGTCCTATTGGGCCTATTACGAGCTCGGCTGGGGCGGCTGGTGGTTCTGGGATCCGGTCGAGAACGCCTCGCTGATGCCGTGGCTGGCGGCGACGGCGTTGCTCCATTCGGTGACGGTGCTGGCGACGCGCGACGGGTTGCGCGCCTGGACGCTGATGCTCGCATTGGTGGCGTTTGCGATGTCGATGATCGGGACGTTCCTGGTGCGATCGGGGATCCTGGTCAGCGTCCACGCCTTCGCCGTCGATCCGACTCGCGGGACCTTTATCCTCGCGCTGCTCGGCATCTATATCGGCGGCGCGCTGGCGCTGTTCGGCGCGCGGGTGGGCACGATCACCCAGGGCTCGACTTTCCAGCTGGTGAGCCGCGAAGGCGCGCTGGTGCTCAATAATCTGCTGCTGTCGGTGATCCTCGGCGTGGTGTTCATCGGCACGCTGTATCCGCTTGCGGCCCAGGCGGCGGGGGTGCAGCTGTCGATCGGCGCGCCGTTCTTCAACAAGGCGCTGGTGCCCGTGGCGCTGGCGCTGGCGGTGGCGACCGCGGCGGGGCCGTTGCTGCGCTGGCGGCGTGACAACATGAACGCGCTGGCGAAGCGCGCGCTGGTCCCCGCCGCGGCGGCGGGCGGTGCATTCGCGGTGATTTTCGCGTTGGTCGGCGGAGCGCATTTCGTCTCCGTGCTCGCGATCGCGCTTGCCGTGGGGCTCGGCGTGGCGAGCGTGGTACCGGTGGTGCGCCGCAATCTGCGCCGGACGCCGCTGCATGTCTGGGGAATGGTGATCGCACATCTCGGCGTCGCGGTCAGCATCGCCGGGATGGCAGCGGACAGCGCGTTCAAGACCGAGCGGCTAGCGGCGATTTCGGTCGGGCAGAACGTCACCGTCGGGCCATTCCGGGTAACCCTGGCCGATGTGCATCCGGCGATCGGGCCCAATTGGTCGGCGCTCGAGGCGCGGCTGCAGGTGCGGCGCGGCGACGGCGAGATGTTCGAACTGTTCCCGCAGCAGCGCTTCTTCAGCACCCCGCCGACCAATACCAACGAGGCGGCGATCACCACTTTGCTCGACGGCCAGCTCTACACCGTGCTGGGCCAGGGCGATGCGCAGGGGCGCTGGCAGATCCGCTTGTGGTGGAAGCCGTTCGTGACGTTGATCTGGCTCGGCGGTGGGCTGATCGCGCTGGGAGGACTGCTCGCTTTGATCGGACGCGTGCGGCGCGAGCGGCGCGCCGATGCGGAGGCCGAGGAATGAGGCGGGTGCTGCTCTGGGCGCCATTGGTGCTGTTCGCGCTGGTGTTCGCTCTGGTCGCGAGCGGGCTGCTCAGGCCGGCCGATCGGACGGTGCATTCGGCGATGGTAGGCAAGCCGCTTCCGGCGCTGGCATTGCCGGCGTTGCTGCCGGGCAAGCCGGGGATCGCCTCGGCCGAACTTAAGGGCAAGCCGCGATTGCTCAATGTCTTCGCGAGCTGGTGCATTCCGTGCATCGCCGAGGCGCCGCAGCTGATGAAGCTCAAACAGGCCGGCGTCGAGATCGACGCGATCGCGATCCGCGACACGCCCGAGGCGGTGCAGGCGTTCCTTGCGAGCAACGGCGATCCCTATGCGCGGATCGGCGACGACAAAGCGAGCCGGGCGCAATTGGCGCTCGGGTCTTCGGGCGTGCCCGAGACCTTCGTGATCGATGCCGCGGGGCGGATCGCGTATCAGCATATCGGCGATGTGCGCGCGGACGATGTTCCGATGCTGCTGGCGCAGCTGGAGAAGGCGAAGTGACCGGCGTTGCTCGTCACCCCGGCCCTCGCCGGGGTGACGTTGATCTTCGCAGCGCCGTCCTTCGCAGACTCCAAACTCCCCCCCGCCGAACTCGCTTACACCCAGCTTCCCGATCCTGCGCAGGAGGCGAAGGCCAAGGCGCTGATGGACACGCTCAGGTGCCTGGTCTGTCAGGGCCAGTCGATCGCCGACAGCGATGCCGACATGGCGGGGGACATGCGCGCATTGGTGCGGCAGCGGATCGCGGCGGGGGAGCGGCCGGGCGACGTGCGCACATGGCTGGTCCAGCGTTATGGCGATTATGTCACCTATGATCCGCCGTTCAGCTGGGTCACCGCGCCTTTGTGGCTCGCGCCGCTGGTGCTGCTCGGGCTGGGCGTGCTGATCGCGCGCCGCAACTTCGCGAAGCGCCGGTCGTGACGGGCTGGCTGATCCTCGCCTTGATTGCGCTCGGCGTGGCGCTTTTGCTGTGGCTGACCGGCTTCCCGCGGAAATTGTGGACCGTCGCGGCGACTGCGCTGATGCTGGGCGCGGCGGGCTATGCGTGGCAGGGGCGGCCCGGCCTGGCCGGGCAGCCGGTTTCGGCGGTCGCGAAAAAGGGCGAACTCGATAGCGAAGTGCTCGAACTGCGCGACGCGATGTATGGTCGGTTCAACTTCACCTGGGGTTCGTTCGTGCGCGCCGACGCGATGACGCGCGCCGGCGCGCCGGACACGGCGGTTCGCGCGATGATCCTGACGACGCGGCAGGCGCAGCTCGACGCCGGCGCGTGGATGTGGCTCGGGATCAAGCTCGCCGAAAATGACGGCGATCAGGTGTCTCCGGCGTCGAAATTCGCGTTCGATCGGGCAATGGCGCTGGCGCCGCAGCATCCTGGGCCGCCCTTCTTCTACGGCCTGGCGCTGATCCGCGAAGGCAAGTTCGCCGAGGCGCGGCCGTTCTGGGCGAAGGCAGTGGAAGTTGCGCCGGCCAAGGCGGGATACCGCGGCCAGCTGGTGGTGCGGCTGTTCCTGCTCGATCGGTTTCTCGAAGCACAGGCGACGCAAGCGAAGCGATGACGGCTTCCCTTCCTGAAAAGGAGGGAAGCCGCATTTACTGCCCGCGGCCGGTCTCTTCCTGGAAAGCGTCAATGCGTTTCGAGGCTTCGGCCTTGGTGAGGTCATCCTCGAATTCGGCATGCGCTTCCTCGGACAGCGTCTTGAGATAGCTCGCCTGCGCGGCAGTCATCGGCTCGTCACCGGTGACCCAGTCGTCGGGGTTCTTCTCGGCGTTGCCGACGGGTTCGGACTTGGGATTTGGATGGTCGGTCATGGCGTTTCCTTTCCGGGTTTCGCCATGATCAATCCATATGTTCTCAATATGTTCCAAAGAGCCGGGAATCGTCATTCCGTTGGAAGCCGGGATCTGAGGCGAGGGCGGCCACAATTGCACGAGATCCCGGCCTTCGCCGGGATGACGGTAGGTAGAGAGGACGCGCGCCCTAAGCGGCCCATGCCTCGAACGGCAAATCGAGCGCCTCGGCGACCGCCTGGTGGCGGATCTTGCCGCCCGACACGTTGAGACCTATCGCCAAATGCCGGTCCGCCTGCATTGCTGCTTCGGCACCGTGATTGGCAATGCGGAGCACGAACGGCAGCGTCGCGTTGTTGAGCGCGAAGGCCGAAGTGCGCGCGACCGCGCCGGGCATGTTGGCGACGCAATAATGGATCACGCCATCGACTTCGTAGACGGGGTCGTCGTGAGTGGTGGCGTGGCTGGTTTCGAAGCAGCCGCCCTGATCGATCGCAATGTCGACGAGGACCGATCCGCGCATCATCGTCTTGAGCATGTCGCGCGTGACCAGCTTGGGCGCCGCTGCGCCGGGGACGAGAACCGCGCCGATCACCAACTGCGAGCGGGTGACCGCCTCGGCGATCGCCGCCTTGCTGGCATAAGCGGTCTTGATCTGGCTGCCGAAGTGCAAGTCGAGCTCGGCGAGGCGCTCGTTCGAAATGTCGTAGATCGTCACGTCGGCGCGCTGGCCGACCGCCATCTGTGCGGCGTTGATCCCGGCGACGCCGCCGCCGAGGATCGCGACCTTGCACGGCGCGACGCCCGGGACGCCGCCGAGCAATTCGCCGCGGCCGCCTTGCTCCTTTTCGAGATAATGCGCGCCGACCTGGATCGACATGCGCCCGGCGACTTCGGACATCGGCTTGAGCAGGGGGAGGGCGCCCGAATTGGACGTGACCGTCTCATAGGCGATGCAGGTCGCGCCGGACTGGATCAGCCCGTCGGCCTGCGGCTTGTCGGCGGCGAGGTGGAGATAGGTGAACAGCGTGTGGCGCGGCTCGAGCAGCGCGATTTCCTGCGGCTGGGGCTCCTTGACCTTCACGATCATGTCGGCGCCGGCGAATACCGCGGCGGCATCGGGCGCGATCTTCGCGCCGACCCTGGTATAGGCCTCGTCAGCGAAGTCGATACCGGTGCCCGCGCGAGTCTCGACCACCACTTCATGGCCGGCGGCGACGAGTTCGGCGACCGAAGCGGGGGTCAAGCCGACGCGATATTCGTGGTTCTTGATTTCCTTGGGCACACCAATGCGCATGGCATCTCTCCAGTGAGTCGGAATGTGGCGCGATAGTATCGCAAGTCACTACTGCGAATCTCTGCAAAATTCTGGTGCAGACTTGGCGATCACGCATAATTCTTGCGTAGGAAAGCCGCCGACGGGAGTTATATGCGCGATGGACCGGATCGACACTGCAATCCTGAAGTTGCTGGCCGCGGACGCGCGTGCGGCGGTGAGCTATCTCGCCAGCCAGGTCGGGCTCTCCCAATCGGCCTGCACGCGGCGGATCCAGGCGCTCGAAGCCTCGGGGCATATCACCGGCTATGGTGCCAGGCTGGGACATAGGCGGCTGGGCTTCCGCATCACCGCGCTCGTCGACATCACCCTCGGCACGCAGGTCGAGGAGGATCTGGCGCGATTCGAACGGGCGGTGTCGGAGATCGATGGCGTCGTCGAGTGCGCGTTGGTCTCGGGCGGACAGGACTATCGGCTCAAGATCCTCGCGCAGGATCTCGATGATTATGAACGGCTTCACCGCGAGCATCTGGGGCGGCTGCCGGGCGTAGTGACGATCAACTCGAGCTTCGTACTGCGCGCAGTACCGACTCGTAGCGAGGCCGACGCATTGTTCGCCGGCGGCTGACGGAACCCGCGAGGCCCCTTGCGCGTCTCGCCGGGCGTAACCATCTGTGCGGGTCGGGCCGTTGCCACCCCATGTTGCACATGCTAACGGCCCCGCACTTTTCCAGACGAGAACACAGGTCGCATGACCAGGTCCGTTTCCTTTTCCGCGCGATCAACGCGACAGTGAACATTTCCGCAAGCGGGCAAGCCGAAATGGCCCCGCAGACAGACGAGCCGCACGGGACGCACGGCCACGCCGTGGACGCCACGTGGAAGCTTGCGATCGGCGCCATTGGCATCGTCTTCGGCGACATCGGCACCAGCCCGCTTTACGCTTTCCGCGAGACCTTTGCCGGGCACCACAAGCTGACGCTCGACACCGTGCACATCATGGGCGTGATCAGCCTGATGTTCTGGTCGATGATGATCGTGGTGACGCTCAAATACGTCACCGTGATCATGCGCGCCGACAATAAGGGCGAGGGCGGCAGCCTGGCGCTGCTCGCGCTGATCTCGCGCAGCGCCAACCAGAAGCGCTGGACGCAGGGGATCGTGCTGCTCGGCGTGTTCGCGACCGCATTGTTCTACGGCGATTCGATGATCACCCCGGCGGTGTCTGTGCTGTCAGCGGTCGAAGGCATCGCGATCGCAGCGCCCGGCTTTGCGGGCCTGGTGATCCCGATCGCGGTGGTGATCCTGGTTCTGCTGTTCTCGATCCAGCGCACCGGGACGGCTCGGGTGGGGACCTTCTTCGGCCCGATCATGTTGCTGTACTTCCTCGTCATTTCGACGCTGGGGGTATTGAGCTTCGTGCGGACCCCGGAGGTCCTGTGGGCTCTGCTGCCGACGCACGCAGTCCAGTTCTTCGCAGTCGACCCGCTTGCCGCTTTCCTTGCGCTGGGTTCGGTGGTGCTCGCGGTGACCGGTGCGGAGGCGCTCTACGCCGATATGGGGCATTTCGGGCGCAAGCCGATCCGGGTGTCGTGGCTGTGGTTCGTGCTCCCGGCGCTGATCCTCAATTATATGGGGCAGGGCGCATTGCTGATGCGCGAGGGCACCGCGGCGCTACGCAGCCCGTTCTACATGCTGGCACCCGACGCGCTCCAGCTGCCGCTGGTGGTGCTGGCGACGCTGGCGGCGATCATCGCGTCTCAGGCGGTGATCTCGGGGGCTTTCTCGGTTACCCAGCAGGCGATCCAGCTCGGCTTCGTGCCGCGGCTCAAGATTGAGCACACCAGCGCGTCGACCGCGGGGCAGATCTACATCCCGACGATCAACTGGGCGCTGATGGCGATGGTCATCCTGCTGGTGCTGTCGTTCAAGACCTCGTCGAACCTGACCGCGGCCTATGGCATCGCCGTGACCGGCGCGATGCTGATCGACAATTGCCTGCTTGCGGTGGTGTTGTTCTCGTTGTGGCAATGGAAGAAGCGCTACGCCCTGCCGCTGCTTGCGCTCTTCTTCACCGTCGACCTTGCCTATTTCGCGGCGAATCTGACCAAGGTGCCCGATGGCGGCTGGTTCCCGTTGCTGGTCGGCTTCATCGTGTTCACCTTGCTGACGACCTGGTCGAAGGGGCGCAAGCTGATGATCGAGCGGCTGCGCGAGAGCGCGATGCCGATCAAGATTTTCATCGAATCGGCGGCGATCGCCGCGGCGCGGGTCCCGGGCACCGCGGTGTTCATGACGTCGACTCCCGACGGCGTACCGCACGCGCTGCTGCATAATCTCAAGCACAACAAGGTGCTCCACGAGCGGGTGATCCTGCTCACCGTCAAGATCGCCGACGTGCCCTATGTGCCCGACGAGAAGCGCATGAAGATCGACGATCTCGGCAAGGGCTTCCACCGCATGATCCTGTTCTACGGCTTCATGCAGGAGGCCGACGTGCCGGCGGCGTTGAAGCAGGTCAGCGCGTGCGGCGCCGAATTCAAGATGATGGACACCAGCTTCTTCCTGGCTCGCCAGACGCTGCTGCCGTCGTCGCGGCCGGGGATGATGATCTGGCGCGAGAAACTGTTCGCCTGGATGCTGCGCAACGCCGAAAGCGCGATGGAATTCTTCCGGCTGCCGACCAATCGCGTGGTCGAGCTGGGGAGCCAGGTAGAGATTTGACCGGTGCCGCGCCGCTCATCGTGACGGCGTTGTTCGGGCGGCAGGACCAAGCGTGGTTCGATGTCCTGCGGCGCGAATATTATCCCCCCGAGCGCAACCTGCTCGATGCGCACCTGACGCTGTTCCACCATCTGCCGCCCAGCGCCGCGGAGGAGTTGAAACAGCGGCTGTCGAGTGAGACCTGCGGCGTGCGCGCGCCGCGCGCGAGCGTGACCGGACTGATGTCGCTCGGCGGAGGCGTGGCCTATCGGATCGAGGCCCCCGAGCTCACTGCCATTCGCGAGCGTCTGTCCGAAGCCTTTGCCGGGATGCTGATGCCGCAGGACGCGGGGCGCTGGCGGCCGCACGTCACTGTCCAGAACAAGGTGACGCCGTCGCTCGCCAAGGTGGTGCTGGGGGCATTGTCGCGCGATTTCCGGCCACGCGAAGTGGAGATCGCCGGGCTCGCGAGCTGGTGGTATCGCGGTGGCCCATGGGAGCCGCATTCGCGGCACATGTTCGCTTGACCGGCGCGCAGGCCCGACTTATGTCGCGCCCTCGCCTCAAGGGGCGGCCCGGTAGGGCGGAGTAGCTCAGTTGGTTAGAGCACGGGAATCATAATCCTGGGGTCGGGGGTTCAAGTCCCTCCTCCGCTACCACTAATCCCCCCGACACTCGGCGGGAAGGGATGGGTCCTGGTGCTGGCAGGGACTTGAGGCGCCGCGTCGCCCTCTGCTGCGGTACCGGTCGGAAGGCGATGGTCACGCGCCTTCGAGGATGAAGACCTGTCCGGCGTTGGTCACCACATAGAGATTCCGGCTCTGGTCCTCACCCCATGCGTTGATTACCTCCTGGACGTTCGCGAACGACGAACCGGCGGGAAACGGAAGACTGGCCTGGGCAGCCAAATTGAAGCTCGCGATGCCAACGGAACCGAAACGGTATCCCCAGAAGTACGTCCCCTGCAGCGCCTCGACAGGCCCCCGGTATACGTGGCCACCGGTTGAGCCAATCGCGCCGAGAGGTGACGCGCATAAGGTATAGTCGCGTCTCCACCGGATGGTGCCGACGGGCTGGGGCATCATTGAATCGGTCATTTGACAAAAGCTGCCAGGCTCCGCTGTCTTTCCTTTGTCGCCGGGAGCTACGCGGTAATAAGTCGGCGCCCGAATGGTTTGGTCAGCGATCCAGAGAGTGTTGGTGATCGGATCGACGCTCGCTCCGCGCACATTCCAGATGTTGTGCACCCATGCCTCGGGCGTCACACCGGCAGGTTCAGGGTTGTCTGCAGGGATCGTGTAATCTCGATCCGGATTGCCGGGGAACGCGTCTCCGGCGGGGTTGATGCGCAGGATCTTGCCGTCGAGCGGTTGTCCGCCGAGGAGAGGATTCGCCACAAACAGCATGCCGTTGTTGTCGAAGCCGATCCACGTGCCGGGGAATCCATCGGCGGCATGCGGCAACAACATGATCGTGTCCGCGGTGGTGGGGTCGGCCTGATCGCGATTGCCCGGCAGCGTCTGGTATCGCCTGACCTCTACTGCATTCGCGCTGTTGAAGAACGCGATGTAGAAGGTTCCGGAGGTGGCGAAGTCCGGAGCCAGGGCGAAACCCTGCAGTCCGCGATCCGTCGCGCTGGCAAGGCTGGCCGATACGTCGAGGAACGGCGTCGCCGCGATCGCGCCCGAGATCGGATTGAGAAGCCGGACCAGGCCGCCGCGCTCGACAACAAACAGGCGGCGCCCGGAACTGTCGGGAACCGCATTAATCTGGCGCACGTCGGTGAACCCGCTGCCCACCTGCCGCGCGCGCACGGCGCTGCCCCGGTCGTCGGTCACCGTCACCGACAGAACAAACGGCGCGCTAGTCAGCGCGCCGTCCGATGCCGAGAGATGAACAACGTAGATGTTGTTGCCGTCGGCATCCGCCGGCGCCTCGAAATTGGGCGCTGCATTGAAACTGAGCGCCCCACTCGTGGCATTGATCGAGAAGCGCGCCGAGTCTGCACCACCACTGATCGAATAAGAGACGGCCGTGCCCTGCGGACCGACCGCTACGACGTTATAGAATGGTGCGGTCTGGCCCTCGGGCACATTGCTCGTCGCTGCCGAGGTGAATTCTGGCGCCATGTTGACGGGAGAAGGACTTGGAGTGGGTGTCGGCATTGATCCGCCATCGCCGTCACACGCGCTCAGCATCACGAGCGAAACGAATACCGGCAACAGGCGCGAATTGACGGAACGAAGACATTGGGAATTCATGTCTCTTCCCCTTTTTGCTCGGCGCAGAATCTGCAAACCAGCAAAGAATACTTTGCTCCGAGCAAAAGCCGGGCGCAACTAGTTTGCCTCGTGAAGCTGGAGCCCCGGAACTACGAGCGTTCCTTCATCTCCTACTTGCGAACGCAGATTAGGCGCATCCGGTCTCCAGCACTTCATAAGCAGGCGTGGGCCAGATGTCGTGGCCGACGAGATCGACGCACGGGTGCGCGCTCACCTCGAAGAGCGTGGTGCCGGCCGTGATGATAAAGGGCAAGTGCGATCCCAATGCGGGCGCTTTCCCCCCGCCGCGCCCGCCCGCTTTTCGCGACGCTGGCGGTCGCCCGGGAGAAATGGAAATCAGGCGGCTGAGACCACGTTATTCTTGCTGAGCATCGAGCTCTGGAAGCTAAAGCGAGTGGAGGCCGGTTTTCGGCCGGGCTGTTCATCGAACTACCTGCCGCCGCGCCGCTGTCGCCCCCAGGCCGGTCCCGCCACCCAGGATCCGGCCCTAATTTCGCTAATCTCCCTCCTAGCCTTGCTAGGTTGTCAACTGCAGGCCGATCGTTCCACCGACGATGACGACCATGCATGCCAGCCGATCTGCCGCTGCTGGTTCATTGAACAAGACAATCCCTAGAATTGCGGTGCCCGCTGCGCCGATGCCCGTCCATACGGCATAGGCTGATCCGACGGGCAATACGGCGAGTGCTCGGGTGAGAAGATAGACGAACGCCGCGAGCAACAGCAGCGACAACGCGGTCCATTCAGGATTTCGAAAACCGTCTGCCTTCTTCATCGATAGTGCCCAGGCCACGTCGACAAAGCCTGAAGTCACCAGGTAGAGCCAAGCCATGCCTTGGCTCACGATGCCTGCCCCAGAAACTCCGCGGCGCACGTTTTGAGGCGGGCGATTGCCAGTGCGTTCGCGCTACTCGTCACCTCTGGTGGGCCTGCGGTCGGTCCGATCTTTTCGATGGAGATCGGCCCAAGGCCCAGGAACGGGAGAGCCGCTTCAAGGTAGGGCGTAGCGAGATCGGGGCGCCCAAAACTCGGACCTTTGCTGTAATCGCCAGCGCTGGACATGATCACGAAAGCCGGTCGCGGCCGAATGATCGGCGAATAGCCCGTATCGGGATCGAAAGCGAAGGTGAGCCCGGGCTGCGTAATCAGGTCGATCCATTGCTTCAGCTTATAGGGGATACCGAAATTCCACATCGGAGTGGCGACGACGACGGCATCGGCCGCAGCGAACCGCGACACGAGCGTACGCATCTGCTGCCAAGCGCCGGCTTCCGCCCCACTCGGCTCCCGCCCGGCGAGTTTCGCATATTTCGCTGCGATCCGCGCACCGTCGAATTCCGGCAAATGGGCGCGCCACAGATCAAGTTCGTCGACCAAAATCTCGCCGCCGGTCTCTTCGAGCGCGGCGAAAAAGATATCGGCTGCGGCGATAGACGCAGAGGCCGCCTTGCGGGGTGAGGCGCTGACATAAAGCAATCTGACCATAGTCCAATCTCCATGCGATCGCATGAATATATATGCGAGCGCATTGATCGTCAACGTTGATGCGTTCGCATGGATGTGCAAATTGTAGGTCATGGTCATCCCCAGCAAGCAGATTACAGATGCCTGGATCAGTCTGATGCGTGCGCAACAGGTGGCGCTTCGCCAAGCCGAGCGCGCGTTGCGCCACGCCGGCTTGCCGCCATACGGTTGGTACGACGCGCTTTGGGAACTCGAGAAAGCAGGTGAGATCGGACTGAGGATCCATCAGATCGAGCGGCAGATACTGATCGCCCAGTCGAATGTTTCCCGACTGATCGATCGGCTCGAGGCAGCGGGATGCGTCGAGCGCAAACCTTCCCCGGACGATGGCCGCGGGCAGGTTATTTTCATAACCGATCAGGGCCGCACCACACGTGCAGCGATGTGGCCGATATATGCCGCCGCCATTCAGGAGGCGGTTGGCGCACATCTCACCGACGGCAACGCCACAATTCTCGCAGGCCTGCTTCGGCCAATAATCGAGAATCGCGAAACAGGGCTTTGAGTTTCAAATCCCCGACTCAGGATTCAATCACGCGATCCCGTCGAAGTGGGTAGCCGCTCGGCAAGCCTTGACCTAGAGCCCGACCATGCGACCGAAGCTTCTCACTGCAGTGCTGCTTGCAACTGCGCTCTCCATGCCCGCCAATGCGGCCGACGAGTCCTCCGATCCCAGCGCCGTCAAACTTGAAGACGCCATCGAGTGTCGGCTCGCTGCGAGCACGTACAACGGGTTTGCCCTAGCTCTGAATGGCGAGGAGAGGATCGCAAGCAAGCGTCATTGGGTCCCGGCCGACAGCAGGAACACCCTCATGAACGAATATGATCTGCCGACTGCAATTACGGTGGCAGGCCATTATAGCACCCGCCGCATCGCCTTCACCGCCAATGGTGTTCTGGCTGTTCTCGATCTCTCCGATCCTACGACGATCGCGCGCGAACAAAAGATCGAAAACAGTGTGGATGCGTCTCCCCTGATCGAGGCCATGACCGCTTCTGGAAGGGCGACGCGTGCGGAGATCGAGGCGGCCACTAAATCTCGGAAATTTCTGGGCGCGAAGGTTCTTACCGATCGGACTGAACTTCCGGAAGCGGGAGGTGTCTTCGGCACACACACGATCATCAGCCGCAACATCTCGAATGTCTCGACCCATCCAGGCAAGACCTTTTATGGCTGTTCGTATCGGATCGACGTCATCGGGAAGGACGGAAAGCCGCTCTGAGCAGCCCAATGCAGCTCAATCAACGGTGATATGATCGCGACGGGCGCGCAACTCGGGACGGGAATAACTCTACCGTCTGCAACAATAAGCATGGGTATTACCCGCAGACTGTGTCGGGGGTAGTCCGCACGCCGCCATACTTGAAGCGACTATGCAAGCACTGGAACCGCGCGGTTCTGGCTCCGTTTTGCTGTTGGCGAGGGGAGTAGTGGATATGTTGAATTCGATCCTCATCGCGGCAGCGATCGGAATTACGGGGACCCCTGGGATGCGCGATCAAGATGCACGCGCGGCGTTGCTCGACGCGGCGCGGATGCCGGTTCAGGCCGAGCTCGGCCGAACGCCGAAATTTCGCGTCCACCAGCTCCACCGCGACGGTGACTGGGCATTCCTGCTAGCGACGATGCAGGCTGCCGATGGCAAACCCTTCGACTTTACCGGAACCCCTCTCGCGGAAGCGGCGCAACAGGGAGTCGTCTCGCGGACCTATGCCGCTTTGCTGCGCCACAAGTCGGGCCATTGGGAAGTCGTCGCCAAGGCGATCGGGCCGAGCGACGTGGCCTGGGAGGACTGGTCGAAGCGCTATGGCGCGCCGGCGAAACTCTTCGCTCAATAGCTCCCGTGCGCATTTGACGGGTACCACCAGGCGAAGCGCGTGCCGAGATCGGCGGTGCTGAATACCGTATTGCCGCGATTGCGCTCGAAACCCATTGCCGTCTTGCCATTGAGCTGACCCGACCACCAGCCGCTGTTCGCGCGGCCGACAAAGATCACGCGTATGCCCGGGCCGGTGAAGGTCATGCGGTGTGCGCCGTTGCGGCCCGCCTGATCGGTGAAGAGGCAAGCACGCTCGGGGCCGTCGTTCAACGAGCAGCGCACCGTCTCCCGCGCCGAATTACCCTGCGCCACGACGGAGGCGGGAATCAGAGCGGCAACCGCGAGCGCGACGAAGAGCGTGATTCGCATGGGCCCTCGAACGCCGGGCGTTGCGGACCGTTCCACGATCAGCGCGCCATCGAGGCGGCACGGTCGCCGCGGCGGGCCGCCTCACCCGCGGTATCGGCCGGGCGTTCGTAGAGCCGCGTGACGATCTCGGCGGCGGAGCGCGCATCGGTCGCGCCGCGCAGCGCGCGGCCGGCGCCGGCCTCGCTGTGCGTCAGCTCATGCTGCACGAAGCGGAGCTGCTCGGCGAAGGACGAGCCGTGGATGTCGTGACCGGCCCATGCGGCGAAGTCGCGCTGACGGGGGCCTTCCCATTGCGCGAGGCCATAGCCGGGGCCGCCGCCGATCTGGCGAATCCCCGCTTCCATATTGCTCTCGGCATCAAGGTTGGCGACGATGCCGATCGCCTGCGCGCGACTCCAGCCCTGGCTCTCGAAATAGACGATCGCCTGATCGATCCGCCCCTGCTGGCCGCCCTGGCCGGTGGGGACGACCGAACCGGTGCCTTGCGTCCCGGTTGCCGAGCCGCCGTCGTTGCCGCCGGGTGCGCGGAGGATCACACCGCCATGGCTAAGCGCCCAGCCGAGATTGTTGTGCGAGATGCGCTGCGTGCCATCGGCGTTGACGTTGTTCGAGCCGATCATCTGGTTGGGCCCCGAGACGATCTCGGTGTGTGAGACGCCGCCGCCCTGGATGATCACCACGTCGCCCGGCTTGGCGTCGGAGGCGGGGACCGCGGTCCAGCCGCGGCTGCGCAAGGTGGTGTTGAGCTGGGCGACCGAATCGGTGTGGAGGTTGGCAGGCAGTTTGCCGGCCTCGGTCAGCACCGCGGAGACGAAGTTGGCGCAGCACACGTTCGACGGCACGCCGGCGTTCATCGGCAGCGAATCACTGCGGTTGCTCCTGAGCGACGAGGCATTCTGCCCGAGATATTTCTCGGCGATCCGCGCGACATCGCTCGATCCGCCGCCGGTGCCGCCGACCGGCGTATTGCCCGCTACCGCGCCGCTGCCGCCGGTCCCGCCGCCGCCGGCCGGGATGGTCAGCGACCGGCCTGGGAAGATCAGGTTGGGATTGGCGATGTTGTTGGCCTGCGCCAACGCCTGCCAGCTCGTGCCGAAGCGGTCGGCGATGGCGGAGAGCGTGTCGCCGGCCCGGATGGTATATTCGCGCGGCGGCTCGCCGGCGCTCCCGCCGGCCGGAACGTTCAGATGCTGGCCGGGGCGGATCAGATCGGGGTGGAGGATCTGCGGATTGGCGCGCTCGAGCGCTGCGAGCGAGACGCCATGGTCGCGCGCAATGGCGCTCAGCGAGTCGCCGCTCTTGACGATATAGCCGCGGTCACCGCCGCCGCTGGAAACATTGGTCTGAGACTGTTGAACCGAAGAGACGCCCGTCATGGCCTTTACTCCGCCGGAAGCGATTGTGCTGCAGCCTGATAGCCGAGCAGTCGCGGCGGGTCGCTAATCGGAACGCTTAGAGGGGAGGGTCGAGCGCGATGCGGTACCGCATCTCGGCGGAGAAGCTGCGCGCGACGGCCTTGAGATTGGCCTCGGTATCGGGATCGCGCTGAATCGATTCGAGCGCGGCGAAGGCCGCTTCGCGATGACGCTGGCTGCGGAACAAGGGCGTCGCCAGTTCGGGCACCCGGCGCTCGCCGATCGGCCAGCTCGACATGCAGGCGAGATCGGTCACCAGACGGCGCATTTCGCTCTGGCCGAGCTGGACGCGCTTGAGCGTTCCCGCACGTCGATATGCTTTGGGCCAGTCGCGTTCGAACGTGTCGAGCGCCTGCGCCTGATCCGCCGGATCGATGGCGTTGGCCGACCTGCACACCGAGGCCAAGGGCGCGGCGGCGCCGATCGTGCCTGCGCCCTGGGTGAGCGCGGCCGCGGGCGCGTGCATGCGGCCGTTGGCATAGTGATATCGGACAAGAGGACCGCCAGTTGCCGTGGCGGGCATCGCAACGGTAAAGACGCCGCGGCGCAATTGCGGGCGGGCGGCGGCGCTGCACGTGCCGAACGATTCGGTAACGACCGGCTCCTGGCCGGGGCGCGCCACGATGACCGCGTAGCGCGCGGGGCATTCCACGCCACTTTTGCCGCGGATCAGGTGCAGCCGGGCGTCGCGCAGCGTGTAGCTGCCGACCACCGACAGATGGTCGACCAGTTCGGCCCCGAACGGACGCGAGATCACCGTCTTGCCCAGCTTGATCGCTTGCTCGCTGCCGGCCGAAACCACCGTAACCTTCTGGTCGGCGGCAAGCGCCGCGCCGCCCGCTGACAGCAACAGGGGAGCGGCGAGCAGCAGCGTCAACGGCCTTGGCATCGAGGACCTCTCAGGAGCGGAGCGTGGAAGGTGCTAGCACGCGCGAAACCGCGTCGGGTTCCGGCTCAGCCGCGATTTTGGTCGGAAAGATCGGCGGTTGCGGCCTCGAAGCGGGCGATGACGCCGTCGAGTCCGGTGGGCGCTTCCGCTTGCGAAGCCTCGTCGAGCGCGGCACGGACCCCGCCGACCTGGCGATCGCCGCTTGCACCCGACAACCCGGCGATCTGGATCACCGCCTGACGCGTGAAATCGTCGAGCGCGCGGCGCAGTTCGCCTTCCTGCGCGGGGCTGGCGCCGAACCGTGCCGAGAGTTCGCTGGTGAGATCGCCGAGACCATAAACGTCGCCGCGCCGCGCGAGTTCGCCCATGTCCGGAGCGAAGTCGCTGCTATTGCCCGCGGTCCGGCTCCATGCCTGCGCGCCATTGCCATTGCCGCGGCTGGCGGCGTCGACCCAGGCAAGCACGCGATGCCCGATCTCACCCATCGTCTCGATCGCCGCGCCGCGCGCGTCGTTCGACCCGGCAGGGCCGGCGGATGAGAGGGGCGGGAGCCCGGAGATGCGGTCGATACTGGTCATGTGCCTGATCCGTTCATCCTGTCATGTGCTCCCCGTCTCTCGGACGAGGCGCGCACCAACTTGCCTGTTAAATGGCTCGGCTCGGGCGAAATCGCCATAGTCGCAATGACTACGAGCCCAATGGCTACGGCGCCTTCGTAAGTCGATCGAGCGCACTCGGCTGCTGGATCAGCCGATCGAGCGCACCGTCCCTGCCCAAGTCTGCCGCGCTGCCCTGATGGCGTGCCAGACCCTGGGACAGACTTTCCGTCGCGCCATCCTGTGCCGCGCAGGCTTCATCCGTACGCCGCTCGCCGGGTGTGGCGATGTCGACTCCAATTGCTCGCGCCTTGGCGCCGGGAACCGATGCTCCGATTATTGCCGTGACCATGGTCTTCTCCGAATCTCAGGCCCCTCCATCGCGCACCTATCCACGCACGGGGCGGCAGGTTCCATAATCCGATCGACTAGCAGCCGGGAGACCGGTCCGTTTGGCTAGTCCTTTTGACTAGCCAACTAGTCGAAACGCGGAGAGCGGCGCGATCGCGACTGTGCTTGAAAGGGGGCGACGGTGGCCGGGTGGCCGACCGGCACGTGATCCGAGCTCGAGGGCTCATGAACCAGGAGACAAGACAATGTCGATTCTTAGTTCGCTCGGCGGCATCGCCACCAACCCGCTGTCGCTTGCACAGCTCGCCATGGGGCCTGCAGGCTGGGCTTCGCTGGCAGCACGCACCCTGATGTCCGCAGTCGGCCAGCAGGTCATCCAGCAGCTCGGCGAGAAGCTCGGGCTTCCGCAGTCGACGATCGATATCGCGCAGGGTGCTTTCTGTGCATCGATGGGCGACAAGGCCGGCGTCCGCCAGAATGTCCAGGAAGCTATCGGCAACTTCGCCGAGGGCTTCAACGCGTCGCCGGCCGAGCAGGGCGAAGCCAACCGCGAAGTCGATGACGCGATCAACCGCATGGTCTCGCAGATGGCCGACGGCGAAGATGCCAAGGCGGCGCGCGCCGGCGGCAAGGGCGGCAAGGCTGGCGGCGCGAGCGGCCAGAGCTGGCTGATGGCGCTCGCCGAGGCGCTGGGCGAGAAACTCGACAAGATGGCCGGCGAAATGTCGACGATGGCGGACCAGATCACGGACAAGAGCCCGTCGCTCACGGCGAAGTTCGGCGCCAAGTCGCAGGAATTCGGCATCCTGATGAACGCCGCGACCAACGCCATCAAGACGGTCGGCGAAGGCTTGTCCACCTCGGCGCGCAAGGGCTGACCTCTTTCCCGACACGCTTCAAAGCAAAGGGGCTGGCTCCCGCCGGCCCCTTTGTGCGTTGCATCCGTCGAGGTTTCGAAATCAACCGGAGTATTGTCATGCGAAAGGTGTTGTTTCGACTATTGTTCTGCCTTCCCGCCGCCGCCTTGCTCGTGCCCGGCCAGGCTTCGGCGCAGGGCGCCTTCAACATGGGAATGCTCACCAACACCCTTTCGCAGGGCGGAAGCACCCAGTCCGAAGGCGTTCGCGCGAGGACCAGCAGCGTGTTTCGCTCGATGGCGCGCGCGCCGCGCTCAGGCGCGGTCAATCGCGCGGCAATCACGTACCGGCCGAGCACCGCCGTGCGCCAGCGCAACATGCAGCAGTTCGTCGCCCGGCTGAGGCGCGTGGACCCGACGAGTGCGGCGGACTTGCAACGGACCTTCGCGCGCCGCGATGTCGTGGCGGAAGTCGGGGGAGCGATGCGGCCCGTCGGGCTCAACCCAAACAATGTCGCCGATGCGATGGCGATGTACCTGGTCGCCGCCTATTACGGCGTACGCGGCTCGGTCGACAGCAAGCCGTCCGATTATAAGGCGGTAAGCGCGCAGCTGGCCCGTGCGGTCAGCGCGGCCCCCGGATTCGCCAGCGCCAGCGATGCGCTCAAGCAGGAAATCGCCGAGTCGATGCTCGTTCAGGCGGTGCTTGTCGATCAGGCCATTCAGGCGGCGCAGAAGCAGCCTTCCGCGATGCCAGCAGTGAAGGCGGCAATCGCCAAGGGGGCGCGTGCGGCGTTCGGCTTCGACGTGACTCGGATGCAGCTGGGCCCGAACGGGCTTAGCTGAAGCCTTAGTCCGAAGGGTAGAAAAGCAGCCCCGCCAGCGCCGCAAGCTCGCGCATCCCATCGAGCTCGAGCTTGCGCGCTACGTTGGACAAATGCACCCGCACGGTATTCTCGGCCATCAGCAACAGGGTGGCGATGTCGCCGTTCGAGCGGCCCCAGCCGAGGAAGCGGATGCAGGTGAGTTCGGTGGGGGTGAGCCGCAATAGCGCCTCGCGGTGGCGCTTGGGCACGCGCGCGGCCTCGATCATGTGCTCGCCCAATGCGACGCGCTCGGGCGCCCCGGGCATCGCGTCGGCCTTGCGCAGCAGCTCGGCGATCGCGGCGAGGCGTTCGTCTTCGGTCATCGCCGAGGGGGCGGGCGCGACGACGGTCAATGGATCAGCCCGCGCAGGATGCCCAGGATCACTTCGGGTCGGCTGAGTATGTCGCGGGTGATCGCCTCGATGAACGAGCCGACCAGAAGCAGGATCAGCGCCGTGGCGGCGAACGCCTTGATCGACATCGACAGCGTGAAGACGTTGAGCTGCTGGGCGAAGCGGTTGATCAGGCCGAGGCCCAGATCGATCAGGAACAGCACGGTGAGCACCGGCGCCGCGAACAACGTGGCGAGCACCATCAGCCGGCCGAACTCGGCTTCGAACAGCCCGAGACCGCGCGCGTCGAGCGTCGGCATCGGCGCGGCGACCGGCCACAATGCATAGCTCTCCATCAGGACATGGACGAGCAGCGAGAGCCCGCCGGAGAAGATGAACACGATCCCCGCCAGCCGCCCCAGGAACGCGCCGTTGAGCGAGGTCTGGTGTCCGGAGAGCGGATCGACGATCTGCGCCATCGTCGCGCCGACCTTGGTATCGATGATCTGCCCCGCCGCCTCGAGCGCCCACAGCACCGAGCCGAAGAAGAAGCCGATGACCAGCCCGACGAACACTTCCTTGGCGAACATCGCGACCCATTGGCCGGGGCCGAGCATCGAGACGTCGAGCGTCGGCTGAAGCATGAGTGAGATGATCCCCAGCGAGACGAGGATCGAATTGCGCACCATCGCCGGGATCAGATCGGGCGAGAAGATCGGCATCAGCATGAACGCGACGGCGATCCGCGCAGTCGCGACGCCGAGCAGGAGCATGGGGTCGCTCCAGCCGGTCACCGCCGGATCATCGCCGGGAATTCGCTGAAGATGCGATCGGTGTAGCGATAGAGCGAGGCACCGATCAGCGATGCGGTGACGAACAAAGTCAGCACGATCGCGAAGAATTTCGCGGTATATTGCAGCGTCTGTTCCTGGATCTGCGTCGCCGCCTGGACGATCGCGACCAGCAAGCCCGCCACCGACGCGACGATGATCGGCGGCGCCGACAGGATCAGCACGAGCCAGAGCGCGTCGTTGGTGAGGCTGATGAAGTCGCCGTTCATAAGGCCGTCTCCTCAGGCATAGGACAGCACCAGCCCGTGACTGAGCTTCACCCAGCCGTCGACCAGCACGAACAGCAAGAGCTTGAACGGCAAGGATATCGTGGTGGGCGACAGCATCATCATCCCCATCGCGAGCAGGATGTTCGAGATGACGAGATCGATGACCAGGAAGGGCAGGAATATCAGGAAGCCGATCTGGAAGGCGAGGCTGAGTTCCTTCACCACGAAGGCCGGGATGATGATGATCAGGTCGCGGTCGGTCATTTCCTTGGCATGTTCGGGATTGCCGACGCGCTGCGCGGTGCGCAGGAAGAAGGCGCGCTCGTTGGGATCGCTGTGCTTGATCAGGAATTCTCGGAGCGGCTCCTTGCCGACATCGATCGCCGTGCTGATCGAGGCGGTGGACTGCATCATGCTGCCTTCGATCTGTCGCGCCGCGATCGCGTCCTGCATCTGCTGGCCGACCGGATACATGACGTAGATCGTCAGGATCAGCGACAGGCCGTTGAGCACGATGTTGGGCGGCACCTGCTGGAGCCCGAGCGCGTTGCGCAGCAGGCTCAAGGTGACGACGATCTTGGTGAACGACGTGACCATCACTGCGACGAACGGCGCCAGCGCCAGCGCGACGACGACGATCAGCGCCGAGCCGGGCGTGAAGCTCGACAATTCCATCACGCCTCTCCGTCGGCAGAAACCCCGGTGATCAGCACGCCATAGCCGTCGCCGACCGCGACGAGCTCGCCCTCGGCGACGCATTGCTCGCCGGCGATGACCCGCACCGGAAGCGTTCCGCCGGTAGCTGGGAGCGGAAGCACGCTGCCCTTGCCTAGTGTGGCCAGCTCGGCGGCGGTCATCCCCGAGCCGATGATCTCGATCGTCGTGGGCAGCCGGACTTCACTCCACCCGGTCTCGCCCTCGAGGGTGGCCGCGGACGGCACCTGCGATCCGTCGGCTACGGCATCATCCTGCAAAACGAGCACCCCATCGTTAAACGCGATTCGCGCACGCGGCGCATCGTTGCGACCCGGCAATGACAACTTCGCGACCGGCGAACCGGTTCCCAGCAACAGCAAGTCGCCGCGCGCGATCCCGGCAATGCTGGCCGCCCTTACGGCCGGGCCGTCGAACCGCGCTGTCCAGCGCAGCCGCAGCCCGCCGATCGCGGTAGCGGCGAGTTCGATCTCGGCGAGGGGCTCGACTGCCATGTCCGCCGGGATCGCGAGCAGCAGCCGGTGCTGGATGACGCCGTTGGCGGTGGTCGCGTCGAGCCGCAGCAGCACCGGATCGCCGGCATAGCTCTTGTTCAGTCCCGCCGGCTGGAGCTCGCAGCCGAGCACCAGCTCGAGCGCCCCGACCAGCGGCTCGATGCGCCCGAGCGTTGCCGCGGCGGCGGCGGCATCGACGCTGCCTTGCGCGCCGGACACACGGGCGAGGGTGCCATCGACCAGCAAGGGCGCGATCTGGACGAGATGCCCGCCGCTGCGGAACTGGATCCAGGCGATCGCCGCGCGCCGATCGCGCTCGGTGGCGAGCCGTACGCCGGTCTGCAAATCGTCGATCAGCCGCCGATTGAGCGCGCCGATCAGCGTCGTCTGCAGCAGCGCGCGGTTCTGATCGATCGCCGGCAGGTTGGTTCGGAGCGGTTGGGAACGCGCATTCACTGGATCGTCTCCGTCGTCGCCACGGTTTCTGTCGGGGCCGCACCGGCACCGCTGCCCCAGTTGCGCAGCAGCGAGATCGATCCCGGCGTGACCCCGACGAGCATCAATTCGCCTTCGGCCTCGACCAGCACCAGCCGCTCGCGCTGGCCGACGGGAAGCGCACGGACGAAGCGGATCTGGCGTTCGACCGCGCCGTCGCGTCCCCCGAGGCCACGGTCCTGCCAGCGTCGCAATGCGCGCAGGCTGACCCAGGCGAGCCCGAGCACCACCGCGAGCGCGATGATCGTCCCGAGCAGCCCGGAAAGCGCAGCGCCAATCGTCGAATCCATCAATGGGGCCCCATCATGTTGTGTGCGTGAGTTCTGGTTCGGTGAGATCGGGCGCCGGCTGACCCTCGCGGACGCGCTTCGCCCAGAGGATGATCTGGGCAATCGCATCGAACATATCGCGCGGGATGAGTTCGTCGGGTGCGCCGTCCTCGTAGAGTTTGCGCGCGACCTGGACGTGGCGGATGATCGGGATGCCTGCCTCTTCGGCGGCGGCGCGCATCGCGGCGGCGAGCGGGCCTTCGCCCTTGGCCGTCATCATCGGAACCGGGCAGCTTTCCTGATCATAAGCGATCGCGATCGCGATGTGAGTCGGGTTGACGACCAGCACATTGGCGTCGCGCGTCGCGCCGACGGCATTCTGGTTCGCCCATTCCTCGTGGAGTTGGCGGCGGCTGGACTTGATGAGGGGATTGCCCTCATTCTCCTTCGACTCCTCGCGGATGTCGCGCATGCTCATCCGCAATTTCTTGGTATAGCTGTGCTTCTGCCACGCCATGTCGAGCACCGCGACGAGCAGGAAGACGCCGAAGGTCCACAGCAAGGCCGTGCGGACGAGCGACCCGGTGTAGAGCAGGATCGAAGCGGCAGCGGAGCGGCCGTCGGTCTCGGCGACGGGCAGGAGCACCGGCCCGGTGCGCTCGATGATCTCGGCGAGCGAGCCGCGCAGCACCAGCCAGACGACGAAGACGATCAGCGTCGCCTTGCCGAGCGTCTTGGCGAGCTCGACCAAATTGTCGACGCTGAACATTCGTTTGAAGCCCTCGACCGGATTGAGCTTGTCGAGCGTGGGCTTCATCTTCTCGGTGGTGAACACGCCGCCGGCCTGGAGGAATTCGGAGGCGACGCCCGTGATCGCCGCAGGGAGCAGCGCAACCGCCGTGATGCCGAGCAGCGCCCACAGCGCGCTCCAGCCGAGCTGCGACAGCGCCGTGTGGAACGGCACATTGCCGCCGATCAGCACGAAACCGTCGTCGAACAGTGCGATGACCTGATTGCCCGCATAGCCGGCGCCGAACATTAGGACCAACATCCAGACGAATAGAGTCGCAGTGGCCGTGATGTCGCGGGACTTGGCGACGTCGCCTTTCTTGCGCGCATCCGCCAGCCGCTTGGGTGTCGGCTTTTCGGTCTTGTCGCCGCCGTCATTCTTCTCGGCCAATCGCGCCTCCAGCATACTCGAGCCTCGCCCGAACCAGGGACGAGAGGAGAGCGCCGGATAGGTCTGCCAATCGCGGCCCCAGCGAGGCGCGACAACAAGCTTTCAAGGTTGGAGCGCAGGACCCTATTGCGTACCAAACAAGCCTATTTTCTCAAAAGGCATTGCGCGGGTCAACTCATGCGAGTTGTATGGAATCGTCACTAAAGTGAAGTAATTTGGTAATTAAACCCCGGAGAATCACTTGAATCCGCACGGCAAACTGCGGGCCGTTTCGTCAGCGATACGAAGTGGGCGTTAACGACGAAGTGTCAATTGGGCGGGATAAATCGGGCAAAATCCACGACGACTTGACTAAATCGGGGGGTAGTCTGCGACGTGCGATGGGGCTAACTTTTATTGGCCGGATCAAAGTCCGGATCGCAGGACCCAATGCGAACCAAACGATCGTCAGCAAAGCCCACCCACGGGCTTGCAGGGAGATCGTTATATGCGCTTTTCAGGCACTGTACCATCGCTCGGCTTCGCATTGAGGCTGGTTGCGTTCGGCGCGGTAGTTGCGACAAATCCGGCGCAAGCGGGAAATTGCGACGCTGCGGCGATCGGCTCGCGCTATGTCGAGGCGTTGCGATTCTGCGGTCCGCAGACCTCCGAACCCCGCATCCAGCCGGACCCCGTCGTTCTGCCCGAGCGCGGTTTGGTGAGCGTGAGCATGCCGGGTTTTCAGAAGCGGCTCGCTTTGGCGACTCGTGCGGTGCGTGCGCGCGGCGGCGGCGCCAATGACGCGCTGATCACCTCGGTCGCGTATCGCTATCGCATCAATCCGCATCTGCTCGCGTCGATGGTCAACGCCGAATCCGCCGGCCGCCAGCGCGCGGTGTCGAACAAGGGCGCGTTGGGGCTGATGCAAGTCATGCCGGCGACGGCGCGCGGCCTGGGCGTGCGCAACCCGAGCGCGCTGCTCGACGATCCGGTGCTCGCGATGCACACCGGCGCCAGATATCTCAAGCAGCTGCAGGGCCAGCTCGGCAACAACGTGCCCCTGGTGGTCGCCGCCTATAATGCCGGCCCCGGCGCCGTGATGAAGGCCGGCCGCAGGGTGCCGCGCTACCGTGAGACGCAGGCCTATGTCCGCAAGGTCGTCGGCCGCTATCAGGCCGCGCAAAGCGGCCGGGCGCGCTGAGGCCGCGATGAGCGTCGAGCGCTACCTCGCCAGCAGCAATGCAGCCAAGCCGCTGCCGCTAGCGGCGCGCATCGCGGACCTGTTCCTCGTCGCGGGCGTGATCGCGATCGTCGGGTTGATGATCCTGCCGCTGCCGACGCTGATCATCGACATGCTGGTGGGCGTCAACATCACCTTCGGCGTGATGCTGCTGTTGACGACGCTTTATATCCGCGGGCCGCTCGACTTCTCGTCCTTCCCCTCGATCCTGCTGATCTCGACATTGTTCCGGCTGGCGCTGTCGATCGCCACCACCCGGATGATCCTGGTGGAAGGGCATGCCGGGCATATCATCCAGACTTTCGGCACGATGGTCGCCGGCGGCAATATCGTCGTCGGGCTGGTGGTGTTCCTGATCATTACGATCGTCCAGTTCATCGTCATCGCCAAGGGCGCCGAGCGCGTCGCCGAAGTCGCCGCGCGGTTCAGCCTGGATTCGATGCCGGGCAAGCAATTGTCGATCGACAGCGACCTGCGTTCGGGGCTGATCGACAAGGACGAGGCGCGCCGCCGTCGCCGCACGCTCGAGCTCGAGAGCAAACTCCACGGCAGCCTCGACGGCGCGATGAAGTTCGTGAAGGGCGATGCGATCGCCTCGGTCGTCATCGTCATCGTCAATCTGATCGGCGGCCTCGCCATCGGCGTGATGCAGCAGGGCATGGAGATCGGCGCGGCCACCTCCAAATATTCGATCCTGACGATCGGCGAAGGCCTGGTCGCGCAGATCCCGGCATTGCTCGGCGCGATGGCCGCGGGGCTGATGGTCACCCGCTCGACCGACGAAGAGACCGACACCAATCTCGGCCAGGCGATGCACCGCCAATTGGTCGCTAATCCGCGAGTGCTGCTCGCGGTCGGCGGGATCGCCTTCCTGATGGCGCTGATCCCCGGCTTCCCTGCCGCGGTGTTCATCGTGCTCGGTTTCGTATCGATGTTCTCGGGCGCAGCGATGCATCCGCGGCTCCGGCCGCACATGGTTCGCCACGCAGGGCCGATGCGCAAATTGCTCAGCGGCGGGCGCGAGGCACCGCGTCCGGTGACCTTGCTCGCGCAACCCGAAGCACCGAAAGCGGTGGTGCCGCTGCTGCTCCAGATTTCCGGGCCGCAGCCGCCGGTCGACGAAGAGGCGGCGCTCTCCGCGGGCCTCACCGCGATGCTCGAGCGGCTGCAATATCGCAGCGGCGTGCCCTTGCCGCGGCTGGCGATCCATTTCCTCGCGCCCGAAGCCCCGCGCGCTTGGCGGCTGCTCGCCTTCGAGCTTTCGGTCGGCGCAGGCGAGGGCAGCGATGCAGAGACGGTAATTGCCGGGGTCGAGGCACTGATCCGCCGCAACCTGCCGCGCTTCCTCGGCGTCCAGGAAGCGGTTGGACTGCTCAACCGAGTCGGCGACGAATATCCCGAGGTCGTCAAGGAAGCCGTGCGCGCGGTCCCCGCCGCGCGCATCGCCGACGTGCTGCGCCGGCTGGCCGAGGAAGAGGTGCCGCTGCGCAACATGCGCGACGTGCTCGAAGGGCTCACCGAGGCGGCCAACCAGGAACGCGAAATCGCGCGGATCGCCGATCTCACCCGCATCTCGCTCAAGCGCTATCTGCTCGATTCGGTCGGGCAGGGGGCGGGCATTCGTGCGCTGGTGGTGACGCCCGAGCTCGAAACTCTGGTGCGCGAGGCGACTCGCCTCGTCGACGGAGTCGAGCGGCTTGCAGTGAAGCCCGAAGTGGCCCGCGAGCTGGTGGCGACGATCGGTCGCATTGCGGCGGAAACCGGCGCCAATGCGCTGGTCACCTCCTTCGAAGTGCGCCGCTCGGTGCGCAAGCTGATCGAACCCGATCTGTTCGAGCTGCCCGTGCTCGCCTTCAACGAACTCTCGCCGACCACGCCTGTCGAAATGGTGGGTCAGATCGGTCTTCCGCCAGGGGCTTTGACGGAAGAATCGCACGCCGCGCTCGCGGCCGAATAATCAACGGAGGGCTGGTTTGAAGCTGAACAAGAACATGTCGATGCTGTTGGCCTTTGCCGCCGCGCTGCCGATGCCGCTCGCTGCCGGTGCGCAGACGCCGCCGCCGGCGCAGACCGGCAACCAGGTCTCGATCGTCGCGCGTGACCAGCCGATCGCGGCGTTCCTGCGCGATCTGTTCGGCAAGGTGGGGCGCCCGGTGGTGCCGAGCGCGAAGCTGACCGGCACGGTAAACGGCGTTTTCCAGGGAAGCGTGGAGAAGATCTACGGCGACATCGCCAAGGCCTTCAACCTGGTATCCTATTATGACGGCGCGGCGGTCTATGTATACGCGCCCAACGAGCTTGGCGTGCAGACGCTCCAGCTCGACCGCGCCGGCGCCGAGCGCGTCGCGCGCCAGGCGCGGGCGCAGCGGCTGCCCGACCGGCGCAATTTGCTGCGCGTCACCACCGACGGCCTCGTCGTCAGCGGAACGCCGCGCTTCATCGAGCAAGTCACGGGAATGGCGCGCGGCGAGGGTCTGGCCGATGGCGCACCGGCGGCGCCGGGCGGCGCACCCGGTGGCGGGCGCGGCGGCGGCTATTACGATGCGCCGCGCATTCCGGCGAGCCAGCCGGTCGAGTTCCGGGTCTTCTACCTGCGCTATGCGCGCGCCGAGGATACCGTGGTCACTGCTGGCGGCCGCGAGACTCGGGTTCCCGGGCTCGCGTCGATCCTGCAGAATCTCGTGCTCGACCAGAAGCCCGGCGGCAGCGCGGTCACGCCTTCGCTCGGCGCGCGGCTGGTGCGGCAGAGCCAGCCGCGGCTGAAGGGGCAGGGGCTCGACGCGGTACCGGCCGATACTTCGCAGGCCGGCAATTACGCCGCGACCGACGTGCTCGGCGGTGGCGACATGGGGCTGGCCGCGCCGCTGACCGCCGACATCGTCCGGATCGAGCCGAGCGCATATCTCAACGCGATCATCGTGCGCGACGTGCCCGAGCGCATGGCTGCCTATGACTCGCTGATCCGCGCGCTCGACGTCGAGCCGCAGATCGTTGAGATCGAGGCGACGATCATCGATATCAATGTCGACCGGCTGCAGAAGCTGGGGATCAACTGGCGCTTCGGCAGCGGCGGCTTCGGCGCGCTGTTCGGCAACGGCACGTCCGATGACACCCGACTGCTCCCGATCCCGGGAACCAGCCGCCGCGACAATGTCAGCAACATTACCCCTTCGGGCGCTGGCGGCACGATCTCGACGATCATCGGCAGCCAGCGCGAGTTTCTCGGCCGGGTGACTGCGCTCGAGAACAAGGGCGCTGCGCGGATCGTGTCGCGGCCGCAGATCATGACCTTGTCCAATGTCGAGGCAGTGTTCGATCGGACGCGCACCTTCTACGTCCGCGTTGCGGGACGCGAGGAAGTCGATCTGTTCAACGTAACCGCGGGCACCGTGATGCGCGTCAATCCGCACGTCTTTCGCGATCACGATCAGACGCGGATCCGCGTGCTGGTCAACATCGAGGACGGCAGCATCAGCCCCAATTCGGCGGTGGAGAACATCCCGATCGTCGACCGCGCCAGCGTGGCGACGCAGGGGATGGTGCTCGACGGCGAGAGCCTGCTGCTCGGCGGCATGACGATCGACGCCGACAGCAACGACGAGACCAAGGTGCCGTTGCTCGGCGACATCCCGCTGCTCGGCGAATTGTTCAAGTTCCGCACCAAGCAGCGCGGCCATACCGAGCGGCTGTTCCTGATCACTCCGCGGCTCGTCCCGCTCGCTTCGCGCGCCACCGCGATGGCGCCGGGTGCGCCGGTGCCCGCGGCCAACCAGCCCCCCGCCAAGATCCCCGTTCCGGCCAGCGGGAACCCGACGCAATGACTTCGCCGTCCGTTCTTCGTGTGCTCAACGGCCGGCTCGCCGGCACCGAGAAGCAATTGCCGACGAGCGGAACCGTGTCGATCGGTCATCAGTTTTGGCAGGATGTCGTCATCCGCGACCCTGCTACCAAAGGCATCGCTGTCGATCTGCTGGTCGACGGCGAGGTCGGGGCGCAGATCACCGTGCTGACCGGGGAGGCGCTGTTGCTCGGCTCGCATGTGGGCGAAGGGCAGACCGCGATCCTCCCGGCCTATGTTCCCTTCTCGATCGGCGGGGTGGCGCTCGCGTGGGGCGACCCGGAGAGCGCGCGTTGGACCGAGGCGAGCGACATCGCCGGCACCGCGCCCTCCCCGTCGTTGCCACCGCCTTCGCCGCAGGACGAGGCGATTGCCCTGCTGGGCAAGGCAGGCGAGCAAGTCAGCGGCTGGGTCACGCGCAAGCGCGCGATTGCGGTCGGCGCGATCGCCATGCTGGTGGCGGGCGCGGCGCTGGCCGTGCCGACGATGGATGCGCTCGGCCTGCGTGGCGATTCGGCGCAGCGGGCCGATCACGTCCTAGACACTGCCGGCCTCGCGCCGCTGACCACCGCCAATGACACGACCACCGGCGGCGTGATGGTGAGCGGCGTCGTGGCGAACGATGCCGAGCGGCTGAAGGCGCAGGAAACGCTGCGCGATCACGGGATCGACGCGACGGTCAACGTTCAGACCAGCGCCGAGCTCGCCCAGTCCGCCGCCGAAGTCGCGCGTATCCACGGGCTCCAGGCGATCGGCCGCCCGATCTCGCGCACCGGCGTCGAGCTCCGCGTGACGCGGATGACCGACGACGAGCGCGGCAAGCTCGCCCAGGCGATCCGCACCGACGTCAAGCAATTGGGCCGGCTGGTGTTCCGCGACGATCTGCCGCCCAAGGACGACACGCCGATCCGCACCGTCGCCGACGCGACCAAGAAGATCTCGACCGTGGTCGCGGGCGACCCGGCCTATATCCAGACCGTCGACGGCGCGCGCTATTTCGCCGGGGCGATCATGCCCAGCGGGCACCGCCTCATCGCCATCCAGGGAGACACGGTGTTCTTCGAGAAGAACGGCCGCGAGACGCAATTGAAGTTCTGACCATCTGTAGCGTGAAGGAGCATAGACATGTCGAATACCATCACCACCGGACTTACCAACATCTCGCTTTCGCCGCTGACCGGCAACAAGATGAACAAGGGCTCGGCGCCCGGCACCTGGTTCGAGGCGCTGGCGGATTCGTGGGGCCAGACGCTCGACAAGCAGGCGACCCGCATCGAGGCGATGTCGAACGAAGTCGGCAATGGCGGCAGCGACAATCCCTCGCAGATCACCAAGCTGACTGCCGAATCGATGCGGATGTCGTTCATGGCGAACAGCTCGTCGAGCTCGATCGACAGCGTCGGCAAGGCGCTCGAGACGATGGCCCGCAAGAACTGAGGAGGCGATCATGTCGATCGAAGCCATTGCGGGGGCCGCCGCCAGCGCCGCCTCCGCCCCGATGCCACCCGACATCGTCCAGGCGGGCCCCAACGCGTCGGTCTCCGACATCACCAGCTTCCAGGGCTCGCTCTCGGCGGCAGGATCGACGGGGGTGGGCAGCGACGCGCTCGGCCCGGCGATGCAGGCGATGTTCTCGCAGATCGAACGCGTCAACGGCGAGGCCAAGAGCGTGTCCGAATATGCCAAGGCGGCGCAGGCCAGCGGCTCGGAAATGACTCCCGGCGAAGTCGTGGATCTGACGATGAAGTGCCACGAGTTCATGTTCCACTGCCAGCTGACCTCGAACATCGCCAACCGCACGTCGGACGGCATCCAGCAGCTGTTCCGGCAGCAATCGTGAGGTCCGCTCTGTCCGGATCGCAGGAGAACTAGGGATGGGCCCGCTTGCCAGAAAGGCGCGCCCGGCGCTGCTTGGGCTTTGCCTGCTGCTCGCGGCCTGCGGCGAGGAAGAGCTCTATTCGAAGCTCACCGAGACGCAGGTCAACGAGATGATCGCGGTGCTGCAGAGCGCCGGGATCGGCGCGACCAAGAAGGAGAATGGCGAAGCGGGCTGGACACTGCTCACCGAAAAGGCCGATTTCGGCCGCGCGGTCGAGGTGCTTCACAGCCAGGGCTATCCCCGCGAGGAGTTCGCCTCGCTGGGGACGGTGTTCAAGCGCGAGGGCCTGGTCTCCTCGCCCACCGAGGAGAAAGCGCGGCTGGTCTATGGCATGAGCCAGGAGCTGTCGCACACCATCTCCGAGATCGACGGAGTGGTGCAGGCGCGGGTCCATCTGGTGTTGCCCGAAACCCAGCCGTTGGCGGAGACCGGCCAGCCGGCCTCGGCATCGGTGTTCATCAAATACCGCCCCGGCACCAATATCGAGACGCAGATCGGCAAGGTGAAGGCGCTGATCGTCAATTCGGTGCAGGGACTCAAATATGAGAATGTCTCGGTCGAGACCTTCCCGGCCCAGCCACTGCCGACCGTCGCGGCCAAAAGCGGCGAGAACGGGCTCAACGGCAATCTGATCGGCGTCGCGATAGCCGGGTTGCTGCTGCTCGTCGCGGCACTCGGCTATCCGAGCCTGCGGCGTCGACAGCAGCGGCGCGCCGCGGTGGCGCGGCGCGAGGGCAGCATATGAGGGCCGCGGAGCAGCGCGCGACGCTCGCCGCGATCGGCAACGATCTCGTCGCGGTCGACGGTGGCCCCGGATATCGCCGTGCCGCCTTGCTGCTCAAACATCTGAACGGGTGCGACGAACCGGTAGCGCGCTTTGCCGATCTGCCGAGTGCCCCGGCCTGGCTGCGGCTGCCGGCGGCAGCGCAGCACAAGCTCGCGCTGCGCGTCGCCTTGTTGTGGATGGGGGATTCGCTGGCGGGATCGATCGACGGTGCGTGGCTCGGCGCGCTCGCCGAAGTCGCCGGCGAGGATCTGCTCGACTGGGCGATCGAAACCATCCCGACGATGCCGGCGGTCGCCGCACGCGCGCTCCAGCCCGACGAGCTCGAGATTTACGGATTCTCGCTGCTGCGCGAGCAATTGCCGACGCCGTTGCGCGGCTATTTGCCGTGGCGCGCCGATCTTCCGGGGCTGTCGTGCCCGGGCGAAGTGCTCGACGCCTTTGTGGCTGCGGCAGTCGCGGCGGCGGCGCGGACATGAGTTACCTCGTCCTTCACGCCGATCGGCTGGCGACGGCGCTCGCCGACGACCCGCTGGTGCCCGCAGCCGATGTCAGCCGGGTGCAGGATGCGCTCGCCTTGCTCGCCGAGGCTGGCGCGTTGCGGCGCGGCGCGGCGGAAACGACCGACGCGGCTCGCGAAGTCGCGCGGGCGGAGGGCTATGCTGAAGGGCGCGCCGAGGGCCTTGCCGCCGCCGAGAGCGAGCGGCAGGCCGAGCTCTTCCGCATCGCGCTGCGCGACGGCGAACTCCAGCGCGCGCGCCAGAAGGACATTGCGCGGCTGGCGCTGGAAGTGGTGCGGCGGATTGCCGGCGAGCTGGACGATCAGACGATGGTGGCGGCGATCGCGGAACGTGCCGCGGCGCAGCTCGCACCGGACAGTGCCGCAATCGTTCGCGTGGCACCCCCCGCCCTCGATGCGGTACGCGCACGTCTCGACGGACGCGCCGGGATCAGCGTCGAGACAGATCCGCTGCTCGAAGGGCAGGATTGCGTGATCGAAACCGCGCTGGGACGCACCCATGCCGGGCTCGATACCCAGCTCGCGCAGATCGAGCGGATCTGGGGCGAGACGCTGCATGGCTGAGGGGCCCGCCAGCACGATCGACCAGTTGCTGGCCGGACTCCAGCGCAGCCCGACGGTCGAGCGGCGCGGGCGGCTGGTCGAGATCCTCGGCACTACGCTCAAGGTGACCGGGATCGCGCCGCGCATCGGCGATGCCTGCGAAGTGATCGAGCCTTCGACCGGGCGGGTCGTGCCGGTCGAAGTCGTCGGAATCGCCGGGCAGGCAACGATCCTCACCCCGCTCGCCGATGTCCGCGGGCTCTCGGTCGACGCCGAAGTGATTGTGCGCAGCGGCGAGGAATCGGTGCCGTGGGGCGAGGGGCTGCTCGGCCGGGTGCTGGACGGGCGCGGCCGGCCGATCGACGGCAAGGGCGAGCTCCCGTCCGATCTCGCGCGCCGGCCGCTGCATGCGCCGGCACCGCAGCCGATGGAGCGCGCGCTGATCGATGCGCCGCTGCCGACCGGGGTGCGGGCGATCGATACGCTGCTGACCCTGGGCCGGGGCCAGCGCCTCGGCGTGTTCGCCGCGGCGGGCGGCGGCAAATCGACTCTGCTCGGCATGCTCGCCCGCTTTGCCCAGGCCGACGTCATCGTCATCGCATTGATCGGCGAACGCGGCCGGGAAGTCCGCGAGTTCATCGAGGATTCGCTAGGCGAGGCGGGATTGGCGCGCGCCGTGATCGTCTGCGCGACTTCCGACCGCGCAGCGATGGAACGCGTCCGCGCCGCGCATCATGCCACTGCGATCGCCGAAGGTTTCCGCAGCGAAGGGCGCAACGTGCTGCTGCTGATGGATTCGGTGACGCGCTTCGCCCGTGCGCTTCGCGAGATCGGGCTGGCGGCGGGCGAGCCGCCGGTGCGCCGCGGCTTCCCGCCCTCGGTCTTCGCCGAATTGCCGCGATTGTTCGAGCGGGCAGGCAATGATGCAGTCGGGTCGATAACCGCGATCTACACCGTTCTGGTGGAGGACGAGGAGGGCGACGATCCGATCGGCGAGGAAGTCCGCTCGATCCTCGACGGGCATGTCATTCTGTCGCGCAAGCTCGGCGCCGCCGGCCACTATCCCGCGATCGACGTGCTGGCGAGCCTGAGCCGTCTGTTCCCGCGGCTTGCCACGCCGGCGCACCGCGACGCGGCGACGCGGGTGCGCGCGTTGCTCGCAAAGCATGCCGAGATCGAGTTCCTCGTCCAGGTCGGCGAATATCGCGCCGGTGCCGATCCGCTCGCAGATCGCGCGATTGCGGCAAAGCCCGAAATCGACACGTTGCTGCGGCAGGACACCAACCGGCCCGAGGACTTCCAGACCTCGCTGATGCTGCTGCGCGGAGTTGCGGGTTGATGCGCGGCAGCGATCAGCGGCGCCAGGCCCAGGCCCTCGTCCGGCTGCGCGAGGTGCGGATGCAGAGTACGGCGGCCGCGCTCGCCGAGGCACGCGCCGCAACCGCCGCCGCCGAACGCGAGCGCGCCGAAGCCGATGCCGCAGCCGATACAGCGGACGCGGGAATGAAGGAGGCGCACGCCGATCTTGCCACCGATCCGGCCGAGGCCGAGCGGTTGTTGGCGCTTGTCGATCGCAGCCATTTCCGCCGCTCGGTGGCGCGCAGCGCGCTCAACGATGCGCGCGAGGCCGAACGGCTGTGCGGCGAGGCCGAGGGCGAACGGCGCAAGGCGATGATCCTTGCCCGTGCCCGCCACGACCGGCTTGCCGAGCATGCCGGACAAGCGGTGCGGCGCTGGGAGCGGAGACTGGAAGAGCGCACTGCGCTCGACAATTTGGAAGCACGGAGGCGATCATGACCCGCGTCAGTTCCCCCAATGTACAACCAGCGCGCGCGCCGGCGCCGAGCCCGGTGCAGGCTCGCGCGCAGCCCGCGCCCGCCGACATCCGGGCGATGAACGAGGCGTTCGCCAAAGCACGGCTGCAGGGCAAGGAACAGCCCGGCCAGCCGATCCAGCAGAAGGGCGCCAAGGGTCTGGTGCAGGCGGATCGCCGCGGCGAGGTTCCGGTCCAGCAGCGCGAGGCCTTCGGCGATTCGCGCGACACTGCGTTGCGCCAGGAGCGCGAAGCGCGTGAGCGGCAGGACGGCCTGTTCGGCTTCGGGGGAAACGCCCAGCCGCAGCCGACGGCGATGCCGACGATGCCAGCGGCGCATGTCGATCCGGGGGCGTTCGCGCAGATGCTCGCCGATCTGTGGACCCGCGAGAACGGGAAGGGGACCAAGGAAGTCACGGTGACCTTCGGCGACCGCGCCTGGCCCGCAACCAGCGCGCGGCTGGTGCGCAACGCCGCAGGGACGCTCGACGTGGCGCTGCTACTCGGAGATGGTGCGCCGCCTTATGACGGCGTGTTGGGAGAACTCGAGGCGCAGCTGGAAGGCGCGGGGGTTGCGTTGGGCAGCCTCTCGACCGAAGCGGCGTTTGGCTGAAGGCAGAAACGCTAACTTTCGTCATCCCCGCGAAAGCGGGGATCCATCTCCGGTGATCGCCGATCACACAACGACTGCGTTGCCACTGCCCACGCAGGAGATGGGCCCCCGCTTTCGCGGGGGTGACGATGACTTAGCGCGTCGACTGCAGATTGGCCCTGATGAGGGTCAGTACCGATGGCGGCACTGGTTTAGCTCCCGCCGCGCGTGCCGCCATGGGCGGCCAGTTGCCACTCGCCGCCGCCGCACGCACTTCGCGTGGCGAGGGCGCGGGCTCGGGCCAACCCAGCTTCTTTAGCCGCTCGGCAAGCCGGCGCTGCGCCTCGGCTTCCTCCGCCGACTCGGTCAGCATCTTCGTCGTCGCCGCGGTGCCGAGATTGGCGCCGCCGCTGTCGATCGCCCACGCATCGGCACTGCGGTCGAGCAGCAGCTCGGCGATTCGGAAATGCTCCATGTCGAGCGCAGTGTGGAGCGGGCGGTTGCCGGTCGCTTCCATCACGTTCGAGTCGGCGCGGAAATCGAGCAGCATGCGCACTGCCCCGAGCGAGTTGAGCGTGATCGCAGTGCGCAGCGGGCCGCTCGGATTCCCCGCAGGATTGGGGCTGGCGCCGGCGGCGAGCAGGCGATGCGCGAACGCCGGGTCCTTCGCCCGCAACGCGAGCCGCAGCGGCAGCCCCTTGTCCTCGACACCGTCGAGCGGGGCGCCACCACGTATCACCAGGTCGACGGCATCGATGCGGCAAGTCGCGAGCGCGACCGACAGCATGTCGTAATGCGTCCCTACCCTCCGGCGCGCCAGCCCGGGATCGCCGCGCAGCAACTGGCCGGCACGCTCGAGATTGCCGTCGAACAATGCCTCGGCGAAATCGCGCGCGGCGGCACCGAGCCTCTGGTCGGTCAGCGTCTCGCGGCGGGTCGGCAGTTCGGTGCCCTGCGCGAAGCAATCGGCCCGCGCAGCGCTGTCGCAGCCCATCGTCATGAGCACGAGGCCCAGGTTGAACGGAAGGAATCTGCGCACACGCCGCACCCTCAGCTTATTGCGAGCGGTGCGTCAACGGCTCAGCGGCCGGCTTGTGCCGCGGTTCCGGCGAGCACCCAGTCCATGCTGTGGCGATCGACCGGGTTGATCGAATCCCACCAATGCGCGCCTTCGGGGCGGACATTGGGCAAGTCGTGCTGCGCGCCATAGGCTTCGGGCAAATCGCTCACCGCCGCGCCGACGATGGCGCCGCCGCCGCTGATCAGGCTGCCGAGCCCCGCACCGATCGCGCGGTCGCCGCCTTCCTGGAGCGTGGTGAGGATCTCGCCCGGCACCCGATAATTGTTGATCGACGAGGCACCGCGATCGTTCGCCTGCGCGACTGCCTGAGCCTTGTCGATCGTGTTCTGATGCAGCCCGGCGGCGTTGAAGGTGTCAGCGGGGCGGCCCGCGGCAATCGCCGCCTCGGCCGCGAGTCCGCCGCCAAGCGAATGTCCGACCAGAGTCACGTCTGCGTCGGTACGCGCGAGCTTCTTTCCGATCTCGAGCGCATTGGCATAATGCTCCGAGTTGAAGCCGAGCCCTTGCTGCGCGTTGCTCTTCCAGTCGTCGCCGGACTGGCTGCCGCGGAAGACGACAGTGTAATGCTCCTGCCCGGCCTCGCCGCTGACATAGACGCGGGCGCGGAAGCTGCTTTCGCCGGGCTGTTCGAGCATCTCGGAAGTGAGGCCGAGGCGGGCAAGATCGGCGTCGCTCGCCGCGCGATAGCCGGCGGGCGGGCTGGGTACGTCGTTATAGACGTCCTTGGCGAGCAACGCGTTGGTGTGGACCTGGCGGAGATCAGGCGCATCGTTGGCCGCCAGGTGCGCCTGCGCCGATGCCGAGGGAGCGACGACCGGGGAGATCGCGGCGAGATGCACCGGCTGCGCACCGAGCGCATTGCGCGCCTCCGGAGCGAAGGGGACGACCGTGGCAGTCCGATCGTTCGCGGCGCGCTGCTGGAGGGTGTCGGCGCCATCGGCTCGGGGGGAAAAGGAAGTCGATGGCGCCGAGTGCAGCGCCGGCGTGACACGCGACGGCTGCCAGTCCGACCGATACGCCTCAGCGCCTCGGGACGGCGCGGCAGGCGGAGTCGATGGGGGTGTCGACGCCGGAGAAGCTGTGGCCCTGTTTACCTGCATCACGCATCCTTCGATCGGATGCGGACAAGATGCGGCGGCCGAGCGCGGCGCGCCATAATCGATCCGATTATCGCGGCGCTCGCGCGGGGCGCGCATAGCTCCTGTGAAAGAATGGGAGACTCGGCATGATCGAGGCCGCAGGCGTTGCAACTCGCTTCAATCTGGACTCGCTGCTGGCGGGCACATCGGTCACCACCCCGGGGTTCCGCATTCCGATCGACGGCGGCGGGGCAGCGAAGCCCGCCGAGGTCCGCTTCGACGCCGCCGATTTGTATGGCGCCAAGGGCCCGCAGGCGGCGGACATACGCCAGGATGCGCTGGGCGACTGCTATTTCGTCGCGACCCTCGGCGCGCTCGCGCAGCAGCGGCCCGATGCGGTTCGGGGCATGATCAGCTTTGATGCGCGGACCGGCAATTTCACTGTCCGGCTCCACGATGGCGACGGCAATCCTCAGTTGGTGCAGGTGACGCAGGCCGAGCTCGAAGACAATCTCGCGCGGCAAGGCGGCTCGACCGCCGACAACACCGGACTCGACGGGCCGATCTGGCCCGCCGTCGCCGAGACCGCCTATGCCAAGATGCACGACAGCAATCCCGCCGACGGGCTGACCGAAGGCTATAACGCAATCGCCAATGGTGGCTGGCCGCAGGACGCGATGCAGGCGATCACCGGCGATCGCGGCGACGAGATCCGCTATTCCGAGGGCTTTTTCGAAAGCGAGAATTCGGCGCTCGACCGGATGGCGGGGCAGGTCGACGCGGCGCTATCGAACGGGCGCCCGGTGACTTTGTGGACCGTGCCCGAAAATCGCAGCCTGTGGGACAGGATCCGTGGCAACGAAGGCACGCAGGACGGCCTGGTCGACAACCATGTCTATACCGTCCAGGACGTGCACAAGAATGCCGATGGCGAGTGGATGGTGACGGTGCGAAATCCGTGGAGCACCAATATGAATGTCGGCGAGGGCCACGACACGGCCTCGGCGACGATGGAAGTCCCGCTGCGCACTCTCGCCGACACCGGCGGTGCCGAAGCCTTCACCGCGGGCCCAGCCCGCTAGGGGTTGAGCCGTGCGCGCAATGCGGGCACGTTGCGCTCCGAGGAAAAACCTTTGCTGAAAGCAATGCTCTTGAGCCTCTTCGCCTTTCTGGGCCTCGTCCGCGGGTTCGATATCGCGTCGCTGCCCGCGCCGGCTGGCGCACGCGCGGGCGCGGGCGCGGCCGAGCAGCAGGCGTTGCGCGCCCTGGTACAGGATGTCGGCAAAGGCACCGTCACCATCGAAGGCGCGCGCCTGTTTCAGGTGGGCAAGGACGTTCCCTGGGTCGCTGTCGCGAAACGCATCGACAATCTGGCACGCCAGCGTGGCGCCACTTCCGTGGCGTTGCCCGGTGCCGATCCTGGCAAGAACCTCGCGCAAGCGTGGCGCGGCCGTGACGGACGCGGCGTGCTAGTCGCGATGCTGAACTCGTCGACCGGCGGAACAGTCGCGTATTTCGCGGTGCGTTTTAAGGACGGTTGACCGCAAGCCGCCAATCGACCGATCGCCAACCGACGCAAGCCGGCATTGCTGCCAGCCCGCACCAAGGTCAGTCCAGGCCGGCCTTGCCGGGCGTCCAATACGCCTTGGTGACGAGCCGCGTCGCCGGAACCGATTGCTGTCTCAGGCTCTGTCGAAGCCTTTGTATCGTTGCGGCCTTTCCGGTGAGCACGAAGGAAGCCCCGGCGGCAACTCCGTCCGAAAGGGATGCGTCCAACGCGGGGAGGTGCGCATTGTCGGCGCGCCGCGCGACCAGCGAGACGCCCTGGAGACCGAGGCTGGCAATCACCCGTTGAGCGGTATCGCCGCCTTCCACTTCGAAACAGGATGTTACGAGGCGCGCCCGATCCTGATGGGTCGCCGCATAGGCAAGGCCGATCGACGTTTCGTCGCCGAGGATGACGAGGGGCCCCGGCAGACTGCCGATGTCCAGCGATGCGCGCGGGCCGAAGATGTCGCATCCGGCACCCGGCGCCACGGTGCGTACCCAGGTGCTTCCCGGCCCTTCGCCGTGGGCATAGCCCAGAATGCACATGCGCCCGGCCGACGGATTCCATTCGATCGGCGTGTAGGTCCGTGTCACGAAGGCCGAACCCATTGCGATCTGCACTTTCTGTCCTGGCCGCCACGTCACGCCCTCGAGTGCGTCGCCCTCCACGGTGATCAGATGAAAGCGATCGGCCACTTGCTCGTTGGCGGTGACGGTCGCGGGCTTCATCCACAGGCGCGCCACTACCCTGCTCAGCCGACCTTGTTCTCTTATGTGGGGCATATCCGTGGCAGACATTATGACAGCTTCACCGAGAATACATTGCCGCGACCTTCGTCCGGTAAAGGCAGCGAAATGTAACCATTTGCGGGATTGCGGACATACGCCAGATATTCCGGCTCGAAGGCATTTTCGCCCAGGATCACGGCGCCCGGCTTCAAGCGTGGCTCGACCAGCTTGAGCACCGGTAGGTATAGCGAGAACGCCCCGTCGACCAGCAGGAGGTCGACGTCTCCGCCGACGTCCTCGAGCGTTTCGAGCCCATCGCCGGCTCGGATATCGACGAGATCGCCTAGTCCGGCTGCATCGAGATTGGCACGCGCGCGCGACACCTTGCCGGCTTCCATCTCGCTGCCCACCAGATGACCTCCGCCATTGTCGCGAAGCGCGGCGGCGAGATAGATCGTCGAAATCCCCATCGATGTCCCGAACTCGACGATCCGGGTCGCTTTGGCGGCGCGCGCGACCGCATAGAGGAACCGGCCATAATCGGGCGAGACGGCCAGGAAATTGTCGGCGCGATCGCGATAGACCGCGTGATAGTCGGCGCGTTCATGCGCGAGCAAATCCGCGACGAGGGCCTCGATGGATGCGCCGGGCGCCGCAATCTTGGCCTGCATTGCCTCGAAATGCTCCCGGTCACTCGCTTCGGCGTCGCGGTGAAGCGCTTCCAGGAGATCGGCGACGCGGCTGCTGTTCAGCGTGTTCATGTTGGTCCTTACCCATGCCCAAGGCCGGAGTGGCTCGACGGGACGATGGCGATGCGATAGCGGAGCGTCATGCTGGCGTCATTCCGAAGGCCTGACAGAATGTTATCCAATATCGCCACCACGCGTCCTTTGCCTGAACGGCGCCCATGCCGATCCTGAACGCGTTGCAGGAAATCGAATGGGTCGACCCCGATGACGTCCCGCGCCCGATCGTCGCGTTCGGCGCGGAGATGTCCGATGTCGGCGGGTTCGAGCTCGATCGACATCGCCACAAGAAGGGCCAGATGCTGCTCGTCCAGCGCGGCGCCCTTAGTTGCGAGGTCGAGGGCGGGCTGTGGATCGTGCCGCCGCGCAGTGCAATCTGGATACCCGGCGGTGCGTTGCACGCCATCAAGGCCACGGGCGCGCTTGCGGGGTATAATGCTTTCGTCGATCCCGCGGTCGACAAGCATTTGCCAAAAGCCTGTTGTGCGGTCTCGGTGACACCGTTGCTGCGCGAGCTTCTGACACGCGCGGCGCATTTGCCGTATCTCTATGAGGAAGGCGGCGCGAATACACGGCTGGTCGCGGTGCTGCTCGACGAACTCGCAGTGGCGCAGATCGAGGATCTGCATCTGCCGATGCCGACCGACCCGCGGCTGCGCAGGATCGTCGACGAAATGATGGCGTCGCCGGCGAACCGGGGGACTCTGGCAAGCTGGGCGCGACACGCCGGGATGAGCGAACGTACGCTGCTACGCCTTATCGGGCGGGAAACAGGCATGACTTTCGGTCGCTGGCGCCAACAGCTCGGCGTCGTGTTGGCCGTCAAGTGGCTGGCCGGCGGCGCCTCGATCCAGCAGGTGACCACCGACCTGGGGTATGAGAGCGTGCCCAGCTTCGTGACGATGTTTCGCAAGGCGCTCGGCACCTCGCCAGGACGATATATGGCAGAGCGCTACTCCGGCTGACCGGCTGTGCCGATGAGGTCCGCTCGTGACTTGGCCGCACTGATGACTACATCGTCGCCGACCCTGTCCAACTTTCACTTTAACACGGAGTGATTTCCATGCTCGTTCGCAAATTCTCTCTCGCCGATGCCGATTTCGAGCGTTCCCCAGGACAGGATGGGGAAGTCTTCGCAGCAAATGTCGTCGACCAGCGCGACGGCGCGCCGATCACAATTGGTTACGGACGCTACGGACCCGATCAAAGCATCGATGAGACGCTAGCCGTCGACGACGTCATGGTCGTCCTGGAGGGCCGATTGTCGGTTTCGTCTGAAGCCGGCACAGTCACCGCCGGGCCCGGCGAAATCGTCCATATGCCCAAAGGCGTCAAGGTCACCATCCGCTCGCACGAGCAAGGGGCGGTCACCGCTTATGTCACCTACCCGCACTGGCAGGAGGCGCACGCCTAGCGCCGGCAGCTCTCAAGCCTGCTCGCTGGTTGCGACGGCGACCGTGCATGGGTGCGAGACACTTGGCGTTCCTGAGATCTCCTGCAGCGGGACACGCACGCCGCATCGCGTATCGGGTGTCCGTCATGCGTTGCTCTTACGCTGCCGGCGGGCATGGCCATCGCCTTCTCTTGATTGACGAAGTCAGGAGCCGAGGGACTGATCTTGCGTCTAAGGGCGGCGCTCGGAGATGACGAGCAGGACCCGGCTCGCGTCGGACAGACCCAGGCGCTTTCTTTCGATCGGGTCCGTCGCCGCAATCAGCAGGCCGGCGAGGCCTGCTGCGCCCGAGGCTGTGCTGTCGATCGCCGAGGCTGTGAGCGCGGCCTCGGCGCGCAGTAGGTCCGCCTCGTCGACGAGCAGCGACCGAGCGTGGTGGTGAATTAGGCGGCGTAGGGCAGGCACTGAGGCGAGGCCGCATGACAGCATCTCCGCGGAGGTCTCCAGTCCGCCATCGATCCGTTCGGCGCGCCCGAGGATAAGGGCATGCGCAACACAGGCCGCAGTGCTCGGTTCGACGACCACGATCCGCGGTCCGCCCGAGCGACCGGAGCCAAGGCCGTCGGCCATGGCCGACGCCAGACCGCCGACGCCGGCCTGGATGAACTGATGGGTAGGCAGGGGTTGGGAGCGCCGCCGAAGTTCGCTGCGGATCTCGCGGGCGATCACCTGGTAGCCCGCCATCACGTCCGCCACCACCGGGTGATTGGGATCTTGCGTCGTGTCCGGGATCAAGAGACCCGCTCCGGCCGCCGCGGCCGTGGCCGCAATGGAGACCGCATCGTCATAGGTGCCCGGCACTCGGACGACCTCCGCCCCAAGCGCCTCGATACGATCCGCACGGTCGTCGCGGACGGCGGCGGGGAGATAGATGCGGGCGCTGGCCCCGGCCCGGTGGGCGGCCGCGGCCACGGATAGACCATGGTTTCCATCACTGGCGCATAGCAGGGTGGGGCAGGGGCCGTACCTGCCGGGATTGGCCAGCAACTGCACAATATCCAGCGCGCCGACTGCACGGGCGATTGCCCTCAGGCCCGCGATCGTGCCGCCGAGGGCTTTGAAATTGCCGAACGGACGCCTGGTTTCGAGCTTTAGCAGAAGCTGACCGATGCCGGCCTTTGATGCGAGAGCCGGAGCTTCGGCCAGGGGTGTGGGGGCATGATCGGGCCAGATGGCGAGGAGGTCTGAGTCGGTAAGGGTGTTGTGCATCAGACCATCATGCCGGGAATCGCCGCCGTCAGACGGCGACGTCGAGGAGGGGGGGCGGCTATTCCGCAATCATCGCGCTCTGGGCGCGGTTTCGGAGCGCGTCAGGCGTCGGGACGCTCCGGGATCGGGATGGTCAGCCCGCGCTTGATAATGCCTAAAGCAACGTTGGTGGTGAAGCGTTTGACATTGACGTTTTCGGTGACCAGCCGGGCCATCAACCCGTCATAGGCCTCCGTGTCCGGCGCCGTGATAACGAGGACGAAATCCGCCTCACCGGTCACATAGAATGCCTGCTGGATGTGCGGTTCGGCTGCCAGCCACCGGCGCAGTTCGGCGAGCAGTTTCGGCTGTTCGCGCTCGACATGAAGACCGACAATGAAGAAGGTTGGCCGGCCGGCCTTGCGCGGGTCCACGACGGCAATGTCGCGCGTGATCACGCCCTCTTCGCGAAGGCGGCGCAGCCTACGCTGGATGGCAGACGGCGATAGGGCAACGCGCTCAGCCAGCTGCTCGGCGGTTCGGCTGCAATCTTCCTGAACGAGGTTCAGCAGAGTTCTGTCAAAGGCATCAAGCTGCATTTGGTCAGTATACCCCCGAACTGCGCAGAATTCCTGCGCTATTGGGCCAAAACTTGCCGCTCGGCGGCGGGCGTGAGGTTTAGAAAGACCTGATCCCCCCGGTGAGGCGCCCAATGAACCTCTGCAAGACTCCAGACCTCCTTCACCTCTCTACGATCTTGAGGGTTGCCGCCGTGCTGGCTCAGGTGCTGCATGACGCCCATCGCAACACTGTCACTATCTGAGCCTCTGGGTCGGGAACCCGCCATGTCGATGACTCTCCTGTACCAAACGCATTCCCCCTTTGCCCGAAAGGCGCTGGTGTTCGCCCACGAGGTCGGGCTGGCTGATCAGTTGAACGTCGTTCACCACGAAACTAGCCCAACGGTTCGCAACGACGTTGTCTTCACGGAGAATCCGCTCGGCAAAGTCCCCGTCCTGCTCCGCCAGGGGCTCGCGCCAATTTTCGATTCCGACGTCATATGCGCTTATCTCGATACCCTGCACGAGCGGGAACCTCTCATTCCAGCCGCGAGCGAGCGCCGTTGGCAGGCACTCCAAGTCCAGGCCGTCGCTCAAGGCATCGCAGAAGCAGGAATCGCGGTGCGTTGGGAGACTGTCCGACGACCAGAGACCTTGCGCTACCCCGCGCTTGCCGAGGGCTATGAGGCCAAGCTCGTCGCCAGTTACGACTGGCTGGAAGTGTCGCTCGACACGGGCGCCGACTTGCACGTCGGCCATATCGGCTTGGCGACCGCTTTGGCTTGGCTACAGTTCCGCGACTTGCCGTCGTTCCGGTCCGGCCGCCCACGTCTGTCCGAGTGGTTCGACGCTTTTGCGCAGCGCCCTTCAATGCTGGCGACTCCTCTCTTCGGAGACACGCACGACATCCGAATCCAGGTGCCCGAAACCCGGCGGGACAGGGCGAATTTCCCATCGAGGTAGGCGGCCACGGCAATCGGAGCGAGCCGGCCGTGCAGCCCTTCAGGCAGCGGTAGCGCTTTTGCCCGCCGCATGCGCGATACCGCGCTCTAGGCCGCGCAACTCGGCAAGCCCGCGCATCCGCCCGAGCAAGGAATAGCCGGGCAGCATCTGCTTCGCCAGATCGTCGAGCATTTGGTGGCCATGATCGGGGCGCATCGGTATCGAACGACCCTCGCGCTGCTGCAAGTCGTGGATCGCGCCGACCAAAACCGCCATCTGCGCGTCGCCTTCGAGATGCGCGGCTTCGTGGAAGCTGCCCTCTCCCTCGCGCTGGACCGAGCGAAGATGCAGAAAACCGATGCGATCGCCCAGCCGCTCGATCATGCCGGGCAGGTCGTTGTCGGCGCGGACGCCGAACGATCCTGCGCAGAAGCACAGGCCGTTGGAGCGATTGGGAACCCGCTGGAACAACGCCGCGACGTCCTGCTCGGTGCTGACCACCCGCGGCAGCCCGAACAGCGCGAACGGCGGATCGTCGGGATGGACGACGAGGCGCAGATCGTGTTCATCGGCGACGGGGCACACCGCCTCGAGGAACGCGATATGATTGCCGCGCAGCGTATCGGCGTCGATCCTGTCATATTGCGCGAGCGCATCGCGGAACTGCGCGATGGTGAAAGTCTCTTCGCTCCCTGGCAGGCCGGCGAGGATGGTACGCTCGAGCCGCTGGCATGCGGCATCGTCCATCGCCTGGAAGCGGCGCTCGGCGCGGGCGCGCAGCTCGGGAGGATAGTCGCGTTCGGCATTGGGGCGGCGCAGCATGTACAGGTCGAACACCGCCGCCGCCTCGAGCTCGAAGCGCAGCGCGAGCGCACCATCAGGCATCGCCCAAGCCAGGTCGGTACGCGTCCAGTCGAGCACCGGCATGAAATTATAGGTGACGGTGCGAATGCCCTCGGCTGCCAGATTGGCGAGGCTGACGCGGTAGGCATGGATCAGCGCGTCCCATCCGGCCCTCCGCGTCTTGATCGCCTCGTGGACCGGCAGGCTCTCGACCACCGTCCAGCCAAGCCCCGCCGCCTCGATCACTGCCTTGCGTGCGCGGATCGCCCCGCGCGGCCAGATCTCCCCGTTGGGGATCTCGTGCAGCGCGGTGACGACCTCGGATGCGCCTGCCTGGCGGATGTCGCTTAACGAGACCGGATCCGATGGGCCGAACCAGCGCATCGTCTCGGTCATCAACATCAATCGCTCCTCCTGGGCGGTCAGAACTGGAAGTTGAGCGCCAGCGCATAGGTCCGCCCGAAATACGCGGTGTACAGCGGGTCCTGCCGCACCGTGTCGACGGTCAGGCGATTGGTCTCGTTGGTGATGTTCGAGACTTCGGCGATCAGCTTGATATTGTCGTTGATGTTGTACGACGCCGAGGCGTCGACGAAGATCGAGCTCGCATTCGACGTCGAATCGGCGTCGACTGAGCCGCTCGGCACCGCGGTGAGGAACGCCGCGCGATAGTTTACTGTCGAGCGGATGCTGAACTTCTTGTCTTCATAGTACAGCGTCCCGCTCGCGGTCTCCGGCGACAGGCCGACCAGTGGCGCCGTGCGCGAGAGCGTCGGCGAGATGACATAGTTGATGTTCGAGCGAACGCGCGTGTAGTTGCCGAGCGCGCCGAAATTGCTCAGCGCTCCCGGCAGGAAGCGGAACGGCAGTTGCACGTTCAGCTCGAAACCGCGCAGCGGGCCGCCCGGGGTGTTATTGCTGCGCTGGACGGTGAACTGGTCGGTCGGGCGTAGCTGCGTGCCGTCGAGCAAGGTCAAAGGCAGGCCGATGTCCTGGAAGGCGACCTGCTGACTCGTCGTCTGGATGTAGGTCTCGATGTTTTTGTAGAAATAAGCGACCGAGATCAGCGAGCCGGGGGCGAAATACCATTCGAGCGCCGCGTCGAAGGTGTTGGCGCGGATCGGCTCGAGGAAGGGATTGCTGAACGATGCGGTTTGGATGACCAGATTGGCCGAGCCTGCCGGGATCAGCTGCCCGTACGCCGGCCGCGACATCACGCGAGCGGCGGACGCGCGTGCGATGAGGTTGGACGTGAGGTCCAGCGCGAGATTGGCGGAGGGCAGCCAGTCCTCGTAGCTGCGGCCGACCTCCGAAATGACGAAGCGGGACGGGTAGGTCGAGCCGGCCGGCGCGGCGGTGGTGATCGGACCATAGGTGTCCAGCCGGGTATGGACGTAGCGCACGCCGGCGTCGCCGCGCAGCGAGAAGGGCAAGGTCTCCGCGGTGTTGAACTTGACCATCCAATAGCCCGACCAGTATTTTTCCTCGACGCCGCCAAAGGTGCCCTTTGCGCATTCGACGCTGCAATAGACGTAGCTGTCGAGATCGACGGCGCTGCGGAACTTGTCGGGGTCGACCGAGACGAAATCCTGCAGCTGCCCGTCGAGATTCTTGCCCACTCCGCTGGTCACCGAGGTGAAGCTCGACAGAGAGACGCCCGCCGGTAGCGCAAGCGGCGTTCCGGTGGCGAGCTGGCGCTCGCGCGCGGTGTATTTGTTGGTGCGATACTGGCCGCCGGTCTGGACCGTGAAGCCGGGCGCCGCCTTCCATTCGGTGTTCAGCTCGAACGTCTTGCTGGTGATCGTGTTGCGGCGGATGAAGTTCGACAGCTGGCCGCGCTGGTCGCCGTTTGCGAGCGGCGGACCGTATTGGAACAGCGCAGCGTTGGTGGTGTCGATGCCATAGCCGATCTTCGGGATATCGGGGTTGTCGCGGAAATCGATCGAAAAGTTGCGACTGTCGTTAGAATCGATCGCCACCTGGAGGCGGTTCACGTCCAATTTGGACTCGTTGATGCCGGCGAGGCCGAACACGCGGAAGCTGTCAGAGAAGCGGTGATCCAGGTTGAGATTCACCTGCCGGTAGGTCGAGGTGAACCTTTCGTCCTGCATTTCCGAACGCAGATCGACGCCGTCGAACAGGCCGTGGATCAGCGATCCGTTGTCGTCGACTTCGATTTCGCGGACCGAGGTCAGCGGCTGGCCGTTGTTCGAAATCGCGCGGCCGAACGAACGCGCGTCGAACATCTGATCGAGCCGGTTGACCTTGAAGCGCGAATAGAGCCCGTCGATCGAGATGTCGGTGTCTTCGCTCGGCTTCCATTGCAGCGTCAGCGTGCCGGCGATGCGCTCCTGATCCTGCGTGCTCTTCACCGGTCGTGGAAGGCGCGGCAGGTACACGCCGCCGCCCGGACGTCCGTTCACCCCGGTGCGGCTCATGACATAGTCATAGGCCGCTTGGGTGCTGGTGCGCGGGTTGCCGGTGCTGCAGTTATTGGCGTCCGAGCCAAGCGGAGTGCCGTTCGGCTGAGTGTAGCCTGGGACGGGGCTCGACACCGGTGCGCCCTTGTAGACATAGCCGACCGGAGTGCAGAACGGGAAAATCACCCCGGCATTCGCCGTGCCCGCCGGCTGCGCCAGACCATAGACCGTGGTCGGCACGACATCGACCGCGGAATAGGCATATTCCTCGATATGGCGCTTCGAATAGGCGATGCTGCCAAGTACGCCGAACGTGTCGCCGAACTTCTTCGAGATCAGCGCCGACAGCCGCGGGTCGGCCTTCTTGCTGATGTCGTTATAGATTCCGCGCGCGGTGCCGGTGAGGACAAAGTCCTGGCGCTGGTCGAACGGCTTGGGCGCGCGCAGGTCGACCGTCGCGCCTAGCGAACCCTCCTCGACATCGGCCGACAAAGTCTTGCGGACCGACAGCGACGAGAAGATCTCGGTGGGGAAGGTCACGAAGTCGAACGAGCGTCCGGTGGCGACACCGCCCCGGATGTCGCTGCCGCTGACCTGCGACACGCCTTCCATGCCGTTGATGCGCACGCGGGTAAATTGCGAGCCAAGGCCGCGGACCGATATGTTGCGGCCCTCGCCGCCGTCGCCGCGCGACAGCGCGACTCCGGGGATGCGCTGCATCGATTCGGCGAGGTTCGAATCGGGGAATTTGCCGATGTCCTCGGAGACGATCGAATCGACCGCGGCGGTTTCCTGGCGCTTGATGTTGAGCGCGTTGTTCAGCGAGGCGCGAAAGCCGGTGATGACGATGTCATCGGCCTGCGGGGGCGGCGCATCCGCGGTATCGACGGGCGCCGGGTCGGTCGCCTGATCGCTCGGCGGCGGTGCAGTCTGAGCGACCGCCGGCAAAGCGATCAGAAGTGCGACGATGTTGGTCGATGCAAGCAATGCGTGCTTGCCACGGCTCTTCGGGTGCATTCCCCTCTCCCCTGTTTTGGCCAGTCGAAGTCGTCTGGCCGGCGCCTTTCCGGCAATTGGCGACTGAGCTAACATCGCGTTGACGTTATGACAACCTCGTCTGACAAATCGTCTGATGTGGTATGACCAGATTGCGCCGAAGCGTTGCGAAGGGGAGGTCGGCTTCTTGGCGGATGCTCAGGGAACGCAGGTGTGACAATCGCCGCACCCGGTGGTGGGGCGACCAATTAAATGTCTGACCTGTCTATTGCATGTGGCCCGACCACTTAGTAGTCCTCGGACCGGAGAGGCCGTGCGATCGGCATAGCGAAAGGGCCAAGATGCCATCAGAATATGCCAAGCGTGCGTCCTTTCTGCCAGCGGCAAGAGCGGGCAGCGGAATTGCGATCCTGGCGGCGCTTGCCGTCGTCTCGCTGTCTCCGGCGACAATGGCGGGTCCGGCTTCGCGCGCGCAGGCCGAATCCGCCTGGCGCGATGTGACTCCCCGCGCCGGGCTCGCCGGCTGGCATCCGACCGGCGGCAAGGCGACCTATGAAGTGGTGAATGGCGAGGTCATCGGCCGGGCCGCGCCGGGGTCGACCAACAGCTGGCTCGTCTCCGACGCGCTCTATGGCGATTTCATCCTCGAATATGACGCCAAGACCGATCCTGCGCTCAATTCGGGCATGATGATTCGCGGCCAGAGCAGGCCGGATTATCGGAACGGCGCCGTCCATGGCTATCAGGCCGAGATCGACCCATCGGTGCGCGGCTGGAGCGGCGGCCTTTATGACGAGCAGCGCCGGCAATGGCTCTACACACTCGGCCGCAACGATGCCGCACGACGCACTTTCCGGCAGGGCGACTGGAACCACTACCGAGTCGAGGCGATCGGCAATCGGCTGCGCACGTGGATCAACGGCGTCCCTGCCGCGGATGTGGTCGACGACACCGATGCGCGCGGCTTCATCGCCTTTCAGGTGCACGCGATTTCCGACGCCGAGGCAAGCCGCAAGCCCGAGGTGCGCTTCCGCAAGATCCGCGTGATCACCGATTCGCCGGCGCGCTTCGTCTCGCCCCCGACCGGGCTCGAGCAGCAGGGCTGGCTTTCGAATCGATTGTCGGACGTCGAGCGGCGCGCCGGGTGGAAATTGCTCTGGGACGGCACGACGGCGAATGGCTGGCGCGGCATCAAGCGCAAGGGCTTTCCGCAAAAGGGCTGGACGATCCGCGACGGAATTCTCTCGGTCGAAGGCAGCGGCGGCGGCGATATCGTCACTGCGGGCGCCTATCGCAATTTCGAGCTTTCGGTCGATTTCCGGCTGAGCCGCGGCGCGAACAGCGGGATCAAATATCTGCTCGATGCCCAGCAATTGGCAAAGGGCGAAGGCCTGGGCCTAGAATATCAATTGATCGACGACGAGCGGCATATCGACGCCAAATTGGGCCGCGACGGCAACCGCAGCCTTGCCTCGCTCTACGACCTGATCCCGGCAAGCAACCTGCTGGACCCCACCCATCCAGGCAAGCGGATCAACCCGCCGGGCGAATGGAACCGGGCAGTGATCGTGGTGCGCGGCAACCATGTCGAGCATTGGCTCAACGGCTTCAAGATGGTCGAATATGAGCGCGGCTCGCCGGAATTCCGCGCGCTGGTCGCGCAGAGCAAGTTCGCCGGTAAATCGAACTTCGGCGAGGCAAAGGAGGCGCCGATCCTGCTCCAGGATCATGGCGACAAGGTCGATTTCCGATCGATCAAGCTACGCGCGTTTTGAGGAGATGACGATGATCGACCGCCGAACCGCGATAAAGGGTGCAGGCGCCGTGCTGGGAACGGCGATGAGCGCGCGAAGCTATGCGAAGATCATGGGCGCCAACGATCGGCTGCGAGTCGCGATCGTCGGTGTGAACGGCCGCGGGCAGGCGCATATGAGTGCCTTTACGAAGCTGCCGAACGTCGAGATCACCCATTTCGTTGATGTCGATTCCGACGTGCTGGCGAAGCGCGCGGCGCAGTTCGCGGCCAGGGGGCACAAGGCGCCGCAGACCGAACGCGACTACCGCCGGCTGCTCGACAGCAAGGAGGCGGATGTCGTCACCGTTGCCACTCCCGATCACTCGCACGCCAAGATCGCGATCGACGCGATGGATGCCAACCGCCACGTCTATTGCGAAAAGCCGATCGGATTGGCGCCGGCCGAGGGCGAGGCGATGATCGCGCATCAGGCGCGCACCAAACGGTACCTCCAGGTCGGCAACCAGCAGCGCTCGAGTGCCGAAACGCAGCAGCTTGCCGCATTGATCAAGGGCGGCGCGCTGGGCGACGTGTATGAGGCGCAGACCTGGTACGCCAATAATCGCGTCTCGATCGGGCGCGGGCACGAGACCGCGCCGCCGCCGAACCTCGATTGGGATCTGTGGCAGGGGCCGCGCCCGCGCGGGCCGTATCGTTCGAATCTCGTGCCCTATAACTGGCACTGGTTCTGGAAATACGGCACCGGCGAGACCTGCAACAATGCGATGCACGAACTCGACGTCGCGCGCTGGATGATGGGGCTAGGTTTCCCCGAAAAGGTTACAGCGCGCGGATCGCGCCAGTTCTTCCGCGGCGACGATTGGGAGATGTACGACACGCTGTCGCTCGATCTCGCCTATCCGGGCGGGCGCACGATCCGCTGGGACGGCAATAGCTGCAACGGCATGTTGCGCTATGGTCGCGGACGCGGCGTGCTGCTGCTCGGGACCAAGGGCTCGGCGGTGGTCGACCGCAACGGCTTCGAACTGTTCGATCTGGCGGGCAAGATGACCCGCGAGGTCAAGGCGCCGGCAACATCGGAAACCACCGGGACCGTCGGAGAGGGTGCGCTCGACGTGTATCACGCCGGCAATCTGGTCGACGTGATCCGCGGGCGCGCATCGGCGCTGGCCTCGCCGATCCGCGAGGGGCACATCAGCACCACGCTTTGCCATCTCGGCAACATCGCCTATCGGACCAACCAGATCCTGACGCTCGACACCAAGACCGGCATGCCGTCGACCCCGGAGGCGCGGAAGCTCTGGGCCGTGGACTATCAGCCGGGCTGGGAGGTCAAGGCCTGACCGCTTCCGCGCCTTCGATGCATGTCGAGCGGTTCGCGGCGATGGGGACGCGAGTCGAGCTACATCTGTTCGGCACGGGTGACGCCGACGCGCTGCTGTGGGCGCGGCGGGCGATCGAGGCTGTCGACGATGCGCTGACGATCCATCGCCCCTCGGCCACGACTGCGCTCAACGCGCGGCTGCTGGCGGGGCTGCCCGCTTTTGTCGACGATCGGGTACTGCTCGATGCGCTGATCGAGATCGACGCGGTGCATGCGCTGACGCGCGGCCTGTTCGATCCCGTGGCCGACGTATTGCGCCCGGGGGCGGGATGGGGGGCGGTTCGTTTTGATCCGCACAATGCGCGGATCGAGGCTTCGCAGCCACTGGCGCTCGATTTTGGCGGGTTCGGCAAGGGCTTCGCGCTGGATCGGGCGGGCGACGCGCTTAGAAGGGCGGGGGTTACCTCGGCCTTTCTCTGCGCCGGCGAGAGCTCGATCGCCGTCGTCGGCGAACACCCGCTGGGCGGCGGCTGGCCGGTCGCGATACCGCATCCGCTCGAGCCTGGCCGGTTCCTGGTGGAACTCGAACTGCGCGACGAGGCGCTGTCGATATCGTCGACCGTGGGCGGGGGGGGCGATGCGCCCGACCGCGCGCCGATGATCCGTCCTAGCGACTGCGCGCTCGTCACTGCTGCGCGCACTGCGATCGCGGTTGACCATCGCGGTGCGCTTGCCGAAGCGGTCAGCACCGCGCTGATCGTCGCGGCCGACACTCACCTGCTCGACGCGCCCGGCGCGCGGCGTTTTCTGTTCTCTCATGCTGGAATGTTGGTTGATGCGTAACGATGCGTTCGATTTGTCACGCCGTTCTTTTCTCGATCGCGTGCTGATGGCCACCGCTGGCGCCGGAGTCGCCGCGGCCGCGCCCTGGGCGGCGCAGGCCGCCGGCCGTGATCCGCTGGCGGGGCCGCGCGTGCGGATCGGAGTGATCGGCACGGGCGATCGCGGCCGCACCTTGATCCGCAACATCCTCAAGACGCGCAATTGCACCGTCGCCGCGGTGTGTGACAATTTCGCGCTGAATCTGGAGAAGGGGCGGGCGCTGGTCGGGGCGAACACGCCGGCCTTTGCCGATCACCGCGCGATGCTCGACGCTGGCGGGCTCGATGCGGTGGTCATCGCGACTCCGCTCGACCTGCACGCACGCCAAACGCTCGATGTGTTCGGTGCCGGACTTCACGTGTGGTGCGAGAAGGCGATGGCGCGCACGATCAAGGATTGCAGCGCGATGGTGAAGGCGTCGCAGGACCGCGGCAAGGTGCTCCAGATCGGGCACCAGCGGATGTTCCATCCGACCTATCTCAACGCGCTGCGCCGCGCCAAGGCGGGCGAGATCGGCCCGATCACCCAGATCCGCGCGAGCTGGCATCGCAACACCAGCTGGCGTCGCCCGATCCCCGAGGGGAGCACCGACCGCAAGATCAACTGGCGGCTGTATCGCGAGAGCTCGGCCGGTCTGATGACCGAATTGGCGACGCACCAGCTGCAGATCGGCAACTGGTTCCTCGAGGATATTCCGACGCGGGTGATCGGATCGGGCAGCATCTGCTTCTGGAAGGATGGGCGCGAGGTCTATGATCAGGTGGCGCTGATCTACGAATATTCGGGCGGGCGGAAACTCGTCTACACGTCGCTGCTCAACAATGCGCGCTACGGCTGCGAGGAGCAGATCCAGGGCAGCAAAGGCACGATCGAGCCCGAGCTCGGCCGGATCTATCAGGAAGTGCCGCCCAAGGTGCTCGCGCTCCAGCGAATGCAGGAAGACGTCAAGCGCGGCCACAAGCGCGTCGTGCCGATCGGCGGCGCCACCTGGTTCCCCGAGCTTCCGGTGACTACGCCCGGCGAGTCACTTGGCTGGGGCGAATATGACGAGACGATGCTCCAGTTCGAGGGGTTCGGCGAGGCGGTGCGCGCGGGCAAGCCGCTGCCCGGGCTGCTTGCCCAGGCCTATGCCGCGAGCGTCGCGTCGCTGCTCGGCGAACAGGCGATGGATCGCGGCGAGGCGATGACCTGGCCGACCGATCTCGTCAAATTGTGAAGGGGAAGCAGCCGTGACCGATTCCAGCCGCCGCCAGCTTCTCGGCCTGCTTTCCGCAGGCGTGGCCGCGGGCTTCACTGCCGACGCGCTTGCCCAATCGGCGACGCGCGGCGACGCCCCGACCGAAGGCGCGCAGGCGCGGCCGGCGCCCGAAGCGAAATACCGCGTGCCGTTCGCAGTGATCGGGCTCGATCATAACCATATCTACGGGATCACCGATGCGGTGATCCGCGGCGGCGGGGTGCTGATCAGCTTCCACGCCACCGATCCCAGGCAGATCGCGACGTTCCAGAAGCGCTACCCCGGGGTGAAGCTTGCGCGGTCGCAGGACGAGATCCTCGAGGATCGCAACATCAAGCTGGTGTGCAGCGCGGCGATACCCGCGCTGCGGGCACCGCTCGGCATCCGGGTGATGCGCGCGGGCAAGGACTATCTGAGCGACAAGGCCGCCGTCACTACGCTCCGGCAACTCGCCGAGGTGCGGCGCGCGATCCGGGAGACCGGCCGCAAGTTCGCGATCATGTATTCGGAGCGGCTCGAAGTGCCCGCGGCGGTGATGGCGGGGCAGCTCGTCCATGACGGCGCGATCGGCAAGGTCATCCAGACCGTCAATCTCGCGCCGCACCGGCTCGCGGCGCCGACCCGCCCAGAATGGTTTTGGGACCCGGCGCGCAACGGTGGGATCCTCACCGATGTCGGCAGCCACCAGGCCGACCAGTTCGTCTATCTGACGGGCAGCAAGCAGGCGCAGGTCGTTGCGGCGCAGACCGGCAATTTCGGCAACCCCGAGCATCCGAAGTTCGAGGATTTCGGCGATATGATGCTGCGCGGCGACGGTGGCATGGGTTACGTCCGAGTGGATTGGTTCACGCCCGACGGTTTGCCCACCTGGGGCGACGGGCGGCTCTTCATCCTTGGCACCGAGGGCTATATCGAGCTGCGGAAATATGTCGATGTCGCCGGACGGTCGGGCGGGAACCATCTGTTCATCGCGGACCGCAAGGGCGCGCGCTATCTCGACTGTTCGAAGGTGCCGTTGCCGTTCGGGCCGCAGTTCGTGACGGACCTGGTGGAAGGCACGTCGGTCGCGCAGGATCAGCAAGGCGCCCTGCTTGCGGCCGAATTGGTCCTCACCGCCGAGAAGTTGGCCACGCGGGCGCGGCGGGATGGCCCGGGGGCGTAATCAACCTGTCGGGGGCTGTCTCATTTCCCGATAAAGGCGGCCAGTTCGTCCGGGGCTCCTGTTGGAAACATGGATTTGAGGAAGTCGAGAAACGCGGATACTCGCGCGCTCAGCAGGCGGCGTGATGGATAGAGCGCCCATAATGCGATGTCCGGCCCGTCGATATCGCCCCAGTGCGCCAGCGTGCCCGCCGCAAGATCATGGCTGACCAGCGATATCGGAAGGCGCGCGGCGCCGCCGCCGGCGCGGATCGCATCGCGGACCATGATCATCGATGAGAGACTGAGGACCGGGTCGACCGCAATGCGCACCTCGCCATCCGAGGTCCGCATCGTCCATTGACCGCGCTGGCCGACGGGTCCCCGGACGACCACTGGCACCGCTGTCCCGTCCGTCGGCCGCGCAAGCGGCGGACTGGCCACTACCACCAGCCGATCGCGCAGGAAGGCGCGCCCCACCAGGCTCTCGTCCGGATCGGGATCGACGCGGATCACGAGGTCATAGCCTTCCTCGATCATGTCGACAGCGCGATCTTCGGTGGTCACTTCGAGGCGAACCTCGGGAAATCTGGCGGTGAACTCCGCGGCGAGCTTTCCCATCGCGATCTGCGAGAACAGCAATGGCGCGCTGATCCGCAATCGCCCCCGCGGCGTGTTTCCACCCGAAGCGATCGCAGCCGCCGTCTCGTCGAGTTCGGTGAGAAGCGCGCCGGTGCGCTGGTAGAGCGCGCGCCCCTCCTCGGTCAGCTTGAGCATGCGCGAACCGCGCTCGAACAACCGCAGGTCCAGTTGAGCCTCGAGTTCCGAGACCCGCCGCGACAGCGTCGCCTTGGGGCGACCGGTGGCGCGGGCAGCGCGACCAAATCCTCCGTGGCGCGCGACGAGATTGAAATCGGCGAGAGCGAGCAGGTCCATTGTGTTCCACCAGCGAGACGACCCGTCCAGATATAGCGGCTATTGGATCACATGTGGATCGTTAATTTGCGGAATGCCAGTTCGGCATCAACCAGGAGACACCGAATGACCATCCTCGTAACCGGCGCCACCGGCCGCATCGGCCGCCATGTGATCGACCAGCTCATCGCCCGCGGTGCCGATGTCCGCGCGCTCGTCCGCGATCCTGCGACCGCCAACCTTCCGACGGGTGTCGGAATTGCCCAAGGCGATCTCTTCGACATCGACTCGCTGCGCGGGGCGTTTTCAGGTGTCTCGACGCTGTTTCTGCTGAACGCAGTAGCGGCGGACGAATTCACCCAGGCGCTGGTCGCGCTCAATGTAGCGCGCGAGGCCGGCATCGAGCGGATCGTGTACCTGTCGGTGATCCACAGCGATCTCTACGTCAACGTGCCGCACTTCGCGGTCAAGTTCGCGGTAGAGCGCATGATCGAGCAGATGGGCATGTCGGCCACAATCCTGCGCCCGACTTATTTCATCAACAACGACGTCAGCATCAAGGAGGTGGTGACCGGCCACGGCGTATATCCGATGCCGATCGGCAGCAAGGGGCTGGCGATGATCGACGCCCGCGATATCGGCGAGATCGCCGCGATCGAGCTCCTGCGCCGTGAGCAGTCCAGCACGCCGCTTCCGCTCGACCACATCACGCTCGTCGGGCCCGATACCCTGACTGGCGCGGACGTCGCCGGCATCTGGAGCGAAGTGCTCGGCCGCCCGATAGCTTATGGCGGCGACGACACTGCCGGGTTCGAACGGAACTTCCGCCAATTCTCGCCGAACTGGATGGCGTTCGACATGCGGCTGATGGCCGAGCGCTTCCAGAGCGAGGGCATGATCCCCGCGGCCGGCGACGTCGAGCGGCTCACCGCGCTGCTGGGTCGTCCGCTGCGCTCCTATCGCGACTTCGCAACCGAGATCGCCGCGTAGACGGAGTAAATTTCTGAGCCAACATCCCACTGACCCGTGCCTGGGCACGGGTCAGTCGGTCGGTCTATATTCTGCTGCTCTGATATTCGGTCCGCGAACCTCGGTGGCGCGGTTCACGACCGATCGCCATAGGGGAACGGCGGGGTCTCGCCACGATCGTCGAGCCTGAAGTGAAACAGGCGACTGGGGCCGTCTTCCGGGATGACGTATAGTTCGCGGCCCTCGATCGCCATTCCTTCGCCCGTATAGGGCCCGCCGCGGCCCCAAGGCCTGACCGGGCCGATCGCTCCGGCTCGTAGCGTCCGCTTGAGCTTCATCGACGGCCAGTCGATCCAGTCGACGGCGCCGCTCCACAAGCTCAAGGATCCGCCCGCCACGAGTTGTCCGTCGACGAACTTCATGTCCTGGTAGCGGGTCGGGGAAGGGTTCGGAATCGTCCGCGCCCGCGCATTGTCGCTCAGATCGAATATGTAGAGCAATGCGCTGTCCCAATTGCCCGCGACGAGGGTACGGCCCGACGCGGCCACACATCCGAGATGGTCGGCAACGTGGATCTTCCGGCGTATCTGCAGGCTGTCGGCGTCGACTTCGACGAGCACCGCCGAACTGTTCGGCTTCAACTCCGCGACCGGAACCCAGATCGAACGGCCGGAAATCGATATTCCGCCGGGATGATATCTTGGCCCGTCGGTCAGCTCCAATCGCCGCAGGAGCTTGCCAGTGCGGCGGTCGAACTCGTGGATGTAGCCCTTGCGGTTGTTCGGGTCGACCGAGGTGACCCAGATGCGCTGGCTATCGAGTTCGAGGCCCTGAACATGGAACAACTCACCTTCGAGGTTGAGAGCGTCAAGGAGATGCGCGTGTTCGATCGCGCCGTCGAATGCCTCCGGCGAGGCCATTGCGAGGCTCGACACCACCAGGAAGAGTCCAGTCAAACCGGATCGAATGGCCTTGCGGATCATCTGACTTTCCCCCTGGACCTTGCGGTGTCTGCTCCATGGCAAAGTCGTGTGTCAGAAACACTGCACCGTCCGTGGTCGCGTCCGCGGCGATAGGCGAGCGTCAGTTCGGGCCACTGTCATTACCCTGTTAACAATCGCCCCGATGACGGCGCCCGGAGGTAGGGCGGTAAATGCAACGCGCGATGAGGCTGAAATGGCGGCCATCGAGGCTCCCGGAGGGATTCCTCGGGCTTGCCGTAACCGAATATTGGGAGCGTTTCGCGCTCGCGGGGATCAAGTCGCTGCTCACCCTGGTGCTGATCGACCATATCCTTGCCGGCGATCGTAGCGGCGTCCTGGGCGCCGCTGCGGCCCAGGCCGCGCTCGAGCCGCTGGTCGGCGCCTTGTCGACTGCGGGGCTTGCGTCGCAGATCTATGGGCTCGCCAACGCGTTGCTGTATCTCTCGGTCCCGATCGGCGGGCTGATCGGCGACCGCCTCTCCGGACGGCGTGGCGCGGTCTATATCGGCGGGCTGGCGATGATCGCCGGGCTGGCGCTGATGCTCGGCAGGCCGACCTTCCTCCCGGGCCTCGCGCTTTTCGCGATGGGAGCGGGCACGCTGAAGGGCAATCTGTCGGCGGTGGTGGGCGCACTGTTTGCCGATGAGGGCGAACGCAGGCGCGGTTTCGCACTCTATCTCGGCTTTCTAAACGCCGGCGTGATGTGCGGCCCGCTAATATGCGGGGCACTGGCCGTGCTGGTCGGATGGCAATGGGGAGTCGCCGCCGCCGCGGCGGCAATCGCGACGGGGCTCGTCGGATATCACCGAGCCGTTCGATCGCATCCGCGGCGCGAATTCGAGGTGCCGGACAAACCGTCGGCCGGCGCGAACGGCAAGGGCGATATCCCGCTGCTCGCGGCCGTACTTCTCGCGGTCTATCTTTGCTTCGGGGCCTATGAGCAAGTCGGCAACATGTTCCTGGTCTGGGCACGCGCCGAAGCCGATCTCGGTCGGTTGCCGGTGCCGTGGCTGTTCGCGCTCGATGGCCTGTTCACGCTGGCCCTCATCCCCCTGGCGCAGATCGGCCTGCGCGCTCTGGCGCAGCGCGGCATTGCGGTGGGTGCGCTTGCCCAGATCGCACTTGGCTGCTGCGCTTGCGCGATCGGCAACCTGATACTGGCGATGGCGGAATGGGGCGGCGAGGGGCCCGTCCCGCTTGCCGCGCCGATCGGCTATCTGCTGTTTCTCGATCTTGCGATCGTGCTGGTCTGGCCGGCGGGGATCAGCCTCGTCACGGCGAACGCCCCGGCCCGGCAGATCGGCCTGTGGGTGGGATTTTTCTATTTGCACGGCCTGTTCGCCAATTTGTGGGTCGGCTTCGGCGGGGCCTGGTACGAACGCATGGCGCATGCCAATTTCTGGCTGCTCCATGCCGCGATCGCAGGTGCGGGTGCGGGCATTGCGCTCCTCGCCGGCCTGGCACGTCGCCGCGCCAGATGGCGGGACTACGGTGCGATCACCACCTCGGCGTGAGCGAAGGCCCGGGCATATTCCTCGCCGAGCGGCTTATCGGTGACCAGGATATCGACATCGCGCACCGCCGCGGTCTGCATCAGGCCCTGGCGGCCGAATTTCGACGAATCGGCGCCGAGCAACACGCGCTCCGCGGTGGCATAGGCGATCCGGCTCATCGCGGCTTCGCCCGGATGATAGTCCATCAGCCCCCGGTCCACCCGGATCGCGCCGACCGACAGGATTGCAAGATGCGGGGTGAAGCCCGCGACATAGGCCTGCGCGCTATGATCGGAAAAGGCGCGATAGTCGTAATCGACCTGCCCGCCGGCGAGGAACAATTTGTTGTGGTTGATCCCGCCGAGATCGTTGGCGACTTGCAAGGAATTGGTGATCACCGTCAGCGCCCGGCGCTCGACGAGCTGCTTGGCGACGAAGCACGATGTCGTCCCCGAATCGATGAAAACGATCGCGCCGTCATCGACGAACTCCGCCGCGACGCGCGCGATGCGCAGTTTCGCCTCTGCATTCTCCTCCATCCGTTGCATCAACGGACCTTCGAACATCGGCGCGGCAAGCCGGGCACCGCCATGTTCGCGAATGATCGCGCCCTGCTCCTCCAGGGTACGCAGCTCGCGCCGGATCGTTTCGTCGGAGACGTCGAGATCCACGGCGAGCCCAGTCACCGACAGGGTCATGCCGCTGCGCAACCGCGCGACGATCTCGCGCTGGCGCTCGGAACGTTTCAATATGGCCTTTCCTCCCCTGATCGTCGCGACGGCATAGAGTGCCGCCGCCCACGGAACCGGTCAATCGCCGGGCATTTTCTGTGAAGAAAATGAGGGCCAGCCGCGAACGGCCGGCCCTCATGAAGGTGTAATCCTCAGAAGCCTAGGCGGACCTGCACCCGCGCATAGCGTGGCGACTGATACGAGACCGGGGTCCGGAAATTGGGGTTGGCGGCGCCGTTCCCCAGTTCGCCGAACTCGTTGTACGAGGTGACGGCCTTCGAGTTCAGCACGTTGAACACGTCGAAGCGGATCGAGGCGTCGAGCCCCAGCGTCTTCGGCGCGTTCAAGGTTGCGCTGACGTCGACCTTGGTCAGCCAGTCCCCGGTGAAGGCAGTGCCGCGCGTGACGACCTTGCCGCCGCAATAATAGCTGTAGCCATGATAGCCATAGGCCGTCGGATCGACTGCGAAGGGCACGGTGCCGATGCAGCTATAATGCTGGGGCGACTGGACAATCATATTGGCGCCGAGATCGAGGAACGCGGCCGGACGATAGCTGCCATAGGCCTTCAGCGTATGGCGGCGGTCGTTCGGCAGATAGCCATAGGCGCCGTTGAGAAATCCGGGCGAGTCGAAGTCCGCCGAGCGGTTGACGCCGAGCTGACCGTTCTCCGAGCGCACGCCACCCTCGTAATTGCCCTTGTCCATCGCCCAGGTATAATTGGCCGAAATACCCCAGACGCCGTCGAATGCGCGATCGAAGGTGAGCGTGACGGCGTTGTAATTCCGCTGGGGCTTGGGATAGCGAAGGTCCTTCGCGAGCAGCGTGGCGACTTGGCTCTTGCCGTCGGGCAGGGTGATCTGGATCACCAGGTCGCGGCCCGGATTGGCGATCGGCCAGATCGTCCCGCCCGGGAACTTGGCGGTGCAGGCGGCGTCGGTGAAGCCGGCGCGGACGCAATAAGCGCGCGCGCCGTAATCGGCCGAAATGTCCTCGATCGCATTGGTGAGTTCGCGGTGGGTGAAATAGGCGCCCACCTTCATGCCGCTGCCGAGCTGATGCTCGCCACCCAGCACGAATTCGCTCACCGATTGCGGCTTGAGCTTTTGGTCGAGCGCGCTGGAATAGTCCGACACGCTGCCGTCGCGGCTGACTTCGCAGTTGACGATGCCGGTATCGGGGCAGGCTGCGAACCCGGCGCCGCCAAGGATGGCAGCACCGGCGATCGGCGTGCCGTCGCTATTGAGGCCGTTGAACACATTGTAGCGCGTGTAGGTGACGACCCCGCCCGCCACGTTCAGGTTGAGATCGCCCGCCATCGGCAGGAAATATTTGCCGAAATAGCCGTACACCTTGGTGCTGCGATCGCCGAACACGTCGAACGATGCGCCGAGGCGCGGCGCCCATAGGTTGCCCGATTCGTAATAGGATTTGCCGTCGACGCCCTGATTGCTGAAGCGATCGTTGCGCAGGCCGAGCTGCAGCGTCAGGCGGTCGCTGAACAGGGACCAGTCGTCTTCGGCATAAAAGGCTTCGTTCTTGACGGTGGTCTCGCCGTTGTTGGCGTACACCCGCGTGGTATAATAATTGCTGCCAACGGGCACGCCATAGTCGGTGGCGTTCTGCGCGGTTGCCTTGAAGATCTTGTAGAAGCCGTCGCCGATCGTCTGGTAAACTTGGTTCGACTGGTCGGTCTCGTGATCATAGCCGACCCGCAAATGGTGCGATCCGAACAGCGCGAAGTTGAAATCCACGTCGGCACGATAGAATTCGCGCTCGTCGTCGGTCAGGCCATAGGCATCGTTGAGTTTGTTGAGGCCGATGTCCTCGCCCGACGAATTGGTGCGATAATCCAGCACGCGCTCGTTAGTGATGTCGAGCGGCAGCGAGCCGTCGCGCAGCTTGTTCTTGCCATAAGCGGCGGACAGGGTGAGCCAGGGGGCGAAGGTTCCGGTATAGCGTCCGACGAAGTTCTTGCCGCCCGAGCGGCTGTTGGTGCCGCCGGTCTCGGCGCCGATCCGATCATTGGCGCGATCATAGACGACGCTGCGCGAATGGGTGTCGTTCGAACTGTCGAGATACGTGAATTCGAGATGCTGGTCGTCGGTGATGTAGCCATCGACCTTGACCCCCCAAAACGGACTGTTGTTGCGCACGCGGGTGCCGTTGTCCTGGTCCGAATCGGGGGTGAAGCTCTCGAACTTGCGGAAATCGTAGAGACCATAGACGAACAGATGATCGCGGATGACCGGTCCGCTTGCCTGGAGCACCAGCTCGCGGCTCGAACGCGTGGCGTTGCGATTGTCCGAAGTGACGGTGTCGGGCGACGTCGAGCGCAGGCCCTCGGGTTCGATCGTGCCCATCACGCTGGCGTGGAACTCGTTCGAGCCCGACTTGGTCACCGCGTTGATTACGCCGCCGGTCGCGCGCCCGAACTCTGCCGGCATGCCGCCGGTCTTCACTTCCACCGTCTTGTAGAAATCATAGGGGACTTCGACGGGCGAGAGCCCCATGCGGAAATTGGTGATGTTGAGGCCGTTCACGAAATAGGCGTTCTCGGTGAATGCCGCGCCGCTGATCGTGATCTGGTTGGCGAAGGTGCCGTTGGCGCCCGACGCGCCGCGGGTGACGCCCGGCGACAGCAAGGCGACTTCCTGCAGCGAGCGCGCGACGGGTACGCGCCGGTCGATCTCGGCTAGGTCGATCACCGAGCCGGTGGTGGTGTCGTTGAAATCGGCGGTGACGACGCGCGCGCCGCGCACTACGATCTCTTCGCCGGCATCGGCGGCAGTGGCGTCACCCGGCACCAGGCGGAAGCTGTTGCCGCCACCGTTAGCGGCGGTGAGCTGGACCCGCGTCTCGGAATATGGCGCATAGCCTGCGGCGGCGACCGCGAAGTCATAGGCGCCTGGAGTGAGCTGGGCGAAGCTGTAGACGCCCGATTCATTGGTTTCGGCCGAGCGCGCGACGCCGCGATCCGACGATTTGATCGTCACCGTTGCACCGGCGATCGGCGCGCCGTCCGCTTTGGTCACGCGGCCCGAGGCAGTAATGTTGGTATAATCCTGCGCTTGGGCAGCGCTTGCAACGATCGCCGTTGCCGGGATCGCTGCTCCGAGCAGCAGCGCAGCACGGATGAGCGCGGCAGGCCGCGCGCTTCGCGAAAAACACGTCACGATAAATCCCCCTGAATCTGAATTGAGCCTCAATTGGCTAGGCGGGTGCTGGTATCGAGCTGCCTTGGCCCTGCCCGCCGCCTAGGAGCGTTGCGTGGAACTTTTGTGACAAACGGGCATAAAAACAACAAATATCAGGCAATGCGCTTCGGAATGACGAACTGTCACCAGACTGAAACATGCGTCAATATCGTGCGGGCACCACGTCGATTGGCCCAGCGCGGCACAGTAAAGTATTTAAATCAGATACTTATTGGGCAACGTGCCGACTCGTGGCATCATGATTGGTCGCGTTACCGGCTGTGAGCTTTCGTTGGATTTATGTGTATTTGATGTTGAGTCCCGTGATCGCCGCAGATAGAGGGCATCGCCGAAGCTATAGGCATCCGGGCGGCGCAGGGGACATCGATGACGAGCATTTCACGAAAAGTTCTGATCGCGTCTGCAGGCTGTGCGGCGATGGTTGGCGGCGGCGCGCAGGCGCAACGCCCGACCGCCGCCGACACGCCCTGGTTCGCCTCGATCGACGTCGCGCGCTCCGGTGATAGCGACCCGCAGACGATGCGCGGCGCAGTGTTCGATGATACGAACCGCAATGGCCGGCTCGACGCCGGCGAGCGCGGGCTGCCCGGCGTGAAGGTGTCGAACGGCCGCGAAGTCGTGAAGACGCGCGCCGACGGGCGTTATGCGCTGCCGGTGCGCGACGATATGAGCGTGTTCGTGATCCAGCCGAGCGGCTGGCGGGTACCCACCGACCGCAATTTCGTTCCGCAATTCGCCTATGAGTACAAGCCGGGCGGCTCGCCCAAGAAGCTGCGCTTCGGCGGGCTGCCCGCCACCGGGCCGCTTCCCGGAGCGATCAACTTTCCGCTGGCGCGCAGCATTGTCGGCCGCGATTTCAACTGCGCGGTGCTGGGCGATGTCCAGGTCTATTCGGGGGACGAGATCGGCTATGCGCGCGATTCGATCGTGCGCGAACTGGCCGATCGCAAGGGGCCCCCGCCGGCCTGCCTCTTCGCGCTCGGCGATCTCGTCGGCGACGATCAGGGCCTGATTCCGCGGCTCGCGGAAGTGCTCGGCGCGCTGCGCGTTCCGCAATGGTGGGTGCAGGGCAATCACGACTATGATTCGGATGCGGATCGCGATGCCGACAGCTCGGACAGCTGGCGCCGCGAATACGGCCCCGCCACTTATGCGTTCGAAATCGGCGACACCTTGTTCATCGGGCTCGACAATGTCGTCTATCCCTGCGGCGCGGCCGACAATCGCCGCGGCACGCGCCCGTTCTGCACCGAGGATCCCCGCAAGACCTATAATGGCCGTTTCACCGACGATCAGATGGCGTTCCTCGCCAATCTGATCGCCCATACCGATCCCGCCAAGCTGATCGTGCTCGGGCACCACATCCCGCTGGTCGGCTTCGACAATCGCAAGGAATGGGCGCACCAGACCGACAATGCGCCCGAGCTCTATGCGCTGCTCGAGGGCAGGCGGGCGCTCGACCTGTCGGGCCACAGCCATACGCTCGAGAATCTGGCGCCGGGCGATTCCTATGAAGGCTGGAAGAAGATGGTGGGAGTCACCACCTTGCCTTTCCGCCATGTCGTCGCGGGCGCGGTGGCGGGGGACTGGTGGGGTGGCGACTATGCCGTCGACGGCATCCCGATGAGCCTGCAGGGCGACGGATCGCCGCGCGGCTATCTCGACATGCGGGTGCGCGGCACCGACTATCAGCTCGATTATCGCGCGACCGGTGAGCCGCAGGACAAGGCGATGTGGCTCGCAGTCAATACGCCCGCGTTTCGCGACTGGGCCGCGACGCTGCTCGCGTGGCGCGACGCCGATCGCGATGCGCGCAATCCGGTGCCGCCGCTCAGCGTGCAGGATCTTCCGGACGAAAAGCTGCTCACCCCTGCCGACCTTGCTGCCGGAAGCTGGCTGACCGCCAATATCTGGCTCGGCGACAGCGCCACCGAAGCCACCGTCTCGATCGACGGCGGCGCGCCGCTGGCGATGGCGCATACCCAGCAAGCGCGCGGCGAGGATGGCCGCAGCGGGCCTGAATATGCCGATCCGTTCGCGCTGCAACGTCAGCTGACCGTGGCGCGCACCGCGATCGAGAGCCGTTCGGGCGTTCCCGAGAATCAGGGATTCATCCAGGGCCGCCAGACGCGCTACCCGCCGGCGGCGCCGCAGCCGCAGGGCTCGGTGGCGGATCACAGCTCGCATCTCTGGCGCTTCCGCTTGCCCGCGCTGACGCCCGGGGTCCACACCGCCACGGTCAGTGTGCGCCGGCCACAGGGAGCGCCCGCCCGCGAGAGCCTGATATTCGAAGTGCGCCCGCAGCGCCCGCCGCGCACTTTCCGCTTCGATGTGTGGAATGCAGCCAAGGACGGGCCTCGCATCCCGGATTGATAACGCCGCGCCACCTCCGGCGCTTTTGAAGCCTTCGCGGCGTGACCATCTTCGGCGGCGTGGGCGTGGCAATGGTGCCTTGTCGCGACCAGAACGGGGGAAGGGCGTAGCCCCTCCCCCGATATGGACCGGCGGCTAGGCTGCGATCGGTCCGTAGCTTTTCCACGTGCCCGGTGAGCCGGAGGCGACACAGACCCAGCCGGCATTCCCGCCGGCCGCCGGCGCGCCGTTCTCGATCACGTCGCCTTGCAGCCACGCTCCCGTCGTTGGGGCGGCCGAGCCGATGGCGCGGAAGACCCCACCGAGAAAATGGCCGTTCGGGAAGTCGGCCGCGAACTTGCGTGGATTGGCGAGCGAGGCACCGGTCGGAAAGCGCAGCACCGTGAACGGAGCGCCGCCGCCCTGATATTGGAAGTCCCACCATTTGGAGGTGGTGTTGTACTGGATCTGCCAGTCGGCCTGATTGGCCGCGCCGATCGTGTCGTTACTCGATCCCCAGCCGATCGCGCCGTAATTGGGTTGCAGCGACCCGACGATGCCGATTACACTGGGCGAGGCGCGCCGATTCAAGTGCCGATACGGCGCAGCCACCGACAGGCCTGCAGTCATCACGAAGGCGCGGCTCGTCGGTGAATTCGAGGCGCTCTGCCCGGCAATATCGCCGATGACCGTGGTGCCGTTGCCGAAATCGGCATTGTCGCCGGTGGTTTCCATTTCGATATAGTCGCCGATGACCGTGTTCGGCGCGGTATCGATCGTCTTGAACGCGCCGAGCGCGTTGCCCGCCTGGTGGCAGGCGACGTAGGTATTTCCGATCAGGCTTTCGTCCAGGACGCCCCACCCACCGTTCAAGGTGCAGTCGACTCGCGTGGCGACGCCGGCATTGGCGTCATTGCTTTTGACATGCAGGCCATGGCCGCCGTTCGCGATCAGGTTCACATTGGTCAGCATCCAGAGATTGGCGTTGCCCTTGACCGGATTGCTCGACGAGGCGGACGCTTCGATCCGCAAGCCGCGGCCGGAGAAACCGCGGATCGTGACGTTCTCGAGCGTCGATGTCGCCCGCATCCACACGCCGTCGACATTGGCTCCGCCTCCGTTCGAACGGATATACAAATCGCGAAGCCCGGACCCTGCGCCATTCGGATAGGTGCCGTCGGGCGCGGTTCCCGAGCCGTCGGTATTGGAGGCGTTGATGATGAACGCTGGGACGCCGGCGTCGACCAGAAGAACCGATCCCTGGGCATTGGTGGTGAAGCTTCCGATCGTCCGATCGGAGACGGCTGCGCTGTTACCCTCACCCTGCCAGATGATAGCACAATGCTGATTGATCGCGCTGGAAAGGCGATAGAATCCCTTGGGAATGACGATCGTGCCGCCCTCGGGCATGAGCGAATCGTGTGCGGCCATGAAAGCTGCATGATCATTCGTGACGCCGTCGCCCACCGCACCGAACCACTGGACGTTGAGGGGCAGGGATTTGATGCGGAGCCAGCGGCCACCGCCCGTCGCAGGGAATATCGTTCCGTCGTTCACGGTCGCAGTGGAGCCCGATGCCCAGCGAAACACGCCGCCACGCTTGAGGTCGCTTACGTTTGCGGCTTGCCCGTCCGTGAGCCCGGAGGTGGCGAAAGACGTCATGTCGGGAATGGTGGCGAAACTCAGAGAATCAACCATGTGGCGTTTTCCTATATTGTCTGGATGCCCGATTCTCATCGGGAACAAATATAGAACGAACGAAATCCTACATTGCAAGCGAAGCGCGAGGTCGGGCTATTTGCGGCCATTGCGCACAGCATTGTTCACCCGCCATGCGCGTTCATGTTGATGCGGGAACGCTGTCCACCTAGATGCGGTGTTCAGCTACTCCGGAAGACACAATGACTGCCACGCACTCGACTCGCATGCTCATCCTCGGTTCGGGACCCGCCGGGCTCTCCGCCGCGATCTATGGCGCGCGCGCCGGGCTCGCGCCGATCGTGGTGCAGGGCATCCAGCCGGGGGGCCAGCTGATGACAACGACCGATGTCGAGAATTATCCCGGCTTTCGCGAAGTGATCCAGGGCCCGTGGCTGATGCAGGAGATGCAGGCGCAGGCCGAGCATGTCGGCGCGCAGATGCTGTGGGACACGATCGTCGAAGTCGACGTATCGCAGCGCCCGTTCCGCATGGTCGGGGACAGCGGCACCGTCTATGTCGGCGACACATTGGTGATCGCCACCGGGGCGCAGGCGCGCTGGCTGGGGCTCGATTCGGAAGAGCTGCTCAAGGGCAAGGGCGTCAGTGCCTGTGCCACTTGCGACGGCTTCTTCTTCCGCGGCAAGAAGGTGGCGGTGATCGGCGGCGGCAACACCGCGGTCGAGGAGGCGCTCTACCTCACCAACCACAGCCATGACGTGACCCTGATCCACCGCCGCGACTCCTTGCGTGCCGAGAAGATCCTGCAACAGCGGCTGCTCGCCAACGACAAGATCTCGACCTTGTGGAACAAGAAGGTCGAGCGCTTCCTCGATGGCGGCGGCGTCGCCGGGCTGGTCGGCATCGAGTTGAAGGACATGGTGACCGGCGAGCTTTCGACGCTCGAAGTCGATGGCGGCTTCGTCGCGATCGGGCATCATCCGGCGACCGAATTGTTCCGCGGGCACATCGCGCTCGACGACGACAATTACATCACCGTCGAAAAGGGCACGACGCGGACCAGCGTGCCCGGCGTGTTCGCGTGCGGCGACGTGATGGACAAGCATTACCGCCAGGCGATCACCGCGGCGGGGACAGGCTGCATGGCGGCGCTGGATGCGGAGCGGTTTTTGGCCGAAGCGGATTTCGAGCAGGTCGCCGAAGCGGCGGAATAGCCCGCGCCGCCGCGCGCATCTTGCGAAGCGAAGGTCACACCAGGGTCACACTGTCGCGCATGTTCCAGCGGCGAACGAGCCGTGCCGGAGTCCAGGAAGGTGCGGCCCAGACTCGCCTTACGTTCCGGTCGAGATCCCTATTGTCAAAGAGCGGCGGCCGAGCGGTAGCGCATCGATCTGAGCAAACGAAATCCAACATTGCAAGGGGCTGTCCGACTCGACTGATGCATGATCCTCAGAGGCGCGCGCGGACTTCCTTGAACAGCCAATCCTTGTCGGATTGCGACGCGAAGCTGTGGCTGGCGCTGTCGAGCTCGACAAGGCTTGCCTTGGTGCGGGCGGCGGCGAAGGCCGGGCCGGCATAAGCGTCGGCGAAGGCGATCGCCGTGTTGTCGCCGTTGGCGAGCAGGATGGTGACCGGGACCTGCGTCTGCCCGAGCGCGTCGGCCAAGCGGGCAGGCAAGCCGCCCTCCCGTTGAGGTTGGCTGCGAGATAGCTTTAACAACCCGCTGATCAACTTACGAATATTCACTCCGCCACGCACCAGCCGCAGCCATTCGCCAGGATCTCGCAGGCGCTCGGCGTAACGCGCGCGGATCGCGGCAACGGGCGGCAGATCGTCGGTCGGCTCGATCACCCAAGGGTTGGCGAGGACGAGCGCGTCAATGTTGGCCGGGGCATGGAAGAAGGCAAGCGCGGTGGCAGCGTCGCAATTGCCGTAGGCGACGATCCGGGTGACTCCGGTTGCGGCGCGGAAGGTCGCGGCAGCGGCGGCGATGTCGTCGGCGCTGCTATCATAGCCGCGATTATCGCCGCTCGAATCGCCGATGCCGCGGCGATCGAAGCGGAACACCGGGTGGCCGGCCTCGGCGATGCGCAGCGCGAGCAGTGCCATGCCGCGATGCGCGCCGATGCGGATCTCGTTACCGCCAGAGACGATCAGCAGGCCGATAGCGCCGGGTGCCTCGTCGAGTGTGCCGAGCAGCGTCTCGCCGGCGCAGGGAAATTCGATCAGCTTTCGCACGCGCGGACCCATGCGGCGATGTCTTCGGCGAGCGATGCCGCGAGCGCGGGATTATTGTCGGGCTCGCTGCGGCGCCAAAGCGGCGCGCCGGGGACGTGGCGGTCGGCGGGGCGGGCGTCGCTCTCGAGATAGATCGTGCGGCTTAGTGCTGCGATGCCGGCCGTCGGGAGTTCGCCCAGCAGCACCGGCGATAGGTGGTTCCCGCCATATGCATCGCCGCCGCCGGCTTGGCGCAGGCGTTCGAGTTCACGGAGGAGATCGGCGCCGGTGCTCGGCGTGAAATGCCAGCGTCCGCCGAGCGTGGCGGTGGCGTCGAGCAACGCACCGCTGCGGATGCCGAGCGCATAAGCAGGGCCGCCCACGTGGCGTGTCGCAGCGGCAAAAGCGTCGCGCAGGTGCGCCAGACGCACCGTATCGGTGGGCGCGAGGCTTTCGCCCTGTCCGGGCAGATCCGGCAGGGCGCCGGCGATGCCGCGTTCGGCAAGCGCGCGCAAAATCGTCACGACGAACGCACGGGTGCGATTGGCTTCCTCGAACAGCGGCAGCGCCGCGACTACGACCGGGCAGGTATCGGGGCCGAAGCGAAGCATCGCTTCGCGGCCGCCGGCCCAGTCGTAATGGTCGATCAAGCCAGCGCCTTGGCGGCGGCAAAGCGCGTGAGGGCGCCGAAGCTCTCGAGCATCTCGCCATCGACCTCGTCATCCTCGATCAGGATGCCGAGCCGATCCTCGATTTCGGTGAGCACGCCCGCGACCGCGAGCGAATCGAGCTCGGGCAGCGCTCCGAACAGCGGCGTGTCCTCATGGAACGCCGCAGCGCGCTCCGTGCTCAATCCCAGCACGTCGCGGAGCACCCCGCGCACCGTTTCTTCAACCTTTGCGAACCCTTCGCGCTGCAATGCTTATCCCCCGCCAGCGATTTTTCGCTTCCGTAAGGGTTGGCGGGTGCGCTGCCAAGGCTAAGGTCGGCGCGATGATTGCCCTCGATCCCGTTCCGAAACCCATCGATACGCTGACGCTGCGCGGCGCGGCCAATGCCGTGGCGCTGGAGGACCGTGCCGGAACGCTCAGTTTTGGCGAGCTGGAGGCGGGCGTCGGCGGCATCGCGCACTGGCTTTCGGAGCAAGGATTGGGCGCGGGCGAGCGCGTGGCGACGTGGCTGCCCAAGACGCGGACGGCATGCCTGATGCCGCTGGCAGTGCCGCGCGCGGGGCTCGTCCATGTCCCGATCAACCCGGTGCTCAAGCGCGCGCAGGTGGCGCATATCCTCGCCGACAGTGGCGCGCGGGTGCTGGTGACGCAGGCGGCGCGCATCGCGGCGCTCGAGCCGGGGGACGTGCCTGCCGATTGCCAGATGGTGACCGAGGAGGAGCTTGGATCGAGCGATGGGCTGCCGCCCTCGGCCGCCGATCCCGACGCGCTCGCCGCGATCCTCTACACTTCGGGCTCGACCGGGCGGCCGAAGGGCGTGATGCTCAGCCACGCCAATTTATGGCTCGGGGCCATCAGCGTGGCGCATTATCTTGATATTGGCTCTGAGGATCGCGTGCTCGGGGTGCTGCCGCTGAGCTTCGATTACGGGCAGAACCAGTTGTTCTCCACCTGGGCGGCCGGCGGGCGGGTGATCCCGCTCGATTATCTGACCGCGCGTGACGTGGTGAAGGCGGTGGGGCGTCATGACGTCACCAGCCTGGCCGGGGTGCCGCCGCTGTGGGTGCAATTGCTCGAGGCCGAATGGCCGGCGGAGACGGCGGCGCGGTTGAAGCGGCTGACCAATTCGGGCGGCGCACTGACGCCGCGGCTGGTGCGCAGGCTTCGCGAACGCTTTCCGCAGGCCGATCTGTATCCGATGTACGGGCTGACCGAAGCGTTCCGTTCGACCTATCTCGAGCCGTCGCTGGTCGATGCACATCCCGATTCGATCGGACGCGCCATCCCCTTCGCCGAGATCATGGTGGTGCGCCCCGACGGCGGCCGCGCGGCGCCGGGCGAGGCCGGCGAACTGGTCCATGCCGGGCCATTGGTGGCGCAGGGCTATTGGCGGGATGCCGAGCGCACCGCGCAGCGCTTCCGTCCGGCGCCCGAATTCGCCACAAGCAAGGGCATGGCGGTGTGGTCGGGGGATACGGTTGTCAAGGATGCGGACGGGCTGCTCCGCTTCGTCGGGCGTGACGACGAGATGATCAAGAGCGCCGGCAACCGGATCAGCCCGACCGAGATCGAGGACGCGGTGCTGAGCGGCGGCGAAGTTTCCGAAGCCGCGGCGTTCGGAGTGTCGGACGAAAGGCTGGGGCAGGCGATCGTGGTGGTGGCACGGGGGGATGGCTCGGGGGAGCCGGATTTGCGCGAACGGCTGCGGCGGGAATTGCCGAGCTTCATGCAGCCGGCGCGATACGACTGGCGCTCGGAGCTGCCGCGGAATGCCAATGGGAAGCTGGATCGGACGGCGTTGAAGGCTTCGCTCTCCACCGTTCGCGCTGAGCTTGTCGAAGCGCCGTCTTCCGCCTTCGCCGCAGTCTCAGAAGAAGAACGGGCCTTCGACAAGCTCAGGCCGAACGGGGAGGGGTTGGCATGAACCCCAAAGCTTTCGGGCCGATCCCGCCCGAGTTCCGGGATCTCGCCGCGCTGCCGTGGCTCGGCGAGGCAACGCCGGCCTATGTCTACGATTTCGGCATCGTCGCCGCGCGGATCGCGCGGTTGCGGGCTGCGTTGCCGCGCCGGGTCGCGGTGCATTATGCGATCAAGGCCAATCCGTTGCCGGCTTTGCTCAAGGCGATCGCGCCGCTGGTCGACGGGCTCGACGTGGCTTCCGCAGGCGAGATGGACAAGGCGCTCGACGTCATGGCGGCAGGGGCGATCAGCTTTGCCGGGCCGGGCAAGCGCGATGCCGAGATCGAACTGGCGATCCGCGCCGGGGTGACGCTCAACGTCGAGTCGGAAAGCGAGGGGCAGCGCGCACTGGCGATCGGCGGAATGCTGGGGATGCGGCCGAAGCTCGCGGTGCGGGTGAACCCCGATTTCGAATTGCGCGGATCGGGGATGAAGATGGGCGGGCGCGCCTCCCCGTTCGGAGTCGAGGCACAGCATGTCGCGGGGCTCGTCAAACGGCTGATCATCGGGGGCGCCGAGTGGCGCGGGCTGCACATCTTCGCCGGATCGCAGTCGCTCGACACCCAGGCGGTGATCGAGACGCAGGCCGCGACGGTGGCGCTGGCCGTGCGGATCGCCCAAGAGGCACACCGTGCGCCGCCTTTGGTCAATCTGGGCGGCGGGTTCGGCGTTCCCTATTTCCCGGGCGATGTGGCGCTCGATGTCGAGGCGATCGGCGCGGCGTTGGCGGGCGAGCTCGACACGCTGGACACGCATTATGCCGTGGAGTTGGGGCGCTGGCTGGTCGGCGAGGCGGGCGTGTACCTCGCCCGCGTGATCGACCGGAAAGTGAGCCAGGGGGAGACTTTCCTGATCCTCGACGGGGGGCTCAACCATCATCTTGCCGCCACCGGCAATTTCGGGACGGTGGTGCGGCGCAACTATCCGGTCGCGGTGGCGCATCGGATGCAGGATCCGGCCGAGGAAGTCGTGACGATCGTCGGGCCGCTCTGCACGCCGCTCGACCGACTGGCCGATCGCGTCGCGCTCCCCAAGGCCAATGTGGGTGACGTCATCGCGGTGTTCGCCTCGGGAGCATATGGCGCCAGTGCGAGTCCCTCGGCATTTCTCGGCCATCCGCCGGCGCGCGAACTGCTGATCGGCGGCTCCAACCACGCCTAACGCTATCTTTACCTCTGAAGACCATAGCTGACCCCGATCCAGTGGGGGAGCGGCCGAGACGTTGGCCGCGCTCGACTCCGCCGGGGAGGGAGCTCGAACATGGTTTTGAAGTCGTTTGGCAGGGTTTTGGCGGGGGCTGGCGTCATGGCCGCTTTGCTGTCCGGATGCTCCGGGGGAAGCCGGCCCGAACTGCCGCCCGCAGGCGGCATCGCGACGCGCGAGGCGCCGAGCGACGAATATGTCATCGGCCCGATGGACCAGCTCAACATCTTCGTGTGGCGCAATCCCGAGCTGTCGGCCAAGGTGCAGGTGCGCCCCGACGGGCGGATCACGACGCCGCTGATCAGCGACATGCCGGCGGTGGGCAAGACCCCCGCAATGCTCGCGGACGATCTCAAATACGCGCTCGGCGAATATATCAAGGATCCGATCGTCTCGGTGATCGTCGAGAATTTCTCGGGCACCTACAGCCAGCAGATCCGTGTCGTCGGCGCGACCGAGAAGCCGGCCTCGATCCCGTACCGCGCCAACATGACCGCGCTCGACGCGATGATCGCAGTGGGCGGGCTCAGCGAATTCGCCTCGGGCAATCGCGCGCGGCTGGTCCGCTACGACAAGGCGACCGGCAAGCAGCGCGAATATAAGGTCCGCCTCGGCGACTTGCTCAAGAGCGGCGATATCTCGGCGAACGTCCGCCTCGAACCGGGTGATGTACTTATCATCCCCGAGAGCATGTTCTGAGGCGCGGCGGATGGGTAGTCTTTTCGATGAAGCACGCGCGGCGCTGCACGCGATCTGGATGCGGCGCTGGATCGCGCTCGCCGTAGCCTGGGGGCTGTGCCTCGCGGGCTGGCTGGTGGTCTCGCAGATGCCGAACAGCTATGAATCGCGCGCACGGATATTCGTGCAGTTGCGCCAGATCCTGCCGACCGACGGCGCCGCCTCGGCCGCGCAGCAGCAGCGCGACATCGATCGGGTGCGCCAGACGCTGACCTCGGCGGTCAATCTGGAGAAAGTGGTGCGCGGCACCGACATGGCGAAGACCGTGTCGACCGACCGCGATGTCGCCGACCGGATCGCCGGACTGCAAACCGCGATCAAGCTCACTGCGCAGCAGGACAATCTGTTCGAGATCACGGTGACCGCGCCGAGCGGCAAGATGGCGCAGCAGATCGCACAGAAACTGATCGACATCTTCGTCGAGGAGAATCTCGCCGACGGTCGCGACGCCAGCGGGCAATCCCTGCGCTTCCTCGACCAGCAGCTCGAAGTGCGCCAGAAGGCGCTGCAGGAAGCCGAGGCCAAAAAGGCGGACTTCCAGGCGCGCTATCTCGGTTCGCTGCCGGGCACCGGTTCGCTCAACGACCGCATCGGCGCGGCACGCAGCCAGCTGGCCCAGGTCCAGTCGGACCTCGCGGCGGCGCAGAGCGGACTGAGCGCCGTCAACGGCCAGATGGCGGGGACCCCGGCGAACGTGGCAGGGCAGGGCGGCGCGGTCACCGGACCGGCGCGTGCACGGCTCGCGGCGATCCAGGGACAGCTCGCCGAAGGGCGCAGCCGCGGCTGGACCGACAGCCATCCCGACATGATCGCGCTGCGCAGCCAGCTCGCCGCGGCGCAGTCCGCCGCGCGTGCCGAGCCGGTGGCGAGCGGGGCGGCAGGGGCCAGCAACCCGCTTTATCTGAGCCTTCAGTCGATGCGCGCCGACAAGGCCTCGACCGTCGCGGCGCTGACCCAACGCAAGGACCAGATCGAAGACGATCTCGCCCAGTTCGAGGGGAAGATGGCGCAGGCGCCCGGTCTCGCCGCCGAGCAGGGCCAGATCGACCGCGAATATCAGGTCCTCAAGGACCAATATGACAAATTGCTCTCGGATCGCGAGCAGGTCCGCATCCGCAGCCAGGCGCAGACGGAGACCGACGCGGTCAAGTTCAACGTCGTCGATCCGCCGACGCTGCCGCGCGCGCCGACCAAGCCAAACCGGCCGCTGCTGCTGATCGCGGTGCTGATCGCCGGGATCGGCGCGGGCGTCGCTGCGGCTTTCGGCCTCGACAAGCTGACCACGACCTTCCCCACCGCGGCGCGGCTGGAGAAGGCCAGCGGGATGCCGGTGATCGGTTCGATCAGCGAAGTGCTGAGCGCGGCGCAGATCGAGCTGCGGCGGCGCAAGCTGCGGCTGTTCGCGGGGGCCGCGGCAGGTCTGGCAGTGGCGTTCGTCGGGCTGCTCGGGCTCGAGTTCGTCCAGCGCGGAATGGGTGCCTGACATGAACGACGAAACCCCGCGCCGCTATCGTGGTTCGCTGCTCGAACGGGCGGCCGAGCAATATGGCTATCTGCGCCCGCCCGCGGCCGCGCCCGAGCCGCTCATGACGCCCGAGGAAGAGCCGCTGACGCTGACCGTCCGCGCTCCCGCCGAGCATGTCGCCGTGCCCGAGCCGGTAACCGTCGAACCGCCCGCGCCGCAGCCGGCATTCCGCCCAGAGCCGCAGGCCGCGCCGCGTTCCGACCGGCGCCAGGCGTCGATCGACCGGATCGCGCTGCGCGAGGCCGGCATGCTCGTCCCCGGCGCGCAGATCACGGCGATGGCGGAGGAATTCCGCATGGTGAAGCGCCAGCTTCTGCTGACTGCGCGCACCGTGGCGGCGAAGGACGGCGCCAAGGCCGCCGATCATGCCCGAATGATCCTCGTCTGCTCGGCCCACCCCGACGAGGGCAAGACCTTCTGCGCGATCAACCTCGCGCTTTCGCTGGCGGCCGAGAAGGACATGGAGATTCTCCTCGTCGACGCCGATTTTGCCAAGCCGGACGTGCTGGAGCGGCTCGGGCTGCCTGAGGGGCCGGGGCTGCTCGACGCGCTTGCCGGTGCGGTGACCGATGTCGAAGCGTGCATCATCGAAACCGACGTGCCGCAGCTCTCGGTGCTGCCGGCGGGCACCCGCACCAACGGCGACACCGAATTGTTGGCGAGCGACCGCGCGCGCAATATTCTGGACGGCCTCGCCAAGGCCAATCCGCGCCGCATCGTGATCATGGATTCGCCGCCAGCGCTCGCGGCTTCGCCCGCGGCGGTGCTGGCGACGCATGCCGGGCAAGTGATGCTCGTGGTTCGCGCCGACCGCACCAGCGAAAGCGACCTGCGCGAGGCAGTCGCCGTGCTCGACGGATGCGAGCACATCCAGCTGCTGCTCAATTCGGTTTCGTTCCAGCCCGGCGGTCGCCGGTTCGGAAGCTATTATGGGGAGGCGGGCGAATGACCCGGCTTTTTGTAGCGGCGTGCGTCGCCATGGCCTGCGCCGCACCGGCGCACGCCCAGCGCACCCGCGTGACGCCGTATATCGAAGCGAGCCAGGTGCTCGTATCGGACCTCAGCAACGGCGGCGACCTGCTGACCTATTCGACGCTCGGCGCCGGCGTGGACGCGCAGATCACCAGCCGCCGCGTCGAGGTGCAGGTCAGCTATCAATACGAGCACCGCTTCTCGTACGACAAGGATCTCGCCGACGATTCGATGCACAGCGGCCTGGTCCAGGCACGCGCCCGGATCACCCCCGAGCTGACGATCGAAGGCGGCGCCATCGCCGCGCGCAGTCGTGCCGACATCCGCGGCGATGCGCTGGGCACGTCTCAGGGCAATGTGCGCAACAGCAGCCAAGTCTATTCGGCCTATGCCGGGCCGAGCCTGGCCACGCACGCCGGCCCGGCGTTCGTCAACGCCGCCTATCGCTTCGGCTACACCAAGGTCGAGGCGCCGAATGGCGGGACCGGTGTTCCCGCGGGTGCGCCGGCGCTCGACCGCTATGACGATTCGACGGTCCATGTCGCGACGGCCAGCGTCGGGGTGAAATCGGGCAAGGGGCTGCCGGTCGGAGTCACCGCCAGCGGTTCGTTCACGCGCGAGGATGCCGGGCAGCTCGACCAGCGCTTCGAAGGCAAGTTCGCGCGTGGCGACGTGGTGGTCCCGGTCGGGCGCGGCGTCGCGCTGACCGCCGGCATCGGCTATGAGAAGATCCAGGTAAGCCAGCGCGACGCGCTGTTGAGCGGCGGCGCACCGGTGGTCGACGGCAATGGCCGCTTCGTCACCGATCCTTCTTCGCCGCGCCGCATCGCCTATAATTTCGACGGCACCTTCTGGGATGCCGGGGTGATCTGGCGCCCGAGCCGCCGCACCTTCCTCGAGGCGCGCGCGGGCCGGCGCTACGGCTCGATGAGCTATACCGGCTCGGCGAGCTACCAGATCGGCCCGGGCAGCGGCGTCCAGATCGGCGTCTATGACAGCGTCGAAACCTTCGGTCAGGAGCTGAACGGTCAGCTCACCAAGCTGCCGACCGCATTTCTCACCACTACCGACCCGTTCGGCAACCAGTTCGGCGGCTGCATCTATGGCACTACCGGTGCCGCAGCCGGCGGCTGCCTCAACCAAGTGTTCGCCTCGACCGTCACCTCGGCCTATCGCGCCCGCGGCGTGACCGGCGTGGCGGTGCTCAACCGCGGCGGGACGCGGATCGGCGTCGGCGGCGGCTATGCGCGGCGCACCTTCCTGACGCCGCAGAGCGTCGGCGGGGTCAGCATCGATGGCACGTCGGACGAGAGCGTCTATGCGCAGCTGTTCGCATCGAGCGATGTCGGCCGCAACGGATCGATCAGCACCAGCGTGTTCGGCAGCTATTATGACAGCGACCTCGCCAATGCCCAGGGCATCCTCGGCTACGGCGCGAACACGGCGTACACGCATGAGTTCGGACCGCTCAGCGCGACTGCGTCGCTGGGGCTGTTCGGCTTCGACAGGGAAGGCGATTCCAATGCCAGCGCGCAGGCGCAGGCGCTGGTCGGCCTTCGCTACGGATTCTGAGGGACGCAAGCAGATGCACGACGATCATTATGGACTGAGCGGGCGGCCGTTCCAGCTTACGCCGGACCCGCGCTTCTGGTTCGACACCGCGACGCACCGCAAGGCGATGGCCTATCTCGGCTACGGGCTGAGCCAGGGCGAAGGCTTCGTGGTGATCACCGGCGATCCCGGCGTGGGCAAGACCACGCTGATGGGGCATCTGCTCGGCGAGATCGACGAGCAGCGGCTCAACGTCATCAAGATCGTCTCGACCCAGCTGCGCCCCGAGGATCTGCTCCAGACGGTCTGCGCGGGTCTCGAGATCGACGCCACCGGCGCCAGCAAGTCCGCAATGCTCGCCGCGATCGAGCATGGGCTGCACGCCGTGGCGCGCGACGGCCGCCGCACCTTGCTGATCATCGACGAGGCGCAGGCGCTGCCGGCGGAGAGCCTGGAGGAGCTGCGCATGCTCTCCAATTTCCAGGCAGGCGGCTATCCGTTGCTCCAGATCTTCCTGCTCGGACAGCCCGAATTCCGGCTGACGCTGCAGGATGGCAAGCTCGAGCAGTTGCGCCAGCGGGTGATCGCGATGCACCATCTTGCTCCGATGGACGCCGCCGAACTCGAGCCCTATCTGCTGCACCGCCTGTCGCTGGTCGGCTGGCGCGGCAAGCCGCGCTTCACCAACGACGCGCTGGCTGCGATTCATCGCTGGTCGGGCGGGATCCCGCGCCGCGTGAACCAGCTCGCCGGCCGGGTGCTGTTGTTCGGCGCGATCGAACATCTCGATACGTTCGGGGCGCCCGAGGTTGCCGCGGTGATCGACGATCTCGACAATGATTCGGGACCTGTCGCGAAGCGCAGCCCCACGCTGGTCGAGCCGCTCGAACTGCGCGACGTCGCGCCGATGGCGATGGGCACGCCGACTCCATCGGTGCCCGTGGAGGCGCGGCCGCTTCGTGCCGAACCGTTCGAGAGCCCGGCTCCGTCCCCGACACTCGTCGAACCGCTTGCTCCGGTCGCCGAGGGGCCGATCGACCTGCGCATCGCCCAGCTCGAGAAGCAGTTGCAGGAGCAGGACGCGGCGCTGCGCCGGGTGCTGACCCTGCTGGTCGACTGGGTCGAGAGCGGCGACAGCGAGCGCCGGCCGGACCTGTCGAGCCTGCGCGGACACGCGGCCTGAGGGAATGCTGGTCAATGGCCTCTCGGTAGACGTCGAGGACTGGTTTCAGGTCGGCGCGTTCGAAAAGACGATCGCGCGCGATGACTGGGACCGGCTGGAGCATCGCGTCGAGGCCAATACCGATCGGGTGCTAGCGCTGTTCGACGGTGCCGGCGTGCGGGCGACATTCTTCACGCTAGGCTGGGTGGCGAAGCGCTATCCGGCGCTGATCCGCCGCATCGCCGAGGCGGGACACGAAGTCGCCAGCCACGGCTGGGCGCACCAGCGCGTGTTCACGATGGACGCGAAGGCGTTCCGCGCGGATCTCGCCGATGCGCGGGCGGCGCTGGAGGATGCCAGCGGCGCGAAGGTGACCGGGTATCGCGCACCGAGTTTCTCGATCGATAAGCGGACACCCTGGGCGCATGCCGAGCTCGCCGAGGCAGGGTATCTCTATTCGTCGAGCATCGCACCGATCCGGCATGATCATTATGGCTGGCCCGAGGCGCCGCGCGCCGCCTTTCGGCCGGTTGCTGATGCTGGATTGATCGAACTGCCGATCACTATCGCCAAAGTGGCCGGGCGTGAGATCACGGCGGGGGGCGGGTTCTTCCGACTGCTGCCGAACCGAATCACCGACCAAGCGGTGCGCCGCGCCAATGCGGAGGGAACGCCCGCGATCTTCTATTTCCATCCGTGGGAAGTCGACCCGGGCCAGCCACGGGTGGCGAACGCACCGCTCAAGTCGAAGCTTCGGCATTATGCCCGGCTGAGCGCAATGGCGGGCAAGCTCGAGCGGCTGATCGCGACCCACGCATGGGGCCGCATCGACGCGATCGCCGCGCACGAGGCGGAGCGGCTCGGATGAACGCGCCGCTGCTGGCGCGACCCGTCGGACTGCGCGTCGCCGATCTGGGAGATGCGCTTGAGCGGGCGCGGGTCGGCGCATGGGTGCACGATCATCCCGAGGGAACGCCCTTCCATCTGCCGGCATGGAGCGTGGCGGTGGCGCGTGGTTGCCGCCAGAAGAGCCACTATCTGGTCGCAGAGCGGGGCGATGGCGATATCGTCGGCGCGCTGCCGCTTACCGAAGTGCACTCGCCGCTGTTCGGGCGTGCATTGGTGTCTGCGGGGTTCGGCGTGGGGGGCGGGATCCTCGCCGACGATGCCGCGACAGCGGTCGGGTTAGGCGAAGCGGCGTGGACGCTGGCGGAACGGCTGAACTGCCCGACGGTCGAGCTCCGCGGCGGGGCGCGGCCGGGTCCGGCGTGGCAGGTCGATGGGACCAGCTATCTCGGCTTCGCGCGCGACTTGGCCGCGGACGATGAGGCCGAATTGCTGGCGATCCCGCGCAAGCAGCGCGCCGAGGTACGGCGTTCGCTGGGTAACGATCTGACGATAGAAGCCGGCAGCGCCGATGTGGCGGCGCATTATGCCGTCTATGCCGAGTCGGTGCGCAATCTTGGCACGCCGGTGTTTCCGCCCGCGTTGTTTGCCGAAGTGCTCTGCGAATTCGGCGACGCGGCCGATCTTCTGACTGCCCGGCATCATAGGATTGCAGTGGCTAGTGTCCTGAGCCTCTATTGGCGTGGCACGGTTTATCCCTATTGGGGTGGGGGGACCGATGCGGCTCGTGCGCTGCGGGCGAACGACGCGATGTATTTCGCGCTGATGCGCCATGCGCGCGAACGCGGCTGCACGCGCTTCGATTTTGGGCGGTCCAAGGCGGGGACAGGCGCGGCGGCGTTCAAGAAGAATTGGGGGTTCGAGCCGCAATGCTTGACCTATTTCACCCGCGCCCCCGAGGGCGTGGCGGCGCGCAAGATCAATCCGCTCGATCCCAAATACAGCCTGCAGGTGCGGGCGTGGAAGCGCATGCCGCTCTGGGCGGCCAACCGGCTGGGCCCCTGGATCGCGCGCGGGCTCGGCTGATGGGCGACCTGCTCTTCCTCGCGCACCGGGTGCCTTTTCCGCCGGATCGCGGCGACAAGATTCGCAGCTTTCACTTGCTGCGGCATCTCGCCGCGCATCGGCGTGTCCACCTTGCGGCCTTTGCCGATGAACTGCGCGACATGGACCGGCCCGAGCTTGCAGCGTTCACCGCCAGCCAGACCATTGTGCGGCGATCGAAATCGCAGCCAATGGCGGCACTCCAGGCGCTTGTTTCGAGGCGGCCGCTGTCGCTGACCGCGTTCGACGATGCGGCAATGCGGCGGTCGGTCGAGGACGTGCTAGCGCGCGAGAATGTCGATACGATCTTCGTCTTTTCGGGGCAGATGGCGCAGTATCTGCCAGTTGCACCGAGGCAGCGCGTGATCATGGATTTCGTCGACATGGATTCGGCCAAGTTCGCCGCTTATGCGGAAGCGGCGAAGGGGCCGATGCGCTGGATCTACGCGCGCGAGGCGCGGCTGCTGAAGGCTTTCGAGCGCGCGGTTGCGGAACGCGCAGATGCCAGCCTGTTCGTCAGCGAGGCGGAGGCGGCGCTGTTCCGGCGGGAAACCGGCGCCGCGCGGGTGCACGCGATCGAGAACGGAATCGACACGGCGTCTTTCGATCCGTCGGCACCATTCGAGCGCGTGCCAGAAGGCGGCGCGTTGATCGTGTTCACCGGGCAGATGGATTATCGGCCCAATGTCGAGGCAGTCACCTGGTTCGCCGAGGATATCCTGCCGCGGATTCGAGGCGCGTGTCCCCAGGCGCGGTTCGCGATCGTCGGCCGCGACCCGACCGACGCGGTCAAGGCGCTTGCCGGCGCGAGCGTGATCGTGACCGGCGAAGTCGCGGACGTGCGCGGCTGGCTCGCCGCGGCGGCGATCGTGGTCGCGCCGCTCAAGCTGGCGCGCGGCGTCCAGAACAAGGTGCTCGAGGCGATGGCGATGGCGCGGCCGGTGGTGGCATCCACGGCTGCGGCGGAAGGCATCGACCATGACGGGACGATCGCTGTCGGCGCGACCTCCGCAGAGATGGCGGAGGCGGTGAGGTTGTTGCTCTCCGACCCGCGCAAGGCGACGGCGCTGGGAGATGCGGCGCGGGCGCGGGTGATCGCGCGCTATGGCTGGGATGCACGGCTGGCGCAGCTCGATGCGCTGATCGGACTGCCGCTGGTGCTTGGAGAAGCAGCATGACCATCGCGGTGCCCCATCAGGATTTCGCGCGCTCGAAAGCGGCGTTCGACGCGCGCTGGCAGCGGCATGCCGCGATCCTCGCCGGTGTCTGGCTGGTGCTGCTCCTGCTCTTCCGCCGTGACGCGCTCGATCTGGCGACGATCTATTGGACCAACACGACCTTCGGGCATTGCCTGTTCATCGCGCCGGTGATCGGCTGGCTGGTCTGGCAGCGGCGGCAGGGGCTCGCGCTGGTGCTGCCGCAGGGCTGGTTGCCGGGGCTCGCATTGGTCGCGGCGGGCGGGCTCGGCTGGCTGCTCGGCGATGCGGCGGGTGTCGCATTGTTCCGCCACGCCGGGCTGGTTCTGATGCTGCAGGGCGCGGTGGTGAGCGTGCTCGGAGCCAATGTGAGCCGGGCCTTGCTGTTCCCGATCGCCTATATGGGGTTCCTCGTCCCGTTCGGCGATTTCCTCGAAGGGCCGCTGCAGACGATCACTGTCGCGATGGTGATGCCGCTGCTCCATCTTTTCGGCGTGCCGGCCTGGGTCGACGGGGTGCTGATCACGACGTCGAACGGCTATTTCGAAGTCGCCGAGGCCTGTTCGGGCGCCAAGTTCGTCATTGCGATGATTGCGTTCGGCGTGCTCGTCGCGAACGTCTGCTACGTCTCGTGGACGCGCCGCGCGGCGTTTCTGGCGATGGCGCTGGTCGTACCGGTGATCGCCAATGGCCTGCGCGCGTTCGGGACGATCTATGCGGCGTGGTGGACCTCGGTCGAGGCGGCGACCGGCATGGACCATATCGTCTATGGCTGGGTGTTCTTCGCGGCGGTAATGGCCGCGGTGCTGGCGATCGGCTGGAAATGGTTCGACCGCGATCCCGATGCCGATTGGTTCGATCCGTTGCAGCTGCAGGCGCCGGTGCATGGTCGTGCCGGGGGCGCGGTGACCGGGCTGCTGACGCTGACCCTCGCGAGCCTGTTCCTCGGCTGGTCGAGCTACATCGCCGCGCGCGCGGCGCCGCTTCCCGCCAGGGTCGAACTCCCTGAGGTGGCCGGCTGGCACTTGGCGGGGGCGAGTAGGGTCGCCTGGTCGCCCAATTTCCCCGGCGCGGACCATTTCGTGATCGGACATTATGCCGACGGGCAGGGCAGGGCCGTCGACCTCGCTATCGCTGTCTATGCCAGCCAGCGCGAAGGCAAGGAACTGGTCGGCTTCGGGATCGGCGCGGTCCGCGAGAACGACCGCTGGGTGCGCATCTCGGACTTGCCGGATATCTCGGGCGGCCACGCGTTGCGCATGACCGGTCCCGAGCGGGTGGAACGCGTGGCGGTTAGTTGGTACCGGGTCGGCGATATGCTGACCGGGAGCGACAAACGCGTGAAGTTCGAGACGTTGAAGACCAAGTTGCTCGGCGGGGATCAGGCGGCGGTGGCGGTCTTGCTGTCGGCCGAACAGGGAACGGACCAAGGCGCCCAGGCGGCGATCGCCGATTTCGGCCGCGCTTTGGGGCCAGTGGACGCGCTCGCCGACCGCCTGGCCGGCCGCTAACATGTGCGGCATTGCGGGGCTCTATTACCCCGCCATAGCGAAACCCGTCGATCCGGCGCGGATCGTCCAGATGCGCGACGCACTGGCGCATCGCGGGCCCGATGGCGCGGGGGTGTGGACTGCGCCGGGCGTCGGGCTCGGCCATCGCCGGCTGTCGATCATCGATCTGGAAGGGGGCGTGCAGCCGATGGCGACGCCCGACCAGAGCGTCGTCGTCACCTATAACGGCGAGATCTACAATTTCCGCGAGGTTCGCGCCGAGCTCGAGCTCAAGGGTGCGCGGTTCCATACCGAGAGCGATACCGAAGTGCTGCTCCATGGCTGGCGCGCCTGGGGCCCGGCGATGCTCGAAAAGCTCAACGGGATGTTCGCCTTCGCGCTCTACGATGCGGAGAAACAGTGCCTGTTCCTCGCGCGCGACCGCTTCGGGGTGAAGCCGCTGGTTTATACCAAGCTGGCCGATGGCGGGGTGGCGTTCGCATCGGAGATCAAGGGCTTGCTGGCCCACCCTCTGTTCCGGCGGCGACCCGATTTCCGCGCGGTCGAGGATTATATGGGACTCGGCTATGTGCCCGACGACGCCTCGCTGCTGGTGGGAGTCAAGAAATTGCCCGCGGGGCATTATCTGCTGCTCCAGCGCGGTAAGCGCATGCCCCAGCCGGTGCGCTGGTGGGATGTCGATTTCTCCAACCGCGCGACGGGCAAAATCCGCGATCTCGAAGCCGAGCTGATCGACCGGATGCGCGCCGCGGTGCGTGCGCGGATGATCGCCGACGTACCTCTGGGGGCATTTCTCTCAGGCGGAGTCGACAGCAGCGCCGTGGTCGCGCTGATGGCCGAGGCTAGCAAGACCGCGGTCAAGACCTGCACGATCGGCTTCGATGAGGCCGATCACGACGAGACCAACCATGCCGCGTTGATCGCGGAGCGCTTTGCGACTGCGCATAGCGCGCGGCGGGTGAGTGCCGACGATTTCGCGCTGATCGACACGCTGGTCACGGCGTTCGACGAGCCGTTCGCCGATGCATCTGCGCTGCCCACCTATCGGGTATGCGAGCTGGCGCGCGAGACGGTGACGGTGGCGCTGTCGGGTGACGGGGCCGACGAGGCGTTTGCGGGATATCGGCGTTACAAGTTCTTCGCCGCCGAGGAGCGGATGCGCGGGCTGCTGCCCGAGAAGTTTCGCGCGAACCTGTTCGGGACCTTGGGTCGCCTCTATCCCAAGGCCGACTGGGCACCGCGGGCGTTCCGGGCGAAGACGACGTTGCTGGCGCTCGCCGAGAATGGCGAGTTCGCCTATCCCAAGGCGGTTGGGGTCACAGCACCCGAACTGCGCGACCGGCTCTACACCGGCGCGGCCAGACACACGCTCGCGGGGCACACCGCCGAGCAGCGTTATGTCGATGCGATGCGGCGCGCACCGGCGCGCGACGGGCTCGACCGCGCGCAATATGCCGATATCCAGCATTGGCTGCCGGGCGACATCCTGACCAAGGTCGATCGCACCAGCATGGCGGTGAGCCTCGAAGCCCGCGAGCCTCTGCTCGACTATAAGCTCGTCGAATTCGCCGCGACCTTGCCGCCGGCGCTGCGGATCAAGGCCGGGCAGGGCAAATGGCTGATGAAGAAGGCGCTCGAGCCCTATCTGCCGAAGGAAATCCTGTACCGGCCCAAAATGGGGTTCGTGACTCCGATCAGCGCCTGGTTCCGGGGGGCGCTGGCCGACGAGGCGGCGGCGCTGGCGCGTTCGCGCGTGCTCGCCGGGACGGGCTGGTTCGAGCCGGCAGCAATCGAGAAGCTGGCGGCGGAGCACAAGGCGGGGCGGGCCGAGCATGGCCGGACGCTGTGGCAGCTGATGATGCTCGAGCGGAGCCTGGAAAAGCTGTTCGGCTGAGCGGCAGGGGTGCGGAGGGTTGTTGACGGCCTCCGGGCGTGGGAGGGTGATGGCCAATGACCGCGCTCCGCCCCAATCTCGATTTTGCCTATAGCTTGGCGCGGGCGTTCGGTGGCGCGATCATCTTCGGGCTTCCGCTGCTGATGACGATGGAGATGTGGTCGATCGGGCTCTACGTCCATCCGCTGCGGCTGCTTCTGTTCATCGCGGCCAATTTCGTGGTGCTGGTGTTCCTGTCGCGCTTCGGCGGGTTCGAGCGGACGGCCAATTTGCGCGAAGACATGCTCGACGCATTCGCCGCTTATGCCGTCGGCATGATCTCGTCGGTGGCGATCCTGTGCCTGTTCGGGCTGCTCTCGCGCGGGACGGCACTCGACGAGTTGGTCGGGATGGTCGCCATCCAGGCGGTGCCGGGAAGCTTCGGCGCGATGATCGCGCGCAAGCAACTGACCGGCGGCGATCCGGACGAAGGCGAAGACGAGGATGAGGCGAAGGCCGCCCGCTCCGCCGGCTATGCCGGTCAATTGTTCCTGATGCTCGCCGGAGCGCTGTTCCTTGCGTTCAATGTCGCGCCGACCGAGGAAATGATCCTGATCGCCTACAAGATGAATCCGTGGCAGATCTTGCTGCTGATGCTCGCGTCGATGTTGCTGTTGCACATTCTGGTGTTCGCGGTCGGCTTTGCCGGACAGGAAGAGCCCGAGGGCTTCGGCATTGTGCGGCGCTTCCTCCTGTTCACCGTGCCCGGCTATGCCATCGCGCTCGCGGTGAGCTTCTACGTGCTGTGGACCTTCGGCCGGGTCGACGGGAATGCCTTTGCCGTAATCGCGGAAACCATGGTGGTGCTGGGCTTCCCCGCCGCGATCGGCGCGGCGATAGCGCGGCTGGTGGTCTAGGGAGAGTCGGATGGCATCGGACAGGAAATCGCCGCCGACATCGGCGCTCGAATGGATTGCGGCGGGGCTGGGGCTGGCGGGGCTCCTGTTCGTCGTCGCGGTCATCGGTCGCGAGGCACTGACCGGGGAGACGGCGCAACTTCCGGTGCTGGAGGTGCGCGCCGAGCGGGTGCTGCCCAACGCCGCGGGATTCGTGGTCGAGTTCGAGGTGGTGAACCGGTCCAGCGGGACCGCGGCGGCGGTGGAGATCGAGGGACAGATCGGGCCCGAGGCAAATCCTGTCGAGACGAGCAGCGCGACGCTCGATTATGTCGCGGGCGACGCGAGCGCCAAGGGCGGGTTGTTCTTCAAGCACGATCCGCGGGGGCAGAGGCTGGCGCTGCGGGCGCTGGGATTCCAGACACCGTGAACCGGTCCTGCCTCGCCCGGCGAGGGAGGATTCGGGCTCAGTGCAGCAGCGCGATGCCGGCGTGGAGGGTGAGCGCGACCAGCGCGAACGTCGACAGCACGAACAGGCTGAAACGCACCGCGACCTTGTTGAAGGTTGCCTGGACGAGGCTGTGGGCAATGCGCAGCGCGACATAGGCCCAGGCTATCCACGCATTGATGCCGTCGCCCGCGCCGAGCAGCGCCAGCGCGAAGCTGACCGCGTAGAACAGGGTCGGCTGTTCCATCAGGTGGATGTAATTGTGCGCCGGCCATTGCGCGCGCTCCTCGACCATGCCGTCGAGGATGCCGGGGCGGCCGCCGCGCGCCCGCGCCATGTCTATCCCGGCGCGCTTGAGCGCGGGCATCCGCACCAGGAACATCCAGATGAGCATGACGAGCGACCAGGCGACGAGCGCCACGACGGGCGCGATGATCTGGCTGTGCATTTCGGGTCCCCTCCGATTTGTCGCGCGAAGCTGCCGCAATCGGTTCGGGAATGCAACGGAGCTAGCGTCTGGCGGTCCAGCGCGCGAAGATGTCGGTCCACAGGCGGCCCGGGGAATCGGCGGGGAGATGGAGCGCGCCGAAGCCATGGCCACCCTTTTCGAGGATATGCGCCTCGACCGGGACGTTCGCGGCGCGGCATTTTTCGATCGTCAGCAGGCTCTGCGCGACGGGCACGGTGCCGTCGTCGACAGCGTGGACGAGGAAGATCGGCGGAGTCTCAGCGGTGATCCGGTCGCTGGTCTCGTAGCGGGCGAGGAGCGCGGGGTCCTGGTTGTTGCCGAGCAGCATGCCGGCCGAGCGACTGTTGAGGCCCGCGGTGCTGAACGAGACGACCGGATAGACGAGCCCGGCGAAATCGGGGCGGGCGCTCTGCCGGTCGGCGGCATCGACCGGCGCATAGACTCGATCGGCATGCCCGACCGCAAGCGAAGCACCGAGATGGCCGCCGGCCGAGAAGCCGCATATGCCGAGCTTCGCCGGATCCACGCCGAACTTGCCGGCCTGTGCGCGGATCAGCCGCATCGCGCGCTGCGCATCCTGGAGTGGCACGTCGGCGCGATTCGCCCAGCCTTCGCCGGGCAGGCGATAGGCGAGGACGAAGACGGTGATGCCGTGCTGGGTCAGTGCCTTGGCGACATCCACGCCTTCATTCTCGACCGAGACGAAACCATAGCCGCCGCCGGGGATCGAGAGCACCGCCCGGCCATCGGGCTTTGCGGGGCGATAGACGCCGACCATCGGCTCGGAGACGCCGCGCAGCCACAGCTCCTTGAAGCTGCCGTTGACGGTGAAGTTGTTGGCGGGAAGCGGGCTCGGTGCACCGGGAGGCGAGCCGGGCCAGAGCTTGAAGTGCTCGCGCGGCGGCCAAGATGCGGTGCCGGTGCCGAGGACATAGGGCATGGAGGCATCCTGCGCGCGGGCGGCGGGAACGAGCGCGAGGCTCGCGGCGGCGCCTCCGATCAGCGTGCGGCGGTCGATCTGCATGACATCCTCCCCGTTTTCTAGTGCTGTCCTAGCGCGGTTTGCCGCCGGGCAGGAAGACTAGATCGCCGCGCGCGAATCGAAGGTGGCGCGCGCCGTCTCGATCCGCTCGAGATTGGCTTCGGCCCATAGCCAGACGCTGCAAAAGGCTGCGCCGAGGGTCTCGCCGAGATCGGTGAGGCGATAGTCAACCCGCGGCGGGATCACGGCGTGAACCGTGCGATCGACCAGGCCGTCGCGCTCCATCTGGCGGAGCGTCTGGGTGAGCATCTTCTGGCTGATCCCGGGCACCAGCTTGGCGATATGGGTGAAGCGCAGATGCTCGTGCTCGGCAAGCGCTTCGAGGATCAGCATCGTCCATTTGTCGGCGACGCGGCCGATCACGTCCGTCACCAGCGCGTCGACGCGGGGATCCCCGGCGTCGGGCCAGGGTTTCTGTCGCGTGGGAGGAAGCGGCACGGACTTGGCCAAAATACAGTCTCCAAAAGGTGCGTATAATTCTTTTCGGTGCCTTCTTACGGATGGAGAGTAGCGGTTTAGATTGGCGGCAGCAACGCAACAGGAGCATCGCAATGAAGACCAGCGGCAACACCATTTTGATCACCGGCGGCGGCTCGGGCATCGGCGCGGCACTCGCGCAGCGCTTCCATGCGCAGGGTAACCAGGTGATCATCGCAGGGCGGCGCCGCGAAGCGCTGGACGAAGTCGTCGACGGCCGCGACGGGATGTTCGCGATGACGCTCGATGTCGAAAGCGCCGACGCGATCGAGGATTTCGCGCTGCGCGTGATCGCCGAGCATCCGTCGCTCAACGTGCTGATCAACAATGCTGGGATCATGCGCTTCGAAGCGCTCGATACGCGGCGCGACCTCGCCGACGCGGAGACGACGATCACGACCAACCTGTTGGGTCCGATCCGGCTGACCAATGCGCTGATCGACCATCTGACCGCACGCGTCGACGCGGCGATCGTCAACCTCACCTCGGGCCTCGCCTTCGTGCCGCTGATCGATACGCCGACCTACAACGCCACCAAGGCAGCGATGCACAGCTACACGGTGTCGCTGCGCGAGACGCTGAGGGGCAGGGTGGAAGTGATCGAGCTGGCGCCGCCGGCGGTTCAGACCGGCCTGACGCCGGGGCAGGAGAACCGCCCAGGCTACCAGCCGCTCGCGGAGTTCATTGACGACGTGATGGCGCTGTTCGGCCAGCAGCCGACGCCGAGCGAACTCCTTGTCGAGCGAGTCAAGTTCCTGCGCAACGCCGAGGCCGAGGGGCGCTTCGATTCGACCTTGAAGCAGCTCAACGACACCGCGCGCGCGGCGCGAAACGCCCAATAGGAGGACGATCATGCCATTTGCCAATTTCAAGCTTCCGCAAGCCGCGCTTTCGCGCGCGCAGAAGGAAGAGCTGGTCCATCGCACCACTGCGATGCTCGTCGACTATTTCGGCGAAGGGGCGCGAGCGCACACCATGGTGCTGATCGAGGACGTGCCGGACGGCGGCTATGCCCGGGCGGACGAGGTGTTCGTGGTGCCCGAGGAATGGCGCGCCAGGGAATAGCTGGCGAAGTGCAGCGTTACAGAAAGGGCCGGGGATCGCTCCCCGGCCTTTTCGTTTTTCCGGTTTGCCAGGTTCAGGCGAAGAGCTTCGCCCAGCCGCGCTTGGCGCGATCCTTCCAGTGGCCGCGATGGTAGGCGTCCGAAGCGAGGAGCGGCATTACCGAACCCGCCTCGGCGAACACCATCTGCTCGATGCCGGTGTTGACCTTGCCCCAGCTCGCGGCTTCCTGCAGCGTCGAGGACGAGCAGGCCCCGTCGCGGACATCGGCGACGGTGATCTGCACCGCGTACTTATGTACCGCGACATCCTCATGCCCGAGGATCTCGGCGCAGACGACGGTGTCCTGGATGAAGTTCTTGGGCACGCCGCCGCCAATCATCAGCAGGCCGGTGGTGCCCGCCGCGATCTTGATCTCGGTGAGCTCGCGGAAGTCGGCGACTGCGTCGATCATCAGATAGGGGCGGCCTTCCTTGGCCGCATCGACCTGATGCTTGACCAGGCCGAAGCCTGCCGACGAGTCGACAAAGGCCGGGCAGAAGATCGGCACGTCATGCTCGTAAGCGAGCTTGACGAGGCTGTTCTCCTTCTTGCCGTGCTCGACGAGATACTTGCCCATCTCGCGGATGAACGCCCGGCTCGAATAGGCCTTGGGCTCGAGGCTCTCGGCAATCTCGAAGATCGTGTGGTCGACATTCTGGAGGTCGGTTTCGTCGATGTACGTGTCGTAGATGCGATCGATGTAGAGCGAGCGCAGCGTATCGTCGTCGGGGATCTCGAGCGCCTGATAATGCTTGTGGCCGAGGCCCTCGAAGAAATCCATGTCGACGATGGTGGCGCCGGTGGCGACGATGCCGTCGACCATGTTGTTGCGGACCAGCTCGGCATAGAGGTCCATGCAGCCGCCGGCCGAGGTCGAGCCTGCGATCACGAGGAAAATCGTGCAGTCCTTGTCGGCCAGCATCTGGTTGTAGATGTTGGTCGCGCGGCCGAGATCGCGGCTGGTGAAGCTCATATCGGCCATCGCATCGACGATCGGTCGCGCGTCGAAGCTGGTGATGTCGATATGCTTGACCTGCTTCGAGAGCAGCTCCGCCTTGCGGGTGTCGTTGATCGGCGGATTTGCCGATGCGGTCTTGGTGAGGGTGTCGGTCATGGGATTCCCATCTGCATGGCCGTCGTCATTCAAAGGGGACGCGGAAACCCGTTGGGCGGACCGAAGCCCGCCAAATAGCCGTCATCCCGGCGAACGCCGGGATCTCGTGCCAGAGGCCTGAGACCCCGGCTTTCGCCAGGGTGACGGGAAATGGTTACAGCTTGACGACGTTGTTCGCTACGGCGGGTTCTTCGACCTCGGTGTAGAGCGATACCATCGGCTCGTCGTCGACGATCACCGTTTGGTCCGATCCGAAGCCGTTGAACGCGGTGCGCATCGCCGAACCATAGGCGCCGAGCATGCCGATCTCGATATAGTCGCCGGCACGGATGTCGGCGGGCAGCAGGAACGGGCCCGCCATGTGGTCGAGATCGTCGCAGGTCGGACCGTAGAAGCTGAACTCCATATCCTTGGCGTTCGAATCCGGCTGCCTGAGCAGGCTGACCGGGAAGCGCCAGCCGACATGCGCGGCATCAAACAGCGCGCCATAAGCGCCGTCGTTGATATAGAGTTCGGCACCGCGGCGACGCTCGACGCGGACGATGAGCGAGCTATATTCCGCACAGAGCGCGCGGCCGGGCTCGCACCACAATTCGGACGAATAGCTGACCGGCAGCGATTCGAACGCGCGGTGGATCGTTGCGAAATAACGCTCGAGCGGCGGCGGCTCCATGCCGGGATAGGACGAGGGGAACCCGCCGCCGACATCGATCACGTCGACGGTGACCGCCGCCTCGACGATCGCTGCGCGGACGCGCTCCATCGCATTGGCATAGGCCTCGGGCGACATCGCCTGGCTGCCGACATGGAAGCAGATGCCCAGGGCATCGGCGACCTGACGGGTGGCCATGAGCAGTTCCTTGGACTCGCCGGGGCCCGCGCCGAACTTCGAGGCGAGGCTGAGCTTCGAATGATCCGACGAGACGCGCAGCCGCACGCAGAGCGTCAGATCCTCGGCGCCCTTGGTGGCGAAGACGATCTTGTCGAGTTCTTCAATCGAGTCGAGGCTGAACACGCGGACGCCGTGGACGAAATACGCCTCGGCGATCGCTTCCTCGGCCTTGACCGGGTGCATGAAGCACAAAGTCGCGCCCGACAGCGTCGATGCGACGAGACGCACCTCGGCGATCGAGGCGACATCGTAATGCGTGACGCCGCTATCCCACAGGATCTGCAGGAGATCCGGCGAGGGATTGGCCTTCACGGCATACATCGAGCGACCCGGAAACTTCTCGACGAAGAAGCGGGCGGCGCGCGATGCTGCGTGCGGACGAGTCAACGTTACCGGTTGAACCGGGCGCTGGGCGACAATGTCGATACCGCGAAGGGCGGTCGAACGGGGAGACGCTAACCCCAGCGCGCTATGATATTTGTGCAATTCAAGGGACCTCCAAATGCCTCGCGGCAATCATTGACGAAAAGCTGCCTTGCGGTTGGAAGTCCCATGGGGCAGCGGAAGGCGGCATTTAGGGACGAGGTCCCCCCATGTAAAGCGATTCGGTATCCGGAAATGTACGGCGGGGGTGAAGTGTGACGATTGTGCGACAGCCGACTCGGGCGGGAGTGCGGGATGCCGCGGCGAAGATCGCGGCGATCCTGCCGCAAACGCCTCTGCTGACAGTGGAAATTCGTGGGGTACCGGTGTGCTTCAAGGCGGAGTCGCTGCAGCCGATCGGCGCCTTCAAGATCCGCGGCGCGTGGCATCGGCTGACGGCGCTGGACTCCGCTGCGCGCGAACGGGGCGTCGTCGCTTTCTCGTCGGGGAATCATGCGCAGGGAATCGCGTGGGCTGCGAGGAAGCTCGGTATCCCGGCGGTGATCGTGATGCCGTCCGACGCCCCGAAGGTGAAGCTCGACGCGACGCTGGCGATGGGCGCCGAAGTGGTGAAATATGATCGCGCGAGGGAGAGCCGCGAAAAAATCGCCGCGCACCTTGCGCACGCACGAGGGGCTGCATTGGTGCCGAGCTTCGACGATCCGTGGATCATCGAGGGGCAGGGCAGCGCCGGGATCGAGGCGATGACCCAGATGGTCGAGAGGAAGCTTGCCGATCCCTCGAACGTCGTGGTGCCGTGCGGCGGCGGCGGGCTCGCCGCTGGACTGGCGTTGGCGCTGCCCGAGGCTGCGATCACCCTGGTCGAGCCCGAGGGCTGGGACGATATGCGCCGTAGCCTGGAGGCTGGCTGGATCGAGCCGGTGGGCGACAATCCGCCGCCGACGGCGTGCGATGCGCTGCAGACCAAGGAGGTCTCTCCGCTGACCTTCGACGTGCTCAGCCGGCGCGACGCCAGGGGCATCGCGGTGAGCGAGCGCGAGATTCGCGATGCCCAGCGCTGGGCGGCGGCGAAGCTGCGGCTGGTGTTAGAGCCGGGCGGTTCGGTCGCGCTCGCGGCTTTGCTCGCCGGCAAGGTCGACGTGACGCCGGGATTGCTCGTGGTGCTTTCGGGGGGCAATGCCGATCCGGACGCCTATGCGGCGGTGCTGGGATCGAGGGACTGATGAAGGAGACGCAGTTCGGCGCGGTGCTCGCCAACGTGCTCAGCGTGGCGACACGCGGGGTGGGGCTTTTCCTGTGGTATTTCCTACGGCTGATCTATCGCGGCGAGCCGAAGGTGGTCGCCGGTTTCGCCGGCGTTGGGCTGGCCATCGTCCTGCTGGTCTGGCTGATCGTGCGATGATGGATCCCGGGCTCAATCCGCTGTTGCTGAGCATCGCAGTGGTGGCGATGTTCGCGCTGGTCTGGGGCGGGGTGCGGACCTGGCGCGGCGGTGATCGAGTGAAGGGCGTGCTGATGGGGATCTGTGCGCTGGTGCTGCTGGGGAATTTGCTGATCTGGTCGGTGTGAAAGAGCGGCAGGGCAACTCTTTCCCTCTCCCTGTGGGAGCTAGGTGGGGGTGTTCGCACTCTCGATAGTCCGATTGCCCTCACCCAGCTCCGACTAGGACCCGCTGAAGAAGCGGGCCCAAGTCTGCGCAACCCCTCCCGATGGGAGAGGGTAGATAATTCACCGAATCGGCGAATTCGGATCCAGCCGCATGTCCAAATACTTGTCCACCGAGCCCATCAATTGCTCCATTTCGTCCTGGAAGAAATGGTTCGCCTGCGGGATCGTGTCGTGGTGGATGGTGATGTGCTTCTGGGTGCGCAATTTGTCGACGAGCTTCTGCGTCGCCGCCGGAGTCGCGACTTCGTCGCCCTCGCCCTGGATGATGATGCCCGAAGAGGGGCAGGGCGCGAGGAAGCTGAAATCATACATGTTGGCCGGGGGGGCGACCGAGATGAAGCCGCGAATCTCGGGGCGGCGCATCAGAAGCTGCATGCCGATCCAGGCGCCGAAGCTGACTCCGGCGATCCAGGTGGTCGAGGCCTCGGGGTGGAAGCTCTGCACCCAGTCGAGCGCCGACGCGGCATCCGAGAGCTCGCCGATGCCGTTGTCGAACGTGCCCTGGCTCTTGCCGACGCCGCGGAAATTGAAGCGCAGGGTGGCGAAGCCGCGGCGCTGGAAAGTCTTGTAGAGCTCCTGGACGATGCGGTTGTTCATCGTGCCGCCGGCATTGGGATGCGGGTGTAGGATCATCGCAACGGGCGCGCGGGGCTTGGGAGCGGGGGCGAAACGCCCTTCGAGACGGCCTTCGGGACCGGGGAAGATGACTTCGGGCAATGTAAGCCTGCCTTGAAAAGGGGACGCGCAGTGTAGCGCGGGGAATTGGGCGCTATATAGGCAGCGCCCGCTTTTGCGCAATTGGAACCAATTTGGCCGACCGTATCTATCTGGACCATGCCGCGACGACCCCGATGACAGACGCCGCCGTGGCCGCGGTTGTCGAGGGAATGGCGCATTGGGCAAATCCCTCCTCGCCGCACGCCGAAGGGCGCGCGGCGCGGGCGGCGCTGGAGAAGGCGCGCGCGGAGATCGCGTCTGCCTATGGCTGGGCGCACGAACTGGTGCTGACCTCGGGAGCGAGCGAATCGCTGCATCTCGCGCTGACGCGATCAATGGCGGCGCGGCGGCTGATCACGGCGGTGGAGCATGATTCGGTGCTGCGGCATTCGGAGGGGGCGAAGGTGCTGCCGGTGACGCACGACGGCGCCCTCGATCTCGATGCGCTGCGCGGCGCGCTGGCGGGGGAGGGCCGCAGCCTGCTCTGCGTGCAATGGGCGAACAGCGAGACCGGGGTGCGCCAGCCGATCGCGGCGATCGGCGAAATCGTCCATGCGGCGGGGGGCATCCTGCTGGTCGACGCGGCGCAGATGCCGGCGCGAGCCGACGACGCCGTGCTCCGGCATGCCGATCTGGTCGCGGTGTCTGCGCACAAGCGCGGCGGGCCGCCCGGGATCGGGGCGCTGCTGGTGCGCGATTTCGGCGTGCTGTTGCCGATGGGCGGGCAGGAGAAGGGCTATCGCGCCGGGACCGAGAATCTGCCGGGTGCGCTCGGCTATGCAGCGGCGATCGGCCAGCCCGAGGATATCGCGCGGATGGCGCAACTGCGAGGGGGATTGGAGATGGCGATACGCGGCGCCGGCGGCGAAGTGGTCGGCGAAGCCAGTCCGCGCAGCCCGATGATCGGGGCGTATCGGATGCCGGGCGTGTCGGCGGCGGCGCAGCTGATTCGCTTCGACCTGGGCGGCATCTCGGTGTCGGCGGGAAGCGCCTGCTCGTCGGGCAGCATGCGGCCGAGCCATGTGCTGGCGGCGATGGGCTGGCACGAGCCGGAGTTGCGCGAAGTGGTGCGGGTGAGCTTCGGGCGGACCACGACCGAGGGGGAGGTGGATCGCTTCGCCGAGCTCTGGCGCAGCACTGCCGACGCGGCACGGGCGCGCGCGGCATGACCTATCTCGATTATCAGGCGACGACGCCGCTCGCACCCGAAGCGCTGACCGCGATGCTGCCGTGGCTCGAGAGGCAGCACGCCAACCCGCACTCCGCCCATGCGGCTGGACGGGCCGCCAAGGCAGTGGTCGAGGTAGCGCGCGACGAGATTGCCGGGTTGATGCCTGAGGGCGGCGCGGTGAGCTTCACCAGCGGCGCGACCGAAGCGCTCAACTGGGCGATCAAGGGCATAACGGGCCCCATCGTCACGCTCGCGACCGAGCATGCCGCGGTGCTCGACACCGTTGCTGCCGAGGCGCGCAAGGGGCGCGACGTGACGGTGTTGCCCGTCGGCGAAGACGGGTTGGTCGATCTGGCGGCGGCGAAGGCGGCAATCCGGCCGGATACCGGGCTGGTCGCGGCGATGCTGGTCAACAACGAGATCGGCGTGATCCAGCCGGTCGAGCAATTGGCCGAGCTGGCCCGGGCGGCGGGCGCGCGGTTCCTGTGCGACGCGGTACAGGGCTATGGACGCGTGCTGACCCCGGAAGGGTGCGATCTGGTCGCGATATCGGCACACAAGATCCACGGCCCCAAGGGCGTCGGCGCCCTGTGGATCCGCGACGGCGTGATGCTCGAGCCGTTGCTCCATGGCGGCGGGCAGGAGCCGGGCGGGCGATCAGGGACCTTGTCGCCGGCACTGTGCGCGGGCTTCGGCGCGGCGGCGCGGCTCGCCAAGCAGCGCTTCGGCGCCGACCACGCGCATGGCGAGCAGCTGTTTCGTGCCGCGCTCGCGCATATCGGCTCGGACTGGACGCTCAATGGATCGCGCGACGAACGCTATCACGGCAATCTCAACCTGCGCCGTACCGGACTCGACGTGGCGCGGCTGATGTCGGACCTGCGCAACATCGCCTTCTCGGCGGGCTCGGCCTGCGCGAGCGGATCGGGGCGGCCGAGCCATGTGCTGCGCGCGATCGGGCTTAGCGATGCCGAGACGCGGTCGAGCATCCGGATCGGGTTCGGGCGCTACACCAGCGAGGAGGAGCTGATCGAAGCACTCGATCGCGTCGATGCCGCGGCGCGTGCGCAGAAGGCGGCGGCATGATCCGGGTCCGTTTCATCAGCGCCGATAAAGGCGAGACGCGCGACGTGGAAGCTGCCGAGGGCGCGATCTTGCTCGAAGTCGCGCAGAATGCCGGCCAGCCGCTGGAGGGCACGTGCGAGGGGCAGATGTCGTGCTCGACATGCCATGTCGTCGTCGATGCCGAGGATTTCGCGCGGCTGCCGCGTGCGAGCGAGGAAGAGGAAGACATGCTCGATCTCGCGGTGGGCGCGGTGCGGACCAGCCGGCTGGCCTGCCAGATCGTCCTCGACGCCAGCCTCGACGGGCTGACGGTGCGGATGCCCCCCGAGCATCGCGACATGCAGGGGCGCTAAGCGCGCGGTCACGCTCGTGCAAGCGGCGGCGGCACGGAACTAATGCGGTTGTTTCGGGATTGCACCGACGCAGGGGTTGATCCTGACATCGGGAGAGTAAGGCAATGAAGATTCTAACGCTTGTAGCAGCAGCCGCCGCGGCGATGCTTGCAGTGCCGGCCGCGTCCGCGGCGACGGTCGCCGCGCCGACGGCTATCACCGCCGCGGCTTTCGCGGCCAGTGCCACTGCGTTGCCCCAGGACGGACGCCGGTGGGAGCGCACCGAACGTCGTACCGAACGGCGCGTTCGTCGCTCGCATCGCCGGGCCCATACGCGGACGGTCTGCACGCGCAAATGGCGCAACGGCAATCGGGTCCGCATTTGCCGCAAGGTGCGTTCTTACCGCTGATCACTTGGGGGGGAGCGCCAATCGGGCGCTCCCGCCCCTTGCCTCGCCGCGGCACTTCGCCCATATGCGCCGCGGGAGTCGGGCGGACGGTACCGTCGCCAACCCGGTCAGATCCGGAAGGAAGCAGCCGTAACGATTTCGTGTCGGGTCGTTCCGGCTCCCACCATCTCTCTTCTCGAAACCCGCTGAAGCTGCCACATCCCGACCGGGGGTGGGCATGAGCGAATTCGAGTTCTTCTTCATTTTGGTCGGACTGCTGCTCGGCCTGGCACTGGCCGAGATCGCGCGCAGATTCGCCGATGCGATCGCGGCCCGCGATACGGTGAAGCTCGGCGTGCTGACGCCGATGCTCGCAGCGTTCGTGTTGCTCGATCTGGCCAGCTACTGGATGTGGACCTGGTCAATGCGCGACCTGATCCATATAGACTGGTCTACTCTGTTCGCGGGTCTGGTCGTCGCGCTCGCTTACTTCTTCGCCGCCGCCAGTGTGTTTCCGCGCCGCGAAGGCATGTGGCCGGCGCTCGACGACCATTATTTCAAGCAGAAGCGCCTGGTGATCGTCGGGGTGGCGCTGGCGAATATTCCAGGGCTCGCGCTGCAGCTCTCGATCCTGCTTCCCGCGGCTAACGACCTGTGGTTCTTCGTGTGGCAGGGAATGTATTGGACCCCGCTGCTGCTGTTGCTGTTCGTGCGATCGCGCCGTGCGAACATCGCGCTGCTCGCGATCCTGCTGCTGCAATATCTGCTCGTCGCGACCAACGCCTTGCCCAATTCGGAGTGGGCAAATTCGGTCGGGCTGAACAGCGAAGCCGCACGAGCGGCTTCGACAAAGGCCGTCGGGGCGCCTAGATAGTTCGCATAATGTCCGATTCCCTCCTTGGCCTCGACGAACCGCCCCAGCCCAAGCAGGAGGCGTATCGCGTCCTCGCGCGCAAATACCGGCCGCAGACCTTCTCCGAGCTGATCGGGCAGGATGCGATGGTCCAGACGCTCGGCAACGCGATCAAGCGCGACCGGCTGGCGCACGCCTTCCTGCTCACCGGGGTGCGCGGAGTCGGCAAGACCTCCACCGCGCGGCTGATCGCCAAGGCATTGAACTGCATCGGGCCGGACGGGCAGGGCGGACCGACGATCGATCCCTGCGGGGTGTGCGAGCCGTGCCGCGCGATCGCCGAAGGGCGCCATATCGACGTGATCGAAATGGACGCCGCGAGCCATACCGGCATCGACGACATCCGCGAGATCATCGAGGCGTCGCGCTATTCGGCGGTTTCGGCGCGCTACAAGATCTACATCATCGACGAAGTCCATATGTTGTCCAAGGCCGCGTTCAACGGCCTGCTCAAGACGCTCGAGGAGCCGCCGGCGCATGTGAAGTTCCTGTTCGCCACCACCGAGGTCAACAAGGTGCCGGTGACGGTGCTGTCGCGCTGCCAGCGCTTCGATTTGCGGCGAATCCCGGCGGAGATGCTCGCGGCGCATTTCGCGCGGGTGTCAGTGGCTGAAGGCGTCGAGGCAGAGTCCGAAGCATTGACGCTGATCGCACGCGCCGCCGAGGGTTCGGCGCGCGACGGGCTGTCGATCCTCGACCAGGCGATCGCGCATGCGGGCCTCGAAGGCGGCGGGGTACGGGCCGAGGCGGTGCGCCAGATGCTCGGCCTGTCCGACCGCGGGGCGATCCGCGCGCTGTTCGGGCTGTTGCTCGCAAGCGACGCATTGGGCGCGCTGGCGGCGCTGCGCGGGCAATATGATCTCGGCGTCGATCCGCAGGCGGTGCTGCGCACTTTGCTCGAGACCGTCCACGGCGTGACGCTGGCGAAGCTCGGCACCGACGCGACGTCCGGGCAATCGGCTGAGGAAATGAAGGCGCTGGAGGATTGGGCGGCCGGGCTGTCGTTCCCGGCGCTGCACCGGCTGTGGCAACTGCTGCTGCGCGGGCACGACGAAGTCGCCAAGGCGGCGCTGCCGATCGAGGCGTGCGAGATGGCATTGCTGCGGGTGATCCATGCCTCGCAATTGCCCGATCCGGGCGAACTCGCGCGCCAGCTGGCAAACGGCAGCCTGAGCGTTGCCGCGCCCACATCCGCACCGACGAGCAGCGCCCAGCCGGGGATGCCGACCAACATGGCCGAACTGGTCACCCATCTGGAGGCTCACAAGCGGTTCCAGCTCGCCCAGCAGGTGCGCGACTATCTGCGGCCGGTGCGATTCGAGGGTTCCGAATTCGAATTCGGCGCGGCGCGTGCGCTACCGCACGACTTCATTCGTGAACTCGGCACCGCCTTGCGCGAATCGACCGGGGTCAATTGGCGGCTCACCTGCGTTGAGCAGGCGGGCGCCCTTACGCTGCGCGAGCAGCAGGCGGCCAACCAAGCGGCCGAGCGCGAGGCGGTATTGGCATCGCCCGTGGTCGCCGCCGCGATCGAAGCTTTCCCCGATGCCGAACTGATCGGCTGGACCAATTCACGGAGTAATCAGGCATGAAGAGCCTCGAAGACATCATGGCCATGGCGCAGAACGTCCAGGCCGAGCTCACCAAGGCACAGGCGACGCTCGACACGATCGAAGTCGAGGGCGCGTCGGGCGGCGGGCTGGTCAAGGTCAAGGCGAGCGCCAAGGGTCGGGTGATCGGCATCGACATCGACGAATCGCTGCTCGCGCCGTCGGAGAAGGGCATGCTCGAGGATCTGGTGGCGGCGGCGTTCAACGACGCGCGCGCCAAGGCGGATGCGGCCTCCGCGACCGAGATGTCCAAGATGAGCAGCGGCTTGCCGCTGCCGCCGGGGTTCAAGCTGCCCTTCTAACCTGTATCAGGGTTAACGCCGGAACCATCCTGCCCGCTCCTCGGTTGCTGCCGCACATAACGAGGGAGTGAGTTCATGGCCGATCGAATCGTAGAGCGTACCGACGGTGTAACTGCCGAGCGCGTGACCGAGACCGACAGCGGTCCCAGCACGGTGGTGGTCGAGCGGCGCGGTAGCGGCGCGGGCCTACTGATCGGGCTGGCGGTGCTGATCCTCGTCGTCGTCGGCGGACTGTATCTGGTCAACCAGAACAGCCGCGAGAACATCAAGACCGACGCGATCACCAGCGCTGCAAAGGACGTCGGCGACGCGGCGAAGGATGTCGGCGGCGCCGCCCAGGACGCCACGAAGAAGGCGGACTAATCAGCGCAGGCAGGCGTCGAGCCCGCCGCCGCGGACGACGGTGATCCGTCGGTTGATCGAATTGCCATAGCGCCGCGTAAAGCCCCGAGGGTCGATCGCGGCGCGTTTTTTTGGCAGCGGCAGGACGGCGGCGATCAGCGCGGCTTCGCGTTGCGACAGGCGCGAGGCATCGTGCTTGAAATAGCGCATCGCGCCCGCGTTGACCCCGTAGGTGCCGATCCCGGTCTCGGCGACGTTGAGATAGACTTCCATGATCCGCCGCTTGCCCCAGATATTCTCGATGAGCAGGGTGAAATAGGCCTCGAGGCCCTTGCGGAAAAAGCCGCCGCCCTGCCACAGGAAGACGTTCTTGGCGGTCTGCTGGCTGATTGTCGAGCCGCCGCGGATGCGCTTCTTGCCGGTGGCGTTGCGCGCCGCGGCGGCAGCGATCGCTTTGTAATCAAAGCCATTATGCTCGCAGAAGCGGGCGTCTTCGGCGGCGATCGCGGCGCGGGCCATGCTCGGGTCGATGCGGCTCAGGCCCATCCAGTGCTTGGCGACGCCGTGGCCGCCGATGACATCGCCGATCATCGTGAAGGTGATCGGCGGGTTGATCAAGCGGAGCGCCGCGACCCAGAGCAGCGAGCCCAGAAAGAACACCAGGATCGCCGTGGCGATCCAGCCGAGGATGCGGCGGCGCAGCGGCTTGCGCCGCCGCGGTGCAGGCTCGGCCGCCTGCGGCGCTTGCGGTTGCGTCGGCTCGTCGTGTCGTTCATCACCCATGAGGGCAGGATTGACGGCGACGGCCGATCAACGCAACCGCTTCGTCAATAAGCGGCGAGCAGCCGCTTTTCGCCGGCGAGGCGCATCATCGCCTTTTGCAGCTTCTCGAAGGCGCGGACCTCGATCTGGCGGACGCGCTCGCGCGACACGCCATAGACCTGGCTGAGCTCCTCGAGCGTCTTGGGATCGTCGGTCAGCCGACGCTCGGTGAGGATGTGCTTCTCGCGCTCGTTGAGGTCGTCCATCGCGTCGACGAGCATCTCGTGACGGACATCGGCTTCCTGCGCTTCGGCAACCGCCTCGTCCTGGAGCTGGCTGTCGTCCTGCAGCCAATCCTGCCACTGGCCGTCGCCGTCCTCACGCATCGGCACGTTGAGCGAGGTATCGCCGCCCATCGCCATGCGGCGATTCATCGAGGTGACCTCGTCCTCGGTCACGCCGAGGTCGGTGGCGATCTTGGCGAGATGCTCGGGCGACAGGTCGCCATCCTCAAACGCGTCAAGTTTGGCCTTCATCCGCCTGAGATTGAAGAACAATTTCTTCTGGGCGGCGGTCGTGCCCATCTTCACCAGCGACCAACTGCGCAGGATGAATTCCTGGATCGAGGCGCGGATCCACCACATCGCATAGGTGGCGAGGCGGAAGCCGCGATCGGCCTCGAACTTCTTCACGCCCTGCATCAGGCCGATATTGCCCTCCGAGATCAGCTCGGACACGGGCAGGCCATAGCCGCGATAGCCCATGGCGATCTTGGCCACGAGCCGCAGATGCGACGTGACCAATTGCGCCGCCGCATCGGCGTCGCCATGCTCCTCGAAGCGCTTGGCGAGCATATATTCCTGCTCGGGCGCGAGGATCGGAAACTTCTTGATCTCGGACAGATAGCGGTTGAGGCTCGCCTCTCCGCCGAGCGCAGGAATCGTCGCGGGGACGTTGCTGCCGGTTGCCATGATCAATCTCCCTTCACTGGGCGCAATACCGCACGGTCAGCGCCACGAAAATCATACGATGAGCTTATTGAACAGTTCCTGCATATCCGCAGGCATTTCGCTATCGAATGCCAAAGCGCAGCTTTTCACGGGGTGAATGAACCCGAGATGCGCCGCATGCAAGGCCTGCCGCTGGAAATTCAGGGTTGCCAGAAGTGCACGATGCACCGGCCGCGTGCTACCATAGACCGGATCGCCCAGCAGAGGGTGGCCGATCGACGCCATGTGGACGCGGACCTGATGGGTGCGTCCGGTTTCGAGCCGGCATTCGACCAGACTGGCATCGCGAAGTTGACGAAGTTGACGCCAATGCGTGACTGCGTGCTTTCCCGAACCTTCGCGGACGATCGCCATTTTCTTCCGATTCGTGGAGGATCGCCCCAGCGACGCGGAAATTGTACCCGCCGAAGTTGACACTTTTCCGGCGACGATTGCACGATAGCGCCTGTCGATTGAATGCGCCTTGAACTGCTCGGCGAGGCCGATATGTGCACGATCACTCTTGGCGGCGACCATCAGGCCCGACGTGCCCTTGTCGATCCGGTGGACGATTCCGGGCCGGGCGACGCCGCCGATCCCCGAGAGCTGCCCCGCGCAATGATGGAGCAGCGCATTGACCAGGGTACCGTCGAGATTGCCCGCGGCGGGATGGACGACGAGCCCCGCGGGCTTGTCGATCACGATCAGATGCTCGTCCTCGAACGCGACGTTGAGCGCGATCTCCTGCGCCTCGTTTTGTGCCGGAGTGGGGACGGGCACGGCGATCTGGAACAGGGTGCCGCCGGGGGTCTTCTTCGACGGATCGGATGCGAGGCCGTCGGGGCCGGTCACCGCGCCGCTGGCGATCAGTGCCTTGAGGCGTTCGCGCGAGAGCGTCGGAAGCGCATCGGCCAACGCGCGATCGAGCCGCCAGCCGTTCGCGGCCTCGGCAATCCGCGCTTCGAGTGTAGTAACCCCCATTTCCATTCTGTAGCCTAGATGGGAATGACGACCTGCATTTCAAGATCTGTACTGATCGGTACGCGGCGGATTTCCGCCGATCTGGCGCCGCGCGAGGCATGCGGATTGCTGTTCGGCAGCGCCGACGCGATCACCGCGATGCAAGGCGTTGAGAATGTGGCCGAAGACCCCGAGCGGCGCTTCGAGATCGACCCGGCGGCGTTGTTCGCCGCGCTGCGAGCCGAGCGGGCGGGCGGGCCGAGGATCGCGGGATATTGGCATTCGCATCCCAGCGGCGATCCGACGCCCTCGGCGACCGACGCGGCAATGGCGGCGGCGGATGGCAAGCTGTGGCTGATCGTCGCGGGCGAAGCGGCGAGCTTGTGGCGGACGAGCGCGGCTGGGGCGCTGCACGGACGGTTCGATGCGGTGCCGGTGATTGTCGACGAGGAACCGGGCGCAAGCGAGTGGTAGCTGCGTCAGATTGCTGATGTCAGTCGTCGATGTCCGCCACCGGTCGCGATTCCAGCCAACTGGCGATCCAGGTGGGCAAGAGCGCGGCGATCCCTTGAATCCCGAAGCCGAGATTGAACCAGTCCATGAACTGCGGGTGCCAAAGCCATGGAACGCTTGCGCTGGCCATGTAGAAGCAGCCAAGTGAGAACATCACAGCAAGCACGACACCGGAGGCGGCGTGCGCGTGAGCCTTTAACATGAGTTCGCGCTCGTCCAGCGGTCGGTTCACGGTCGCAGTGAACCGCGGTCCCAAGGCGCGAAGAAAGCCAGCTAACAGGATCGCGCCATAGAAGATCAACCACCCGATCAAGAAATCGGTCGCAATCGCAGTTCCTGTTTTGGCCATCAGAACGAAGCCGAGGACCATGGCCGCGATTACCAGCAGCGGCGTCCAGCGAAAACTTCGCGGCGGCATTTTCATGAAGATGATTTTGTCGAGCCGCGTCGCATAAACGAGGCGGTCCATTTTCTCGAGCAGGGTCATCAGCGTTGGTCTCCAGCCGCGGCGGCGCGGCGCAACGTGTCTGCGACGGATTCAAAGGGGCGGAAGGAAAACAAAAGCTCGATCGGCACGCTGAAATAGGCGGCGATCTTCATCGCGAGTTCCAGGCTGGGCTTGTAGTCGCCCCGTTCAAGATAGCCGATTGTCTGGTTGTTCACGCCCACCGCTTCCGCAAGCTCGCGGCGGGACACGCCGCGTTCCGCTCGAAAGACAGCGATACGATTGTACAGGTTTTTCATAAGACCGTGGCGACTCGATAATGCTATGTTGTGTTTACATAACAATTCTAGGTCGGGTCAATATGGGTTGGACCCAGACTGGCGGACCCGGGACGATGGCTCGACTTGAGGCGCAGGAAGCGATCCGAAAATTTTTTCGCGCGTCTGTCGATTCCCCCGCAGCCGGTTCGTCGTCAGAATACGGGCCGGAAAATCCCGTCCGACCAAAAGGAGATGATCGATGCGCGTGGTGGTGTTCGTGAAAGCGACCGAGGATAGCGAGCAGGGGATCCTGCCGTCGACCGAATTGCTCGAGGCAATGGGCAAGTATAACGAGGAATTGGCCAATGCCGGCATCATGCTGGACGGCGATGGCCTGAAGCCGACGTCGCAGGCGAAGCGCGTGGCGTTCGATGGCGCTTCCCGCGCCGTGATCGACGGCCCCTTCGCCGAAACGCGCGAACTGGTCGCCGGGTTCTGGCTGTGGGAAGTCAAGGACATGGACGAGGCGGTCGCCTGGGTGAAGCGCTGCCCCAATCCGATGCCCGGGCCGAGCGAGATCGAGATCCGCCCGATCTACGAAATGGCCGATTTTGCCGAGAACTTGAGTCCGGCAGCGGCCGAAATCCACGACCGGACCCGCGACAAGCTGAGCGGCGCCTGACCAACGGGCTGTCGCCTGACCGCCTCTTTCGGGCATAAGGCCCGGGGAGGCGGCATGGCGACGACAGAGGTCCATCGGGCGATCGAGGCAGTGTTCCGGATCGAGCAAGCGCGGCTCATCGCGAGTCTCGCGCGGATGGTCCGCGACATCGACCGGGCGCAGGAGCTGGCGCAGGATGCGCTGCTGATCGCACTCGGCGAATGGCCCAGGACCGGCATCCCCGACCGGCCGGGCGCCTGGCTGATGGCCGCGGCGAAGCGGCGGGCGATCGACGGGCTGCGCCGCGACAAGATGCTGGCGCGCAAGCATGAGGTGTTCGCGCGCGAAAGCGAGGAAGCGAGCGATTCTGCGATTGCGGAGATCGAGGCAAGGATGGACGACGATGTCGGCGACGAACTGCTCGGGCTGGTCTTCACTGCTTGTCATCCGGTGCTGTCCGGCGAGGCGCGTGCCGCGCTGACTCTGCGGCTGATCGCCGGGCTGACCACCGAGGAGATTGCGCGCGCATTCCTGTCCAACGCAGTGACGATCGCCCAGCGGATCGTGCGCGCCAAGAAGACGATCGCCTGCGCCGGGCTCGCGTTCGAAGTGCCGCGCGGCGCCGAGCTTGAGGCGCGGCTCCGCTCGGTGCTCGAAGTGATCTATCTGATCTTCAACGAAGGCTATGCCGCGACCGCGGGTGAGGATCTGATCCGGCCGTCGCTGTGCGCCGAGGCGCAGCGGCTGGGGCGGATGCTGGCGGCGCGGATGCCGGAAGCGGCCGAATTGTTCGGGTTGCTCGGGCTGATGGAGATCCAGGCGTCGCGGCTGACCGCGCGGATCGCAGCCGATGGCAGCGCGATTTCGCTCACCGGGCAGAATCGCGCGCGCTGGGACCAGTCGGCGATCCGGCGCGGGCTGGCGGCGCTGGCGCGGGCCGAAGATCTGGGCGGGGCGGACGGCTTCTATGCGCTCCAGGCGGCGCTCGCCGCGTGCCATGCCCGCGCACGCAGCGTCGGGGATACCGACTGGCGGCGGATCGCGACGCTCTACGACCGGTTGCGCGCGGTGGCGCCTTCGCCGGTGATCGATCTCAACCGGGCAGTGGCGTACAGCATGGCCTATGGCCCCGAAGTGGGCCTGGCGTTGGTCGACGAAATCGCCGAGGCGGCGGCGCTGCGCAATTATGCGCCTTTGCCCGCGGCGCGCGGCGATTTCCTGTTCCGTGCGGGCCGGCTGGCCGAGGCGCGACGCCAGTTCGAGGCGGCCGCCGGGCTGAGCCAGAACGCCCGCGAGCGTGCCTTCCTGCTCGAGCGCGCCATCGCCTGCGGCTGACGCCGGCGGCAATCGGAGGCTGATCGCCGCGGGCCGGCTGAGGGTGCGGGGACTTCGCCGCCGCTTGGCCGGCCGATCAGCCGATTAGGCCGGCCTCGGTGAGGCGGAGCGCGCGCAGATCGAGGTTCATGTCCTTGCGGAAGCGCGCGGCCGCGGCATCGGAGAGGCGGCGCGTGGCGCCCGCGTCGCGGCGCGCCGCCGCATCGGAAAAGGCCGAGCCCTGCGCGATGAAATTGAGCATGAATGTCTCGGCCAGCTCCTGACGGGCCGCGTCGCCCAACCTGGCGAAACCAGGGCTGCCGGCGAGCGCGCCGGCCACCTGCGCGCGGACGGACTGGACCTGGGCGCGGCTGGCGAACGCCACCTTGTTGGCGATCTGCCAATTCTGCACCCAATAAGCGGTCATCGCATCCGCGACATCGCCGCGACGAAGCCCATCGCCCGCGACATGCTGCTCCCAGGCACCGAGCAAGTCGTTTTGCTGGACGAATTTGCGCAGGCCCTCGGAATGGGCGGGATCGGCCCGGGCGATGAAATCGGCGAATTGCGTGCGAACGCGGGCCGAGACCGTGGGGGAGGGGCGGTAGCGCGTGGTCGCCGCGGCGCGCGGAGAATCTACGCGATCGGAGCGTCGGTTTCGCACCGCCGCGCCCATCACGTTGTTCATCTGGCCGACCGCGGCCATCGACGCGCCGAAATCCACGTACTGACTGCCGATACTCGGAAAATCCTGAGCCGACGCCGGCGGGGCGGAGGTCAGCAGGACAAGGCACAAAGCAGTCAAGACGTGTCGCATGCCGGAACTCCGATCGCGGGGCAGACGCAGGCGATGATGCCGCGGCTCCGCGGCAGAGGCCAGAGGCGGCAAGCGGGGGCCGCCCGGGATGTGCACGAAGCGCGTCCGTCCGTTCTGCATCCTACACGAAATCAAGCGGAACGTTTCGCCCCCGCGCCACGTTTGCGCTCCATAACCAAAGGGAGTGCTTTCCGATGCTCTGGACCATCGCCGTTATTCTCGTCATCCTGTGGCTGCTGGGCTTCACCTTCCATATCGGTGCCGGCCTGATCCACATCCTGCTGGTCGTCGCGGTCATCGTCGGGCTGATCCAGCTGTTCTCGGGCCGCCGCGTCGTTTAGCTGCGGGGCAGGGCGCAGCTTGCAGCGGCAACGCGGCTGCGCCAAAGAGGCGCTGGGGAAACCGGAGCCATTTCTTTGAACATCAGCCCGACCGACTTTGCGAGCCTTTTGTGTTCAAGGCTTTGCCACGATTTATTGAGCCCGGTTGGCGCGCTCAACAATGGGCTCGAACTGCTCGCCGACGAGCATGATCCCGAGATGCGCGTGCGCGTTCTCGAGCTGCTCAGCGAAAGCGCCAAGGCGAGCGCCAACAAGCTGAAGTTCTTCCGTCTCGCCTTCGGCGCGGCGGGAGGCTTTGGCGAGACCGTAGACACTCGCGAGGCGCAGGCGGCGCTCCAAGGGCTGTTCGGCGATAATCACCGCGTCAAGATCGGCTGGATGGTCGAGGATCCGGTGCTGCCCAAGCATGCGATCAAGGTGTTGCTCAACCTCGCTTTGATCGGCGGCGACGCGCTGATCCGGGGCGGCCAGCTCGATATCGGCGCCGAGATCGTCGAGGGTTCGATCGAGATCGTGGTGCGCGCCGACGGACCCCGGATCGTGCTCGATTCCGAATTGCGGGCTGCGCTGGCGGGCGGGCAGGACGACATGCCGGTCACTCCGCGCGCGGCAGCGGCATTCCTCGCGCATGCGCTGGTGGCGCAGGGCGGGGGCACGTTGCAGGTGTCGCCTGCGGACTCCGAAGTGCTGCTGTTCGGGGCGAGTTTTCGGGTGGGGTGAGCGCCGGGCAAACGATTCCTGTCTTCTTCCCTAAACGCCCTTTTAACCACCGCTAGCCCAAGATGGCCCGGATATTTGCTCTGGGGCCCCATGGACGACCTGATTCAGGAATTCATCGCCGAAACGCGCGAGACTCTCGAGGCGCTCTCGGGCGAGATCGTCGCGTGGGAAGCGCAGCCCGACGATCGGGCGCGGCTCGATGCGATCTTCCGCTTCGTCCATACCGTCAAGGGGAGTTGCGGCTTTCTCGATCTGCCGCGGCTCGGACGGCTGAGCCATGCCGCCGAGGATGTGCTGGCACAGGTGCGCGAAGGCTTGCGCAGTCCCGATCGGCTGCTGGTCAACGCGGTTCTCGCGATCGTCGACCGGATCGGCGAACTGGTCGAGGCGATCGATTCGGGGACGAGCCTGCCCGACCAGGGCGACGAATTGCTGATCGGCGCACTGGCCGAAGGCGCCGCGGAAGTCGCGCAGGCAAACATCCCCGGGCTGCATCGCGCGCCGGCGCGCAGCGTACGGCTGAACGTCGACCTGCTCGACCGGATGATGTCGGGCATGTCGGACATGGTGCTGGCGCGCAACGAGCTGGCGCGGCGACTGCGCGGCGGCGACGTGGATCCGACGATCGAGGCGGCGCTCGAGCGGCTGTCGCTCACCGTCGGCGAGATGCGCGACACGGTGACGCGGACGCGGATGCAAAAGATCGATGCCTTGTTCTCGGCGTTGCCGAGGATGGTGCGCGATACCGCGGCGGGCCTTGGCAAGTCGGTGTTGCTCAACGTCGAGGGATCCGATGTCGAGCTCGACCGCGAAATGATCGAGATGATGCGCGATCCGCTGGTCCACATCATCCGCAATTCGATCGACCACGGGATCGAAGCGCCGGTCGAGCGCCGCGCCGCGGGCAAGCGCGAAAATGGCCGGCTGACCGTCTCGGCGCGCCAGTCGGGCAACCAGATCATCATCGAGATTTCCGACGACGGGCGTGGGATCGACACCGAGAAACTGATCCGCAAGCTGGTGGCGAACGGCCGCGACGAGGCCAAGCTGCGCGGACTTTCCGAGCGCGCCAAGCTCGAACTGGTGTTCGAGCCGGGACTGTCGAGCAAGGACGTGGTCAGCGAAGTCTCCGGCCGCGGCGTGGGGATGGACATCGTCCGCGCGTCGATCGAGCAAATCGGCGGGCGCGTCGACCTCGACAGCATTCCAGGCAAGGGCCTGAAGCTCGCGATCCATGTGCCGCTGACCCTGTCGATCATCTCGGCGATCGTCGTCGGCGCCGGGGGGCAGCGCTTCGCGATCTCGCGCCAGGCGATCGAGGAGATCGTCACCGATCAGGGCGAGGCGATCCGCATCGACACGATCGGCGGCGCGCAAGTGCTCAGCGTGCGCGGGCGGCGGATGCCGCTGCTCAATCTCTGCGAAGTGCTCGGCCTCACCCGCGCCGTGCATAACGGCCCGCGGATGATCTCGATCGTCAATATCGGCGAAGGCAGCTACGCGCTCGCCGCCGACATGGTGCTCGACAATGAGGAACTGGTGATCAAGCCGGCGTCGCCCGCGGTGATGTCGACTGGAGTCTATGCCGGGCAGACCCTGCCCGATTCGGGGCTGCCGATGCTGCTGCTCGACTGCGCTGGGATCGCCCATGTCGCCGGGCTCGATTTCAGCCGGGACGACGATCATGTCGAGGACGAGGCAATCGCCGAAGCCGAACTGGGGATGCCGGCGCTGTTGTTCATCGATCTCGACGGTGCCCGACGCGCGGTGCCGCTCGCCGCGGTCGACCGTGTCGAGCAAGTCGACGGAGACAGCGTGCGCTTCGCCGCAGGCCGCCGTCGCGTGACGATCGACGGGCGCATCCTGCCGCTCGCCGCGCAAGGCGACATCGCCGGGCGGGCGCGGCTCAACGTGCTGCGGCTCAAGGACGGCGCCAACGAAGTCAGCTACGCGATCGACGAGGCGCTCGACATCATCCTGCTTCCCGAGGAACTGGTGCCCGCGCGCGAGCCGGGGCCGATCGCGGGCGTCGCGCTGATCGACGGCGAGCAGGTCGAACTGCTCGATATCCTGTGGGTGTTCGACGAGCATGCCGATCGCGAGAGCGAGGAACATGCGCCGCTCTGCCTGATCGCCGGCGACAAGGACGGCTGGATGGCGTCGTTCGTGCGGCCGCTGCTCGAGACCGCGGGCTACCGCGTCGCGACGCAGCTGGCGCCCGGCGAGACGCCGGCAGTGGTGCTTTCGGCCGACGAGGTCCCCATCGCGCTCGCGCCCAAGGCGCCGGTGGTGCGGCTGCGCAATCGCCGCGCGGCGGCGGGTGCGAGCGACGACAGCGTTTATCGCTATGATCGTGCGGGGCTGCTCTCCGCACTCGAGGCCCGCATGGCCGGGAAGGGCCGCTGATGCCGCATCTGTATCTCATCGCCCAGCTTGCCGGCCGCACCGTCGCGATCGATTCCGACCAGGTCGAATCGGTGGTGGACATCGGCGAAGTCACGCAGGTGCCGCTCGCCTCGCAGCATGTCCGCGGGCTCGCCGCGCTACGCAGCCGGGTGGTGACCGTGGTCGATACGCACACCGCTCTAGGGCTCGACAGCTCGCGCGAGGCGCGGCGCGCAGTGATCACCCATGTCGAGGGGCATCACTACGCGTTGCTGGTCGATGCGCTCGACGATGTCGCGCCGTTCGAGCTGCTGCCGCTGGCCGGCGGCGTTGCGCTCGGCGCCGCGTGGCAGCGGGCGGGGCGGGGGATCGTCGAACGCGACGGCGAGCCGATCCTGGCGATCGATCTCGCCGCTTTGGTGCCCGGCCTCTCGGCGGGGCTGAACTGAATTTGGCCGGTTAACCGGGTCCTCACATCTCTGCCGCACTATGATGAAACAGACGCCTGGCTATCGGGGAACAGGGAAAATGAAGACTTGTCTCGTCGTCGACGACTCCAAGGTGATCCGCAAGGTCGCGCGGCACATCCTCGAGACGCTCGACTTTGAAGTGCGCGAGGCCGGCGATGGCCGCGAGGCGCTCGATTCATGCCTCGCCGAGGCGCCCGACGTGATCCTGCTCGACTGGAACATGCCGGTGATGAGCGGGATGGACTTCCTGCGTGCGCTCAAGGATTCTGGGATCGCACGGCGTCCCAAGGTGGTGTTCTGCACTACCGAGAATGGCATGGCCTATATCCGCGCCGCGATCGAAGCGGGCGCCGACGAATATGTCATGAAGCCGTTCGATCGCGAGACGCTCGAGAGCAAGCTGCAGATCGTCGGCGTCGCCTGAGCGCGGAGCCGGAACTTGTCCGTCGCACTGAGCTCCGTTCTTCCGGATTCGCGTAGCGCCATGCCCGCGGCCCGCGTGCTGATCGTCGACGATTCGGTCGTCGCGCGGTCGGTGCTCGGCCGGATGGTGGACGGGACGCGGCGCTTCCGTGTGGCGTCCGCGCTGAGCGATGTGCGCGCCGCGCTCGACTATCTCCAGACGCATCATGTCGACATCGTCCTGCTCGACATCGACATGCCCGGGATCGACGGCCTGACCGCGCTCCCCGACGTAGTCGCGGCGGGCAAGGGCGCCAAGATACTGATCGTCTCCTCTTCCGCCGACGAAGGCGCCGCAGTGACGGTGCAGGCGCTGGCACTCGGCGCCGCCGACACGCTGGTGAAGCCGGGAATCGGCACCTTTGGCGGCCGTTTCGCCGAAGTACTCGAGGACCGGCTGTCGAAATTGATCGACGGACATGCCGAGCCCCTGCCCCACGCCGCCGCCAGCGCGGGCCCAATAGCGGCGCCGCATGACTTCGACGTGGTCGCGATCGGCGCCTCGACCGGGGGGATCCATGCGTTGAGCCAGCTGCTGCGCGCGATCCCCGCCACTTTCCAGATCCCGATCCTCGTCACCCAGCATCTGCCGATCTCGTTCATGGGTTATTTCGCCGCGCAGCTCGCGGTGCTCGGCGGGCGGCCGTGCGAAGTCGCGACCGAGCGGATGCGGGTGCGGCCCGGCCGGATCATCGTTGCGCCGGGCGACGCGCACCTGCGCGTGGTCAAGATGTCCGAGGGCTGGTCGATCCGGCTGAGCGAGGAGAAATCGCTGAGTGGCTGCATGCCCTCGGTCGACCCGATGTTCGAATCGATCGCCGAAGTGTTCGGCAAGCGCGCGCTCGGCGTGGTGCTGAGCGGGATGGGCCGCGACGGCGCCGAGGGCGCGCGGCACCTCGTCGAAGCTGGCGGACGGATCCTCGTCCAGGACCGCGAGAGCTCGACGATCTGGGGAATGCCCGGCGCAGTGGCGAATGCCGGCCACGCCAGCGCGATCCTGCCGCCCGACGAGATCGGCCGGCTGGTCGCATGGCAGGGGAGGGCATGATGCACTTTCCGGGAACGACGCTGGCGGCTTCGTCGAGCGCGATGACCATTATTTCGGCGCTGCTCGAGCAGCGCACCGGGCAGCAGATCGCTGCCAACCGGGCGTGGCGGATCGAGACCGCGCTCAAGCCACTTCTGCGCGAAAAGGGACTCGCCTCGCTGGATCAGCTGGTTGCCCAGCTCGTCGTGACGCGGACTGGGGAATTGGGAGATCAGGTGGTGGACGCGCTGTTGAACCAGGAAACAAGCTTCTTCCGCGATTCCGCGGTGCTCGACATGATCGCCGACGCCACCAAAATGATCCAGGCCGAGGCGGCCGGCCGTAAGGTCCGCATCTGGTCTTCGGGCTGCTCGACCGGGCAGGAGCCGCTGAGCCTCGCGATGCTGTTCGACGAGCGCGGCATGGGCGAAGGCGCGAGCGCGCCCGAGATCGTCGCGACCGATGTGTCGCCCGCCGCACTGGCCCGCGCGCGCGCCGGGCACTTCTCGCAATTCGAGATCCAGCGCGGACTCCCGGTCCGGCGGATGATGACGTGGTTCGACGGCAATGGCGGCGACTGGGCCGCGAAGCCCGAATTGCTGCGCCGGATCCAATTCCGCCAGCACAACCTGACCGCCGATGCGCCGCCACCGGGCAAGTTCGATGTCGTATTGTGCCGCAACGTGATGCTCTATTTTTCGCCGGACGTTCGGCGCGACGTGTTCGCGATCCTCGCCGCGGCGATCCGGCCGAACGGGCTGCTGGTGCTGGGCGCCGGCGAGACGGTGATCGGGCTGACCGACCGTTTCCGCCCGTGCGACCAGTATCGCGGCGCGTATCGCGCAGTCGAGGCCGCACCGGCTAAACGCGCCGCTTTCGGCTGATCGGGCTCTTGCCGCGAGTGCGCCTGCGCTTCTAACGTCGCTGCGATGACCAGCCTTCCGATCACCGACGCGCCGTCGCCCAATTTCGACGCGCGCGAGCTGCCGATATCGATGATCGTGCTGCATTATACGGGCATGGCGAGCGCGCAGGCGGCGATCGACCGGCTGCGCGATCCCGAAGCCAAGGTATCGGCGCATTATCTGGTCGACGAGGATGGCAGCATCCTGCGGCTGGTCGACGAGCGCCATCGCGCGTGGCACGCGGGGCGCTCGCACTGGCGCGGCGTGACCGACGTCAACTCGGCGTCGATCGGGATCGAGATCGTCAATCCCGGGCACGAATTCGGCTATCGCCCCTTTACCGATGCACAGATGGGATCGCTGATTCCGCTGGTCGCCGAGATCAAGGAGCGCCACGGCGTCACCCGCGGCAATGTCGTCGGCCATTCGGACGTGGCGCCGGCGCGCAAGCAGGACCCGGGCGAATTGTTCAACTGGCACGCATTGGCCCGGCTGCGGCTGGCGCTGCCGCGGCCGACGAAGAATTTGGTCGATCCCGGCTGGCCCGATGCCGGGTTCATGCTCGCGCTCGAACGATTCGGCTATGACGTGACTGACCGCGAGGGCGCGGTGACGGCCTTCCAGCGGCGCTTCCGCCCCGAAATGGTCGATGGCGAGATCGATATGGAATGCCGCTGCATCCTGCTGGCGCTGCTGCTGCCCAAGCCGCAGGGCGAGGATTGAGATAGCTGCACGAAAAAGAAGGTTCGCGCGGCGTTCACCCTTTACGGCAATTTCGTAGCAGCCAAAGCCGCGCTATTTCGTCAGACTGGAGGCGAAAGCTATGCTCAGCGGTGGTGGGATGGCCCGGATGGGGCCGGTGCAGGTGCGGCTCAGCGGCGTGGTCAAGGTCGACGAGGAGGATCACGAAGTGCCGTCGGTCAACGCGCCGACGGTGGCCGAGGCGACGGCGTTGCTCGATCGCACGGCGCGGGTGAATGGCGCCGACGGGGTGATCCAGGTCGGCTCGGACTATCACCGCATCGCGATCGGGCGCGGGCCGCTTTCGACGCAGACGCTGATCGCGGTCCAGGCCTGGGGCACGGCTGTAAAGGCGGCCGAGGCTGCCGCGGACGAGCTCGAGGCTCCGGTCGAGGACGAGCCCGACGCGGCATAAGCCTTGCGCCCCGCCCGCGCGGCGCTAGAGCGGTCGGGCCAGAGGGTCGGGCGGCCGCGGGTGCGCAAGCACGCGAGGAAAGTCCGGGCTCCACGGAACCACGGTGCCGGGTAACGCCCGGCGGGCCAGCTTGCTGGTTCAGGGAAAGTGCCACAGAGAGCAGACCGCCCACTGACCCCGGACTAAATCCGGGGTTGAGGGCAAGGGTGAAAGGGTGCGGCAAGAGCGCACCGCGCGACGGGCAACCGAAGCGGCACGGCAAACCCCACCGGGAGCAAGACCGAATAGGGGCGGCATATGGGCCTGGTTCCGGCCCGTCGCCCGGGTTGGTTGCTTGAGCGGCGGAGCAATCCGTCGCCTAGAGGAATGGTCGCACATCGCGTTTCGGCGCGAGGACAGAACCCGGCTTATAGACCCTCTGGCAAATTCTTCGTGCGCAGTGCTCCTGCGAAAGCAGGAGCACTGCGCACTTTTGACGGGTAGCCTTTGCGGCCCGGCCACCCTATCTGCCCTTCCATGGCACGGGCAACGCGATCCTCCGATTGGGGCTTTCCCCGCTGGCGCGCTTATGGCGCCGAGCGCGAGGCGGTGAAGGTGCGGCTGTGCGACCGGCATGGCTGCGAGGCGCCGGGTGACCGGCCCGCGCCCAAATCGCCCAACAGCCCCGAGCGCTGGTATTTCTGCGAGACCCACGCGGGCGAATACAACCGTAACTGGAATTACTTCGAGGGGCTGACCGCCGAGGAAGCGGCGCAGCGCGAGGCCGACGAACGGCGTGACGCCGGCGATTTTTCCGAATCGAAGCATAATGGCTGGGCCGGGCCCGGAGATGGCAGTCGCTCACGCGACGAGATGCGCGCGCTCGAACTGCTCGATCTCGAAGTCGATTCGGATTTCGAAGCAGTGCGAATGGCGTGGCGGCGCCTTGCCAAGTCGAACCACCCCGACGTGAAGCCGGGCGACGCCGACGCGGCCAAGCGGTTTCAGGCGATCCAGGCGGCGTATGACGTGCTCAAGACCGCCGAGGAGCGGCGGACCTGGAAGCCCGATTGAGGGCTTCGGTCCGGTCCAACTGGTCGAACACCGTTCTGGTCTGCGCCAAATGCTCGAAGAAGCTGGGCGGCGGGTTCGGGCCCAAGGGCAAGGTGCCGCTCGCCAGGGCGTTGCGCAAACATCTCGGACTGAAGAAAGGCCGCAAGGGCGCGGCGGGGATCGTCGAGGTCAAATGCCTCGGGGTGTGCCCGCGCGGCGCGGTGACGGTGGTCAACGGCGCGGCGTCGCGCGAGTGGCTGCTGGTGCCCGAAGGCGCCGATCTCGATGCGGTTGCGGGGGAATTGGGGCTCACCCTATAAACTGTCATCCCGGCGAAAGCCGGGATCCAGAGCCAGAAGCGGTTCGGCGGAGCAACTCTGGGCCCCGGCCTTCGCCGGGGTGACGAAGAAGGAGAGCGACGGCCGCACTCAGCCGGCGTAGCGCGCCGCCGTCTCGCGGATCAGCGCGATCATGTTGGGGATGCCTTGCGTCCGGTTCGAGCTGAGCTGGTTGCGCAGGTCGAACGGCGCGAGCGCGGCGTCCATGTCGGTGGCGAGGATGTCGGCTGGGCTGCCGTCCTGTACGGTGAGCAGGACGAGCGCGATGATGCCCTTGGTGATCGCCGCGTTGGAATCGGCGAGGAAGTGGAGCGCGCCGTCGTCCTTGCGCGTGGGGTAGACCCACACCGAGGCGGAACAGCCGCGGACAAGCGTGGCGTCGGTCTTGAGTGGCTCGGGCATCGGCTCGAGCGTCCGGCCCAGGTCGATCAGCAGGCGGTAGCGATCGTCGGCATCGAGGAATGCATATTCGTCCTGGAGGTCGGCGAGGCTGGGCATGCCGACCCGCTAGCCGGGTGGACCCTAGAGGTCCACCCCGGCGGCGATCGCTTCGAGCTTGCGGATGCGTTCTTTCAGGTCAGCGACTTCGATGCGCGAGGCCGCGGAGGGCATGGCCGGCTCGAGCTGCGAAGTGCCGCTGTGGTGCTGGGCGAGTTCCTGGCGCTTGAGCGCCAGCCAGCCGCGCCAGCCCGAGAGCCCCGCAGCGGTCACCATCGCGAGGCCGGCCAGCCCCGAGACCGAGAGCGTGATGTAGAGATTGGGGTCGACGGTCATTGCTTGCCTCTCCCTGATCTGGTTTCGCGGCGCGTCAGGCGCCGAGTTGCTGCTGCCGGGCCAGCTTTTCCGCACGGCGAACGGGGCGGTCCCGGCTTTCGGCGAGGGCAATGGCTCCCCCGCACAGTGCTGCAAGCACTGCGAACACGACGATGATCATTTTAAGTAGTCCTTAGATCTGGCTGCGTTTCGCGCAGCGGGTGTCAGTTGAGCGGCGCGTCGCGCAGCTGTTCGATTTCATCCGCGACGGCGATGCCGCGGTCGGTGACGATCCGTTCGAGAACCCGGACCCTCTGCTCCAGCCGCTCAACATGTGCGGCATATTGCGCGGCCTGCTCGGCGGTCTGGGCGGCGATCACTTGAGTCATCGCCTCCTTGTGCTTGAGCCAGCGCTTGAACATGTCGTTGGCGATGCCGAACACGATCGCGACGATGCCGCAGGCGATGCCGAGAACGGGGATCAGGAGGGGGTTCATCGCAGGATCTCCTCAGTTGCTCTTGGTGCCGCGCAGCGATTCGATCTCGCGGTCGAGGCTGTGGGCGCTGTCGGTGACGATGCGCTCGACGTTCGCCAGCCGGTCCTTGATCGAGCCGAGCTCGGCGCGGAGCTGGGCGTTCTCCTGGCTCAGCAGCTTCACTCGCTCGATCGTCTCGTCATTCTGCTTCGGGTAGAGCGCCTGCCCCCAGCTGCCGTCGAGCGGATAGCCGTTCTTGATGCGCAGCCAGGTGGTGATCACCCATCCGCCGACCGCGACCGATACGACGATCGCTATCAGGGGAAAGATGGGCTGGAAGAGCATTACCTTGTCGGTCATTTCCCTGTTCCTTGTCTTCGCGGTCAGCGCAGGCTGTCGATTTCGCGGGCGACGCGCTCGGCAGGGTCGGTGGCGATCCGTTCGAGGACGGCGATCCGCTCCTCGAGCCGGCTGACCTGGCCCACCAGCCGCTCATTCTCGGTGGAGAGCAGGGCGATCTTCCGATCGGCGTCCAGATCGCCTGCCGGCTGGCCACGACGGTGGCGGCGGCTTTCCTCCATCGGGTAACCGTGCTTGGCGCGGACCCAGGTCTGGAAGGCCTTGGATGCCATGACCGCCGCAACGATCAGCACCGGCACCAGCCAACTCAATTCCCTCATCGTCTTCCCTCCCTGTTGACCGCCGCGCCTCAGCGCAGGCTGTCGATCTCGTCGGCGAGCCGGGTGTTGCGGCTCGTATAGTACATCTCGATGTCGGCGAGCCGGCGATCGATGTCGCGGAAGGTCGAGCGGACCTGCGCGGTCGAGCGGCTCGGGTTCGAGCGCACGCCTTGCCAGAACTTCTCTTCCTCGGGCCCCTGATAGAGGCCGGCCGGCTTGTTCGGCGCGAGCCAGGCGATCAGGAAGTAGATGAAGACCGACGTGCCGCTGGTCGCGAAGGCGAGGAAGACCATCCCCACCCGGAGCCAGATCGCCTCGATACCGGTATAATCGGCGAGGCCCGAGCAGACTCCGAGAACCTTGGCATTCTGCTTGTCGAGATAGAATTTGGTGCGGACGGACATCTCAGCTCCTCCTGGAGATATCGTAGGGGCTAGGTTCCTGGCGCGAGGCCGAGACCGGGCGGAAATCGGGGTTGTCGGCGGCGATGATGCGTTCGACGGTAAGCAGGCGCTCCTCGAGCTGGCGAGCCGTGAAATAGAGCTCGTCGAGAAGCTTCTCGTCCTCGCCGGTGATCGTCGCCGCGGTCTTCCACCGCGTGATATAGTGCATGATCACCCAGGGAAGGCCGACGAACAGGATCCCGACGATGGTGATGGGCAGGAAAACCTCTTCCATCGCTTACGCTCCCTTGTTCAATCGGGCCTTCAGCGCTTCGAGCTCGGCATCCACCTTCTCGGACGAGCGCAGCTCGGCGATCTCTTCCTCGAGGCTCTTGGGCGCGCCGCCCAGACCCGCCGCTTCTGCGCGGCCCTCGGCGAAGTCGACCCGGCGTTCGAGGACGTCGAAGCGCGAGAATGCGTCGGTCATCTTCGAGCCGTTGGTCATTTCGCGCAGGCGGGTGCGGTTGTTGGCGCTCTCCAGCCGGGCGACGATCGAGTTCTGGCGGGTGCGTGCCTCGCGCAGCTTGTTCTGGAGCTTGGTGATGTCCTCTTCCGAAGCCTTGAGCGTCTCGTCGAGCACGCCGATCTCGGTCGACAGCTGGTCGCACATGTCGGCGGCCTTCTGCTTTTCGACGAGTGCCGCCTTGGCGAGGTCCTCGCGGCCCTTGGAGAGCGCCAGCTCGGCCTTCTCGGTCCAGCTCTCCTGGAGCTTTTCGAGCTTGGCGATGTGGCGGCGCATTTCCTTCTGGTCGGCGATGGTGCGCGCGGCGGAGGCGCGAACCTCGACCAGAGTCTCCTCCATCTCGAGGATGATCATGCGGATCATCTTGGCGGGATCTTCCGCCTTGTCGAGCAGGTCGGTGACGTTGGCGGCGATGATATCGCGGGTTCGCGAGAAGATACCCATGCTGACACTCCTTCGTTCTTTTTTCGGGGTCCGCCGAGAGGATCTAGGGGGTGACCCTCCCGGCGGGTTTCCGCTCGCGGGGCGGCGAGCGGAGCGACCTTGGTATGCCTTTAGACGACCGCGGGGCCGACCGCACCGGCCATCAGGATGGCGCTGGCGAAGAAGGCGACGGTGACTGCGAAAAAGGCGTTGCGGACATTCTTGGCTTCGTAGGTCATGATTTCGTTCCCTGAACCTGGTGTTTGTGCGCCCGTTGGCGGGCCTGCCAAAAGCATTGCAGGAGGCGTGCCAAATCGCGCGGACGGCGGAAATCCGCCATTTTCGCTATTCATCTGGCATTCAGGCACCAGATAAGGCTTGCCAAGTATTGGGAAAATTCGCCAAAGGTTCGGCATGGAACGCGCTACCCAAGTCATTGGCCAGTCCGGGGCCTTTCTCGACGCGCTCGAGCGCGCCAGCCGCGCCGCGGCGCTGGACCGCCCGGTGCTCGTCATCGGCGAGCGGGGGACCGGCAAGGAGCTGGTCGCCGAGCGCCTCCACCGGCTGAGCCCGCGCTGGGACCAGCCGCTGATCATCATGAATTGCGCTGCCTTACCCGAGACGCTGATCGAAGCGGAGTTGTTCGGGCATGAGTCCGGCGCGTTCACCGGCGCGACCAAGGCGCGGGCAGGGCGGTTCGAGGAAGCGCATCGCGGCACCTTGTTCCTCGACGAGCTCGGGACGCTGTCGATGGCGGCGCAGGACCGGCTGCTGCGCGCAGTCGAATATGGCGAAGTCACGCGGATCGGCTCGTCGCGGCCGCTGCATGTCGACGTGCGCATCGTCGCGGCGACCAACGAGCATCTGCCCGACAAGGTCGACAAGGGCACGTTCCGCGCCGATCTGCTCGATCGGCTGTCGTTCGAAGTGGTGACCTTGCCGCCGCTGCGCGCGCGGCGGGGGGACATCGAAGTGCTCGCCGATTTCTTCGGGCGGCGGATGGCATCCGAGATCGGGCTGGCCGACTGGCCGGGCTGGGGCCCTAACGCGCTCGACGCGCTGATGACCTATGACTGGCCCGGCAATGTCCGCGAGCTGCGCAACGTCGTCGAGCGTGCGGTGTATCGCTGGGAGCGCGAAGGACCGGTCGATTCGATCGAGATCGATCCGTTCAAGTCGCCGTTCCGGCCGCGGACTGCGGTGCCGGCAAGTGCGGCACCGGTCGCCGCGACGCCGGCAGCGCCGGTGGTCGAGGAACCGGCTCCAGTGAGTTTCGACGGCGGGACCGACTTCAAGTCGCGGGTCTGCGCGTTCGAGAAGCAGCTGCTGTCGCGCGCACTGGCCGAGCATCGCTACAACCAGCGCTCGACCGCGGAAGCGCTGGGGCTCACCTATGACCAGTTGCGGCATGCGCTGAAGCGGCACGAATTGCTGGGGGCGGGGGGCTGACCCATTCCTCCCCGAACCTGTTCGGGAATTGGAGATCGCTTTCGTTTGTCCTCCGCAATGAAATTTGCGGGACAGGCGCGGTTCTTCGACGCTAAAGGGGGAGCGCAACCCGCCCCGGAACGTTGGGTGGGCGAACCATTTCCCGACGGAGTATGCCTCATGGCTTTCGAACTTCCCCCGCTGCCTTATGATCAGAGCGCCCTGGCGCCGCACATGTCCGCGGAAACGCTCGAGTTCCACCACGGCAAGCACCACAAGGCCTATGTCGACAACACCAACCGGATGATCGCCGAAAAGGGCCTCGATGGCGCCAAGCTCTCCGAAGTGGTGCTCGCGGCCAAGGAGCGCGGCGACAAGGGGCTGTTCAACAATTCGGGCCAGATCTGGAACCACAGCTTCTTCTGGCAGTGCCTTTCGCCCGAGAAGCAGGCGCCGACCGGCAAGCTCGCCGAGCTGATCAACGAAGGTTTCGGCAGCCACGAAGCGCTGATCGACAAACTCAAGACCGAGTCGGTCGGCCATTTCGCCAGCGGCTGGGGCTGGCTGATCCTCAACCAGGGCAAGCTCGAAGTGACGTCGCTCCACGACGGCGACTCGCCGATCGCGCACGGGATGACGCCGTTGCTGACGCTGGATGTGTGGGAGCATGCCTATTACATCGACTACCGCAACGCGCGGCCGGTGTTCGTCGACACCGTGCTCAACAACCTGATCAACTGGGAATTCGTGGCGCAGAACCTCGACGGCAATGGCGTGAGCCGCGCGGATCAGGGGTAAGGTAGTTCCCGCTCCCTTTGGGAGCGGGAAGGCCCGCTGCCGAAGGCAGTGGGAAGGGTGAGGGCAGTATCGACCTCACCCTTCGTCGCTTCGCGGCTCCCTCCCTCTCCCGATGGGAGAGGGACCTTCACCCCTCCGGTGGCAACGGCGTGTCTTCGGGCTTTTCCAGCTGCAGGCCGTGCTTGAGCAGCATCGGGATATTGAGCATCGCGAATACCAGAGTCATCGGGATCACTGCCCAGGTCTTGAAGGTAACCCACTGATCCCAGTTCAGTACATGGCGCATGGCTTCGTTGAGCACCGCCATCGCGACGAAGAAGCCGGTCCAGTTGATCGTCAGCAGCCGCCAGCCCTTGGCCGACAATCCCGGATAGGCGGCCTCGAGCAGCGCCTGGAGCAGGGGCTTTTTGGTGATGAGGCCGTAGCCGAGAATCACTGCGAACATCGTGTAGACGATCGTCGGCTTGATCTGGATGAAGGTCTGGTCGTGGAAATAGATGGTGAGCGCGCCGAAGGGCAGCACGAGCGCGGCGGTGATCCACAGCATTGGCGAGACGTGCTTCGCCTTCCACCACGACAGCAGCATCGCGGCAACCATCGCGACCATGAAGGCGGCGGTGGCGGCGACGATGCGCTGGATCTGGAGGCCGGGCGCGTAGCTGTTGACCAGGAAGAAGATCGCCAGCGGGCCGAAATCGATCAGCATGCGCAGGCCAGGAGAGAGCGGGGTACGGGTTTCGGCCATCATTGCTCCGTTCGCCCCGAGCTCGTCGAAGGGCGGCCTTGGCAGGCAGTTAGAAAGGAAAGGCGGCGCTTCGACACGCTCAGCGCGAACGGGGAGAGGCGAGGTCCTCTACCCCCGCGATGATACGGGCGACTTCATGCGCGTCGAACGGGCGAAGGTCGTCGACCTTCTCGCCGACGCCGATCGCGTGGATGGGGAGGCCGTATTTCTCGGCTGCGGCGACCAGGACGCCGCCGCGCGCGGTGCCGTCGAGCTTGGTCATGACGAGGCCGGTGACTCCGGCGACTTCCTTGAACACTTCGATCTGGCTGAGCGCGTTTTGGCCGGTGGTGGCGTCGAGGACGAGGACGACGTCGTGCGGGGCGGCAGGATTGAGCCGGCCGAGGACGCGGCGGATCTTGGCGAGCTCGTCCATCAGCTCACGCTTGTTCTGGAGCCTGCCGGCGGTGTCGACGATGAGCACGTCGATGCCCGTGGCGGTGGCCTGCTTGACCGCTTCGAAGACGATGCCGGCGGCGTCGCCGCCTTCGGGGCCGGTGACGATCGGCACGCCGATCCGCTCGGCCCAGGTCCTGAGCTGGCCGATCGCGGCGGCGCGGAACGTGTCGCCGGCGGCGAGCATCACGCCGTAATCCTGCTCGACAAGGCTGTTGGCCAGCTTGGCGATCGTCGTGGTCTTGCCGCTGCCGTTGACGCCGATGACGAGGATCACCTGCGGGCGCGGGAACGCCTCGATCTCGAGATGCCGGGCGACGGGAGTGAGTGCCTTCTCGATCTCCTCGGCGACGACGAGGCGGATGCCGAGTTCTTCCATGTTGCGCTCATATTGCCCTTCGGCAAGGCGCGCGCGGACCTTAGCGGCGGTGCCCGGGCCGAGGTCCGAGGCGATCAGCGCTTCTTCGATGTCGTCGAGCGTAGCGTCGTCGAGCCGCGCGCCGGAGAGTCCGGCGAGGTTGCCGAGCAGGCGATCGGAGGTTTTCTTGAAGCCGCCGAGCAGGCGATCGTGCCATGCGGGACTGGTGCTCATGCGATCAGCCTTCCGTCCTCGACGGCCTTGATGGTCACGGTCACGATGTCTCCAACTTGGACGGGGGCGAGTCGCACCTCGGCGAAATTGCCGGCATGGCCGCGGTCGCCGGGGCGCTCTACCAATATTTGCTGCGCGCTGCCTATCAGGCTTTGCAGCCAGCGCGAACGACGCGTTTCCGCCGCTTCGCGCAGGCGCGCGGCACGGGCCTTGACCAGCGCCGGCGCGACTTGCGGCATGCGGGCGGCGGGGGTGGCGGCGCGGGGGCTGTAGGGGAAGATATGCGCGTGGACGATTTCGCAATCGTCGAGAAGCGCGAGGGTATTGGCGAACATTGCGTCGGTTTCGGTGGGGAATCCGGCGATCAGATCGGCGCCGATCGCGATTTCGGGACGCGCGGCCTTGAGCCGCTGGACCAATCCGACGCTGTCGGCGCGGCTGTGGCGGCGCTTCATCCGCTTGAGCACCAGGTCGTCGCCGGCCTGGAGCGAGAGATGGACCTGCGGCTGGAGGCGGGTCTCCTGGGTCAGCAGCGCGAACAGGCGATCGTCGATCTCGATGCCGTCGAGCGAGGACAGGCGCAAGCGGCGGAGCCGGGGGACGTGGGTCAGGATGCGCTCGACCAGCTGGCCGAGGCTCGGGGCGCCGGGCAGGTCGGGGCCATAGCTGGTCAGGTCGACGCCGGTGAGGACGATCTCGGCATGGTTTTCGGCGAGCGCGGCGATCCGCTCGATCACGGCGCCCGCGGGCACCGAGCGGCTGTTGCCGCGGCCATAGGGGATCGCGCAGAAGGTGCAGCGATGGTCGCAGCCATTCTGGACCTCGACAAAGGCGCGGGCGTGTGTCGAAAAACTGGCGGCGAGATGCGGCGCCGTCTCGCGGACGGCCATGATGTCCTGGACGAGGACTGGCGCATCAGCCGTCCAAGCTGAATATGTGAGCTTCTCGGCATTGCCGATGACTCGATTCACTTCGGGCATCGCGGCGAAGCTGGCGGGATCGATCTGCGCTGCACAGCCGGTGACGACCAGTTCGGCATCGGGCCGCTCGCGGCGGGCGCGGCGGATTGCCTGGCGGGTTTGCTTGACGGCTTCGTTGGTGACGGCGCAGCTGTTCACCACGATCGTGTCGCGCCCCGTCAGCAGCGCACGGATCGTCTCACCCTCGGCAAGGTTGAGTCGGCACCCCATGTTGACGATCTGAGGAAAGGAGGTCGGCATTGGCGAGCGATCTAGGGACCGCGGGGTCGGAAGTCCACGCGAAGGCCGAGGAAGTGCTGGGCTTCTGGTTCGACGGGCTGATGCCCGAGCAGTGGTTCGCCAAGTCGGACGAGCTCGATCTGGAGATCGGCGCGCGGTTCGAGGCGCTGCGTCGGGCGGTGCTCGAAAGCGAGGCGGAGGGCTGGCGCGACGATCCGCGGAGCTTGCTCGCGGCAGTGATCCTGCTCGACCAGTTCAGCCGGAACGTGCATCGCGGTAGCGCGAAGGCGTTCGCCGCTGATCCGCTCGCGCAGCAGCTGGCGACGCTCGCGGTGGAGCGGGGCTGGGATCGCGCGATGACGCGCGAGCATCGCCAGTTCCTGTATCTCCCGTTCGAACATGCTGAGAGCCGCGATCTGCAGGCAGTGAGCCTGCGCTGCTTCGAGGCGCTGGGGGGCGAGCTGTTCGACTATGCGCGCCAGCATGCCGAGGTGATCGCGCGCTATGGGCGGTTTCCCAGCCGGAATGCGGCGCTCGGGCGGGCCTCGACGGCGGAAGAGGAAGAGTATCTGGCGCAGCCGGGGTCGGGGTGGTGACTTCCTTCCCAATCATCGTCATCCCGGCGAAAGCCGGGACCCAGAGCCGCGCGCGATTTCCTCTGGGACTCTGGCTCCGGCTTTCGCCGGGGTGACGATTTAACCATTACTTGCGGGTTAGCCCGCCAGGCGCTGGCTGGGGACTGCGGTGAGCCCTTCGAGCGCTGCGGCGTTGCGCAGCAGGCGGCGCTCGGCGAGCAGGCGACGGACGCCGGCGACGGTGAGCGGCTTGCTGTAATACCAGCCTTGCGCCTTGGCGCAGCCGAGTGCGCGCAGCCGCGCCTCGATCTCGGCGTCCTCGACGCCCTCGGCCGTGATCGGCAAGTTCAGGCTCTCGCCGAGGCTGATGATCGCGTTGACGATCGCGGCCGAATCGGCGCTCTCGTTAAGCGACATGATGAAGCTCTTGTCGATCTTGATCCGATCGAACGGCAAGGCGCGCAGATGCGCGAGCGACGAATAGCCGGTGCCGAAATCGTCGAGCGCGAGCTGGACGCCCTGATTCTTGAGGCTGCCGACGATCGATTGCGCCAGTGCCAGATTGTCGAACAAGGCGCTCTCGGTGATCTCGACTTCGAGGCGGTTGGCGGGGAAGCCGGTCTCGGTGAGCACCTTGATGATCTTCTGCGCAAGCCACGCATCGCGCAGCTGCCACGGCGAAATGTTGACCGAGATGCTGAGCGAAGGATCCCAATCGCGCGCGGCGAGCAATGCCTGGCGCATGATCGACAGCGAGAGATCGCCGATCATGCCGGTCTCCTCGGCGATCGGGATGAAGATCTCGGGGCTGATCATCCCGCGGATCGGATGCTCCCAGCGCGCGAGCACTTCGAAGCCGTGCAGGCGGCCGGTGGCGAGGTCGATCTGCTGTTCGAAATAGGGGACGATCTCCTGGCGCGGGATCGCCAGGCGCAGGCCGGTTTCGAGATCGTTGCGGTTCTGGAGATCGCGTTCCATCGACTGGTCGAACCAGGCGAAACGGTTGCGGCCGGATTTCTTGGCCTGATACATCGCGATGTCGGCAGCGCGCATCAGCCCGTCGATTCCCGCGCAGTCGAAGTCCGAGCGGGCGATGCCGAGCGAGCAGCTGATGTGGAGGCGAAGCCCTTCCGCCTCGAACGGCTGCGCCATGCGGCTGACCAGTTTCTCGGCAATGCGCTCGACCGTCGCGGGCTCGGCGGGATCGAACAGGAAGCCGCAGGCGAATTCGTCGCCGCCCAGCCGGGCAGTGAGCGCGATCGGCGGCATGAAATGCGCGATCTCGCTGGCGACTGCGCGGAGCAGTGCGTCGCCAACGGCGTGGCCGTGCATGTCGTTGATCGTCTTGAAATGATCCAGGTCGAGCATCACCAGCGCCATGCCCTTGCGGCGGCGCTGGGCGCGGACGAACATCGCGGCGCCTTCCTCGGCAAGGCTGCGGCGATTGAGGAAGCCGGTCAGCGGATCGCGGCTGGCGAGCTGCTGCGCGCGCTCCTCGGCGGCGGCGCGGATCTCGAGCTCGTGGCTGAGCGAGGCATGGCGCCGCCACCCGAGCAGGATCAGGGCGACGTTGAGCAGGAGCGCGATGACCAGCGGCTGGCTGGCGGGCTCGCCGCCCTGGAAGTAGAATTGCACCGATTTGGACAAGACCGCGCTGCCGATGCCGACGAAGAGCAGGATGGCGGCGACGCTGATCGCGCCGGTGAGCAGGCTCGGGCGCGAGGCCCGCTGCAGCGTGTCTTCTTCGAGATCCAGCGGCATTGCCGGCGTTCGCCCCTTGAACAATAAGGCGTGAACCTGTCATGACAGGGTGTAGATCGGGTTAAGTGGCAGGCTTTCCGAAGTGTTACCGATGCCGAAGGCGCAAGGTTGCGCCGACCGCCATCTGCCGCTATGGGCATCTTCGACCGTTCCCGTGGAACGCGAAATCTGCGCACCCCGAGGGGTGACGCCGGCCGACGAGGTTTCGTCCGCCGGCGTGTTTTGCGTTTGGCGAGTCGGTTCGTGAATTTGGAGTGATCTTGGTCCCATGTTCGACAGTCTGAGCGATCGGCTAGGCGGCGTTTTCGAGCGTCTGCGCGGGCGTGGTGCGCTGAGCGAGGCTGACGTCCGCACCGCGATGCGCGAAGTGCGGATCGCCTTGCTCGAGGCGGACGTCGCGCTTCCCGTGGCGCGCGATTTCGTCGAGAAGGTCACCGAACAGGCAGTTGGCCAGAACGTGCTGCGCTCGGTCACCCCGGGGCAGCAGGTCGTGAAGATCGTCCACGATGCGCTGATCGACATGCTCGGCAGCGACACCGCCGAGCTCGAGCTGGGAGTCACCCCACCTGCCGTCATCATGCTGGTCGGCCTGCAGGGCTCGGGCAAGACGACGACCACCGCCAAGCTGGCCAGGCTGCTCGCCAAGTCGCAGGGCAAGAAGGTGATGATGGCGTCGCTCGACGTCAATCGCCCGGCCGCGCAGGAACAACTCGCGGTACTCGGCACACAGACCGATACCGTGACCTTGCCGATCGTCGCGGGGCAGACTCCGGTCGAGATCGCCCGGCGCGCGCTGAGTTCGGCGAAGCTGCAGGGATTCGACGTGCTGATGCTCGATACCGCGGGCCGCCTCCACGTCGATCAGGCGCTGATGGACGAGATGAAGGCCGTGGCCGACATCGCGACGCCGGCCGAGATCCTGCTCGTCGTCGACAGCCTGACCGGGCAGGACGCAGTCAACGTCGCTTCGAGCTTCTCCGAGCAGGTGCCGCTGACCGGCGTGATCCTGACCCGGATGGATGGCGACGCCCGTGGCGGCGCGGCGCTGTCGATGCGCGCGGTCACCGGCAAGCCGATCAAGTTCGCCGGCATGGGCGAGAAGCTCGATGCGATCGAGCCGTTCCATCCCAAGCGCGTCGCCGGCCGCATCCTCGGCATGGGCGACGTGGTGTCGCTGGTCGAGCGCGCCGCCGAGTCGATCCAAGAGGAAGACGCCGAGCGGATGGCGAGCCGTCTCGCCAAGGGCCAGTTCGACATGAACGATCTGCGCAGCCAACTGGCGCAGATGCGCCGGATGGGCGGCATCGGCGCGCTGGCGGGGATGATCCCGGGCATGAAGAAGGCCCAGGCTGCCGCGGAAAATGCGGGCGGCGACAAGGTGCTGCTCCGCTTCGACGCGATGATCACGTCGATGACTCCCAAGGAGCGCGCCAAGCCCGAATTGCTCAACGCCAAGCGCAAGATCCGCGTCGCCAAGGGCAGCGGGACGACGGTGCAGGACGTCAACAAGCTGCTCAAGATGCATCAGGAAATGGCGACCGCGATGAAGCGGCTCCGGAAGATGGGCGGGCTGAAGGGCGTGCTCGGCATGCTCGGCAAAAGCGGGCCAGGCGGCGGCATGGAAGGCATCGGCAATGCGATCGGCGGCGCCGACATGGGCGAGATGATGGGCAAGATGGGCGGCGGGCTGCCCGGACTCCCGGGCGGCGCCAATCTGCCACCTGGCTTCCAGAATTTTTTGAAGAAGAAATAGCCGTCATCCCGGTGAACGCCGAGACCTCGGGCGGCGAGGATCAACAACTGAATGTTCCCGGCTTTCGCCGGGAGGACGAATTGGAAAGAAGGAAGTAAAATGGCACTCTCTATGCGTCTTTCGCGCGGTGGCTCGAAGAAGCGTCCCTATTACCGGATCGTGATCGCCGATGCGCGCTCGCCCCGCGACGGCAAGTTCATCGAGAAGATCGGCACCTACAACCCGCTGCTCGCCAAGGACGACGAGAAGCGCATCATCCTCGACGGCGATCGCGCCAAGCATTGGCTGAGCGTCGGCGCGCAGCCGACCGACCGGGTTGCCCGCTTCCTCGACGTCACCGGCGTCAAGGAGCGCACCGCCAAGAACAACCCGAACAAGGGCAAGCCGGGCGAGAAGGCCGTCGAGCGCGCCGAAGAGCGGGCCGAGAAGGCCAAGGCCGCTGAGGAAGCCGCTGCCGAGGCAGCAGCCGCTCCGGCGCCCGAGCCCGTCGCTGAGGAAGTTCCGGTCGAGGACAGCCAGGCCGAAGCCGAGGCAGTCGTCGCCGCCGAAGTCGAAGCTGCGACCGAAGAGCCTACCCCCGAAGCCGAGCAGGTCGCCGAGGCGGTTGCCGAGCAGACCCCCGCCGTCGAGGCTCCCGCTGCCGACGCCCCGGCCGAAGAAAAGTCGGAAGGCTGAGGCACTTGCCGGGCATCGCGCGTTATGCAGGACGAGATAGGTCCCAAGGAGCGCGTGATGGCCAGCAAACCCGAAACCGGCCCGGATACCGAGGATCGTGAGAACCCCGGCAGCACCCAGACCAACCCCGCAGGCGCATCCGCCGATGCGCCTGCGGAAGGTGGCGACGACGCGCCACCGGAGCAGCCGGGCTCGCCCAAGGGGTAAGGCCCGCCGTCACCCCGGCGAAAGCCGGGATCTCGTGCCATATGCGGTCCCGCTGCGGCCTGAGGTCGCGGCTTTCGCCGGGATGACGGGATGAGCGATCGTCCCGTCACCCTCGCCGCGATCATCGGGGCGCATGGCATCGCCGGCGAAGTCCGCCTCAAGGTCTTCGCCGACGATCTCGCCAGCTACACGAGCTTCAACGATGGCGCGCTGACGCTCAAGACCGCGCGCCCGGGCTCGAACGGCACGATCGCGCGCTTCGCCGAGGTCGCCGACCGCAACGCCGCCGAGGCGCTGCGTGGCACTCAGCTCACCGTTCCGCGTTCGGCGCTCCCGCCGCTCGAAGATGGCGAATATTACCATGTCGACCTGCTCGAGCTTCCCGCGGTCTCCGACACCGGCGACGCGCTGGGCAAGGTGATCGCGATCGACAATTACGGGGCGGGCGATGTGCTCGAGATCGAACGGCCCGACGGCAAGCGCTTCATGGTGCCGATGAAGCCTGAGGCAGTACCCGACTGGAATGACGAGCGTTTGGTGATCCACGCCGGCTATGTCGAATGAGCCGCATCGCGGTTGTTTCGGACATCCACGGCAATCTGCCGGCGCTTAAAGCCGTGGTCGCCGACGCCGAGGCGCGCGGCTGCACGCGCTTTCTCAACCTGGGCGATCTCCTGTCCGGCCCGTTATGGCCGGCCGAGACCGCCGACTTCCTGATGGCGCGCGACTGGCAGACGATCGTGGGGAATCACGAACGCCAGCTGCTGCAGTTGCCACTGGCGCGAATGAATGCGTCGGACGCGTTCACTCGGCCGTTGCTGTCGGACGCGCATCTCGGCTGGATGACGGCGCTGCCGGCGACGCTGGCGCTCGATGGCCTGTTCCTGTGCCATGGCACGCCGGCGAGCGACGTCGAGCATTTCCTCGAAACCGTCGAGCCTGCGGGGCTGCGCCGCGCCAGCGAGGCGGAAGTCGCGCAGCGGCTGGGGGATCGGTCCGAGAGGCTGACCTTGTGCGGCCACTCGCACATTCCCGGCGTGCAGCGGCTGGCGGACGGCCGCAGCGTGGCAAATCCCGGCAGCGCGGGATTACAGGCGTTCCATGACGATCAGCCTTGGCCGTACGCGGTCGAAGTGGGCGATCCGAATGCGCGGTACGCCATCGTCGATGGTGCCGAATTGGTTTTCCACGAAGTGCCCTATGACCATGCATCGGCCGCGGCCAAAGCCGAGCGCGAGGGGCGCGCCGATTGGGCGACGGCACTGGCCACCGGCAAGGTCTAAGGCGAGGGTGCGCTTTGCCCCTGCGCGCCAGCCGAAATCTTGACAGTTTAAGCCTATCGTGATAGTGGGATTATAGATGAGCACGGCCTCCGGTCTGTCTCGAACCCCTGCCGACCACCCGGTCTGGAACCGGCTTTCCCGTTACATCATCGGACCCGAGGACGCGGCCCTGCCCTTTGCCGATCGGCTGGCGCGCGACAATGGCTGGAGCAGAGCCGAGGCCGAGCGCGTGATCGAGGAATATAAGCGTTTCTGCTTCCTCGCGGTCACTGCCGGGCATCCGGTGACGCCTTCGGATCAGGTCGACCAGGCGTGGCACCTGCACCTTACCCATACCCGCGACTACTGGGAGCGCTTTTGCCCCGGGATACTCGGGCGCCCGCTGCACCACGGCCCGACCGCCGGGGGGAGCGACGAGCAGCATCGCTATTTCCTGCAATATGCCGAGACGCTGCGAAGTTACGAGCAGGTCTTCGGCTCCCCGCCCGCAGACCTGTGGCCCGATGCGGCGCGGCGGCTGAACGAGGACCACAAGGCGCGCCGCGTGCATCCGCGCGACGCGATCATCGTACCTCGAAGCGTTGTCCGGATCGCGCTGCTCATCGCAGTGTTGGCCGCGGTTGCGCTTGGGGTGCTCTTGCAGAGGAGCTAGGACTCTATGTCGCTCGGACCCTTCGACCTCACCGGCGGGCCGTTTCTCCAGCTTTACGGCGTGCTATTGGTGCTCGCGATCATCACAGGCTTTGTCATTCCGCGCCGGCTTCGGCCGGAGGGCAGGGCGCCGCGCACCACCGATACCGACCATCTCGCCTTTCTCGCCGGCGGTTCCTCCCGGCTCGCCGAAGCGGTGACCGCACGGCTGCTCGCCACGCGGCAGCTGGCGATCGACGGAAAGAAGTTCCTCGCGGGCAGTCTGGGCACCGGCACCCCGGTCGAACGCGGCGTGCTCGCGCTGCCCCAGCCGGCCAGTTGGGGCGCGATCTCGAATGCGGTCGGGCGCCACGCCGATCCGATCCGCGAACGGCTCGTAGAGAGCGGATTGCTGATGGGCGCGGGGACCGCGCTGCGGCTGCGCTTCTGGCAAACCTCGCCATACTTGCTGCTGTTCGCCTTCGGCTGGACCAAGCTCCTGATCGGCGAGGCGCGCGGGCGGCCGGTCGGATTTCTCACGATGCTGCTCGTGCTCACCGCCGTTCTCGCGCTGGTCCGCTTCGCCACGCTCGACCGACGGACGCGCGCGGGGCAGGAAATGCTCGCCGAGGCCCGCGAGCGCTCCGAACGGCTCCGCCGTGCCCCAGCGAGCGGCGAGACCGATCTGGCGGTGGCGCTGTTCGGCACCACGGTGCTGGTCGGTTCGGCATGGGGCGACTTTCACCGGATGCGGAGCGAGAGCAACTCGAGCGGCGGCGATGGGGGAAGCAGCAGCAGCGGCGACGGCGGCGGGAGCGGCTGTGGCGGCGGCGGTTGCGGCGGTTGCGGGAGCTAGCGGCGCAGCGGGTGCTGCTCTGCGAGCATGTTGCGGATCGTCGTCGCGGCGACCCCGGCCTCGCCCATTGCGTGGCTGATCTGGTCGAGTCCCTTGGCGACGTCGCCTGCGGCAAACAGCCCGGGGACCGAGGTGCGCTGGTGGTCATCGACTTCGAGGCAGCCATCTTCGGCGGCGCGCGCGCCGGCCTGGATGGCGAGACCCGAGCGGATACGCGAGCCGAGTGCCGGGTAGATGCTCTCGAAGGTCAGTCGGCCTTGGGCGGTGTCGAGCGCGATCGCGTCGCCTTCGATGGCATAGCCGCCACAGGGACCGTCGACGCGCCGGATCCCGGCTGCATCGAGCTCCGCGGCGCGTTCCTCGGGCAAGTCGTGGCTCTCCGGGGCGATCAGCGTCACGTCGCGGGTAAAGCCGCGCAGGAAGATCGCCTCGCGCGTGCCGTGATCGCCGGTGCCGATCACGCCGACTCTTTTGTCGGTGACTTCATAGCCGTCGCAGATCGGGCAATAGCGCAGCAGGCCGCGCTGGAGCGCTTCGGAATGGAGCGCGTCGTCCATGTCCGGGCGGTGATTGACCACGCCGGTGGCGAGCAGGATCGCGCGTGCTGGGTAATCGCGCTCGCCAACGCGCGCGACGAAGCCGGTCTCGGCCGTACGCAGCCCGGTTACTTCGGCGAGTTCGCGGACGGCGCCGTATTTTTCAGCCTGTTCGAGCATGCGCGCCAGCAGGTCCTTGCCCGAGATGCCGTCGGGATAGCCGGCATGATTGTGCGTGCACGGGATCAGCGACGCGCGGCTCGAGCCGCAGTCGAACAAGCGGATGCCGAGGTGGAAGCGCGCGAGGTAGATCGCGGCGGTGAGGCCCGCCGGCCCGGCGCCGATGATGATGCAATCGTCCATGGTGCGGCGAAGCGCGCGGGGAGAGCAGTAGTTCCTTGACCATAGCTTCGGAAGTATATACCTAATGTATATACGGAGGTCATGATGACCAAGGAATATCGCGCGAAGACGTTCAAGTCGGGCAATTCGCTTGCCTTGCGCTTGCCCAAGGGGCTCGGGATCCGGGAAGGTCAAGAAATGGTCTTGCGCGAGGATCGCGGCAAATTCGCATTCGAGCCAGCACCCAAGGAAGGGCGAAAGATCGATTTGACCGGCATTTATGGTTCGATGCCCAACCTGTCGCGAATGCCGGTGGACGAAGCCGATCGCGATTGGAGCAGTGATTCCCGTCGTGATTGATCCGCTCTATCTGATCGATACCAACCTTTGCATCGACTTGCTTGTCGGCCGGTCGCCGCGCGGTGCCGCGCGGGTGGAGCAGTGTCTCGACGGTGAATTGGTGACTTCGGCTATCGTCTATGCCGAAGTGATGATCGGTGCCGAGCAGCGCGGCCAAGCGGGACCGGCCGCAGCATTGTTCCGCCAAGTTCCAGTGTTGCCTTTCGACAGCCGATGCGGCGACGTCTATGCGACTCTGCCGTTCAAGCGAGGCAATTTTGACCGGCTGATCGCGGCGCATGCGCTGGCGCTCAATCTTACACTCGTCACCAACAATGAGGCCGATTTCTCCGAAACGCCCGGCTTGCGGGTTGAGAACTGGACCCAATGACCTTCGCCGCGACCGTCCTTACCCTCTACCCCGAGATGTTCCCAGGGCCGCTAGGCGCATCGCTCGCCGGGCGTGCGCTGCGCGAGGGGGTGTGGCGCCTCGACGCGGTGCAGATCCGCGACTTCGCGACCGACAAGCACCGTTCGGTCGATCACACCCCGGCCGGGGGCGGGGCGGGGATGGTGATGCGTGCGGATGTGCTTGCCGCCGCGCTCGACAGCGTCGCGCCGGGGCGGCCGGTGCTGGCGATGACCCCGCGCGGCGTGCCGCTCACCCAGGTGCGGGTGCGGGAGCTTGCCGCGGGTGAGGGCGTGACGATCCTGTGCGGGCGGTTCGAGGGGATCGACGAGCGTCTGTTCGAGGCGCGCGCCATCGAGCAGGTGTCGATCGGCGACTATATATTGTCAGGCGGCGAGATGGCCGCGCTCACCCTGCTCGACGCTTGCATTCGGCTGCTTCCCGGCGTAATGGGCGCGGCTTCCAGCGGCATGGACGAGAGCTTCGAAACGGGGCTGCTCGAATATCCGCAATATACCCGACCTGCGATTTGGGAAGGGCGCACGATCCCCGAAGTGCTGCGATCGGGGGATCATGCGAGGATCGAGGCTTGGCGAAATGCCCAGGCGGAGACCGATACACGGCTAAGGAGGCCGGACCTTTGGGAGCGCCATGAGGGCGCTCGGGTCCATCCTCCCTCTGGCGCGCAGCGACGAAACAGGAACGACAAGTCATGAACGTCATCCAGACGCTCGAAGCCGAGCAGATCGCCAAGTTCAACGAGACCAAGAAGATTCCGGAATTCCGCCCGGGCGACACCCTGCGCGTCGGCGTGAAGGTCGTCGAAGGCGAGCGTACCCGCGTGCAGAATTACGAAGGCGTGTGCATCGCTCGTGCCAATCGCGGCATGGGTTCGAGCTTCACCGTCCGCAAGATCAGCTTCGGTGAGGGCGTCGAGCGCGTCTTCCCGCTTTATTCGCCGAACATCGACGCGATCGAAGTCGTCCGCCGCGGCGTCGTGCGTCGTGCAAAGCTCTATTATCTGCGTGGCCGCACCGGCAAGTCGGCGCGTATCGCCGAGCGCCGCGACGTGCGCCCGAGCGAAGTCGCCGCAGCCGAATAAGGCTTTACGCCAGACAGCAAAAGGGGCGCGGTGGCCAAGGCTACCGCGCCCCTTTTTCGTTCGGCGGATCGCGGGTCAGCGCGCGCCGTGCAATGCGTCGCGCAATTCGCGCGCGCGATCATGGCCGCGGCGCACCGATTCATAGCATTGCTGGACCACGCCTTCGGCGCCCTCGGACATGCGATGGTCCTTCAGGACGCGGTCGAACTCCTCCTTCAGATAATCCTCGCCGCGCTCGATCTCGCTTAGGATCGCCTCGTCGCCGCCGCCGAGCAGGTGGCGCAGATCTTCCCAGCGGCGGTGCAGCGTCGCGGCAGCCGAACCGTGTTCGGCGGGGGTGCCGCCGAGTTCGCGGCTCTTGGCCGACAGTGCCTCGACCACGCGGGTGCGATCGGCCGCCATCTCACGGAAGAAGGCGGCGTAGCGTCCGGCCTCGGCATGCTCGGCCGAATGCTCATAGCCGCGGATGCTGTCGATCGTGGTGACGATCAGATCGTCGAGCTTCGAAACGTCATGGTTGGTGGACATGCTGGTCTCCTGTGAATGCGGGGAGACAACCAGCGGGACCCCCACGTGGCTCCGCGGAAAAAGCGGTAATGAAAGATTACCGGTCAGCCGTAGCTGACGATCTCGAACTCGGTGCCGTCATAATCGAGGAAATAGAAGCGGCGCCCGGGATCGTAATCGGCGTGGGCGAAGGGCACGAGCCCCGCGTCGATCACGCGACGCTCGATGGCGTCGAGATCGTCGACGAGAATGCCGACATGGTTGAGCGGGCGGCCCTTCGCAAAGGCATCGGCATCGGGGCCCTCGGGCGGCGTATAGACCGCTAGATAGGTGCGTTCGTCGCCGACATGGATGACGCGGCCATTATCACGCGCGGCGCCCTCCCAGCGGACGTGCCAGTCGAACAGGCGATTGAGCAACCCGGCCATGCGTTCGGGATCGCTGACGGTCAGGTTGACGTGCTCGATATAGGGCTGAGGCATGGGGTTCCTTTCGTATTTGGAGGCCATGCCGAGAGCAGGTACAACCTCAACCTAAGTTGAGGTCAAGCATAAAATCGGAGGGGGAATGAGTCGCGGAAACGAGCTGCTGACGATCGGCGAGCTGGCGGCGCGCACCGGGCTGTCGGTGTCGGCGGTACGTTTCTACGAGGGCAAGGGGTTGGTCCATCCGATCCGCACCGGCGGCAACCAGCGCCGCTTCCTGCGCGCCGACATCCGCCGCATCTCGTTCGCGCTGATCGCGCAGCAATTGGGGTTCACCTTGCCCCAGATCGCCGCCGAACTGGCGAAGCTGCCCGAAGGCAGCGCGCCGAGCGCAGCCGACTGGAAGCGGATCAGCCGCGGCTTCCGCCAGGTGATCGAGAGGCGCGTGGCGCAGCTTCAGCGCACGCTCGACGATCTCGATGGCTGTATCGGCTGCGGCTGTCTGAGCCTCAGGAAATGCGCGCTCTACAATCCCGACGACCGCGCCGCGGCGAACGGCGCCGGTCCGCGCTTCATCCTCGTCTCGCGCAAGGTGGCGATGGGGCTCGGCGACTAATCCTTTACCCGGGCGCCGGCCGCCGCGATAAAGCGCGTTCGTCCGCGCTCGCGGAGCGATCTCCGGAGAGACGGGAATGCGTAGATGGTTGCTGGGATTGGCTCTGGCCGCGCTGGGAGCACCGCTGATGACCGGTGAAGCGGCGGCGCAGGCCAGGGACCTGACGCTCGAGCGGCTGTTCGCCAGCCCCGACCTCGCGGGCGCCACGCCGCGCAAGCTGGCGCTGTCGCCCGACGGCAAGTTCGTGACTCTGCTGCGCAACCGCGCCGACGAGAAGGAGCGCTTCGACCTGTGGGCGATGGACACGCGCACCGGGCAGTGGCGGATGCTGGTCGATTCGAAGAAGCTGGGTAGCGGCGCCGCGCTTTCCGAGGCGGAGAAGATGCAGCGCGAGCGCGCGCGCATCGGTGGGACCAAGGGCATCGTCTCGTATGGCTGGTCCGCCGATTCGCAGTCGATCCTCGTGCCGCTCGAAGGCGAGCTCTATCTCGCCCGGCTCGACGGCCAGGTGCGGAAGCTCGCCGCCGCGGCGGGGCCGAAGCTCAACGCAGTGATAAGCCCGGCGGGCCGCTTCGCCTCCTATGTCCAGGACCAGAATCTGGTAGTGATGGACCTTGCCCGCGGTGCACCCAAGCGGGTGACCGAGGACGGCGCGAATACCGTCCATTGGGGCGAGGCCGAGTTCGTCGCGCAAGAGGAAATGGACCGCTCGACCGGCTATTGGTGGGCGCGCGACGACAGCCGCGTCGCAGTCGAGCGCTTCGACGAGGCGCCGGTCGGCGTCGTTACCCGCGCAGCGATCGGCGCCGAAGGGACCAGCATCTATCAGCAGCGTTATCCCAAGGCCGGCACGCCCAATGCGCTGGTCGAGCTGTATGTGATGGCGCCCGACGGCGGTGCCAGGGTCAAGGTCGACCTTGGTATCGAGACCGACATCTATCTCGCCCGCGTCGACTGGTCGCGCGACGGCAAGACGCTCTATGTCCAGCGCCAGAACCGCGATCAGACCCGGCTCGATATACTCGCGGTCGATCCGGCAACGGGCAAGTCGAGCGTGCTGTTCAGCGAGAAATCGGGCGCGAAGAGCTGGGTCAATCTGTCCAATGCGCTGACTCCGCTCGACGACGGCAGCCTGATCTGGTGGTCGGAGCGTGATGGTCACGGGCACCTCTATCGCTTCGCCAGGGGCAAATGGGCGCAGCTGACCAAGGGCGATTGGGAAGTCACCCCCGACGTGGTTGGAGTCGACCAGGCGGCGGGCCGGGTGTTCTTCCTCGGCAACAAGGACAATGTGCTCGAGCGGCACCTCTACGCGGTAAGCTATCGCAAGCCGGAGGCGGTGACGCGGCTGACCGAGGCCGGCTGGTGGAACGGCGCAGTGATGGACCCGGCGGGCACCCGCGCGATCGTCACGCGGTCGAACCCCGACCAGCCGTCGCAGGTCTATCTCGCCGACGCTTCGGGCAAGCGGATCGCGTGGGTGAACGAAAATGCCGTGACCGCTGCGGACCACCCTTATAATCCCTATCTCGCCAGCCACCGCGAGCGCAGCTTCGGCACGATCAAGGGCCCGGACGGTACCCTTCTCCACTGGGAAATGGTCACGCCCGCGCGCGAGCCCGGCAAGCGCTACCCGGTGCTCTTCCAGCATTATGGCGGGCCGCACTCGCAGACGGTGAGCAAGGCCTGGGGCGGGGCGCTCCAGCAATATATCGTCGACCGCGGCTATATCTGGTTCCAGATCGACAATCGCGGCTCGGCCAATCGCGGCAAGGCGTATGAGGACGCGATCTGGCACGCGATGGGCTCGGTCGAAGTCGAGGATCAGGTTGCCGGCGCGAGCTATCTCAAGACGCTCGATTTCGTCGATCCGGCGAAGATCGTCACCTATGGCTGGTCCTATGGCGGCTATATGACGCTCAAGCTGCTCGAAGCGGCGCCGGGGGTGTTCGCCGCGGGCGTGGCGGGCGCGCCGGTGAGCAAGTGGGAACTCTACGACACCCATTATACCGAGCGCTATATGGGCGACCCTACCAAGGTCGCCAAAGCATATGAACGCGCGGATACCATCACTAAAGCGGCGAAGATCAGCGATCCGCTGCTGATCATTCACGGCATGGCCGACGACAATGTCGTGCTCGAGCACAGCACTGCGATGACCGCGACGTTGCAGCAGCAAAAGGTGCCGTTCGAGATGATGCTCTATCCCGGCCAGACGCACCGCGTCGGCGGGCCGGGAATCAGCGAGCATCTGTGGAACACGATCCTCGGCTTCCTCGATCGACAGACCGGCACGCCGAAGCCCTGACGCGTGCATTCCCGCCTCTGTGAGGCGGGGGCTTGCGCATCTCTCGATGTGGGGTTGATCAGTTTCCTCGAAGCTGTTCCCCGGCGGAGGCCGGGGCCCAGCTACGATGATGTTGCGAGAATATCCCGGTTCGCAGGGTTCGCCGAAGCTGGGCCCCGGCCTTCGCCGGGGAGCAGAGCGGTTCAACCAGCTGGATCAGGCTCCAGATCGAGATGCGAAGCGCAATCAGCGTCGGCGCAGTCGCGAGTCGGGGGCAAGCAATCCGGCAGCAACGCGATGAACCGTTCGTCTATTTCCACTGGTCCCTCAAGGTCCACAGCGCCGAACTGCGCATGTCATCATGCGATCAATTTCAATAAGATAGAGGGTGGTATCGCAGCGTTTCTAGTATCGCCGAAGATGCGCATGAGTCCCGCTTGCGTAGTCATGCAATATATGAGAATGTGCGCAGATAGGGCCGACTCACAAAAAGAAACTGTGCTTCAGTTTTAAGATTGAGTTGTCTGGCCGCCAATCGAAGGCGACAGCTGGATATCAAACTTCGTCGGCATCGTGCCTTGGCGGAGCGGGCGAACGCGTCCGTCGCTTCCATGTGTCGATCCGTCAGGGTTCTTTAGCATGCTCGATACGCCAGTATTACTGGTGTTTCGGCAGGATCATGCATGGGAGGGGCGAATGCCGTCTGCATTGACCTATCCGGGGGTCTATATCGAGGAAGTCCCGAGCAACGTTCGAACGATCATTGGCGCGTCGACATCGATCGCGGCCTTTGTCGGGCGAACCCAACGCGGACCGGTCAACCTGCCGGTGGTGATCAACAGCTTCGCCGATTTCGAGCGCCGGTTCGGCGGGTTGTGGCTCAAGAGCCCGCTCAGCTTCGCGGTGCGCGACTTCTATCTGAACGGCGGCGGCCAGGCAGTGATCGTCCGGCTGTTCAAGCCGAACTTCGCCGACGAGACGGCGCGCCAGGCGGCGCTTGCTGCGGCGACTGCCGAGGCGCAGACCGCGGCCACCGCAGTCGCCGATGCGGCGACGGGCGCGGTTGCCGGTGCCGCCAATGCCGGCGAGGTCGCGACCGCGGCACAAGGCGCCGTCGCGGCAGCCTCGGCACCCGGCCCGGTAGCGGCATCGGCGGCCGAGGCAGTCGCTGCGGCTGTGGCTGAGGCGGCGAGCTCGGCCCCCGCCAACAAGGCCGCTGCCGGCGCGGCGGCGACGGCAGCGGTCGCGCCGGCGGTCACGGCGGCTGCCGACTCGGTGGCAGGTCCGGTTTCGGCGACGATCGACGCGGGAGGACTCGAACTGATTGCCGCCGCGCCGGGCAGCTGGGGCGATCGCCTGCGGGTGATCGTCGACCATGACGTCCGCCCCAAGCGAGACGACGAGACCCAGGCCGAGTATGACGCGCAGAAGCTGTTCAATCTCACCGTTCGAGACGGGGCGACGGCGGTTGTCGAGCGTCTGCTCAACCTGTCCCTCAACCCGGCAAATGCGCGCCGCGCCGATCATATCCTCGAGGGCGATTCGCAGCTGGTGCGCGTCGCCGGCACGCTGCCGAGCACGCTTCCGACCGTGAGCACCGCACCGCAACCGGGTGAGGATCCGTGGGGCACCAATACCCCGGCGACCAATTATTCGGTCGCCGCCGGCGATGAAGGGGCCGATGGCGATACGCTCACCGACGAGGATGCCAAGGGCTCGGCGGCGGCGAAGACCGGACTGTACGCGCTCGACAATGCCGAGGCGTTCAACCTGCTCGTCATCCCGCCGCACGAGCTGGAAGGCAGCATCGGCGCCGGACTGATCGATGCGGGCGTCGCTTATTGCACGCTGCGGCGCGCCGTGATGCTCATCGATCCGCCCGCCGATTGGGGCGAGAAGGCCGATGCGCTGGCGGGCATCGATGCCGATGTGGGCAGCACCAGCGCCAACGGCGTGCTCTATTTTCCGCGGATCCTGCAGCCCAACCCGCTGCGCGAGGGCCGCGAGGAGGCTTTCGTGCCGAGCGGCGCGATCGCCGGCCTCTATGCGCGGATCGACGCGCAGCGCGGCGTCTGGAAGGCGCCCGCCGGGCTCGAAGCCACTCTGGTCAACGCGCCGCGGCTTTCGGTGCCGCTGACCGATCCCGAGAATGGCGAGCTCAACGTCAAGGGCATCAATTGCCTGCGCGCGCTGCCGGGAGCGGGGCGCGTGGTCTGGGGCGCGCGGACGCGGCGCGGCGACGACCGGCTCGCCGACCAGTGGAAATACGTGCCGGTGCGGCGCACTGCCTTGTACATCGAGGAGAGCCTCTATCGGGGCACGCAATGGGTCGTCTTCGAACCCAATGACGAACCGCTTTGGGCATCGATACGACTCAATGTCGGCGCGTTCATGCACGGGCTGTTCCGCCAGGGCGCCTTTCAGGGCGCGACGCCGGCCGAAGCCTATTTCGTCAAGTGCGACAAGGACACCACGCCGCAAGCGGACATCGACAAGGGGATCGTCAACATCCTCGTCGGTTTCGCGCCGCTCAAGCCTGCTGAGTTCGTCGTGATCAAGCTTTCGCAGATCACGCATCTCGAGATCGCCTGAGGGAGGGGATAATGCCGCAATTTGCCGTCAATACCACGCGCCACGACCCCTATAAGAACTTCAAGTTCCGGGTCTCCTGGGATGGGCGCGACGTCGCCGGGATCTCCAAGGTGAGCGCGCTCAAGCGCACCACCGAAGTGGTCGAGCACCGCGAGGGTGGGGATCCGAGCAGCGGGCGCAAATCTCCCGGGCGCAACAAGTTCGAGGCGATCACGCTGGAGCGCGGAGTCACCCATGACGACGAGTTCGAACGCTGGGCAAACCGGATCTGGGACTTCAGTTCGGGCGCGGGGATGGAAGCCTCGCTCGCCAATTTCCGCAAGGACATCCTGATCACGGTGTTCAACGAGGCCGGGCAGAAAGTGATCGCCTACAAGGTGTTCCGCTGCTGGGTGTCCGAATATCAGGCGCAGGCCGACCTCGACGCCAATGCCAACGCGGTGCTGATCCAGAGCATCAAGCTCGAGAATGAGGGCTGGGAGCGCGACCCCGACGTGGTCGAGCCTTCCGAGCCCGGCTTTTGACCTCTGAGGATTCCGGACCGCCATGGCGCGAACGCAAACCCGGGCCAGGGCCGAGGAACTCGATGCCCTGATCCATATCTGGGAGTGCGGGGACGATCTGTCGCCGCCCCGGCGCGGGCTGTTGCTGCTCGGCGCGGCGCTTCCCGATACCGATCCCGCCGAACTCGCCGAATTGCCGATCGGGCGCCGCGACACGGCGCTGCTCGACCTTGGTGACCGGCTGTTCGGCGCGGATATCGCGTGTATTGCGGCGTGCCCGGCCTGCGGCGAGCGGATCGACCTCGCGTTCGCGAGCGATGCCATTCGTGCCGAAGCCGGGACGCCCGGAGCCATCGTGACTGCCGATGCCGAAGGCATGCGCTTCCGCGTCCGGCTTCCCACCAGCACCGACCTGATCGCGATCGAGACCGAGACCGATCTCGACCGCGCCGAGCATCGGCTTCTCGCGCGCTGCCTCGGCGACGAAGCGGCGGCCGGAGGCCTGTCCGATGCCGCGCGCGAGGCGATCGGCGAAGCGCTGAGCGCGGCGGATGCGCAGGCCGAGATCGTGCTCGATCTGGCGTGCCCGGGCTGCGCCGCACGGGCGCAGGTGCCGTTCGATGCGGTCTCCTATTTGTGGGGCCGGCTCGACCATTGGGCGAAGGCGATGCTCGCCGCGATCGATGCGATCGCGGGCCGCTACGGCTGGAGCGAGGACGCGATACTCGCGCTCTCGCCGCGGCGTCGACAATCCTATCTCGATCGTATCGCAGGCGTGGCGCGGTGAGCCTGCTAGGCCACCTTGTCCGCGCCACGCTCACCCCCGAGCAAGCGGCCCAGCCGGCATTGCCGCAGCAATTCGCCAATTGGCGCGCTGCCGACGCCGCCGACGCCGCCGACGATGTCGAATGGTGCGCGCCCGGCGTCAGTGAAGCATCTCCGCTTGCGCCGTATGCCGAACCAGTGCACGCCGATCCGCTTCCTGCGCGATCGCGCCCGACCGACCTGAAAGCGAGCGCCGAAATGCCGCGGCCGGCGGTGCGGGCGCTTCCTGAGCCGTCCCAGGCGGAGTTGGCGCCATTCGCACCGGCTCCGCCGCGGCGCGCCGCCGAGCCGATCGTCGAGGCCGCGCCGACGCCCAGTCCGGCAATCGCGAAAACACCGGCCGAAGCGACTGCTAGCCACCAATCCGCGCCGCGGCATTCGGAGACCGGCGTGGGCGAAACCCCGTCGCTCCCGAGTCGAGCCGAGCGAGCCGAGCCCGTCACGCCTCCTGCGCCCGAAAGCATTCCCGCCAAGGCCGCCGCCCAGCCTAGCTCGCGCGTAACCGATGCAGCCGCTGGGGCAGCATCCGTGGCGGGCGAATCGCCCCGCGCCGTCGCGCCCGAAATCGCGCGCGCGCTCGTTGCTGTCGTTCCGCGCCCGGCGCGGCATGATCCCGCCGCGCCCGCCAAGGCCGGAGCTTTGCCGTCCGCCCCCGAGCTGCCCCGCGATCCGCCCCGGCGTCAGCAGCCGCGCGGCGCGGCGCCGGTCACTCGTGAGGCAATGGCGGCCGCGTCGCCGCCTCCGGCAGCCGCGCCGGTCGCGCCCGACGCGCCGCCACCGTCCGCCGCCGCGCCCGTGCTCACGGTCCCGCAGGTGATGCCGCCCGAGCCCGTCGTGCAGCCACAGCTCCCCGATGTGCATATCAGCATCGGTCGCGTCGAGGTTCGCGCCGCCGGCGCACCCCCCGCACCGCCGCCGCGGGAGGCGGGCCGCAAGGCCGAGCCGCTTAGCCTCGATGCATATCTGAACCGCCGCAACGGCACGGCGCGATGAGCAACCATCTCGCCATCGCCACCGTCACCGCCGCATTGGGCCAGATCGCCCAAGCGGCCGCGGCGAGCGCGGTCCCCGGGGTGCAACTGCGTTTCGGCCGGCCTCCCGAAGAAGCGTCGAGCCGCCAGGTCAATATCTTCCTCTACCAGATCACGCCGCATGCCGGGCTGCGTAACGCCGATCTCGCGATGCGCGGCGCCGACGGCGCCTTGGTCAACCGTCCCCGCGCGGCGCTCAGCCTATATTATCTGGTCACCTTCTACGGCACCGATGGCGATTTGGAGCCCGATCGCATGGCCGCGGCGGTGGCGCGCGATCTCCATGCGCGCCCATTGCTCACCGGCCAGGTGATCGACGACGCGATCGCCAGCAACGCCGCGATCCTCGGCGATTCCGATCTCGGCGACGCATTCGAGCGCGTGGCCTTCACACCCAGTGCGGACTCGCTCGACGAGATGTCGCGGTTGTGGTCGGTAATGGTGCAGACGCCGTATGCGCTGTCGCTTCGCTACGAGGCGTCGGTGGTGCTGATCGACGCAGTCGAAAGCGCCGGACCGGCGCTGCCGGTGCTTAATCGCGGTCCCGAGGATCGCGGTCCCGAGGCACTGGCCGGCAGCGGGCCCGCGATAGAGGGGCTGTGGATCGGCCTCGCCGCGACCGACGACGGCGCGCCCGTCTTCCCGACGCTGCGCGCGGCGCATCTCGGTGCGAAGCTGCGCTTCACCGGTTCGGGGCTCAACGGCGACGCAGTGCGGCTCGAATTCCGCAACCTGAAGCGCGCGATCGGCGCCGACCTGGTGCCGGTGGCGGGCGGGCAGGGGGAATTGCGCGTGACCTTGCCCGACAGCGCGCCCGACCAGGCGCTGTGGGCGCCCGGCATCTACGGAGTCACTGCAGTGGTGACCCGTGGCGGGCGCGAGATCCGCTCGCCACTGTGGCCGATGCCGCTCGGGATGCGGGTCACTGGGATTGCGCCCGATCCGGTTGTGTCGGGAAGCGGCATCGTGACGCTGACCTTCACCTGCCGGCCGCACGTACTGCCCGATCAGGTCGCGACATTGCTGCTTTCCGGGCAGGAGATCCCAGCGCAGGCGCGCGGCGTGGCCAGCGCGACGCTCGAATTCCTCGTCGACAGCGACACGATCGCCGACGGCGACCTCGCGATCCTGCGCATCGACGGCGCCGACAGCCAGCCCTTCGTCATCGATCCGGTCAGCGGGCGGCTCGCCTTCGACGACGGCCAGCGGGTCAACGTCGTATGAGCGACGACATCGACGCCTGGCTGGAGCGCAACAATGCCTATCTCGCCGCGGCGCTGGCGCATCTGCGCGAGCTGCTGCGCGCGGCGATCGGTCCGGCCGCAGTGCCGTCCCAGACCATCGGCACCACTGCGCTGACCGAGCCGGCGCGGGTCGGCGACGCGGGGGCGGTGAACTGGGTCAATCGCAATCCCTTCCGTCGGCGCTCGCCCGCCAATGCAGTGCCGCAAGTGCTGTTGCTTCCTTCCGCAGAAAGCATGGATGCGACGGGAGTCGTCGCCGCGGCCGAGCGTCTCGCCGAAGCGAGCCAGGGCGATCCGCCGCCGGCGCTGCTGATGCTCGCCGAGCGGCTCGGCCTCTCGGCCTTCGAGCGCGACATCCTGCTGCTGTGCCTCGCCGCCGAACTCGATCCTGGCATCCAGGAGTCCTTCGCGGCGGTCCAGGGCAGCCAGGGCCGCACGAACCCCAGCTTCGCGCTGGCGATGACGTTGTTCGACCATGCCGCCTGGGACGCGCTCTCACCCGAGCGGCCGTTGCGCTATTGGCGGCTGGTTGACGTCAACCAGCCCGGGGCGACGCCACTCACCGGCGCTGCGCTGCGCATCGACGAGCGGATCGCCAATTTCGCCAAGGGGCTCAATCACCTCGACAGCCGTGTCGCGGCGCTGATCGAGCCGATGCCGGCCGAGAGCGCGACGCTTGCGCCGTCACACCTCTTGCGCGTCGCCGAGATCGAGCGTCTGGCGCTTGCGGCGGTGCCGGGGCGAATCGCGCTGGTCGGGCCCGATCGCGAGAGCAAGCGCCGACTCGCCGCGGCCGTCGCCGCCGCGCTCGGCCTGCCGTGCTACCGGCTGTCGGCGGAAGCGATTCCCACCGGCGCCGAACTCGACAGCTTCCTGCGGCTGTGGACGCGCGAATCGCTGCTGCTGCCCTTTGCGCTGCATATCGACGCGCACGATCTGCCGAGCGGGGCCGAGCAGGGTCTGCGGCGATTGGTGCGGCGTGCGGGCGGGCCCGTGTTCGTCGATCTGCGCGACGGCATATCGGGGCTCGAGATCGATGGCCGTGTCGATATCGCCAAGCCCAGCGCCGCCGAGCAGCGCGTCGAATGGGGCGCGCGGATCGGCGAGGTGAGCGACAAGGACGCCCTCGCCGCGCGGCTGTCGAGCCATTTCGATCTCAACTTCGCCGATATCGCCGCGGTGGCGCGCGAGGCAGGCGCCGGCGAGGAGAGCGAGCCGCTGGGCGAGCGGCTGTGGCGCGGCAGCATCACGCGCGCCCGCCCGTCGCTTGCGCAGCTCGCCCAGCGCATCGAAGTGAAGCCCAGCTGCCGCGACATCGTGCTGCCCGACGCCGAGATGGCGCTGCTCGACCAGATCGCCGGGCAGGTGCACGGGCGCGCGGTCGTCTATGACGATTGGGGTTTCCGCGCCTGCATGAACCGCGGTCTCGGCGTGAGCGCGCTGTTCGCGGGCGACAGCGGCACCGGCAAGACGATGGCGGCGGAGGCGCTCGCCGATCGGCTCGGCCTAGATCTCTACCGCATCGATCTGTCGGCGGTGGTCAGCAAATATATCGGCGAGACCGAGAAGAACCTGCGCGACGTGTTCGATGCCGCCGAAGCGGGTGGCGCAATCCTGTTCTTCGACGAAGCGGACGCGCTGTTCGGCAAGCGCAGCGACGTCAAGGACAGCCACGATCGCTACGCCAATATCGAAATCGACTATCTGCTCCAGCGGATGGAGGCATTCGCAGGCCTGGCGATCCTCGCGACCAACATGAAGAGCGCGCTCGATCCAGCCTTCGTCCGGCGGCTGCGCTTCATCGTCAATTTCCCCTATCCGGGCCAGCCCGAGCGGCGGCGCATCTGGGAGCATGCCTTCCCTTCGAAGGTCCCGCTGCGCGCAGTGGATTTCGACCGGCTGGCGCAGCTCGACCTGACCGGAGGCAATATTCACGGCGTGGCGATCAACGCTGCGTTCATGGCGGCGGCTGCGGGCACGCCGGTGACGATGGAGCTGCTGCTCGACGCCTGCCGCATCGAACTTCGCAAGCTCGACCGGCCGGTCAACGAGGCGGATTTCCGGCGCATCCGCGCGGTCCCGGGAGAGAGAAGATGACCGTGCGGCTGCATATCGAGCGGCTGATCGTCGAAGGCGTCGGAGTGGCCGAGCTGCCGCTGCTCCGCGAGACGCTCGCGCGCGAGCTTGGCCGTCAGTTGGCGGCGGAAGGTGCCACCTTTGCTGCATTGGGCAGCCGCGACGCCGTGCTGCGGCGTGCGCAGCAACCCGTGCCCGAAGCAGCGATCAACGGCGTGACGCTGGGAAATGCCACCGCGGTCGCGCTGCATCAGGAGTTGGTACGATGGGACGGCTAGCAACGCTCGAACGGCCCTCCGAACACTCGCCGCTTGCCCAGGCGGCGGCGATGCACACTGCCTGCCCGAAATGCGGCGGCGCCTCGACGGGCGGGACCTGTGCGGAATGCGATCAGGAGACAGCGACATTCGCTCCGCCCGGCGCGCGACCCGCAAATGATTTCAGTCAGGTTCCGCTCCACGGCGGTGGCCCGATGGCAGGCTACAATCCCGACGAAAGCCGCAGCGGCGAATTCGTCACGTTCGATGGGGGGCTGCTGCCCATGGGCCCCGCCGGGCCGGTGGCCACCAATCGCTGCTCGCCGACGGGCGCACAATTCACCAGCATTCCCAGCGGAACGCTCACGCCGGCATTGGTCGGCGGCGGGTTTCGGACGACCTTCCGCATGGAGGGCAATTTCAGCGCCGCGATACCGTGTACCTGTGCGCTCGGCGTGTATCGCCAGTATATCCGGGGCTACGCCAAGGTCGACGGAACCGCGGTGAACCATCCGCTTCTGCCGGGCACGACGCTGCACCCGACGACCTATCAGGAAGACGGCACCCCGGCCGGCGAGGCCTATGGCCATCGTGAGGCACCCGGCGTCTCCGGCAATCGCTATCGCGACGATCAGGCCGGAGGCTGCACATTCGAGGGACGCGATACGCCCGGTTTTCCCAACGTCGCGCCGGGCCACACGTTCGAGATCAATCTCGATTTCAGGGGTGAGCTCAAGGACACCACCAACGGTAACGTGTTCACTTCGAGCACATGGTCGGTGGTGGGCAGCGTCACCATTCCATGAGCGGCGGCACGGCCCCGCCAGGAGGATCACCGATCGTCATGGATTTCGTCATCACGCCGGCCCAGCTCGAGATCGAGAGCGTCATCGTATCGCTCGACCTAGCCGGTGGGCCGGGCCGCTGGATTCTGACCGTCATGCTTTCGCGCCGCGCCGGGTCGGCGCCGCTCCCGAGTACGGATGTCGCGGTCAGCGCGACCCGCGACGAAGGTCGCGAGATGCTGCCGCTCGAGCAGCCGCAGGCCGACCTGACCGAGTTCGGCGGGAGCCTCGGCACCACCGCCAGTGCGCGTTACGTCTTCGCCGGCGAAGCCTGGCCGCGCGCGGTGACGGTACGCATGGCGGATGGCGTCGCGGACTTCGCGGTCGCGGAGGCCGCGACATGACCGGGCTCACTTCGTCGCCACGGCTCATCAAGGGCGCGTTGATCGGAGTCGATCTGTTCAATCCGCTCGCGAGCATCGTGGTGTTCCAATATAATCCGGACACGATGACGCGCCGGCTCGAGCCGCGCGGCGGCGGCAGCGGCGGCGACAAGGGCGAAGCGTTCCGGCTGGCGGGGCCGCCGAAGGAAACCATCACCGTCTCGGTCGAGATCGACGCCGCCGACCAGCTCGAGGCGAACAACCCGCTGGCGATCGCCACCGGCATCACCCCCACGCTCGCCGCGCTCGAGATGCTGGTCTATCCCAAGACCGCGCTGGTGATCGCCAATTCGGTGCTCGGCGCCGCCGGCATCATCGAGATCCTGCCGACCGACGCGCCGATGACCCTGTTCGTCTGGGGGCCCACCCGCGTGCTGCCGGTGAAGGTGGGCGGGATCACGATCACCGAAGAAGCCTATGACCCGCTGCTCAACCCGATCCGCGCCAAGGTCGATCTGACGCTCAACGTGCTGAGCTACAACGATCTGTCGCTCGGCAGCGCGGGCAATGCGCTCTTCATGGTCCACCAGGTCACCAAGGAAGTGCTGGCGACGACCAACATCTTCGCGAGCATCCAGAACGTCGGAGCGGGGCTGAAGCTATGAGTACCACCACCGGCTTTCCGGCAAACAGCCGCTACCAGGGCGCCGAGGTGCTCAAATACGCCGCCGAGGACGGCACCGAGACCGCCTATCTCGCGCCGCGCGTCGTGCCCGATCCGTCGCGCTTCACTCCGATCGGCGAGCATCTGGTCAACGAAGGCGACCGGCTCGACAACATCGCGGCGCAGCGGCTGGGCGACGCTGAACTGGCCTGGCGGATCGCCGATGCCAACCGCGCGATGCGGCCGGGCGCGCTCACCGAGACAGTCGGCGCGCGGCTGGTGATCACGCTTCCCGAGGGACTGGGAGGACCGGCGGTTGCTTGACGCAGGCTATCTCTTGCTGATGATCGGCCCGCTTGCGGCACCGCTGCCCGCGCCCTTGCCGCTAACCGAGGCAGTCAAGTCGATCTCGGTCAATTCGGGCGGCACGCGCAGCGGCTTCCAGATCAGCTTCCACACCGGCAAGACCTCGCCGCTCAACCTGGCGATGCTGCCGCTCGGCTTCTTCGATCCGATGATCACGCGCGTCGTAATCACCATGGTCTATCGCGGCATTCCGCAAGTGCTGATGGACGGCGTGGTCACTCGGCAGGATATCGCGCCGAGCAACACGCCGGGCGAATCCACGCTGACGCTCACCGGCGAGGATCTGAGCGTGCTGATGGACGTGGTGCAGATCCGCTTGCCCTGGCCGGCGGTGCCCGAAGCGGGGCGGGTGGCGACGATCCTTGCCAAATATGCAGCGTTCGGGATCGTGCCGATGGTGATCCCGCCGATGATACCGAGCGTCGACAGCCCGACCAGCCGCTTCGACACGCAGGACGCCACCGACCGCGCCTATCTCAACCAGCTGGCGCAGGCGAACTCCTATGTTTTCTTCGTCGAGCCCGGGCCCGCGCCGCTCACCAGCATCGCCTATTTCGGCCCCGACGTCCGCATTCCGGTGCCGCAGCCGGCGCTCAACGTGAACATGGACGCGTTCACCAATGTCGAGAGCCTGAGCTTCAGTCTCGACGGGCTCGCCAAGAAGCAAGTGATCCTGATGACGCTGGACCCGGCGACGGGCAAGATCCCGATCCCGGTGCCGGTTCCCAATCTCAGCATCCTCCACCCGCCGCTGGGGCTGAGGCCGACGCCGCCGGCGCAGATCACCTTCGAAGGCTCCGCCGCGAGCCTGACCCCCGACCGCGCCGCCAAGCGCGCCATGGAGATCATGATGCAGTCGCGCGACGCGATCACCGGGCAGGGGTCGCTCGACGTCGCTGCGTATGGCGGCATCCTGCGCGCGCGAATGCTGGTCGGCGTGCGTGGGGCCGGGCTGGCCTATGACGGCATGTATTACGTCAACACCGTGTCGCACACGATCACGCGCGGCAGCTACAAACAGAGCTTCACGCTGTCGCGCGACGGGCTGATCGCGGCGGGTCCGGCGGTGCTGCCATGACCGAGGGGGCCTATTACGGCAAATACCGGGCGACCGTGCTCAACAATGTCGATCCGGAGTTCCGCGGCCGGATCCAGATGACGTGTCCCGACGTCGCCGGGCTGTTGCCGACCAGCTGGGCGGAGGCATGCGCGCCGCTTTCGGGTCTGCCGCCGATGGGCGTCTATCTGGTGCCGCCGATCGGCGCGGCGGTGTGGGCCGAATTCGAGAAGGGCGATATCGAGCGGCCGATATGGACCGGCTGCCGCTGGGCCAGCAAGAGCGACGTGCCGACCGACGCGACGATCGGGCTCCCGGTGTCGCCCAACATCGTCGTGCAGACGCTGGCGCAGCATGCGCTGATCCTGAGCGACATGCCGCCGACGCCGGTTACCGGCGGGATCATGCTGCGCAGCACGACCAAGGCGATGATCGTGGTCAACGACAGCGGCATCTACATCGACAACGGCAAAGGCGCCTCGATCCAGCTCGTCGGACCGAGCGTGATGATCAACAAGACCGCGCTGGTGGTGACATGAGGGAGGCTAGAAATGCCCGGCATGCTGGTTGAAGCGACCGCAAGCATCCTGTGCAGTCACGGCGGCAAGGCGACGCCGACCGCGGTCAATCCGCGCGTCACTCTGGGCGGCGTGCCGAGCATGACGATCGCGACGACGATGGCAGTCGCCGGCTGTGCCTTCCCGCCGCCACCCGCCGCCAACGGGCCGTGCGTCACTGGGCAATGGCTCACCGGCACCACGCGGGTGCTGTCGAACGGCCAGCCGCTGATCGTCCAATCGAGCAGCTCGCTATGTGCGCCCACCGGCACGCCGCTGGTGATCACGGTCCCCCAGGCAAGGGTCATGGCCCAATGAACGCGCGCGTCGAGATCGACTATCCCTTCGCAATCGATTCGCGCGGCCGCACCGCGACGACGGATCAGGCCGATCACGTCCGCGACATGATCGAGCAATTGCTGTTCACGCGCCCTGGCGAGCGGGTGAACCTGCCCGATTTCGGTGCCGGGGTGATGCACCAGGTGTTCGCCTTCGCCAGCCCCGAGGCGGCGACCGCGCTCGAATTCACCACGCGCGCGGCGCTCCACCGCTATCTCGGCGATGTCATCGAAGTGCAGAAGCTCGACGTGACGGCGATCGACGCTTCGCTGCAGGTCGAGATCCATTATTCGATCCGCGCCACCGGCGAGCGCCCCGTCCAGACCTTCGTCGTGGGAGGCCCGGCATGAGCAGCGCCCCGATTTATTGCGCCCATGACGACAAGCGCCGTGCGGCGGTCCGCGGCGCCGATCTCAACGGGATCGACTCGGTCGAAGTCGATTGCGCGCAGACCACGCTGATCGTCACTTTCCTCGGGCGCGCGCCAGAGTGGATCCAGCCGGAAAACCTCCGCATCGAAGGCGGTCGGCGCGAGCGCGACATCCAGGTGCTCGCGGTTTCGATCGAACGCGCCGACGACGATGGGCTCGACGATCGCATGTTCGTGACGGTCGCCCGTCCGGGCGATTTTTCCACCTATCGGCTGGTGATCGTCGCGCGTGACGAGAGCGGGCGACTGTCGCACGAGACGCCGAACGATTTCGACGCGCGCTACGCCTCCGCCGAGTTCAGCTTCAAGGCGGGATGCCCGCAGGATCAGGACCCTGCCGATTGCCCGCCCTGCGCGCCCGAGCCGGTGCCCGCGGTGGCGATCGACTATCTCGCGCGGGACTATCAGAGCTTCCGCCGGCTGATGCTCGACCGGCTGGCGCTGACCTTGCCCGATTGGAAAGAGCGGCATGCACCCGACATCGGCATCACGTTGGTCGAGCTGCTCGCTTATGCCGCCGACGATCTGAGCTATTATCAGGATGCTGTCGCGACCGAGACCTTCCTCGACAGCGCGCGGCTGCGCGAATCGGTGCGACGGCATTGCCGGCTGGTCGATTACCGGCTGCATCAGGGCGCCTCGGCACGGACCTGGGCCGCGTTCCAGCTCGAGGGCAAGGCGACGTTCGATATTGCGCCGGCCGACCTGATGCTCACCACCGCGCTCCCTGGCGAGCACGACCCGATGGTCCGCGCCGAAGACGCGGCCGGGATCGCGTGGAGCGACTATCTGGTGTTCGAAGCGCCCGCCGAGCTGCCCGCGCTCACGTTCCGCCGTTCGCGCAATCGCATCCAGTTCTACGACTGGGGCGGCAGCGCGTGCTGCCTGACGAAGGGTGCGACCTCGGCGACGTTGATCGAACCTAACGAGCCCGAGGAGCCGCCGGCCCCACCGGACGGCGAAGGCGAAGGCGGCGAAGGCGGTGCCTTCGACCCCAATCAGCCGGGCGCCTTGCCGCGTGCCGAGAACCGCCCGGAGAAGCAGCGCGTCGCGCTGGCGCAGCAGGAGCCGGTGACTCCGGGGGAGCGGCCCGGCCGGCTCGGGCTCGCGCCCGGTGACGTGCTCGTCTTGATGGAAGTGATCGGCCCGCGCACCGGACGGCACGGCGACGCCGACCCGACGCGCCGTCACGTGGTGCGGCTCACCGCGGTCGAGGAAGGCGTGGATTCGCTCACCGGCCAGCGCATCGTGGAAGTGCAATGGTGCCCCGAGGACGCACTGCCGTTCCCGTTCTGCCTCTCGGCGCGCAGCGAGGCGCCGAATTGCGAATGGCTGACCGGCATCAGCATCGCCTTGGGCAATGTCGTGCCGGTCGATCACGGCCGCAGCATCGAACAAGTGCTGAGCCCAGTAAGCGCCGGCCGCATCGATGCCGCTTGCGACGATCGCTGCACGCCGTCGGAGACGCGCATCGTCGCCAAGCGCTACCGCCCACGCCTCGAACGGGCCGACGTGACTTTCGTCGCGCCACCCGCCAGCGACGAGCAGAGCTGCGGCAGCTGCGGCGGCACCGCCGCGTCGGTTGCCGGTAAGCCCGATCTGATCGGCGCGCTCCCGGCGATCCGCCTCGCCAGCTTGCCGCCCGCGAACGCGGCACAGCCCGATCTTCAGGACGAGCTGCGCGCGGTTCGCGGGGCCGGCGCACGCACCATGGCGGGTGCCGTCAGCCTTTGGCGTCCCCGGCTCGACCTGCTCGATTCGGGCCCGCAGGATGCCCATTTCGTCGTCGAGGTGGCAGAGGACGGCAGCGCGGGGTTGCGTTTCGGCGACGGCAGGTCGGGCCGCGCGCCGGTGGCGGGGGAGCGCTTCGTCGCTTTCTACCGCGTTGGCAATGGACCTGCCGGCAATGTCGGCGCAGGCGCGCTGCGTCACCTCGTCTTCCGCAACAACTTTCCCGACGGCGTCACGCTCACCGTCACCAATCCGCTTCCGGCGCGGGGCGGCACTGCGCCCGAGCCGATGGCGGATGGCAAGCTCCGCGCGCCGCAGCTCTTCCGCACCCGGCTCGAGCGCGCCGTCGCTGCCGAGGATTACGCCGCGATCGCGATGCGCGACTTTCCGGCACTGGTGCAGCGCGCCGCCGCTGCACTCCGCGCCACCGGGGTGCGCAGCGAAGTGCAGGTCGCGATCGACTCGTACGGCACCTCGGATCCGCCCCAGTCCCTGCTCGATTGCATCGCCAGGCATCTCGAACGCTATCGCCGGATCGGCCATGACGTGCGGGTCGTTCCGGCGCGGAAGGTGCCGATCGACCTGGCATTGCGTGTCTGCGTGACGCCGGGGCATGTTGCCGAGCAGGTGCTGACCGAGCTGCGCGAAACGCTCGGGCCCCGGTTCGATCGCGTTAACCGCCCCGGTTTCTTCAATCCCGACGCGCTGAGTTTCGGCGAAGGCGTGATGACGAGCCGCATCCTCGCGGCCGCGCACCGCGTCCCCGGCGTCGCGCATGCCGAAGTGACCAAGCTCGAGCGGCTGTTCGAAGGGCCCGATGGCGAGCTCGAAGCGGGGATCTTGCGGCTGGGTCCGCTCGAGCTGGCGCGGCTCGATCAAGACCGCGATGCGCCCGAGAATGGACGGCTGTCGCTGACGATGGAGACGGGGCGATGAGCGATCCGGGCTGTTCCTGCCAGGCCTGCGTCTCGGGTGCCGGCGCCTGTGGCTGCTGCGAGGGTGTCGAGGCGATCACGCCGCGCCCCGTTGCCAACCGGCCCGGCCTGACCCGGCTCTCGGCACGGATCGGGACGCATGCCGATTTCCTCGAAACCATGCAGGCGCGGCTGTCGACGCATGCGCTGGCGGATGGCGCGCGCCCGCTTTCCGCGCTGCGCACGCGCGATCCCGCCGATGCTTCGATCGCTTTGCTGGATGCCTTTGCCGTCGCCGGCGATGTGCTGACTTTCTATCAGGAACGGATCGCCGGCGAAGGCTATCTGCGCACCGCGACGCAGGGCCGCTCGGTGCGCGAGCTGGCCCGGTTGATCGGATATGAGCCGAGCCCGGGTGTGTCGGCGAGTACCTATCTCGCCTTTACGCTCGACAGCGAGCCCGAGACGCCCGTCACGATCGCCGCCGGCACCGGCGCCAAGTCGCTGCCGCGCCAGAACGAGCTTCCCCAAATATTCGAGACTTCGCGCGACCTCGCCGCCCGCGCGCGCTGGAACCTGCTCGGCATCCGCACCAGCGAGCCCGAACGCGGGCAGAACCGCGACGAGGACGATAATACCAAGGACCTCTATTTCGCCGGCACCGATACCGGACTGAAACCGGGTGACGCCTTGCTCTTCCAATATGGCGAGTCGACTCCGGTGCCGATGCGAGTGCTCTCGGCGGTGGCGGATACCGCCGCCAAGCATACCTTTGTGGCGGTGGAGCCGTGGGAGCGCCTTCCGGTCGATACCGCGCAGAATGCCGTCACGATCACCGACGACGACCTCAAAGCGCTGATCCTGCTGCGCGACGAAGCGCCCGGCGGGACGATCGCGGCAAGCATCGTCGCCGGAATCAACCACCTCCAACAGGCCGCATCCGCAGAGCGCGAAAAGGCAAGGCTCGAACTCGTCGACGAAATGACGGCCGCGCGGGCGCGGATAGGCGGACTTCCGCAGGTGAAGCTGCGCGAATGGCTCGACAAGGTCGAGGCGCGCCTGCAGCCGGCCAGCTTCGCCGCCAACAGCTTCGACGGGCCCGTGCCGTTCGACGATAGCGGGCAGGGGTGCGACGACGAATTACCCCTCCGCCCGTCGTGGATCGAGAAGCTGGCGCTTCCCGCCTCGGTGCCGCCGCGCAGCGCGGAGAAGCTCGCGCTCAGCACCGGTACCAGTTTCGCCAAGGGCTCGGACGCGGCCTACAAGACACTGGCCGTCGCGGTGCCGGCGGTCGGCGCACAGCTCGGCGCGGCCTTGTCGGGGACGCGCGTGCTCGAAGGCGACCTCAAGGTCTTCGCCTTCCGCGTCCGTTCGGGGCTGTTCGGGCGCACGTTTCCGAAGCGCACCGGCGTTTCGAGCTCCGAAGGCAACACCGAAAGCTACGAGATCGGCGAATGGCCGATCGCCTCGCTGATCAATGACGGCCAGCAATTGTTCCTGCGCGAGGATGCCCAGACCCTCACGCTCGAATCGCCGCAGGACGGGATCCTCCCCGATTCCTGGGTGATGGTCGACATGCGTGCGATCGACGCGCCCGAAGAGAATTGCAACGGCGATAGCGACGGGCCCGTCACCGGTGCCAGCACCAACGGCAACGGCAAAAGCCAGGAGCGATGGCTGCTTGCGCCAACGCGTCCGCTCCTGCTCGCGCGCGCGGTCTCGGTCGATCAAAAGATCGCACGTGCCGATTATGGGGGCATCGGCGACAGCACTGCGATCCACCTGGGCGAAGCCGACAGGTGGTTCAAGGTGAATGACCCATATTATTATTACGTCAGCAATCAGGACATCATCGACCGCGATTATCAGCTGATCCGCCGCACCACCGTCTATGCGCGCTCCGAGCAATTGGCGCTCGCCGCGCGTCCCTTGGTGCAGGATTTCTGCGTCGAGCCCGATACGGGCGCGCCGCTGCCGTGGATCGAACTCGACGGCACCTATTCGGGGCTCGAGCCCGGCCGCTACGTCGCAGTGAGCGGCGAGCGCGCCGATATCGACGGCGTTTCCGGTGTCCTCTCCAGCGAAGTCGCGATGATCGCTGAGGTCGTCCACGGCGTGCGCGGCCCCGAGGGCGCGCCGATCACGCCGGGTGACAAGGACGCCGCGCTCGGCGACGCGGTCCACACCTTCCTGCGCTTCGCCAATGCGCTGTCTTATTGCTACGGCCGCGGCAACGTCACGCTGCAGGCCAATGTCGTCAAGGCGACGCACGGCGAGACTCAGCGCGAGACGCTCGGCAATGGCGATGCCGCAGGACCGCGCCAGCGTTTCGCGCTCAAGCGCTTTCCGCTCACTTACACGCCCGCACCGAACGCCACCGGCCTCGCCACCAGCCTCGAAATATTCGTCGACGACATACGTTGGCGGCCCGAACCCAATTTGATCGCGACCGGCGCCAACGAGCGGGCCTACACCGTGCGCAACGATGCCGGGGGCAAGGCCACGGTGATCTTCCCCGACGGCCGCGACGGCGTGCGCCCACCGACGGGCATGCAGAACATCCGTGCGGTCTATCGCGCCGGGATCGGACGGCCGGGCAATCTCGGTGCCGGCCGGATCGATCAATTGGTCGTGCGGCCGCTCGGCGTGAAGGGCGTGATCAATCCGGTGGCAGCCACCGGCGGTGCCGATGCCGAGCCGCGCGAGCGGACGCGCAAGAACGCGCCGGTCTCGACCATGGCGCTCGACCGCCTCGTCTCGATCCGCGACCATGCGGATTTCGCGCGCAGTTTTGCCGGCATCGCGCTCGCCAGCGCACAGGTTATGGCATCCGCCGGTCGCCGGGTCGTGCACCTGACGGTGGCGGCGGAGGACGATGCCCCGCTCGATCCCTATGGCGAACTACTCGAAAATCTGCGCGGAGCGTTCCGCCGGCTCGGCGATCCCGATCTGCCGGTGGTGGTCAGCCCACGCGAACTCAAGCTGCTGATCGTCTCGGCCAAAGTCCGTATCGACGAGGATCGATTGTGGGAGCCGGTGGCGCAGGCGATCCGCGCGAAGCTGCTCGACCTTTTCGGCTTCGAGGCGCGCGAATTGGCACAGGGGGCGGCGCCGAGCGTGCTGGTCGCCGCGATCCAGTCGGTGCCGGGCGTCGCCTGGGTCGATCTCGATGTATTCGGCGGGGTCGCCACCATGGGCGGCAATGCCGGCGCGCGGCTGCCGCGCACGCCCGACGAGATCGCCCAGGGCGCGGCCGAAGCGGTGGCGGACGGCGTGCAGCGCTGGGTGCCGGCGTATCCCGCGCGGCCCGATCCGCTTTCGGCGCAGGCTTTGTTCCCCGCTGAATTGCTGCTGCTCAGCCCCGATGTGCCCGCCAGCCTCGTCCTCAACCAGATCAAGTAGGAGCCCGCGATGCCGAGCCTCACCGTCGAATGCGATCCCCGCCTCGATCGGCTGTGGGAGCTGCTGCCGACGATCCACCGCCGCCGCGACATGGAGAGTAATGGCGGGCTGCGGGCCTTGCTCGAAGTCATCGCCGAGCAGGCTTTGCTGATCGAGGACGATATCGGCCAGCGCTACGAGGACTGGTTCATCGAGACCTGCGCCGAATGGGCGATCCCCTATATCGGCGAGTTGGTCGGGGTGACCGTGCCGCCGGGCGGCGACCCGCCGTCGCGCCGCACTGTGGCCAATGCGATCGCCAATCGGCGGCGCAAGGGCACGCTGCCGCTGCTCGAACGGCTGGCGAGCGAGATCGGCGGCTGGCCGGCGCGCGCAGTCGAAGTCGGCGCAGTGAGCGCGCAAAGCCAGTCGCTGCGGCTGCCCCAGCATCTGCGCGGGCGCTCGGTCGAACTGCGCGGCCCGCCATCGCTGCTGGCGGACAGCGGCACCTTCGATACGCGCGCGCATGCGCTGGCGCTCGGCGCCGGACGCTCGGCCGATGTCGAGCTGTCCGTCTGGCGGCTGCGGGCCTATCCGATGACGCGCGCGCCTGCCGCCAGCCTGGAGGATATCGGCCCGAACATCTTCGCCTTCAGCCTGCTCGGCAACGACGCGCCTTTGTTTATCAATCCAGATGGCGGCGGAAAGGGCGCCGCGGGCCTTCCGGTCAGGATCGATCGCGAGATCTTCGCCACGCCCGAGCGCGATCCCGCAGGCTTCGCCACTGCCGCGCCGGAGCTGTGGGGAACGCGCATGGTCGACGGGCGCGACGTCGTTCGCTCGGTCGCGGTCTGGGCACCCGGCTGGCCAACCGCCAAGAGCCCGGGCACCGAGCCGATCCCGGCCGACAAGGTAGTCGTCGCCGATCTCGAGGACTGGAATTACCTGCCGCCGCGCGACCATGTCGCGATCGATCCGCTGCGCGGCCGCATCGTGTTTCCGCCACGCCAGTTTCCGCGCAAGCGCGTGACGGTCAGCTATCATTACGGCTTCAGCGCCGAGATCGGCGGCGGCGAATATCATCGTCCGCTCTCCGAGCAGGTCGGCGCCACGCGCTTCCACAGCTATAGCTGGGTTGCGTCGGACATACCCGAAGAGGAGACTTCAAGCCTGCTGAAGCGCCTGCGCGTTGCGGTCGACCGATCGCTGCAACGGCGCTTCCATCCGGGCGATCCAGGCGAGTTCGCCGTCGACCTGGCGCTGGTCGACGACATGCTCGAAGTCAGCTTCGTCGACGCCGTGACTCGCAAGCTGCTCTGGCGCGGCGTCGCGACGGACACACTCCCGGGCAATGGCGATCAGGCGCGGATCAACGCCGTCGCGGATCAGGCCGTCGCGGGATTTCCGCCGCCGCCGGTGGTCAAGCGAGTCACCGGCGCCGCCGAACTGCGCGCCGCGCTCGAACCGTGGGGACCGACGCTCGACGACGAAGGCGCGTTTGCCGCCGCGGTCGATCAGCCCGAAAGTCAGGTGATCGAAATCACCGACAGCGACATCTACCAGATCCCGATCCGGCTGATGCTGGACAGGGGCCGAACGCTGCAGATCCGCGCCGCGCAAGGCGCGCGCCCAGTGATCCGGCTGGCCGACTGGCAGGCGGAGTCGACCGATTCGATGCAGATCGGCGGCGCGGAGGGTTCGCGGCTGATCCTCGACGGGTTGCTGATCGCCGGCCGCGGCGTCCAGATCGAAGGCGCGATCACTTCGGTGACGATCCGCCATTCCACCCTGGTACCCGGCTGGTCGCTGGGCCCCGACTGCGACCCCAAACGCCCAGTCGAGCCGAGCATCCTGGTGCTCGACAGCCAGGTGTGCATCACGATCGCGCACAGCATCGTCGGATCGATCCAGGTCAACAACGACGAAGTCGCCACCGATCCGATCCAGCTCCGCGTGACCGACAGCGTGGTCGACGCCACCGGCGCCGATTGCGATTCGCCCGAATGCGAAGCGCTCGGTGCGGCGGGATCGCGGCTCGCTTTTGCCGAGGCGTGCTTCGCGCGATCGACTGTCATCGGGCGCGTGATGACCCACAGCCTGACCGCCGACGACAGCATCTTCCTCGGCCGCATCACCGTGGCGCGGCGCCAGCTCGGCTGGATGCGCTTCTGCCATGTCGCGCCCGCGTCGCGCACACCGCGACGCTTCCACTGCCAGCCCGACCGGGCCGAGGCGGCGGCCAAAGCCGAGGCCGTGGCCGCGCGGCTCACTCCGGCCGAGACCGAGGCCAAGCTCGGCTGGACGCGCGCCGCGGTCCGCCCGCGCTTCGACAGCCTGCGCTACGGCAAACCCGAATATTGCCGGCTCGCCGAGGATTGCCCGGCCGAGATCAGCGCAGGCGCCGAGGACGGGTCCGAAATGGGGGTCTTCCATGATTTGCGTACCGCGCGGCGCCTGGCGAGCCTGCGCGCTGCCGTGGACGATCACATGCCCGCCGGCCTCACGGCCTCCATCCTCCTTGCCGACTGAAAGGGACTGACATGAAGGGCGATTTCTCGCGCGTCAGCTTCAATCCGAGCCACGGTTTCACGCGCGTCAACTGGCAACAGGGCCGGATGCAGCTGGATGCCGATGCCAACGAGCAGCAGGCGATCAACCTGCACCTCATCCGCACCCTCGCGGCGGACCTGATCGGGCCGCATGGCGGGCTACCGGGCAGCTTCGCGATCGAGGCCGATCCCAAGGCGTATCGCGGTTTCCGCATCCGGCCCGGACGCTATTATGTCGATGGCTGGCCCGCGCAGAACATGTCCATTGTCGGCTATCGCGCGTCCAGCGACCTCTCGCCGCAGCCCTGGTACCCAGAACCGCCCGAGATCGAAGCGGGCCAGGACTATCTCGTCTATCTCGAACTATGGGAGCGTCACCTCTCCGCCGCCGAGTTCGATCGCGCACGTCACGCGCACGAGGCCGATGCAATGCGCGAGGTCGCACTCGACGGGCCCGATACCGGCTCGCGCGCGCAGATCGTCTGGCAGGTCAAGACCCGCGCGCTCGACAGCTTTGCGCCGCCGCCGCAGGGTACCGACGATCCGTGGCCCAATTGGCGCGACCAGATCGAACCCGAGATGCGCGGCACGCTGAAGGCGAGGGCGGCGGAGGCGCCCGCAGCGGGCGGTCCACCTTGCGAAGTGTCGCCGCGCGCGCGCTTCCGCGGCGACAGCGACCAGCTCTATCGCGTCGAGATCCGCCGCGGCGGCTATGCTTCGGCCAAGGAAGGCGGCGCCACGTTCGTCTGGTCGCGCGAGAACGGCGCGGTGACGTTCCCCGTCGACAAGATCGCCGGCCCCAAGGTTCAGCTCGCCGACGGCTGGCGTGACGCGCGCTTCGCAATCGCCCCGGGCGACATCGTCGAAGTCGCCGGGCCGGCCGAAGCCCTGCAGGAGACCGGCGCCAGGCTGCTGCGCGTCGTCGACTACGATCCCGATACCGCCACGGTGACGCTCGAAGCGACCCCAGAGGTCGATACCGACGATCCGCGCAAGCCGGTGCTGCTCCGCCGCTGGGACCATGGCGAGCTGCGCGGGCTGGCGCAGGATCGCGTCAAGCTGGCCGACGACAATGCGCTGCAGCTCGTCGAAGGCCGCTGGCTGGCGCTTGAGGAAGGCATCCAGGTGATGTTCGGCGAGGGCATCGGGCGTGCGAACGGGCCAGCGCGAATCGTCGCCAGGGATGAAGCCGCCCGCGCGGTCGCCGCTACCGATGCCGCGCGGGGCAAGGAAGCAGCCGGGGCCGCGGGCGAGAAGGGGGGCATCGAACTGGGGACCAGACACGCGCCGGCCGAGGGTAATTTCATCGAAAGGGGCGAGGGCAATCTCTACCGGCAGGGCGATTACTGGCAGATCCCGTCGCGCACGGCGGTGTCCGACGTGCTGGGGCCGCGCGACGCCTCGGGCAACCCGCTCCCCCGCCCGCCGCACGGAGTCGCGCGCCATTATGCCCCGCTCGCGCTGATCCGCGTTGCCGGCGACGGTTCGGTGTCGATCGAGAGAGACCTGCGCCGCGAGTTCAATCCGCTCACCGGCTGATCGGGGAGGCAGGCTGGCATCGGACGGGCGCGGGCCATCGCCTTGTCCACCGCCGTGCGTCGCGAGGCGGATGCCCGGATGAAGGCCGCCTGAGTGGGACGATCGAGACATGCGGACCCGGTTGCAATCTCGCACGTTACTGGTTCGATGCCGCATGAGAGCAATATCGTCCGTCCCGAAGGGCCGGAAGCCCCGCACGCCTTCGACATCATTCCATTGAAGCCGCGCAATGGGACACTCGATGCGCGGTGCCCGGTCTGCCAGGGTTATGGCGAGTGGAACGTCGAGATCGACCTGATCAGCTTCCGTTGCAAACGGGCAATCTGCGAGCGCTGTCACGGCGCAGGCTGGGTGGAGACCGGCGCCGACCCGCTCGTCCTGCCCGATATCGAGCTTTCGGACGGGCGCCCGAAATGGGTCGTTCGCTACGTCCCTCGGCAGGATGTGGCTGAGGGCGAAGATGGCGATGGTCTCGTCGCGCCTTGAGCTGACCTTGCCCATATCTGGTCGAAGAAGCTGGCGCGCCCGGCTGGATTCGAACCAGCGACCACAGGCTTAGAAGGCATGTGCTCTATCCAGCTGAGCTACGGGCGCGCGCGGAGTTCCCCTAGCGCGGATTGCGCCGCGGCGGAACCGGCATCATAAACGCGCGATGACCGAGGGCGAAGACAGGCCGGCGCACGTCGCCGCGCGCGACGTGAGCGGCGGGCAGTTCCGCTATTTCGACTTCGTCATGGTGGCGTTCGTCGTCGTGCTGCTGCTCTCGAACATCATCGGAGCCAGCAAGCGATCGGTGATCGATTTGCCGTTCGTCGGGCTGTGGCCGTTCGGGGCCGGCATCCTGTTCTTTCCGATCAGCTATGTGATCGGCGACGTGCTCACCGAAGTCTATGGCTATGCCCGGGCGCGGCGGGTGATCTGGGCGGGCTTCGTCGCCATGCTGTTCATGATCCTGATGTGCATCGTCGTGGTCGCGCTCCCCCCGGACAAGGGCTGGACGGGGCAGGCGGCCTATGAACAGATCTTCGGCTTCGGCAGCATCCCGCGGATCGCCGTCGCTTCGATCATCGCCTTCTGGTGCGGCGAGTTCGTCAATTCCTTCGTGTTGGCGCGAATGAAGATCGCGACACGCGGCCGGCATCTCTGGGCGCGGACGATCGGATCGACGATATTCGGCCAGGCGATCGACAGCCTGATCTTCTACCCGCTCGCCTTTCTGGGGGCGGAGGGCTGGACGACGTCGCAGATGGTCACGGTGCTGTTCACCCAATGGGCGCTCAAGGTGGGCTGGGAAGTGCTGCTCACGCCGGTCACCTATCTCGTCGTCGGCTTCCTCAAGCGCCGCGAAGGCATGGACGTCTATGACGAGGGTACCGACTTCACGCCCTTCGCCACGCGAGTCTGATGAGTCCGCTCCAGTCCGTCAAATTCTGGCTGGTCGGGCATGCCGGCCTCGCCAAGGATGCGCTGCACGTCCATGTCGGGCTGCTGCTGTTCGTCGGCAGCGCACTGATCTTCCGCTGGCCGGTCCGCAGCTGGAAGCCCTGGGCGGTCGCGCTGGCGGGCGCACTTGCCGGCGAGATGTGGGACCTTCGCGACAGCCTGGTCTATCATACGCGCATCGCACTCTGGGCCAATTTCCACGACGTGTGGAACACGATATTGTGGCCGAGCCTGCTCGTGCTGCTGGCGCGGACCACCGCGCTTTTCGGAAAGCACCAGCGCAGTCGGTAAGCGTGCAATCTGCGCACTTGCGCAGCGTTGCAGGATCGCAACAATCTCGGCTGCGAAGCGGGGGAGGAGCGAGTCATGGCTGCCGAGGAAGCGAATTTCACGAGCGCGGGCGGGCTCGAAATCTTCTACCGTGCATGGCAGCCCGCCGATGCGCCGCGCGCGGTGGTGGTGATCTGTCACGGCGTCAATTCGCATGGCGGGCAATATCTCTGGGCAGCGGAACAGCTGGTGGCGCGCGGCTATGCGGTGTTCGCGCTCGACCTGCGCGGGCGGGGGCGCTCCGAGGGCGAGCGTTTCTATGTCGAGGACATCGCCGATTATGTCGCCGATGTCGCCGGGACGATCGGAATCGCCAAGACGCGCTATCCGGGGATCAAGCTGTTTCTGCTCGGGCACAGCGCGGGCGGGGTGACTTCTGCAAGCTATGTACTTGATAATCAACGTGAAATAGACGGATTTATCTGCGAGAGCTTCGCCTTTCAGGTGCCGGCGCCAGGTTTTGCGCTCGCCGCGATCAAGGGGCTGAGCCACATCGCGCCGCATCTGGGGGTGCTCAAGCTCAAGAATGCGGATTTCTCGCGCGATCCGGATTGGGTCGCGACGCTCGATGCCGACCCGTACATCAAGGACGAGGTCCAGCCGGCGGCGACGGTGGCGGCATTGGTCCGCGCCGACGAGCGGTTGCGCGCGGAATTCCCGACGATCACGCTGCCGGTCTTGATCCTGCACGGCACCGCCGACAAGGCGACGGTGTGCGAGGGCAGCGTGTTCTTCCACGAAACCGCGGGATCGGCCGACAAGACGCTCAAGCTGTACCAGGATCACTATCACGACCTGCTCGCCGATCTCGGCAAGGAGGAAGTGATGGGCGACATCACGGCGTGGCTGGCGGCGCGGCTCTAGAGTCGCAGGGATTCCGCGTGCCCGGCGGGGAATGTCCAATGCGGGTTCATCGCGTTTGCGACGCCGGCGAATCGCGGAGGTTTGCCCGGGGAACGCGGAACATTTGCACGCCGAAGTTGACGCTGGTGGACTCCGCGTGTTCTGGGTTTTGAGGGCATTCGTCCAGATTGCGGACGCGCGGGGACTGGCGGCGCGGGTGGCGGTGCGCTTCATCAGATAGGACGATGTCAAAGAGCGGCCGTCGGGGCTGGCCGCCCCAGGCAAACAGATGAAATCCTACATTGCAAGCGGGGAGGACCGGCTTTGGGTGGATTGCAGAAGGGCAGCTTCTAAGCGGCTGATCTTGAAAACGGTCGATCCCAAACGCCCTTTAGGACACGCTGCGTTGAACGCCTCCGGCTTGATCCTGGCAAGTGTTCGATTGAAGGTTGCAGCGTACGTTGAGGCTGCTTCGCCGCAGAGCCGCTGAAGCTTCATCGTGCGTGGTGGGCCGGAATAGGCGTCCGCCAACTCCCGGAAGTGCTGATCCTCGTTCTTGCTTATGAACTCCGGTGAGCATCCTTGAACAGCCGGCACGGTTCGATAGACCACAACGCCGTTTGAAATGCCGCTGTAGAAGCGCGGGCTGGGCAGTCGGGCAGCAGCGACGGCGTCTTTGCGCCCATCCCGCTTAGCGAAACCAGCGACGCAAGCGCGTGCTCTTCGAAGGTCGGCGAGGATCTTTCTTTTGGCTCCGGGAGGTTGCAGCTTGAACCAAGCAGCTTCCTCAGGTGCAATCAGGCTTATCCACGTTGTTGGCTGCTCTCGAGCGCTGATCGCGCAGGCAGAGCCGGCCGACATAATGGCAAATGAGATCATCACGACACGGTTCATCATGCCATACTCAGCGTCAGCTTTCGAGCTTGCTCCTGTTACGCTCGAACGTCCAGCTTTGAGGCGAAAGCTGTCCATCAAGCCCGGCCGCAGACCGAACCCTCAGGCGACGGCTTCGAGCAGTCCCTCGAACAGCCGGCGGCCATCGGTGCCGCCGTGCGCGGGTTCGATGCGGCGTTCGGGGTGCGGCATCATGCCGAGGACGTTGCCGGCGGGGTTGAGCAGCCCGGCGATGGCGCGCGCCGAGCCGTTGACGTCCTCGGCATAACGGAAAGCGACGCGGCCTTCGCCTTCGAGGCGATCGAGCGTCTCGGCGTCGGCGAAGTAATTGCCGTCGTGATGCGCGACGGGGACGGTGATCGTCTCGCCGCCGTCATAGCCGCTGGTGAAGATCGACTGGCCGTTGTCCACGGTCAGCGCGACGTCGCGGCAGACGAAGTTGAGCCCCGAATTGCGCATCAGCGCGCCGGGCAGCAGCCCTGCCTCGGTGAGGATCTGGAAGCCGTTGCAGATGCCGATCACCGGCAGCCCGCGCTCGGCCGCCTCGACCACCGCGCGGACGATCGGCGAACGCGCCGAGATCGCGCCGCAACGCAGATAATCGCCGTAGGAGAAGCCGCCGGGGAGGGCGACGAGGCCGATGCCCGCAGGCAGGGCGCTCTCGCCGTGCCACACCATTTCAGGGGCAGTGCCGGTCACGTCCTCGAGCGCGGTCGCGATGTCGCGATCGCAATTGGAGCCGGGGAAGACGATGACCGCGGTCTTCATGCGCGCTCGACTCGATAGTTCTCGATGACGGTGTTGGCGAGCAGCTTGCGGCACATCTCGTCGATCGCGGCGTCGCTGGTATCGTCGGCGACTTCGAGCTCGAAGAGCTTGCCGGCGCGGACGTCGTGGACGCCATCGAAGCCGAGGCCGGACAATGCGTGCTGGATCGCCTTGCCTTGCGGATCGAGCACGCCGTTCTTGAGCGTCACGATGATGCGGAGTTTCATGGCCGCGCCTATGGCCCGGCGGCGCGCGTCCCGCAATCAGAAATAGCGGGCAAGCGCCACACGGAAGCGCACCCGATCGGTGCTGTAGAAGGCGACGTTGGAATCGGTGCGCGCATAGGTCAGCGCGAGTTCGGGGGAGAAGCCGAACACGCGGATGCCGCGATTGCCGAGCGTGGCGCGCGCGCTCAGCCGCCAGTCGCGACGCGGTTCGCTGGAGAAGAATTGCATCGGTGCGTCGTAGAGCGCGCGCGACGCGGTACCGCTCAGGCTGAAATTGATGCCATGGGGGAGTTCGCCGCCGACGGCGAGGCTGCCGCCGATTTCCTTGCTCGAATACGCCGCCTCGGTCAGCCAGTCGCGCCGCCCGAAAATGCCGGCCGATCCGATCAGGCTGCGCGACAATGCGTGTTCCCAATTGGCGTAGAGGCCGGTCTGCCAGCCGTCATAGGCGGGGTTGAACAGCGCGTTGGTGCGCCGCGCGTCGAGCTGGACGCCGACGCGATCCGACCTGCCGACGACGGCCTGCGCACCGGCCTTGACGCCGCCCTGGCGGCTGGCGAGGCGGCCGCCATACCAGCGCTGCGCGCCCACCGCCTCGATCGAGACGCTCGTGGTCTGCGACAATCGGAGTTCGGGGCCGGCGGCGAACTGGACGAGATAATCGTCATAGTCGGCGCCGGCATAGTTGGTGCCGCTGCTGTCGAAATCGACGAGCATCGAGACGTGCGAGGCAATGGGGAGCCGCACCCCCGTCGAGATCGTCGCGGTCTGGCCAGTGCCCGAACGCGCCTTGGCATCGGCGCCCAGCATCAGCGGCAGCGAATAGCCGCCGAGATTGACCGTGACTTGATCGGCACCGGTGGCGTTGTTGATGTTGCTGTCCGGCGCGATGCCGAAATCCACGTCGAGCCGCCACGCGCGCTTCTGGCGAATCACTGCGCGCACCCCGCGGATCGCCTTGGCGAGCTCGGGCGGAAGCTCGCGGTCCTGCCCGGCGAGGCGGAACTGCTTGTCGGCGCTCTGCGGCTTGCCCATCGCCATCATCGCCTTGGCGAGCTCGAGCCGCACGCGGGTCTGGTTGGGATCGTCGGCGAGGATCGCTTTATACTGGTCCGCAGCTGCACGAAAATCGCCTTTCTCCGCGGCGATGAAGCCTGAGAGGAACCGCGTCTGCAGGCTATAGCCGGGGGCGAGCTTGAGCGCCTCGATCAGCGGGCGTGCCTCGTCGAAGCGGCGCAGCGCGACGAGCTTTTCCGCGCCGGCCAAGAGCTGTGGCGGAGTCAGCTGGACTTCGCAGACCCCGTCGACGCAACGCTGCGTCTGGGCGTGCGCCGCCGATCCCGCTCCGGCGAGGAGCAGGGTGGCAAACAAAGCGAGGCGCATCGAGCCGCTCCGGTGGCGTGGGATTATTTGGCGCCGCTGAAGGCGCCGAGAATGTCGACTCGCTGGTCCGGGATGCCGCCGACGATGCGGAAATTGCCGCCCGCGTTGACGGCGTTGGGACCGAAGAACGCGCCGTCGATCGAACTCGCACCTGCGGTGCTTCCGCCGGCGGCGGCGCTGGCAAAGTCGATGCCGACAAAGCTCGATCCCATCGTGAAGCCGACGCTGTTCGGCGTCTTGCTGTTCAGCGTGAAGGCGCCGGCGAACCCGCCGCTGCGGATCAGGTCGACCTGCGCGGTGCCGTTCGCGATGAAGCCCGAGCCGGCGGCAATCGGCGATGCCACCGCTGCGCCGAGGACATAGGATTCGCCGACCGTTCCCGTCAGCAGAAGGTCGGCCTTGCCCGTGGCGAAATTGACCTTCAGCGTGCTGCCGCCGGTGATCCACTGCAGTGCCGAGCGGCCACCGCCGGTGGGGTCCGCGACCATCGAGGCGAGGAAATCGCCGTTATAGGTGCCCTCGCCCGAAACCGGGACCTGGGCGTTCGCCGTCTTCTGGCCGAATACGAACGCGCCGCGCTCGCCGTCGAAGGTCGTGGTGGTAACCGTCGGATCCGGGGCGGTGCCGGTGGTAGTGACGTTTTCGGAGACGCGGGAGAAGCCGGCGAGCGACACGAAGGTCGTTTTGGCGCCCGGGCGCTGATAGAAGAATACCGGCAGCGCGTCGTTGTCGAGCACCTGCAGATAGTTGAAGGTCGCGAGATTGGGGATCTGGTACTGCGCAAATTGCGCGCCGGAGAATTGGGTGCGGTGTGCCGGGTCCTGATAATTGTAGCTCCGCGCGACATCGGCGGCGGCGTCGGTGATCTTGACCGTGAAGATGCCGTCGCGTGGATTATAGGTGATCGAGCCGTTCGGGGCATTCACCGTGGCGGCATTGCCCGAATAGAGCGACCGCACGGTGCCGGACGGGGTGCCGGTTACCGGGACGGTGCGCTCGGTCACCGTGTTGAGCGCCTGAAACGAACCGACCACGTCGTACGTCACGGTGCTGGTGACGTCGAGCAGGTTGGCTTGAGTCGGCGTCGGTGTGCCACCGATCGGCGGCGGATTGCTGCCCACGGTCTGCGGGCCCGTATCGCCGCCGCAGGCCGCGAGCGTGAACGCGCCCGAAAGCGCTAATAGGGTACGGAACGAACGCATGGGAAATCCCCCTGACCGGAACTGGTCGCAGGATTAGCGCTGCCATGGTTAAGAAGCTGTTTAGGCACGGCGGGAAAATCGGCGCGTCGCGCGCGCCGATTCCGATTATTTGCCGCGGCGCTTGCGGTGGCTTTCCAGGTCGAGGACCGCGGAATCGGCGCCCTCGGGGAACAGCCCGAGCCGGCGGGCAACTTCCTGATATGCCTCGACTTCGCCACCGAGATCGCGGCGGAAGCGATCCTTGTCGAGTTTTTCGTTGGTCACCATGTCCCACAGCCGGCAGCCGTCGGGGCTGATCTCGTCCGCGAGGATGATCCGGGCATAGTCATTGTCCCAGATTCGGCCGAATTCGAGCTTGAAGTCGACCAGCCGGATGCCGATCCCGGCGAACAGCCCGGACAGGAAATCGTTCACTCGGATCGCCATGTCGGCCATGTCGTGCAGTTCTTCCTGCGCGGCCCAGCCAAAGGCGAGGATGTGCTCGTCGGTGACCATCGGATCGCCGAGCGCATCGTCCTTGAAATAATATTCGACGATCGTGCGGGGGAGGGGGGTGCCTTCCTCGATGCCGAGGCGCTTGGCGAGGCTGCCGGCGACGACGTTGCGCACCACCACTTCGATCGGGACGATCTCGACCTGACGGATCAATTGCTCGCGCATGTTGAGGCGGCGGATGAAGTGGGTCGGGATGCCGATCCCGCCGAGCAGGGTGAAGATGTGCTCCGAAATCCGGTTGTTGAGCACGCCCTTGCCGCTGATCGTGCCCTTTTTCTGCGCGTTGAACGCAGTCGCATCGTCCTTGAAATACTGGATCAGCGTGCCCGGCTCGGGACCCTCATAGAGGATCTTGGCCTTGCCTTCGTAGATCTGCCGGCGGCGTGCCATGTCGGCCTGTACCCCTGAAAAGCGTCGCCCCGGCGGCGCGGGAAGGACCGCACGGCAGCCGGGGCTGGTGGAAGCCCGGCGCTATACTGGATGCGGTGTGGCGGCGCAATCACGCTTGCGTGAGCACGGTGAGGTGCAGCCAGCGCGCGTGGCCGCGCGTTCTGGCGGAAGGAGGGAGACGAGATCGTGACGGCTAGAGATGCGCGCAGCGCGACGCTTGCATTGCTCGCTGCCCGCGCGGCCGAAGCGACCGTCTGCCCGAGCGAGGTGGCGCGGGCACTGGCGGGTCACGGCTGGCGCGAGGCGATGCCCGAGGTTCATGCCGCTGTCGACGGCCTGCTGGCGGAGGGGATTGTGCGCCTCAGCTGGAAAGGGGCGCCGCTGGTGACGAGGGCTGGGCCGTATCGCATTGGTCGTGCGCCGGGCCCTCTCCCGCTTGCGGGAGAGGGAAGAGAGGGACCGTAGGTCCGGCTTCGCTGTGCTCGCCACCCTCTCCCGCAAGCGGGAGAGGGCCTTTTTCAGCCCTGCTGGACCACGGTGCGCCGCTTGCGAAGCACGCGCAGTGCCAGCACGGGCAGCGCCAGGAGCACGAACCACGGCAGCAGGTAGATCGCCAGCGACAGCAGGACGCGCAGGCCGACCTGGAACACTGCGCCCGAATCCTGCGCCGCTTCGCCGAGATAAGTGCCGAGTGTCTGCGACGACGCCGAGGGCGCGATCGCGGCATAGCGGATCTCGAATTCGGACATTGCGACGCGACCCTTGAGCTCGCCGAGCCAGCCGCGTGCCTGATCGAGCTCTTCCTGCGCCTGGGTGACGCTGCGTTCGGCCTCGAGCAGGTCCGATACGCTTCCGTTGCGCTTGCGCAGAAGTTCGGTGAGCCGAGCGACGAGCAGTTCGCGCTGGCGGATGCGCGCTTCGGTGTCGACGATCTGCTTCGAGACTTCGTCGGTGGCCACTTTGGCATTTTCGGGGCGGCCGCCGACTTCGCTCACTTCATGATCGAGCAACACCTGGAAGCGGCGGGCATCGGCAGTGGCGACGCGGAGCTTGAGCTCGGCATTGTTCGCCTGTTCCTCGCCCACTCCGCGCTCCAGCGCGAGCAATTGGCAGCGCGCGGGTCCCATTTCCTCGCACAGGTCGCGATGCGCGTCCTGCGCGGCGGCGATCTTGTCGCCGGGGAGCAGGTAGGAGAGGGCATAAGCGTAAGTGAGCTTGGGCAGCGAGACCGGGAGCTTCGGCGGCGTTTCGGGGGCGCGCGGACTGGAGATGGCGCCTTCTCTCCCGGCGGGTGCCGCCGGATCGGCCATAGCCTCCGTCGGAACTTCGGTGACCACCGCGCTGGGCTCCCCGCCTTTCCCCGAATTGCCCGTTTCGCTGGTGGAGCAGGCAGCGAGCGTTGCGACGGCGGCTAGTGCGACGAGATGCTTGGGGGCGATGACACGCATGGACATATCTCCTGCAATGAGGATGATATGTCATCACATGGCCTGATAGCCGTCAAGCCACAATTTCGCCTTATTTAAGGCGAAATTGTGTCTATGAGCTTTTTTTGTTACTTATCGGGCTGTTAGCCACAGACGCGTTCCCAAGGCGCGTCATATTCTATCGCGATCAACTGCTCGAACACCTCCGACAGGGACTCGAACAGGCGCGCGAGACCCGTGCTCACATCGCTATGATGTTCGGCCCAGGCGGTGCTTTCATAGTCATGCGACATAATGGTCTCTCCATCAGTGGAGCTTGTGAAAAAGGCGAGCGGCCATCGGCCGCTCGCAGTCGCCGCCAAGCGAGTTTATCGGGAGCTGGCGGGGTTTTCGGAAGCGGTCAGCGGCCAGTGCTGGACAATTGGGCCGGTGCGGCCGCCTGCGCCACGGCGCGGCTGCGCTGGGGTGCGACGCGGGCGAGGGTTTCGGCGCGGCAACGCTGCCCGGCCAAGGAGCGCGTGGCTTCGCCGATCTGCTTGGTCGGGCACACCTTCTCCACTGCGCGGGCCAGCCTGCGGTCGAGTTCGGCGCGATCGGCGGGGCGCGACAGGTTGAGATCGGCAATGCGCACATGGCGAGTCGCGGGAGCTTCGGCGGGCACCGCCTGGGGGACGGAAGCGGCGAGAAGCGCGAGGAAAGTCAGCGAGTTCAGCATGGCTCAATTCCTTATATCGTGCCATCTGCGGCAGCCCCGCTCATCTGCGCCTCCCGCCGCTGCGGCGCCAACAAATCGTTGGACATGCGTAATAAGCACAACTTATATATGCGGGATGCGCCAGATCCCGCCGCTCGCCGCCGTCCGCGTGTTCGAAGCCGCCGCGCGCCACGGCAATTTCACGCGTGCCGCCGAAGAGCTCGGCATGACGCAGGCGGCGGTCAGCTATCAGATCAAATTGCTCGAGGAGCGGCTCGGCGGGGCGTTGTTCGCGCGCAACGGCCGCGCCGTGATGCTCAGCGATCTCGGCCGGCGGATCGCGCCGCAGATCACCGGCGCGTTCGATACGCTGGGCGAGGCGTTCGCATCGGTGCGTGTCGAGTCCGAGAGCGTGATCACGATCGCGGCGCCGCGGACCCTGGCGACCAACTGGCTGGCGGCTCGGCTAGGCTCGTTCCAGCTGCTGCGTCCCGAACTGGCGGTGCGCCTGCTCGTCAGCGACGAGATGGTCGACCTCCAGGCGGGCGACGCCGATATCGCGCTTCGCGGAGCAGGAGGTCCGATGCCGGGGCTGTGCGCGCATTTCCTGATGCGGATGCCGGTCACGCCGCTGGCGAACCCGGCGTTCCTCGCGAAGCATCCGCCCGTCGAAACCCCCGCGGACCTGCTGCGGGTGCCGCGCATCTCACCCGAGGACGATTGGTGGGATTTGTGGTTCTGCTGCGCGCTGGGGGATGAAGTCGATCGCGGCCAGGCCTCGGGCATCCGCTTCGATTCGCAGGTGCTCGACGGCAATGCCGCGATCGCCGGGCACGGCGTGGCGATCCTCAGCCCGCCAATGTGGCAGTCGGCGATCGATGCGGGGCTGCTCGTCCGGCTGCTTCCGCATTATGCGCACTACCGCAACAGCTTCTGGCTGATGTATCCCGAGACCAAGCGCAACCTGCCCAAGATCCGGTTTTTCCGCGACTGGCTGCTCGCCGAGGTCGCCGCCGCGGCGCGCGACGATCCGTTCGAGGCGTTCGTCGCGCCCGCGGCGTGACCGGGAGGAACGCCTTGTGAACACGTGCTTGGCGTCGCGGGGTTTCGCCTGCTACCCCTTGCCGCGATGACTCTCGATACCGACTCCGTCGATCCCACCGGCCCCGTTGACGTCCCCTTCGACAGTGCGCTGTCGGAGCGGTACCTCGTCTATGCGCTGTCGACGATCACCGCGCGTTCGCTGCCCGATGTCCGCGACGGCCTCAAGCCGGTGCACCGTCGGCTGCTCTGGGCGATGCGGCTGCTCAAGCTCGACCCGGCGAGCGGCTATAAGAAATGCGCGCGCGTCGTCGGCGACGTGATCGGCAAATACCATCCGCATGGCGACCAGTCGGTCTATGACGCGATGGTCCGCCTCGCCCAGACCTTCGCGCTCCGCTACCCGCTCGTCGACGGGCAGGGCAATTTCGGCAATATCGACGGCGATAACGCCGCGGCCTATCGCTACACCGAGGCGCGGCTCACCCAGGTCGCGATGGACCTGATGGGCGGGCTCGACGAGAATGCCGTCGATTTCCGCGCGACCTATAATGGCGAGGAAGAGGAGCCCGAGCTCTTCCCCGGGCTGTTCCCCAACCTGCTTGCCAATGGCGCCGCGGGCATCGCGGTGGGCATGGCGACGTCGATCCCGCCGCACAATGCCGCCGAACTGATGAACGCCGCAGTGGCGCTGATCGACAATCCCGACGCGAACGTGCTCGACTATGTCAACGGCCCCGATTTCCCGACCGGCGGCGTCGTCGTCGACAGCCCTGCCGCAATCGCCGAGAGCTATGCGACCGGGCGCGGCAGCTTCCGGGTACGCGCCAAGATCGAGCGGGTGAGCGAGAAAGGCGGGGGCTGGCACCTCGTCGTCACCGAGATTCCGTACGGCGTCCAGAAGGGCAAGTTGATCGAAGGCATTGCCGAGCTGATCAACGACAAGAAGCTGCCGATCCTGGGCGACGTGCGCGACGAATCGGCGGAGGATATCCGCATCGTGCTCGAGCCGCGCAGCCGGACGGTGAGTTCGGAGGATCTGATCCACAGCCTGTACCGCCTATCGGACCTCGAAGTCCGCGTGCCGCTCAACCTCAACGTGCTCGACAAGAACCGCACCCCGCGGGTGATGAGCTTGAGCGAGGCGATCGCGGCTTGGGTCGAGCATCAGTTCGTCGTGCTGCGCCGGCGCTCGGAGCACCGGCTCAGCAAGATCGCCGACCGGCTCGAACTGGTCGGCGGCTACATCATCGCCTTTCTCAATCTCGACCGGGTGATCGAGATCATCCGCGGCGAGGACGAGCCCAAGCCGGTGATGATCGCCGAATTCGGGCTGACCGACCGCCAGGCAGAGGCGATCCTAAACATGCGGCTGCGCAGCTTGCGCCGGCTCGAGGAAATGGAGCTCAAGCGCGAGCAGGAGAAGCTGCTCAAGGAGAAGGGCGAGCTGGAAACCTTGCTGTCGTCCGACGCGCGCCAGCGGACGCGGATGAAGCGTGATCTCGGCAAGATGATCGAGCGCTACGGGCTGGAGACTCCATTGGGTGCGCGGCGCACGCGGATCGAGGAAGCCGGCGCCGCGCGGGAGATCCCGCTGGAGGCGATGATCGAGCGCGAGCCGATCACCGTGATCCTGTCGCAGCGCGGCTGGATCCGGGCGATGCGCGGGCATGTCGACCTGGCGTCCGCGGAGACGCTCAAGTTCAAGGAAGGCGACGGGCCACACTTCGCCTTTCACGCGCAGACCACCGACAAATTGCTGCTCGCGGCCGACAATGGCCGGTTCTACACGCTGGGCGGCGACAAGCTTCCCGGCGGGCGCGGCTTCGGCGAGCCGGTGCGGCTGATGGTCGACTTGGACGGCGAACGCCAGATCATCGCATTGCTGCCGGCCAGCGCGGCGAGCAAATTGCTGGTCGCGGCGAGCGATGGGCGCGGTTTCGTGGTCAATGCTGCCGACGTCATCGCCGAGACGCGCAAGGGCAAACAAGTGGTGACGCCGCGCGCCGGCGCCCAGCTCAAGCTGGTTCGGCCGATCCCGGCGGAGGACGATGCGGTCGCGGTGATCGGCGACAATCGCAAGATGCTGGTCTTTCCGCTCAGCGAAGTCGCCGAGATGGCGCGCGGGCAGGGCGTCCAGCTCCAGCGCTATCGCGACGGCGGGCTATCGGACGTGCGGACGTTCAAGATGGCCGAGGGGCTGAGTTGGGCGATGGGCGGCGACACCGGGCGGACGCGCAGCGAGCCCGACCTCTCGCCGTGGCGCGCGGCGCGCGGCGCAGCGGGGCGGATGCCGCCGACCGGCTTCCCGCGGGACAATCGGTTTTAGGGAGTTCGAGATTCAGCCTGACGCTGTTCCCCTGCGAAAGCAGGGGCCCAAGGTTACCAGCGTTGCGCTCTGGGCTCTTGGCCCATGCTTTCGCAGGGGAACTGGCTTCCTCAACTCGATGGAATTGCTCTCCTAAAGCAGGAGGAGAGGAACCCAGAGGCTGAATTCAGACCGCGCCCAGAGTTCCCCGTTGCTTCAGCGGGGTTTAACCATTTACGGCTAACCCGGACGCAATGGCATTCGGGAAGCTCAGGTCCAGCTCGGCCGCGGTTGCGGAACTCGCGCCGCGAGGCGGGGGGATCTGCGCGCCCGATCCGATCGAGACCGGGCTGATGCTCGACCTGCTGCCGGTGCCCGCGGTTTCGGTCTCGCTCGAAGGCGGCAAGTTCCATTTCCTCGCTCTCAACCGGGCGTTCCGCATCGCCGGGCTCGGCACGAATGCCGCCGAATCGCCGCTGGTCCGGCTGCTCGGCAGCCAGCTTCGCCGCTTCATCGAATCGGACGAGACGCACCATGACATTGCCTGGCAGTTCGGCGAGGAAGTCGATTGCCGCTATTTCCGCGTTTCGTTCGCGCGCCGCGAATCGCAGATCGGCTCCGGCCGCTGTCTGGTCACCCTGGTCGACCAGACTTCGGAGTTGCGCACCGAGCACAGCCTGCGCCGCGAGATGGCGACCGACAGCCTCACCGGCCTCCCCAATCGCGCCGGGTTCAGCGACCAGCTCGAGAACCTCAGCGCCGACAATGCCGAGGGCTTTGCGGTTCTGGTGGTCAATCTGGACCGGTTCAGCCGAGTCAATGCGTGCATGGGCGGGCTTGCCGGTGACGAATTGTTGATTTCGGTCGCGCGGCGGCTCAAGGGCGCGTTGCGTGGGCGCGACATCCTCGCGCGGATGGGCGGCGACGAATTCGGCGTGCTGCTGACGCTCGACGACGGGCCGGGCGACGCGCTGCACGTCGCCAAGCGGATCCAGGCGGCGCTCGCCACGCCGTTCCGCCTTTCGGACTTCGAGATACGAGTCGATTGCTCGATCGGCATCGCCCTGGGCGCCGACAATCACGGCGAGCCCGAAGACCTGATTCGCCACGCGCAATTCGCAGTGAAGCGGGCCAAGACCAGCGGGCGTACCGAACTCTACCATCTGCGCGCCTTCGACATTGCCCGCGAGCAGTTCAGCGTCGAGACCGAGCTGCGCCGCGCGATCGAGAATGGCGACATGACGCTGAGCTATCAGCCGATCTGGGACCTCGGTTCGGGGCGGATCGTCTCGTTCGAGGCGCTGGCGCGCTGGACCAACGAGGAGGGCGTCGCGCTCTCGCCCAACGACTTCATCCCGGTCGCCGAGGAATCGGGGCTCATCGTCCCGCTCGGCCGCTGGGCGATGGAGCAAGCGGCGCTGACGCTGGCGACGTGGGACCGCAGGGTCGGCGGCGATTGCGGAGTCAAGGTCGCGGTCAATCTGTCGGCGATCCAGCTCCAGCGCGATCGGATCCCCGAAATGGTTCAGGCCGCGCTCGAGCAGGCCGGGATTGCCGGCTCGCGGCTGACGCTCGAACTCACCGAGAGCGCCATCGTCAGCGATCCCGACCGGATCAGCCGGACGATGATGGCCCTGAAGGACCTCGGCGCGACGCTGGCGATGGACGATTTCGGCACCGGCTATTCGAACCTCGCTTATCTTCAGAAACTGCCGATCGACTTGCTCAAGATCGACCGCAGCTTCATCTCGGGGATGCTCGCCGATCGCGACAAGATCGCGATCGTGCGCGCGGTGCTCAGCCTCGCCCAGGCGCTCGGCATGCAGACCACCGCCGAGGGAATCGAGACCAACGAACTCGCCCAGACGCTGGCGGCACTCGGCTGCACCTATGGGCAAGGCTATCTTTATGCCCAGCCGCTGGTCGAGACCGACGCCTATGCTTTGCTGGCGGCGCGCAACAGCTGAGCGACGGCTTCGTCGGCGAGCGCGGCGACGCGCGCCTCGTCGGGAAACCCTTCCGCAATCCAGCGATCCTCCACCGCGCGCAACGCACGCGCGACATCGGGGCCTTTGGCGAGACCGCGCTCGACCAGCGCACCGCCGGTGAGCGGCAGCCGCGGGAGCTGCCAATCGCGGATCGCGATCGCTTCTTCGACGGGGCGTTCGGAGAGGAGCAATTGGTCGACGGCACCCTCGACACCCAGCCGATAGGCGAGCGGCTGTGGCGCCTGATCGAGAGGCGTCACCGCAGTGACGAGGCGCTTGCGCTCGGCGTTGGAGAGCTTGAGACGCGCGCCGAGCTGGTCGGCCGTCGCCGGGTCCTGCGGGAGCAACGCGGCGAGCCGGCGAATCGGGTGCGGCGCTACGCCTGCCGCCAGTTCTCGCCCGGCGACACGCGCAAGTAGCGCCACCGAATCGATCTCCGGCAGTACCGGCTCGAATATGCCGCGGCTGAGCATCAGCTCGGCTACGCGCACCGCATCCTTGGCCACCAGCAGCTTGAGCAGTTCGTCGCGGATGCGTTCGCGTGACAGCGCCATCAGGTCTTTCGCGCGCGCGGTGCAGGCGTCGAGCCCCGCCGGATCGGCGCGGTCGCCGAAGCGCGCGAGGAAGCGGAAGAAGCGCAGGATGCGGAGGTGATCCTCGGCGATGCGTTGGAGCGGGTCGCCGATGAAGCGGACGTGGCGGGCGTCGAGGTCGGCCAGCCCGCCGAAATAATCGAAGATCTCGTCGGTCAGCGGGTCGGCATAGAGCGCGTTCATCGTGAAGTCGCGGCGGGCGGCGTCTTCGCGCCAGTCGTCGGTGAAGGCGACGGTGGCGCGGCGGCCGTCGGTCGAGACGTCGCGGCGCAAGGTGGTGACTTCGACGGGGCCGCTCGGCAGCACTGCGGTGATCGTGCCATGCTCGATGCCGGTGGGGGCCGCCTTGATGTCCGCGGCGCAGAGCAACTCGACCACGCGTTCGGGCGGAAGGGGAGTCGCGAGGTCGACGTCGGAGACCGGGATCCCCAGCAGCGTGTCGCGCACCGAGCCCCCGACGAATCGTGCGTTGCCGAGTGTCTCGATCAGCCGATCGAGGCCCTTGCGGTGGCGCCACTCGGCTGGCGGCAGGATCAGGCGGTCCACCCCAGCCTCCGCGAAAGATTGACGATCATCGCCGCGGTTGCGCCCCATATCCGGCGTTCGCCCCAGAGGATCTCGTAATAGCGCCGCTCCTTGCCTTGATAGTGCGCAGTGGCTTCGACATGGTTCGCGGTGTCGAACAGGAAGGCGAGCGGGACTTCGAACACCGCCGCTACTTCGGCTTCGGCGGGAACCAATGTCAGATCGGGCGGGACGACGCCGAGCACGGGCGTGACTTCATAGCCGGTGACGGTGCGGTAAAGATCGGCGGTGCCGACCACTTCGACCAAATGGGAGGGCAAAGCGATTTCCTCCTCCGCCTCGCGCAGCGCAGCGCCGATCGGGCCGGCGTCTTCGGCGTCGATCCGCCCGCCGGGGAAGGCGACCTGACCCGGGTGCCGGCGCAGCGACTCGGTGCGTAGCGTGAGGATCACCCCCGGCTCGGGGCGATCGGTGACTGCGATCAGCACCGCGGCAGGGTTGCCGGCGATCGCAGGGTCGAAGTCGAAATGATCGCCGGCGAGCAGGATCGGTGCGTGCGGATGCGCGGAATCGAGCGCGATCCGCAGCCGATCGGCGAGGTTCATGCCTGCGGCTCGAGCGCGAAGAAGGCGCCGTTGCTCCACACGCCTGGCGGAGTGCTGCCGTTAGCGAGCGCGATCTCGGCGAGCTCGTAATAGACCGGGCGGGCGATCAATGCCTCGAGCCCGCGGCGGACGTGGAGATAGGGCCGCGGGCCATCTTCGCGTGTCTCGAAGCGGAGGCCGTGCTCCGGCCCGGCGGTGAGCAAGTCGCCGGTGTTGAGCCGGAAAGCGAGCTTCATCGATTCGCCCTGACCCTCGGCCTTCATCTCGACTGCGGTGAACGGCGCGTCCTCTACTTCTATGTCGAGCTTCTCCACAGGGGTGACGAGCACGAAGCGGCCGTCGGGCTCGCGGCGCAGGATCGTCGAGAACAGCCGCACCATGGCGGCGCGGCCGATCGGCGCGCTTTGGTGATGCCAGGTCCCGTCGCGGGCGATGCGCATCTCGCTGTCGCCGCAATGCTCAGGGTTCCAGCTCTCGACCGGGGGCAGCCGGCTCTCCTCGGCGAGACGTGCGATTTCGGCGAGCGACAGACTGGCGAGATCGGGGGGCAAGGGCGTGGGCATCAGGACTCGTTAGGCGTGCGCGCGCGCACCCTCAAGCCGCCTGCCGCACGCGCGGGCCGAGCATGCCTGCGCAATCGGGCACCTTGTCGCCGCGCGCGAGCAGGCGGCGCGGCTCGAACGGGCCGGGCAGCCGCCACGCGCCGGTGCGATCGTCGGTAAAGCCGAAGAAGCGGCTATAATATTCGGGATCGCCTACCAGCATCAGCGAGTCGCAGCCGGCAGAGGCGCAGCCGGGGACTGCATCGAGCATCCGCTCCATCAGCGCGCGGCCGATTCCGCCTTGCTGGTGCGCGGGATCGACCGCCACCGGGCCGACCATCACCAGCGGTATCGCGGTGCCGTCGTCGCAGGCGAGCTCGACCGGCCAGCACTGGATCGTGCCGAGCAACCGCTGGTCGGCATCGACCGCGGCGAAGCTCAGCTCGGGGACGGGCAGGGCGCCGCCGCGGACGCGATACGCGGTGCGCGTGCGTCGGTCCGGACCGAAGGCGCGGTCGAGCAGCGCCTCCACGGTTTCGGGGTCGACAGCAGTCAGCGGCACCAATGCGATCACGTGCGTTCCTTGCAAATCCTCCGGCGAAGCGCCGGGGCGCGCGCTTTAGCGCCGATGCGCGCCCACGCAAGGCTTAATGGGGACGCGACCGCGTACTTCCCAGCCCGGCGGCTTCTGCTAAGGGAGCCGGGATTTGACGAAAGGCGATTAGTTGCGCGATTTGCTCCAGCTCCAGGTGCACGACCTCGAAGTCGAAGTGCTGACCGGGATCTATTCCGAAGAGACGCACCTGCCCCAGCCGCTGCGGATCTCGGTGACCGCCGATATCGACATGCCCGAGCACTTTGCGCCGGACACCCCGCTGAGCGCGTCCAAGAGCTATATCGACCTCAAGCATGCCGCCACCGCGGGGCTGCCCAGGGACGTGCACTTCACCTTGATCGAAGCGGTGGCGGAGCATGTCTGCGAGACCGTGCTCGTTTCGGACGAGCGCGTGCAGCGAGTCGAAGTGCGGATCGTCAAGCTCGCGATCGCCGAACAGGGCGAATCGATCGGGATCACGATGGTGCGCCACCGGCGATAGGCTGCAGCTATAGGCCCACACCACCGTTCGGCCTGAGCTTGTCGAAGGCAAGGTTTCGCGCTTTACGCGCTCGTGGCTAGCCGCCCTTCGACGAGCTCAGGGCGAACGGTAGTGGGCTAACCTGCGAAAAATCGCCTCAGGCGCACGGCCCCAATGCGCGCAGCACTAGCGCATAATCCGCGCGTGCGGTCGCCACATTGGCCGGGTCGGCCGATTCGAGGTTTTCGGCCGGCAGCGTCCGCGGCAGCCCACAGGCGAGGCGATACCAGAGCAAAGTGTTCTGCCGGGGCGGCCCTGCCGATTCGTCGACAATGTCCCCCAATGACACGGCCCAGCGCGGCTGTTCGCCGGGGCGGCGCAGGATCTGGAGCGAAACCGGCGCGCCGTTCGCGGTCTGCAGGAAGATCTGCGTCTCGCCCTCGCCGGGCAGCGAGCCGGGGACGTGAAACGCATTGGCCACGCCGGTGATCGCAGGCGGCGCGTCGGTGGCGACGACTTCGCGGACGATGCCGCGAACCAGCGCGTCGAGCTCGGGGGTCCAGGGGCGCTGGCTGTCGAGGCCGGTCAGCTGCACCTGATCGGAGCGGGCGGGGACCGCGCGCGCGAACAAGAGCACGCGCTGTTTCTTGAGCTTGGGTTCGCGTCCACGATCGGTCAGCGGCAGATCGGCGACGTAGCCGATTCTCGTCGAAACCGCATTCGCGCCGCGAATCAGGGCGGTAACATCGGCCTCGATATAGAATCGGATGCGTCCGGCGGGGACATTCGCCGCTTCGGCGCCCTTGATTTTGACGGCGCTGCGAATACGCGCGTCGACGATCAGCGGGGCGCCAAGAACTTGTCCCGCTACAGTGGCATAGCCGGGCAATACAGCAGCCGGAGAAGCTTGGTTTTGCGTGGTTTGCGGAGAGGATTGCGCAGGTGTCGTTAACGAGAGTGCGCAACAAAAAGCCATTTGGGATACGCGGATCATGCGCTTCCGTTACCGGATCCTCGACTTCTTATACAGAAATAATTCCGTCACGGGACGTCGGTAGGCACGGTTTGTCCGACAAAGCGTTTGCGTACCCCGAGAGCCCACGATACAGACTCGCGCTCTGCCGCACCGACGCAAGCAAGCGAACGGCGGACGAGCTTGTGCGCGGAGCATTCCAGCGCTCAGGGTCGCCAAGATTAGAGGAGTGACGTTGCCGAATGGCTTACGCTGACCGGAATGTAAGTGGCAGCCGGTTCGTTGCGATTATTATAGTCGCAATCATCGTGGCTGGCATGGGTTATGCCTTCGTCACGGGCTTGGCATACCAATATATCAAAAAGAAGGCGGAGGAGCTGAAGACCTTCGAGGTCGAAGAGCCGCCGCCCCCGCCCGAGGAGGTTCCACCGCCGCCGCCGCCGCCTGACAGCCCCGTACCGCCGCCGCCGACACAGATCGTGACGCCGCCGGCTCAGGTGCAGGTCCAGGTGCCGTCGCCGCCGATGCAGACCACCTCGATCATCCCACCCCCGCCGCCGATCACGCCGCCGGCGCCCCCGGCACCGCCGGCGCCGCCTGCACCTGTCGCAGCGGTGATCAGCAAGGCTGCGGCTGCAAAGGGCAACCCTGCTTCGTGGGTCACGCAGGACGATTATCCGCCTGCAGCCCTGCGTGCCGAGCAAGAAGGCTCGGTAGGCATCGGGTTCAACGTGAACGCGCAAGGCCGCATCGAGAATTGCTCGGTCACCTCGTCTTCGGGCGTGTCGAGTCTCGATGATGCCACGTGCCGGCTCGTCGTCCGCCGCGGGCGGTATTCGCCGGCGCTGGATGCCGCGGGTAATGCCATTGCGGGTGGGCGAAAGTCGCTCCGGTTCCGCTGGCAGATCCAGAAGTAAGGCGATCAAGGTGGCCGCAAGGTCAAGCTCACAGCAATTCTTGTAAGGGAATAACCGACAATGCTCATTTCCATCCTCGCCGCGGCGGCGCCCAAGGGCGAAAACCCGTACGGCCTGACGCAGGCGCTCAAGGAAGGCGGCCTGATCTCGCAGACGGTGTTCGCCATCCTGGTGCTGATGCTCTTCGTCTCGCTCTACATCTTGTTCACCAAGCTGTTCGAGCAGCAGAAGATCATCAACCAGTATAAGCGCGTCCGCGCTGCGTTCTGGAACTCGACCAGCCTGCGCGAAGGCGCTGCGAAGCTCGAGAAGAACTCCGCCTATCGCCAGATCGTCGACGACGGCCTGCAGGCGCAGGAGCAGTATAAGGAGCTCACCGATCCGGTCGAGGCGCATGACTGGCTGCACGGTTCGCTCGCGCGTTCGGAAGCCACGATCAACTCGGCGCTCGGCGGCGGTCTCGCCTTCCTCGCGACGACCGGCGCCACCGCGCCGTTCATCGGGCTGTTCGGTACCGTCATCGGCATCTACCGCGCGCTGATCAAGATCGGGTCACAGGGTCAGGCCTCGATCGACGCCGTCGCCGGCCCGGTCGGTGAAGCGCTGATCATGACCGCGCTCGGTCTGGTCGTCGCGGTTCCCGCCGTGCTCGCGTTCAACTTCCTGCAGCGCCGCAACAAGTCGATCGCCGAAAACCTCAACTCCTTCTCGAACGACGTGCTCGGCTATCTCGCTTCGGACGGTCGCGTTCGTCCGGATATCGCCAAGAAGGCCGGCGCGACCGCGACTGCGACTGCCGGCACCAAGCCGGTCGGCGCGACCACCACTGCCGGCCAGGCCGGTGGCGTGCAGACCCGCGCATAAGCTGACACATCAGGCCGCGCGCTCCGGCGCGCGGCCTTCGCCGCAGGCCAGACCGGCGGCGGATAGAAGGATAGGATAACGCCCAATGGCGATGAGCGCAGGCGCAGCCGACGACGAAACACCGATGTCGGACATCAACACCACGCCCCTCGTGGACGTGATGCTGGTGCTCCTGATCATCTTCCTGATCGCCGTTCCCGTGGTGATCCAGACGATCAAGCTTGATCTGCCCAAGGTGACCTACGAGATCACCGTGACCAAGCCCGAAAACGTGTCGCTCTCGGTTACCGGGGCCGGCGGCCAGTGCCAGGTCTACTGGGGCATGACTCCGGTCGGCCATCAGGAACTGCTCGACAAGGGCGTGGCCAAGCTCAAGGCGGAAATCGACCGTCAGGGCGGCCCCAATGCCGCCGGACTTGAGCTTCCCGAAGTCCACATCCGCGGCGACGTGAATACCCCGTATCGCTGCATCGGCGGCGCGATCTACACGATGCAGATGGCCGGGTTCGTCAAGGTCGGCTTCATTTCGGAACCCCCTGCGGGCGCCGCTGTAGTTCGCTTGTGACGCGCACCGTTTAAGGAGTTACATCAATGGCAATGAGCGGTAGCCGCGAAGAAGGCGCGCCGATGATGGAAATGAACACGACGCCGTTGATCGACGTCATGCTCGTGCTCCTCATCATGTTCATCATCACCATCCCGGTGCAGACGCACGCCGTGAAGGTCGACTTGCCGCAGAACAGCGGCACGCCGCCTCCCGCGGTCGAGCCCCAGAAGAACAAGCTGTACATCGACGCCACCGGCAACGTGTTCTGGAACAGCGTGCAGATCGACGACGTGACGCTGCGTCAGTATCTGGACGCGTCGCTCGCGCAGGATCCGGAACCCGAGCTGCACTTCCAGCCCGATCCGCAAGCCCGCTACGACGTGGTCGACCGCATCCTGGCGATCGTGAAGCGCGCGAACGTCACCAAGCTCGGCTTCGTCGGCAACGAGCAGTATCGCAACGACTTCTGATGCACGTCTGACGTGCGCCGCGCCCGGCGCGGTACATGCGAACTTTGGAAAGGCGGTCCCTCGGGGCCGCCTTTCTTTTTGCGTCAAATGCGCTTGCTCCAGTGCAACGAAAGTGTCACACAAGAGTCATCGAGATGTCACGGAACAGTCACCGTGATGCAATGATTCCTGGAGGGTGCCATGCGTATCGGACTTTTTCTCCTCGCCGCCGCGCCATTTGTCGCGGCAATCCCGGCCCAGGCGCAGGACAGCGCCGTTGCCAGCACCCAGATCGTCCAGGGCGATTATTCGCAGGCCGAGTCGAGGCTGCTCGCCGAGCTGCGCATCCACCCGGAGCGTCCCGAACTGTTGCTCAACCTTGCCGCCGTCTATGCGAAGACCGGCCGTGCCGGCGAAGCGCGCGGGCTCTACACCAGGGTCCTCGGCGAGGACGAGGTGCTGATGGACCTGAGCAGCCAGCAGGCGGTAAGTTCGCACGCGATCGCGCAGCGCGGCCTTCGCCGGCTCGATACGGTGCAGTTCAGCGCACGCTGATTGCAGGCGGGGTTTGAACCTTAACCGTCATCCCCGCGAAAGCGGGGACCCATCGCGTACAACGGCGGCGCGCCAAATAGTCGTCGCATTTCACTGAACGGACTGGAGATGGGTCCCCGCTTTCGCGGGGATCACGATGGCGTTGCTTTAGTGGTTACAGCCGCGGCAGCGTTACTCCGCGCTGGCCCATATATTTGCCGGCACGGTCGGCATAGCTGGTCTCGCAGGGCTGATCGCCCTTGAGAAACAGGAACTGGCACGCGCCTTCATTGGCATAGATCTTGGCAGGAAGCGGCGTCGTGTTCGAGAATTCGAGCGTGACATGGCCCTCCCATTCGGGCTCGAGCGGCGTGACATTGACGATGATCCCACAGCGCGCATAGGTCGATTTGCCGAGGCAGATCACCAGCACGTCGCGCGGAATACGGAAATACTCGACCGTGCGGGCGAGCGCGAAGCTGTTGGGCGGGATGATGCACACATCGGTCTTGCGATCGACGAAGCTGTTCGAATCGAAATTCTTGGGATCGACCACCGAACTGTCGATATTCGTGAATATCTTGAATTCGTCGGCGACGCGCGCGTCATAGCCGTAGGAAGACAGGCCGTAGCTGATGCAGTTCTCGCGGCGCTGCGCCTCGACGAACGGCTCGATCATGTTGGTGGCGAGGGCGTGCTCGCGAATCCAGCGGTCGGAAAGGATCATTCGAGGCTCCGGAGGTATGTGGTCCCTCGTTTCGCGGGAAGCACGGCGCTCCGCAAGGGCTAGGTGCAGACTTCCTGTTCTTCGTCACCCGGGCGAAAGCCGGGGCCCGGAGTCGATAGGCATAACGCTTGTGACTCTGGGTCCCGGCTTTCGCCGGGATGACGGAATGTGCGGTAGGTAATCAGAAGCGTATCGAAATTCTCGACCTAACGGACCGGCAGCTCGAATGGCGTCGCGGGAAGGCCGCCGCCGTCGTAGAGATTGCAGATCGGGCTGTCTCCCCAGCAGAAGCGGACGCGGTCCGCGGGGCCACTGCCTACCGCTACGAGGACGTCGGTGCCGTCGAGCGTCGCCGAGGCGAAGCGGCAGCTGCCCGGCACCGTGCCGCACAGCTCGAAGCCGATCGGCAGCGCGGCACTATAGGCGACCAGCCCCGTGTCGGCGCCCGTGAAGCGAACCCGGATCACCTTGCCCTCGCCCCGCGCTTCGACCGGCCATGGGCCCGAGGGCGAGGCCTTGCCGCCATAGGTCAGCGACTCGGCGCCGCGGGCGAGGCGATGACCGACGTCGAGCTTGTTGGCGGGATGGATATCGACGACGTCGCCCAGATCGATCGTCACGGCAAGCGCGGCATGCGCGTCGCTCGCCACGGCGCGGCGCTGCTCGTCGCGGATCTGCGCGAAGCCGCTCTCGACTGGCTTGGGCACGCGGGGCCCCCAGCCCGAGAGCTGGGCGACGAGGAAGGGCAGGTCGCTCTTGCCGAACTGGCTCCGCCATGCGGCCATCATGCTGGCGAGCCTGCCGGCATAGCCGTCGGGCGAACCGGCGTCGGCCTCGCCCTGATACCAGGCTGCGCCGCGCAGGCCATAAGGCCCGATCGGCGCGATCATCGCATTGTAGATGCCCGAATAGCCGGCGATCGCTTCCCATGGCGCATGCGGCGGATCTTCGACGCTGGCCGGGGCCTGGCGCCAACGCCAGCCCTCGGCGCCGGCCAGCGGGACGCTGCTCCCGTCGGCGAAGCGGATCGCGCGCTGATCGGCGCTGCCGAGCAGCCCGCCCTCGGCCCAGGTGTCGAGCACGCCGACGGCGATGACGTTGCGACCGGGCTTGAGCGTTCCCGGCGCGAGGGCATAGAGCCGGGGGACACCCCAGGCGTAGGTGACCCCAACCGGCACGCCGTTGACGAAGCTGGCGTCCATGTCGTCGGCGGGGCCGAGCGCGAGCGTCGCATTTTTGGCGGCCTGCTCGGGAGTGAGCGTCACTTCGGTGCGGTACCAGACCATGCCGTTATACTGCGCCAGCGCGGCGACGCCCCAGCGTTCCCAGGGATCGAAAGAGGGCAGGGGATGCCATTCGCCGGGCGCCGCGGGCTGCCAGGGCTCGGTGCCCGCCGCATCGCCCGATTTGCCGCGGTACCAGGCCGTCCAGCGCTCGCCGAACAGCCGGCTCGCCGCGGCGGGATCGCTGCGATAGGTGCGCAGCAACGCGAGATTCTCGCGTGCGGCGGGGTCCTTGGCCAGCGCTGCTTCGGGGCGCCATGCGTCGATCGCGGTGCCGCCCCAGCTGGCGTCGATCAGCCCCATCGGCACTTTCTGCGAGGCGCGCAGGTCGCGCGCCATGAAATAGCAGGCGGCGGAGAAATCGCGCACCGTCTCGGGCGTGACCGGCTGCCACTGGACCGGGGCGGGGAACTGGCGCTCGGGGTTGAGGCTGGTCTTCTTCTCGACCGTCATCAGCCGTATTTCGGAATCGTTCGCCTTGCCGATCTCGCCCGCCGCGCCGAGCACGCCGCTGACCGCAAATTCCATGTTCGACTGGCCCGAGCACAGCCAGACGTCGCCGACCAGGATGTCCTGCGCACGCTGGGTCTTGCCGCGGGCGGTGACGCTGAGGGTGTAGGGGCCACCGGCGGGCAAAGCCGGCAAGTCCACGCGCCAATGGCCGTCCTTGTCGGCGCGGGTGCGGATTTTTCGCTCGCCGAGCGCCACCTCGACGCGCTCACCCGCGGGCGCATCGCCCCAGACCGGGATTGCCCGCTCGCGCTGAAGCACGCCATGATCCTGGAACATCGGGTGGAGCAGCGGGGCGTCCTGCGCCGCTGCCGGCGCGGCAAGCAGGATCGGCAGCGCAAACGCGCTCCGGTACGGCATCTTCATGACATCTCCTCCGTTAGCGCTAACAAAGCACGGCCGGGGCGCGATTGGCAAGCGGTTCAGGCGAGTCCCAGATCGGCCGGGCCGAAGGCGTGCGGGAGGAGTTCGGACAGCGTGTAGCTGGCGATCGTGTCGCCCGCGGCGCCGGCGCAATGGACGGGCAAGTCGCGCCCGCCAACTTGCGCTGCCTCGTTGATGACCTGGCGACAACGTCCACAGGGGCTTACCGGCGCGGTGTCGGCGTGGCCGATCCTCCCGCCAACCACGCCGATCGCCACGACATCACGCAAGCGGCCTTGCGCGCTGACCGTCGCCAGCGCCACGGTCTCGGCGCAGAGCGACAGGCCATAGCTGGCATTCTCGAAATTGGCGCCGGTGACGACGCTGCCGTCGTCGAGCAGCACCGCCGCGCCGACCGCGAAATTTGAGTAGGGAGCATAAGCGTGTCTCGCTGCCGCGCGGGCCGCCTCGATCAGTGCCTTCGCGTCATGGCCGCTCATAGTCGTCAATCCCGCCTGCTCGTCCGGGTTCAATTGCAAGGCTTTCCGATTTCGAGATCGCCCTTGGTTTCCTCGATCGTCTGGTTCCATCCGATCTCCTCCCGCGCAGCGTTGACTGCGGACTCATTCTCGATCGGTTGCAGGAGCAGGCGCCCCTCGCGGCATCGGGCCTGGCTGCCATATCGCTGCGGCAAGCCCTTGTGGGCCTGTACGCGATCGAAGGTCAGCGCATAATCCCGGGCGTCGACGTCTCCGTACTTCAGCAAGGCGGACATCTTGCCGAGCGCATATTCCCTGAAGGCGTTGTCCGGGGAGTGCTGGGCGATCAACCAGGCGCCGTGGGTGACCTGTCTTCCGTGCCGGCGGTTCGCGAACCAGCCTGCTTTCGGAAGGAGCTTTTTAAGTTCCTCGGTATTCCCGGCGTCGATCTCGAGGAGCGATGTACCCAGCGCATCTTCGACGATCTGCCGCTGCTCGGCATTGAGAGATGCGTCGTCGATCATCCAGAGATTCTGGCGGGTCACTTCGTCAAGCCTAATCAGGTGATGGATTCTAGCCGGAAGAGCAGCACCAGGTGGGGGGCGCCGCCGTTCCACTTCGGCGACGGCGCGGCACCAACTTCCGAGCATTTCGGCCACCTTCGGATCCGCATGGCTGCAGGTTGCCGTCAGCGCCAGGATCATTACCGTTATCGTCACGGGGCTATCCCTTGATATGCAGCACGCAGATCAGCGTGAACAGCCGGCGGGCGGTGTCGAAATCGACTTCGATCTTGCCCTCCAGCCGCTCCATCAGCAGCTCGGCGGCCTGATTGTGGACGCCGCGCCGGGCCATGTCGATCGTCTCGATCTGCGCCGGCGAGGCGTTGCGGATCGCCTGGTAATAGCTGTCGCAGATCGCGAAATAGTCGCGGATCGGGCGGCGGAAGCGGGCGAGGCCGAGGACCAAAGTCTCCAGCGGCGAATCGTCGGCGCGGTGGATCTCGAGCGCCAGCCGGCCTTCCTCGACGCGCAGGTGGAGTTTGTAGGGGCCGGCATAGCCGTCGGCATGCTTGCGCTGGGGAGCGAAGCGATTTTCCTCGAGCAGGTCGAAGATCGCGATGCGGCGTTCCTGCTCGACATCCGCCGAGCGCCACAGGATCGTGCGCTCGTCGAGCGTTACGTCTATGATGCGGGCGTCGGCCATGTATGCTCCTATCCGCTCATGCACGTTATTCACAAGCGTGACGGTTGAAGCGGCGGGCCGCGTGCGCGACTGGAGACCGCATGGCGCAACCGATTCCCTTTCCCGCTCCCGAAACTCCCGAAGGCATCACGCTGCCGGCCAATATCGAGGCCGAGGCCGCATTGCTCGGCGCGATGATGATCGACAACCGGGTCGCCGAGGACGTCCTCCAGAAATTGCGTCCCGAGCATTTCTTCGAGCCGCTGCACGGGCGGATCTACGATACGATCGCGACGATGGTCGGCGACAACCGGCTGGCGACGCCGGTGACCTTGCGTCCGCTGTTCGCCGCCGATCCCGCGATGAAGGAGCTGGGCGGCCCGGCCTATCTGGCGCAGCTGACCGGCAATCCGGCAAGTCTGATCGGCGCACGCTCGTTCGCCGACCAGATCTACGATCTCGCGATGCTGCGCGCGCTGGTCACGGTCGGGCGCGACCTCGTCGACGGCGCGCTCGATACCAGTCAGGACATCAACCCGGCCAAGCAGATCGAGCAGGCCGAGATGAAGCTCTACGAAGTAGCCGAGAAGGGCGATTCGGACAGCGGGCTCAAGTCCTTCACCCGCGCCGCGACCTTGGCAGTGCGCCAGGCCGAGAAGGCAATGAACTCGGGCGGCGGCATCTCGGGTGTCACCACGGGCTTGAGCGACCTCAACGCCTCGACCGGCGGGTTCAACCGATCGGACCTGCTGATCCTCGCCGGCCGCCCGGGCATGGGCAAGACCTCGCTGGCGACCAACATCGCGTTCAACGCCGCCAAGCGCTATGCCGACGATATCGAGGGCGGCATCCCCGAAGAGAAGTCGATCGGCGCGCCGGTGGCATTCTTCAGCCTCGAAATGTCGGCGGACCAGCTGGCGATGCGTATCCTCTCCGAGCAGGCCGAAGTCGTCTCCGAAAAGCTGCGGACCGGGCAGATCAGCCATGCCGAGTTCCAGAAGTTCGCGCGCGCCGCGGGCGATCTCGAGCGGCTACCTTTGTTCATCGACGACACGCCGGGCCTGACCATCGCGGCGTTGCGCACCCGCGCCCGGCGGATGAAGCGCCAGCACAAGATCGGCATGGTGATCGTCGACTACCTCCAGCTGCTCACCGGCAGCGCCAAGGCTTCGGGCGACGGCCGCGTCCAGGAAATCTCGGAGATCAGCCGCGGCCTGAAGACCTTGGCCAAGGAACTCAACGTGCCGGTGCTGGCGCTGTCGCAGCTCAGCCGCGCCGTCGAGAGCCGCGAGGACAAGCGGCCGCAGCTCTCGGATCTGCGCGAATCGGGGTCGATCGAGCAGGACGCGGACATCGTGATGTTCGTCTATCGGGACGAATATTATCACGACTTCAAGGCGCCGACCAAGGTACCCGACGGCACCGAGACCGCCGAGGAGCGGATCGCCTATGAGAATTGGCAGGCCAAGCAGCTCGAAGTGGCCAACAAGGCTTCGGTGATCATCGCCAAGCAGCGCCACGGCGCCACGGGTACGGTGCACATGCGCTTCGACCGGCAGTTCACCAAGTTCAGCGACCTGGCGCACGAGGAATATTGAGGACGTAGCGCGGGGGGCGGGCGATGTGGCCGTCATCCGTGCTCCTGCGAAAGCAGCAGCCCAGGCTGGTTGCGTACTTCGCTACCCTAGGTTCCTGCTTCCGCAGGAGCACCACATTTGAGCGGATTTCGAATCGCAGCGCTTCAGCGCGCGCTTTCCGGTAGGACCAGACCCGGTGCATCGCGGACGAAGGTGTCGAGGACGCCGTCGGCGATCTTGATCGGCCCGTCGAAGCGGACGGCGCCCGGGATCGAGTGGATCGCTTCGGCCTTCTTGGCGAGCCCTCCGGCCTCGGCGAACAGGCGCGTGGCGGTGTCTTCGCCGGCCGGATCGAGCGCCGCAACGAGCCCGCTGACCGTCAGCTTGAGCGCCCGGCCCCATAATGCAGTGGCGTCGAGCCAGGGCGCGGACTCGGCGACGAAGCCGGGCACGACCACGCCGGCGCGGATCAGGTCGGGGGCGGTTGCGAGCTGCTCGGCGGCAGCGGCGAGCCCGTCGAGCGCTTCGGCCTGCACGGCGGCATCGCCCGACGCCAGCGCATCGCGGGTATTGTCGATGAGCGCCTTGAGGCGGGGGGCCTGGGGCTGCCAGGGGAGCGTGCCGAAGGTCGGGGCGAGATGCTGGGTGTCGAAAAAGGCGAGCAAGGCCGCGGTGACCTGGGAGTCGCCGCCTGCCAGATAGCGTGCCGCGGCGTGCCAGGTGCGATCGGCGTCATAGCCGCGATCGTTCCAGGCGAAGGCGACGAGCCCCATCACCGCCGGGCGGCTCGCGGCCTCCTGGTTCATCGGGTTGGAGACCACGCCGCTCAATTGGGCCGACAAGCCGGCCTCGCGGCGGGCATAAGGCGCGAGCAGCAGGCGGCCGGCCGATTCGCGATAGTCGTTGACCGGATAATTGTCCCACAGCAACGTCTTGCGGCCGAACGCCTTGGTCGCGTTGCGCGCGTCTGCGACCGAGATCGAGGGCGGCACGACGTCGGTGCCGGTCCATTGCACCACCACGCGCGGATCGAGCTCCTTGCGCAACGTCGCCTTGTACGGGCTCTCGGTGGCGTTGTAATATTCGGTCGGCACCATGATCAGCGAGCCGCGATCGTTTGCCGCGACCAGATCGGCCTGGACGGCGTTGAGCAATTTCGCCTGTGCGCTCGCCGCGGCTTTTTGACCGGGCGCGCCGAAGGCGGCCTCGTCGCCCGGGCAGTTCCATTTGGTGTATTCGATATCGTCGAGCGCGACATAGAAGCTGCGCACCCCGATGCCCCGCATCGCATTGAACTTGCGGCGGATCGCGTCGAGATCGGCCGGGCTCGAATAGCAGATCGAGGGACCGGGCGAGATCGCGTAGACGAAGTTGACGTGCTGGCGGTTCGCCGCTTCGACCAGTCCGTCGAGCTGCGCGAGCGTTTCGGCGGGATAGGGGTCGCGCCAGCGATCGCGCGCGAACGGCTCGTCCTTGGGGCTGTAGATATAAGTGTTGGCCTTGAGCCCGGCGAGGAAGCCGATATGCGATGCCCGCTCGGCCATCGACCAATGCTTGCCGTAAAAGCCCTCGATCGTGCCGCGGACCGGCATGGCGGGATAGTCGGCGATGGTTAGGGCGGGGACGCCCGGCCCGGTGACGATCTGCCGCAGCGTGTGCGCGGCGTGATACAGGCCGTCGCCGTCCTTCCCGGCGAGGACGATCAGCGTGCCGCCGTCCACCGCGCGGGTGGCGAGCGCATAGCCTTCGTCCTGCCCCGGCAGCGTCGCGCCGGCGCGGGCGAGCGCATTGCCGACCAACGGCGAATCGCCGGTGCCGAGCACCAGATAAGTGGCGTCCAGCCGGGCGGGCAGGTGGGCCGCGGTGCGGATTCGCGCGACACCGGCATCGGCGAGGACGCGACGGACCAGCGCCTCGGTCTCGGCATCGGGCTTGCCTGCCTGGACCAGCACCACGGTATCGCCGAGCGTGAGTGGCTCGCCGGTGAGCTTCGCCGAAACCGGCGCCGGGAAGATGGCGGGCAGGGTCTGCGCGGCGGCCGAGGCGGCGAGCACAAGCGAAAGCGAGGCGGCGGAAGCCAGAGGCAGGAGAGGACCGAACGAACGCACGCGCATATCAACTCCACCGGTTCTACATAGGTAGTAGATAGGTCCTATGTTTTAGATATTCGCCTAGGGCAAGCCGTGATGCCGGTGCCGCTTGCCCTTGCGGACTCCTGCCGGACGCGGCCATAGGCGCCGTCCGATCCCCCTTCTCGACAGGACACCACGTGACCCCCACCGCCCTGGGACTCGATTTCGGTACGACCAACAGCGTGGTCGCGTTGGCTGGAGCGGGCGGCGCGCCCGAGATGATCGAGTTCGCGGGCCCCGATACAGTCAGCGCGGTGTTCCGCTCGGCTTTGTGCTTCTGGGAAGATGCAGGCGTGCAGGTCGAGGCCGGGCCCTGGGCGATCGCCGAATATCTCGAATATCCGGAAGGGAGCCGCTTCCTCCAGTCGTTCAAGTCGGTCGCGGCGAGCAGCGCGTTTGAACATGCGTCGGTGTTCGACAAGCGGCTGCGGTTCGAGGATCTCGGGCGGACCTTCCTCGGCAAATTGGTGGCGCATGCGGCCGGCAAGCTCGACAGCCGCCCCGAGCGGATCGTCGTCGGGCGGCCGATCGAATATGCCGGCGGCCGGCCCGATCCGAAGCTGGCACGCGCGCGCTACGACGCGATGTTCGCCGGGTTCGGCGGCGAGATCCATTATGTCTACGAGCCGATCGGCGCGGCGTTCAGCTATGCCCGGCGGCTGAGCGATCCGGCGACGTTGCTGGTCGCCGATTTCGGCGGGGGCACCAGCGACTTCTCGGTGGTGCGCGTCGACGCGCCGGGCGCGGCGCGGCGCTGCACTGCGCTGGGGCATGCCGGGATCGCCATCGCCGGTGACCGCTTCGATTATCGGATCATCGATCAATTGGTGCTGCCGTTGCTCGGCAAGGGCGGCAGCTATCGCTCGTTCGACAAGATGCTCGAGATCCCCGGCGGCTATTTCGCCGATTTCGGCGATTGGTCGCGCCTCGCCCTGATGCGTAACCGGCGGACGCTCGAGGCGCTGCACAAGCTCCAGCGCGCGGCGGAGGACCCCGCTGCGATCGGGCGGATGATCGCGATCATCGAGAACGAACTCGGCTATCGGCTGTATGATGCGGTCGGCACCCTGAAGCGCGCGCTGTCGAGCGTCGCACAGGCCGAGTTCAGGTTCGAAGGCGGCGGCGTGAAGCTCGCTACCGAGGTGCGGCGGGAAGAATTCGAAACGTGGATCGCACCCGATCTCGCGCGGATCGAAGCGACGATCGATCGGGCGCTGGCCGCGTCGGGCGCAAGCGCGGCCGCGATCGATCGGGTGTTCCTGACCGGCGGCTCGTCGCTGATCCCCGCAGTGCGCGACATCTTCGTTCGGCGCTTCGGCGAAGACCGGATCGGCAGCGGCGGCGAGCTCACTTCGATCGCCCACGGACTGGCGATGGTGGCGCAGGAAGAGGATGTGTCCGCCTGGGCGAGTTGATCGGCGGGCCGGGGCGCGTGCGCGACTAATCGAAGCGACTAGCGCGCCTAGTCGGAATGCGGAGCGCGCGGGCCGGTCCACTGGCGTAACCTTGCCATGTTCACCAGATACAGGGGACCGCGAGATGACGACGATCGCTGCGAACAGCACTGCTTCCTTCGGGGCATTCCAGGCGCTTGCCGCCGGATCGGCCTCGGCCAATTTCGTGCTCGCGGCGGGAATCGCGGGCAAATTGCTCAATCCTCTCGGTGCGGGGCCGTTCGCCTCGAGCTGCTTTCCCCGCGGCTGGAATGTCGACGCGCGCTGCGGCGGCGAGACCCAGGCAAGCTGGACGGTCAAGACCGGCAGCGAAGGCAAGGCGTCGATCGATCTCGGCGACGGCTACAGCCTGCAACTCAACGAGAATAACAGCGAAATGACCATCACCAATGCCGAGACCGGCGAGACCACCCGGATCTGGGGCGACCCGCATGTCGATGTGAACGGCCAGCACGCCTATGACTTCTGGGGAACGACCACCTTCACGCTCGACAACGGCACCAAGGTCACGATCAACACCGAGCAGGGCAAGGGCAATCCCGACGTCTATTTCGCCAGCTCGGTGGCGATCACCAAGGGCAACCAGGCGATCGAAGTCACCGGGCTTAGCCAGCAGGAACTGGGCGACCTGTCGATCACGATGGGCAGCAACGGCCGCGCGCTCGACCGGGCGAATGCCGACGGCTTCGTGCTCCACGAGAATGACAGCGGCGCGGGCTGGCGCTCGGCCTATACCGGCGCGGTGGCGACGCAGGCGGACCTGAACGCGACGCGGCCGGGACAGATCTTCGGGCCGGGTTCGTCGGAGGGCGAGACACTTGTCGGGCTGAGCTTCCTGCTGGGGGCGTTCCTCGGCGGCGCGGCGCTGTTCGGTAGCCTCGGGGTAGAGGCGCGGGGGGATAGCGGGCGTGGGCAGGCACTGCCGCGGTTCCCGGTGCCGTTCTAGGATCTGTTCCATTTTGGCTGATTCTTGTTCCCCTGCGGAAGCAGGGGTCCGGGGTCGCAAGCGGGGCGCTCTGGCTCCCGGGCCCCTGCTTTCGCAGGGGAACCGACCTGCTTCAACTTGAGTGGAATCGACTCTAACCTGACCGGAGCTAGAACGACGGCTGGTTGGGGTCGCCATCTGGGATCGGGGTATGGATACCGCACTCGGTCTTGTCCCAGCCGCGCCAGCGGCCGGCGCGCGGGTCTTCGCCGGGCTTGACGATGCTGGTGCACGGCGCGCAGCCGATCGAGGGATAGCCCTGCGCGACCAGCGGGTGCACCGGCAGATCGTGCGCGACGAAATAGGCGTCGAGGTCGGCCTTGGTCCAGTCGGCGAGCGGGTTGACCTTGAGGCGGCCCGACACGTCCGACGTGTCGATTTCGAAGCGCGGAAGGGCGTTTCGGGTGCTCGCCTGAAACGCCTTGCGGCCGGTGATCGTGGCGTCGAAGCCGGCCAGCGCCTTGGCCAGCGGCACCACCTTGCGGATCTCGCAGCAGCCATCGGGATCGAACGACCAGCGCAGCTGGCTGGCGTCACGCGCGGCCAGCACTTCCGGATCGGGCTGGAGGTTGCGGAAATCCTTCAGGCCGAGCCGCGCGACGAGCGCATCGCGATAGGCGAGCGTCTCGGGGAAGTGGCGGCCGGTATCGAGGAACAGCACCGGCACCGACGAGTCGATCGACGCAACGAGATGGAGCAAGGCCGCGGATTCGGCGCCGAACGACGATACGATCGCGACCTCGCCGAGCAAATGCTCGCCGAGCATGTTGCGCAGCATCTCGTCGGTCGAGCTGCCGCGAAACAGGTTGTTGAGCCGGATCGCGTCCTGCTCGGTAAAGCGCGGGGACACGTCAAGACGGTCGACGATCCGCGCCGCGAGATTAGCCATGCCGGAGTTTCCAGACCGGCACGTGCGCGTCGGCGGCTGGCTGATAGACATCCGCATAGCGCGCCAGGCTGGCTTCGAGCACCGCAGCGTCGACCGGCGCCTCAGGCGCGAAACTGTCGAACCCGCAGCGACGCATCAGCGGGATCTGGTCGACCAGCACGTCGCCTTGTGCGCGCAATTCGCCCGTATAGCCCGCCTCGCGGAGGATTCGCCCGGTCGAATAGCCGCGGCCGTCGCGATATTTGGGGAAGCTCACCTCGACCAGCGCGAGACGCTCGAGATGCGGGAGCAGGACGCGCGCATCATCGCCCGATTCGATGCGAACCGCCGTGGCGTTGGACTGGCCGAGAAACGAATCGAGCGTGACTGCGGGCTCCTCGTGGAGCGCATCGTCGCGAAAGCGGAGAAGGGTGTCGGTCATGCCTGGGCATCCTCCGGAAGGCGCGCGATCACCTTGATCTCGAATCGGAAGCCGGCGAGCCAGTTCACGCCGATGCCGGTCAGCGCCGGGTACGGTGCCTCTCCCCAAAACTCGGGCATCACCTTGAGCAAAGTCTCGAAATCGCCTTCGGGATCGACCAGGTACAAGGTCGTGTCGATCACGTCATCGAAGGTGCAACCGGCAGCATCGAGAACGCCCAGCAGATTTTCGAAGGCGAGGCGGATCTGCGCCTCGGTATCGGGCTCGGGCGATCCGTCCGCGCGCGCGCCGACCTGGCCCGAGACGAACAGCAGGCCGTTGGCGCGGATCGCCGGCGAATAGCGATGCTCGGCGTAGAGGGCATGGGGGTTCGCGGGGGAAACCGCGTCGCGCTCAGCCATAGAGCGCCTCCTTGAACGGCTCCATGCCGATCCGGCGATAGGTGTCGAGGAAGCGCTCGCCCTCGGTGCGCTCGCGAAGATACACGTTGGTCGCGGTCTCGACCGCGTCGACGATGCCGTCCTCGGAGAAGCCGGGGCCGGTGATCTTGGCGAGGCTGACGTCCTCCGCGCCCGAACCGCCGAGCAGCAACTGGTAGTTCTCGGTGCCTTTACGATCGACGCCGAGGATGCCGATGTGACCGGCATGATGGTGGCCGCAGGCGTTGATGCAGCCGCTGATCTTGAGCTTCAATTCGCCCAGCTCGCGCTGGCGGCCGAGATCGGCGAAGCGGGCGTGGATCTTCTGCGCGACCGGAATCGAGCGGGCATTGGCGAGGCTGCAATAATCGAGACCGGGGCAGGCGATGATGTCGCTGATCAGGTCGAGATTGGCCTCGGCCAGGCCGGCTTCGCGCAGCTGGGTCCACAGGCCGTGGAGATCGGCCTTGCGGACATGCGGCAGGACGATGTTCTGCGCATGGGTGACTCGAAGCTCGTCGAAGCTGTGCTTCTCGGCGAGATCGGCCATCAGGTCGATCTGGTCGGCCGAGGCATCGCCAGGGATGCCGCCGGCGGGCTTGAGGCTGATCGTGACGACGGCATAGCCCGGTGCCTTGTGTGCCGAGACGTTCTGATCGAGCCAGACCGCGAAATCGGGGTCGCTGCGGTCGATCGCGTCGGCGAGACCGGACTCCCACGCGGGCGGCGCAAAGAACGCGGCGATGCGGTCGAACTCGGCCTTGGGCGGATCGATGCCGAGCGCCTTAACCGCGACGAACTCGTCCTCGACCTGGCGGCGATATTCGTCGGCGCCGATCTCGTGGATAAGGATCTTGATCCGCGCCTTGTAGATATTGTCGCGGCGGCCGTAGCGGTTGTAGACGCGCAGGCACGCCTCGAGATAGCTGAGCAGGTCTTCGAGGCGCACGAAATCCTTGATCTCGGGGGCGACCATCGGGGTGCGGCCCATACCGCCGCCGACGAAGATCCTGGCGCCGTGGACGCCGTCTTTCTCGACGATCTGGATGCCGATATCGTGGAGCCGCATCGCCGCGCGGTCCTCGTCGGCGGCGATCACCGCGATCTTGAACTTGCGCGGCAGATAGGTGAATTCGGGGTGGAAGGTGCTCCACTGGCGGAGCAATTCGGCCCAGGGGCGCGGATCGACGAGCTCGTCGGCGGCGGCACCGGCGAACTGGTCGCTGCTGATGTTGCGGATGCAGTTTCCGCTGGTCTGGATCGCGTGCATCTCGACCGTGGCGAGGTCGGCCAGGATATCGGGCGCCTCGTCGAGCTTGATCCAGTTATACTGGATGTTCTGCCGCGTAGTGAAATGGCCATAGCCGCGGTCGTACTTGCGCGCGATCGTCGCCAGCATCCGCATCTGGCGGCTGTCGAGCGTGCCATAGGGCACCGCGACGCGCAGCATATAGGCGTGGAGTTGGAGGTAGAGACCGTTCATCAGCCGCAACGGCTTGAACTGGTCCTCGGTGATCTGGCCGGCGAGGCGGCGGTTCACCTGGTCGCGGAATTCCTCGACGCGGCTCGTGACGATCGAGTGATCATATTGGTCGTATTTGTACATGTTTCTACTCCGTCATCCCGGCGAAAGCCGGGATCCAGAGCCCCGAGCGACGTCCTGTGTGACTCTGGGCCCCGGCCTTCGCCGGGGTGACGACGCGAATGTTCATATCACCCAGCTCCCCGCGTTGGGATCGGCGGGCTTCAACGTGAGATCGGCGCGGACGGTGGGGCCGAGCGCGCGGATACGGTCCTTGATGTGTGCCGGGCGCGGGCCATCGGGGGTCTCGGTGGCGTCGATCACATAGGGCGCGTTGACTCGTCGGGCGCCTTCCTCGGCATGCGCGATCGCCTCGCCCTGATCGCCGACATCGACGGCCGCCTCGATATGGCGCGACCAGCCTTGGCCGGTCCACCAGGTGACGTCGCCGGTGGCGAGATCGTTGCCGGTCAGGATCTTCATTGCGCCGCCTCCGCCATCCGCGCCCATTGGACGAGCTTGTCGTCGGCATCGGACAGGCGGACGACTTCGCCGACGACGATGATCGCCGGGCTCATGACCTTCTCGCGCTCGACCATCTCACCGAGATCGGCGAGCAAAGTACGGATCGCGCGATGCCCTTCCAGCGTGGCGCGTTCGAGCACCGCGACCGGCATGTCGGGGGCGACGCCGTCGGCCATCAATTTGTCGGCGATCGCCGGGCAATTGGCGACGCCCATATAGATGACCAAAGTACGGCCCTTGCCGGCGAGCCCCGACCAGTCCTGGTCCGACAGGCCCTTGCACTGGCCGGCGACGAAGCTGACTGCGCTCGACCAGTCGCGATGGGTGAGCGGCAGCATCGCCTCGGCGGCGGCGCCCAACGCTGCGGAGACGCCGGGGATCACTTCGACGGGCAGGCCGGCGGCGCGCACCGCTTCGACTTCCTCGCCGCCGCGGCCGAAGATGAACGGATCGCCGCCCTTGAGCCGCACGACGATCGCGCCGGTCTTCACATGCGCGACGATCAGCGCGTTGATCGCTTCCTGCGGCAGCGTGTGGCGGGCGCGCTGCTTGGCGACCGATATGCGGTGCGCCTGCGGGGCAAGATTCAGCACGCGGCCGTCGACGAGGCCGTCATGGACGACAACGTCGGCCTGCTTGAGCGCCTCGACGGCGCGGACGGTGAGCAGGCCCGGATCGCCGGGGCCGGCGCCGACGAGAATCACGCGCCCGCGTGCGGAGGGATCGAGCAGGGAGACCATGCTCCGGGAGATGGTCTTTCGACGCGCGAGGGGCAACGGAGGCTTGTTTGGGGGGACGGAAGGTGAAGTTTGTTCGGCCTTTCGCCGTCAGCCCGCAATTGCCTCGCCCACCGTCGCCAGCGCCTCGGCATGGGCCTTGATCACCCCCCGCGTGCTCGCGTCGCTGTCGAACACCCCGTACCAGCCCTGCGGCTCGTGCGGCGGATCGCCCAGCCAGGCAGTGTCGCCCGGCTTGAAGCGGTGATCGCCATGGGCTGCGCGGCCTGCGCCGTTCCACGCCCAGAAGTTCGAGCCCGCGATCGGCCCGCCGGTGCGCGCGCTGCTCAGTACGGCGTCGTAAATCTGCTTGTAATACAGGTCCTTGAACCGCGTGCTTGCTTCGGGATCGTAACCGCCGCCGTCGCGCGGATAACCGAATTCCTCGATCACCAGCGGTTTGCCGATTTCCTTCGCCAGTGCCTGATGCTGCGCCAGATACTCGGCGACCTTCGCGGTCGCGCCGGCATGGGTGCCGGGAATGTCCTTCGCGTCGACCCAGCTCCAGTTGAGCGGCCAGATATGCGCAGTGAGATAGTCGATCTCGGGGATGTCATGGGCCTTGCGATAGATGTCGGCGGTTTGAACGCTGCCCATCAACCCTTCGCTGCCGGTCGAGACGAGGTGGTTGCGGTCGATCGACTTGATCAGCCTCGCGCTTCCCTGAATCCAGGCGTTGTAGGCGGGGAGCAGAGGTGTCGCGGTGGCGAGGTCGCCCGCGGGGCGGGGTTCGTTGGCGAGTTGCCACGCCATGATCGTGGGGTCGTTGCGATAGGCAATGCCCGTCACACGATTGGTTCGGCCGACCATCGCGCGGACCCAATCATGGTTGAGCGCGACGGCCTCGGGGTTGGCATAGAATTGCGCGGTGGCGTTGGGGAATTCGGGCCACGGGTGCGCGGGATCGCTGGCATCCATGTATTTGCCGGTGACGTAATAGAGGTAGGTCATCATCCCGCCCGACCATTCCCAGAAATTGGTCAGGTAGAGCACTGCCTTCATGTTGCGCTTGGCCATCTCGGCGAGGCAGAAATCGAGCCCGTCGAGCAAAGCGGGGTTCGCCGCATCGCCGCCGGCGTGGAAGGCGGGCTTGACCGAGTTCCTGAGCGGCGATTCCTCGGCCGAGGCCAGGATGCGCAGGTTGGTCACGCCGGTCGCCGCCAGCGCATCGAGTTCGCGGACCAGCCGGGCGCGATCCCCGAAGGCCGCGCTGCTCCCCAGCCACGCGCCATACCAGAGATTGGCGCCGGCGAAGCGATAGGCGCGATCGCCGAGCATGAGCCGGGTGCCTTCGCGGCGAACGAACGGACTTGCGGCGGCAGCGGGGACGGGCAGGCCGAGTGTTGCCGCCAGTGCTGCCGAGCCGCCGATGAGCGACCTGCGTGTGACCATCCCTGTCTCTCCCGTTGTGTCCGGCGACGATAGCGGCGGCACGCAGGCAAAGAAACGCCCGCCGCCGAGCGATCGGCGACGGGCGAGGTTCAAGCTGTTCGGGGATAAGGGGGACTTAGTCGAACAGCTCTTCGAGGAAGGACTTGCGCTTCTTGGGCGGATACTGGCCGCCATGATGCCGCTGGCGATCGTCATGATGCGGCCGCTGCTCGGACCACGGCGTCGCCTGTGGTGCGGGCTGCGATTGCTGCGGCAGCACCGGCGCCGACGCGGCGCTCCGCTCGATGATCTTGTCGAGCTCGCCGCGATCGAGCCAGACGCCGCGGCAGCTCGGGCAATGATCGATCTCGATCCCGGAGCGCTCGATCGGCACCAATTTGGTGCCGTCGACCGGGCAGGCGAAAGTGCCGGTCATGCTATTACTCCCGCTCGCCCATCAGCCCCAGCAGCAGCTGGAACATGTTGATCAGGTTGAGGTACAGCGACAGCGCGCCCATGATCGCCAGCTTCTCGAGCGCCTGGCTGCCGGCATAGACGAGATACTCGCTCTTCAGGCGCTGGGTATCCCATGCGGTAAGCCCGGCGAACACGATCACGCCGACCACCGAGAGTGCCATCTGGAGCAGGCTCGAGCCGAGGAACAGATTGACCAGGCTCGCGCCGATCACCGCGATCAGGCCGACCATCAGGAAGGTCCCCATGCCGGTCAGGTCGCGATTGGTGGTGTAGCCCCACAGGCTGAGGCCGGCAAACATCGCCGACGCCGTGAAGAATGCCATCGCGATGCTGGTGCCGGTGAAGACGAGGAAGATGCTCGCCATCGACACGCCCATCACCGCGGCGAAGGCGAAGAAGGTCATCCGTGCCGTCGCGGTGGTCATCCGTTCGATGCGGAAGGTGAAGAAGAACACGAAGGCGAGCGGCGCCAGCATCGCCACCCATTTGAGCGGCGTGCCGAAGATCAAGCCGGTCAACGCCGGCGAGCTGGAGACCAGCAGCGCGACCAGGCCGGTGACGGCAAGGCCGATCCCCATGTTGCGATAGATGCCGAGCATGTGCCGGCGCAGGCCCTCGTCGTAGCGAACCTGCGCCGAGGCGGCGGCGCTGCGATTGAAGGCGGAAAGATTGTCCACTTGGGCGAACTCCTCAGGCGGTGCGGGCGACGCGTCGCATCTCTGCGGCGTCGGGGATCAAGCGGAAAAGCCGGTCCTTGACTGCGAGGCGCTGCTTCTTGAGCTGCGCCAGGCGGGCGGTATCCGGAAGGCGGCGCGTCAGCTCCGCGCGAATTTCGCGGTTCAGAACGCGGTGCGCGGTGATAAGCCGTTGAATTACATTGGTCACATGCCACTCCCATCGACGTTGTCATCGATCGAGCCGGCTAGTGGGGTGGTGGCGGACAGCCGCCAAACCTGCACCGAGCTAGCTCGATGCGGTCCGACATCACGGGGCTTCAGATGAAGCCGCCGCCAGAGGGGCCCGGTCCCGCAAGACCAATCTAGGGGGATGGGGTTAAGGATTCAATGCGCGGGGCATGGCGCGATTGTAACGAAGTGTTGCTGGCTATTTCTTCGGCGTGACCCAGACGGAAACCGGCACGACCACCTTCCCCGGCGCCGGCTTGCCGACATCGACGCGATCGGCGGTGACGAGTTCGCCGCTTTCGAGCGTGAACGAGGCCCAGGGCTTGGGCATGCGGCCGAAGGTAAGCTTCTGGATCGGCTGGCCGGTGGTGGAATTCATGATCGTGGCGGTGACAGGCATAAGGGAGCCGATAGCGAGGGGTGGGGCGGGGTGTCCAGCGCACAATCCTCCCTCGCGCAGCGGGGGAGGTGGCGCCGCAGGCGACGGAGGGGGGCTTCGCCGCAGGCAGGCCGCTTGTGGACAGGCCCCCTCCGTCAGCTTCGCTGCCACCTCCCCCGCTGCGCGGAGGAGGATCTTTACGCGTCCCGCAGTCCCAACCCGATCGCAGCGCGCGCCTGTTCGGACTCCGATGACACCACCGGATAGGCGCAATAATCCGCTGCATAATAAGCGCTGGGCCGATGATTGCCCGACCAGCCCACGCCGCCGAACGGCGCGGACGACGATGCGCCGTTGGTCGGCCGGTTCCAGTTGACGATGCCCGCGCGGATATTGGCCCAGAACTGGTCGTAGAGCCGCGGATTCTGGCTGACCAATGACGCCGACAGGCCGTAGCGCGTGTCGTTGGCCTCGGCGATCGCCTCTTCGAACGTCGCCTTGCGATAGATCTGGAGGACGGGGCCGAACAATTCGACATCGGGCTTGTCGTTGGCCTGGGTCATGTCGATCAGCCCGGGGGTAATGAACGGGCGGCCCTCGATCGGGCGCTCCATGTGGCGGAGCGGGCGACCGCCCATCGTCGAGAGCGCGAGGAAGCTCTCGGTGAGCATGTCGGCGCTGTCATTGTCGATCACCGGGCCCATGAACGGCGCGGGATCGGCGTGCGGCTCGCCGATGATCAGCCGGCTGATCAGCTTGTTCACTTCCTCCATCAGCGGATCGTAGAGATTCTGGTCGACGATCAGCCGCCGCGCGGCGGTGCAGCGCTGGCCCGCGGTGGTGAAGGCCGACTGGATGACGAGCACTGCAGCCGAATAGAGGTCGGGGGTGTCCCAGACCACGATCGGATTGTTGCCGCCCATTTCGAGCGCGAGGATCTTCTCGGGCCGGGTCGCGAACTGGCGGTTGAGCGCGATGCCGGTATTGGCCGATCCGGTGAACAGCAGTCCGTCGATATCGGGATGGCCGGCGAGCGCCTTGCCTTCGTTCGGCCCGCCGACCAGCAGGCGGATGCAGCCTTCCGGGATGCCCGCCGCGTGGAAGCAATCGACCAGGAATGCACCGCTGGCCGGAGTCTTCTCCGAAGGCTTGAACACCACTGCGTTGCCGGCGAGCAAAGCGGGGACGATATGGCCGTTGGGCAGATGCGCGGGAAAATTATACGGGCCGAGCACCGCAAGCACGCCGTGCGGTTTGTGGCGCAGCGCCAGCCGGGTGTTCATCGGCGCCTCGATCCGCCGCTGGCCGGTGCGCTCCGAATAGGCAGTGATCGAGATGTCGACCTTGCCGATCACCGTCTCGACTTCGGTGCGCGCTTCCCACAAAGGCTTGCCGGTCTCGCGCGCGAGCAGGTCGGTAAAGGCATCGGCCTTTTGCCGGACGACGTTGGCGAAGCGCCGCAGCGCCTCGATCCGGTAGGTCAGCGGGCGCGCGGCCCATTCGGCCCAGCTGCGCCGCGCATGCGCGACTTCGGCGTCGACGTCGCCGATCTTCTGGCGCCACAGCACGGCGCCCGTGGCCGGCTCGGTCGAGATGATTTCCGTTCCCGGCATTATGTTGTGCTTTGAATCCCCGGATGATGGCTAGCTCTTGCCCGAAACACGCGAGGCTTGCCAACCCCTAGCCGATCGCCTCGCCCATTCGCCGGATCGCCGCGACCTTGGCGTTGAGCGGTCCCCAGTCGTCGCCCTGGGCGATCGCCGACCAGATCGCCTCGACTTCGTCGATCAGCATCGCGCAGGGCTCGGGATCGAACCAATAGGGATGATCGCGGGGTTTGCGCGGCGCGTACTGCGCGAGCTGCGCGCGAACCTCTTCGAATTGCTCGCCGTAATCCGCCGGGAGCGTGCCGCCGAAGCCGTCGAAGAAAAAGCGGTCGATCGAGGTGCGGCTCGCGACCAGCGCGGCTTCGATCGCGCCGATCAGCGGCCGATCCTGTTCGGTGCCGCGCGGCACCAGACCGAGCCGCCACAGCATCGCCTCGGCAACTTCGGCCTGGAATATCTCGGGGAACGTCTCCATCGCTTCGATCAGCGGCGCCTCCTCGGCGATTAGCCGGAGCGAGCTGGCAAGCTGCATCAGGTCCCAATAGATCGCCTCGGGCTGGCGCGCGAAGGCATAGAGTCCGTTCTGATCGAAATAGGCAGCGGTGAAGCCCGGCGCCCAGCTCGGCGCAAAACGCCACGGACCGTAGTCGAAGCTCTCCCCGGTGACGTTGATATTGTCGCTGTTGAGCACGCCGTGGACGAAGCCCGCCGCCATGAAGCGACCGGCCATGCGCGCAGTGCGCGCGGCGACGTGGCCGAGCAGCCGCTGGGCGGCGTCGTCGCCCGGCTCCTCACCATAATAATGGCGGAGCACATAGCCGGTCAGCTTCGCGATATTCTCGGTATCCTGGAAATGCGCGAGGCGCTGGAAGGTGCCGATCCGGATATGGCCGTGGTTGAGCCGGACGAGCACCGCCGAGCGCGTCGGCGAGGGCTCGTCGCCGCGCTGGAGCTCCTCGCCGGTCTCGATCAGCGAGAAGGTGCGCGACGTCTCGACGCCGAGCGCCTCGAGCATCTCGGTGGCGAGGATCTCGCGCACGCCGCCCTTGAGGGTGAGTCGGCCGTCGCCGAAGCGACTCCAGGGCGTCTGGCCCGAGCCCTTGGTGCCGAGATCCATCAGGCGGCCGTGGGCGTCGGTCATCTGCGCGAACAGGAAGCCGCGGCCGTCGCCGATCTCGGGGTTGTACACGCGGAACTGGTGGCCGTGATAGCGCAGCGCCAGCGGCTGCCGGAGACCGCCGGACAGCGGCTCGAATCGGCCGAAATGGGCGATCCACTCTGCGTCGCCGAGCCCGTCCAGCCCGACCTCGGCAGCGGCGCGATCGTTGCGGAAGCGCAGGACGGTCTTGGGGAAGGGCGCGGCAACGACCGGATCGTAGAAGGCGTCGCCGAGTTCGAGGATCGCCTGTTGCGGAGTGAAAGCCATGCGGCGATATGGGGAGCGATGGGCGAGCGGCGCAACTACAGCGATGGCTATTGGTGGTCGAAAGACGGCCTGAGGCTGCATTACCGTGATTATGCCGGGGCGGACGACACGCCGCCGGTGATCTGCTTTCCCGGGCTGACCCGCAACGCGCGCGACTATGCCGAACTCGCCGCGCGGCTGGCACCGGCACGCCGCGTGCTGGCGGTCGACTTTCGCGGGCGCGGCGAGAGCGCCTATGCCAAGGACCCGATGTCCTATGTCCCGCTGACCTATTTGCAGGATGTCGAGGCGCTGCTGACCGAGCTGGGCATTGCGCGGTTCGTCGCGGTGGGAACGTCGCTGGGTGGCCTCGTCACCATGCTGCTCGCGGCGACCGACGGCGCCAAACTGGCGGGCGCGGTGCTCAACGATGTCGGCCCCGAGCTCGAGCCCGGGGGGCTGGCGCGGATCCGCACCTATGTCGGCAAGGCAGTGTGGCACCCGACCTGGATGCACGCCGCGCGCGCCGTGGCCGAGAGCAATGCCGGTGTCTATCCCGGCTACGATATCGAAGACTGGCTGCGCATGGCCAAGCGGCTGTACCGCGTGAACAGCTCGGGACGGATCGTGCTCGATTACGACATGAAGATCGCCGAGCCGTTCCGCGTGCCGGGCAACGAGACCGTGCTCGACATGTGGCCGACGATCGACGCGATGCAGGACAAGCCGGTGCTGATCGTGCGCGGCGAACGCTCGGATATTCTCAGCGCGGCGACCGCGGAGAAGATGGCCGCGCGGCTGCCCGAAAGCGAGCTGGTGACGGTGGCTGGCGTTGGGCATGCGCCCACGCTCGACGAGCCAGAGGTGGTTGCGGCGATCGAAAGGCTATTGGCGAAGGTAGCCTGACTTCCCTCTCCCGTCGGGAGAGGGTTGCGCAGACTTAGTCTTCGCGCAGCGAAGGCTTAGTCGGAGCTGGGTGAGGGGATCGCGCTATCGAGAGGGTGACACCCTCACCCAGCTCCGACTAGGGCCCGCTGAAGAAGCGGACCCAAGTCTGCGCAACCCTCTCCCACAGGGAGAGGGAAGGTGACGGTGCGTCAATCTGCCGCTAAGCACCGCCCCCGACATGCCGATCCACATCCTTCACCTCCACTCGACCTTCAACCATGGCGGCAAGGAAGCGCGCGCCGTGCGGCTGATGAACGCGTTCGGCGACAAGGCGCGGCACACGATCGTCTCGGCGATGCCCGAGCAGCTCGGCGCGCGCGACGCGATCGCCAAAGGCATCAAATACGAGATCGCGCAAAACCCGCCGCCGCTTTCCGGCCGGCCCTCGGTCAAGCGCTATGAGGAGATCGCGCGGTTCATGCGGCGCTTCGATCTGGTGCTGACGTATAATTGGGGCGCGATCGACGGCGTGATGGCGGCGCGGGTGTTCGGCAAGGGGCTGCCCCCGATCGTCCACCACGAGGACGGCTTCAACCAGGACGAGGCCGAGCGGCTCAATCCGGTGCGCAACATGTATCGCCGGATCGCGCTGCCCGCCGCCAATGCGCTGGTCGTGCCCAGCACGGTGCTCGAGAGGGTGGCGCGCAAACATTGGCACCAGCCCGCCGAGCGCGTCCACCGCATCGCCAACGGGGTGCCGACCGCACTCTATGCGAACAAGCCCGACGCCAGGCTGATCCCGCAGCTGCAGAACCGGCGCGAAGGCGAAGTGTTCATCGGCTGCGTCGCCGGGCTGCGTCCGGTCAAGGACCTGCCGATGCTGGTGCGCGCGGTCGCGGGGGTCAATGCGCGCTTCAAGCTGGTGATCCTCGGCGAAGGGCCCGAGCGCCAGGCCATTCTCGATCAGGCCGAGGCGATGGCGATCGAGGACCAGGTGATCCTGCCGGGATTCCTGCCAGAGCCGCACCGCTATATGGGGCTGTTCGACATCTATGCGATGTCGTCGAAGAGCGAGCAGGCGCCGATCTCGGTGCTCGAGGCGATGGCGGCGGGGCTTCCGGTGGTGTCGACGCGGGTCGGCGACATTCCGGCGATGGTGTCCCCCGAGAACGAGCCCTTCCTCGCCCCGCGCCACCACGAAGTCGATTTGCGCGACCGGATCGACACCTTGGCACGCAATCCCGATTCGATGCGTTATATCGGCGAACAGAACCGTCTGCGCGCTGGTGCGTTGTTCGACGAGGCGCAGATGGTCGCCGCTTATGCGCGGCTCTACGGCGAAGCCATGGGACGCCCAGGTGTGTTAGGGTGATGATTGCCGCTCGCGTCCGGTGCCGGTTGCGTCTAGCGTCCCGCCAAATTTTCTAGCCGGAGGTCGATTTGTTCAAGGGTCTGACACCTATCAACTATAACGGCCGCGAAGTCTGGCCGCTGGTCGAGGGTGGCAAGGGTGTCGCGGCGACCAATCATGCCAGCGCGGGCGCCTGGGCGGCGGCCGGCGGCATCGGCACGGTGAGCGCAGTCAACGCCGACAGCTATGATGCCGAGGGCAAGATCATCCCGCAGATCTACAGCGCGCTCACCCGGCGCGAGCGCCACGAGGAACTGGTCCACTACGCGATCGAAGGCGCGGTCACTCAGGTCAAGAAGGCGTTCGAGATCGCCGGCGGCAAGGGCGCGGTCAACATCAACGTGCTGTGGGAGATGGGCGGCGCGCAGCGGATCCTGCACGGCGTGCTCGAACGCACCCGCGGCATGGTCGCCGGCGTGACCTGCGGCGCCGGCATGCCCTACAAGCTCAGCGAGATCACGGCGTCCTATGGCGTGAGCTATCTGCCGATCGTCAGCTCGGGCCGCGCCTTCCGCGCGTTGTGGAAGCGGGCTTATTCCAAGGCTTCGGAATGGCTGGCGGCCGTGGTCTATGAGGATCCGTGGCTCGCCGGCGGGCATAACGGTCTATCCAATGCCGAGGATCCGCTGGTGCCGCAGGACCCCTATCCCCGCGTTCGCGACTTGCGCGCGACGATGCGCGAGGGCGGCATCTCGGACGACGTGCCGATCGTGATGGCGGGCGGCGTCTGGTATCTGCGCGACTGGAGCGACTGGATCGACAATCCCGAACTCGGCAAGATCGCCTTCCAGTTCGGCACGCGCCCGCTGCTCACCAGAGAGAGCCCGATCCCCGAAGAGTGGAAGAACGCGTTGATGACGCTGGAGGAAGGCGACGTCCTGCTCCACCGCTTCTCGCCGACCGGTTTCTATTCCTCCGCGGTGCGAAATCCGTTCCTGCGCCACCTCGAGGCGCGATCCGAGCGCCAGATCGCCTATTCGACCGAACATGCCGGCGACCATGTTTTCCAGCTCGACGTCGGCGTGAAGGGCAAGAATTTCTGGGTGACCCGCAACGATCTGCTGCGCGCGCGCGAATGGTTCGGGCTCGGCTTCACTTCGGCGCTCAAGACGCCGGACAACACGCTCGTCTTTGTCGGCGAGGAAGAGAAAGGTGTCATCCGCAAGGACCAGGCCGATTGCATGGGCTGCCTCAGCCAATGCCAATTCTCGTCCTGGGCCGATTCGGAGACCAATTCGACCGGCCGGCTCGCCGATCCGCGCAGCTTCTGCATCCAGAAGACCTTGCAGGATATCGCGCATGGCGGTCCGGTGGAGGAGAATCTGATGTTCGCCGGGCACGGCGCCTATCAGTTCAAGCGCGATCCGTTCTACTCGAACGGCTTCGTTCCGACGGTGAAGCAGCTCGTCGACCGGATCCTGACCGGGGATTGAGCCTCGTGGCGCGTCATCCCCGCGAAAGCGGGGATCCATCTCCTGCCGGCGCCGACAAGACCGCCGTGGCATTCGCTGCGCGTTCTGGTGTGGGCCCCTGCTTTCGCGGGGGTGACGACTGCTCGTTACAACCACCCCTCCAGAACCTGATCGGGCGGCCGGTGCCCGTCGACCCAGGAGCGGATATTGGCGATGACCTTGCGCCCCATCGCCTCGCGGCCCTCGAACGTCGCCGAGCCGAGGTGGGGGAGCAGCACGACATTGTCGAGCGCGACCAGCCGCGCATCGACCGCGGGTTCGCCGACATAGACGTCGAGCCCGGCGCCGGCGATCCGGCCCTCGGTCAGCGCCGCGATCAGCGCCTCGGGGTCGACGATCTCGCCCCGCGCGGTGTTGATCAGCCAGCCGTTCGGACCAAGCAGGTCCAGCCGCCGCGCATCGACCAGCCCGGCGGTGCCTGCGGTATGCGGGGTGTGGATCGTGACGATGTCGACCGCTTCCAGCATCGCGTCGAGCTCGGCGTGGAAGGTCGCGCCGAGCTGCGCCTCGGCGACTTCGGGAATGCGGTGGCGGTTATGGTAATGGATCTGCAGCCCGAAGGCGCGGGCGCGCTGCGCTACGGCCTGGCCGATCCGGCCCATGCCGAGGATGCCGAGCTTCTTGCCGCCGATCCGGTGCCCGCGCATGCCGGTGGGGCGCCAGCCGGTCCATTCGCCCGAACGGACGAGCTTGTCGCCTTCGATCAGCCGGCGCGGGGCGGCGAGGATCAGCGCCATCGCCATGTCGGCGGTGTCCTCGGTCAGCACGCCCGGCGTGTTGGTGACGATGATCCCGCGGTCGCGCGCGGCCTTGAGGTCGATATGCCCGACACCCGTGCCGTAATTGGCGATCAGGCGCAGGCGCTCCGGGGCCGCGGCGATCAGTTCGGCATCGACTCGGTCGGTCACCGTGGGGACGAACACGTCGGCATCGGCCATCGCCGCAGCGAGCCCGGCGCGATCCATTGCGCGGTCGTCGGCGTTGAGCACCGAGTCGAACAATTCGGCCATCCGCGCCTCGACAGCCTCGGGTAGCGTGCGGGTGACGGCCACGCGGGGGCGGGCAGGGCGCGCGATTTGTGCCATTCAGGGTGAAGTGGCCGCAGCGGACGGCGCAGTCAACGGCTTGAAGCACAAGCCATCGTGGCAGTATCAACAGGGATGACCAAAGGGGTTCGAATGCGGCTGGGCGGATGGACGATGCTGGCGATCGGCGCGGCGGCGCTGGCTTCGCCCGTGCTCGCGCAGCGCAAGCCGCCTTATTGGGTGTCGATCGACGTCGACAAGGCACATCTGCGCACCGGGCCGGGGCGGAATTACCCGGCGAGCTGGCGCTATCAGCGCCGCGAGCTGCCGCTCAAGGTGCTCGACGTCTATGGCGAATGGCGCAAGGTCGAGGATCCCGGCGGCACCCAGGGCTGGATGCTGCGCAACTTCCTCGATGAGCGGCGCACTGCGATCGTCGTCGGCGCAGTGACCGAGCTGCGTTCTTCGCCGCAACCCGATGCGCACATCAACTGGCGAGTCGAGCCCGGTGTGGTCGGCCGGATCAGCAAATGCGCGAGCAATTGGTGCCGCTTCGACGTCGGCGGCCGCATCGGCTATGTCGAGCAATCGCACATCTGGGGCGTCGAGCCCGGCGAAGCGGTCGACTGAGGTTCCTTTCGGCGGCCCATGCGTTGCGCCGCCGAGGAGAACAGAATGACTTTCCGATTTGCCGCGCTGACGATCGCCCTGGCCGGCGCGATGCTGGTTCCAACGAGCGCCTTTGCCCAGAGTGCGGGCGCATTCATGACCAATCCGGCCTATGCCGATCCGGCACCGGTCGAGTGCATCACTACCTTCGACATGCAGCATTGCGCCGCGCACGAACTGCGCACCGCCGATGCGCGGATGTCCGCGCTCTACGCCAAGCTGCGCGCACGGCTGAAGCCGGCCGCGCGCCAGCGGCTGCTCGCCGAACAGCGCAAATGGCTGGCCCAGCGCGACCGCGGCTGCATCGCCAAGGGCGATCGCTACCGCGGCGGGACCATGGCGGGGGTGGTGACGACGCAATGCTGGGTAGACGTCACCAAGGCGCGCGCGAAAGTGCTCGCCGGGCGCTGAGTGGGTCACATCCGGGACCCTTATTCTTTTTCGTCATCCCGGCGAAGGCCGGGACCCAGGGTCGCAGGCGACACGGCCTTTGGCTCTGGGCCCCGGCCTTCGCCGGGGTGACGGAGTAAATTTGCAGTCGAGGGGACTTGCTAAACCAGCAATTCCACCGCCATCGCAGTCGCCTCGCCGCCGCCGATGCACAACGACGCGAGGCCGCGCTTCTGGCCGTGCGTCTCCAGCGCCGACAGCAGAGTGGCGAGCACCCGTGCGCCGCTCGCGCCGATCGGATGGCCGAGCGCGCAGGCGCCGCCATGGACGTTGAGCACGTCATGCGAAATGCCGAGATCGTGCATCGCGATCATCGCGACGCAGGCGAACGCCTCGTTGACTTCGAACAAGTCGACATCGCCGATCTGCCAGCCGGCCCTGTCCAGCGCCTTGCGCATCGCGAACACCGGCGCAGTGGTGAAGCGGGCGGGGGCATGGGCGTGCGCGGCATGCGCCACGACGCGGGCGACCGGATTGAGCCCGAGCCGGTCGGCGACGCTCCGCCGCGTCATCACCAAAGCCGCGGCGCCGTCCGAGATCGACGAGGCATTGGCGGCGGTGATCGTGCCGTCCTTCGAGAAAGCCGGCTTGAGCGTCGGGATCTTCGCGATGTCGCCGCGGGCCGGCTGCTCGTCGAGGGTGACCGTGGTGACCCCCTTGCGACCCTTTACTTCCACTGGGACGATCTCGCGGTCGAATGCGCCCGATTGCTGCGCCTTTTGCGCGCGCTGGAGCGAGGCAATGGCGAAATCGTCCTGCGCTGCGCGCGTGAACTGATATTCCTGCGCCGTCTCCTCGGCGAAGCTGCCCATCAGCCGACCTGGCTCATAGGCGTCCTCGAGCCCGTCGAGATACATATGGTCCTTGATCACGTCGTGCCCGATCCGCGCGCCGGCGCGGTGGCGCAGCGAGAGATAGGGCGCGTTGGTCATGCTCTCCATGCCGCCGGCGACGAGCAGATCGACCGAGCCCGCGGCGAGCGCGTCGGCCGCCATGATCGCCGCCTGCATTCCCGATCCGCACATTTTGTTGATCGTCGTCGCTTCGATGTGGTTGGGCAGCCCGGCGTTGAGCGCCGCCTGCCGCGCCGGCGCCTGGCCGAGCCCGGCGGGGAGCACGCAGCCCATATAGATGCATTCGACGGCATCGCCCTTGAGCCCCGCGCGCTCGACCGCCGCGCCGACGGCGGTGGCGCCTAGATCGGTGGCGCTGGCATCGGTCAGGCAACCCTGGAAGCTGCCCATCGGGGTGCGCGCATAGGATACGATGACGATATCGTCGGCGGACATTGTTTTCCTCTCGATTGTTGGGGGCGATCTAGTGATCCTCGGCGCGGTTTGCAAAACCCCGCGCCCAGCCCCAAGGAAGCATCCGCATGGCGCTTGTCGACATCCTCAAATGGGCAGCCTCGATCAGCGGCATGATCGCCGCCTTCATGGTCTCGCTCGATTTCGGCCGGCGGATCACCGGCTGGGGCTTCGCCTTGTTCGTCGCCTCGAGCATCTGCTGGATCAGCGGCGCTTTGATGTCGGACGACGAGGCTCTCTGGACGCAGAACATCGTATTGTTCGGCATCAACATATTCGGAGTCTATCGCTACCTGATCCGCAAACGGCCGCCGCACGATGCCGACTGACGTCTGGCTCTGGCCGGTGCTGCTCGGCGTGCTGGGGCTGGTGTTCGGGAGCTTCATCGCGACGGTGGCGATCCGCTGGCCGCAGGGCCGCTCCCCGTTGCACGGGCGTTCGCAATGCGACGGCTGCGACAAGCCGCTCGCCGCGCGCGAACTGGTGCCGCTGGTCAGCTTCGTGTTCCAGCGCGGCAAATGTCGTGGGTGCGGCGCGCCGATCCACCCGAGCCATTTCGTCACCGAACTCCTCGGCCTGGCGATCGGCGTGACCGCGGGCGTGGCCATGCCGGGGATGGGCGGCGTGGCGGGGGCGGCGTTCGGCTGGCTGTTGCTCGCATTGGCCGCGCTCGATCTGACGGCGTTCTGGCTGCCCAATCTGCTCACCGGCGCATTGGCGGCGGCGGGGCTGGCGACCGGGCTGCTCGGCCTCTGGCCGCCGATCGAAGCGCGGCTGATCGGCGGGATCGGCGGCTATGCGGCGCTGGCGGCAGTCGCGGCCGGCTATCGGCTGGCGCGGGGGCGCCAGGGGCTGGGCGGCGGCGACCCCAAATTGTTCGGCGCGATCGGCTGCTGGCTCGGCTGGCAGGCATTGCCGCTGGTGCTGCTCGCCGCGGCGCTGATCGGGCTCGCGGCGGTGCTCGGCCTCTACATGGGCGGGCGAAAAGTCACCGCCACCGATCGGCTGCCGTTCGGCGTGATGCTTGCCGCCGCTGCATTCACGGTGTGGATCGGCCAAGCGTTGACGCCGCTGCCCGCGTCGGAACAGACTGTCGTCAGGGTTGAGCTTCCGGTGGAGGTCCGTTGATGCGCGAACTGCTCGATCGCCAGCGCGCCGCGTTCATGGCCGAACTTCCGGTGCCGCTGGCGGCGCGCAAGGACCGGCTCGCGCGCGCGATCGCGCTGGTCGCCGACAATGCCGATCGCTTCTGCGACGCGCTCAGCGAGGATTTCGGGCATCGCAGCCGCGAGCAATCGATGATCGCCGACATTGCCGCCTCGGTCGCACCGCTTCGTCACGCGCTCAAGCATGTCGCGCGCTGGTCGAAAAGCACGCGCAAACCGGTGATGTTCCCGCTCGGGCTGCTCGGCGGGCGCGCCTGGGTCGAATATCAGCCCAAGGGCGTGGTCGGGATCATCGCGCCGTGGAATTTCCCGGTGAACCTCGTGATGAGCCCGCTCGCCGGGGTGCTCGCCGCGGGCAATCGCGCGATGGTCAAGACCAGCGAATTCACCCCGGTGGTCGCCCTCTTGTTCGAGGAACTCGCGCCCCGATATTTCGCGGCCGAGGAAGTGGCGTTCGTCAGCGGCGGGCCCGAGATTGGCAAGGCCTTCGCCGGGCTCCCGTTCGATCACCTGCTGTTCACCGGCGCGACCGGGATCGCCAGGCACATCCTCCATGCCGCAGCGGACAATCTCGTGCCGGTGACGCTCGAGCTCGGCGGCAAGTCGCCGGTCGTGATCGGCCGCTCGGCGGACATAGCCCAGGCGACCGAGCGCGTGGTGATGGGCAAGATGCTCAACGCCGGGCAGATCTGCCTCGCGCCCGATTACCTGCTGGTGCCCGCAGAGAAGGAAGCGGAAGCCGTCGCCGGGCTGACCCGCGCGGCCTCGGCGATGTATCCGAATTTGCTCGCCAATCCCGACTACACTGCAGTGATCAACGATCGCCACCATGCCCGGTTGAACGATTGGATCGAGGACGCGCGGGTCAAAGGCGCCGAGGTGATCGCAGTCAATCCGGCGAACGAAGACTTCGCCGCGTCCAATTCGCGCAAGATGCCGCTCCACATCCTCCGCGGCGCGACCGACGAGATGACGGTGATGCAGGAGGAGATCTTCGGCCCGATCCTGCCGGTGCGGAGCTATCAACATATCGACGACGCGATCGCCGAAGTGAACCGCCGCGACCGGCCGCTGGCGCTCTATCATTTCGGCAGCGACCGCGAGGAGCGCCGCCGCGTGCTCGACCGGACGATCTCGGGCGGGGTGACGCTCGACGACGTGATCTTTCACGTCAGCCAGGAGGAATTGCCCTTTGGCGGCATCGGTCCGTCGGGGACCGGCGCCTATCATGGCGAAGCGGGCTTCCGCACGTTCAGCCACGCGCGCAGCATCTACCGGCAGCCGCGGCTCGACGTGGCCAAGTTCGCGGGGATGAAGCCGCCTTACGGCAAGGCGACCCGGGCGACGATCAGAAGGCAGATGAAGTAATCGGATTTGGCTTGGTCGTGGGGGAATGACGATGAGTACCGGTCTCTTGTTGGCGTTGGCGCTCCAGACGATTTCATACGATCCGGCGGTTCGCCGGCATATCCAGTGCATTCGGCTCGAATCGCGCGAACCGGATCGCCCGGGAGCGCCTCGCGAGGAGATGCCGCTTAAGGCTGGGCCTTCGCCGATGGTCGTCGAATATGGCCGCGTGATTCAATTTTGCCATCGCGAGCGGGCGCGTGCGATTTCCGCGCTTCATTCCGTCATCAAGGCCCGCCATCCGGATTGGAAGGACGAGGAAACGGCCCGTGTCGCCGAGCGCGTACTGAGTCGCGAGGAGCTCGAGATGCTTCACCACGGACTGGCGCGCACGTCGACGTCGCATGGGCCGCTGGATGATTTCTAGAATTTGCGGAAGCGCCAATCTTCTCCACGAAAGGACGAAAAAAAGGCCGCCCCGGAGGGCGGCCGTTTGAAAGTTTTAGGAGAGGATGCCTGAAAGGCCTGATCCTTCTGCAGCGAGACGGGTTATGCTGCAAGTGCGAAATGATAACGGTATCATTGCAGAAAATGCAATCGTACAGCGTTGTCGCTTGCAGCGACTGAAGGTTGGCAGCACGATGGCCGCATGCCCAACTCGCTGAAGCTCGACGAATTTCTGCCCTATCGGCTGTCGATCGCGTCGAACACGGTGTCGGACGCAGTGGCCAGCGCGTATCGCACCCTGTTCGGGCTGCGTATCCCCGAATGGCGGCTAGTGGCGGTGCTCGCCGAGGGCGGGGCGATGAGCCAGCAGGCGTTGTGCGGGCGAACGCGGATGGACAAGGTGACCGTCAGCCGCGCCGCGATCGCGCTGGCCGAACGCGGGCTGATCCAGCGCGCCGCCAATCCCGACGATCAGCGCTCGCATCTGCTGACCCTGTCGCAACAGGGCTGGGGCCTGTACGAGCAGGTCGCACCCAAGGCGCTCGAGTTCGAGAGGCGGATCTTTGAGACCTTGTCCGACGCCGAACGCGAGCAATTGCGCGCGATGCTCGAGCGGATTGAGGCCGCGGCGATCGCGCTTGATTAGCGGCGCGGCGCCCGATAGGTCGCGCAGGCCCTCCCCAGGCGTCGTACGATGCATGCCAAGGGAGTTGCTATGTCCGCTTATGTCGATCGCGCCGGGCTGAAGGTCGCCGAAACGCTCGCGCACTTCCTTGAGACGCGAGTGCTGCCCGAGCTTGCGATCGAAGCCGGGGACTTCTGGTCTGGCGCCGCGGATATCTTCGCACGCTTCGCTCCCGAAAACCGTGCGCTGCTGGCCAGGCGCGACGCATTGCAGGCGGAGATCGACGCATGGTGCGCGGCCGACCCCGATCGCTCGGCAGACCCTGCGGAGCAGAAGGCTTTCCTGCGAGAGATCGGCTATCTCGTTCCGGAGCCGGCGCCCTTCACGATCGGCACCGCGAATGTCGACGACGAGATCGCGCGGATGGCGGGGCCGCAGCTGGTGGTGCCGGCGCTCAATGCCCGCTTCGTGCTCAACGCCGCCAATGCGCGCTGGGGCAGTCTGTACGACGCCCTCTACGGCACCGATGCGCTGCCCGGCGCGGCGAAGCCCGGCGGTTATGATCGCGAACGCGGCGCGCAGGTGATTGCCTATGCCAAGGCGTTTCTCGCTGAAGCGGTGCCGCTGGCCGCCGGCAGCTGGACCGATCTGGCGGGGGCGCCGTTGCTTCGTGATCCGGCGCAGCAGATCGCGCCATGGATCTATTGCCACAATGGTCTGCGTATCGAAGTCCTGATCGACCGAAATCATCCGATCGGCCGCGACGATCCCGCGGGCATCGCCGATGTGCGGCTCGAGGCGGCGCTGACCACGATCGTCGATCTCGAGGATTCGATCGCCGCGGTCGACGCCGAGGACAAGGTCGCCGCTTATGCCAATTGGCTCGGGCTGATGCGCGGGGATCTGGAGGAGCAGTTCGACAAAGGCGGGCGGACGGTCATGCGAAAGCTCAACCCTGATCGCGGCAACCTGCCCGGCCGCGCGCTGCTGTTCGTCCGCAATGTCGGCCACCTGATGACCAATCCGGCGGTGCTGCTGGCCGACGGGCAGGAGGCGCCCGAAGGCGTGCTCGACGCGATCGTCACCAGCCTGATCGCGCTCTACGACCTGCGCGGGCTGGGCGCGGTCCGCAACAGCCGTGCCGGATCGATCTACATCGTCAAGCCCAAGATGCACGGCCCCGAGGAATGCGGCTTTACCGATCGGTTGTTCGACGCGGTCGAAGACCTGCTCGGCCTCGCGCGGCACACGATCAAGGTGGGGGTGATGGACGAGGAACGGCGCACTTCGGCCAATCTCGCGGCCTGCATCCATGCCGTGAAGGATCGGATCGCGTTCATCAACACCGGTTTCCTCGATCGCACCGGGGACGAGATCCACACCAGCATGCGCGCCGGCCCGATGGTCGCCAAGAGCGAGATGAAGGCGTCGGCCTGGATCAAGGCCTATGAGGATCGCAACGTCCGCGTCGGGCTTGCCTGCGGGCTGTCGGGCAGGGCGCAGATCGGCAAGGGGATGTGGGCCGCGCCGGACCGGATGGCCGACATGATGGTGCAGAAGAGCGCGCATCCGGAGGCGGGGGCCAACACCGCCTGGGTGCCGTCGCCGACTGCCGCGACGCTCCATGCGCTCCATTATCACCGCACAGATGTGTTCGCGCGCCAGCGGGAAATCGCGACCGAGGCCGTGCCCGGGCTGGCGCCATTGCTGACGGTCCCGGTGGTGCTTGGGCGCAACTGGTCGGCGGAAGAAGTCGCCCGGGAGCTGGACAACAATGCCCAGGGCATTCTCGGCTATGTCGTGCGCTGGATCGATCAGGGCGTCGGCTGCTCGAAGGTCCCCGACATCCACGATATCGGTCTGATGGAAGATCGCGCGACCTTGCGGATCTCGTCGCAGCACATCGCCAATTGGCTGCTCCACGGCGTGGCGAGCGCGGACGATGTCGAGGCCGCGCTTCGGCGCATGGCGGCCAAGGTCGATGCGCAGAATCAAAGCGATCCGCTCTATCGGCCGATGTCAGGCCGCGAGGCGCAGAGCCTGGCGTTCCAGGCGGCGCGTGCACTGATCTTCGAAGGCGCGGCCCAGCCGAGCGGCTATACCGAGCCGCTGCTTCATCGCTTCCGTGCCCGCGCGAAACTCGCTAGCTGCTGATTTTGTTCGCGAATCGCGCAATGGGGGAGCCAAAGCGCGAATGGGTCGTTACGGAAGCGAGAGGGCCGGGTTCGCGGCTCCCGAAGGAGGCGCGTGCGCATAGGGGTTGAAGCGGTGTGGCTTGCCGCGCTGGCAGGGACTGCGTTCCTGCCTGGCGTTGCGTATGCGCAAGTATCCGATCCCAAGCCGGGGCAGGGTGCGCCCGTTGCGCTGCCCAACCCCGATCCCGTCCAGATCGCGCCGCAGGACGAGACGATCGTGCCCGATGCGGAGTTCGAGGCGGCGCTCCCCAAATTGAGCGACGACATCAACGCGCCGCTCGAGCCGATCAAGGATTTCGGAAAGCCGGCGGTCACCCAGCCCGCAACCCCGGCCACGGTCGCCGATCAGATCGAGGGCTTTCCGCCACCCGCCGCGGAGGATCCCGCGCTCGCCGAGCCGCTGACTCCGCTCGCCCAGTTCAAGGTCGAGCCGGTCAAGATCGAAGGCCTGGACGACGAGAAGGTCGCTTCGATCCGCTATACCACCGCCGTCGAAGGGCTCGACAAGGTCGGACTCGAGAGCCGCTTCCGGGAGCTCTCGGCGCTGGAGGACGGCGACGGTAAGGCCGCGAACGCGACGATGGTCGCGGCACGCGCTCGCGAGGACGAGCGGCTGGCGATACGCCTGATGCAGTCGCTGGGCTATTATGACGGCACCGCGATCTCGACGCTCGAGCAGAGCCCGAAGAATTCGGGCAATGTCCGCGCGACGATCACTGCGACGCCGGGCAATCTCTATCGGCTCGGCCAGGTCAGGATCGTCGGCGATCCCACGGTTCCCGTCGGGCTGCTCGACAGGGAGCTCAACCTCAATCCCGGCGATCCGATCCAGGCGGAGCGCGTCCAGGGCGCCGAGGCCAATGTCAGCCTGCGCCTGCCGCAGCAGGGCTATCCGTTCATCAAGCTGGGCGAGCGCGACATCCTGCTCGACGAGGAGACCCAGCTCGGCGACTATACCTTGCCTGTCGATCTCGGCCCGCGCGCGTCGTTCGGCGCGATCGTCACCGAGGGCCGCCGTCCGGTATTCGATGTCGATCACCTCGAACTCCTTCGCCGCTACAAGCCCGGCCAGATTTACGACACGCGCGCGGTCGACGATCTGCGCGAGGCGCTGATCGCCACCAGCCTGTTCTCGACCGTCGCGGTCGAGCCGGTGCGCACCGGGCAACCGGGGCCCGAGGGCACCGAAGTCGTCAATCTGCTGGTCCGCCAGAATGCCGGACGCCCGCGCACGCTGGCCGGCGAGGTCGGCTACAGCACCGGCCAGGGCTTCCGCGCCGAGGGCAGCTGGACGCACCGCAACTTCTTCCCGCCCGAAGGCGCGCTGATCGGCAGCGCGGTGCTCGGCACGCAAGAGCAAGGTGTTTCGGCAACCTTCCGCCGCTCCAACGCTGGACAGCGCGACCGCACCTTCCAAGCCCAGGCGGCGGTAAACCATTCAGATTATGCTGCGTTCGAATCATACACCGGCACGCTCGCGGTGCGCTGGTCGCGCGATTCCACGCCGATCTGGCAGAAGCGCTGGACCTATTTCTACGGCGCCGAACTCGTCGGCTCGAACGAGGACCAGTTCAACTTCAACAAGGGCGCGCGCGATCGCGGCACTTGGCTGATCGCCGCGCTGCCGGGCTTTGTCGGCTATGACGTGTCGGACAATTTGCTCAATCCGACGCGCGGCTTCCGGATCAAGGCAAACGCCAGTCCTGAGACTTCGGTACGCGGGCGGGCGCGGCCTTATGCGCGGCTGATGCTGGAAGGCACGGTCTATTATCCGGCTTCGTCGAGCATCGTCGTCGCCGGCCGTGCGCGCATCGGCTCGATTCCCGGCATTGCGCGCAACGACTTGCCCCCTTCGCGGCGCTATTATGCCGGCGGCGGCGGATCGGTGCGCGGCTTCGGCTATCAGGAGCTCGGCCCCCGCTCCCCCGACGGGCGCCCGGTGGGCGGGCGCAGCCTCAACGAATTCGCGATCGAAGCGCGCTATCGCTTCGGCAATTACGGCATCGTGCCGTTCATCGACGCGGGCCAGGTCTATGAAGGGCTCTACCCGACGGGCAAGAACATGCGCTTCGGCGCCGGCATCGGCGGTCGGCTCTACACCAATTTCGGGCCGCTGCGCGTCGACGTGGCGACTCCGATCGCGCGCAAGCCGGGTGAGTCCAAGGTCGCGCTCTATATCTCGATCGGACAGGCATTCTGATGGCGTCCGACTTACCCGAGACCGAAATCGTCGACGATGGCCAGGCGCCGGTGACGCATGTCGTCGAGCGGCCGCCTTTGTGGCAGCGCGTCGTCAAATGGAGTGCGATCGCGGTCGGTTCGCTGGCGCTGCTCGCCGGCCTGCTGGTGATCGGAGTCAACACTCAGCCGGGCCGCAATTTCGTCGCGCAGCAGCTGGGCAAGCTGACGCTCGCCTCGGGACTCAATTTCCGCGTCGGCCGGATCGACGGATCGCTCTATGGCGCGTTGATCCTGCACGACGTCGAGGTGCGCGATACCAAGGGAATTTTCGCAACCTCGAAAGAGATCGCGATGGATTGGCGGCCGTTCGCCTATCTGCAGAACCATGTCGATATCCGCAGCCTGACCAGCCCCGAAGTGCGACTGCTGCGGCTGCCGGCGCTCAAACCCTCCACCGATCCGAGCGGACCTTTGCTCCCCGATCTCGATATCGACATCGCCCGGCTCGACATCGCCCGGATCGACATCGCGCCGGCGATCGACGGCCAGCGCCACATCGGCCGGCTGAAGGGAAGCGCGCATATCGCCGGCGGACGCGCGCAGCTCGCGCTGGACGGCGGGACGATTTCGGCGCCCGGCGTGGCGGGCGGCGACGCGTTGGTGCTCAAGCTCGACGCCGTGCCCGAAGCGAACAAGCTCGACATCGACGTGCGGCTCAATGCCCCGGCCAAGGGCTTCGTCACCGGCCTTGCCGGGCTCGACCGCCCGCTGGCAGTTAATGTCGGCGGGCGCGGCAGCTGGCAGAGCTGGCGCGGGCAGGCGACCGGAACGCTGGGCGGCCGGCGCCTCGCCGATCTGGCGGTGATCGCGCAGAACGGCCGCTTCCAGCTGCGCGGGCCGACCTGGCCCGGCGTCTACCTGCAGGGTCCGGTCGAGCGGCTGGCTTCGCCGCAGCTCGATGTCGAGGCCGACGCGGTCTGGAAGGACCGCACCGCGAACGGCGTGCTCAAGCTCCACTCGAAGGCATTGTCGGTCGAGGCCAAGGGGCTGGTCGATCTCGCGCGCAATCGCTTCGGCAATCTCAACGTCGACGCGATGCTGCTCACCCCGGGCGCGATCGCACCGAACCTCAACGGCCGCTCGGTGCGCGCTTCGCTGGCGCTCGACGGGCCGTTCAATGCGCCGGTCGTCGACTACAAGATCCGCGCCGCCTCGCTCGGTTTCGGCGAGACGGTGGTGGAGAATCTGTACGCGGAAGGCCGCGCGCGCGTCGATTCGGATCGGATCCTGATTCCGGTGCGCGCCCGCGCCGCGCGCGTTTCCGGCCTCAACGCCGCCGCCGGCGGGCTGGTCACCAACCTTACCGTCGCCGGCGATCTCGCCATCTCGGGCAGCCAGATCCTCTCCGACAATCTCCGCCTGCGCTCCGATCGTGTCGACGCCACCGCGATCATCGCCGCCGATATGCGCACCGGCCGCTACACCGGCGCGATCAAGGGCCGGATCAACGATTACGCGATCAACGGCGTTGGTGTCGTCAATCTCAAGACCGATGCCGAACTGTTCGCCGCGCCCGGCGGCGGCTGGGGGATTCGCGGCCACGTCGCCGCCGAGACACGCAAGCTGAGCAATACGAGCGTGCGCGATTTCCTCGGCGGCAATGCAGTGGCGTCGGCACGGGTCACGCTCGATCCCAAGGGCATCATCGCAGTCAACGACATCCGCATGCGCGCGCCGCAATTCCGCGTGCTGCGCGGCTCGGGGCGCTACGATCCCGCCGGCCCGATCCTGATCAACGCCGATGCGGTGTCCACGGTCTACGGCCCGCTCAGCGCGCGCGTGACCGGCACGATGACTGCGCCGCAAGTGCTGCTGCGCGCGGCGCGGCCCGGGCTCGGCGTCGGGCTGGTCAATCTCGAAGCGCGGGTGCGCGGGCGCGGCAACGCCTATGCGATCCTCGCCAGCGGCGGCACCGATTACGGCCCGTTCACTGCCGACGTGCTCGTCCGGAACGGCGCGGCGCTGGCGATCGACATCAATGCCGCCCGCTTTGCCGGAATGGACATCGCCGGCAAGCTCCAGCAGACCCGCGCCGGGCCGTTCGCCGGACGCCTGACCTTCGACGGCTCGGGCGTGACAGGCAGCGCCGCGCTCGCGGCGCAGGGCAGGTACCAGCGCGCCGACGTGCAGGCGCGCGCGCTCAACGCGGTGATTCCCGGCAATAGCGAGCTGACCATCGGCCGCGGGCTGGTGACCGCGAGCGTGGTGCTGACCGAAACCCCGCAGATCCTCGCCGACGTCCAGCTCGCCAATCTGCGCAGCGGGCAGTTCGTGCTCAAGACCGCGCGCGCGAAGATCGACTATCAGGGCGGCAGCGGCACCGCGCAGGCCGTCGCCACCGGATCGTCGGGGGTGCCGTTCCAGATCGCCGCCAATGCCCGTCTGTCGCCGAAGCAATGGCTGGTGGCGCTGCAGGGGCAGGGGAGCGGCATCCGCTTCCACAGCGTCAATCCCGCGCGGATCGACATTGCCAAGGGCGTCTACCGGCTCCAGCCGACTCAGATCGATTTCGACCAGGGCAGCGCCCGGCTGGCCGGCAGCTATGGCAACGGTATCGCGCTCCAGGCGCGGCTCGACAAGCTCGACCTCGCAGTGGTCAACGGCTTCGTGCCGGGCATCGGCATCGGCGGCACCGCGAGCGGCAGCCTCGATTTCGCCCAGCCCAATCCGAGCGCTTTCCCCAGCGCCGATGCCAGGCTCGAGATCGACGAGTTCACCCGCTCCAGCCTCGCGACGGTCTCGACGCCGGTCGATGTCAGCTTGGTCGGCAAGCTGCTTCCCGATGGCGGCGATGTGCGGGCACTGATCAAGCGCGGCACCACCACGATCGGCCGCGTCGTCGCGACGATGCGGCCGCTTGGGCCGGGTGCCGGCAGCTGGATGACGCGGCTGACCGGCGCGCCGCTCTCCGGCGGTATCCGCTATAACGGCCCTGCCGCGGTGCCCTTTTCGCTGGCCGGCCTGTCCAACCAGCATCTGACCGGGCCGGTCGGCATCGCCGCCGACTTTTCGGGCCGGGTGAACGATCCCCGGCTGGTCGGCGTCGTCCGCGGCGAGAATTTGACGTATGGCAACGAGACCTACGGCACCCAGATCACCAATCTGAAGATCGATGGCCGCTTCTCCGATAACGAACTGATCCTCGAGCAAGCCAGCGGACGCGCCGGCGACGGCACCGTCACTGCGCAGGGGCGTATCGGCCTGTCCGCGGTCAACGGCTATCCGATGAGCCTGACCGCCGACTTCAAGAATGCCCGGCTCGCGCGCAGTGACGCGCTGGGCGCGACCGCGACCGGCAAGATCACGATCACCAAGAACCCGGAGGTCTCGAAGATCGAAGGCCGGCTGACCATTCCCGAAGCCAAATACGAGATCATCCGCCAGGGTGCCGCCGAGATCCCCGAGCTGACCGGGATCCGCCGCAAGAGCCAGCTCGTCGACAATGCCCAGGCGGCGGCCAAGCCGGCGCGCGCGGCGGGATTGTTCGACTTGGATCTGCGCCTCGTCGCCGATAACCGGATCTTCGTGAACGGCATGGGCCTGGAGTCCGAATGGCGCGCGCGGATCACGGTGGGCGGCACCACTGCCGCACCCCAGGTACGCGGCACGATGGAAATCGAGCGCGGCACCTACAGCTTTGCCAGCCGCCGCTTCGAGATCACCCGCGGCACGATCAGTTTCCAGGGGAATCAGGTCTCCAATCCCTCGATCGACATCGCCGCGACGACGACGGCGGAGGGCGTGACTGCGATCCTCAACGTGTCGGGCACCGCGCAGCGCCCGCAGATTTCATTCACGTCAAACCCCAGCCTGCCGCAGGAGGAAGTGCTGGCGCGGCTGTTCTTCGGCACGAACGTGACCAATTTGTCCGCCACCGAGGCGATCCAGCTCGCGGCGGCAGTCAATTCGCTCAGCGGGTCGGGGGGTGGATTGAATCCGCTCGGCAAGCTCAAATCGGCCACTGGGATCGATCGGCTGCGTATTCTCGGCGCCGACGACGCCAGCGGCCGCGGCACGTCGCTCGCCGCCGGCAAATACATCACCGACGACATCTATATCGAGATCATCACCGATGCCCGGGGTTTCACCGCGACTCAGCTCGAGATCGCGTTGACCCGAGCTTTGAGCCTGCTCTCGCAGACCGGCTCGTTCGGCGGATCGAGCGTCAGTCTTCGCTATTCGCGCGATTATTGAGGGACTGGCCGAGTTACTTACATTAGTGTAAGCAGCGCACCAGGAGGGCCCTGATGAGCGAGCATTTCGACGTCGTGGTGGTGGGAGCTGGGATTTCCGGCATCGGTGCGGGCTATCACCTCCAGGCGAACAACCCGGACCGCAGCTATGTGGTTCTGGAACGTCGCGATCGGCTGGGCGGGACCTGGGACCTGTTCCGGTATCCCGGAATCCGCTCGGATTCGGATATGTACACGCTGGGGTTTTCGTTCAAGCCGTGGACGGAGGACGAGGCGATCGCCGCCGGGCCGGCGATCCTCCGCTATCTCGACGAGACTGCACGCGAATATGGCGTGGATCGCCACATCCGCTATGGCCATGGCGTCAAAAGCGCCGACTGGTCGAGCGCCGATGCGCGCTGGACGATCGTGGCGGACCGCGGCGGCGAGGAAGTCAGCTTCACTTGCGGCTTCCTGTTCATGTGCACCGGCTATTACAATTACGCCCGCGGCTACACGCCCGACTTTGCCGGAATCGAGGACTTCCGTGGCCGCATCGTCCATCCGCAATTCTGGAGCGACGATGTCGACTATGCCGGAAAGCGCGTCGTCGTGATCGGCAGCGGCGCGACGGCGGTGACCCTGGTCCCCGAACTCGCCAGGCAGGCGGCGTCGGTGACGATGCTCCAGCGTTCGCCCACCTATATCGTCGCGCGGCCGTCGCAGGACGGCATCGCCAACTGGCTGCGAGGCAAGCTGCCGGCCAAGACCGTTTATGGCCTGACCCGCTGGAAGAACGTGCTGCTGCAGCAATATTTCTTCCGGGCGATGCGCAAACACCCCGACAAGGCGAAGAAGACGTTGGTCGACATGGTGCGCAAGGAGCTGCCCGGGCACGACGTCGATACCCACTTCACCCCGCGTTACAATCCCTGGGACCAGCGGCTGTGCCTCGTGCCCGACGCCGACCTGTTCGCCGTGCTTCGGGAGGGCCGGGCCAGCGTCGTGACCGACACGATCGACCGCTTCACCGAGGCCGGCATCCGCCTCGCTTCGGGCAAGGAGCTCGAGGCGGATCTCGTCGTCACCGCCACCGGGCTCGAGATCCAGTTGCTCAGCGGGATGCCGATCAGAGTCGACGGCAAGCTGTTCGAGCCGGCGAAGCACCTGACCTACAAGGGCATGATGTTTTCCGACGTGCCCAATTTCGCGATTTCGTTCGGCTACACCAATGCGAGCTGGACGCTGAAGGCGGATCTGACTGCGAATTACGTGACCCGGCTGCTCAACGCGATGCGTAAGCGCGGCATGCGGCAAGTGACGCCGCGGCTGGCGGCGCCGGTCGAGGAAGTGCCGTTCCTCGAATTCACCTCCGGCTATGTCCAGCGCGCCGCGGCGCAATTGCCGTGCCAGGGTGCGCGCAAGCCATGGCGCTTGCACCAGAATTACACGCTCGACCTGATGGCGCTGAAATATGGCGGAATCGATCAGGAGATGGAGTTCTCCAATCCCGCGCCTGCCAAGCGCGCGGCCTAAGGTCTGTACTCAATACCGTCATCGAGCTGTCCGGGATCCACCGTGCAGCAAGCCCCCCGTGGAGAGGTGGATCCCGGACTGAAGACTGTCCAGCGGAAAACCTGCGGTTCTCCGGGAAAGCCTAACATCCGGGATGACGAAAACGGCTAATTGACTCCGGAGCATAGCGTTCCGCCAGCAGCGCCCGGGCGGCGTCCACCCCGGTCAGATAAGCACCGTGCGCGGTCGAGAAATTGTTCGGCGAGCATGCCTCGCCGGCGAAGCGGATGCGCGGATCGACCGGGGTGGCAAGCGTGCCGCGTGCCGCCGCCGCACTAGGCAAAGCGTGGCTGTAGCTGCCGAGGATGAAGTCGTCGCGGCCCCAGGCCGAGCCGGCGAGCAGCCGCAGCCGCTTGCGCCACGCGCTGCCGAGCAGCGCGCAGAGCTCGTCCAGCGCGAAGGCGGCGGCGCCGTCCAGCCCTTCGGCCTCCATCGAGCGCGCGCCTTCGCCGCCGAACATTGCCTCGATCACCGGCCGCCCCATTGGGCGCAAAGTATAGGTCGCGGTGATCGCCTCTCGCGGATTGCCGAGCAGATGCGCGTCGGCATCGATCTCGTCGTCGCCGTCGAGCGCGAAAAATAATTTGTCAGCGAGCCCGAGGGGCAATTGCGCTGCAGCGTGCAGCACCGGATCGAGCGCAGCATCGAAGCGGATCGCGCCGCGCGCCAACACATTGGTGGACACCGTGACGATCGCGGCGTCGGCCTCGACCGTGCCGCCGCGGGTTTCGATCCGCAGCCGTGTGCCGCTGCCGTCGACTGCGGTGACCGGCGTGGCAAGCGACACCCGCAGCCGCGCCCCATGCGCCGCGACGAGCGCGCCATAGCCTTCGGCCACGCGCCAGTCGGTCTCGGTCGCGGCGTCGTCATAAGCGAGATAATCGGCGATCGAGACCTCGGCGTTGCCGGCGCCGTTGATATAGCCGCTCAGCGCGTCGAGATAGCCGTTCCACTCGCATCGCGGGAGCAGCGCGTCGGCGGCGCGGTCGCTGACAGGCGGGTCCGCGCGCATGCGCTCGACGAACGCGGCGAATGCGGCTCCGGCGGCGGCCTGCTCGGCCTTGCCGAACCCCAATGCGCGCCATTGCTCGCGCCAGCGCGGCAGGGTGCGATCGACGGTGAAGCCGCTCGCCTCGGCGACGCCGACCCAGGGATTATGCTCGGCGGAATGCAGCCAGCCCGCGCCCAGATCGAGCGGCATGCCTGCAATGTGGATCGTATGCGCACGGCCGCCGAGACGGTCGCTCGCCTCGAGGGTCAGCGTGTCCACGCCGGCGTCGGCGAGCGTCCGGGCGGCGGCCACGCCCGCCGCGCCCCCGCCGATGATGGCAACTGGGACGTGATTCACTCGGCCACGCCCAAAACAACGAATTTCATATCGATACCGTCCACGCCGAGCGACTTATCAACACTGATCCTGGGGCTCAATCATTCTCCCGCGGCGCGGGCGGCGCAGGCGTCATTCTGTTTCTCTTCATGGACGTGGGCCGCGATGACGGCGGGACGGACGCGCACCGATCGCACCGCCTCGGCGCTGGCGACTGCGATTGGATCCGGCGCGGTTCGGCAGATTTCAGGCAAGTCACGGTCCGTCTTTTCGTCAACAATCCGGTTAAACATCCGATCCGGAGCTAACGTCATATTGGGCGGCGTTCCCGTTTGTCGAAGATGATGATACGACAACAAATGGAAGTTACTCCAGTGCCTGTTGCAGGTATCACGATAATAAAGTGAACGAGCGCTGTTGGCCTAGCAACTCTCCAAAGAGCTTGTTTGGCGCTGCATCGTCTACTTGCGATTGCGCGACACTGTTAAAAATTGTGACAGGAGTTGCTATGCGCATACGTGACAATGTCTTCGAGCGGTCGCCGCTTGACAGCATCTCCGGGCCGGTACCGAATGACGCCGTATTGGACGGGGCGCAAAGTGCGCCCGTCCAGGCGCGATGGAAGCCCTCCCGCTTCAACGTCCAGGCAACCACGGCCGAAGGCTGGCTGCTGCTGTGGAACACCTATACCGGCGCGATGAACGCGTTTCGGCCGGCGAAGCGCGAAACAATTCTGGGGTTGATCAGTCGGAAAGGCACGGCGGGTTCCGGCGGCATAAGCGGCTATTTCGCGCAACGCGGCTATCTCGTTCCGGCGGAGGCCGACGAACTGCGCCGGGTGCAATATGCCTTCGGGCAGGAAAATCATCGCAGCGACCGCCTTGAGCTGATCCTGCTGCCCTCCGAAGACTGTAACTTCCGCTGCACCTATTGCTACGAGAGCTTCCGGCGGGGCACCATGCGCCCGGAAGTGCGCGAGGGGATCAAGAAACTGGTCGAGAGCCGCGCGGGCTCGCTGCGCGAGCTGACGGTGGGCTGGTTCGGCGGCGAGCCATTGTACGGCATGGAAGCGATCGACGATCTCGCTCCCTATTTTGCCGAGATCGCCGAGCGCGCGGGCATCGACTATTTCAGTCACATCACCACCAATGCGTATCTGCTCACCGGCGAGGTGGTGGATCGTCTGCTGGCCTGGCGCATCACCGATTTCCAGATCACGCTCGACGGGCTGCCCGAGGACCATGACCGGCATCGGCCGAGGCGCGACGGCGGCACTACCTTTCAGACGATATACGACAATCTGGCCAGGATGAGCGAGCGCGACGACGAGTTTTCGGTCGTCATTCGAGTCAATTTCGCGCAATCCAATGTCCCGGGCCTGGAGAAATTCCTCGAGCTTCTGCGGGCGAGGTTCAGCGGCGACGACCGGTTCACGCTCTCGTTCCACGCGGTCGGCCGATGGGGCGGCGACAACGACGCCAATCTCGACGTCTGCGGCACCGGCGAAGCGCAAGCCGTGCGGATGCGGCTCAAGGCGGCCGCCCGCGCGCTGGGGCTGCGGGTCACCAGCGGCTGGCGGCCGGGCGCCGCGCTCGGCACCCAGGTCTGCTACGCGGTGCGGCCCTATAATTTCATCATCGGCGCGCACGGCGACCTGATGAAATGCACCGTCGATCTCGACAAGAAGGATCGCAATCTCGTCGGCAAGCTGCGTCCCGACGGCACGCTCGATCTGGACGTCGACAAGATGGCGCTGTGGACCGAGCCAGCCTTCGAGCGCGATACCGGCTGCCAGAGCTGTCACATGCTGCCGGCCTGCCAGGGTGTCCATTGCCCGCAGATCCGGATGGATCACGACAAGGCGCCGTGTCCTGGCGTCCGTCGCACCGCCAAGCGCGAAATGATCGATTATTTTCAGGCCAAGCAGGCGGCGGAGGCCGGGCCGGGGTCGGCGTTGCCGGGGGCGGGTATCGAAACCGCGGACGCGGCGCTCCGGTAATCGGTTCGAGACAGGGGAGGCAGGGGCTTGTGAATGCAATACCGCACTTCGCTGCAGACGCCATCGATTGCGACGACGATCCTGCTGGCCGCATGCCCCTGGCGCAGCTGCTCGCGCGGGGAGGCCGCGGCAAGCGCGAAGTCCTCGATGCGGTCCATGCGCTGAGCGATGCCGCGCTGATCCCGTTCGGGCTGCGCGCTTATCACATGAACCTGTTGTCGTTGTTCGGGGAAGACTGGCCTCTGGAAAAGATCGCGCGAACCGCGCGCGCCGCGGCGATCGGCAAGATGATCGGCGGCTGGGAATATCACCACCATTATCTTCCCGGCCTGACGCACACGGCGGAGGTCCCGCAACTCGAAGACTTGCCGCTCGGCCAGATAACCGAGATTTTGGCGCGCGGCCGCGGGCTGGCCATAGCCTCGTTTCATCTGGGGCCGATGCGCTACCTTCCCTCGGACCTGGCGCATGCCGGCATTCCGATCTGCGTCCCGCTGGCGCGCGACTCGCTCAACGATTATCAAACCGCGCGGACGGCAAACCCGGAGGCGGCGCTCTGGAAAAAGCTCCGGATCGTCAATGCCGAGGAGCATGGCGGCGCGCTTGCCCTGGCCAAAACCCTGGCGCGGGGCGGGTGCGTCCTGTCCACCATCGACGGCAATACCGGGCTGGACGGCCCACGCGGCGACCAGCGGCGCGCGACGGTACGGATCCTGGGGTCGACCGCGCGCGTCAAGACCGGCCTCATCGGCATGGCCGCGCGCTTCGGCGCGCCGATCCTGGTGATGATCGCCTATACAAGCGGCGAGAAGCGACATTGCCGGACGGCGCCGGTCATCGATCCCGGGCGCGCGCTCTGCGGCGACGCGCGCGGGCATTTCGTCGAGGCGGCGGTCCAGCGCGCATATTCGTTCTTCGGCGCCGCGTTGCGGGCACACGCGGAGGAATGGTCCGGCGGCGATCTCTTCCACCAGTGGCGCGTGCCCGGCAGCCTCCCCCAGCGCGATATCGCGGAGGTCGCGCAGATGCTCGGCCACAGTCTCGCGGCGGGTGGCCGCTTGACGATCAATCACCGTCGCATCGTTCCGCTGAGCGGCGAGGCCGACAGGATCTGGTCCGATGCGGTGAGCGGGCGATGCTATCGGCTGCCTGCGGAGATGGCGGCGTTGGCCGAGCAACTTTCCGCGCCGGACGGCATCGGCCGCGACTGGCTCGACCGACACGCCGGCACGGCGCGTTCGCGGATATGGGCGTTCCTGTGCCAGCTCGCATCCCGCGATGCGATCCGGCCAATGGAGCGCGCCGCCAATGACGGAACCAGACGCGAAAACCCGAAAGCAGTTCGAGAGATTGCTCATCCTCCGATGCATGGGACGGGCATGTAAGCAAGCAAGTGCATCACAGCGGGACGGGTAATTCGATCCGTTCCGAACAACTAGGGAGCTTTTGCCATGATTGAAAAAATCGAAACCAGCGATTCGCTGCTGATCGACGAGTTCGAGATCATCGAACTCGAAGACCGTCTGGAGCTGGCGGGCCGCTGCAACGGCCGCTGCGACGCGCCGACCGTGCCGATCAAGCCCGCCTGAGTTCTTCAGGTCGTCAAACGGCGGGATCGGGCAGTGTTCCGGTCCCGCCATTATCGCTCGCGCGATTACTGCAGCTTGCGGATCACCGTGCATGATTGAAGATCAACGCCCCTTCGCCAATCCTCTGCTGGAAGCGTCCGCCTTCGATTCGGACGCCGGCAAGCCGATGACGCTCTGCGTGGTGCCGAGCGCAAATGAGCCGGTCCGCTTCGCGATCCCCGCGCTCTACATGGATCTGGTGCGCCAGTTCGATGGCGAGCGCTCCGAGGAGGAGGCGATCCACGCCTTTCTCGGCCATCATCCCGGCAGCTTCGAGCCGGAGTGGCTGCGGCGGCTGATCCGGCAATCGCTGCTGCCCAAGGGCATCCTGATCTATGCGCATCAGGATCCGGCGCGCGTCGCGGTGAGCAGCCAGCCCAAGCGCGCTTTCCTGTTCCTCAAGCTGCCGATCTTCCCACCCAGCGTGGTCGATGTCGTGGCGCAATGGCTGAGTTTCATGTTCCAATGGCCGGCGCTGCTTTGCGGTGCCTTATTGTTCGTTGCTTCGCACGTCTATGTATACGGCGTGCTCATTCAGGAACGGCATGTCGACTTCAATCAGCTCAATGCGGCTGGCATTCTGCTGATAATGCTGCTCTCCACTCTGGGCACGATCTGCCATGAGTTTGGCCACGCCAGCGCCGCCGCCCATTACGGCTGCAGGAAAATGACGATCGGTTGGGGTCTGTACATCATCTATACGGTGCTGTGGACCAACGTGTCCGAAGCGTGGAAGCTGCCACGGCGCCAGAGGGCGATGATAGACATCGGAGGCGTGTACTTCGAATCCCTGTTCCTGCTGCTGACATTGGCGCTTTATTCCGAAACCGGCAATCTGGTCTTCCTTTTTGCATTCGTCATGATCGATTTGAACATCGTGATGACGCTCAATCCGTTTCTGCGCATGGACGGTTATTGGCTGATGAGCGACCTGTTCGGTATCGTCAATCTGCGCAAGCAGCAAACGGCGTGGCTGGAGGAGATCGCCGCGAAGCTCTTCGGAAACGGATCCGGCGCTCCGCGGAGCAGCCTGAGCGAAAGGGCCAAATGGGCGTTGGGCATCTATTCCGTGGCGGGCGCAATATTCCTGATCTACCTGCTTACGGTAATCTTCAAATTCGTGATCCTGAACGTGGCGGGCGCATATCCGGCGATGCTGCAGGCGTTCTGGCACGATGCCCTGGCGGGGATGACGGCGCTGGAGCTGCTCGGCGGCTTTTTCGAGATCTTCTGGCGCAGCCTGATGTTGCTCGGCGCCGCGGTTATGCTGCTGAGCCTGGGAAGGCGAGCCATCGGGATGGTGGCTCGAGTCGGCATGTTCAGAGCCGCCGCGCAGCAACGCGGCGTCTGACCGGAAATGGCTATTCTCGAGGCCTTTTGCGACGAAGCACCGGCGTCCGGGGGCGAATATCCGGCGGGCGACGCCAGGCATTCCGGTCCGCAGGGCGACCCCGCCGGCGCGGACCCGCTGCTGACGACGCGTCTCATGGTCTCCGACGACCTCGCGCTGGAAAGCCAGGACGACACCCATATCGTCGTCATCAACACGGCTTCATCCGCGCGGACGAAGCTGTCGCTTTCCGCTTATCGCTTGCTGAAGGCGTTCGCGCGCCCGTGTCGTATCGATCAGGTCGCGCCCGCGCAGGTCGCGGCTCAGATCCTGCCGCAGGTGCGAATGCTGGTCGACAAGCAGATGCTGGTCGACGCCGATGCGCCGGTGCCCGCGGATACAGTCAGGCTGCGCACTGCCGTCGCCTATAAATTCTGCGGCGCGCCGGCTTATGCAAAGTCGAAGATCCCGGATTTTGTCATACTCGGTGTTCCGTACGATCTAGCCGGGGAGACTGACAGTCGCCTGGCGCCCGCCCTGATCCGTCGGAAATCGCTCGATTATTCCTATCAACTGGATTTCGGCGATGGTCGTCCGCGCGGCTGGTTCGACGTGAACCGCGGTGTCTGGATGCTGCGGGGTGCGACGCTTGCCGACGCGGGCGATGTCCCGGTCGACTATGGCGAGAACCGGGCCTGCTGGGTCGAGCGGGTCGGGACCGCGCTCGCGGAATGCTGCACTGGTCACAGCGTGCCCCTCATTCTCGGCGGCGACCGTTCGGTAACCGGCGCCGCGCTTGGCGGGCTGCGCCACCCCGGCAAGCTGACGGTGGTGCAGATTACCGCTGATCCCGAACACGCGGCGGATGGTGCGGGCCGGCATCTGCTGCGGATGGACAAGGTCGAGCGCGTCGTCAGCCTCGGTGCCTGTCTGGACCGCCGACCGGAGACCGTTCGCGCGTGGGGCGACGCGCTTTCGATTTATTTGTCGATCGATCCGAGCATCGCCGGCGCGCGCTGGACGGCACCACCCGGACCGACGCTGCACGAACTGAAGGTGCTGATCGCCGCGATCGGCAAGGTCCATCGCATCGTCGGCATCGAGCTGGTCGGGCTCGACATGCGATCCCGCTCGCCGGAACTGGCTGCCATTACCGGATGCCACCTGGCCCTGGCCGCGATGAGCGCCGCGCATGACCGGTTCTGAGGCCCCGATGGACGTACCTGTCCCTCCCGCTTCGCTGTTCGGCTGGCCCGGCTGTCAACACGTCTCGCCGGAGATCGGAGCATTGTGCGCAATCGGGGCGCCGACCGATCACGGTAATGTGATATCGCGCGGCGCGTCGCGCGGCCCCGCCGCGATCCGTCGTGCCAGCCTGCAACTGCCTGAGCTGCGGCTCGATGGGCTGGACATCGGAGATGTGGACCGGTCGGATGGCCCCGATCCGCAACGGTATCTGGATCGCATCGCCGCCGTGACGCAGCGGATTCGTGAACGCGGCCTGTGCCCATTGCTTCTCGGCGGCGACCATTCGATCACCTACGCGCCGGTTTCGACGCTGCATCGCTCACGCGAACTGTGCCTGATCTGGTTCGACGCACACACCGATTTCAGTCCCTGGTCCGGACAGAATTTCCACAATCACAAGCAGGTTCTGCGTCGGATATCGAAACTGGGGGGCGTAAGCCGGATCGTGCAGATCGGGTATCGCGGGATCACTGCCGGCGACGAACGTTCGCTTGGTGCGAAATCGGTGGTGGTGACGACGAGCTGTGCGCGCGAACTCGACGCGCAGGCGCTGCTCGCGCTCGTTCCCTATGCGCTGCCTTGCTACATCTCGATCGACATCGATGTCATCGATCCGCTCTGGGCGCCGGGAACCAGTGCGCCGGTGCCCGACGGCCTGCTGCCGGATCAGTTGAAGGGCATGCTGCAGACATTGGTCCGGCATCGCGAGATATTGGGAGTCGACCTGGTCGAAGTGAATCCCGTTCTGGATCTGGAGGCGGCAACCAGCCGCGTCGCCGCCGACCTCCTCCACGGGATTGCGGAGCATTGGGTCCACCAGCGGTTGCGGCGATCGGCGCCGGCGGGAGATGCGGCTTTCGAGGCTTTCGCAGTAGCGCCCGTCGCTTGCGAAACGACCCGGCACGGCCACCCCGATCCGATTCAAGGCGCGCGCAATGCAATCTAGCGCGATCCCGGTCTACGAGCTCGACGCGTTCGAGCGGCTCGTGGCAACCTCTCCGAACGTGCTGGCCGAGCATCCCTGCGTGGTCCGTGGCTTTACCGCGCAATGGGCGGCCAGCCGAAGCTGGACCAGCCTGGAAAACCTGACCGGGGCCTTCGGCTCTTTCCCGGTCACCGCGGGCGCGCCGCAGTTCACCACGCACAAACACGCGAAGATGTGCCAGGTGAAAACCGATTTCGGCACCTATCTCCGCTACGTGCGGGATCCAGACCGGCTCGAGGAACTGTTCGAGGGGAAATGGTCCAAAGGCGACGCTTCGGTCCTGCGCGCGCTCGATCTGCCGCTCTATTGCGGAAACCTTCGCCTCGTCCGGCACTCCCGCGAGAAGGTGCTATCCCAGATCGATCCGCTGGTGCCCGATCCAATCGAGTATCTGAACGACGAAATTCCCTATTATTATCAGTCGGGCAACCATGTCTGGCTCTATGTCAGCCTGGCCGGCGCGCTTACGCCGCTGCATCAGGACAACAACGCCGTCATCGCCTATCTGGCGCAGCTTCAGGGGCACAAGGAGGCGATCCTCTACAGCCCCGCGGACAAACCGCATTATTGGCGCCGCGACCTTGGCTATATGGACCCGCTGAGCCCGAACGACGCGGAATTCCCGAGCTGGCGCGAGGCGCGGCCATGGACAGCCTCGCTCAATCCGGGCGAGTTGCTGATCTGGGGTCCGAACTGGGCGCACCACGTCGTGACACTCTCCAATTCGATCACCGTCAGCTTCGACATCGTCAACGCGCTGAATCTCGGCGCCTACACGCGATCGCATGATTGGCGTGTGGAATTGGGGCTGATCGCGCGCAAGAACGCCGATCTGTTCCGCGCCCGCATGCCGCACCCGCGCATCCGCGCAGCGTTCGACGACACCGAAGACGGGCACCTCGGGCGGGAAGTTATGCTTTGCGTGCTGCGGGATGCGCTCGCGGCGCCGTTGGCCGAGCGCTCTCGCCGGGTGAAGGCGGAAATGCTTCAGGTGCTGGAGAGCGCCTGAGCGATGGACCAACTCTCACCTTTGACCGACGAGCCATTTGGAGAGGCGGGCACCCCTGGCAGTCTCTCGGAGAAGCTGGTGATTTCTCCGTCGATGCAGATCGAACAGAGCGATCCACAGACCGTCACCATCTATCTGCGCTCCGCCGGAACGCGTCTTCGTATTCCGCGGGCACTCTACGAATTGCTTCTCAAATTCGAGATACCGCAGAGCCTGGCGTCGATCGCAGGGAGCAACTTGCGCGTGGCTTCGGCGATCGAAAGGCTGCGCGATAAGGGGTTTCTGCTTGGCGAAGGCGATGCTGAGCAGTCTCCGCACAGGCTCGTCACCGACCCCCCGGTGCGGCTGTTCGATTGCCCTGCTCATAAGCTGGCGCCCTCCGCCACCGATTTGGTCGTGGTCGGCATACCCTATGACCTGAGCGATCGCGCCGCGGCCGGTGCGCGGCAGGGCCCGTCCGCGCTTCGCGAGACGTCGCTGCAGCTCTTGTACGGGATCGACCGGCGTACCGGGCAGCCGCACGGCTGGTTCGACGCCGATCTCGCCCGGCCGATCCTGCGCGGCGTGACGATCGGCGACTGCGGCGACGTGTTCGTCGATCCCGGCGAACGCCAGGCGCAGTTGTTCGCGCGGATTGCCGCGATATTGGGCAAGGTGACCGGTGGGGGGAGCTTGCCGGTACTGCTGGGCGGCGACGCGGCGATCGGTTTTCCGGCGATCGAGCTGCTGCAAGCGCGCCTGCCGCTCGCGGTGATCCGGATCGGCGGCGCGGCTCCGCATATCGCCGCTCCGCACGCCTCTTTCGTATCGCCATCGACCTTGCCGGCGCGCGTCCTGGCGCTGCCGGGGGTGCGCCGCTACGTGCATGTCGGTGCCGGCGAACGGCCCGGCGGCATCCAATCCGGGCTGGCGACGGTTACCGCGCCGCGGTTCAGGCGCGAGGGCATGGCGGCGCTCGAACAATGTCTCGATGACGGCATGCGCGTCTATGTCGGCCTCGACCTCGACGCACTCGTCGCGCCCGGCGATGCCGACGGACCCGAAAGCGCGCATTTCGCTTATGCCGAGCTGCACGCGCTGCTGTGCGGTATCGGCGAGCGATACACGATTGCGGGCTTCGATCTGGTCGGAGCGAACCCGCTGAGGCCGGGCTGGGGCGCGACTGCCATGACCGCGGTCCATCTCCTGCTGACGGGGCTCAGCGCGGCGAAAGATCGACGGGGAGCGGAGGCGCGGTCATGACCGTCGCATCCTTGTTCGGATGGCCGAATGCGGCCGGGGAGCCGGCGGGAGACGCCATCGAGATCGTCGGGGTGCCGAGCGATTCCGGCAACAGCATCGCCTCAGGCGCGCGTTTCGGCCCCGATGCGATCCGCCGGGCCAGCCTGGTCCTGCGGCCCGACGCCAATGGAATCGATCGCGGCGACATCGGCGACGTCCATGACGGCGACTGGCAGGACGTGCTCGAGCGCGTCGAGAACGCCGTGAACGCCATCGTCCGCCGCGGGTCGCGGCCGGTGCTGCTGGGCGGCGACCACGCCATCTCCTATGCCGCGGTGGCGGCACTGCGCGAGTGCCGTCCGCTCAACATCCTGTGGTTCGATGCGCACACCGATTTCTGCGCGTGGCCGAACGCGCATTGGCACAACCACAAGCAGGTGCTCCGGCGGATCGCAGGGCTCGATCATGTCGCCCGGATCGTCCAGGTCGGGCATCGCGGCATCACCTATTTCGACGAGGCCAGCCGTTTCGATCGCATGACGGTGGTGACCGCCCGAGCGGCGCGCGAAGCACCCGCGGAAACCATTCTCGAACATCTCCCCCGGGACGAGCCGGTCTATATGTCGATCGACATCGACGCGGTCGACCCGCGCTGGGCGCCCGGGACGGGGCACCCGGTGCCCGGCGGATTGAGCGTGGCGCGATTGCGCCGATTGGCGCGCGTCGTCGCCGACAACCGGGAGGTCGTCGGCCTCGATATGATGGAGGTCAATCCTTTGCTCGATGATCGGGACAGGACCAGCGCCGCCGCGGCGGCGATCCTCGCCGAGCTGGTGCCCGCCTTGATGCGCCGCAGCCACCATTGACCCCGGAGCGAGGTATCGGCGCATGGAAACCAAACAGATCCCGATAGTGTCGAGCGCGGAGTTCGGGCGGATTGCGGATCGAAACCCCAATTTGCTGCACGAGAATCCCTGGGTGGTCGAAGGGTATATCCATAGCTGGCCCGGCTATCGGCAATGGCAGGATCTGGACTATCTGCGCGAACGCTTCGGCGATCTGCAGGCCTTCGCCAAGGCGCCCAATTTCATCACCAACCGAAACCAGAAGCTGGTCAGCGTGGAAACCAGCTTCGAGCAATATATCAGATACATCCGGCAACCGGACGACGTGCGGGAAATCTATCGGAATTGCTGGCTCGAAGGGGATCATGAGCAATTCGTCGCTCTGGGCATGCCGCTATATTGCGGCACGCTCCGGATCGTCCATCACGCGAACGACGCGATATTCGCGGATGTCGACCCGTTGCTTCCGGCACCCTTGCGCGCGTGGAATCACGCGCTTCCTTATTATTACTCGCTGTTCAACCATTTCTGGTTGCTGGTCAGCCTTCCCGGCGCATTGACGCCGCTGCACGTCGACAACAACGGCACGATCGCGACGATCGCCCAGCTCAGCGGCCGCAAGCGCGCGACGCTGTATTCGCCGGCGGACCTTTGCCACGTGCGCAATAGCGAAATCGGCTTTCTCGACCCCGAGCAGCCGGACGACCGCGATTTCCCGACTTGGCGGCGCGCCGTCAAATGGGTCGCCGATCTCCAGGTCGGCCAGGTGCTGTTCGTCGGCACCAACTGGGCGCATCACGTCAGGACGCTGGACACTTCGATCTCGGTCAGCTTCGACTTCGTCGACCACAGCAACCTCGCGGCCTACGCCACCTCGGCCGGCTGGGCCGCCGCGCTGGGTAATCGTTGCAAGCGCAACCCCGAGCTGGTCGCCGCCAGGACGCACGGGCAGATCAGGCGGGAAGACATCGACGAACTGTCGGCGGTGACGCTGGGCCGGTGCGTCATGGCGCATGTTCTGCGTTCGACATCCGCCGCCGCGGAAACGCCGGAACTGACGTCGATCCGCCGACTTTATTTGGCCCACCTGGAGCAATGCCTGGCGTCGAACGAAGAATTGGCGGCGTGATCGCGCTTCGGCGACAGTTTTTCGTTTGTCTTGCTTGGATTATCAATTCATCTTCGTGAAGGGTCGGGAAAGGGGGGCGTATGTGGCGCAATTACCTGATTGTGGGCCTGCGGGCACTGGCCAGGAACAAGACCTACGCCTTCATCACCATTGCCGGGCTGGCGATCGGCATGGCGGCGTGCCTGACGATCCTGATGTATGTGCGCCACGAAACCAGGTTCGACCGCGACACCCCCGGCGCCGAACGCGCGTTCCAGTTCCAGCTTCACGTCAAGGGAACCCAGACGGGCAACGCCTATTGGTCGCAGAACGCGCCGTACGTCGCCTTGCAATATCTCAAGGCCGACTTCGCGCAGGTCGATCAGATCCTCTACGTCGGCGAGAATGCGGCGCTCGTCCTCAAGGACGGCGCGCCGTACGCCCCCGAGCGCTCGGTTCAGGTCAGCGGCAATTTGTTCAGGATCGTCCGCTTTCCCTTCGCGCACGGCAATCGCGAGACGGCGCTCGACTCGGTCGGCGCGGTGGTCCTGACCGAGAGCGAGGCGCGGAAGCGGTTCGGCCGCACCGATGTCGTCGGCGAGACGATCACCCTGCTGGAGGGCGGCCGGCCCGAGGATCACCCTGTCACGGGAGTCGTCCGCGACCTGCCGGAGAATTCGCACCTCGCGCTCGGCATGATCACGCGGATCGATCCGCAATCCTATTTTGCCAGCTATCCCGCCTTTCTCGAATCCTGGGGCGAATTCAACGGCCACATCTATGTCTCGCTGAAGCCGGGTGCGGACGTGGAGAGCCTCAATCGGCAACTGCCCTCGTGGGAGCGGCGTCATCTTCCCGCCGAGATGCGCGATCAAGGCGAGTTCAAATTCGTCAACATTCGCGACATCCATCTCGGCACGGCCAAATGGGGCTTCAAGCCCGGCGGCGATGCCCGGACGATCGCCGTCTTCGCAGTCGTCGCACTGCTCATCCTCGTCATGGCCTGCGTCAATTTCATCAACCTCGCCACCGCGAGAGCCAGCCAGCGCGCGCGCGAAGTGGCGCTGCGCAAGGTGCTGGGGGCCAGCCGCAGGCAGCTTGTCGCGCAGTTCCTCGCCGAATTCCTGCTGATGGCCGGCGTCGCCATGCTGCTCGCGGTCGCGCTGTTCGAACTGGCAATGCCGCCGCTCGGCGCGTTTCTCGGCGCTGACCTGACGGTCGCCTATTTCGGCCGCGACGGCATCCTGTTGCCGCTTTTCCTGATCGTGCTCGCAGTCGGGCTGATCGGCGGGCTCTATCCGGCGCTTTTCCTGTCGCGCTTCCAGCCCGCGACCGTGCTCAAGGCGAACCAGTCGGCAAGCGACACGCCGGGTTCGGCGCGACTCCGCGGCCTGCTCGTCATCGGCCAGTTCGCCATCTCGATCGGCCTGACCGTCTGCACGGCGGTGGTCTATCAGCAGACGGTCTACGCACGCAGCGCCGATCCCGGCTACGCACGCGACGGCATCCTCCAGGTCCAGGAGATCGGTCGCGACGCGGTCAGGCCATCGATGGATGCGATGCTGCGCGAGATCGGGCAGGTCCCCGGTGTGACCGCCGTCGGCCGCACCGAAATCGGCGTGAACACCGACCAGAGCTCGAGCGCCGCGGTCAGGCTGACGGCCAATGCGGAACCGGTGCGCGTCGGCACGTACGCCGTCGACACCGGCTATTTCAGGGCGATGGGTATCGATCTTCTTGCCGGCGCCTTGTTCCGGGAAAACCAGCCCCTGAGCGACTCGATCCCGGGGGAGCAGAACACCAGCGCGCCGAGCATGCGCGACGTCGTGCTCAACGCGCTAGCAGCGCGCAGCCTCGGCTTCACTGAGCCGAGCCAGGCGGTCGGCAAGCGGCTTTTATCCGACGATATGTCCCTGACGATCATCGGCGTGGTCAGGGATTCGCGCTTCCGCTCGGTTCGCGAGCCGATCGAGCCGATCATGTTCCACCTGGACCCGGGCGACGCACGATGGATGATCGTGCGCTACAAGGCGGCGAATCCTTCCGCCGTGCGCGATCGAGTCGAGGCGATCTGGAAGCGGTTCGCGCCCGACGTGCCGTTCGAGGCGCGCTTCAGCGAAGAGATCGTCGGCAAGCTCTACGCAGCGGAGTCGGCGCGCGGGAAGATCTTCGCGGCGTTCGCCATGCTCGCCATCGTCATTGCCAGCCTCGGCCTGTTCGGCCTGGCCGCCTTCACTGCCGAGCGGCGCACCAAGGAAATCGGCATCAGGAAGGTGCTGGGCGCCCGCACGCACGACATCGTGCGGCTGCTCGTCTGGCAGTTTTCGAAGCCGGTGATCCTCGCCACTCTCATTGCCTGCCCGGTCGCCTGGTGGGTGATGCGCGACTGGCTCAACACGTTCGACGCGCGCGTCGATCTCGGCCCGGCTCCCTTCGTGTTGGCCGCCTTGATCGCGTTCGTCATCGCGCTGGGCACCGTCGCCGGGCACGCGATCAGGGTCGCGCGCACCAATCCCGTCCACGCCCTTCGCTACGAATAGCAGGCCGGTCCCCGAATCGTCGGCGAACGCGGCGCGGGTCATCTTCTCGGACAAATGGGTTCCCTGGCCGTCGATATTCGGTAGGCTGACCATCACCGGAGTCGTGCGCCTGCGAAAGCGGGGGCAAAGGGTCGCAGGCGAACCGGCCTGTAGCTCCGGGGGTCTGCTTCGGCAGGTGCACGCGATGGGAGAGCGAAGAATGAAGATCACGCCGAGGGACGCCATCATTGCGAGCATGGCGGCGCTATCGGGCTGGGCAGTCGCCGCGGCCGCGCAATCCGCACCCGCAAAGCTCGGCCCAGCCGTGTTCGACTGGGCCAGGATGGAGGCGAAGGTCACCGATGTCGGCGCGATCCGCAACCTTGTCCGCCAGCCGACCGCGACGCTCGACGAGCTCGAGATGCACGTCACCACGCTCAATCCCGGCCTGGCCTCGCACCCGCCGCACCAGCACCCCAATGAGGAGCTGATCGTCGTCCGCGAGGGCACCGTCGAAACGCTGAGCGGCGGCAGCTGGAAGCGGCTCGGCCCGGGGTCGGTGATCTTCAACGCGTCGAATTCGCCGCATGCGCTGCGCAACGTGGGCGCCACGCCGGCGACCTATCACGTGATCAACTGGAAGACCGCCGCGACCCCGGCGAACTGAGGAGACCGCCATGCACCGTCGCACGATGCTCACCGGCGCCGGACTGGCCGGAATCACCGCCGCGATACCGCCCGAGTTGCTCGCCGCGCAGTCGCAGAACCAGGGTAACGCCGTCGCCGCCGATGCCGCGCCCGCTGGTCCCGAGCCGACCGCGAAGCACCGCATCCAGTTCGGGGTGATCGGGCTGGATCACGCGCACATCTACGGCATGACCGACGCGATGATCCGCGGCGGTGGCACCCCCGTGGCCTTCTTCGCCACCGACCCCAAACAGATCGAGACCTTTGCCAGGCGCTACGGCAATGGCGTCCAGCTCGCCAGGAGCGAGGATGCGATACTCGGCGACAAGCGTATCCAGCTGATCATCGGCGCGCCGATCCCCGATCTGCGCGCGCCGCTCGGCATCCGTGCGATGCGCGCCGGCAAGGATTATCTCGGCGACAAGCCCGCGATCACCAGCCTCGAACAGCTCGCCCAGGTCCGCCGCGCAGTGAAGGAGACGGGGCGCAAGTTCGCGATCATGTATTCCGAGCGGCTCGAGGTCCGCGCCGCGGTCCATGCTGGCGAACTCGTTGCGCAGGGCGCGATTGGCAAGGTGATCCAGACGGTCAACCTCGCCCCACACCGGGTCAGTGCGCCGAGCCGTCCGGACTGGTTCTGGGACAAGGCCCGATATGGCGGCATCCTCACCGATATCGGCAGTCATCAGGCCGATCAGTTCCTGTTCTACACCGGCTCGACTTCGGCGCAGGTCGTCGCCTCGCAGACCGGCAACCTCCACTGGCCCGACAGGCCGAAGTTCGAGGATTTCGGCGACATGATCGCCACCGGCAACGGGGGGACAGGCTATATCCGCGTCGACTGGTTCACCCCCGACGGGCTGCCGACCTGGGGCGATGGCCGGCTGTTCCTCGTCGGCACCGAAGGTTCTATCGAACTGCGCAAATATGTCGACGTCGCCGGACGGCCGGGCGGCAATCACCTGTTCCTCACTGACAAAAAGGGCGTGCGCTACATCGACTGTTCGAAGGTGCCGCTGCCGTTCGGCCCGCAATTCGTCACCGACGTGGTCGAACGCTCGTCGATCGCGCAGGATCAGGCCCAGGCACTGCTCGCCGCCGAACTGGTGCTGACCGCGCAGAAGAACGCGACGCGGCCGGTGATCGGCTGACAAATCCTCCCTCGCGAAGCGGGGGAGGGGGACCACGAAGTGGTGGAGGGGGCTTGGCCGCGCGCCACGCATCTGCGGAGAGGCCCCCTCCGTCGCCTTCAGCGCCACCTCCCCCGCTTCGCGAGGGAGGAAAAATAGGAGAGAGACGATGGCCCAGCCAACCACCCGCCGCAACATCCTGAAGACCGCCGCCGCGCTCACCGCGCCGACGATCGTCCCCGCCAGCGTGTTCGGCCGGAACGCCCCTTCGAACCGAGTCGTGATCGGCGCAATCGGCGTTGGCCGCATCTCGCGCGGCCATGACATGAAGGAAATCCACAAGCACAAGGACGCGCAGATCGTCGCGGTGTGCGACGTCGACACGATCCGTCTCGGCGCGGGCAAGGAACTGGTCGACGCGCGCTATGCCGCCAGCACCGGCAAGCCCTATTCGGGCACGCGGATGTACCATGACTATCGCGAATTGCTCGCCAACAAGGAGATCGACGCGGTCCTGATCTCGACGCCCGATCACCAGCACGCCCCGCAGGCGGTGCACGCGGTGCGCGCCGGCAAGCATGTCTATCTGCAGAAGCCCGCTGCGCTCACCATCGCCGAAGGCCGCGCGATGGCCGATGCGGTCAAGGCGAGCGGGCGCGTCGTCCAGATCGGCTCGCAGCAGCGCGGGCAGGACCCCTGGCCGCAATTCCACCGCGCCTGCGAATTGGTCCGCAACGGCCGCGTCGGCGCGCTCCGCCGTGTCGAGGTCGGCCTGCCGGGCGACCCGTCGGGCCCGGAGGCGCCGCCGATGCCGGTGCCGCGCAACCTCAATTACGACGCCTGGCTCGGCACCACTCCCGAAATTCCCTATACCGAGATCGGGGTCCACCGGCAGGACTCGTTCGAGAACCGCCCCGGCTGGTTGCGCGTCGAGCAATTCGGCGCGGGCATGATCACCGGCTGGGGCTCGCACCATATCGATACCGCGCATTGGGGGATGGACATGGAACATTCGGGCCCGGTCGAGATTTGGGGCAAGGCCGAATTCCCCAAGAGCGGCCTGTGGAACGTCCACGGCGCTTTCGAGACCCACGCACGCTACGCCAATGGCGTGACGATGACCGTGTCGGGCGCCTTGCCCAACGGCGTGAAGTTCATCGGCGACAAGGGCTGGATCTTCGTCACGCGCAGCGGCGCCGTCACCCCTTCGGACCCGGGCGGCCCCCAGATCGACTCGCTTCAGGCGAGCGATCCGAAGATCCTCACCAGCGTTATCGGTCCCAATGAAGTGCATCTGCTCAAGGTCCCCGAGCAGCACCGCAACTGGCTCGACGCGATCCTGACCGGCGTGCCGGTGAGCGCGCCGGCCGAGATCGGTCACCGCGCTTGCTCGACCTGCCTGCTTCACTGGACCGCGATGAAGACCGGGCGGCGGTTGAAATGGGATCCCAAAGCCGAGCGCTTCGTTGGCGACGACGAGGCCAATGCGATGCTTTCCCGTCCGCAACGCGGAACATACGCGATCTAGCCGTTTTGCACTTGTTCCGCTTTTGGTGGAGAAGTGCGCAAACATGGGTACGGGCGGTGTCAACTTCGGCGTTAACATGTTCCGCGTTTTCTCTATGCCCGCCTGAATTGCATAACCGCCTAAAGGACCCCCATGATCCGCACCGGACTGATCGGCTACGGCCTCGGCGGCATGGCTTTTCACGCCCCGCTGATCGACGCCGTCCCCGAACTGGAACTCGCCGCGATCGTCACCTCGCGCGCCGCCTTGGTGCACGAACGCTACCCGCAGGTGCAGGTGGTGCCCGATGTCGCGACATTGCTCGCCGACCCGACCATCGAACTGGTCGTCGTCTCGACTCCCAACGACACGCACTTCTCCCTCGCCAAGGCGGCGCTCGAGGCGGGCAAGCATGTCGTGGTCGACAAGCCCTTCGCCAACACGGTGGCCGAGGCCGAGGCGCTGACTGCCCTGGCCGAGGCGCAGGGCAAGGTATTGAGCGTCTTCCACAACCGCCGCTGGGACAGTGACTTCCTCACCCTGCGAACCCTGCTCGATCAGGGAAGCCTCGGAGACATAACGCTTTATGAAGCGCGGTGGGATCGCTTCCGTCCCGGGCTGCGCGGCAATTGGCATGAAGATGCGGGTCCGGGCGGGGGCAATCTGATCGACCTGGGGCCGCATTTGATCGACCAGGCGCTCGCGCTGTTCGGACCCCCCGAATGGGTGACGGGAGACCTCATCGCCCAGCGCCAGGGTTCGCTGGTCGACGACTATTTCGAGCTGACGCTGCATTACGGCCGCATGCGCGCCGTGCTCTCCTCCGCTTCGATTGTTCCCGCCCCGCGGCCGCGCTTTGCCGTCCATGGCACGCTGGCGAGCTTCGTCAAGCACGGCCTCGATCCGCAGGAGGCACAGCTCCGCGCCGGGATGCGCGCCGACGATCGCGGCAGTGGTGTCGAGGAACCGGCGCAGCACGGCGTGCTGATCGCGAGCGACGGAACGAGACGACCGGTCCCGTCGGAACGGGGGGACTATCGCCGCTTCTATTCGGGCGTCGCGCAAGCGGTGGCGGAGCGGCGCCCGCCGCCGGTGTCGCCGACTGACGCGCTGGGCGTGTTGCGGATCATCGAACTGGCCCGCCAAAGCGCTGCGGAGCGCCGGTCGTTACCGTTATGATACCTGCATCCTCGGGCATTTCCCTTAGGTGGGCGGGGCGCTCGAAACGCCTATACCGAGCTGTTTCCGCGGCTCCAGATCGCAGGTTAGGAGTTTGAATGCTTAGCCTTTTGGCTGCGTTGTCGAACGGCGCCTACGTGCCGCATGGCGCGTCGATGGCTTGGCGTCCCGGTCTGCTATGGGCGAACGTCGCCACCGACGCGGTCCTCGCGATCGCCTATTTTTCGATCGCGCTGGGCTTGGCGTTGCTGATCCAGCGCCGCCGCGATTTCGCCTTCAGCTGGATATTCTGGTGCTTCGCGCTCTTCCTGACCGCGGACGGGCTTAATCACCTGATGAGCATCGTGACCTTGTGGTATCCAGTCTACGGCGTGCAGGTCACGATCAAGGCGTTGACCGCTGCCGCGTCGATCGCGACCGCAGCTGCCTTATGGCCTCTCGTCTCGAAAATGCTCTCGATGCCCTCGCGCGCCCAGCTCACCGCCGCAAATTCCAAACTCGAAGCCACGATCGAGGAGCGCGACGCGGCGCTCGCCCAGTTGCGTGAGCAGATGGCGCGGCGGCGCGACCTGGAAGCTGCATTGGTCCAGTCGCAAAAGCTGGAGGCGGTGGGCCAGCTGACCGGGGGGATCGCGCACGATTTCAACAACCTCCTGCAGGCGGTCGCCGGAAATCTCGAACTGATTGCGCGCAAGCCCGACGATATCGATCGCGTCGTGGGGTGGAGCGCCAGCGCGCTCAATGCGGTCGAACGGGGCCGGACGCTGACGGGCCAGCTTCTCGCTTTCTCGAGCAAGCAAGGTGTCGAACTCGATTCGGTACGGCTCGTCGAGCTGCTCGGCGGCGTGAAGGACCTCATCGAGCGTGCAGTCGCGCCGCTTGGTCAGGTACGCGTCGAGCGGATCGATCCCGGGCTCAATGTCGAAGTGGACGCGCTCCAGCTCGAGCTGGCGCTGCTCAACCTCGCGTTCAACGCGCGGGATGCCATGCCTCAAGGCGGGATGCTCACGATTGCCGCCGAGCATCGCAGCGGCGGCGTGGCGCCTGATCTTCCCGCGGGCGACTATGTCGCGCTCAGTTTGACGGATACCGGAACCGGCATGTCGCCCGAAGTACGCGCGCGCGCGACCGAGCCCTTCTTCACCACCAAGGGCGTGGGGAAAGGCACTGGCATGGGCCTGTCAATGGCGCTCGGCGTGGCACGACAGTCGGGCGGATCACTGGCGATCGAAAGCGAGGAAGGGCAGGGCACGGCGATCACGTTGTTCTTGCGCGTCGCGGCCGGCCAGCCGCGCCGGATTGTCGGCGACGATGCGCGCTCAGACGTGCGCGTCGATCTATCGGGCTGCACCATCGCCCTCGTCGACGACGATGCCCAGGTTCGCGGCTCGCTTGCGGATACGCTGACCTCGGCTGGCGCGACAGTCTGTCAGGCATCTGACGGCAGGGCCGGCATCGAGCTCGTCCGCAGCGCCCGCCCTGATCTGCTCGTGGTCGATTTCGCCATGCCGGGGATGACCGGCGCCGAGGTCGTCCAGCAAATGCGAGGGGATCACCCCGATCTGCCGGTCGTCATCGTCACTGGCTTTGCCGACACCGACAAGCTCAATGCGGTTACTGGCGCGAGTGTGGCGGTGTTGTGGAAACCGTTCGAGGCGCAGGAATTGCTTCGAAAGGTGGCCGGGCTGCTTCGCCGCTAGGGCAGCGCGCGGCGCAGCTCTTCGATCCACGTCGTCGCGACGCTGTCCGAGGGCGCACGCCAGTCGCCGCGCGGGCTGAGCGCGCCGCCGGCCGAGACCTTGGGACCATTGGGCAGCGCCGAGCGCTTGAACTGGCTGGTCTGAAAGAAGCGGAACAGAAACTCCTCCAGCCACTTGGCGATGGTCTCGAGATCGTATTCATTGCGCTCCGCCGCCGGAAAATCGATCGGCCACAAGCCTGCGCTGCGATCGCGCCAGGCGTGCCACGCCAGGAAAGCGATCTTCGACGGCCGCAGGCCGTGCCGGACGGTGTAGTGCAGGAAGAAGTCGTGGAGTTCGTACGGGCCGATGCGGTCCTGCGTGCTCTGGATATTGCCCGCCGCGTCGGCTGGGACGAGCTCGGGCGAAATCTCGGTGTCGAGGATCGACGTCAGGACGCGCGCGGCCTCGCCGGTGAACTGGCCGCTGCGCACCGTCCAGCGGATCAGATATTGCATCAGCGTCTTCGGGACGCCCGAATTGACATTGTAGTGACTCATGTGATCGCCGACGCCATAGGTGCACCAGCCGAGCGCGAGCTCGGACAGGTCGCCGGTACCGACGACGAAGCCCTGGCGCTGGTTGGCGAGGCGGAAGAGATAGTCGGTACGCAGGCCCGCCTGGACGTTCTCGAACGTCACGTCGTAGACCGGCTGGCCCTCGGCAAAGGGATGGCCGAGATCGCCGAGCATCTGCCGCGCGCTGGGCCGGATGTCGATCTCCTCGCCGGTGATGCCGAGCGCGCGCATCAGCGCCCAGGCGTTGGCCTTGGTCGCATCGCTGGTCGCGAAGCCGGGCATGGTGAAGCCGAGAATGTCCGAACGCGGCCGGCCGAGGCGATCCATCGCCTTGCATGCGACGATCAGCGCGTGGGTGGAATCGAGCCCACCCGAAATGCCGATGACGAGATGCTTGCTGCCGGTGGACTCGAGCCGTTTGCGTAGCCCCTCGACCTGGATGTTGAACGCTTCGTAGCAATCCTCCTCGAGCCGTGCCGGCGTGTTGGGGACGAACGGAAAGCGACGCAGGGGGCGAAGCAGCCCGCGGTCGGCCATGTCGGGCTGGTGCTCGAAGCCGATGCGGCGAAAGCGCGTCTCGGGATGATTGGCGTAGCGGGCGCTGTCGTTGAACGTGCCGTTGCGCATGCGCTCGAGCCGGAGCCGCTCGAGATCGACATCGGCGCAGACCACTTCCGTGGTCAGTTCGAAGCGTTCGGAGCGGGCGAGCAATTCGCCGAACTCATAGATCAGCCCCTGGCCGTCCCAGGCGAGATCGGTGGTGCTCTCGCCGGGGCCCGAGGCCGAGTACAGATAGGCGGAGAGCGTTCGCGCGGCCTGCGACGCGCAGAGCAATTCGCGCTCGCGGCCCTTGCCGATGACGATGTTCGAGGCCGAGAGGTTGCACAGCACCAGCGCGCCCGCCAGCGCGCCGTCGGTCGAAGGCGGAGTGGGCGCCCAATAATCCTCGCATATCTCGATGTGGAAGACGAAGTCCTCGAGGTCCGAAGCGGCGAAGATGAGGTCGGGCCCGAAAGGCGCGGATTGGCCGGCGACGGTGATGTCGAGACCAGTGAGCCCCAGTCCCGAGGCGAACCAGCGCTTCTCGTAATATTCGCGATAATTGGGCAGGAACTGCTTGGGCACCACGCCGAGAATGCGGCCGCGCGCGATCGCAACCGCGCAATTGTAAAGCCGGCCGTTGCGGCGCAGCGCCGCGCCGACCAGCAGGACCGGCGTGAGCTTCGCGCTCGCCGCAACGATCGCGGCGATGCCGGCTTCGGTTGCGTCGAGGATGGCCTCCTGCAGATGGAGGTCGTCGATCGCATAGGTCGTGACGTTGAGCTCGGGAAAGACGAGCAGATCTGCGCCCTCGGCGTCGCCTTGCTGCGCCAACGCGATCGTCGCGGCGGCGTTGGCGGCGGGATCGCCGACGACCACTGAGGGCGTGCACACCCCCGCACGGATCATTCCCTGGCGATGAAGCGAGAAAAAGGGATGAGTCTTGGCCATCAAAGCGACTCCGAACGCATTTCCGGGTCGAAGCGCACGACCCGCTCGGTCGCAATGACGTTTGCCTCAAGCGGGAGGGCCGGCGAAAGCGTTTCGATCATGAAAGGGTCGTAGTCGGCGGCGGGGGGTTAGCCAACCCGGCGCGGCAAGCACAGACGGTTGCTCGTAGCTTTGGTCTGAGGACGTCGCGCAATCAGACCTTGGCGGAGTAGATCATCCGGCCGGGCCCGAGCCGCTCGAACACCTTGGCGAGTTCGTTCTCGCCCACCGCGAAGCAGCCCTGGCTGCGGCCGAGCTTGCCGTGCTTAGCGATCATGTCGGCGTTCGAATACCAGGCCGAGTGGACGACGATCGCGCGATCCAAGGCGTTATTGTTGGTCGGGTCGAGCCCGAGCAGGCGCTGCGAATCGCCGTGTTTGCCGACATAATAATCGGCGGTGAGAAAGGCGCCCTCGCTGGTCGCTTCCGAATTCACGACGTTCGAGAAGCTGTGGAGCAGCCCGGTGTGCTCGGGATCCGAACCCACGCCGTGCGCGACGAGGAAGCTCTGCACTTCGCCGCTGCCGAGGTTGACGATGTGAAAACGTGGCCGCGAGGACGGCGTTGCGAAATCGGCGATGGCGATGCGATCGTGCGACTGCACGCGGATCGAGTGCCGGTCCAGCGCGGCGACCGCGCGCTTGAACAGTTCGGGACGGATGTTGCCGGGCACCTTCGCCGCAGCCTTTACCGGCCGCGGTGCCAACGGGATCGGTGCCGGCAAGGGGACGATCGGCGCCGGCGCGCTCGCCAGCTTCAAGGTTCGCGTGGCGCAGGCGGAAACCACCGCACCGCTAGCCATCACAAGCGCCGACCGCATCAGCGCACGGCGCGTATGCGCCGAATCGAGATTTTTCGTCACTGGTTACCCGCTACCCGCTATTATGCCCGGTCTTTGTATCAGGCTTAGCCTTGATATGGGGTGAAGACCGGGCCTTTGCCGGGCAACTCACCGCAATCGCTACCCATTTCACCGAGTTCCGCAGCAGTTCTGGAACAAAACCTTAGCGCGGCCAGCATGCGGGACGCGTGATTCGCCGTTGGCACCGAAATGGGTTAACAATGTTTAAGAAGGATGCGGGCGCCTCCCGCGGCTTGAGGAAACGACGATGATGCAATCCGCGCGTGCGCTGTTCGTAGTGGCGGTACTGGCGCTCGTGCCTGTCGCAACGGCCAGTGCTGGTACGCTCGCGGCGGATCAGCCCGCAATTCCACAACTCGGGCCCGGCCAGTCGATCTGGTTCGAAGCACCCGAAATGGTGAAGGCCAGTAGCGGCGCCAGCGCCCCGATCCGGGTCGTCGTTGCGATCCGGCAACAGCAGGCCCTGGTATATCGGGGCAACCGGCTCGCCGGGGTTACCACGGTTTCGACCGGGTCCCCGGGCTATGAGACGCCGCTGGGGGAGTTCACCATTCTCGAAAAGAAGGTGTTCCACCGCTCCAACCTCTACAGCAACGCGCCGATGCCCTATATGCAGCGGCTCACCTGGGGCGGCGTCGCGCTCCACGCCGGCATATTGCCGGGCTATCCCGCCTCGCATGGCTGCATCCGGCTCCCCAAGGCATTTGCGCGCCAATTGTTCGAGCTGACCGCGATGGGCGGGACCGTCCTGGTGGTCGACGATATCACCGATGCGCCGCTCTACCTTCCGTTGGAGCCCGTGCTCATGGCGGACATCGGGAGCCTGCGCACCTCGGTGACCAGTTACACGCCGCCCGCGCCGCGGCTCGCCGCGGAGACGCGCGATCTGGTCGGCGGCCCCTATGAGGTCCTGACGATGGGCGGCGATCCACCTGCCGGCCAGCGGCCGGCTTCATGGGTTGCCGGGCCCGGTGAAGCGTTAGTCACCCGCGGCTCGCGCTAAAGCAAATCCTTCTGCAATCCGTCACAGTCGTACGCTAGAGAGGCGGCATGAGCGGAATCCCCCTTGCCGAGGCCGTGCCGGCGCTGATCGAACTGGGCCGAAGGTTCGACACACGCGGCTGGGCGCCGGCGACATCGGGCAACTATTCGGCACGGCTCGACGATGGCAGTTTCGCCATCACCGTGTCGGGCACCCACAAGGGGCGCTTGAAACCCAACGGCATCATGCGAGTCGATGCGGCGGGGCAGGGGCTGACGCCCGGCAGGCCTTCGGCCGAGACCGCGCTGCACCTTGCGATCTATCGGCTTTTTCCCGACGCCGGGGCGGTTCTCCACGGCCATTCGCCACAGGCCGTCGGCCTCAGCCGCGCGGCGAGCGCGGGCGAATGGGTGTTTCGCGGGCACGAGATGCTCAAGGCGTTTCCCGGGGTGGCATCGCACGAAGGCGAGATGCGATTGCCGATCGTCGAAAACAGCCAGGACATGGCGGCGATCGAGGCGGCGGTGCATCCGGCGCTCACGGAGCCGGGCACGGCTCCGGCCTATCTCATCCGGAGCCATGGGCTATATGCCTGGGGCAAGGACATCGACGAAGCCGAGCGCGTGCTCGAAGCGACCGAATGGTTGATCGCCGCGGAGCTCGCCGAACAGAATTTTAGAGGGGCCTTGGCGCGATGACCCGGCTGACCACTTACACGTCCGATGGCCAACCTCTGCTGGAGACCGAGGATCCGGCGCAGATTGCCCAAGCGCTTGGCGCCATCGGGGTGCGCTTCGAGCAATGGCCGGCGCGGTCGCTGCCGGCCGAAGCCGATCAACCGACGGTGCTGGCCGCATTTGCGCCCGAAGTTGAACGACTCAAGGCGGAGAACGGCTATCGCACGGTCGATGTGATCCGGATGACGCCAGACCATCCTGAGCGCGCGGCGCTGCGCACCAAGTTCCTTTCCGAGCATCGCCATTCGGAGGACGAAGTGCGCTTCTTCGTCGAAGGGGAAGGGCTGTTCACCCTGCGCGACGAGGACCAGGTCTATGCGGTGCTGTGCCGGGAAGGCGACCTGATCTCGGTGCCCGCAGGGATGCGGCACTGGTTCGACATGGGCCCGAGCCCGCGCTTCACTGCGATCCGGCTGTTCATCGATCCAGCGGGTTGGGTGGCGGACTTTACCGGCGATGCAATCGCCGATCGCTTTCCGCGGCACCAGCCGGCGTGAACGTACCGCAGGCGATTCTCCTCGATATCGAGGGGACGACGAGCAGCATCGCTTTCGTCGCAGAGGTGCTGTTTCCGTATGCGCGGACACATCTGCGAGATTTCGTCGCGGCGCATCCGGACGCCGTGGCCCCGATTCTCGCCGAAGTCCCCGGCGATGATCCCCTGGCGACGCTGCTCCAGTGGATCGACGAGGATCGTAAGGCCACTCCGCTCAAGACGCTGCAGGGGATGATCTGGGCGCAGGGCTATGCCGATGGAACGCTCAAGGGCCATGTCTATCCCGACACGCCCGAGGCGTTGCGACGCTGGCGGGGGGCGGGGATCCCGGTGCACCTCTATTCTTCGGGCTCGATCGCCGCGCAGAAGCTGCTGTTCCGCAATTCGGAGGCGGGGGATCTGACGCCGTTGCTGTCGGGCTATTTCGACACGACCAGCGGGCCCAAGCGCGAGGTTGAATCCTATGCGACGATCGCCGCGACTTTGGGGCTGCCCCCCGCCGTGATGCTGTTCGTCTCGGACATCCGGGCGGAAACAGACGCCGCACGCACCTCAGGGATGGATGCGCTGCTGATCGCCCGCGACGGGGGCGGCGACGTCAGCAGCCTTGCGGAGGTGCTGCCATGATCCTCGAAGGCGCGCACCACCGCTCGATCACGCGCACCGCGGACGGAGAGGGCGTGTGCATCCTCGATCAGCGCTTACTGCCGTGGGAAGTCCGCTGGGTCGAGCTCAGAAGCGCGGAAGCGGCGGCGACGGCGATCCGCGAGATGTGGACGCGCGGCGCGCCGATGATCGGGGCGACCGCGGCCTATGGACTGGCAATGGCGCTGGCGGTCGATCCAGACGATGCGAGCCTTTCGCGCGCCTATCAAGCATTGCTCGCGACGCGGCCCACCGCAGTCAATCTGCGCTGGGCGCTCGACCAAGTTCGTACTGCCGTCGCCACGCTACCGGAACTGCAACGTGCCGACGCCGCCTTCGCGCGCGCTGACGCGATCTGCGACGAAGACGCGTCGCTGTGCCGCGCAATCGGCGAGCATGGGCTTGCACTGCTCCGCAGCCTGCACGCGGCCAATCCGGATCGCCCGCTCAACATCCTCACGCATTGCAACGCCGGCTGGCTGGCGACGGTGGACTATGGCACCGCGACCGCGCCGATCTATCTCGCGCACGATGCCGGCATTCCGGTCCATGTCTGGGTCGACGAGACGCGGCCGCGCAACCAGGGCGCGCTGCTCACGGCGTTCGAGCTTGCCAATCACGGCGTGCCGCACACCGTGATCGCCGACAATGCCGGCGGGCTGCTGATGATGCAGGGAAAGGTCGACGCGGTGATCGTCGGAACCGACCGAGTCACCGCCAATGGCGACGTTTGCAACAAGATCGGGACCTATCTCAAGGCGCTCGCGGCTGCGGACAACAATGTGCCCTTCTATGTCGCGCTGCCTTACACGACTTTCGATCCGGCGACCCCGACTGGCGCCGACGTGCCGATCGAGGAACGTTCGCCAGAAGAACTGACGCGGCTGACGGGGCCATCGGCGGACGGGATCGTGACGATCAAGGTCACCGATTCACCAGCGTCCAACCCGGCCTTCGACGTCACCCCGGCGCGGCTGGTGACCGGGTACATCACCGAGCGCGGCGTGCTGGCCAGCGTCGGCTAGGGCGGCCTATCGGTCGAATGTGTCGCGGGCTGCGGCGATGCGCGCGATCGCTGCGTCGAGCGTCGCGTCTTCCTTGACGAAGCAGAAGCGGACGACGTGATTCACCGGCGCCTCGGCATAAAAGGCCGAGACGGGGATCGCGACTACGCCGGCATCGATCAGCCGATCGCAGAAGCCCAAATCATCGAGTGCGATTCCCGAGGCGGCGAGATCCACCGACAGGAAATAAGTCGCGGTGCTCGGCAGCACGGCGAGCCCCGCCGCGGACAGGCCGGCAGAAAGCCGGTCGCGGCCGGCCTGGAAGCGGTGGCGTGCGTCCTGCACCCAGGCGTCCTGCGTGGTGAGCCCCTCGACCACCGCCCATTGCAGGTTGGGCGGGGTGGTGAAGGTGAGGAACTGGTGCGCGCGGGAGAGGACGCGGGCGAGCGGCGGCGCGGCGCACATCCAGCCGACCTTGAACCCGGTCAGCGCGAAGATCTTGCCGGCGCTGCCGATCTTGACGGTGCGCTCGCGCATGCCGGGAAAGCCGATCAGCGGCAAATGGCGCGCACCGTCGAAAGTGACGTGCTCCCAGACCTCGTCGCATATCGCGACCAGATCGTGCGCGACGCAGAAGTCCGCGAGCATCGCCAGATCTTCCGCACTGGCCATCGTCGCCGCTGGGTTCAGTGGGTTGTTGAGCAGCAGCAGCCGCGTGCGCGGGGTGACCGCTGCTTCCAGCGCCGCAGCGTCGATCCGCCAGTGCGGCGGCTCGAGCCGGATGAAGCGCGGGACTCCGCCGGCCTGGCGGACCAGCGGTACATAGGCATCGTAAAGCGGCTGAAAGAGCAGCACCTCGTCCCCGGGCTCGATCAGTGCGAACAATGCGGCGGCGAGCGCCTCGGTCGCGCCCGAAGTGACGATCACTTCCTCAGGCGTTAGATCGAGCCCCTGATGGCGGACATAGTGGTCGGCGACCGCGTGGCGCAGCTCGGGCAGCCCGGCCATCGGCGGATATTGATTGGATTTCTCGAGCACCGCGTGCGCCGCGGCTTGGAGAACCGCTTCGGGGCCGCGACCGTCGGCAAAGCCCTGGCCGAGATTGATCGCGCCGGTCTCGCGGGCCCGCGCTGACATCGCCTCGAAGATCGTCGTGCCCATTTGCGCGTATAGCGGATTCATGCCCGGCTTGTGACGGCTTGCAACCAACCACGCAACCGCCGCATTAGCGGCTCGTTGATGCGTGGCGCATCAGTAAGGAAGATCATGAGCAAGAAGCCGCCTGTACCCGCCCAGAACCAGTCTCCCTATCCGATCGAGGAGCCGCCGCACGATCACGCTCCGGACAATGAAACCGTGGCGATCGTGCGCGAAATGGCTGCAGCGAAGCAGCGCCGCGCCGCAGGCCCCAATGCGCGCCAGCTGGGAATCGGTGCCGCTGTTGGTGTCGGCTCCGCCGCGATCGTCGCGGGGCTGCTATACTGGCGGGGCAACCGCAAGGACGGAAAGTAAAGGCCGGGCGAGGGACACCCTCGCCCGACATATTTTATCCCAAATCGCGCTCGCCACGCAGCTTTCGTTCTGTTACGGGCGCCCCATGCTTCGAAAACCGCGAACTACCACGCGAATTAGCAAACGCGCCTGAGCGTCGGGCGCGCGAAGCAGCGCTTTGCTTCGAAGCAATGGGAATGCACTGGCATTCCGCACCATTCACCACCAATGAACCGTTCGTCGCCCCAAATGCGACGATCCTGATGGAAGGACGAAAATGGGCTACCGTGTCGTGGTCGCAGGCGCCACCGGCAATGTCGGACGCGAAATGCTGAACATCCTCGCCGAGCGCGAATTTCCGATCGATGAACTTGCCGTACTCGCCTCCGGGCGCAGCCAAGGCGACATGGTCGATTTCGGCGAGACCGGAAAGCAGTACAAGGTCCAGAACATCGAGCATTTCGATCCCACGGGCTGGGACATGGCCTTGTTCGCGATCGGTTCTGAAGGCTCGAAGCTGCACGCCCCGCGCTTTGCCGCAGCGGGCTGCACGGTGATCGACAATGCGTCGCTCTACCGGATGGACCCGGACGTGCCGCTGATCGTCCCCGAAGTGAACCCCGAGGCGATCGACGGCTATACCCGGCGCAACATCATCGCGAACCCCAATTGCTCGACCGCGCAGATGGTGGTGGCGCTCAAGCCGCTGCACGACGTGGCGCGGATCAAGCGCGTCGTCGTCGCGACCTATCAGTCGGTCTCGGGCGCGGGCAAAGCGGGGATGGACGAATTGTTCGAGCAGAGCCGCAACATCTTCGTCGGCGATCCGGCGACTCCGAGCAAGTTCACCAAGCAGATCGCCTTCAACGTGATTCCACATATCGACAGCTTCCTCGACGACGGCTCGACCAAGGAAGAGTGGAAGATGGTGGTCGAGACCAAGAAGATCCTCGATCCCAGGATCAAGGTGACGGCGACGTGCGTGCGGGTGCCGGTGTTCGTCGGCCATTCCGAAGCGATCAACATCGAGTTCGAGAACGAGATTTCCGCCGCGCAGGCGAAGACCATCCTGCGTGAGGCGCCCGGCGTGATGCTGATCGACAAGCATGAGGACGGCGGCTACATCACGCCGATCGAATGCGTCGGCGAATATGCCACCTTCATCAGCCGCGTGCGCGAGGATTCGACCGTCGAGAACGGCCTTTCCCTGTGGTGCGTGAGCGACAACCTCCGCAAGGGCGCGGCGCTCAACGCCGTGCAGATCGCCGAGCTGCTCGGCCGGCGGCATTTGAAGAAGGCGGCCTAGGAGTGGGGGCGGGCGGTGCCGTTGCGGTGCCGTCCGCTACACGCTCACGGTAGAGGCGATGCCGGGAACCTGTGCGTGCACCGCACGATCTGCCAGCGCTCGACCGGCGCTTCCTTCGCGCACCAGATGCCGGTGCGCGAGGATGCGCTGGCGGTGACCGGTGGACCCTGGGGAGGAATTCCAACGACTGCTTGCTCGAGGCGTCGGGGCGGGCGCTTGACTCGCTGGCGGTTTTTGCGAGCCGACGGATTCGGTAACAATCTAGTTTGTAACGATAAATTGCGAGGCGCGGTTGACTCGGCGGGCAGCTTCGCGCCCGTAACGCGGCACCTACGCGGCACCTACGCGGCACCTACGCGGCACCTACGCGGCACCTACGCGGCACCTACGCGGCACCTACGCGGCACCTACGCGGCACCTACGCGGCACCTACGCGGCACCTACGCGCCATGTGCGTTGACTCGGGTCTTGCAGGGGGATCGATCGAACGATGTCAAAGAGCGGGTCGGCAATGCCGACCGCTCGAGGCAAGCAGACGAAATCCTACATTGCAAGGGCGGATGTCCCGACCTCCAGCGGCGAAACTCCCCTCCTTTGCAGGGAGGGGGATCTCCTAGTGACCCGCCGCCGAGGCATCGGGCTTCTCGATCGGGCCCTTGGCCCGGCGCAGGAACACCACCAAAGGTATCGACAATGCCGTGACGATCGCCATGCCCCAGAAATCGTTGAGATAGCCGATCATCATCGCCTGGCGGTTGATCTCGGCATTGGCCATTGCATAGGCGGTCTCGCCGATTCCGCCGAGCGCCTGGAGCATGATTGGGTCGATCCCGTCGAGCGTCTGTGCCGAGATGTGCGGAGCCAGCGCGGCATGGCTGGTCTGGATGCTGCGCGATAGCATTGTCGTCACCAGCGAGATACCCACCGAAGCACCGATGTTGCGCGTCAGGTTCATCAGGCTTGAGCCCTCGGTGCGATACTTCGGCGGGAGCGTGGCGAAGGCCATGCCCTGCAGCGGCATGAAGATCAGCCCCATACCGAGCCCTTGGACGAAGCCCGAAACCACCACCGGCGTCGAATCCATCTCGAGCGACCATGCGGTCATCTGCCACAGCGAATAGGCAGCGATCACGAAGCCCACGCCGACCAGCCAGCGCGGATCGAGCCCGCGCTGGATCAACTGCGCGGACAATGCCATCGTCAAGACCACGCCGAGCCCGCGCGGCATCAGCAGCAGCCCGGTGTCGAACACCGAATGGCCGTAGAGCGTCTGGAGCATCGGCGGGAGCAGCGCCATCGTCGCCATCATCACCACGCCGATCACCAGCATGAACAGCACCGCGGTAACGAGGTTGCGGTTCTTCCACAGATCGCGTTCGAACATCGGGTTCTTCGCCGTGAACATGTGCACCGTGAACATCCAGAATGCGATGACGCAAACCAGCATCTCGATCCACACTTCGTTCGACTGGAACCAGTCCTCGGTCTGACCGCGGTCGAGCATCAGCTGAAGCCCGGCGATGCCGAGCGAGAGCATCGAGAAGCCGAAGATGTCGAATTGTCGTTTTCGCACCGGCCGCGAAGGCAGTAGCCACCACAGGATCGCGATGCAGATCACGCCGAGCGGAAGGTTGACGTAGAATACCCATCGCCAATTGAAATTGTCGGTCAGCCAGCCGCCGATCACCGGGCCCATGATCGGCCCGACCATGATCCCCATGCCCCAGATCGACATCGCCTTGGCCTGGCGCTCGGGCGGGTTGATGTCGAGCATCACCGTTTGGCTGAGCGGGTTCATGAATGCCGCCGAGACGCCCTGGAGCAGGCGGAACAGCACCATCTGCTCGAGATTCTGCGCCAGGCCGCACAGCGCCGAGGCGATGATGAAGCCGATGGTGGAGATCAGGAAGAGATTGCGGGATCCGATCCGGTCCGACAGCCAGCCGGTGATCGGAATCGCGATCGCCGACGCGACGATATAGCTGGTCAGCACCCAGGTGACGGTGTCCGCGGTCGCTCCGAGCGACGTCTGCATGTGCGGCAGCGCGACATTGGCGATCGTGGTGTCGAGAATCTGCATGATCGTCGCCAGCATCACCCCGAAGGTGAGCAGCCCGCGATTGGTGACGGGTAGCGCGGCGACGCCGGGCGTCGGCATTGGCTGGGCGGTGGCCATTCGATCACTCTTCACTGGTTTGAGTGGGTGCCGCGCCGATACGCTACGGGACTCGGCACCCACCCGCATTCCCCTTCCCGCAGGCGGGAAGGAGGATGTTCAATTCACTTGCACTGGTTTTGCAGATCGACCTCGACATCGGACGACAGGCCGGCGATCAGCGCGCGCGGGCTCTTCTCGTCGATGAGGATCCGCACCGGTACGCGCTGGGTGACCTTGACCCAATTGCCGTTGGCGTTCTGCGCCGGCAGCACCGAGAATTCGGAGCCCGTGCCGGCGCCGATCGAGCCGACATGGCCCTTGAGCCTGAGCCCGGGATAGGCATCGAAGCTCACCTCGGCGCACTGCCCGACTCGCATCTTGTTGAGATCGGTTTCCTTGAAATTCGCCTCGACCCACGAAAGATCGCTGGTGACGATCGTGACGGCGGGAAGCCCGGTCATCATCTGCTGGCCGACCTGCAGGCGATCGGCCTGGCTGACCACGCCGTCTGCGGGCGCATAGACCCTGGTGCGGCTGAGGTTGAGCAACGCCTGCTCGCGCTGGACGCGCGCCGCGGCGATCTGCGGGTTCTCGCCCGGAACCGCGCCGCCGGTGGCGAGCTTCGAACGCGCCTCGGCAGCATCGGCCTCGGCGCTCTGGAGCGCAGCGCGGGCCTGCTGGACCGAATGCTCGGCGGCCTGGAAATTGACTCGCGTGGTGAAGCCGCGCTTCATCAGCGCCGCCTGCCGCGCATAGTCCTCCTGCGCCTGCGCGATGCGGTCGCGCGCGGCGCCGATATCGGCGCCGGTGCCGGCATAGGAGGTGCGCAGCGTCTGGAGCTCGACCTGGGCGTTGGCGATCGCGGCATCGGCCTGGGCCACGGCGATGCGATAGGGCGCCGAGTCGATCTCGAAGAGCAAGTCGCCCTTCTTGACGCGCTGGTTCTCGCGGACCGCGACCTTGACGATGCGGCCGGCAACCTCGGCGGAGACCGAAACCTTGTCCTGCTGGACATAGGCATTGTCGGTCGACGCGAAGCGGCCCGAGGTGAGCCAGAAAAACCCGACCACGCCGAGGATGAGGAGCGGTACGCCGAACAGCATCAGCGGCCGCAGCCAGTTTCGCTTCGCCTTGGGCTCGACAATATCCTGCACGGGTGTCCCGTGCGCGGTGGAGTCGATGGTAATCGCCTCCGCGGGCGCCTTTTCGATCTTCGGATCAGCGTCAGCCATTTGCGGCCTCTTTGGTCTCGTGGGAGAGAGTCATGTTGGATCGAACGACATTGAGCGACGCGATCAGTGCGTCGCGCTGCTGCGCGTCCAACCCGTGAAGTGCGGCTTCGAGCATCGCGCCGGCGATGTCATGAAGCTCGGCGAGCATCGGGCGCGCTTTGTCAGTGAGATAGATACGCCAAGCGCGGCGATCGGCAGGGTCGCGGCGACGCTCGACCAGCCCGGCCTCCTCGAGCCGATCGATCATGCGGCAGCAGGTGATGGGCTCGACTTCGAGCAACTCGGCGATCTGCCCCTGGTTCAGGCCTTCATGCCGTTCGAGGATCTTGAGCGTCCGCCATTGCGGGCCCGTCGCACCACTTTTACGCGCGCGCTCGTCGAACCGGCGGCGCATAAGGCGCGAGACATCACTCATCAGGAAGCCGAAGATTTCGGTCATAGCACACTTATAGTAAGCAGGCTCATAGATTGCAATCCAAGACCGGGTTGCGTTGTGCGGTGCAGCAATTGCAGGAAGGACAATCGTGGCTGAGGAAATGACCGGTGGGTGCCAGTGCGGGCGGATTCGCTACCGCGCCACAGTGGATGATGACGAGGCCTATCTCTGCCATTGCCGGATGTGCCAGCGTGCCACCGGCGGCGTTTCAATCGCATTCAAAAGTATCGCGAAGACCAGGGTGGCGTGGGAGCGCGAGCCGGATCTCTATCGCTCCTCGCCGATTGCCGAACGCGGTTTTTGTTCTACCTGCGGAACGCCGCTGACCTTCTGGTTCCCCGATGCCCCGCACATGGACCTGACGGTGGGGAGCTTCGACGATCCCTGGCGGTTCAAGCCGACCTCGCATTCGGGATCCGAAAGCTGGCATCGCGACTGGCTTGACACCAGTCCCTTGCCCGCGTCACGGACCGACGAGAACCCGAACGTCGTTCGCCGCTGGATGGATAAAGTTGGCAAGCTTCCCGATTGAGACGCATCGCTTCAAGAGCTTCGACGGCGTAGAGCTTGCGTGGCACGAAACCGGCCCGACGGATGGACCGCCGGTGGTGCTGATCCACGGCTATTTCTCGACCGCGGAAGTCAACTGGATCAAATACGGCCACGCCGGAAAGCTCGCCGCGCGCGGCTTCCGGGTAATCATGCCCGATCTGCGCGGGCATGGGCAGAGCGCCCGGCCGCACGATCCCGCAGCCTATCCTCCCGACGTGCTGATGCGCGATGGTTTCGCGCTGATCGAGCAGCTCGGGCTGACCGATTACGACCTTGGCGGCTATTCGCTCGGCGGGCGGACGGCGCTGCGGATGCTCGTCAACGGCGCGCGACCGCGGCGGGCATTATTATGCGGCATGGGGCTGGCCGGGCTCACCGATACCCATGGGCGCGGCACCTATTTCAGGCGCGTGCTGACCAACCTCGGCAGCTTCGAGCGCGGCAGCTCGGAGTGGATGACCGAGGCCTTTCTCAAGACCACCAAGGGGGACCCGGAGGCACTGCTGCTGATCCTGCAGACCTTCGTCGACACTCCGGAAGAAGAAATCGCGGGCATCGACGTGCCGACGCTGGTGGTTACCGGCGCCGAGGACTTCGACAATGGCTCGGCGCAGGAAGTGGCAGAGCTGTTGCCGCAAGGTCGTTTCGTCGAAATTCCCGGCAATCACATGAGCGCGGTGAGCCGGCCCGAACTGGCGGATGCCATCGGCGATTTTCTGGCCGCTTGACGCCCGGGGGGCGGCGCGCGAGTGTCGCGCCATCCAAGAATCTGAGGGGTTCCTCCACATGATCCGTACCGGCATTTCGATGCTCGCGCTTGCCGCGTTGCTCGCCACACCCGCCGTCGCGCAAACCGCGGCGCCCGCCGCGCAGGCCGCACCCACCGCCGCCGAGGCGCAGGCATTCATCGACCGCGTCCAGAAGGAATATACCGAGTTCAACCTGGTCGCGTCGCGCGTGGCCTGGATCAACGCGACGTACATCACCGACGATACCGACGCGCTCGCCTCCGATTATGGCGCGCGCGGCACCGAAATGGCGGTGCGCTATGCGCTCGAGGCGGCGAAGTACCAGAAGGCGCCCGGCCTGACCGCCGAGCAGCAGCGCCAGCTCACCATATTGCGCAGCGCGATCACGCTCCCGGCGCCGACCATGCCGGGCGCCGCGCAGCAGCTGGCCGATATCTCGACCAAGCTCGGCTCGATGTACGCGAAGGGCAAGGGCACGCTGAACGGCAAGCCGATCAGCGGCAGCGACATCGAGGCGGCGATGGGCGAGAGCCGCAACCCGCAAGAGCTCCAGGAGATGTGGACCAGCTGGAACGACAATGTCGGCGCGCCGATGCGCGGCGATTATGCCAAGATGACCGGCATCGCCAATGCAGGCGCCACTGGGCTCGGCTTCCCCGACACCGGCACGATGTGGCGCTCGGCCTATGACATGCCACCGGAAGAGTTTGCCAAGCTTACCGACAAGCTCTGGAACGACGTCAAGCCGCTCTACGTCGCGCTCCACACCTATGTCCGCGCCAAGCTCAACGAGAAATATGGCGATGCCGTCCAGTCGAAGACCGGCCCGATCCGCGCCGATCTGCTCGGCAACATGTGGGCGCAGGAATGGGGTAACATCTACGACGTCGTCGCCCCCACGGGCGCCGGCGATGTCGGCTACGATGTCGGCGAGCTGCTCAAGGCCAAGAGCTATGACTGGCGCAAGATGGTCCAGACCGGCGAGGGCTTCTACTCCTCGCTCGGCTTCGCGCCCTTGCCCGAGAGCTTCTGGCAGCGCTCGCTGTTCCTCAAGCCCGCCGACCGCGAAGTGCTGTGCCACGCTTCGGCCTGGGATGTGGACGAGAAGGACGATCTGCGCATCAAGATGTGCATCAAGGTGAATTCGGACGATTTCGTCACGATCCACCACGAGCTCGGCCACAATTATTATCAGCGCGCGTACAAGGATCTGCCGCAGCTCTATCGCAACGGGGCGAACGACGGGTTCCACGAGGCGATCGGCGATTTCGTCGCGCTTTCGATCACGCCCGAATATCTCGTCCAGATCGGGCTGCTCGACAAGAATGCGGTGCCGGGCGCCGACAAGGATACCGGGCTGTTGCTGCGCCAGGCGATGGACAAGGTGGCGTTCCTGCCGTTCGGCCTGCTCGTCGACAAATATCGCTGGCAGATCTTCTCGGGCGAGATCAAGCCCGACGGCTATCAGGCCGGGTGGGACAAGCTCCGCCTGCAATATCAGGGGTTGAAGCCACCCGTCGCGCGCGACGAGACGCGCTTCGATGCAGGCGGGAAATACCATGTCGCGGGCAGCGTGCCCTATACGCGCTACTTCCTCGCGCGGCTGCTCCAGTTCCAGTTCTTCAAGGCGGCATGCGATCAGGCCGGCTGGAAGGGCCCGCTCCACCGCTGCTCGTTCTACGGCAACAAGCAAGTCGGCGCGCGGCTCGCCAAGATGCTCGAAATGGGCGCGTCGAAGCCCTGGCCCGACGCGCTTCAGGCGTTCACCGGCACCCGCGAAATCTCGGGCAAGCCGATGATGGAATATTTCGCACCGCTCAAGAAGTGGCTCGATCAGCAGAACAAGGGGCAGCCGGGCGGGTGGTAAAGCAACTGCTCGCGCTGGCGCTCGCCGAGCGGCGGGCGCTGCCGATGGCGGATTGCCCGGGTGTACGGATCAGCTTAGGCGAACAGCGAAACAGGGAGATTAGGACATGATGAAATATGCACTTGCGGCGGTGCTGCTCGGCGCCCCCCTCGCAGCCCAGGCACAGACCGCGACCGGGCCCGTTTCTGTCGAGATCGTCTCGAACGGCCAGGTCAGCGTGCCGGCGCAGCGCTTTCGCATGTCAGTGACGCTCACCACCAAGGGCAAGGACGAAGCCGCCGCCGGCGCGGCGCTGGCTGCCAACAAGGCCAAGCTGACGCGGGCGCTCGCGGCGCTCAATATCGGCGAAGCGAAGGGCGATATCGGCACGACCAACTCGCTGGTGGGCCTGATCTCGACCTTTGCCGGCACCAAGTCGAAGCCGAGCTTCAGCCTCGAGACGCTCGACGACGACAGCACGGAAACGCCGCAATCGACCGCTACCGAGACGCTGGGCTTCGACGCGCCGACTCGCGCTGCGATCGAAAGCGCCAAGGCGCCGATCGAGGCGAATGGCGGCAAGCTCGACGACGACGTGCTGCCGCTGCTCAACGACTATGTCGCGCCGACGCGGGCGGCGAAGGCGGCGGCGATCAAAAAGGCGCAGGGCGAGGCGGACGCCTATGCCACCGCGCTCGGCCTCAAGCGTAGCGCGATCGTCAAAGTCAGCGAGAAGCAGGATCCCACCGCCGGTGCGCTGGCGCTTATCGGCGAGCTGGTGACGATCGTCGCGCCCAAGAAGGAGGGCAGCGTCGACCAGGTCACCGTCAACGCCAGCCTGGTCGTGGAATTCCAGCTCAGCCGCTGAGGCTCACTCGGGCATTTCGTCGGGGATCGTGTTTTCGTCCGCGATCCCCGCTTCGAATTCGGCAGAGGAATCGGTGCCGTCCGGCTGATGCGCGTGCGCGTCCTCGGTTTCGGGCTGGTTTTCGGGGTCGGTCATTGCGCTCTCCTTTGCGCGTACAACGCGTCACCCCGCCTCTGGTCTCAACGGAACGGCGGCTCGTTGAACGCGCGCAGCTTGCGGCTGTGGAGCTTGGCGCCTTCGCGGCGGAGTTCCTCGACGGTCTCGATGCCGATGCGGAGATGCTCGTTGATCGCGCGTTCGTAGAAGCGGTTGGCCTGGCCGGGCAGCTTGAGCTCGCCGTGGAGCGGCTTGTCCGAGACGCAGAGCAACGTGCCGTAGGGGACGCGGAAGCGATAGCCCTGCGCGGCGAGCGTCGCCGATTCCATGTCGACCGCCACCGCGCGGCTCAGCGAAAAGCGCAACGCCGTCGCCGAATAGCGCAGCTCCCAGTTGCGGTCGTCGGTGGTGACGATCGTGCCGGTGCGCAGCCGCTGCTTGAGCTCGTCGCCCGACTGGCCGGATACCGTCTCCGCGGCGCGGGCGAGCGCGACCTGGATCTCGGCGATCGCGGGGATCGGGATTTCGGGCGGCAGCACGTCGTCCATGATGTGATCGTCGCGCAGATAGGCGTGGGCGAGGACATAGTCGCCGATCCGCTGGCTCGGCCGCAGCCCGCCGCAATGGCCGATCATCAGCCACGCCTCGGGACGCAGCACTGCGAGGTGATCGGTGATCGTCTTGGCGTTGGACGGCCCCACCCCGATATTGACGAGAGTGATGCCGGTGCGGCCGGGGGCCATCAGGTGATAGGCCGGCATCTGGTGCCGGCGCCACGCGCTGTCCGAGATCAGCCGGTCCATGTCGTCGGCGCTCTCGACGACGATGCCGCCGGCGCCCGAGACCCCGGTATAGCGGCTTCCCTCGCCCAGCTGGCTGCACGCCCAGCGGACGAACTCGTCGACATAGCGGTGATAGTTGGTGAACAGGATATATTGCTGGACGTGCTCGATCGGCGTGCCGGTGTAATGGCGGAGGCGCGCGAGCGAGAAATCGGTGCGCAGCCCGTCGAACAGCGCCAGCGGGCGGGTGCCGTCCTGCGACACCCACAGGCCGTCGGCGATTTCGTCGCCGATATGCGCGAGCTCGGTCGCCGGGAAGTGGCGCGCAAGCTCGGTCGCCGACACCTCGTCGAGGCTGAGCGCGTGACCCGGATCGAGGACATAGGCGAACGGGATTTCCTGGCGGCTGGTGGCGGCGTCGACCTCGACGTCGAAATCCTCGATCAGGAAAGTCAGCTGCTCGATCAGATAATCCGAGAAGATCGCCGGCTTGGTGACGCTGATCCGATATTCGCCGGGATCGACCAGCCGGCCGAACGAACGCGGCGGGGCAGGGCGATCATTGCCGCCGCGGTACGTGAGGCGGATCTCGGGATAGGCGAACGATCCGTCGCTTCGGCTCGACGGCGCCGGCGGCGTGCCGTCGGTCAGATAGCGGTTGAGCGCGGTCTGCAGGCGGTCGACCGAGGCGCGATAGAGGCGGTCCAGCTCGGCGACGATGTCGGATGCTTGAGTCATCTTGGATCGCTAATGCGCGAAGATGACTCTGGCAAGACTTCGGCTCCCCTCCGCCGGAGGGGAGCCTGACGCCTTATTTCTTGGTCGACGGCGACTTGGCAGCGGGCGACGCCTTTTCTGCGCCGCCCAGCTGGGTAGCGGCATAGACTGCCCCGCCGACCGCGGCTGCGGCGCCGGCAGCTACCGCTGCCGCGGCGACCGGATGCTCCTTCACTGCCTGCACTGTCGCATCGACGGCATCGCCGAGCACTTCCTGCGCAGTCGCGATGAACGACTTGTCGCTGCCCGAGCCCTGGCTCGCATTGTTGGTGGCGTTATCGTTGGTGCTGTTGTTGTTGGTATCGGCCATGATGCTTCCCTTCGCACAAAGTCATGTCGATCAACTCCCGCACCCGCGCCGCAGTTCCGTTACGCCTCCGGTCCTTACAGCCGACCGAGCAGATAATCCGCCGAGCTGACTTCGAATGCGCCGGGCGCCTCGACATTGAGCTGCTCGACCACGCCGTCGTTGATCACCATCGAATAGCGCTTGCCGCGCGCACCGAGCCCGAAGGCGCTGCCGTCCATCTCGAGGCCGACGGCCTTGGCGAAGGTGCCGTTGCCGTCGGCGAGCATCGTCACCTTGCCGTCGACGCCCGAAGCCTTGGCCCAGGCGCCCATCACGAAGGCGTCGTTGACGGCGGTGCAGGCGATCTCGTCCACGCCCGCGGCCTTCAATTCACCGGCCTTCTCGACAAAGCCGGGGAGGTGCTTGGCCGAGCAGGTCGGCGTGAACGCGCCCGGGACCGAGAAGAGCGCGACCTTGCGGCCGGCGAAAAATTCATCCGAACCGATCTGGTCGGGGCCTTCTTCGGTCACCTTGACGAGCTGGGTGGTGGGAATGCGGTCGCCAACCTGGATGGTCATTGTCTTCTCCTGATCCGTTCTGCCTGAGCTTGTCGAAGGCCCGTTCTGCATCCGCCCGCCGGTAGAAGAAGAACGCCCCTTCGACAAGCTCAGGGCGAGCAGCGGAAATGCCGCTCGATTTTCAAGCGTGACGGACCCGAAACCGACGCGATAAGTTGACCCGGCATGGATTCGACACCGTATCTCACTGGCCAGTTCCTCCTCGCGATGCCGGGGATCGGCGATCCGCGCTTCGAGCGCGCGGTGATCGCGGTGTGCGCGCATGATGACGAAGGTGCGCTGGGCATCGGCATCGGCGAGACGATCGAAGGGCTGGGCCTCCACGAGTTGCTCGACCAGTTCGAGATCGATCCCGGCGGGGTGCCCGATGCACCGGTGCACTTTGGCGGCCCGGTGGAACCGCGCCGCGGCTTCGTGCTGCATTCGACCGATTGGGGGGGGCAGGACACGATCGACGTCGGCGGACGCTGGGCGCTTTCGGGCACGATCGACGTGCTCAAGGCGATCGCCGAAGGCAAGGGCCCGAGCCGCTGGTTGGTCGCTCTCGGCTATGCCGGATGGGGCGAGGGCCAGCTCGACGAGGAAATGTGCCGGCACGGATGGTTCAGCACCAGCGGCGACACGAAACTGCTATACGATGTCGATGCGCCGCGGCGCTGGAGCCAGGGTTTCGAGATCGCCGGGATCGATCCGCGACTGCTGGCGAGCAGCACGGGCACCGCATGAGGGGCAGGCCAGTCGCCTGAAGGAACCTTAGGCCGCTGGCATTTGTCAGCTAACGGCTGGTGCGCTGGCACGCGGTCTCACACATATGTCTGCAAGTATCGCTGCAAGCACATGGTATAGTGACATTCAAGCCACATGGCTGGGCCAAGATAAAAGCAAAGTTTCGGCGGTGGACGGACAGCGTTGACAGCTTTACCGGGCAATCTGCTTGTCTTAAAATGTTACCGCAAAGCGATCGTGCCAATCAGACTAACCTATAAATCTAGAAAGACGAAGTCGTCCGACCAGGTTTGAGAGGTTTGATCGTGAAAATCCGTTGCCTTCTGCTTACCTTCACGTCGGTGATTATTGCCCAGCCGGCTTACGCGCAAGTGACCCGTGATCATGTCACTCCGGATGATGCCGCGGCCGAGGCCGATGTAACGCCGGCACGCAAACAGGTGGCGCAGGATGTCTTCTCGACCGGCGTCGCCAAGGGCCGCGACCGTCTCGACAGCGCGACCTCGACCAGCGCGCTCAAGGGCAGCGAGGCAGCGAAGCTCGGGCCCCGTCCGCTTGCCGATATCCTGCGTGCGATGCCCGGCCTGCGTGTCGAATCTGCGATCGGCGAAGGCAATGCCAACTACACCGTGCGCGGGCTTCCGCTGGCGGCCGGCGGTTCGAAATACATGCAGCTGCAGGAAGACGGGCTGCCCGTGCTCGAGTTCGGCGACATCTTCAACGTCGGCGCCGACGTGTTCCTGCGTGCCGATTTCAACACTGCGCAGATCGAATCGATCCGCGGCGGTTCGGGATCGACCTTCTCGTCCAACGCGCCCGGCGGGGTCGTCAACATCATCTCCAAGACCGGCGATGTCGAAGGCGGCGCGGTGCAGCTCACCACCGGGCTGGATTATGGCGAGAAGCGCATCGACATGGACTATGGCCGCAAGCTCAGCGACACGCTGCGCTTCCATGTCGGCGGCTATTACCGCTCGGGCGAAGGACCGCGCGACATCGGCTTCACCGGCTACAAAGGCGGGCAGATCAAGCTGAACGTCACTCGATAGTTCGACAACGGCTATGTCCGGATCCACGCCAAGTATCTCGACGATCGTTCGCCGACCTTTGCGCCTTATTACATCCGGATCACCGGCACGAACGACAAGCCGGTGTTCACCAACTTCGCCAATTTCGACATTCGCAGCGATTCGATCCTGTCGCCCAATGTCGGGCCGGTGACGACGCTGGACGGCGACAACAAGCTGCGTCGCTTTCGAACCGATCTGGGCCAGCACGCGACCTCCAAGATGATCGGGCTCGAGGCGCAGTTCGATTTCGGCGGCTGGACGGTCAGCGAGCGGGCGCGCTTCTCCGCCAATTCGGGCGAATTCCAGCGCGCCTTCCCCTCGGCGGTGAACACCGTGGCGGCGATCGCGGCGTCGCAAGCAGGTGCCGGCGCGACCGCAACTTATGCGAACGGCCCGAATGCCGGCCAGCTCGTCCCGGCGAATGCCAACGGCAACGGCCTGCTCTCGTTCAACTATATCTCGCATTCGCGGGCGCGCTCGCTCGACTATTTCACCAACGATTTGCGCGCCACGCGGGTGTGGAAAGCGGGCGGCGGCAATCTGACCGTCACCGGCGGCATCTACAAGGCGGTCCAGGACCTGAACGCAGAATGGCTGCACTCGGCGATCGACACCGATGTGGCGGGCAACGGCGAGACCGCGATGGTCAACGTCACCAGTGCCGCCGGCGTTGCTCAGACGCAGGACGGCTTTTACGCGTTCAGCCGCAACGGCAGCAAGTTCCGCCGCATCTTCGACGTCAAATACGACATCACAGCACCTTATGGTTCGCTCAACTATCATATCGGCAAGATCGCGATCGGCGGCAGCCTGCGCTATGATTTCGGCAAGGTACGCGGTTCGCTGACCGGCGCCGACCTGGGCGATGGCCGCGTCGGGCTGATCTCGTACGACGTCGATGGCAACGGCGTGATCTCTGCGCCCGAAACCCGCGTGGCCTTTCTGCCACTCGATCGGCCCGCGCCGGTCGACTATGATTACGGCTATCTCAGCTATTCGACCGGCATCAATTTTCGCGTAGCCGAGCCTTTCTCGATCTTCGGCCGGTACAGCCGCGGCGCGCGCGCCAATGCCGACAAGATCCTGTTCACGCCTGCGGTCAGCGCGGTCGACGGCAGCGTGCCAGATGCAAGCGACAAATATGACGAGGTCCGCCAGCTGGAGGGCGGGTTCAAGTTCCGCCAGGCCGGCGCGATGCTCAACGTCACCGCGTTCCTCGCCGATGCCGACGACCATAATGTGCTGAATGGCGCCGCCACCGCGACGATCCGCGCCTATCGCGCCAAGGGTGTCGAAATGGAAGGCAGCTTCCGCCGCGGCCCGTTCAGCATCATGGCCGGCGCGACGTACACCACGGCGAAGATAACCGAAGACAAGCTCGATGCGACGCTGACCGGCAAGGAACCACGGCACCAGCCGGCATGGACTTTCCAGGCCACGCCGCAGGTCGAGCTGCGCAACGCCACCTTGGGGGCCAACGTCGTCACGGTGACCAGCAGCTACGCGCAGGATAGTAACCTGCTCAAGATGCCCGGGTTCACCGTGGTGAATGCGTTTCTCCAGGTTCGCCCGATCGATCGCGTCCAGCTCAGTGTCAACGCCAACAACCTGTTCGATACGATCGGTTTTTTCGAAATCAACCAGAGCGAGGTGCCGGCCAACGGAATCGGTTGGGGACGCGCGATCAACGGTCGGACCGTCTCGGCTTCGGCGCGCTTCGAGTTCTGATCGTGTCGGGCTACATCATATAAAGATATCTTTATATCTGACTTGCGCATTCCCATCTGACGCGGTAGGGCGCGCCAATCGCGGTCGGCGAGTCCGGCGCGCGCGCACCCTTTATCACTGCTGGAGATGCAGCCCGTGGCTACCGTTCTCGACAAGACCGACTATGTCATCAAGGACATCGAACTCGCCGCTTTCGGCCGCAAGGAAATCGAAATCGCCGAGACCGAGATGCCTGGGCTGATGAGCCTGCGCGAGGAGTTCGGCGCGGCGCAGCCCTTGAAGGGCGCGCGGATCACCGGCTCGCTCCACATGACGATCCAGACCGCGGTGCTGATCGAGACGCTGACCGCGCTCGGCGCCGACGTGCGCTGGGCGACGTGCAACATCTTCTCGACCCAGGACCATGCCGCCGCCGCCATCGCCGCGACCGGCGTGCCGGTGTTCGCAGTCAAGGGCGAGAGCCTCGCTGATTATTGGGACTATGTCGGCGACATCTTCAACTGGGGCGCCGACACCGACGGCACCACCGCCAACATCATCCTCGACGATGGCGGCGACGCGACGATGTTCGCATTGTGGGGCGCCAAGCTCGAAGCCGGCGCGACGCTGGGCGAGCCGGAGAATGACGAGGAAGTCGAGTTCCAGCGTGCGCTCAAGGCGTTCATCGCCAAATATCCGGGTTATCTGACCGAGACCGTCAAGAATTTGAAGGGCGTTTCGGAAGAGACCACCACCGGCGTCCACCGCCTGTACGAGATCGCCAAGAAGGGCGAGCTGCCGTTCCCCGCGATCAACGTCAACGACAGCGTCACCAAGTCGAAGTTCGACAATCTCTATGGCTGCAAGGAATCTTTGGTCGACGCGATCCGCCGCGCCACCGACGTGATGC
>NZ_SRXT01000007.1 GCF_004792685.1 Sphingomonas gei
GCGGATCGGCCCGACGGGGTCCGCACGCCACGGCCGGACGGGCCGCGCCAGGGCTGGTTCCGCCCGCGACCGGACGGCACGGGCACGCCGCCGGCGACACGACCGCGCGGCGGCCGGCCGGAGGGAGTATGGACGCGTCCCGAGCGCAGCGCGCCGTCGGTGTCCACCCCGCCGCGGGCTTCGTCGTCGCCTTCTGCTGAACCGCGCGCGTCTCCGCCGCCGCGCTCCTCGCCGCCGGCGCGATCGTCCGATGGCGGCGTGCGCGAACGCCGCGTGCCCGACCCCGACAAGCGGCTTTAGGGGGCGATCAGTTCGAAACGACCTGTTCCCCGGCGAAGGCCGGGGTCCAGTCGCGATGAGGCTTGAGAGCACGGTCTCCGTGCGTCAGTTCGCCGAGTCTGGGGCCCGGCCTTCGCCGGGGAACGGATTCAGGGAGCTGGATCAGGGTCCGGGCGGCTCGACGGGTGGTTCTGATCCCGACGAGCGGCTTTGGGGAATGCCCCTCCCTCTTAGGGAGGGGTTGGGGGTGGGTAAGAAAATGTCGGGCTCGCTGCCCGGTCTTTTCTTTTTCGAGCAGCTCGATGGGCTCGCCTTCGGCTCGCACCCACCCCCAGCCCCTCCCTTGCAGGGAGGGGAGTCAGCAAGCCTTGAACGGCAGCAACGTCTCGTATTGCGCGAGCGACGGCGCCGCCGCGATGACGCAGCGGTGGCGCAGCAGGAAGGCGTGGCGGACGATCTCGGCCTGTTGCTCGAGCCCGTATTTCTCAAACGGCTGGCCGGGCTTGAGCGCGTAATCGTAGCGGCAGAAGGGGTGGCGCTTGAGCGGCAGGAAAATGCCCTTCTGATGCTGCCAGATATGCGTCATCTCGTGGAGGAACAGCGCCTGGACGCCGAGCGGCGACTGGCTGAAATCCTCATGGTAGATCCCGCTCTTGGGATGAAAATGGATCGTCCCGCGCGGCGCCATCGTCGTGTTCGACGGCTGGAAGAATATCCACTTGCTGTTCGCGACTTTGGCGAGCGAATAGTCCACGGCATTTCCGAAGACCGATGCGCAGAGGCGGGTTTCGCCTTCGGTTAGCGGGCGGCTAGTCATTCCGGCAGCATGACGACTTCACGACTATTTGTCACCGGGGTTTGTCGGGAGTCCGATCGAACCCCAGGGTCTGTTTCATTTGGGCTGATTTGTTCCCCTGTGAAAACAGGGGTCCAGGGTCACAAGCGGGGTGTTCTCGGCTCCTGGGCCCCTGCGTTCGCAGGGGAACTGACCTGCTTCAACGTGAGTGGAATCATCTCTAGTGCAATGCCGACTTGTCTAGCACCATGCCACCGTTCGGCCGGATCGCCATCGTCGGCGTATCGACGGGCGATCCATATGACCTGCTCGGCCTGACAGGAGCCGGCGCGAACAATGCGTCGTCGCCGACGACGAACTTGCCCGCCTGGGCGGAGAGCGCGGTCACTTCGGCGCTGAGGTTGCGCGCGGCGGCCGAGGTCTGCTCGACCATGGCGGCGTTTTGCTGGGTCGCCTGATCCATCGTGCCGATCGTTGCGCTGATCTGGGTGATCGCAGTCGATTGTGCCTGATTGTCGGTGGCGATTCGGCCGAGCCATTCGTGCACTTCGCACACGCTGGCTGAGATGCCGGCGAGTGCGGAATCGACCTTCCGCACCATTTCCACCGCGGCAACGACCTCGGTCTGGGTTGCGGTCAACTGGTCGCGCGCGCGGCCCGCTTCTTCCTCGGCGCGCATCGCCAGTGCCGAGACGAGATCGGCGACCACTGCGAATCCGCGCCCGGCTTCGCCCGCACGGCCCGCCTCGACCGCGGCATTCATTGCGAGAACGCGCGTCTGGAAGGCGATCTTGTCGAGCCCCTCGATGACGCTGTCGATCCCCCTGGTGCTGTCGCTGACGCGGTTCATCGCCTGTACCGCGTCATCGGTGATGGCGCGGCCATCCGAGACGGCATCGATTGCGCCACCGGCGCGATCGACGGTGCGACCGGCAGCGTCGGCCGTTGCCTTGAGCTGGCCGTCCATCTGCGTGACTGCGGCCGAGGTCTCCTCGAGGTTCGCGGCGTTGCCCTCCGTGCGGCGGGCGAGGTCTTCGGACGCGCGGGCGATCTCGCTCGAGCCGTTGCGGATCGCTGCGGCGCTCTGGATCACCGTGCCGAGCAGCGACCGCAGGTTGGTCAAAGCCTCGTTGAAATTGGCTTTCAGCGCTGCATAGGCCGGCGGGAAGTCCGCGCGGATCTCCGCCGTCAGGTTGCCGTCGCTGAGCGCCGCGAGGCTCTCGCTGAGAGTCGCGGTGACGGCCTGTTGCTCGGCGGCGAGGCGGGCGTCGGCCGCCGCACGCTCCACCGCGGCCACGCGGAATTGCTCGACTGCCTGGGCGATCTCGCCGAGTTCGTCGCCGCGCCCGCGATGCGGAACGATCGCGGGCTCGCCTTTCGCCAGGCGCGCGGTTACCAGCGAAACTTCGACGAGCGGCCGCACGACCCTGCGCAGCAGGACGACCGCGCACGCGCCGATCAGTCCCAGGAGGACCAGGGCGAGAACGCCGAGAATGACGATCGTCGCGGCCAGCAGGCTGCTCGCGTCGCGCTCGACGGCGGACTGATAGGCAGTCGCATCCGCGACGAGCTTGTCGATCTGGGCACGATGCTCGGCGTAGCGCTGCGAGAGTGCGGCATAGCTTTGGGCCGCGGCGGTTCGGTCGCCGCGTGCGATCGCGGGAAGATACCGGTCCTCGATCTCGTGCCAGAAGGCAGCGGCGGGGCCGTGGGTGGCGCCGGTCACCCCCTGTTTCAGGGCGGGGTCCAGATTCGACTCGCTCCAGTAGACGTGGCGTACGTCATACTCTTCATGCAGTTTGCGCAGGCGCTTGCGCGCCTCGTCCAGCCGCCGGGGCTGCTGAAGCAGCAGCGTGGCCTCGAGATAGGATTCGATGACATATTCGGGGGGCGGAAGAACATCGGCGATCAGATCGGCGGTCTGGCGCGACTTGAGCTGCATCGCGCCGCCCATGCGGATCGCGTCGACTCGCGTGGCGGCGACGACGCCGCCGACCATAACCAACGCCAGGAGAGCCGCACTCCCCGCGCGCACCATGTTCGCGATCGTCATCCGAGCATTCCGCTTTGCCTCGATCCTCCATTATAGGACCGTTGGGCCAGGCGTGGGCTAAAGACGGTCTGCGGGCCGGCTGCGCTTGGCCGCTCAGGCGGCGCGGAGCCAGTGTTCGGCCTTGTCGAGCGCGGCGGGATCGTCGACGTCGATCCAGTCGAGGTCGCTGCAGTCTATCGTGAGCGCGGTGCCCGAGACGGCGAGGACGCGCATGCCTTCGGTGAGCGAAGGCGATTCGAGGCTGTTCAGCGCGGCGAACAGGCCGGGGCCGATCGCGAAGACGCCGGTGTCGAAACAGTCATAGTCGGGGAGGTGCTTGCCGATCGCGACGATCGCCTCGCCTTCGGTGCGCACGCAAGTGACGTCGTCGAGGTCGACCAGGTCGCTGGTGATGTTGCGGTCGATCGCGAGGCGCGCGCCGCGGCCCGCGCCGGCCCGGGCGACGCGCGCATAGAGCGCGGGATCGACGAGATGGTCGCACATCGCCAGCACGGCCTGCTCGCCGGCGAGCGCCGGTTCCGCTGCGAGCACCGAGACGCCGTTGGGCTGGCGATAGTCCCGCGTGCGGACGGTCTCGACCGCCAGCGGCCAGCGGCCCGCGGCGAGATATGCCTCGATCTGCTCGGCCTCGTAGCCGAGCACCACCACCACCCGCGCCAGCCCGGCCGCGGCGAACCCGTGGATCGCGTGATCGATCAGCGGGCGTCCGCCGACCGGGCAGAGCGGCTTGGACGGCGCCGCGGAACGAAGGCGGCTGCCTTCGCCCGCGGCGAGCAGGATAGCGGTGGTGATCATGGACTCAGGCAGCGGCGATGAATGCCTCGACCGCGGTCTGGGCGAGATCGTCGGTCATCTGGGTGCGCGGATGCTTGCAGAAATAGGCCGAGGCGGCGTCGATCGGGCCGCCGAGGCCGCGATCCTTGGCGAGCTTGGCGCAGCGGATCATGTCGATCGCGACGCCGGCGCTGTTGGGCGAATCCTCGACCGAGAGGCGCAGCTCGAGGTTCATCGGCACGTTGCCGAACATCGAGCCTTCCATGCGCAGGAAGCAGACCTTGTTGTCGTTCTGCCACGGCACATAGTCCGACGGGCCGATATGGACGTTCTCGTCCTCGAGCCGCTCGGCCGCGACCGACTGGACCGCCTCGGTCTTCGAGATCTTCTTCGAGGCCAGGCGGCGGTGGTTCGACATGTTGAGGAAGTCGGTGTTGCCGCCGGTGTTGAGCTGGTAGGTGCGCTCGAGCTTGACGCCGCGCTTGGCGAACAGGTCGGTCAGCACGCGGTGGACGATCGTCGCGCCGAGCTGGGCCTTGATGTCGTCGCCGATGATCGGGACGCCCGCCGCGGTGAAGCGATCGGCCCATTCGGGGTTGCTGGCGATGAAGACGGGGATGTTGTTTACGAAGGCGACGCCGGCTTCGAGCGCGCATTCGGCGTAGAATTCGGATGCTTCCTGGCTGCCGACGGGGAGGTAGTTCATCAGCACGTCGGTCTTGGTCGCGCGGAGCACCGCGATGACTTCTTCCTTGGTGGTCTCGCGGTCCTTGGCGACGATGAAGGTGCGATCGTCGTTATAGTCGGCCATGTGCTCGGCGACGCCGTCGAGGATGCGGCCCATCTGGACGGTGGTGCCGGTGGTCTCGATGCTCTCGCAGAACACCGCGGTGCAATTGGGCTTGGCGAAGATCGCCTCGGCGACGTCCTTGCCGACCTTGCGCGCGTCGACGTCCCATGCCGCGACGACATGGATGTCGCTGGGGCGGTAGCCGCCCAGGTCCCAGTGCATCAGGCCGACCGTGTCATTCGCGCCGTCGCGGTAATGCGAGAGCCCCTGGACGAGGGAGCTGGCGCAGTTGCCCACGCCTACGATCGCGATGTTGATGCTCTTCATTGCAGTTCAGGTCCTCTGAATGGGGATTGTGACGATGATTGGGATGCCGGTCCTGCACTGCGCAGGAGGCGGGTTTCGACGGAGCGATGCCAGACGAGGCCGGCGATCAGCACTGCGGTGAGCGGGAGCAGCTCGAACCAGAAGAACAGGCGCGGATCGGCGGCGAGGCAGGCGAGGAAGATCGCGAGCACGCGGGCATTGGCGGTCAGCAGCCGCATCAGCCCGAGCGGCGCGGCGGCGGACTCGCCATAAGCGCGGCCGAACGCAGCCGGATCGGGGGCGCGGCGCAGTGCCTCGTCGAAGCGGAAGGCAATGCGGTCGACGCTGCCGGCGACCGAATCGTAGAGGCGGACCAAGGGATTGGCGCTGGGCTCTGGCTGAGTCGCAGCTACGCCCTTGCAGCGGCGGTGGAAGCGGGCGCGCTCGCCTTCGTAGAGGCTCGACTGGACGGCGTGGAGGATTCCGGCGGCCCAGGCGAGGATCCAGCCCTCGACCGTGCCGACCGAGACGGCGAGCCCGATATAGAGAAGCGCGAACACGCCATGGTCGCAAATCCCGTCGAGCGCGCGGCCGAGCGCGCTGGCGGTGCCGGTGGCGCGCGCGATCATCCCGTCGAGTCCGTCGGCAATCAGCCATCCGGTCGAGAGGGCGAGGCCGAGGAAAACGAAGGGCCAGCTATGCCAATTGGCATAGGCAAGGGCAGCGAGCGTGCCGAGCGCCAGCCCGAGCACCGAGACCGCGTTGGCCGAAATGCCACGCGCTATGAACCAGGGAAGCAAGCGCCGCCCTGCCGGGTGAATGATCCAGAGGTTGGTCGGATCCTCGATCCGGCGATCCCGCGACCCGTCCGGCGGAGGAATAGTCATCGGCTCGTCACATACAGCGCGGGCCGCGCAATCATCAAGTCATTTGCGTCGAATATGCATGTAAGATGAAACGCGGGGCGGCAGGCGGGGCAACCGCGCGCCCGGCGTAACTGTCACAATCACTGTCATAATTCGGGGCTGGAGAGCGCGGGCGCATCGTCGCGGCCAGTCGCGGTGGCGGCCCGCCGAGCGCTTCGTTCGCCCTGAGCCCGTCGAAGGGCACCGTGCCGCGCCCGGTGCCCTTGGGATAGCCGTGCTTCGACAGGCTCAGCACGAACGGGGTTTTGGCGCAGTCTTCGTTGTTTACGCGAGTGGCTCGCCGAGATCCTCGTGCACCATGTCGATCTCGCGGACGCCGCGGCTGCGCCGGGCGGTGTCGACCAAGGTGCGGAGCGTCTCGCGGCGGGCGCGGGCATGGTCGACGTCGCGGATCACCAGCGGGGCGTCGCGGGTGGTCTCGTCGGACGAGGTGATGCTGATCGTGCCGAGATCGGCGAGCTGGTTGACGATGGTGAAATCGATGCGGACGTCCTTGATCCGATAGAGTTCGATCTCGTCGATCGATTTCCGCACGATGCCGCGGTGGAGGATCAGCCGGTCCTCGGTGACTTCGTAGGTGGTGGCGAGATTGGCGACCCATTTGGCGAGCAGGATCGCGACGCCGGCGACGAATGCGACCGGGAACAGCCAGGCCCAGCCGTCGACCGGGCGCTGGGCGAGCGCCCAGATCGAGCCGACCAGGCCGGCGAGCAACAGAAGAATCGTCCCCCAGCCGGCGAGCGTGCCGCGCAGCCAGCCGAGTGTGGAGGAACGGAAACAGTCGATCGCTTGCGGCATGATGGGCCTCCCTTGGCGGGGGAGGATAGCGGAACGGGGAGGGCGGGGAAGAGCCTAAATCCTCCCCCGGAAACCGGGGAGAGGTGGCGCCGAAGGCGACGGAAGGGGCCTCTCCACGAGCGTGTCGCCTGCGGAGGCGCCCCCTCCGTCAGCTTCGCTGCCACCTCCCCCGCTTCGCGAGGGAGAATTTTTAGAGAGTCGGTGGCGGATCGCCTGCGCCGACCACCTGCGCCTGCACCTCGAGCTTCTTGCCGCTGGCGAAGGCCAAAGCGAGCGGCACGCGGGTGCCGGGCTTCACGTTCGGGCCGAGATCGAACAGCATGACGTGGCGGCCGCCGGGAGTGAAGTCGAGCGCGTCCTTGGCGGGCACCGGCACGTCGCGGGTCGGCCGCATCGATTTGACTCCGCCCTGGTCCATCGTCTCGTGGAGTTCGGCGCGCAAGGCGGCGGGCGTCGATACCGCGAGCAGGGTATCCGCCTGCGCGCCGCCCTGGATCGTGAAATATGCCGCGCCGGGCCGGCCGGCGACCGCGGGGAGACGCACCCACGCCTTGCCTGCACTCAGTGCGGCGGGCTGGCCGCAGCCTGCCAGCAGCAGCGCCGCCGCAACGATCCCCGAAAATCCACGCATCCCGCTCTCCCAATTCGGGAAGGTTCCTAGAATTCCGTCCGTCTTGCGGCAAGCGGAAGCGCACCTATATCGCTTTCGCAACTGCTTCTCCGGCGTCGCCTGATCGGGGCGCGGGGCGGGCAAGTTTTTGACTTTGAACAACGAACATCTGGGGGCCACGAGGGACCATGGCTAAAGTTATCGGGATTGATCTGGGCACGACCAACAGCTGCGTCGCAGTGATGGAAGGCGGCAAGCCCAAGGTTATCGAGAATGCCGAAGGCGCGCGCACGACGCCTTCGATCGTCGCCTTCGCCAAGGACGGCGAGCGGCTGGTCGGCCAGCCGGCCAAGCGCCAGGCAGTGACCAACGGCGACAACACCATCTTCGCAGTCAAGCGCCTGATCGGCCGCCGTTTCGACGATCCGATCACCAAGAAGGACACCGAACTGGTGCCTTACACGATCTCGCGCGGCCCGAACGGCGACGCGTGGGTCAAGGCGGGCGGCGAGGATTATTCGCCTTCGCAGATCTCGGCGTTCACGCTGCAGAAGATGAAGGAAACCGCGGAGAGCTATCTCGGCGAGACCGTCACCCAGGCAGTGATCACCGTCCCCGCTTACTTCAACGACGCCCAGCGCCAGGCGACCAAGGACGCCGGCAAGATCGCCGGCCTCGAAGTGCTGCGCATCATCAACGAGCCGACGGCGGCTGCTCTGGCCTATGGGCTCGAGAAGAACGACGGCAAGACGATCGCGGTCTATGACCTTGGCGGCGGCACGTTCGACATCTCGGTGCTCGAAATCGGCGACGGCGTGTTCGAAGTGAAGGCGACCAACGGCGACACCTTCCTGGGCGGCGAGGACTTCGATTCGAAGATCGTCCAGTTCCTGGCGGACGAGTTCCGCAAGGCCGAGGGCATCGACCTCACCAAGGACAAGCTCGCGCTGCAGCGGCTCAAGGAGGCCGCCGAGAAGGCCAAGATCGAGCTGAGCTCGGCGCAGACCACCGAAGTCAACCTGCCCTTCATCACCGCCGACGCCAACGGGCCGAAGCATCTGGTCAAGGCGATCAGCCGCGCCGATCTGGAGCGTCTCGTCGACGATCTGATCCAGCGCACGCTCGAGCCGTGCCGCAAGGCACTTGCCGATGCGGGGCTCAAGGCGAGCCAGATCGACGAAGTCGTGATGGTCGGCGGCATGACTCGCATGCCCAAGGTGCGCGAAGTCGTGAAGCAGTTCTTCGGCAAGGAGCCGCACACCGGCGTCAACCCCGACGAAGTCGTGGCGATCGGCGCGGCGATCCAGGCGGGCGTGCTGCAGGGCGACGTCAAGGACGTGCTGCTGCTCGACGTGACTCCGCTGTCGCTGGGCATCGAGACGCTGGGTGGCGTGTTCACTCGAATGATCGACCGCAACACCACGATCCCGACCAAGAAGAGCCAGGTCTATTCGACTGCCGATGACAATCAGCAGGCAGTGACCATCCGCGTCTTCCAGGGCGAGCGCGAAATGGCGGCGGACAACAAGATGCTCGGCCAGTTCGACCTGATCGGCATTCCGCCGGCGCCGCGCGGCGTGCCGCAGATCGAAGTCACTTTCGACATCGACGCCAACGGGCTGGTCAATGTCAGTGCCAAGGACAAGGGCACCGGCAAGGAGCAGCAGATCCGCATCCAGGCTTCGGGCGGGCTCAGCGATGCAGACATCGACCAGATGGTCCGCGACGCCGAGAGCTTTGCCGAGGACGACAAGAAGCGGCGTGCCGCGGCGGAAGCCAAGAACAATGCCGAGAGCCTGATCCACACCACCGAGCGCCAGCTCGCGGAGAATGGCGACAAGGTCGACGAGAGCCTCAAGGCCGAGATCCAGGCGGCGGTCGACGCGGCCAAGGCGGCGGTCGAGAGCAACGACGCCGACGCGATGCAGGCCAAGAGCCAGGAACTCGCGCAGGTGGCGATGAAGCTCGGCCAGGCGATCTACGAGAAGCAGGCTGCCGAGAATGCGTCGCCGAACGCGGACGGAGCAGCCGCGGCGAACGAGGCGGGCGGCGAGGAAGTCGTCGATGCCGAGTTCTCCGAGGTGGACGACAACAAGGCGTAAATAGAATGAGCCCACTCCGTCATGCCGGCGAAGGCCGGCATCTCAGGCCGCAAAGCATGCGGCCTGAGGCCCCGGCTTTCGTCGGGGTGACGGACCGGGGGCGGGGGCCGAGTAAATGACCACCGAAGTCGATTATTACGAACTGCTCGAATGCGAGCGCACCGCCGACGATGCGACGCTCAAATCGTCGTATCGCAAGCTCGCGATGAAATACCACCCCGACAAGAATGGCGGGTGCAAGGATCACGAGGCCAAGTTCAAGGCAGTCAGCGAGGCCTATGAGTGCCTGAAGGATCCGCAGAAGCGCGCGGCCTATGATCGTTTCGGCCATGCCGCTTTCAAGAACGGCATGGGCGGCGGCGGTGGCCAGGGGCATGGCGCGCAGGATTTCGGCGCGTTCAGCGACATCTTCGAAAGCGTGTTCGGCGAGTTCATGGGCGGGCGCGGCGGACGGCCGAACCTGCGCGGCGCCGATCTGCGCTACGACATGGAGATCAGCCTCGAGGATGCCTGGCACGGCAAAGCGAGCGAGATCACCGTCGACGTCTCGGGAATCTGCGACAGCTGCGCGGGCACCGGCGCCAAGCCGGGGACGCACGCGCATCAGTGCAAGCAGTGCAATGGCCATGGCAAGGTCCGCGCGCAGCAGGGCTTCTTCATGGTCGAGCGGACCTGCCCGGTCTGCCACGGCGCCGGCGAAGTGATCGCCGACCCCTGCCGCGACTGCCGCGGCGAGGGCCGCACCGACAAGACCAAGACGCTCAAGATCAACGTGCCGCCGGGTGTCGACGAAGGCACGCGGATCCGGCTGAGCGGCGAAGGCGAGGCGGGTGCGCGCGGCGCGCCTTCGGGCGACCTCTACATCTTCCTCCACGTCGCCAAGCATGCGCTGTTCGAGCGACAGGGAACGACGCTGTTCGCGAACACGCCGATCAGCTTCACGACGGCGGCTCTGGGCGGCGAGATCGAATTGCCCGGCCTCGACGGCGAGATGATCAGCGTCAAGATCGCGCCGGGCACCCAGCCGGGCCGCGAAGTGCGGCATCGCGGCGCGGGCATGCCGGTGCTCCAGGGGCGCGGGCGCGGCGACCTGGTGGTGCGGCTCGAGGTCGAGATGCCCAGCAAGCTGAGCGCCAAGCAGCGCGAATTGCTCGAGGCATTCCGCGCGACCGAAACCGGGGACGAATGCCCGCAATCGAGCGGGTTCTTCGCCAAGGTTAAGAAGGTCGTCGGCGGCTGATTTCAGGCACGATTGCGCGCCCGCCGGTTTCGCGATAGCCTTCATCTTCCGGCAGCTTCTGGGCGCGTGCTGCCATTGCGATTTCTGGCCGAGGTGCAGTGGCAACGACCCTGCGCGCGGCAGGGGCGAGGGCGCATGACCGATGACGAACGTCAGACTCTGACGCAGACGCTGGATGCGCTCGATCGGCTGATGCGCATGTTCCAGGCCGAGCGGATGGTCTATCTCGCCTGCGCTTTCGCGTCCTTCGCATTGCTGATCTATGCCGGCGTGCTGATGTTCAGCTCGGGCAAGATCGACCCGACCCAGCTCGGGCTGATCTTCGGCGCGAGCGGGCTGACGTCGATCGCCGGGGGGCGCGTCGTGCTGTTCCTCAATCGCGCATTCAATCTGGTCGAGGACATCGTCCGCCGGCTCGCGGGGTTGCCCGGCCGTGCTGGATAAGGACGAGGCGAACGACCTGATCGCCGGGCTCGAGCGCGCGTCGCAGCGCTCGCGGCCCTATGTCGTCTTCGGGCTCGTCGCGATCGTCGCGGGGTTCGTGATCCTGGCGGTCTATCTCAATTATCAGCGCCAGGCCGCCGAGGACCTGCGCCGGGCCGCCGAGCAGCGCGCCGCCGAGCAGACGGTCAAGGTCGCCGATCTGACTGCGACGCTGACCAATGCGCGGCTGGTGGCGCGCGAGGCGCATCCGCCCGAACGCGCCGCCGAGCAATGGGAGCGCCTGTCGCGGCTGCTGCAACTGGCAAGCGGCGACGTCCGCGCGCTCGGGGACAGCGTCAACGCCGAGGTGGCCGAAGCCGCATCCGTCAAGGCCGGCGTGGCGCCGGTGGCGTCGCCCACCGCCACGCCCTCGGCGCGCGCGACCGCCGACGCCGTGCCGGCGCCTGCCGCGCCGCCACCGGTGGTGCGATTGTTCGTGCACATCGCCGATGAGAGCCAGCGGCCCGCCGCACAGGCGCTCGCCAGCGGCTGGGCCGGGCGCGAGATCGACGGCATTCCCGTGGTCGTGCCCGGGATCCAGCTCGCGCGCAGCGATCCCGAGAATACGCTGCGTTGCACCAAGGCACCGGCATGCGCGCGGCTGGTGCGCGTCTCGGGCTGGGTCAATGCCAGTCTCGCCAGCCCGCAGCTCAGGCCGATCGATGTCAGCCGACTCTATGTCAAATCGCGCGGGATCCGGCCGGGCAGCTACGAATTGTGGTTCGCGCCCGGCGAGATCGCGCCGGCGCGGGGTGTGTCTGCGAAATGAACGGCGTCTTCTGAAAGATCCGGCGTAAAGTCTCGCTTTCGTTTCGGAAGATCGCGATGCACGGGCCACCTAGAAACAGTTGAGTCCAGTTCCGATCAATAGAACCGGAATATTTGGACGCCGATTGCGCAAAAGGCTATGCTCGGTCCCCGGGGGGGGAGATTGCGATGCTCGCACGGCTCATCAAGGCGCTCTCGCGCCTGTTCCGTATATTCGGCTCCGGCAATTGGAATGAACCTCCCGATGGGGGCGAGCGCGCGATACCTGTTCCGCCCGTGGCCGAACCTGGCAAGCCGGGGCCTACGCCGCCCCCGACTCCCCCGTCGCCACCGCCCGCCCCGCCACCGCCGGTGGGCCCGACGCTCGCAATGCCGCAGCTGATGGCGATAGCGGGCGAATTTCCGCCGCACGCGGGCGGCGCGGCTTCGGCCGGTTTTACGCTCGGGATGATCCAGAGCTTCGCGGGGCGCAGCGGCGCGTACGGCGCGCCGCCGGCCGACGGGCGGCTGTTGCCGGTGGCGAGCAACCAGCCGCTGATGGCCGTGATCGGACTGACCTATGGCGGCGACGGCATTCAGCTGGCGCTGCCCAACCTCACCGGACGCACGCCGGTGGGCGGCCTGCAGCTGGGGCTCGAGCAGCCGCAGACGCTGGCGCTGACCTATCTGATCGCGACCGAGGCGGCGAGCGGTGCGCCGCTGCTGGGCATGATCGTCGCGTTCGGCGGCAATTATGCGCCGGTGGGGTGGTCGGCCGCCGATGGAACGATGCTGCCGATCTCGGCCAATGTGCCGCTCTATCAATTGATCGGGCAGACCTTCGGCGGCAATCCGGTAGCGTTCAACTTGCCCGATCTGGACGGCTTCGCCGCGATCGGCGCCGGGCACGGACCGGGATTGCCGCCGGTTGCGCTGGGCGGGCGCGTCGGCGAACCGGTGCCCGCGGTGGGGCTGAATTACCTGATCAATGTCGGTGGCGAGGCGCCACCCGCGAGCGGCGATGGTGCGTTTCCCCAGTTCGGGAGCTGGCTAGGGCAAGTCGTTGCCTATGCGGGGCCCGCGGCCCCGCCAGGCTGGGCGCCGTGCGACGGGTCGCTGCTCGATGCCGGGCAATATCCGGCTTTGTTCGCGGTGCTGGGCACGACTTATGGCGGGAGCGCGCAAGCGTTCGCGTTGCCCGATCTGCGCGGGCGGATCTTGCTCGGGGGGTAGGCTGTCCCGCAATTCGGTTCCTCTCCCTGTGGGAGAGGTAGCGCAGCTTGACGGCTTGCCGCCTAGCGGAGCTAGGTGAGGGTTTCCTGCTATCGAGAGGGTGATCCCCTCACCCAGCTCCGACTAGGGCCCGCTGAAGAAAGCGGACCCAAGTCTGCGCAACCCTCTCCCGACGGGGAGAGGGAAGGTTAATGCCCGTCGTCGCTCCAGTGGGGCGGGTCGGAGGCGAGTTTGATCACGCCGTAGGTGGCGCCGATCGCGTGGAGGTCCCGATTGGTGTCGCCCGCGCGCGGGGCGCCGATCGGGCGGACCCGGCCTGTCTTGTCGGAGAGCTGGATCGTGCCGGCCCAGCCGATCGTCATGTCGATCGCGCGGCCTTCGATGTGGCGCGAGGTGAGCGAAGGCTGGAAGGCGATGCCGAACAAGTCGACCATCTCCTGCGCGCCCTGTTTCGAGGCCGCGAGATTGCCGTGATCCCAGGCGATCGCGCAGCCGGGAATAGCTGGCACATCCTTGGGCGCGATCGAGCCGTGCGCGATGCGCCAGCTATAGTGCATCAGCTGCGCGCGGGTGCGGTTGCGCCGGGTGGCCGAGACCTTGACGGTGGCGCCCGCCGCCTTGAGCGCTCCGACAAAGGCAGTGACGGCGTCGCGAAAGGCGGGGACGAGATCGCCGATCGCGGCGCTGTTGGGGAAATTGGCCTGGTTGGCGTGCCACCATGTTCCCCCGCTAAGTGCCGCGGTGGGAGCGGGGGCGCCGGCTGCGCGAGTCGACAGCGCGTTCCAGGTCCGGCCGCCGGGATCGATGCGGGCATCGGGATTGGTCGCGCCGAGGACGCGGGTCTGGAAGGCTTCGATCGCGGCGATGGTGAGCGGCCCGCAATTGCCGGTGGTCGGCAGCAGTGTCTGGCGGGTATCGGCGAGCCAGTCGTTGAGCAGATGCTGGATGACGATGACGTCGGCGAGTGCGTTGGTCGCGCCTCTGCCTACCGGTGCTCCGATTGCCACGGCTGTTCCCCTGTTGCCCGGGGACAGGATACTCCAAAATGCGCGTCCGCGAAAGTCAGCGCGCGCGCAGCGCCTGCTCGAGCGCGTGGCCGAGGCTGGCAAGCGTGTAGGGCTTCTGGATCACTTGCGCGCCTTCGTGCTCAGCGGGCAGGCGGAGCTGCTCGCCATAGCCGGTGGCGAAGATGTAGGGCACGCCTTTGCCGCGCAGCGCATCGGCGATCGACAGGCTGGTTTCGTTGCCGAGATTGACGTCGAGCACGGCGATCTCGAAGGTGTCGCGATCGATCTCCTGCTGCGCCTGGCGGATGCTGGCCGCGGTGACGACGCGCGCGGCGCCGAGACGCGTGAGGATGTCCTCGGCATCCATCGCGATGATCAGGCTGTCCTCGACGAGCAATGCCGTGCCCGCCAGCACGTCGCGGCGGACATCGCCGTCGCTGGCGATGCTGACCGGAGCGGCCGGCACGCGCGCGGGATCGTCGGCGGCGACATGGCGGGCGGGGATGCAGAAATCGGCCTGGAGCCCGGTCAACGCGTAGCGGACTTCGGCCTTGCCGCCGAGATCATAGGGGATCGAGCGCTGGATGATCGTGGTGCCGAAGCCCTGGCGGGTGGGCGCCTTGACCGCCGGGCCGCCGCGCTCGCGCCACTCGATGGTCAGATCGCCTTCGTCGTCGAGCTGCCATTCGACGTGGACGGTGCCGCTGTCCGACAGCGCGCCGTATTTGGCCGAGTTGGTCATCAGCTCGTGGAACACCAATGCCAGCGTCGAGAAGGCATTGGGATGCAGCAGGACGGCAGGGCCGTCACAAACGAGGCGCTGGCTCTTGCCGCCGAGATAGGCCGCGGCTTCGGTCTCGATCAGGCGGCGCAGCGGGGCGGCGCTCCAATTGTCCTGGGTGATCTGATCGTGCGCGCGGGCGAGGCTCTCGATGCGGCCTTCGAGCAGCGCGACGGTGCTGCGCGTGTCGGCCTGCGGATCGAGCGACTGGCGGACGAGCCCGCGGATCAGGCTGAGGATGTTGCGGACGCGGTGGTTGAGCTCGGCGATGAGCAGTTCCTGGCGCTCGGAGAAGCGACGGCGCTCCTCCTGCGCATCGTCCGAAAAGCGCAGCACGACTTCGATCATCGAGACGCGCAGCATTTCGCCGACGCGGATTTCGGAGGCCGAAAACGGAGTAGCGCGGCCGCGGACTTCCTGGCTCCACAATTCGAAGCTCTTGCGCGGCGTGAGGCGCGCGCCATTGGGACCGAGCTGGGCGGGCTTATGCGGATCGCCGCCCCATTTGACCGTGCGCACCCTTTCCTGGCGGAACAGCAGGACGTAGTCGCGCGGGCTACGCGAGATCGGAATGGCGAGCATGCCGGCAGCGATATCGCCATAGGCCTCGGCCGAGGCGAGGGTGTCGGCGATCCGGTCGGTCGCGAAGATGCGTCCGGCCGCCATCGCGTTGAGCCGGCGGACGAGCGCGGGAAGCGCGTCGGGCGGCGGCGTCAGCCCGCTCTGGGAGCATTTGCCGTCGATCCAGATCGCGATGCCGTCGCACGGCACGGTCTCGCGCAGCATCGCGCCCAGCCAGTCGGGATTGTCGAGCAGAGTCGCGTCGCCGGCTATCGCGGCGAGTAGCCGGTCGCTGCTCGCGCGGGCGCGCGTCTCATAGGCCTGGAGCTCGCGCCGCTCGCGGCTTTCGAGCTTGAGTGCGAACATCTGGCCGAACAGTTCGGCGATCGAGCGCCGCTCGAAGCTCGGGCGGCGGGCGCTGTAATGGTGGCAGGCGAACAGCCCCCATAATTGCCCCTCGACGATGATCGAGATCGACAGCGACGCGCCGACGCCCATGTTCCTGAGATATTCGATATGGATCGGCGAGACCGAGCGCAGCACCGACAGCGACAGGTCGATCGCCGCGCCGCGCTCGTCGAGCCGTGGCAGGATCGGCACCGGATCGGCGTCGATATCGGCGATGATGCGGAACGGCGTGCGGACATAGAGCTTGCGCGCCTGTTGCGGGATGTCCGAGGCGGGATAGCGCAGGTCGAGGAAGCTGCCGATGCCCGCACGCGCGGCCTCGGCGACGACTTCGCCCGAGCCGTCGCGATCGAAGCGATAGACCATCACCCGATCGAAGCCGGTCAGCGCGCGGACCTGCCGGGCGCCTTCGCGGTAGAAGCTTGTGCCGTCGTCGGTGGCGTCGAGGCGCGCCATCATCGCGCGGATCGCCGAGCCGGCATCCGTTGCGACTTCGTCGCTGCTGTCCTCGCCCTCGACGATGATCAGGTCGCCGATCATGTGGAGCGCGAAATCGAACCGCCGGCCATTGGGAAGCGTGAGGCCGAACATGCGCTCGACCGAATCCGGCCCGCGCAGCATCGCCAGCCGATTGCGCAGCGTGTGGACGGCATGCTCGCCGAACAACGGGATCGCCGAGCCTCCGAGCAACTCGCCGGCGTCGATGCCTAAGAACTGATCGATGTTCGCCGAGGCGCGGCGGACCAGCCAGTCGGTCGACAGCGCGAGCAGGAACCCGAAGGGCTGAATGGCCCCCAGTTCGTGAATCGGTTCGCGATCGCAATTGGTGAGGTCGACCTCGAACTGATCGCTATCCGCCAAGTTCAGCCTTTCGCCCAGCGCTTCGCCGATTGTTCAAAGGCCGAGAACACATTGCGCGCGGCGATCAGGGCGGACTGGAGCTGGGCAGGCTGATACAGGATCGTTTCGAAGCCGACCAGTAAATTTCGCCAATTTTCAGACGGTTGATTTGCATCAAGATAGGCCCGGGGGAAGCCGCTTGGCAGCTGGCGGGCGAGGAAGCGGCCGCCGAGGCGCGAACCCTCGAGGACGTAGAGCGCGCCGGCGATGGCAGGGATGTTCCACTCTTCCCGTTCGCCGTCATCCCGGCGAAGGCCGGGATCCAGATTGGTAGAGGGCATCGCTTGTGACTCTGGACCCCGGCTTTCGCCGGGGTGACGAAGTTGGGAGGTGCGGAGGAAGGCGAGGTCTTCGCGTAACAGGTGCCCGCGCTTGCGGTCTTCCCAATCCGCAACGATCCGCTCGCCGGGAAGCGCCGCCTCGAGCGGCAGCAGCACCTCGGCATGCGCGCGGAGGAACGCGGCGTAGCGCTCGCGGTCGGTCAGGTCGAACGCCGCGAAGGCGGCGTCGACGCGGTCGTGCGCCTCGGCGGTGCCCGTGCGGAGCGCCTGGTGGACTGGGTTCAAGCGAAGACGCGCTCGAAGATCGTGTCGACCTGGGCGAAGTGATAGCCGAGGTCGAACTTGTCCTCGAGCTCCTCGACCGACAGCGCCGCGGTGACTTCGGGATCGGCCTTGAGCAATTCGAGCAGCGAGAGCTCGCCATCCGATTCCCACACCTTCATCGCGTTGCGCTGGACGAGGCGATAGCTGTCCTCGCGGCTGACCCCCGCCTGGGTGAGCGCGAGCAGGACGCGCTGTGAGTGGACGAGGCCGCCCATCCGATCGAGATTCTTCTGCATCCGTGCCGGGTAGACCAGCAATTTGTCCATCACCCCTGAGAGCCGAGCGAGGGCGAAATCCAGCGTGATCGTCGCGTCGGGGCCGATATAGCGCTCGACCGACGAATGGCTGATGTCGCGCTCGTGCCAGAGCGCGACATTCTCCATCGCGGGGATCGTCGCGCTGCGGACCATGCGGGCGAGGCCGGTGAGGTTTTCGGTGAGCACCGGGTTGCGCTTGTGCGGCATCGCGCTGCTGCCCTTCTGGCCGGGCGAGAAATATTCCTCGGCCTCGAGCACTTCGGTGCGCTGCAAGTGGCGGATTTCGGTGGCGAGACGCTCGATCGACGATGCGATCACGCCGAGCGTGGCGAAGAACATCGCGTGGCGATCGCGCGGGATGACTTGCGTGGAAACCGGCTCGATCGCGAGGCCGAGCTTCGCGGCGACATGCGCTTCGACGCGCGGATCCACATTGGCGAAGGTGCCGACCGCGCCCGAGATCGCGCACGTCGCGATGTCCGCGCGCGCGGCGACGAGGCGCTCCCGGTTGCGCTTGAACTCGGCATAGGCCTGGGCGAGCTTGAGCCCGAAGGTGACCGGCTCGGCATGGATGCCGTGGCTGCGGCCGATCGTCGGGGTGAGCTTGTGCTCAAAAGCGCGGCGCTTGAGGATCTCGAGCAACTGATCGAGATCGGCGATCAGGATGTCCGCGGCGCGGGCGAGCTGGACCGCGAGGCAGGTGTCGAGCACGTCGCTGCTGGTCATGCCCTGATGCATGAAGCGCGCTTCGTCGCCGACCTGCTCGGCGACCCAGGTAAGGAAGGCGATGACGTCGTGCTTGGTCACTGCCTCGATCGCGTCGATCGCGGCGACGTCGATCGCCGGCTTGGTCGCCCACCAGTCCCACAAGGCCTCGGCCGCGGACTTGGGCACTACGCCCAGCTCGGCGAGCGCCTCGGTGGCGTGCGCCTCGATCTCGAACCAGATCGCGAAACGCGTCTCGGGGGACCAGATCGCCGTCATTTCGGGCCGCGAGTAACGGGGAACCATGGGATGCCTTTCGCCGGGAGTTTGGCGCGCCGATAGCAAGCGCGCCCTAGACTTTCCAGCGGAAGCGCCCGGTGATCGGCCAGTCGCGCAATGCATCCTCCTCGCGCGCGCCGCGGCCGATATTGTGGAGGATCCTCGGCGCGTGCGCGCCGGGCACGTCGGAGACCAGGCCGATATGCGTGGCAGCGCCGCCGACGATCGACGTGAAGATGTCGCCGGGCTGCCAGCCCTTGCCGTCGGCGGGGATGGGCAATTGCGCTCCCATCCGCGCGAGGAAGACGGCGAGGTTGGGCACGCGGCGATGATCGATGCTGGGATCGGGCCGCTTCAGGCCCCATTTCCTCGGATAGGCGGCGAACGCCCTGCGCATGTCGGCATGGACCAGCGCCTGCAAGTCGACCCCGAAAGCGTCGCGATAGGCGCGGATCAGCACGTCGGTGCACACGCCCTTGGCGCGCGGCACGTCGCCGTTCGGGAAGGCGAGGGCGGTGTAGGCCGGGTCGTAGCGCAGCGTCGTGCCGATCTGGGCGCGGGCGACGGCGATCAGCTTGCCGGCCCGGTCGCTCGATTGCAGGCGCGACTGGGGGGCGGCCGCGGCGGGCGCCCGTGTGCCGCACGCGCTCAGTCCGGCGGCGATACCCAGCAACAGCGTTCGGCGATCGATCATCATGCCATCCTGCACGAGCCGTTGCCAGTGCGCCACAGCGCAAACGAAATGCGACGAAACGTCAAATTCCAGAGATGAGCTGTTCACCGGTCGTTCATGCCGGGGAACAACGGCTTCAGTTCATAGGTTCATGTTTGTGAATAGGGACAGTTCATCCGCTCCACCAGCGTAGATCGGCAGGAGCGAACACCAGGAGCTACAACAATGCTGAAGACAGTTCTTCTTGCTACGTCCATGCTTATTGCTGCGCCGTGCTTTGCGCAGGACAAGCCCGTGACCGAAACTACGCAAACCAAGCCGCAGGCGCCGGCATCGACTCAGCCGACGGCACCAGCTCCCGCGACGACCGACGACGCCGCGCCGGGCACGCAGGGCGCGGGAACGGCCGAGGCGCCCGCCGCCGAGCCTGCGCCGGCGACCGAGGCCGCACAGCCCACGCCGAACCAGCCGGCGCCTGCCCAGCCCGTAGCTGCGCCGGCCACGACGGTGGCGCCCGCATCAGCACCGGCCCAGCCGGCCGCGGCTCCGGTGCCCGCCAAGCCGGCGGCGACGCCCGAGCAAGTTTCCCAGGCAGTGACTCGCGACTTCGGCACGTACGACAAGGATGCCAATGGCAGCCTGACCCAGGCCGAGTTCGGCGCGTGGGTGGGCAATTTGCGCAAGGCGTCCGAGCCGAGCTTCGTGCCGGGCTCGCCGGAAGCGAACACCTGGCTCGGCCAGGCCTTCACCGCCGCCGATACTGACAAGAACAAGACGGTCAACCAGGCCGAGCTGGCGACTTTCCTGACCCCCAAGCCCTAAGTTTCGTCGCGCACCGCATGGCGCATCCGAACGGCCGCCGGATTGTCTCCGGCGGCCGTTTTCGTGCTGGCTCTAAATCAGTCCCTGTGCGCGCAGGCTGGTATGGCCCTCCGCGCCGAGGATGATGTGATCGTGCACCGCGATGCCGAGCCGCTTGCCGGCTTCGGCGACCTGGCGGGTGATCTCGATATCGGCGCGGCTGGGCGAGGGGTCGCCCGAGGGGTGGTTGTGGACGAGGATGATCGCCGCCGAGCCGAGGTCGATCGCGCGGCGGATGACTTCGCGGACATAGACCGGGGCCTCGTCGAGCGAGCCCTCGTTCATCAATTCGTCGCGGATCAGCATGTTGCGCGCGTTGAGATGGAGCACGCGAACGCGCTCGATCGCGTGGTGCGCCATCTCGGCGCGGAGATAATCGAGCAAGGCCTGCCAATTGGCAAGCACCGGCCGCGCGGCGACCTGGCCCCGGAGCAGGCGCAGCGCCGCTGCGTGGGCGGCCTTGAGCGCAGCGACGCTGGTCTCGCCCATGCCGGGGATTCGGGCGAGCGCCTCGGCATCGGCGGTCAGCAGCCCGGCGATGCCGCCGAACTCGGTTAGCAGCGCCTTGGCGAGCGGCTTGGTGTCGCGCCGGGGGATGGCGAGCGCGAGGAGATATTCGATGAGCTCGTGATCGAGCAGTGCATCGGGGCCGCCTTCGAACAGGCGCTGGCGCAGGCGGGCGCGGTGGCCGGTGTTGTCGGGCTCGGTCGCCATCCCGCCTGTATAGATCAGCGCGTGCGCAAGTCGATCCGCCGGAAGTTTATCGGTTCCGGGGGGGCTCACGAATGCGCGGTCATCACCGCGAGCACCCGCTCCGCCTGTTCTGCCGGGAGTCGATCGAGCGCCTGGGTGAGGATCACGCCGGTCCGGCACTGATCGGTCTCGCTGAGCGCGCGCGCCGCGGACCCGTCGAGAAAGGCGGCGAGCTGGCGGTCGCCGAGGCCCGCGCGCTTCATCTGCGTGACCAGCGCCTCGCCGTCGGCCGGCGCCAGCGTGTCGACCTGGCGCTTCGCGGGGGTTTTCTGGCCCGCCGCGATCGCGCGGAACTGGACCGCGCCGATATCCGCGAGCAGCTTCTGGACCTTGGGCGACGGCGTGCTGCCGGGCTGGATCGCCGAGAAGGTATATTGGGCACACATCTTGTCCGATTCCGCGGCCAGCCCGTTCATCAGCGCGGCCTGACTCTTCTGAAAGGCCTGGAGCTCGGGAGAGGGCGCTAGCGCCAACTCGCGGACATGCGCCTTGCGGAATGCCGCCATCCGATTGAAGCCGAGCAGATTGAGCGAGGCGGGCGTGGCACCGGCACGATGTTGCGCGACCATTTCGGTTTTCAGCGCGGCATAGTCGTTCGGGAAATACTGGCGAAAGGCCTGGAACATCGGCCCCATGGTCGGATCGTTCTGCACCGCGGTTTCGAACTCGGCCTCGAGCTTTCCGGGGCGGTTCTCGAAGCTGTTCCATGCCAGTTTACCTAGAAAAAAACCGGCAATTACGGCGATCAGGGTGCCGAGAATCTTGGCTGCCGATGGATTTCGGACTGAAGCGGCCATTCGCATTCCTTTGTGTCTTGGAAATCCCGTTGCCGTTGCCGGCCACCCGATCTAGCCGAGAAGCCGCGCGGCTGGGAAGCGCCTGCGCAGCCCTCGGGTTCGGGCGCTGGTGTTGACTCGGACCCGAGCCCTTCCTAAAGCGCCCCTGCCTTGGCGGGCTCGCCGCTCGGCACATGCGTCTGGCCTGCCGGAAACGGTTGATAGGAGAGGCAATTGGCCGAGAACGAGCCCGGACTGGACCCCTTGCCCGAGGATGCCCGCCTGAACGCGCTCGACGCGCGATTGCGGCGAGCAAAGACGGAAGAGGCGATCAGAAGCGGCGCCGTGGATACCAAGGGCGATGCCAGCTATCGCCTCGGGAACCGCGTGCTGGCCGAACTGATCGGCAGCATGGTTGGAGGGGCAGTGATCGGCGGTACGCTCGATTGGCTGCTGGGAACCTCCCCATGGCTCCTGCTCGTGCTCCTGTTCCTCGGAATAGGCAGTGCGTTCAGGAACATCATCAGGATTTCGAACCAGCGCTCGAAGTAGCTCTTCGGGCGCTTTGGCTAATGAAACGGATCAACGCGCGTGGCGGCTGAATCAGGCAAGATCGACCCGATGCACCAGTTCGAGGTGCAGACGATCTGGGACGGCTTCAACATAGCCGGGCACCAGATCGCCTTCACGAACTCGGCACTGTGGATGTGCATCGCGGCCCTCGTCCTCTGGGCATTCATGCTCGGCGGCATGAAGCGTGCCGTCGTGCCCGGCCGCTGGCAGATGCTGGTCGAGAATTTCACCGGCTTCATCGATTCGATGCTGGCGCAGAATATCGGCAAGGAAGGGCGGGCCTATCTGCCTTATATCTTCTCGCTGTTCATGTTCATCCTGTTCGCCAACGTGCTCGGGCTGCTGCCCTTGGGCCTGGTCGGCATCCACCCGTTCACCTTCACCAGCCACTTCACCGTCACCGGCGTGCTGGCGATCCTGAGCTTCTCGATCGTGCTGATCGTCGGCTTCTGGAAGCACGGGCTCAAGTTCTTCAGCCTGTTCGTGCCGCACGGCACGCCTTTGTGGCTGATCTGGCTGATCCCGGCGATCGAGTTCGTCTCGTTCATGGTACGCCCGTTCAGCCTGGGCCTGCGACTGTTCGTCGCGATGATCGCCGGGCATATCCTGCTCAAGGTGCTCGCGGGCTTCGTGATCAACGCCGGCAATGCCGGGATCATCCCCGGCCTCGGCGTCGGCATCCCCAGCTTCGCATTGATGGTCGGCATCTCGGCGCTCGAGATCCTCGTCGCCGGCATCCAGGCCTATGTCTTTGCCTTGCTCACGTCGCTGTACATCAACGACGCCGAGCATCTGCACTGAGTTTTTCCGTAACGTTATCAACTGAATACACGCAGGAGTGATTTGAAATGGACGCAGAAGCAGCAAAGCTCATCGGTGCGGGTCTCGCGGCGATCGGCGCCGGCATGGCCGCCATCGGTGTGGGCAACGTGTTCGGCAGCTTCCTCGAAGGCGCGCTGCGCAATCCGGGCGCGGCCGACGGCCAGCAGGGCCGCCTGTTCATCGGCTTCGCGGCTGCCGAGCTTCTCGGCCTGCTCGCGTTCGTCGTCGCGATGATCCTGATCTTCGTCGCGTAACTAGATCCACCCCGTTCGGGCCGAGCTTGTCGAAGCCCGGGCGCCCCACAGGCGAAATGCCTGCGGATAGGCGCCCTTCGACAGGCTCAGGGCGAACGGGGGAGGACTGACACGGAAACCCAATGCCTCAGATCTCCCAACTCGCCGAAACCTTCGCGTCGCAGCTGTTCTGGCTGCTGGTGACGTTCGGCTTCGTCTTCTTCGTCGTGGGCAAGATGATGCTGCCCAGGGTGATCTCGACGGTCGACGCGCGCGATCAGTCGGTCGCCGGCGACCTCGCGGCTGCCGAGGCGGCGCGTGCCGCTGCCGATCAGGCGGAAGAGAATTGGCGGGCTGAGGAAAATGCCGCACGCGAAGGCGCCCAGAAGCGCATTGCGGAGGCGCGTGCCCAGGGCAATGCCGCGGCCGCGCAAAGGCTCGCCGCGGCGCATGCCGAGACCGACGCGCGCATCGCGGCAGCCGAGGCGCAGATCGCCGCGGCGACAGCTGCGGCGAGCGACGAGATCGAGGCCGTGGCGGCCGATGCGGCACGCGACATCGTCGCGCGCTTCTCGGGCGCCGAAGTCACGGCCGCAGAGGCCCAGAATGCAGTGAAGGCGGCGCTCAATGGCTGAGGCAGCAACTCCCGTGACGACCGATCCCGTTGCGCAGAACCTCACCGCCGCCGAGCATGGCAAGGGCATGGCGGTTCCCGAAACGGGCACCAAGGCAGTGACGATCGAGCATGGCGGGCCGAGCGAGGCGCATGCCGATCCGTCGCTGTTCGGGGTGCTCGACGCCACCGTCTGGGTGTCGATCGCGATGGCGGTGTTCATTGCGATCCTCGTCTGGAAAAAGGTGCCCGGGCTGATCACGCGCGGACTCGACAACCAGATCGCGGCGATCCGCACCCGGCTCGACGAAGCCAAGGCGCTTCGTGCCGAAGCAGAAGCGCTGCGCGACGAATATGCGCGCAAGATCGCCGGTGCCGAGGCGCAGGCGCAGGCGATGCTCGCCCATGCCGGCGAGGAAGCCAAGGCAGTGCTCGCCAAGGCCGACGCCGATGCGACCGAGCTGACTGCCCGTCGCGCGCGCATGGCCGAGGACAAGATCGCCGCCGCCGAGCGCGCCGCGATCCAGGCAATCCGCGCCAAGGCGGCCGATGCGGCGACTCGCGCGGCGGCGGCGATCATCGCCGAGAAGCACGGCGCCCAGGCCGACAAGGCGCTGGTCGACAAGACCATTTCGGGGCTCGGCCGGCTCAACTGAGACTGCGGACCTTTTGCCTGATCCGTTCCCCCCGCAAAGGCAGGGGGCCAGGCTCGACAAATCCGGTGCGCTGGACTGTCCTCTCGAACAGCATCGCGGCTGGGCCCCGGCCTTCGCCGGGGAACAGTGCGCTTCAAACTTGCGGGATCACTCGCTAAGGCCGGGCGATGGCTCCTCAACAACCTGACAAGCAGCCCCCTCGCCGTGACGGACAGGGCGCCATACGCTGGCTCGGGATCGGTGGCGGGATTTCGCTCGTGCTGGCGGTGCTTGCCGCCCTGCTCGCCTGGCAGCGTGCGTCCGACGAGCATCGCGCGGCGCACGACGTCAAGGCCCGTGTCGAAGCCGAGATGAACCGAATCGAGGCCGAAGCGCGAAGGATCGAGCGCGAAGCATCGAAATGAATGCATCCGCCGCGGGAACGGTGTCCGTCGTTATATTGACGTTTACGTAACTCGCCGGATTTTCGGTAGTTGGCTTTAACTTCGCCGTTGATCTGATTCGGCGGCGAATTCATTTGCTCTTGTTGCCGCGCTGGGCAAAGCGAATGCGATGATCCGGAAACGCCTGAGGGTAGACCGCGTCGCGCTGCTATTGGGGCTGGCTCTGATCTGCGCGGCGGTTGCCGGCACCTTCCTGCTGCTTCGCGCCGACCAGCGCGCCGATGCCGCAGTCGTCGAGACGCTGCGCGTCCAGGAGCGGCTGAACAGCCTGATCACGCGTGCGCAGGAGGCGCTGCTCGGCGAGAGCGGCTATCTGATCGCCGGCGACGAGCGCTTCATCGGGCGTTATGGCGAGGCACGCGACAAACTCTATGTCGAACTTGCCGCGCTGACGCGCCAGGTTGCCGGCTATCCGGCGCAGAGTGCGGCGGCGCGGCGGCTGGATCGCTGCTGGCGCTCGCGGCTGGCTTATACCGACGGAAGAGTCGCGTTGGTGCGCGCGGGACGGGCGGAGGAGGCCCGGCGCTCGCTGCGCATGGTGCTCGACCGGCCGATCACCGACCGTTGTCGCGCGATCGTGGCCGCCTTGAAGGCCGAAGCGGTGCGGCAGTTCGGCGTGCAGCGCAAAGCGGCGGATCGCCAGGCGACCTTGCTGTCGGGCTGGTTGCTGCTGTGCGCGGCGGCAGTGATGGCGTTTGCGCTGCGCTCCACTTTGATGGCGCTTTCTACCGCGAACAAGGTCTCGGCAGCGCGCGATCAGTTGCTCAACGCCAATGCGCGCCTGCACGAAGAGGCGGCGAGCCGCGAAGCCGCGGAGGGCGAGTTGCGCCAGCTGCAGAAGATGGAATCGATCGGCAAGCTGACCGGGGGGATCGCACACGACTTCAACAACATGCTGGCGATCGTGATCGGTTCGCTGGATCTGGCCCGTCGCCGGATCCAGCACGACGTCAAGCGTGCGCAGGAGCATATCGACACTGCGATGTCGGGCGCGCAGCGTGCCGCCCAGCTTACCTCGCAGTTGCTCGCGTTCGGGCGCCGCCAGCCGCTCGCGCCCAGCGCGTTCGATGCCAGCCAGCTGATCCGCCGTCTGTCCGAACTGCTGCGGCGGACGATCGGCGGCACGGTCGATTTCCAGATCGATCCGGCGAGCGGGCTGTGGCCGATCTGTGCCGATGTCGGCCAGCTCGAGAGCGCGCTGGTCAATCTGTCGCTCAATGCGCGCGACGCGATGATCGATGGCGGCAGGCTGGTCGTCAGCACGGCAAACGTAACGCTCGATCGCGCTTACGCGGCGGCGCATCCCGACGTGGCGCCCGGCGACTATGTCCGCATCACCGTGCGGGACAGCGGCGGTGGGATGCCCGCCGACGTGCGCGATCGGGCATTCGAGCCCTTCTTCACCACCAAGCCGATGGGCAAGGGCACGGGGCTCGGGCTGAGCCAGGTCTATGGATTCGCCAAGCAATCGGGCGGCCATGCCGCGATCGAATCCGAGCCCGGCAAGGGCACTGCGATCAATCTCTATCTCCCGCGCCACAAGGGCAAGGTAGCCGCGACCGAAAGCTGGCACGCCGGACCGGAAACGCGGCTGCCCGGCGCGCAGGGGAGCGAGATCGTCCTCGTCGTCGACGATGAGGACAAGGTGCGCCAGCTCGCGGTCGATGCACTGCGCGAACTCGGCTATATCGTGCTGTCGGCACCTGGCGGGGAATCCGCCCTGACCTTGCTCGAAACCCAGCCGCGCGTCGATCTGTTGCTTACCGACGTGCTGATGCCCGGGATGCACGGTACGCAGCTGGCGGCGCAGGTCGAGACGCGGCGCCCCGAGATCAGGCTGCTCTACATGAGCGGCTATCCGAGCGACGGGATCGTCAGTGATGGCGTGGTAGCGGACGGCGTCGCGTTGCTGTCCAAGCCATTCACCGTCGCGCAGCTTGCCGCCAAGGTGCGGCTGGTGCTGGATGGCGAGAAGGCGGCGACCGCTTAAAGTTGGATCCACTTGCGTTGCAGCAAGCCAGTTCCCCTGCGAAGGCAGTGGCCCGGAGGCCAGAGCGCACCGCTTGTAACCCTGGTCCCCCTGCTTTCGCAGGGGATCGGATCAGGTGACTGGATCAAACTCAGCGCGGCTTGCGGAAGCGGAAGACGAACTGGTCGGTCTTGCCGCGGATCGACGGGTCGAACACGATCGCGGTGTGCGGATCGGCGGCGTTGGCGAGCAGCGGCAGGCTGCCGTCGAACTTGAACCCCGCGGCCTGGATTTCCGCGCGCGCCGCCGCCGGATCGATGCGGTGGAGCTTGTCGGGCGCGGTGAAGCCGGGATCGTTGGCCGCGACGTGATCGACCACCAGCAGCACGCCGCCCGGCTTGAGCGCATCGTAGAGCCGCTTGGCCATCGCCGCGGCGAAGCCGGGGGGCGACATTTTGAGGTGGAGATCGTGCCAGTTCTGCACCGTGACGATCGCGTCGAGCGGCTCGGCGAACTTCACGGTGCCGAGCGAATCGCTGAGCGGCGTGACGTTGGCAAACCCCGCGACGGCGGCTTTCTGCTCGTCGCCATACGCCGCACGGTACTGGATGAACTCGGCGGGCTGATAGGCATAGACGCGACCTCTGGGGCCGACGGTCCTGGCGAGGATCCGAGTGAAATAGCCGCCGCCCATGATGAAGTCTGCCACCTTGTCGCCCGGCTTGACGCCGGCGAAGGCGAGCAGTTCGCCGGGATGGCGGGCGGCGTCGCGCTCCTTGTCGGCGGCCGGGCGGGCGGAATCGGCGAGCGCGGCGGTGACCGCGGGGGAGACGGCCTGGGCTTGGGCGGCGAGCGGGGCGGCGAGTGCGAGCAAGGCGACGGAAAGGGTGAGCTTCATGGCGACTCTCCTGCGGTGTCTTGCAGGGTTATGGCACCTATTTTCTCGCTCGTCACCTGCGGTGCTCCTGCGATAGCAGGAGCCGAGAGTCGCGAAGGAGGGGCGCTTGTGATTCTGGGCTCCTGCTTACGCAGGCGCACTGAGAAGGTGGGTACGAACGGCGGCATAACGGGTAGCGAGGCGAGCGCGGACTCCCTAAGTCGGTCGCAATGTCCGACCCCAATTCCCCCAACCGATTCAACGAGGAACAGGCCACCTACGCCGTGCGCGGCGAGGGGGCGCCCGATCTCGACGCGGGCGTGGCCGCGATCCGCAACGTGCTCAAGACGTTGCCGGTGCGGCCCGGCGTGTACCGGATGCAGGATGCCCGCGGCGACGTGCTGTACGTCGGCAAGGCGCGGGCGCTCAAGAATCGGGTGAACAATTACACTCAGGTCACAAGGCTGTCGAAGCGGCTGCAGCGGATGGTGGCGCAGACGCGGTCGATGACGATCGTCACGACCAACAACGAGGCCGAGGCGCTGCTGCTCGAGGCACAGCTGATCAAGCGCTATCGCCCGCCGTACAATGTGCTGCTGCGCGACGACAAGAGCTTCCCGTTCATCCTGCTGCGGCAGGACCACGCCTTTGCGCGGGTCCAGCTCCATCGCGGCGCGCGGCGCTACAAGGGCGATTATTTCGGGCCGTTCGCGGGGGCGGGGCAAGTGCGCAAGACGCTCAACGCGCTGCAGAAACTGTTCCTGCTGCGCAGCTGCACCGACGGCTTCTTCGCGACGCGCGACCGGCCGTGCCTGCTCTACCAAATCCGCCGCTGCTCGGCGCCCTGCGTCGGCCGGATCGATGCGGACGCCTATGCCGAGCTGGTGAACGATTCGCGCGACTTCCTGATGGGCAAGAAGACCCAGGTCCAGGCTAAGCTCGGCGCGCAGATGGAGGCGGCGGCGGCGAATCTCGATTTCGAGCTGGCGGCGATCCTGCGCGACCGATTGAAGGCGCTGACCTTCATCCAGGGCAGCCAGGCGATCAACGCCGAGGGCGTCGGCGATGCCGACATCTTCGCGCTCGCCTGCAAATCCGGGGTGATGGGAATCCAGGCCTTCTTCATCCGCGGCGGGCAGAATTGGGGGCATCGCAGCTTCTTCCCGGCGCACACCGCCGAAGTGCCCGAGGACGAAGTGCTCAGCCAGTTCCTGATGCAATTCTACGAGGAAGTGCCGCCGCCCAAGACGATCTTCGTCGATCGCAATCTCGAGGAGGCCAAACTGATCGCCGAGGCGCTGGCCGAGCGCGCGGGGCACCGGGTCGCGCTCGGCGTGCCGCAGCGCGGGCCGCGCCGCCGGCTGCTCGAACAGGCGCAGCGCAACGCGGTCGAGGCGCTCGACCGGCGGATGGCCGAAAGCACGACGCAGGCCAAGCTGCTCGCCGAAGTCGCCGATCTGTTCGAACTGCCCGAGCCGCCCGAGCGGATCGAAGTCTATGACAACAGCCATATCCAGGGGACCAGTGCGCTCGGCGCGATGGTGGTCGCGGGGCCGGAGGGGTTCCAGAAGGGCCAGTATCGCAAGTTCAACATGAAGCGCCCTGAGACCATTGCAGGCGACGATTACGGGATGATGCGCGAGATGTTCAGCCGGCGCTTCGGCCGCGCGCAGGACGAGGATCCCGACCGGACGCAGGGCAATTGGCCCGACCTGGTGCTGATCGACGGCGGGCGGGGCCAGCTCAACGCCGTCAAGGGCGTGCTCGAGGATCTCGGCATCGAGGATGTCTGCCTGGTCGGCGTCGCCAAGGGGCCGCATCACGGGCGCGACGGGCGCGAGGTTTTCCACTTGATGGACGGGCGCGAGCTGACCCTGCCGGTCAATTCGCCGGTTTTGTTCTTCCTCCAGCGGCTGCGCGACGAAGTCCACCGCTTCGCGATCGGCGCGCATCGCGACAAGCGCAGCAAGGCGATCGGGGCGAGCCCGCTCGACGAGGTTCCGGGGATCGGGCCGGCGCGCAAGAAGGCGCTGCTGATGCATTTCGGCACGGCGCGGGCGGTGCGCGGCGCGAGCCTCGAGGATCTGCGCAAGGCGCCGGGGGTGTCCGCGGCGGTGGCACAGCAAGTGCACGACTATTTCAATTCGCGCTGAACGCGCGGGCATCTGCATCGAAGCTGCACTGGAATGGCACGCGAACGGCTCTTGAGTGCGGCGCGGCAAAAGCGCTAGCGTCGAGGCACTTGATCGGGGGATTGCATGCTGGGGCGAATGACGGTGGCGGCGGTGCTGGTATGCGCGCCGGCGATGGCGTGGGCGGGGGACAAGCCGCTCTATCAACCGGCGCCGGCCTGGGTGAAGCCGGCACCTCCGCTCGACGTCTCCAAGCTCGGCGATGCGGATCCGATCCTGCTGGTGATGGACCAGCAGCAGCGCTTCGCGAATGGCGAAGTCTCGGTCTATGCCGACATGGCGATGCGGATCGCCTCGCCTCAGGTGCTGACCCAGGCCGGCACGGTGCCGCTGCCCTGGGACCCCGCCAAGGGCGACCTGATCGTCCATCGCATCGAGATCCTTCGCGGTGCCGAGCGGATCGACGTGCTGGCAGGAGGCAAGCGCCTCCAGGTCCTCCAGCGCGAGCAGCAGCTGGAACGCGCCACGTTGAACGGCATGCTGACCGCGACGCTGCCCGTCGAGGGGCTGCGGGTAGGAGACGTCCTGCGCGTGAATTTCTCGATCACGCGCAAGGACCCGGCGTTGCACGGCCATGTCCAGTCGATGGCGCAGTTGCTCCCGGCACCGATGCGGCTGCAGTTCGGCCGCGTGCGCCTGCTCTGGCCCAAGGCGATGGACCTGCGCTGGCGCGCCTACAGCAAACTGCCCGATCTCAAGCCGGTGACCACGCCGGACGGCTATAACGAACTCGTCATCGACTTGCCGACGGCCAAGCCGGCGGACGTGCCGAACGACGCGCCGCTGCGCTTCCGCCCGTTGCCGCTGCTCGACGCCACCGATTATGCCGACTGGGCCGATCTGTCGCGTGACATGGCGCCGCTGTACGGCACCGAGGGCAGCATCGCGCCCGGCGGCCCGATCGCCGCCGAAGTCGCGCGCATCGCCGCGGCGACTGCCGATCCGCGCCAGCGCGCCGCCATGGCGCTCGAGACCGTGCAGGACAAGATCCGCTATCTGTTCCAGGGCATGGACAATGGCGACTATGTTCCGCAGGCGCCCGCCCAGACCTGGTCGGCGCGCTACGGCGACTGCAAGGCCAAGACGTTGCTGCTGCTCGCGATGCTGCGCGCGCTTGGGATCGAGGCCGAGGCGGTGGTGGTGAGCACCGATATGGGCGACCTGGTGTCGAAGCGGCTGCCGATGCCGGGCGCGTTCAACCATGTCATCGTCCATGCCACGATCGCCGGAGAATCGCTGTGGCTCGACGGCACCGGCGGCGGTTCGCGGCTCGAGGATCTGGGCGACGTGCCGCCCTTCCGCCACGCACTGCCGCTGCGCCCTGCGGGCGGTGGGCTGATCGAAATGCCGCTGCGACCCAACACGCGTCCGATCACCGATGCCGAAGTCGAGCTGGACGGTCGCGCGGGCGTGCTTTTCCCGATGCCTTATACCGTAAGGGTGACGGTGCGCGGCGCGCAGGCCGAGCTGCTCCGCGTGGTCGCCGCGCAGGCGGGCAAGGAGCAGCTCGACAAGAGCATCGACAATCTGGTGAGCGGATTGCTCAACGAGCCCGAGACCGTCGAGCGCAGCTTCAAATATGACGAAGCCAGCGCCAGCGCGATGATAACGGCTTCGGGCATCACGTATCCGAACTGGTCGAAGGAGGATGGCCGGTATCGCGTGGCGCTGGACAATGCGGTTTCGGGCATCACCTTCTCGCCCGATCGGGCGCGTCCGGCGTGGCGCGAGATCCCGGTGAGCAGCGGCGACTATGCCGATACGCGCGTGCGGACGCGGATCCGCCTTCCAGGCGGCGGCGGGTTCGAAACCGAGGGCGACCGCACGCTGCCGGCGACGCTGGCCGGCGTGGCGCTCAAGCGCAGCGTGACGCTGGACGGCGGCGTGCTGACCGTCGACGATCGCGCGGTCACCGGCATCGCCGAAGTCAGTCCGGCAGACATCCCGGCGACGCGGGCCCAGGTGGCGCAGGCCAAGGGGCGACTGCTCAAGGCGATCGCGCCGAAGGAGACGCCGCCGTTATATCTGCAGGTGGAAGCGGCGCGGCGCGGCAAGGCGCTCGATCCGATCCTCGCCGTCTACGCGAAACAGATCGCACAGGCGCCCGACGAGTCGAGCAGCTATTCGGATCGCGCCTGGTTCCTCGACCGCATCTATGATCGCAAGGGCGCGATCGCGGACCTGACCAAGGCGATCGCGCTCGAGCCGACTGCCGATCGCTATCTATGGCGCTCGCGGCTCTATTCGGCGCTGAAGGACGATTCGCATGCCATGGCCGACGCGCGCGCAGCGCTCGAGATTGATCCGGGTTCGGCATCGGCGGTGGGGCGCGTCGCCGAACTGCTTGCCGAGCAGGGCAAGCGCGACGAGGGTCTCGCAATGCTAGCCGAACGCGCCGACCAGGGCGGCGACGACAAGAACAGCTATGTGAACAGCCAAGCGACGTTGCTCGCCGGTGGCGGGCGTTTCGACGATGGCATTGCGCTGCTCGACACGCTGATCGCCTCGGCGCCGGGCAAGGCCGATCTGCTCAACTCGCGCTGCTGGCTGAAGGCGACCGGCAATGTCTCGCTCGACACCGCGCTCAAGGATTGCAGCAAGGCGATCGAACTGGCCGAAAGTCCCGCGTCGATCCTTGACAGCCGCGGTCTGGTCTATTTCCGTCTCGGGCGCATCGACGATGCGCTGGCGGATTACGAGGCGGCGCTGGAGCAGGTGCCCGACATGGCCGCCAGCCTCTATATGCGCGGCGTCATTCGCAAGCGGACGGGTGCCGGCGGCGGCGACGCCGATCTCGCCGCCGCGCGGATGATCGCGCCGCGGATCGATGAGGATTATACCCGCTACGGGATCAAGCCGTAGAGCGGAGCGCCAGTCACTTTTCCTCCCTCGGAGCGTAGCTCCGGGGGAGGGGGGCCGCCCGCGCAGCGGGTGGTGGAGGGGGAGTGGTCGCGTGCCGTACGCTTGCGGCCAGACCCCCTCCGTCGCGCTGCGCGCGCCACCTCCCCCCGCTCCTGCGGAGCGAGGGAGGAACTGCGGTATCCTGAATGTAGATTGGGAGTTTCTTCACTCGGGCATATTAGGAAGGCAGCATGCCGACGCGTGTGTTCCTGACTGTCGATACCGAGCTGATGTGGCGTCACCATGTTGCCGGGCTCGCCCCCGCGACGATCGTCCAGCGCTCGCTCGAACCGGCGGGCGTGGGGGTTGGCTGGCAGCTGGCGCAGCTGGCGGCGCATGGGCTCAAGGCGTGCTTCTTCGTCGATCCGATGCCGGCGCTCGTCTACGGCCTCGACCCGATCAAGCGCGTGGTGGATGCGATCCTCAAGGCGGGGCAGGAAGTGCAATTGCATCTCCATCCGAATTGGACCGGCGCGCAGGCAGGCGATTGCGGCGCGGCATATGGCCCGTTCGAGCTGATCGACTACAGCCTCGCCGAGCAGCGCGATCTGATCGCCGGCGCGGCCGACATGCTGATCGCGGCGGGGGCGCCCGATCCGGTCGCGTTCCGGTCGGGCTCCTATTCGGCGAGCGACGATACGCTCGCGGCGCTGGCGCAGCTCGGTTTCACCTATGATTCGAGCCACAACGGCTCCGAAAATCCCTGGCCGAGCGCGATCAGCCTCGCGCCGCGCCAGATCGCCCCGATCGCGCATCGCGGCGTGATCGAAGTTCCGGTGACCCTGATCGAGGACCAGAAGGGGCATTTGCGCCATTTCCAGATCTGCGCGCTCTCCGTGGCCGAGATGAAGGCGGCGCTGGAGCATGCGGTGCGCGAGGATCATGCCGCGGTGACGATCGTGAGCCACGGCTTCGAGCTCGCCAACCGCGCGGGGACGCGCGCCAATGGCGTGCATGTGCGGCGGTTCGAGGCATTGTGCCAGATGCTCGCGGAGCGGCGGGACGTGCTGGCGACCGCGCATTTCGCCGACCGGCCGGAGATGGCGCTGGACCGGGACGATGCGCCGCTCGCCCCCAGCGTGCTGCGGACCCGGCTGCGCCAGGCCGAGCAGCTCTGGTCCAACTGGGTCGAGGAACGTGCGGCGTGAACGCAGTGCGCGAAATTGTCGCGGCGCCGCGGCCGGTGCGACTCAAGTTCGAGATCGGCGCGCGGACGTTGTTCACGGTCCGCCGCGCGTTGGTGCGCGTGCCGCTGACCCTGGCCGAGGCGCGCAGCGGATTGGCGCCGGTGCTTCCGCCGATCGATCGCGATGCCGACGGCTATCTGGTGACCTCGCTGCCCGAGGACCGGATGGCGACGCTGGTCGCGGGGGCCGGCGCGATGCTGCCTTTCGTGCGGCAGCGCTACACGCGCTATTTTCTCGATTTCGCGGGCGATTATGACGCCTGGTTCGCCAGCCTGTCGTCGAATGCCCGGCAGGGACTGCGGCGCAAGGCCAAGAAGATCGCGGCGGCTTCGGGCGGTACGCTGGACGTCCGGCGCTTCCGCACGATGGAGGAACTGGTGGCGTTCCATTCGGTGGCGCGCGCGATTTCGGCGACCACCTATCAGGAGCGGCTGCTCGGCTCGGGCCTTCCCGAGGGGGCGGACTTTCTTCGTGCGATGAGCGCGCTCGCCGCCGCCGATCGGGTGCGCGCCTGGCTGCTCTACATTGCAGGCGAACCGGCTGCCTACCTTTATTGCCCGATCGAGGGGGAGACGGTCATCTACGCCTATGTCGGGCATGATCCCAGGTTCAACGACTGGTCGCCGGGCGCGGTGCTCCAGCTCGAGGCGATGCAGGATCTGTTCGGCGAGGGGCGCTTTGCAGCGTTCGACTTCACCGAAGGCGAAGGCCAGCACAAGCGCCAGTTCGCGACGGGCGGGGTGGAATGTTTGGATTTGCTGTTGCTGCGGCCAACGCTGGCCAATCGGGCGACGATGGCGGCGCTGGGCGGGTTCAATCGCGCGGTGGCAGGGGCGAAGCGCTTGGTACAGGGTGCGGGGCTTGCGGCACTGGCGAAGCGGGTGCGGCGGGGCGCCTGACCGGTTCGTCACCCCGGCCCAAGGCCGGGGTGACGGGTTGTTGCCGGCCGGGTAAGCCCCTTCTCATGAACCTGCGCGCCGAAGCCATTCTCCTCAGTGTCCGCGCGCATGGCGAGCATGGTGCCGTCGTGCGTGCGCTCACCGAAAGCGACGGGCTCCAGCCGGGCTATGTCCGCGGCGGGCGGTCGCGCGCGTTGCGGCCGGTGCTGCAGGCTTCGAACCTCGTGCTCGGCGAATGGCGGTCGCGGACCGAGGAGCAATTGGCCGGGCTCAGCCTGGAGCTGATCCACAGCCGCGCGCCTCTGTTCGGCGAGCCGCTGCCCGCCGCGGCGCTGCAATGGGCGACGGCGCTGACTGCGTCGGTGCTCCCCGACGCGCAGCCATATCCGCGGCTCTACTCTGCGCTCGACGGCGTGCTCTCCGCGATTGAGGCGGCGCCGGCCGCGCGGGGCTGGGCGGTGGCTCTGGTGCGCTATGAATTGCTGCTGCTCGCCGAGCTCGGCTTCGGGCTCGATCTCGAGCGGTGCGCGGCAACGGGGCGCAACGACGATCTGATCTTCGTCAGCCCGAAGAGCGGAGTCGCGGTGAGCCGGATCGGGGCGGTGGGATATGAGCGCCAATTGCTGCGGCTGCCGGCCTTTCTGATCGCGGGCGGCGCGGCGGAATGGGACGACATTGTCGACGGGCTGCGGCTGACCGGGCATTTCCTTCAGCGCGATCTGCTGATCGGCAAAGGCGCGGAGATTCTCGCCGCGCGGTCGCGGCTGGTCGACCGGCTGATGCGGGCGGTTGCCTAACGCGGCGGGGAGCGGCAAAGCGGCGTGCAAATATAGGGAAATCGAATGCCGTTGATTGCTGTTCTGCCCGGCGACGGGATCGGGCCCGAAGTCACCCGTGAGGCGCGCCGCGTGCTCGAAGCGCTCGATCTCGGGCTGCAGTTCGAGGAAGCGCCGGTCGGCGGCGCGGGCTATCTCGCGGCTGGGCGGCCGCTTCCGCCCGATACGCTGGCGCTGGCCAAGCGCGCCAATGCGGTCCTGTTCGGCGCGATCGGCGATCCGCGCTTCGATGCGCTCGAACGGCAGTTGCGGCCCGAGGCGGCGTTGCTCGGGATCCGGCGCGAGCTCGGGCTGTTCGCCAATATCCGGCCGGCGGCCTTGTTCCCGGGGCTGGAGGACGCATCGCCGCTCAAGCCCGAGATCGTCGCCGATCTCGATATCGTCATCGTCCGTGAGCTGACCGGCGACGTCTATTTCGGCGAGAAAGGCCGGCGGACCAATGTCGAGGGCCTGCGCCAAGGCTATGACGTGATGAGCTACAACGAAGCCGAAGTGGAGCGCATCGCCAGGGTCGGCTTCGAGATGGCGAAGCGGCGCAAGCGCAAGCTGTGCTCGGTCGACAAGGCCAATGTGCTCGAGACTTCGCAATTGTGGCGCGACGTGGTCAACGAAATGAGCACCGATTATCCCGAGATCGCATTGACTCACATGTATGTCGACAATGCCGCGATGCAGCTCGTCCGGCGGCCGACTGACTTCGACGTCATCGTCACCGGCAATCTGTTCGGCGACATCCTCTCCGACCAGGCGAGCATGTGTGCGGGCTCGATCGGGATGCTGCCGTCGGCATCGCTGCGCGCGTGGAGCGGCGACAACGGCATGTACGAGCCGATCCACGGCAGCGCGCCCGACATTGCCGGGCGGGGCAAGGCCAATCCGTGCGGGGCGATCCTCTCGGCGGCGATGCTGCTGCGGCACAGCCTGAACGACGAGGCGTCGGCGCGGCGCATCGAAAAGGCCGTCGCGAGCGCGCTCGCCAAGGGTGCGCGGACCGCCGATCTGGGCGGCAGCCTGACCACGGCCGAAATGGGCGACGCGGTGCTGCGGGAAATCGTGTGACCTCCGACCTGCTCGAGCTTGCGATCGTCATCCCGACGTTCAACGAGCGCGGCAACGTGCCCGCGCTCGTTACCAGGCTCGATCAGGCGCTCGCCGGCCGCAATTGGGAAGCGATCTTCGTCGACGACAACAGCCCCGACGGCACCGCGCAGGCGGCGCGCGAGCTGGGCCGATTCGACAAGCGCGTGCGGGTGATCCAGCGAATCGGGCGGCGCGGGCTGTCTTCGGCGTGCATCGAGGGGATGTGCGCGACGGCCGCCCCGTTCGTCGCGGTGATCGATGGCGATTTGCAGCATGACGAGACGATCCTGCCGGCGATGCTCGATGCGCTGGAGGGGGACGACAGCCTCGAAGTGGTGGTCGGCTCGCGCTTCGTCGCGGGTGGCGGCACCGGCGAGTGGGACCGCGACCGCGTCGCCAAATCGGCGTTCGCGACGCGGCTCTCGCGCAAGGTGCTCAAGGCCGATCTCAGCGATCCGATGAGCGGCTTCTTCATGATCCGCACCCAGATCGTCCGCGATCTGGTGCCGACCCTGTCGGCGATCGGCTTCAAGATCCTGCTCGACATCATGACCGCGGCGCCGCGCCCGCTCAAGTTCCGCGAACTGCCTTATACCTTCCGCATCCGCACCGAAGGCGAGAGCAAGCTCGATCACGTCGTCGCGATGGAATATCTGATCGCACTCTACGATCGCATGTTCGGCAAGGTCGTGCCGGTCCGCTTCGCGATGTTCTCGGCGATCGGCGCATTGGGAGCGGCGGTGCATTTCGTCGTGCTCGCCGCGCTGTTCGGCGGGCTCGGCTGGCCGTTCCTGTCCGGAACGATCGTCGCCACCTTCGTCGCGATGACCTTCAATTTCTTCCTCAACAATATGCTGACGTACCGCGAGCAACGGCTAAAGGGCGCGCAGGCGCTGATCGGCGGCTGGGTGAGCTTCTGCCTGGTCTGCGCCGTGGGCGCGGCGGCGAATGTCGGGGTGTCGGCGTTCCTGCACAATGTCCAGCACGGCGACTGGCGGCTGTCGGCGCTGGCGGGGATCGCGGTCGCGGCGGTGTGGAATTTCGCGCTGTCGTCGCGGTTCACCTGGGGGCGGTACTAACCCGCTCCCCTACCGCCAGCTGTTGAACCAGGTCCAATGGGTGAAGCCCTGATCGTTGGGCAGCGCCGAGGCGGCGAGGATAGGGTAGAAATAGACGAACATCGCGAGCGCGGCGAAGAGAAACCATTCCTCGCGGCCCTTGCCCCGGCCGCGGTCGAAATGGTGGAACGCCGCCGCGAGCGCGAGGCACAGGAAGATCGCCGAAAGGTGGTAATAATAATAGAAGCCGATCGACTTGGGGATCACGACATAGATGGCAAGGCTGGCGATCCAGAGGAATGCCAGCGCCAGCGGACGGTGCGCCTTCTCGCGGGACCCTGCCCAGAGGCAGGCGAGCACCGCGACCAGCCCGCCCCACATGATCACCGGATTGCCGATCAGCAGCACGCCGCGCTGGGCACCCGCGTCCCATTCGTAGAAATACCAGATCGGCCGGAGCATCAGCGGCCAGCTCCACCAGTCGGATTGATAGGTGTGCTTGGCCAGCACCTGCGTCTGGAGCGCGTACATCTCCTGCTGAAGCGGGATCAGCCCGGCGAGCGTGAGCGGATCGCGTTCGTAGAAGAAGGCGGGAAGGAAGGTCAGCAAATAGGTGGCGATGCTCACCGTGCCGAGAATCAGCAGCCCCACGACGATGCCGAGGCCGGGCCAACGGGCCGGCCTCTTGACGCGGATGACGAGGAAGGCGAGGCCGGCCAACGCGACATAGGGGATCGCCGCCCATTTGGTGCCGACCGCGAGCCCGAGCAGGACCGCTGCGCCGACCCAGCGGCGGCGGACCTGGCGCGGCGTGCCGCGCATCGCCCACAGCATCAACACCATCGCCCAGAGCAGGAACGCGCCGAGGAAGACGTCGAGCATCGCAGTGCGCGCCTGGACGTAGACGCTCTGATTGAGCGCGGTCAGTACCGCACCCACCAAGGCGGCGCGCATCGAGCCGAGCAGCAGCCAGAGGAAGGCGAAGGCGCCGAGCACCGTCGCGGTGCCGGCGAACGAGGAGAAAGCGCGCCAGCCGATCGGATTGTCGCCGAACAGCACGATTCCGGCGCCGATCAGCTCCTTCCCGACCAGCGGGTGCTCGACGTTGCGCGGGCCTTCGAGATCGAGCAGCGCCTGCGCGGCGGGGACGTAATGGACCTCGTCGAACATGATCCGGCTCGGCCGGTCGAGATGGAAGGCGAACAGCGTTTGCGCAGCTAGCCCTAGCAGGAGGGCGACGAGATAGGGGCGAGTGCGGAGAGCCTTGAGGCGGTCGAGCATGGTTGCGGGTGGTAGCGTGTTGCGCCCGTCCCTGAAAGGGAGGGGCGCGTAGAGGGGAGAAGTGGTTGACGCGGGGCGCTTCCCCCCTGCAAAGCAAAATCATGAAACGCCGTACTGGTCAGGACCGCAGCGTCACCCGCAATTGGAAGCCCGCAACGCAGGCGATCCGCGGCGGCACGATGCGATCCGAATTCGGCGAGACCAGCGAGGCGCTGTTCCTGACCTCGGGCTATGCCTATGATTGCGCTGGCGATGCGGCGGCGCGGTTCGCCGGCGAGCAGCAGGGCATGACCTATTCGCGGCTGCAGAACCCGACGGTGCAGATGCTCGAGGAGCGGATCGCCTTGCTCGAAGGCGCCGAGGCGTGCCGGACGATGGCTACGGGCATGGCGGCGATGACCGCGGCGCTGCTCTGCCAGCTGCAGCAAGGCGACCATCTGGTCGGCGGGCGGGCGGCGTTCGGATCGTGCCGCTGGCTGACCGACACGCTGCTGCCCAAGTTCGGCATCGAGACGACGATCGTCGACGCGCGCGACCCGCAGCAGTTCGAGGATGCGATCCGCTCGAACACCAAGGTGTTCTTCTTCGAGACCCCCGCCAATCCGACGATGGACGTGGTCGATCTCGAAGCGGTGTGCGCGATCGCGAAAAGGCACGGGATCACGACGGTGGTCGACAATGCCTTCGCCACCCCGGCGCTGCAGCGGCCGATGGAATTCGGCGCCGACGTGGTGGCCTATTCGGCGACCAAGATGATGGACGGGCAGGGGCGCGTGCTCGCCGGCGCAGTCGCCGGCAGCGAGGATTTCATCAACAACGTGCTGCTGCCGTTCACCCGCAACACCGGGCCGACCTTGAGCCCGTTCAATGCGTGGGTGGTGCTCAAGGGGATCGAGACGCTCGATCTGCGCATTCGGCGGCAGAGCGCGAATGCGCTCCAGGTCGGCCGCTTCCTCGAGGGCCGGGTGCCCAGGATCAACTTCCCGGCCTTGCCCAGCCACAAGCAGCACAATTTGTTCACCCGGCAGATGGACGATGCCGGCCCGATCTTCTCGTTCGAAGTCGAGGGGCGCAGCCAGGCGCATGCCTTGCTCGACGCGCTCGAACTGATCGACATCTCGAACAATATCGGCGATTCGCGTTCGCTGATGACGCATCCTTCCTCGACGACGCATTATGGCGTTTCCGAGGAGAAGCGGATCGAGATGGGGGTAACCGAAGGCATGCTGCGCCTCAACGTGGGGCTCGAGGATCCCGAGGACCTGATCATGGATCTCGATCAGGCGCTGGGCCGGGCCGGCCTGTGAGCGACGCGATGATGAAGGCGCTGTTCGCGCAGGAGGCCGAGACCCGCGGCATCGTCGTGCGCGTCTCCGTCTCCTATCTGCCCGAACAGTCCGAGCCGCAGCGCGGTCGCTGGTTCTGGGCCTATCATATCCGAATCGAGAATGCCGGGCCGTTCACCGTGCAGTTGCTTACCCGGCATTGGGTGATCACCGACGGGCGCGGCGCGCGGCACAGCGTCGAAGGCGAAGGCGTTGTGGGCGAGCAGCCGATGATCGAGCCGGGCGCGAGCTTCGACTATGTCTCGGGCTGCCCGCTGTCGACGCCGACCGGGCACATGCAGGGCAGCTATCACATGATCGGCGAAGACGGCGCTGCGTTCGACGTGGCGATCCCGAAGTTTGCGCTGATCGCGCCGGCGGTGACGGGGTGAGGGGCGCTAAACCTATCACCGTTCGTGCTGAGCTTGTCGAAGCACTGCCTTTCTTTGGCGCGAAGAGAGAAGAGCAGCCCTTCGACAAGCTCAGGGCGAACGGCGAGAGGGCGTGGCGCCATCGGGAGCGTAGTAAGTGAAGCGGACCCACCTTCCGCTCAACGGCCTGCGCGTGCTCGACGCCGCGGCGCGGCATCTCTCCTTCACCCGCGCCGCCGACGAACTGGCGGTGACCCCCGCCGCGGTCGGGCAGCAGATTCGCGCGCTCGAGGATACGCTCGGCGTGGTGCTGTTCCGGCGGACGACCAAGGGGCTCGAACTGACCCCCGAGGCCGAGGCGGGGCTTGTCGCGTTGCGTGCGGGCTTCCTCCAGTTCGAGGAATCGGTGCGGGCGATGCAGGCACAGCAATCGTCCAAGTCGCTTACCATCGCGGCGCCGCGCGATCTGAGCGCCAAGTGGCTGATGGCGCGGCTCGCCGAGATCGCGCGCGGGGACGGCGAATTGCGCTTCAGGCTGGTTCCCGCCGACGAGGCGCTCGACTTCACCGAGGCCAATCTCGACCTCGCCATCCGCTGGGGCGAGGGCCCCGGCGAGCATGAGGGCGAGGCGCTGGAAAGCGACGGCATGGTCACCGTCGAGCGGCCGGGCGGCGGCATCGACACACCGATCGCCTGGGCGGGCTGCCTGGCCGAGGATGCGGGATCGCTGGTGCGCGTCGCCGATGCCGGGCTCGCGCTCGACGCCGCGGCCGAGGGGTTGGGGCGCGCGACGGTGCCCGAGATCATCGCGCGTGCGGAGCTCGCGAGCGGACGCGTCGTGCCGGTCGGCGAGGCCAAGTCGTCGCGGCTGGGCTATTGGCTGGTCGCGCCGCTGCCGCAATGGCGCCAGAAGAAAGTGAAGGCGTTGGTCGAAGCCCTGGGCGCGTGACGCCGCGCGAGACGCCAGTGCTGGAAACCGCGCGCCTGCGGCTGCGGCCCGGCACCCCCGCCGATGCCGAGGCGCTGCACCCGGCCTTTGCGGATCCGGAAATGATGCGCTGGTGGTCGAACCCGCCGCATCATTCGGTCGAGCAGACTCGCGCCGATTTGGCCCAGCGCGCGCCCGAATGGCGCCGCTGGATCATCACGCTGAAGGAGGACGGCCGCGCGATCGGCTTCGTCGCGGTCGGCGAGAAGCGGCAGGGCAATGTCAGCGAGATCGGCTATCTGCTGCGCCGCGAATATTGGGGTACCGGCATTGCCGCCGAAGCCGCCACTCGCGTGATCGACCAGCTCTTCGCCGAGGGGCAGCGGCGCGTGTTCGCCGATACCGATCCCGACAATGTCGCGTCGCGGCGGCTGCTCGAACGGCTGGGCTTCAAGCTGGAGGGCGTGCTGCGCGGCGAATGGGAAACGCATATCGGCGTGCGCGACACGACCTTGTACGGGCTGCTGCGCGAGGATTGGCATGGCGGCGCCTGACCTGAAGGATCCTGCCTATCGGCGCGAGCTCGGCGGGGTGGCGCTGCGGATGCGGCGCTGGGGGATCGGGATTTCGCTGGGCGGCGCGCTGCTAGTGCTGGCCTGTCGGCGCGGGTTCGGCGTGCCGCTCTGGGTCGGCGCAGGAGTGCTCGGCCTGGGCATATTGGTGCTGATCGCGGCGATTTCGACGCGGGCAACCTATCATCGGCTGCGGACGCGGGGGTAAGTCGTACGCCGACAGACGCGAACGACGGCTATCAATCAATTCCAGACGTTCGGTGCTCCTGCGAAAGCAGGAGCCTGGGGTAGTTGAGTGCTTCGCCATCCTGGGCTCCTGCTTTCGCAGGAGCCCTAGACAGTCAGGCGGTCATCGTTCGGCCGCCAGCTCCGCGGCGCGGGAGATCAGGCTGGCGAGGCGTGCTTCGCTCACGGCTTGCGCCGGATCGTTCCAGCCGGCGGTGAGCACGTACCAGTCGCCGGCCTTGGCCTGGAGCAACAGCGTCATGTTCATCACCCCCGGCTCCGAGCCGCCCTTATAGCCCACCCATTGCCATTTACCCGCCGCGCCGGGCGTAATGCCGGGGTTCTTCGACAGCACCGCACGCGCATCGGCACCCTTCGGACCTTCGGTGTTGCGGCGCAGCCAGTCCATCACGCGCACCAAATCGGCGGGCGACAGAAACCATTCGAGCGTGTCGATCCGCACCGGCTTGCCGTCGCGGAACAGGGTCGGGCGGATCATCAGCGCCGGCAGCCTCGCGACTTCGCCGTCGAGGATGCTGCGGCGGCCGGCTTCGTCGGCGGCGAGATAGCGGCCGGGAAGGTCGTTCGCCTCGATCCCCTTGAGCTTGAACAGCTCCATCGTCGACAGGAACGGCCGGTTGCGCGCCGGATCCGCGACTCCGACGACCGGGAGCATCGCCTCGACCTTAGCGCGGCCGAGCGTCTTCAGCAGGATGTCGGTCGCACTGTTGTCGCTGATCGAAATCATCTGGGTGGCGAGTTCGCGCAACGAGATCTGGCTGCCCTTGGGCTTGAGGTTATAGCCGCCGCCGGGAAGTTCGGACCCGTCGAGAGTGACCATGTCGTCCCAGTTGCGCTCGCCGGCATTGGTGGCGCGGACGATCTCGTCGAGAATGATCAGCTTGAACGCCGAGCCGATCGCGAGAGGATTGTCGGGCCGGTGCGTCGAGAGCAGTTGCGGGGCGCCGCTGCCCAGCCTGGCCCAGGCAAATCCCGAAATGCCAGGGAGCTGGGCCAGTGTCGTGGCGACGTCCGCCAGCGTCCGTTCGCGCGCCACCGTCCCGGCGACCAGCAGGCCGGCAACGCGATGCGGCGCAGCGGGCTCCACGGCGATCCGAAGCGATGCGACAGCATCGCGATAGCCGATTTCGACTTCGGCGCTGAATGGATCTCGGACTTCGATACGCTCGACGCGCTGCAGTGGACCGAATGCGACCGTCAGTTGCGCGGCTATCGTGTCGAGCGTTGTCTTGGGTACCTGCGTCTGGAAGGCGGGCGTGAAGAAGGTCTCGTAGCTGCCGGTTCCGGAAAGGATTCCGGGCAGCTCGCGGACGCGCGTCTGCAATTCTGGCGAGGCTTCCACGCTGGCTTGGGATGGCGGCGTCTGGGCAGCGAGCGGGGAAGCCGCGCAGAAAAACAGCGGCCAGAGCCGCAGGGCATGGTGCATATCGGGACCTTCTGTCAGGCGCGTTTGCGGGAGCTTGTCGGCGGTCAGGGCTTTCCGACCGGCTTGTCGCCAGGCGCTGCGGAAGGTGTCGCCTCGGCGGTGAGATCGAGCGACGAGATCCGGCCCCAGGACGAGCGCACGCGCAGGCGCGAGCCTGTCGGGCGGTATACGTCATAGACCATCGTGAACCGCTCGACTTTGGTCAAACCGTCCGACCCGGCGGGGAGTGCGAACGGCGCGTAGCGGCGCTGGGCGAGATTCTCGCGCACCGTCTTCGGCCACGTCGCCTGGAAGTTTGACGATTCGCGCAATGTCTCGATGTCGTTCACCGTGCCGTCGGCGGCGATGCGATAGCGCACGTCGATCCATTCGGGCACCTTGTTGATGTTGCGGCCGTCCCTGAAGCGGCCCGATTCATGCCCTTCGGCACGCTGGATCAGCAGCGGCGGCGCGAAGACCAGCACCGGCCGATCGAGCCTGTCCCGCTTGAACGCGGCCAGCGCCGTATCGAGTGCCGCGGGGTCGCCGCGTTCCGACGCGAGCCGTGCGCGGAGCAGCCGCGCGGCGAAGCGGAATTCGGCGAATGCAGGCTCGGGGGTCTGCTCGATCGCCTTGATCCGGCGTTCGGTGCCTTCGCGATAGGCGGGGTTGGAATAGCTCGCCGCGGCATAGATCATCGCCTCGCGCAGCATCGCGAAACCGGCCACCGTCGGCAACCCGGCCTTGCGCGCCTGTCTGGTAACTTTGGCATAGACGTCGACCGCGGCCCGAAATCTTCCGCGCTTGCCGAACTGGTCGCCGACCATCAGCCGCTGCATCAGCACGCGCGAATCGCCTTTGTCGAGCCCGGCCTTGAGCGCGTCGAGCGCGTCGATCTGGAGGGTGCGCCCGAGGTCCGGATAGCCGTCGACTTCGGTCAGCCGTCCGTAAGCGCGCGTCAGATCCGCGACTTCGACCGGGAAGGCTGCGGCATGGCGCGCATTGCGGCTGCGCGCTGCGGCCAGCGTCTTGCGGGCCTCGTGATATTGGCCGGCGACGAACTGGTTCTCGGCATGCGCGAGGCTGGCGTCGATATCGTCCTTGGGCGGGCATTTCCGCGCCAAGCAGTCCTTCAGCGCGGCTTCGGTCTGCCATAAAGGCGTGCCGGTGACGACGATCGTCTGGTCCGACTCGGGCGCGTCCTGCGCGTTTGCCGGAAAGGCGGCCGCCAAGGCGAGCACCGCACACGCACTACGCAACAGCATATCCATTTCCCCTCACGCCAGACCGAGTCGATCGCAAGTTCGGCGATGCTACCATCGACCGGCCATACGTCACCAGTCCAGTCATCACTGCGCGTCCCGATCGAGCGCGGCGATCGCCACGTCGAGGCGGCGCGCGGCGGCGCGGTTGAGCCAGTGGATGCCCCAGAACATCGCGCCCACGAGGGTGCCCGCGACGCCGCTAGCCGCCAACGCTACCGCGAGCGGCATGTGTTCGGCCGAAGCGCGGGCCGCGGCGAGCAGGAAGAGTACCATCCCCGGCACGATCGGCGCGAGATACCAGCGCCAGACGCTGAGCAGCAGGTCGCGCTGGGCGACGAGGTTCGCGCGGTGGAAGGCATGGCTCGCAGCGCCGAGCGCGGCATCGGGCGCCTTCGGGCGGCGGCGCCAGAGGTTGCGCATTACGACCACGGTGCCGAGGATGATCGCAGCGCAGGCGATGCGGATTTCCCAATCGGCGGCGTGAACGGCGATGTTGGCGAAGATGCCGGCGCCCAGCAGCCCGGCAAGATATTCGACGCTATCGCGGATCCGGATGCGGCGGCGGAACCGCGCGTCGGCGCGGGCGAGCGCTTCGGCGTCGAGCGGCGCGGCATCGTGCTGCTGCTGCGTCCACAAAGTGGCGAGCGAATCGGTCATGCCGCCTCTCCCGAATGGAAGCGCCGCGCAAGCAGCGCCTTGATGCGGTGGATTTTTACCGCGATGGTTCCAGCAGTGAGGCCGGTAACTTCGGCGATCGCCGCGGCGTCGAGCCCTTCGAGATAGAGCAGGATGACCTGGCGATCGGGCGGCTGGAGGCGGCGGATCAGCGCGTGGAGCCGCGCGATCGTGTGGGCCTGGCCGATCTCGGCCTCGGGGTCGCCCTCGGCGAGCAGGGCTTCGTCGTCAAGCGCGACGCGCTTCGCCTGGCGCGCGCCGCGCGCGGCGTGACTGGCGGCGACATTGTGCGCAACGCGATAAACCCAGGTCGAGAGCGCGCAACGGCGATCGAAGCCGGCGAAGCTGCGCCAGAGCGCGAGATGGATCTCCTGCTCGAGATCGCGGGCATGATCGGGATTGGCCTCGACCGAGCGGGCGAGGCGCGCGATCGCCGGGGCATGCGCGGCGCCCGCCTCGGCATAGAGCGCGTCCTGCCTTGTTCGGTCGCTGCGCATCGTCTGGACTTCCCCTCCCGTTCACTCCGTTAGTCGGCGGGGGGCAGGGATTCTTACACGGGCTCGCGAAAAAATAGCGTCAGGCGTCGATGACTTCGCCGTCGAGCCTTGCCGCATTTTCCTGGATGAAGGCGAAGCGGTGCGCGGGGTTGTTGCCCATCAGCCGGTCGACCAGGTCCTTCACCCCGGCACGCTCTTCATATTCCTGCGGCAGCGTGACACGCAGCATGCCGCGCGTCTTGGGGTCCATCGTGGTTTCCTTGAGCTGGTTGGGGTTCATCTCGCCAAGGCCCTTGAAGCGGCTGACCTCGACCTTCTTGCCCTTGAACGCGCCCTCTTCGATCTCGATGCGATGCGCATCGTCGCGGGCATAGAGGCTCTTCGCGCCGACGGTGAGGCGATAGAGCGGCGGCTGGGCGAGATAGAGATGCCCGCGACGGACGATGTCGGGCATCTCCTGGAAGAAGAAGGTCATCAGCAACGTCGCGATATGCGCGCCGTCGACATCGGCGTCGGTCATGATGACGATGCGCTCGTAGCGCAGATTCTCCGGCACGCAGTCCTTGCGCGTGCCGCAGCCCATTGCGAGGATCAGGTCGGCGATTTCCTGATTGGCGAAGATCTTGGCGGTGGTGGCGCTGGCGACGTTGAGGATCTTGCCGCGGATCGGCAGGATCGCCTGGGTCTTGCGGTCGCGCGCCTGCTTGGCCGAGCCGCCGGCCGAATCGCCTTCGACGATGAACAATTCGGTGCCTTCGGGGCTGTCGGCGGCGCAGTCGGTGAGCTTGCCGGGGAGGCGCAGCTTGCGCGACGAAGTCGCGGTCTTGCGCTTGACTTCGCGCTCCTGCTTGCGGCGCAGGCGATCGTCCATCCGATCGATGACATAGGAAAGCAGCGCCTTGCCGCGGTCCATATGGTCGGACAGGAAATGGTCGAAATGGTCGCGGACGGCCTTTTCGACCAGACCCGTCGCCTCGGGTGAGGTGAGGCGGTCCTTGGTCTGCGACTGGAATTGCGGCTCGCGGATGAACACCGAAAGCATCAGCTCGGAGCCGGTCATCACGTCGTCGGCGGTGATGTCCTTGGCCTTTTTCTGGCCGACCAGCTCGCCGAAGGCGCGGATGCCGCGGGTGAGCGCCTGGCGCAGGCCCTGTTCGTGGCTGCCGCCGTCGGGGGTGGGAATGGTGTTGCAATACCAGCTGTAGCTGCCGTCGCTCCACAAGGGCCAGGCGACTGCCCATTCGACCCGGCCCTGATCCTCGCCGGGAAAATCCTGCTGCCCCGTGAAGAACTCGGACGTCGCGCATTCGCGGCCGGCAATCTGTTCCTTGAGGTGGTCGCCGAGCCCGCCGGGGAACTGGAACACCGCCTCGGCCGGGGTCTCGTCCGAAAGCAATTCGGGCGCGCATTTCCAGCGAATCTCGACCCCGGCGAACAGATAGGCTTTCGAGCGCGCGAGCTTGTAGAGCCGCGCGGGCTTGAAGTGCATCTCGCCGAAGATCTCGGTGTCGGGCGTGAACGCCACCGAAGTGCCGCGCCGGTTGGGGGTGCCGCCGAGATGCTCGAGCGGGCCCAGCGTCTGGCCCTGGCTGAAGCGCTGGCGATAGAGCTGCTTGTCGCGCGCGACTTCGATGACGGTATCCACCGACAGTGCGTTGACCACGCTGATGCCGACGCCGTGCAGGCCGCCGCTGGTGGCATAGGCCTTGCCGGAGAACTTGCCGCCCGAATGGAGCATCGACAGGATCACTTCGAGCGCCGACTTGTCGGGGAATTTGGGATGCGGATCGATCGGCATGCCGCGGCCATTGTCGACGATCGTCAGCCGGTTGCCCGCCTCGAGCTCGATCTCGATGCGGGTGGCGTGCCCGGCCACTGCCTCGTCCATCGCATTGTCGAGCACTTCGGCGGCGAGGTGATGCAGCGCGCGCTCGTCGGTGCCGCCGATATACATTCCGGGGCGGCGCCGGACCGGCTCCAGCCCTTCGAGCACTTCGATCGAGGAGGCGTCATAGGTCCCCGACGGTACGCCCGGGGCGGCAAACAGGTCTTCAGCCATGAGGAGGGTATAGGGTCACGCCGAATTGCGGCGCAAGGGACGCACGGTCCTGCGGGCGCGCAAACGGGCAATCTCGTGCATTTCGCCGAGAATCGCGCCGATGCTGCGCGCCTCGCGGCCGCGCGTGTCGCCGAAGTTCGACCATTCGCCGGGCTGTACGAACATGATGTGCGTCCTCCTTGCTTCGCTCCTAGCAGAACGATGTCTGCCGGAAAAGAACAAAAAGAGAACTGCGAGCGTGATCGAGGTCCCTGGCGCTTCAGGCGGGGAGTGGATCCGCGCGGATCGGGTCGCGCCGGCCGAAGCCGATCACGAACACCAGGGAGGCGAGCACCGCGAAGACGCCGGCGGCGACGAATGCCGGGGTATAGGTCCCGACTTGCTCGCGGATCACGCCGGCACCGAAAGCGGCGACCGCGGCGCCGATTTGGTGCGCGACGAGCACCCAGCCGAATATGATCGGCGCATCGCGCTCGCCGAACGACTGGTTGGCGAGCTTGACCGTCGGCGGCACGGTGGCGATCCAGTCGAGACCGTAGAAGATTGCGAATATCGTGAGGCTCACCGGGCCGAAATCGATGAACGGCAGCGCCAGCAGCGAGAGCCCGCGCAAGCCGTAATAGACTGCGAGCAGCCGGCGCGGGTCGTAGCGGTCGGTGAGCCAGCCCGAGGCGGTGGTGCCGATCAGGTCGAAGAAGCCCATCATCGACAGCAACCCCGCAGCGGCGACTGCGGCGATGCCATGGTCGCCGCAGAACGCGATCATGTGGGTGCCGACCAGGCCATTGGTGGTGAGTCCGCAGACGAAGAAGGTGCCGGCGAGCAGCCAGAAGATCGGCGTTCGCGCAGCGCGGACCAGCGCCTCGATCGCCAGCCACGGCGTTGCCGCCTGCTTGAGCGGGGCGGGCGGCGGGGTGTCGTCCGCCTCGCCGAAGCGGCGGACGTTGCGCGCTTCGGGATGTTCGGGAATGAGCAAGGCGACGATCGGAATCAGCGCCGCGCAACCGAGGCTGACCGCGAGCGCGACCGGCTTCCACGCGCCGCCCTGCGACAGCCAGGCGAGGAAGGGCAGGAACACCAGCGCGCCGGTCGCCGTGCTCGCGCTCAGCAGCCCCATCACCAGTCCCTGCCGCGTGGCGAACCAGCGATTGACCACCGCGGCGCCGAGCACCGAGGCGACCGCGCCCGAACCGATCCCTGACAACACGCCCCAGCTCAGCACATAGTGCCACGGCGCGGTCATCCATTGGCTAGCGAAGGTCGATACCGCCATCAGCGCCAGGCCGACGAGCATCGTCCGCTTGATCCCGAAGCTCATCATCAGCGCCGCGGCGAACGGCCCGACGAGTCCGTACAGCAGCAGGCCGAGCGCGGCCGAGAAGGAGATCGTCGCGCGGTCCCAGCCGAAATGCTGCTCGAGCGGGAGCATCATGACCCCCGGCGCCGAGCGCAGCCCGGCCGAGAACAGCAAGGCGAGGAAGGTGACGGCCACGACCAGCATGGCGGGGTGGTAGCGGCGGGCTGGGCGGATCATTTCAGCGGACTAGCCAAAAGCGCGCGCCGTGCCGAACGAAGATATATTGCGGGGCCGGCAGGATTGCTTGGAGCGTCTTGCCGGCGCTCGCGAGGCGAAGTTAGGCTTCGGTAAGATCGAGGCGGCGTTTGATCAGCCCGATATCGCCGCGAATATGATCGAGCTCGGAATTGATTCGGGCGACATCGCCATGGATGGAGGCGATGTCGCCTGCCATGGCCGCCTGTTGCTGCTCCAACGAGCCGAGCCGCATCTTGATCGAAGCCTGATCGCGCCGAAAGTCCGCGAACTCGGCGTGGAGCCGTTTCAGAAGCTCGAAGGTGAGTTCTGCGGTGTCGCTCATGCGCGCAACTTACCGTCCGAACGACAGCGAGTCGATGAACGACACCCGAGGCCTCAGCGAACCCGCGGGCCGCCGAAGGGCAGCGGGGGCGGGGGGCGGCGATCGCGGCGGGGGAGCTGCGCCTGATAGGCGTGGCCGCAATGCGCGACGCAATACGGGAAACCGGGGTTCACCTTGTCCCCGCAGAAATGGAAGTCGGGCTCGCCGGGATGGCCGAGCGGCCATTTGCAGATCCGGTCGTTCAGATCGAGCAGGCCGGTCTTGCCGGCGATCGCATCGCTGGGCTTTGCCGGGACCAGGCGGCGCGGCGGCGCGGGGGAGATCGGCGGAGTCTGCTCGCCGGGATTCTGACGGACGAAGCCGCCGGGGCCGACCGAGCGGAGTACCGGTGCGCTGGGTTCACGCGGCTCGGCCGGCGCGTCAGCCGAAGCCGAGGCGGGCGCGGGCGTTGCGGCCCGCGGCGCGGGCTCTGCAGCCGCTCGCGGCGCAGGCGCGACCGCAGCGGCAGGCTGCGCGGCGGGCTTGGGCGCGGGCGCTATGGCCTCTGCCTTGGCTTCGTTGGGCTTGACCGGCGACGGGCGCGACTGGAGGCCCAGCCGGTGCGCCTTGCCGATCACGGCGTTGCGCGACACGCCGCCGAGCTCCTCGGCGATCTGGGTGGCGGTCATCCCGCTGTCCCACATCTTCTTCAGCGTATCGATACGCTCTTCGGTCCAGCTCACTTCTCTTCCTTCAACTTGCGGGCGGCGCGGGCAGCGTTTACGCGGACACGCGATGAACAGCCACCCGGAATCGAGCCCCAAAATCAGCCATGATCTCCCCGAACCCGGCGTTCCGGTGATTCGCAACGTGAATTGGGGAGGACTGCGCACGCTCTATATCAAGGAGGTGCGCCGTTTCTTCAAGGTGCAGCTCCAAACCATCTGGGCGCCGGCGGTCACCACCTTGCTGTTCCTGGTGATCTTCACCGTCGCGCTGGGCGGCAGCGGGCGAATGGTCGCGCTGCAGGGGCACCAGATCCACTTCGCCGATTTCATCGCGCCGGGGCTGATCGTGATGGCGATGCTCCAGAACGCGTTCGCCAATTCGAGCTTCTCGCTGCTGGTCGGCAAGATCCAGGGAACGATCGTCGATTATCTGATGCCGCCGTTGTCGACCGGAGAACTGCTCGCCGGGCTGTGCGGCGGCGCGGTGACGCGGGCGTTCTGCGTCGGCGGCGCGGTTTGGCTGGCGATGGTGTTCTGGCCCGGGGTGCACGTGATCCCGCAGCATTTCTGGGCGGTGTTGTGGTTTGGCTTCCTCGGCGCCTTGTTCCTGTCGCTGCTCGGGGTGCTGACCTCGATCTGGGCGGAGAAGTTCGATCATGCCGCGGCAGTGAGCAATTTCGTCGTGGCGCCGCTGTCGCTGCTCTCGGGCACCTTTTATTCGGTCGACCGGCTGTCGCCGACCTTCCAAGCGATCAGCCACCTCAACCCGTTTTTCTACATCATCTCGGGCTTCCGCTACGGCTTCCTCGGAGTGGCCGATTCGCCGGTGCTCCAGGGCAGCCTGATCATCCTCGCGCTCGACGCGGCTTTGGGGCTGCTCTGCTACGCGCTGCTGCGCAAGGGCTGGAAGCTCAAGAGCTAAGGGCACTCGTCATGGCTCGCAGGCATAGTCCGCGCCGAAACGAATATTGACGCAGCTGCGACGGTGCCCGTAAACACTCGCTCCGGGCGGTCCGGTTGACCGCCCTTTTGCGTTTCTGGGACTTCAGCCAGCTCTCTCGAGGAGGTACCGTTGCCATGCCGATCACGCCGCTCATGCCCGTTTATCCGCGGTGCGGCGTGCGGCCGGTGCGCGGCGAGGGCGTGTACCTCTATGGCGAGCAGGGCGAGCGCTATCTCGACTTCGCCGCGGGTATCGCCGTCAATGCGCTGGGGCACGGCCATCCGCATCTGGTGAAGGCGATCTCCGACCAGGCGGCGACATTGATGCACGTCTCCAACCTCTACGGATCGCCGCAGGGCGAGGCGCTGGCGCAGCGGATCATCGACGTCAGCTTCGCCGACACGGTGTTCTTCACCAATTCGGGGGTCGAGGCGATCGAGTGCGCGATCAAGACTGCGCGGCGCTATCACTATGTCAACGGCAACCCGCAGCGGCACAAATTGATCACGTTCAAGAACGCGTTCCACGGCCGCTCGATCGGGGCGATCTCCGCTACCGACCAGCCCAAGATGCGCGACGGCTTCGAGCCTTTGCTGCCGGGCTTCGATTATGTGAAGTTCAACGATCTCGACGCCGCGCTCGCCGCAATCGACGACGAGACTGCGGGCTTCCTGGTCGAGACGGTGCAGGGCGAGGGCGGGATGACCGCGGGCACGCAGGAGTTCATCCAGGGGCTGCGCAAGGCCTGCGACGAGCACGGGCTGCTGCTGATCCTCGACGAGATCCAGTGCGGCTATGGTCGCACCGGCAAGATGTGGGCCTATGAGCATTACGGCATCGAGCCCGACATCATGACCGTTGCCAAGGGTATCGGCGCGGGCTTTCCGCTCGGCGCCTGCCTGGCGACCGAGGAGGCCGCCAAGGGCATGGTGATCGGCACCCACGGCTCGACTTATGGCGGCAATCCGCTGGCAATGGCGGCCGGGCAAGCGGTGCTCGACGTGATGCTGGAGGACGGCTTTCTAGAGAATGTCGAGAAGATGGGGGACCGGCTGCGCCAGGCGTTCGAGCAGATGATCCCCAACCACGATCATTTGTTCGAGGAGATTCGCGGCAAGGGGCTGATGCTCGGCATCAAGCTCAAGGAGCCCGCGGTGGCGCGCGATTTCGTGGCGCATCTGCGCGACAATCACGGGCTGCTGACCGTGGCTGCGGGCGAGAACGTGTTCCGCGTGCTGCCGCCCTTGGTGATCGACGAGGGGCATATCGCCGAGTGCGTCGAGCTGCTGAGCGCCGGGGCGCGGAGCTATGCGGTGGCTGGTGAATAGCTCCCTCTCCCATCGGGAGAGGGAAGGGGCCCGCTCGGCGCAGCCGAGTGGGAAGGGTGAGGGTGACGCACACTTCATCCCGCCCACCCTCACCCTTCCGCCGCTTCGCGGCTCCCTCCCTCTCCCGATGGGAGAGGGATTTTGACGCGCCACTTCCTCGACCTGTCGGATGCTGGCGGCGATGGCGTCGCCGCGATGCTCGCCGATGCGCTCGAGCGCAAGGCAGCGCGGCAGGGCTGGCCCAAGGGCAGGGCGGACGCCGATGCGCCGCTCGCAGGCCACACGCTGGCGATGATCTTCGAAAAGAATTCGACGCGCACCCGCGTGTCGTTCGACATGGCGATCCGCCAGCTCGGCGGCACCAGCATCGTGATGGACGCGGGCAGCATGCAGCTCGGCCGTGGCGAGAGTATCGCCGACACGGCGCGGGTGCTCTCGGGCTATGTCGACGCGATCATGATCCGGACCGACGATCACGCCAAGGTTGTCGACATGTCGAAATATGCCAGCGTGCCGGTGATCAACGGGCTGACCGACGCGTCGCATCCCTGCCAGATCATGGCCGACCTGCTGACGATCATCGAGAGCGGCCGCGCGCTGCCCGGCCTCAAGGTCGCGTGGCTGGGCGACGGCAACAATGTTCTCGCCTCGATCATGGAAGCCGGCGGGCTGATGCATTTCGACGTGGTCGCCGCCTGCCCGCAGGGTTTCCAGCCGAGCGACGAGGATGTCGCGCGCGGCAGGGGCCGCGCGCGGGTGGTAGGCAGTGCGCGCGAGGCGGTTGAAGGCGCCGACGTGATCGTCACCGATACCTGGATCTCGATGGGGCAGGACCATGCCGAGACCAAGCTCGCCGCGATGATGCCGTTCCAGGTCGACGAGGCGCTGATGGCCGCGGCCAAGCCCGGCGCCGCGTTCCTCCACTGCCTGCCGGCGCATCGCGGCGAGGAAGTGGTCGACGCAGTGATCGACGGGCCGCAGTCGCTGATCTGGGCCGAGGCCGAGAACCGGCTGCACGCGCAGAAGTCGGTATTGCGCTGGGTATTCGGCCAGATCGGCTGAGTTGAAGCGGGGGGCACCGGTTCTTATCTGAGCCCGGACCCAGAAAACCCCGTTCGCGCTGAGCTTGTCGACGCGCCGTTCTTCTTTCGCGATGGCGGAGGAAGAAAGGACGGGGCTTCGACAAGCTCAGACCGAACGGGAAATGTTATGATCAACACTGCCCCCACCGACCTCGACCGCGTCGCCGGTTTCACCATCCCCAGCCGCCACGCGCGCGGCCGCGTCGCGCGGCTCGGGCCGGTGCTCGACCGGATTCTGTCGGCGCACGCTTACCCGCCGGTGATCGAGAAACTGCTCGCCGAGGCGCTGACCCTGACTGCCTTGCTCGGCGCGACGCTCAAGGGCGGGCAGGGGCAAATGACCCTCCAGGCGCAGGCGCCGGGGGCGATCGTCAACCTGCTGGTGTGCGATTACAAGGATGGCGAACTGCGCGGCTATGTCCAGTTCGATGCCGAGCGGCTGTCGCAGCTGGGCAAGAACCCGACGCTCAATGCCTTGTGCGCCAAGGGCTATCTCGCGGTGACCTTCGACCAGGTTACGACCAAGGAGCGCTATCAGGGGATCGTGCCGCTCGACGCGCGCTCGATCGGCGCGGCGGCGGAGCAATATTTCCTGCAGTCCGAGCAGATCCCCAGTCTGATCCGGTTGGGCACCCGCCGCGACGCGCAGGGCAAGCTGATCGCCGGCGGCCTGTTCCTCCAGCATCTGCCCGAGGGTGAGGTCGGCCGCGAGCGGCTGCACGTGCGGCTCGATCATCCCGAATGGCAGCATGTCGAGGCGCTGGCGACGACGATGGGTGCCGACGAACTCGCCGACGCCGGCATTCCGCTCGAGAATCTCGTCTGGCGGCTGTTCAACGAGGAGCCCGAGGTGCGGCTGATGGGCGGCACCGAACTCACCCGCGGCTGCCGCTGCGATGCCGCCTATATCAGCCAGGTTCTCGCCAAGTTCCCGGCAGAGGAACGCGCCGAGATGGCCGATGAAGACGGCGTGATCAGCGTTGATTGTGCGTTTTGCTCGACGAAGTTTCCGCTCAAGCTCACCGATTTTGTTTCACAGCCGTTGTAAACGAGCGCGGATTTTCCATATCTCCGGCGAACCGGGCGCAGGTTGGTTGGGGCACCGTAGTTTGTGCCCGGTTGGGGAGTTAATGATGGTGCTTAAGCGTTTGATGCGCCCGATGATATTGGGAGCGTTGCTGCTGTTCGGCGCGGCCGGCGCACCCGCCCAACGTAGCGCCGCGCCGAATGCGCTCGGTGGGCTCGAGCATGGCCAATGGCAGCTCAAGAGCGGCGAGGGCGAAGTGCGGCGGCTTTGCCTGGGCAATCCGGCGACGCTCATCCAGATCATGCACGGCAACAGCCAGTGCGAGCATTTCGTGATGGAGAACACGCATCGCTCGGCGACGGTTCGTTATACCTGCCCCAGCCACGGCCATGGCCGGACGACGATCTCGCTGGATACGCCGCGCGTGGTCAATATCGAGACTCAGGGCGTCGCCAACGGCGCGCCATTCTCCGAGCGGTTCGAGGGCCGGCGGATCGGTGCCTGCAGCTGAGGCAATGCGGTTACGCTTCGTTAACCTTGCTCGTTTAGAAGTGTCCTCGCTCCTTCGTGGAGCATTTCCTCTCTGGCAATCTTTCCTAACTGGGCCGCTTCACCGCGGCCCATTTTGCGTTGCAGCGCGAAACCGGCTAGCGGCGGGGTCATGACCGACAGCGTAGCAGTTGCCCTGATTTCGGGCGGGTTGGATTCGATGGTCTCGGCCGCGCTGGCACGCGAGGCCGGACATCGGCTGCTTGCGCTTTCGATCGACTATAACCAGCGCCACCATGTCGAGCTCGCCGCCGCGCGCCGGATCGCGCAGGTGCTCGGCGCCGAACGCCACGTCGTGCTGCCGCTCGACTTGCGGGCGTTCGGTGGCTCGGCGCTGACGGCGGAGATCGATGTGCCGAAGGACGGCGTGGGCGACGACATTCCGGTGACCTATGTACCCGCGCGCAACACGATCTTCCTGAGCCTCGCGCTCGGCTGGGCCGAGGCGGCGGGTGCACGCGACCTGTATATCGGAGTCAATGCGCTGGATTATTCGGGCTATCCCGATTGCCGGCCCGAATTCATTGCCGGGTTCGAGAAGCTCGCCGAGCTGGCGACCAAGGCCGGGGTCGAAGGCGAGCCCTTCCACATCCGCGCGCCGCTGCAGGACATGACGAAGGCCGATATCGTCCGCGAGGGCATGCGGCTGGGGCTCGATCTGGGGATGAGCTGGTCGTGCTACGATCCCGCCCCGGGCAGCGTGCATTGCGGATTGTGCGACAGCTGCCGGCTGCGCGCGAAAGGCTTCGAAGAGGCCGGCGTTCCCGATCCGACGGGCTACGCGACCGCACCATGAGCTACGCCGTCAAGGAGATGTTCCTCACGCTCCAGGGCGAGGGCGTGAACGCCGGCGCACGTGCGGTGTTCGTGCGGTTCGCCGGGTGCAACCTCTGGTCGGGACGTGAGCAGGATCGCGCGGCGGCGGTGTGCCGCTTCTGCGACACCGATTTCGTCGGGACCGATGGGCTGGGCGGCGGCAAGTTCGCCGATGCGGATGCGCTAGCCGACGCGGTCGTCGGGCATTGGGGGGCGGATCCTGAGCGGCGCTTCGTGGTGCTCACCGGGGGGGAACCGATGCTCCAGGTCGACGATGCACTGGTCGACGCGCTCCACGCCCGCGGATTTCGCATCGCCATCGAGAGCAACGGCACCTTGCCCACGCATCCGGGCATCGACTGGGTGTGCATCAGCCCGAAGGCCGGCAGCGTGGTGGTGCAGCGCTCGGGTGACGAGTTGAAGCTGGTCTGGCCGCAGGCGGGGAGCGATCTGGACGCGATCGAAGGCTGGGATTTCGCCCATTTTCTCGTTCAGCCGATGGACGATGCCGCGGGAGAAGCCAATATCCGCGCCGCGGTGGCGCTGGTGATGGCGCGGCCGCGCTGGCGACTGTCGCTGCAGACGCACAAGCTGCTGGGATTGCGGTAATTCAACTCCCTCTCCTGATGGGAGAGGGAGTTTCGATCGCTACCGGGTCGCCACTTGCAGTGCGCCGCATTTTTTCGCCTGGTAGCTGCCCTTGCGCCAGCATTTGTTGTTGCCGAACGGCGGCAACAGCGGCGTGACGTTCAGCGCCGCATAGTTGACGCTGCGGCGAAACTGTTCGCCCCACGGCGAAAGGCTGTCGCGGAGTTCGCGCATACGGTTCTGGGCGAGATCGCCAAGCGCGCCGCGACGCGTGAACAACGCATCATGACCGATTGTGGCAGACGTCTGGCAAAATGTCAGCTGGCCCGAGACAGTAGAAAAACCCGAATAGACACGCGTTCCAAACCGATCGAGTTCGGTTTGGCCTGCCTTCTTGTTCTTGTACGCGCGTGTGAAATATTTCTCGAGCGTAACGTATGATTCACGCAGTTCGACTTCGTGATCTTTAAGGATCGCATTGTAATTGCCCAACGTCAGCAGCGTCGGCTCGAACTGACATTGCAAGGCAGCGACGTTGAGCGCGGCGCGCAGATTCCATACCAGGGCGGCGCGAAGCTCGGCCGGCGTGGCATCGGGAAGCGCGGGGCCGGTCATGCCGGGTTCGGCACCCGTCACCCGCGCGCCCGCGAAATCTCGCGATTTGAGGAAGAATTGCGCCGATGCGGGAGCAGCGGCGAACAGGCAGGCCCCTAGGGCCATGGTCGATACAATACGCGGAACGAGCATCACGCCCTCTTTTTAGCTGGTTCCACGCGTGGTTAAGGATTTTTGACTCCGCGCCCAAGCTCTTTTTTCGAGAGCCGCCGCGCGCCGGGGCGGCGCCCAACGAAAAGGGCCGCCCGGTTGCCCGGACGGCCCCTTCAAACACGCCGAAGCGCGATGATTACATCGCGTTCCCGGTGGTCGTCGTGGTATTCTCGGTGGTGGTCATCGAGGTCGAGTTTGCCTCGGCGCCCATGTTGTCCATCGGAGCAGCCGCGTCGATGTTCGTGACCATCGTGTCGGTCGTGGTGACGTTCTCGGTCGGCACGACTTCGGTGGTGTTGGTGATGTTGGTCGACGATTCGTTGCTGGTGCACGCCGAGGCCAGAAGGGCCGCGCCGGCGATCATCGAACCTGCAACGATCTTGGAAAGGACTGCACGCATGTAATAGCTCCCTAGATAGTGGATTTGGACAGCGGATGCGCCATTAATACCCAAACCGAACTCGACATTAGTCGGTTTAGGGCACGCCCTCAAGACACGATTTGGCCTTCAGGCATTCAGGGCGTTCAAAAAAGGCGAAAATGTGACGTGAAGCGCGGAATCGAACGCGGAGGCGGAGATGCTTTTCCCCAGCGCAGCGGCGCTCGTGACGGGGAATTCGGCGATGCCGCAGGGCACGATGCCGGCAAAGTGATTGAGATCGGGCGAGAGGTTCACCGCGAAGCCGTGGAGCGTGACCCATTGCCGGATGCGCACGCCGATCGCGCCGATCTTGGCCTCCTGGCCGGCCTGGTCGAGCGTCCAGATGCCGATCCGGCCGGATGCGCGAAACGCCTCGATGCCGCATTCGCCCAGCGCGGCGATCACCCAGCCTTCGAGCGCGTGGACATAGCAGCGCACGTCGCGGCGCCGCTCGCGCAGATCGAGCACGACATAGCCGATGCGTTGGCCAGGGCCGTGATAGGTATAACGCCCGCCGCGGCCGGTCTTGTGCACGGGGAAGCGCGCGTCGAGCAATTCGGCGGCGTCGGTGGCGCTGGTGCCGGCGGTGTAGACCGGCGGGTGTTCGAGCAGCCACACCAGCTCGCGTGCTTCGTGGCGCGTGACCGCGGCGGCGCGCGCTTCCATCTCGGCCAATGCCTCGGCATAGTCGATCCGGCCGGGCTCGACCCGCCATTCGATATCGGATGTCATTGCCGCCGATAGCGCCCGGCGCCAGCTTTTCGCAAGCATTGGCAACGCCCCGGCGCGGGGCTAACACGGCGGCAGTGCGGCGAAGGAACGGGACGACATGGTGAAGATGGGAACCGTCTGGGATCGGACGGCCGAATTCCTGAGCGACAATATTGCCGCCATCCTGCCGATCGCCTTGCTCACTTTTTTTGTGCCTGCGTCGATCGAAGGCAATTTCGAAGCGGCGCGGACCGGCGCAGGCGCGGGTTTCACGGCGCTGCTTTATGGCTTGCAGCTCCTGTTCGCTCTGGTGTCGCTCTGGGGTGGGCTGGCGATCACGGCGATGGCGCTCGATATCGCGTCGGAGCGCAGCGCCTCGAATATCGCGACCCGGCGCTTCCTTCCGGTGCTGGTCGTCTCGATCGTGATATTCGGCGGCGCCTGCGTGCTGGCGCTGCCGATTCCCGGAGTGCTGGTGGCGAACGGCTATGACATGGCGACGCTCGCCCGCGGCGGCGATCCCACCGCGATCAGCATGCAGATGGCCGGCTTCATCGCGCTCTATGCGCTCGCGCTGCTGATCCTCGGCCTGTGGCTGGCGGCGCGGCTGATGGTCACGACGCCGGTGGTGGTGCGGGAAAACCGGATGCTGAGCGCGCTCGGCCAGTCCTGGGCGCTGACCCGCGGGGCGGCGCTTCGCATCGTCGGCGTCGTCATCCTCTTCGTGATCGTCAGCTGGGTAGCCGAGCTGGCGGCGAAGACCGTGTTCGGCAGCATCTTCGCATTGGTCGCGAGCAATGACGGCGACGGCGTGACGCTGGCCACGGTGATGACGTCGATCGTCGTCGCAGCGGTCCAGTCGGCCTTCATGGTGATCCCGCCGGCCTTCACTGCCAAGCTCTACCTCGCTTTGACTGCGCAGGCGGGCCTCCGTCACACCGAAGCCGGCGCATGACTTTGTCCCTCGCCGGCGTGCTCGCCGATGCCCGCGCTCTCTGGCGCAGCGAACGCGAATTGCTCCTGCCGATCGCCGGCATGTTCTTCGTCGTGCCGATGCTGGGCATCGTCCTGCTGCTCGCCGGCAGCGGCTTCGCCGAAGTCGCGCCGGACAAATTGCGCGACGCGGTGATGGCGTTCTACGTTGCCAATCTGCTGCCGATCCTGCTCGCGAACCTCGCGATCGATTTCGGCACTTTCGCCGTGCTCAATCTCTATCTCCAGGGCGGCGGGCGGACGCTGGGCGAAGTGCTGCTGCTGACCTTGCGGCGCTTCCTGCCCTTTCTGGTGATCGACATCGTCGCCGCCTTGCTGTTCAGCCTCGGCTCGTCGCTGTTCCTGCTGCCGGGGCTGTTCGCGTTCGCGCGGACCTGGCTGGCCGGGCCCGCCTTCGCCGCGGCGCCCGAACGCGGCGTGATCGAGGCTTTCCGGCAGGGTTGGCGGCGCAGCAGCGGGTTCGGCTGGATCGTGCTGCTCGCCGCGGCGGGGGTGACGTTCCTCGTCGCGATGATGCTGATCGTGGTGTCGAGCGGATTGTTCGGCGGGCTCGCTACCCTGGTCGGCGACGAACGGGTGGGCGTGGTGACCGGCTATGTCGTCGCGGCGCTGATCGGCGGGGTTGCCTGGTCGGCACTCGGCGTGCTGCGCGTCGCCGCCTATCGCCGGAGCGAGCCCAGACAGGGAATGTGAGGCGCGGCGTCGGGTGCGAGGATCCCGGCGATCCGCGGATCGGCAAAGCTCTCGACGGTGCGCTTGCACGCGACGAAGCCGTGGCGGCGATAGAAGCCCAAGGCGGCGGGATGATCGAGCGTGCAGGTGTGCAGCCAGACGCGCGCGACGCCCTTGCGCCAGGCGAGGCCCAGCGCCTGCGCCATCAGCCAATTGCCGTGTCCCTTGCCGGTGAGCTCGGGAACCAGCGCGAAATAGGAAAGCTCGCAAATGCCTTCGACGCGGAAGTCGAGCTCGACCATGCCGAGCTCGACTCCGGCGCGGTCGGTGGCGGCATAGACTTCGACCCGCGCGTCATCGAGGATCCGGCGCAGCGCTGCTTCGGGGATCACCAGCCGCGAGAACCACAGCCAGGGCTCGCCGACCCGGCGGAACAGGGCCTTGTATTTCTCGCTCGCCGGCGCCGGCCAATGGGTAAGGCGCAGCGGCGAGGGCGGGGCGGGGCGTAGCGGCGGCTTGGTCCGCATCTCGAGCGACGTGACGATCGTGGCGATCTGGTCGTTGGGGACCGGGGTCAGCCCCATGTCGCCATCGGCGGCAGGCTCATCAGGATCGCGTCGACATTGCCGCCGGTCTTGAGTCCGAACAAGGTGCCGCGATCGTAGATCAGGTTGAACTCGGCATAGCGGCCGCGCCATTCGAGCTGCTGCGCGGTGTCGTCCTCGGTGAATTGCTGGTCCATCCGTCGGCGGACGATGCGCGGAAACGCGTCGAGGAACGCGCGGCCGACATCCTGGGTGAACGCGAAGTTCGCGTCCCAATCGCCTTCGAGATGATCGTAGAAGATCCCGCCGACGCCGCGATGGACCTTGCGGTGGGGGATGTAGAAATAGTCGTCGGCCCATTGCTTGAACCGCGGATAATGCGCTGGGTCGTGCGCGTCGCAGGCCGCCTGCAGCACCGCGTGGAATTCGGCGGTGTCATCCGCCACCGGGATCGGCGGGTTGAGATCGGCGCCGCCGCCGAACCAGCGCTTGGTGGTGACCAGGAAGCGCGTGTTCATATGCACCGCGGGGACGTGCGGGTTGGCCATGTGCGCGACGAGGCTGATCCCGGTGGCGAAGAAGCCGGGATCCTCGGCGGCGCCGTGGATCGTCTTGGCGAACTCGCCTTCGAAGCTTCCGCCGACGGTCGAGACATTGACCCCGACCTTCTCGAAGACCTTGCCCTTCATCACCCCGCGCACCCCGCCGCCGCCGGGTTCGCCCGAGGGATCGGTGCGATCCCAGGCGAGATAGTCGAACGTCGCATTCGAGCCGGCCTCGGCCTCGATCGCCTCGAATTCGGCGCAGATCGATGTGCGCAGGCTTTCGAACCAGGTCCGGGCGGCTTGCTGCTGGGGGTCGAGCTCTTGCATGGCGGCCTGATAGGCGGGGGCAGGGAAGCGTGTCGAGAGGACAGAATGTCCGCTCAGTCGGGCCAGCCATTGGTCTGGCGGAGCGCCTCGCCCAGCGCGATGCCCGCTGCGACCGAGAGGTTGAGCGAGCGGAGCCCGGCGGCGAGCGGAATGCGCACCGAGAGATCGGCGGCGCGATGGACGAAGTCGGGCGCGCCGGCGCTCTCCGACCCGAGCAGTAACGTGTCGTCGGGCTGGAAGGCTGCGTCGGGCAGCCGCGTGCCGCCTTGGGTGGTGAGCAAGATCAGCCGGCCGGGCACGCACGCCCTGAACGCATCGAAATCGGCGTGGCGGGTGACCTGGACCTTGTCGTCATAGTCCATCGCCGATCGCTTGCGGGCCTTGTCACTCCATGGGAAGCCCATCGGCTCGACGATGTGGATAGGGACCTGGAAACAGGCGCCGAGGCGAAGCACGGCACCGACATTGCCGGCGATTTCGGGCTGGAAGAGGGCGAGGCGCATGCTGGGGGAGGATAGCGGCCCGCATCGCGCCCGTCATCCAGATTGCTGCGCCTGGCGGCCATAGGGCGAATGGCGAGCGTTGGTGGTTAGCGGTCATTCCCAGCTCGGGCTCCTGCGAAGCAGGAGCCCAGGATGATGGAGGACCGCATGACCTGGGCTCTTGCCTTCGCTGGAGCACTTGAGGGCTGAAACGAGGCGTAGCCGACTGGCTGCCTTCCGTTTCGAAACCCGCCGTTGTCCCTTAGGCGTCGAGAAACGCTGGCATTTCGAGCGGCGGCAAGATGTGGATTTGCCACATTGCTCCGCTGGCGCCAAAATCGTGAGAGCGGAGGGCCCGCCCGTAAAGCACAGGCGCGATCGCATCGCCTGCGTTCGGATATTAGCGAGTGGAAAAGAGGCGATGGTCGGTATTTTCAAAAGGCTGTTTGGCGCCCAAAATGATCAGGCCGGGCACGCGTCGGCAATGCGACCGGCCAACGGGCAGGGCGGTATGCCGGATGGCATGCCCGCAAGCATCGAGCAGGGAATGGAATGGCAAGCTGCCGATTTCGTAAACGCGTTCTCGCCCGCCGGCTCGCCAATCGACGGGAGCAAGCTCGATTATAGCGAGGCATCGCTCGAATTGGTCGATCGGGTCCTGGACGATTTCTACCGCAAGGAAGCGCCCCTTCCGGACGATCTCCACTTTCTGATATCGGCTTATGTCTTCGAAGTCGCCCGCCGCGCATTTGGTGGGCGGTATCTGCGCGGCGATGAGGAGAACCCCTTCGTGCTCGTGATCGGCGAAAAGCCGGCAGAAGTCGGAGTCTGCGTCATGTCGAAGGTGCACGGCCGTGCGCTGAACGGACCGGAGGACGGCATTCCGTTCTTCTACGCCGGGATCGCACCGCTCGTTTCGGCCGGGACTTCGGCGACGCTGATTTGACGGTCCGCGGGGCGGGGGCGTCCCGATCGCCCCGCGCGTCCGACACCCGCGGCGCGGCAGCCGGCCGGTGCGGGACAAAATCCTTGTTGGCAAAGCCGCTTCGCCACGTCTATCAGGCCGGCCAAGCCACCGGGGGCAACCGGGCGGCTCCGGGCGTGCATGCGCCCGCGTCCCGTTACCCCGCGCGGTCGTCGCGGTTTGTTCTGAAGTGCAAGGGCTGAAGCATGGCAACGCTTGAAGACGGTGTTTCCCCGACCCAGACCGTGGTCCCCACGGGCGATGTGATCGAGAACCCGCGTCGCCGCGACTATCTGAAGGTTGCCGCGGTTTCCTTTGCGGGCGTCGGCGCCGCGGTGACCGTGTTGCCGCTGATCAATTCGATGAATCCCTCGGCCGACGTGCTCGCGCAATCGACCACCGAGATCGACGTCACCGCGATCGAGCCGGGGCAGGCGATCAAGACCAGCTTCCGCAAGCAGCCCTTGTTCGTGCGCAACCTCACTCCCGCGGAGATCGCCGCCGCCGACGCGGTTCCCGTGTCGAGCCTGCGCGATCCGCAGACGCTGGCCCAGCGCACCAGGGAAGGTCATGGCAATTGGCTGATCACCCTGGGCGTGTGCACGCATCTCGGCTGCGTCCCGCTGGGCGCGGGCGAGGGCGAGAATCGCGGACCGTTCGGGGGCTATTTCTGCCCGTGCCACGGCTCGGCCTATGACACTGCCGGCCGCATCCGCCAGGGTCCGGCACCGAAGAACCTCGAGGTTCCGAACTATGAATTCACGTCGCCCACTGTCGTCGTGGTCGGTTGAGGATAGAGAAGCATGAGCTTTCCCTGGGCACGCCATTACGAACCCAAGAACGCGCTGACGCAGTGGATCGACAGCCGTCTTCCGCTGCCGCGCTTCGTCTATAACGCGGTCGGCGCCGGCTATCCGGTGCCGCGCAACCTGAATTACTTCTGGAATTTCGGCGTGCTCGCCGGGGTGTGCCTGGTCATCCAGATCGTCACCGGCATCGTCCTCGCGATGCATTTCCACTCGTCGGCGGCGGGCGCGTTCGAATCGATCAACGGTACGATCATGCGCGACGTCAACGCCGGCTGGTTCCTGCGCTTCGCGCACGCCAACGGCGCGAGCATGTTCCTGGCCGTGGTGTATATCCACATCTTCCGCGGGCTTTATTACGGCTCGTACAAGGCGCCGCGCGAGATGGTGTGGCTGATCGGCGTGGTCATCTTCCTGCTGATCATGGCCACTGCGTTCATGGGCTATGTGCTCCCCTGGGGTCAGATGAGCTTCTGGGGCGCGCAGGTGATCACGGGCTTCTTCTCGGCGATCCCGGTGGTCGGCGAATGGATCCGCGTCTGGCTGCTCGGCGGCTATGCGCCCGACGATGCCGCGCTCAACCGCTTCTTCTCGCTCCACTATCTGCTGCCGTTCGTGATCGCCGGCGCAGTGATCCTCCACATCTGGGCGCTCCACATCCCCGGCTCGGGCAATCCGACCGGCGTCGAAGTGAAGGGCGAGCAGGACACCGTGCCGTTCCACCCATATTATACTGCGAAGGACGGCTTCGGCGTCGGGGTGTTCATGATCATCTTCGCGATCCTGATCTTCTTCCTGCCGGATTATCTGGGCCATCCGGACAACTATATCCCGGCCAACCCGCTCTCGACTCCGGCGCACATCGTCCCCGAATGGTATTTCTGGCCGTTCTACGCGATTCTGCGCGCCTTCACCGCCGACTTCATCATTCCGGCGAAATTGTGGGGCGTGGTCGCGATGTTCGGCTCGATCCTGCTGCTGTTCTTCCTGCCCTGGCTCGACAAGTCGCCGGTGCGCTCGGCGAACTTCCGTCCGATGTACCGCATCGCCTTCTGGGTGCTGGTGCTCGACGTGCTCGTGCTCGGCTATTGCGGCGGCTCGGCGGCGACTCCTGCGGTCGTCATCGCCAGCCAGCTCACCGCCGCTTATTATTTCGCGCACTTCCTCATCATCGTGCCGATCATCTCGCGCCTCGAGCGTCCGAAGCCGCTGCCCAACTCGATCACCGAGGCAGTGCTGGGCGACCATGGCGGCTCGCGGATGAGCGAAACGGCGCTGAGCGCGTAAAGGGGAAACGAGAAAATGCTTCCGCTGTTCATGCGCTCGATCAAGTTCATCGTCGGTCTCGGCTTCGTCTTCGTCCTGTTCCTCGCGTTGATCGGGACGATTACCGGCCTGATCAAGGAACCCCCGCAGGCGACCGCCGAGGAGGAATTCCATCACCATCCGAAGGAGCTCGCGCTCAAGTCGGACGGCCTGCTCGGCAAGTTCGACAACCAGCAGCTGCAGCGCGGCTTCCTGGTTTACGAAAAGGTCTGCGCGAGCTGTCATTCGCTGAGCCTCGTCTCGTTCCGCGACCTCCGGCAGATCGGCTATAGCGAAGCCGAAGTGAAGAAGATCGCCAAGGACTGGCCGATGAAGCAGCCGGCGCAGGACCCCAAGGCGGGCACCTGGGGCGAGCGCGACAATTTGCCGTCCGACCGCTTCCCGAAGGTCTATTATCCCGGCACCGGCACCCCGCCGGACCTCAGCCTGATGACCAAGGCGCGCCATGGCGGCCCGGCCTATGTCTATTCGCTGCTGACCGGTTACGAGGAAAAGCAGCCGGCCGAATTGCTCGCGAGGTTCCCGGGCGCCAAGACCCCCGAGGGTTCGCACTTCAATCCGTATTTCGCCAACCTCAACATCGCGATGCCGCCGCCGCTGACCAGCGAGAATCAGGTCACCTATTCGGACGGCACGCGCGCGACGGTCGACCAGATGGCCAAGGACGTCTCGGCGTTCCTCGTCTGGACCGCGGAGCCGACGATGCAGACGCGCCACCAGGCGGGTCTCGCGGTGGTGCTGTTCCTGCTGATCGCGACGGGACTCGCTTATGGCGCGTACCTGACCGTATGGCGGGGCGTGAAGCACTGAGGCGGCGGCCTGATCGCATCGCTGCACTAACGGGACCCGCCGGAGCATCGCTCGGCGGGTTCCTCTTTTGAGGGTCCGGCTATGGCGAACGACAATGACGATATCCGGCGGCGCATCCGGACGATCCCAGATTTCCCCAAGCCGGGGATCATGTTCCGCGACATCACCACGCTGCTGCTCGACGCCGAGGGGCTGAAGCTGACGATCGACCGCATGGCCGGGCAGGTCGAAGGCAAGGTCGATCTGGTCGCCGGGATCGAGGCGCGCGGCTTCCTGTTCGGCGCGGCATTGGCCGTCAAGCTCGGCACCGGCGTGCTGCTGGTCCGCAAGGACGGCAAGCTCCCCGGCGCAACGATCGCCGAGGACTATGCGCTCGAATACGGCACCGACCGGATCGCCATCCATGCCGATGCCTGCACGCCCGGCGCGCGCGTGCTGCTGGTCGACGATCTGATCGCCACCGGCGGGACGGCACGCGCCGCGGTGCGGCTGCTGCGCAAGGCGGGTGCGGTGGTGACTCAGGCCGGGTTCGTCGTCGACCTGCCCGAGCTCGGCGGCGCGGCGGCGTTGCGTGGCGACGGGATCGAAGTGAACGCGCTGGTGGCATTCGAGGGCCACTGAGGCCCCTGCGGAACCCCGCTTTCGCCGCAGACGTTCTCAGGCAATACGCTCGAGAGGATTGTCCCATGTGGATTCGCCGCATCTCCACCATCGGCCTGCTGGCCGCGCTCGGCCTCGGCACGGCTGCCTGCACCGACGGCTATGGCTATTCCGGGGTGTCGCTCGGCTATTCGAGCGCCGGCTATTATGACGACGATTATTACGGCGGCGGCTACGGCAATGGCTATGGCGGCGGCTACGGCAACGGCTTCGCCAGTTCTTATTATGGCTGGTACGGCGACTATTATTATCCGGGCTCGGGCTATTACGTCTACGATCGCGACCGCCGCCCGCATCGCTGGAACGGTGGCCAGCGGCGTTATTGGGAGACCCGCCGCAACAATTGGCGCGGCGACCGAGGCGGAATCCGCGAGAATTGGGGCGGGTTTCGTGGCGAGCGGGGCGACGACAGGCAGGGCTATCGCAGCGACGATCGCCGCACCTACCGGCAGGATCAGACGACACGTCCGGAACGACGCGAGCGCGGAGATTGGAACCGCGGCGAGCGGCGCGGCGGGGATCGCTCGAGGCGCAGTTCCCGGCGCGATTGAGCATCATAGAGCTCCTGCGAAAGCAGGAGCCCAGGGCCACGAACGAGTCGCGCGTTACCCTAGGCTCCTGCTTTCGCAGGAGCCCGGATAGCGAGGGTGCGGGACTCGTATCAGGCCACTGGGCGCCGCCGCATCAGCGCCAGCGCAGTGAAGCGCAGCACTGGCTCGTCATGCTGGTTGAACGTCGTCATGCTGTTGCGCACGCTGCCCATTTCGGGGCGGCTCTGTGACGGTCGCACTTCGAGCACTTCGCTTTTGCAACGCAGCACATCGCCCGGATAGACCGGCTTGAGCCAGCGCAACTCGTCGACCCCGGCGGCGCCGAGGCTCGCTTGCGGGTGCTTCTTCATGTGCGCGACGAACATTGCCATCGTCATCGCGCAGGTATGCCAGCCGCTTGCCGCCAGACGGCCGAAATGCGTCTCGGCGGCGGCTTCGTCCGAGAGATGGAAGGGCTGCGGATCGTATTTTTCGGCGAAGGCGAGCACTTCGTCGCGGGTCACCTCATAGCCGCCGAAGCTGCGCTTCATGCCGACTTCGATATCGTCCAGATAGAGCATGCGGTGAGTTTCGTAGAGAAACCGAAATTTGGCAAGCCTCGACGGATCCCGAGATCGGCAGCGGACCGGGCATGCGTTTTCCCTGTCGCGCCGCGCAAAAGCGATACTCTGACCGCGCCTTCCTTAACCCCTTCGTATGAGTCGCGGCGTTAGCAAGCTCCTCATGCGGCGTGTTTATTTGCCCGACGGTAGCGGCTCGAGCCGGTTTTTGCGTGCCAGTGGCTCCATGCTGGTGGGCGCCGCAGTCGTCGCGGCCGCCTTCTGGGGTTATCCGGTGATTGCGTTCGCCGCGCTGGCGACGGTGTCGTTGGGCGCGATTCTGTCGATGCGATGGCGCGTTGGGGTGCTCGCAGCCCGGCTTGCGGAGCTGGCCAGGGTCGATCCGCGCACGTCCCGCTGGCAAACGCTGGATGACGCGATCGGCCTCCTCGAAGATCGCATCCGGAGCAGCGAGGATCGGCTCGATCAGCGCCACGCGCTGACGGGCCTGCCCACCCGCGAACCGCTGCTGGCGCGGATGGCAAGCGAAGGCGCCGGGACGCTGGGGCTGATCGCGCTCGGCGATTTCGATCGACTCTGCGCATTCGATCCGGCGCTTGCCGATCGCGCGCTCAAGCATTTTGCCGAGCGGATCACCCGGATGGTCGGCGACGGCCGGATGGTCGCGCACGTCGATCGCTCGCATTTCGCCTTGTGGCTCGGCGCGAGCGTGTCGAGCGAGGACGCCGAGCGCCAGCTCGTCGCGATCAGCTATGCGCTGGGTGACGTGATGCACGAGGAGGGGCGCGAACTGGTGCCCGAGGTGCGCGTGCATCACACTGCCTGGGCGGCGCCGCAGGAAGCCGCCACGGCGACGCTCGCGCGCCTGATCGCGGCATGCGCCGCCGGGCCCGAGGGACCGCTGCACGTCCAGCGAGTCGACGCGGCGTCGGCGGCGGCCGAGCGGGATCGCTATGCGCTCGAGCAGGATCTGCGCGGGGCGCTGCACAATGGAGAATTCGCGCTGCGCTATCAGCCGCAGGTCGATGCCGCGAGCGGGCAGGTGATCGGTGCCGAGGCATTGCTGCGCTGGCACAACCCGGCGCGCGGGATGGTCTCGCCGACCCTGTTCATTCCGATACTCGAGAGCGCCGGGATGATCGAGGAAGTCGGGCTGTGGGTGCTCAACGCTGCCTGCCGCGAGGCGCGGGCATGGCACCGGCTGGGGCAGGGGCCGCTGACGGTGGCAGTCAACGTTTCGGCGCACCAGCTCGATCGCCCCGACATCCATACCCTGATCAAGCGGACGCTCGAGCGCCATTCGCTGCGTGCCGGCCTGCTCGAGATCGAGCTGACCGAGAGCGCCGCGGCGGCGGACGTCGGCCGCGCCGAACGCTTGTTCGAAGCATTGCACGGGCTCGGCATCCATATCGCGATCGACGATTTCGGCACGGGCTTTTCGAGCCTTTCGGCGCTGCGCGCGCTCGCCTTCGACAAGATCAAGATCGATCGGCAGTTCGTCACCGAAGTCGAGCGTCGCCGCGACAGCCAGGCGATTTGCCAGAGCATCATCGCGCTCGCCCGTGGCCTGGGGATCCGCGTGCTCGCCGAGGGCGTTGAGCGCCAGGAGGAATATCTGTGGCTGCGCCGCCATGGCTGTTCCGAGTTCCAGGGTTATTATTTCTCGCCGCCGCTGGGCGGTGCCGAGTTCCAGGCTTTCGTCCGCAACCCCGCCCCGCTTCGCGACCGGCTCGTGCTCGACGCGCGGCAAGTCCAGACAACCCTCTCCCAAAGGCTCGCCCGATGAACCACCGCTCGTTCCTGCGCCTGGCCGCGCTTGCCAGCCTCGCAGCGCTCGCCGCCTGCGCCAAGGGGCCGGCACCGCAGCCCGTCGCAGTCGCCGCGCCGCTGGCCGAGAGCGAGATCGAAGGCGTCCAGGCGCTGCTGATGCGCGGCGACCCCAAGGGCGCCGAGAAAAGCCTCAAGCCGCTGCTGAAGCGCGCGCCGATGAATCCGAAACTGCAATTGCTCCGCGATTCGATCGCAGGCGATCCCAAGGTGCTGCTGGGGCCGGCCAGCTATCCCTATACGGTGCGTGCGGGCGAGACGATCGAGCAGCTCGCCGAGCGTCTGCTCGGCAATCGCCTCAAGGCCTATCAGCTCGCGCGTTACAACGACCTCGCCAATCCCTCGGCACTCGCCGCGGGTCAGATCCTCCGGATTCCCGGATCGCCGCCGAGGCCCAAGCCACAGCCCGCTCCGGAGCGCCCGTCACGGCCGGCGCCTGCCGCTGCTACTCGCCCCAAACCGGCGGCACCGGCGCCTGTACCGGCCGCGCCAGCCACCAAGCCCGCGGCCAATCCGGCGGCGGCGCAGCGCGCGCGTTCCGCCGGGCTGGCCGCGCTCAATCGCGGTGCGGTCCAGCAGGCAGTGGGCTTGCTGCAGCGCGCGCATGCGCTCGATCCGGGCAACGCGGTGATCTTCCGCGACTTGCAGCGGGCACAGCGCATCGCCGCGACGGTGCGCGCCCGCCAATAGGAAGAAATCCTTAAGTTCCCGCCGCTAAGCTGAGTCTCTCAGCGAGTGGAAGACGTGATGGACAGGCTGGGCCGGTACAGGATCGAAGCGCGGATCGGCGAGGGCGCGATGGCCGACGTGTTTCGCGCGCACGATCCCGATATCGGCCGCGTCGTCGCGATCAAGGTGCTCAAGCCTGACTACCGCCGCGATCCCGAACTCGGCGCCCGCTTCCTGCGCGAAGCGCGCGCGGCGGGGGCGCTCAATCATCCCAATATCGCGACGATCTACGATGTCGGCGAGGCGGACGGCGTTCCCTATATCGCGATGGAACTGATCGAAGGCCGGCCGCTCGACATGGTGCTCCAGGCGCAGGGCCGAATGCCGTTCGAGCGCGTCCTCGCGCTCGGCGCCCAGCTCGCCGACGCATTGTCCTGGGCGCATGCGCAGGGCGTCGTCCACCGCGACGTCAAGCCATCGAACATCCTGCTCTCGTCGGACGGCAAGACCGCCAAATTGCTCGATTTCGGCGTGGCCCGGATCGGCGAGAGCGACGGCCATCTGGCACGCACCCAGGCCGGGCAGATGATCGGCACGCCGCGCTATATGAGCCCCGAACAGGCGCTCGGTCTGCCGGTCGATCCGCGCTCCGACCTGTTCTCGCTCGGCGCGGTGCTGTACGAGATGGTCACCGGAAAGGTGGCGTTCGATGCGACCGGACTTGCCACGCTCGCGCTGCAGATCGCGCAGGCGAAAGTTGCGCCGGTCGAGCGCTCGGCAGCGGACTGTCCGCCGGGCCTGCGCCAGATCATCGACAAGTTGCTCGCAAAGAAGCCCGACCAGCGCTTCGCCGATGGCGCGCAGCTATTGCAGGCGCTGCGCCGCGAGTCCGCGGCACTGACCACCGAAGACAGCGTGACGCGCCGCGGGCTTTCGCTGCGCTTCAAGCTGCCGCTGGCGCTGGTCAGCATTACCTTGATCGCTTTGGTGCTCAGCATCTCGACGATCCTGACCCGCCAGCAGCACGCGCTCGAGCATATGGCGATCGCGTCGGGCGAGACGATCGCCACCTTCGTGACCAAGAACGCGGCGGTCTCGCTTGCCGACAATGCCGGGCTGCCGCCCGACCAGCAGGACTGGACCCCGCTCCAGGCGTTCGTCGCCGCCGCCAGCCAGGACGGCGGCGTCCGCGGCATTGCCGTGGTCGACGCCGGCGGCACGATCCGCGCGGCCAGCGACGGCCGGCGCGTGGGGCAGCGTTATGCGGCGCCGACAGGCGAGCAAAGGCTCGACGCCGGCGGCCTTGCGGTGACCAATGCGGCGGATGGCAAGGGAGGCGCGCTGCGCTTCGTGCGGCCGATCCGCTATGCCGGTGCCGATTTCGGCTCGGTCGATATCCTGTTGCCGCGAACTTCGCTCGATGCGGCGATGGCCAATGCGCGCACGCTGATGATCGCATTGGCCTCGATCATCATGCTCGTCGTGCTGGCGATCGGCTATATGAGCGGCGCAATGGTGGTGCGGCCGCTGCGCCGGCTCGAGCAGAGCTTCGACGAAGCGCGCGCACACGGCTTCGCGTTGCGCATCTCGCATCGCCGCCGCGACGAGATCGGCGCATTGTTCGACGGGTTCAACCGGCTCGCGGCCGAGATCGAGCCGCGGCTGCACGGCACCGCCACCGAAGCGCCTGCGCTCGACGCCACGTGCATCCAGATCGTGCCGAAACGAGCCGCATAGACATGTACATGCTCCAGCTCTTCGACATGGACGATACGGTCCAGCCGATCGACGCGCGGCTGCTGCGCGACGGTGCGATCAGCATCGGTCGCGACACCAAATGCGACTGGCCGATCGCCGATCCCGACCGCGCGCTTTCGCGCGAGCATTGCGAGATCGCGGCATCGACCGACGGGCTGATCATCCGCCCGATCGGCACCAACGGGGTGTTCGACGATTCTACGGGGGATCGGCTTCCCGATCTGGTCGATGTTCCGGTCGGGGTGCCGTTCACGCTGCGCATGGGGCGCTTCCGGATCGCCGCGACGCGCGCGCCGCTCGACGACGAAGTCACCGATACGTCGCGCACGATGGTGCTGACGCCGCCGCTCGGCGCGTCGATCGAGATTCCCACCGACTGGGTCGATGCGCAGCCAATTGCCAATTCGGGGGGCGAATCGCTGCTCGAGGCGTTTTGCCGCGGAGCCGGGCTCGATGCGTCGCTGTTGTCGAGCGAAGAGCCGGTCGAAGTGATGGAGCGCGCCGGCGCGGTCTATCGCCAGATGGTGCTCGGCATCGCCGATCTGATGGTCGAGCGCAATCGCGCGCGCGGCCGCTACAATCTCACCCGCACGACGATCGGCGGCTCGGGCAACAATCCGTTCAAATGGGCGCCTACCCAGCGTCTTGCGATCGACTTGCTCCTCTCCGGCGTCGGTGGCTTCCTGTCCGGGCCCACTGCGATCAGCAGCTCGCTGCAGGATGTGAAGCGGCATCTGATCGCAACCTTTGCCGGGCTCCAAGCCTCGCTTCTCCAGGCAGTGACGACGTTCGACCCGCGCGAAATCGACGCTGCCGTTTCCAGGAACAGCTCGCTGCTCAAGAGCAAGCATGCGCTCCAGACCCAGGAAATCGAGTCGCGGCACGCCGACCTGGCGAAGCAGCTCGACGGTGCCGAGGGCACGCTGGATCGGGCGTTCGTCCAGGCCTATGCCGCTGCCGAGCAGGGCAAGTGAAGGCGACCCTGGCGCGATCGGGCGCTTCTCCGCTTGCATTCCTCTCGGTATCGCGAAGCCATGTCGGACGGGTGCGCAAGGTCAATGAGGACCGCGTTCTCGACCGCCCGGATCGGAGCTTGTGGGCCGTGGCCGACGGCATGGGCGGGCACCGCGGTGGCGACATCGCCGCCGATCTGGCGATCGCCGCGCTCCGCGGCCTGGCCGACGCACCAGCCCCGATCACGCGAGCGGTCATCCTCGCGGCGCTCGATCAAGCGAACGCCGAAATTCTCGCGCGTGGCGCGGAGGCCGGCGGCGTCATCGGCTCGACGATCGTGGTGCTGCACGTCGCCGACGGGGAGGCGCAGATCTTCTGGGCAGGCGACAGCCGCGCCTATCGCGCGCGAAACGCCGCCTGGGAACAGCTCACCAGCGATCACAGCCTGGTCCAGCAACTGCTCGATCAGGGGCTGATTGATCGCGCGCAGGCGGCGCGACATCCGCAGGGCCATGTCATCACGCGCGCCCTGGGGGTCGAGAGCGTGGTGGAAGTGGAGGCGATGTCGTTCGCCGCGGAGGCCGGGGATATCCTGCTCCTCTGCTCGGACGGATTGAGTCGGTCGCTTCGCTGGGAAATCCCCCGGGAGCTCGACCTGATCGATCCGCGCGCGGCGGATCGGATCCTTGCAGAAGCGCTGGAAAATGATGGCAGCGACAATATCAGCTTCGTGATCGTTGCCGCGACTTGAGTCCGTCCTGCGACATCCCGCGGCCTGCGTGCCTACCTCTCGCTAGCGCCGTTCGAATGCGCGCATCCCGCTCAGCCGGTTGTTGGACAACTCGATCGTCGAGCCGCTGAGGTCGGCCACGAACGCCGGGTTCGGCGGCGCGCCGGGCGCCATGCTCGCGACATTGTCCTCGATGCGCAGGCCCGCGGAGGGATAGGTCCGGCCTTCGGCGGCGACGACGATCAGCCCCGAATGGTTGTCCTTGCTCTTGCCCTGGACGAAGGTGTTGCGCGCGATCAGCCCGGTGCCGCCTTCGGACAAGTCGATCATGTAATTGGTCTTCTTGCCGGCGCTGTCGTCGAAGCTCGAATCGGTGATGTTGACCCGGCGCGCGCGTAATTTGACGTAGTGCCCGCCGGTGCCGCGCTCGAAGCGCGAGCGGGTGACCGAAACCTCCCCGTCGACCGCGAGATAGATCGCATGGCTGCAATTCTCGGTCTCGCACTGGCCGAGCCCGGCGAAGGTGGTGCGATCGATACTGACTCGGCGGACGGTCTCATGGCCGCCGCCGAGAATGCCTTCCTGGCTGTCGAGGAACATCGAATTGGTTATGGTCAGGTCGCCCATCTCGTGGCGGATGCCGGCGCCGTTGCCGTCGGACACGGCGTAGCCGCGAAAGACCACGCCATCGATCGTCGAGCCGCGGCCGCGCAGCACGAAGCCGGCTTTGTCCTCGCACACGGTCTTTTCGAAGATCACGGTGCCGGGCTGCCGCGCCTTGAAGACGATCTTGCCGCCGGTCTGGACGGTGCATTGGCGATAGGTGCCCGGCGCGATCAGGATCGTCGCATCGTCGTCGCGGATCGCAGTGACCGCTTCGTCGATCGTGGCATAGCCCTGGCCGGTCTCGGCGACGACGAAGGGAGCGGGGCGCTCCTGCGCGGCGGCAGGGGCGGCGAGGGCGAGAAGTAGGATGGCGCGCATGCTGTTGTTATGCGCCCGACCGGCAAACACCGGGTTAATCCTCGTTTCAGCCCTTCAGCATCTTGATGATCCCCGAGAAATCGAGCGTCGCGCCTTCGCCGTTGGCGAACTTCTCGTAGAGTTCCTCCGCCCGCGCCGCCATCGGCGTCTCGGCATCGACGCTGGCGGCCGCCTCGAGCGCGAGCTTCAAGTCCTTGAGCATCAACGCCGCGGCGAACCCGCCCTGATAGTCGCGGTCGGCGGGGGTTTCGGGGCCGACCCCGGGGACCGGGCAATAGCTCGTGATCGACCAGCTTTGCCCCGAGCTCACCGAGGCGATATCGTAGAGCTTCTGCAAGTCGAGCCCGAGCTTTTCGGCGAGCGCGAAGCTCTCGCAGGTGGCGATCATCGTCGCGCCGAGCATCATGTTGTTGCAGATCTTGGCGCCCTGGCCCGCGCCGCTGGTGCCGGCGTGGATCACTGCCTTGCCCATGTCCGACAGGAAGGGCTCGGCGCGCGAGAATGCCGCCTCGCTGCCGCCGACCATGAAGGTGAGCGTGCCGGCATTGGCCGCCGCGATCCCGCCCGAGACCGGGGCGTCGACCGCGGCGAGGCCATGCGCGGCTGCGGCCTCGGCGACGCGGCGCGCGGTGGCGACGTCGATCGTCGAACAGTCGATCAGGACCGCGCCGGCATCGGCATGGTGGAGGATGGCGTCGGTATAGACCGCTTCGACATGGCGGCCGGCGGGGAGCATGGTGATCACGGCCTCGGCGCCGAGGATCGCGGTATTGGCGTCCTCGGCGGGGAGGCAACCGGCCTGCTTCGCCTTGTCGAGCGCGTCGGCGGAGAGATCGAAGGCGCGGACGTCGTGGCCGGCCTTGGCGAGGTTGGCGGCCATCCCGCCGCCCATATTGCCCAGCCCGATAAATGCGATGCGTGCCACTATCCCGTCCTCTTTCCTAATCCGTCATCCCGGCGAAAGCCGGGATCCAGAGCCGCTGGCGTCGCGCCGGTGACTCTGGGCCCCGGCTTTCGCCGGGGTGACGATGATAGTTACTTGCCCGTCCAATTCCCCGGGCGCTTCTCGACAAAGGCCGCCATGCCTTCCTTCTGGTCCGCCGTTCCAAACAGCGCGTGGAACAGACGGCGCTCGAACTGTACGCCCTGGGTCAACGTCGTCTCGTACGCCGCGTTGACCATTTCCTTGTTCGCCAGCACCGCGAGCGGTGCCATGCCGGCGATCGCCGCCGCGGTCTTCACGGCCTCTTCGACCAGTTCCGCGGCGGGGACGATCCGCGCGACGAGCCCGGCGCGCTCGGCCTCCGCTGCGTCGATCATCCGTCCGGTGAGGCACATCTCCATCGCCTTGGCCTTGCCGACCGCGCGGGTGAGGCGTTGCGACCCGCCCATGCCGGGCGAGACCGCGAGCTTGATCTCGGGCTGGCCGAACCTGGCATTGTCCGCGGCGAGGATGAAGTCGCACATCATCGCCAGCTCGCAGCCGCCGCCGAGTGCATAGCCGGCGACCGCGGCGATGATCGGTTTGCGGGTGCGGGTGAACGCGTCCCAGCCGGCGAAGAAATCATAGCCGTACATGTCGGCAAAGCCCTGCGCCTGCATCTCCTTGATGTCGGCGCCCGCGGCAAATGCCTTTTCGCTCCCGGTGATGACGGCGCAACCCTGGGAGGCGTCCTTGTCGAACGCGGCCATCGCTTCGAGCAGTTCGGACAACACTTGCCCGTTGAGTGCGTTGAGCGCCTGGGGGCGGTTGAGCGTGACCAAAGTAACGGCGCCGCGCTGTTCGACGAGGATGGTTTCGTACGACATTATTTCCTCCGGTTTACGCCGGCGCCCATGCCTGGTCGTCGGGCAAGGGCGCGAAGATCTGGTCGATGACGTGATCGGTGACGCCCTCGACGGTGGCGGGCTGCCAGCGCGGTGCGTTGTCCTTGTCGACGATCACGGCGCGGACGCCCTCGGCGAAATCGGGGCGCTGGACGACGCGGGTGGCGACGGCGAATTCCTGCCGCATCTCGTCCTCGAAGCTCGGCATATGGCGGCCCTGGCGGACGAGATGGAGCGAGACCTTCATCGCCTGCGGGGATTTGGTGGCAAGGATCGCCAACTGCTCCTTGGCCCATAGCCCGCTATCGGCGGCGAGCGCGGCGAGGATCTCCTCCAGCGTGTCGGCGGCGAACAGACGGTCGATATTCTCGAGATCGGCGAGGATCTTCGCTGCGTCCGGCGCTTCGCTGAGTGCGTCGAGGGCAGCGGTGATCGCCTGCGGGTCGCTGGCGACGTCCGCCTTGACCCGATCGAGGAGTTCGGCGGGAAGGTAATGCGTGGCGAGGCCGAGGGCCAGGCAATCGGCCCCGTCGAGCCGCGCCCCGGTCAGCGCGATATACTCGCCGAGATGGCCCGGAAGCCGCGACAGATGCCAGCCGCCGCCGACATCGGGGAACAGGCCGATCCCGGTCTCGGGCATGGCGAATTTGGTGTTCTCGGTCGCGACGCGGCACTTGGCCGGCATCGCGATGCCGACGCCGCCGCCCATCGTGATCCCGTCCATGAACGCGACCACCGGCTTGGCGAATGTGAACAGCGCGTGGTTGAGCTGATATTCGACACGGAAGAAATCGCGCGCCGCGGCGCCGTCGCTCGCGCCGCTGCTCGCGATCATGCGGATGTCGCCGCCGGCGCAGAAACCGCGGCCTTCCGCATGATCGATCAGCACCGCTTCGACCGCGGAATCGATGCGCCACGCAGTCAGCGCGTCGAGCATCGCCGCGCACATCGCGGTGTCGAGCGCGTGGATCGCCTTGGGCCGGTTGAGCCGGATGCGGCCGATGCGGCCTTCGACGAAGGTCAGGACCTCGGTGGTCATGCATTGTGCTCCTGCGAAAGCGGGAGCCCAAGGCGACAAGCGACGCGCCCGTGACCCGGGGTTCCTGCTTTCGCAGCAACCCGCGCGGTGGGTTTTCTCATTGCCGCGTCAGCTCGCGTCCGACGATCATCCGCATCACCTGATTGGTCCCTTCTAAAATCGAATGCACCCGCAAATCGCGCCAGAAGCGCTCGATCGGATAGTCCTGCAGATAGCCGTAGCCGCCATGGAGCTGGAGCGCGCGATCGACAACGCTCGATCCGGTATCGGTGGCGAGGCGTTTGGCCATCGCGGCGAAGCGAGTCTTGTCCGGCGCGCCGGCGGTTACCTTGGCGGCGGCGAGATAGAGCAAGGCGCGGGCGGCTTCCAGCTCGGTCGCCATGTCGGCGAGGGTGAACTGGGTGTTCTGGAAGTCGGCGATCGGCTTGCCGAATTGCTGGCGGTCCTTGGTATAGCGGATCGCCTCGTCGAGGCAGCGCTGCGCCCCGCCGAGCGAGCAGGCGCCGATGTTGAGCCGGCCGCCGTCCAATCCCATCATCGCGATTCGGAAACCGTCGCCCTCGCCGCCCACCAGATTTTCGGCGGGGACGCGCACTTGCTCGAGGATCACCGCCGCGGTCGGCTGCGAATGCCAGCCGAGCTTCTTTTCCTGCGCGCCGAAGCTCACTCCGGGCATGTCCTTCTCGATCACCAGGCACGAAATGCCCTTGGGGCCTTCCTCGCCGGTGCGGACCATAGTGACATAGATTTCGTTCTCGCCGCCGCCCGAGATGAACTGCTTGGTGCCGGTGACGATATAATCGTCGCCGTCCCTCACCGCGCGGGTCTTGAGCGCCGCTGCATCGGACCCCGACGAGGGTTCGGTGAGGCAATAGCTCGCCAGCCGGTCCATCGTGATGAGGCTTGGGAGATACTTGTCCTTGACCCCCGGCGAGCCGAACCGGTCGATCATCCAGCTCGCCATGTTGTGGATCGAGATGAATGCACTGGTCGACGGGCAGCCATAGGCCATCGCCTCCATGATCAGCGCCGATTCGAGCCGGCCGAGACCGATCCCGCCGCTCTCCTCGGAGACATAGATCGACGCGAAGCCGAGCTCGGCCGCGGCGCGGATCGTGTCGCGGGGGAAGATGTGCTTCTCGTCCCACTCGCCGGCATGCGGCGTGATGCGATCGGCAGTGAAGGCGCGCGCCATTTCCTGGATCTGGAGCTGCTCGTCGGTGAGGTCGAACTGGCTGGTCATTCTTTCATGCCTATGCTCTGCGGACGAGCCACGCTCATTCCCACGAAAAAATCGTCCTGAGTTTGCAACCCACGGGTTCCTCGCCTTCCTCGAACAAATCGACGCGGTCGATTGCAGCGAGCTGTTGGCGCGTGAGGCGGTGCGGCGTGCTGAAGTAGGCCACCCCGTTCCGGCCATTCCAGAGTGCTACGCGATAGCGACCGCGTTCGCGTCGGGGCGGGAAGAGCAGATGCCCCTTGGAGGTCCGCTTCGCCTTGCCGGCACTGTCGGGAGGGCTGGCCCAGCCGATGCCGATGACGTCGAGCTGGCCGAACGCGCCTTCCCAACGAAAGGTGCCGCTGTGAATGCCGCCTCCCAGCGTGACGACACGCTCGCCGGCGATCAGATCGATGATCGGCGCATAGCCGCAGAAGCGTCCGGGGCCTTCCAGGTCGCTGGCGGCGGCTAGGGCGAGTGCAACGGCGAGGCTCATGGCGCCGGCTTCTCGTGCAGTACGCGCTCGGCGAAGAATGCATTGGCGATCTTGAGGTCGTTGCGCGCATACCAGCGCGGTGCGAGGAGGCCCTTTTCCCAGGCGAGCAGCTCGGTGAGCGTGCCGTTGGCGCTTGGGACGTCGGGCGCGGCGGTCTTGAGCGGATCGGCGTAGGCTGTGTCGGCGGTGACGATCTCCCAGCCGTCGGCGCGCAATGCTCCGACGAGGTCGGCGATGTAAAGCGCCGCCAGGTCGGTCTCGTGGAGCAGCATGACGTGCGGCGGCGAGCGGCCGATCGCCTTGATCACCAGCGCGTCGGCGAAGTCGGCCGCCTCGACGTGGGTTTCGACATAGAGATCGCGCAAGCCGGCCATGTCGATGGTCTTGCCGGCCTTCTTCGCGTCGATCGTCAGCTGCTCGAGGTTCCAGTCCGAGCCTTCGGCGGTGACATAGCCGTTGGTCAATCCGCGCGCGGCGAGCCCGGCGCGGACCGCATCGCGCTTGGCCTTGTCGCTTCCACCTTCGTCGAGAAAGGGATAGCGGAACCACGGACGATAGCCGTGGCGCGGCTTGAGCCAGGCCTCGGCCTTGTCGATATCGGCGAGATAGGCGGCGACGCTGGACTGGTTGAGATGCGGATGGCTGAAGCCGTGATTGGCGATGACGTGGCCGGCCCGGACATAGCTTTCGACGAGCGCTTCGTCGGCGGTGGCGCGTACATTGCCGGGATTGACGAAGAACGCAGCCTGCGCGACGCGCGCCTTCTTCAATTCCGTGATCAGCCGTGCGCTGCGTTCCTGCTTGGTGAAGAACGCGCCGACACTGCGTGGGGTGTCATCAAAGGTGAGCGCGATACGCTTCTGCGCGCTCGCCGCGGGGGCGAGCGTCAGCAGCAAAAGCGCCATGATCGAGAGCAGCCCGCGCAACATCGCCTCAGCCTGCCGCCACGATTTCGAGCTCGACCAGCCAGTCGCTCTCCAGCGTCTGGACGACGATCGCCGTGGTGGGGATTCGGCGCTCGCCAAGCGCGACGTTGCGCGCCCGGGCATTGGCCTCGGCAAAGGCAGGGTCGCGCAGGTAGCTGGTCAGGCGGACGATATTGTCCGTCGTCATCCCCGCGCTGGCGAGGATCGCGCGTAGATTGTTCCAGACGCAGTCGAGCTGTCCCTCCAGCGTCGGCGGCGCCGTGAAGTCGGGCCTAAGGCCCATCGTCCCGCTGACGAACAGCAGCCGCTCGGCGCCGCGCACTTCCATGGCGTGGATCCAGTCGCCGGTCGCGTAGACGCCCTTGTCCGGATTGTGCGCGATCAATTGCATTGGCTCACCCCATCGTCGGGATGACGAACGCATCCTGGATACGCGAGGGACCGCCATCTTCGCTGCCGCCGGGTAGCGCCGAGCCGTCGGGCCAGCGCTGGGTGACGGTCTTGACCTTGGTCCAGAAGCGGACGCCCTCCATGCCGTGCTGGTTGACGTCGCCGAACGCCGACCGCTTCCAGCCGCCGAAGCTGTGATAGGCGACGGGGACGGGGATCGGCACGTTGATCCCGACCATCCCGACATTCACCCGCGCCGCGAACTCGCGCGCGGCATGGCCATTGCGGGTGAAGATCGCGACGCCGTTGCCATATTGATGCTCGCTGGGCAGGCGCAGCGCAGTCTCGAAATCGGGGGCGCGGACGATCTGGAGGACCGGACCGAAAATCTCTTCCTTGTAGGACTGCATCTCCGGCGTGACTCGGTCGAACAGCGACGGGCCGATGAAGAAGCCCTCTTCGTGCCCCTGCAGCTGGAAGCCGCGGCCGTCGACGACGAGCTCGGCGCCTTCGTCGACCCCGGTCTGGATCCAGTTCTCGACGCGCTGCCGGTGCGCGGCGTTCACCACCGGGCCGTAATGCGCATCGTTATCGGTCGAAACCCCGACGCGCAGCGAACGAATCGCAGGAAGCAGCTTTTCGCGCAGCGCATCGGCGGTCTTGTCGCCGACGGGGACGACCACCGGCAGCGCCATGCAGCGCTCGCCCGCACTGCCGAATGCCGCGCCCGACAGATCGGCGACGACCTGGTCGAGATCGGCATCGGGCATGACGATGCCATGGTTCTTGGCGCCGCCCATCGCCTGGACGCGCTTGCCGGCCTCGACGCCGCGGCGATAGACATAATGCGCGATGTCCGACGAGCCGACGAAGCTGACCGCAGAGATCGCAGGATGATCGAGGATCGCGTCGACCATTTCCTTGTCGCCATGGACGACCTGGAGGATGCCTTCGGGCAGCCCCGCCTCGAGCATCAGTTCGGCGAGGCGGACCGGGACCGACGGGTCGCGCTCGCTGGGCTTGAGCAGGAAGGCGTTGCCGCAGGCGATCGCCACGCCCGACATCCAGAGCGGGATCATCGCCGGGAAGTTGAACGGCGTGATGCCGGCACCGATGCCGAGCGGCTGGCGCATGCTGTAGACGTCGATGCCGGGGCCGGCGCCCTGGGTATATTCGCCCTTCAGGACGTGCGGGATGCCGCAGGCGAATTCGATCACTTCGAGCCCGCGCTGGATGTCGCCCTTCGAATCGGCGATGACCTTGCCGTGTTCGGAGGAGAGCAGATGCGCGAGCGAATCCATGTTCGCTTCGACCAGCTCCTTGAACTTGAACATCACGCGGGCGCGGCGCTGCGGATTGGTCGCCGCCCAGCCGGGCTGCGCGGCTTGCGCGGCAGCAATCGCGCGATCGAGATCGGCGCTGGTGCCGAGCGAGACGCGCGCCTGGACTTGCCCGGTATTGGGATCGAACACGTCCGACATGCGCAGCGCGCCGCCGCCTGCAGGACCCGCGATGAGATGGTCGATCGTGCGCATAAACTCTCCTGCGGCGGGCACGTTGGCCCGACTCGTCGTGTAATTTTATTGCGCAATGGCACAGGGGCGAGCGGTTCTCAATCCTCCCTAGCGAAGCGGGGGAGGTGGCGCCGAAGGCGACGCAGGGGGACTCTCAACAAGCGATGTCGCCCGCGGAGAGGCCTCCGCCAGGCTGCGCCTGCAACCTCCCCCGCTTCGCGAGGAGGGTTTTTAGCGGGTACGCCCGATCGGCACGGGTAGCAGGCGGCCCTGTTCGTCGGGGACGATCATCACTTCGACCCCAAACGCGTCGCGCAACGGTTGATGTGCCAGCGCCTGCGAGGCGGGGCCGAAGGCCACCACTTCGCCAGCCTTGAGCAGCAGCACATCGTCCGCGGCGCGCGCGGCCTGGATAAGGTCGTGGAGCACGATCACCACGCCCATGCCGGTGGCGGCGAGCGCGCGGAGCTGGTCGAGCAGCCCGAGCTGGTGAACGGGGTCGAGGCTGGCGAGCGGCTCGTCGGCGAGCAGCCATTGCGGTTCACCGGCAAGGACCCGCGCCAGCAGCACGCGGGCACGTTCGCCACCCGAAAGCTGGTCGGCGCCGCGATCGGCGAGAGCGTGCGTGTCGGTCGCGGCGAGCGCGGCGCCGATCGCCATTGCGTCGTCCTGCGATGCGCCGGCGAAGGGCGAGCGATGCGGCAGCCGGCCGAGCGCGACGAGATCGCGGACCGCGAGGTTCCAGTGGACGATCGGGTCCTGCGGCAGATAGCCGATCAGCCGGGCGCGCTCGCGCGGCTCGATCCGGGCAATGTGGCGGGTGCCAAGCTTGACGTGACCCGCATCGGCGTCGAGCAGCCCGGCGAGCGTCTTGACCAGAGTCGACTTGCCCGAACCGTTGGCACCGAGGATCGCAGTCACGCGGCCGGGCTGGAAGGCGGCAGTGACGTGGCTGAGCACCCGGCGATTGCCGAGGCTCACCGCCAGATCGCTGACGCTCAGCTCCATGCCGAACGCCGCATCTTGAGGAGCAGCAGGAAGAAGAATGGCGTGCCGAGCAGCGCCATCGCCACGCCGAGCCGGATTTCCGCCGCGCCCGGACCGAGCCGGACGAGGCTGTCGGCGGCAAGCACCAGCACCGCGCCGCCAAGCGCGCTGGGGAGGAGCAATGCCGAGGGCTTGGCGCCGGTGAGCGGGCGCAGCAGATGCGGGACGATCAGCCCGACAAAGCCGACGACGCCGGTCACCGCGACGCTGGCGCCGACCGCAAGCCCGGCGCCGAGCACGATGAGCAATTGGGTACGCGCGAGACGGACGCCGAGCGAGCGCGCCGCGGCCTCGCCGAGCGTGAGGGCGTCGAGCGCGCGGCCAGTGAACAGCAGGAGTGCGCAGCCGATCGCAATGAACGGCGAAGCGAGCTGGACCTCGGCGAAACTGCGGTCGGTGAGCGCGCCCATGATCCAGTCGATGATCTCTGCGGTCGCGAACGGGTTGGGCGCGATCGAGATCAGGAAGGCAGTGAGCGCGCCCGCCAGGCTGGCGAGTACGGTGCCGGCGAGGATGAAGGCGACCTGGCTGTCGGCGCGCCAGGCGAGCCCGGCGAGCAGCAGCATCGATCCGCACGCGGCGAGCATCGCGGCGCCGAAAATCACCAGCGGGGCGTTCGCCGCGAAGACGACGATCGCGGCGACCGCGCCGAGCGCGGCGGAGGAGGAGACCCCGACCACCGCCGGATCGGCGAGCGGGTTGCGCAGATAGCCCTGCAGCACGGCGCCGGTCAGGCCGAGCGCCGCGCCGATCGCGAGCCCGAGGATCGCGCGGGGCAGGCGCAGCTCGGCGACGATCCACCAGCGCGGGTCGCCGGTGAACCACACCGAAGGGGGCACCCAGATCTTGCCGGCGACCAGCGAGCCGGCGAACAGCAGCGCGACGAGGGCTGTCAGGAGGATTAGGAGGAGGGGGCGGTTCATTGAGGATCACCCTCACCCTTCCGGCGCTTCGCGCCTCCCTCCCTCTCCCAACGGGAGAGGGAAGGGGCCCGCCCGGCATAGCCGGGTGGGAAGGGTGAGGGTAATCCGATCTTGATCATTCGCCCACCTCGCGCCGCACTTCCGCAAGCCGCGTCATCGCCCGGGCAATCACCGGTCCGCCACAATTGACCAAGCTCCGATTGAACCGCGCCTGATCGACCTTGGCGCCCGAACGCGCGAGTGCCCAGCCGCGCATCTGCGCCGCGCGCGAGCCGGCATCGCGGCCGGCCTCGTCGGGAACCAGCATCACGCGCGGGGGATCGGCGACGACATGTTCGATCGGAAGATAGCCGGTGCCCTGGAGTCCATAGTGCGCAGCATGGTCGCTGAAGCCGGCCTTGACCATCATTTCGTCGAGCAGGGTGCCGCTGCCATTGACGGTGTTGCCGCCGATCCAGAGCAAGGCGGAGAGCGGTGGGCGGTCGGTGCGGGCGGCAGCGATAGCGCCGTCGATCCGCGCGACCATCGCGTCGCCCGCGGGCCGCGCGTTAAGCGCGGCGGCGAGTTCGCGGACCTGCTTCTTGCTGTCTTCGATCGTGCTCGCCCAGCCGAGCGTCAGCGTCTTCACGCCGGCGCGTGCGAGCGCTTCGCGAGTCGACACCGAAGCGAAGCTGTCGATGATCGCCAGATCGGGGCGAAGCGCGATGATCTCCTCGGCGGTGCCATTGTTGGTGCGATAGCGCGCCGCGACGTCCGGCGCGATCGATGAGGCGCCGGGATCGCGCGAATAATGGCTGATCGCCGCGATGCGCGCGGGCGGGACCAGTTCGACCAGCATCGCATCGGCGCACGGGTTGAGCGAGACGATCCCGCCGCCCTTCGCGGAGGGTTGCGCCGCGCATCCGGCCGCCAGCAGGCACAGGAGCGCGGCGCCTCGCATCAGTTGAAGCGCAGCCGCACGCCGGCATAGGCTGCGCGGCCGTACGTGCCGTAGCCGGAGACCACCTGATACTTCTCGTCGGTGACGTTCTCGACGCGGCCGTACACCGCGAAGCGGTCGCCGATCGGCATCTCGGCGCGGATGCTGCCGAGCGCGAAGCCGTCGAGCCGCGTGAAATTGCCTTGGTCGTTGAAGCTGTCGCCGACGATCGTCACCGTTCCTCCCAGCGCGAGCCCGAACGGCAGGCGGTAATCGGCCGAGAGGCTGGCGGTGTCCTGCGGACGCCGCGCCAGCTGGTTGCCTTCAAAGCCCGCCGAGCGGTTTTCGGTGTCGGTATAGGTGTAGTTGGCAGTGACGGTAAACGCCTCGACCGGCTTGAGCGCGAGTTCGACCTCGACACCCTCCGCGCGGGCGCGGGCGATATTGGCGTAGGTGCCGAAGGGACGGTCGAAGCAGATCGACGCGGGATTGGTGACGTCCGCCGTGGGGCACGAGAAGAAGTCGATCTGGTTGCGCGTGTCGCGGCGGAACCATGTCACGCCCAGCTTCGCCGCGCCGTTCAGCGCGCTCTGCTCGACGCCGACTTCCCAGCTCTTGGCGGTCTCCGGATTCAGCGACTTGGTGCCATAGTCCGAGAACAGCTGGTAGAGCGTCGGTGCCTTGAAGCCTTCACCATAGCTGGCGCGCAGCAGCGTGCCGTCGAACGGCCGGGCCGCGGCGCTGGCGCCCCAGGTGACGTGGCTGCCGAAGCGACTGTGGTCGTCATTGCGGATGCCGGCGGTGAGCGTCACCTGCTCGACCGGCGTGACGATCGCCTGGCCGTAGACGCTCGTGATGTCGGCGCGGTTGGTCTCGAATCCGTCGTAGAAGCGAGTGTTTTCCCGCTCCGCGCCGAAGGTCAGTCGAACCTGCTCGACCAGCTTCGCGTCGCCGCGATATTCGTAGCGCTCGCTGCGGCCGCGATAGAGATAATGCGGCGTGAAGGCGCCGGGCGCCGGATCATAGCCGTCGCGATTGATGTCGGCGATGGTGAAGGCGACGCGGTTCGACAGCGGCCCGAAATCGGCGAACAGCCCGGCATAGCCGTACAGCTCCTTCGCAGTCGAATATTCGTCGGTGTCGGCGAAGCTGTAGCCGGCCGACGCCGGGAAGCCGTCGAGTTCGAGCCGCGAATCGGCGTAATAGCCGCGCAGATCGATGCCGAAGCCCGGCGCGAACTCGGCGCGCAGCCGGCCGCTGGCATTATATTGGCGATAGCCGTCGGCCTCCGTGCCGACTGCCGCCTGCGACACGCCGTCGGTGGTAAAATAGCCGCCGGTCAGCGCGCCCTGGAAACGGTCATTGCCCGCGGCGATGGCGGCGTTTGCCGAGATCTGGTCGGCATAGCCATATTCGGCGTTGGCGCGCGCAGCCACGCCGTCGACCGGCGCCTGAGTTACGACATTGACGACGCCGCCGATCGCCTGGCTGCCCCAGATCACCGAATTGGGGCCGCGCAGGATCTCGACGCGCTCGATTGCGCCGGTCAGCAGATTGCCGAAATCGAACGCCCCACTGGTCGAGGACGGATCGTTGACGCGCACGCCGTCGATCAGGATCAGCGTCTGCCCATCCTCGGCGCCGCGGATGCGCACTGCGGTGAGGGCGCCGGGTCCACCGGTGCGAGTCGTGCTGACACCGGGCGTGGTGGCGAGCAAGTCGGAGAGCGAGACGGTCTGACGAGTCTCGATCGTCTCGCGGTTCAGCACGGTGATCGAGCGGCCGGTGGTGTCGGCCTCCTGCTCGACGCCCGAAGCGACGACGACGATCTGGTCATCGTCCGACTGGGCATGCGCGGCGGCCGGCAGCAAAGCGGCGGAAGCGTAGAGAAACAGCTTGAACTTGGTCACGGCAAAGACACCTTTGTCAGGGGTCGTCTCGCCGATGAAACTGGCGCGGCGACCCGGTTAACGGTGTCGCTCACGCGAGGGCACGCCCTCGTTCGCCCGGTGCACCCCGCCCGCGCAAAGGAATCGACTGTGACGGGCAGGTCTCCTGGCTCCCGGGTCATCACTTTCGCGCCGCCTTCCCGGATGTGCTCCAGTGGCATGATGGCGCGAACGCTCGCCGGTTACAGTTGCGGGGGCAGCCTCGGGTTTGAACCGAGTTCCCTTTTCATCCCTTGCGGGGACACCTGTCACGGCGGCGCCTCTACGCCGCGCATGCGTTCGCTGCAACTGCGAAAAACACGGTTTGTCACGCAGGTGTAACCAACGGTGAAGCTCCCCTTTACCAACTGCGCCTAGGGCAGGGGCATGAAGGTCGCACAACTTCCCCCGCGGTCGGACCCGAATCCGGGCTGGCTCACCGAAATCGAAGCCGATCCGCCGTGGCTGACGCTCGACGATTCGCTGTTCAAGGCAGTCGAGCAGTTCAACTCCGATATCGATCTGCGATTGATGCCGGTCGTGGACAGCGCGCATCGGCCGGTCGGCGCGATCTTCGAGAAGGACGTGCGGCGGCTGCTGCTCAATCCGTTCGGCCACGCGCTGCTGCGCAATCCCTATTTCGGGCACGGCGTGGCGCGCCACGTCCGGCCCTGCCCGGTGGCGGAGATCACCACCGATGTCGGCACGCTGATTTCCACCTATCGTGCCGCCAATGGCAGCGAGGGCATGATCCTCACTCGGGATGGCCGGCTGGCGGCAGTGATCGGCAATCGCCGGCTGCTCCATCTCGCCGCCGAATTCGAGCGCAGCACCGCCGCGATGCGAATCGCACGCGCCGAGCGGATCGAGCGCGCCAGCGAGCGCTTCGAAGGCGAAGTGGCGGCACTCGCCCGCGCTTTGGCCGCATTGTCGGCGCAGGTGCAGAGCAGTGCCGCGTCGAGCGCGGACCGCGCCGCCGAAGTGGGCAATCGTGCCGTCGCGGTCGCTTCGGCCGCGTCGCAGACCAGCGACAATATGCGCGAGATCGCCGCGCGCGGACGCGAGCTGGCGACCGCGCTCGAACGCGTCGAAGACAATACCGACGCGGCCGAGGCTGCGGCGGGCAGGGTGTCCGCGCTGGTTCGCGCCGGTGCCGCGCGGACTCGCGAGCTGCGCCGCGCGGCGCAGACGATCGATTCGGTGATCGGGCTGATCACCGACATCGCCGGGCAAGTGAATCTGCTCGCGCTCAACGCGACGATCGAAGCGGCGCGCGCGGGCGAGGCGGGGCGCGGCTTCACCGTGGTCGCCAACGAAGTGAAGCAACTGTCGAACCAGACTGGCGTCGCGGCGGGCAGGATCGCCACGCATGTCGACGAGATCCGTCGCGGGATCGACGAAGTCACGCTCGGCCACGAACAGGTCGAGGATGCGATCGCGGCGATGGTCGATCTGGCGGCGGGGGTGCAGGCAGCGGTCGCGGCGCAGGAGGATGCGACGCGAACGATCGCGTGGAATGTCGAGGAAGCAGTCGGGGCCAGCACGGCGATCCGCCACGAAGTCGAGGCGATCGGCGAGACGTCCGCGGTCGCGTCGGCAAGCGTGAGCGGAATGCGCGGCGTCGCGGCGCAGCTTCAGCAGGGCGCAGCGGCGCTTTCGGAGGAACTGCAGGGCTTTCTCGCCGAACTGCGCGCCGCCTGAGCCAACGCCTCGAGAATGCGGAACGCCGGCGCGTGGCTTGCGTTGTCGCTCCTCCAGAGGAGGATGCCTGCATGAAGAAGCTTCACTTGGTTCTGGGGCTTGCCCCGGCGCTCGCGCTCGCCGCCTGCGGCGGCAACGAGACGGCCAACACGACTACGGCCGACACCACCATCGACAACGGACTGCCCGCCGACGCCAATTACGCCGACGCCGCCGCGGACAATGTCGTAGCTGCCGATGCGGCCGCATCGCCGGCGCAGAAATTCGCCAACAATGTCGGCGCCAGCGACTATTACGAAGTCGAGGCAGGCAAGCTTGCGCAGGACAAGGCGCAGGCACAGGGTCTCAAGGACTTCGGCAAGCTGATGGTCGAGCATCACAATGCGTCGACCGAGAAGCTCAAGGCCGCGGGCGCGAAGGCGAGTCCGGCGATCGTGCCGAACCCGGCGCTCAGCGTCGAGCAGGAAGCCGGTCTCGAAGCACTGCGCAAGGCCGAGGGCGCGGCGTTCGACACTGCCTACAAGGCCCAGCAGGTGATGGCGCACGAGAAGGCGCTGACTCTGGTCAAGGACTATGCCGCCAGCGGCGACGTACCCGAGCTCAAGAAGTTCGCCGGCGAGGCCGAGAAGGTCGTCCAGGCGCATCTGACCAAGATCAAGGGGCTTTAAGCGGTATTGTACCGCTGATCTTTCTTCCTCTCCCTGTGGGAGAGGTAGCAGAGCTTGGCAGCTTGCTGCCTAGCGGCGCTAGGTGAGGGTTTCACGCTATCGATAGGGTGATCCCCTCACCCAGTTCCGACTAGGGCCCGCTGAAGAAAGCGGACCCAAGTATGCGCAACCCTCTCCCGACGGGGAGAGGGTTGTGTGTTCTCAGGCTGCCTGTTCCTGCCCGACATCGGGCACTGCGCGCGGCCCCGTCGCCGTTGCGGCTTCGCCGGTGCGCTTGAGCCGGCCGTCGACATGGCCACCATTTTCGATGGTGATGTCCTCATATTCGACATCGCCGATGATTCGCGCCGAGCGCTCGACGGTGAGGTGCTTGACCCGCACGCTGCCTTCGATCGAGCCTGCGATGCGCGCGGTATCGGCCGTGACGCCGCCGACGATCCGGCTCTCCGATCCCTGGACCAGATTGGCGCAGTGGACATCGCCTTCGATGCCGCCGTCGATGTGGAGATCGGCGCTCGCGCGGACGTCGCCGGTCACGGCCATGTCGGGCCCGATCACCGAAAACATGCCGCGTCCGCGGCTATTGCCCTGGCCCGCGGCCGGAGTTCGTTCGTCGCGACTCTTGTTACCGAACACACGCTCACTCCCTCAGGACGGGACTCGAAGTCCGCGCCGGCGGCATAGCACGAGGCGGGTGTGCGGGCCGACCCCCAAACAGGGTGAACGGTTCGTCGCGGCGGTTATCGTTCGCCGCCCGGCCCGATCGGCCGATCTCCACTGCGGCGGCGGCGAGCAGCGTCAGCGCGCCGGCGCCGTGCAGGGCAGGGTGGTGCAGCCCCGCGGCGATCAGTGCGATCGTCGTGCCGGCGAGGCCGGCCAATGCGGCGGGCCGCAGCGCGGGCAGACGAAGGGCCGCATGGGCCGAGAGCGCCAGCGGGACCAGCAACGCGGCCGATCCCAATCCGGGCAAGGCGCCGGCGAGCAGTGCGGCCGGGAGGGCGGCGGCCCAAGCAGTTGAACGATTGTTTGTCAGTGAGGCGAGATGGCAGGCGAGCAGGCCGGCGGCGCTCGCAAAGACCAGGCCGATCATTGGCAGCATCTCCGGCGATTCGAACCAGCGCCAGGACGGCGACCAGCGACTCTCGATCGTGCCGAGCAGCAGCGTGCCGGCCAGCGCGAGCAGCGCGCAGCCCAGCCGGGCGAGGATTGGCCGCGGGGCAGAGGGATATCGGGAGCATAGAAGCATCTGCCCGGCTTTAGCGCGCGATGGATTGACGCCCGGTTATCCTCCGGCGCCCATTGACCACCCATGCCTCCGCCGCTATAGGCGCCACCGTTCTGCGAGGGCTCCATGGGGCGCAAGACTCGCAGGACAAAGAGCTGAACGTTGCTGGAGACGCAATGGCCCGGGGGGTCGCAGACACCCGGGGCCTTTTCGTATTCTCTCGTTTTCCCAGCAAAGTAACCTCCGGATTTTCCGGGCAACACAAGGTGAAGGGCTTTCATGCCGACGATCAACCAGCTGGTCCGCAAGGGCCGCGAACCGCAGAAGGCCAAGTCCAAGGTCCCTGCGATGGAGCAGAACCCGCAGAAGCGCGGCGTCTGCACCCGTGTCTATACCACGACCCCGAAGAAGCCGAACTCGGCACTCCGCAAGGTTGCGAAGGTTCGCCTGACCAACCAGCGCGAAGTCATCAGCTACATTCCGGGCGAGGGCCATAACCTTCAGGAGCACTCGGTGGTCCTGATCCGCGGCGGTCGTGTCCGCGATCTTCCCGGTGTTCGCTACCACGTCCTGCGCGGCGTGCTCGATACACAGGGTGTGAAGGATCGTCGCCAGTCGCGTTCCAAGTACGGCGCAAAGCGTCCGAAGTGATCATGCCGGGGGCATGATCATCCCGGAAAGATCGCTCCGAGCGATCTTGTCCGGGATCCAGGCCCCCGACCAAAGCAAGGCACAGTAAGCCCCGGACGGGTTCCGGACCAGCTGAAGTACCAAAGGAATACAGAATGGCTCGTCGTCGTCGTCCCGAAAAGCGGGAAATCCTGCCTGATCCCGTTTACGGGGATGAGGTTCTCACCAAGTTCATGAATTCGGTCATGCTGGACGGCAAGAAGTCCGTGGCCGAGGGCATCGTCTATACGGCGCTCGAAACCGTCGAGCAGCGCGCCAAGCGCGAGCCGATCGGCGTGTTCCATGACGCACTCAACAACATCAAGCCGGGCATCGAGGTCCGGTCGCGCCGCGTCGGCGGTGCGACCTACCAGGTTCCCGTCGAGGTCCGTCCGGAGCGTGCCCAGGCACTCGCCATCCGCTGGCTGATCACGTCCGCACGTAATCGTTCGGAGCACACCATGTCGGCGCGCCTTTCGGGCGAGCTGATGGATGCCGCCAACAACCGCGGCAACGCCGTGAAGAAGCGCGAAGATACCCACCGTATGGCCGAAGCGAACCGCGCTTTCAGCCACTACCGCTGGTAACTTCTCCTACCTATATCGTGGGGAGCCGGACATCCGGCTCCCCACATCGCTAAGGACTAAGATCATGGCCCGCAGCCATCCGCTCGAGCGTTACCGCAATATCGGCATCATGGCGCACATCGACGCCGGCAAGACGACGACGACCGAGCGCATCCTCTATTACACCGGCAAGTCCTACAAGATCGGCGAAGTGCACGAAGGCACCGCGACGATGGACTGGATGGAGCAGGAGCAGGAGCGCGGGATCACGATCACGTCCGCCGCTACGACGTGCAAGTGGCGCGCCGCAGAGGGCAAGGGCGAAGAGCATCTGATCAACATCATCGACACCCCCGGGCACGTCGACTTCACCATCGAAGTCGAGCGTTCGCTGCGCGTGCTCGATGGCGCGGTCGCCTGCTTCGACGGCGTTGCCGGCGTCGAGCCGCAGTCCGAGACCGTGTGGCGTCAGGCCGACAAATACGGCGTGCCGCGGATGTGCTTCATCAACAAGCTCGACCGCACCGGCGCGGATTTCTACTTCTGCGTCAACTCGATCATCGAGCGTCTCGGCGCGCGTCCTGCCGTGCTGTATCTGCCGATCGGCATCGAAGGCGGCTTCAAGGGCCTGGTCGATCTGGTCGAGAACCGCGCGATCATCTGGCTGGAAGAGAGCCTTGGCGCGAAGTTCGAATATGCGGACATCCCCGAGGACATGGTCGAGAAGGCCGCCAAGTATCGCAGCGAGCTGATCGAAATGGCCGTCGAACTCGACGACGACCTGATGGAAAAGTATCTCGAAGGCAACGAGCCGAGCACCGCCGACCTCAAGAAGCTGATCCGCAAGGGTGCGCTCAGCATGGCGTTCGTGCCGGTGGTTTGCGGCTCGGCGTTCAAGAACAAGGGTGTCCAGCCCTTGCTCGACGCCGTCGTCGACTATCTGCCGAGCCCGCTCGACGTTCCCGCGATCCAGGGCCTCAAGCTCGACGGCGTCACGCCGGACGAGCGCCCGTCTTCGGACGACGTGCCGTTCTCGGCGCTGGCGTTCAAGATCATGAACGATCCGTTCGTCGGCACGCTGACCTTCGCGCGCATCTATTCGGGCAAGCTCGAGACTGCGTCGCAGGTGACCAACTCGGTCAAGGACAAGAAGGAGAAGGTCGGCCGCATGCTGCTGATGCATGCGAACGAGCGCGAGGACATCCAGATCGCTTATGCCGGCGATATCGTCGCGCTGGCGGGTCTCAAGGACACCACCACCGGCGACACGCTCTGCGCGATCAATGCGCCGATCATCCTCGAGCGGATGGAATTCCCCGAGCCGGTGATCGAGCTTTCGGTGGAGCCCAAGACCAAGGCCGACCAGGAGAAGATGGGCGTCGCGCTCAATCGTCTGGCACGCGAGGATCCGTCGTTCCGCGTGTCTTCGGACGCGGAGAGCGGCCAGACCATCATCAAGGGCATGGGCGAGCTCCATCTCGAGATCCTGGTCGATCGCATGAAGCGCGAATTCAAGGTCGAGGCCAATGTCGGCGCGCCGCAGGTTGCGTATCGCGAATATCTCGGCAAGCCGGTCGACGTGGACTACACGCACAAGAAGCAGTCGGGCGGTACCGGCCAGTTCGGCCGCGTGAAGGTCAAGGTCACGCCGGGCGAGCGCGGTTCGGGCATCATCTTCAAGGACGAGATCAAGGGCGGCAATATTCCCAAGGAATATATCCCCGCGATCGAGAAGGGCTTCCGCGAGACGGCGGCGACGGGTTCGCTGGTCGGCTTCCCGATCATCGACTTCGAGATCCTGCTGTATGACGGCGCCTACCATGACGTCGACTCGTCGGCGCTGGCGTTCGAAATCTGCGCCCGCGGCGCGATGCGCGAAGTGGCGCAGAAGGCCGGCATCAAGCTGCTCGAGCCGATCATGAAGGTCGAAGTCGTCACTCCGGAGGATTATCTGGGCGACGTCATCGGCGACATGAACTCGCGTCGTGGCCAGATCCAGGGCACCGACACGCGCGGCAACGCGCAGACGGTCGAGGCGATGGTCCCGCTGGCGAACATGTTCGGCTATGTGAACTCGCTCCGCTCGTTCACCCAGGGCCGCGCACAGTACAGCATGCAGTTCTCGCACTACGACGAAGTGCCCGCAAATGTGGCCGACGAAGTGAAGGCGAAGCTGGCGTAACCCAAAATGAGTCGCTAAGGGGCCCCGTTCGCGTGGCGCCCTGAAGGCCGCGAATCAGATTCCAGAAGGTAGGAAACAATGGCGAAGGCAAAATTCGAGCGGAACAAGCCGCATCTCAACATCGGCACCATCGGTCACGTCGACCATGGCAAGACGTCGCTGACCGCTGCGATCACCAAGATTCTGGCCGAGACCTCGGGCGGCGTCGCCGTCGATTTCGCCAACATCGACAAGGCGCCCGAAGAGCGCGAGCGCGGCATCACCATCTCGACCGCACACGTCGAGTATGAGACCGCGGCGCGTCACTATGCGCACGTCGATTGCCCGGGCCACGCCGATTATGTGAAGAACATGATCACCGGCGCGGCGCAGATGGACGGCGCGATCCTCGTGGTCGCTGCCACCGACGGCCCGATGCCGCAGACCAAGGAGCACATCCTGCTCGCCAAGCAGGTCGGCGTGCCGACGATGGTCGTTTTCCTCAACAAGGTCGATCTGGTCGACGACGAGGAAATCCTCGAGCTGGTCGAAATGGAAATCCGCGAGGAGCTCTCTAAGCGTGAATTCGACGGCGACAACATTCCGATCATCCGTGGCTCGGCGACCTGCGCGCTCTCGGGTTCGGACGAAAAGCTCGGCAAGGAAGCCATCCTCGCGCTGATGAAGGCGGTCGACGAGTCGATCCCGCAGCCCGAGCGTCCGCTCGACAAGCCGTTCATGATGCCGATCGAGGACGTGTTCTCGATCTCGGGCCGCGGTACGGTCGTCACCGGCCGCGTCGAGACCGGCATCGTCAAGGTCGGCGAGGAAGTCGAGATCGTCGGCATTCACCCGACCGTGCGCAAGACCGTCGTCACCGGCGTCGAGATGTTCCGCAAGCTGCTCGATCAGGGCCAGGCCGGCGACAATATCGGCGCGCTGATCCGCGGCGTCGGCCGTGAAGAAGTCGAGCGTGGCCAGGTGCTCTGCAAGCCCGGCTCGATCAAGCCGCACACCGACTTCCAGTCGGAAGTGTACGTGCTGTCGAAGGACGAGGGTGGCCGTCACACGCCGTTCTTCGCCAATTATCGTCCGCAATTCTACTTCCGTACGACCGACGTCACCGGCACGATCGAACTGCCTGAGGGCACCGAGATGGTGATGCCGGGCGACAACGTCGCGCTGGGCATCAAGCTCATCGCGCCGATCGCCATGGACGTCGGCCAGCGCTTCACGATCCGCGAAGGCGGCCGCACCGTCGGTGCCGGCGTCGTCGCCGAGATCCAGAAGTAAGCTAGCCTAAGGACAAACAGCCGCCCGGTGCCCTGAAAAAGGGGTGCCGGGCGGTTGCCTTTTTATGAGGGTGCCTGTAAGGGCCGCCCTCCAGTTTTGGGTTTAACAGCAAGAGCCTCGATTACGGGGCCCGCTCTTTCGCATCGGTAGGTACCATGGAAACGCAGAATATCCGCATTCGCCTCAAGGCGTTCGATCACCGGGTGCTCGACCAGGCTGCCGGCGACATCGCCGACACCGCGCGCCGCACCGGCGCCCTCATCCGTGGTCCGATCCCGTTGCCCACGCACATCGACAAGTTCACCGTCAACCGCGGCCCGCACATCGACAAGAAGTCGCGCGAGCAGTTCGAGACCCGCACCTACAAGCGCATGCTCGACATCGTCCAGCCGACCCCGCAGACGGTCGACGCACTGATGAAGCTGGACCTCGCCGCCGGCGTCGATGTCGAGATCAAACTCGCATAAGCCAGTTGTCCGCCCAGGGGTGGACAGGGAAGCGAAGCTGACGTAAAGGCCCGCCTCCACGAGATTCGCGAAGCCCCGCAGGGGACTCGCACAGTTCCCCGAAAGGGCCGGTTCCGGTCCGCGGGAACCAGAGAGCGCCACGGCGCACTCGCCTAGAGATAGGGATACCGCCGGGCTTGCCCGGGTCTGCGTCCCCCGTCCTCCCGCTTCGGCGGGGGCCCAGCCCAGACGGGGGCTCGCATCATATTTGGGGCTGAGGCACGCACCCGAGGGAATGGTCCCGCGGGTGCCTCTGTATGGGAGCATTTGATCATGCGCACTGGCGTGATCGCGAAGAAACTGGGGATGACCCGCCTGTTCCAGGACGACGGCCGCCACGTGCCGGTCACCGTCCTGAGCCTCGAAGGCCTGCAGGTTGTCTCGGTTCGCGAACAAGATCGTGACGGCTATACCGCCGTCCAGCTCGGCGCCGGCACGGCGAAGAGCAAGAACGTGTCGAAGCCGCAGCGTGGCCATTTCGGCAAGGCCGAAGTCGAGCCCAAGGCGGTTGTCCATGAATTCCGCGTCGACCAGGACGGTCTGCTCGAAGTGGGCGCCGAAATCTCGGCCGCGCACTACGTCGCTGGCCAGTTCGTCGACATCCAGGGCAAGACCCAGGGCAAGGGCTTCCAGGGCGGCATGAAGCGCTGGGGCTTCGGCGGTCTGCGCGCCACCCACGGCGTCTCGGTTTCGCACCGCTCGCTCGGTTCGACCGGTCAGCGCCAGGATCCGGGCAAGGTCTTCAAGAACAAGAAGATGGCCGGCCACATGGGTGACAAGTATCGCACCCAGCAGAACCTCGAGATCGTCGGCACCGACGTCGAGCGCGGTCTTCTCTTCGTCAAGGGCTCGGTCCCCGGCTCGAAGGGCGGCTGGCTGTTCGTCAAGGACGCCGTCAAGGTCGACCGTCATGCCGACGCGCCGTTCCCGGCCGGGATCCGCGACCCGCAGCATGCCGGCGAAGAGCATCACATCGCCGCCGTCGAAGAGGGTGCGGTCCACGAGATCGCCCCGCTGCCGAGCGCCGAAGAAGTAGCAGCCGGCGTCGCCGATGCCGACGCGCACGGCGCCGGTCAGAGCGATGCCGAGATCAGTGCGCCCCAGGGCGACACCACCGGCCAGGAGGGCTGAACGTGAAGATCAAGGTTCAAACCCTCGACGCCGCAGAGAATGGCGACATCGAGCTCAACGACGCGGTTTTCGCGATCGAGCCGCGTGCCGACATCCTGCACCGCGTCGTCACCTGGCAGCTCGAGAAGCGCCGCGAGACGGCACGTGGCACGCGTGAGCGCGCCGACGTCGCCCGCACCGGCAAGAAGTTCGGTCGCCAGAAGGGCGGCGGTACCGCCCGTCACGGCGATCGCCGCGCGCCGGTGTTCATCGGTGGTGGTAAGGCACACGGCGCCCGCGTCCGTGACTTCAATCCGTCGCTGAACAAGAAGATCCGCGCACTCGGCCTGAAGATGGCGCTCAGCAGCCATGCCAAGGCCGGCTCGCTGATCGTCATGGACAGCCTGGCGATTGCCGACGGCAAGACCAAGACGCTGCTCGGCAACATGGAGCAGCTGAACTTCGGCAAGAAGACGCTGGTGATCGACGGCGACGCGGTCGACAACAGCTTCGCGCTCGCGGCCGGCAACCTGCACACGGTCAACGTGCTGCCGGCGATGGGCGCCAACGTCTACGACATCCTGAAGAGCGACACGCTGGTCCTGACCCGCGCTGCCGTCGAGAAGCTGGAGGCGCGCTTCAATGGCTAAAAAGCAGAAGGCTGCGATCGACAATCGTCATTATGACGTGATCGTCGCGCCGCACATCACCGAAAAGTCGACGCTCGTCGCCGAGCACAACGCGGTTGTGTTCAAGGTCGCCGGCGACGCCACCAAGCCCGAGATCAAGGCCGCCGTCGAGGCGCTCTGGAATGTCAAGGTGACTGGCGTCAACACGATCGTCCAGAAGGGCAAGACCAAGCGCTGGAAGGGTGCTCCCTACAAGCGCTCCGACATGAAGAAGGCAATCGTGACGCTCGCCGACGGTGAGCAGATCGATGTGACCTCGGGGGTCAATTCGTAATGGCACTCAAGAATTATAATCCGACGTCGCCTGGCGTCCGCGGCCTGATCCTGATCGACCGTTCGGCCCTGTACAAGGGTCGTCCCGTCAAGTCCCTCACCGAGGGCAAGACCAAGACCGGCGGCCGCAACAACAAGGGCCATGTCACGTCGCGCGGCATCGCCGGCGGCCACAAGCAGCGCTATCGCATCGTCGATTTCAAGCGCCGCCTGTGGGACAAGGAAGGCACCGTCGAGCGGATCGAATATGATCCCAACCGCACCGCCTTCATCGCGCTCGTCAATTATGGCGAGATCGACGGCAAGGCGAGCGTCGCCTACATCATCGCCCCGCAGCGTCTCGCGGTCGGCGACAAGGTGATCGCCGGCAAGAAGACCGACGTGAAGCCGGGCAATGCCATGGAGCTGGGCTCGATGCCGGTCGGCACGATCGTCCACAACGTCGAGATGAAGCCGGGCAAGGGCGGCCAGATCGCCCGTTCGGCAGGCACCTATGTCCAGGTCGTCGGTCGTGACCGCGGCATGGTCATCGTCCGCCTCAACTCGGGCGAGCAGCGCTATATTCACGGCAATTGCATGGCGACGGTCGGCGCGGTCTCGAACCCCGACAACCAGAACCAGAATCTCGGCAAGGCCGGCCGCAATCGTTGGAAGGGCATCCGCCCGCTGACGCGCGGTGTCGCCAAGAACCCGGTCGACCATCCGCATGGCGGTGGTGAAGGCCGGACCTCGGGCGGCCGTCATCCGGTTACCCCGTGGGGCAAGCCGACCAAGGGTGCTCGCACTCGTCACAACAAGTCGACCGACAAGATGATCATCCGGTCGCGTCATTCGACGAAGAGGAAGGGCTAACATGGCTCGCTCAGTTTGGAAGGGTCCTTTCGTGGACCTCCACCTCCTGAAGAAGGCGCAGACTGCGCAGGAGACCAACGCGCGTTCGCCGATCAAGACCTGGTCGCGCCGCTCGACGATCCTGCCCGATTTCGTCGGCCTGACCTTCAGCGTCTATAACGGCCGCAAGTTCGTGCCGGTGTCGGTCAACGAGGACATGGTGGGCATGAAGCTCGGCGAGTTCGCGCCGACCCGCTTCTTCCCCGGCCATGCCGCGGACAAGAAGGGCAAGCGCTAATGTCTAAGCCAAAAGCACCCCGCCGCGTTGCGGACAACGAGGCTCTCTCGGTCGGCACGCAGATCCGCGGCTCGGCCCAGAAGCTCGGCCTCGTCGCCGCGCTCATTCGCGGCAAGAAGGTCGGCGACGCGCTGAACATCCTTCAGTTCTCCACGAAGGGCATGGCAGTCGATGCACGCAAGGTGCTCGCGTCGGCGATCGCCAACGCCGAGAACAACCACAACCTCGATGTCGACGCACTCGTCGTCGCCGAGGCTTCGGTCGGCAAGTCGATCGTGATGAAGCGCTTCGCGACTCGCGGCCGTGGCAAGTCCACCCGCATCCTGAAGCCGTTCAGCCGTCTTCGCATCGTCGTCCGCGAGCAGGAAGAAGCATAATGGGTCACAAGAGCAACCCGATCGGTCTGCGTCTTCAGATCAACCGCACCTGGGACAGCCGCTGGTTCGCGGAAGGCGCCGATTACGGCCGCCTCCTCATCGAGGACCTTCGGATCCGCCAGTACATCATGAAGACGCTGCCGCAGGCCGCGATCTCCAAGGTGGTGATCGAGCGTCCGGCCAAGCTTTGCCGCATCTCGATCTATGCTGCACGCCCCGGCGTGATCATCGGCAAGAAGGGCTCGGACATCGAGAAGCTGCGCAAGACGCTCGGCGCGATGACCAGCTCCGACGTGTCGCTGAACATCGTCGAGATCCGCAAGCCTGAAGTCGACGCCAAGCTCGTCGCGCAGGGCATCGCCGATCAGCTCGAGCGCCGCATCGCGTTCCGCCGTGCGATGAAGCGCGCCGTCCAGTCGGCGATGCGTCTCGGTGCCGACGGCATCCGCGTCGCTTGCGGCGGCCGTCTCGGCGGCGCCGAGATCGCCCGCAACGAAGGCTATCGCGAGGGTCGGGTGCCGCTGCACACGCTGCGCGCCAACCTGGACTATGCCGAGGCCACTGCCCACACCGCTTATGGCGTGTGCGGGGTCAAGGTGTGGATCTTCAAGGGCGAGATTCTCGGCCATGATCCGATGGCGCAGGACCGGCTCAACATGGAGGCTCAGACCTCCGGCGTGCGCCCTGCGCGCGACGACCGCCGCTAAGGACTAGAGAACATGCTGCAACCGAAGAAGTTCGCGCACCGCAAGCAGTTCAAGGGCCGCATCCATGGCGACGCCAAGGGCGGCACTTCGCTGAACTTCGGCTCCTATGGCCTGAAGGCAATGGAGCCCGAGCGGATCACTGCGCGCCAGATCGAGGCGGCTCGCCGCGCGATCACGCGTCACATCAAGCGCCAGGGTCGTCTCTGGATCCGCATCTTCCCGGACGTGCCGGTGTCGTCGAAGCCTGCGGAAGTCCGCATGGGCTCGGGCAAGGGCTCGCCGGAATTCTGGGTGGCTCGCGTCAAGCCCGGCCGCATCCTGTTCGAGCTCGACGGCGTTCCCGGCCCGCTCGCGGCGGAAGCGTTCGAGCGTGCGGCGATGAAGCTGCCGATCAAGGTCAAGGTCGTCGCCCGTCTCGGCGATACCTCGCACCTGGAGGGTTGATAGAAATGACCAAGCCTACCGATCTTCGTGCGAAGACCGACGACCAGCTGGGTGAAGAGCTCGGCAACCTGAAGCGCGAGGCATTCAACCTGCGCTTCCAGGCCGCGACCAGCCAGCTCGAAAAGCCGAGCCGGGTCAAGGAAGTCCGTCGCGACATCGCCCGCATCAAGACGCTGCAGTCCGAGCGTACGCGCTCGGAAGCAAAGTAAGGAAGAGACCATGCCGAAGCGCGTGCTGACCGGGAACATTGTCTCGGACAAGGGCGACAAGACGGTCGTCGTGTTGGTGGAGCGTAAGGTCAAGCACCCGCTCTACGGCAAGATCATCCGTCGTTCGAAGAAGTACCACGCCCATGACGAGGGCAACGAGTATCGCGAGGGCGAAACCGTGCGGATCGAAGAGATCGCGCCGATTTCGAAGCTCAAGACGTGGAAGGTCATCGAGCGGGTCAACACCCACGCGACTCCCGCCACGGCGGACGCCGCTTAATCGTCATCCCGGCGAAAGCCGGGATCCAGAGCCAGGAGCGGCATCGCCCGTGACCCTGGACCCCGGCTTCCGCCGGGGTGACGGAGAGTTCCGGGGCAACCCGGGAATTGTAACTGGAACCACCGGGCAAGTCCCGGCAGGCCGAACGAGAAGGAACCGGATCAATGATCCAGATGCAGTCCAATCTCGACGTCGCGGACAATAGCGGCGCGAAGCGGGTGCAGTGCATCAAGGTGCTGGGCGGGTCGAAGCGTCGCTTCGCCGGCGTCGGCGACGTCATCGTCGTCAGCATCAAGGAAGCAGCACCCCGCGGCAAGGTGAAGAAGGGTGACGTGCATCGTGCCGTCATCGTCCGCACCGCCAAGGATGTCCGTCGTACCGACGGCTCGGTGATCCGCTTCGACGGCAATGCCGCGGTGCTGGTCAACAAGAACGAGGAGCCGATCGGCACCCGTATCTTCGGGCCGGTGGTTCGCGAGCTGCGTTCGCGCGGCTTCATGAAGATCATTTCGCTCGCGCCAGAGGTGCTGTGATGGCTACTGCCAAGATCAAGAAAGGCGACCAGGTCATCGTCCTGTCCGGCAAGGACAAGGGACGGACCGGTGAAGTCGTCAAGTCGCTGCCCAAGGACGGCAAGGTCGTCGTTTCGGGCGTCAATGTCGCGGTCCGCCACACCAAGCCGAGCCAGGGCGATCCCCAGGGCGGGCTGAAGCGTTCGGAAGCGCCGATGCACATTTCGAAGGTCGCGCACGTGACCGCCGACGGCAAGGCGACCCGCGTTCGCTTCGAAGAGCGCGACGGCAAGAAGGTTCGCGTTGCGGTCAAGACCGGGGAGGTCATCAGTGGCTGATAAGTATACCCCGCGCCTCAAGGGCATGTACGACGAGACCATCGCCAAGGCGATGGTCGAGAAGTTCGGCTACAAGAACGCCATGGAAATTCCGCGGATCGACAAGATCGTGCTGAACATGGGCGTTGGCGAGGCCACCCAGGACAAGAAGAAGGTCGAGCAGGCTGCTGCGGAGATGGAACTCATCGCCGGCCAGAAGCCCGTCGTCGCCAAGGCGAAGAAGTCGATCGCGCAGTTCAAGCTGCGCGAAGGCATGCCGATCGGCTGCAAGGTCACCTTGCGCCGGGACCGGATGTACGAGTTCCTCGACCGCTTCATCACGATCGCGCTCCCGCGCGTTCGCGATTTCCGTGGGCTGAACCCGAAGAGCTTCGACGGACGCGGCAATTACGCCTGCGGCCTCAAGGAGCAGCTTGTGTTCCCCGAGATCAGCTATGACCGCATCGACAAGGTGCGCGGCATGGACGTGATCGTCACCACCACCGCCAAGACCGATGACGAGGCTCGCGAGCTTCTTCGTCTGTTCGGCTTCCCGTTCCCCATCGAGGCGGACGGCGAAGCGAAGCAAGCGGCGTAGGAAGGACTTAAGTCGATGGCGAAACTGAGTTCGATCAACAAGAATGAGCGTCGCAAGCTGCTCGTCAAGAAATATGCTGGCAAGTATGCGAAGCTGAAGGCGACCGCGAACGACGAGAGCTTGGACGATACCGAGCGTCTCATCGCGCGACTGAAGATGGCCGAGATTCCGCGGAACGGTAACCCGACCCGCATTCGCAACCGTTGCGAGCTGACCGGCCGCCCGCGCGCCTATTACCGCAAGTTCCGTCTCGCACGCGTCATGCTGCGGGATCTGGCCAACAAGGGCCTGATCCCCGGCGTCACGAAGTCGAGCTGGTAAGGACTACGAGATGGCTTTGACCGATCCACTGGGTGATATGCTCACCCGCATCCGCAACGGCCAGCGCGCGAAGAAGGACTCCGTCCTGACTCCCGCGTCGAAGCTGCGGGCACGCGTTCTCGATGTTCTCCAGCGCGAAGGCTACATCCGTGGCTATAGCGAGGAGCAGATGGGCCCCGCCGCGGGCATCCGCATCGAGCTGAAATATTTCGAGGGCCAGCCGGCGATCAAGCACGTCGCGCGCGTCTCGAAGCCCGGCCGCCGCGTCTATTCGGGTTCGCAGGAACTGCCCCGGATCCGCAACGGCCTCGGCATCACGATCGTCTCGACGCCTCGCGGCGTTCTGTCCGACGCGGAAGCGCGCGAGCAGAATGTCGGCGGCGAAGTGCTCGCGGAGGTGTTCTGATATGAGCCGCATCGGCAAGAAGCCGGTCTCCGTACCGGCAGGCGTCACTGCCTCGATCGACGGCAGCGTGCTGAACGTGAAGGGCCCCAAGGGCACCCTCTCGCTCACGCTGCGCGAAGAGATCAGCTACACCCTCGAGGACGACGGCATCCTGGTGAAGCCGGCGAACGAGACCAAGGCGGCGCGTGCCTTTTGGGGCATGCAGCGCACGATGGTGCAGAACCTCGTCACCGGCGTGACCGAGGGCTTCACCAAGAAGCTCCTGATCACCGGCGTCGGTTATCGCGCGGCATCGCAGGGCAAGGTGCTCAAGCTCCAGCTCGGCTATTCGCACGACGTGAACATCGACGTGCCGGAAGGCATCGAGATCAAGACCCCCGATCAGACCACGGTCGAGATCTCGGGGATCGACAAGCAGAAGGTCGGCCAGATTGCGGCCGAGATTCGTCGTTGGCGCAAGCCCGAGCCGTACAAGGGCAAGGGCATCAAGTATGACGGCGAATTCATCTTCCGTAAGGAAGGGAAGAAGAAGTGATCAGCACCAAGGGTCTTTCGCTTTTCGCAAAGCGCCGTCGTCGCAACCGTACCGCGCTGCGTAGCCGCGCTGGTGGCCGTCCCCGGCTTTCGATCCATCGCTCCGGGCGTCACATCTACGCCCAGGTGATCGACGATGCCCAGGGCAAGACGATCGCCTCGGCGTCGACGCTCGAGAAGGACGTGCGCGGCACGACCGGCGCGACCGTCGCAGCGGCACAGGATGTCGGCAAGCGCGTCGCCGAGGCAGCCAAGGCCGCCGGCGTGACGCAGGTCGTCTTCGATCGCGGTGGCTTCCTCTATCATGGCCGCGTCAAGGCGCTGGCGGATGCCGCTCGCGAGAGCGGACTGGAGTTCTAACAATGGCTGACGAGAACAACACGCCAGAAACTGGCGGCGCTCCCGCCGAAGCCAGCGCACCCGCGCCGGAGAGCACGGGCTATCAGGGTGGCGGCGGTGGCGGCGGTGGTCGTGGTCGCGGTGGTCCAGGCGGCGGTGGCGGCGGTGGCCGCGGTCGCGGCGGCCCGGGCGGCGGCAGCGGTGGTCGCGGCGGTCCTGGCGGCCGTGACGGCGGACGCGGTCGCGACAATCGCGGCGGTCCGCGCGGCGCTACCGATGACGGCGGCGAAGAGCTGATCGAGAAATTGGTCCACATCAACCGCGTCTCGAAGACGGTGAAGGGCGGCAAGCGCTTCGGCTTCGCAGCGCTCGTCGTCGTCGGCGACGGCAAGGGCAGGGTCGGCTTCGGCCACGGCAAGGCACGCGAAGTGCCGGAAGCCATCTCCAAGGCCACTGCGGCCGCGAAGAAGGCCATGGTCCGCGTTCCGCTCAAGGAAGGCCGCACGCTGCATCATGACGGTAACGGCCACTTCGGTGCCGGCCGCGTGACTTTGCGCACGGCGCCTGCCGGTACGGGGATCATCGCGGGTGGCCCGATGCGCGCCATCTTCGAGAGCCTGGGCGTTGCCGATGTGGTGACCAAGTCGGTCGGCACGTCGAACCCCTACAACATGATCCGCGCCACCTTCGAAGCGCTCGGCGAGCAGACCTCGCCCAAGAGCGTTGCGCAGCGTCGCGGCAAGAAGATCGCCGATCTGATCGGCCGCGGTGGTTCGCAGACCGCCGAGGCGGATGCAGCTGCGATCGCGGAGTAATCGATCATGGCAACCATCAAGATCAAGCAGACCGGTTCGCCGATCCGCCGCAAGTCCGACCAGCGCGCAACGCTGATCGGCCTGGGCCTCAACAAGATGCACCGCGTCTCGGAGCTGCAGGACAGCCCCGAAGTCCGCGGCATGATCCGCAAGGTGCAGCACATGGTCGAGGTCGTCGAGGGCTGAGCCTTCGCGTGACTCGAGCAAAATAGGGAAGGGGCGGTAGGCGACTACCGCCCCTTTTCGTTGGTGCGTGGCTTGGCGAATGTCCGCTACCGCCGCAGTTGCGGACATCGCGGGAAGCGTGCAGCTTCGCTGATATGAAAGCGGATGAAGTTCAAGCCCAGACGGTTGAGCGGCTAACGAAGGTCGCGAGGCACAAGCCCGCGCCGGAGAAGCCGGAGTGAAAGGGTGCCTGAGCGTTGGAGCTGCTATTGCTATTTTGGTAGCGATTGGCGCCTACTGCGCTTTCCCGCACCCAACCTATGATCAGGCGACACTAAAGGCTGTAAGAGCCGAATCTTTAATTTTAATGGCGGCTAAGCGCAACTATGCTGGCCCGGCCCTTCCGGAAGGTCAGTGGCCACCCGCCATCGCGGGTCTCCGGCCCAATTTCATAATCGTCTATCCGGACAGCATCGAAATAGTAACGAAGCCATTTTTTGATGGCGGCTGGGGGTATCATGTCTCACGCAACGAGCACGCCCGGCCAGAGCCTGCGGGGCGGTATTCGAAACTAGGCCAAGGCGTTTATTGGTTTCACCCGTACTGACTATGTGTTGCAAAAGACATAACCGCCCAAGATTTGGTCCACCGAGAAGGGCAGCTTTCCACCCATAGCGGCCATTCGCGTGTCGAAAGCGTAAGCCTTACGGTGCTTGACGTGCGCTAATGTCGGCAACCCGCGCATCAACGGCCGGTGGTTCGTGGACGTCCCTCTCCCGTCGGGAGAGAGTTGCGCCGACGTGGGTCCGCTTCTTCAGCGGGCCCTAGTCGGAGCTGGGTGAGGGATCACGCTCTCGATGGCACATTCCCTCATCCAACCTCCGCTAGACAGCAAGCTGCCAAGCTGCGGTATCCTTCTCCCTGGAGAAGGTTGGAAGACGCGCCAAATGTCGTCATTCGCCCCATGCTTGCAAAATAGGATTTCGCCTGCTTGGCTTGCCGGGCTCTTTGAACCGTCGATCCGTCTCCGCAGTGCGTCGTCCACGCCGCGCATCGCGTGCGATCCGGCGCGCCGCGATCCCGTCGCGTACCCGTAGCTTTTCCGCCGCGCGGGTGCCGCGTCCAAGGCGCGTCGCTGCGGCGCAAGTGCCGCGTGCGTGGCGGTGTTACGGGAGCGTCGGCGAAAAACCCCGCAAACGAGTCAAGCGAGTCAAGCAGATGTCCAAACATAACGGGTGACAAAGCCCGCCCCCCCCGCTATGCGCCCCGCTTCGATTTCCATCCGCGCGACAAAAGCGAAAGCGAGTGCACACCATGAAACTGAACGATCTCCGCGACAATCAGGGCGCACGCCCCTCCAAGATCCGCGTCGGACGCGGCATCGGCTCGGGCAAGGGCAAGACCGCCGGCCGCGGCCAGAAGGGCCAGAAGAGCCGCGAAGGCGTCTCGATCGCCGGCTTCGAAGGCGGCCAGATGCCGCTCCACATGCGGATCCCGAAGCGCGGCTTCAACAACATCTTCGCCAAGGATTATGCCGAGGTCAATCTCGGGGCGATCCAGAAGGCAATCGATTCGGGCAAGCTCACCGCGACCGACATCGACCAGGCAGCGCTCGACGCCGCCGGCCTGACCCGCGGCGGCAAGAACGGCGTCCGTCTGCTCGCCAAGGGCGAGCTGACCGCGAAGCTCAGCTTCACCGTCGCCGGCGCGTCGAAGAGCGCGATCGAAGCGGTCGAGAAGGCCGGTGGTTCGGTGACGATCCCCGAGATCGTTCCCGCCGCCGACAAGCACAAGGCGAAGCATCGCTCGGTGCAGAAGGTCATTGCCGCCAAGAAGGCCGGCAAGCAGGGCTGACGCATCCGGGAGTGGGACGATCGTCTCACTCCTGTTCGTGCAGGCGAACGGATCTGGGGCAGGCGCCGCATTGCCCTCAGAACGACAGGGCCTATATGAGCGGCGGGGGCGACAAACGCTCATCCGCCGCTTTTGTTTCCAGGACGAATCCGAACATGGCATCCGCAGCCGACCAACTCGCCTCCAGCCTCAATCTGTCGAAGTTCGGCAAGGCGACCGAACTCAAGAAGCGCCTGTGGTTCACCCTCGGCGCGCTGATCGTCTTCCGGCTGCTCAGCTATGTGCCGCTTCCCGGCGTCGACCCGACCCAGCTCAATCTGCTCGCGCAGCAGACCTCGGGCGGCGTGCTCGATTTCTTCAACAACTTCACCGGCGGCGCGCTCAACCGCATGTCGGTCGTCGCCCTCGGCGTGATGCCCTACATTACCGCGTCGATCGTGGTTCAGCTCGCGACCTCGCTGTCGCCGCAGCTCAACGCCATCAAGAAGGAAGGCGAGAGCGGCCGCAAGCGGCTCAACCAGTATACCCGCTACGGCACCGTCGGACTCACTGCGGTGCAGGGCTATTTCATCGCGGTCGGGCTCGAGAGCTTCGGCGCGAGCTCGGGCCTCCAGGCCGTGATCGAACCCGGCATGCTGTTCCGCGTCGGCGCAGTGATCAGCCTGGTCGGCGGAACCCTGTTCCTGATGTGGCTGGGTGAGCAGATCACCACCCGCGGCGTGGGCAACGGCATCTCGCTGATCATCATGGCCGGCATCGTCGCGCGCCTGCCGACCACGCTCGTCCAGCTGTTCGAGAGCGGCCGTACCGGCACGATCGATCCGCTGCGGCTGATCATGATCCTCGTCGGCGTCGCCGCGCTCGTGCTCGGCATCTGTTTCATGGAGCGCGCCCAGCGCCGGATCCTGATCCAATATCCCAAGCGCCAGACCGCGCGCGGGGTGCAGGCCGAGCGCAGCCATCTGCCGCTCAAGCTCAACACCGCCGGCGTGATCCCGCCGATCTTCGCCTCGTCGCTGCTGCTGCTGCCGCTGACCATCACTCAGTTCGCCGGCAACATGGCCGCGGGGGAGAGCCGCTGGGGCGATTTCGTGATCAGCCTCAACACCATGCTGCGCCACGGCTCGCCTTTGTATCTCTCGCTTTATGCCGCCGGCATCATCTTCTTCTCGTTCTTCTACACCGCCGTGGTGTTCAATCCCGAGGAGACCGCGGACAACCTCAAGCGCCATGGCGGGTTCATCCCCGGCATCCGCCCGGGCAAGAACACCGAGACCTATTTCGATTACGTGCTGACTCGCATCACCGTGATCGGCGCGGCATATCTGACGATCATCTGCCTGGTGCCCGAATGGGCCTTCTCGGCGATGAGCATTCCGTTCGTGATGGGCGGCACTAGCCTTCTGATCGTGGTCAACGTAACGATGGACACGGTTACGCAGATCCAGTCGCATTTGCTGGCGCACCAGTATGGCGATCTGATCAAGAAGGCGAAGCTGAAGGGCCGCATGCGCTAAGCGCAGCGCAATGAGGGGACTGTTGCGTTGAATATCATCCTGTTGGGCCCTCCTGGTGCGGGCAAGGGCACCCAGGCGAGTCGCCTCGAAGCGGAGCGCGGCATGGTCCAGCTCTCGACGGGCGACATGCTGCGCGCCGCGGTCAAGGCCGGGACCCCCACGGGGGTGAAGGCCAAGGCCGTGATGGAGGCGGGCGAGCTCGTCTCCGACGAAATCGTGTCGGGAATCATCGGCGAGCGGCTCGACATGGCCGACACCGCCAAGGGCGCGATCTTCGACGGCTATCCGCGCACCGCTGCGCAGGCCGAGGCACTCGACGTGTTGCTGGCGGAGCGCGGGCGCAAGCTTTCCTACGTCATCGAGCTCCAGGTCGACGAAGAGGCTCTGGTCGACCGCATCACCGGGCGCTTCACCTGCGCCCAGTGCGGCACGGGCTATCACGACCGCTTCAAGCTCCCCAAGGTCGCCGAAACCTGCGACGTCTGCGGTTCCCATGAGTTCAAGCGCCGGCCCGACGACAATGCCGAGACGGTGCGTACCCGCATGGCCGAATACCGCGCCAAGACCGCGCCGATTCTGCCGATCTACGAAGCGCAGGGGCTGGTCCGCCGGGTCGACGGCATGGCCGACATGGACGAAGTCGGCGCGCAGATCGCGGCGATCCTCGACGGCAAGGACTGAGGGCGCTAGCCTGCCGGAAACGGGAGCGCGCATGACCAAGAACCGCGACATCGTCCGATCGGCGCCTTCTGCAGAAGGGCCGCTCGCCACGCCGCAGCGCGCCGTATCCCGGTTGCAGTTCGGCGAGCGCTTCTCCGCCGCGGCCGAAGTCGAAGTCACCCCGGCCGGCCTGCTCGCGATCGGCGGCATGGTCGGCGTAATCCTGCTCGGCGCGGCAATCGTGGTGCGCGCCGCGAAGCGCTGAGGCGCTCCAGCCGGCGCATGACAAATTCTTCATCTCCGCGTCACCGCCACGTGAGGCGGCTGGGCTTAGGAAGGGGGCAGGGCCGGCAACTCGCCGGCTCCTTCTTCCACGGAGGATTTCGATGAAGCTTTCCCGCACCCTGCTTCCCATCGCCGCAATCGCGATGCTCGCCGCGCCGACGCTCGCCAGCGCAGCCGCCGCGCCGACCGCCAAGCATCACAAGGTCGCCAAGCACCACAAGGCGGCCAAGACCGTCACGACCACCCAGACGACGGTCAAGAAGGCCAAGTAACGCGCCAGACCCGGTGCCCTGCCCTGCATCGGTGTTACGGCCGGCGGAAGACCCCTCTTCCCGCCGGCCGTTCTGCGTCCTAAGCGATGGGACCGCCGATGACTCGCAAGATCCTCCTCGTCGAAGACGATGCCGCCGCGGCGGGCTATGTCGCCAAGGGCCTGCACGAGGCCGGCTTCGCGGTGGAAAGCTGCGGCGACGGCCGCGACGGGCTGTTCCTGGCGTCCGAGGGCATTTTCGATCTGGTGATCGCCGATCGCATGCTGCCCGGGCTCGACGGGCTGTCGATGCTCGGCGCGCTCCGGGCAGCGAACATCCGCACCCCGGTGCTGATCCTCTCGGCGCTCGCCACCGTCGACGATCGCGTGAAGGGGCTGCAAGCCGGCGCTGACGATTATCTGACCAAGCCGTTTTCCTTCGCCGAATTGCTCGCCCGGGTCGAAGCGTTGCTCCGCCGTGGTGACGGCGCGGGCGCCGAGCCGCAGGTCACCCGGCTGACAGTGGGGGACCTCGAGATCGATTTGCTCGCGCGCAGCGTCGCGCGGCAGGGCCGGGCGCTCCCGATCGGCGGGCGCGAGTTCAACCTGCTCGAATTCCTCGCGCGGCATGCCGGGCAAGTCGTCACCCGCACGATGATGCTCGAGAAGATCTGGAACTATCATTTCGATCCGGGCTCGAACGTCGTCGACGTGCATATCGGCCGGCTGCGCCGCAAGCTCGAGGAAGGCTTCGACGCGCCGATCCTCCACACCGTGCGCGGCGCGGGCTATCGCCTGTCGCTCGACGGCTGATGCGGATATCGATCACCGCGCGGCTCGCATTGCTCGCGGTTTCGCTGTCGCTGGTCACTAGCCTCGCGCTCGCCGGGCTGATCTGGCAGCAGACGCATGACGACGCGATCGAGGCGCTGCGCCGCGACACCGCGCAACAGACCGACGCCTTCGCCGCGGTGTACCGCTCGGGCGGCGTCCCGGCGCTGGCCCAGGCGATCGCCGACGCGCAGGCCGACGATGATTCGCTGGTGGCGGCTCTCGTCGATCGCAACGGCGTCCGCCGATTGGGTGTCGGCCCCGATCGGCTCGCCTTCGCGCCCTCGGTCGAGGCCTTCCGCATCGAGACGCTGGGCACCGCCGGCGACTGGGCAGGGCAGGAGGCGGGGATCGCGATCCGCCCGCTCGGGCGTGACTGGCTGGTCAGCGGCCGGCTGCTCGACGATTGGGAGCGGACTCAGCGCAATATCGAGCAGGCGCTGCTGCTGGCAGTGCTGCTGTCCCTGGTGCTCGGCGTCGCCGTCGGCCTCGTCCTCACTCGCTACGTCACGCGCCGGCTCGATCGCATCGCCGGCGCCGTGGACGCAGTCGCCGCCGGCGATCTTACGCGCCGCGTCGGCACCACGGGCGGCAGCGACGCCTTCGACCGGCTGGCGGTGCGGATCGACGGAATGCTCGACCGGATCGACCGGCTGATGGCCGAGCTCCGCGTCGTCACCGATTCGATCGCGCATGATCTGCGCTCGCCGATCGCCAGGCTCCGTGCCCGCGCCGAAGCCGCCGTCACTGCTACGCAGCCGCAACAGCGTGACGCCGCGCTCGCCGGGCTGATCACCGAGACGGACCTGGTGATGCGGATGCTCGCGGTGCTGCTCGAGATCAGCCGCTCCGAGGCGGTGACGCGCGACACCCTGCTTCCGTTCGACCCCGCGGCGTTGATCGAGGAGATCGGCGATCTCTACGCTCCGGTCGCCGAAGAGGCCGGGCTGAACTTCGCCATCGCGCCGCCGTCGGCGCCGGCGCCGAAAGTGAAGCTCCACCGCGAATTGCTGTCCCAAGCGCTCGCCAATCTGATCGACAATGGACTTCGCCATGCCGGGGCGGGCGGCGCGATCACGCTATCGCTGGAAGTTGTATCCGGAGAGCTTCGCTTCACCGTCGGCGATCGCGGCCCCGGCATTCCCGCCGGCGACCGGGCGCAGGCACGCAGCCGCTTCGGCCGGCTCGATTCGGCGCGCAGCCTGCCGGGGGCGGGGCTCGGGCTCGCGCTGGTCGAATCGGTGGCGCGGCTGCACGGCGGAAGGCTGGAGCTCGACGACAATGATCCGGGACTGATCGCGACGATCGTCGTGCCGCGTTAACTCTGTCCCTGAAAGGGAGGGGTTGGGGGTGGGTGCGAGCGCAGCGAGCCCATCGAGATGTCCGGTGATAAAGAAAAGGCCGGGCATCGAGCCCGACCTTTTCTAACCCACCCCTAACCCCTCCCTTGCAGGGAGGGGGATGATGCTGGTCATCCAGCTTGGCGGCCGGGCAACGTTCGTGTATACATCCGGTTCCGGCGAATACCGCCCGCAGCGCTTGACAGCGCCCTTGCGGCTGCATATGTCGCCCATCTTCCGAAACACCGGTTGCACGGCGGCGCTCCTTCTGCGCTCGCTGCGTCGCCGTATTTTCGGATCAACGCTACGAGATGGGGTGCGAAGCTGCCATGCGGCACCCCGTGGAGCTGGGAGAATAAATTCATGGCTCGTATTGCGGGTGTCAACATCCCGACCAACAAGCGCGTTCTGATCGCGCTGCAATATATCCACGGCATCGGCCCGACCAAGGCCAAGGAAATCACCGAAAAGCTGGGCATCTCTGCCGAGCGTCGCGTGCAGGACCTGACCGATCAGGAAGTGCTCCAGATCCGCGAGGCGATCGACGCCGGCTATACCGTCGAAGGCGATCTTCGCCGCACGGTGGCGATGAACATCAAGCGCCTGATGGATCTGGCCTGCTATCGCGGCCTGCGCCATCGCAAGGGCCTGCCGGTACGTGGCCAGCGCACGCATACCAATGCGCGCACCCGCAAGGGCAAGGCCAAGCCCATCGCCGGCAAGAAGAAGTAAGGGAGCGCTGAGCAATGGCACGTGAACCGCAGCGCATTAAGCGTCGTGAGCGCAAGAACATCACATCGGGCGTCGCCCATGTGAATGCTTCCTTCAACAACACCATGATCACGATCACCGATGCCCAGGGCAACGCGATCTCGTGGTCGTCGGCCGGCATGATGGGCTTCAAGGGGTCGCGCAAGTCGACGCCTTATGCCGCCCAGGTCGCCGCCGAAGACGCTGGTCGTAAAGCGGCTGAGCACGGCGTTCGCACCCTCGAGGTCGAAGTCAAGGGTCCGGGTTCGGGCCGCGAGTCGGCGCTTCGCGCGCTGCAGGCGGTCGGTTTCCAGATCACGTCGATCCGCGACGTGACGTCGATCCCGCACAACGGCGTTCGCCCGTCGAAGCGCCGCCGCGTCTGATTTGCAATACTGCTCGGTTCACGGGCCCCGAGGGCGGGGTCCGGACCGGGTAGACGTTACCCGGCAGGATGGCCCCGTCCTGCCCAAATATGAGGAAGCCCATGTCGGTGAACCCTAAGAACTGGCAGGAACTCAAGAAGCCCAACGGCCTGGAAAAGAAGGCCGGTGGCGATCCCAAGCGCAAGTCGACCTTCGTTGCCGAGCCGCTCGAGCGCGGTTTCGGCCTCACGCTCGGCAATGCGCTGCGTCGCGTTCTGCTCTCGTCGCTTCAGGGCGCCGCGGTCACGTCGATCAAGATCGAGAACGTGCTTCACGAGTTTTCCAGCCTCGCCGGCGTCCGTGAGGACGTGACGGATATCGTGCTCAACGTGAAGCAGATCGCCATCCGCATGCAGGGCGAAGGTCCGAAGCGGCTCCAGCTTTCGGCCACTGGCCCGGCTGAAGTGAAGGCCGGCGACATCGCCGTCTCGGGCGACATCGAAGTGATGAACCCCGAATTGGTGATCTGCCATCTCGACGACGGCGCGACGCTCAACATGGAGCTGACTGCCGACACGGGTAAGGGCTATGTCCCCGCCCAGTCGAACCGTCCGGCGGATGCGCCGATCGGCCTGATCCCGGTCGATGCCCTGTACAGCCCGGTTCGCCAGGTCTCGTACAAGGTCGAGAATACCCGCGTCGGCCAGGAGCTCGATTACGACAAGCTCACGCTGACCGTCGAGACCGACGGCACGATCACCCCGGAGGACGGCCTCGCTTATGCGGCGCGCATCCTCCAGGACCAGCTCTCGCTGTTCGTGCACTTCGACGATTCGTCGGTCACGCGCTCGGCACCGATCGGCATGGCCGCTCCGGCGGCTGCGCAGGACGGCGGCGCCGTCGGCGATACCGCGCAGATCAATCGTTACCTGCTCAAGAAGGTCGACGAGCTCGAACTGTCGGTGCGTTCGGCCAATTGCCTCAAGAACGACAACATCATCTATATCGGCGACTTGGTTCAGAAGACCGAAGCCGAGATGCTGCGCACGCCGAATTTCGGTCGCAAGTCGCTCAACGAGATCAAGGAAGTGCTGTCGAGCATGGGTCTGCGTCTGGGCATGGAAATCCCCGGCTGGCCGCCCGAGAACATCGAAGAGATGGCCAAGAAGCTCGAGCAGGAAATCATGGGCTGATCGCGGGCGGATCGCGCAAGCGATCTGCCGGCAGGACGATCTGCCCTCGACGATGCGGCTTTGCCGCCTCGGCCTCGAGCAACGACAAAGGGGCTCCGCAGCAATGCGGGGCCCTTTTCGTTTCGGGTGCGAAATCACCGCAAGTGCGTGCGCATGCTGCAGAAATCCGCAAGTCGTGCGTGTGTTTTTGGCAACATGCCCCCGCAAAACGCGCGCCACAAAGAAACTTTTCCACGGCTCCAAGACCGGCGCTCCTGCGAACCACCTATAAATTTGGGAGCAGAAACATCTCGGGCAATGGGGAAAGTTTAATGAAGCGTTTGAATACATCGGTCTGCTTTGGCGCGCTTGCTGTGTCGCTCCTGGCCAGTTCGCAGGTCTATGCGAAGGCAGACGACGTCGTAGCCGTTGCGGCGCCGACGGCACCGGTCGCTGCCGAGCCGACCGAGGACGAAGGCGAGATCGTCGTCACCACCACCGCGCAAAAGCGGTTCGAGAACGTCCAGAACGTTCCGCTCGCGGTTCAGGTGGTCACCCCCGATCAGCTCGAAGCGCAGGGCGTCCGCCATTTCCAGGACCTCGGCAAGATCGCGCCGTCGCTGACGGTCCGCCCGGCCGAGCATCCGGTCAATGCCAACGTGTCGCTGCGCGGCGTCGGCACCTTCGCATTCGGCATCGGCGTCGAGCCGAGCGTCGCGGTCACGGTCGACGGTGCCGCGCTCGCCTTCCAGGCACGCGCCTTCACCGATCTTCCCGACGTGGCGCAGATCGAAGTGCTGCGCGGGCCGCAGAGCACGCTGTACGGCAAGGCGGCGTCCGCCGGCCTGATCAAGATCATGACGATCCAGCCGACCGACACGCTCCACGTGCGCGCCAACACGGTCGCGACCACCGACGATGAATTCGGCGGCAATTTCAGCATCACCGGCCCGATCAGCGAGACGCTCGGCTATGTCGTGTCGGCGGGCTACACCAATTGGGGCGGCAACGTCCGCAACGTGGTCAATGGCGAGAAGTCCAATGGACGCGAGACGCTCAACAGCCGCGCCAAGCTGCGCTGGAAGGCCACGCCCGACCTCACCTTCACGCTGTCGGGCAACTACATGAACGGCAACACCACCGTCGGCCGTCCGTTCATCCGCATGGCGCCCGATGCGCTGCTGCGCAATTCGCCGGGCCTGACCCCGGCGGTCGCGTTCCCCGGCGTGACGATCGACGAAGACAATCAGAACATCGCCAACAACTATAAGTCGCGCACCAAATATTGGGGCTGGGGCACCTTGCTGCGCAGCGAAGCCAATATCGGCAAGCTCAACATCCTGTCGCTGACTGCGTACGATCGCTTCCGCCTCGACGATTATCTCGATCATGACGATACGGCGGCACCGGGTCCGTTCGGCAGCAATCTGCAGATCGGCGCGTTCAAGTCGCGGTTGTTCACCCAGGAACTCCGCCTGCTTTCGCCGGGGGACGAGGCATTCCGCTATGCACTGGGCGTCTATTACGCCAACGTCGCCTTCGAGCGCCCGTTCGATCGTGGCCCGGCATTTTCGCCCGCCAGCTGGGACGCCACGTCGGGTTCGCGCCAGATCGCCGGTTTCGCCCAGGTCGACTGGGAATTCCTGCCGCATCTGACCGCGACTGCGGGTGGCCGCGTGCAGAACGAAGCGATCAAATATACCTTCCGCGACAATGTCGCCGCGACCAACTTCGCTGGCGATGCGGACGATAGCGTCGCCACCTATCGGCTGGGCCTCAGCTATCAGGCGACGCCGGACATCATGCTCTTCGGCAGCTATACCACCGGCTATAAGGGCCAGACCTACGATCTGACCACCGGCTTCAACGCCACGCGGGCGAATGCCGGTCCGATCCGTCCGGAAACCTCGCGTGACAAGGAATTCGGCGTACGCACGCAGTTCTTCGATCGACACGTGACGTTCAACGTCACCTATTTCGACACCGACTATACCGATCTTCAGGCACAGTCGATCGAGGCGCTGCCGGGCGGCACGTCGAACTTCCGGCTCACCAATGTCGGCGGGCTCAACACCAAGGGCCTCGAATTCGAGCTGGCCGCCCGGGCCACGCGCGACTTGAGCTTCAACGGCGCGGCGACTTATCTCGATGCGACCTACACGTCGTTCCCGACCGCGCAATGCTATGTGCTGCAGACCGCCGCGCAGGGCTGCATCCCCGGCGCGCCGGCCAGCCAGAACCTGACCGGCACCCGTGCCGTGCAGTCGCCGAAGTGGAAGGCCTCGGCAGGCGCCGAATATGCGCCGTCGCTGGGACGCAACCTCAACGGCGTCGTGCAGGCAAGCTGGCAATATCAGTCGAGCCTGTATTTCGTCGCGCGCGATCCGCAGGCTTTCCAGCCGGGGTTCAGCGTGTTCAACTTCGGTCTGGGCGTGCGCGACCATGACCGCCGCTGGGAAGCGACTGCGTTCGTCAACAACGCGTTCGACAAGCAGTATTTCCAGTCGCTGGTGAACTCGGCGGGCAATTACGGCAACCGGATCGCCACCCAGGCACTGCTGCCGCGCGATTTCCGCCGCTATGGCGGGGTACGGGTCGGCCTGCACTTCTGACCTCGAAACGGGGCGGGACTGGTTCCCGCCCCACCTTGACCCCTCCCCCCAAGGGGAGGGGCTGATGTTGCCCCGGCCGTCAGCCTGCGCCTGCCAACGCCCAGGCAAAGACGAGCATCGTGGCCGTGCCCAGCGCGCTCCGGACGTCGTGCAGCTTTCCCCACTGGATCAGCATCGCTCGGCTTCCGGCCCCCGCCTCGCGCTCCTCCATTGCCATCAAGCGTTTGTTGACCGGCATGATGGCGAATAGGGTAAACGGCCAGTTGGCGAGCAACAGGATGCTTCCAGCGAACCATCGCCAATCCGCCGAGAGAAATCCGACGATCAGTCCCGCCGCACCGCCGGCAACCGCTAGCCCGGACTGGATCGGTAGCGCGCGCTTATAGCTTGGTTGCCACTGCGCCAGTAAGGGTCCGTCGGCCAATCCCAGACGCGCGGGATGCTCGACGAAGCTTATGTAAAGTGCGGCGCCGGCGAACAGCGTGGCGAAAACGAGGGCAGCTATCGATAGTTCGAACATTGGTATTCCTCGGCATCAGCCGGGAAGGCGCAAAAACCACGTCAGCGCCTTCCCAAGCAAGTTGGGTCGACGCCGCGGCTGAGAAGAACCCGACGAGCGGGCGCAGGAGCTACCGACCTGCAACTCTATTTTCGGCAACGAGAGAGTGGCCCGCGAAGGTCGCGATTGCAAGACGCCAGCGTCTGCAATTTGGACGGTTGCAATGTAGGATTTCACCTGCTTCGCTCGGCAGGCGCCGATGCTGCGCCGCTCTTTCCACCGTAGATCGTCCAGAATGACTGGCGCGTCAGGGACGCGTCCTCGCCGCGTCGGTGGCGCGCGGGCGCCGCGTGGATGCCGCGTCAGTGTAGCGTCGGCGCCGCCTCGCAGGCGCGACGCATCGTCGCCGCCTCCGGGGCGGGGAAATAAACCCGCAAAGGAGTCAACCGGAGTCAACTTGCGGCCGGAACGCCGCCCCGGGGTTTGCTGTCGTCCGCCGCCACGCAAGGCGGCGCGGGCATCGAATCCTTGACTTTGGGCACCGAATCCGCTTTGGGCGCGCCTTCCCGCGGAAACGCGTGGGGTTTCGGCAGCGCCCTTGCTGCCTGGTCTGGGGTACCTCAAACGGCCCCTTAACGAACGAAGGAAAATACCATGCGCCATCGCGTAGGCGGCCGTAAGCTTCAGCGGACCTCGGCTCACCGCATCGCCCTGTTCCGCAACATGAGCGCCGCGCTGATCAAGCACGAGCAGATTACCACCACCGTCGCCAAGGCGAAGGAGCTTCGCCCGTATGTGGAGAAGCTGATCACGCTCGCCAAGAAGGGCGGCCTTTCGAACCGCCGTCTCGCCCATTCGCGGTTGCTCGACGACGCCCAGCTGACCAAGCTGTTCGACGTGCTCGCCGCGCGCTACGCCGATCGCAACGGCGGCTACACCCGCGTGATCAAGGCCGGCATCCGCGCTTCGGACGCCTCGCCGATCGCGATCATCGAATTCGTCGACCGCGACGTCTCGGCCAAGGGCCAGGATTCGGGCCCGGTCCAGGGCGACCAGGATTTCGACGAAGCCGCCTGATCGCCCGGCGACTTGCGAAACAAAAGAGGCCGGGCCATCGTTGCCCGGCCTTTTTCGTTCCGGAGCCTCCATGCGCCACGTATTCGCCCTGCCGCTCATCCTCGCTGCCTTGCCTGCCCTTGCCCAGACCCAGGAGACATCCGTGAAGCTTGCTTACCCCGACACCCGCCGCGTCGATGTCGTCGAGGAGCAGTTCGGCGTGAAGGTGGCGGATCCCTATCGCTGGCTCGAGAACGACGTGCGCAACGACAAGGAAGTCGCCGACTGGGTCGCCGCGGAGAACAAGGTCACCAACGCCTATCTGGCGACCCTGCCCGGCCGGCAGCTGTTCCACGACCGGATCAAGACGCTGTTCAACTATGAGCGTTTCGGCGCGCCGCAGAAGAAGGGCGGGCGCTATTTCTATGCCCACAATGCCGGGTTGCAGAACCAGGCGGTGCTCTGGGTGCGCGACACGCTCGAAGGGCAGGGGCGCGTGCTGATCGATCCCAATGGCTGGTCGAAGGACGGCGCGACGGCGCTTGCCGAGTGGCTGCCCTCCGAAGACGGCAAGCTGCTGGCCTATTCGGTGCAGGACGGCGGCACCGACTGGCGGACGATCAAGGTGATCGACGTGGCCACCGGCAAGGAAACCGGCGACGAGATCGCCTGGGCCAAGTTCACCATGGGCGCCAGCTGGGCCAAGGACGGCTCGGGCTTCTTCTACTCGCGCTATCCCGAGCCGCCCGCCGACGCCAAGTTCCAGGCGCTCAACGAGAACCACAAGGTCTATTTCCACAAGCTCGGCACGCCGCAGTCGGCGGATCGCCTGGTCTACGAGACTGCGTCGAGCCCCAAGCTCAGCCATTATGCCGGCGTCACCGATGACGGGCGCTATCTGGTCATCGGTACCTCTGAAGGCACCGACAACAAGAACCTCGTCCACATCGTCGACCTGACCGACTCCAAATGGCAGGCGCGCGAAATCATCGGTACGCTGGCCAATGAATGGTCGGTGATCGGCAATGTCGGCACCAAATTCTGGTTCGCCACCGATGCCGGCGCGCCGCGTCAGCGCATCGTGACGCTCGACCTCGCCGATCCGAAGCTGACGCCGAAGCAGATCGTCGCCGAGCAGAAGGAGACGCTGGCCGGTGCCTCGATCGTCGGCGACCGGCTGATCCTCAACTACATGGTCGACGCCAAGACCGAGGTCCGCCGCTACACGCTCGACGGCAGCGCCGACGGCAAGGTGGCGCTGCCCGGCATCGGCACCGCGAGCGGCTTTGGCGGCGAGGCAGGCGACCCCGAGACCTTCTTCGCCTTCACCAGCTTCAATTATCCGACGACGATCTTCCGCTACGACGTGACCACCGGCAAGGCGACGCCTTGGGCCCAGCCCAAGGTCGCCTTCGATCCGTCGCAGTACAAGGTCGAGCAACGCTTCTTCGTTTCGAAGGACGGTACGCGGGTCCCGATGTTCGTGGTCCGCAAAAGCACGACGAGGGGCCCGGCACCGACATTGCTGTGGGGCTATGGCGGGTTCAACGTGCCCTATACGCCGAGCTTCTCGGCGGCGCGGGTGGCGTGGATGGAGCAGGGCGGGGTGTTCGTCCTCGCCAACATCCGCGGCGGCGGCGAATATGGCAAGGCGTGGCACGACGGCGGGCGTCTGGCGAACAAGCAGAACGTGTTCGACGATTTCATCGCGGCGGGCGAATATCTGATCAAGGAAGGGATCACCGGCAAGGACCAGCTGGCGATCCAGGGCGGCTCCAACGGCGGGCTGCTGATTGGCGCGGTGGTCAACCAGCGCCCCGACCTGTTCGCGGCGGCGCTGCCCGCGGTGGGGGTGATGGACATGCTGCGCTTCGATCGCTGGACCGCCGGGCGCTATTGGGTCGACGATTATGGCTATCCGTCGAAGGAGGCCGATTTCAAACGGCTCTACGCTTACTCGCCCTACCACAACATCAGGGGCGGAAAGCCCTATCCGGCGATCCTGGTGACCACCGCGGACACCGACGACCGCGTCGTGCCGGGGCACAGCTTCAAATACACCGCCGCGCTGCAGGCGGCCGAAATCGGCGACAAGCCGCACCTTGCCCGCATCGAGACCCGCGCCGGCCATGGCTCGGGCAAGCCGACCGACAAGATCATCGAGGAAGCGGCGGACCTCTATGCCTTTGCGGCAAAGTGGACCGGGCTCGGCGTCAAGCAGCGATAGGGATCGACTGAAGTTTCCGGGCAGTCGATTGTGTCCATTATGGACTCGATGACTCGAGACGAAGCAAAAATCCGGTTGCGATTCTACCCGGCCAGTTGATATTTCATCCCCTCCGGAGGCATCGCGAGATGTCTCCGGAATGGGGGGCACTGAAAATGAAGACTCTGAAAGGGATCGTCTTTGCGATCGGCTTGGCGTTGCTTGCCGCAACGCCCGCCGCCGCTCAGGAACGCTCGGCGCGGAAGCAGGGCTTCGAGCTGGCAACCGGCAGCGGCAAGCGAATTCTCGTCTTTCGCCCTTCGGTCAGTGTCGGGTCGCAGTCGACGGGGGGAATGTTCGAACCCAATGGCGATTGGACCGAGAAAGCGACGACGAACATCCGGGTTTCGCTCGAACGTCTGCAGAGCCGGCTCGGCAATTCGGTCGTCGCAGCCCCCGAAGCCTATGGCGACGACGCGCAGCGATTGCAGGAACATATGGCGCTGTTCGCCGCGGTCTCGCAGGCAGTGATCGAATACCAGTTCTTTCGCGGCAATCGACTGCCGACGAAGAAGCGCGACAACAAGAATGACGTGTTCGACTGGTCGCTGGGCACCGGAGTGGCATCGCTGCCGGGCGCGCAGGACGCGGACTATGGCCTGTTCATCTACAATCGCGATGCCTATGGCTCGACCGGGCGCAAGATCCTGCAGGTCCTAGCGCTGCTCGGGCCGGGAATCGCCGTGAAATCGGGCGAGCATGCCGGCTATGCCGGGCTGGTCGACCTCAAGACCGGCGATCTGTTGTGGCTGAACGCCGATGGCGCGATGGGCGGCGACGTGCGCGACGCGGGGGGATCGGAGAAGAGGGTTCGCCAGCTTCTAGAGGAGTTCCCCGGCGCGGACCTCAAGCCGGCGCAATGAACTGGCTGCTGCTTGCCGGCGCGCTGTCGGCGCTGAGTGCGATTCCGGCGGCTGCGCAGAAAGCCGCCGTGCCACCGCCTTATGCAGGCGTCTATCAGCCCCAGGGCGTCGACGAGATCGGCTGGTGGCGCCAGGACGACGAGGATGAGCGCACGCTGGCCGCATCGCCGCTCGTCATCCGCGACGAGAAATTGACTGGCTATATCCGGAACGTACTCTGCGCGACCGTGGGAACGGGCCGCTGCGCCTCTGCCCGCGTCTATGTGATCCGCGAGCCGGTGTTCAACGCGAGCATGTCGCCCAACGGTACCCTGCGCGTGTTCAGCGGGTTGCTGCTACGCATGCGCAACGAGGCGGAACTGGGCGCGGTGCTCGGGCACGAGTTCGGCCATTTCGAGCGGCGGCATTCGCTCAATCTGTTCAGGACCCAACGCAGCGGGACCGACTTGCTCGCCTGGTCCGGCCTGCTCGCCAGCATGGCGCCGAGCTATAACGTGATACGAGTCTATCGCGACCTGCAATGGTCGGTTTACGGGCATCTGTTCCGCTACGGTCGCGACCAGGAGCGCGAGGCGGACGCGCTCGGCGTCGGCTATCTCAACCAGAGCAGCCTGCCGCCCCAGGCGGCCGCGGCGATGTGGCAAAACCTCATGGCCGAACTCGAAGCGTCGGCCAAGGCGCGCGGGCTGCGCAAGCCCAACTTCAAGACCGTGGCGTTCACTGCGTCCCACCCGCCGGAGGGCGAACGCGCGGCGACGCTCGCGGGGCTGGCGCTGCCCGACGGCAGCGGCCGCGACAACCGCGCGGCACAGTATCGCGCGGCGCTCGCGCCCTGGCTTCCGCTGCTGCTGGAGGACCAGATCAAGCTCAACGATTTCGGCGGCAGCGACTATCTGATCCAGAACCTCGCCGCCGACGGCTGGACCGCCGATCTGTGGTTTGCGCGGGCCGAGCTGTACCGCACGCGGGGAAACCAGCGCGATTTTGCCAATGCGATCCAGTTCTATGGCAACGCGATCAGCCTGAGCGGCGCGCTCCCCGCCGCCTATCGCGGGCTCGGACTCGCGCTCACCAAAACCGGAAGGCTGATCGAAGGGCAGGCGGCGCTGCAGAAATATCTGCAACTGAGCCCCGACGCTTCGGATGCGAAAATGATCAGCATGATGGTGCCGGGGGCAATGCGCAATGAATAGAATAAATGCCGGGGTAATGCTGTTGGCTTTGCTGGCGATGGCGTTTCAGGCTCCGTTGGCCCACGCCCACAATCTGCGCAAGAAGGGGGAGACGGTCACCGTCGCCGATTCAACGCTCAGCGTGACGCCGGGGCGCGACTGGAACCGGCTCAGTGGCAAAGCCGGCAAGAATGTCGAGACCTGGACGCTGGACGGCGGGCAGCTCAACGATCTCACCTTTTTCGGCGGGATCGTCCCCGGCAAGCCGCTGGTGAAGGAGCGACACAAGAAGAAGGCGCCCTTGCCGAAGTTCCGCAAGGTCACTCTGCTCGTCGAGCTGCCCGAACTGCTGGAGGGCACCTATCGGACGTACAAGAATATCGGCACCTTCCGGCTAATCTCGACCAACCCGATCAAATTTCTCGGTCAGGACGGAGTGACCTTCACCTACGAATATACCGACCAGGATCAGATTACCCGCAAGGGCGAGGCGACCGCTGCGATCGTCGCCGGCAAGCTCTACATGGTCAGCTTCGATGCGCCGCGGTTGCATTATTTCGAACGGACCATCGCCGATGTCCGGGCGCTTGTGGCCACGGCGACGTTATAGCAGCCGCGCGGCCCTTCCCATGCCGGCCGCATCTGCTATGCGCGCTGGGCATGGAACATCATGCCGATTCAATCCTGATCGTCGATTTCGGGAGTCAGGTGACCCAATTGATCGCGCGCCGCGTGCGCGAGGCTGGGGTCTATAGCGAGATCGCCCCCTTCAATTCCGCCGCCGAGGCCTTTGCTCGGATGCAGCCCAAGGGGATCATCCTGTCGGGCTCGCCCGCCTCGGTGCTCGACGAAGGCAGCCCGCGGGTGCAGCAGGAAATCTTCGATTCGGGGCTGCCGATCCTCGGCATCTGCTACGGCCAGCAAGTGATGATGGAGCAGCTGGGCGGCACCGTGCAGCTCGGCGATTCGGGCGAGTTCGGGCTGGCCTTTATCGAGATCCAGGACAGCTGCGTGCTGTTCGACGGGCTGTGGGCCGAGGGCGAAAGTCATCAGGTGTGGATGAGCCATGGCGACAAGGTCACCGAGCTGGCACCCGGCTTCCGCCCCGTGGCGGTCAGCCCCGGTTCGCCGTTCGCCGTCGTTGCCGACGATGCGCGGCGCTATTACGCCACCCAGTTCCACATGGAAGTGGTCCACACCCCCGATGGGGCGCGGCTGCTGGCCAATTTCGTGCGGCACGTCTGCGGGCTGCAGGGCCACTGGACGATGGCCGAGTTCCGCGCCGCCAAGATCGCCGAGATCCGCGCGCAGGTCGGCACCGGCCGCGTGATCTGCGGGCTTTCGGGCGGAGTCGATTCGGCGGTGGCGGCAGTGCTGATCCACGAGGCGATCGGCGAGCAGCTGACGTGCGTGTTCGTCGATCACGGGCTGATGCGCGCAAAGGAAGCCGACCAGGTCGTCAGCTTGTTCCGCAATCACTACAATATCCCGCTCGTCCATGTGAACGCCGAGACTTTGTTCCTGAACGGGCTGGCCGGGCTCACCGACCCCGAGGCCAAGCGCAAGTTCATCGGCAAGACCTTCATCGAAGTGTTCGAGGAGGAAGCGAAGAAGATCGGCGGCGCCGATTTCCTGGCGCAGGGCACGCTGTACCCGGACGTGATCGAGAGCGTCAGCTTCACCGGCGGGCCGAGCGTGACGATCAAGAGCCACCACAATGTCGGCGGTCTTCCCGAACGGATGAACATGAAGCTCGTGGAGCCGTTGCGCGAATTGTTCAAGGACGAGGTCCGCGCGTTGGGCCGCGAACTGGGGCTGCCCGACATCTTCGTGGGGCGGCATCCGTTCCCCGGACCCGGTCTCGCGATTCGTATTCCGGGCGAGGTCACCAAGGAACGCTGCGATATTCTGCGAAAGGCCGACGCGATCTATCTCGAGGAGATCCGCAACGCCGGGCTGTATGACGCGATCTGGCAGGCATTCGCAGTGCTGCTGCCGGTGCGCACCGTCGGCGTGATGGGCGACTTCCGCACCTATGACTATGTGCTGGCGCTGCGCGCGGTGACTTCGACCGACGGGATGACCGCCGTCGCATTCCAGTTCCCGGGCGATTTCCTGCCGCGGGTCGCCACCCGGATCGTCAACGAAGTGCGCGGGATCAATCGGGTCACCTACGACTATACCTCAAAGCCGCCGGGCACGATCGAGTGGGAATGAACGGGAGTGTGGAGTGGCATCAGGTCACTTGAGCGAATTCCAGAAGGACTCGTTTGCTCCCATTGAAGTCGACATCTCCCATTGAAGTCGCCATGAGGTCGGCGCCGTGACCGGTCAGGGCTTCACGAACCGATAGGCGAAGCGATCGGTCCGCCCCTTGATCGACGGATCGAATATCTTGATCGAGTGCGGATCGTTCTTGTTCGCGAGCGCGGTGCTTTCCGCTTCCAGCACGAAGCCGGCCGCCTCCACCTCCTCGCGAACGGATACGGGCTCAATCCGATGCAGCGACCTAGCATCGCTCGTGCCCGCCCCGACGATGGCGGCGTGGTCTATGATGACGTAGAACCCCCCGGGCTTGAGCCGCTCGTAGACGGCTCGATTGAACTCGGCCGCCGTCGCGCCTTTGGCCTGGATCAGCGCGGTGTGGAGGTCGTGGTAAAACAAGTGAAGCCACGCGACATCCGCGGGCTGCGTGACCTCCGGCATAGCTAAGAGATCCGCGGTGACGGCTTCGACATTTGCTCGGCCCGGCTCCTTCGCCAGTGCCTGGATGTGGCCAACCGGGTCTTTCTCGAAGTGGGCGACCTCGGCCGGGACGAAGCTGTAGACCCGTCCCTCGGGTCCCACCATTTCGGAGAAGAGACGGGTCCACTCGCCGTTGCCTGGGTAAATGTCGATGACGGTGGCGCCGGCATCGACATGTGCGAACGGGATCAACTCGGAGAGTATGGATTGGTCGTACATCGGGATATCCCCTTACGATTTGCCATCAGTCGAACTTGATGAGGTTCTTGAAGATCAGACGACCCCAGCTGTTTCCGTGCGCCTGGACAAGTAGCCCGCCTTCAGAAAGCCCGCCCAGCTTGATCGGTGCGAAGCCGAGATCCTCCGCGAGCCCGCCGACTTCAGTTGCAGCACTGTCGTCGTCGCTCGCCAGGAATACAACTCTCTTGCCGCCATGCACGGCAGGGTCTTGATCGAGGACGGCCGCGACCAGATGGTTGAAGCCCTTGACCAGCCTGCCGCCTGTGAACGCTTGCGCGACGACCTTGGCGGAAGGCTGCCCACCCAGTTCTGCATCGGGCACGCCGTAGGCGTTAGTCACGTCGACGATGATCTTCCCCTGCCAGTTGGGCAGTGCCTTCGCGACATCCGCGTGCGATTGGAACCGGACAGCCAGGAAGATGACGTCCGCCTTAACCGCTTCCGCCAGTGTCTGGGGAATGACCCCGGATCCGATGGCGGCTGCGGCAGATGCAAAGCTTTCCGGGTCGCGCGTGGTTGCGACGGATACCTCGATGCCGCTTCGGGCAAATGCCTTGGCGAGGGTCTGGCCGATCTCGCCGAAGCCGATGATTGCGTAGCTCATTATATTCTCCTTTGGTTTTTGACGTTTCCGACGGCCGGTGCAGTACGTCAGAGTTGCGCGAGGCCGCCGTCGACGGCGAGCTCGCTGGCGGTCATGAAGCTGCTGTCCGAAGAGGCGAGAAAGGCGGCCGCTGCGCCGATCTCCGCCGGATCGACCATGCGCTGGAGCGGAGTCATCGCGGCGAAGGCCTTCTGGCCCTCCGCGCCCAGCGCTTCCTTGGCGAGCTCGGTCGCCGTCGCCCCAGGCGACAGCACGTTTACCCGGATGCCGGTGCCCTTCAGGTCCTCCGCCCAGCTCCGCGCGAGATTGCGCACCGCCGCCTTGCTCGCGCTGTAGGCAGTGAATGCGGGAGCGCCCGTGGTGCCGGCACTCGATCCGGTCAGGATGATCGAACCGCCCTCGCCCATCAGCGGCAGCGCCTTCTGGACCGTGAAGATCGTACCCTTCACATTGGTATCGAAGATTTCGTCGATATGCGCTGCGGTGATCTTGCCGAGTGCGAGCGGGCTTCCCGCCCCGGCATTGGCGAAGACCACGTCGAGGGTTCCGCGCTCGGCCCCGACCGCTGCGTAGAGTCGGTCGAGATCGGCCTCGTCGGAGACCGAGCCCCGCACGGCGCGGGCGTTGGGCCCTAGCTCGGCCACAGCGGTGTCGAGCGATTCCTGCCGGCGGCCGAAGAGGAACACGAAAGCGCCTTCCTCGATGAAGCGCTTTGCAGCGGCGAGGCCGATGCCGGTAGCGCCGCCGGTGATCACGGCGGTCTTTCCCTTCAGTCTGATCATGTCTTTCATGCTAATTCGCGTTGTCGGCCTAAGTCTGTGTGCGGCGGTTCCCCGAGAGCCCTGAGATGGGGTCGCGTGATCCTGGAGTGAGTGCGAAATCACGCACATCGGTGGTGCGTAAACGATCCGGCATAAGCGCGTCGGCGGTGCGCACCGCGGGTGAAGCGCGTCATCAAAAGGCTTTGAAGCGCGCGCCGCTCGGCGCAGGATTGCACCATGATCGATTGGGACGACGTTCGCTACTTTCTAGCCGCCGCGCGCGAAGGCTCGGTGCGCGCTGCCGCCAACCGCCTCGGTGTGAACCACGCGACCGTGCTGCGACGGATCGCTCAGCTCGAGGAACGCTTGGGCGCGCAGATGTTCGAAAAGCTGCCTACGGGCTACCGCTTGACGGCCGCGGGCGAGGAAGTCCTCGGGCTCGCGATTCAGATGGAAGCGACGTCTCACCAGCTGGAGACGCGCGTCCTCGGACGCGACCAGAGCGTGCGCGGGCTTTTGCGGGTGACGACGGCGCCGACCCTCGCGGCGCACCTGCTCATGCCGGACTTCGCCGATTTCGCGCGGCTGCATCCGGACATCGAGATGGACATCCTGTCGTCCGGCGAGCTGGCAAATCTGACCAACCGCGAGGCCGATGTGGCGATCCGAGTCGTCTACGACCGCAAAACCCTGCCGCTCAATCTTCACGGCCTGAAGGGCCCGGAGCTGTTCGGCGGCGTCTACATGTCTCGCGATCTACTGGCCGCGTGGCGTGCCGGCGCGGCTGACCCCATCCGCTGGATCGTCATCAGCATGCATGGCGTCCCGGACTGGGCGAGCGAGGGCGAGGTTCGCACGACGGGGGTTCCGTTCAGGACCACGGACGCCGAGGCGCAGGTCGTTGCCGTACGGCAGGGGCTCGGGATCACGACACTGCCGTGCTTCGTCGGAGATGCCGACCCGCTGTTGGTGCGGGTGCCGGGCACCGACCTGCACTTGTACGGAACGCTCTGGCTGCTCACCCAGGGGGAGACACGCAAGACGAAGCGCGTGCGGCTTTTTACCGAGTTCGTATCCGGCAGGCTCGCCGGACACGCTCCGCTTCTCGCCGGGCTGTCGATATCGCGCGACTGACCCCTGGAAATTCTCCCTTGAATTCAGAAGCGACAATTTCCGACGGGTCCGGGATACGGTTTCTCGTCGTCAGCGGGACGACCGCCCTTTATGGACCAACGCGTATGATGCTTCAGAATAATCGATCGGGAATGCTGCGGGTCGGTTTGCTTATCGCGCCGCTGGCGCTCGCGGGCTGCGGCGGCTCCGAGCGTGAGGCGCATGCCGGCCGCTCGATGGTGATCACCGGCAACGAGAACGAGTTGATCGTGCCCGTGCCGCAATCCGCCGCGAATGCGGCCGAAGCCTCCGAGCCGGTGGTCAACCTCGCGCCGGATGGCCTGAGCCTCGTGTTCGGCACCGGCGGCGCGCGTCAGGTGACGTTCGGGATGCCGCGCGCCGCCGTGACCGAAGCGCTCGCCAAAATGCTCGGCAGCCCGATCGAGGAGGGTGACGATCAGGAGTGCGGGGCGGGCGCATTGTCCTTCGCCAGCTTCCGCGGTGGGCTTGGTGCTTATTTCGACGGCGGCAAGTTCGTCGGCTGGGACCTCGATGGGCACGACGGTGGCCGTTTTGTCACCGCGGCCGGCGTGGGCATCGGCGCGACTCGCAAGCAACTCGAATCCGCAACCGCGGTCACGATCGAGGACTCGACTCTGGGTATCGAATTCAGTGCCGGCGGGATGTCCGGCCTGCTCAGCGCGCGCGATGCGGGGGGTGAGGTCACCAATCTCTGGGCTGGCGCGACATGCATCGCCCGTTGATCGAAGCTGCGGCGGCGGACGACGGCGAAGGGGTAGTGGAATTGTGGAATGCTTGCGGCCTCACCCGGCCGTGGAACGATCCGCAAGCTGACTTCGCGCTCGCGCTGGGCGGGGCAAGCTCGGCGGTCCTCGTTGCGCGTGACGGTAAATCTCTCGCCGGCAGCGTGATGGTCGGCTTCGACGGGCATCGCGGCTGGGTCTATTACCTCGCGGTCGCTCCCGACAGCCGCCGCGCCGGCCTCGGCCGCGCGCTGATGGCCGCCGCCGAGGACTGGCTCCGCGCCCGCGGAGCCCCCAAGCTCCAACTCATGGTTCGAGAGGACAATGACGCCGCGCTCGGCTTCTATGCGGCGCTCGGGCTCGAGCGGCAGAAGGTCGTCACGCTCGGCCGCTTCCTGAAGGATTCCGCATGACCGTCACGATATATGGCATCAAGAATTGCGACACGATCAGGAAGGCGCGTGCCTGGCTCGACGATCATGCCATCGCCCATGATTTTCACGACCATAAAACCGCCGGCGTGGACACCGCGTCGCTCTCGCGGTGGATCGCGGCCAAGGGGTGGGAGACCGTCCTCAATCGCGCCGGCACCACTTTCCGCAAGCTCCCTGATTCCGACAAGGCGAACCTCGACGCCGAGAAGGCGACCGCGCTGATGCTGGCGCAGCCCTCGATGATCAGGCGCCCGGTGCTCGAGCATCCCGGCGGGCTGATCGTCGGTTTCAAATCGGAACGCTACGCCGCCGCGCTGCTCTAGGTCAGGCCTCGGGTTAGAAACCGCTCGCGATCAAAGGCAGGCGATCGCGCCGCGGCGATGGAAGGTCACACCAGGGTCACACTGTCGCGCATGTCCAGCGGCAAACATGCCCTGCCGGAATTCGCAACGGTCCGGTGCAGACGCGCTTCGTATTTGGATCGGCGTCGACAGTGTCGAAGAGCGGCGCCGGAAGGCATCGCATCGATCTCAGCAAATGAAATCCTACATTGCAAGGGGGGGCCGTGGACTGCAAACCGTGCAAGCAAAATCGAGCGGCCTAGGTTCAAGACCGTATCCAAGTATATGATTTAATTAACAATTATCGCGATCGTCGCCATCCCGGCGAAAGCGGGCACCCATCTCCGCCGCGCGCCGCAAATAAAAGCCGTCGTAACTTTGGAGAGTCCGGGAGATGGGTCCCCGCTTTCGCGGGGATGACGAAGTTTGGGAATATGAGTCCTCCACCTAGCGATTCCGCCCGCATTCCGTTACATCTGCGTTCCAGAATTCGCAGGCATGGGAGGAAGGCGTGGCAACCTATCTTCGGCAGCGGCCCCCGGGCTGGTTCATCGCAGTCGCGGTGCTGCTGGCCTTGTGGGGCGTGCTCGGCTGCATCGCCTTGTACATGCACGTCAAGTTCGGTGCAGCGATGGACCCGAATGCCACCGACTGGGACCGCGCTTATTATGCGGCGCTGCCCGGCTGGTTCACGCCGGTCTACGCCGCAGCGGTAGGCGGCGGGCTGCTCGGGTCGATCGCGTTGCTGTTCCGCTCGAAGCTCGCTTTGCCGCTGTTCGCGATCTCGCTGATCGCAGTGATCGTCCAGTTCGGCTATGTCTTCCTGGGCACCGACATGCTCGCGCGCAAAGGGGCGGGCGCGACCATGCCGTTCCCGCTGTTCATCGCGGCAGTGGCGGTGTTCCAGATCTGGCTGGCCAGGTTCGCCCGGCAGCGCGGCTGGATCTCCTGACCGCGGCCTCGCTGGCGCGGGCGCGCACGAGCGGCTAGAGCCGATTCATGTCAACCTACACGCTCGACAGCGGCACCAGCCGCGCCAATCCGACGCCCGCGCCGATGAAGCGGCTCACCATTCCCGCGATCCGCAACCGCAAGGGCAAGGAGCCGGTGGTGATGCTCACCGCCTACACCACGCGGATGGCGCAATTGCTCGATCCGCACTGCGACGTGCTGCTGGTCGGCGACAGCCTGGGGCAGGTGATCTACGGCCTGCCGTCGACGCTGCCGGTGACGCTCGACATGATGATCGCGCACGGCGCGGCGGTAGTGCGCGGCAGCTGGCATTCGGTGGTGATCGTCGACATGCCGTTCGGCAGCTACGAAGCGAGCCCCGAGCGCGCGTTCGAATCGGCGGCGCGGGTGCTGGCGGAGACCGGTGCGGCCGGCGTGAAGCTGGAAGGCGGGACGGCGATGGCACCGGTGGTCGAGTTCCTCACCCGGCGCGGGATCCCGGTGATGGGGCATATCGGGCTCACGCCGCAATCGGTGAACGCGCTCGGCGGCTACGGCGCGCGCGGGCGCAGCAATGCCGAGCATGCCCAGATCCTCGACGATGCCCGCGCGATCGCCGATGCCGGCGCGTTCGGGATGGTCGCGGAGGGGGTGGTCGAGGGACTCGCCAACGAAATCACCGCGGCGGTTACGGTTCCGGTGATCGGAATCGGCGCGTCGGCGCAATGCGACGGGCAGGTGCTGGTTACCGAGGACATGCTCGGGCTGTTCGAGCGCACGCCGCGCTTCGTGAAGCGCTATGACGATCTCGCTGGCCGCATTTCCGCCGCGGTTGAGACCTATGCCGCCGAAGTCCGGTCACGGGATTTTCCGGGCGCAGAACAGGTCTATCCGGCGCGCGGCTGAAGGGCTAGGCGAGCGCTTCCCTCAGGCGGTGCCCGCGGCTAAGGTCCGCGCCCGCAGCACACCCATGGAGTCACTCTTGGCGCTTCCTCCTTCCGGCACCACTGACGAAGCATTTATGCGCGAAGTCGACGAGGAGTATCGCCGCGATCAGGCGATGCAGATCTTCCGGCGCTACGGCCAGCTGATCGTGGGCGCCGTCGTGGTCGCGCTGATCGCGCTCGCCGGGTGGCTGTATTGGCAGCATCACAGCCAGAGCCAGGCCGGCAAGCAGGGCGAGGGATATGACTCCGCAATGCGCCTGGTCGAGCAGAACCAGACCGACAAGGCGATCCCCGCGCTCGACAAGATCGCCACCGACAGCGGTGAGGGCTATGCCGCAATGGCGCGGATTTCGCAGGGGAATCTGCTGCTCCAGAAGAACGACATCAAGGGCGCGGCGGCGAAGTTCGCCGAAGTTGCGAACAGCACCAAATACGAGCAGCCCTTCCGCGACCTCGCACTCGTGCGCCAGACGGTCGCCGAATATGACACCCTCAAGCCGCAGGTCGTGATCGACCGCCTCAAGGGCCTGACCAATCCCAATTCGCCGTGGCTCGGCAGCGCGGGCGAACTCGTCGCCGCGGCGTATCTCAAGGCAGGCAACAAGGCCGAAGCGGGCAGGCTCTACGGGCAGATCGCCCAGGGCGGCGACAAGGTCCCCGAATCGATCCGTCAACGTGCGGTTCAGCTGGCCGGCGTACTCGGTGTCGACGCCATCGATCAGTCGAAGGAAACCAAGGCTAAATGAATAACAAGGTGAGGGTGGCTGCCGCTCTCGCGGCGCTCGCTATGGTGAGCGGCTGCGGGATCTTCAAAGGCGGCGGCAAGAAAACCCCCGTGCTCGGCGAGCGCGTGCCGATTCTGGTCTCGGAAAGGGATGTCGTCGCCGACAAGTCGCTGGCCGGCGTCGAAGTGCTGCTGCCCGAGGCGGCGGCGAACGACGGCTGGCGCCAGCCCGGCGGCAATGCCGCCAAGTCGATGGGGCACCTTGCGCTCGGCGCGAGCCCGACGCGGATCTGGTCGAAGGACGTCGCCAAGCCCTCGAAGAAAGAGCGCCTTGCCGCCGCGCCGGTGGTTTCCGAGAACAAATTGTTCGTGATCGACACCGATGGTGTCGTCCACGCTTTGGCGGCGGACACCGGCGCCGAATTGTGGCGCACCGCGACCACCGACGGCAAGGGCAATGAGAGCGCCCGCTTCGGCGGCGGAGTCAGCGTCGAAGGCGAGCGCGCTTTTGCCTCCAATGGGCTTGGCGATGTCGTCGCGCTCAACGCGACCGACGGCAAGGTGCTCTGGCGCAAGCGTCCGGGCGGGCCGCTGCGCGGTGCGCCGACGCTGGCCAACGGCAATGCCTATGTCGTGACGCAGGACAACCAGTTGTTCGCGCTCTCCCAGGACACCGGCGAGATCAGCTGGACGGTCTCGGCCAGTCTCGAGACGCAGGGCGTGTTCGGCGTCGCCGCGCCGGCTTCGGCGCAGGGCACCGTGATCGCAGGCTTCTCTTCGGGCGAGCTCAATGCCTATCGTTACGAGAATGGGCGGTCGCTGTGGGACGTGGTGCTGTCGCGTACGTCGATGTCGACCTCGGTCTCTTCGCTGTCGGACATCGATGCCGAGCCGGTGATCGATCAGGGCCGCGTCTACGCGATCGGGCAAGGCGGCCGCATGGTCGCAATGGACATCGCCAGCGGCAATCCGCTGTGGGAGCAGACCATTGCCGGCATCTCCACCCCCTGGGCGGCGGGCGAATGGCTGTTCGTAGTGACCGACGACGCGCGGCTGCTCGCGATCGCGCGCGGCACCGGCAAGATCCGCTGGATCTCGCAGCTGCGCCATTACCGCAACGAGAAGAAGTTGAAGAACCCGATCAGCTGGGTCGGCCCGGTGCTCGCCGGTGGCCGCCTCGTGCTCGGCAACAGCGAGGGCGAGATCGTCTTCGCCTCGCCGGCCGATGGCAGCGTGACCTCGACGATGGACGTCAAGGAGTCGATCACGCTGCCGCTGACGGTGGCCAACAACACGATCTACGTCCTCGACGACAAGGGCCGGCTGAGCGCGTATAGATAGTCTTTGTTCCCTCCCTGCTTGCAGGGAGGGGCTAGGGGTGGGTCAAGCAAAGAGCGGGGCTCGATGCCTCGCTCTTTGCTGTTTATGGCACGCTTGGGAGCTCGCTTCGCTCGCACCCACCCCCAGCCCCTCCCTTTCAGGGAGGGGAGATGATATCGGAATAAAAATGCCCCTACCCATCGTCGCGATCATCGGACGGCCGAATGTCGGCAAGTCGACGCTGTTCAACCGTCTGGTCGGCAAGCGGCTGGCGCTGGTCGACGACCAGCCCGGCGTGACGCGCGACCGCCGCGAGGGGGATGCCAATTTGCTTGGGCTCGAGTTCCGGGTGATGGACACCGCCGGATACGAGGAAGACGAGGCCGCGACGCTGCCCGGGCGGATGCGCGCACAGACCGAGGCCGCGGTACGCGACGCCGACGTCTCGCTGTTCATGATCGACGCGCGCGCGGGCATCACGCCGCTCGACGCGGAGATCGCGCGCTGGTTGCGCAGCACCGACCGCCCGGTGGTGCTGATGGCCAACAAGTGCGAGGGCAAAGCGGGCGAGGCGGGAATCTACGAGGCGATGGCGCTCGGGCTCGGCGATCCGATCCCCTTTTCGGCCGAGCATGGCGAAGGCGTGGTCGACCTGTTCGAAGCGCTGCTGCCGCATGTCGAGCGCGATGCGGAAGAGGGTGTCGAGCCCGAAGACGAGGAATCACCCGACGCGCCGCTCAAGCTGGCGATCGTCGGCCGTCCCAATGCCGGCAAGTCGACGCTGGTCAACAAGCTGCTCGGCGAAGATCGCATGATCACCGGCCCCGAGGCGGGGATTACCCGCGATTCGATCTCGATCGACTGGCAATGGCCCGACGCCGAAGGCAATCTCAGGGCCGTCCGCCTGATCGACACTGCGGGGATGCGCAAGCGCGCCAAGATCGAGGAGAAGCTCGAAAAGCTCTCGGTGATGGATGCGATGCGCGCAGTCGACTTTGCCGAAGTCGTCGTACTGCTGCTCGATGCCACCCGCGGGCTTGAAGTGCAGGATCTCAAGATCGCCGATCGCGTCCTTCAGGAAGGTCGCGCGCTGGTGATCGCGCTCAACAAATGGGACGTCGCCGAGAACGCTTCCAGCCTGTTCAACGGCGTAAAGGGCGCGCTCGATGAGGGGCTGGCGCAGGTCAAGGGCGTGCCCCTGCTCACCGTTTCGGCCGAGACCGGCAAGGGGCTCGACATGCTCATGCAGGTCGCCTTCGAGACCCGCGACGCCTGGTCGCGCCGTGTCTCGACCGGTCAGCTCAATCGCTGGTTCGAGCGCGCTATCGAGACCAACCCGCCGCCCGCGCCTGGCGGCAAGCGGATCAAGCCGCGTTATATCACGCAGAACAAGAGTCGCCCGCCCAGCTTCGTGCTGTTCGGCACCCGCGTCGATCTGCTGCCGGTCAGCTATCAGCGCTATCTGATCAACGGATTGCGCAAGGAATTCGATTTCGGCGCGGTGCCGGTGCGCCTCGCGCTGCGCGCCTCGAAGAATCCGTTCGATCGCGACAAGCACACCTGATCGCTCCAAACCCCCGGGCATTACCCGTCAACGCCCTGTTTACGTTCCTGTACTATCATCGTCCCGTGCCGTTCCGGGGGGTATGCTTGAGCTATGGACGTGACGATCGGCAATGATCCGCTGGTGAACTGGCAAAGCTACCAGCAGGCGCGCTCGGAGCTTGGCGCCAATTTCGTGCGCATTCTCGGCTATTTCCGCGAGGACGGGATCAAGTCGGTCGACCGCATCGAGGACGCGATGCGCGGCCACAACGCCACTGCGATGGTGATTCCCGCGCACACGCTCAAGGGCGAGTCGCGCCAGTTCGGCGCCGACCCGCTGGCAGACCTGGCGGAGACGATCGAAATGATAGCGCGCGGCTGCATCGAGCGCCGCGAGACGCCGACCGAGGCGCTCGAGCATGTCGTCAAGCTGCGGCCCTTGTTCGAGACCACGCTCGACCTGCTCGAACGCGAGGCGAACCCGCTGGTCGCGCGCAAGCCGATGGCGTTCGGTCGGCGGCCGGTTCTCTAGCTCGCTTCTTCCGCCTTGCTGTTGAGCTGGATGTAATTTTCCAGTCCCATCCGCGCGATCATGTCGAACTGGCGCTCGAGCGTGTCGACATGCTCTTCCTCGCTCTCGAGGATATAGGTGAACAAGTCGCGGCTGACATAATCGCGCACGCCCTCGCAATGCTGGATCGCGTCCTTGAGCAGCGCGATCGCCTCGATCTCCACCGCCAGATCGGCGCGGAGGATCTCCTCGACGGTCTCGCCGATGCGCAGCCGCCCGAGCAGCTGAAAATTGGGCAGCCCGTCGAGGAAGAGGATGCGCTCCGCCAATTTGTCGGCGTGCTTCATCTCGTCGATCGATTCGTGACGTTCCAGCTCGGCGAGTTTCCTGACGCCCCAATTGTCGAGCAGCCGGTAGTGCAGCCAATATTGGTTGATCGCGGTGAGCTCGTTCCTGAGCACCTCGTTCAAATATTCGAGGACCTTTGCGTCGCCCTTCATGGCCGTCATCCCTATGCTTTGCAGGGATGCCATAGCGCTAAAAGAGGGCGCCGAAAACCGCAGAAATCCGCGGTTTTTCTAGTTGCGAACGCTACGCAGCCGCACGCTCGTCATTGATGATCTCGCGGGCGAAAGGCACGCATTGCCCGCATTTCGGGCTCCGCCCGAGCGCACGATACGCCTGGCAGGCGCTGGTCGCACCGTCGCGGGCGGCCGCGCGCACATCCTGTTCCCGAATTGCATTGCAAACGCAGACGACCATCGGACCCTCACGCTTCGATCGGGCGGATGTACGGCTAATGAGATCGATTCGCAAGGGTATTGCGAGGCATTCGCATTTATACCGAGGCCGGGCCCCGCAGCCGCTGCCACTGCCCGCGCGCAAGGCTGCGCCACAGCCATTCGAACGGGCCGAATCGGAAACGGGCGAGCCACGGCTTCGACCATGACAATATCAGGGCCCACACCGCGAAGACCACCGGATAGAGCTGCCAGCGCGACAGCTGGCCGAACCAACCCAGGCCGTAGCCGTAGAACAGGGTCGTGCAGATCAGGCTGGTCAGCAGATAGTTGGTGAATGCCATCCGCCCCGCCGCGGCGAGGCGCTCGGTCAGCGCGCCGCCGGGCCTGGCGAGCAGCAGGATCAGGCAGATCCAGCCGGCGATCATCGGCGGGCGCAGCGGCGCGGTGAGCGTCCAGCTTCCCAAGGCCAATGAGAACAGGCCGAACTGCGCGAGTATGACGTAGAGAGCGAGCGCGACATAAGCGGGCAGCGCCACGCCCCAGCAGATGCGCAACCATCGGCGATACCGCGCCCGCGGCCATTCCCCGCGGAGCATGCCGCTGCGCAGCGCGGCCATGCCGAACAGCATATAGGCCAGCGTCTCGGGCCCGTAGAACCACAGCATCGGCAGCGGCGTGGTGGCATGTTCGGCCCATCGGGCAGGGAGAATCGACATGTAGCCGCTGCGATAAAGCGCGATCTCACGGGCGATCTCGGCGGCTGGGGGCATGCCCATCGTCCGGTTGAGCGCGGCGAGGCCCTGTCCCTGGTGCACGGCGATCGGCACCGCAGCGAAGAAGAAGACGCTCACGCCGATCAGCAACGCACCGAGCGTCACCAGCCGATGGGTCGGCAGGTCGCGCAATCCGAAGGCGAGCATCCCCACCAGCGCATAATGGGTGAGGATGTCGCCGTGCCAGACCAGCCAGAGATGCGCGAGCCCGAAGCCCAGCAGCCACGCCATCCGCCGGTAATGGACCGTGGCGGCGCTCTGGCCGCTCGCCTCTGCGCGCTCGGCGACGAGCAGCAGTGACGCGCCGAACAGAAACGAGAACAACCCGCGCATCTTGCCGTCGAACACTATGAAATTGACCAGCCACGCCGCGAGATCGGCACCGTGCCAGCCGCCATAGGCGCGCGGATTGAGATAGGCCGCCTCGGGCAGGCCGAAGCTCACAATGTTGAGCAGCAGGATGCCGAGCACCGCGACGCCGCGGACCACATCGAGCGAGGCGAGCCGGCGCTGGCCGTGCGCATCGTTGCTGGGCAGGGCCGCATTCATGCGGCGAGCGCTACAGCCAGCTCGCAATCTGCTCCAGCGACTTCTTTTCGACGGCGTGCGCGGGGATCACGGCATCCGCGCCGGGATGCCCGGCGACGATGATCATCAGCGGCTTTTCATTGTCGGGGCGACGGCACACCCGGTTGAGGAATCGCATCGGGTTCGGCGTGTGGACGAGCGTTGCGACGCCCGCCTGGTGCAGCGTGGCGATCAGCAATCCGCAAGCGAGGCCGACGCTCTCGGTCACATAGTAATTCTGCTTGAGGTTGTCGGGATCGGGCCCGCCGCGACGCTGTGCGAAGACCACGATCAGCCAGGCGGCAGTTTCGAGATAGGGCTTGTCGGAGCCGGTGCCGAGCGGGACCAGGGCCTCGAGCCATTCGCTGCCGGCGCGGCCGTCGTAGAATGCGCGCTCCTCCTCCTCGGCGGCGATCCGGATCGCGCACTTGGCCTCGGGCGAGGAGACGACGCAGAAATGCCAGGGCTGGCGGTTGGCACCGTTGGGGGCCGAGCCCGCAGCGGCCAGTGCCGCCTCGATGACTTCGCGCGGCACCGGCTCCTCGCTGAACGCGCGGCAGCTGCGGCGCGACTGCATCGAAGTGCTGAAAGCCCGTGCACGCGCGATGCGCTCGGCATCGGTCAGTGGAGGATAGGGCCGCCAAGGCAGCGCAGCACGGTTTGGCATGCGCAAATCGTGCACATTAAAATCGGAAAAGCCAGTCAGCGGTTTCCCTTAGGCTCGCGATTTTCCTTGCGGATCACGAGCTTGAGGCCCGACCAGGTCTCGTCGACGGCGCACACCTTGATATCGACCAACCCCGTCGGCAATGACACCTCGCGAATGACGTCTTCCGTAACGTCGGTGTCCACTTTGGCCGCCTGCTTAGGCCATGAAATCCAGATGAAGCCGTTCTGCGCCATCAAGGGTCGCAGCGCCGCGAGCTCGCGTTCCAGTCTGGCACGTTCGGTCACGAAAAGATGCGCGCATTGGAGCCCGTCGGAAGCGGTCGGCTGCTCCTCGACTTCCGCCCCCTCCGGGTCGATCGTCGCGCGCACGCTTTCGGGCATGTTGTGGAACCAGCAGCGCATGCCGCGCTTGAGCCCGAGCTTGTCGGCGAGCGGCGTTCCGGAATAGCCAGCGGTCATCAGCACCTCCGGGGGGCATCTTAGGCGCAATCCGGGGCGGGGATAGTCCCCGCGGCTTCAGGCGAGCGCCGCGTCGGCTCCCATCAGCGCCGGGAAGAAACCTTCGTGCGCGGTGCGGAGATCGGCCAGCGAGACGGTCCAGTCGCCTTCGTCGAGCTCGAAGATCATCCGCTCCTTGATCGTCCGGCCGAGATGGTCGGCGGGCACGTCGGCCTTGTGCGCCGCGACCATGAAATCGGCGAGGCACGAATCGCAGACGGTGACGATGTAGAGACCCTGATCCTCGCCGAACAGCGAGCCGGCGATGCCGAAGGGCTGCGGCTCGTTGACCAGCGCGCCGATCCCCGAGGCGAGCGCCATTTCGGCGACTGTGACGGCGAGACCGCCGTCCGAGACGTCGTGGCAGGCAGTGATCGCACCGTTGGCGATCTGCGCGCGGATGAAGTCGCCGGTGCGGCGCTCGGCGGCGAGATCGACCGGGGGCGGGGGGCCGTCCTCGCGGCCGTGGATTTCGCGCAGCCAGATCGACTGGCCGAGATCGCCGCCGCGCTCGCCGATCGCGAGAATCGTGTCGCCGACGCCCTTGAAAGCGATCGTGCAGCTCTTCGACCAGTCCACGAGCAGCCCAAGCCCGCCGATCGCCGGCGTGGGCAGGATCGCCGAGCCGCCGCCGGTCGCCTTGCTCTCGTTGTAGAGGCTGACATTGCCCGACACGATCGGGAAGTCGAGCGCGATGCACGCCTCCGACATGCCTTCGAGGCAGCCGACGATCTGGCCCATGATCTCGGGGCGCTGGGGATTGGCGAAGTTGAGGCAATTGGTGATCGCGAGCGGGTTGGCACCGACCGAAGTCAAATTGCGCCACGCCTCCGCGACTGCCTGTTTGCCGCCCTCGACCGGATCGGCAAAGCAGTAACGCGGGGTGCAATCGGTGGTGATCGCGAGGCCCTTTTGGGTGCCGTGGACGCGGACCACGGCGGCGTCGCCGCCCGGGCGCTGGACGGTGTCGGCACCGACCATGTGGTCATATTGCTCCCAGATCCAACGGCGGCTGGCGATGTCGGGCGAGCCCATCAGCTTGATCAGATCGGCGACCGGATCCTTGCTTTCGGGCACGTCCATCAGCGGCGCGCGTTTCGGCGTCGGCACGTGCGGACGGTCATAAAGCGGCGCGTCGTCGGCGAGCGGGGCGAGCGGAATGTCCGCAACCACCTCGCCCTTCCATTTGAGCACCATGCGGCCGGTATCGGTGACATGGCCGATCACCGCGAAGTCGAGCTCCCATTTGCGGAAGATCGCCTCGGCGAAATCCTCGCGGCCGGGCTTGAGCACCATGAGCATCCGCTCCTGGCTCTCGCTCAGCATCATCTCGTACGGGGTCATGCCGGTTTCGCGCTGCGGGACGTCGTCCATCACCAGCTCGATGCCGACGCCGCCCTTGCTGGCCATCTCGACTGAGGATGAGGTGAGTCCGGCGGCGCCCATGTCCTGGATCGCGACGATCGCGTCCGAGGCCATCAGCTCGAGGCAGGCCTCGATCAGCAGTTTCTCGGTGAAGGGGTCGCCGACCTGGACGGTGGGGCGCTTCTCGTCCGAATCCTCGCCGAAATCGGCCGAGGCCATCGTCGCGCCATGGATGCCGTCGCGGCCGGTCTTCGAGCCGACATAGACGATCGAATTGCCGATCCCCGAGGCGGCCGAATAGAAGATCTTGTCCTGCTCGGCGATGCCGACGGTCATCGCGTTGACCAGGATGTTGCCGTCATAGGCCGGGTGGAAGTTCACTTCGCCGCCCACCGTCGGGACGCCGACGCAATTGCCATAGCCGCCGATACCGTGAACGACGCCGGCGATCAGGTGGCGCATCTTCGGGTGATCGGGCCGGCCGAAGCGCAATGCGTTCAGATTCGCCACCGGGCGGGCGCCCATCGTGAACACGTCGCGCAGGATGCCGCCGACCCCGGTCGCCGCGCCCTGATAGGGTTCGATGTACGAGGGGTGGTTGTGGCTCTCCATCTTGAAGATGGCGGCCTGACCGTCGCCGATATCGACCACGCCGGCATTCTCGCCGGGGCCGCAGATCACTTGCGGGCCGGTGGTGGGCAGCTTCTTCAGGTGGATGCGGCTCGATTTATAGCTGCAATGCTCGGACCACATCACGCTGAAGATGCCGAGCTCGGTCAGATTGGGCGCGCGGCCCATCGCGTGCAGGACGCGATCATATTCCTCGGGGGACAGGCCGTGCTCGGCGACGATCTCGGGCGTGATCTGAGTCATGCCGCGGGCTTTAGCGAGGGTGCGAGGTTTCGTCACCCCGGTGCGGGTGGAGAAGTTGCGAACAAGCGGGGGCGAAGTGCCGCGCTGCGGCGAGAATGTCCCTACTGCCAGATCGTGGCACTATGCTATCATCGACCTCAGGAGGGCAGTCATCATGTCACGCGCCCAGCGCCTTCTCGACCTGATCCAGGTGCTGCGCCGGCATCGCCGCGCGGTTTCCGGCACTGTTCTGGCCGAGGAGATCGGCGTCTCTCTCCGCACGCTGTATCGCGACATCGAGACCTTGCGGGCGCAGGGCGCGCCGATCGAGGGCGAAGCGGGGGTGGGCTATGTACTGCGCCCCGGCTTCATGCTGCCACCGCTGATGTTCTCCGAGGAGGAGATCGAGGCTTTGGTGCTCGGCTCGCGCTGGGTTTCGGAACGGGCGGACGGGCCGCTGGGCAAGGCAGCGCGCAATGTGCTCGCCAAGATCGGCGCCGTGCTGCCCGAAGACCTCAAGGCGAGCGTGGAAGCGTCGGGCCTGTTGATCGGCCCCGGCGAACCGATAGCCGCCGGCGACGCCGAACTGGCGTCGATCCGCCAGGCCATCCGCTCCGAGCGCAAGATGCAGATCGCCTATGCGGACGAGCACGGCAACGCCACCGACCGCATCATCTGGCCCATTGCGCTGGCGTTTTACGATCGGGTGCGCGTGGTCGTCGCGTGGTGCGAGTTGCGTAACGGCTACCGCCATTTCCGGACCGACCGGATCATGGCGTTCGAGGTAACCGCGAGATATCCGCGCCGCAGGGTCGCGCTGTTCAAGGAATGGCGCACGATCCGGAACATTCCCGAACAATGACTGCTGCCACAAACTGACAGCATAATTTCGTAGACCTTCCCACCGGCGTTCGATCCCGAACGCCGCGAACGGAGGAACGTCATGCCGGATTTCAACTTCCTGCTGCTGCACGTCGCGGACGAAATCGCTAGTGCGGCCTTCTACAACGAGCAGTTGGGAATCCCGATCGTCGACCAGAAACCGGGCTTTGCGATGCTGGCGCTGCGGGACGGAGTCATGCTCGGCCTGTGGCTGCGCGATACTGTCGAACCGCAAAGCTCGGGGCAATCGGGCGCGAGCGAGATCGCCTTTGCCGTCGCCGACGCGGCGGCGGTCGAAGCCACGCACGCCGATTGGGCCGGGCGCGGGTTGACGATCCTTCAGCCGCCGACGGTCATGAGCTTCGGCACCACCTTCGTCACGCTCGACCCTGATGGCCACCGCCTGCGCGTATTCGCGCCGGGCGCCGCACAAGCGCAATCCTGAGTGGCGAGGGGCGAACGGAAAGCCGCTCGCCCCTTCATGCTCAGTTCGCCGAACCGCTCGCTTGAAGGGAAGGGGCTTATACGGGGGTCACCCCTTCGGCTTGCGCAGCCTTCGGAACAGGCCGGGGCCGGCGATCGGCTCGAACAGGTCCTCCGGATTTTCGGGGTCGAGGACCTCGTGGTCGGCGAGCCATGCGGTGACCCCCTCGAGGTCGGGGACTTCATAGGGCCGCAGCGTCTTGCCGCCGCGCTGGCGGAGGCGCTCGACCGCGGCGATCAGCGATTCGCTCTCGATCGCTTCGGCGACTTCCTCGGGCGTGCAATCGAGATGCTCTGCCAGCAAGCCGTTGCGGATCGAGGCGATATGGCTGCGATTCGACTCGTCCGCCGGCCCCGCCTCGATCGTCACGTCGCATTCGGTGTCGAGCCGCAGCGAGCGGTTGTTGAAGTTGGACGAGCCGACGCGCAGCACCATGTCGTCCACCACCAGCACCTTGGCATGGACATAGATCGGCGCGCCGCCGGCGGTGAACGGGTGATAGATTCGCAGCCGGCCATATTTGTCGCGTTTGCGTAGCGCCTCGACCAGCCGGGCGCGGGCCGTGTCCATCGCCACCTGCTCTAGCCAGCCATCGGCCGCCAGCGGATTGACGATCAGTATCTCCGGGCCGTCTGCCTCGTCGAGCCGCCGCGCGATCGCCTCGGCGATGCGGCGCGAGGCGAAATACTGGCTCTCGGCATAGATCGTCCGCTCGGCACGCGCGATCAGGTCGAGATAGAGCTGCTCGATCTCGTGGACCGCCTCGACGCCCTTCATCTCGGGCTGGGTGCGCGAGATCGCGGCGGGCACGTCGGTGAAATGCGGGGTCAGGATTTCGGGCCAGCACGCGTCGCGCGCGGGCGGCGGGGCGATCGGCCTGCCGCCGGCCAGCTCCCAGCGCTCGCGGCACAGGTCGCCCAGCACCGCCGCGACGGGCCCCTGCAGCGCCGTGGAAGCGTCGTGCCAGGGCATGTAGGCGGCTCCGCCGGGGTCGACGCGACCGGGCTCGTCGTCGCGGTGGCCGCGGGTGTCCCAGCGCTTGTTGGTCATGTCGATGCCCCCGCAGAAAGCGAGGCAATCGTCGATCACGACGATCTTCTGGTGGTGCGACGCGCCTGGCGGGTGGGTACTGTCGAGCATGGGATGGATGCGGGGATGGAGCATCCAGCGCGCCGTCGTGCTCAGGGTCTTGGGCCGCAAATAGGTCTTCAGCGCACCGACATCCCAGCGCAGCAGATAGATTTCGAGTTCGGGATTGCGCTTCGCCAGCCAGGTGATGAACGGCCCGACCTGCTCGGGGGCGTCGGGCGCTTCGTCAGACGGCTCCGCCAGCTCGATCCGGGCGTCGAAGTCCCAGCCGATCAGCAGGATCTGGCGTTTCGCCAGCAGCATCGCGTCGCGCGCGGCGCGGAAATAATCCTCGGCGTCGACGATCACCGAGACGCGAATCGCCTGCTCGACGCGCCACGCATTACGGCCGGGGCGGACGACCTTGCCCTTGTCGGCGGTCACAGGATTTCGCGCACCTTCTCGGGCGGGCGGCCGAGGCGGACGCCCTTTTCGGTCTCGACCAGCGGGCGTTCGATCAGCAGCGGATCGACCATCATCGCGTCGAGGATGGTATCGCCGTCGGCGGACTTGAGCGGCTTGGCGCCATCCTCTGCGATCCGCAGCCCCGCGCGCGGGCTGATGCCGGCGCGGGCATAGAGCTCGGCAAGCTTCGCGCGCGAGGGCGGAGTCTTGAGATATTCAACGATCTCGACCTCGGCGCCGGCCTCCTGCAGAATCGCCAGCGCCTCGCGCGATTTCGAGCAGCGCGGATTGTGGTAGATCGTGGCTTTCATTCACCCATCCGTTCGTGCTGAGCTTGTCGAAGCACGGTGCTTGACCGGTGCCGGAGGAAAGCGCCCTTCGACACGCTCAGGGCGAACGGTCGAGCTATTGCGCGTCCTGCTTCGCCAGCCATTCCTCGAGCCACTTGATCGTATATGCCCCCGCCTGGAACTCGGGATCGTCGAGCAGTGCCTGATGAAGCGGGATCGTGGTCTTCATCCCCTCGATCACGAATTCCTCGAGCGCACGGCGCAGCCGCATCAGGCAGCGTTCGCGCGTCGAGCCATAGACGATCAGCTTGGCGATCATGCTGTCGTAATAAGGCGGCACCTTGTAGCCGGTGTAGAGCCCGCTATCGACGCGGACGTGCATCCCGCCCGGCGCGTGGAACTGCTTCACCGTGCCCGGCGAAGGCGCGAAGGTGCGCGGATCCTCGGCATTGATCCGGCATTCGATCGCATGGCCGTGGAACTGAATCTTGTCCTGCGTGCACGACAGGCCATGCCCCTCGGCGACGCGGATCTGCTCGCGGACGAGATCGAGCCCGGTGATCATCTCGGTCACCGGATGCTCGACCTGGAGCCGGGTGTTCATCTCGATGAAGTAGAACTCGCCATTCTCCCACAGGAACTCGATCGTCCCCGCGCCGCGATAGGCCATATCGGCCATCGCCTTGGCACAGACGCCACCGATCCGCGCGCGATCGGCCTCGCCGAGCACGGGGGAGGGGGCTTCCTCGAGCACCTTCTGGTGGCGGCGCTGGAGCGAGCAGTCGCGCTCGCCGAGATGGACGGCATTGCCGTTGCCGTCGCCGAACACCTGGATCTCGATATGGCGCGGATTGCCGAGATATTTTTCGAGATAGACGGTGGCGTCGCCGAACGCGGCCTTCGCCTCGCTGCCCGCCTGCTGCATCAAGGTTTCGAGCTGGTCCTCGGAGGTGCACACCTTCATGCCGCGCCCGCCGCCGCCCGATGCCGCCTTGATGATCACCGGGTAGCCGGCTTTCGCGGCGATGATCTTGGCTTCGGCGAGGTCGCTGATCGCACCGTCCGAGCCGGGGACGAGCGGCAGGCCGAGCGCGCCCGCGGTGCGCTTGGCTTCGATCTTGTCGCCCATCGTGCGGATATGCTCGGGCTTGGGCCCGACGAAGATGATCCCGTGCGCCTCGACGATCTCGGCGAACTGGGCGTTCTCCGAGAGGAAGCCATAGCCCGGGTGGATCGCGTCCGCGCCCGAGATCTCGGCTGCCGAGATGATGTTGGGGATGTTGAGATAGCTCTCGGTCGCGCTCGGCGGCCCGATGCAGATCGCCTCGTCGGCAAGCCGCACGTGCATCGCGTCGCTGTCGGCGGTCGAGTGCACCGCGACGGTCTTGATCCCCATCTCGTGGCAGGCACGGTGGATGCGCAGCGCGATCTCGCCGCGATTGGCGATCAGCAGCTTCTTGATTTCGGCCATGCTTACTCGACGACCACGAGCGGCTGGTCGAACTCGACCGGCTGGCCGTTCTCGATGAGGATCGCCTTGACCGTTCCGGCGGCGGGGGCCTGGATGGCGTTCATCACCTTCATCGCCTCGATGATCAGCAGCGTGTCGCCGGCAGCAACCTTGTCGCCCACCGTTATGAAGCTCTTCGCCTCCGGATTGGGCTTGAGATAGGCTGTGCCGACCATCGGCGACTTGACTGCGTTCGCCGCGGCGGCGGGCGCAGAGGCCCCGACTTCGGCGGCGGCAGGCGCGGAAGCGACGGGCGCGGTCGCCGGTGCGGCATATTGCATTGCCGGCGCGACCGTCACGGTCCGCGCGACGCGCACGCGGCGTTCACCGTCCTCGACTTCGATTTCGGTAAGCTGTGTCTCGTCGAGCACGGCGGCGAGCTGGCGGACCAGCTCGATATCGACGTGCATCGCCCCTTGTTTGGTATCTTCGGCCATTGCGACCCTTTTATCCGATGAAACGCGGGCTCATGTCAGAGACGCGCCGCGGCTTCAAGCGCAAGCATGTACGAGAGCGCGCCGAAGCCGGCGATGGTTCCGCGTGCGGCACGGCCGACATAGCTGATGTGCCGGAAGTCCTCGCGCGCATGCGGGTTGGAAAGATGGACCTCGATCACCGGCGTCGTGATGCTCTTGACGGCATCGTGCAACGCGATCGAGCTGTGCGTGTACCCGCCCGGATTGAGGAGCACTGCCCTCGCGCCCCGGGCCTGCGCTTCGTGCAGCCAGTCGATGAGGTGGCCCTCATGGTTCGACTGGCGCATGTCGATGACCAGATCGAGTTCTCTCGCCCGGTCCTCGAGGTCGCCCGCGATATCGTCCAGCGTCGCCGAGCCGTAGATCTCCGGCTCGCGCAGCCCCAGCAGGTTGAGGTTGGGGCCGTTGAGGACGTAGATCGTATCGGCCAAGCCGGTGCCTTTCGGTTGCGGGTCTGCCCATCGCCTCTATATGACGCAGCGTCAGCGATCAAATCGGGCTGCTGATCCTTTCCCGTTCGCCCTAAGCTTGTCGAAGGGCCGCTCTTCTTCCTTCGTGGCGGCGGAAGAAAAGAACGGGGCTTCGACAAGCTCAGCCCGAACGGAGGTTAAGCGCGTGCACACCGACGGTACCGTCAGCATAGTCGTCAACGGCGAGCACAAGCGCGTCGCGGCGGGCCTCACCATCATTCAGCTCGCGGAACAGCTCGGGCTGGTGCCCGAGAAGATCGCAGTCGAGCGCAACTTGGAAGTGGTGCCGCGTTCGACCTTGGGCGAAGTCCTGGTCAAGGACGGCGACGAGCTCGAGATCGTCCACTTCGTCGGCGGCGGCGATCATGTCCGCCCGATCGCGGACGACAGCTGGAGCGTCGCGGGGCGGACCTTCCGCTCGCGGCTGATCGTCGGCACCGGCAAGTACAAGGATTTCGAGCAGAACGCCGCGGCGGTGGCGGCATCGGGCGCCGAGATCGTCACCGTGGCGGTGCGCCGGGTGAATGTCAGCGATCCCAATGCGCCGATGCTCACCGATTATATCGACCCGAAGAAGATCACCTATCTCCCCAACACCGCGGGCTGCTTCGATGCCGAGAGCGCGATCCGCACGCTGCGGCTGGCGCGCGAGGCTGGGGGCTGGGACCTGGTCAAGCTCGAAGTGCTCGGCGAGGCGCGGACGCTCTACCCGGACATGGTCGAGACTTTGCGCGCGACCGAGATCCTCGCCAAGGAGGGCTTCAAGCCGATGGTCTATTGTGTCGACGATCCGATCGCGGCGAAGCGGCTCGAGGATGTCGGCGCAGTCGCGATCATGCCGCTGGGCGCGCCGATCGGCTCGGGGCTCGGCATCCAGAACCGGGTGACGATCCGGCTGATCGTCGAAGGCGCCAAGGTGCCGGTGCTGGTCGATGCCGGCGTGGGCTCGGCCTCGGATGCGGCGGTGGCGATGGAACTCGGCTGCGATGGCGTGCTCATGAACACCGCGATCGCCGAGGCAAAGGACCCGATCCTGATGGCTGCGGCGATGAAGGCCGCGGTCGAGGCGGGTCGATTGTCGTACCGCGCGGGACGGATGGCCAAGCGGCGTTATGCCGATCCGAGCAGCCCGCTCGCGGGGCTGATCTAAGGTCTTGCAGTCGCGCGCGTGCGAAGGCGGGCGGCAGCGATGAACCCGGTTGCCGATCTGCCCGGTTGCTGACAGGCTGATGGCGCTACACTCGGATCACCATCTAGCTTGGAGCGGAGTATGATCGGGCCATTCGCGTTTGCATTGCTGCTTGCCCCCGCTCCGGTTGGTGCCGACCCTGCGCCACCTGCACAGTCGAGCGCGGTTGCACTGGACAAGGAGTTAATCGACCTCTCGAGGCAAAAGTGGCTGTGGATGGCCGACAAGAACGTCGACGCACTGGCCAGACTGTTCGACGACAAGGCGATCTTCGTCCACATGAGCAGGACGATGACCAAGCCCGAGGAACTCGAGGTCATCAAGGGCGGGAACATCGAGTATCGTCGAGCCGACATCAAGGAGATATCGGTGAGGTTTATCGGGGATACCGCCATCGTCCTCAGCCGGATCGATCTCCACGCCATCGTCCGCGGGAACGTGGCCGATAATCCGTTCTCGGTAACCGAGACATATGTGAAGAAGGGCGGCGAGTGGAAGCTCGGCGCGCTCGCCTTTTCCCGGCTGGCCACACCGAACTGAATCACGCGTGGACGCGTTGGCCTGACTGTCCCTAACCTTTTGGGGGCGAGATGAGCGCGCCGGCTTACTGCGGTTTGCGCGCCAGCCAGACCGCCCTTCCCCCGGCAGTCGCATCGCGTGGCGCGAACGCCACTTCGAGCAGCCCGTATTCTGCGAACAGCGCGCGATATTCGGCCGGGGCGAGGCTGGCATAGTATAGTCCCTCGCCGAACTGGCACCCTATGACTTCGCCGCGCGCCGGTCCGGTGTTGAAGAGGAACGCTCCGCCCGGTGCCAGCCAGTGGGCCACCTTCACCACTATCTCGGCCTGCTCCTCCGAGCGCAGGTGAAAGACGCTGTCCCAGGCGACGACGCCATGGAAGTGCCCGTCGATCACGACATGGCGCATGTCGCCGCGGATCCACCTGTGCCGGCCGAATCGGGTTCGCGCGAGTGTGATCATGGCCTCGGATGCGTCGACGCCGGTCAATTCCCGGCCCTTGTCGATCAGATAGCGGGCGATCGGTTCGCCTGCGCCGCAGCCGAGGTCGAGCACATGGCCACCCTTCGGCACCCCCAGCAGGAAGCGATCGAGCCAGGCCTTTTCGACGAAGTTCTTGCGGCGTGCTTCGTCGAACGCATGGGCGTGGCGTTCATAATGCGCGGCAATCCGATCGGGCATCGCAGGAACCCCACCCGGCCATAACCGTTGTTAGGATGCACGCAAGACAGGGCGCATCATGCGCCGGTCCTAGAGCCAGGAGTTTGAAATCATGGGTGAACTCACCGACAAGATCAAGGGCAACGTCAACGAGGCGGCCGGCAAGATCAAGCAGCAGAGCAGCGACCCCGAAACCCGCGACGAAGGCGCCGCGCAGGAGCTCAAGGGCAAGGGCCAGCAGCTGGCCGGCAAGGTCAAGGGCGCACTCGGCGACGATATCTGACGCCGGCGATCGGTGCTAGAAGAGGAGGGCGGTCTCGCGAGAGGCCGCCCTTCGTCATTCAATCGGGAACGTAGAACGACCAGAGCCCGCTTGGCAGCTTGCTCGCCGCGAACTGGACCGGGCGGGTCTTGGTGCCGACTTCGCAGATCATGTACGACTGGGTCTGCACCGGTTCGAGCGGATTGGGCAGCGTCACGGTCCTGCTGTCGAGCCAGCGCCATTCCTGCTGCCACACTTTTACACCGGAAAGTGCGAGCTGATCGCCTTCCTTGCCGATGTGTGCCGTCTTCCAACTCATGCCACTCTCCTTGCCTCCATTATAGAGGCTTAAGAGCCGGTTAGCGCTCGCGGATCGCGGTGATCGTCGTTGCTGGCGAGATGAATTCCACGTCGGTCTTGAGGTGGAGCAGCCGTACTCCGGTTTCCGCCAGCGCACGGTCCAGCGCGGGCGCGAATTGTTCGGTGCGCTCGACTGTCTCGGCCCAGCAGCCATAGGCGCGGCCGAGCGCGGCGAAGTCCGGATTGTGGAGCCTGGTGCCCGAAAGCCGCGCCGGATATTCGCGCTCCTGGTGCATGCGGATCGTGCCGTAGGCGCCGTTGTCGATCACCAGCACGATCATGTCGGCACCGTGCTGGATGGCGGTCGCGAGTTCCTGCCCGTTCATCATGAAGTCGCCGTCGCCGGCCAGCGCGACTACTTGCCGCTCGGGCGCGCGCAGCTTGGCGGCGACGGCGGCGGGGACGCCGTAACCCATCGCACCGGCGGTGGGGGCAAGCTGCGACGGTTGCGCGCTATACTGCCAATAGCGGTGCCACCAGCCCGAGAAATTGCCCGCGCCGTTGCAGATGATCGTGTCCGCCGGCATCGCCGCGCGCATCGCCGCGACGCACTGACCGAGATCGAGCGTAACGCCCTCACGCGGCTTGGGCGTGGACCATTCGAGCCATTCGGCATGGGCTTCGGTGGCGGCGGCGCCTTTGACCGCACCGATATTCGCGAGGCCGGCGGCACCGGCGAAGCTCGCCATATCGGCGCAGATCGCGACATCGGCGCGATAGACCCGCCCGAGTTCGCCCGGATCGGGATGGACGTGGATCAGCGTCTGGCCCGGATGATCGGGGGTGATCAGCGTATAGCCGTCGGTGGTCGCCTCGCCGAGCCGCGCGCCGACCGCGAGGATCAGGTCCGCACCCTTGATCCGCGACACCAGCTTCGGGCTGGGACCATAACCGAGATTGCCGGCATAGACCGAGGAACCGGCAGGCAGCGCGTCCTGCCGCCGGAACGCCGATGCCACCGGCAGGCCGATTCGCTCGGCAAATGCCGCGAACGCCGTGCCTGCCGCCGCGGTCCACCCGGCGCCGCCGACGATCGCGATGGGGCGCTGCGCCTGCTCGATCAGCGCCGCCATTGCCTGCATCGCATGCCGGTCGGGCGCTTGGGTGATTCGCGGCAGCGGCGGGCGATCCGCTGTCTCGACTACATCGCGCAGCATGTCCTCGGGCAGCGCGATCACCACCGGCCCGGGCCGCCCGCTGGTCGCGACGTTCCAGGCCCGCGCGACATATTCGGGGATTCGCGCCGCATCCTCGATCCGCGTCGCCCATTTGGCGATCGGCCCGAAAAACGCCGGGAAGTCGACTTCCTGAAATCCCTCGCGGTCGCGCATGCCGCGGTCGACATCGCCGATGAACAACAGCATCGGCTGCGAATCCTGCATCGCGACATGCACGCCGATGCTGGCATTGGTCGCGCCAGGCCCGCGCGTCACGAAAGCGACGCCCGGCCGCCCGGTCATCGCCCCGTCGGCGCAGGCCATGAAGCCGACCCCGCCTTCCTGCCGGCAGGTGACCAGGTCGATCGCCGGCGTGTCGTGCAGCGCGTCGAGCACGGCGAGGAAGCTCTCGCCCGGCACATGGAAGATGCGGTCGCAGCCTTGTGCGACCAGATTGTCGACGAGGATCCGGCCCCCGGTTCGTTTCGCGGTCATGCTGCTGTCCTAGCGCGGCTCGCCCGCGCTGCGTAACCCCCGTTGATGCATCGCCTATGTGCGGCGGAAGTTGAAGGACGATTCAGGTTCGCTTGACCGCCCGCCCGCACGCGGATTATCGCCGCGCCAGGTCAGGAGAGAATCGCGCCATGAAGAAGCTCTACCCCAACGCCGAGGCAGCGCTGGAAGGGCTGCTGTTCGACGGCATGACGCTGTGTGCCGGCGGCTTCGGGCTGTGCGGCATCCCCGAGCGGCTGATCGACGCGATCCAGGCCGCGGGGGTCAAGGACCTCACCATCGCCTCGAACAATGCCGGGATCGACAATGAAGGCCTGGGCAAGCTGCTGCGCAGCCGCCAGGTGAAGAAGATGATCAGTTCCTATGTCGGCGAGAACAAGGAATTCGAGCGGCAATATCTGAGCGGCGAGCTCGAAGTCGAGTTCTGCCCGCAGGGCACGCTTGCCGAGCGCTGCCGGGCGGGCGGCGCGGGCATTCCCGGCTTCTACACCAAGACCGGCGTCGGCACGCAGGTCGCCGAGGGCAAGGAAGTCAAGGTTTTCGACGGCGAGGACTATATCCTCGAGCGCGGCATCCGCTCCGACCTGTCGATCATCAAGGGCTGGAAGGCCGACGAGACCGGTAACCTCATCTTCCGCAAAACCGCGCGCAACTTCAACCAGCCGATGGCGACCGCCGGCCGGATCTGCGTCGCCGAGGTCGAGGAAATCGTGCCCGTCGGCAGCATGGATCCCGACGCGATCCATTTGCCAGGCATCTATGTGCAGCGGCTGATCCTCGGCGCGCCCTATGACAAGAAGATCGAGTTTCGCACCGTGCGTCCGCGCGAGGCGGCGTGATCGCGCGGCGGCCTGCGGCCGGGCTCGCGCTCGCGGCCGCGGGGGCGACGCTGCTCTCGGGCTGTGCCGCGGCGATGGTCGCGGCGCCGCTCGCAGCCGGAGCCGGCGTGTTCAAAGCGAGCAAGCAGGACCGCCCGTCGAAGCGCGACCGCAAGCGTGCGCAGCAGCAAGCGCCCAAGCCCGGGCAGGTTTTCACTGCGCCCGATGGCAGCAAGGTGCAGGTCACCACGCTGACCGCATTGCCGCCGCCGAGCGGCGCGGCCGCCGCGCCGGCCGCGCCGGGGGCCAATGCCCCGCCGGGGATGCAATTTCTCTATGGCTCGGGCGAGGCCGCGGCGCTCAGCCTCCAGGCGTACCAGGCGCTGTGGAATTACCTCAAGGTCGAGATCGGCTACCGGCGCGACAAGACGCAGGTCCGCTCGGTGGTGCTCGCTCCGGGGTCGACGCTGGACAATCCGCGGTTCGAGCCGTGCGGCAAGCGTCCGATGGCGGTGGTGCTCGACATCGACGAGACCGCGCTGCTCAATCTCGGCTATGAACGCGACGAAGCGAGCCGCGGCGGCAGCTATGACGCGGCGCGCTGGGCCCGTTGGGAGCAGAGCGGCGCCGACCAGGTCGCAGCGGTGCCCGGCGCCGCCGAAGCGCTGGCCGCCGCGCGGCGCGAGGGGTTCACGGTGATCTTCAACTCCAATCGCTCGGCCGCCAGTGCCGCGCAGACTGCCGCCGCGCTCGACCATGCCGGGCTCGGCCCGGCGGCTTTGTTCGATACCCTGTGGCTGCGCGGCGAAGGCGAGCCGAGCGGCAAGGACGCACGCCGCCAGAAGATCGCCCAGCGGTTTTGCATCGTCGCGATGGCGGGCGATCAGCTCGGCGATTTCAGCGACTTGTTCAACGCGCCCGATGCGCCGGTCGCCGCGCGGCGCAACAGCGTCGGCGGCACCCTGCTCGCGCCGCTCTGGGGCGCTGGCTGGTTCATGCTGCCCAACCCGGTCTACGGCACCGGGCTCAAGGGCGGCGTCGACGAGATTTTTCCGCCCGACGCGCGCTGGGTGGACCCTGAGGAGAAGAAGTAATGCCCTGGACCCGTGACGAAATGGCCGCGCGCGCCGCGAAGGAGCTGCAGGACGGTTTCTACGTCAATCTCGGGATCGGCATCCCGACGCTCGTCGCCAATCACATTCCCGAAGGCGTCGAAGTCACGCTCCAGTCCGAAAACGGCATGCTCGGCATCGGGCCATTCCCTTATGAGGGCGAAGAGGATCCCGACCTGATCAACGCGGGCAAGCAGACGATCAGCGAGCTGCCCCAATCGGCCTATTTCTCGTCGTCGGACAGCTTCGCGATGATCCGCGGCGGGCATATCGACTTGACCGTCCTCGGCGCGATGGAAGTCAGCGAGAAAGGCGACATCGCCAATTGGATGATCCCCGGCAAGATGATCAAGGGCATGGGCGGCGCGATGGATCTCGTCGCCGGAGTCAAGAAGATCATCGTGGTGATGGAACACACCAGCAAGAACGGCGACCCCAAGTTCATTCCCGAGTGCACCTTGCCGCTGACCGGCAAGAACGTCGTCGACATGATCATCACCGATCTCGCGGTATTCCAGCGCGACGACCATGACAGCCCGTTCAAGCTTGTCGAGCTGGCGCCGGGTGTCGGAGCGGAGGAAGTGGCGGCGAAGACGACGGGTCGTTACGAAGTAGCTTCGACCCAGCCGATCTGAATAGCCGCGGTTTTGCTTCGGCGTGAAGCTGCGGCTTCGCCGGCGGTACTGACATAGAGTCTGGCTTTATCTCGCGGCACTGCGTAAACTTGTCGCGGGGCCGCCGAATCGCGCCCGCGTAACTTGCGTTGATCCTAGGGTGGGGGACCCTGATGGCAAGCTATCCGCATGGTGCAGCGACGCAGAAACGACGGTTCGCGGTCAAGGTCGACGATGTCGAGGTGGGCGCGCACGACCGGGCTGGCGATGTAATCCTCCAGGTCTATTCGGTCGTGGTACCGCGCTACGCGGTATATCGCACCGAGAAGCGCGTGATGGTGCACTATTCGGACGATGGCGCAGAGCAGGCCGAACAGGAGAAGCGGATCGGACAGCTATACGCGGTCCGCGGGCAGATCAGCTCGCTGATCGACGGCTGGCGTGCCGAAGAGGACGTTCGCAACAGCAAGGGTGCGCGGGTCGGCAATGGCCGCCGTGCCGCGCGCTACGACCGGCGGATCGCCGATGCGCTGCTGCTCGCGCTGCAAGGCAATGTCCCGGCAGCGATCGAACTGCTCAACGGCGCCAAGAACGACATCGTCAGCGAGCGCCAGTCGATCGCGCGGATCGATTATCTATGGACCGCGATGGCGGTGACCGGCTTCTTCGTGCTGCTGATGGCGATCATCTCGTCCGGCACGCTATATGGCGTCGTGCACCGGCTCGGCCCGCCTTATGCGTCGGTGTGGACTGCGGTCAGCGGCGGGACGATGGGGGCATTTTTCTCGATCGCGACCGGGCTCAACACGCGTACCATCCTGATCGATCTGCAGAACCGCAATAACCGCGCCGACGCGGCATTGCGCGTGATGATCGGCGCGATCTCGGGCGGGATGCTGCTGTGCCTGCTCAGTTCGGGGCTGGCGGCCAATTCGCTGATCGCCATCGGCACGCTGAACGAGACCAGCGTCAAGGCGACGCTGCTGGTCTTCGTGCTGGGCTTCCTCGCCGGCTTCGCCGAGCGCCTGCTTCCCGATCTGCTCGAAAAGGCCAAGCTCGGGCTCGAAGACGATGCGCCGACCGCCCCTAAACCCTCGGGCGGCGGCGCCACCCCTGGCGCCGGAGCCGGTGGCGGCGGTGGTGGGGCGGAACTGCCCGTCACCGTCACGCCCGTCGCGGCGCCCACTCCGGAGGGGCGGGACGCGGAGGCGAGCGGACCGGTCGATGATCCTGACGCCCCCGTTGCGGACGAGAGTGGCGCTGCGGCTCCGCCGGAAAGCGTGGGGGATCCTGAAAGTCTCGCCCCCAGCGTGACGCAGGTGGACGATCCCGACGCGGCATCTCCGTTGGCGAGCGAGGAAGGTCAGCCTGTTACCGAGGAGCCGCCCGCGCGACCGCTGACGGCGTGAGCGGCGCGTTGACCCTGTTTGGGACGAGGCGTATCTTCGCGCATGTTTGCTTGGTTCCGCCGCCGTTATCTCGACCTGCTGGGCTCGATCTACATCTATAACGAGCATCGGGGCTATACGAGCATCGACCGTGTGCTCGATGCGGCGCGGGTGCGTTCGGCCGACGACCCCACCTTCATCGCCGCGATCGAGAAGCACCGCGCGGACGAGCGCAAACACTATCTGATGTTCAAGCGCTGGTTCGAGCTACAGGGCAAGATGCCGCTCGAGGTCGGCCGAACGTGCGGCCATATCGATCGCTTTGTCGAGATCATCTTCCACCGCACGATCGACGATCTCGATACCGACGCGATCATCGCCAGCGACGACGCGTTCGAGAAGCTCTGCCGCGTGATCTCGCTTACCGAGCAGCGTGGCTATCGACAGGTCGACATCCTGCTGCGTCATCCCCTGGTCACGGGGGACAAGGTGCTGATGAAGATATTCCGGATCATCGAGAAGGACGAACCGAGCCACTGGGCGCCCTATGAGGGCTGGCTCGAGGCCCATGGCAAGCGCGGTCCGAAATGGTGGGAGCGCGCGATCGACACGTTCATCCATTCCGAGCTGCTGTTCCTCAAGCTGCCCATGCTCTTCCTCAACCCGTTCGTGAAGCGCCGGGTCGACTGGGCGGATGCGCATGACTCCGCCCAGCGGTTGGCGAGTCCGCTCCCCGCGGGCATCTGATGGGGGCAGCCGGAGCGGGCGCGTCGACGGCTCGCAACTAGAGACGATTTCAGTTGGATTGACCACCCGAGCCGTTCGCCCTGAGCTTGTCGAAGGGCGATGCTGCCAGCGGTCCGTGCGTGGATAGCCGCCCTTCGACAGGCTCAGGGCGACCGGGAAAAGCACCGATTCCGTCAATATGAAATCGACTCTAGTCGGTCGCCTCTCCCGGAAGGTCAGGTCAAGGCGCGCTGCATCCGATGTCCTGGACCAAGGTGTCCCAGATCCATTCCGCCGCCGTGCAAGTGCGCGCCTGTTGCTTCGGAAGAAGCGTCGTGATCGTTGGCAGTATGACTGCGAAGGCGGCCGCCGCAAATGCAATGGCTTTCATGATATTGCCCTTGTCCCAGAGGATGTGATCATCGCAACTGACTTGCGGGTGTCGCTTTGCTGTCCGCCCCGCAATCTAAAGCTCGGGCGAATATGCAATCGAGTCAAGGTGGTATCGAGTGATCGACTGCTATGATCCGATCCTGTTAGCCTGCGCGCTCGCTTCATGCTTCGGGGCCTTGGTGCCTGCGGTGGGATGAACAAGTGTTTCAACAAGGCCGTCGCTCGGCTATCGACGCCGGCATGCATGTTCTTCTGACAGGTTCTTCCGGCTGGCTCGGCCGCTTCCTTGCGCCGCTGCTGCGTGCCCGCGGCGATGTGGTGGTCGGCCTCGATGTCGCACCCGGCGCCGACACCGACGTCATCGGTTCGGTCGCCGATCGCGCACTGATCGACCGCGTCTTCGCCGATCATGGCGTAGAGGCGGTGATTCACGCCGGCGCGCTGCACAAGCCCGACATCGTCCGCTATCCGGCGCGGGCGTTCGTCGACGTCAACGTGAGCGGCACGCTCAACTTGCTCGAAGCGGCAACGGCGGCGGGGCATGATCGCTTCGTCTTCACCTCGACCACGTCGCTGATGATCTCCAACGCGATCCGGGACGAGCTCGCCGATCATGCCGTGTGGCTCGACGAGACCAGCGGTCCGCTCGAGCCGCGCAACATCTATGGCGTCACCAAGCTTGCCGCCGAGCAGCTTTGCCGGCTCGCGCATCTGGAGAAGGGCCTCAACTGCGTCGTGCTGCGCACCAGCCGCTTCTTCCCGGAGGACGATGATACGCATCGCATCCTCTCGGGCGACAACATGAAGGCCAACGAGTTGCTCCATCGGCGCCTGACGGTGGAAGACGCGGCCCGCGCGCACCTCGCCGCGCTAGACCGGGCGCCGCAGATCGGCTTCGGCACCTTCATCGTATCGGCGCCGACGCCGTTCGACCGCGGCGAGTGCGCCGCACTCAAGCACGATGCCGCGACAGTAATCGCACGCCATTTCCCCGATGCACCTGCGTTATATGCCGCAAAAGGCTGGGAACTGCCCAATTCGATTGGCCGTGTCTATGACGCCGCGCTTGCGGAGCAAGTCATGCACTTTCGCTGCGAGACAGATTTTGGGAAATTGCTCGGCGCTTTGAAGGCTAGTGACTCGCTGCCATTCGCGCATGACCCCTCCTATATCTCGCCGAAGGAAGTATCGGGCGCTGCATGACCTGACGATGCGCGATGCGCATTGTTCGCGTAACAAGTATTTGAGCTTGGGGGGAATATGCGCTGGATCATCCGTGGACTGGCGGCGCTCGCCGGCCTGATCCTGGTCGTCGTCGTGATCGTCTATGCGGGGTCCGAATGGGTGATCCGCAAGGGCCACGCCGTGCCGCTCGCCGAAGTCGCGATCCCGCGTGACGCCGCCGCGGTCGCCGAGGGTGCGCGCGTCGCCCGCATCGCCAATTGCCGCGACTGTCACGGCGCCAATGGCGAAGGCAAAATCCTGTTCGAAGATCCGCTGCTCGGCCGCATCGCGCCGCCGCCGCTGGCGAGGGTCGCCGCAACGATGACCGATGCCGAACTCGTCCGCGCGATCCGCCACGGCGTCCACAAGGATGGCTCCTCGCTGTTCGTCATGCCGACCGCCGCGCTCGGCCATCTGTCGGATCAGGATGTCGGCCGGATCGTGGCGTGGATCCGCACCCTGAAACCGGGCCCGACGGATTCGCAGGCAACCATGTCCTACGGCCCGATCGGGCGGGCGCTGATCCTCGCGGGCAAGCTCCCCGCGGCGGCAAATTCGGCGAGTCTCTCGCAGCCTGCCCGCCCGGCCGACATGGGCCGCTACGTCGCCGACTTCGCCTGCCTCGCCTGCCACAAGCTCCATCAGGACGGCACGATGGAAGACGGCACCACCAAGGTCCCCGCGTTGGCCCCGATGGTCGCAGCCTATGATCCCGCCAGGCTCAAGAAGCTGCTGCGTACCGGCATAGGCACCAGGCCGGATCACGGCCTGATGAGCAAGGTCGCGCGCGAGAGCTTCTTCGTGCTCACCGATCCCGAGATCGACGCGATCCAGGCATATCTGAAGGGCGAGGCCGAGCGGGCGCCGGCGCAATAGGCCGGAATAGCCCAGCTTCGCGACGCAAAATTGCGGCGCGGCTTGCCCTGACGTACGATTGGACTAGATCGCCTGCATGGCCAGCATACCGCGCACCCTGTACGAGAAGATCTGGGCAGACCATGTCGTCGAGCGCCGCGGCGACGGAACCTGCCTGGTCTATATCGATCGGCATCTCGTCCACGAAGTCACCAGCCCGCAGGCTTTCTCGGGCCTTCGCGCCGCCGGTCGTCCTGTACGCCGCCCCGACCTTACCCTCGCGGTCCCCGACCACAACCTGCCGACCACCGCGCGCGTCGATGCCGCGGGGCGTGCGCTGCCGATCGCCGATGCCGCAAGTGCCGGCCAACTCGCCGCGCTCCGCGCCAATGTCGCCGAGTTCGGTGTTCCCTATATCGATGCGCTCGACGCGCGGCAGGGGATCGTCCATGTCGTCGGCCCCGAACAGGGCTTCACGCTCCCCGGCACCACGCTCGTCTGCGGCGACAGCCACACCTCGGCACACGGTGCGCTGGGGGCGCTGGCCTTCGGTATCGGAACCTCGGAGGTCGAGCACGTCCTCGCCACCCAGACCCTGCTGCTCCAACAGTCCAAAACGCTCGAGATCCGCGTCGACGGGAGCCTCGGCTTCGGAGTGAGCCCCAAGGACGTCGTCCTCGCGATCATCGGCAAGATCGGCGCGGCCGGGGGGTCGGGCTATGTTATCGAATTCACTGGCGAAGTGATCCGCGCGATGTCGGTCGAGGGCCGCCTGACCGTCTCCAACATGTCGATCGAAGGCGGCGCCCGCTCGGGCCTGATTGCGCCCGACGAGACGACCTTCGCCTATCTCAAGGGGCGCCCGATGGCGCCGCAGGGCGAGGACTGGGACAGGGCCGTCGCCTATTGGCGCATGCTCCCGACCGACGCCGGCGCGCGCTACGACAAGACTGTCCTTCTCCATGCCAGCGACATCGCGCCGTCGCTCACCTGGGGCACCAGCCCCGAGGACGTCGTCGCGATCACCGGTGCCATCCCCGATCCCGAGAGCTTCGCCGATCCGTCGAAGCGCGTCGCCGCGCAGAAATCGCTCGATTATATGGGCCTCGCCGCGGGCACGGCGATGCAGGACATCGCGATCGAGCATGTCTTCATCGGCAGCTGCACCAACAGCCGCATCGAGGATCTGCGCGCCGCTGCCGCGGTGGTGAAGGGCCGGCACGTTGCCGACCGCATCCGCCAAGCGCTGATCGTCCCGGGCTCGGGGCTGGTCAAATTGCAGGCCGAGGCCGAGGGGCTCGACCGCATCTTCACCGAAGCCGGCTTCGAATGGCGCGAGCCCGGCTGCTCGATGTGCCTCGCGATGAATCCGGACAAGGTGCCCCCCGGCGAACGTTGTGCTTCCACCTCGAATCGAAACTTCGTAGGGAGGCAGGGTCCGGGCGCGCGAACCCACCTGCTGTCTCCCGCCATGGCGGCGGCCGCGGCAGTGACGGGGCGCCTCACCGATGTCAGGGAGCTGATGTCGGCGGATGCGTGAGGGGACTGCGTATGAAACGGGCCTTGATGGTGTTGATCGTAGGAACGGTGTTGAGCGGCCTCGCCGCGGCGTATGCTTCTGCACACAGCAAGCCGCCGACAACGCAGTCGCCCGACCCGAACTGATCGGGCGGCCCACCCTCTGGAGTCCTTGCTGATGGAACCCGTTCGCCAAGTCGAAGGGCGTGCCTATCCCTGGGGCGCCAAGAATATCGACACCGACATCATCATCCCCGCCCACTGGCTCAAGACCACGACGCGCGAGGGGCTAGGGAAGGGTGCGTTCGAGACCGTCCGTGCGCAGCCGGGCAACATCTTCGACGATCCGCGCTATGCCGGCGCGCCGGTGCTGATCGCCGGCGACAATTTCGGCTGCGGGTCGAGCCGCGAGCACGCCGCCTGGGCACTCGCCGACATGGGCGTCAAAGCGGTGATCGCGCCGAGCTTCTCGGACATTTTCTCGGGGAATGCGTTCAAAAACGGGATCGTCGCCGTCGTCCTGCCGCAGGACGCGATCGACCGGCTGGTCGAAGTCGCACGCGACAATGAAATCACCGTCGACCTCGAGACGATGACCGTCACCACCCCTTTTCAGGACCGCTTCGCCTTCGAACTCGACGCCTTCCGCCGGCAATGCCTGCTGGAGGGGCTGGACGAGATCGGCATGACACTGGCAAAAGATACCGAGATTTCGAAATACGAATCCGGTGTCGCCATGTCGCGGCCGTGGATCGCAGTGGGAGCGGGCAATGAAGGCACTCTTGTCACAGGCGCCGGGCGGACCTGAAACTCTAAGCGTTTCCGACCTGCCGGATCCCGCACCCGGCAAGGGCCAGGTGCTGGTCGCAGTGCGTGCCTGCGCGATCAACTATCCCGACGTGCTGATCATCGAGGACAAATATCAGTTCAAGCCGCCGCGCCCGTTCGCCCCGGGCGGCGAGATCGCCGGATTGGTCGAGGCGGTGGGCGAGGGCGTGAGCCAGTTCGCGGTCGGCGACCGCGTCTTGGGCGTGATCGGCCATGGCGGGCTCGCGGAGAAAGTCGCCGTCGATGCCGCGCGGCTCTATCCGCTCCCCGAAGGCCGCAGCTTCGAGGAAGGCGCGGCGCTGCTGCTGACCTATGCGACGACGATCCACGCCTTGCTCGACCGCGGGCATTTGAAAGCCGGGCAGACCCTGCTCGTCCTCGGCGCCGCGGGCGGCGTCGGCCTTTCTGCGATCGAGCTTGGCAAGGCGTTCGGCGCGCGCGTCGTCGCGGCGGTCTCCTCGGACGAAAAAGCCGAGGCGGCGCGATCCGCAGGTGCCGACGAGACGCTCGTCTATCCGCGCGCACCGTTCGACAAGGCGCAGTCGAAGGCGCTGGCCGAGGCGTTCAAGGCGGCGGTCGGCCCCAAAGGCGCCGATGCGATCTACGATCCGGTCGGCGGCGATTATGCCGAGCCGGCGTTGCGCGCGATCGGGTGGGAGGGGCGCTATCTGGTGGTCGGCTTCCCTGCGGGCATCCCGAAGCTGCCGCTCAACCTGACGCTCCTCAAGAGCTGCGACGTCTGCGGGGTGTTCTGGGGTGCCTTCGCGGCGCGCGATCCGCAGGCCAACCAGGCGCATGTCGAGCATCTGTTCCGGCTGTGGGAGGAGGGCCGGATTTCGCCGCGGGTGACCGAGACCTTCGCGCTGGCGGACGGCGGCAAGGCGATCGCCAGGATGGCGGCGCGGCAGGCGATCGGGAAACTGGTGGTGACGCCCTAAAAGTCCTCCCTCGCGAAGCGGGGGAGGGGGACCACGAAGTGGTGGAGGGGGCCTCTCCGCGGGCGTGTCGCTTGCGGCTAAGCCCCCTCCGTCGCCTTCGGCGCCACCTCCCCCGCTGCGCGAGGGAGGATCGAGGTTGTTGCCTTGCTTCTCCTCCCCTCCTATCTCGGCGGAAACCGAACCCAAAAGGCGAGCAGCACATGACCACTTTCGACGATCGCGAACGCGGGTTCGAGGCGAAGTTCGCCCATGACGAGGACATCGCCTTCCGCATCGCCGCGCGGCGCAACCGGCTGCTCGGCCAATGGGCCGCCGCCAAGATGAAGCTGACCCCCGAAGAGACCGATGCCTATGCCAAGGCCGTGGTCCAGGCCGATTTCGAGGAAGCCGGCGATGAGGACGTCATCCGCAAGCTGCTCGGCGACCTGCTCGCCGCCGGGGTGGAGGTCGACGACGCGACGATCCGCAGCGCGATCCAGGAGCAGACGATCGAAGCACGCCGCCAGCTGATGGAATCCAAATAGATGGCGATGGCCGCAGCCGAGATCGAGGAGCTGATCCGCGCCGGCATCCCCGATGCCCGCATCGAGATCACCGACCTGGCCGGCGACGGCGACCACTATGCAGCGCGCGTCGTCGCCCCCATGTTCAAGGGGATGCCGCGGGTGCGCCAGCACCAGGCGGTTTACGCAGCGCTAGGCGGACGCATGGGCGGCGTGCTCCACGCGCTCCAGCTGACCACCGAAGCGCCGGCCGAGGAGTAGAGTGAAATGACCGACGACGTTCAGGCGCGCATCCAGGGTATCGTGGATGCCAATCCCGTTCTGCTCTTCATGAAGGGCAGCCCGCTTTTCCCGCAATGCGGCTTTTCGAGCCGCGCGATCGCGATCCTCACCCATCTAGGCGTCGAGTTCGAAAGCGTCGATGTCCTCCAGGACCAGGGCGTCCGTCAGGGCATCAAGGCCTTTTCCGACTGGCCGACGATCCCGCAGCTCTATGTGAAGGGCGAATTCGTCGGCGGATCGGACATCATGATGGAGATGTACGAGAGCGGCGAACTCGCGCAATTGCTGGCCGACAAGGGCGTGACGGCCTCTGCCTGACCTTCCTCTTCCCCTCCCTGCAAGGGAGGGGCTAGGGGTGGGTTAGAAAAGGTCGGGCTCGACTCCCGGCCTTTTCCTTATGTCCACCATCTCGTTGGGCTCGCTGCCGCTCGCACCCACCCCCAACCCCTCCCTTGCAGGGAGGGGAGTTCCTCAGTGTCGTTGCGAATCGCAATCATCGATGTAAGGGAACCCGGGTCGGGTGGGTCGACGCGAGACCGGTAAGTAAGCGGTCGACCCACCCTGGAATGAAGCGTCGAAACGCTCGGGTGCCTGATACGGTGCATTCGCCGTGCCACTTCGCGCGAACCCCCGAATCTCAACCGCTTCGTTGGTTAACGTTGGTTCCGCGCCTATCCCCGGTGTAAGCCAATCCGACACTTCGGCGGCAAGCGGTGCTGACGCATCGAAACCGTTCATCGGCCATTCAGCCTATTGACTACAGACGTAATCGTGGCGATTACAGCCGTAGTCAGTACGAGGGACCCATGACCGAGCGGATCAGCGAAGCCGAGCAGGCAGTGATGGAAGTGCTCTGGGAAGAGTCGCCGCTCACTGCGCAGGAAGTCGCCGAGCGGGTTCCCGCCGAGCGCGACTGGAGCGCCAACACCGTCAAGACCCTGCTCGGCCGGCTGCTCGCCAAGAGCATCATCGGGCATGAGGAAGACGGCCGCCGCTATCGCTACCGCCCGCTGGTCGAGCGCGCGGACTATGTCGTCGGTGAATCGCGCCGCTTCATGGACCGGCTGTTCGGCGGCAAGCTCACGCCTTTGGTCGCGCACCTCGCCGAGCGCGATGCGATCACCGACCAGGACATCGCCGAGATCGAAGCGCTGCTGAAGGAGCTGAAGTCATGATCGGCTGGGCACTCGAAACCTTCGTCGCCACCACTTTGCTGATGCTGCTCGTGCTCGCGCTCCGCGGACCCGTGCGCAAGTCGTTCGGGCCACACATGGCCTATGCCCTGTGGCTGCTGCCCGTGGCGCGGCTGCTGCTGCCACCGCTTCCCGAGAGCTGGCGCGAGCAGGCGGTGGCGCCGGTCGCCGCGGCAAGCGACATCGTCGCGGTCTATTTCGTCGAGCCGCTGGGCGCGGCGCCTTCCGCCGGGGCGGAGGGGAGCTTCGGCTTGTGGATGGTGATCCTGCTCGTCTGGGCGCTCGGCGCGGCGGCGTTCCTCGGCTACCATCTGGTCGCGCACGGCCGCTTCACCGCCAATCTGCTCCGCCGCGCCCGCGTCGACCGCACCGTCGCCCAGGGCAAAGTCCGGGTGATCGAGACCGACGCCGCGCACGGTCCCTTGGCCTTCGGGGTGTTCCGCAAATATGTCGCGTTTCCGCGCGACTTCTCCGAGCGGTATGACGAGCAGGAGCGCGATCTCGCGCTCGCGCATGAGCTCGGCCACCACGTCCGCGGAGACTTGATCGCCAATTGGGTGGCGCTGTTCGTCCTCGCGCTCCACTGGTTCAATCCGATCGCGTGGCGGGCGTTCCGCGCCTTCCGCGCCGATCAGGAAATGGCCTGCGACGCCCTGGTGCTCGCTGGCCGCGCCCAGGCACTGCGCCATGCCTATGGCCGTGCGATCGTCAAGTCCGCGCATGGGGGTGCGGTCTCGGCGGCATGTCACTTGCACACGATCAACGAAGTCAAAGGGAGGTTACGCATGCTTTCGAAGACCCGGCCATTTTCCCCCACCCGCGCCGCCGCGGGATTGATCGGGGTCGGCGCGCTGTCGGTCGCCGCGCTCGGGCTCACCGCCTCGGGAACGCAGGCCGCGGAGACGCTCAAGAACAAGGTCGAAACCGTCACCGGCGTCGATCTCGGCCAGGATATGCCCGCGCCGCCGGCGCCTGCCGAAGCGCCCGCCGCGGCCGAGGCTCCCGAGCCGCCGGAAGCGCCGGAGGCGCCCGCAATCGTAGAGGGGCCGCAGAAGGTCCATGTTCATCGCTTCTCGGTCGACGACAAGGGCAAGGACGGCAAGAAGATCCGCAAGATGGTCATCGTCCGTACCGATGGCAGCAAGGACGAGATCGTGATGCCCGATATGGACGCGATCCGCATCTCGATGCCCGAGATCCGCGACGGCAAATGCGGCAAGGGCGGTCCCAACGTCGAGCATCGCGCGGAGGGCGACAAGAAGATCATGATCATCTGCACCGACCGGATCGAGATGGCGGCGGAAGGCGCCGCGCAGATGGCGATGCGCCACAAGGCGATGGGTCTGGAAAGCGCCCGGATGGGGCTGCGCATGGCGCGCCGCTCGGTCGAGGCCGAGACCGACCTGTCGGCGGATGAGCGCGCCAAGGCGCTCAAGGGCATCGACGAGGCGATGGCCGAACTCGCCAAGGAGCGCGACGAGGATTGACGAGAGGGGAGGGGCGTCCGCAAGCCCCGCGGACACCCTTCACGACGGGGCCGGCTGAACTCCTTCGCAGCCGGCCCCGTTTAATTTTCTCTTGTTCCCCTCCCGCAAGGGAGGGGAGTAGAAGGGGTTGCACCGCACCCTTCCACCCGCCACATCCCCAGCATGATCGAGGCTCCCACTGGCATTGCGGTTGCGGTCGAGCCGTTGGTCACGCGCGTTCTCGCGCCCAACCCTTCGCCGTTCACTTATACCGGTACCCAGACCTATCTGGTCGGCACTACCGAGATCGCGGTGATCGACCCGGGCCCCGATGAGAGCGTGCACCTGGAAGCCTTGCTCGCTGCAATTGCCGGCCGCCCGGTCGTCGCGATCCTCTGCACCCACACCCACCGCGATCACAGCCCCGCCGCGGCACCGCTCAGGGCCGCCACGGGCGCTCCGATCATCGGCTGCGCCCCGCTCACGCTGGATGACGCCGGCCCGCGCGCCGACGCCGCCTTCGACACCAATTATGCCCCCGATCGCGTGCTCGCCGACGGCGAGAGCGTCACCGGGCCGGACTGGACGCTCACTGCAATCGCCACGCCCGGGCACACGTCGAACCATCTCGCCTTCGCGCTGCCCGAGGCCGGCGCGCTGTTCACCGGCGACCATGTCATGGGCTGGTCGACCACCGTGGTGGCACCCCCGGACGGCGACATGGCTGCGTATATGGCGAGCCTCGACAAGCTCATGGCGCGCGACGACCGCATCTATTACCCCGCGCATGGCGATCCGATCGAGCGCCCGCAGCGCTTCGTCCGTGGACTGATGGGCCACCGCAAGCAGCGTGAAGGCCAGATCCTCCGCCTGCTGCGCGAGGAGATCGGCGCGGTCCCGGCGATGGTCGAGCGCATGTATGTCGGGCTCGATCCGCGGCTGACGGGTGCCGCCGGCCGCTCGGTGCTCGCGCATCTGCTCGATCTGCGCGCGCGTGGTCTCGTCCAGGGGGAGGGCGAAGCGTGGAAGCTGGCGGCTTGATGCGCTGGGGCTGCCTGAAGTTCGCCGCGCTGGTCACCGTGCTGGTCCTGGCGATCGGCGGCGGTTTCTGGTTCCTCGGCGACACGATGAAGGGTCAGTTCCGCGGCCCCGACCCGGTCACCGTCGCGCAGGCGAGCCTGCAGGGGCTGCGCGAGCAGAACCGGCTCTCCACCTTCGCCGCGCGCTATGTCGCGGTCGTCACGTCGAAGCAGAGCCGCCTCGGCATGACCGCGGAGAAGACGCTGATCATGCCCGGCATGGTCCGCTATGAAGTCGACCTGGCCAAGCTCCAGCAGAAGAACCTCGCCTGGGACGCGGCCGACAAGCGGCTCACCATCCTGCTCCCGCCGCTCGAAGTGATCGGCCCCGATGTCGATCTCGACGGCATCCGCGAATATTCGCAGGGCGGGCTGCTGATGCGCTTCACCGATGTCGAGAAGCAGCTCGACGCCGCCAACCGCAAGTCCGGCCAGCAGGAATTGATCCGCCAGGCGCGCGGTCCGGTTCCCGTCAAGCTTGCCAAGGAAGCCACGCGCCGCGCGATCGAACGCAGCTTTACGATGCCGCTCAAGGCCGCGGGGCTCGACGCGAAGGTGACGGTCTATTTCCCCGACGAGCGCCCCGGCGAGGACTGGGACCGCTCGCGCCGCCCCGAAGACGTCATCGCCAATCGCTTCTGACGGTTCCACTTGATCCGCGCCTGCCCACGGGCCATCTGCCCGGGATGGACGCTAGAAACGGAACGGGCGCAAGCCTGACAGGGCTCGACCTTCGCGCCGAGATCGATCGGCTGCGCAAGGAGCGTAACGCGGTCATCCTCGCCCATTATTATCAGAAGCCCGAGCTCCAGGATCTGGCGGACTTCGTCGGCGACAGCCTCGATCTCTCGCGCAAGGCGGCCGAGACCGATGCCGACGTCATCGCATTCTGCGGCGTGCGTTTCATGGCCGAGACTGCCAAGATCCTGTCGCCCGACAAGATCGTCGTGCTCCCGGACATGAACGCCGGGTGCAGCCTCGAGGACAGCTGCCCGCCCGATCAGTTCGCCGCCTTCCGCGCACAGCATCCCGATCACATCGCGCTGACCTACATCAATTGCTCGGTCGAAGTGAAAGCGCTGAGCGACATCATCGTCACCAGCTCGAGCGCGGAGAAGATCCTCAGCCAGATCCCGCTCGACCAGAAGATCATCTTCGGCCCCGACCGCAATCTTGGCGGCTATCTCACCCGCACGCTGGGCCGCGAGATGCTGCTCTGGCCGGGCGTGTGCATCGTCCACGAGGCGTTCTCGGAGACCGAGTTGCTCAAGCTCAAGGCGCAGCACCCCGGCGCGCCGATCGCCGCGCACCCCGAATGCCCGCCGCACATCCTCGATCACGCCGATTATGTCGGCTCGACGCGGGGCATCCTCGATTTCGCCAAGAGCTTCCCCGGGCAGACGCTGATCGTCGCCACCGAGCCGCACATCATCCACCAGATGGAAAAGGCGCTGCCCGAGAAGCAGTTCATCGGTGCTCCGGGCGCCGACGGCAACTGCAACTGCAACATCTGCCCGTACATGGCGCTCAACAACATGGAGAAGCTCTATCTCGCGCTACGCGACCTCAACCCGCGGATCGAGATCGAGGAAGGCATGCGGCTGAAGGCCAAGAAGAGCCTCGACCGGATGCTCGAAATGGCGAGCGCGACGGTGGGGCAGGGCGATCTCGGCCCCGTCCCGGTCGTCGGCGGCGATCCGAAGAAGGGCGATTGACGCCGGCGTGATGCGCGGGCTTTCGCCTGAGGCCCGGGCCGGGCTGGCGGCGGCGCTGCTCTGCGTGGGGGTGCTGCTGTTCTTCTGGCCCGGCGTCGCGCATTACGACACGATTGCGCAATATCAGCAGGTCGTCTCCGGCGCGTATAACGACTGGCATCCGCCGGTGATGGCGCGGCTGTGGTCGCTTTTCCACGCGCTTGGCTGGGCGGGACAGGGGCCGATGTTCGTGCTCCAGACAATGCTCGGCTGGACCGGTCTCGGCCTGCTCGCGGCGGCGCTTGCCCGCGGCGGCGCCCGGATCGCCGCGCTGGCGGTGCTCGCGCTAGGGCTGTGGCCGCCCTTGCTCGGCTGGCAGGCGCTGGTGGTCAAGGACGGCCAAATGGCGGCCGCGTTGCTCGCCGTCACCGGGCTCTTCGCCTGGTGTCGGTTGGACGCGAAGCGGCTCGGGCCGATTGCGACGTCGGCAGTGGTCGCGCTGCTCGCTTATGCCTTGCTCGTCCGGGCAAACGCGGTGTTTGCCGTCGCGCCGCTCGCGGTGGGGCTGTTCGCGCCGTGGCGCTGGCAGGCGTGGCGCTCGAAGGGCCTGCTGATCGGCGCCGTGACGCTCGCCGCGCTCGCCTTGTCGCCGCTGATCAATCACCGCATATTCCGGGCCGAGCCCAGCGGCGTCGCTGCCACCCAGCCGATCTTCGACATGGCCGGCATCGCCCACCGCGCCGGGCCGAACGCAATCCCGCTGCTCCCCGCGGAGACATGGCAGCGGCTCGAGGCAGAGCGTTGCGTCTCTTCGGTGCTGTGGGACATCTTCTCGATCGGCAAGCGCTGCGATTTCATCCAGCACGGCATCAGCGGGCGCCCCCGCCAGGACATCTTCGCGGCCTGGACCCGCGCGATCCGCGACCATCCCGGCGCTTATCTCTCGCACCGGCTGGCGCATTGGAACGCGACGATGCGATGGTTCGTCCCCTGGCACTTCCCCCAGGCAGTGCCTCAGGCCGAATCCCTGCCGAACGAGTTCGGGCTGGGTTCGCCGGGGCATCAGGTCTTGGCCTATGATCGGTTCGCCGGCTGGCTCGCCAACAGCCCCCTCGGCGCGCCGATCCTCGCGCTGGCGGCGGCGCTGGCAGTGCTGGCGCTGGCAAGGCCTGCGCAGAGCGCCGCGCATGAACTTGCAGTCCCGCTCGCGCTGTCCGCCATGGCGATGGAATGCAGCTTCCTGTTCGTCAGCATCGCCAGCGACTGGCGCTATCATCTCTGGTCGATGCTCGCGGCGTGGCTGGCGGCGATCCTGCTGCTCACCCAGCCGCTGCCCAGGCGCGGGGCGCGGATCGCGCTGGCCGGGCTGGCGCTGGTTGCATTTACTTCGCTCGGGGCCCGGCTGGGGCTGCCGCAGGTCGGCGATGATTATGAGGCGCTGATTCTCAGATATTAAAATACTCCTTCCCCTGCTTCCGCAGGGGAAGGAGTCAGTCGAATCTAGGCCGCATCCTCCGCCCCGAACAGCGGCAATGCCTCCGCCGGCCCCGTATCCGCTTCGAAGTTCGACACCGTCACCCCCACCAGCCGGATTCCCTTTTCCGGCGGCAGCACCAGCCCGATCAGCTCGCGGCTCGCCGCGCGCAATGCCTCCTGTGTTTGTACCACCGTCGCGAAGCTCCTGCTCCGCGTGATCTGCCTGAAGTCGGCGAACTTGACCTTCACCGTCACCGTTCGCCCGAACGCCTGCGCCTTGTCGCACCAGCCCCAGACATCGTCGGCCATCCGCAGCACCCCCGCCTCGATCTCGGCGGGCTCGGTCAGGTCGCGGTCGAACGTGGTCTCCGAGCCCGAGGATTTGCGCTCGCGCGACGGGTTGACCGGGCGCTCGTCCAGCCCCCGCGCGATCGCGTGATACCATTCGGCCGCGCTGCCGAAATGCGCGCGCAGGAAATCGAGCGGCTTGTCGCGGAGATCGGCACCGGTCTCGATCCCCAGCCGCTTCATCTTGGCCGCGGTCACCGGCCCGACCCCGTGGAAGCGCGATACCGGCAGCGTCTCGACCCATGCCGCGCCCATCTCGGGCGTCACTGCGAACTGGCCATTGGGCTTGCGCTGGTCCGAAGCCAGCTTGGCGAGGAACTTGTTGTACGAAATCCCCGCCGAAGCAGTCAGCCCGGTCTCCTCCAGAATGCGCGCCCGGATATGCTTCGCGGTCGCCCAGGCGGTGTCGATCCCGCGGCGATTGGCAGTGACGTCGAGATACGCCTCGTCGAGCGACAGCGGCTGGATCAGCTCGGTAAATTCGGCGAAGATCGCATGGATCTGCTGCGACACTGCCTTGTACACGTCGAAGCGCGGCCGCACGAACACCAGCTCGGGGCAGCGCCTGAGCGCGGTCACCGAGGGCAGCGCTGATCGCACCCCGAAGGTCCGCGCCTCATAGCTCGCCGCCGCCACCACCCCGCGCGCCGCGGCATAGCCCACCGCCACCGGACGCCCGCGCAATTCGGGCGCGTCGCGCTGCTCGACCGACGCATAAAAGGCGTCCATGTCGATATGGATGATCTTGCGGACGGGCGCGTTGCTCACCGCCCCAGTCTAGCGCGTCCCGAACAATAGGGGAACGACAAAGCGGGAAGATCGGCCGAAAGGGAAGGGACGGCTGCACCGCCGCCCCTTCGCGGCTCAGTCGTCCCGCTCGAAGCGATCGGCGCGCTGGCCGAGCAATGTGACCTCGACGCGGCGATTGAGGCGCATCCCCGCAGGCGTATTGTTGGTGGCGACGGGCTCGCGCTCGCCATGCCCTTCGACGCGGAAGCGCGCGCGAGTCACGCCCATTTCGTCGAATGCCGATCGCACGCTGTCGGCGCGGCGCTCGGACAAATCCTGGTTATGCGCATCGGTGCCGCGCGAATCGGTGTGGCCGATGATCGCGACGCGGACGCCGGGATTGGCGCGCAGATAGCCGGCGAGCGGGCGGAGCTTTTCGATCGCGCCCGGGCGCAGATCGGCGCTGTCGGTCCGGAACAGCACGTCCTCCTGCAGCGTCATCGTCGCGCCGAGCGGGGTCTGGCGAAAACGATAGTTGCGCATTGCGCCGTGATCCCAGTCACCGCCGCGATCGGGAGTTACGACAACTTCGTCGCGCGATGACCAGTCGAAGCCACCGCGGCCGGGGCGGGCGACCTGGATGAACACCCGATTGGCTTCCTGCGCTTCGCGGCGGTTGATCCGGCCGTCGCGATTGGCGTCGAAATTGCGCATGACGAAGGCCCGGCCGCGATTGGTGTTGCGCAGCTCGCGGTGAAGCAGCGGCACGCCGGCGCCGACCAGGCGATATTCCCGGTCGCCCGCCCGGCCACCTCCCCAATCCCAGTTGCGCTGCTGCGCGAGTGCCGGGCTGCAGGTGGCGAGGATCGCCGCCGAAGCGGCGAGGGCGCGAAATGCCTGTTTCTGAAACTGAATCATGATCGTCTCCATGGCCCCCGCCATGGCTTTTTATGCAAGCATCGCGTTGAACCGGACCTGAGGACTACCGACAGCCGAGGTTCACGGCGGAAGGCCTCCTCTCTCTCAAATGAGGGGATCGAGAACGCGGCTGGTGCGCAATCGCAGCTTCCGCCGGCATGGCCTGAGATGTAGAGCGCCACCATGCCCTTTTCCCTCGATCATTTCGACCTCGCCGCCTTTGTCAGCGCCACGCTCGCCGAGGATGTCGGCATTGCCGGCGACATCACCTCGGCCGCGGTGATACCCGCCGACGCGGTCTTCGAAGGGGTCATGGACAGCCGCGACGCGGTCACCGTCGCAGGGCTGCCGATCGCCGAGGCTTTCTTTCGCGCACTCGATCCCGAAGTGACGGTCGAACGACTGGTCGAGGACGGGCAGGCGGTGCCCGCCAATACCGACCTCCTGCGCCTCCGCGGCAAAGCGCGCGCGATGCTCACTGCCGAGCGGTCGGCGCTCAACACCGTTCAGCACCTCTCGGGCATCGCCACGCTCACCCGTGCCTATGTCGATGCGATCGCCGGCACCGGCGCAATCTTGCTGGACACGCGCAAGACCATCCCGGGCCTGCGCGTGCTCGAGAAATACGCCACGCGCATGGGCGGCGCGCAGAACCACCGCATGGGGCTGTGGGATGCCGCGATGATCAAGGACAATCATGTCGGCGTCGCCGGCTCGATCGGCGAGGCGGTGCGCCGCGCAGTCGCCGCGGGGATCGACCGCATCATCGTCGAGGTCGACCGGATCGACCAGATCGCGCCTGCGCTCGAAGCGGGGGCCACGCATCTCCTGCTCGACAACATGGCGCCCCCGACGCTTCGCGAAGCGGTAGAATTGGTGGCGGGCAGGGTGCCGACCGAAGCCTCGGGCGGGGTCCGCCTCGACACGATCCGCGCGATTGCCGAAAGCGGGGTGACCTATGTCAGCGTCGGGCGCCTGACCCAATCGGCTCCGGCGGCCGATATCGGGCTCGATTTCGCCGCAGGCTGACTCGTCACAAGTCGATCGTCGTCGTCGCCGGATGATGCTTGTCGAGGTGCTTACGGATGATCTTGAGATTGCGCGAGTTCGAGCGGAAGAACAGATCAGGGATCGCGCCGACCCAGGGGATCATGCCCAGCGCCCAATCGAACCCGACATTGCCCGCCATCCGCGCGATCTGGGTTTTCGACATGCCGAGATTGCGCGCTTCCCACGCCATATAGGCGCCCATCGCGGCGGCGATCGTGGTGCCGATCCCCGGCACGAGATCGAGCACGACGTCTAGGCCGACCGGAAAGCGTGTCCCGGGAATGGTAAAGCTGCGCTCGAGCAGATGCTCCATCGCTTCGATCCGGCGGCGGATATGCGCGGGATCCTTGCCCAGCGGCAGGTCTTTCGCCGCCGCGCTCCATCCGCTCGCCATTCGCTCCGGCCTCGCCACCACCTTACTCCTTCTCGTTTCGCAGATGGTTCAACGGGTGCCAGCCCCGCGCGTTCCCCTGCCACGCTCCCAGCCGCAGCGCGACCAGCGACCAGCGCAGCGGCTGGGCGATCGGGATATAGGCGGCATCGGCGGTCAGCGCCGCATCGGCCTCTGCGATCCGCTGGGCGCGTGCCGCCAGATCGGGCGCCTCACGCCCCGCGGCGATAAGCGCCTTGGCTTCGTCCGAGCAGGCGACGCAGGCGGTCTGCACGAACCAGCGCCCGCTGTCATAAGGCGCGATGGCGTCGATCAGTCGCAGGTCGGCAGGAGCGGCCGCGCCGACGCGCTGCGGGGTGATGCCGATCCGCAGCATCGCTTCGGCGAGATGCGCCCACAGCAGAGTCGCACCCGGGCCGGCAGGCAGGGCGATGCGAAGCGTGAGCGGCTCGGGATGCACGCGCCGCCACGCGGTCACCCGGTCGCGCGCCATCTGCCGCCGCGCGTCGAGCGTGAGCGAAGACCAGTCCGCCCGCGCCGGCGGTGCGGCCGAATCGAGCTGGCCAGGGAGCAAGGTCTCCAGCGGTGTCCAGTCGGGGCGCAGCGCCTGAGTCAGCGCCGCGCGGTTGATCGCCATGGCAACGGCGGCACGGTTGCCCGGTTCGGACAGAAATCCCTCTCGTTCGGCCACCGCGAGCCCGAACAGCCCCGATGGCTGCTCGACATGCAGATTGGCCGGCGCGAGTGCGGCCTGCGCCGCGATCGGCCAGTCGACGAAGCTCCCGCCGAGGATCAGGTCGGACTCGCGCGCCTTGAACCGCGCCAGCGCGACTGCCGCCCGCTCGGCGAGAAGCTGGACGGTCTCCTCGGGCTCGGGCGCGCTGTTGTCGCCGGCGCCGCCGGGGTCCGGCACCGGGCGCAGCAGCACGCGCCCGCGCACGCTCGGCTGCGCGCGGAACGGGCCGCTGCCGTCGAGCGTGCCGGTGCGGAACACCGCCAGTTCGGGCTGGGCGAACAGCTTGAGCAGGTCGGGCCGCGGCCGCTTCAACCGCACTTCGATCACCGTCGGCGTCATCTCGACGATCTCGTCGATCACCGCCAGGAATGGCGCGAGCGTGTTGCGGCTGCCCGGCGCGGCGGCGCGGCGGAGCACGCGGACGACCTGCGCCGCGGTCACCGGCGCGCCGTCGGGCCAAGTGGCTTCGCGCAGGCGGAAGATGTAGCTGCGGCCGTCGTCGATGACGATCCAGCGCTCGGCCAGCGCCGCCTCGATCTGGCCTCCCGCGTCGAACCGCACCAGGCCCTGCGCAGTCGCGCCCATCAGCACGCGTTCGGCCGCGTCGAGCGGTCCTGCGCTGGGATCGGCGGCTTTGCTCTCCCCGCCGATGACGCTGACTACGACCGGGGCGTCATCCTTGCGCTGGCCGCTGCCGCATCCTCCCGCCGCCAGCGCGAGGCCGAGCAGAACAACAAGGGAGGTCGATCGCTGCATCGGGGTTTCCGCTGTTGGAGACGCGGCGGGTGTATGATCCGCGCCGCGCGCTGCCAACCCCTTGCCCGTCCGGCAGCCCTTGGGATTCTGGTGCGGACGGCGGGACTCGAACCCGCACGCCCCGAGGGGCAGAAGATTTTAAGTCTCCGGCGTCTACCGGTTCCGCCACGTCCGCATCCATAGCTTGCCAAGCGCATGAGGCCGGAACCGTCAAGCGGTTCCGGCCTCATCTGCGTTTCAAAAGGGTGACGCGTACGCTCAGACGTTGAGGCGGACGCGCATTTCCTTGCCGGGCTTGAAATAGGGGACGCGCTTCGGCGCGACGTCCACGGTCTCTCCGGTTCGCGGGTTGCGGCCGGTGCGGCCGTCGCGGGCGCGCGTGGAGAAGGCGCCGAAGCCGCGCAGTTCGACGCGGCCATCCTCGGTGAGGCGGCCGACAATGTCGTCGAAGAAGACCGAGACGATCTTCTCGACCTCGCGTGCGGACAGGCCGGGATTGTCGTCAACCAGCAATTGCACGAGTTCCGAACGGATCATCCGCACCCTCCCTTGGCACACGCGGACCGCGGTCGTCCGGCGCGGCTAGTCCCCAACGCAGCGACTGCTTAGCGCCGTTTCCCAACTTGCATCAACCCGAAGATTAACAGTTTAGGGGATTTATTTGAAACAACGAGGGGAAGCGGCCGAAACCGCTCCCCCAAAGCTGCGTCAGTTCTTCTCGTTGTTGCGGGCCTTGAGGGCCTCGCCGAGAATGTCGCCCAGCGACGCGCCCGAATCGGACGAGCCATATTGCTGCACGGCCTGCTTCTCTTCGGCGATCTGCATCGCCTTGACCGAGAAGGTCGGCTTCTTCGAACGATCGAAGCCGGTAACCATCGCGTCGAACTTCTGCGCGACCTGGAAGCGCTCGGGGCGCTGCTCGTCGCGGTCGCGGCCGAGATCGGTCCGCTTGATGAAGCCCGTCGCGCCGTCTTCGCCGACCTGAACCTCGAGGCCCGCATCGCGGACTTCGAGAACCGTGACGGTGACGACCTGGTTCTTGTTGAGCTTGTCGCCTTCGCCGGCAACCACGGCCGCCGAAGGACCGCCACGCTCGAGCTGCTTCATGCCGAGGCTGATGCGCTCCTTGTCGGGCTCGATCGCGAGCACCACTGCCTTAACGGTCTCGCCCTTGCGATGCAGGTTGAGCGCGTCCTCGCCCGAAATGCCCCAGGCGATGTCCGACATGTGAACCATGCCGTCGACGTCGTTGTCGAGGCCGATGAACAGGCCGAATTCGGTGGCGTTCTTGACTTCGCCTTCGACTTCGCTGCCGACCGGATGGGCTGCCGCGAAGGCCTCCCACGGGTTCGAGATCGCCTGCTTGAGGCCCAGCGAGATGCGGCGCTTCTCGGCGTCGACCTCGAGGACGACGACATCGACTTCCTGCGAAGTCGAGACGATCTTGCCCGGATGGACGTTCTTCTTGGTCCAGCTCATCTCGGAGACGTGGACGAGGCCCTCGATGCCCGCTTCGAGCTCGACGAACGCACCGTATTCGGTGATGTTGGTCACGCGGCCGGTGAGCTTCGCGCCGACCGGATACTTCTCGGCTGCACCATCCCACGGATCGCTCTCGAGCTGCTTCATGCCCAGGCTGATGCGCTGGGTGTCGCGGTTGATGCGGATGATCTGCACCTTCACCGTGTCGCCGATGTTGAGCACTTCGCTCGGATGGTTGACGCGCTTGTAGCTGAGATCGGTGACGTGGAGCAGGCCGTCGATGCCGCCGAGATCCACGAACGCACCGTAATCGGTGATGTTCTTGACGACGCCGTCGATCACCTGGCCCTCGGCCAGCGACAGGATCAGGCCCGAACGCTGCTCGGCGCGGGTTTCCTCGAGCACCGCGCGACGCGACACGACGATGTTGCCGCGCTTGCGATCCATCTTGAGGATCTGGAAGGGCTGGGGAATGTCCATCAGCGGCGTGACGTCGCGCACCGGGCGGATATCGACCTGCGAGCCGGGGAGGAAGGCCACCGCGCCCGAAAGGTCGACGGTGAAGCCGCCCTTGACGCGGCCGAAGATGACGCCCTCGACGCGCGCGGTCTTGGCGAATTCGGTTTCGAGCGTGTCCCAGGCGGCTTCGCGGCGGGCGCGGTCGCGGCTGAGCATCGCTTCGCCGTTCGCATTCTCGACGCGGTCGACATAGACCTGGACTTCGTCGCCGACCTTGAGATCGGCCTTCTGGCCCGGCGCGGCGAATTCGCGCAGCGGCACGCGGCCTTCGGACTTGAGGCCGACGTCGATGACCGCAAGGTCGTTCTCGATGCCGGTGACGGTGCCGACGACGACGCGGCCTTCAAAGCTTTCTGCGCCGCCGAGAGTTTGTTCGAGGAGCGCCGCGAAATCGTCGCGACTGGGGTTTGCCGTAGTGGCCATAAAAGTTCAGTTCCTAGTTCAATTTTTCCGGCCGGCCGGTTGTATCCGGCGGTCTTGAAAGGCCGAAATTGCCGCGGCGGCCGAATGCCGGTCGCGGCATCCATGCGGACGAGACAGGCGGAGGAGCTAGACGCGGTCGAATGCGAAAAGGGCGCGGGCGACTCAACGCGCCGCGCCATACCTCCGCAAGCAACGCTCGCAGAACGGGCGGGCCATAGCCGAAGCGGGGGGAAGAGGCAAGGCGGGGCGCGCGCTGCGACCGACCCGGAAGTGCGATCGCCAGATGCGATCGTCGGCGCGGTCGCCGAGCCCGAAGCTGCGGTGAGCAACCTCGGCGAAGCCATAGCGGGCGCAGCATCGAAAGTCACACCAAAGTCACACCATCGCGCACGTTCGCAGGGCTACGGATGTCAAAGGGCGCGTGGCAAGGCCACGGTTCATGCAAGCAGAGCAAATCCAACATTGCAAGCGACCTTCGACCGGATTTTGGTGGTTAGGTCCCGTTCAACGCACCCTGATGTTACCGCCGGCCTCGTGAATTTACCGAGGAACGCAAAAAGCCTGAGTCCGAGATGGCCCGCGGATTCGAGTGGGCGTATCAGGCGGCGGTGCGGTCTGCTTTCGGATCGCATCGCGAGCGCGCTGGCATGCACGGCCTGTCTTGTAGTCGATGCGCGTGATCGCGCTTCCATCAGAGATTATCAAAGTATGAGGACCCGGCCCGAACTGCGGGGTCTGGTCCCAAATCTCTGTGTCGCTTTGAAGGAGCAGGGCCAGGGTCAGCGCGATCATTCCAGCCTGTCCGGCGCATGCTTGTGCTTCGTCATCTTCGTTAGTCCTCGGCCCTGGCAAGCTTCTTAGTCAGCCATCGCATTGGAAAGGTGCACGCTTCTAGCAATGTGCGCAAACGAAGCCTCAGCCGTCGTACTAGTCCTCCGGCTCACGCCTGACCGGCCCCGCCGCCGGCGCCTCGCGTCCGTGCCTCGACCAGCGCAATCGCGCGCTGGATTGCGGCGTCGATCGACAGGAAGCTGGTGTCGAGCACCTGGGCATCCTCGGCCTGGCGCATCGGGGCTTCGGAGCGGTGCGAGTCGCGCTCGTCGCGCGTGCGGATGTCGGCAAGGACCTTGTCGAGGCTGGGGTTGGCGCCGTGTTTGCGCAGCTCGAGATGGCGCCGCTGCGCGCGGATTGTCGGCGTCGCCTTGACGAACAGCTTCGCGTCCGCGTCGGGCGCGATCACCGTGCCGATATCGCGACCGTCGAGCACCGCGCCGCCCGGCTGCTGCGCGAAGCTGCGCTGCCGCTCGAGCAAGGCTGCGCGAACCGGCGGGTGCGCCGAGACCACCGACGCTGCCTTGCCGACTTCGTCGGTGCGGAGCTCGGGATCGTCGAGCAGGCTGTCGGCAAAGCCGCAGGCGGCGAGCGCATCGGCCTCCGACGCCGGATCGCGCCCTTCACGCAGCACGCTGACCGCGACTGCGCGGTAGAGCAAGCCGGTATCGAGATGCGGCAGGCCGTAATGCCGCGCCAGTGCCCGCGCGATCGTGCCCTTGCCCGATGCCGCGGGTCCGTCGACGGCGATGATCATCGCGGCGTGCCCAGTGCGTCGAGCGTATGGAAGAAATCGGGATAGCTGGTCGCCACCGGGCTGGCGTCGTCGATGGTCACCGGCGCACGGACATGGAGCCCGGCGACGGTCATGCTCATCGCAATACGATGATCGAGCTTCGAGGCGATCTGTGCGTTGCCGGCAAGCGGTTCGCCGCCGGACCCGTGGATCGCAAGGCCATCTTCGAACTCCTCGGTATGCACCCCGGCGGCTTCGAGCGCGCTGCGCATCGTCGCGATCCGATCGGATTCCTTGACGCGCAATTCATGGGCGCCGCGTGCCACGGTGCGGCCTTGCGCGAACGATGCCGCGACGAACAGAATCGGATATTCGTCGATCATGCTCGGCGCGAGTTCGGGCGGCACTTCGATCGCGCGGAGCGGCGCATGGCGGACGCGCAGGTCGGCCACGGCCTCGCCGCCCACGTCGCGACGGTCGATCTCGGCGACGTCGGCGCCCATCAGCTTGAGCGCGGTGATCAGTCCGGTGCGCGTCGGGTTCATGCAGACGTTGCGGATCAATATCTCCGAGCCCGGCACGATCGACGCCGCGACCATCCAGAAGCCGGCCGAGGAGGGATCACCGGGCACCAGGATGTGCTGGGGCTTGAGCTCGGCCTCGCCGGTGATCGAGATGATCTTGCCCTGGGGCGCATCCTCCACGCTCAATTCGGCACCGAATCCGCGCAGCATCCGTTCGCTGTGATCGCGGGTCGACACCGGCTCGATGACCCGAGTGATTCCGGGAGTGTTGAGCCCGGCGAGCAGGATCGCCGACTTCACCTGCGCCGATGCGACGGGAAGACTATATTCGATCGGCACGGCGGGGTTCATGCCGCGCACCATCAGCGGCAGCCGCCCTCCCGGCGAAGCCGTGATGTCCGCGCCCATCCGCGACAGCGGCTCGATCACCCGACCCATTGGGCGGCCGGAGAGCGAGGCGTCGCCGGTGAAGGTCGCAGTGATCGCATGGCTCGCGACGAGCCCCATCAGCAGCCGGGTCGACGTCCCCGAATTGCCCATGTCGAGCGCGGTCTGGGGTTGGAGCAGCCCGCCCACGCCCACGCCGTGGACGCGCCACACGCCGTCGTCGCCGCGCGCCACGTCCGCCCCCATCGCCCGCATCGCCGCAGCGGTGGCGAGTACGTCCTCGCCCTCGAGCAGGCCCTCGATCCGGCTTTCGCCGACCGCCAACGCTGAAAACATCAGTGCGCGGTGGCTGATCGACTTGTCGCCGGGGACAGTTACGGTGCCGCGCAGCGGACCGCGCGCGGAGACGGTGAAGGGGCGAGGCTCAAGGTGCGACATTGCGCGCGGCTTTGACAGTCGCCTTGCGTCATGGCAAGGCGCGCCCCACTTCCGGGTCACACCCGAAATCCAAGATATTTTGAAAGGCAAGAGGCAACACATGGTGAAGCCGGAATGGGGCACCAAGCGCGCGTGCCCGAAGTGCGGAACGCGCTTCTACGATCTGACCAAGGACGAGCCGGTCACCTGCATCGCTTGTTCCTATGCGTGGGAGCCGGAGCCGATCCTCAAGTCGAAGCAGCCGCTGCCGTTCGAAGCGGCCAAAGCCAGCCCGGCCAAGCCGGAGGCAGTCGATTCCGATCTGGGTGACGAAGATCTGGACATCGCCGAGGACGAAGAGCCGTCGCCCGACGACGATGTCGATCTGGGCGGCGACGACGATCTCGGCGTCGAGACCGGCGGCGATAAGGACGAGCAGTAAGAGAATCGGTGGGGCAGGGGCGCATCCGGAAATGCGTCCTTGCCAAACCGGCAGAGCCCTTCTAATGGGCCTGCCTTCCCGGGGGTTTGGGGCCGTAGCTCAGCTGGGAGAGCGCTGCAATGGCATTGCAGAGGTCAGGGGTTCGATCCCCCTCGGCTCCACCATTCCCCCCGCCGGCCGCTTGATCCGCCAAGCCCGGCTCCGCATCAGCCGCGGGGGATGAAGAGGATGCGTTGCTCGATCTGATATTGCTCGACCAGCACATGCTCACCGGCTTCCAGCGGCTTTATCACGCGAACCGAATAACGCTTCTTGCCGAGCTTGCTCGCCTCGATAACGGCGCCGGCGATCTCGATCCGCGCCGGGCCGCCCGAGAATCGCACGGCGCGATGCGTGCCCGTGATCGCTATCGGCGCGTCGGCGGTGCCCAGCGCCTCATAGAAATGGTGCTGCCCAAGCAGCGGGTTCGATCCCGAGATGCAGAAGCCGAGCTGCAAGGCCTCCTCGGCTTCCGGCGGACCGATTTGATACCCGATCGGGTCGAACGTCAGCGCGACTCGCTTGGCGTCCGGATAGGGTAGCGCGGGAGCGAGACGGTCGGAGCGTGCTACCACGGCGTTGCCCTCCCAAAGCGTGTCGAAGCCCGCATTTCCGTCTTGATCGGCAAGGCAGAGCAACGCTGCCATCTTCTTCGGCTTGACGAGCCGGCAATAGACCGGCCCCTTGAAGCTCGCCCCGGCGGCGCGGTGCTCGAACAGGCGCGTACCGGCCGCCAGCAGCAGCGTTCCATCCGCCAGCTTGAGGTCGTGCGCAATCGTGGCGACCGATCGGTATCGCGCTTGCTGTGCGCCGAACATCGCGCCGGTGCTGGTTTCTTCGGGCACGGCATCGGCGGCCTCGCTGACCAGGATCGGCAGCTCCAAGCGCACATTGTCCTTCGGCGGCAACGCACTCGCGGCGGCCGCGGCGAACACTGGTGCGGCCAACCATGACAGAATGTTCCCCATTGCCGATCTTCCCCCCGGACTGGAGTCGTCGCTCCCGCCATGGGCATAATACATGCCGCGCGATCACATTATGCAAGGCGATTGGAAGATGCGGCTGTATCGAAGGCGCGAATAGCAGAACTGACGAAATGGACGAACACCGCCGATGTTGAGCAAGTTGCAACAGGCCGCGCTCAATCTGGAAGAGGCGCGCGGATTGCGCGCGTCGGGGGCCGGCTATCGCGAGATCGGCAGGAAGCTCGGCCTCAGCTCTGCCCAGCTCAGCCATATCCGACGGGCGCTGCGTCGTGAGAAGGCCGCCGGTACCCGCCTGAAGTCTGCGATGCCGGGAGCGACCAGCCGCGACCTGCCGGTCGCTCAGTCCGGTTTGCCGGCCGGGCTTCGCAAGAATCTGGTCAAATCCGGCTATCGAACGCTCGGCGATCTCGCGGACCGGGTTTCCGATCCTGCACTTCCGCGGATCGAGACGATCCCGGGGATAGGACCGCACAAGGCCGATCTGGTGAAGCGGCTGCTCGAATATTACGGTCTGCTCGCCGGCCGAAGCGACTTGCCGGCCGAGATCGAGCGCCTCTTTCCCGAATTCTTCTGACGGGCGCGCCGGCGCCTACGGGCTGAACACCAGCACCAGGAAGACGAAGAACAGCGACATATGGACCGCGCCTTCCAGCATGGTGGTGCGCGTGCCCGAGAAGGTCAGCGTGTTGAGCACCAGAGTCACCGCGAGCAGGACCATGTTGGCGGGGGAGACGCCCAGCACCACGGGCTGTCCCGTCGCGATCCCGATGAACAGCACCGCCGGCACCGTCAGGCCCAGCGTGGAGGTCGCCGCGCCGAGGCACAGGTTGATCGCGCGCGTCAGCTGATTGGCCGCCACTGCCTTCAGCGCCGCAATCCCCTCCGGAGTGAACACGATCAATGCGATGACGATACCGCCCAGCGCGGTCGGCGCCCCCAGCACGGCGATGCCGTGATCGAGCAGCTTGGCGAGGTCCTTCGACAGGATCACGATCGGCAGGATGTTGGCCACGAGTATGGCGATCCGCGCGCCGGTCGAGCCGGCTGCACGGGCGTGGTGCGGCAGCGGCGTTCCGACGTCGTCGCTCGCCTTTCCGCCGACCGCGACGAAGAAGCCGCGGTGCCTGCCGGTCTGGAGCCAGAGGAAGCCGCCGTAGAGCGCCATCGTGAACGCCGAGAAGAAGCCCGCCTGGAGCAGCGACAGCGTGCCGACCGCGCTGGATGTCGTGAAGTTGGGCAGCACCAGCGCGATCACGCTCAGCGGAATGATGACGGCGAGATAGGCAGTCGCGCCCTGCAGATTGTAGCTCTGCTGGTGGAAGCGCAAGCCGCCGACCAGAAGGCACAGCCCGACCACGCCGTTGAGCACGATCATCAGAACCGCGAACATCGTGTCGCGGCCGAGCGTCGGCACGTGCTTGTCGCCCAGCATGACCGCACCGATCAACGCCACTTCGATGATGACGATAGAGAGCGTGAGGACCAAGGTGCCAAGGGGCTCGCCGAGGCGCTCGGCCACTTCTTCGGCTTCGTGCACCACGCCGAACGCGGCCCACAGGATGATGCCGAGCAACCAGCCGAACAAAGCGACCGTCACCAGCGGATGCACCCCGACCAGCCGCATCGGATCGCCGAGCTGGACTGCTGCGACGGTTGCCCAGGCGGCTGCCATGCGCGCTGGCGGTAATTTCATCGTCTCTCCAGCCAAATCGTCAGCACGGCATCATCAGGCATCGCGCGCGGCGATCGCCTCCTCCACTGCGCGCAACCCCGCGTCGCTCGCGACGGCGAGGTCGATCGGCCGGCCGCCCAATCCTTCGTCATGGGTATTGAGAAACGCGACCGCGGCGCCCGGCTCGGGCATTTTTTCCCAGGCAAGTTGCGCCGCACGGCCCTGGCGCGCGGCTTCCTCGGCCGAAAGGCGCGGGCTGTCGAAGCGTTTCCGAAATTGCTTGTTCAATGTGTGGCTCCTCATCGATTGGCACTGATCCCGTAGGGCATCCGCCGCCGGGATCAGCGTTCCGCGCGCGACATGCGGACGGAGCCAGGAACCGAAAGGAGATATCGGCGCGCGCGCCTCAATGTCCGTCGCAGGCGCCGATAGCAGTGCTTATATGGTGGTCCGGTCCGCAATCGACAATGCGTCCGTCCCAGCCGTCAGGCGCGCTTCCGCTCCAGGAAGAAGCGCACCATCTCGTGCGACGCGTCCGGGCCGTTCGGATCGGCATAGGAGCCGGAGCGGTCGCCGCCCGACCAGGCATGCCCGGAACCGGCGATCGTCCATCGTTCGATCAGCACCCTGCCTTGCGGATCCGCGCTCGCTTCCCGGCGGTATGACCGTCCCGCGCTGCTGCCTTCGTCGACCCCGACGGTAAGCGGCACCCCGGCCGCGGCAGTGGCGGCGGCGACGATTTCCCGGCTGTTCACTTCATGCACGGTCGTGTCGCGGTCGCCATGGAAGGTGATGACCGGCACGAAGCGCTTGGCGCCGCGCGCCGTCGCCGCCTTGCCGCCACCGCGCTTCATCGCGGAAAGCGCGCTCGGAAGATCGCGCGCCGCGCCGCAGGCGAGGCCGGAATGGACGCCGACGGCGGCGTAGAGATCGGGATATTCCGACGCCATGATCGCCGCCGCGGCGCCGCCGGCGGAAAGCCCGGCGATATAGACTCTGTCCGCGTCGACGCCGTGCCGGGCGATCACTTCGCGCGTGATCGCCGCCAGGAGCGCCGGCTCGCCCTTGTCGCGTTGCTGGTCGCCCGGCTTGAACCAATTCCAGCATTTCTGCGCATTGGCGGTAGAGGATTGCTGCGGATAGGCGACCAGGAAGCCGAGTTCGTCGGCAAGGCGGTTCATCCCGGTGCCGCGCGCGAAATCCTCGGGCGATTGGGTGCAGCCGTGCAGCATGACGATCAACGGCATGCCGGCACTGGCCTGCGCCGGCCGGTACAGCCAATAGCCAATCGCACCCTCGCTTCCCTTATAAAGCTGCTCTTCGAACCGCGCGGCCTCGGGCACGCGCTCGGCCACGAGATCGATCGGATCGTTTTGCGGCGCGCGCACGGGCGCGGCCCGCGGCGCGCCGGGGTTGAGCGTCGACCGAAGCAGGGCGGCCGCTTCCATCAAATTGCCCGAGCGAGTCAGCCGAAGCGCCTCCGCCATCGAAGCCTGGAATGCCATCTGATTGTCCCTGATGATGTTCAAACGGTGCGGTCGGCGAGCGCGGCCTTGACCGCGGAACTCGCATGCAGCGCACCCAGAACGTGAAGCGATGAAATTGCCGAGTGCGCCAGCTCGGGCGAAACGTCCGCGGCGATCGTCGCGAGCCCGAGGACGCGGATGTCCAGGGTCTCGCCGGCGTCGCGGGCGGCTTCCAGCTGCGCACGCGAGAAGTGGCTGATCCCCAGTTCCAGCCGCCTGCGGACCACCGCTTTCTCGGCCGCCTCGCGGTGGCGGTCGAGCTGGTTGCGGATCGCGGTGCGAATGAAGTCGGTCCGGTTCGAGTAAAAGCCGTCCCGAACCAGCAGGTCGACATGGCCGAGATCGACATAGCCGAGATTGATGGTGATCTTCTCGCTGTCGCCCCGGGGCTTGATGTCATGCGCCTGCGGCATTGCGATCCTTACCATCCGTGTGGATGGTATATGGATGTCGAATCTTCGAGTTCAACCAGTCGGCGTCGAATTACAGGATCCGTTCGACTCAGGCCCCCGGATCGAGTGTCCGCTCCAGATAATGCTCCAGCACAGGCGCTGCGCCTTTCGACGAAAACGCGCCCGCCAGCCCCTGCGCGGCGCCTTCGGCGGCGGTTTCCCCGCGTGCCGCCATCACGCTTTCGAATTCGCTGACGGCCGGCCAGCCACCCGAACCCAATGCGTCCGCCAGGTCGACTGCGTCGGCGAGCGCAAGGTTCACCCCTTCGCCCGAAAAGGGCGACATCAGATGCGCAGCATCGCCGAGCAGGGTCAGTCCGGGCCGGCTGTCCCAGCGATGGCCGATCGGCAGCGCGTGGAGGGCGCGGACCGCGATGATTTCGCCGCTGTCGATGACCTGGGTCAGCGAGGGTGCCCAGCCTGCAAAGGCCTGTCGCAGCGCGGCGCGGACTTGCGCGGGTGGCAGCTTGCGCCAGTCCTGCGCCAGGGCTTCCGATATGCGGACCCCGGCATATCCGCGGATATGGCCATGCCCGTTCCTCTGGGTGATCAGCGCGCGATTGTCGCCCACCGCGAACATCTTCCCGCTTCCGGTCAGCGCGTCCACGGCGGGGTGGCGTTCGGTGTCGAAGCCGAGTTCGACCAAAGTCACGCCCTCATATTCCGGAACCGCGGTGCTGAGCAGCGGCCGGACGCGCGACCATCCGCCATCGGCGCCGACCACCCTGTCGAACCGCGCGCGAAAGCCGTCGCCGGCCACCGTCCACCCTTCGGCATCAGGCGCTATCTCGCGCACCAGGCTGCCCCAGCGCACCGTCCCGGGCGCGAGCGACTCGAGCAGGATCTGGCGAAGCGCGGTACGGTCTATCTCGGGGCGGTCGTCGCCCTGGCCATCGCGATCGTAGAGCAGGCTTCCGTCGACATCATATAGTCGGTCGCCCTGGTCCTCAGGCCGCGCGGCGGCGGCGAATTCCGCCGCCAGGCCCGCCAGCCTTATCGCGCGCTGACCGGTTTCGCCGTGCAGGTCGAGCGATCCGCCCTGCGGTCGCTCGCCGGCATGTGCATCGCGCTCGAACACCGTCGGCAAGCAGCCACGCAATTGCAGCAGCCGGGCCAGCATGAGTCCACCGGGACCGCCTCCGACGATAGCGACGCGTTCCATTGTCATTTCATCACCCCTCCGATACATAGGGTCCTATATAAAACAATATAGGACCCTATGCAATGGGCGAAGACGATTGGGATCCGCTGCGCCATCCGGGCCATTATTTCAGCCGCATTTCGCGCGGCCTGACTCGGGTCGGCGACGGGCGGCTACGGGAATTGGGCTTCGCCACCGCGCAGCTTCCGGTGCTGGCTGCGCTGAAGGACGGCGCACGGCTGTCGCAGAGCGAACTCGCGCGCTGGGCCAAGGTCGAGCAGCCCACCATGGCACAGATGCTCTCGCGGATGGAACGCGATGGCCTGATCCGGCGGGAGCCCGATCCGGAGGACCGGCGCTCAAGCCTGGTCTCGCTGACCGAGATCGCGCTCGAGCGGCTTCCGGCCGGGCGTGCCGTACTGCGCCAGGGCAATGCCGACATGACCAAGGGGTTGTCTCGGGACGAGGTGGATGCCCTCATTTCACTGCTGCGGCGCGTCCTCGCCAATGTCGAAGCGCTCGAGGCCTGATCCGGCTGTCGAGCGGGGCGCCGGCGAGCGAAGCGCCCGATGCAGGCCAGCCTGTTCCCCCACGTTGCCGCCGAAGCGGCGTGCGGCTAGGCGCAGTGCATGATGATCAAACTGGCAACCGGACCACGCATGCCCGTTCCCGAGAGCAATCGTCTGTGAATCCCGCAGATCTTTACGGGCGCCTCATCCTCTGGATCGGTGACGGTACGGGGGCGCCGGACACCGTCCTTCACATTCATGCCGGTATGGCGGTGCTGCTGGTCGTGCGGCTGCTCACCGGTCGGTCGCTTGCAACGCCCTGGCCGCTGCTCGCCGTGTACGCGGCCGAGCTTGGTAACGAGATCATGGATTATTTCGGACATGGTCGCGTCATGCCCGACACGTTGAGTGACGTGCTCAACACGGTGTTTTGGCCAACGGTGCTGTTCATCGGTTTGCGGGTCAGGCGCGCGCGCGAAGCGCGTCCGTCACGCCGCCACGACGCGCTGCGATAATCACGGAGCGACGGTTGGTGCCGCGCGATCGACCGCGCGGCACCTTGGTCGTTCAGGCGGTTTTGGCGCGGCCGCGCGGCGCAGCCGTTGCCGGTGCAGTCTGCGAACGGGCAGCGCGACCCTTCGCGCCGAGGCCGATCTTCTTCGCCATCGCGCGGCGCTGTTCCGAATAGCTCTCGGCGACCATCGGATAATCGGGCTTGAGGTTGTACCGCCGACGATAGTCCTCGGGGGTCATGCCGTGCGTCGAGAGATGGCGGCGCAGCGTGCGATACGGCTTGCCGTCTATCATCGAGAGGATGTGATCCTTCGATGCGAGCGATTTGCGCACCGATACCGCCGGCGAAAACTCCTGCCCGGCGCTGGCATCTTCCGTCTCGCTCGCGGCTGCGCCGCCGGCAAGCTCAGTTACCGTGGCGTGCATCGCCCGCAGGAAGGTCGGCACGTCCTCTCCCGACACGCGATTGTTCTGGTTTCCCAGCCACGCGATCGTCAACTCGGTCGCTAGTTCGACTGCGTTGAGGGTGTTTTCTTCCGACATGGGCGACTCCTTATCATTGTTTGCGACTGCAATTCTCTGCGTCGCGGCGGCACCATAGAGAAACATCGCGGTCTGTCGACTACATGCGTTGGCTTTTTTCACTTTTATCGTGACTGTTCTGAACCACACAAATTCCCAGTTCCGGAACTTAACCCCCATTCAGCTGATCTGCTCGAGACGTTTGGTCAAACTCGCCACGCAATAAATCCAGCAGTTTAGAAGGCGACTCTGCCCTTTGAAGAATGCTTCTGAACGCGGGGAGGTGCCGGGCATGACGGCAGCATGGCTCGCTGCGGCGCGTTAATGCTATTGCGATTGACTCGCATTACAGTCGCTTTTATGGCGCCCCCACCATCCGGTCCAAGGGGAAATCAAATGAAGCTGGCGCCGCGCCAACTCCTGCTGGCGAGCACGCTGCTTGCCGTCGCACCAGCTTCTACCCTCGCTGCAGTGGCCAATCCCGATCCGGCGGCGTCCGACGAGCAGGACCAGGCCAAGGGCGAAATCGTGGTGACCGGCACGATCGAACGGCAATCCAGCTCGGCGACGGGCCTGGCGCTCACGCCCAGGGAGACGCCGCAGTCGGTCACCATCATCGATCGCCAGCGGATCGAGGATTTCGCGCTGACCAACATCAACGACCTGCTCGACCAGACGGTGGGCATCAATGTCGAGCGCGTCGAGACCGACCGCACTTATTTCAATTCGCGCGGCTTCGACGTGTCGAACTTCCAGGTCGATGGGATCGGCCTGCCGCTCTTCTGGGGGATCCAGTTCGGCGAGCTCGACACTGCCTTGTTCGACCGGGTCGAGACCGTGCGCGGCGCCAATGCGATCATGACCGGCATCGGCAATCCCTCGGCGACGATCAACTATGTCCGCAAGCGCCCGGTCGACGGGTTTCAGGCGGATGCTACCGTGCAAGCCGGATCGTGGGGCAAGTGGCGGGGCGAGGCCGATGTGTCGATCCCGCTCGGCGACACGGTCGCGGCACGGCTGACCTATGCGCATGAGGAGCGCGATACGCATCTCGACTACAACCACGTCAACCGCGACGTCTTCGGCGCGGTCATCAGCTGGGACGTGACTCCGCAGCTCAAGCTCACGGCAGGCTACAGCCAGCAGGACAATGATGCCGACGGCGTGATGTGGGGGGCGCTTCCGCTCACCTATTCGGACGGCACGCGCATCGGCTTGCCGGTTTCCGCCTCCACTTCGGCCGACTGGACCTATTGGAACGTCAATGACCAGAGCGCCTTTGCCGAGATCGGCTATCAACTGGGCGGCGGCTGGTCGGTGAAGGGCGTCTTCACCTACAAGCGCTTCGAAGAAAATGCGAAGCTACTCTACGCCTTCGGCTATCCGGACAAGGCGACCGGCCTCGGCGTCGAGGGGTCTTCCGGCATCTATCCCTCGATCTACGACCAGTATCTCGGTGATTTCTATGCGTCGGGGCCGGTCAAGCTGTTCGGGCGCGAGCATCAGCTCGCCTTCGGCGTGTCGACTGCGCGCTCGGATGCGCTCGAATATGAGGATTTCTCCAACGACGCGATCGTCTATCCGCCGGTGGAAGACTGGGGCAAGGGCCTGATCCCTGAGCCGAGCTACGGAAACGAATATCTCGCCGCAGACTATAGCGATCGTCTCACGCGGGTTTACGGCGCCGCCCATCTCAACTTCGCCGACAATCTCAAGGCGGTCGTGGGCGCCAGCGCGATGTGGATCAAGTCGACCGGCTATTCCTACGACACCGACCAGTCGCGCAAGAACAACAAGGTCAGCCCCTATCTCGGGCTGCTCTTCGATCTCACCAAGAACGTCACGCTATATGCGAGCTATACCGACATCTTCAATCCGCAGGTCGAAGTCGATTCCGACAACCGCAAGCTCGATCCCGCGCAGGGCAGCAGCCTGGAGGGCGGGATCAAGAGCACCTGGTTCGACGGGCGGCTCTACGCCACTGCCTCCTTGTTCCGTGCCAAGCAGAAGGGGCTGGCGCTGTTCTCCGGGGTGTTCACCGATCCCGATGGTCCGGGCAAGGTCGGCAACAGCTTCTATGAAGGCGTCGACACCAGCTCGAAGGGCTTCGAGCTCGAAGTCGCCGGCCGGATCACCGACAATTGGAGCCTGAGCGGCGGCTATACCGGGTTCGAGGTCGAAGACGAGGCCGGCGAGCGCACCCGCATCTGGATCCCGCGCAAGACCCTCAAGCTCGCCACGACCTGGGTCGAGCCGCGGCTCAACGACCTCAAGCTCGGCGCGCAGTTGCGCTGGCAGAACGACATCCACTACGTCGACACCGGCGTTCAGGATGTGGGTGGCAACGATGTCGTGCTCAAGCAAAAGGGTTATGCAGTGGTCGATCTGATGGCCGGGATCCGCCTGTTCGATCGCGTGCGCGCCACCGCCAATGTCCGCAACGTCACCAATCACAAATATCTGGCCAGCCTGATGTGGGGACAGGCCTATTACGCGGCGCCCCGCAGCGCGACGCTGTCGCTAAGCATCGCATATTGAGCGTGGCGGTGGCGGGGGGCGCACGATCCGGGCGGGAAGGCTGGCGCTATCGCGGCAACGTCGCCGCGCGCGCGGTGATCGGCACCGTCGGGGCCTATGCAGTCGCGGCCTTGCTTGCCACCGCGCTGGCGCGCACGCTGGCGATGCCGCGCGTCGAGGCAGTAACCGTGGCGACGTTGCTCGGCTTCGTCGTCGCGCCCGCGGTCACGATCTGGGCATTCCTCGCGCGCGGGCCCTGGCGCGCCGCCGCGGGCGTGCTTGCGGTGGCGCTGCCGCTCGCCGCGATCGTCTGGGCGGCGGGATCGCCGGCATGACCGCGGTGCGCGAGGGTGCGCGGCAAGTGATGGCGTGGCTGCACGGCTGGACCGGGCTATTGCTCGGCTGGGTGCTGTTCGTGATGTGCCTCGCCGGCACGCTCAGCGTGTTCAAGCCCGAGATCGGCCGCTGGATGCGTCCCGAGGCGACCGCCATTGCCGATCCGGCCCAGGCGATCGCCGCTGCGGGCAATTGGCTTTCGCGCAACGCCCCCGACGCCACTGGCTGGTACCTCGCCGCCCCCGATGGCCGGATGCGCACCGTCGAGGCGGCGTACGATACCGGCGGCGCCTTTCTCTACCGCGCGCTCGATCCGGTGACCGGCGCGCCGGTCGCCCGCGAGACATTCGGCGGCGAGTTCTTCTACCGCCTCCATTTCGAGCTCGAATTGCCCTTTCCCTGGGGCCGGCTGCTCGCCTCGCTCGCCGCCGCGGTGATGCTGATCGCCCTGATCACCGGGATCATCGCGCATCGCCGCATCTTCCGCGACTTCTTCACCTTCCGGCCGCGCAAGGGCCAGCGCTCGTGGCTCGACGGACACAATGCGCTCGGCGTGCTGGCGCTGCCCTTCCATTTGATGATCACCTTCACCGGGCTGATCACGCTCGCCTCGCTGAGCATGCCCTGGGCGATCAGCGCGGCCTATGGCGAAGACGTGGCGGCGCTGTACCGCGAACAGGTCCCCGGCATCGCCGAGCGCGCCGCTACCGGAACCAAGGCGCCACTCGCCCCGCTCGCGCCGATGCTGAACGAGGCGCAGCGCCGCGTCGGCGGCGCGATCGGGCGCGTCTATGTGCTCAATCCCGGCGACAAGGCTGCGGTGGTGACGGCGTTCCGCGCCGATTCGGGCCAGATCGGCTATACCCCCGCCGAGATCAGCTTCGACGGCGCGACCGGGCGAGTGCTGGCCGAGTGGTCCGAGACGCGGCCCGCGATCCAGACCTACAATGTGCTCTACGGCCTGCACATCGCCCGCTTCGCGCCATGGCTGACGCGCTGGCTCTATTTCCTCGGCGGCGCGATGCTGACGCTGGCGATCGCCACCGGATTGGTCCTGTGGATCGTCAAGCGCCGCGAGCGCGCGCCGCTCTCGCTGGCCAACAGGATCCTCGAGCGCCTCAATGTCGGCGTGCTCGCCGGCGTGCCGCTCGGCTGCGTCGCCTTCCTGCTCGCCAACCGCCTGCTGCCGCTGGGCGTATCGGGTCGAGCGGAGGCGGAAGTGTCGGTCGCCTTGTGGACCGCCGCGGCCGCATTGGCGGTCGGCGCGGCGCTGCCGCCCAGGGTCGCCTGGCCATTGTTGCTCGGATTGGTCGCGGCGAGCTGCGCGATCGCGCCCTGGCTCGTGCCGCTGGGGCAGGGCGACGCGGCCTTGCGCATCGGCAATCTGATGCTGCTCGGGTTCGCCGCGGCCTTCGCGGCGCTGGTATGGCAGCAGCTGCGGCGCTCTTCCGTCCCCGTCTCGCGCCGCGCGGCAAGGGCGGCCGCATGATCGCAGCGGGGCTGCTCTATCTCGGCCTGTTTGCCTTGGCGGCAGCGATGCCGCGCCACGCGCCTGCGTTGCTAGGGCCTTGGCATGTGCGCCAGCGGATTCCCCGCCTGCCGCTCGTCGGCTGGACCCTGGTCCTGCTCTCGCTCGCGGCGGCGCTGTCGGCGCCGGACTGGCCGCGGGCCCTGGTCGCCTGGTTCGGCCTCGCGCCGCTTGCTGCCGGAATCGTGCTGCTGAGCCTCACCTTCGCGCCGCGGCTGGCGCGCGTGGGTGCGATATTGGCGGCCGGGCTGGCGATCGTCGGGCTCGCGACCCTAAGCGGGGCGGGCGGCCCGGTCTGAAGCGATAGCGACGCACCTGCAGCATATATCTTGGCTTGCACGATGGCAGCGCTGTCAAATATGCCGGGTGCCGGGCCGCTTTCGGCCGGGGGTCCGCCATGTCCAGCCGTCCGACGATCAAGGAAGTCTCGAAGATCGCGGGCGTGTCGTTCAAGACGGTCAGCCGCGTCCTCAACAACGAAAAGCATGTCAGCGAAGAGACCCGCCGCCGCGTCGAGGAAGTCGTCGCGCGATTGAACTTCCGCCCCAGCCATGCCGCGCGCACGCTCGCCGGGCGGCGCTCGTTCCAGGTGGCTTTGCTCTACGACAATCCCAGTCCCTATTATGTCTATCACATCCAGATCGGCGCGCAGAAGCGCTGCAGCGAGCTCGGCTATCGGCTGCTGCTCCAGCCGGTCGACAGCCAGTCGCCCGATCTGGTCTCGAATGTCATGGCGCTAATCGACGAGGCGCATCTCGACGGCGTGATCCTCTCCCCGCCGGTCACCGAAATGATTGGATTGCTCGACGAGCTCGATCGCCGCGGCCTGCCTTATGTCCGCATTGCGCCCGGCGCGCGCAAGGAAGCCGGCATGGCCGCGACAATCGACGATGTCGCCGCGGCGCGCGAAGTCACCGAGCATCTGATCGAGCTCGGCCATCGCTCGATCGGATTCATCCGCGGCCTCGAGAGTCACGTCTCGACCTGGGAGCGCCTGCAGGGCTATCGCGAGGCGCTCGAAGCGCACGGCATCGCGTTCGACGAGGATCTCGTCGCGGCGGGCGAGAACAGCTTCACGTCGGGCGGCGATGCGGCGCGGAAGCTGCTCGAACGCCAGCCGCGTCCGACCGCGATCTTCGCCGGCAATGACGATATGGCGGCCGGCGTGCTGGCAGTGGCGCACGAGAGCGATGTCGACGTGCCCGGCCAGCTGTCGATCGTCGGCTTTGATGATTCGGACCTGGCCAAGGCGGTGTGGCCGCCGCTCACGACGATGCGCCAGCCGGTGCGCGAGCTCGCTTACGCCGCCGCCAATCTGATGCTCGCGCCCGATGCCGAGCCGCAGGTCATGCTCGAGCACAAGCTCATGGTGCGCGCGACCACCGGCCCGGCACCGCGTTAACCACCCGAGCCGAGGAAATTCGCCGGGCGGACTGTCCCGCGAAAAGACGCGCGTTAACCTTCTTCGGCGCTGGCAATAAAAGTAAACAAGTCGTTAACTCCTGGCCATGCAGACTCGTCTCGTCGCCGAGGGCCATGCCCGCCGCCATCCGTTCCGCGTGCAGATGCGCCGCATAGTGGCGATCGAGCGCAAGATCAGCGACGACAGCGACTGGAAGCTGTTCGCACTGAGCTTCGCTGCGTTCTTCGTCTGCTTTTCGACGTTCATCGCCTGAAAATTCCTCCCTCGCTCCGCAGGAGCGGGGGAGGGGGACCACCGCCAAAGGCGGTGGTGGAGGGGGCGTAGCCGCAAGCGATGTCCGCGCGGCCAAGCCCCCTCCGTCACGCTTCGCGTGCCACCTCCCCCGCTGCGCGAGGGAGGAAAGAATCAGGGAATCGGATCGAGCCCGTGGGGCAGGTCCTCGGCCTTGTACAATCGCCACGCGCAATACGCCGAGGCTAGGCACAGCAGGAACACCACCCAGATCGCGTGGACGACATCCACCCCGGGGACATGCGTCAGCCCCAGCACGCCGACCGATCCGATCACCATCGCCCCCGAATTGACGATGTTGTTCGCCGCGACGGTGCGCGAGGTCTGCGATTTGTCCACCGTGGTGGTCAGGAAGGCATAAAGCGGCACGACGAACATGCCTCCGGTGATCGCGATCATCGCGAGATCGAACAGCACGCGCCACGCATCGGGCAGAGCGAGGAAGTTCGCGGTCTTGAGCAACGGCCCGTCGCTCACCGGAAAGAAGGTCGCGGCGAAGAAGAAGTCGACCACGAATACCGACATCGCCAACACCGAGGCGGGGGCATATTTCGCCGAGACATGCCCCTTGAGCAGCCGATTGATGATGATCGATCCGATCGCGATGCCCACCGAGAAGATCGCGAGGAACACGCTCGCCACGTCCTTCTGCGCATGGAACACGTTCTTGACCAGCGGCGGGAACAGCACGCCAAGGATCGCGGCGATCGTCCAGAACACGCTGATTGCGACGATCGCGAGATACAGCCGCGGAATGTGCATCGTCGCGCCGATCAGCCGGGCCGATGCGCGAAAGATGTTATAGTCGATCTTGAGCTTGGTCAGCGGCGGCGCCGGCGGGATCTGCAGCGAGGCCAGCCAGCCGATCATCGCGACGCCGATCACTGCGAACGCCGCGAAGGTCGGGCTGATCAGTCCTCCCGCGATCGTCCCGCACAAGATCGCGATATAGGTCCCCGCCTCGACCAGCCCGGTGCCGCCCAGCACTTCGTCGTCGTTGAGATGCTGGGGCAGCACGGCATATTTGATCGGCCCGAAAAAGGTCGAGTGGATCCCCATGCCGACGAGCGCGACCAGCATCAGCGGCAGGCTCTTGATGAAGATGCCCAGCGCGCCGACCAGCATGATCAGCACTTCCGCGGCCTTGATGATCCGCATGATCTTCGCTTTGTCGTAGCTGTCGGCGAGCTGGCCGGCGAGCGCGGAGAAGAGGAAGAAGGGCAGGATGAAGATGCCGGTGGCGACGGCGCTGAACCGCGTCTCCTCCTCGACCGAGTTGAAGATCTGGTAGGTCGCGAAAAAGATCATCGCATTCTTGAAGAGGTTGTCGTTGAACGCCCCCAGGAACTGGGTGACGAACAGCGGCAGGAAGCGGCGCTCCTTGATCAACCCGAGCGCACCGATCATATCGAACCCATGTCCTTGAAGCGCGAGGAGCGAGCCCCGCCAAATGACGGGTCCGCATAGCCGAGGGTCAGGGAACGTATCAACCGCCATATGCGTCGCACCCCCATGACGAAGATGGTTTCGGCAGCCGTGCGACCAATGCTAGGACAGCCGCGATGCTGACTCTTCCCAACATCCTGACGCTGTCGCGGATCGTCACGGTGCCGCTGCTCGCGGCGTTCCTGTGGTGGCCCGAATGGCGGACGGGATACGCCATCGCCTTCGCGATCTACTGCCTGATGGGCATCACCGATTATTTCGACGGCTATCTCGCCCGCGCGCAGGGCACCGTCTCCAAGCTCGGCGTGTTCCTCGATCCGATCGCCGACAAGATCATGATCGCCGCGGTGATCCTGATGCTGGTCGGCAAGGGCGTGATCAGCGATTTCCATTTGATCGCGGCGTTGATCATCCTGCTGCGCGAAATCACCGTCTCGGGGCTGCGCGAATTCCTCGCCCAGCTTCAGGTGTCGATGCCGGTGTCGCAGCTCGCCAAATGGAAGACGACGTTCCAGCTCGTCGCGTTCGGCGCGTTGATCCTCGGCCAGGCGCTGCCGCAATATCCGTGGGTGGCGCTGGTCGGGCTGGTGACGTTGTGGAGCGCCGCGGTGCTCACCGCGATCACCGGCTGGGACTATCTGCGCGTCGGCCTCAAGCACATGGATACGTGATGGACCTGCTCTATTTCGCCTGGGTGCGCGAGCGCATCGGGACGGGACAGGAGCGGCTCGATCCCCCCGAGGCAGTCGTCAACATCGCCGATCTGATCGGCTGGCTCGCTACCTTGAGCCCCGGCCATGCCGAGGCGATGCGCGAGCCGGAGCGGCTGCGCGCCGCGATCGATCAGCGCTTCGTGCCGCTCGATGCGCCGCTCGGCAATGCCCGCGAAGTCGCGCTCTTCCCCCCGGTGACCGGCGGATGATCCGCGTCTCGGTCGATTCCGCGCCGATCGAGCTGTCGGTCGAAGTCGCGGCGCTCGAGGAGCGCGGGGCAGGCGGCGTCGCCACCTTCACCGGCCTGGTCCGCGGCGACGACGGCGTCACCGCGCTCGAGCTCGAACATTATCCGGGCATGACCGAGGCAGTGCTTATCGACCTCGCCGAGGCGGCGACGTCGCGCTGGGAGCTGCTCGGCGTGACGATCGTCCACCGGGTCGGGATAATGACGCCGGGCGAGCGGATCGTTTTCGTCGGCGCCGCCGCCCACCACCGCCGCGAGGCGCTCGACGCCTGCGCCTATCTGATCGACCGGCTCAAGACCGACGCGCCGTTCTGGAAGCGCGAGCAAATCGGGGAGGGGGCCCGCTGGGTCGAGGCGCGCGCTAGCGACGGGGATGCTGCGGGGCGCTGGCTCTAAGCACCCCCAACTGTCACCCCGGCGAAGGCCGGGGCCCAGGGTTTCTGATACCGGCCGGTTCTGCTTGGCCCTGGGTCCCGGCCTTCGCCGGGATGACGAAAGGGGGCTATCGCGTCTGCGCCAGAACCTCCGCCAGCAACCGGAAGTCGCGCTCCCGCGGGCTCGCCTTGCGCCACACCAGGGCAATCTGCCGCGACGCATTCTCCGCCTCCAGCGGCCGCGCGGTCACCCGCGTGTGTTCGAGGATCCCCGCGTCGATCGCCATCTGCGGCAGCATCGTCACGCCCAGCCCGTTATCGACCATCTGCACCATCGTATGCAGCGACGTCCCAAGCATCGTCGCCTCGGCACGGAGCTCTGGGCGGTTGCACGCGGCCAGCGCATGGTCCTTCAGGCAATGCCCGTCCTCGAGCATCAGCAGCCGGTTGGCATCGATGTCGGCAGGGCGGATCGTCGGGGTCGGGTCCATCTCGCCTTCTGGAAACGCGACGAACAGCCGATCGTCGAACAGCCGCGCCGCCTCGACTTCGCCGCAGCCGAAGGGAAGCGCGAGCAGCACGCAATCGGTGCGCCCGTGGTGGAGCTGCTCGCAGGCCTGGCCGCTGGTCTCCTCGCGCAGGAACAGCTTGAGGTCGGGATATTCGCGGCGCAGCCGCGGCAGGATGCGCGGCAGCAGGAACGGCGCGATCGTCGGGATCACGCTCATCCGCATCTCGCCCGACAGTGGCCGCCCGGCGACCCGCGCGAGATCGCCAAGCTCGTCGGCCTCGCGCAGCACGCGCCGCGCCTTCTCGACGATCCGCTCGCCCAAGGGCGTGAACCGCACCACCCGCCGCGTGCGCTCCACCAGCACCACGCCGATCAGCGTCTCGAGCTCGCGAATACCGGCGGAGAGCGTCGACTGGGTGACGAAGCTCGCCTCCGCCGCGCGGCCGAAATGGCCGGAATCGTGCAACGCGACGAGGTACTGAAGCTGCTTGAGCGTCGGGAGGTAAGTCGCGGCCACTGATCGCCTCTATCGATTGAATTGGCGTATATAAGTGACTTCTTCTCTTACGTCATCCCGGCGAAGGCCGGGACCCAGAGCCACGGGCGACGCGGCTTTGGGCTCTGGGCCCCGGCCTGCGCCGGGGTGACAATAAGGGTCAGGCCGCGGCTTCGATCCGTTCTTCGGCCGGCAGCCGGATCAGATAATCGAACGCGGAGAGCGCCGCAGTCGACCCCGCGCCCATCGCGATGACGATCTGCTTGTACGGTACCGTCGTCGCGTCGCCCGCGGCGAAGATCCCCCGCTGCGACGTCTCGCCGCGCGCGTCGATCTCGATCTCGCCGCGCGGGCTCAGCGCGACGGCATCCTTGAGCCATTCGGTATTCGGCACCAGCCCGATCTGGACGAAGATGCCTTCGAGCGGGACTTCGTGCGAGGTGCCGTGGTTGCGGTCCTTGTAGACCAGGCCGATCACCTTCTCGCCGTCGCCCTGAACTTCGGTGGTCAGTGCCGAGGTGATCACCTTGACGTTCGGCAGAGTCGCCAGCTTGCGCTGGAGCACTGCGTCGGCGCGCAAGTCGCTGTCATATTCGATCAGCGTGACGTGCGCGACGATCCCCGCCAAGTCGATCGCGGCTTCGACCCCCGAATTGCCGCCGCCGATCACCGCGACGCGCTTGCCCTTGTAGAGCGGCCCGTCGCAATGCGGGCAGTACGCCACGCCCTTGTTGCGATACTGCTCCTCGCCGGGAACCCCCATCTGCCGCCAGCGCGCGCCGGTCGACAGGATCAAGGTCCGCGCCTTCAGGCTCGCGCCATTGGCCAGCCGCACTTCGTGCAGCCCGCCCTCTTGTCGAGCGGGGATCAATTTCTCGGCGCGCTGCAGGTTCATCACGTCGACGTCATACTCCTTGACGTGCTGCTCGAGATGCGCGGCGAGCTTGGGGCCCTCGGTATGCGGCACCGAGATGAAATTCTCGATCGCCATCGTATCGAGCACCTGCCCGCCGAAGCGCTCGGCGGCGATGCCGGTGCGGATGCCCTTGCGCGCCGCATAGATCGCCGCCGCGGCACCGGCCGGTCCGCCGCCGATCACCAGCACGTCGAATGCGTCCTTGGTCTTGATCTTGTCGGCCGCGCGCGCCTCCGCGCCGGTGTCGAGCCTGGCGACGATCTGCTCGAGCTCCATCCGGCCTTGGCCGAACGGCTCGCCGTTGAGGAACACCGTCGGCACCGCCATCACCTTGCGGCGCTCGACCTCGTCCTGGAACAAGGCGCCGTCGATCGCGACATGCTTGATCCGCGGATTGAGCACCGCCATCAAATTGAGCGCCTGCACCACGTCGGGGCAATTCGCGCACGACAGCGAGAAATAGGTTTCGAACGCGAAGTCGCCGTCGAGATCCTTGACCTGATCGATCAGCTCCTGCGCCGCGCGCGACGGATGCCCGCCGACCTGAAGCAAGGCGAGGACCAGCGAGGTGAATTCATGCCCCATCGGCAGACCCGCGAAGCGCACGCCGATATCGGTGCCGGCGCGGCGAATCATGAAGCTGGGCTTGCGCGCATCGTCCTTGCGGACGACGCTGATGTCGTCCGAGAGCGCCGCGATGTCGTTGAGCAGCCGCTCGAGCTCGCCCGACTTGGCATCGTCGCCCAGGCTGGCGACCAGCTCGATCGGCTGCTTGATGTTGACCAGATAGGTCTTGAGCTGCTGGGTCAGATTGGCGTCGAGCATGGGATACTCCGGTAACTTGAAACAAAACGACCCGGGATGAACCGAAATCCACCCCGGGCCGCATGGGCGCCCCCACAAGGGGGGAGGGAGGGGCGCCTTAGGGGCTAGATCTTGCCGACGAGATCGAGCGACGGCGCAAGGGTCGCTTCACCCTCTTCCCACTTGGCCGGGCAGACTTCGCCCGGATGCGCGGCGATATACTGCGCGGCCTTGATTTTCCGCAGCAGCTCGGTCGCGTTGCGGCCGACGCCTTCGCTGGTGATCTCGACCAGCTGAATCACGCCCTCGGGATCGACGACGAAGGTGCCGCGGTCCGCAAGGCCCTGACCCTCGCGCAGCACCTGGAAGTTGGTGCTGAGCACGTGGTTCTGGTCGCCGAGCATGAAGTAATTGATCTTGCCGATCGCCGGCGAGGTATCGTGCCATGCCTTGTGGCTGAAATGCGTGTCGGTCGACACCGAATAGACTTCGACACCCATCTTCTGGAGCTGCGGATAGATGTCGGCGAGGTCCTCGAGCTCGGTCGGGCACACGAAGGTGAAGTCCGCCGGATAGAAGAAGAACACGGCCCATTTGCCGCGGGTGTCGGCATCGCTGACCTCGACGAACTTGCCTTCCTTATAGGCCTGCGCGGTGAAAGGCTTGATCGAGCTTCCGATGAGCGCCATGCGAATTTTCCTCCAAAGGCGTTGTGTTGCAATGCGGGATATAGGCGCGCTGCAGTGCAATGCTAATGGGAAGCTTCGCTTGCGTTGATCGAGTGAGGCGATCAGTGGCGCGGAATTGATCGGACCCGTCGTCATCCCGGCGAAGGCGGGATCTCGGGAGTAGAGGACGGTACGTGGCACGAGATCCCGGCCTTCGCCGGGATGACGGATTACGTTGTTCTACCGCACTGCAAGATAAAGATTGTACAGGCTGGTCACCGTCAGCACCACGCCCACCATCAGCATCAGCCTTTTGGGGTCGACGCGCTTGGCCAGCATCGCGCCGAACGGCGCCGCGATCACGCCGCCGATGAGCAGGCCGACCGTGGCGAGCGTGAACGCCCCCCAGCCGAGCTGGGTGATGAACGTCGCCGAGATCGTCGTCGTCACGAAGAATTCGGCGGTGTTGACCGTGCCGATCGTCATCCGCGGGCTCGATCCCTGGACCAGCAGGTTGCTGGTCACCACCGGGCCCCAGCCGCCGCCGCCCGCCGCATCGAGGAAACCGCCGGCCAGCCCGAGCGGCTCGACGATCTTGGGGCTGCGCTCCTGCGGCGGATAATGCCGGCTGCGCCACAACAGATAGATCCCGATCGCCGTCAGATAGGCGAGAATGAACGGCTTGGCGGTCGCGGCGTGGATATTGGAGAGCACATAGGCGCCCAGCGCGCCGCCGATCACCCCGGGAATCGCGATCCGCAGAAACAGCTTCCAATTGACGTTCTTGTGGAGCGCGTGGCTGATCCCCGAGACCGCAGTGGTGAAGGTCTCGACGGTGTGGACGCCCGCCGATGCCATCGCCGGGGGCACGCCGAGGCTCAGCAGCAAGGTGTTCGAAATCACGCCGAACGCCATGCCCAGCGCCCCGTCGACCATCTGCGCGGCAAAGCCCACGGCGATGAAGGGAAGCAGCGCCGTGAGGTCAATTCCGAAGATCATCCGCGCCCTGCATCCGCCTGTTGGACGCGCAGGAATGCCGCGCCGATCCAATTCCTACAAGATACATCGTGTTTAGGTGGGACAAGCGCGGAGAGGGGCCGTTCTGGAAATTTGGCGTTCCGTGCATTAGATGAACCCGTCAAAGGGGAACCCGGCCATGTTCCGTCGTCTGAAGGCCTATCTCGATTCGATCCGCGCGCGCGATCCCGCGCCGCGCAGCCGTGCCGAAATCCTGCTCTACCCGGGGGTGTGGGCGGTCTTCTATCATCGCATCGCGCATCGGCTGTTCAAACGCGGCTGGTTCTTCCTCGCCCGCGCCGTCAATCACTGGTCGCGCTGGATGACGGCGATCGACATCCATCCCGGTGCGACGATCGGCCGCAATTTCTTCATCGACCATGGCTTCGTGGTGATCGGCGAGACCGCCGAGATCGGCGACAACGTCACGATCTACCAATGCGTCACGCTGGGCGGCACCAGTCCGGACAACGGCGTCGTCGGCAAGCGCCACCCGACCATCCTCGACGGCGTGATCATCGGATCGGGCGCGCAGGTGCTGGGGCCGATCACCGTCGGCGAGCGCTCGCGGATCGGCGCCAATGCCGTCGTCACGCGCGACGTGCCCGAAGGCGCCGTGATGGTCGGCATCCCGGCCAAGCCGATGCTCGTCGAGGCGGCGACGTGGCAGAAGGATTTCGTGCCCTATGGCACCCCGTGCAGCGAGACCTTCGATCCCGCGACGCAGAAGCTCGAGATCATGCGCTGCGAGCTCGAGACGCTTCGCAAACGCCTCGACACGATGATCGAATCGACCGAGGCCGCCAGCAAGACAGGGCGTCGCGACCGCGCCTGATGGGAACCGTGACGCCACTCCCGCTCGGCCGTCCGACACAGGTCGGCTTCGAGCGTCTCGAACTCACCCGTATCCTCGATCTCTACGGCCGGATGGTCGCGGCGGGGCATTGGAAGGACTATGCGATCCAGTTCGACCAGGACGCCGCCGTCTTCGCCGCCTTCCGCCGCGCCGCCGAGCGTCCCGAATTCCGCATCGAGAAGCGCCCGGCGCTGCGCAACCGCCAGGGCATGTGGGCTTTGGTCAACGAAGCGGGGATGATCCTCAAGCGCGGGCACGAGCTCGGCCCGGTGCTGGCGCCGGTCGAGCGGCGGCTGATGAAATTGGTGGGGGAGTAGAGCGCCGGCGAATGGCGACTTGTGGGTGGGAAGCGGAATGGCGGCTCTCAGGAACGACGAAAGCGATTGTTGCCCTTCCGCGTTGACCTCGCGGGAATGACGCTACCCCCCCGCTTTCAGTTGGGGAATGAAAGGCTGCAGTTGGATGCCGGGGCATGCTCTTCTCAGCTCCGACTGATGCGCATCATACATCGTCGTATTGTACAGATAAGCGAAGGCGCGGGCCGTCTGTGCGCGACGCCATTCGGTTCGTATCAGCCCGCGCCCTTCCGAGAAGTCCGCCTGTTCGATCTGCACCCGTTTGAGTTTCCAGAAGGCCGATGATTGCGCCGAGTCAGGACAATAGATGCCAGGCGTCCTCGTCCCGGGACTTATTGAATCATATCGATGCTCGTAAAGCTTCGGCGGTAATCCCGCGACAGCATCATCCAAGGCTTCCGCCGCACCGTTTCTGCCATCGTAGCTGCCGGTCGCTATGTGAAGCGGGCCAATTGCGAGTGCAGCGAAGACGGACGTCGCAAGAACCAACAAAGCCACTCTTTTCCACAAGATTGAAGAGGGGCCAGCAAGCCGCATCCGACTGTGGTGCCGCGGAGTGATTGCAATCGGGTTAAATACCCGTGTTCAACGTCGGCTTTCCGGCAGGTCGATGGCAGCTTAGAACGTCAACGGTTGGGGCGTCAGTGGTCGTTGCGTTGCTGAATGAACGAACGACCGCTTTCGGGAGCAACGGCTAACCTGCTGAATGGTGGGTATTAGGGGCGACGGCGGCGGTTCCGCTCCGATCTTCCATCGCCCAAAATCAACCCTGGCAATGTAGGATTTGTTCTGCTTTCGTTCGAGTATGCGCAAACCTCGCCTGCACCATGGCGTCACGCCGCATCCCGCCCGGCGGTTGACTCGTGACTGTGCAAACCAGTCAAGCGCGCCGCTTGACTCTGACCCTCGAACGCAAAAACCCACGAAAATCCGCGCTTTTCGATCCAACCAGATGGTTAGTAGCCCCATCCATGCCAACCTTTCGGTTGGCTATCCGTGCGCCCGCCGATCGCCGTGCGGCGCACAGCAAAAGGGCCCGGGAAACGCCCGAGCCCTTTCGAATCGACACGCCTTGGTGTCAGGCGATGGCAAGCTGCTGGGTGGGCGGCAGGCGCCCCTCCAGATCCTTGCCGAGCAGCCCCACGACCTGCCGCCGCATCGGCTGCCAGAAGGCGGAGAGGGTGAGCAGCGCCGATCCGATCACCAAGGCGGTCAGCGCCGCGGCCAGCTCGACGGCGCCGCTCTGCTCGAACAGCGCATACATCGCCCACAGCACATAAACGAGGCTCGAGACGAGCAGCGCCCGCCGGTCGACCGCCAGCGCCACCGCGGCGAAGACCACGTAGAGCGCGAGCACTACGCCGGCCATCGGCGCGGCGATGTCGCCGTCGAACACGCCGAGCATGTGGAACACCGGATGCGCGATCAGCGGCGCCGCGGCGAGGTGCAGCCAGAAGGCGACGTCCGAGCGGCGCGTGCGGCGCTCGCGGTCCGAAATGTCCCAGCGCATCGCGAAGGTGAAGACCAGCACGCCGGCGATCAGCAGCATCAGGTTGAGCGAATCCTGCGAAGCGGGAACGAAGGCCGTGATCGCCCCTACCGCCACCGCGACCAGCGCGAGCGCGCCTACTGCAATGGTGATCGGCACCATGAAGCGGCGCCAGTGCAGCCAGGTCGCCCCGGCAGTGACGATCCCGGTGACGATCCCGATCGCGCCGGCGAGCTGGCGCTGCTGGAGCTCGGTGGTCAGGCCGAATTGCTCGGAGAGCCACGGCGCATTGGCGCCCCAGATCGCGCCGAACCCGACGAAGATGCCGCCGGCAAAGCCGAGCAGCAGCAGGATGCTGGGGAGCGCCATCCGGCGTTGCCGCGTGAAATATTCGGCGAGCAGCCAGCTGGTGATCGACACCGCGAACCCGCCGAACGCAGCGGCGACGCCCACTTGGCGCGGGCCTTCATTGGCGTCCAGGTCCATGATCTTCGCGCCGATATAAAAGCCGATCCAGCCGACCGCGACGAGGATCAGGATCGATGCGATCCCGACGAAGATGTCGTTGAACCCGGAGAGCAACCGGAAGCTCTCTTCGTCGACGGTTGGGGTAGACCGGCTCGCGGCTACGTGGTTCCTGAGGGCGGCCGCAGCCTCGGGCGTGATCGCGCCCGCCTCCACTGCGCCTGCCAGGTCGCTTTCGCTGTACATGGGCAATCCTCCTGTTGTGCGGGAGGTTCTAGCACGAGTGTATTAGTGAAGCAATACGGTGATGCGCCGCGTCAACAAGCGGCTAGGGTCATGGCGAAGCCGACGCGCAGGCACAGGCCGTCCGCGACTCTGATTTTCGGACGCCGGTCGACGGTCAGCGGATCCGGCCGGGGCGCCGTGCGGGCGAGGCGGTCGGGTTCCCGCGCACCGCAGACGAGAATCTCCTCGTCGGCCAATTGGCGGCGGCATTCGGGCTTGGCGAAGAGGCGTGGCCCGATGACGACTTCGTCGGGATCTGCCGTCTGCATCAGCGCGAGGAGCAGGAACATCGGTGGTGCCTCCGGGCCGGAGATTGGTCCGCGGCGCGGCTGCAGGCAAGCGCTATTGCAGCCGCGACAGAATCGACATGGTCTGCTCGGATCCCGAATTGGGGACGATTTCGCCCGTACGGTCGATGATCTCGTGCCACTGCGCCGCCACGCTCTCGGGCGTCGGTTCGGCCAGTTTCGCGCCTTGCGTGAGCGTCACATATGCCGCCTGGACGACCCCGCCGCCCGCGCCGATGATCATGTTGGTCGGGGCGTCTTCCGAGACCAGAAACAGCGCCGCGGGGGCGACATTCTCGGGCGCGAAGGCCTTGAACGCGGCTTCGGGAAAGATGTCCTCGGTCATCCGCGTGCCTGCGACGGGGGCGATCGTGTTGACCTTGATCCCGTATCTGGCGCCCTCGAGGTGGAGCGTCTTGGCGAGGCCCGCGAGCCCGAGCTTGGCGGCGCCGTAATTGGCCTGGCCGAAATTGCCGTACAGCCCGGTGGAGGATGCGGTCATCAGGATGCGGCCGTAATTCTGGTCGCGCATCGTGTCCCATACCGCCTTGGTACAATTGGCCGAGCCGATGAGATGGACATCGACGACGAAGCGGAAATCCTCCGGCGCCATCTTGGCGAAGCTGCGGTCGCGCAGCACGCCGGCATTGTTGATCAATATGTCGACCCGGTCCCAGCGCGCCTTGGCGGCTTCGACCATCGCGACCATCTGATCATATTCGGTGACGCTGCCACCGTTCGAAACGGCCTCGCCGCCCGCCGCCGTGATTTCCTCGACCACCTTGAGCGCGGCGTCCGAGTGGCCGGTGCCGTCGCGCGTACCGCCAAGATCGTTGACGAGAACCTTCGCGCCGCGCCGCGCCAGTTCGAGCGCGTAAGCGCGTCCCAGGCCGCCGCCCGCGCCGGTTACAATGGCGACGCGGTTTTCGAAACTTATGGTCATCGGAAGCGCTCCAGCTGCGGAGCGCTTCCTAGACGTTTTTACCTCAGGCTGAACAGCCCGTGGGGCTCAACGGCCGCCGCGCTGGCGGCACTGGTCCTTCACGGTGCGCGAGCACAAAGGATAGGCGTTCGGTGCGGCAGTCGGCGCGGGGGCAGCTGCTGCCTCGGGGGCCGCCGTCGTGGCCGAAGCCTCGGGCGCGGGAGCCGCCGTATCGGGTGCCGGAGCGGCCGCATCGGGTGCCGGCGCCGCCGGTGCAGTCGCGGCATCAGGCGCGGCGGTGTCCGGCATCGTCGTCGTGCCCGATCCGGTGGTGCCGGCATTGGGGTCGGACGGCGGGGTGTTGGGATCCGGGGTGGTCGTGCCCGGCGCGGCCGGGCTGGTCGTCGTGGCGGGCGGAGTCGTCTGCTGTGGGGTATCCTGGGCGACGGCCGTGCCGCCGAATGCGGCGATAGCGGCCGCCAATGCGATAAGCTTCATCAAGCTTCTCCTGAATTTTGCTCGGACGCAGCATGCGCGTTCCGAACAATCAACGCAGGAGAATGCCGGTTAGCTCCTCAGTTCCCCGCGTCCAGGGCATAGCCCGCCGAACGAACCGTCCGAATGATGTCCGGCCGGTCGCCATTGTTGATCGCCTTGCGCAGCCGCCGGATGTGGACGTCGACGGTACGGCTTTCGATGTCGCTGTCATGCCCCCACACTGCATCGAGCAGCCGCTCGCGCGAGAAGACCCAGCCCGGATGCTCGAGGAAATGCTTGAGCAGGCGGAATTCGGTCGGTCCGAGCGAGATGACTTCGCCGCCGCGGCGGACCTTGTGGCCCACCGTGTCCATCTCGATGTCCGAATAGCTGAGCGCCTCGCCGGCGAGTGCGGGCCGCACCCGCCGCAGCACCGCGCCGACCCGCGCGACGAGTTCGCGGGGGCTGAAAGGCTTGGTGACGTAATCGTCCGCCCCGGTTTCGAGTCCGCGCACGCGATCCTCTTCCTCGCCGCGCGCAGTCAGCATGATGATCGGGATATTGGCGGTCTCGGGCATGCGGCGCAGCCGGCGGCACACTTCGATCCCCGAAAGCCCCTCGACCATCCAGTCGAGCAGCACGATGTCGGGGGTCGCTTCCTTGGCGAGCAGCAGTGCCTCCTCGCCGTCGGGGGTGTGCTTGACCTCGTAATCCTCGCGCTTGAAGTGCCACGTCACCAGCTCTGCGATCGCGGCGTCGTCCTCGACGAGAAGCATCTTTACCCGGGCCATATACGCGTCCTTATGCCGTTGCCGCTTCGTCGGCCAGATAGCGGCCGGTAGCGGCGAAATAGACCATTTCGGCGACGTTGGTGGCATGGTCGCCGATCCGCTCGATGTTCTTGGCGACGAACAGCAGATGCGCCACCTGGCTCACCGTGCGCGGATTCTCGACCATGAAGGTCACCAAGGTGCGGAAGATCGAATCGTAGAAATCGTCGAGCGCGGAGTCGCGCTGGCACACCTCGGCGGCGGCCTCCGCGTCGCGCGAAGCGAAGGCGTCGAGGACGTCGTGCACCATGTCGCTCGCCATCTGCGCCATTGCCGGCAGTATCGACAGCGCCTCGATCCGGTCCTCGCCCTCGGTGTGGATCAGTGGGACGCGCTTGGCGATGTTCTTGGCATAGTCGCCGATCCGCTCGAGTACCGCGGCGATCTTGAGCGCCGCGATCACTTCGCGCAGATCGTCGGCCATCGGCGCACGCAGCGCGATCAACCTAACGACGAGCTTCTCGACCTCGGCCTCGATGACGTCGATCTGCTTGTCCTTCTTGCGGACTTCGCTGGCCAATGCGGTGTCGCCGCGCTGGAGCGCCTTCATCGCGTCGTGGATCGCCTGCTCGGCCAGCCCGCCCATCTGGCTGATCAGCGCGCGCAGATGCTTGATGTCCTCGTCGAACGCCTTGACGGTATGTTCCTGGCCCGTCCCCATCATCCGTACCTTCCGGTGATATAGTCCTTGGTCCGCTCCTCGCGGGGCGTCGTGAAGATCTGGTCGGTATCGCCATATTCCACCAGCGTGCCGAGGTGGAAGAAGGCGGTGCGCTGGCTGACTCGCGCGGCCTGCTGCATGTTGTGCGTGACGATCGCGATCGCATAGCGGCCGCGCAGCTCGTGGATCAGCTCCTCGATCTTCGCGGTTGCGATCGGGTCGAGCGCCGAGGCGGGCTCGTCCATCAGGATCACTTCGGGATCGACGGCGATCGCGCGGGCGATGCACAGCCGCTGCTGCTGGCCGCCGGAGAGCGCGGTGCCGCTGTCCTGCAGTCGATCCTTGACTTCCTCCCACAGCCCGGCGCGCTTGAGCGAACGCTCGACGATGGCGTCGAGATCGGGCTTGGACGGGGCGAGGCCGTGGATGCGCGGGCCGTAAGCCACATTCTCGTAGATCGACTTGGGGAAGGGATTGGGCTTCTGGAACACCATGCCGACCCGGGCGCGCAGCTGGACCACGTCCATCGCCGAGGAATAGATATTCTCGCCGTCGAGCATGATATCGCCGGTAACGCGCGCGCTCGGGATGGTGTCGTTCATTCGGTTCAGGGTGCGCAGGAACGTCGACTTGCCGCAGCCCGACGGGCCGATGAACGCCGTCACCTTGTCCATCGCGATGTCGATCGACACGTCCTTCACGGCCTGCTTGTCGCCGTAGAAGACGCTGACGCCGCGCGCGGACATCTTGTGGGGAGTCTCGGTCATTACCAGCGGGTCTCGAATTTGTTGCGAAGATAGATTGCGAGCCCGTTCATGGCGAGCAGGAACACCAGAAGCACGATGATCGCGGCGCTGGTCTTCTCGACGAAGCCGCGGCTGACTTCGTCGGACCACAGGAAGATCTGCACCGGCAGCACGGTGGCGGGATCGGTGAACCCGCCCGGCGGGGTGACGATGAACGCGCGCATCCCGATCAGCAGCAGCGGCGCGGTCTCGCCCAATGCGCGCGCCATGCCGATGATCGTGCCGGTCAGGATGCCGGGCATCGCCAGCGGCAGGACGTGGTGGAACACCACCTGGATCGGGCTCGCGCCGATGCCGAGCGCGGCGTCGCGGATCGACGGCGGCACGGCCTTGACCGCATTGCGGCTGGCGATGACGATCACCGGCATGATCATCAGCGCCAGCGTCAGCCCGCCGACCAGTGCCGCCGAGCGGGGAAGCAGCGGGCCGAACTGATAGCCGAACAGATTCCAGCTGCCGAGGAACACCGCCAGCCCGAGCAGGCCGAAGATGATCGAGGGCACCGCCGCGAGATTGTTGATCGAGACTTCGATCAGGTCGGTCCAGCGGTTCTTCGGCGCATATTCCTCGAGATAAATCGCCGAGAGCACGCCGACCGGGAAGGCGATCAGGAAAGTCACCGCCATCGTCAGCAGCGATCCCTTGAGCGCGCCCCAGATGCCGACCGCGACCGGATCGGTCGAATCGGATTCGTACAGGAAATCCAGGTTGAAGTGGCGCGACAGCGCGCCCGCCTGCTGCAGCTTGGCGACGGTGGCCTTGGCCTCGGCATTGCCGTCGCCGCGCACCGCCTGGTCGATTTCGGTCGAGGCGGGGACGTCGATGCGCATCTTGCGGTCGAGGATCGACGGATCGGCCTTGATCGCGTCGCGGATGCGCAGCCAGGCGTTCTCGGAGATGAATTCCTCGCCGCCGGGCCCGAACGCCGTCGCTGCGGCGCCCTTGACTGCGTTTTCCAGCCCCGCGCCGGCCAGCGCCAGATCGGCAGCCGGAGTCCTGAGCTGCGCGCGCTCGATCAGCATCCCCGAAGCGGGGAAGTCGATCGGCAGCGCGACGTCGGTGCGGGTAAAGCCGCGCCAGCCGTTCGCGACCATCGTGATCAGCAGGAAGGCGAGGAACGCCGCCGACAGGCTCACTGCCGCCAGCCCGAAAAAGCGGAAGCGGCGCTCGGCGCCGTAGCGGCGGCGGATGCGCTTCTGCATCGCATGGGTCGTCCAGTCGGTCGGCGCGCGCCAAGAGCCTTTGGCGTCGGGCTCTTTCGGACCGGTCGGCAGCTGTGGGACGAGCGACTTACTCATAGGCTTCGCGGTACCGTTTCACGACGCGCAGCGCGACGATGTTGAGCAGCAGGGTGATCACGAACAAGGTCAGTCCCAGCGCGAAGGCGGCGAGCGTCTTGGGGCTGTCGAACTCGCTTTCGCCGGTGAGCAAGTCGACGATCTGCTTGGTGACCGTGGTCGCGCTCTCGAACGGATTGAGCGTGATGTTCGCGGCGCCGCTCGCCGCCATCACCACGATCATCGTCTCGCCGATCGCGCGGCTGACTGCCAGCAATATGCCTGCGACCACGCCAGGCAATGCCGCGGGGATCAGCACCCGCGAGATCGTCTCGCTGGTAGTTGCGCCCATCGCCAGGCTGCCGTCGCGCATCGCGGTGGGCACCGCCGCGATCGAATCGTCGGCCATCGACGAGACGAACGGAATGATCATCACCCCCATCACCAGACCCGCTGCCAGCGCGCTTTCCGATGAGGCATAGGTATAGCCGAACGACACTGCGAGATCGCGCACCGCCGGCGCGACGGTCAGCGCGGCGAAATAGCCATAGACCACCGTCGGCACGCCCGCGAGCATCTCGAGCGTCGGCTTCATCCATTTGCGCACGGTCGGCGCGGCATATTGAGTGAGGTAGATCGCGCTCATCAGCCCGAACGGGATCGCGACGATCATCGCGATCACCGCGCCGATGAAGAAGGTTCCCCAGAACAACGGCACCGCGCCGAGCGATTTGCCCGGATCATTGGCGTCGATCACCTGCGGGCTCCAGTGCGTGCCGAGCAGGAAATCGGTGATCGGCACCTGCTGGAAGAAGCGCAGCGATTCCCACAGCAGCGAGAGGAAGATGCCGAGCGTCGTCAGGATCGCGATCAGCGATGCGACCAGCAGCAACACCATCATCCCGCGCTCGACCTGGCTGCGCGCCTTGAAATGCGCACCCACGCGGGTCAGCGCGAAGGCGGCGCCGGCAAAGGCGAGCAGGATCGCCACGCCGGTGCCCATCCAGCCATAATAAGCCTGCGCCGAGCGGGTCGGGGCAGCGAGTTGCTCGGCAACCGGATCGAACGCCGTCGCGTTGTCCTCGCTGGCGACGCGCTTGGCTTCGGCGAGCAGCGCGTCGCGCTCGAATTCGAATTGCGGAAGCTGCGCCGCAGCCGGGTGCTCGAGCACCGCTTCTTTGACCAGCCCGGGCTGGGCCGCGCTCCACACCACGACGAACAGCAAGGCGGGCAGGATCGTCCACATCGCGACGTACATGCCGTGCTGGCCCGGCAGCGAATGCAGCCGCTTGGCGCCGCCCCGGTCGAAACGGTTGGCGCGCGCGCGCGCGGTGAGCCAGCCGATGAGGCCAAGCCCGGCGATCAGGAAGAGGAGTGCGAAGCCGTTCATCAGTGCAATCCGGCCGGGTCGAGCGCAGCGCGCTGCGCCACGATCTGCGCCGATTTCGCGCGCAACGCGTCGGGCGCCGCGATCAACCCGCGCTGGGTGAGCTTGCCCTTGGGGTTCCACATCGTCGTGTAGAGCGTGAGGAAGTCCGCAAGCCCGGGCACTGCCCGTAGATGGCGCTTCTTCACATAGAGGAACAAGGGCCGCGCGCCCGGATAGGTTCCGTCGGCGATGGTCGCATAGGTCGGCGTCACCCCTTCGATCGGCACGCCGTGGAGCCGGTCGATATTCTCCTCCAGATACGAATAGCCAAACACGCCGAGCGCGTTGGGGTTCGCGGCGAGCCCCTGGACGATCAGATTGTCGTTCTCGCCCTTGTCGATATACGGCCCGTCGTCGCGGATGCGCTTGCAGCGGGTGTCATAGGGCGCGGCGTCCTTCGCCGCCTTGAGCGCGTTGGCCTGCGGGTCGGCGGCGGCGCAGCCCGGTTCCATCACCAGCTCGACCAGCGCATCGCGCGTGCCGCTGGTCGACGGCGGACCCATTACCTGGATCGGAATCGCCGGGAGCGATGGATTGACGTCGCGCCACGTCCGCGCCGCATTGGGCTTGCCCAGCGGGTTCGCGGCGAGCGCCAGATAGACGTCCTGCTTGCTCAGCCGGAGCCGGGGGCCGTTATTCGCTTCGGCCAGCGCCACCCCGTCCACGCCGATCTGGACTTCCATGATCTCGCCGACGCCATTGGCCTGGCAGAGCTGGTATTCGGATTTTTTGATGCGGCGGCTGGCATTGGCGATGTCGGGGAATTCCCAGCCCACGCCTTCGCAGAAGCGCTTGAGCCCCGCGCCGGTGCCGATCGATTCGACCACCGGCGCCCGCCGTCCGCCGCCTTGATTGACGAAGGTCTCGGCGACCGCAGTGGTGAACGGATACACCGTCGACGAGCCCACGACGCGGATCTCGCGCGCCGTGTTGCTGTCGCAGCCGGCCAGCGTGAACGCCGCCGCTGCAATCAGGCCTAACCTGCCGAAAATGTCGCGAACTCCCGCTATGCCCCGAGTCGTGCGCCGCAGCACGCAAGCCGCATGTCTTGCAGCCCGGTTACGGCTTTATGACACTCGCCGGACCGGAAGCAGCATCGTGACCGTCGTGCCCTTGCCGACCGTGCTGGTGATATCGAGCCGGCCGCGGTGGCGTTCGATGATGTGCTTGACGATCGCGAGGCCGAGACCGGTACCTCCCAGCGACCGGCTGCGTCCCGAATCGACACGGTAAAACCGTTCGGTGAGCCGCGGCAGATGCTGGGCCGGGATGCCTTCGCCTTCGTCGCCGACGCTCAGGCGGACCATCGATTCGCCATCGGGCTGCAGTGCGATCGTCACCGGCGTGCCCTCGCGGCCATATTTCATCGCATTGCCGATGATGTTGTGGAGCACTTGGCTGAGCTGGGTCGGGTCGCCGGCCACCGGCGGCACGTCGGCGAGCTGGGTCACCAGATCGGCCGCGCGCGGGCTGCCCGAGAGCTCGATCGCGACCTGTCCGATCAGCTCGGCGAGGTTCACCGCTTTGTCGGGCGCGCGATATTTCTCGGCTTCGATGCGGCTCAGCGAAATCAGATCCTCGATCAGCCGCTGCATCCGCTGCGCTTCGCCGAACACGATCTTGAGGAAGCGGCCGCGCGTCTGCGGATCGTCGCCGGCGTCTTCGCGCAGCGTCTCGACATAGCCGAGCAGCGACGCCAGCGGGGTACGCAATTCGTGGCTGGCATTGGCGACGAAATCGACACGCATCCGCTCGGCGGCATAACTGCCGGTGCGGTCGATCAGATGGACCACGCGGCGCCCGTCGTCGAGCGCATGCACCCGCATCTCCCAGCGCTGGTCGCGCGTGCCCAGCCCAACCAGATGGATCGGCGCGCCGGGGGCGCCATTGTCGCGGCGCATCAGCCGCTCCGCCGCGGCGGGGTGGCGGATCGCGACGCGAACGTCTTCGCCCAGCACATGCTCGCCGAGCAGTTCGCGCGCGCCGTGATTGGCCGCCTCGACTCGGCTGTCGGTGATCACCAGCAACGGCTCGGCGACGGCCTCGATCACTTCGGCGATCGCCGGCTCGCTCTGCGGCGGCGGGGCGGCGCGTTCGGGCGGGGCGGGGGCTTCGTCGTTGCCGCTCGCGGCGATCAGCACCGCCGCCACCGCGCAGACCAACACCACCAGCCCCGCCTGCACATCGCCGTTGAGCAACATGCTCGCGACCGCGGCGATAGCCGCGACGACGAGCGCCAGCGCTGTTCGGACCCCGAGAAAGGAATGCATATGTCCCGTTCTAGGCGCGGATTTACGATTGCGAAAGCCGTGCGGGCGCATGACAAGGCATCATGGCCGACGAAACCACCGGACCCAAGGCTTCGCGCCGCCGCGCATTGATGCTCGGCGCCGCCGGCGCATCGGCCATCGTCTCGATTCGGCCCGCGCTCGCGCAGACCAGCGCTTCGGTGATGAACTGCGAGATTCCGGTTCCCGATCCGGCGCGCGCGGGCAATTACATCGCGCCCGATGGCAGCCTGGTCCCGGCCGGCACGCCGGGCGCCTATCCGCCGCCGGGGGCGCCGTTCAAGGCCGAAGACGTCAAGCGCGCGCTCGCCGGCGGCAATCTGCCCGGTGCCGATGCCGAGAGCAGCCGCGCCTACACCAATTACATCCGCCGCCTGCAGTCGGGCACCAGCGGCTTCACTTGCTTCGCCTCGCTGCAGATGCCGCGCGGCTGAACGCCGTGCGTGTGACCCGTCATCCCGGCGAACGCCGGGATCGCATGCGGCGAGCGTGCGCATGCCTTGTAGAAGATTTGTTCACGCGGAGGCGCGAAGCGGCTGACGCCGCCGAACGGACTGTTCTCGTCGCGTCGTCGCGTCGTTGCGCGAACCCTCTTCTTCTGCTCCGCGTCTCCGCGCCTCCGCGTGAACAACACAAAGCCCGCGCCTGATGATGCGTTACAAGGTCGCCCCCAGGGAAGCGCTGCGTGTCGTCCCCCTCGACGCGCTGACTCTCGTCTATCACCGCGCCTCCGGCATCACCCACATCGTCGACGCCCCGGTGCCCGAAATCCTCGAGGCGCTGACCGAACCGCTCGACGCCGATGACCTGCTCGCCAAATTGAGCGAAACCTTCGACCTCGCCGACGCCGATCCGGCGGCGCTCGCCGCGCGGCTCGACGAGCTCGCCGCAGTCGGCCTGGTCGAGCGGCTGTGAGGCACGCCACCACGCTCCGCATCGGCCCGGTGGGATTCCGCGTCGGCAGCGATTGGCGTGCGCCGATCGCCGCGTTGAACGACCTCTATCGCGATTACCCGCAGCCCGACGACGGCATCCCAGACTTCAACGTCCACCTGTTCGCCGCACGCCCATGGCGGCGGGTGTTGCGCCCGTCGGTCCACATCGGGGGCGACTTCGTCATTCCCGACGCCGCGCCGCTTCCGCTCGTGCAAGGGCTGCTCGCTGCCGAAATGGGGATGAACCTCCAGATGGCGCTCGGCCAGCGCCGCTATCTGCTGCTCCATGCCTCGGCAGTCGAGCGCGACGGCAGGGCGCTCCTGATGACCGGCATGTCGGGCGCGGGCAAATCAACTCTCGCCGCCTTGCTGATGGCGGCAGGCTGGCGGCTGATGGGCGATGAATTCGCGTTGCTCGACCCCGTCACCGGGCTGATCCACGGCTTCCCGCGGCTGATCAGCCTCAAGAACGAAGCGATCGGCGTGATCGAGCGCGCGCTGCCCAGGGCCCGGTTCGGCCCGCGGCTCGAAGGCACCCCCAAGGGCACGATTCGCCACCTCGTCCCCGACGCACGCGCAATCTCGGTGATGGCCGAGCCCGCCGCGCCGCGCCTGATCCTGTTCCCGAGCTACGGCTTCGCCGCCGCCGAACGGGCAGTGCTGCCCAGCGAAACCTTCGTGCGCCTGACCCAGGCCTCGACCAACTATGTCGCGCTGGCCGAACGCGGGTTCGGTGCCCTGACCGGTCTCGTGCGCAGGGTGCCCGCCCGTGCGCTCGATTATCCCGACACGGCGACGGTGCTCGAGCAGGTCGAGCGGATGTGGAGCGCGGGGTGACCGACGCCCGCATCCTCACCGAAGCATTGCGCGACCCGGCAACGGTCGCGCAACTCGACGCCGCCGGCTGGACCGCGTTGCTCGCCATCGCCCGCGCCGAACAATTGATCGGCACGCTCGCGCATCGTCTCGCCGGCCTGCCGATGCCGTCTGCCGCGGCGCGCGTTCTCGAAGACGCACGCGCCTCCGCCGAACAGGGCCGCATCGCCGCCTTGTGGGAAGCCGAGATGGCGCGCCGCGCGCTCGCCCCCACGGGCATGCCGGTGATCTTGCTCAAGGGCACCGCTTACGCCGCCGCGGGGCTCGCCGCCGGCACCGGCCGGGCGATCGGCGACCTCGACATCCTCGTTCCGCGCGCCCGGCTCGAAGAAGCCGAAGCGGTGCTCCTTCAGGCCGGCTGGGAATGGGTGAAGCCCGATCCCTATGACGATCTCTATTATCGCCGCTGGATGCACGAACTCCCGCCGCTGATCCACCGCGAGCGCGACCGGATGATCGACGTCCACCACACGATCCTGCCGCTCACTGCGCGGGTGACGCCCGATGCGGACGCGCTGATCGCCGACAGCGTGGTTCTGGAGAACGGGCTCCGCATCCTCGCCCCGCACGACATGCTCTGCCATGCCGCAGCGCACCTCTTCGCCGATGGCGATCTCGCGGGCGGCTTGCGCAATCTCTGGGACATTCATTGCCTCGCGGGGGAACACGGCATCGCGGGGGTCGAGGCCCGCGCCGTGCATCATGGCCTAGAAGCCGCCGTCGGACGCGCGTTGCGCCTCGCCGATCGGCTATACGGCGGCGGCCTTCGATACGGACAGGGCAGGGATCGCGATATGCTGTATCTGCGGCGCCTGCTCGCGCGTGACGATTGGGGCCGCCCCACCCGCAAACTGACTCGCCTCGGCTTCTATGTTCGCAGCCATTGGCTGCGCATGCCGCCGGCGCTTCTTGCACAACATTTATTTACAAAATGGCGAAAGACGGCGGCTCAATAAGATATGAATAATAGTGTTCCGAGAAATCGGCAAAGTAACGACTTGCCGCTGAGCTGATTCGATTTGAGATTCGAGTTGAAGGAGTAGTTTCGGAATATTACATTAGGTCCACGCTCTGGTCAGTGACAGCGCGTGCATTTGAACGAGCGCCTGATAAAAAATAAACTTTGGGCAGAACGCCTCCTGCTGCGCATCCGAAGGAGTGGCAGCAGGCTCTCCGTTAGCGGTTTGTTAACCTTTCCGAAGCGAAAGTTAACAGGCGACCGGAACAATCGGGGCACACGGCAAGGGGCGCAGATCGATGTAGTTCAGGGTGGTGAGGCTTTTGTGATCGACGAACCCGCGCAGGCTTGTGAATCCGCCGACGCAAAGACGATCGTCGACGCATTGTGGGCGAACTGGCCGATGGTCGTGACGCTTCGGGCGGCCGATGTCGGCATGGAGAGTGCCGAGCGCGTCACCGATTTCATCCGGAACTTCCAGGATCTCAGCGACGCCGGGATGATCAGCTACGAAGCGTTCGTCGTCGGTCCCGGCGGCCCCCAGGTCATCGACGCGGCGCTCACCGCGCGCGGCCGCGCGTTGACCGCGCGGCGAATGCACCCGCCAAGGGCACCGCGTCAGCTGGCGAGGTGAGGCTGGCGGATCATGTCCGCCACGACATCGGCGATGGTGCGCAGGATCTTGAGGTCGTGCCCGTCGAACGCGCGCTGCCCGCGCTGTAGCGCGACGATGCGGCCGAGCGGTGCGCCGTCGGTGTCGTGGAGCGGGACGCAGGCATAGGATCGAAAGCCGCTCGCACTCGCTTCGATCGGGTCGGCGAGCTGCCAGAGCAATGCCTCCGATCTCTCGGCCTCTCCGCCCGCAAGCAATATACCCGCGGTCGAGAGGCGCTCGGCTGCGGCGACGGCGCGCTGACGCTCGGCATAATGGCGGAGATCGACGATCGCCCCGTCGGCGACCAGGGTGAGCTGGACGAGTTCGGCCAGCTTGGCGGAGGCGATCCGCCCGCCCGGTTTCAGCCCGTCATCGGCCTCCCAGGAGGCGCGCCCAGACCCCTTCAACAACATCCCCCCGAAGCGACCCACGCTCTTTTCCTTCGTATATGCTCGGTCGGTTGTACGGTAAAAGCAAGACCCCGGTGTAGTCCGGTGAATCACGGGGCAGGACGGCGAACTATAGCGGCCGGATGCCCCTGATCAGCTGCCGAAGAAAAGATGCGGAAGCATCGAGATATGGGTCACTGCGCCGCCAGTCGCTCGAGCGTGGGTATCAGTTCGTCGAAATGGTCGATCACCGCGTCGGCGCCGAGTTCCTCGACCGGCTGCATCAGGAAGCCGAAGCTGACCGCGATCGACGGAATGCCCGCATTCTTCGCCGCTTCGATGTCGAAGATCGAATCGCCGACGAACGCCGCCCGCCCGCCGCCGCACCGCCGGATCATCTCGCGGATTCCCGTGGGGGAGGGTTTGCGGCTGTCCGGACCCATCGTGTCGCCGCCGATGACACAGGCGAAGCGGTGATCGAGGTCGAGTTCGGCGACCAGCCTCGCTGCCAGCTGCTCGGACTTGTTCGTCACGATCGCGAACTTGGCGCCGCGCGCGTCGAGCGCGTCCATCGCCGCCGAAAGCCCGGGAAAGGCGTGCGTGGCCCGGGCGATGTTGTCGCCGTAGAAAGCGAGCAGTTCGGGATAGACGCGCTCCAGCACTTCCGGATCGCAGCCGCCCGACGCCTCCAGCCCCTGCTGCAGCATGTATTTCCCGCCGCGCCCGATCATCGGCTTGACCGCCGCGATGCTCAGCGGTGGACGCCCGAGCAGGCCCAACCCGTGGTTGAGCGCATCGGTCAGGTCGGCGCTGGTGTCGAACAGCGTGCCATCGAGGTCGAACCCGATGATGTCGAAGGGGAAGTCGGTCATCGCCGCGCCTGCTGCCAGCAACGCTATGGAATTGGCAAGCTTGTCATGGCAGGGGATTGCGCTGGAGGGTATTCATGACAGCGCCGATAGCCGCGATCATCCTTGCCGCGGGCAAGGGCACGCGGATGAAATCCGATACGCACAAGGTGCTCCACCCGATCGCCGGGCGGCCGATGCTGCTGCACTTGATCCACAGCGTCGCCGCACTCGAACCCGCGCGCACGATCGTGGTGGTCGGTGCCGGCCGCGAACAGGTCGAGGCAGCCGTGCATCCGCTCGGCGTCGAAACGGTCGAGCAGGTCGAGCAACTCGGCACCGCGCATGCCGTGCTGGAAGCGAAACCCGCGCTCGACGGGTTCGAAGGCGATGTCCTGGTGCTGTTCGGCGACGTGCCGCGCGTCGGCGCCGGCACGCTCGCGCGCATGCTCGAGCGGCTGCATGCCGAGGATGCGCCGGCGACGGTCGCGCTCGGCTTCCGGCCCGCCGATCCTGGGGCTTATGGCCGGGTGATCGCGGATTCGGAGGGTAGGATCGACCGGATCGTCGAGTTCAAGGACGCCTCGCCCGAGGAGCGTGCAGTGACCCTGTGCAATTCGGGGCTTTTCGCTGCGCGCGCGGCGGATCTGTTCGACCTGCTGGCGAAGGTCGGCAACGACAATGCCGCCGGCGAATATTATCTTCCGGATATCGTCACCGTGGCGGCATCGGCGGGACGGCATTCGGCGGTGATCGAAGTTCCCGCCGCGGAAGTTGCCGGGATCAACAGCCGCGGCGAGCTCGCCGCGGTGGAAGCCGAATGGCAGCGCGACCGCCGGGCCCGCGCGATGGCGGAGGGCGCGACTCTGATCGCACCCGAGACAGTGTGGTTCGCATACGACACCAGGCTCGGCCGCGACGTGTTGATCGAGCCCAACGTGTTCTTCGGCCCTGGCGTCGAAATCGCCGATCGCGTCACCGTCCATGCCTTCAGCCATATCGAGGGCGCGACGATCGCCAGCGGCGCCGTCGTCGGCCCTTATGCCCGGCTGCGGCCCGGCACCGTGCTCGGCGAAGACGCCAAGGTCGGCAATTTCGTCGAGACCAAGAAGGCCGTGCTCGGCAAGGGTGCCAAGGCCAACCATTTGACCTATCTCGGCGACGCCGAAGTCGGCGCGGGGGCCAATATCGGCGCAGGCACGATCACCTGCAATTACGACGGCTTCTTCAAATATCGTACGAATATCGGCGCAGGTGCGTTCATCGGCTCGAACAGCGCTCTGGTCGCGCCGGTGACGATCGGCAGGGACGCCACCGTGGCGGCAGGATCGGTGATCACGCGCGACGTCGAGCCCGGCGCGCTCGCGCTGTCGCGTGCCCGGCAAGAGGCAAAGCCCGGCTGGGGAACCCGCTTCCGGGAAGTCATGAAGGCAAGGAAAGCCGCGAAGTAGTTCTTGCTCCCCTCCCTGCAAGGGAGGGGCTGGGGGTGGGTGCGAGCCGAAGGCGAGCCCTTTTCTCCCCAACGCGCCGACGCTAATGCGTCGGCACCCACCCCCGACCCCTCCCTTCCAGGGAGGGGAGAGAGACTTGAAGCATGTGTGGAATCGTTGGAATCGTCGGTACCGAGCCTGTCGCCGAGCGGCTGTTCGAAGGTCTCAAGCGCCTCGAATATCGCGGCTATGATTCGGCGGGAATCGCCACATTGCACGATGGCGAGATCGATCGCCGCCGCGCCGAGGGCAAGCTCGTCAATCTCGGCAAAAGGCTGGCGGAGAGCCCGCTGCCCGGCACGATCGGCATCGCCCATACCCGCTGGGCCACCCACGGCGCGCCGACCGAGGACAATGCCCATCCGCACATCGTCGGAGACGTCTCGATCGTCCACAACGGCATCATCGAGAACTTCAAGCCGCTGCGCGACGAGCTGATCGCCGAAGGCCGCGCGTTCAAGAGCCAGACCGATACCGAAGTCGTCGCGCATCTCGTTTCGCGCGAACTCGAGCGCGGCAGGACCCCGCGCGAGGCCGTCGCCGCGGTGCTGCCCCAGCTCCACGGCGCATTCGCGGTCGCCTTCCTGTTCCGCAACGAGCCCGACCTCCTGATCTGCGCCCGGCTCGGCGCGCCGCTCACCGTCGGCTATGGCGAGGGCGAGAATTATCTCGGCTCCGACGCGCATGCGCTCGCCGGGCTCACCCAGCGCATCGCCTATCTCGACGAGGGCGACTGGGCGGTGATCACCCGCGAGAAGATCGAGATCTTCGATCGCGACAACGATCCGGTCACGCGCCCGATCGTCGCTTCCGGCGTCTCGCCCGCGCTGATCGACAAGGGCAATCACCGCCACTTCATGCTCAAGGAGATTTACGAGCAGCCCGTGGTCGTCGCGCAGACGCTGGCATCGTATATCCGCCCGGTCGAGCAGAAGGTCGCACTCCCCGACATGAGCTTCGACCTGACCAGGGTCGAGCGCGTCACGATCGTCGCCTGCGGCACTGCCTCCTATGTCGGGATGATCGGCAAATACTGGATCGAGCGTTTCGCCCGGCTGCCGGTCGAAGTCGATGTCGCCTCCGAGTTTCGATACCGCGATCCGATCCTGCTCGCCAACACGCTCGGCGTCGTCGTCAGCCAGTCGGGCGAGACCGCCGACACGCTCGCAGCACTACGCCACATGAAAGCGAACGGCGTCACCACTGCAGGCATCATCAACGTGCCGACCAGCTCGATGGCGCGCGAAGTCGATCTTTTGCTGTCGACGCATGCGGGGCCGGAGATCGGCGTCGCCTCGACCAAGGCTTTCACCTGCCAGCTCGCCGTGATGGCCGCGCTCGCAGTCAATCTCGCCCGCGCCAAGGGCAAGCTCGGCGAGGACGAAGAGCGCGAAATCGTCCGCCACTTGCTCGAGGCGCCTGCCGCGATCAACGCCGCGCTGGCGCATGATTCGGAGATCGAGGCGATGGCGCACACCATCGCCGCGGCGCGCGACGTGCTCTATCTCGGTCGCGGCCCCGATTATCCGCTCGCGCTCGAAGGGGCGCTCAAGCTCAAGGAAATCAGCTATATCCACGCCGAAGGCTATGCGTCGGGCGAGATGAAGCACGGCCCGATCGCGCTGATCGACGAACATGTGCCGCTGATCGTCCTCGCCCCCTCGGGCCCGCTGTTCGACAAGACCGTCTCCAACATGCAGGAAGCCAAGGCGCGCGGAGCCCGCGTAGTGCTGATCTCGGACGCCGAAGGGCTGGCGCAGGCCGGCGAAGACGCCATCGCGACGATCGAGATGCCCAGCGTCCATCCGCTGATCGCGCCGCTGGTGTATGCGGTGCCGGTGCAGCTGCTCGCCTATCACGTCGCGGTGGCGAAGGGGACCGACGTCGATCAGCCGCGCAATCTCGCCAAGTCGGTCACTGTCGAATAACTCCCGGCCCGAACTCAGGGCGCGCGTTCGAATATGGTCACCGTCGGCCCGGCCCGCAGCCCGTTCGCCGGCGTGATCACGCTGCGCAAAATGCTTCCCTGCGTCAGTCGCGCATAACGCAGCCACTGCGACGGATATTGCGCCCGTGCGTCGCGGTAACGGTCGTAATGCACGAGAATGGCAAACCGGGCACGGCAGCCATCGATCCGTCCCGCGTCGACGTTTCCGAGATCCACGATCGGCGCTCCCGTGCGTAGTTTCTCCACTTCGCCGTAGCCCACACGACGCGTGAGCATCGCGCGAGCATCGACGCAGCCGGCGCTGCCCAGCGGAAACAATATCTTCCACGGGCCTGAGACCAGGTCGAGTGCGGCGTGCTCGACCAGGATCGAGCTGCCCGGCGGCACGTGACTGCGGATCCAGGCGGAAGCGATCTGGCGGGTGTCGTTCGCCCGCGCGACCGCTCGGCTCTGCGCCGCCGCGAGCATCGGCCCCATCAGCAACAGGGCGGCGGCGGGCGGCAGGAAACGCACCGCCGGATCGATCCGCGGCCGCAGCATTTCGGCGAACATGCGCAGCGCGTATCCCGCGGCAATCGCAGCGAAGGGGAGCAGCGGGATCAGCCAGCGCTCCCAGCGCAGCGCCTGCATGCAGAGCAGCAGGCAGAGCCCAGCCACGCCGGGCAACAAGGCGATGGCCGCCACGCGGTTGCGCAGCGCCAGCACGACCGTGCCGAGCCCCGCGAGAGCGAGCCCCGCCGCGCCGAAGGAGGCAGTCAGCGGACCACGCGCATACCAGGCCAGATTGGCAAGGAAACCGCCGCCGGTCGCTCCCAGATGCATCGGGCGCGCTTCGCGGGTGAGGTTCTGGATTACGGTGGGATAGTCGAGCAGCAGAAAGGGGGACGCGACGAACAAAGTCGCGATCGCACTGCCGACGAAGCCGGCCAGCTTGCCGGCATCCGAACTGCCCCGGTATATGCGCCACAGCCCGGCCGCTACGGGGCTCAGCGCAATCACTGCCGCCGGCCATTTCGTAGCGCAGCCCAGCCCGACGAAAATGCCGGCCCAGAGATAATCGCGCAGCCTGCCATTCTCCGCGATCGCGATCGTGGCGGACAGGCAGAGCAGCATGAACAGGCTGACCTGCACGTCGGTGCGGATCACCTGCGAATACTCGATATGGATCGCATTGACGGCCAGGAACGCCGCCGCGATCAGCCCGGTCTGCGCCCCGCCGATCCGCCGCCCCAGCCGCCAGGTCAGATAGACGCAGGCGACCCCGCAGGCCGCGAAGAACAGGCGGGCGGGGAGAAACAGGATCGTCGGATCGGCATAGACCGCGCTGACGAACGCGTCCGAATCCATATATCGGCCCGTCGCCACGCCGATCCCGCCGACCGCGAGGCTGACCAATGCGAGGCAATAGAGCGTGATCGTCGCCGGATGGCCGAACCAGCCTGGGTTGAGGCTGTGGTTCTGCAGCATCTCGACTGCCTTCATCATGAACAGCGGCTCGTCGGGATCGTTGAGCGCCGGAAGCCCGAACCCGATCCCGCGCACGCGCAGTCCCGCCGCGAGCAGCAGGATCAGCAGCAGCACGCCGCGCTGGGGCCAGGAATCGCCATCCGGCTTACGGGCTGAGGGGGAGGGGTACGTCATGGTGCTGAAGTGATGACGTGGAGTGGCGATGCGAACCGTAATCCTGGCCGGCGGTCTCGGCACCCGGCTCGGCGAAGAGACGTCGGTGCGGCCCAAGCCGATGGTCGAGATCGGCGGAATGCCGATCCTCTGGCACATCATGAAGATCTATTCGTCGAGCGGATTCAACGACTTCGTCGTGTGCCTCGGCTATAAGGGCTATCTGATCAAGGAGTTCTTCGCGAACTATTTCCTCCACACGTCCGACGTGACGATCGATCTGCGCGGCGGCAACGGCATGGAAGTCCATTACGCGCGCAGCGAGCCATGGCGGATCACGCTGGTCGAGACCGGCGCGACGACGATGACCGGCGGCCGTCTCGCGGCAATCCGCCCCTATCTCGATCCCGACGAGCCCTTCTGCTTCACCTATGGCGACGGCGTCGCCGATATCGACGTCGGCGCATTGGTCGACTTCCACAAAGCACACGGCCTGCGCGCGACGATCACGTCGGTGTCGCCGCCGGGGCGCTTCGGCGCGCTCGAATTCGATGCGGGCAAGGTGATCGATTTCAAGGAGAAGCCCGCGGGCGACGGCGGCCAGATCAACGGCGGGTTCTTCGTCGCCGATCCTTCGGTACTCGATCTGGTCGATGGCCCCGACACCGTCTGGGAAGCCGGCCCGCTCGAGCAGCTCGCGCGCGGCGGCGAGCTGATGGGATATCGGCACCAGGGTTTCTGGCAGCCGATGGATACACTGCGCGACAAACTCTATCTCGACGAATTGTGGAAATCGGGCGACGCCCCGTGGAAGCGCTGGTGACCGGCTGGCGCGGCCGCCGGGTCCTCGTCACCGGGCATACCGGGTTCAAGGGCAGCTGGCTGAGCCTGTGGCTCCACGCGCTGGGCGCCGAAGTCACCGGCTTCGCGCTGCCGCCGCCCACCGAGCCGAGCCTGTTTGCCGCGGCGCGGATCGATGCACTGATCGAGCATCACGAAGGCGATATCCGCGATCTCACCGCAGTCCGCGCGGTGGTCGAGGCGTCGCGGCCGGAAGTGATCTTCCACCTCGCCGCGCAGCCGCTGGTGCGGCTCTCGTATCAAGAACCGGTCGAGACCTACGCCACCAACGTCATGGGCACGGTGCACCTGCTCGAAGCCGCGCGCCGCGCGCCCGGCGTCAGAGCGATCGTCTGCGTCACCAGCGACAAATGCTATGACAATCGCGAATGGGTCTGGCCCTATCGCGAGAGCGATCCGATGGGCGGGCACGATCCCTATAGCAGCAGCAAGGGTTGCGCCGAGCTTGTCGCGGCCGCCTATCGCAGCTCGTTCTTCGCGGAGGGCCCGGCGCTCGCCACGGCGCGCGCCGGCAACGTCATCGGCGGCGGCGACTGGGCCACCGACCGGTTGCTGCCCGATCTGATCCGCGCCTTCGAAGCCGGCACCGCGCCGCTGATCCGCTCGCCGGACAGCGTCCGCCCGTGGCAGCACGTGCTCGAGGCGCTGAGCGGCTATCTGCTGCTCGCCGGGCGCCTGCTCGCCGGCGAACCGCGCTTCGCCGAAGGCTGGAACTTCGGCCCGTCCGACGAGGATGCGCGGCCGGTCTCGTGGATCGTCGAGCGCATGCGTGCCGCCTGGGGCGACAGCGCCGCCGCTATCCCCGACACCGGCCCGCGCCGGCACGAGGCCGGCCTGCTCCGCCTCGACAGCGCGAAAGCGCGCGCGGCGCTCGGCTGGCAGCCGATGCTGCGGCTGGAGGAGGCAGTCGCCTGGATCGCCGAATGGCACAAGGCCGTCGGCAGCGGCGAAGACGCGCGCGCGATCAGCCTCGGGCAGATCGCCGACTATGCGGCGCGCAGGGCGGTCAGCGTCCGCGAACCAACAGGGAGAGCAAGCGCGTGCTGAAGAAATTGTCGGGGGAATTCACCCAGCGCAGCGACAGCGAGGCGGACAACGACGCCCGCCTGTATGACCTCGCCCGCGCGCGTCACCGTGAGGGCGGCTTCGGGTCGCACTGGAACCACCACAGCACCGTGTTCCTGAAGCGCCAGGTGCTCTCGCGGCTGCTGTACGAGGACCAGCTCTATCGGCGGATCGTCAACGTGCCCGGCGTGATCTGCGAGTTCGGCGTTCACTGGGGCGCGACGATGACGACTCTGTGCAACCTGCGCGGGATCCACGAACCGTACAACCATTCGCGCACGATCGTCGGCTTCGACACGTTCAGCGGGTTCGCCGGGGTACACGATGCCGATGGCGGCTTTTCCAGCGACGGCGATTATTCCACCTCTACCGGCTATGAAGCCGAACTCGCCGAGATCCTCGCGCTGCAGGAGAGCTTCTCGCCGATCCCGCAGATCCGGAAGTTCGAGCTGGTGAAGGGCGATGTCGTCGAGACCCTGCCCAAGTGGCTCGACGACAATTCGCACGCCGTCGTCGCGATGGCGATCTTCGACATGGACATCTACCAGCCGACCCGCGCCGCGCTGGAGATGATCCTGCCGCGGCTGGTCAAGGGCTCGCTCCTCGTGTTCGACGAGATGGTCTGCAAACATTTCCCCGGCGAGACCCAGGCGGTGATGGAAGTGCTGGGGCTCAACAATCTGAAGCTCGAGCGCTCGCCGCACCAGCCCTACTGCGCCTTCGCCGAATTCGGGGCGTAGCGGGTTCCGCCGCCGAAGGCGGGCGGGAAATCAGGCGGTCATGCGGCGCGCTCCGCCGCGCGGAACGTCACGCGGCTGTGCCACAACCAGCTGGTGGCAATGACGATCAAGGTGAAGCCGGTCTGCACCACGGAAGGATGCACCCCGACGATTTCGACGAGCAACGGCAGCACCGCCCAGTTCGCGGCATAGTTGACCAGATAGAATCCCGAAAAGGTGCCGAATTCGCGCACTACATTACCTCGGGTGCGGAAGACTCCGTATTTATAGGTCGTGAAGGCGAAGAGCAGGCAGGTGATTTGCGCGATGCCCAAAGCCACCAGATAATGCGTGCGCATCGGCGGCATCGCCCACAGCAGCAGCGGATAGAAAGTCAGCCCGACGAGCGTATTGACGCCCCCCGCGATGAGGAATCGCAACGGGCGCCCGCCAATGCCGGGCATCCCGCCGGTCAGGCGCCTCATTCCTCCTCCAGCAGCGCGATGCGCATATTCTCGCGAAGGACTTCGCGCGGCAGGAAGGGCGAGAGGTCTTCGAGCGGCGGCGAGGTTATCCGCCCGTCGGGATGCGCCTTGGCGCTGAGCTTGGGCGCGAAGCCGACATGTTCGTCGACCATGATCTCGCAGAGCACCGGGCCCTCCGTCGCCAGCGCGGAAGCGATCGCGCCGGGCAAGTCGTTATGCGATTCCGCGCGGAAATAAGCGAAGCCGAACGCCGCGGCGAGCTTGGCGAAATCGGGAAAGGTGACGTTGCTCTTGGGCCCGCCGCCGACCTCGACCCCGTTGAAGAAATTGCGCTGGGTCTGGAAGATCGAGACATAGCCGTTGTTGTTGATCAGGAACACCTTCACCGGCAGACCATTGCCGGCGATCGTCTGCATTTCCTGCAGGTTCATCATGATGCTGCCGTCGCCGGCGATCGCGATCACGCGCTGCTTGCCGCGGGTCGCGGCGCACACCCCGATCGCGGCGGGCAGGTCGTAGCCCATCGTCGCGCAGCCCGAATTGGTCCACAGCCGCTGGCCGCGCTTGATCTCGGCGACCTGGAAGCTGACCACGCACGCGCTGCCATTGCCGGTGACCACGACATCGTCTTCGCCGAGCTGGGCGAACAGCGCCTCCATTGCGACATAGGGGTGCACGGTCGGACCGTGATTGCGATATTCGGGAAGCACCGCCGGGAAGCTCCAGACGCGCTCGCGCGACCATTCCAGCCATTCGTCGTGCGCGGGGGTGGGCCCTTGATAGGGCGCCTCGAGCAGAGCGGGGATCAGGTCGGCGAGGTCGGCCAATACGGGCATGTCGGGTACCACCGTCGGCTTGCGCAGCTCGACGGGGTCGATATCGACCCAGATCTTGAACGCCGCGCGCGCGAAGGTCTTCCAATTATAGCTGACCTGCCGGATGTTCAGCCGGCTGCCGAGGACGAGCAGCAGATCGGCGCTCTGCGTGACCATGTTGCCGCCGCGATCGCCCACGCTGCCGGGTCGTCCGGCGTATAGCGGATGCGCGTTCCATAGCACGTCGTGCGCGTTCCACGCGGTCACCACCGGCACGCCGAGCTTGTCGATCAACTGCAGGAACTCGGTATGCGCCCCGCTCAGCCGCACCCCGCTGCCGGCGAACACCACCGGCCGCTCCGCGGCGCGGAGCTTGTCGAGGATGGCGGCTGCGGCGGCATCGAGATCGGTCGCCTTCCACGGCTCGTCGAGCTCGGCGGGATCGAACCCGGCGAGCTGTGCCGGATCGATCCTGGCGGCCTGCACGTCGAGCGGAATGTCGAGCCACACCGGCCCCGGCCGCCCCGACGTGGCGAGATACAGTGCCTTTTCGAGATGGTAGCGGATGCTCAGCGGGTCGGTGACCATCGTGACATATTTGGTCACCGGCCGGACCAGTTCCTCGATGTCGAGCTCCTGGTCGCCGAACTGGCGCAGCGGCAGCCCGGTGGCGCGGACGGTGGTTTCGGTCTTCACCTGGCCCGAGATCACCAGCATCCCGATCGAATCGACATAGGCGCCGTACACGCCGGTGATCGCATTGGTCCCGCCCGGGCCCGAGGTGACGTTGACCACCGCGAGCCGGTTGGTCAGCCGGTAATAGGCCTCCGCCGCCATCGACAGCGCCTGCTCGTGATGCGCGAAGGTCGTGGCGAGCTTCGGGTGGGTGCCCAGCGCATGGTTGAGGTGCATCGCGCCGCCGCCGGTGATCATGAAGACATGGTCGATGCCGTGCGCGGCGATCCGGTCGGCTACCCAGTCAGCGAGCTTTACGAGAGTCATGGTTTCCATCCGTTGGAGAGCGCGGTCCGGCGGATCGCTTCGTCGAGCCCCACCGTCGCAGTGACGCCGAGTTCGGCGCGGGCGCGCGCGGTCGAGGGTACGTAGCGGCCGGGATTCCAGCCGGGATCGGGCTTGCCGAGGATCTCGACGCCGGGTCCGCCGAGCAAGGCCGCGGTGCGCCGGGCAAGCTCGGCGATCGAGACCGCTTCTTCCGACCCCATGTTGACCACGCTGCCGGGCTTCCCCGCGATCAGCAGCGTCCACAGCCAGACGGTGAGATCGGCTGCGTAGAGATACGAGCGTACCGCTTCGCCCGATCCGACCACCCGGATCGTGCGGCCCTGCATCGCGTCGCGGATGAAATTGCCGGCGGCGAAATGCACGTCGAGCGAGAGCAGGGGCCCGAGCAACGCGAAGATCCGCGCGTTGACCACGTCGACGCCGAATTGCTTGGCATGGATCGCGCACAGCATCTCTGCAGCGCGCTTGCCTTCGCCATAAGCCGAAAGCGGGTCGCACGGGTCGGGGCCGCCGCGATACGCCTCGTCGACATGGCGCACTTCCTGCGGCTGCGCGCCATAGACCGCGCCCGAGCTGAGGAAGAGCAAGCGCGCTTTGTCGTCGCAGGCGACGGCCAATGCGCGGCGGGTTCCTTCGACGATCGTGTCGAACATGCGCCGCGGATCTGTGGCGTTGAGCGCGGCGCTCGCGTCGGTCGCGGCGTGAATGACGTGGGTATAGTCGTCGCCGGGGGCAACGAAGCTGGTGACGTCCCCCTCGATCACCCGGAAGCGGCGCGCGAGATGCGGCGCCCGCTTTGCGAACCCCTGGGGGTCGCGGCTGAGCACGGTCACCTCCGCGTCCACGCCGGAGCGCGCGAGCGCCTCGAGCATCCACCGGCCGATGAACCCGGTCCCGCCGGTCATGAAGATCCGCGCGCCGGCAAGCTGCGGCCACAGCGGCGCCAGCGCCTGGTCGATCGCCGCCAGATCCTGCTCGAAGATCATGCCGGTGCCAGCCCCAGCGTCGGGCGGTGCGTCCCATGCGCGCGGACCACCCGCACCAAGCTGTCGAGCGCCAATGCCCACAGGATCAGCGCGACCAGCCCCGGGCGCACGAAATGCCCGATCGCCAGCCCGAAGCTGGGACTGACCGGCTGCCCGCTCAGCCAGCTGTCGATCGAAAGCTCGAGCACGGTCGAAAGCGGCCAGTCGGCGACCAGGCACAGCAGATAGGCGCAGACGATCGCGACGATCGGGCCGACGCCCTTCCACGGCTCGAGCAACACGAGGAAGAGCAGGAAGGTCTGGGTATAGCCGCCCGGCGACTGCGTCACGAGATAGGCGGCGAGCAGGATCGTCGAAACCCGGTGGAGTGGCAGCGCCTTGGGCTGGAGCCACGCGCCCGCCAGCGCGAGCAGCGCGATCGCCTGGCTGGCGCGGATCACGATCGGCACGACGAACTCGATCGTCTCGACGGTGCGCGACGGCACGAACTGCAGCACCGGAATCTGCGAATTCCGGATCATCAGGAACGGCGCATAGCTGGTGGAATAATGGATCTCGTTCCACACCTGCCCGCTCTGGAACACGACCCAATTCGCGGTGTTGACGACCAGCTCGACGGGCGTGCCGGCGCCGACGATCGCCAGCGTGACGAGGTAGACGAGGATCGTCGCGATCGCACTCAGTTCGAGCGCGCGCCAGTCGCGCTTCACGGCCTGGGCAAGCACGGGCAGCAGCAGATAGGGCTTGAAGTTGATCGTCGCCGCAGCCGCCAGCCAGCGCCACGGCCCGCGCGTCGCCAGCGGCCCGTGCGCGATGACGAAGCAGGCGAACGCGACGAGAATCAGATTGCCGCGCTCGAGCGTGAACAGCAGCGGCAGCCCGAGCCCGAAGGCGACCGTCCGCATCGGCGCGGTGCGCGGATCGACGCGGCGGAAGCTCAGCCAGACGAGCGCCACGTCGAGCAGATAGAATGCGAGGATCACGCTCCGGCCAAGCCAGTCGCAGTCGCGGGCGTAGAAGGGCGACTGGAGATAGCATCCCGGCAGGCTGAACAGGTCGAGGAACACGAAGGACAAAGGCGGGTAGATGCTGCGCCATACGTCATAGGCGCCCGGGCGGTTCGCCCAGAACGCGGTGTTGAACCAGTCCATGAAGGTGTCGCTGGTGTCGAACACGAACGGCTGGGGCAGATAGCCCGTCTCGCGAAAGGACATCGCCGTGGCGACCACGCTCGCCACCACGGCGAGCGCGAGGATGAGTTCGGGCAGCAGGCGCAGGCGTGCCCTCACGGCCGCCTGATCAGGGTGCGCGCGGCAGGGCGGGCGCGGTCGGCAGGGAAATTGATTCGCTCTTCCTCGATCACCAGCGGCACGTTGCGGCTGCGCTCGGCGAGCATGCGCACCTGCTCGCCGATCAGGCCGAGGAACAGCAGCAGCACCGCGAACATGCCGAAAGCGAGCGCAAAGCCGATCAGCGCGAGGATCGGCCCGTCGAGCAGCCCGGCGACGATCACGCCGAGCGCGGTCAGCCCGGCGATCCCGGCGGCGACGCACGCCAACAGGATCGGCAGGCGGAGCAGCGACTTGGCCGATCCGGCAAGCGCCGAGAGCGCGAACGAGGCGAGCGCGCCGATCCCGTTCTTGCTCGTCCCCGCGGCGCGCTCGGGCCGGTCGACCGGCACCACCGCCAGCCGGAAGCCGCTCTCGACCAGCATCCCGCGAAAGAAGGGCTCGGGCTCGTTCCACGCCGCCAGCGTGTCGACCACCACGCGATCGAACAGCCCGAACCCGGTCGCGCCGGGGATCACCGGAATGTCGCCGAACCTGCGCAGGAGAGCATAGCCGAGCCTGCGCACCGCGCCGAGCAGCGGCGATGTCCGCTCCGACCGCCTTTGTGCGAGCACGACCTGCGCGCCGGCGCGCCACTGCGCCACGAACGCGCCGATCATCGCCGGCGGGTCCTGGAAGTCGGCGCACATGCCGATCACCGCGGCGCCCTCGGCCTGATAAATGCCATAGGTCGGCGAGCGCATCTGGCCGTAATTGCGGTTGTTGAAGATCGCGCGGATGCGCGGGTCCTCGGCGCACAGCGCGCGCATCAGCGCGCGGGTGCCGTCGGTGGAGCAATTGTCGATCAGCAGGATCTCGTGCGAGCGCGCATGCTGCGCTGCCTCGGCGGTCACCGCCGCGCAGATCGCCCGGACATTCTCTTCCTCGTTGAAGCAGGGAATGACGATCGACAGCTCGGGCGTCATTGCGGCGCCTTGCGCCCGAAACGCAGGTCGATGCCGGTGGCGGGCGCGTAGATTTCGGTGAACAAGGCCAGCGCGACCAGCAGCGCCAGCAGCGCCACTGCCGGGATATTGTACTTGCGCTCGGAATCGAGCCGCGGCGCTTCGATCAGCTGGACGTCCGACGCGGTTTCCGCCGCCAGCGTCTCCACCGCGACTTCCTCGGAGGAGCGCGCGTAGACCTCGTACAGTGCCTGGGCGAAGCGATAGTCGCGATAGAGATTGAGATACTCGCCCGAAACCTCGGACAGCCCGGCGACATTCGGCCCGGCAACGCCCGCGCTCGGGCTCGCGGTCCGCGCGATCTGGCCGCGCAGCGATGCCACTTCGGACTGGACCGCCTGAAGCTGCGGGTTCTCCTCGCCCTGGAAGCGCTGGAGCGTCTGCAGCTCGACCAGTTTCGCCTGGAGCTGCGCCTCGAGCCCGGCGCGCAGCGACAGTGCGGAGCCGAGCTGCGCCTCGGGTTCGGCCAGCCGGTTGCGCCGCCGGAAGGCGTTGAGCGCGGCCTCGCTCTTGACCACGCGGCCGGCCGCCTCCTTGAAGCGCTCCTGCACCACGTCGCGCTTGCGCTGGACGCGGTCACGGCCCAGCGCGATGATCCGCTCGCTGATCGCCAGCACATAGGCGCGGGTCAGCGCCTCCGCCCGAGCGGCATCATGCGTGCGCACTTCGACTTCGACGATCCCGCCGGTCAGCGAATGCACGTCGACTCTCTTCGCCAGCGCGATGCGGGCGCGGTCCTGGCTGGCATAGCCGTCGGGCCCGACCAGCTTGAGCTTGGCGATCACTGCGTCGGTCACTTCGGTGCCGCGGGCGATCGCCAGATACATGTCGATCGGCTGCTTGGCGCCGCCGAACAGGGCGGCGAAGCCCTGGAGCTGCCCGCCGAGCGCATTCATCATCGAGCCGAGCCCGATGCTGTTATTGTCCTGCGGCACGAGCTTGGCGCGCGCGACATAAGGCTGCGGGAACACGCACAGCAATGCGAGCAGCGCCGCGAGCACCGCGTAGCCGATCCGCCGCCGACGCGGGTCCGTGAACAGGCTCATTCGGTGAGGTTCTTGATCGAGGACGCGCCGACCAGTCCGCCGAACAACGTGCCGGTGATGTCGCGCAGCCGCGCCCAGAACTCGCCGCGATTGGCGTCGATCGGCACATAGACCAGGTCGCCCGGCAGCGCCGGCGCGCGCAGCACGCGCTTGCCGTCGGCCAGCACCGTGCCGTTGGCGCGCACGACGAAGACTTCGCTCTTGTCGCCGAGCTTCTGCACCCCACCCGCCAGCCGGATGAATTCGCCGACGGTCGCGCCCTCGCGATAGGCGAAGGACGCCGGCGTCGGCACCGCGCCGAACACGCCGACGGTCACCGGGCGCGGCGGCACATAGATGGTGTCGTTATTCTCGAGGATCAGCTCGCCGGGCAGCGCTGGGGCAGTCACCGGCAAGTCGAACACCAGCCGCCCGCTGGGTTTGCGCTCGCGCAGCTGATCCACGATCGAGCGAACCAGGGTCAGATTTGCCGGCTGGACGAGCTGGGCGCGATTGGCCGACGTCACCGGCTGCGAGGTTAACAACAATTCCACATCCTGCACCGCCCGGTCGAAGCTCTGCTGCTGCTGCGCCTTGACGCTGTCGCGGGTGATCACGCTGGCATAGGGAAAGGCCTGGCCGGTCAGCCCGCCGGCCTGCGCCACGACATCGGCAAGGCGCGTGCCCGGCTTGAAATAATAGCGGCCGGGCTTCGATACCTCGCCGCTGATCGTGACGAGCACCGCCTGCTGCTCGAGCGGCCGCGCGATGCCGACATTGGAGAGTACGCGGACGATGTCGCCGCGCCGCGCCTTGCGCATCGCCGCGTCGGCGGCGCTCAGTTCCTCCCAGCCGGTCTGCCCGCGGCCGAGCGAATCGAACACCATCAGGCGGGTTGCATCCGCCACGGTGTTGACCCCGCCGGCATAGAGGATCGCGTCGTTGACCGTCTCGCCGGGCGCGAGCTCGAAGATCGCCTCGCGATTGACGCTGCCGATCACCGCGACCTGCTCGCCGGCGGGTGCGATGTAGAGCACGTCGCCGTTCTGGAGCACCGAATCGCCGCTGCGGTCGCCCTTGAGCAGCAGATCGTAAAGGTCGAAGTCCGAGACCAGGCGCCCGCCGCGGCGCAGCTGGATCGAGCGGAAGCTGCCGCCCGCCGCCGGCCCGCCCGAGGCGAGCACCGCGTTGACCAGAGTCGACAGGCTGCCGACGGTGTAGGATCCCGGCGCTGCGGCGAATCCGGTGACGTAGACGGTCACGCCGTGCAGCCGGCCCACCGCGACTTCGAGCTGGAAACCGCGATATTGCCGCGACACGCGCCGCGCGATCACTTCGTGCAGGTCGCCATAACGCACGCCGGCGACGGTGATCGCGCCGATCCGCGGCACGAAGATCCGCCCCTCGCTGTCGATCGTCAGCCGCAGATTGGCCGCCTGCACCGGCCCGGTTAGGCCGAGGACGAGCTCGTCGCCGGGGTTGAGCCGGTAATCCGGCGGCACGGTCGCGGTAGGACCGGCGGTGAAGTCACGCGCGCCGGGCACCAGCAGGTCGGTGCCGAAGCGGCGCAGCATTGTCCCGGCCGCCGCGGAAACGAAGCTTTCGAATTCGCTCGGGCGGGCGGGCGGCACCGGTTTCGCCGGAGCGTCTTGCGGGCGTTCGCGCGGATCGGTGGCCGGCACGTCGATCACCGTCGGCTGGTACGGCGCGACTTCGGCCTGCGGAACCGCGACTTGCGCCGCGGCCGCGCGCCGCGCGAGCGGATCGGCTTGTTGTTGCCCGCCCGCGACCGGCGCGGCGAGCTGCGCCGCCGCCGGTACGGACGCGACGGCGAGGGCGCAGCCGGCGAGAAGCATGCATCGGGCAATCATGAGGCGGGGCATTCCAATTCGATGAGGCCCGCGTCGGGGCCGAGCAGGACAGTCGCGGCCTGTTCCCAAAGATCTTCGCTCGCGGCGGCGAGAACGCCGATTCCGGCGCCGCCGACGCGATAGGAGGACCGGTCCCAATGGGTGATACGGCCGCCCGCCTCGGAGAGAAACAGGGCGCCGGCAGCATGGTCCCAGGGCAGGATGCGCTGGAACAAGGCGATGTCGTCCTCGCCGAGCGCCAGCCGCGGGTAGCTCGCCGCGGCGCAGCGCGGGACGGGGACGATGTCGAGGTGCAGTTCCGCCTCGGCATGCACCCGTTCGCGCCGATCGCGTGCGAGGAAATGGGTGCCCAACGCCGCGCGCGGCCGCGCGGCACCGGTCGGTCGGGCGCGGACCGGCGCCCCGTCGACGGTCGCACCCTTGCCGCGCGCCGCCTGGCAAAGCCGCCCGCTCAGCGGATCGAGCATCCACCCTTCGATCGGCACGCCGTCCTCGACCAATGCGATCATCATCCCGAAGGGCTCGCGCCCGCTCGCGAAATTGGCGGTGCCGTCGAGCGGATCGATCAGCCAGACCAGCCCTTCCCCGGCGCCGTCGAGCAAAGCCGGGTCTTGTTCGGCGGCCTCCTCGCCGATGATGCGCGCGCCCAGCCCGATCGCCGCCAGCCCGTCATGCAGGCGAAGCTCGGCCTCGCGATCGACCACGGTGACGATCTCCCCCGCGGTCTTGGTCGTAACCTCGTGGCTGGCGAGCGCGCGGAAGCGCGGCAGCACCACCTGCGCGGCGACGGCACGCAGCAGCGCGGAGACTTGGTCAGCAAGCGGCATGCGCAGTCAGGCGGCCACGCTCGCCAGGCGGCCCGCAGGCGCGCTGCCGCTGCGCTCCTGGATCATCCGGATGCGTGCGAGGTCCTCGTCAGCGATCGCGCGATAATAATCGCGCTTGTTCTCCAGCCAGGCCAGCTCGAATGCCACGGCATTGGCGATCCCCGCCTCGAACAGCTTGGATTCGGCTGCCGACCCGTCGAAAATCACCTTGCGCGTCTCGAACCGGTCGAGCCGCACGCTGCGGATCTCGCGCAAGGCGGGGCCCGCCTCGACCGCGACCGAGCCGCCGACGACGAGAGTCAGGTCGTTGGTGGCGCAGGCCTGGGCGACACGGAGGACCGCGTCGGTGATCTGGCGGTCGTTGATGCTCTTGCGCGAAAGCCCGCGCGACAAGGTGAAGTCGACCCGGCCGAAGACGATCCCGTCCAGCTCGGCCTTGGCGATCGGCAGCATCGCGTCGAGGTTGCGCAGCGTCGCCTCGGTCTCGACGTTGAACAGGAACTGGGTGCCCTGGGGATTGGCGCCATAGGTTTTGGCTCGCGCCTCGGCGAACTTGGTCAGCGCATAGGGCGTCTCGATCATCGGCGCGATGACGTGATCGACTCCATACAGCTTCGAAGCGAGCAGGTCCGACATCGCCTCGCAGCCGCCGATCTTGAGCGCGACCTTGAGGTCGGCGCGGCGCGTGAGTTCGAGCAGGCGAAGGAATTCGTCGGGCCGCGTTCCCTCGGCCTCGAACTCGGCCTTGACCGCGACCACGCCGTAAAGGTCACGACCCTTTTTGAGCATGTCGAGCATGCGGCGTTCGGTGGAATTCATCCTCGCCTCCCTGGCTGAAAAAAGCATGTACTGGCGGGAAGTGAGACGGAGCCTGGCGCCGGTTCCCGCAACGAAGATTTTTTCGCGCCGCGGTTACGGGGCGGGTCGATCGACTCCGTCAGAACAATGATGCCCGGCATGTTCCCCCTCCATCTGGCGCTTGCGCTCTTGTCCTCCCCGGACCCAAGGCCAGTGGCGCCGGGCATCACCGAACTTCCCGGTGGCGACAGCGCCATTTTTCGAGTGCACGAGACGGATGTGCCGGCACCGCAACCGACGCCGCGATCCGATCCGGAGCCCGAGAACCTGCCCTCGGTCCGCGTCACCCTGCCTCGGCTGTCGTCGCATTTCGGACGGCGCGGCGATCCGTTCCGGCGGACGGCGGCGATGCACTACGGCGTCGACATACCGGGCCGCCTGGGTACGCCGGTGCTGGCATCCGCGCCCGGCATCGTGCGCTTCGCCGGCGCTGCGGGAAGCTATGGCGAAATGGTGGAGATCGCGCATGATGGCGCGCTCGCCACGCGCTACGCCCATCTGTCGCGGATCCTCGTCCGTCCCGGCGCGCATGTCGAGCAGGGCGAACCGGTAGCGCTGATGGGATCGACCGGGCGCTCGACCGGCAGCCATCTCCATTTCGAAGTGCGCGTCGCCGGCCGCGCGGTCGATCCATTGGCCTATCTCGGCGCCGTGCCCCCTACTAGAGTACAGGCTTGGATCGAACCCGAAGGACCCCATATCTCCGCCTTCGCCCGAGCGCGTGCCGACGAACCGCAGGGACGCGCTTTCTGAACCGTCATGGAATCTCGTTTGCAGCAGGTCGGCCTTCGTATCCCGAACATCGTAGCCCGGCGGCGCATGGCTTTCCGCGCGCGATGAGCCGCGACCAGGACATTAGCGGGCTCCAGCGCGTCATTCTCAACGAGCGCGGCCGGCTGCTTCGCTTTCTCGCGGCGCGCGGGCTGGGGGACGACGCCGAGGACACGCTGCACGATCTGTGGCAGCGCGTCGCCGCCGCGCCGACCCAGCCGATCGCGGACCCCTTGTCCTATCTGTTCCGCGCGGCCGAAAACCTGGTTCGTGATCGGCGCCGTTCCACGGTGAGCCGCGACCGGCGGCATCACGACTGGCACGAGACCAGCGTACCGTCCGAGGAACAGCCGACCGGCGAGCGCGCGTTGATCGCCCGCGAGCGACTGCGCGAGGTTCAGACGGCGCTGGCCGCATTGGGCCCGCGCGTCGAACTGGTGTTCCGCAAATGCCGGCTCGACGGCCTCGCCCAGAGCGCGATCGCGCGCGAGCTCGGCGTGAGCCTGAGCTCGGTCGAGAAGGATTTGCAGAAAGCCTATCGCGCGCTCGGCGAGCTCAGGGCAAAATTCGATGCGGAATGATCGCGCCGGCTCCGTCATAGGGGTATCATGGCGATGAGCGCATCAGATCTGGAGCTTCGGGAGGCGGCCCGCGCCTGGGCGATCCGCGTCCAGGAGCCGGCGTTCGACGGTTGGGACGGCTTCACCCTTTGGCTCGAAAGCAATCCGTCGCATCTTGAAGCCTATGAGCTGGCGCTCGACGATGCGGCGTGGGGGGGCGAAATGCTCGCCTCGGCCCCGGCGACGGTCCCCGAGAGTCAGCCACGACGCCAATGGTGGCTCGCCGGCAGCGCCGCCGCTGCGGCTGCGGTCGCCGTGGTCGGCGGCTGGGCGATGCTCGACCGCGATGCTCCGGCGCAGCGGATCGTCACCGCGCCGGGCGAGCATCGTATTCTCGATCTCGCCGACGGCTCGAAGCTGGCGCTTAACGGCGCGACTCGCGTGACGATCGATTCCGATACGCCGCGACAAGTGATCCTCGAGCAGGGTGAAGCCCGGTTCGAGGTGCGGCACGACGCGCGCGATCCCTTTGTCGTGCTGTCGGGCGGAACCCGGCTGGTCGATGCCGGGACCGTGTTCAACGTGGTGCGCGATGGTGACGCGCTCGAAGTCGCGGTCGCCGAGGGGTCGGTGATCTACCAGCCGGGCGCCGATGCGGTCACGCTCAAGCCCGGCGATACGTTGCAGCTGCCGGGCAAGGGCGCAAGGCCGGTGGTCGGCAAAGCGAGCCCGCAGGCGATCGGTAGCTGGGCATCGGGCGAACTGCAATATGACAAGCCCTCCGCCGAACAGGTGGCGCGCGACCTGACCCGCAGCATCGGGCGCCCGGTGCGCGCGGCGGAAGGCGCCCGGCGGCTGCGGTTCACCGGCACGCTCCTGCTCGGCGGCAAACCCGAAGAGGTGCTGGCGCGCGCAGGGCCGCTGCTCGGCGTCAGGTTCGTTCCGGATGGGGAAGGATGGACGATGTCCCCGGCCCATGGTCCGCCCCGCTAGCCCGCTCGCCTTATTGTCTTTGACCATAGCGTCTCCTGCGCTTGCGCAGGAGCGAGCGGCCGAGGTCGACATCGGCGCATCGCGCCTCGACGTCGCGATCAAGCAATTGAGCCGACAGACCGGCACCAGCATCGGCTTTCGCGAATCCCGCCTCGCGACGACGCAAGTCCGTGCCGTCCGTGGACGCTTCACTGCCTCGCAGGCGCTCGAGCGAATGCTGCTGGGCGCGGCGATCCGCGCCCGCCGCGTGGCGCCGGCGACCTATCTCGTCGAGCCCTTCGTCAAGCCGCCGGTAGCTGCGCGGCGGCCGCCTGCACGGCAACGCCCCCTTGCCGTGGAGCCACCACATGGCGAGATCCTGGTCACTGCGACCAAGCGCGACATCCCGCTCGGTTCCTATCCGGGCGGCGTTCAGATCGTCGACGGGTCGGAACTCAGCGCCGCCGAAAGCCTGCGCGGCACCGAAGCGATCGAAGCACGGATCGCCAGCGTCGCGTCGACACATCTCGGCCCCGGCCGCAACAAGCTGTTCATTCGCGGCATCGCCGATTCGAGCTTCGTCGGGCCCACTCAGTCCACCGTCGGCCAATATTGGGGCAACAGCCGCATCACCTATAGCGCGCCGGACCCCAATTTGCGGCTCTACGACGTCAAGAGCGTCGAAGTGCTCGAAGGGCCGCAGGGCACGCTCTACGGCGCGGGATCGCTGGGCGGCGTGGTTCGCGTCGTGCCGCGTTCGCCCGATCTCCAGGCCTTTGAAGGCTCGGCCTGGGGCGGGGTGCTCGCCGTCCAGCACGGCAAGCCCGGCATGGATGGCGGCGCGATCCTCAATCTGCCGCTGAAGCAGGACGTGATTGGGCTCCGCGCACTCGCCTTCGGGTCGGTCGAGGGCGGCTATATCGACGATGTCGCCCGCCACCTCGACGACATCAACCGCGTCCGCACCTTCGGCGGACGCGCGGCGCTCCGCGTCGATCCCGGCGACGACTGGACGGTCGATCTCAACGCCGTTGCCCAGCGCATCGACGGCGACGACAGCCAATATGCCGAGCGCAGCGTCGGCGGTCTCGATCGCGCGAGTTCGATCGCCCAGCCGTTCCGCAACGATTATTGGCTGGTCGATCTGGTCGCCCGCAAGCGCTGGGGATCGCTCGAGCTGACGTCGTCGCTCGGCTATGCCGGGCAATATGTATTCGAGCGGTTCGAAGGCCCGGAGCTCGCCGATCCCGCCAGTCCCGAGGTCCAGCCGACCAAGAGCGCCGCCCCGGCCGCCTATTCGCAGGCCAACCGCATTGCGATGACGACCGGCGAAGTGCGGCTCACGCGCCGCGGCCCGAACGGCACCGGCTGGCTGCTCGCCGCAAGCCTGTTGCACAATCGCGCGCGAACCAATCGCCGGATGGAAGTCGCGCCGTTCGGCACCCCGCTCACCGGCGTGTTGAACCAGGTCGAGGAAGCGACGCTCTACGGCGAAGGCACGATCGAGCCGCTGGATCGGTTCACGCTAACCTTCGGCGGCAGGCTCACCCACGCCAGCCTGTCGGGCAGTTCGGAGGATGTCGCCGAGATCGTGGCCTTTCGCATCGATCCCGGCGCGCGCGCCTCGCGGTCGGAGACGCGCTTCCTGCCCTCGCTCGCCGCGGCGTATCGCGCCGCGGACCGGCTGACCCTGTTCGCGCGCTATCAGCAGGGCTTCCGGCCCGGCGGCATCGCCGTGCGCCGCGAATATATCCAGCGCTTTGCCGGCGACCGCGTCACCACGCTCGAGGCCGGCGCGCGATACCGCAGCCCGTCGCTCGACTTTGCCGCGAGTGTCTCGGCGACCCAGTGGACCGATATCCAGGCGGATTTGATCGACGGCTTCGGCTTCCCGACCACCGCCAATGCCGGCGACGGCCGCGTCCTGTCGATCGGGATGGTCTCGCGCTGGCGGCCGATCGCCGGGCTGGAACTCGATGCGGCGCTCTATCTCAACGACAGCAAGGTCACCGAGCGCTTCACGGTGGCGCTGCCCGCCGACCTGCTGACCACGGCTATCGACCGCCTGCCCAACGTCGCAGACGCCAGCGGCCGGCTCGGTGCCGCCTACACCGCGCCGCTCGGTACCGATCTCGAGCTGACCGCCAGCGGCTTCGCGCGCTATGTCGGCAAGTCGACGCTGGGGATCGGGCCGATCCTCGGGCGGCTGCAGGGCGACTATCTCGACACCGGCTTCGAACTCCGCATCGGCCGGGAGCGGCGCGGGGTGAGCCTCGCGGTCACCAATCTGCTCGACGCGCGCGGCAATCGCTTCGCGCTCGGCTCCCCCTTCCTGATCCGCGACCGCGATCAGACCACGCCGCTCCGCCCGCGCGCGGTGCGGTTGGGCTTCGATCTGGGGTTCTGAGCCAAATTCGAACGCATATCGCGATTCTCGTCATCCGGGTTTTATTTGTAAGTCCCAGCCCAGGATCAGCGGCTGCCCGCCTCGACCCGCCCGGCCACCCTTCGAACGAAGCCCGGCTCGCCGGGAACGGTCAGCGTCAGATCGTACCACCCGTCGGTCTTCTCCACCGACCAGGCATGTCTGCGCCCGCCGCGCAGTTCGCGGTGATGTGTTTGATAGGCGTTGGGCGTCACTACGACCCCGTCGACCGCAGCGGTCTCCAGCGCCACGCTGCGGTTTCGCGGGTCGAACCGCCACTCCAGCGCTGCGGCCAGCGCCGCATCCGTCCGGGTTCCCGCGAAATGCCGATGGAAGCCGTTCGGCCCGAGCACCCACAGATCGTACGCCGCATCCTCGCCGACGCCCGGCCAGGTGCCGGTGAGCTGCTTCCCCGCCTCGACCGTATAGCGCCGCGGCAGCCGATCCAGCGCCAGTCGGTCATAGACGTGGAACACCGCGCCCGCGCCGCCCAATGCGTGGAAGGTCAAGGCGATGTCGTTGGACGAGCGCGCCTCGCTGACCGCGAGGTGATAGGGGAGGGGCCTCGCCGGCCGCGTGCCGGGCTCCTGTTGAGGAAGGTTCGACCCGGCGGGCGCCTGGGGCGCGACTTGCCCCTTGATCGCCGCCGCCCGGACGGCATCGCCGCGTGGATCGGGGATGCCGGCGGGCATGGCGGCGTTCGGCCGGGCGAAGTCGAACGCCGAAGTGAGGTCCCCGCACACCGCGCGCCGCCACGGTGAGATGTTCGGCTCGGCCACGCCGAAGCGCTGCTCGAGGAAGCGGATGACCGAGCTGTGATCGAACACCTGCGAATTGACCCAGCCGCCGCGGCTCCACGGCGAGATGACGTAGAGCGGCACCCGCGGCCCCAGCCCGTAAGGCCGCCCGCGAAACTCGGGCAGGTCCACCGCGGCATCGGCCGCGCTCGGCACGTCGTGATATTCGCCCAACGTGCTCACCGTCGAAGCGCCGGCATATCCGCCCGGAGCTCCCGGATCGCGCGAAGGCGGCGCCGGCGGCGGGACGTGATCGAAGAACCCGTCATTCTCGTCGAACATGACGAGCAAGGCGGTGCGGCCCCACACCTTGGGATCGGCGGTCAGCGCGTCGATTATGTCGGCGGTATACGCCGCGCCCTGCGCCGGGCTCGACGGCCCGGGATGCTCTGATCCCGCCGCGGTGGCGATGACGTACGAGACCTGCGGCAGCCGCCCGGCGAGCACATCGGCGCGCAATGCATCGACCGCGCGGGTCTCCAGCGCCCGCTCGCGCAGTGCCGGATCGGCGCCGGCTGCGCGCTTGTGCGCCGCCCGGAAGGTCTCGAAGCCGACCAAGGGATTGTCGGTGAAATTGTCGGCCATGTCCTGGTAGATGCGCCAGTCGACGCCCGCCGCCTGCAGCCGTTCGACATAGCTGGTCCAGCGATAGGGCTCGGCGGCGCCGCCATATTCCGCGAAATTGTCGTGCGAATTGGCGATCGCAGGGCCTCCGGCGCGGCCCGACGGGTCGTTGGTGCCGGTCCATAGGAACAGCCGGTTGGTGTTGGTCCCGGTCTGCACCGAGCAATGATAGGCGTCGCAGAGCGTGAAGGCATCGGCGAGCGCGAACTGGAAGGGGATGTCCTCGCGCCGGTAATAGCCCAGAGCGCGCTCGGTCTTGGCCTCGGGCCAATCCGCCATGCGGCCCTGGTCCCAGGCGCGCTGCGCGTCGGGCCAGCCATGCGGCGTGCCCTCCATCCGCATCAGCGCCCAGTCGCGTCGCGTCGCCAGATGGAAGGGGGAGAGGTGGCGGTCGCCCTGCTCCCACACCGTACGTCCCGGGTCGCCCGCCACTGGGATCGGAAACCGGTCGGCAAAGCCGCGCACCCCGCGCAGCGTGCCGAAATAATGGTCGAAGCTGCGATTCTCCTGCATCAGGATGACGACGTGCTCGACATCCTCGAGCGTGCCCGAGCGCACGTCCGCCGGGATCGCCAGCGCGCGCGCAATCGCCGGCGGGAATGCGGCGGAAGCCGCGGCGCCGAGCGCACCCTTGAGCAAAGTCCGTCGGCGGATGTCGGTCATCTCGGTCTCCGTGCTACCCTTGATGTTGTGCAGGCTGTTCGATCCAGGAGTATCGGCATTCAGATCCGCCGGTCCGAAAAGCAACGAATGGCGGCTCAACCCGGCGCGCCCGCGCCTACTCCGCGCCGTTCAGCAGTCCCCGCAGCGCCGCGTCGATATCGGCCTCGCGATACGGCTTCTCGATCAGCGGCACCGTCTCGAATCCTTCGGGCACCGCGCCATAGCCGCTGGCAAAGGCGATGGGCACGCCGCGCCGGAGCAATGCCTCGGCAATCGGCGTGCTGCGTTCGCCGGCAAGGTTGATGTCGAGGATAGCCGCGCCGATATCCTCGCGTTCGGCGAGCGCAAGCCCTTCCGCAAGCCGGCCGGCGGGGCCGACCGTCTCGCACCCCAGGCTCTCCAATATATCCTCGAGGCACATCGCCACGACCGGCTCGTCCTCGACGACGAGCACGCGAAGCCCTGCATATTCGCTCATTCGGCTCCTTCCGGCAGCGGCGCGTCGACCGTGCAGACCAGGCCTTGGGGGCGGAATTCGATCCGCACCGTGCCGCTCAGCTCTGCGGCGAGGCCGCGTTCGATCATGCGCGTGCCGAAGCCCCGCCGCGTCGGCGTTATCACTTCCGGTCCGCCGCGCTCCTCCCACACCAGCAACAGACGCGCGCGGCCCTCGGCCTCCGTCTTGGCCCAGTGGATGCGCACGCGCCCGTCGGGCTGCGACAGCGCGCCGTGCTTGACGGCATTGGTCGCGAGCTCGTGGATGGCGAGCGCGAGGCTGATCGCGGTCTTGGGCAACAACGGCAGATCGGGGCCGTCGAGTTCGAGCCGGCCGGCGTCGCGGCCGTGCGGGGCGACTGCGTCGCCGATGATCTGTGCCATCGACACGGCGCCCCAATGCTCACGGGTGAGCAGATTATGTGCCTCCGAAAGCGCCGCCAGCCGACCCTCGAACGCATTCCGGGCGATCGCGGGATCGGTCACGCCCTTGAAGCTCTGCTGGGCGATGCCCTGGACGATCGCCAATGTGTTCTTCACGCGATGGTTGAGCTCGTCGACGAGCAGCCGCAGATGCGCTTCGGCGCGGCGGGCCTCGGTGACGTCGCGCCCGATCGCGTGGAGCCCGGTGGGTTTGCCGTCCGCGTCGGTGGTCAGGCGCGAGTTGATCTCCCAGATCAGCGCTCGCCCGTCCCGCGCGCGTACGGTTACGGTCAGTCGCGTGCTCCCGCCCTCGCGCATCTTCTGGTTGAACGCGTCGAGCGCGAGCGCCAGCTGATCCGGGGCCATGAAGTCGGCTATCGACGCACCGACTATCTCGTCTTCGCTATAGCCCAGCGCGGCGAGCACCGCCGGGTTCACCGAGGTGATCTTCTGATCGAGCGTGGTGGTGATCAGGAAGTCGTTGGCCTGCTCGAAGATCGTGCGGAACCGCGCCTCGCTCGCGCGGAGCTCGTCTTCGGCGCGCTTGCGGTCGGTGACGTCGAACGACACGCCGACGAAGCGGCTGGGACGATCGTCGCTATAGTCGATCCGGCTGCCATGGCTCTGCAGCCAGCGCTCTTCATTGGTATCGGCGCGGCACACGCGATATTCGATCGTATAGGGTTCGCCGGTGTCGAAGCAGCGCTGTGCCGCCGCACGCACGCTCTCGCGGTCGTCGGGATGCACGCGTTCGAGCCATTCGTCGATCGACCCTCGGCCGTCGTCGCGTCGCGGCATCCCGAGCAGATCGAAGCGATTGGCCGACCATTCGCCTTGCATCGTCTCGAGATCGAGTTCCCAGCTCGCCATGCCGGCGCTTTCGGTGGCGAGGCGAAGGCTCTCCTCGCTCTTGCGCATCTGTGCTTCGGCCTCGCGACGCTGGGTGACGTCGAGCGTTACCGAGAGCACGCCGAACGGCTCGCCATCGGGGCGCCGGATCACCGAGACCGAATTGTTGACCCAGACGATGCCGCCGTCCTTGCGGATATAGCGTTTCTCGTGGGTGTAGGACGTGCCCTCGGCCACGGCGCGGTCGAACAGCGGCAGGTTGCGCGCGCGGTCGTCAGGGTGCGTGATGTCGAGCATCCGCATCCCCATCAGTTCGTCGCGGCTCCACCCGGCGATCTCGCAGAACCGCTCATTGACCAACACGAAACGCCCTTCGAGGTCGACCTGCGCGAAGCCAGCGGTCGACTGGCTGATGAATGCCGAGAGCTGCGCTTCGCTGTCGCGCAGCGAAAGCTCGGCCTCCTTGGCTTCGGTGATGTCGTGCGCGACGCCGATGAAGCCGATGTGCCGGCCCTGGGTGTCGCGGCGCGGCGAGGAAGTCGAGTGCAGCCAGCGCCACTCGCCCTTGGCGTTGCGATAGCGGCCTTCGAGATCGAAGGTGTCCATGCTCGCCTCGCCGGCGATCGACTGCGCGATCAGCCGCGCGGCGTCGTCGGGATGGATCACCCGGCGCCAGTCGAACACCAGCGCCTCGTCATAAGGGACATCGAGAAATGCCAGATAGGCGCGGTTGATGAAGCTGCGGGTGCGATCGAGCCGCGTCACCCACACCACCACCGGCGCGCTGTCGGCGATCATGCGGAACTCGTCCTCGCCAACCGGCAGCGGTTCGTGCCCGGGCTCGGCCTCGCTCATCCTTTGGTACGCACCCCCAACTCCGTGTCCCGTTATCGTACCTCTAACCTGTGGAAATTCCAACCGTAACCCCTCAGCTCCGCGGCATGGCGAGCACCGCCCGGGCGCGCTTCAGATGCGGCATGTCGAGCATCGCGCCGTCGAGCCCGATCGTGCCCGCGCCGGGGTTCGCGTCGAACGCCGCGACGATCCGTTCGGCGCGCTCGATCTCGGCTTCGGAAGGCGAGAAGGCGCGGTTGATCACCGGCACCTGATCGGGGTGGATCGCCAGCATCCCGCGAAACCCCGCCCGCCGTGCCTTGGCGGCGACCTTGGCGAGGCCGTCGAGATCGCGGAAGTCGCCATGGATCGTCTCGATCGGCGCGACGCTCGCCGCCGCCGCGCCGGCGAGCGCGAGCGCGCGGAACAGCTGGTAGGGGAAGTCGTATTCGCCATGCTCGTCGCGATTGTCGGTCGCGCCGAGCGCGGTCGCGCTGTCCTCCGCGCCCCAGGTCAGCGCGGCGAGGCGCGGGCAGCCGGCATAATCGCCGAGCCCGAACAAGGCAGGCGCGGTCTCGGTCGCGACGACGATGGTGCGGATTTCGCCGATCGGCAGGCCGGCGGCGGCTTCGAGCGCGGTCAGATAATGGTGGAGCCGTTCGGCCTCGGCGCGCGTCGCCTTGGGGAGCATGATCCCGTCGGGCCGTCCCGGCACGATCGCGGCAAGGTCGGCAAGGGCATGCTCGCTGTCGAGCGGATTGATCCGAACCCATAAAGGCTGCGCCCGCTCGGAACTGCGCAAATGCGCCGCGACCAAGGTCCGCGCCACTGCCTTGTTGGCCGGCGCCACCGCGTCTTCGAGGTCGAGCAGCACGAGATCGGCGCCGCTGCCGCCGGCCTTGGTCAGCTTGCGCTCCGAATCCCCCGGCGCGAACAGCAGGGAGCGTGCAATCAGCGGGTCGGCCATGGATCCTCCGGTTTATCGGGCAAGACCTAGAGCGGGCAGCGCCGCGGGTAAACCGGGAGGAGCTCAAGCCGAAGCCGCGGAAGGTCCGGCGGCTCCGGCTTGCTCCCATGCGATGCCGCTCCCCGGGGGGAGGAGGGAGGCAAAGCAAACAGGCAGAGCCGCTGGGAGACGGCGGCATCCGCACGGCCTCTCTAGGCATGCGATCCGGCGCCGTCCGCCCGGGAGAAGTCCGATACGGGATATTACCGCGTTAACCATCCCGACGTTCGCCGCTCTCGCACGGCGGGGTGTTTTTACCAGCCGTTAACGCTGATCGGTTACCTTGTCCGGACACGCATGTGGGGAACAGGCAGTTGCGCATTCTGATCGTGGACGACGAGCCGGCGATGCATGATTCCTATCGCCAGTGCTTCGCCGTGCCCGATTCCGGGACGCTCGGCGCAATGGCGGCCGAATTGTTCGGCGAAAAAGCGCCTGCCGAGCCCGCACTCGCCTTCGCCTGCGATCACCGGATGCAAGGCGTGGACGCCGTCGCCGCGGTGGCGGAATCGCTCGAAACCGGCGCGCGCTATTCGGTCGCCTTTATCGACGTCCGCATGCCCCCCGGCATCGACGGCAAGGAAACCGCCCGGCGCATCCGCGCGCTCGATCCCGACATCAACCTCGTCATCGTCACGGGCTATTCCGATTTCTCGCCGGTGGAGATCAGCCGCGCCGCCGGCCCCGCCGACAAGATCTTCTACATCGCCAAGCCGTTCCAGGCCGAGGAAGTCCTCCAGACCGCGACCGCGCTCGCCCAGCGCTGGAAAGTCGATCTCGACCTGAAGCACGCGATCGCCCAGCTCGAGGAGCAGAAGCTCGAACTCGCCGCCAACGAATCGCGCGCCATCCACATGGCGAACCACGATTCCTTGACCGACGCCCCCAATCGCCTCGCCTTCCTCCACGCGCTCGGCCAGGCGGTGAAGGGCCAGCATTGCTTCGCGATGGCGATGGTCGATCTCGACCGCTTCAAGCTGGTCAACGATACGCTCGGCCACCTCGCCGGCGACGAACTGCTCCGCATCGTCTGCAATGTGCTCCAGACCAGTTTCCGCGACGGCTTCGTCGCCCGCATCGGTGGCGACGAATTCGCGGTGCTGATCGAGGTGACCGGCGAGGACGATGCGGTGATGCGCTGCGAACGCCTGCTCAAATCCGTGACCACCAGCGTCAGGGTATTCGGCCATTCGGTCCAGGCAGGCGCCTCGATCGGGCTGATCCTGGTCGAGCCCGGCAGCATCGGCGATCCGATCGACGTCATGCGCCGCGCCGATCTCGCGCTCAACGAAGCCAAGCGCCAGGGCCGCGGCTGCGTCCGGCTGTTCGACGAGAGCATGGACGAATCGATCCGCTTCCGCCGCCAGATCGAAACCGGCCTGTCCGAAGCGATCGCCAAGGGCGAACTCAAATTGGTCTTCCAGCCGATCGTCGGCCGCGATCTGAACATCGCCGGGTTCGAAGCGCTGATCCGCTGGTGCAGCCCCGAATATGGCATGGTCCCGCCGGCGATGTTCATCCCGATCGCCGAGGACTCGAACCTGATCCACGAACTCGGCGACTGGGTGATCGACGAAGCGCTTGCCGCGCTGAAAAGCTGGCCCCGCCAATATGTCTCGGTCAATTTCAGTCCGCGCCAGTTTCGCCGGCACAATTTCGTCGGGCACGTCGTCGAGCGTGTCGCCAGCGCCGGAGTCGATCCCGGCCGCTTCCAGATCGAGATCACCGAGACCGCGATCTTCGACAATGCCGAGCGCGCCGCGGAGATCCTGTTCAAGCTGCGCCAGATGGGCTTCCGCATCGCGCTCGACGATTTCGGCACCGGCTATTCGTCGCTCTACAATATCCGCCGCTTCGCGCTCGATTGCCTGAAGATCGACCGCAGCTTCGTCGACGGCATGGGCCGCGAGCGCGAATCGGCCGCGATCGTCCATTCGGTGATCCATCTCGGCCGCGCGCTCGGCATGGAAGTCGTCGCCGAGGGCGTCGAGACCGCGGCCCAGCTCGAAGCGCTGCGCGTTGCCGGATGCAGCCATATGCAGGGCTTTCATTTGTCGCGCCCGGTCGATGCCGAGGAAGCGCTGCTGCTCGCCGAAAACGGTAGCCTGGCGCCTGTTCGCGTTCCGGAGCCGGAGGTCGCAGGCACCGGGACCGGCGGCTGATGGCAATCGCGGCGCGATTGCGCCTGCCGCGGTCGCTCGGCGCCAAGCTCGTGCTGATACTCACCGGGGTCGGACTGCTCGGCGCGACTGCGCTGACCTTGCTGCTCGCCGCCGTCATCACCCCGAACTTCAATCGGCTCGAGCGCGATGCCGTCGCCGCGCATGTCGCCCGCACCCGCGCCGTGGTCGAGGATCTCGCGATCAAGGTCGAGAATGCCGTGCGCGATTATGGCGACTGGAATGCGTCGTGGGATTATATGGCGGCGCCCAGCCGCGCGTTCGAGGAAGAGAGCTTCTCGACGCTGGCGATGGCCAATCTCGACATGGACGGCATGGCGTATGTCCGCCCCGATCGCACGATGGTGATCGCCCGCTGGATCGATCTCGCCCGCAAAGCCGAGCAACCCGCGATGCGCGACGCGCTCGCCGCGGCGATCAAGCAGCTCGATTTCGAAGCCGCGCTGCATGGCCGCAGCTCGGCGGGCTTCTATCTCAAGCTCGGCGATACGCTCGCCGCGATCGGCATCGCCCGCGTCCGGCGCAGCGACGGCAGCGGTGTGCCGCGCGGCTATGTGCTGATGGCGCGCACCGTCACTGCGGGCCAGCTGAGCATGTTGCTCCAGCTAAAGGCGAGCATCGCGGCGCCGGCCGGTGAAGTCATCGTCACCCCCAGTCCTTCGCGCACGCGCATCGCAGTGCCGATAGCGGGGCCCGGCGGACGCGCCGTCGCCACTGCGGCGTACAGCGTCCCGCGCGATCTCTCGACGCTCGGCAAGCGCATGCTGATCCTTGCGGTACTCGGATCGTCGCTGCTGCTGGCGGTGGTTTTGCTCGTGTTGCGCCGGATGATCACCCGGCTGGTGCTCCAGCCGCTCCACCGGGTCGAGCGTCACATGGGTTTGGTTCGCAACTCGGGCGACCTCGGCCTGCTCACCGAACATTCGCGCGACGACGAGATCGGCAGCCTCGTCACCGGCTTCAATTCGATGCTCCGCCAATTGAAGGACCTGCGTGAGCGCGTCGAGGTCCAGGGCTTCACGCTGGGCCGCAGCGAAAGCGCGGTCGCGGTAATGCACAATGTCCGCAACGCGCTCAACCCGGTGACGACGGTGCTCAGCCAGGGGCTGGAGCGCCCCGCCGCGATCGACCGGGCAGTGATCGACAAGGCACTTGCCGAACTCGCCGACCCCGCATTGCCGGCCGAGCGTCACGGCAAGCTCCTCGCTTTCCTGGCCGCCGCGCTCGAGGCCGCCGAGCGCGAGCGCGCCGATCGCCGCGATCAGCTCGGGATCGGCCGGGCCGCGCTGCGCCAGGTGCTCGAGATCATCGGCGCGCAACAGGAAGCGGCCAACGAACGCCCGGCGCTGGCGACGTGCGACATCAGCGAGATCGTCGCACAGAATGCCACCATCGCCCGCTATTCGGGGGAGAACTCGATCGCCTTCAGCTTTCCGTCGAAACCGCATCTGGTGCGCGCAAATCGCGTGATCCTGAGTCAGGTTGTCGGCAATCTCTTCGCCAATGCTGCCGAGGCGATAGCCGCCGCTGGCAGGGGCGGGGGCAGCATCGCGGTCCTGGTCCAGCAAAAGGACGAACGTACCGAGATCGTCATCCGCGACGATGGCGAAGGCTTCGATCCGGCGACCGCGGCGACTCTCTTCCAGCGCGGCTTCTCGACGCGCGCGCATAAATCGGGCGGGCTGGGCCTGCATTGGTGCGCCAATTCGATGCTCGCGATGGAAGGGACGCTGGACTTGCAAAGCGACGGCAAAGGTCGGGGCGCCCGCGCGGTGCTGACCTTGGGCGCGGCGGCGGCGGCCGAGGAACTGGCGGCCTGATTTCCAAAATCCTCCCTCGCGAAGCGGGGGAGGGGGACCAGCGAAGCTGGTGGAGGGGGCCTCTCCACGGGCGGAGCGCTTGCGGCCAGGCCCCTCCGTCGCCTTTGGCGCCACCTCCCCCCGCTTCGCGAGGGAGGATTGCGGATATTAACCCGCCGCCCGCTTTGCCCCCACCTCATCCCGCCGCCGCAGATAGGGCGCCACCAGATTGCGCCCCCGGAACCACTCCTGTCGCTCTGCATCCAGCGTATCGAAGTCGCCGATCACCCGCCGGCATTCGGGTGCCTCGCACCGGCACAGCATGTGCCAGTTCGATTCCCTGAGCGTGGTCGAATAATCCCAGGCGATCTCCTCGCCCGGATCGATCGCGCGCACCGCGACGAGGAACACCCCGTCTTCGGTGAAGCGCAGCCCGGCATTGGGGGCGCAGCTGTGATTGACCAGGTCGTCGAGCTGCCCCGACGGCCCCATATAATGATCGGGCGCCACCTGGACGAAACGGTCGCCGCGTCCCCGCATCAGGCTGGGCACCCGGTGCGCGGGCAGCCGTCGCCCGGTGAATTCGAGCAGGATGTCCCCCTCCGCGAACGAGGCAGCGGCGAACACGGCCTTGCCGAGATGGTTGTCACCGACTTTGAAGAGATTGTTCGAAGGCCGGTAACGGTCGAAAATGCGCAGGCCGCCGCGGCGGACGCCGAACGCGCGCACCGGGTTGATCGTCGCCAGCCCGATCAGGAACCAGACGCTGGCGTGGCAGAGCAATTCCACCAGGATATAACCGAGCTCCGCCAGCCCTAGCTCTGCGCCGCGCACTGCGATCAACAGAGTCGCGAGATCGCCGAAGGTCCACAGCCCCCATGCGGGCGAACGCTCGCGTGATCGATCAGCCCACACGCTCGCCCATGTCGGCCAGAAACTCACGGGCACCGCCGCGACCACCAGCATGTGCGCCCAGAACGCTTCGCGAAACACGAGCCAGAGCAGCAACGCAGTCAGCGATGCGGCGATGCAGAAGGTCTCGGTCGGCGAGGGCGGTGCCCAGGCCGAGCGCCGCCAGATCGCGAGGGTCACTGCGATGCAAGCCACCGCGGAGAGCGCGAACACCCAGCCTTGCGGCGCATCGGGGTTCACCGCGGCATAGGTCAGCGCTTCGAGCGAAGTCGCCGCGGCCCAGATCAGCCACGAGGCGCGATTGGGCCGGACGGTCTGGCGGCGAAGCCCGAGCAGATACACGGCATAGCCCGAAAAGCTCAGCCCGATCGCCAGCACGAACCAGATTCCGAGCCCCAATTCCGCCCCTCCCCAACGCGGCGTTTACCATGTCGGGCGACTCGCGTCCACGCGCGACTCGTGGCGACTCCGCGAGTCGCGACTCATCAGGCGTGTCGGACCGTGATCTGTTTGAAATTGTTCCCCGGCGAAGGCCGGGGCCCAGTCGCAATGACCTCCGAGAGGATGGTCTCAGCTTGCCGGGCTCGCCGAACTTGGACCCCGGCTTAAGCCGGGGACAATTCTCCAAGCTGACTTTGGAAATGCGGTAGCCCGTTTTGATACGACGGGAGCGCTTCTTTTTCCGTTCGCCGTGAGCCTATCGAAGGGCGGCTATCCACCTGCGGACCGCTTGCGGCTCCTGCCCTTCGACAGGCTCAGGGCGAACGGCCGGGGTGATTCCTACTCTAGCGTCCGCAATCCCGCACCGCCGCCAGCACCGTATCCGCCCATTCCTTCCGGCAGATCAGCAGATCGGGTATCTCCGTCGCGCGGCCGTTATACACGATCGGCGATCCATCGATCCGCGAGGCGTGCAGCCCTGCCGCCAGCGCCACCGCGACCGGCGCGCAATTGTCCCATTGGTGCTGGCCGCCGCTATGCAGGTAGATCTCGGCCGCGCCGCGCACCACTGCCATCGCCTTGGCGCCCGCCGATCCCATCCCGACAGATACCGCGCCGATCCGCCCGGCAACATCCATGCACAAGGCGCTCGGTCGCGTCCGGCTGACCAGCAGCCGCGGCGGGTTCTGCGGCTTGGCGAGCGGCGGCGGCACATTGCTCGACAAGGTGAGTCCCAGCCGTGGCAGCGCCACCGCGCCGGCCTCCGCGCGCCCGTCCACCGCGAGTGCCACATGCACTGCCCAATCCTCCCGCCGCTCGGCGAACTCGCGGGTTCCGTCGAGCGGGTCGACGATCCACACCCGGCTGCGCTCCAGCCGCGCGAGATCGTCCGCCGATTCCTCCGAAAGCACCGCATCCTCGGACCGCGCCGCGCGCAGCCGTTCGAGGATCAGCACATTGGCCTCGCGGTCGCCGCGATCGCCCCCCGCGCATTCGTCCTGGATCCGTAGCAGCAGCGCACCCGCCTCGGCAGCGATGTCGCGGGCAAGTTCGGCGTCGGTCAAATTACCGGGCTCCACGTTCCCATGATCGTCTCGACGATCCGCTCGGCTGCCTCCTCGGGCGTTTCCCTGGTCGTGTCGACTTGGATCTCCGGCCGTTCGGGCGCCTCATAGGGGCTCGATATGCCCGTAAAGTTGGCGATCTCGCCGGCGCGCGCCTTGCGATACAGGCCTTTGGGGTCGCGCCGCTCGGCCTCGGCGATCGGAGTGTCGATGAAGATCTCGAAGAAATCCCCCGTCGGCAGCATCGCGCGGACCATCTCGCGCTCGGCGCGGAACGGCGAGATGAACGCAGTCAGCACGATCAGCCCGGCATCGGTCATCAGCCGCGCGACTTCGCCGACCCGGCGGATATTCTCGACGCGGTCTGCATCGGTGAAGCCCAGGTCGCGGTTGAGTCCGTGGCGGACATTGTCGCCATCGAGCAGGAAGCTGTGCTTGCCCATCGCGTGGAGCTTCTTCTCGACCAGATTGGCGATCGTCGACTTGCCCGAGCCTGAGAGCCCGGTGAACCACAACAATCGCGGCTGCTGGCCCTTTTGCGCGGCATGCGCGTCGCGGGTGATCTCGATCGCCTGCCAATGGACGTTCTGCGCGCGGCGCAGCGCGTGGTGCAGCATCCCCGCGGCAACGGTGGCGTTGGTCGCCTTGTCGATCAGGATGAACCCGCCGAGATCGTGGCTGTCGGCATAGGGTTCGAACACGATGCCGCGGTCGGCGGCGATTTCGGCCACGCCGATATCGTTGAGCCTGAGCGTCTTGGCCGGCGCATTGGCCAGCGTGTTGACGTCGATCGTGTGCTCGGGCTCGCGCACCGTGGCGCTCACCGTCTGGGTGCCGAGCTTGAGCCAATAGGCGCGGCCCGGCAGCAGTTCGGCCTGGTCCATCCAGACGATCGTCGCCTTGAACTGGTCGGCGACCTGCGGCGGTTCGTCGGCGGCGGCGATGACGTCGCCGCGCGAGCAGTCGACTTCGTCGGCGAGCGTCAGCGTCACCGATTCTCCGGCGCCGGCCAGGTCGCGGTCGCCGTCCATCGCCACGATCCGCGCCACGGTGGTGGTCCGCCCCGACGGCAGGATTCGCACCGCGTCACCGGGTTTGACCGCGCCGCTCGCGATCAAACCGGCAAAGCCGCGAAAGTCGAGGTTCGGCCGGTTCACCCACTGCACCGGAAGCCGGAACGGCCGGGCGCGGTCGGTGTCAACTTCGACGTCTACTTGTTCCAGATGTTCCAGCAATGCGGGCCCGGCGTACCACGGCGTATTCCCGGACGATCCAGTGATGTTGTCGCCCTTGAATCCCGAGAGTGGAATCGGCGTAAAGTCCTGAATTCCAATCGATTTTGCGAACGCGCGATAGTCGTCTACGATCGCTTCATAGGCTAGCTGATCGTAGCCGATCAGGTCCATCTTGTTCACCGCCAGCACGATCCGCCGGATCCCGAGCAGATGCGCAAGATACGAATGCCTACGCGTCTGTGTCAGCACGCCTTTTCGAGCATCGATCAAGATCACCGCAAGATCCGCGGTCGATGCGCCGGTGACCATATTGCGAGTATATTGCTCATGGCCCGGCGTATCGGCGACGATGAACTTGCGTTTTTCTGTGGAAAAGAAGCGATAGGCGACATCAATAGTGATACCTTGCTCGCGCTCGGCGGCAAGTCCGTCGACTAATAGGGCAAAGTCGATCTCCTGCCCTTGGGTGCCGACACGCTTGCTGTCGGCCTTCAGGCTAGCCAGCTGGTCCTCGAAAATCATCTTCGTATCGTACAGCAAGCGCCCGATAAGCGTGGATTTTCCGTCGTCAACCGAACCGCAGGTGATGAACCGCAGCAGCGACTTGTTCTGGTGCAGCGTCAGATACGCCGAGATATCGGACGCGATCAGCGCGTCGGGACGATAGGAAGTCAAAAATAGCCCTCCTGCTTCTTCTTCTCCATGCTCGCCGTCTGGTCGTGGTCGATCGCGCGGCCCTGGCGCTCGGAAGTGGTGGTGAGCAGCATCTCCTGGATGACCTCCTCAAGGGTGGCGGCCTCGCTCTCTACCGCCCCGGTAAGCGGATAGCAGCCCAAGGTGCGAAAGCGCACCGAGCGCTCGACTGGCGTCTCGCCGGGCTGCAGTTGGAAGCGATCGTCGTCGACCATGAGGATCAGTCCATCGCGCTCCACCGTCGGGCGCGGCGCGGCGAAATAGAGCGGCACGATCTCGATTCCTTCGGCGCGGATATATTGCCAGATGTCGAGCTCGGTCCAATTCGAGATCGGGAACACCCGCATGCTCTCGCCTTTGGCTTTCCGGGCATTGTAAAGGTGCCAGAGCTCGGGGCGCTGGCTCTTTGGGTCCCAGCGGTGCGAGGCAGTGCGGAACGAGAAGACCCGCTCCTTGGCACGGCTCTTTTCCTCATCGCGCCGCGCGCCGCCGAACGCCGCATCGAAGCCATAAAGATCGAGTGCCTGCTTGAGCCCCTCGGTCTTCCACAGATCGGTGTGCAGGCTGCCATGGTCGAACGGATTGATCCCCTGCGCCAGCGCATCGGGATTGCGGTAGACGAGCAATTCCATTCCCGCGGCACGCGCGGCCCTGTCGCGCAGCTCGTACATCGCCTTGAACTTCCACGTCGTGTCGACATGGAGCAGGGCGAAGGGCGGCGGCGCCGGATAAAAGGCTTTCCTGGCGAGGTGCAGCATCACCGCGCTGTCCTTGCCGATCGAATAGAGCATCACCGGGCGCTCGGCCTCGGCGACCACTTCGCGCAGGATGTGGATGCTCTCGGCCTCGAGGCGCTGGAGATGGGTCAGGGGGGAGAAAGGCATTCAGATCCCATTGGCACGCTCTGCACGGCTAAAGCTTCGTGAACCTTCTGCCGCTATTCGACAATCTGGATGTAGGCGGCAGGGGCCTTGCTTGCGAGGCGTTCCTAATTCGGAGCGGAGAAGAAAAATTGTCAGCTCAATATCGCCGCAGCGATGATCGCCGGCCCGAGCCGCATGGCGTCAAAGGCATTATCCTCGCCGGCGGATCGGGCACGCGGCTCTATCCGGCGACGCTGTCGATCTCGAAGCAATTGCTGCCGGTGTTCGACAAGCCGATGATCTATTATCCCCTCTCGGTGATGATGCTCGCGGGCATTCGCGACATTTTGATCATTTCCACCCCGCGTGATCTGCCGATGTTCCAGGCGCTGCTCGGCACCGGCGCGGCTTTCGGAATCAACTTGGTCTACGCGATCCAGGCCGAGCCCGAGGGGCTCGCCCAGGCCTTTTTGATCGGCGAGGAATTCCTCGGCGGCGGGCCCGCGGCTTTGATCCTCGGCGACAATATCTTCCACGGCGACGCGATGGGCGCCAAGGGCCATATGGCCGCCACCGCGGCGACGGGGGGTGGCGCGACCGTGTTCGCCTATCAGGTCGAGGATCCCGAACGCTATGGCGTTGTGAGCTTCGAAGCGGAGACGGGGCGCGCCACCAGCATCGTCGAGAAGCCCGCCGATCCGGCTTCGCGCTGGGCGGTCACCGGCCTGTATTTCTTCGACCGGGACGTGACCGGGATCGCCCGCACCCTGAAGCCGTCCCCGCGCGGCGAACTCGAAATCACCGATGTGATCCGCACCTATCTCGATCGCGGCGACTTGACCGTCAATCGCCTTGGCCGCGGCTATGCCTGGCTGGACACCGGTACGCATGACAGCCTGCACGAGGCGGGCGCGTTCGTCCGCACGATCGAGCACCGCCAGGGCATCAAGATCGCTTGCCCGGAGGAGATCGCCTTTGATCTCGGTTATCTAAGTGCCGCCGAGATGCTCGATCGCGCCGATTTGATGGGCAAGACCGGCTATGCCGATTATCTGCGCCGTTGCGTGCAGGACGCGGCATGATCCGGCGCGTATTGGTCACTGGCGGGGCCGGGTTCATCGGCTCGGCGGTGTGTCGCAGGCTCGTGGGGCGCGGATATCACGTCGTTTGCCTCGATAAGCTAACCTACGCCGGCAACCGCGCCTCGCTTCGCGATGTGGAGGGTGAATCCAATTTCTGCTTTGTCGAAGCCGACATCGCCGACACTGAGACGGTGCTCCGCCTCCTGCACGACGAGCAGCTTCAGGGCATCATGCACCTTGCGGCGGAAACGCACGTCGATCGCTCGATCGATTCCCCGGCGGCGTTCGTCGAGACCAATGTCGTCGGCACGGTGCGGCTGCTCGACGCCGCGCTCGCGCATTGGCGCACACTGCCAGCGCGCGCGCGCGAGCATTTCCGCTTCCACCACGTTTCCACCGACGAAGTGTTCGGCGATCTTCCCTTCGATAGCGGGGTCTTCACGGAGACAACGCCTTACGCTCCCTCTTCGCCCTATTCGGCGTCGAAGGCAGCCTCTGACCATTTCGTCCGGGCCTGGCACGAGACCTATGGCCTGCCGGTGGTGCTCTCCAACTGCTCGAACAATTACGGGCCCTGGCACTTCCCCGAGAAGCTGATTCCCTTGACGATCCTCAATGCGATCGAAGGCAGGAAGTTGCCGGTGTACGGCCGTGGCGAGAATGTCCGCGATTGGCTCTATGTCGACGATCATGCCGAAGCGCTCGAGCAGGTGATGACGGAGGGACGCGTCGGCGAAACGTATCTGCTCGGCGGGCGCGCCGAGCGGACCAATCTCGGCGTCGTCGAGACGATCTGCGACATATTGGACGGCCGCACGCCGCTGCCCGATGGAACGCCGCGTCGTTTGCTGATCGAGTTCGTCACCGACCGGCCCGGCCACGACCGTCGTTATGCGATCGATTCTGCCAAAGCGGAATCCGAACTCGCGTGGCGACGCCGTGAGACCTTCGATTCCGGCCTCGCCAGGACTATCGACTGGTATCTCGCCAATCGCTGGTGGTGGGAACCGATCCGTGCGTCGAGCTATGGCGGCGAGCGGCTCGGAAGGGTCGCCTGAAGTTCAGCCCTTTCTAGGCTTGCCTACGCTCACCAACTCCAGGCCGGCACGCTCGGCCTCGGCGGCCGGATAGATGTTGCGCAGGTCGACCAGCAGCGGGGTCCGCAGCGTCTTCGCCATCCGGCCCAGATCGAGCGCCCGGAACTCGTCCCATTCGGTGACGATCACCAGTGCGTCGGCACCCTCGGCGGCAGCGTAGGGGCTCGCGCTGAACTCGACGCCCGGCAGCATCGGTCGCGCTTGCTCGACACCCTCAGGGTCGTAGGCGCGCACCGTCGCGCCGGCGTCCTGCAGCGCCGCGATCACCGACAAGCTCGGCGCGTCGCGCATGTCATCGGTGTTGGGTTTGAAGGTGAGGCCGAGCACAGCCACGGTCTTGCCGTGGGCATCCCCGCCCATTGCCTTGATGACTTTGCGGCCCATCGCGCGCTTGCGATTGTCGTTCACCTGCACCGTCGCCTCGACGATACGCAGCGGCGTCTCGTTATCGGCCGCGGTCTTGAGCAGCGCCAGCGTATCCTTGGGGAAGCATGATCCGCCATAGCCTGGGCCGGCGTGGAGGAACTTGCCGCCAATGCGATTGTCCATGCCGATCCCGCGCGAGACCTCCTGGACATCGGCACCGACGCTCTCGCACAGATCGGCGATCTCGTTGATGAAGGTGATCTTGACCGCAAGGAAGGCGTTCGCGGCATATTTGATGAGCTCCGAGGTGCGTCGCCCGGTGAACAGCAGCGGGGCGCCCTGATTGAGCGAGAGCGGTCGATAGATATCGCGCATTACCTGCCGCGCGTCCTCGTCGTCGGTGCCGACGACTACGCGGTCGGGGCGCTTGAAGTCCTCGATTGCCGCGCCCTCGCGGAGGAACTCGGGGTTGGAGACTACCTTCGCCCCGCTGGTCGGCGCGACCTCCGCGATGATCCGCTCGACTTCGTCGCCGGTGCCTACAGGCACGGTGGATTTGGTGACGATCACGCTGGGGCCCGTCAGGTTCTCCGCAATCTCGCGCGCGGCGGCATAGACATAAGAGAGGTCGGCATGGCCATCGCCGCGGCGGCTGGGCGTGCCGACGGCAATGAATACGGCATCCGCATCTCTCACGCCCTCTGCAAGGTCGGTGGTGAAAGAAAGGCGGCCCGCTTTGACGTTCGACGCGACCAACTCGGCCAGCCCGGGCTCGTAGATCGGCATCACGTTCTGGTGGAGAAGTTCGATCTTGCGGGCGTCCTTGTCGACGCAAACGACCTCGTGGCCGAAATCCGAGAAGCAGGCGCCGGAAACCAGGCCAACATAGCCGGTGCCGATCATCGCGATGCGCAAGGTGTGATTCCCTTTGAAGTGAAGATCATGGCGCCCTTACCCAACCGTAGGCGCAGGGCAAGGGCAGCAGCACCTAAGCGGCGATCGCCAGCCTGCAGGCACAAAAAAAGCGGCCAGATTCTCCCGGCCGCCTCACGATAGTCGTCCGGGCCGGTCAGCGCGGCTTCACTGCTGAAGTCGCTTCACCGCCGGCCCGGAAGTGACGAAAATTCAGAACGGACGGATTTCTTCGCCCGTGCTCTTTTCGCGGAAAAGAAGGCCAAACGCGAACATCATTGATCTCCCATCGTGCGCAGTGCGCGCAATCAGCGTGGTTAAAGCCAGATTAATGACGACGCAATCAGGATTTCTGCGGGATGGCGCAGGTGTCGCGCCGGGTGCGACGTTGGATTTAACCGTTCCTTCAAGGGTCTGGCCCTAGGAGTTGTGGCATGTCGGTTGGGTCTGAGCCTTCGGTGTCCATGGGGGATGATGCGTCACGCGCGGACGCTGCTGTCGTGGAAGCCAATGGAATCGGTGCGGAAATCAGTTCGCGCCGTGGTCCGGATCTGCGTGTCTGGGGTAATGCCCAGACGTCTACCGACTTGCGCAAACCAGGCCACGAACTCGCCAAGCTCGGTGAAACGGCCGTACGTCGGGAGTCCGGATACTGGCGAATTCTGTCCCAATGTGAGATTGTGAACTTCGCGACCCTGCGTCGTCACCTCGGCCGGCCGAGGGCCGATACGCTAATTCTCGATGTTGGCGCGCGAATCGCTGCGCTTTTGCCTGAGGTTCGAATCCTCACTGCCGGGCGCGCTCTGGTCGAAATAGCGTTCGAACGCGAGAAGCCCGAAATGGGCGCCGCCGACATCGAACGGCTGCGCCTTGCGCTCGCGCAACCGTTCGACCTGGATGGCGAACCCTACCAACTGCAGATGCAGTTTGGCGTCGCTGCCGCCCCTTGCGACGATTGCGATGACGTTCGGCTGACCGAAGCCGCGGAATCGGCGCTCGAGCAGGCGCGCAGCGAAAAGCGCGTGGTCATGCTCGATCTATCGCGTGTCGACCTGAGCTTCGACCGCCTCACATTGATGCGCGAGCTTCCCGGGGCCATCGCTGCCAATGAGATGTTCCTGCAATATCAACCCAAGGTGCATGTGCGCCGGCAGGAGATCAGCAGCGCCGAGGCACTGGTGCGGTGGCAGCACCCGCAGCGCGGGCTGATCCTTCCGGGGGACTTCATCTCGGTGGCCGAGGAGGCCGGCGAGATCGGTGCGTTGACGATGTGGACGTTGCACCAAGTGATTGCCGATCAGAAGCGTCTCGCCGCCGAGGGGCACGATCTCACGCTCTTCATCAACATCTCGGGCATGCTGCTCGCCGACGCCGAGTTCGTGAGGGAGGCCTGCGCCATCGTCTCGACGAGCGGCGCAAAGCTCGGTTTCGAGATTACCGAGACCGCAGTGATCCGCGATCCGGACAGCGCGATCCAGCATCTCCAGACCTTCGCCGATATCGGGGTCCAGCTTGCGATCGACGATTACGGGGCAGGGCTGTCTTCGCTTGCCTATCTCAAGCGGCTGCCGGCCAAAGAGCTGAAGATCGACAAGATGTTCGTGATGCAGCTGACCTCCAGCAATCGCGATCCGCTGATCGTCCGCTCGACGATCGACCTTGCCCATGCACTTGAAATGGAAGTCACCGCCGAGGGTGTCGAAACGCCGTCGGCGCTGGCGCTGCTCAGCGTGATGGGCTGCGACATGGTGCAGGGGTACCTGCTTTCGCGCCCGCTAGGGTTCGATGCATTTCGCAAATACCTTGTCGACGAGGCGCATCTCGCCAGTTCGGCAAACGTCCAGTCGTTCATCCGGCCCGAGAGTTTCTGGAAGCGCGCGTGACCCGCGGCGCGCTCCGCGCACTCGGCGTCGCGCTTGCCTTGGTTGCGAGCCAACCGGCATTTGCACGGGAGCCCGACTTCCCCAAGCCGCTCGCGGCGCAGATCGATGCTGCCAAAAGCAGCATGATGGCCGACCAAGCCCAGACGCTGCGCCACGTTCAACTGATCGATGCGCTGGCGCGCCGAATTCCGGATCCCCGGCAGCGCGCGCTGGCACTCGCCACTGCCCGATGGCTCGGCGCCGAGGCCTATTTGCGCAGCAATGCGGCCGAGCGCGCCAAGCCGCTTCTCGACGACAGTCTTCGCCTCATTGAGGGGATAGCCGAACCGATCAAGCTCCGCGGCGATCTGCTGATGTCGCAGGGCGCCTTCTACATGCAGGCCGACGACGCCGTGAAGGCATTGACGCGATATCAGGAAGCGTTTCGCGTCTTCGGTTCGGTGCGCGAGCCGCGAAGCCAGGCGATTGCGCTTCAGAACATCGGCGCTCTCTACGGCATCGCGAACGACGACAATCGCGCGCAGCAATATTATCGCCAGGCATCCGAACTTTATGATGGCGACCCGGCGCTCTCGCTGTCGCTCCACAACAGCCGCGGCAATGTCCTCACGCGCGTCGATCATGGCAGGGCGGAGGCCGAGAAGGAGTATGAAGCCGCGTTGGCTATTGCTCGACAGCTGGAAAAGCCGTTGCTCGAAGCGCGCATCCTGGTGAACCTCGCGCGCAATCAGGTCGAGCTCAAGCATTTCGAAGCTGCCGATCATACCTTGGCGCGGGGCTTCAAGCTCGTCGAAGACGCCGATTCCGATCTCTTGCGCCGCCATCTGCTCGCCACCGCCGCGAGGCTGGCCTCGGATCGAGGCGACAAGGCGCAGGCACTTCGGTTGATCACCGAGTGCTTCGCCGGGGTGGATCTGACCATGACCACCGGCGATTTCCGCATCTCGCATTCCTTCGCTTATGATATTTTACGCGATTCCGGGGCATCGAAGCTCGCGCTGGCGCACCTTCAGGCGATGAAGCGGCTCGATGACGAAGCCAACAAGGTCGCCACCACCACCGGCGCCGCCCTGATGGCTGCTCGCTTCGACTCCGCCGAGCAGCAGGCGCGGATCCAGACGCTCAAGGCCGAGGAAGCGCGCCGGACCGCCGCCTTCCGGCTCACCTTGCTGCTCAGCATCGGCGGCGCGACGCTCGTCATCATCGCCTTGCTCAGCTTCGGACTGATCACGCTGCGGCGCAGCCGCAACCAGATCCGGGCGACCAACATCGTCCTCGGCGATACCAACGCCGCGCTCGAAAAGGCATTGCAGGCCAAGACCGAGTTCCTCGCCACCACCAGCCACGAAATCCGCACCCCGCTCAACGGCATCCTCGGCATGACTCAAGTGATGCTCGCCGATGCGAAGCTCGACCCGGCTACCCGCGACCGCATCGAGATCGTTCACGGCGCCGGCGTGACGATGCGCAGCCTCGTCGACGACATCCTCGACGTCGCCAAGATGGAGACGGGCAATCTCACGGTCGACGCGGCGCCGGTGGACCTGTGCGCGACGCTGCGGGAAGTCACCCGGCTGTGGGACGAACAGGCACGTGGCAAGGGGCTCGGCTTCCGCCTCGAGCTCAGCCATGCGCCAAACTGGATCGTCAGCGACGCGGGACGTCTCCGCCAGATCGTGTTCAATCTCCTGTCCAATGCAATCAAGTTCACCGAGCGCGGCAGCGTCACGCTGCGCGCCGTGGCGGAAGGAGAGGGCGTGGCGCGGCGCCTCCGCCTCGTCGTCAGCGACACCGGAATCGGCATCCCCGCCGACAAGTTCGAGCAGGTCTTCGAATCCTTCCGCCAGGTCGACGCAGGGACGACCCGGAAATTCGGCGGTACCGGCCTCGGCCTCACGATCTGCCGCAATCTCGCCCGCGCGCTGGGCGGTGAGATCATGGTCGAGAGCATCGAAGGGCAAGGCACGTCCTTCACGGTGGATTTGCCGCTCGTCCTCGCCGAGGCGCCGGTCGACATCGGCACCGGCATGGCGCGCAGCGGCGTCGCAATGGTGATCCTCGACCGCAATCCGATTGCGCGCAGCATGCTGCGCACCCTGCTCGAGCCGCGGCTCGCCTCGCTGCGCTTTGCCGGCAGCGCGGAGGAAGCGCATGCGCTGATCGCCGATGCCGTCACCACGCACCTCCTGGTAGACGAGGCGACGCTCAAGGCGAGCGACAGCGATCCGATGGAAACCCTGGAAGTGCTCGCCGCGGCCGTCGCGCCGGGCCACTGCACGGTCCTGTGGATCAATCCCGACGCCGAGATGAGGGCGCAGCTTCTCGCAACGGGGGTCGGCAACATCGTTGTAAAGCCGGTTTCGGGTGCGGCGCTCGTCGCGGCGGTCGTCCAGGATCCGGAAGAAAATTCGGACCCCGGGGCCGGCCGCCGTCTTGTGTCCCAGGCGGCTTAGGACGATAGCACACTAATATGATAAAAACGGTCGCAGAAATTCATTCCGTCCCTTGCGGCGGCACGCCATGAACATCCTGTTCATCGAGGACGATCCGATGAACCGTCGGGTTGTGAAGGACATGCTCGACGTGGCCGGCGCAACCATGGCCGAGGCGAGCTGGGCCGAGGAAGGTCTCGAAAGGATCGACGCCGAGAATTTCGACGTTATCCTCGTCGATCTGCGCATGCCCGGCACCGACGGCTTCGAGACGATCCGCCGCATTCGTGCGCGCGGCGACGAGAAGGCCGACCTGCCGATCGTCGTGGTCACTGCAGATACCGCAGTCGATCTGCGCGAGCGCTGCCTCGCGCTCGGCGCCGACGACGTGCTGTTCAAGCCGGTGGCGATGGACGCGCTGTTCGATTCGATCGGCCGGGTGCTGGCCAGCCGCAGCGGCGGCATCCTGGCCTGAACGCCCCTCTCCGGGCGGCAAAAGTCGCACAGACCGGGGTCTGCTGCGCGGCGGTTGACTTGCTGGGCGTTTTTTTGCGAGCGAGTTGACTCGCTAAGTTATTATTATCTTTGTATAAAATCTGGATACCGGTTGACTCGGCGCGCAGCTTCACGCCGCCTACGCGGCACCTACGCGGCACCTACGCGGCACCTACGCGGCACCTACGCGGCACCTACGCGGCACCTACGCGGCACCTACGCGGCACCTACGCGGCACGAGGGTCATTTGTGCGCGGCTGTGCGTTGACTCGCGATCGATGGTTCCGACGATGTCAAAGGGCGGACGGAGGGCCGGCCGGCGTAGGCAAGCAGACGAAATCCAACATTGCAAGTACCCGCGAACGAGGACCTCGACTCGAGCCCAGCTGCGATGATGTCGGGAGGACAGTCCAGCGCGTCGGATTCGTCGAGCCTGGGCCCCGGCCTTCGCCGGGGAACAGATTCAGATCTCTTGAATCACGCTCTAATCCTCCACGATCCGGGAATGCTTCGCAGTGTCGCGCATCTTCAGATAGGTAATCAGCGAAATCGCGATCATTGCGGTGACATACCAATAGAAGCCGCGTTCCCAGCCGGCGTCCTTGAACCGGAAGGCGATATATTCGGCGGTTCCCCCGAACAGCGCGTTCGCCAGCGCATAGGGTAGCGCCACGCCGAGGGTGCGGATGTGCGCAGGAAACAGCTCGGCCTTCACCACTGCGTTGATCGAGGTGTAGCCGGTGACGATCACCAGCGCGCCGAACATGATCAGAAATGCCGTGAACGGGCTCTTCACCGTCTCCAGCGTCGTGAAGATCGGCCAGGTCAGCAGCACGCCCAGCACCCCGAAGCCGACCATCAGCGGCTTGCGCCCGATCCGGTCGGACAATGCCCCCGCCAGCGGCTGGATCAGCATGAAGCCGAACAAGGCTGCGGCGTTGATCTGCGAAGCCGTCGCCCGGTCGAAGCCCGCGGTGTTGACGAGGAATTTCTGGAGGTAGATCGAATAAGCGTAGAAAGCGAGCGTGCCGCCCGCAGTGAGCAGCATCACCACTGCCGCCTCGCGCGGATGCTCGCGGAACAAGGCGAGCAGCCCGGAGCGCCGTCCTTCGCCGCGCGCATTCTCGAAGCTCTCGGTTTCGGCCAGCCGCCGCCGCAGCCAGAACACCACGACCGCCAGTGCGCCGCCGATCGCGAACGGGATGCGCCAGCCCCAGGCGTCGAGATCGGCCTCGCGCAAGGTCGCCTGCAGCACCAGCAGCACGAGCAAGGCGACCAACTGGCCCGAGATCAGCGTCACATATTGGAAGCTCGAGAAGAAGCCGCGATGCTTCTTGCCGGCCATCTCGGAAAGGTAGGTCGCGCTCGCGCCATATTCGCCGCCGACCGAAAGCCCCTGGAGCAACCGCGCGAGCACCAGCATCACCGGCGCCGCCGCGCCGATCGTCTCATATCCCGGGGTCAGCGCGATGATCAGCGAGCCCGCACACATCAAGGTCACCGACAGGGTCAGCCCCGCCTTGCGCCCGTGGCGGTCACCATAGACGCCCATCAGCCAGCCGCCGATCGGCCGCATCAGGAAGCCGACGGCAAACACGGCGGCGGCGTTGAGCTGCTGCGCGGTCCGGTCCCCCTCGGGGAAGAAATGCGGCGCGAAATAGAGCGTGAACGCCGAATAGGCGTACCAATCATACCATTCGACGAGATTGCCCGCCGATCCGCCGAGGATCGATCGCAGGCGGGACGCGCGGGCAGGTGCCGAGGATGCCATCGCGGCGCACTATAGCGGCGCCCCGCCTGCCGGGAAGTGGTACAGAGGGAACCACCTTGGCAGACGGGGCGCCTCGACCGGCACAGGGATGCCGGCCGCTCCACCCCAGTGGAGATCGCGGATTCATCGTGCTCCTGCGAAAGCAGGAGCCCAGAGCCACGATTGCTGTCCTGCGTGACACTGGACTCCTGCTTTCGCAGGAGCACGGTTTGCTACCGCGTCAACAGGGTTGAAAGCGGCGCGGCGGGGGGACCGCATCGTGCGATTTCGCGGGATGCCGAAATATTTCAGAGGTGGAAGATCACTCCGCCGGCAGACGCACGCGGACCCGACCGCCGCCCGCGTCGCGGTTGCCGAGGACCACTTCGCCGCCATGCGCCTCGGCGATCGAGCGGACGATCGCCAGCCCCAGCCCGGTGCCTCCCGTCGCCCGATTGCGCGAGGCCTCGCCGCGCACGAACGGCGCGAACAACGCCTCGGCGCGGCCGACGGGGAAGCCCGGGCCCTCGTCCTCGACCAGCACTTCGGCCCAGCCGGCGGACACCGACCAGCATAGCCGCGCCCGATCGCCATAGCGCACCGCGTTCTCGACCAGATTGGTGAACAGGCGGCGCAGCGCCACCGGATCGCCCTCGATGACTACGCGCGGGCCGAGATCGACTTCGACCGGCATCCCCGCTGCGGCGAGATCGTCGCCCAGGCTCTCGATCAGGCTGCCGAGATCGAGCCGCGCATGCTGCTCGCGGTTGCGGTCGTCGCGGGTGAAGCGCAGCACCGCGCCGAGCATCGCGCGCATCTCGTCGATATCGGCGGCGGCACGGTCGCGCGCCGCCTCGGGGAGCTGCTCGACCCAGAAGGCGATGCGCGAGAGCGGGGTGCCGAGATCGTGCGCGATCGCCGCGAGCATCGCCGTGCGGCCCTCGGCCTGCTGGAGGATGCGATCCTGCATTGCCTCGACAGCTTCGGCGAGTTCGCGCACTTCGCGCGGGCCGCCGTGCGGGATCGCCGGCCGGGCGCCGAGCCTGGCGCGAGTCGCGGCGTAAGCGAGCTCGCGGATCGGGCGCGAGATCCGTGCCGCGACGTACCAGGCGAGCACCGAGAGTATCACGAGCGTGATCAGCATCCCCGCCAGCCGGCGGAAGTGCCAGCTGGTGAAGGTGGGCGGCGGCGCAGTCGAGACGAGGATCCAGCCGTCTCCGTCACGCCGTCCCACCGTGAAGCTCCCCCGAATATCGCCGTCGGGATCATGCGGCGGAAATTCGTAGAGGCCGTGCACGCTCTCGACCGGCGTGGGGATCAGCGCCGCGATCGCCGCGTCGCGCTCGGGCGAGGGCTGCTCCTCGGTGCGGCCGAAGCGGTCCTCGCTGATCCGGACGACTTCGATGCCGCGGGCGTTCTCGGGAGCCCGGCCGGTGCGCAGCGCCTCGGCGACGCGGGCGACCGGCATCGGGCGGAACCACGGCGGGGGGCCGCTGAACATCGTCGTGAACTGCACCGTCGTCGCGATCAGCGCCGCGGCGATCACCAGCAGCACGATGGGAAGCGTGATCGACCTTGCGCGCCTCACCTGGCGGTCACTTCGGCGACGAACATATAGCCTTCGTTGCGGATCGTACGGATCAGCTCGTCGCGGCCGGGGCGGGCGAGCTTCTTGCGCAGCCGGCTCATCTGCACGTCGATCGCGCGGTCGAAATGCTCGGCCATCGGCCCGCGCGAGAAATCGAGCAGCATGTCGCGCGTCAGCACGCGCCGCGGCCGCTCGGCCAAAGCGAGCAGCAGCCGGAACTCGCCGTCGGACAGGTTGATGATGACGTTTTCGGGATCGTAGAGCTGGCGCACCACCGGATCGAGGCGCCAGCCGGCGAAGCGCAGGAAGCTGCGCTCGGGCAGCTTCGCAGCCGGCTTGCTGTCGCCGCCGCTGCTGCGGCGAAGAACCGAGCGGATCCGCGCGAGCAGCTCGCGCGGGTTGGCAGGCTTGGCGACATAATCGTCGGCGCCCATCTCGAGCCCGACGATGCGGTCGACATCCTCGCCGATGACCGAGTGCAGGATCACAGCGGGTCCGGTCTCGCGGTCCATCGAGCGCAGGATGGTCAGCCCGTCCTCGCCCGGCATCATCAGGTCGAGCACTACCAGGGCATAATCCTGCGCGGCCATTGCCGCGCGCATCTCGGCCCCGCCCGCGGCGGTATCGACGACATAGCCGTGCTGCGACAGAAACCCGGCGGTCAATTCGCGGATGCCGGGATCGTCGTCGACGATGAGGAGGCGAGTCTCGAGGTCCAGAGCGTAGGCTAACTGCATGCGGGTGGCGTGGCAGGCGAACCTATCGGGCGCGTTGCAGCGCTGCAACGCATTGTAATGTGGGCGCAGTGTGACCTTTAAGGCACAGGACTTTGATGCATTCCAGCCGAGATTCTCGTGTCCAGGCTGCCTCGGACCTTGAAAAATCGGATTTGCGCTGATAGGTGCCCTCGATCACGCCGCGGCCTGCGCTCCGGCGAACCCTATTCTATTGTATCGAGATTGGAGCTGTACGGCCTTATGCAAATCATCGTTCGCGACAATAACGTCGACCAGGCGCTGCGGGCGCTCAAGAAGAAGCTGCAGCGTGAGGGCGTCTATCGCGAGATGAAGTTGCGTCGTCACTACGAGAAGCCCAGCGAGAAGCGCGCCCGCGAGCGTGCCGCTGCGGTTCGTCGTGCGCGCAAGCTCGAGCGCAAGCGGGTCGAGCGCGACAGCGCACGGTAAGGCCTGCGCGAAACGCCAGGGTGCGTTTCGCCTTACCTTTACTACCCTTTCGCGTGCCCTTGCTGGAGCCTGACCGATGTCCGTGACCGCCGTTCCGCTCCAGCCTGTCAAGCGGGCTTACAAGGTCTGGCTGTGGATCGGCGTGCTACTGGCGATTGCGCTCGCGGCCGGCCTTGCCTGGCTGGGTACGCGCGAGCAGGTCGCCGCCAAGGGCACCGATGCGCAGTATCTCGCCTGGAACAAGAGCCGCGCGGGCGTTCAGACCACCGCGTCGGGCCTGCAATATCAAGTGCTGGAGCCCGGCGAGGGCGGCAAGGCCGGCGAAGGCGACTATGTCGTCGCGCAATATGAAGGCCGCTTCCGCGACGGCACGGTGTTCGACAAGAGCGAGCGCGCGGTGCCGTTCCCGGTGCAGGCGGGCAGTGCGATCCCCGGCTTCCTCGAAGGCCTGAAGCTGATGCAGAAGGGCGGCAAATACCGCCTGTGGATCCCGTCGAACCTCGCTTACGGCGCGCCGGGGGTGCAGAGCCCCGATCCCGAGCGGGTGCCGCCCGATGCGATGCTGGTGTTCACCGTGAGCCCCGAGCGGATCCTTCCGGCCGCCGTCGTCCAGCAGATGATGATGCAGCAGCAGATGCAGCAGATGCAGCAGAGCGGCGGGGCTCCCGGTGGCCCGCCGCAGCCGCAGCGGGATGCTGGCCCAGGCGCGCCACGTTGATTCCTTCCTAGGCGTCCTGCGGCTGGCGGTCGGATGGCGAGTGATCAGCGCCCCACTGGCGCGGCGCTGTCGCGCTGAGGCAAGTGCAGCGGGCAAGGTTGCCGGCGATCAGTCGCCTTAGGCCTATTCGCCGAAAACATCGCTTGCATAAAATGACTACCGACGGATTTCACTTCGCTTTCTCGCGCTCCGCTTTCGCCATATGTCGGCGCCGCTCTCGCTGAGGGCCTTGAAAAAACGGAATTGGGTCTGGCAGGTGTCGACGATCGCGCCCCGCCGGTTGAAAGGGTTGGCCTCCAAGCCGAGGACCGGCTTGAAATTCGAACCCGTGTAATATGTCCCGAACAGATGATCCCAAATCGCAAAGTTGTTCGCGAAGTTGGTGTCATGGTGCTCTTGTATTTTAGAATGATGTATCAAATGATCGCGAGGTGATTGGATCACCCATTTGCCGATCCAGCCATGCCATGGGATCCGGCTGTGTTTTACGTAGCCGATCAAACCATAAATGGTCATGAAAAGAGGGAATGCGACTACGGGCACTCCTATAACAATTGCCGGCACGGTCATCGCGATGACGTTGATCGCTCGATCCAGGGGGTGCTCACGAAACACCGTTATCGTATTAAACTCTTCCGCCGAATGGTGAAATTCGTGTATCTTCCACAAAGCGGGTATTCGATGCATCAGGCGATGTTGCCAATACGCCATAAAGTCTGCGGCGATAAGATATACCGGCAGATGAATCCAAGTTGGGAGCATTGGCCCGACATCGAGGTTCAGCGCATTCTTCAACGCGCTAGCAAAGAAAAACGGAATACCCGCGGAAAATGCGATGGCGAGAAGGGTGATGACACCCGTAGTATAAAGAATAAAATACACTAAATCCAAGATCGTAGACCGGGACGGCGTGAAGAAAATTCTCTTCAGGCCAGAGTTCGCATATCCCACGTATCGAGCTTCTATAACAAGAACAAGCGCGGCCGCTAATATTGACGCGGCGAAGCTCAACATCAGTTCCTGCCATCCCGCGATGAAGGTGTTGTGCACGAAGTGCCACAACTTATCAGTGACGTGCGATATCATCTTTCCGTCCATACGATCGGGGTGTCACCGTGGGCTCGTGCGAGCATCCTGCACTAGGGGAAATGCGGCACGCGCGCTACGTCCAATCGCGCATCGAGTGCCCGATCACCTACTTCGGCCGCCAGCGCTACCCCCTTGGCTATGACAGCCGATTGGGGCATTGAGAGGTCGGGAATTGGACGGCGTCGCTCTGTGGGTGCTCCCGCCGGAACTAGATGGGTAATATATGTCGTCCCAGAAAATTATGAAATATAGCGACAGTATAGTGGCGGTTTTGTTCGCGATATTTCTGATATGCGCATTTTGTTTTGGAGGCTCTTCGCGCCCTGATGCGGGAACTCAAATAATCGTGCGCTTGGCTTCGGTTATTATGCTTGCCGTGGCGCTGTTTCTTTCTTCGGGTCGCGACCTCGCTCGAGTGAAGTTTCCGCTGTTGTTTCTCGGCTCGCTGACCGCGCTGATGATCATTCAGTCCATTCCACTCCCCCCATTTATCTGGACGGCCCTCCCAGGGCGCGAGCTTTTCGCTTCGGGAGCTTCGATCTTGGGTGTCGAGCAACCTTGGCGTCCGATAAGTCTCGCGCCAGACGCAACGCTCAACAGCATCTTGTCGACGCTTCCCGGTTTCGCCGCATTGGTGGGCTTGGCGTCCTTTCCCAAGGCACGCATGTCCTGGCTGCTTGCACTGGTGATCGGCTTGACGATGGTCAGCGCGACGATGGGGGTCTTGCAGATTTCCAGCGGCGAGCTCTATCTTTTCGACATCACCAATCGAGGCAGCAGCGTAGGATTTTTCGCCAATCGGAACCATCATGCCGCGCTGTTGACGGCGGTCCTTCCGGCGCTCGCGGCGCTTGCGATCTATCCGTCCGACCGCCTGGTCCAGTTGCGGCTCCCACTGGCATGCGCACTTGCGCTTTTTCTGGTTCCGATGGTCTTGATCACCGGCTCTCGTGCGGGATTGCTGTTATTACTGGTCGGGCTGGCCGGCGCGATGATGCTCGTGCGCCCGGCATGGCGAACGCGGAACGGGGCGCCGGCGGCCGTGCAGAGCTTCCTGGCGTCGCGGCTCGGCAAGGCGAGTACGTTCGGCTTTGCGATAGTGCTGATCGCGATCGTGGTGACGTCGATCGTTTTGTCGCGGGCATTGGCAATTCAGCGTCTCTTCGCTCAAGATGTGGAAGCCGACACGCGACTTCGCCTGTTCGGCGTGCTGGTCGATATGACGAAGAACTATTTCCCGGTCGGCAGTGGCTTCGGTTCGTTTCCGGTCGTCTTCAAAATCGTGGAGCCGGATTGGTATCTCGGCCCGTCATATTTCAACCATGCGCACAACGACATTCTCGAGGTTCTCATCGAAGGGGGAGGCGCGAGCCTGGCGCTGGGGCTTGGCTTCCTCATTTGGGCAATCCGCGCATCGATCCGCATCTGGCGTCCGGTACGGCAGCTGGAAGGAGCAATTCTCCTGGGGAGAATGGGCAGTCTCCAGGTGCTCATGCTGGTTCTCGCGAGTATCGCAGACTATCCTCTTCGCACCCCGCTCAACCAGGTGCTGTTCGTGATCGGGTGTGGTCTAATGGCGCTTGCCTCCGAAGCCGTGAAAAGGGCCGGGCCGGAGCGTCCGGAAGCCCCAAATCGTCGCGTTAGTCCGCGCGTTGCGGGATAGAAAGAGCTAGACGCGCGAGCGCGTGCTGGTCTAGTGCGCGGGGCGGCTTGGGATTCAACGCATGCCGTTCCGCTTCCTTTACTCTCGGGGTAATTTTTTTGTGAAATCGGCTCCGTTTTCCGTTTGCTTAGCGGGCTTATTGCTTGTTGGCTGCGCCGGCACGCCGCCCATTGAAAACCGGGCGGGGCTGCAGGTGGTGCGGACGAGCAGCCTGCCCGCTCCGACGCGGGCCGATCTTTCGGCTGGTGATCGCCCCTATCTTATCGGCCCTTTCGACAAGCTCACCATCGACGTTTTCGGCATTGAAGACCTGAGCAAGAAGGTGCAGGCGGACGCCAGTGGCCGGATCTCGGTGCCGCTGATCGGCGCGCTCGAGGCCGCGGGGCGAACCCCTTCCGAACTCGCGGACGAGATCGCCAAGCGATTGCGCGGCCGCTTCGTCCGCGATCCGCAGGTTACGGTGAACCTTGAGGAAACCGTAAGTCAGGTGATCACTGTCGACGGAGAAGTCAAAAAGCCCGGGCTGTACCCGGTCATCGGCCGGATGACCTTGCTGAGGGCCGTCGCCACCGCCGACGGGGCAACGGATTTAGCGCGCTTGGACGACGTAGTTGTTTTCCGGAATGTCGATGGGCAACGCTATGCTGCGGTCTACAACGTGAAGGCGATCCGCCGGGGCGTTTATGACGATCCCGAGGTTTATGCCAATGATCTCGTCATGGTGGGTACCTCCGGGAGGGCTCAGCTACTCAAGAACACAATTGCTGTGGGTCCGGCGCTTCTGACGCCGTTGATCTATCTCCTCGGGAGATGACTTTGTATAAGAATGAAGTGGCTGCCGAGTATTCGGATGGTGGCATGAGGCGCACTGACGGAGACCGCGCCGATATCTGGGATGGCAGCCCCTCGTCGCTGGAAGAGCCGCGCCAAATTCCGCTATTGTTGCAATATTGGCGCGTCGTACTTCGCTGGAAGTGGCTAATCGTGGCCATCATTACGGTGGCACTAGTCGCCGGCCTAATTGTGACGCTGTTCATGACGCGGCAATACACCGCCGTAGTGTCGATCGAGATTTCGCGTCAAGCGGACAAGATCGTTAACGTGCAGGGCGTGAAGCCGGAAGTTAGCAGCGTCGACACAGAGTTTTACCAGACTCAATATAGCTTGCTGCGCGCCCGCTCGCTCGCCGAGCGCGTCTCAGCGGATCTGAAGCTGGCGGAATCCGCCGAGTTTTTTGAAGCATTTGGTGTCGATATGAGTGAGGGCGGGTTATTTGCCGGGCCGCGTCCCGGACGCCTGACTGCTCAGCAGCGTGAAAAGCGCAACAAGGTCGCTGCGGATTTGTTACAGGGGAATATCTCGATTTCCCCGGTGCGCGGTTCCTCGTTGGTCGAAGTCCGTTTCACCAGTCCGAACCCCGCTTTGTCGCAGCGTGTCGCCAATGCTTGGGCAAATGCATTCATAGCGGCCAATCTCGACCGCAAATTCGATGCTTCCTCCTATGCGCGCAAATTCCTTGAAAGCCGGCTGGCGCAATTGCGTCAGCGATTGGAGGAGTCCGAGAGGAAGGTGGTCGAATATGCGGCCGACCAGAAGATCGTGAACATACCTGGCAATCAGGAAGGTGCCGGCGAGCGGTCGCTCGTCGCGGACGATCTCGCGCGTTTGAACGGCGAATTGGCCGAAGCGATCGCCGATCGCGTGAAGGCGGAGAGCCGAGTGAGCAGCGGCGGCGGTGCGACGGTGGAATCGCTGAGCAACAACGCCATCACCGCCCTGCGCACCAAACGCGCAGAGGTGGCGTCCGAATATGCGAACCTGCTGACCAAATTCGAGCCTGGCTATCCAGCAGCAGCGGCGCTTGCGTCACAGTTGAAGGAATTGGACCGCGCGATCGGACAAGAGGAAGGTCGCGTTCGTCAGGGCACGAGCAAGACTTATTCCGACGCCCGAGCCCGGGAGATCGACTTGCGGCAGCGGGTCGATACGCTGGTGAGCAGCGCGCTCGATCTGCGTCGTCGTAGTATTCAATACAATATGCATCAGCGCGATGCGGATACCAATCGTCAGCTCTATGATGCGCTATTGCAGCGCTACAAGGAGATCGGCGTCGCCGGCGGTATCGGTACCAACAATATCATGGTTGTGGATCCTGCCCAGCTCCCGCTCCAGCCAAGTAGTCCCAGATTGTTTCTCAACCTGCTGATCGCGTTGGTACTCGGCGCGGGGCTGTCGGCGGTAAGCGTTCTGGCACTCGAGCAAATCGACGAGGCGATCAAGGATCCGTCGGAGGTCGTGAGAGCCATGGGAGTGCCCAATCTCGGTACGATTCCAGCGGTGGCCGAGGGTGAGCCGCGTGCGATCCTGCTGGACCGCAAGTCACCCATGGCTGAGGCCTATCTATCGGTGCAAACGAACCTGCGCTTCTCGACGGACCACGGAATTCCGCGGTCGCTGGCGGTCACGAGCACCCGCGCGAGCGAAGGCAAATCGACTACTGCTTACGCACTTGCGCAGACGCTGGCGCGAATTGGGCGCAGCGTGATCCTGGTGGATGGCGACATGCGGTCTCCGTCGGTGCATGTGCTTCTGGATATTCCAAACGCTCGAGGCACGAGCAATTTCCTGGCGGGGGAGGACGACGTGGCCACGATGGTGGTGTGGGTTCCCGGGCTCGGTATCAATGCAATGCCGGCGGGTCCGCAGCCGCCTAACGCGGCAGAGCTTCTCAACAGCTCGCGGCTTCAACTTCTGATCGATCGTTTGCTGGAGACCCATGACCATGTGATCATCGATTCGCCGCCGGTATTGGGGCTGGCGGACGCGCCCTTGATCGGAAGTCAGGTCGAAGGCGTGATATACGCCGTCGAGGCGAACGGCGCGAGGTCGAGCATCATACGCGCGGCTACGGCGCGCCTTCGCAGTGCGAACGTCAATCTGCTGGGCGCCGTCCTCACGAAGTTCGACGCGAAAAAGGCTCATTTCGGTTATGGATATGAGTATGGCTATGGTTACGGCGAGAAGGACGCGGTGAACGCCGCTTGACAGACGGGGGCAGTCAATGCGTCGATCGAGATCCATCGCCTTACGTGGCATCGTCATTCTCGCAGTGTCGGCGGGGCTCGCGTTTGCGGTAGTGGCAGTGGGCATCGCCAACATTGCCGACAATAATGCGCCATCGAGGGCTCTGCGCTTTTACCCGTTCCACGGGGACGCCTTGGCCAATCAAGCCTTCAATACTTTACAGGGCGGCCGCCCCGCTGATGTCGCCCGTGCGGAGGAATTGGCGCGTCGTGCATTTTATCGGGATCCCACCTCGGTAGCGGCAGTGCGGACCTTGGGTCTCATCCAGGATGTTCGGGGCAAACGCAACCGTGCGTCTAGGGTGCTTGGGCACGCGCTGGCACTCAATCGCCGCGACTTGGTGACGCATCTCTGGCTCATCGAGTATAATGTCCAACGCGGCGACGCAGTGGGCGCACTTCGGCATTACGACATGGCATTGCGAACGTCGGCCGCCGCCCACCCAATCCTCATGCCGATTTTGATCGAGGCGTCGTCGGACCCGGGCATTCGCGCTCCGCTTACCCAATTCTTGGCCAAGCGGCCGGCTTGGGCATCGACGTTCATCCGCGAGATCATCGCAAAGGCTGATCCGGTGGACGCCGCTGTCGACCTGGAACGACGATTGGGCCGAGCCGGGGCACCCTTTTCTGCGCAGCAAGACGAAGACCTCGCAGTTCGGCTGGTGGCGGAAGAGCGCTTCGTCACGGCTGCGCAATTAATGAACCGAAACGCCGATCCAGCGACGGTGATCGACCCGGGCTTTGACTTCCGAAAGCGCGCGGGGGTTTTCTCTTGGGCGCTGCAATCGACCTATAGCCTGGGCGCAGGCGAGGACCTCGCGACTTCGAACCAGGCGGATCACGTTCTCTCGATCTTCAGCGCACCGGGGCAGGGAGGCGAGGTGGCGAGGCAACTCCTTATGCTGAAGCCGGGACGTTATCGCATTTCGTCAACCGCGAACGGGCTGACTCTGGTCCCGCCAGACCAAGGACGTTGGGTGGTAAGTTGCGCGGGACGCAACGGACGCGATATCGTCACGCTTAACCTGCTTGGGGGATCGGGTAGCCAGACAGGGGCGAACGCGTTCGAAGTGCCCGATTTGGGGTGCGTCGCGCAGTGGATCGCGCTCGTCCTCAAGGCACCAGCGGATACCGGTATCCAAGGCCAGGTAGAAAAGGTCGAAATCACGCCGCTTCGCTGACCCCCATCGAAGGCAGGCGCTGCCGTTCGGGCAGGTCACGCATCACATCGCGCAACGGAACCGCTACCTTGAAATTCTTTTTCATCACTAATTCGCCGGGGCTGGCGGCCTTTGCCGTGCGGGCTGGCGTGGACCGGATCTTCGTTGACCTTGAGATTCTCGGCAAGCAGGAGCGGCAGGGTCATCTCAACACGCTTATCAGCGGGCACAGTTTCGAGGATCTGCGGCGGGTGCGGGCGGCCGTGCCCGACGCCGAGCTCATGGCGCGGCTCAATCCCATGAACGCCGGGACGCAGGCTGAGGTAGACGAAGCGCTCGATGCCGGCGTGCCCATCCTGATGCTTCCGATGTTTCACGAGCCAGGCGAGGTGCAAGCCTTTGCCGACTGCGTACGAGGGCGTGCACGTATTTGCCTGCTGGCCGAAACGATCGGTGCCATGCAGACGATACGCGCTTGTGCCGAGACCCCTGGTGTTGACGAGATCCATATCGGGCTGAACGATCTGAGCTTGGATCTCGAGCTTCCCTTCATGTTCCAGCCGCTGGCCATGGGACTGGTCGACCAGATGGCAGAGCAAATCCGCGCCGCCGGCAAACCTTTTGGAATAGGGGGGGTGGCACGTATCGACGAAGGGTTGCTGCCCGCGCGGTGGATCTTGGGCGAGCACGCCCGCTTGGGATCGACCGCCGCGATCCTCTCGCGCACCTTCCATCGCCAGGCGGTGGACGTCACCGAAATCGAAGCGCAGATGGATTTTGCCGAAGAGCTTCGCCAGCTTCGGACTGCCTATCGAGACTTTTGCGGCGCCACGCCCGGCCAGCTCGAAGCCAATCACGCTCGGGTCTGCGACGCGATCGGCGAAATCGCTCGCGAAAAGGCGGCGCGGCCGCACCTGACCCCGCGTGGTGGCTAGGAACTTCTCGCGGCTGCTTCGTCCCGTCGTCGGAGCGAGTACCTTGCTGGCGGCTATGTTGCTGCTCGGCCGATTTTCGGGCCTGTTCCGCGAATTGGAATTGGCGCGGGCATTTGGGGTGTCGCGGGACGCGGATATCGCGGTCGTCTTGCTGACGCTTCCCGATTTGCTGGTGAATCTGCTTCTCACCGGGGGGCTCAGTGCCGCACTGGTGCCGCGTTTCAGACAATTGCCGCTCGACGAACGCGCCGCGCTATTCCGCCAGGCCTCGCTGTGGGCGACCGCTGCATTTTCAGCGGCAGGCATCGTACTCTGGTTGTACCCGATGATCATTTTCGGGGTGATCGCACCCGGTCTGCCGGGACTTTCCGACCTTGCGGGAGGCGCCGTCGTCGCGGGAGTCGCGATCGCGCTTCCGCTAACGGCATTGTCGGGTGTCACCGCCGCATATCTTAACGCGCAGGGCCGTTATCTCGTGGCGGGAGCGGGCACGCTGCTGTTCAACCTTTCGGTGATCGCCGCGCTGGTGGGGCATTCTCACGGGCCTGATATGCTGGCCATGCTCGCCCTGGCGATCGGAGCAGGCGCGGCATTTCGCCTCGTCTCGCAAGTGGCGGTCATGCCTCGATCGGCGATGAATTCACTCTCTCTGCGCCCGTTCGCCGACCGTGCCATGGTGCAGGCCTTTGCGGCGGGCGCCCTCGCGGCGGCGCTGACGCTGGTCCCTCAGATCGTGGTTCGTGCCGCCGCATCCCTCCTCGGCAGCGGAACGGTCGCGAGCTTCAATTATGCGCAGAAGCTGGTCGAGTTGCCAGTCGGGATCCTGATTACCACGATATCCACCGTCGCATTGACCAAGCTCAGCGGACTGATTGCCGAAAAGCGCGAAGCGGAAGTGCGCATCGAGCTGTTAAAGGATCTGCGCCTGGCGAGCCTGTTGGCAGCGCTGGTGGTGGTGTTCGCCCTTTTCTTCGCCGACGCGGTGGTGTCCTTGCTGTTCGGCCGGGGCCAGATGGATCCCGCCGCGCTTGCGCGCGTCGCTGCGCTCACCAGAGTCGCGTTCCTCTCCGTCCCGTTCGTGGCGATCAGTAGCCTGATGATCGCGTTTCTCAATGCGCACCTGCAGACGTCGATCGTGTTCAGAATCACGCTGTCGTGCGTCTTGACGCTGCCGCTCCTGGTAGCGCCGGGGCTGTGGTTGCGTTCAGACGGTCTTCTGATGGGCGCGGTGGTCGTCTTTCAGGCCATCCTTGCGATTTGGCTGGCGAGACGGGCGAATATAGGCCTCGCGGGCGGGGAGGGGGTTTTCGCCGGCAAGATGGTCAGGGCGCTTGCAATAGGTATTGCGGTTGCCATACCGTTCTTGGCAATGGGACTGGCACTTAAAGACTATTCGAATTTTTTACAGCTTGGTTTCGGCGGGGTTGGTTTTTTGTTGGCGTTGTTCTGTTCGGCCCGGGTGCTGCGGTGAAGCGGCTGTTCGATATTCTCGTGGCGGGTGCGACTTGCGGAATGCTCGCCATCCCCATGCTCGTGATCGCAGGGATCGTGCGCGTGTCGGACGGGGGGCCGGCGATTTTCCGACAGGTCCGCGTCGGCCGCGGGGGGCGGCCTTTCGAGATACTGAAGTTCCGCACCATGATCGTGAATGCCGAGAAAGCGGGAGGGTATCGCACTGCCGACCGGGATCCTCGCATCACCGCGATCGGCGCCTTTTTGCGACGGACCAGCCTCGACGAGTTGCCGCAGCTCCTCAATGTGCTGAAAGGCGACATGAGTATCGTCGGCCCCCGACCCGACGTGCCGTCGCAGGAAAGCGAATATGCGCCGGAGGATTGGCAGTTGCGGCACACTGTCCGCCCCGGAATCACCGGGTTGGCACAGGCGCTCAAGCGTTCTACTGCGACCCCTGAGGAGCGCACTGCGATCGACCTTCGCTATGTCCGCTCGGCCTCGTTTCTGCTCGACTTGAGGATTATCTTGATGACCGCCCGACAGTTGCTTGCAAGGACGGGGAACTGACGTGTGCGGCATATTCGGATATTTTGACAGGTCCAGGTCTTCGCTTGGCCAGGACGTTCTTCGGAACGCCGGGCAGGCTATCGAGCATCGTGGTCCCGACGACCATGGCATATTCTCAGCCGAGGGTGTGGCCCTGGGCAACCAGCGACTGTCGATCATCGACGTTGCGGGCGGACATCAGCCGTTCGTATCTGACGATGGTCAGATCATCGTCGTGCAGAACGGCGAGATATTCAATCATGTCGAGCTTGCGCAGGAGCTCGCACAGAGCGGCTATCCGTGCCGCACCCACTCCGACACGGAAACCCTGCTTCGCCTTTACGAGCGCGAAGGGATCGATTTCCTTCATCGCCTGAATGGCATGTTCGCCATTGCCATCTTCGATCGGCGCGAGGGCGCGCTGTATCTGGCGCGGGACCGGGTTGGCGTAAAGCCGCTTTATGTCCACGATCAAGGCGGGCGGATCGTTTTCGGCTCGGAGATCAAGGCCATGACTCCGATGATCGGGGGCTTGCCCGACCTCGATGTCGAGGCGCTGCACCATTATCTGACCTTCAATTACGTTCCCCCGCCCTTCACCATTCGTCAGGGCACCCGGCACCTCATGCCCGGAACCGCGATGAAAGTGACGCGCGACGCCACCACTACGTGGCGCTGGTGGGATTTGTCGGAAGTCGCTCCGGAGCACGGCCGGCCCGAAGCCGACTGGATCGAAGAGTTCAACGCGATCCTCGAGGATGCAGTTCGCCTGCGGATGCGTTCGGATGTGCCCTTTGGTGCGTTTCTCTCGGGCGGCGTCGACTCGAGCAGCATCGTCGGCCTGATGGCGCGGCAGCGTCCGGAGCCGATAAAGACCTTCTGCATCGGCTTCGACGATCCGCGGTACGATGAATCGTCTTTCGCCCAGACGGCTGCAGATCGCTTCGCGACCGATCACGTCATGGAGCGCGTGGCGTCCGACATGCTCGATCTGTGGCCGATGGCGATCTACCATTGCGATCAGCCCCATGGCGACGTGTCGTTCCTGCCGACCTATCGAGTCTCGAAGCTCGCGGCGGAACATGTCAAAGTCGTTCTGACCGGCGATGGGGGCGACGAGCTTTTCGCCGGCTACGACAAGTATCGCGACTTTTTCGCGGCACCGGGCGTTCTCGAAAGCGACGATGAGAGCTTTCGCCGCCAGTATTTCGACAGCATCTCGCTCTTCGGTCATGAAAAAAAGCTGAAATTGTATCGGCCGGCCACCCGCGCGTCGATGTCGGGTGTGGATTCGTTCGATGTCGCGCGGCAGTGGTTCGATCAAGTGCCGCACCAGGATCGAATCAATCAGGCGCTGTATCTCGATACCCAATTGCTCCTGTCGGGCAACAACCTCGTCAAACCAGATCGCATGGGAATGGCCGTGTCGATCGAGGCCCGCACTCCCTTTCTCGACTATCGGATGATGGAATTCGCCTTCAGGATGCCGGGCGAGCTCAAGTTGCGCGGCGGCGTCACCAAATATCTCTACAAAAAGGCAGTGGCGCCGCTGATCGGCGAGGATCTCGCCTATCGCAAGAAGCAGATGTTCACCGTTCCTGTCGGCGACTGGTTCAAAGGGCGGCTGAGCGGCTATTGCAGCAGCCATATCGAGCGCCTGCTGCAGACGAGCAGCCATTTCGAGGCTGCGCCGGTGCGCAAGCTGCTCGAGGATCACGTTTCCGGCGAAGCCAACAATACGCGCGAATTGCGAGCCGTCATTGCGGTTGATCATTCGATCAATATGGCGAGCGAAGCGCAGGTGGCCGCTTGAGGCCACGCTCCAACGGGAGGCCAACGCTTTTGCCCACAAGCCTCGATGAAGTTTCCGTTGGGGGGGTAGAGGCCTCAACCGAGAGCGTTTCGGGCGTCGGCGTCGCGGGAGGGCGGTTGCACGCGCTGGATGCGTTGCGCGGCTTTTGCGCCATCGGCGTCGCGGTCTATCACTATCGTTTGTGGAGCGCACTCGCCGTGCCGGCGCCGGTGGAAGGCCTTCTCGCCTTTCTGGGTACCTATGGCGTCTCCATCTTTTTCATTCTGAGCGGCTATAGCCTCGCCCACGCTTATCAGCGGCGCTTCGACGGCGCACTTTCCGGAGAGCACGTACTTTCGTATCTCCGTCGCCGTCTGGCGCGGCTGGGGCCGCTCTTCGCGGTGACGGTGCTGCTCTCGATCGCAGGTAAAATCGCCACCGGCGGCGATGTGCCGGATCCGTTCACTGCCTTGGCGAGCATCCTGCTGATCTTCGGCTTCGTCGATCCTGCCAACACGCCGGTCATCGGCGGGTGGAGCATCGGCGTCGAAGTGGTTTTCTACGCGTTTTTCCCGTTCATGATGCTGCTGCGCCGCTTTGCTTTTGCATTTCTGGCGCTCTCGCTGTTCCTTACCGCCTGGGTCAGTTGGCGGCTCGCGTCTCTCCCCGATCTACCAGCCGGCTGGCACTGGTATGTCCATCCGGCAAACCAGATGATCTTCTTCGCCGGAGGCGTTTTCATGCGTCTGCACGCGGACAGATGGTGCGCGTGGAAGCAGGGCACGTGGCTGGCGTTGCTTGGCTGCGTGCTTGTGGTGGCAGTCCTGGTCGCGACCGGAGTGAGCGAACTCGAACTGGTCACCGGCTGGCGGCGCGTGCTGCTAGTGTCGGGGGCCTTGCTGATCGTGGCGGCCCTGGGCGCGATCGGCACCCCTCGCAGTTTGGCCAAGACCGCGGAGGTTCTCGGCGGGCTCAGCTATCCGCTCTATCTGCTGCATCCATTATTATATTTTCTGTCGTCGCGATTTATCCCGGTTAGCGTGCCCTCCATTCTCCTGCTGGCTGCTTTGGCCATCGTCGGCGCGATTTTTGTCGACCGATTTGTCGACATGCCGCTTCAGCGACGGCTGAAGGGGGCAAGCTGGTGACGGTCGAAAGCTCGAGTACGCGGCTCGAGGCGCTCGACTGGATTCGAGGCATCGCCTCGATGTGGGTGGTCCTCTACCATGTCGACCTGACGCTTCAGAAGGCGAAGTATTTCGGTCTGCCGCCGCTATCGCCGGTCACCGCGGTCGGTTATCGCGGGGTCGAGCTGTTTTTCGTGCTGAGCGGATTCATCATGGCGCGATCCTATGCCCGCGGTGCCGCGGCCGGATGGCACGATGCAATCGACTTCGCCATTCGTCGGATATTCCGGATATTCCCGCTGTACCTCATCGTCTCGATTCCCTTGTTCGTGGTGGCTGCGTCCGCCGGGATCGGCAGGCCCCCCGCCGATGTCGCCCTCGATGCGTCGCTGTTCTTCAAGAATCTGTTCCTGCTGCCGCGCGACGACCTGTCGACCTTCATCCCGGTAAGCGCCTGGACGCTCTCCCACGAATTGATGTTCTATGCGGTCTTCCTGATCTGGTTCTTCGCGCCGCGACTGTTCATCGCTGCGCTGACGCTCTGGGCGGGGCTGAGCCTGGTCCTGACGCTGTTGGACGTCCGACCCGCCGGATGGCAGATGCAGACGAATGCGCTCAATGCCTATTTCCTGGCAGGAGCGGCATGTTCGATGCTCGGCCGGCTGGGGAGACCCCGCCATCTCTGGGTATTGGGGCTTGCCGCGGCGATGCTATTGTCCGCAGCGATATCCCTGGAAGCCGCATCGCGCGCCGCCGGGATTGCCGCACATGCCTGCTACGCCGCCGCGTTCTGCCTGATCGTGTATTGCTTGTCTTTCGGCACGCCTTCCCTGCCGCGTTTCATTGAGGCGCCGATGCGCTATCTAGGCCGTATATCCTATGGCATTTATCTGGTGAACTATCCTCTGGTGGTGGTGATCGCCCTGGTCTGCATCAAGGCTGGCCTGCATGCTTACGCCGTGCCGCTGGTGATGCTCGGTGCCATCGGCGCGACCATCCTGGTGTCCGACCTTTTGCACCGCTTTGTTGAGCGTCCCGGAATCGCGCTTGGCCGGCGGGTATTCCGCAAGCCCTTGTCGGTTGCGCGGCAGGAAGTGATCCGATGAGTTCGACTCGTGCGACGCGCAGCGCCTTTTATGGGCTCGCCTTTTTGGTGATGCTGGCGCTGTATATCTATCTTCTGATACACTTTGAGCGAACAATCTTTTCTCCGCGGCCGGGACGTGTCGTTGATTCTGCCGATGGTTTCGAGTCGACGATAACGAACTTCATCTACGGATTCGGAGATTCTCCGCTCTGGCTGTACGCGCGATACTATATCGTTCTCCCAATTCTGGCATTGGAAGATCACGCATTTTCTCCGGTGCTTGAAGGTTTGTATCTGCTTATCTATTCCCTGCCGGTGGTATTATGGACTCCGCCAGGAAGGAACAATAATCCGGCTCAGTTGCTGCTCATCGTCATTCCGGTTTTTATCAGTTTCCGGCTGGCCATTTGCATGTACGCGATGGCATATCTGTTGATTTTTATCATAGATCGTCGCGCTAGGCCGTTGACCTTGCTGTGGTATTCAGCGACCGTGTTCTTGAGCTCGTCGACGATGTACATCTTCCTGTTGTATTTTCCGCTGTTTGTCTGGAAGCGGATTAGGACTGTGCATCTCGCCCTCAAGATCACGTTCGTGATTCTCTTTCTCCTGGTCATCACACAATTCTTCGACAAGTCGGCCGCCCTGCTGGATCGCTCGCTATCGGGCGAAGTGCTGAGCACCGCTGCAGCGGCGGGGCTGGATTATTCGGGGAGCGTGACGGGATTTTTCCTGGCGATGCTGACCGGCAATCCATTCTTCACGGCGATGGTTTCAGGCCAATATGATCGCCTTTTCGTGTTGGTACCGTCGCTGATTTTCGCCGTGGCGCTGCTCGTGATATTGTGGCGCCGGAAGCATCGGCACATCGTCGGCTTCCTGTTCATCCTGCTTACGTCGATGCTCTCGGAAGGCATAGGATCCTATTCGGTCGCCGTCGTGATATACATGATTATCATTCATTATCGGGACCTGCTGCTGGCCCGCCCGGCGCAGCGGCTTGTTCCCAGTGGCGGTCCAAGGCCCTCGCGGCAGCGTCCGTCGCCTTATACGCGGGAGTTACAATGACAACGCAGACCTCGCTTGCCAGCGCCTTCAATGCGCGCAGCTCGTTCTTCGCCCACCGGTCGTCGGCGATGTTCCCAGTCCGCATCACCAGGACGAGCGATCTGCACATCGTATTCCTGAACTATTGGCTGGTGAAGAATGGCACGCGCGCGATCGGCGTGAACCTGCGTCTCTATGATGCGGACGGCCAACTCATGGTCCGGACCTCGCTCGAGAGTATCGAGGTGCACAACGATATCTCGATCCGCGCCGGCCTCGTCGAACCGAACGCCCTCCCGATGCCGTTCGAGGGCATGGTCGAGGTGGAGATCGTCTCCAGCGAGAATCTGCGCTTCACGTTTCCCGCTATTCTCGCCGTCTACGAGTCCAACGGGTGTTTTAGTTCGGTGCATTCCGCCGGACGCGTCCGCAATGCGGATGAAGTGAAGAGCCGCTCCACCTCGGAAGAGACGAACTGGACGTGCAAGTTCGTCCCTGGCGAGGGTGGGCGTCATGCCGTGACTCCGTTCTTCCATTATTTTGTCGGCGCCGAACCCTTGGCGGGTCACGAGCGGATCGAAGTCAATCTACGCGATCCCAGGGGCCACGTGGTCACCACGCGCAGCGTGGACGTCGGACACATGACGCCCTTCTCTTCACGCATCTTCTTCGCGGATGAAATATTCGATCTGGCGGACGTGGCAGAGGGATCGTTCCTCTCGGTCAAGCTCGCCGCATATGACGTGTTTCCGCGGCTGGTGGTTGGCAACTATCATCGCGGACCGGACTTTCTGGAAGTGACCCACTCGTTTCCGCTGACCGAATTCCTCGACTTTTGCCCGGTTCCCGACCCGGTGGCGGCCGCGGGAACTTTCGGATCGCTATTGACGGCGCAGACCGCATCCGGGCTGGCGCTCAGCGTTCGCGTATTTCCGACCAATTGCCGAGGGAGCGTGGAGGCCTCCGTCGATACCAAGCGCTTTTCCGACGCGCGCCTGGCGGCAACCGGCGAGCGGTTCGACATGGCATCCGAGCCCGGCACCCCCGGCATCGAATTCGTGCTGGCTCCCGAGGAAGAGATGCGCGTGCTGCATCTGCGCGGCAACGAAATACCGTCGCGGCTCAACGCCTCGTACCGATATAGCGTTGCGGGCACCGATGGCCGCTTTTCCACCGATATCGCAACCGGTGCCAAGTCCAGCGTCTATCCGCCCAAGGGGCGGCATTGGGGGCACGGCTGCGTGGGTGGGGGATTCGAAAGCGTCATCCTGTTTCACAACAACACCCACACGCCTACAGCTACGCGCGAGAATGTCGGCGAGATCAGGATCGTTGGCGATGGTATCGACCGAACCTTCCCGGTGGCGGTCGAAGCGGAATCCTGCGTCGCCTTGAACCTCGCTTCGCTGCTCGATCTGCCGGATAGCGGCGAACCGCGATTTCTCTCATGGTTCCTCTCGATGAAGGTTCCGGTTGGCGAAACCTTCTGGGTCTCCTATCGGCCGGATGGCGCCATCTTTGGCGAGCACGGCTTCTAAGGCGGAAGTTCGAGCCGAAGAGCATTTTTGGGGGGCGTTTTGTCGTCACTGTTGTTTGTTGCCTACGGAGGGGGACATGCCGCCATGTTGGCCCCCGTGGCGATTATGGCGGTGGAAGCTGGGCATGACGTCCGGTTCCTCGCGCTCACCACAGCGCGGCGGATGGTGGAGGCGCGCGGGATTCCGGCGATCGGTTTCGCGGACCTGACCGAATTTGCCGCACCCGGTGCAGCGCATTTCGGCGCCGAACTCGCGGCGGGGCTCGCGCCAGGTGGCCCGGTGTCGATCGAAGAGAGTGCTGCCTATCTCGGCGCGTCGTTCGCGGAGTTGGCATCGGACGTGGGCGAGGCCGAAGCGCGTCGTCTTTACGCCGAGAAGGGGCGGCACGCCTTCCGGCCGACCGGCTTCTTCCGCCGCTGGCTCGCGGCCTTGCGGCCCGACGCCGTGATCGCCACCAATTCTCCGCGCGCGGAGCAGGCCGCGATCTTGGCAAGCGGCGAGTTGGGCATTCCGAGCGTTTGCGCGGTCGATGTATTCGCGCTCCAGGAAGTGCGCTGGGTCGGGCAGCCCGGCTATGCCGACCGTTTGTGCGTCATCAACGAGCAGGTTCGACAGATGATGCTGGAGCACGGCCGGCGGGCTGACGAAGTCGTCGTCACCGGCAACCCGGCTTTCGACCGCCTGACTGCGCCCGAAGCGGCCGAGTTGGGCCGGCGCTATCGCGACGGGCGAGGCTGGGACGATGGAAAGCGGACGATTCTATGGGCTTCGCAGATCGAGCCCGAGTTTCACCCCTTCGACGGCCGCGCAGGCGACCCCGACCTACCTCGCAAGGTCGAGCGCGAGCTGCGGGAATTGGTCCGGGCCAACCCGGAGTATCGGCTGCTGGTCCGGTACCATCCGAGCGAACGCGTTGCCTTTGTGGCCGAACCGGGCGTTGAGTTAAGCGGACGAGAAGAGAATCTCGATGCCGTATTGAATGCTGTGGATATTGTCGTAGTAACGGCGTCGACCGTGGGACTGGAGGCCGCCATAGCGGGGCGTCCGGTCATTTCAGTGGATTGTTCCGTATTCACCGCGGACACGCCTTACGCGCGGTTCGGGATCTCGGTCGGCGTGGACGCGCCGAGCGACGTGACCCGGGCGATCAAGGCGGTGCCTGTGCGCGCAGCTGCTTTCGGAGCGCAATTTGGCGTGGCCGGTGGGGGACACGCTACGGCTCGAGTGTTCGACGTGATCCAAGAATTAATGATGGAGTGTTGATGTGAGTTCCATTCCTTATCCGAGCAAGGTCGACAAGACCAAATTTGCCCCGGACGTTTCCAATCCGGAAACGAAATACGGCCTTCCTTCCGAAGTGCGCTTTTGCAGCCGTTGCGTCATTTCCAATCAGCGGCCAAATTCCGCAGTGGAATACAAGCACACCAAGGACAGCAAGAAAGTCACCATTCAGTTCGACGAGCACGGTGTTTGCGACGCCTGCCGGTTCGCCGAGAAAAAGCACAATAGCATCGACTGGCAGGAACGTGAGCGCCAGCTCGTTGAACTGTGTGACCGCCATCGCAGCAAAGATGGTCAATACGACTGCATCGTTCCTGGTTCCGGCGGCAAAGACAGCTTCTACGCTTCGCACATCTTGCGCACCAAATACGGCATGCACCCGCTCACCGTGACGTGGGCACCGCATGTGTATACCGATTGGGGATGGAAGAACTTCCAAGCCTGGATCCATGCGGGTCACGATAATTTGCTGACCACTCCGAACGGGCGCGTGCATCGGCTGCTGACGCGGCTGGCGGTGGACAATATCTTCCACCCGTTCCAGGCATTCATGTTCGGTCAGAAGTCCCTCGCGCCAAAGATGGCGCTGCTCCACAAAATTCCGCTGGTATTCTTTGGCGAAAATGAAGCCGAGTACGGGAATCCGATCGGAGACACCGATAGCGCGAAGCGCGACTGGTCCTACTTCACCTCCGACGATCAGTCGCAGGTGAGCCTGGGTGGCGTTTCCGTTGCGGAGCTCAAGGAAAATTACGGCGTGGAGCAGCAGGATCTTCTCCCGTACCTGCCTGCCGATCCCAACCAGATCGAGGAGCAGAATGTCGAGGTTCACTACCTAGGCTATTATCTGAAGTGGCATCCACAAAGCTGCTATTATTATGCGGTTGAGCATGGCGGGTTTCAGGCCTCCCCGGAGCGCACGCCCGGAACGTATAGCAAGTACAATAGCATCGATGATCGGATCGACGACTTTCATTACTATACCACGGGCGTCAAATTCGGTCTTGGGCGTGCCAGCTACGACGCGGCGCAGGAAATTCGTTCCGGTGATATCACCCGCGAAGAGGGTTCGGCGCTCGTCCGGCGCTTTGACCACGAGTTTCCCGAGCGTTTTGCCGACGAGATCTTCGAGTATTTAAGTATCCCGGAGCGCGAGTTCCCCGCAGCCAGCCAGATGTTCGAGCAGCCGACCCTGGACCGGGAATATTTCGCGACTTTGGCTGACACCTTCCGTTCTCCGCACCTGTGGAAGTGGGAGGATGGTTCCTGGAAGCTCCGTCACGCCGTTTGGCACGATGCGTCGGTCAGCGTCTGAGAGTTCGGATTCAGGTGACACCCGATGAGTAACCTTCGCATCATACCGCGCCTCGATATCAAGGGCCCGAACCTCATCAAAGGGGTCCGGCTGGAGGGGTTGCGGGTGATGGGCGATCCGCAGGAGTTTGCGGTGCGCTATTACGAGGCTGGCGCGGACGAGCTCGTCTATATGGACATCGTCGCCAGCCTCTATGGCCGCAACAACCTGTCGGATATCATCAGTCGCGCTGCCGACCAGGTCTTCATTCCCATCACGGTGGGAGGCGGAATTCGTTCGGTAGAGGACGCGCGGCACATCTTGCGTTCGGGAGCCGACAAGGTCGCGATCAACACGGCGGCTATCGCGCGACCCGAATTGATCACCGAAGTCGCGCGCCGATTCGGATCGCAGGCGATGGTTCTGTCGGTCGAGGCCAAGCAAATTGCTGCGGGGCGATGGGAAGCTTATACCGACAATGGCCGAGAGCGGACGGGGCTCGACGTCGTTGAGTGGGTACAGCGTGCAGTGGAGCTCGGCGCCGGCGAGGTATTGCTGACTTCGGTCGATAGGGAAGGGACCCGCAAGGGCTTCGAAACCGATCTGATCGAGGCGGTCAGCAGGAAGACGGGCGTCCCCGTGATTGCGAGTGGTGGCATGGGCTCGATTAAGGACTTCATCTCGGCCGCCAAAAGCGGCGCCGACGCGATTTCGATGGCCGATGTCTTGCACTATGGGCGCATGACGATTCCGGAAATCAGAATGGCGGCCCGTGATGCCGGCCTGCCCGTAAGGTTGACGTAATGACTAGCAAGGTCACGATTCTCGATTATGGCATGTGCAACCTCCTGAACGTTGCCCGAGCGTTTCAAGTGTTGGGAGCCGACGTGCTGGTCACCGACGATGCTGCGACCGCCGCCGCGGCCGAGCGACTTGTCGTTCCCGGCGTCGGAGCGTTCAAGGATAGCGTGGACGAAGTGCAGGGGCGAGGGTTCGACCAAGTCATCCGCGACTATGTTGCTACCGGACGCCCGTTTTTGGGGATCTGCGTTGGCATGCAGATGCTGTTCGATGCCAGCGAGGAATTCGGAGAGCATCGCGGACTAGGCCTGCTTCCGGGTCGGGTGCGGGGGGTTCCTGCGCTGACCACCGAGGGCGCGCCGCAACGGGTGCCGCATATCGGCTGGAATCATCTCGTCGTTCCTGAAGCCCGCCGCTCATGGGAAGGTACCTTCCTTGATAATTGCGTGGACGAAAGCCCCAGCGTATATTTCGTGCATTCCTTCGCCGCGGTCCCCGAACTGGAAAGTGATCGGCTGGCGGATTGCATTTACGGCGGTCATCGGCTTTGCGCCGCCGTCCAGCGCGACAATCTGATGGCGGTCCAATTCCATCCGGAACGCAGCGCACGGCAGGGGCTTGGCATGCTCCAGGGCTTCATGCAGCTTTGAATTGCCGATGTCCCATCCACGCCGCTATCTGATTTCCAGCCTTGGCAGCATTGGGCATCGACACCTTCAAAATCTGATCAGCTTGAGGCCGGGGAGCCGGATCGCGGTTTTGCGCCGCCCCGACTCCGTTGCCAAGCCGCTGCCTCCGGGCGTTGCGCAGCAGTTCGAGACGATGGAAGAGGCGCTTGCTTTCCAACCGGAAGCCGCGATCCTTGCGGGGCCGGCGCCGACGCATGTCCCGCTGGCGCTGGCGCTGGTCGGGCAGTCGATCCCGATCTTCATGGAAAAGCCTCTGTCCCACGATTTCGCGCGGGTCGCCGAGCTACGTGACCTTGCGGCGGCGCGGAACGTGCCGGTGATGGTGGGGTATAATCTTCGATTCAATCCCTCGCTGATCACGTTTCGTGAGCTGGTGCACTCCGAAGCGCTCGGAACGATCCGTGCGGTGCGCGCGGAAGTGGGGCAGTTTCTGCCCGATTGGCGCCCGCGAGCGGACTATCGGCATAGCGTCTCCGCCTCGCAGTCGCTGGGGGGCGGAGTCCTTCTCGAGCTAAGCCACGAAATCGATTATATCTACTGGCTCTTCGGGATGCCCGATCGCGTCAGCTGCCGAGGCGGTCGATACTCCGATCTGGATATCGACGTGGAGGACCTGGTCGAGCTATGCCTCGAATATAGCGCTCCGCGACGATTGGTGAGCATTCATCTCGACTTTCTCCAGCGGACGGCCACGCGGAGCTGCAAGGTGATCGGTGCCATGGGCGTGGCGACATGGGACGCGATGAAGGATCGTATCGAGCTGGATATCGTCGCTCCCGAACGGCGCGTGGAGACGATCGCGAGGCCCATGCAAGAACGCAACGAAATGTACCTCGCCGAATTGAGAACCTTCCTGCTCAGTGCAGAGCAGGGGGGGGCGACAGCCATCCCGCTCGATCAGGCCATCGACGTGCTCGCCATCGTCATGGCGGCGAAGCGCGCCATGGTCAGCGGGCGGCCCGAGACTCCTTCGACGATCGAGGTTGTTCGATGAGAATCCGTGCCTTCATATTCGCCCGGGGGGGCTCCAAAGGGGTGCCGCGCAAGAATATCCGCGACCTTGCCGGGAAGCCGCTGATTGCCCATGCGATCGAAATCGCGCGCGCCTGCCCGTCGCTCGGCACCGTGCTGGTGTCCACCGACGATGCGGAGATTGCCGAGGTTGCGCGGGCCCATGGCGCGCAGGTGCCCTTTCTTCGTCCTGCCGAGCTCGCGGGTGATACAGCTTCGGAATGGCTGGCGTGGCGACACGCGATCGAATGGGTGGCAAAGGCCGAGGGCGAGTTCGACCTCTTCGTCAGCTTGCCGACCACCTCACCTTTTCGCGCGGTCGAAGATGTCGAGGCTTGTATCCGGATTTTGCGCGACGAACCGCAGACCGATGTAGTCGCCACGGTGAAGGCCGCCGACCGCAGTCCCTATTTCAACATGGTACGAATTAATGAGGACGGCGCAGCCCAGCTCGTGATTCCGCCAAGCGGCCCGATTTTGCGGCGACAGGATGCGCCTGCGGTCTTCGACATGACGACAGTTTGCTATGTCGCCCGGACTTCGTTCATCCGCGAAAAAGCCGGACTATTCGAGGGCCGTCTGCGCGTCGTCGAAGTCCCCGCGGAGCGCGCACTCGATATTGACACTCCGTTCGATTTCGCGATTGCAGAGTATCTGGCCGAGACGCGCAAGATCGGCTCTCTCCCGCCTCAGTGATGGAGCTGTCTGTGCAAAGCTTGGCCGATTTGGGCAACATGACCGGGCGCGTCGCGCTTATCACGGGCGGCGCCGGCCATATCGGCCGGGCAATGGCGGCCGCATTGGCGGAAGCCGGCGCTGACCTCTGTCTCGTCGATCGAAACGGAGAGGCGCTAGCTTCGGCCAGAGCCGAATTGCATTGGGCGGCCGGAAACGTTTCCACCCACCAGATCGATCTCGAGCGTGAAGACGAGAGAGAAGGCCTAGTCGCGGCGGTGCGTGAGAGCCATGGCCGGATCGCCGTATTGGTGAACAATGCCGGCTTTGTCGGCGACAGCCAGCTAGGCGGCTGGGTTACCGATTTTGCCGGGCAGAGCATGGAGACGTGGCGTCGCGCGATGGAGGTCAACCTGGCCGCGCCATTTCATCTCGCCCAGCTTTTCGCGCCCATGCTCGAACAAAACGGACGCGGCGTCATCATCAACCTGGCGTCGATCTACGGCTTGCTCGGCCCCGACATGCGACTTTACGAGGGGACGAAAATGGGCAATCCGGCTGCCTATGCCGCAAGCAAAGGCGGCCTCGTGCAGTTGACTCGCTGGCTCTCGACGACCTTGGCGCCCCGCATCCGCGTGAACTGCATCACGCCGGGAGGATTGGAGCGTGGCCAGCCCGAGAGCTTCAGAAGCCGCTATGTCGAGCGGACCCCGCTCGGTCGCATGGGGCGAGAAGAAGATTTCAAGGGTGCCGTACACTTCCTTGCCAGCGATCTTTCGGCTTGGATGACCGGCCAGAATATCGTCGTGGATGGCGGATGGTCTGCGTGGTAGGGCGCAACTCTTTCAATCGTTAGACGGCATCATTTCATGCACACGTTTATAATTGCCGAGGCCGGGGTAAACCATAACGGCCGGCAGGACTTGGCCCTCGCCTTGGTCGAGCAGGCGCATCGGTGTGGCGCCGATGCCGTGAAGTTTCAGACATTCTCCGCGGACAAGCTGGTCCGGCCGGGTGCGGAAAAAGCCCAGTATCAACAGCTGGCGACGGGCGACGGCGACCAGCACGCCATGCTAAAATCGCTGGAGATGTCGGAAGAATTGCACCGCTTGTTGTATCGGCGGTGCAGAGAGCTCGGCATCGAATTCATGTCGACACCCTTCGACGAGGCCGCGGCGCAATTTCTCGTCGAGCTCGGCATGCGGCGGATCAAGATACCGTCGGGCGAAATCAACAACGAGCCGTTCCTCGGATTTCTGGCCAAATTTGATCTGCCGCTGATCCTCTCCACCGGCATGGCGACGATGGCAGAGATCGTGAAGGCAGTGGAAGTGATCGGCGCCGCGCGCGCGGCGGCCGGGTTCGCGGCGCCGCTGGAGACGATGCTGACCATTCTCCACTGCACCTCCAATTATCCAGCCGCCTATGGCGACGTGAACCTGCGCGCGATGCAGACGATCGCGCTCGAAACGAAACTGCCGGTCGGCTATTCCGATCATACGCTTGGGATCGCGGTCTCGCCTGCGGCGGTGGCAATGGGGGCCAGCGTGATCGAAAAACATTTCACGCTGGATCGTGATCTGCCGGGTCCCGACCATTCGGCCTCGCTTACCCTCGACGAGTTGCGCGACATGGTCGAGCAAATCCGAGCGGTCGAGGTGGCGCTGGGCTCGGCGGAGAAGGCGCCGACCGAAAGCGAGCTCCCGGTGCGGGCGCTTGTTCGTCGGAGCGTGACTTCTGCCCGCGCGATAGGTCGCGGGGACGTCTTCGCGATCGAGGACCTCCTGCTTCTTCGTCCGGGTAACGGTATCGCACCGGGCGATCGCGACAAGCTCCCCGGAACCAGGGCCGCGCGCGACATCCCCGCCGGAACCACGCTGCAATGGTCCGACATCGAATGATCCGCAAAATTTTATACGTATCGGGGACCCGTGCCGACTACGGATTGATGGAGGCTACGCTACAGCGGATCGCGGCGCATCCCGGGCTCGAGTTAGGGCTGGTGGTCACGGGCATGCATCTCGACCCGCGCTATGGCGCGACAATCGAAGAGATCGAGCGCGCGGGTTTGCACATTGCGGGGCGAATTCCGAGCGAGGTCGCCGGATCGACGGGGGCTGAGATGGCAAGGGGCATCGCGACCATGCTCGCCGGCCTCACGACGATATTCGAGCGGGAAGTGCCCGATCTCGTCCTGCTGCTCGGGGATCGCGGCGAGATGCTCGCGGCCGCCATCGCCGCGATCCACCTCAACATACCTATCGTCCACATCCATGGCGGCGAGCGGTCGGGCACTGTCGACGAGCCCGTCCGCCACGCGATTTCGAAACTCGCGCATTATCATTTCGCGGCCACGGACGAAGCGCGCGAGCGGCTGATCCGGATGGGCGAAGAGCCGGCACGGGTGACGGTCGTCGGCGCTCCGGGTCTGGTGGGGCTTGCCGATTCGCCGCGACGAACTCGGGAGGCACTCGCCGGCGAAGCGGGCTTCGATCCGACGCGACCGATCGCGCTCATGGTCTACCACCCCGTATTGCAGGACGCCGGAAGCGCTGGCGCGGAGACCGCGGCGCTTCTTGCTGCCCTCGCTGCGCACGATTGCCAAGTGCTAGCGCTATTGCCCAACGCCGATGCGGGCGGCCAGAGCATTCGCGAGGCCCTTGAAACCGCCCGGGGCAATAAGCGCGTCAAGATCGTCACGCATCTTTCCCGGCGCATATTCATCGAGTGGATGGCCGTCGCCGATTTGATGGTCGGTAATTCGAGCTCCGGGATCATCGAAGCGGCGACCTTCGGGACGCCGGTTGTAAATGTGGGTCCGCGCCAGAACCTGCGTCAGCGCAACGGGAACGTGATCGACGTGCCCCCTTCGGAAGCGGATATCGCCACGGGACTCCAAGCGGCGCTGGCCGCCGGCAGATACGTCCCTGCCAACGTTTATGGCGATGGCCTCGCCGACCAGCACATCAGCAATCTGCTCGCAACCATGGCTCTGCACCCAGACGTATTGCGGAAGTCCAATGCCTTCTAAGAGCCTCGTCATATTTGGCGCGGGCGGGCACGCGAAAGTGGTTCTCGACGCGTTGTTCGCCTCGGGTGGCGATTTCGGCCGGATCGAATTGCGTGACGGCGACCCGGAATTGTGGGGAAAATTGGTGCTCGGCCTCGCGATCGGTCCGCTGCATATCAGTAGCGAGCTGGCTGAGACGCCTTGCCATATCGCCATCGGCAATGCCGACATTCGAAGGCGAATTGCCGCTGAGATCCATTCGGCCGGGGGAAATCTCGTCACGATAGCGCATCCACGCGCGATCGTGTCGCCGCATGCGACGCTGGGCGCGGGCAGCTTCATCGCGGCCGGCGCGATCATTGCGCCGAATGCAGTGGTGGGCGAGGCCGTTATCGTCAATCACTCGGCAATCGTGGATCATGATTGTCTGGTCGGCGCCTTTTCCCATATCGCCCCCGGGGCGGTACTGGGCGGAGGCGTTACCATCGGCAGGCGAACGCTCATCGGCGCCGGTGCAACCATCTTGCCTGGGTGCAGCATCGGCAGTGAGACGATCATCGGCGCTGGCGCGGTGGTCACTCGTACGATCGGGGACCGCGAGAAGGTGATCATGGTTCCAGCTAGCAAAGTGGTATGAAGGGTGATGTCTGTGGATATCCGCGCTGTTTCCGTTACGTTCGACATGAGCTTCCGAGACGCGCTCGCGATCATGGACAAGGGAGGGCTCGGGCTGCTCCTCCTCACCGACCCGGAGGGACGTTTTGTCCGGACCGTCACGGACGGAGATTTGCGCCGGGCTTTTCTGGAGGGACATTCGCTAGCTGACACGCTTGCCCGGTTGACGCGCAAATCGTCGATAACGGTGAAGGCGGGCGCGAGCAGGCGCGAGGCTCTGGCATTGATGAACGAGAATTCGATCAATCATCTACCCGTCCTCGAAGCCGACGGCACGGTGCTCGACATCCTCAATCGCAAAGAGATTGACGATCAGATCCTGTTGTCGACTCCGCACATGGGCGATGCCGAGCGCGGGTTCATCGAAGAGGCATTCAAGACCAACTGGATCGCACCGCTGGGTCCGAATGTCGATGCGTTCGAATCCGAAATGGCGGACCATGTCGGATCCGCGGCGGGGGCCGCAGTCTCTTCGGGGACCGCTGCGATTCACCTGGCGCTGCGCCTGCTCGACGTGGGGCCGGGCGACAGGGTATTTTGCTCGACCCTCACTTTCGCAGCCAGCGTGAACCCTATTCTGTATCAAGGCGCGGAACCGGTATTCATCGATTCCGAAACGCAAAGCTGGAACATGTGCCCCGCCGCCTTGGAGCGCGCCTTCTCGAGTGCCAAGGCCGAGGGATGGCTCCCTAAAGCGGTGATCATCGTCAACCTCTATGGTCAGAGTGCCGACATGGATCCGCTGATGGCGATCTGCGATCGATACAGCGTGCCGATCGTGGAGGACGCCGCGGAGTCGCTTGGGGCCACCTACAAGGGCCGAGCGAGCGGCACCTTTGGCCGGATCGGCATATATTCTTTCAATGGAAACAAGATCATCACCACATCCGGCGGTGGGATGCTCATTTCTGACGACACTGCGTTGGTCGATCGCGCCCGGTTTCTGGCCACGCAGGCAAGGGATCCGGCGCCACACTATCAGCACAGCCAAGTTGGCTACAATTACAGGATGAGCAATCTCCTTGCAGGGGTTGGCCGCGGCCAGCTCAAGGTTCTTGAAGCGCGGGTCGCTGCCCGGCGCGAGATCTTCGAGATGTATCGCGCCGGTCTCGATGACATCGAGGCGATCGAATGGATGCCCGAACCCGAATGGAGCTTTTCTACCCGCTGGTTGACAACCTGCACGATCAGCCCGTCGATCGCGCTTCCTTTGCGCGATGTGATCGATCGACTGGCAGCAGAGTTCATCGAGGTTCGCCCGGTGTGGAAGCCGATGCATTTGCAGCCGGTGTTCGCCCAATATTCGCTGTTCTGTAGTGGCAACGCGCCCGTCTCCGACGGTCTGTTCGAACGAGGCCTTTGCTTGCCGTCCGGGTCGAACTTGACTAGGGAGCAGGTCGAAAGAACGATCGATACGCTGCGCGATGTGCTGCCCAATCGATAAGCCTGCTAAGGCAAAGGATGCGAGACGCTCGGACACGTCGAACGGCAATCCGAGAAGCGCACCGCGAAGGCCAGCAGGCGCCATTCTGACGTCTGCGCGAAAAGACATGGCAATACCTCAGGGGTGCGAATGGACAGGTTGACGGCGAGACTCCTGGCGATGCCCCGTCTGGGGAAGGGCGGAGTTGCGATACTTCTGGACGCAGCCGTTGCGGTTTTCGGAGTGTGGCTCGCTTTCTATGTGCGGCTCGATGGCCCGACGCGCATCGAGGGACCGTTCGTCATCGCGGCGGTCGGCGCGATCTTGTTGGCGGCTCCCGTCTTTTACTGCTTGGGACTCTATCGCTTCATTCTTCGTTACGTCACCCCTACGACTACGGTTGCGCTGGTACAGGCCAGCTTCGTCTTTGGTCTTCTCTACGCATTGATATTCTCGATTATGGGTGTGCCTGGCGTGCCGCGCACCGTAGGCCTGCTGCAGCCGATTCTCTTTTTCGTCGGTGCGGCGCTTTGGCGTTCGGCGGTGGGGTATATTCTTGGCGGGGCGCACCGAGGAAACCTCCGAAATCGGGGCGTGGGCACGAACGTGCTCATCTACGGTGCGGGCGCGGCCGGGCAACAGCTTGCGAGTGCCATCGCGCTCAGCAGGGAGTTGCGCGTCGTGGGGTTTATCGATGACAATACCGACCTGCACGGCCGCGTCTTGAATCGCGTGCGCGTGCACTCGACTACCGATCTCGCCAATCTCACCGAGACCCTCGATGTTCAAGAGGTGCTGCTCGCTATTCCGTCGGCATCCCGGAGCCGACGCAACGAAGTGATTCGTTCGCTTTTCGGACTCGACGTGCGGGTGCGGACGCTGCCGGGTCTGATGGACCTCGCGCATGGCCATGTTCAAGTAAATGACATCAAGCAACTCGAGATCGAGGACCTTCTCGGCCGGGATGTTGTCACTCCCAATGCGATATTGCTGGGGAAGGATATATCCGACCGCACGGTTATGGTTACGGGTGCGGGTGGATCGATTGGCAGCGAACTTTGCCGTCAGATCCTCAAGGTCCGCCCGGCTGCCTTGCTGCTCATCGAGAGTAATGAGTACGCGCTATACCAGATTCATCAGGAGCTGTTAAAGACGATTGCGCGCGAAGATCATGAAATCTCGCTGGTGCCACTATTGGGATCTGTGCGAGACGAGCGGCGGATGCACGAAATCATCGCAACTTGGCGCCCGCATACGATCTATCACGCCGCCGCCTACAAGCATGTACCCCTGGTCGAACACAATCCGGTGGAAGGCGTGCAGAACAACGTCATCGGAACGCTGACCGTCGCGCAAGTGGCGAACGAACTCGCGGTGCCGAAATTCGTGCTGATCAGCACCGACAAGGCGGTGCGGCCGACGAACGTGATGGGAACGAGCAAACGCCTTGCAGAAATGGTCTTGCAGTCTTTGGCGGACCAGAATCCGACGACGTGCTTTACCATGGTCCGTTTCGGCAACGTTCTAGGCTCAAGCGGGTCGGTAGTCCCATTGTTTCGACAGCAGCTGGCCGAAGGCGGCCCGATTACTATCACGCACCCCGATATCACGCGCTATTTCATGACGATTCCCGAGGCGGCGCAACTCGTCATTCAAGCCGGAGCCATGGCAAACGGCGGGGAGGTCTTCGTGCTGGACATGGGAGAGCCCGTCCGGATCATCGATCTCGCACGCAACATGATCGAGATGTCCGGGTTGACACTTCGCGATGCCGCGCATCCCGAAGGGGATATCGAAATCAAGGTCGTGGGACTGAGGCCGGGCGAGAAGCTCTACGAGGAGCTGTTGATCGGCGATAATCCAGAGCTCACCAGCCATCCCCGGATCATGAAGGCAAATGAGAGCTTCTTGCGTTGGGGAGAACTTGGCAAGTGCCTCGCGACTTTGTCGGCCACGTTGGCCGCGAATGATGTCGTGCAAGTTCAAGCAATATTGCGGCGTCTCGTGCCGGAATATCTTCCGACCGGCGCCATGGTCGACTGGGTGATGCTGCGTCGGAATGCAGATTAATTTTATTCGAGGGTTCTGGATGGCGTTGCTGGGTGCAGGTGGCCTTATCGCGGTACTGGCCGTTGCTGCCAATGTGATGTTGCAAAGCCCGATCGAGACGGCGCAGCCGGCCGGGCCCAGAGCCGTTCCCGCTATCCAAGGTGGCCAAGTGACGGCGATTGGGCGCCTTCAACCCGGTGTGGCTGACGTGCGGAGCTATGGCGCAACGGGCAATGGCGTCGCTGACGATACCGCTGCGATCCAAGCTGCCATCAACCAGCACGGCAAGGTCTATATTCCTGCGGGTGTCTATCGAATCGACCCGAAGATCGGCCTTGTCGTTCGCACGGGCACCGAGATCATTGGCGATGGGCGTACGAGAACCATCCTGCTTGCCGGCACGGGAGGTGCCACGATGAAGGAGCTCGCATCCTATGCGGGCGGGTCGCTCATCCGCCGCAGCTTCGACCCGGGGGGCAAGAACGACTATGTCACCTATGTGCGTCTGGCCGACTTCACCGTGCTCCTCACGCATCCCGCGGATAGCGTGACCGAGAACGCGATCCAAATCGGCATTGATCTGCGCAACATCTCGCGATCGCTAGTGGAGCGCGTACATGTCGGCAACATGCCTCCGTTGGGAGCCCCGATCACGCGTGCATATGATCGTCGCTTCTATAGTCAAGGATTTGGAATCGTGCTGGGAAGCGTGTCGAGTTCGACACGTTCCTATGCTGGCGGGGAAGTGAATACCGTCAGAGACTCGTCGGTATGGGGTGCTTACAAACTTATCGTTCAGGACGATGCGCAGCTCAGCCCACGTTCGGCGGCACACGCGGTGTTGATAGAGGCGTGCGATCTTCAGGGCGGTCACGTCCTGCTTTCGCAGGAGAGCCGATACACACGCGGAGTTTCTTGGCGAGACAATGTCCTGCAGAACGTGATTCCGCGCCCGGGCAGTCGGGAAGCGAGCGCAGTGCTTCGAATGGAGGGCAGCAACAATCTGATTGATGGGGGCTATATCGAAGCAAGCGGATCCGCGGATTATCTGCTGCAGCTGGGCTCGATTTCGTCGAACAACATGATTCGACTACCGTATGCGTCGACAACGAATCGCGCCAAAGTTGAGGATCTGGGCTCTGGAAATTCGATAAACCTGAAAGGCCCCGACTTTCCCTAGGCGCGGATTCTCACGGCAGCGATGCCTGAACCAGCCAGCGCTCCGTGCCTTCGAGCCCTAGCGCTGAGAGGCGTCCGGATGCGAATGCGCCCGTGTCGATGCCGATGCGATTGGCATTCCAATCCACTTCGTCGGTGATCGTGTGGCCATGAACGATGATGCGCTCAAAAGGCTTGCGATAGGTGAGAAAGTCTCCTCGTATCCAGCGCAGATCCTTGGTCGTCTGTTCGGAGAGCGAGGAGTTTGGGCGGACGCCGGCATGGACGAAGGCGTAATCGCCGATGATGATCATGTCCTCGCTGCCCTCGAGGAAAACGCGATGTTCGGTGGGAACGCGCGCGATCAGAGCCTCCATCAATTCGGAATAGTCGAAGCCATCATATTCTGACGCGGTGATCCCGTAGCTCAGGATCGTTTCGCGGCCCCCGATCCGAGCAAGAAAGCGGAGAGCCTCGATATTTCCCGTCAGAGCTTGGAGGAATACTTCCTCATGATTTCCAACTAGCAGACGGACATCGCCCCTAACGCGCTGCAGTTGTAGCACGCGCTCGACTACTTGGGCGGATTCCGGACCTCGATCGATCAGGTCGCCGACGAAGATGAGAGTGGTTTGGGCGGCATCACGCTGCGCCTCGTCGGTGTCGATTCGCGCCAGCAATTGATCGAGCAGATCAAGGCGGCCATGGACGTCGCCGATCGCATAGATGCGTTGCCCGGGAGGTATCGCGCCGCGAAGCTCGGACGGGGGCGGCCGCTTTCGTCCTAAGAACTTGTGAAGCATCGAAACAAGCGATTTCCTGAATGCAAATTCACTCGGCGGAGGTGGGGTTCGCCGCCCGGAGCGCAAGTGGGAACGAGCGCACGGGTTGAAGACTCAAAAAAATGGCGGCCATGAAGACCGCCATTTCATATTCCGGATATCCGAAAAGCCTACGGGCTGTCGGGATCGTCGTCGTTGTTGGCGAGCGCAACCGCGCCGCCGATGATCGCGGCAGTGGCAAGCACGCCAATGATTACGGCCGGGGCCAGCTCGCTATCCTTCTCGCTCGCCGTCGAGGCGCGCGAGAGCGACAGCTTGGAGGCCGGAGCCGCCATAACCGGGGTGGCAGCCATCGTAACGACCGCGGCCGCCGTAAGAAGCTTTGACAACATTATTCTACTCCCTCTTCGAGCTCCGGTGCTCTCGTCGGACGATCCTATGACATAGGACATCGCCAACGGCAACACCTCAAAATTCCAAGCTCACGACAAACTAGCTTTGCCGTTGCCTGAACGCAACACCGGTTCAGTTGATCCGAACTCTCTGCTCCACGACTTCGACCCGTGCCACGAGCGTATTCTATAACGCGGCGCAGCATTAGTGCCAAGGGGGTTAACGGAAGATGACTCTCAGCCGGACGGATTTTTCAGCGAATACCCGCGCGTTGCGAGCCGCTTTTGCCGTATATGGTCGCGAGGCGAACAGCGGATCGCATTGTGAATGCGGGCGTGCAATGGCTAAAGGACCCATGGACTTTACTCTCCTTCGCAGCACGCGCCGTGCAATGCGGCATACTCCCCTTGCGGCCTGTCTCGCCTTGTCGCTCGCGGGACCTTCGGGGCCAGCCAATGCAGGGCAGGACCGGCAGACATTCGAGGCGGTCAGGGAGGCAGACCTCAAGCTGGCGACCATCGGCTGGCGCCTGGCAGTGTCGAACGCACCGCTATGCGACCGGCTCGAGCCCGGAACCGGCTTGCAGCTTCATACGCTCGACCAGTTCGAGGCTGGATCCCGCGCCGCCGCAGCGGCGCATTTCGGCTTCGCGGCGGCCGTCGCGGTCGAGGGCGTGGTAGTCGGTAGTCCGGCAGAGCATGCCGGCATTCGCCCGGACGATTCGCTGGTCCGCATAGGCTCGATCGACATCGCTGCGCTGCAGGGGCAGCCGGGGACTACGCAACGGCTTGTCGCGGCACAGCTCGCGATTGCAAACCTGCCCCCCGGCGCGCCGATCGAGGTCGAGGCGATTCGTGCCGGCGCGCCCGTCAAGGCCACGCTCCAGCCCATCCCGGCATGCCGCTCGCGCTTCGAACTGTTCCTTACGAGTGGCTATAACGCCTCGGCCGACGGCACGATGGTGAAGATCAGCTCGCAGTTCCTCGAGGTCTATACGCCCGAACAGGCCGCCGCGGCGGTCGCGCACGAATTTTCGCACAACATCCTGCACCACCGCGATCGTCTGGAGGCGCGTGGGGTGGATTTCGGCATGCTCTCCGGCTTCGGTGCCAATGTGAAATATTTCCGCCAGACCGAGCTCCAGGCGGACCTGCTTTCGGTGTATCTGCTTGCCAATGCCGGCTATCCGCCACGCGCATCGATCGCATTCTGGCAGCGTTTCGGGCCGAGCAAGGCGGGCGGGATCTTTCGCAGCCGATCGCACCCGCATTGGCGCGATCGCGTCAAAACGCTCGAGGCGGAAGTCGCGAAGCTCGAGACGATTTCGGCGAGGCCGATGATTCCCGGGCTGATCGCCGAACGCAGCCAGCCGCTGAGCGGCGATTGGCAGTCGCTGCTGATCCGGAACAAATAGCGCGATCAGCTGGCCAGGCGAAGCGACTCGTTCCACGCCACTTGGGGCTGATCGGGCCAGATGCCGCGGGTGTCGTAAACGCGCTTTTCGGCGCGCTCATCGAGCGGGATCGAGCGAAACACGTCGTGATCGACGAGCACGACGAACGCGCCGCAGGTTTCGATCGCCGCGTCGATGTCGGTCAACGCGGCGCCGGTGCCGTCGAAGGCCGCGGGAAGCACAGCGGCATAGGGCTCGACGATCGCCACGCGTTCGCCGAAGCGGCGCGCCAACTCCAATGCGACCTTGAGCGCCGGGCTTTCGCGGAAATCGTCGATATTGGCCTTGAAGGCGAGACCGAGGCAAGCGACACGAGCCTTGGGACTGGCCTCGATCATCGCCGTTGCGCGCGCGACGACGTGCTCGATCTTGCCGTCATTCACTTCGCGCGCAGTGCGGATCAGCGGAGTCTGCTCGGGGGCCGCGCTGACCAGGAACCAGGGGTCTACCGCGATGCAGTGCCCGCCGACGCCCGGTCCCGGCGAAAGAATGTTGACGCGCGGGTGGCGGTTGGCGAGGCGGATGACTTCCCAGACGTCGACGCCCATGTGATCGGCGACGAGCGACAATTCGTTGGCGAAGGCAATGTTGACGTCGCGGAACGCATTTTCGGCGAGCTTGGTCATCTCGGCCGCCTTGGCGGTGGTCGTCACGCAGGCGCCGCGGACGAAACGGCGATAGAATTGCAACGCCTTGCGGGCGCAGCGCGGCGTGACGCCGCCGATGACTCGGTCATTGTCGATCAGCTCGACGAGGATGCGGCCGGGCAGCACGCGCTCAGGACAGTAAGCGATCGCGACGTCGGGGCTGCCCACGCTATGGCCGGGGATCTTGAGATCGGGGCGCAGCTCGGCGAGCAAGGCGGCGACCTTCTCGGTGGTGCCGACGGGCGAGGTCGATTCGAGCACGACGACATCGCCGGGCTTGAGCACGATCGCGACGTTGGTGGCGGCCTTGAGGACATAGCCGATGTCGGGAGCATGGTCCTCGCCGAATGGCGTGGGGACGGCGATGACGAAGACGTCGGCGGGCTCGATCTGCAGCGAAGCACGCAGATTGCCGCGTGCCACGACGCCCGAGACGAGGCCGTCGAGATCGATTTCCTCGATATGGACCCGGCCCGAATTGACCGTGTCGACCACCGACTGGTGGACGTCGACGCCGAGCACCTTGGCGCCGGTGCGCGCGATCACGGCGGCGGTGGGAAGGCCGATATAGCCGAGGCCGAGAACGGCGACCTTGAGCTCAGAGTCCGAAACCATGTGCGACGATCCCCGCAATTCGCTCTGCGGCATGGCCGTCGCCGAACGGATTGTGGGCGCGCGCCATGGCAGAATAAGCCTGGGGTACGTCGAGGAGGGTTGAGATTTCGGAAACGATGCGGTCGGGATCGGTGCCGACCAGCTTCGCGGTGCCTGCCGCGACGCCTTCGGGGCGCTCGGTGGTCTCGCGCATCACCAGCACCGGCTTGCCCAGAGCGGGGGCCTCTTCCTGCACACCACCCGAATCGCTGAGCACGATTTCGGTCATGCCGAGCGCTCGAATGAAATGCGGATAGTCGAGCGGATCGATTCGGCAGATATTGGCCCGATCGCCGAGCAGGCGGTCCATCACCGACACCACATTGGGGTTGGGATGCATCGGGAACAGCACTGCCGTGTCGGGCCGGGCGGCGATCCGGGCGATGGCATCGGCGATCCCGGCCATGCCGTCGCCGAAATTCTCGCGGCGATGGGTGGTGACGAGGATCAGCCGCTTGCCGGCGAAGCGCTCCGCTATCGCATCCAGCCCGGAGGCGAGCGACGGATCGGCCTCGATCCGGGCACGGGTGGTATGGAGCGCGTCGATGACGGTGTTGCCGGTCACATGGATCATCGTCGAGTCGATATTCTCGCGGCGCAGCGCCTCGGCGGCGGTTTCCGTAGGGGCGAAATGCTGGTCGGCGATCGGCGCGACGATGCGGCGGTTCACTTCTTCGGGCCAGGGCTGGTAGATGTCGCCCGAGCGCAGCCCCGCCTCGACATGGCCGACCGGGATTTTCCGGTAATAAGCGACGAGCGCACCGACCATCGCAGTGGCGGTATCGCCCTGGACGAGGACACGATCAGGTTTTTCGACGTCGAGTACCCGGCCCAGACCGGTGAGCAGGCGCGCGGTGAGTTCGTCGAGCGACTGGCCGGGGGTCATCACGTCGAGATCGAAATCGGGAAGGATCCCGGCGATTGCGAGCACTTGATCGAGCAGCCCGCGATGCTGCGCAGTGACGCAGGTACGGACGTGCATCCCGCCCTGGGCTCGCAGCGCCTGGACGACGGGGAACAGCTTGATCGCTTCGGGGCGCGTGCCGAACACGACGAGGACCTTGGGTGCGGACATGGCGCTTTGCTTAGCGCGCGATGCTTAAGAGCGGGATAAGCGCGCGGTCAGGAACGATCGAACGTCGGAATATCGGACCGGCGTTCGGGCGTTCCTGGCGGCGCGCTCGCGGTGGTCGACCTAACTTGACTCGATTCGCATGTTTTCGGGCGGAAGCGGTGGCACTTCGGTCCACGGTGCGAGAGGTGGCGCCGTCACGAGCGATGTTGGAGCGGGGTTCCGCAATGTCAAAGGGCGGCCGGCAATGCCGACCGCTCAGGCGCACACCAAATCTTACCCGGCCGGCAGTCAGGCGGGCTGCTCGACTTGATCGAGATAGGCGCCATAGCCTTCCGCTTCCATCGCCGCGCGCGGGACGAAGCGCAGCGACGCCGAGTTGATGCAGTAACGCAGCCCGCCGCGATCGCGCGGGCCATCGTCGAAGACATGGCCGAGATGGCTGTCGCCATTCGCCGAGCGGACTTCGGTACGTACCATGCCGAGGCTGGCGTCGCGCAGTTCGGCGACGTTGGCGGGCTCGATCGGCTTGGTGAAGCTCGGCCACCCGCAGCCGGACTCGTATTTGTCGGAGGAGGCGAACAACGGTTCGCCGGAAACGATATCGACGTAGATACCCGGTTCCTTGTTGTTTAGATATTTTCCGGTGCCGGGGCGCTCGGTGCCGCTTTGCTGGGTGACGCGAAACTCTTCTGACGACAGGGCGGCAACCGCTTCCGGGGTCTTGCGATATTGAGTCATGCGAACCTCCGTTTCGCCGCTTTATGTAGGGATGCCGAGGCGCCGCTTCCACCAGCACCGCGCGATCGGCTATCGGCGCGGCCATGACCAAGAAGAAGCGCTTCCTCACGGCGACGTTGCCCGATGGTTATGTCAAGACGATCGGGCCGACCGCCGCGCCGTTCACGCATTACTGGCGCATCGTCGCGCATCTGGGCGGCGGACGCACCGAAGTGTTCTGGGGGCACGCCAAATCGTTGCGCGAGGCGAAGGGCAAAGAGGCGGCGACCGCGGAGGCTGCGAAGCAACGCGGCTGGGAACGCTGTGACTTCGAGATCGTCGCGCTGGTCGAGTCCGACGAGCGCTAGCAATCCGGCATCGGATGAGCGGGCACGGCCTTCACAGATGTCGATGGGATTCAATTGCTTGCGGCAAGCAAATATGGCATCTGCTCGTCCCCGTTTGAGGTCTTTGACCTGGCCAGACAAGGGATCGACATGCGTTGCGTATCAAACTTTGCAAGCCGATCCCTGCTCGTGCCCGCGCTCGTCTCGCTCGCGGTGCTGAGCGCCTGCGACAATGACGGCGGGCCAGCGTCGGCACCCGCACCCACGCCTACCCCCGCTCCGGTCAACACGGCGCCGTCCTTCACCTCGGCGGTGACGGTCAACGTGCCCGAAGGGCAAACCGCGCCATTCTATAACGCCGTCGCAGTGGATGCGCAGGGCACGGCCGTCTCCTACGCAATCAGCGGTGGTGCCGATGCCGCGCGCTTCACGATTAATTCCACCACCGGCGGGATCAGTTTTCGCGCTGCACCCGATTTCGAGATCCCGGCGGACGCGGACGGCAACAATGTCTATGTCGTTCAATTGACGGCGTCGGATGGTGTGTTGACCAGCGCCACCTTCGTGTTGTCGATAACGGTGACCGATGATCCAGGCAACGGCGTGCGGGCACGCCGGGTGGCGAGCGGGCTCAACGACGCGCGGCAACTCAACGCGATTCCCGACGGGTCGGGTCGCCTGTTCGCCGTCGAGCGTGGCGGATTGATCAGGATCGTCGATCCCGCCTCGGGCGCGATCGCGGCGACGCCGTTCCTCGATATATCGGCCAGCCTCACCAGCGCCACCGATCGGGGCCTCCAGGGCTTCGCCCTGGCTCCGGATTTCGCAACATCCGGAACCTTCTATGTAGCATTCTTCAACAGCGCTAACGCAGTGGAGGTGCGGCGATACCGGACGCCGGCCGGCAATCGCGACCAGGCCGATCCTGCCTCTTCGGACACGATAATGCTGTTGCCGCATCCGGTCGCCGGCTATCCCGGCACCTGGCTCGGCTTTGACAATGACGGCATGCTGTTCGTCGCGAACCCGGCCAGCAGCGGGCAGCCGCTCGGCGCCAAGATTTTGCGGATCAACGTCAACGGCGACGCCTTTCCCGGTGATCCGAACCGTGACTATGCGATTCCCGCCGACAATCCCGAGCCCGACGGCGCAACCCCAGAGGTCTGGGTGTTGGGCATCACCAATGTGCGTGGCGCGAGCGTCGATCCGGTTACCAACAAGCTCTGGATTGCGGACCAGGAAAGCCGTGCGCCGGTCTATTATCGCGTCTCTCCCAGCGACAAGGGGAAGACCGCTTACAGCGGCAGCTTCTGCGCCGTGACTGACTCGATGCTGCCCCAACCCGAGGGCACGATCCGGTGGTGGCGCGACTATGCCGCATGCGCGTCGCCCCTCTTTACAACCGGTTCAACCGGCGGCCTCGTCTATCGCGGCCCGGTCGAGGCGCTCCAGGGAACCTACTTCTGGGGGTACCGCTATGGCAATGGAGCGGGCGTCGCGGCTTACAATCTGGTCGGGCGCCCAGTGCCCGGCTTTCAGTTAATCCCCGGGTCCGGAACCCCGTTCGTAGCCGCCGGGAGGGAGATCAATGCATTGGGAGAGGATCAGAGCCGCAATCTGTACGTGGCCAATGGCGATGGAGAGGTTTTCATCCTCGAAGGCGCGTGAACAAGCGGGTTTGGCTGGCACCGACCGGACCGGCGGCAATATCCGGGGCCAGCCTGGTCAGGCGCGGACGACCTTGCTGCTGACGATCCCGCCTTTGCCGCAGGCATTGCGCGTGTCGATCACCAGCGGCGCGGCCTCGACTAAGGCCGCATAGTCCACGGAATCGTGGTCGGTGGCGATCAGCACGGCGTCATAGCGGGCGAGCGCCGCCACGTCCCAGGCCACGCCGTGGCGATAGTTGAGTGTCGGATGTTCGCGCGTGCCGTTGATCTGGGCGACGTGCGGATCGTGGAAGTCGGCGGTGGCACCGCGGGCCTCGATCATCTCCATCAGGCGGAGCGACGGGCTTTCGCGAATGTCGTCGACATTCTTCTTGTAGGCGACTCCGAGCACGAGGATGCGCGCACCGCGCAAGCCCCGGCCAAAGCGTGCGTCAAGCGTGTCTGACATCACCCGGATCACATGCTGCGGCATGTCGGCATTGATCTGGCCGGCGAGCTCGATGAACTTGGTGTGCTGGTTGAACTCGCGTGCCTTCCACGTGAGGTAGAATGGGTCGATCGGGATGCAGTGCCCGCCGAGCCCCGGGCCCGGATAGAAGGGCATGAAGCCGAACGGCTTGGTCTTGGCCGCGTCGATCACTTCCCATACGTCGATGTCCATCGCGGTGAAGATGAGCTTGAGTTCGTTGACCAAAGCGATGTTGACTGCGCGGAACACGTTCTCGGTGATCTTCACCGCCTCCGCAGTCGCGGCGGAAGATACCGCGATGGTCTGCGGCACGACGTGCTTGTACAGGGCCAGCGCAAGATCTGCCGAGACTTTGTCGTCGGCGCCGACGACCTTGGGGATCTGGGTCGTCGAATAGGTCGGGTTGCCGGGATCCTCTCGCTCAGGTGAGTAAGCGAGGAAGAAGTCCTTGCCGGCGACCAGTCCGCCGGCCTCGAGGATCGGCTGCATCACTTCGCGAGTCGTGCCGGGATAGGTGGTCGATTCGAGGATGACGAGCTGGCCTTTGCGCAGCGTCTTGGCGATCGCAGCGGTTGTCGCCTCGACATATCGGAGGTCGGGCTCGAGATGGCGGGTCAGCGGGGTGGGGACGCAGATCAGCAGCACGTCGGCCTCGCCGAGCCGGCTCAGGTCCGACGTGGCGTCCAAGCGTTTGGCCTCGACCTGGGGAGCGATACGGGCGCCCTCGATGTGCTTGATGTAGCTCTCGCCCGCCTTGAGCGCGTTGATCTTGGCGTCGTCGAGATCGAAGGCGAGCACCGGGCATTGCGCCTCGCAAAAGGCAACCGCAAGCGGCAGGCCGACATAGCCCATGCCGATCACGCCGATCTTGGCGGTCCCGCCTTCGATACGCGACTGGAGCTTCAATCCGTGCGCCGGCCATTCGATACTCATCTTGATCCCCGTCAGCGATCGTGCCTTTGCGGCACGCTATCGCCCGGCGGGGGTTTCAGACTCGATAATGCTCCAGATACCAATCGACGAAGCGCGCCACGCCGACCGAGGGGGGAGTGGATGGAGCATAGCCGGTAAGCCGGCGAAGCAGCGCCGACGAGGCTTCGGTGGCCGGAACGTCGCCCTGTTGCATCGGCAGATAGTTCTTGATCGCGGTGCGACCGAGCGCGGTCTCGAGCGCGGCGATATAGTCCATCAACGGGGTCGGCTGGCCATTGCCGATATTGACGCTGCGGAACGGAGCGACCGGGGATAGGCTGTCGCCTTCGACGGGCTCGTGGCCGGGCACTGCGTCGGTGAGGCGGACGATCGATTCGGCGAGATCGTCGATGTAGGTGAAGTCACGCACCATATTGCCATTGTTGTAGACATCGATCGATTCGCCCGCGAGCATTGCCTTGGCGAACTTGAACAGCGCCATGTCGGGCCGTCCCCACGGGCCATAGACGGTGAAGAAGCGGAAGAAGGTCATCGGCGTGCCGAAGAGATGGCTGTAGCTATGCCCCATCAGCTCGGTTGCGCCCTTGGTGGCGGCATAGAGACTGAGCGGGGTCTGAGTGCGCTGGGTCTCTTCGAACGGCATCCGGGTATTGGCGCCGTAGACCGAACTGGTCGAGGCGGCGAGCAGATGCTTGACCGGGTTGTGCCGGGCGAGTTCGAGCACATTGTGCGTGCCGACGATGTTGGCGCCGATATAGCTGCGCGGCTCGTCGATCGAGTAGCGAACGCCCGCCTGCGCCGCGAGATGGATCACCGTGTCGGGCTTGAAGTCGGTCCAGGCGGCGCCGAGTGCGTCGACATCCTCGATCGATACGCGAGCGAGTGCGAATTCCGCATGGTTGCCGAGAATGTCGGTGCGCGATTCCTTGAGCGCGACGTCGTAATAGGCCGAGAAATTGTCGACTCCCAGCACCGTCGCACCCTGCTGGAGCAGCTTGCTGCAGGTATGGAACCCGATAAATCCTGCCGACCCCGTAACCAGAACCCGCTTGCCGCTGCTCGTCATGTCGTTCCTGCCTGCTCGTTTCGATCGAATGCGGCTAACCGGAAAAGGTTACCAGCGGCTCCGCGCAGGCGTGTCAAGGATCGGCTGGCGCGCTTTGACTCGCATCTTGGTGAAACATGCGTTAACTTGCGTCTCGATTGAGGGAGTACGGCCGTGCAAGAGCCGGAGAGGAATGAGGGCGAACTCGCGGACGATATTCGCGCGAAGCAAGCCACCACTGAGCAATTGGCGATCGAGCCGAAGGCCTATGCTTTCGACGGCTGGACGATGGTGCCGCTCGAGCCTGTGTGAAGCGCGGCGCAGGCAGCGCAACCCGGATCCTTGGGCAGCGCCAGCGTGCGGAAGCGCAGCGACAGCGCATCGACCAGCAGCAGCTTGCCGGCGCTGTCCTCGCCGAAAGGTGCACATGCGCGGATCGCTTCGAGCGCCGCGAGGCTCCCCATCATTCCCGTGAGCGCGCCGAGCACACCTTGTTCGGCGCAGGTCGCCTCGGGGCGCTCGGGATCGGCACCGACGAAGCAGCGGTAGCACGGCTTGTCCGGTTCCCAGCCGCGAAAGGTGCCGAGCTGGCCCTCGAACTCGGCAACCGCGGCGGCAATCAGCGGGATGCGCGCGGTGAGCGCCGCGTCGGCGACGGCGAGGCGAGTTGCGAAATTATCCGAACCGTCGAGGATCGCATCGGGATTGTATTGCGCCAGCAATTGCGCGGCATTGGCCAAACCAATCCGCTCGCCGATCGCGTCGAAGCGGACATCGGGGTTGAGGCGGGCGACGGCTTCGGCCGCCGCGGCAACCTTGGCCAGGCCGAGCTGATCGGTGCCGTAGAGCGTCTGGCGCTGGAGGTTCGAGAGCGCGACCCTGTCATCGTCGATCACGCTGATCCGCCCGACCCCGGCCGCGGCCAGATATTGGATCGCCGGCGAGCCGATCCCGCCGGCGCCGATCAGCAGGACATGACTCTGGAGTAGCCGCGCCTGCCCGGCCCCGCCGATCTCGCGCAGCACGATGTGGCGAGCATAGCGATCGAGCTGGGCGTCGCTGAGGCTCATCGGGTTCCGGTAGAGCCGAACCCGCCGGCACCGCGTGCGGTCGTCTCGAGCGCGGCAACTTCGGTCAACGTCGCGTGCTGAACGGGGGCGGGGACGAGCTGGGCGATCCGGTCGCCGCGGGCGATCGCGAAGGGCGCGTCGCCGAGATTGGCGAGGATGACCTTTACCTCGCCGCGATAATCGCTGTCGATCGTACCGGGGGTGTTGAGGCATGTCACGCCGTGCTTGAGCGCGAGGCCGGAGCGCGGACGAACCTGGACTTCATAACCCTCGGGAATGGCAATTGCGAAGCCGGTGGCGACGGCGCGGCGCGCGCCTGGGGCGAGCGTCAGATCTTCCGCGGCGACCACGTCCATCCCCGCCGCACCCTCAGTCGCGTAGGTGGGGAGAGGCAGGTTTTCACCATGCGGAAGGCGCTGGATCTTGATGCGGATCGAGGGGAGCATGTCAGGCTTTCGTGTCTTGTTGGAGCGCATCGGCTATTCGCTCGGCCAGCCGCCGGGCGACTTCGACCTTGGGCATACGCTCCCAGCGTTCGACGCCGTCGGCGGTGACGAGGTGGATGGTGTTCGCTTCGCCGCCCATGACGTCACCCGAGACGTCGTTGGCGAGGATCCAGTCGGCGCCCTTGCGGGTGCGCTTGGCAGTGGCATGCGCGATCACGTGCTCGGTCTCAGCGGCGAAACCGATGACCAGCTTCGGCCGCTGCGCGCTGTGGGCAAGGACCGCCAGGATATCGGGATTTTCGGTAAGTTGAAGCGCCGGCGGCGTCACGCCTTTCTTGAGCTTCTGGGCGGCGGGCGCGGCGCGCCAGTCGCCGACCGCGGCGACCATGACGGCGGCGTCGGCGGGAAGCGCGGTTGCGACGGCGCTGGCCATCTCCTGCGCAGTCTCGATATCGACGCGGGTGACTCCGGCAGGGGTGGCGAGCGCCACGGGGCCGCTCACCAGAGTGACGCGCGCGCCCAGCCGGGAGAGCGCTTCGGCGATCGCGAAGCCCTGACGGCCCGAAGAGCGATTGGCGATGTAGCGCACCGGATCGATCGGTTCGTGGGTCGGTCCAGCGGTGACCAGAATGTGCTTGCCGTCGAGACGGTCCGCCGTCGCCGCGAGGAACGAGTGCCCCTCGACAAAATCCGGGCCAGCGGGAGAAGGGGACAGTAAGCGTTCGATCGCCGCGAGGATCGCCTCGGGCTCGGGCAGGCGGCCGGGGCCATATTCGCCGCAGGCCATCGGGCCCTCGTCGGGCTCGAGCACGGCCACGCCGTCTGCGCGGAGCTGAGTCACGTTGCGTAGAGTGGCGGCGTGCTGCCACATCCGGACGTTCATCGCCGGCGCGGCAAGCACCGGTTTGTCGGTGGCGAGCAGCAAGGTAGTGGCGAGATCGTCGGCGAGGCCGGCCGCCATCTTGGCGAGCAGATCGGCGGTGGCGGGGGCGACGACGACGACGTCGGCCTCGCGGCTGAGCTGGATGTGCCCCATCTCGGCCTCGTCCTTGAGATCCCAGAGACTGGTGTAGACTTGTTGCTCCGAGAGCGCGGCAAGCGTCATCGGCGTGACGAAATGGCTGCCGCCTTCGGTGAGCACGACCTTCACGCCGATGCCCGCCTTGCGGCACAGCCGGACCAGCTCGCAAGCCTTGTACGCGGCGATGCCGCCGCCGACGATCAGCAGGATGCGCTTCATCGGGCTACCCTTGTCACGGTGATGCGGCGCCTGTCGAGATTGGCACGGAACAGGTCGCGCAATCCGTCGGGCACAAACAGCAGTCCGGTCAGGAACACCGGCGCGATCATCAATGCCCAGTAGAAGGTGTCGCTGCGCGCGAAGATGCCGATCAGCGCGGCGTAAGCGGCGAGGAGGGCGAGCATGCGCAGCCCGAGCGGATCGTCCCACGCCGCCCAGCCGAACAGCGCCAGCCCGACGATCAGCGCGGCGGCGGAAATCGGCAGCAATTGGAGCGCCGTGGCGAGGCTGATCGATTTGACGAAGAAGCCGAAGCCGAGCAGCCCGCTCCAGCCCGGCGAGGCCGGATCATGCGGGCCGGTGACGCCGGCGACGGCATATGCATGCGCGGCGAGTGCGACGGCGAACAGCAGGAGTGCGGCGAGCCAGCCCAGCGCCTCGCGCCGGTCGCCATCGCGCCAGGCGAACGCGAGCATGACCAGTACATAGAGCGCCGCGGTCTCGCGGATCAGCATCGCGACCAGCCCGAATGCGACGGCTTCGAACCAGCGGCCGGGCCGGCGCAGCCCGAGCGAGAGCGCTATCAGCAGCCCCGCCCAGATTTCGTGGAACGCGACGAGATCGGCCTGCAGGAAGGCGAGCATCGAACCGATCAGCAGCAGCAGCGCCGCGATCCGCGGCAGCGCGCGGGGCAGCGCCTCGGCCAGGCGCAGGCCCCAGACCATCCCAACATAGCCGGCGAGCAGATAGAGCAAGGCCGCCGGGGCCCAATCGGGCAGGGCCGCCTGTACCACCGCGAGCGACGGAAGCCGCACGGTCAGGAAGGGGCGCAGCGGATAGCCGCCGGCGCGCAGCGTATCGGTGGCGACGGTGTAGTAATCGCCGCCGCCCTTCACCCCGGCGACGATCTTTTCATAGACCATCAGATCTGTCTGGTCGGACTGGCTGGTAGCGGGGCCGGTGGCGATCGCCGTGGGATCGGGCACCGTGAGCGCGGTCAGGCAAGCGAGCAGGAGCAGCGCGAGCACGCCAAGGGCGATCCGCGCGCGCCCTTTGCCGATGGCGGCGAAGCGGCTGGGTGCGGCGAGCCAGAAGGTGCCGGTGGCGGTGCGTGCCATAGGAGCGGGGGACTACACGCGGGGTGGACGCAGTGTCGAGGGGGGACGTGCGCCGTTGAAGATGCTTGGAAGCCCGCCCCGGACCCCCTAGAGGGCAGCCGATGCCTCAGACCGAGCAGACCCAATCCCGCTTCACTCGCCGCGTCATGGCGCTCGTCGCGATCGGCTTCCTCGCGCTGATCGCTGCCGGAGTCGCGACTGCCTGGCTGCAGGCGCGCAGCCAGCAAATGGGCAATTGGGTGGAGCATACGCTCGGCGTGCAGGCGCGCTTAGCCGACTTTGCCAGCGCCAACGAGCGCGTCGAGACCGCGCGCCGCGGCGTGCTGCTCGGCGGCGGAACGGATTTCCGCAAGCGTATGGACTTGGCCGCCGGCGAGGCGCGAGCGGCGCTCGACGACATTGCGCGCGTGACCGCCGACAATCCACGCCAGGCGCGGCGCGCGCGCGCATTGCGCGACTTGCTCGTCCGGCAGCGCGAACTGCAGCTACGCTCGATTTCGACGACGGACGCGCGGCGCAGCGCGGCGCAAGGCGCGTTCGAAGACGATCCTGCAGTGATCGTGACGCGCCAGGTCCGCGATCTTTCGCGCTCGATGATCGCGGAAGAGCGCAAGCTGCTCGCCGTCCGGCAGGTCGAGCAAGCCAATGCGCTCGCGACCTTCTATGCGATCCTTGCGCTGACCGGTGTCCTGTTGGTGATCGTCGCTGCGATCACGCTGACCGTGATGCTGCGTTACACCCGCGACCTCACCGCTTCGCGGATCGAGCTGCGCCGGCTCAACCAGGGGTTGGAAGCGATGGTCGACGCGCGTACCGCCGAGCTCCAGCGCGCCAATCAGGAGATCCAGCGCTTCGCTTATATCGTCTCGCACGATCTGCGCTCGCCTTTGGTCAACGTAATGGGGTTCACTGCCGAGCTCGACGCTGCGCGCAAGACCGTGTCCGCGCATCTCGACGCCGTGGAAGCATCCTCGCCCGAACTGGTCGCAGAGGCGGTGCGGCTGGCGGTGCGGGAAGACCTGCCCGAGGCGATCGGCTTCATCCGCACTTCGACGCAGAAGATGGACCGGCTGATCAATGCGATCCTGCGCCTGTCGCGCGAGGGGCGGCGCAACCTTATGGTCGAATCGGTCGATCTCGACGCGCTGGTCCAGTCGATCGTCGACAGCCTGCAGCACCGAGTGAGCGACGTCGGCGCCGAGATCCTCGCCGAGGCGCTGCCAGCCCTCACCAGCGACCGACTGGCGGTCGAGCAGATCCTTTCCAATCTGATCGAGAACGCACTCAAATATCTCAACCCCGGCCGGCCGGGCGTCATAACGGTTCGCGGGCATAATGAAGGCGACCGAGTGGTGCTCGAAGTCGCGGACAATGGCCGCGGCGTCGATCCGCGCGATCACGAGCGCATCTTCGACCTGTTCCGCCGCTCGGGCGCGCAGGACCAGCCGGGCGAGGGCATCGGCCTCGCGCACGTCCGCGCGCTCGCGTATCGGCTGGGCGGGTTGATCGAGATAAGATCCGAGCTTGACCGCGGCGCCACCTTCAGGCTTTCGCTGCCACGGGTCCTTAAGCCGGGGGGAGAGTGAAAATGACGAATCATCAACCCGTTAACATCGTGATGATCGAGGATGACGAAGGCCATGCCCGTCTGATCGAGAAGAATATCCGCCGCGCGGGCATTTCGAACCGCATCCACCACTTTACCGACGGCACCACTGCGCTCGACTATCTGTACCAGTCGCCCGAGGGCCCGGCGCAGAACGGCCCGGCGCTGATCCTGCTCGACCTCAATCTGCCCGACATGAGCGGCATCGACATCCTCGCGCGGATCAAGGCCGAGGGCAGTCCGCTCAAGCGCACGCCGGTGGTGGTGCTGACCACGACCGACGACAAGGTCGAGATTCAGCGCTGCTACGATTTGGGGTGCAACGTCTACATCACCAAACCGGTCAATTACGAGAGTTTCGCCGACGCAATTCGTCAGTTGGGCCTGTTCCTGTCGGTGATCCAGGTGCCCGACATCGGGGACGCCGATTGAGCACGGCCCCGGCCCATATTCTCTATATCGATGATGACGAGGGGCTGCGACGGCTGGCCCAGCGCGGGCTGACGCGTCGCGGCTTCACGGTCAGCCTCGCGGCGAGCGGCGCCGAGGGCGTCGAGATGGTGCGCGCCGGCGGCTACGATCTCGTCGCAGTCGACCATTACATGCCCGGGCAGGATGGGCTGGTGACGCTCAACCTGCTCCACGCGCTGCCCGATTGCCCGCCGGTAGTCTATGTCACCGGATCGGAGGAAACGCGGATCGCAGTGGCCGCGCTGAAGGCCGGCGCGGCCGATTATGTGGTCAAATCACTGGGTGACGATTTCTTCGACCTGCTAGCCAGCAGCTTCCAGCAGGCACTCGAGAAGGTCCGGCTACGCCATGCCAAGGAAGCGGTGGAAGCCGAACTGCGCGCGAGCAACGCCCGGCTCGAGGCGCTGCTCGGCGAAGTCAATCATCGGGTGTCGAACAGCCTCCAATTGGTCTCGGCATTCGTCCACATGCAGGCCTCGGTGCTCGACGACCCGGTGGCGAAGAACGCGCTGACGGAGACGCAGCAGCGGATCCAGGCGATCGCGCAGGTGCATCGCCGGCTCTACACCTCGGGCGACGTCGAATTCGTGGCGATGGACGATTATCTGCGCGCCCTGGTCGCCGAACTCGAACAGACCTGGTCGACTCCGGCGTGCCCCCGCACGCTGCGGCTGACCGCCGAGCCGATCAAGCTCAAGACCGATCGCGCGGTTTCGCTCGGGGTGATCGTCAACGAACTGGTGACCAATGCCTGCAAATATGCCTATGGCCCGGCGCGCGGCGGTGAGGTGCGGATCAACCTTTCGCGCGCTTCAAACGGGCACTTCCACCTGAGCGTCGAGGATGACGGGATCGGCATGCCCGCGGACGGACGGATCCAGGGAACCGGACTCGGCACCAAGCTGGTGCGGGCGATGGCGAGCAGCCTCCAGGCGAAGATCGAGTTCGATCCAGCGCATGCCGGGGTGCGCACGACCTTGAGCGTTCCGTACTGAGTCCGGTGGCTATCCAGGTCCGGTTGGGATCAGTATGGCCTAACTTGCGTTATACTTCCGAACCGAATGAGGAATTCCGGCTTGGTGGAGAAGGCGAATTTGGGGGTGCCCGGGCTGGACGACATCACGTCCGGCGGACTGACACGGGGTCGATTATTTCTCCTCGAAGGTAGCCCGGGCACGGGCAAGACGACGATCGCGACGCAATTCCTGCGGGCGGGAGCGGAGGCGGGCGAGCGCTCGCTCTACATCACGCTCTCCGAGACCGAGGACGAGCTGCGTGCAGGCGCGGAGTCGCATGGCTGGACGTTCGACGGCATCGACATCTTCGAGCTGGTGCCGCCCGAGAGCCTGCTCGATGAGGAACAGCAGCAGAGCCTGCTCTATTCGTCGGACTTGGAATTGGGCGAGACGACGCGGCGGATCTTCGAGGCATTCGAGAGGACCAATCCGCAGCGCGTGGTGCTCGACAGCCTCTCCGAAATACGGCTGCTCGCGCAGTCCTCGTTGCGCTATCGCCGCCAGATCCTAGCGCTCAAGCACTATTTCGCGCGCAGCGGCGTGACCGTGCTGATGCTCGACGACCTTTCGAGCGAGGCCAATGACCGGACGATGCACAGCGTCGCGCACGGGGTGATCCGGCTCGAGGAACTATCGCCCGAATATGGCTCGGAGCGGCGGCGATTGCGGGTGATCAAATATCGCGGCCAGCGCTATCGCGGCGGCTATCATGATTTCGTGATCGATACCGGCGGCGTGCGCGTGTTTCCGCGCCTTGTCGCGGCCGAGCACAAGACCGAGTTCAGCCGCGACGTGCTCGAAAGCCAATCCGCGGGGCTCAACGCGCTGCTCGGCGGCGGCGTCGAGCGGGGATCGAGCACGCTGATCCTCGGTCCTGCCGGCACCGGCAAATCGCTGCTGACGCTGACGTTCATCGCTGGCGCGCTGGCGCGCGGCGAGCACGCGGCGATGTTCGTGTTCGACGAGGAACTGGGGCTGTTGTTCGAACGCGCCAAAGGAGTCGGGTTCGATCTCCAGGCAATGGTCGACAGCAAGCGGCTGCTGATCGAGCAGGTCGACGCGGCCGAGCTCACCCCGGGCGAGCTTTCACAAAAAGTGCGGCACTGCGTCGAGAACGGCGGGGCCAAAACCGTGGTGATCGACAGCCTCAACGGCTATCAGGCGGCGATGCCCGAGGAGCAGGCGCTGGTGCTGCACATGCACGAGCTGCTGCAATATCTGAATCGCCAGGGCGCATCGACTTTCCTCACCGTGGCGCAGCATGGGTTGGTTGGCGACATGAAATCCCCGGTGGACGTTACGTATCTGGCCGACACGGTGATCCTGCTCCGCTATTTCGAGGCGACAGGGCGCGTGCGCCGCGCGATTTCGGTGATCAAGAAGCGGACCGGCGCGCATGAGGACACGATCCGCGAATACCGCATCGACAAGCGCGGCGTCACCTTGGGCGAGCCGCTGATGGAGTTCCAGGGGGTGCTGCGCGGCGTGCCGACGCTGATCGGCGAAACCAACCGCCTGCTCGAAGCGGATCCCATTTGATTCCGGCGCACTCCGAACGCGCGCTGATCCTCGCGCCACAGGGCCGGGACGCCACGGTGGCGCTGGCGATGCTCACCGAGGCGGGGCTGCATGGTATTGTCGTGCAGTCGGTTCCGGAACTCGTGGCCTTGCTTGGCGAGGGCGCCGGGCTCGCCTTGGTCACCGAGGAAGCGCTGACCGGCGCCGACCTCAGTGCGCTGGCCGATTGGATCAACGATCAGTCCGAATGGTCCGATTTCCCGTTCGTGCTGCTGACCCAGCGCGGCGGCGGGCTGGAGCGCAATCCGGCGGCGGCGCGCTACCTGCAATTGCTCGGCAACGTCACTTTTCTCGAGCGGCCGTTTCATCCGACGACTCTGGTCAGCTTCGCCCGCGCGGCGATCCGCGGGCGGCGCCGGCAATATGAGGCGCGGGCGCGGCTCGAGGAATTGCACGAGCTCGCCACCGGGCTCGAACAGCGGGTGGAAGAGCGCACCGCCGAGCATCAGGCCGCGGTGGCCCAGCTCCACGAAGCACAGAAGCTCGAGACGCTCGGCCAGCTGACCGGTGGCGTCGCGCACGACTTCAACAATCTGCTGACTCCGATCATGGGGGCGCTCGACATGCTCCAGCGCAAATATGGCGATAGCGACCCCCGGTCGGCACGGCTGATCGACAATGCGTTGCTCTCGGCCGAGCGCGCCAAGACGCTCGTCCAGCGCCTGCTCGGCTTCGCGCGGCGCCAGACGCTGGAAACCAAGGCAGTCGACTTGGGCGGGCTGATCGACGGGATGCGCGACTTGATCGCGAGTTCGATCGGCCCCGAGATCGACTTGCGCATCCGCCACGGCGCCGATCTGCCCGCCGCCGTCGCCGATCCGAACCAGCTCGAACTCGCGATCCTCAATCTGTGCGTCAACGCGCGCGATGCGATGAACGGCAACGGCACGCTGACGATCGTCGCCGATCAGCTCGCGTTCGGACCGGGGTCGCAGCCGCGTCTCACGCCGGGGCTCTACGTGCGGCTGTCGGTGATCGACACCGGATCCGGGATGGATTCGGAGACGCTCGCGCGCGCAGTCGAGCCGTTTTACTCGACCAAGGAGACCGGACGGGGCACCGGGCTGGGGCTGTCGATGGTGCACGGCCTCGCCGCGCAGCTGGGCGGCGGCTTCGCTTTGTCGAGCGAGCCCGGACGGGGCACGCGCGCCGACCTCTATCTGCGGGTGGCCGAGGGCGGCGTCGCGCGCGATTCGGTCGATCGGCGGCGGCAGCCGCTGCTGGCGAAAGGCCGGGCGCTGTCGGTGCTGCTCGTCGACGACGAAGAGCTCGTCCGGGTGGGCACCGCGGAGATGATCCGCGACCTTGGTCACGAAGTCACGCATGCGAGCGGTGGCGTGGAGGCGCTCGCGCGGCTGGATGCGGGGCTGCGGCCCGACGTGATCATCACCGACTATAAGATGCCGGGGATGGACGGTGCCGAATTGGCCAGGCGGATTCGCGACACGCTTCCGGAAATCCCAATCCTGCTGATCACCGGCTATACCGGCACGACCGAAACCACCTACGGTCTGCCGCGGCTTTCAAAGCCGTTCGGACAGGCCGAGATCGCGATGGCGCTGGCCGGCTTGGTCGAACCCGATGACAAGGTTGTGCGCCTGCAGACGGGGCGGCGCGGCACCAAGCGCTAGAGAATCAGCCACATCGCCGCAGCGCTGGCCGCAGCGGCCGCCAATGCCACCACGACATAGCGCCAGCCACCGCCGACGCGGACGACTTCGATCTGCCGCAGTGGCGGGGCAGGGGGCGCGCCGCCGGGGGCGGGATAGCGCAATTCGATGTTGCGGATCAGCTCGGGGAGTCGGGCCAAGGTGCGCAGATCGGTGATGATCCGGTCAGCGATCGCGGCCTCGGGGCCGAGTTCGGTGCGGATCCATTCGCGGACGAACGGCGCGGAGGTCTCCCAAAGGTTGATCTCGGGATCGAGCCCGCGCGCGACGCCTTCCACCATCACCATCGTCTTCTGGAGCAGCAGGAGGTGCGGCTGGGTCTGCATGTCGAAGTCGCGGGTGATGTTGAACAGCCCGTCGAGCATCGCGCCGACCGACATGTCCTTGACGGGGAGCCCGCGCATCGGCTCGCCGACGGCGCGCAAGGCCGTGGCGAACTCGGCGACATTGTGGTGCGCCGGGACATAGCCCGCCTCGAAATGGATCTCGGCGACGCGCTTGTAATTGCCGGTGATCAGCCCGTAGAGGATCTCGGCCAGCCAGACGCGCGCGCGGCGGTCGATCCGGCCCATGATGCCGAAGTCGATCGCGGCGATGCGGCCGTCGGCGAGCGCGAACAGATTGCCCTGATGCATGTCGGCGTGGAAAAAGCCCTCGGCGATCGCCTGGCGCAGGAACGCGCGGATCAATTTGCCCGCAAGCGCCGTGGTGTCGTGCCCGGCGGCGACCAGCGCGCTGCGGTCCGACAGCTTGATCCCGTCGAGCCATTCGAGGACGAGGACCTTGCCGGTGGTGCGTTGCCAATCAATGGTGGGCACGTAGAAATCGGGCTCGGCGGTCATGCCCTCGGCGAGTTCGGACGCCGACGCGGCTTCGCGGCGCAGGTCGAGCTCGCGCGCGGTCCAGCGCTTGAAATGCTCGATGATCAGCCGGGGGCGGAGGCGTGCGGCCTCGCCGCCCATGCCCTCGACTTGCGCGGCTGCCCATTCATAGGTCTCGATCGCCTTGGCGAACTCGGCCTCGATGCCAGGGCGGAGCACCTTGACCGCGACGTGGCGGCCGTCGGTGGTCACCGCGCGGTGGACCTGCGCGATCGACGCGGCACCGACCGGGGTTTCATCGATGCTCGCGAAGAAGGCGTCGAGGGGGCGGCCATACGAATTTTCGATGCGCTCGCGGATTATCGCAAAGGGGAGCGGGGGGAGCGCGTCCTGGAGGCGGAGCAAATCGTGCGCCGCGGCCTCGCCGACGAGATCGGGGCGTGTGGCGAGCGTCTGGCCGAGCTTGATCGCGGCGGGGCCGATCGCCTGAAAGGCGTCGGCGTAGCGCGGCACTTCCGGAAGTTGCGCGCCGATGCGTAGGATGCGCGCGAGACGACGAACGGGCTTCGGTGCATTGGAGTCGCGCTCGATGCCGCGCAGCGCGCCGTGACGTGCGAGGATACGGCCCCATTTGAACAGACGGTAGAGGTGGATGGGGGGGGCGGTCACTAGCCCCTCCGCTTCAGGGGAGGAGTTGGGGTGGGGCGGTGCCCCAGGCGACAGGCTCGGGGAGACGGCCAGGCCCCACCCCCAACCCCTCCCCTGAAGCGGAGGGGCTTGAGACGAAGAAGGCGCATCAAATCTTCCAGCCGCTATGAATCGCGACCAGCCCGCCGAGCAGCGGCTCGACCCGGGTCTGGGTGAATCCCGCATCGCGGATCATCGCCTCGAATTCGGGCATCGGCGGGAAACGGCGAATCGATTCGATCAGATAGCGATACGAATCCGAGTCGTTCGCAAGCAGCTTGCCGAGCCGCGGCACGAGATGGTGCGAATAGGCGTCGTAGACCTGCCCGAAGCCGGGCCACTGCGTCGTCGAGAATTCGAGCACGTAGAAGCGGCCGCCGCGTTTGAGCACCCGGTGCGCCTCGCGCAGCGCCTTGGGGATGTCGGTGACGTTGCGGATGCCGAAGGCGATCGTATAGGCGTCGAAGAACCTGTCGGGCCATATCAGCGTCTCGGCATTGGCTTCGCTCCACACCAGCCCGTCGATCCCGCGCTCCGCGGCGCGCTCGACGCCGACGGCGAGCATCTCGGGGTTGATGTCGGCAACGGTGATCGCCGCGCCCGAGGGCGCCATGCGGAAGGCGATGTCGCCAGTGCCACCGGCCATGTCGAGGATGTGCTCGCCGGCGCGCGGCTTTACCCGGCGGACGAAGAGGTCCTTCCATAGCCGGTGCAGGCCGGCCGACATCGCGTCGTTCATAAGATCATATTTGGAGGCGACGCTGGAGAAGACTTCGCCAACGCGGGCGGTCTTGTCCTCGGGGGCGATGTCTTCGTAGCCGAAGGAGACGGTGTCAGGCATGGCTGCGCTCTAGCGGGGGCGGGTGAGCGCGGCTAGGGGTTTGCCATGCCAGAGCTTCCCGAAGTCGAAACGACGGTACGTGGCCTCGCACCGGTGCTGCAGGGCGAACGGATCGAGCGGGTGACTCTCCGCCGCGGCGACCTGCGCCGGCCCTTTCCGCCCGATCTCGGCCAAAGGCTGACCGGCGCGACTGTGACCGGGCTCGGGCGGCGGGCGAAATACGGGCTGATCGACACTGACCGCGGCGACACATTGGTCTTCCATCTCGGCATGTCGGGGCGCTGGCGGATCGACCCCGACGAGCTCGGCAAGCACGATCATTTCATCCTCGAGACCGCGAAGCATCGGCTCGCGCTCAACGACGCGCGGCGATTCGGCTCGATCGATCTGGTGCCCACGGAGGGGCTGGCGGCGTGGCCGGCGTTCAAGGCGCTGGGTCCCGAGCCGCTCGGACCCGATTTCGACGCGGCGCATCTCTCCCGCGTGTTCGAGGACCGAGTCGCACCGGTGAAGGCGCTGCTGCTCGACCAGCGGGTCGTGGCGGGGCTGGGCAACATCTATGTCTGCGAGGCACTGTACCTTGCCCGAATCGCGCCGACGCGACCTGCGGGTACGATCACCAAAGCGCGGCTGGCGAAATTGGTCGTCGCGGTGCGAGAAGTGCTGGAGGCCGCGATCCGTGCGGGCGGTTCGACGCTCAGGGACTATGCGCGGCCCGACGGCGAGCTCGGCTATTTCGCCAAGGAGTGGCGGGTCTATGGCCGCGAAGGCCAGCCGTGTGAATGCGGCGGGCGGGTCGAGCGGCGAGTCGATTCGGGGCGTTCGACCTTCTGGTGCCCGCGCTGCCAGAAATGATTGACCCGAATCGCCACAGGCGTTAAGGGGCTCCCCTTTCCCGGCGTGGGCCCGTTCCGCGCCTCTCCTAATTTGAGCAGGAACGAGACGGCATGGCGAATACGCCGCAAGCGAAGAAGCGTATCCGGCGGAACGACCGCCGTGCAGAGATCAACGGTACGCGCGTCAGCCGTATCCGGACCTTCGTCAAGAAGGTCGAGGCGGCGCTCGAATCGGGTGACAAGGCCGCGGCCAGCGCCGCGCTTGCCGCGGCCCAGCCCGAGATCGCGCGCGGAGTCGCCAAGGGCGTTTTGCACAAGAACACCGCCGGCCGGAAGTTCTCACGCCTCAACAAGCGCGTGCAAGCGCTGGCCTAATCGTCACATTTTCGTAACCGTAACCCCGTCGGAGTTGCTCCGGCGGGGTTTTTCGCGTGCGCAGCAAAGGACTTGCGGGGTGTTGCGGAACGGCACGGCCTAAGTGGCGGAAAACCAACGATTCGCATGCTTCAATTTTATGAAGATTAGCGTAAGTACATGATATTTCAGGCAGAAATATGTGACATGACGCAAATCCGTGGGTTCTTCCGAGTCAACTAAACTATTTCAGTTTCTTTGCACGCTGGCCCTTGCTCGACTCAGATTTCGGTTCCTAAAACAGTCCTCCCGGAGCGTTTCGTTGCCGGGCTTAGTGAAAGCTCAACGCGCCAGCCTGGGGGTTATCCGGCTGCGGGGGGCCTTTGTTCATAGCGGGTTTAGGCGCGGAAAGGTTCTGCTTTCCGCGGAGGAAGGGTGCGTCTTTGTGACTCAAGTGCAGACTCTGGAGCGGAGCGACATGGAGGCAGTCAACAAGGCGTGGAGCCATGTGCGCGGCAACCTGCGGCGCTCTGCGGGCCAGCGTCTGTTCGACCAGTGGCTCAAGCCAGTGGTGCTGATCCAGGGCTCGACCAGCGAGGCCGTGCGCCTCGGCCTGCCTTCGTCGTTCATGACGCAGTGGGTGAAGAATCACTATTCCGAGCGCATGCTGCTCGAATTCCGCGCGGTGCTGCCCGATGTCGTGAGCGTCACCATCGAGACGATGTCCGACGAGCCCAAGCGAGTGTTGAAGGCCGAGCCGGAAGCGGCCCCCGTGGTATTGCCGCAGGGCGAGCGGCCGATTTTCGACTCGCGCTTCACCTTCGAGCGATTCGTCGTCGATTCGGCCAACCGAGTCGCGTTCAACGCCGCCAAGGCAGCAGCGCAGCCGGGGGTTCCCCAGTTCAGTCCGCTCTACCTCCATGCCGGCACTGGCCAGGGCAAGACGCATCTGATGCACGCGCTCGGCCATGCCTTTCTCGAGGCGAACCCCGAGGCGACGGCGATCTACGTCACTGCCGAGCGCTTCATGTTCGAATTCGTCCAGGCGCTCCGCAACCGCGACACGCATGCGTTCAAGACGCGGCTGCGTTCGGTCGACCTGTTGATGATCGACGATCTCCAGTTCATCGGCGGCAAGGACGCGACGCAGGAAGAGTTCTTCCACACCGTCAACGAATTCATGTCGTCCGGCAAACGCCTGGTGATCGCCGCCGACCGCGCGCCGCAGGCACTGGAAGGCTTCGAACCGCGGCTTGCCGGGCGCCTCGGTTCGGGGCTGGTGGCGGACATCAAGCCGGCCGAGCTCGAGCTGCGCCGCGCGATCGTCGTGCGCAAGCTCGAGGATATGCCGGCGGTGGCGATGCCCGACGAAGTCGTCGACTTGCTCGCGGCGCGGATCACCTCGAACGTCCGCGAGCTCGAAGGCGCGCTCAACCGGCTCGTGGCTTATGCCAATCTGTCGAACGAGACGATCACCATCGACTTCGCCGTCGCGACGCTCGGCGAAGTGCTGCGCAACGCGCAGCGGCGGATCACCATCGACGAGATCCAGCGCGCGGTATCGAGCCATTTCGAAGTCAAGCAGATCGACTTGATCTCTGAGCGCCGCGCCGTTGCGATCGCGCGCCCGCGCCAGATCGCGATGTATCTGGCCAAGCGACTCACCACGCGCTCGCTCCCCGAGATCGGGCGCAAGTTCGGCAATCGCGACCATTCGACGGTGATCCACGCAGTGCGGCGGATCGAGGATCTGCGCAGCAAGGATGTCGAGATCGACGGCGCGGTTCGTGCGCTGATGCGCTCGCTCGAGGGCTGAGCGCACACAGAGTTCCGCCTCCAGGTCGAGGCGGCTCCCCACCCCAGGGTGGGGCGGGGTGGAGGAGATGAGAGCGGGGCAACGCGATGGTCACGCCTTCACCCCAATGGAGTTTATTCGACGCGCGCTGAGTAAGGCAGTTCCCCTGCGAAAGCAGGGGCCCAGAGCGCAGAGTGCGCTGCTTGTGACCCTGGACCCCTGCTTTCGCAGGGGAACTTGCAGAGTCTTAGAGTCGATATCATACCGAAGGAATCGGTGCTTTTCCCCGTTCGCCGTGAGCCTGTCGAACGGCGCTATCCACGCACGCACCGCTGGCGGCATCGCCCTTCGACAAGCTCAGGGCGAACGGCTCGGGTGGGTCAATCTAACTGAAATCGACTAGCGTGTCGTCAGTCGCAACCCTTGCCGGCTTTGCGCACGGCCCAGCCGATCGCGCCATCGACAAGCTTCAGATGGGCAGGGTCCGACCAACTCTCGGGATTGTGGCCGAGCGCCGAATAGAAGATCCGCGCTTTGCCTTCGCAGCGCCACCAGATCAGCGCGTGCTTGTCGCCCATGCGGTGCTTGGGTTCGAGCCGCATGCCCGTCTCGTCGAGGCGGGCGAGAATGTGCGCGTCGTCGCGCGGGGGCTGGCTATAGGCATAATATTCCTCGGTCCATCGCCAGCGCGGCGGCAAATGGCGCGTCGCCGGGTGGGTGCGATCGAGCAGGATCAGCTCGGATTGCTGGAAGTGGTCGGCCCCGCCGGGGTGGCCGGTATAGCCGCCATAGCCGAGCATGGCCTGATACCAGTCCGGATGGCTGCCGTCGCCGGCCCCGTGGAGACCGACAAAGCCGTGGCCCGCGGCGATCCACGCGCGGAAGGCCTCGCGCTGATCAGGCGTGAACAGGTCGCCGGTGGCGCTGGCGAAGACGACTGCGTCGAAGCGGGCGAGCTGGGCGGGGTTGAACACGGCGGCATTTTCGGTGGCATAGCTGCTCCAGCCGCGCGCGCGGAGCCGTTTGGCAACCGCGGCGACTGCTGCGGGAATCGAATCGTGGCGGAAGCTATTGGTCTTGCTGAAGATCAGGATCGCCGGGCGGCGGAGCGCCGGCAGCTGCGGGGCGACGGTGTCGAAAGTGGGGGCGGGGCTATGTGGGTCAGGGGCGGCCTGCCCTCCGAGCAGCGCGAGCGCGCCGAGGCCCAGGACCAGTTTCACAGCCAACATCGCCTTCTCCTCTGTATTCGTCATCCGGGCGCAAGCAGTGATCTCAGCCGTATTGCGCCTCGCTTGAAATCCCGGCCTTCGCCGGGATGACGGTTATACCTGCAACCCCACCGCTTGCTGCGCCGCCTTGAGCGTCGGTGCCGCGAGCGCCTGCGCGCGTTCGGCACCCCTGGCCAGCTGGGCGCCCACCGCGGCGCGATCGCCGAGCAGCCGCTGCAATCGATCGCGGACCGGGGCGAGCACGGAAACGGCGAGGTCGGCCAGCGCCGGCTTGAATGCGCCAAAGCCTTGCCCGGCGAATTCCTCGACCACCGATTGCGGCTCGCGTTCGGCGAGCGCGGCGTAGATCGTCACGAGGTTCTTCGCCTCGGGGCGTTCGGCGAGCGCGTCGAAGCTGTCGGGCAGCAGATCGGCGTCGGACTTCGACTTGCGGATCTTCGACGCGATCGTGTCGTCGTCGTCGATCAGGTTGATCCGGCTCATGTCCGAGGGGTCGGACTTGGACATCTTGGCGCTGCCGTCGCGCAGGCTCATGATCCGCGGCGCGGCTTTCGAGATCAGCGGCTCGGGAAGCGGGAACAGCTCGACTCCGAAATCGGTGTTGAACTTGGTCGCGACGTCGCGAGCGAGTTCGAGATGCTGCTTCTGATCCTCGCCCACCGGAACGTGCGTCGCCTGATAGACGAGGATGTCGGCGGCCTGGAGCACCGGATAAGTGAACAGGCCGACGCTGGCGCCTTCGCGGTTCTTGCCGGCCTTGTCCTTCCACTGCGTCATGCGATTGAGCCAGCCCATCCGCGCGGTGCCCTGGAGGATCCAGCACAGCTCCGAATGCGCGGGGACGCGCGACTGATTGAACAGGATCGCGCGGTCGTCGATCCCGGCGGCCAGCAAGGTGGCGGCCATCTCGATCGTCGAATTGGCGAGTTCCTGCGGGGTGACGTTGCTGGTCAGCGCGTGGAGGTCGGCGAGGAAGAACAGGCATTCGCCCTCATCCTGCATCGCTACCCATTGCCGGATCGCCCCGAGATAGTTGCCGAGGTGGAGATTGCCGGTGGTCTGGATGCCGGAAACGACGCGCATGTTCACTCCTTGGGTGCCGCCTGGGCTTTGCGGCGGATCAGTGCCTTCAGGTCACTCAGGCGATAGGCCCGGGTGACGAAGCAGGCGACGACATAGATCGCGCCGCCCGCGCCGACCAGCACGCTGAGTGCCGCGAAGCGCGTCAGGATGCTGCCGGTGAGATAGGGATCGAGCAGCCGCTCCCCCGCGAACAATACGCCGCCCATCACGACCGCGGCGAGCGCGAGCCGCGGGATACGGCGCTTGAGCTGCGCATCGGCGGCGAAATGGCCGCGCTTGCCGAGCGCGCGATAGAGCATCCAGACATTGACGGTCGACGCAATCGCCGTGGCGAGCGGTGGGCCGACATGCTTGATGAGCGGGATCAGCGCGAGGTTGAGCGCAAGGTTCACGCCGACCGAGATCGTCGCGAAGCGCATCGGGGTGCGGGTGTCCTCGCGAGCGAAGAAGCCCGGCGTGAGCACCTTGACCAGCACGTAAGACGGCAGGCCGATCGAGAAGGCCGAAAGCGCCCAGGCGCAGCGCATCGTGTCGACGGACGTGAACTGGCCGTGCTGGAACAGCCCGCGCACGATCGGCTCGGCCGCGACGACGAAGGCGACGGTAGCGGGCAGGGTGAGGAAAAGCGCGAGTTCGATGCCGCGATTCTGCACGTCCATCGCCTCGGCCTCGCGCTTGGCGCCGAGCAATTTGGAGATCGTCGGGAGCAGGATCGTGCCGAGCCCGATGCCGATCATGCCGAGCGGCAGCTGGTTCAATCGATCGGCATAATAGATGTACGAGATCGAGCCTCCCGCCAGCAGCGCGCCGGCGAGCGCGGTCGAGACGATCAGGTTAATCTGCACCGCGCCTGCGCCGGCGGCGGCGGGGAGGATCAGCTTCATCAGCCGGCGGATCTCGGGATCGAGCCGCGGGCGGCGCGGCTTGAGCGAAATTCCGGCGGCGCGGCAGGCGATCCACAGCCAGCCTAGCTGGAGCAGCCCGCCGATCGGAACCGCGATCGCCTGGGCGCGCGCAGTCTCCTCCGGGGTGCCGTGGAAGAACAGCAAGGCCGAGACCATCGCGATGTTGAGCAAGATCGGCGCCGCAGCGTTGACCCAATATTTGTCGAGCGAATTGAGGATGCCGCCGAGCAGCGAGGCGAGGCTGATCAGCATCAGATAGGGGATGGTGATCCGCGACAGCTCCACTGCGAAGGCGAACTGGTCGGGCGTCGGATGCTGCTTCGAGAAGCCGCCGGCGAGCCCCCAGGTGAGCGGCCAGGCTGCGGCGAGCATCGCTGCGGTCATCACCGCGAGGAAGACGAACAGCACCGCAAGCGCCTGCTCGGCAAAGGCAAGCGCGGGAGCGAGCTCGCCGTCGCTTTCGCCGACCTTGCGGTTGAACATCGGGATGAAGGCGGAGGCGAACGCGCCCTCGGCGAAGAAGGCGCGGAACATGTTGGGCAGGCGGAACGCGACGAGAAAGGCATCCGACGCGAAGCTGGCGCCGACAAAGGTCGCCTGAAGCGAATCGCGGACCAATGCGAGGACGCGGCTGGCCAGCGTGAGGCCGCCGATCGAACCGAGGCTGCGGGCGAGTTTCATGTCGCCGCCGTCATCCCCGCGAAAGCGGGGATCCATCTCCGAACGGAATCAGGAGGGATAACGGCCGTCGCGCTGGCCGTGCATTCGGGAGATGGGCCCCCGCTTTCGCGGGGGTGACGATGATTTGTCACACTGCGCCCTATCCCCCGGAGACTGGTTTAGGCGTTGCCCGCGATCTCGCCCTGCGCGATATCGCCGGCCTGGGCGCGCTGCTGCAGGTAGATGCCGGTGAAGTCGATCGGCTCGAGCATCAGCGGCGGGAAGCCGCCGTCGCGGACCGCATCGGCGACGACGCGGCGCGCGAAGGGGAACAGGATGCGCGGCGCTTCGCCGAGGAGGAAGGGCTCCATCTGATCCTGCGGCACGTTGCGGATCGCGAACAGCCCGGCGTAGGACAAGTCGACCACGAACGCAGTCTGGTCCTCTGCCTGCGCCTTGACGTCGATCTTGAGCACGACCTCGTACACGTCCTCGCCGACCTGGCCCGAGCCGATGTTGAACTGGACGTCGATCGCCGGCGCGGTCTGCGACTGGTACACCTGCGGCGCGTTCGGATTCTCGAACGACAGGTCCTTCACATATTGCGACAGCACGCCCGCGACAGGCGCGGTATCGGCACCATTGGCTGCGGGCTCGCCGAATTCGGCGATCGTGTCGTTCTCTGCCATCGAAGATTCCTCTTTTGCCGGAAAGTTTCGCGTACCTGACGCGTTTGTTCAGCCAGCGCGCCTAGCAGGCACGCGAAGAGACATCAATCGGGCGGCGTTTTCGCGGATTTGTAACCCGCGGCGCAAAGGCCTATGTATCTCGGTATAGAGGCTCGGAGGCTCAGTGTTTTACGTTATCCTGTTCGCGATGGTCGCCGGTTTTCTGGCACTCAGGCTGTATTCGGTGCTCGGCAAGCGCACCGGACATGAGCAGGCTTTGCCCAAGCCCGCCGAGGAGCGGATCGCACCCGCACAGATGCCGCGGACGATCGACGTCACACCCGAGGTGCGCGAAGGCGCCGGCCGGCCGATCGAGGCTGGGGCCGAGACCGGGCTGCGCGCCGTCATCTCCGCCGATTCGAGCTTCGATGTCGCGCAGTTCGTCGAGGGCTCCAAGGCTGCCTACCGGATGATCCTTGAGGCCTTCTGGAAGGGCGACGAGGAGACGTTGGGCTGGCTGGTCGAGGACGACGTCCGTGGCGGCTTTGCCGAGGCGATCGCCGACCGCAAGGCCGCGGGCCATGTGCTCGACAACCGGCTGGTGGTGATCGAGCGTGCGGTGATCACCGACGCATCGGTCGAGGGCAAGCTGGCGCGAGTCACGATGCGTTTCGACGCCGATATCGCAGCCGTGACGCGCGACCAGGACGGCAATGTCGTCGCCGGCTCGCTGACCGACGCCGTCGAGACGCACGACATCTGGACCTTCGCGCGCAACCTGCGCAGCGACGATCCCAATTGGAAGCTGGTCGAGACCGACGAAGCGTAAGGGGCCGAATATGCGTCTGTGGGGGGCAGTCGCATCCGCGGCTCTGTTGAGCGCCTGTTCGGGGGGAATAGTGCCGCCCGAAACGGCAACGGCGCGGGCACCTGCATCGACACCGGCTCGGCCGTGGGAGACTGTCGCTCGGCCGCGCGACCTTCCCGAAACTCCGATCCATTTGCCCGCGCGGCAGCCGACGCCGGCGACACCGCTGGCGGCGATGCCTGCATTTGCGGCGCCGGCCAGTGCGGCTACCGCCGCGGCCTCCGGGCGGGTTGCCGGACCTGCGCTCGACACGCTGCCGATCACGCAGGAGGGCGCCGAACGCGCGCTGACTGCGTATCGGCTGAGCTGCGGCGCGCTCCAGCGGCGCACCGATGGCACCGGGTTGACCCAGGGTGCCAACTGGGCCGAATCGTGCCGCGCCGCCTCGACCTGGCCGGTGCGTGACGCCCGGAATTTCTTCGTTCGCTACTTCGAAACGGTGCAGATCGGCGACGGCAAGGCGTTCGCCACCGGCTATTACGAACCCGAAATCCATGGCTGCCGCGAGCGGCGGGCCGGCTGCGACGTGCCGATCTACGGCGTGCCGAGCGACTTGATCGACGTCGATCTCGGCCTGTTTTCCGACGACCTCAAGGGCAAGAAGATCCGCGGGCGAGTCGAAGGCAGGAGCTTCGTCCCCTATTTCGACCGGACCGCGATTGAGGACGGCAGGCTGCACGGCCGCGCGCCGGTGATCGCTTATGCGAACGATCCGGTCGAGATTTTCTTCCTGCAGGTCCAGGGTTCGGGGCGGCTGCGGCTGCCCGATGGCGGGGTGATGCGGATCGGCTACGCTGGCCAGAACGGCCGCGACTATACCGGGATCGGCAAATTGATGCGCGATCGCGGGCTGCTCGGGCCAGGCCAGGCGTCGATGCAGGGGATCATGGGCTATCTGCGCGACCATCCCGAGGAGGGTCGCGCGATCATGCGCGAGAATAAGAGCTTCGTATTCTTCAAGGAACTGACCGGCGCGGGTCCGCTCGGCGCGATGGGACTGCCGGTGACGGGCTGGGCCAGCGCCGCAGTCGATCCCAAATTCGTGCCGCTCGGCGCACCGGCGTTCCTGTCGATGGACCGTACCGACGCGACCGGCCTGTGGGTGGCACAGGATACCGGCGGCGCGATCAAGGGCGCCAATCGCTTCGACACCTTCTGGGGCGCGGGCGACGATGCGCGGGCAATCGCCGGCGGCATGTCGGCGCGCGGGACGGCGTGGCTGCTCCTGCCCAAGGGGGTGCTCGCGCGGCTGACCGCGGCGGCGCCGACGCCGTGAAGCGGACTCTGGCGCCCGAGGAAGCGGCGCTGTGGAAACGCGTGATCGCGACGGTGACGCCGTTGGCGAAGCCCAAGCCTGCGCCTCTGGCCAAGACGGCGCCCCTTTGTTCTCCCCTCCCTGCAAAGGGAGGGGCTGGTGGGTCGATCGTAGTTGCGGGCTCGATGCCCGCTGCTACGAAGGTAGCCAAGCCGGTGAAGGTTGTTGCGTCTCCTGGGCGCGCAGACGCGCGCACCCACCCCCAACCCCTCCCTAAGAGGGAGGGGCTTGATGCTACTCTCGACGGCAGCTGGGATCGCCGCCTTTCCCGCGGGCTCGTAGCACCCGAATCCTCGATCGATCTCCACGGCCACAGCCTGTCCGCAGCCTATGACCGGCTCGATCGCGGGCTCGACCAGGCGATCCGCCAGGGCGATCGCGTGCTGCTGCTGATCACCGGCAAGCCGCCGCGGCCCGAATCCGAGCGGCCGCATGCGCGCGGCGCGATCCGCGCGGCGGTAGGCGACTGGCTCGCATCCTCGCGTCATTCGGACCGTATCGCGGCGGTGCGCACCGCGCATCCGCGCCACGGCGGCAGCGGCGCGCTCTATATCGTCCTGCGCCGCCCGCGTGCTGCACCGCCACGAAATTCTTAACTTCTGTCTGCAACATTAAACCCCGGGGACATTGAGGGGTAAGCGCGGCGACGTGGAAGGGTTTTCGCTAAAGAGCCGAGCCATCGCGTTTGCGATGTGCGCCGGGGCCGTGGCGTTCATCCTCGCCATTGCCGCAGCGTCGGAAGGCACCCTCACCGTCGAATCCGCCGGCCGCGCGCTGATCGCCGCGATCGTCTGCGGGGTGATGTGCTGGGCCTCCGCCGAACGCAGCATCGCCTCGACCGCCGGCGCGATCGACTCGGCGATCGAGCGGCTCGCCAGCGCTGCCAATGGCGATCTCCAGAGCGAAATTCCCGACGAAGTCCGCCGTTGCGTTCCGCCGCTGGCACAGGCAATGGACGGGCTGTTCCGCCAGCTTCACGAAAATCTCGAAAGCGTCCAGCGGCTGGCGATGTTCGATCCGGTGACGGGGCTCGCCAACCGCACCAATTTCCGCCGCACCGCCGAGCGGGTGCTCGCCGAACTGCCGCCCGGCGCCAGCGCCGTGCTCTATTTCATCGATCTCGACCGGTTCAAGACCGTCAACGACACGCTCGGCCACGCCACCGGCGACGTGCTGCTCGGCATGGTCGCCAATCGCCTGCGCGCTGTCGCGGACCGTTTCGCCGCCGAGGGCAGCGTTCGTCCGCCGCTGATCGGGCGGCTGGCGGGCGACGAATTCACGATGTTCTTCCCCGAACTCCGCAGCTTGCGCGACGCGGACCGGATCGGCCGCGGGGTGCTGTTCGCACTTTCCGAGCCGTTCGACCTCGCCGATCAGGAAATATCGATCGGCGCCTCGATCGGCGTGGCGATGCGGCCCGAACACGGGACGACGTTGCACGATCTGATGCGCGCAGCCGATGCCGCCATGTACCATGCCAAGGCGCTCGGGCGCGGGCGTGCAGAGCAGTTCACCGAATTCCTCGCGGCGCAGATCGCCGAGCGCGCGCAGCTCGAAAGCGACTTGCGCGTGGCGGTCGACAAGGACCAGTTTGCTCTGGTCTTCCAGCCGCAGGTCAGCGCCGTCGACGGGCGCATCGTCGGCGCCGAGGCGCTACTGCGCTGGCGGCATCCGGACGGGCTCAAGCTGCCCGGTGCGTTCATCCAGCGAGCCGAGGAGACTGGGCTGATCGTCGAGATCGGTGACTGGGTGGTCGCCAGCGTCGCCGAGACGATCTCGCGCTGGGGCAGATTGGGTATTCAGCAGCGGCTTGCGGTCAACATCAGCCAGCGCCAGATCGACCATGCCGAATTCTTCCGCCGGCTGCGCGCAGCGATGCACGCGGCGCGCGCGCCTGCCAGCCTGCTCGAGCTTGAGATCACAGAAACCTTGGCGATGCATTGCTCGAACGAAGTGCTTGAGGCGATCGCCGCGCTCCGGGCCGATGGCGCGAGCGTCGCGATCGATGACTTCGGCACCGGCTATTCGAACCTGGCGCGGCTGCGGCAATTGCCGGTCGACCGCGTCAAGCTCGATCGCAGCCTGATCGAGCATGTCGTCGATCAGCCCGAGGCGCGGACGATCGCCCAGGCAGTGATCGGACTGGTGCACGGGCTGGGATGCCAAGCGGTGGCCGAGGGGATCGAGAGCGACGCGCAGGCGGCGGTGCTCCGCGTGATCGGCTGCGACGTGCTGCAGGGCTATGCGGTGGCGACGCCGATGGCCGAGGAGGAGTTCCTCACCTGGGTGCGCGATGTCGAGCCGCGGCGGATTGCGGGCTAGGCGGCCACCCGCCGCAGCACTTCCTCGTACACGTCGGCGAGCGCCGCGAGATCCGCCAGCGCTACGGCCTCGTCGAGCTTGTGCATCGTCGCGTTGATCAGGCCGAATTCGACCACCGGACACAATTTCACCAGGTAGCGCGCGTCCGAAGTGCCACCGCTTGTCGAGAGTTCGGGTGTGACGCCGAGCTTCGCCTCGATCGCGGCCGCGACGAGCGCGGAAAGCGCGCCGGGCTGGGTCAGGAACGCCTCGCCATAGACCTTGCCCATCACGTTCGCGCCGGGCGCGTGGCGATGTACGATCGCCTCGATCCGGGCGATCAGTTCCGGGCTGTTCTGTATATCGTTGAAGCGGACCGACAGTCGGGCGCTGGCATTGCCGGGGATGACGTTGGTCGCGGGATTGCCGGTGAAGATATCGGTGACTTCGACGTTGGAGGCCTGGAACCAGGCATTGCCCTGGTCGAGGACGAGTCCGTCGATCTCGGCGAGCGCGGCGACCAGCCTGGGGATCGGATTGTCGGCGAGGTGCGGGTAGGCGACGTGCCCCTGCTTGCCGGGCACGTCGATCCAGATCACCGCCGAGCCGCGCCGGCCGATCTTGATCGTGTCGCCGAGGCGTTGCGCGGAGGTGGGCTCGCCGACGAGGCAGAGATCGGGGCGGATGCCGCGTTCGGCCATGCGCTGGATCAGCTTCGGAGTGCCGAACGTTGCCGGGCCTTCCTCATCGCCGGTGATGATCAGGCTGATTTTGCCCTCGACGGGCACGCGCGCCGCAGCGGCGACGAAGGCGGCGATCGCGCCCTTCATGTCGACTGCGCCGCGGCCGTAGAGCAAGTCGCCGCGCACTTCGGGGGTAAAGGCGCCGCTGGCCCAGCCCTCACCGGCGGGCACGACGTCGAGATGGCCGGCAAAGGCGAAATGCGGGCCGATGCTCCCGCGCGTCGCGAGCAGGTTTTCGACCGGGCCGTCGGGCGCAGCACCTTCGACGAAGCGCTCGACTGCGAAGCCGAGCGGGACCAGGGCCGCTTCGAGCACATCGAACACGGCGCCGCGGGCAGGGGTTACGCTCTCGGCGGCGATCAGCGCCTTGGTGAGTTCGACGACGTCGGGCAAAAGGCTCTCCACAATAAGCGGAGGTGGCATTGCCCAAGCTCGATCTCGATACAATCCCGCAAACCAATGCGACCGGCTATCCCTCGCCTTATTCGGACGAAGTGCAGGGGCGCTGGTATCGGCGGCTGGCGCAGGCGAGCGGGATCAGCGATTTCGGATTCAGCCATGTCACGCTCGAGCCCGGAGCCTGGTCGTCGCAGCGCCACTGGCACGAAGGCGAGGACGAATTCGTCGTGATGCTCAGCGGCGAGGCAGTGCTCGTCGACGATTCGGGCGAGACGATCATGCGGGCGGGCGACGTGGCGGCGTTTCCCAGGGGCGATGGCAACGGCCATGTCCTCCAGAACCGCAGCGGCGCGGAGTGCGTCTTCGTCGCGGTCGGGCGCCCGTCAGAAACCGACTGCCATTATCCCGACATCGACATGCATCTGTTCGCCGGCCAAGGGTTCCGGCGCAAGGACGGCGGAACCCTGTAATATTCCCTACTACGCGATTCAGCTCAGCTTCATCGATAGGGGCGTATGCCCAAGCCTATGCGTTGGATGCTTCTCTTGTCCGTGGCCGTTTTCAGCCTCGCCGATGTCGTGGCCTTTTCGGGCGCGCATCTGATCGGTCTGGGCAATGTCGCGCGCGAGCAAGTCGATACGATCCGCGTCAAGGCCGACGAATATTCGCGCGTTCCGGTCTGAACCGCTCAGCCGCTCGCCGGCATCTCGAACTGCTCGATCACCCAATCCTCTTCCTGCGCGCCGGCGATCCAGTCCTGCATGAACGGATGCTGGAGCACCGCGAGCATGTAGCTCTGCGCGAAACGCGGGACCGGAAGCGAGTACGTAACGATCCGAGTCACCACCGGCGCGAACATGATGTCGACCGCGCCGAAAGCGCCGAAGAGAAACTCCCCCTCGCCACCGAACCGCGCCCGCGCCTGCGCCCATAATTCCATGATCCGAGTCAGCTCCTGCGCGACGTCGGCGTCGGGGGCGCTCGGCGGATAGACCTGGCGGATGTTCATCGTGTGCTTGCGGCGGAGCGAGGAGAAGCCCGAATGCATCTCTGCCGCCATCGATCGGGCCATTGCGCGCGCGGCCGGGCTCTCGGGCCAGAAGCGGGTGCCGCCGGTCTTGTCGTTGAGATATTCGACGATGGCGAGGCTGTCCCACACCACCGCATCGCCATCCCACAGGATCGGCACCTTGCCTGAGGACGGGGCGAATTCGGCGCCTTCGCGGCGCTTGTCCCAGTCCTCGTCATAGAGCGGCACGACGACTTCCTCGAAGGGCAGTCCCGATTGCTTGCAGGCGAGCCAGCCGCGGAGCGACCAGGAGCTATAGGCCTTGTTGCCGATGATGAGCTTGAGCATGGCGCGGGAGATAGCGGCGCAGCCCGGCGGGGGCAATGGATGCGCGGCTCAGGCCTTTACATACACCCAGGCGCGCGTCCCCGATGCGAGCACGACTTTCTCGCGGCGGTAATTCTCGCTCTCGTAGATGTCGGCGGCGGAGAGTTCGGCGGGTGTAAGGCGAAAGACCTTGCCGGGGATCGGTGGGGCCGCGGAGTCCAGGACCAGCCCGAGGTGAATCTCGATGCCACTCGCCGCGAGCACTTCGGGGTCGCGGATCTGGACCTCCACCAGGGCATAGCCGGCGAGCACGTCATCCTCGCTTTCAAGGAGGCGGCCGAATTGCGACAGTTGGACGCTGTCGAGCTGGAGCGTGCCGTAGGAAAAGAGAAATTGGTCGGGCGCGGATGTGCTCAACCGACCGCCTCCAGCACAGCGGCCCGCAGCTCGGGCAGGCCCATGCCCTTTTCGCTCGACGTGACGATGAGGTCGGGATGCGCAGCGGGGCGCTTGCGCACTTCCAATTCGGTGCGGGCGCGGACCTCGGCAAGATCGGTCGCCTTGATCTTGTCGGTCTTGGTGAGGACGATCCGATAGCTGACGGCGGCGGTGTCGAGCATGTCGAGGATCTCGTTGTCGACATCCTTGATGCCGTGACGCGAATCGATCAAAACCAGGGCGCGCTTGAGCACGTCGCGGCCGCGTAGGAAGTCGTTGACCAGATAGCGCCACTGGCGCTGCAGGTCCTTGGGCGCCTTGGCGAAGCCATAGCCGGGCATGTCGACAAGGCGGAATTTGAGCGGCTCGCCGATGTCGAAGAAGTTGAGCTCCTGTGTGCGCCCCGGGGTGTTCGAGGTGCGCGCGAGGCCGTTGCGATTGGCCAGCGCGTTGAGCAGCGACGACTTGCCGACATTGGAGCGCCCGGCGAACGCCACCTCGGGCACCACCGGATTGGGGAGGTGCTCAAGCTTGGGCGCCGATTTGAGGAACGCGATCGGGCCGGCGAAGATCTTCCGCGCGGCCTCAATCTGGTCTTCGGTGAAGGCGTCGCTCACTTGGCCTTTGCTTCCTTCTTGACGGGCTCCTTGAGCGCCGGGTGCTGCTGGTAGAGCAGCCATTGCTGCGCCATCGTCAACACGTTCGAGGTGATCCAATAGACCTGCAGGCCCACCGCGAACGGCGCCATCAGGAACATCAGCATCCACGGCATGATCGAGAAGATCTGCTTCTGCATATCGTCCATCGGCGCGGGGTTGAGCTTGAACTGGAAGAACATCGAGATGCCGAGCAGGATTGGCACCACGCCGATCGCGAGGAACGACGGCGGGGTGAAGTTCAGCAGCCCGAACAGATTGAGCACGAGCAACGGATCTGGGGCCGACAAGTCGCGGATCCACGCGACGAACGGCTGGTGCCGCATCTCGATGGTGAGCAGCAGCACCTTGTAGAGCGCGAACATGATCGGGATCTGCAGCAGGATCGGCAGGCAGCCCGCGAGCGGGTTGACCTTCTCCTCCTTGTACAGCTTCATGATCTCCTGCTGCTGGCGCGTCTTGTCGTCCTTATGGCGTTCCTGGAGCGCCTTCATCTTGGGCTGGACCGCGCGCATCTTCGCCATCGAAGCGAACTGGCGCTGGGCGATCGGGAAGAGCAGGCCGCGGATCGTGATCGTCAGCAGGATGATCGCTACGCCGAAATTGCCGACCATGCGGAACAGCCAGTCGAGATAATAGAAGATCGGTTGTTCGATGATGCCGAACCACCCCCAGTCGATCGCGCGATCGAACTTCGCGATGCCGAGCTTGTCCTGATAATCCTCGAGCAATTTCACTTCTTTCGCGCCGGCGAAGAAATGGCTCGAATAGGTGATCTTCTTGCCCGGTGCGACGCTGAGAGGAGAGGCGAGCTGATAGTCCGCCTGGTAGCTCTTGGTCGGAGTCTGGCGTTGCTGGAGCTGGACCGGCATGCGCTGGTCGGGAACTACTGCAGTCAGCCAGTAATGGTCGGTATAGCCGACCCAGCCGCCGGTCGTAGAGAAGCCCTGCGGGCCCGCATCGACATCCTTGTAGTTCACATAATTGGCGCCGCCCTGCGCCACCGCGATCGGCCCGACATGCGCTGCCCATTGGTCGACGTCGGTCGATTTTTCGGCGCGCGAGACCAGGGCATAAGGCGTGACCGAGACCGGGCTGGTGCCGAGATTGGCGACGGTCTGGCGGACGTTGAACATATAGTTCGCGTCGACCGACAGCTCGATGCGGAACACTTGGCCGGTGGCGCTCTGCGCGCTGAGCGTGACCGGGGTGGTCGGAGTCAGCTTAGTGCCGCTCGCCTGCCAGATCGTGTCGGGGCCTGGGGCTTGCACGCCCGCACCCTGCCAGCCGAACTCGGCGAAATAATTGCCCTTGGCGCCGCTCGGCGAGAGCAAACGGATCGGCGGTGAATTCTTGGCGACGGTCTCGGCATATTGGACGAGCACCAGATCGTCGAAGCGCGCACCCTTGAGGTTGATCGAGCCGCGCAGTTTGGGAGTCTCGATCGCCACGCGCGGAGTCTCTGCGATGACGAGCTGGCGGTCGCGCAGCGCCTTGGGCGAATCGGCAGTGGGGTCGGCGCCGGGATTGGCGACCGGCTTGGTCTTGCCGCCTTCGATCCTGACCGGGGCGGGCTGTTGCTGCGGGAAGAACCAGTGCGCGATCTGCGGCCAGCCGAACAGGATCAGCGCGGCCAGCACTGCGAAGATCACGAAATTCTTTTGGTCGTCTTTTTTCACCGATATTCCCCGGAAAGGTCCGTCATGGCACGGGATCGTAGCCGTGCCCGCCCCATGGATGGCAGCGCAGGATGCGCCGCAAGGCAAGCCAGCTGCCCTTGAGCGCTCCATAGCGGCGAAGCGCTTCGATTGCATAGGCCGAACAGCTCGGCGCATAGCGGCAGCTGGGGGGCAAGATTCGCGACGGCACGAGCTGCCAGAAGCGCGCGATCAGGATGAGCAGGCGGGCGATCACCGCGCCAACTTCGCGCATGCCTTGGCGAGCTCCGCCTTGAGCGCGTCGTAATCGCGCTCGATCCCACCATTCCGGCCGATAAGGACATGGTCGGCGCCGGGAATGCCGGCATCGGGAAGCACTTCGCGGACAAGCGCACGGAGGCGGCGCTTCATGCGATTGCGCACGACGGCGTTTCCGACCTTTTTGGATACGGTAATGCCGATCCGAATCGTCGGATCGGCATCGTCACGCGCGCGCACCAGCAGGACGAAGCCGGGCATCGGCGCCCGCTTTCCCGCATTGGCGGCGAGATAGTGCTTGCGCTCGGTGAGCCGCGCGAGCGGTACGGCGGTTAGGCCGACAGCTTCTTGCGGCCGCGGTTGCGGCGGGCGCGGATCACGTTGCGGCCGCCCACGGTCGCCATCCGGCTGCGGAAGCCGTGCCGGCGCGCACGCACCAGGTTGCTCGGCTGAAAGGTCCGCTTCATCGCTCATCCTCGGTAATCTAGAACGTAAAAGGGCCGCTACAGGAGCGGCCGCGTGTCGAGTGCCCATATCCAGATGAGTCGCGCAAGTCAACGCGGGTCTGCCGGAAAACCGAGCATCTCGGCCTCGGCCTTGGCGATCGCCGCATCCTTGGCACGTTGCTGGCGCCGGCGGAAGCTGCGGCGGCGCAGCGCCATGTCGCTGTAATGGCCCAGCCGCGGCCAACGGCGCTTGAGCCGCGCGAAGTGGCGCCGCGCCCAGTTCGAGTTCTGCAGCACCAGGACGAGGCCACCCGCGAACACGAAGATGCCGCCCGGGCCGGGGATGATTCCGACCAGCGGCGTGGCGATGATCAGCACGAAACCCGTGATGAGAAGGGCGATGCGGACCAGCGGGCTCTTGCGCGAACGGGGCATGGCAGCGGATGTGGGGGGTGTGTGTTGTTCGTGCAAGACAGGCACGGGCTGTCTCCATTTCGGCGGCGATCCGTTCCACAACGGAGAAAAGCGGTTATGGTCTCGCTCCGAGGGGGTGGCCGCATGATTGCGAGCGTATCGACCGTGGCGTATCTGGGGCTGGAGGCGCGCGGCGTCGAGGTGCAGTGCAACCTCGTCGCTGGGCTGCCGAGCTTCGTCGTCGTCGGGCTGCCCGACAAGGCAGTGGCCGAGAGCCGCGAGCGGGTGCGCGCCGCGATCGCCGCGATCGGGCTGGCGCTGCCGCCCAAGCGGATCATCCTCAATCTCTCACCTGCGGACTTGCCCAAGGAAGGCTCACATTTCGACCTGCCGATCGCGTTGGCGCTGCTCGCGGCAATGGGCGTGGCCGATGCAGAGACGCTGTCGGGCTATGTGGTGGTCGGCGAGCTCGGCCTCGATGGAAGGATCGCGCCGTCGCCGGGCGTGCTGCTGGCGGCCTTGCACGCGTCGGCCGAGGGCAAGGGGCTGGTTTGCCCTGTGGCGCAGGGCCCCGAGGCAGCTTGGGCCGGGTCGGTCGAGGTCGTCGCCGCGCCCGACCTGATCGGGCTGCTCAATCACTTCAAGGGCAACCAATTGCTCCCCGCAGCACCCGCGGGCGAGATGGAAGAACCGGGACGGGGCCCCGATCTCGCGCAAGTGAAGGGGCAGGAGACTGCCAAACGCGCGCTCGAGATCGCCGCGGCGGGCGGGCACAATATGCTGATGGTCGGGCCGCCTGGTGCGGGCAAGTCGCTGCTGGCATCGTGCCTGCCCGGGATACTGCCGCCGCTCGACGCCGCCGAGGCGCTCGAAGTGTCGATGGTCGGTTCGGTGAGCGGGACGCTGTCGGGTGGCCGACTGACGCGGACGCGGCCGTTCCGCAGTCCGCATCATTCGGCGTCGATGGCGGCGCTCACCGGCGGCGGCCTCAAGGTCAAGCCGGGCGAAGTCAGCCTCGCGCATCTCGGCGTGCTGTTCCTCGACGAATTGCCCGAGTTCCAGCGCGCGGTGCTCGATTCGCTGCGCCAGCCGCTCGAGGCAGGGGTGGTCAGCGTGGCGCGGGCCAATGCCCATGTCACTTTCCCCGCGCGCGTCCAGTTGATCGCGGCGATGAACCCGTGCCGCTGCGGGCATCTTGGCGATCCGGCGCTCGCCTGCGCGCGCGCGCCGCGATGTGCGGCTGATTATCAGGCCAAGGTGTCGGGCCCGCTGCTCGATCGGATCGACTTGCATGTCGAGGTCCAGCCGGTGACCGCAGCCGATCTGGTGCTGCCGCCGCCGGCAGAGAGCTCTGTCGAAGTTTCTGCGCGGGTCGCAGCGGCGCGCACGTTGCAGTCGGCGCGCTATCGAGATGTCGCGGCGCGTACGAATGCAGAAGCCGAGGGCGAGGTGTTGGCCGAATTCGCTACGCCGGACGAAGCCGGCCGTAAGCTGCTCGCCCAGGCTGCCGAGGCGATGCGGCTTTCGGCGCGGGGCTATACCCGCGTGTTACGCGTCGCGCGGACGATCGCCGATCTTGCCGCAGTTGACGCGGTAGGGCGCATGCATGTCGCAGAGGCGCTCAGCTACCGGCGGCACGCGCCGCGAAGCTGAGGCGACATTCCGTCATCCCGCGGAAGCCGGGATCTCGTAGGGCTTATCCTTGCAGTCGCATGCGGTCGCGGCTTAGCGGCGATGGCAGGGGGCGATGCCCGCTTGCCAACGCGATGTCGACGACCCTAAGTATGATTAATAAGCTAAGAAGCAACGGGAGTGGGTTATGCGCGTCGGCCTCGGGTTTGCCAGAGCCCTTCTGATTACGGCGCTCGGCTCAAGCGCCCCCGCCACCGCGCCTGCACAGACGGTACCTCCCGGCGCCCCCGAAACCCCGCCGGTGGATCCGCAGCGCGCCTATTTGTTCGCGCACATGACCAAGGAGCATTACGGCGTGCTCTATTATTCAGTCAGCCTGGACGGGCTGCATTGGCGGCGGATCAATCGCGGCGAGCCGGTATCGCGCGATTATCACGGCCATGCTTCGATCGCGCGTGGCGGCGACGGGCGCTATTATCTGGTCGGCAACCAGAGCGACGAGGATCCGCTGATCCGCTTCTGGGTCTCGGACGACTTGATCCGCTGGTCGCCGTATGCGACCTATCGACCCGATCTCGCCGATATTCCGAACCACGCCAACGCGCTCCAGCGGATCGGCGCTCCCAAGTTGTTCTTCGATGCCGCTTCCAAGTCGTTCCTGCTCAGCTGGCACACCCCGACGGTTCCGGGCTCGAAGGAGGATCCCGAAAGCTATTGGGCGAGCCAGCGCACGCTCTACGTGACGGGCGCGGACCTTGCGAAGCTGCCCGCCAAGCCGAAGCGGCTGTTCGGCTGGAACATGGCGACGATCGATACGATCGTGCAGCCCAATCCCGCCGGCGGCTATTGCGCGGTCGTCAAGGACGAGCGCTATCCTTCCTATGGCTGGATCACCGGCAAGACGATCCGGATCAGTTGCGCGGCACGTCTGCTCGGGCCCTATCCCGAGCCCGGCCCACCGCTCAGCCCCAATTTCCGCGAGGCGCCGACTCTGATCCGGGCGCCGGTGAGCAACGACTGGCTGCTATATTACGAGCAATATGCCGGGACCAGCTACGGCCTGTCGCGCGCGCCGCGGCTGGAGGGGCCGTGGTATCAGGTGTCGAGCAATAGCGGGGTGCCCGAATGGAACCGCTACGAGATGCCCGCGGGCACGCGCCACGGATCGATACTCGCAATCAGCCGCAAGCAATATGACGCTATCGTCGCGGCATTTCCCGGGGAAGTGCAGTGAAGCGGATATTGTTCACGGCGCTTGCGATCCTGCTCGGCGGATCGACCGACGGGCCGGGGGCGTTCACCAACCCGCTGCTGCCCTCGGGCCCCGATCCCTGGATCGTGCGCGAGGGGCGGGATTATTATTACCTAGGCACGCTCGGCGACCGGATCGCGATCCGGAAGACGCGCGATCTCGGCAAGCTCGCCGAGGCCGAGGAAAAGGTCGTGTGGCGGGCGCCTTCAACCGGGCCGAACGCACAGTCGATCTGGGCGCCCGAGCTTCACCGGATTCAGGGCAAATGGTATCTCTATTACACTGCGGCCGCGGCGGGGCATGACGACGACGCGCATCGCGGGATCTTCGTGCTCGAGAATCGCGCCAAGGATCCGCAGACGGGAAATTGGACAGATCGCGGCCGGCTCGCGACGCGACACACCGGCATTGACGGCACGACCTTCGCATATGCCGGCAAGCGCTATTTCGTCTATTCGCCTTATGTGGGCCCCGACAGCAACCTCGCCATTGTAGAGATGGCCAATCCGTGGACGCTCAAGGGACCGGAGACGATCATCGCGCGGCCGGACCAGGCGTGGGAGCGCCAGGGTGGGCGCCAGATCCTGGAAGGCCCCGAGTTCCTCCCCGGTCCAGGGGGGCGTTTGTTTCTCAGCTATTCGGGCAGCGCCTGCTGGTCCGACGGTTATGCGATCGGGCTGTTGCGTGCGCCCCCCGGTGCCGACCCGCTTGACCCGGGAGCATGGACCAAGACCCCGCACCCAGTGATTGCCGGATCGCCCGCGCAGGGAGTGTACGCCCCTGGCCATAACGGCTTTTTCACGACGCCAGGCGGGACGCAGTGGATCGTCTATCATGCCAACCCGGGTCCGGATATGAAGTGCTCGGCGAAGCGCGCGCCGCGGATCCAGCGCGTAACCTTTGGCCGCGACGGACGACCGATATTCGGTGAGCCCGTACGCAGCGGCGCACTGCGCTGAACGGATGTGCGCATTCCGGTCTGGAAATCTCCGGATTGCCGAACTATAGCCCTCGCTCTGTCGATCCTCGGCTTCGTGCCGAGGGCGAGCGGGTGTGGCGGAATTGGTAGACGCAGCGGACTCAAAATCCGCCTCTGGCAACAGATTGTCGGTTCGAGTCCGACCACCCGTACCAGATTGGTACTGAGAGAGGATGAGGCAGTGCCATCGTCCTAGCGATTGCGGTGTCCAGCCGGACGCGGATTACGCTCGTAAGACGTCCCCCGATGCATTACACTCGCAAGTCATGGGAGCCCGCGCTTTGCGCTCGGACATCCCCGGACAAGAGGGTGTGATGTCGGAAGGATCGGGCGGCCCATGGGCGTCGCCGCAAGTGTCTGTGCAGCCGGGCGATTCCAGTCGCTCCGGGCCTGTGGATATGCCCGGCAGCGACCCGCGTGTCCCGACTTTCCCTGCCGAGCGCGCCGAACGCGGGATCCAGTTACTTTCGCGAATCGCAGGTCCGACGGTTTTCTTCCTCGCTTTGGCCGGGATCGTCTGGCTGTTCGTCAAGTAACGGATTGGTAGGCATTCCTCATCCGAATCGCCCAGGTTCGATAAGCCTGACCTGAAATCTCCGTCTAAACGAGTTGTTAGGGATGATCTCAGCGAATCCCTCTCCAGGCACGGGTCGTCCCAGAATCGCTTAGCGGACGGGGTGCGCGCCTTGCCTTCACTCAACAGATATGTGCTGCTGCATTGCAGCAAGGTTTTCGCGAATGTGCCGCGGAGAGCTTGCCAGCCCGGTGGTGGGCGTGTTGCGTCAAGGAGTTCGGGTGTCGCATGTCAAAGATTGACCTCGCGATCCACGGCTATCCCTCTCGAACGCCGTTCGCGACGGCGGCGAGGCGGAGCGCCAAGGTCTGGCTCTGTCTGACTCTGATCGGCGCCGATGCGCTGGCGTTGCTTGTCGGGTTCGCTATCGGCGTTCAGGTAGAGCAGCCCGAAGTCATTTCGAGCGAGGTGTGGACGATGCTGTTCGGCGGCATCCTCGTTCATGCCGGCATCGCCTTCCAGAACCAGGCCTATGCCACCAAATGCCTGACCAGCGCGCAGACGACCAGTCGGCAAGCCCTGCTGTCGATCGCCGGAACCTTGTTGATCTTTTTGCTGGTGGTGTTCTCGCTCAAGGTGACCGGCCACCTTCCCCGGTTCGCGCTATCGATCGGGATCGTCTCGTCGGCGGTCTTGATTGTCAGCCAGCGGCTGTTGATCTGTCACCTCGTGGGGCGCGTCTACGGCAATCGCCTGCACACCGAACTGGTTATCGTGGATGGTGGGAATGTACCAGATGCGTGCCTGGGCAGCGATATTGTCGATGCCGGGGTCGCGGCGTTGCGCTCTGACCTCGACGATCCCTACATGCTCAACCGGCTTGGCATGCTGCTCCGGCATTACGACCGCGTGGTGATCAGCTGCGCGCCCGAGCGGAAAGGCGAATGGGCACAGGTGCTCAAGGGCGCCAACATCCTCGGCGAGATCATCGTCCCTGAGATCGGCGACCTCGGCCCGCTTGCGGTGCACCAACTCAATGGCGTGACCACCGTGGTGGTGTCGCGCGGGCCGCTCAATCTGGCCAATCGCGCGAAGAAACGTGCGCTCGACATCGCGCTGACCGTGCCGGTGCTGATCGCCTTGTTGCCGGTGATGATCGCAGTGGCGATCGCCATTCGGCTCGAATCGAGCGGCCCGATCTTCTTCCGCCAGGAGCGGATGGGGCGGGGCAACCGCATCTTCCCGATCCTCAAATTCCGCAGCATGCGGGTCGAGACCAGCGATTCGAGCGGAACGCGTTCGGCGAGCCGCGACGACGATCGCATCACTCGCGTCGGCAGGCTGATCCGCCGGACCAGCGTGGACGAGCTTCCCCAGTTGATCAATGTGCTGCTGGGCGAAATGAGCCTGGTCGGGCCACGCCCGCACGCGCTCGGCTCGCTCGCCGGCGACGAACTGTTCTGGCGCGTCGACCGCCAATATTGGCTTCGCCACGCGCTGAAGCCCGGTATCACCGGGCTCGCGCAGGTCCGCGGCTTCCGTGGCGCGACCGAGCATCGCCGTGACATCATCAACCGGCTCGAAGCCGATCTCGAGTATCTCCAGGGCTGGAGCTTGTGGCGCGACTTCGGCATCCTGGCGAAGACCGCGCAAGTTCTGGTGCATAAGAACGCATATTGAGCGACGAGCGGGGCCCGTGCAGCGCGCGTTAACGATAGCTGCCAAGCTCGCATAAAGGATTTTCGGCCATAGCCGGTCCTCGGGCAACGAGGGTCTCGAGCAGTGGCGGACAATCTGATGATGGCGAGCGACGACACGGGATCTGCCGAGCAACTCCAGGCGGAGCCGCTATGGCTGATGCCGGCGGACTTTCGCGAGCCGATCGCCGAGCGGCTCATCGAAACCGGCTCGCGTTGGGCCGGAATCGCCAGCTTCGTCGTCGCGCTCGGCGCGATCGGTCTGTGGCTGATGGGCTGAACCCACGCGCCGGAAATGCCGCCGGCCCGATGGTTAACAGTTCAGAAACGAACAGTCGTGCCTTAGGCGCGACCAACTGCTTCCGCTGCTGTGGGCAGCGCCGACCGAACCCGCTAGCGTGACCAAATTGCTGCATTGCAACGAGGTCACGAGCGCGTGTTTAGCTCTGACGAAAGAGTATCTGATCTAAATTCTCTCGCAACTGCGAACGAATGCGGAGCTTTGCGGCGACGTGTTTCAGCAGCGCGGCAGATGCCTCTTCTGGTGGCCGGGAGCATGCTGTTCGGCGCGCTGTCGGGCAGTCCTGCGCATGCACAGGATGAGCGACGCGCAAGCCGTCCGCAGCAGGCGGAGCAAGGGCTGCGAATCGCGCCGTCGCTGACCGCCGTCTATGACGACAATATCTATCGCGTCGATTCGCGTACCGGGGATCCGGTTGCCGATGTGATCGTCACGCCTGCGATCGAGGCACGGTACGACCGCGACATCGGAGTGCGCGCGATCAGCCTACGCGCGCTCGCCGGCTATGATCGTTTCCTGTCCGAAAGCGGCCGAAGCAAGCCGCGCTTCGAGCTCGAGGGATCGGGCAAATTACCGATCGCCGGGCAATGTTCGATCCGCCCGCTCGCCAGCTATCGCCAGCAGCGTGCTGATTATGGCGACATCAACAGCGCCAGCGAGAACCTCCAGAAATTCTCCAGCCTCGGCGTTTCGGCGGACTGTGAGCGCGCGGCGGGCCTGTACCCGGTGGCCGCCTGGCGGCGCGACACCACCCGCAACGGCGACGGGTTCGACTATGCCGACCAGACCAGCAATCTCTACCGTGCCGGTATCGGCTATGCGCGGCCGAGCCTCGGCAAGCTGACGGCTTATTACGAGCGCGTCGTCAGCGATCGGCCCGCACTCGCGTTGGAGAATCGCAGCAATGCTTATGGCTTGGTCTTCTCGCGGGCAGTATCGCCGCTCACGTCGATCGACGCCGATGTCCGTTGGATGCAGGTGACCAGCAGTTCGGCCGCTATCGGCGATTATGACGGGCCGGGCTGGGCAGTGCGCGTGTCGACGATGGCGATCCCGCGGGTGAAGCTCACCGGCTCGACCGAGCGGACGATCGTCAACGACAGCCTGATCGCCACTGGCTTCGCGGTGCGCACCGCGCACCGGATTTCGGCCGAGATCGCGCTGAGCGAACTGACCACGATCGGCGCGTTCGGCGAATTGGTCCGCCGCGAATTCCGCCACGACGCGGCGATCCGGCCGTTCAACTATACTCGCGATCGTACTAACCAATTCGGTTTGCTGGCCACACGCAAGCTGACCGAGCGCTTCGCGCTCGATCTGTCGCTGGCCCGCCTCGATCGCTCCACGAACAGCGACGTTTCCAATTACCGTGCAACACGCGTGGCGCTTGGCGCCACCATGAGGTTTTAACCGATGAGGAACATTTCCCTGAACCATCGACTCGTCTCTGCGGCACTCGCTGCGTCTATCCTCGCGCTGTCGGCGACGGCACAGACCAGCGGTGCGGGCGCCCCAGCCGCACCCGAGGGCTATCGCCTCGGTCCCGACGATGAGGTCAAGGTGCTCATTTACGGTCAGCCCGATCTTTCGGTCACTACCCGGGTCAAGGCCGACGGGACGATCCGGCTCGCGATGCTCGGCGCAGTCGACGTGCGCGGGAAGACCACTGCCGAACTCGCAGATGCGATCGCCGTCGGCTACGCCAAGGGCGGCTATCTCGAACGGCCGTCGGTCAATGTCGAGATGTCGCAGTTCGTCAGTCGGTTCGTGACGGTGCTCGGCAACGTCCCGCAGGCCGGCAATTATCCGCTCGACCGGCCGTACAGCGTCGCCGCGATGCTCGCCAAGGCGGGCGGCGCCACCGCGACCGGCGCCAACGCAGTGGTCCTCACCCCCGCCGACGGCAGCGGCGCGGTGCGGATCTCGCTCGCCGACATGAATGCCGGCGCCAGCCGGCGGCTCGCCCCAGGCGACATCCTGTTCGTGCCCCCCGCCGAGAAAATCTATGTCTACGGCCAGGTGCAGGAGCCAGGCGCGTTCAACTTCGTCCCCGGCCAGACCTTCCGCCAGGCGCTCGCGCTTGCCGGCGGACCCACGCTCGCCGGCTCGACCAAGCGCATCAAGGTGCGCCGTGCGGGGAAGGAAGTCGACGGCATCAATCTCGACGACGCGGTCCAGCCCGAGGACGTGCTGGTCATTCGCGAGAAGCTGTTTTGAGCGCGGCGTACAATTGGAGGCACGGCATGGGCTGGAGCGAGCGATTGCAGCATTGGCTGCGCGGGCTGCTTGGCGGGGACACCGGTAGGCGCATTCCCGCACGGCTCGAATATGTCGCGCCGGTGGAAGACGCGCCGATTTCGGCGGGGCGTGCCGCTCCCGCGCAGCCGAACATCGCCTTCCGGCGCAACGCAGTGTTCACTGCGTTCAACACCGCAGTGCCGGTCAGCGATCGCCACGGTCTCGCCGGGCGCAAGAAGGAGCTCGCCCGGCTGGTCGACGCCGTGGTCAAGCAGCGCAAGCACGCGCTGATCTACGGCGCACGCGGATCGGGCAAGACTTCGCTGGCGCGGGTGTTCGGCGATCTCGCCGACGAGGCGGGCTGCGTCGCGCTGTACGGCTCGGCGAGCGAGGGGACCGACGTGGACGGGCTGTTCCGCCCATTCCTCGATGAACTGCCGCTCCAGCGCGGGAGCGCGACGATCCCGGCGGACCGGCCGATGGGCGTCCAGCAATTCGCCAATTTGTTCGTTCAGGGGGTCACCCAGCACACGCTGCTGATCGTCGACGAATTCGATCGCGTGACCACCGAGCGGACCCGGCACGAAGTCGCGTCGCTGCTCAAGCTGCTCACCGACATGCACTCGTCGGTGCAGATCGTGCTGGTCGGCATCGCCGGCAATGTCGACGGGCTGCTCGCGGCGCACCCGTCGCTGCGGCGGCATCTGTTCGCCCAGCCGGTGGCGCCGATCGAGCGCGACGAGCTTGCCGGATTGCTGTGGCTTTGTGCGCAGCAAGCGGGGCTCGCGTTCGAGGAAGATGCGGTCCAGGCGATCGTCTCGGCGGCGATCGGTTCACCCTATCATGCGCGGGTGTTCGGAATGCACGCGGCATTGAGCGCCGAAGCCGCCGGGCGCGAACGGATCACGCTGGCCGACGCGCAGAAAGGCCTTGCCGAAGCACTCGCCGAATGGAGCGAGCTCACTCCGGACATGTGCACCGTGTTCGAGCGCGCGCTGAGCCAGGCAGGTTCGCTGCGCGGGATGATCGCGCTGGCCGGTGTGCTCGCCGCACACGCGCCGGTGCTTACTTTCGAGCGTCTCACAGCGGCGGGAATCGACCTGTTCGGTGACGAATTGGGCGGTCCCGCCGCGGTGGACCGCACGATCAGCCTGATCGCGCCTGCCCTGAGCGAGGACGGCATGCCCGGCGAGCTCCAGTTCGCCGATTCGCTGTCGCCACAATTCCTCGTGCTGATGGTCAACGGTGCGGGACTGCGCCCGCGCGAGGCGCTGCCGGTGGCGCGCGACACGCGCGACGCACGTGCGCTTCTCCAGGGAGTGGGGCTATGACGATCAAGGCAGCCGATCTGATCGAAGCGCTCAAGGCGCGCTGGCTGCTGGTCGTGGCGATCGCGGGCGTACTGTTCGCGATCGTCGCAGGCGTGGCGATGATGCAGCCGCGGCAATATCTGGCGACTTCGTCGTTGTTGCTCGATCTGTCGCAGACCGACCCGACCGACAGCGTCCAGCAGCAACAGGGGCGGGTGGAAACCGATTCGATCATCGCGACCCAGCTCGACCTGATCAAGAGCGCCAAGGTGATCAACCTCGTCGCCCAGCGCGCCGGCTTCGTCGACGCGACCCCGGCCGATCTTCCCGCCGAGGCGCGGCTGCAACAGGCGGCGGCGAGGGTCCGCGCGGGGCTCAACGTCGCGACCGGGCGGCAGAGCAATGTGCTCCAGATCCAGTTCCTCGATGCCGATCCGGCGGTCGCCGCGCGCGTCGCCAACCTGACGGCGGCGATCTACATGCGCGAGCAGGTCAGCCTGCGCGCGACGGCGGCACAGGGCTCGGCGAAATGGTTCGAGGGGCAGACAGCCGACGTCCGCCGCCGCTACGAAGTCGCGCAGAAGAAGCTCTCAGACTTCCAGCGCGCGCACGACATCATCGGCATGAACCGCATGGATCTCGAAGCCGAGAAGCTCAAGAACCTGTCGGCCTATCTAACTCAGGCGCAGGCTGACGCCGCCGCCGCGCATTCCAAATCGGGATCGGCCGCGGTGCCCGAGGTGGCGACGGCATTGGTCGTCCAGAACATCCAGGAAGCGATCGCCACCCAGGCGGCCAAGGTCGCTGAACTCAGCAAGTCGCTCGGGCCCAATCATCCGCAGATGATCGCCGCCAAGGCGCAATTGGGCGAATTGCAGGGCCATCTCCGCGAAGCGCGCGCCGGCCAGGCATCGTCGATGACCGCCAATAGTGGTGCCGCCACTCGTCGCGAAGCTGAGCTTCGCGGCGAGATGTCGGCGCAGGAGGATCGCATGATCCGGATGTCGGGAGTGCAGGACCAGTTGATGGTGATGCAGCGCGACGTCGAGGCGGCGCGCCAGACCTATGACACCGTCCGCCAGCGCTTCAACGAGGCCGCGCTCAAGAGCCAGATCTCGCAGCCTAATGCGAGCTCGCTCGACGCGGCATCGGTGCCGCTGTTCCCCGCACGGCCCAACCTGCCCTTGTGGTTCGTCGCGGGCGCGGTGCTGGGGCTGCTCGCCGGCGTTGCGGTGGTGGTGCTCGGCGAGATCCTGCGTCCACGGGTGCGGACCGCCAACGGGCTTGCCGCAGCGACCGAAGTCGAAGTGATCGCCGATCTTTCCCCCAAATCGCGGGCCGTCGAAGGCCTGGTCATGCCACGTCAGGAGGCTGCATGAGGCTCCGTTCCACTGCGGGCGCAAACCCGCTGTTCGCCGAATCGGGAAGTGCCGAAGCGTCGTCCCGAATTGGCCTCGGGCTGCTCGCGGCTGGGGACGAACGCGTCGATCCTTTGGTCACCGCGGCATTCGACGCCGATCATCCTTATGTCGCCAAGGTGCGGAAAGTGCGCGCCAAGCTGCTCGCCACTGCGCGCGAGGCGCGTGGCGCAGAGGGCAGGCTGCGGCTTGCATTGCTCTCGCTGCAGGGCGGCGACGAGGCCTCGATCCTCGCTGCTAATCTCGCGACGGTGATCGCGCAGATGGACGGGCCGACGATCCTCGTCGACGCCGATATCGAGCGGCCCTCGCTCGATCGATTGCTGCGGCTGCCCAATCGGATCGGGCTCGCCGAGCAATTAGGCGGAATGGCGCTTCGCCTGCCGGTGCTGCAGGCCGCGGTGGAGCAGCTGTGGCTGATGCCTGCAGGCCAGGCCGCGGGTGGCACCGCAACTCTAGTCGAGAAGGGGTCGCTGGCCGAGGCCGCGCAGGGCTGGAACCTGCCAGAGGCAAATCTGCTGGCCTATCTCGCCGAGCGTCCGCGCGGGGGCACCGCCTTTGGCAACATCCTCGAGAAGTTCGACGCAGTTGTGCTGGTTACGCGACGCGGCGTGACGCCGGTGTCCGAGGTTCGCCGGGTGATCGACGATCTCGACCGGCATCACGTTCCGATCGCCGGCTCGGTGGTCGGCTGAGGGGCGTGGCGATGCATGGAACCACGATCGGGCTACCGCTGGGCAGCAGCGGTACCGGAAACCCTTCGGAAACCGTTCGGATCGGCGGTGTGCCGGTGTCGACGCTCTCGTTACGCGGGCTGATCGACAAGATGCTGCGCGAGGCGCCACCGCGGCTTGCGGCGGGCGCGAGGCCCTGGCTGGTGTTTGACTGCAACGGCCACGGGCTGTCCCTCAATGCCACCGATCCGGCTTTCGCACGTGACCTCGCGGAAGGAGATCTGATCCACGCCGACGGGCAAGTGATCGTCAAGGCGTCGCATTGGGTGGGTGGGCCGGCGATCGCCGACCGATCGAGCACCACCGACATGTTCATCGACAGCCTGCGCGGTGCCGCGACGGGGAAGGTGCGTTACTATCTGCTCGGCGGCACCGAGCAAGTGAACAAGGCTTGCGCCGACAAGATCTGCGCAGACGCGCCGGGCCTGGAACTGGCGGGGCGCCGCAACGGCTTTTGGAAGGCGGACGAGGAACAGGCAGTGATCGACGCGATCAATGCCGCCGCGCCCGACGTGCTCTGGGTCGGCACCGGCAAGCCGCGCGAACAGGCGTTTTGCGTGCGCAACCGCGACCAGATCAAGGCCGGGTGGATCGTCACTTGCGGCGGCCTGTTCAACTACATTACCGGCGATTATCCGCGCGCGCCGATGTGGATGCAGAATGCCGGGCTCGAATGGCTGCACCGCATGGCGACCAATCCGCGGCACCTCGCCTGGCGTTATCTCACCACCAATCCGCATGCTCTGTACCTGATCTGGAAGCACCGGAATGGCTGAGGCGCCTGCCATGGCTCCTGAACGAAAGCCGCTCCGCGCCACGCTGGCGCGGTTCGGGCTGGCGAGCATCTCTTCGGCCGCGGTGTCGGTCAGCCATCTGCTCGTCCAGCTGGTATCGGTACGTCGGCTCGAGGCAAGTGAGATCGGGACTTTGGCCTTCCTGCTGGTGATCATCCAGTTCGGCTACAGCCTGTCCAACGCGCTGGTCTCGACGCCCTATGCGATCGCAGTGAACCAGCGCGAGGACGGTGCCGAGGAAGGTTTCGACTTCTTCTTCCCGGTGAACCTGCTGCTGGCGCTGTCGCAGGGCCTGCTTTGCGCCGCGGTCGGCTGGGCGATGGCGGGCCCCTGGGCCGCGGCGGCGTTCGGGCTGGCGGGCTTGTTCTCGCTGCTGCGCTGGTTCGGACGCGCCAATGCCTATGCGCACCACACGCCGGGGGGCGCGGCGATTTCCGATGTCGTCTATGCAATGCTCGTCGTCGTCGGGGTGGTTATCACGCTGGCCTTCGGCCCCCGGATCGAATTGTTCGGTGCGGTGCTCGCTGCTGCGGGGCTGGTCGCGCTGATCCCCTTCGGCCTCGGCTTCCTTGCGCGTCATCGGCCCATCGGGCTGGGTCGCGCCTTCGCCAGCTACGGCCCGGTGTGGAAGCGCCAGTCGGCGTGGACGCTGATCGGGGTGATCACCACCGAGGCGACGTCGAACGCGCACAGCTATATCGTCACGCTCTTCGCCGGCCCCGCGGCGTTCGCGCCGATCGCTGTGGGGATGCTGTTCTTCCGCCCGGTCAATGTGTGCATTACCGCGCTCACCCAGCTCGAACGCCCGCGTATGGCGCGCGCGGTGGGGAAGGGCGACGACAAGTCTGCACGCGGATCGGCGCGCGCGTTCATGGCGGCTTTGGTGGTAATCTGGGTTGCGACCGCCGTCACTGCCGCGGGGATCCTGTGGTTCTTCCCGCACATCATCATCAAGCCGACCTTGTCGGTGCAGACGGTGATGATCGCCGTCGCGCTGTGTGCCGCGTTGTCGCTGGTCCAGTGCCTGCAGGCACCGATGAGCGTGCTCACCCAGGCGCGGGGCGCTTTCAAGCCGCTCGCGGCAACCAGCGTGCGGAGCTGCTTTGTCGGCGTGGGCGCTGTGATCGCGATGACGTTTCTGGCGCCTTCGGTCTATACGATCGCGGGCGTGGTGCTGGCGCAACTGGTGATGATGCTCGGCATCTGGCGGCTCGACCAGCGCGCGCGTCGCGAGATGGCGAAATGAGCCTCGCGCTTCCTTGGCATCGCGGACGCATGCCGTCGCGTGGCCATATCGTGGCGAGCCGCGCCGAGGCGCTGATCCCGGTCGCGCAGTTCGTCTATTTCGTTTTCCTGATGATGATCTTCATTGGGCAGCAGCCCTTTTCGTCGCGCAACCAGGAACAGCTGGTTGCGATGGCGGCGAACAATGATGGGTCGGACGTCTTCAAGCAGGCGTTCTTCATCGTCTTCGCGCTGCTGCTGACTTTGCTCGAGCTCGCCCGGCGCTACAAGCCGCAATATCGCTTCACCTATTGGCCGCTGGTGCTGATGCTCGGCTGGTTTTTGCTGAGCTGTGCGTGGGGTGTCGATCCGTTCGTTTCGTTCAAGCGCGCAATGCAGCAGGTGATCGTGATATATATCACCTTCCTGTCGCTGGCGCTGCTCGGGCCCGAGCGAATCTATCGCACCTTGATGGCGGCTTTGATCACCTCGCTGCTGATCTGCTGGGTTTCGCTGCCGCTCACCGCCAACGCCTTTCATCCGCCGACCGAGAGCGATAAGGCGCTGATCGGCGCGTGGCGCGGCTTCTTCTTCCACAAGAACATCGCCGGCGCAGTGATGGCGTTGACCTTCGTGGTGACCGCGCACGCGTTCTTCACCACGCGCAAATGGCAGTACGCCTTGTTCTCGGTGATGGCCTTCGTGTTCGTGGTGGGGACCAAGAGCAAGACCTCGCTCGCTCTGTGCTTCGCGATCCTCGCGGTGAGCTCGATCTATCGCGTGCTTAGCCAGTCGGTCGCCAAGCGTGCTGTGCTGCTGCTGCTCGTCGGAGCCGGCATGGTCGCGTTTCTCGCGCTATACATCGCCTTCCAGCCGGTGATCGAGCGATTGTTCGCCGATCCGACGGCGTTTACCGGACGCGTGTCGATCTGGAAGGTCGCGATCGATTATCTGGCCGATCACCCCTATCTCGGCTCGGGCTTTGGCGGTTTCTGGCAGGTCGGCGATCTCTCGCCCGCCCATGACTATCTTAACCAGCAATTCCAGCTGCTCACTGCGCATTCGCACAACGGTTATATCGAGATCCTCGTCACTACCGGCCCGGTCGGGCTGGCGCTGCTGCTGCTCTCATTCGTGGCGCTGCCGGCCTATTGGTTCCTGACCGGCACCACCAAGGCCAACGCCACGCTGATGGCGAGCGCCTTCGCGATCTGGAGCTTCGTGCTCTACCAGAATCTGCTCGAGACCTCGTTCTTCGACAAGGATCGCCAGGTCTGGGTGATCTTCCTCTCGTCGCTCGCCATCGCGCACGCCTCTTTCAAGTCGGTCGATCGCCCGCGCTGGCACCGCCGCACTCCTGCCTTGGCCCCCGGAGGTGCCGCATGACCGAAATCGCCATCTGCATCGCCACGCGGCAACGCCCGCAAGGCATCACCCGCACGCTGCGTTCGCTTGCCGAACTGGTCACCGAGCGCGAAGTGACGATCATCGTTGCCGACAATGACGGCGTGAAGCGCGAAGGCGTGGCCGCGGCGGAGGCGTTGCAGGCCGAGGGCTATCGCTGGCCGCTCGAACTGCTCACGGTGCCCGAGCCCGGCATTCCGCAGGTCCGCAACGCGCTGGTCGCCGCGGCGCTGCGGCTTCCCGATATCCGCTTCGTCGCGATGCTCGACGATGACGAGGCGGCCGATCCGCACTGGCTCCACGCGATGCTGGCGTGCCAGGTGGCGACGCGCGCCGATGTCGTCGGCGGCGCGGTGCTGCGCGAGATGGAGGGCGAAATCGCCCCCTGGGCAGCGCGGCATCCGTTGCTCCAACCCAAATCGCGCGGGCGCTCGGGCGTGGTCGAACTGATCGACAGCACTGCCAATGTGCTGATCGACGCAAAGGCACTCCGCGCGCTCGGCGACAAGCCGTTCGACGAAGCGATGGCGCTCACTGGCGGATCGGACAAGCAACTGTTCACCCGCATGGCGCGAGCAGGGCGGCGCTTCGCCTGGGCCGAGGACGCGCGCGTCACGGAACTGATCCCGGCGAGCCGAGTCACGCCCAAATGGCTGCTGATGCGCGGCTACCGGATCGGAATGACCGATACGATCACCGCGATGGCGCACAGCACGGCATTCAAGGTCGCCACCGCCGAAGCGCCGCGCATCGTCGGCGGCTTCGTCCTGGGATCACTCGGCGCACTGACGCTCGATCGCGCCAAACGTATCGTCCGGCTGGGCAAGCTCTATCGCGCGGCGGGCAAGATCGCCGCGCTCACCGGCCATCGTTACGAGGAATATCGCAAGGTGCACGGCGCATGAAGAACGACACCGGCCGGCCCACATTCTCGGTGGTGATTCCACTCTACAATCGCGCGGAGATCGTCACCACGACGATCCGCTCGGTACTCGACCAGAACTTCGGCGATTTCGAGATCGTCGTCGTCGACGATGGATCGAAGGACGATCCCGAGCCGATCGTGCGGGCGATCGGCGATCCACGCATCCGCTTCGTGCGCCAGGACAATGCCGGCGGCGGCGCGGCGCGCAACCTCGGCATCGAGGAAGCCCGCGGTCGGTATATCGCGTTCCTCGATTCCGACGACCAGTTCCTGCCCGGCAAGCTCTCGATCATGGCGGCGGCTTTGCCCGACGACGACAACACCGTGCTCTATTCGCAGATGCAGGTCGATCGCGGCGTCGACCGCTATTGGGTCCGCCCCGAACGAGGCATTCGCGAGGACGAGGATGTCGGCGAATATCTGTTTTGCGCCAACCAGTTCATGCAGACATCGACGCTGGTCGTGCCTACCGGACTGGCCAAGCAAGTGCGGTTCGATCCCGCGCTCAAGAAAGGCCAGGATCTCGATTTCGCCGTCCGGCTCCAGGTTGCCGGCGGGCGGTTTCGGATGATCGAGCAGCCGCTCACCATCTGGCTCGACGCAAGCGAAGTGGGGAGGACCTCCTATGTCCGCGGCTACGAGACGTCGCTCGACTGGCTCGATCGCTGCGGCCATCTGCTGACCGACCGGGCGCGCCATGGCTATCGCGCGACCGTGCTCGCCTATCATATGGCGCCGGTCCGTCCGCTCGCCACGATCCCCGAGCTGGTACGCGGGCTGTTCTACGGGCGCGTGCCGGCGCGAATCCTCGCGCGCCAGTTGCTCCGCTCGTACCTGCCCAAATCCCTCTACCGCTCGCTGGTGAACCAGTTCGTCCAGCGCTTCGGCAAGCCCGAGCCGCTGGCCGCCAAGGCGGGCAAGTGAATGGCACTCGATAGCCCTCCCGACCTCGAGGGTCCGCTGTTCACGGTGGTGATTCCGACGTTCAATCGGCGCGATGCCGTGGTCGAGGCGGTCCGCTCTGCGCTCGACCAGAACATCCGCGATATCGAAGTGATCGTGATCGACGACGGTTCGACCGACGGCACGGCCAGCGCCGTCGCGGCGATCGGCGACGAGCGGCTCCATGTCATCGTCCAGCCCAATGCCGGTGCGGCGGCGGCGCGCAATCGCGGCATCGACTACGCACGAGGGCGCTATGTCGCGTTCCTCGATTCGGACGACCGCTTCCTCGACGGCCATCTCGACGATCTGCTGCCGTTGCTCGCACAGGGCGACGATGTCGTGGCCTATTGCCGCGTCGTGGTCGATCGCGGCTCCGGGCGCGCTTTCCTCAAGCCGCACCGCGAGATGCTGAGCGGCGAGAGCGTCGATCGCTATCTGATGTGCGAGCGCGGCTTCATCCAGACGAGCAGCCTCGCGCTGCGGCGCGGCCTGGCCGACACCGTGCGCTACCGCGAGGATGTTGGGTTCGGCGACGATACCGATTTCGCGGTGCGGCTGTCGCTCGCCGGAGGACGTTTTCTGATGGCGCAGCGTGCGACGGTGGTGTGGGCCGATCGCCGGACCGAGAACCGACTGTCGCAGGTCCGTGCCAATATCGGCAATCTCGCCTGGCTCAAGGATCTGCGCCCGCACATCTCGGAGCGCGCTTACTCCGCCTATATGGGCTGGCACGCCGCCAAGAGTGTGTGGCCGACGAGCCGGCGCACTGCGCTGGGTTACTATTTCGGCGCGCTGCGCCACGGCGCGTTCCGCCCGCGTGTCGCCGCAATTGTGCTATTGCAAATCATTATCCCTGATAATCATTATCGAAAAGCCGCGGATAGATGGATCGCTTTGACGAGCCGAGTGCGGGGCGCCCGGATATGAAACGTCGTACGTTCATCGCCGCGGCGGCGGCGGCGTGCAGCTTCCCCCTGGCAACCAGCGCGGTGCCGTTCGTTCCGCCACTTCCCGATTTCGAGGGTCCCGGCCTCAATGCGAGCGCGCGACGCAGCGGTCGACGTTTCGGCTGTGCGATCAAGTCGAGCCAGCTCGCCAAGGATCCACCCTTCACCGCGGCCGTGCTGCGCGAGGCGGGGACGATCGTTCAGGAATATGAACTCAAGCGGCACGTTACTCAACCGGCGCCGGGGCGCTACGACTTCAGCGGCAACGACCGGCTGATCGATTTCGCCCAGCAGCATGGGCTTGCCGCACGTGGGCACACGCTCGTCTGGTATGCGATGAACCCGCTTTGGCTGCAGGCGGCTCTGCCCAAGGCCGCGCCGCGCGCCAAGGAAGCGCTGCTCACCGGCTATATCGAGATCGCGATGCGCCGCTATGCCGGGCGGATCGGCGAGTGGGACGTGGTCAACGAGCCCGTCGAACCCAATGAAGGCCGCCCCGACGGGCTTCGCGCGAAGAACATCTGGGGACAGGCCTTTGGCGAGAAGTATATCGACCTCGCTTTCCATACCGCACGCGAAGCCGATCCGAACGCGCGACTGTTCCTCACCGACTTCGGCCTCGAACACGCATCGCGGCGCTGCGCCGCACGGCGCGCGGCGATCCTGAAACTGCTGGAGCGCGCGCTGGCGCGAGGCGTGCCGATCGACGCGCTTGGCATCCAGGGGCATTTGAAGCCGTTCCGCGAGCCGTTCGACGAGCGCGTGTTCGCCGGCTTCCTCGATGAAGTGCGCGGCATGGGGATCGGTATTGCGATCACCGAGATGGACATCGCAGACCGCGGCGGACCGCAGGCGATCGAGCCACGCGATGCGCAAGTGGCGGCGGTCGGCAAGGCGTTCCTCGACGTAGCGCTGGATAATCCGGCGACGTCTTCGGTGCTGACCTGGGGGCTGTCCGACCGCTATTCGTGGCTTTCGACTTATCCCGATTATCGATGGCCTGACGGCAAACCGTCGCGCGGACTGCCGCTGGACTCGGACCTGCAGCGCAAGCGGCTGTGGGCGGCGATGGCGGCGGCGTTCGATGCCGCGCCGGCGCGCAGGGCAAGCATTGCAAGCGAGGGAGTGCCGGCATGAGAATCGCGCCACTGACCGGGCTGCGCGGCATCGCCGCGATCGCGGTTCTGCTCTACCATATTCCCCATTCGCCGGCGTTCGCGAACTGGGGCATGGTTTTGTTCTCGCGCGCCTATCTCGCGGTCGACCTGTTCTTCGTGCTCAGCGGCTTCGTCATCTCGATCGGCTATTACGAGCGCGTCGTGAAGCGCCCGAGTGTGGCGAGTTATGGCGATTTCATGCTCAATCGGCTGGCGCGGGTCTGGCCGCTTCATTTCATCGTCGCTCTGGTGTTTCTCGCGCGGATACTCGTCAACGTCTCGGGCGATCAGCCGGTGGCACCGACAGCGGCGAACATCATCACCAATCTGCTGATGATCCAGAGCTGGGGCTGGGGAACGCAGGCGTTTGCAGGCAACAGTTGGTCGGTGAGCACCGAGCTCGTTGCCTACCTCGCTTATCCGCTGGTGGCGCTGATCGCCTTTTCTCGACTGGCCTGGTTGCAGGCCGCCGGCTCGGTCGGGCTGCTCATCCTGGTCGCCACCTTGGGGCATGGCTCCAAGGGGCCGCTCGACGTGAACGATGCCGACAGCATCCTGCCGGTGTTGCGCTGCCTAGCGGGCTTCTCGCTGGGGGTGATCGCCTACCGGCTGGTCCGGCATCCCCGGATCGAACAATTGCTCGGCGGCGAGCATGGTTTCATCGGCAGCTGCGCACTGATCGTCGCAGCATTGCTGATCCCGCGCGGCGACGTGGCCGTAGCGGTGGCCTTCGTGCCGCTGGTGATCGCCTGCTATTATAACGGCCGGACGGCGCGCGCATTGCTCGCCAATCCAGTGGCGTTCCATCTCGGGCTGATCAGCTATTCTATCTATCTCTGGCACCCGCTTGTCCGCGACGTGTTCGCGCGGGTGATGGGGATCGCGCATCGCCACGGCCTGCTCGGATTCGACTGGGCATTCGTGCTCGCGTTGCTGGTCGCGACCTGGCTGATCTGCTGGGCGAGCTATCTGCTGATCGAGGTTCCCGGCCACCGGGCGATCAAGAAGCTCGAGCGGCGCTTCGTGCCCCGGCCGCCCTTGCCCTTTCAGCAGGCCGCCGAATAGCCATGCCCGCGACGGTCATCGCGATCCCGACCTTCCGACGGCCGCAGCAATTGCGCTACCTCCTCGAGGCAATCGCGCGACTGGACGGGCTCGACGACGTATTGTTGTTGGTCGCCGATAATGATGCCGGCGGGGAAGGTGCCGCGGTGGCGGGCGAGATGGCGCCGGACTTGCCGATCCCGGTCGAAGTCATCCGCGTGCCGGAACCGGGCCTGTGTCATGTCCGCAACGCAATCGTCGCGCACGCGCTCGCCATCCCGACGATGCGGCGCCTTGCGATGATCGATGACGACGAATGGCCCGAGCCGCAATGGCTCGCGGCGCTGACTGCGGTCCAGCAGCGCACCGGTGCGGCAGTGGTCGCCGGGCCAGTGACGCCGGTCTTCACCGAAGGCGCGCCCGATTGGGCGGAGCAGACCCTGGTGTTCCGCTCGGAGCAACGCCCCGAAGGCCCGGCCGAGATGCTCTATGCCAGTAACAATTTGCTGGTGACCCGCATCGCGCTCGAGGCTCTTGGCGCACCCTGGTTCGATCCCGCGTTCAATCGCAGCGGCGGCGAGGATCTGGATTTCCTCACTCGCCTCAAGGCGATCGGCTTCGGCTTCGGCTGGGCGCCGGGCGCGCGGGTATCCGAATGGGTCGGCGCCGAGCGGGCGCGCAAGGCATGGGTGCTGCGCCGAATGTGGCGGATCGGAGTCACCGACACCCTCGTCGCCTGCAGGCAGCGGCCGGGTGTGTTCGGACGGTTCAGCCTGGCCGTTCGCTCGTTTGCCCTGCTCGGTCTGCGCACCGCCGCGCTGCCGGCACTAGCTTGGCGACGCGACCGGCTCGATCTGGCCGGGCAGTGGGTCAAGGCGGTCGCCCGGCTCTATGCCCTGGCGGGAGGGAGCGACGCGATCTACGCCGCTCCCGCCGCGCTCAATTCGTCCAGGCGCGGAAGCTCTTGACCACCATGTCGCCCGAACCGTCGGAATAGGCGCCATTGGTCTTCACCGCGACGTCCATGATCGGATACCAGCGGTGGCCCCGGAAGGGGTTGACGCTCTGATAGGTCTCTAGCCCGTCGACGAACCAAGTGATGTATTCGGGCCCAATGTCGACGGCATAGCGGTGATAGCCCTGAGTGAAGCCTGATAGTCCATAGGCCTGCTCGGCCTGGATGTTGGTGCCGCGCTGGAAGGTCCGCCAGCCGCCGCTGCCGCCGTGGATCGTCGCCGAGATGTGGCGATCGAAGTCCCAATAGCTCTGATAGCCGAAGCCTTCGTAGACATCGATCTCGGGCGGCCAGCCCGAAGTCGAGATCAGCCAAAAGGCTGGCCACGCGCCGCGCCGATCGGGCATCTTGGCCACCCATTCATATTGACCGTAGCCGATCTGAGTGGTGGGGGTGTTATGTCCGCTCAGCACGACCGAGCCGTAATCATAGACGACACCGGCCCAGTTGAGCGGCGTGTCGAGGACCTGGGTGTGCATCACCAGTCCCTCGTCGGTGTAGCGCAGCGGGGCTTCGACGCCGGGATAGAGATCGCCGTCGAGATAGATGCCGGTCTCGCCGTTCGCGACCTGGCTGCGGCCGTGCGAGAGCTTGGTCGACCATGCACCCGACCAGCCGTCGTCGGACCAGCGCATCGTGCTCTTGGTCATTTCATATTGGAGCGCGCCATAGGTGCGGAAGGTGCGCGCGTTGCGAAAGCCGCTGGTCGCGGCCGCAGTGGGCGTCGCGTCTGCGTCGGCGGTCACGGTGTTCGAGGCGGTGCCCTGATCGGCGCCCCATGGCGCCTCGCGCAGCTTCAGGGAGAATTGCTGGCCGTCGGCGGCGTCGAGGATCGGCACCGAGACGGTCTTGCGCAGCGGATCGCCCGGGCGGAAGATCACGACAGTGTCGGTGGTCTTGTACTGATAGCCCGAAATCGCCTTGTTGCTGCCCGTTCCGTTTACCGTGATGACGCGGGCGATCACCGTGTTCGGCGTGGCGCGGTTGAGCGTCACCGGCACGTAAGCGACCGACGCATCGGGGTCGAACAATGCCGCCCCGATCGACAGCGCCGCCTTTTCCGGAAGCCTGGTGCCGTTGGCGAAATCGAAATCGACGAAGCTGTTGGTGCTGGCTGTAGCGCTGGCGCGCTGCGATGTCTCCGCGACGGACGTCGTCGAACCGGTTGCGGAAACGACAATCGTACCGGCCTGTTTTTGCGAAGAGTTGGGGTCGCTGCTCGAACATGCTGCGACCGCGCACAGAGATAAGCCACTCACAAGCGGACGTGCGATAATGTTACGCATACAATACCCCTGGATGACGACGACCAAAAACTGGGCCGCCTCCAGAGTTTTAGAAGGAAAAGGGCGCCCAACCACGATTGAGCGCCCTTTTGCGTTAAGTCGAAGATGAAAAAGCCGCTCAAGCGGCGCGCTGATTACTCTGCTGCAATCGCCATTGCTTCTGACGCAACCGCAAGCCCGCGGCCCACGCCGGTATAAGTGAAGCCGGCGGCTTCGACGGTGTCGGGTCGGTAGATGTTGCGCAGATCGACGAGCACGCCATCCTCCATCCGCGCGCGCAGCGCTGCAAGGTCGAGCGCGCGGAACGCGTTCCATTCGGTCACGATCACCACTGCGGAGGCGCCGTCGGCGGCCTCATAGGGCGAAGTCGCGAAGTCGACATTGGGCAGCAACGGCCGCGCCGCCGCCATGCCTTCGGGGTCAAACGCCGCGACTTGCGCGCCGCCATCCTCGAGCGCCTGGATGATCGCGAGGCTCGGCGCGTCTCGCATGTCGTCGGTGTTGGGCTTGAAGGTCAGGCCGAGCACCGCGATCTTCTTGCCGCGCACCGATCCGCCGCATGCCGCAATGATTTTCCGGCCCATCGCGCGCTTGCGGCTGTCGTTGACCGCCACCGTTGCCTCTACGATCCGGACCGGCGCGCCCGCATCCTCGGCGGTCTTGACCAATGCCAGCGTATCCTTCGGGAAGCACGATCCGCCATAGCCGGGCCCGGCATGGAGAAATTTGGAGCCAATGCGATTGTCGAGCCCGATTCCACGCGCGACTTGCTGGACGTCGCCGCCCACCGCCTCGCAAAGATCGGCCATCTCGTTGATGAAGGTGATCTTGACCGCGAGGAACGCGTTCGCGGCATATTTGATCAGCTCGCTCGTCCGGCGGCCCGTGAACAGCAGAGGCGCCTGGTTGAGATAGAGCGGGCGATAGACTTCCTCCATCACCGGGCGGGCGCGCTCGTCCTCGATGCCGATGACGATGCGGTCGGGGCGCTTGAAATCCTCGATCGCAGCACCCTCGCGGAGAAATTCGGGGTTCGAAGCGACTGCGAATTCGGCCTCCGGGTTGGCTTCGCCGATGATCCGCTCGACTTCGTCGCCGGTGCCTACGGGCACGGTGGATTTGGTCACCACGACGGTGAAGCCCTTGAGGCACGGCGCCATCTCGGCGGCGGCGGCGTAGACGTAGGAGAGATCGGCATGGCCGTCGCCACGGCGCGACGGCGTGCCGACGGCGATGAACACGACGTCGGCCTGCTCGACCGGTGCGGAAAGCTCGGTCGTGAAGGCGAGGCGGCCCGACGCGACGTTGCGCGCGACCAAGTCTTCGAGGCCGGGCTCATAGATTGGGATTTGCCCGGCATTGAGCCGCGCGATCTTGCTCTCGTCCTTGTCGACGCACGTCACCTGATGCCCGAAATCGGCGAAGCAGGCGCCGGAAACGAGCCCTACATAGCCCGAACCGATCATCACGATACGCATGCTGTTACTCCTTGATTATCAGGGTCACGCCGCGCGGCGCGGCTGACGGGCGGCGAGCAACTGGCTCGCGAACAATTCGACCTGCTCGGCTAGGTCCTCACGCTCGAGCGCCATCGCCAAATTGGCGTGGAGGAAGCCGGCCTTGTCGCCGCAATCATAGCGCGTGCCGGCGAAGGTGAGGCCGTGGAAGGCCTGATCGCCGATCATCCGCGACATCGCGTCGGTGAGCTGGATCTCGCCGCCGGCGCCCTTTTCCTGGCTGGCGAGCACGCCCATCACTTCGGGCTGGAGAATGTAGCGGCCGATCACCGACAGGTTGGACGGGGCGGTCCCCGGCGCAGGCTTCTCGACCAGGCCCTTCACTTCGGTAAGTGCGCCCGAATGCGTGCCCGGGGTAATGATGCCGTAGCGATGGGTCTGCTCGTCGAGCACGATTTCGGCGCAGATCAGATTGCCGCCGACCTGTTCATAGGCGTCGATCATCTGCTTGAGGCAGCCGGGCTTGCCGGCCATGAAATCGTCGGCGAGCAACACCGCGAACGGCTCGTCGCCGACCACGTCGCGCGCGCACCACACCGCATGGCCGAGCCCCATCGGCTCCTGCTGGCGGACATAGGCGACGGCGCCCGGGCGAAGCCGGGTATGATCGAGGATGTCGAGCGACTTGCCGCGCCCGCTCATCGTGGTCTCGAGCTCGAAGGCGATATCGAAATGGTCCTCAATCGCGCTTTTGCCGCGGCCGGTGACGAAGATCATCTGCTCGATTCCGGCTTCGAGCGCCTCTTCGACGGCATATTGGATCAGGGGCTTGTCGACGACCGGGAGCATTTCCTTGGGGATCGCCTTGGTCGCCGGGAGAAAGCGGGTACCGAGCCCGCCGACGGGAAACACTGCCTTACGCACTCGCTTCGGGGTCATATACGCCGCCTCCTTCGCTGCGGTGCAGCATAGAGGAGGGGCGGCATTGCGGCAATTCGCCTCACCGTCTCGCGGGCACCGGTGGTCCGGTTAAATCGCTACCCGGCCGCTGGCGCTACCGACGCCCGGCGGATCAGTGTCGACACGAACAGCGACGCTTCGCCGTCTTCGCTGTGCGCGCCGCCTTCGCCGCTTAGCAGCTTCAGCGCCGCAGCGCGCGCCATCGTCGCGATCGGCCAGCGTACCGTAGTGAGCGGCGGCCAGAGATGCGAGGCGATCGGGGTATCGTCGAAGCCGATGATCGAGAGGTCCTGCGGCACGTTGAGCCCCCGTTGCCGCGCGACATGGAGCACCCCTGCCGCCATCTCGTCGTTGGAGGCGAATACGGCAGTGGGACGCGGCGCCAGATCGAGCAATTGCTCGGCCGCGCGCATGCCCGATTCGAACTTATAGTCGCCCTGGACGATCAGCGTCCGCTGGAGCGGCAGTCCGGCGCGTTCGATTGCCTCCTCATAGCCTTTTTGCCGCTCGTGCGCCGAGCGGAAGCCATGCGGCCCGAGCACCAGCCCGATCCGGCGATGCCCCGATTCGATCAGGTGTGCGATTGCACCGTGCACCGCTTCGCGATCGTTCGAGGCGACCATGTGCGGCGCGTCGTCGAGCGGCGCAGATCCCATCCGGACATAGCGCACACCGATTTCGGCGCACAGCGCGGCGAGTTGGTCGTTCTCGGAGATCGGCGGCAGGATCATCACCCCGAACGGGCGTTGCCGCTCGAGGAACTGGCCGATATCCGCGAGCATCGTCGGCGAACCGCGATTGACCGGGTGGACGATCAGCTCGAATTCGGTGTCGCGCAGCACTTCGAGCATACCCTGCTGGACGTTGAGCACCATCTGCGCGTTCGGATTGTCGTGGATCAGTCCGATCAGGAAATTGCGCCGCAGCGCCAGCGCGCGCGCCTGCGGATTGGGCACATAGCCGAGATCGGCGATGACTTCCTCGACGCGTTTGCGGGTGTCGCCGTTGAGCAAAGGCGACTGGTTGATCACCCGGCTCACGGTCTTCTTGGAGACGCCGGCGATGCGGGCGACGTCGTTGATCGTGGGTTGCGAACTGCGCTTCATTGCAGACGGCATAACCCGGCTGGGCGATTGCACCAAATGCAGCCACAGGCGGCTGCCCCGTTGCAAAACGGTGCGACCGTTTGATACCGGTATCATAAGCATATCAGAGGCAAGCGAGAGGATAAGATGTTGAGTCAACCTTGGGGCGGCGCGATGGCTGCGAGCGGGTTTCGCCCAGCGAGGTCTGGGTGAGCGGCAGGTCCGTGCACACTCCCGACCGACTCCGGCCGGCGTAAGCAACGGCATGCTCGCTTTTGCGCAACTCGCTTTTCCAGGCGCAGAGGGGGCAGGGCGCTTCGCGCTCGGCGGGCGCGGCGGGCAAATACCGTTCGCTATCAACCTCGCGGACAGCGGCCTCGATAGCCTGCGCGCCGCGGTCGAGACCAAGGGGCCGCGCACGATCCTGTTCCTAATCTCGGGAACTACCCGGCTGGTCATCCGCGAGGGGCGCGTGACGATCGCTGGCCAGTCGGCGCCGGGGGACGGCATCGCCCTGCGCGATCACATGCTGCAGGTCTCGGGCGACGATGTCGTGGTTCGCTATATCCGCTCGCGGCGGCGATGAGTCGAAAACCGAATCCGATGCCGTGACGGTGACCTAGGGCCGCCGGATCATCCTCGATCATGTCTCGACGAGTCGGTCGGTCGACGAGACCTTGTCGGCCTCGGCGCGCTTCAGTGATCCGGAGCAGGGTTTCTACGTTCTCACCGTGCAATGGTCGATCATATCGGAATCGCTGACGCATTCGCTCGATGCCAAGGGGGAACATGGCTATGGTAGCCTGATCCGCGGCCGCCGCGGCTCATTGACCAGCTTCCACCACAATCTCTGGGCCAACCATGCCGCGCGCATGCCGCGTCCAGGCAATTACGATGTGCCCGAGATTGATCCGATTGGCCCTTTGGTCGATTTCCGCTCGAACGTTTCTATAATCGGGGCGGCTCGCATTCGGGCTACAACGCCGACAAGGCCACGCGCGCGCTACAATTTCATCGACAACGCCTATGTCGCCGGTCCGCAATCGAAGAAGCCGGTAGCGTTCGACGAATCCACCATGCTCGCCAAGGCGTGGTTTGCGGGGAATAGCATGAACGGCGGGATCCCCGCCGGTTCGTGGAGTTTCGTCACTGCGTGGCACCCTAGGGCTATCGCCTCTCCGCACCGGTCGACATCGGGCCGATAGCTGCCGATCCGGCGGATCAGGCCTATGACCGCGTGCTCGTCGGCACTGGCGTCCGCAACCGGACCGGCGCGCAGATCGACAGCCAGCGCGACGTGGGCGGCTGGCCCGATCTCAAGAGCCTTCCCGCACCGCGCGACAGCGACGATGATGGTATGCCTGATGCGTGTGGAGCGCACGCGCGGCTTCGATCCGAAGGTCGCAGACGGGAACGGCGACCGCGAGGGCGATGGCTACAAGAACCTGGAACACTGGCTGGCCGACGTGGCGGAGAGCAGAGCTAAGCGATCCGCTTGCCGAACGTGCGGTCTGACACCGGTAACCCGCTCTGCTATGTGGAATAGCTAAAGTATCCCAAAATATGGGAATGATGCTGGCCGTTTGGCTTCTGTTGCCGATCTACAACAGCAAGACATGCGAAAGATCGATGACCGTGCGCGACGGTTGACACCGGTTTCCAATCGCGGGAAAGCGGCTGCAAACCGGAGCCGTCAGAAGAGCGGCGCGGGAAATTAGGCAAGGAGGATCACATGGAAGCGCGCATTTCCCATATCAACTCGCGCACCGGTGCATCTGCGGCTGCAGTAGTGCTGGCACTCACAGCAGCTGCCGATGCGGCGGCGCAGACCGCCGAGCCGGTACCCGTGGCGACCGAGGCACAGACCGCGCCCGCCGACGAGGCGCAACAGGGGGACGAAGTCGTCGTCACCGGCTTCCGCCAGTCGCTCCAGGCAGCGCTGAATGTGAAGCGCAATTCGGTGGCGGCGGTCGACGCGATCATCGCCGAAGACATCGCCAAATTCCCCGACCAGAACCTCGCCGAATCGCTCCAGCGCATTCCCGGCGTCTCGATCCAGCGCGACGCGGGCGAAGGCCGCGCGATCACGGTGCGCGGGCTCAGCGCGCAATATACCCGCGTGCGCCTCAACGGGCTCGAAACGGTGGCCACTTCTACCGACGGCGCCAGCGCCAATCGCGATCGCGCCTTTGACTTCAACGTCTTCGCGTCGGAGCTGTTCACCTCGCTGGTCGTCCACAAGACTGCCGAGGCGTCGCTCGATGAAGGCTCACTGGGCGCCGTGGTCGACCTCAACACGGGCAATCCGCTCGCCGGCAAATATGGCCTCACCGCGGTCGCCTCGGGACAGGCGAGCTATAACGACTTGTCGAAGAACTGGGGTCCGCGCCTCGCCGGCCTGTTGTCGTGGAAGTCGCCCGACGGCCAGTTCGGCGTCGCGGTTTCGTCGGCATATCAGAAGACCGACAATCTCGAATTGGGCAACAACACGGTGCGCTGGGCGCAGGCCCAGTTCGACTCGGTCGACGGCACGCCGTGCTTCTACGACACCACCGGCACTGGCGCCGCTTTGGCCTATACCACCCCGCGCGCGAACAGTGGCGGCCGCTATCGCCCGAGCGCGGCATGCGACCAGGCGACGCTTGCATTCCATCCGCGCATTCCGCGCTACGGCGAAGTTCGTCACGATCGCGAGCGGCTCGGCCTGACCGGCAGCGTGCAATGGGCACCGAGCGATGCCACCAAAGTGTCGATCGACGCGCTCTATTCGCGCTTCAACGAGGTTCGCGAAGAGAAATGGGGCGAAGTCCTGCTGCGCTCCAACGAGCGGTCGATCGACGTGGTCAACCCGTTGTATGACGACAATAACAACATGGTTTCGGGCACGTTGAACGATGCCTGGGTGCGGACCGAGCATTATTGGCGCGAATCCAAGACGTCCTTCTATCAGGTCGGCGGCAGCTGGGATCAGGATCTCGGTGACAGCTTCCGCTTCACTCTGCTGGGCGGCATTTCGAAATCGAACGCCGACATTCCGGTCGAGACCACCTTCGTGTTCGACGACCGCGACGCGCAAGGCTATGTCTTCGACTATTCCGACATGCGCTCGCCGAAGCTCACTTTCGGCACCAGCGTGACCGACCCCGCCAACTTCCAGCTGGCCGAGATACGGGATCGCCCGTCGAACGTGGTCAACAAGTTCCGCACCGCGCAACTGCGTACCGAATGGGACGCGGCCGAAGGGTTCACGATCAAGACCGGCGGGGTCTATCGCCGCTTCGACTTCGACGTGGAGGCCTTCCAGCGCGACACTGCGGTCTGCGGCAATGGCGGCCAGGATCTGGTTCTCGGCACGATCACTTGCTCGCCGAACGGCACCTTCGGCGCCAGCGCGGTGTATGGCTTCCCGGCCACGAGCAGCCTGGCCGAGTTGTTCACCTTGGGCAGTGCGGGTCAGCCGAGCGGCAACGGCAACAGCTGGCTCGTTCCCAACATCGATGCTGCGGCCGATTTTACCAAGCTCTACAGCCGGCCTCTGGCGCTCGACGTCGGCAACAATCGCAGCGTTACCGAGGAGGTGAAGGGCGGCTATCTCGAGTTCAACGCGAAGACCAGCGTCGGTTCGGTTGAGGTCGCCGTAAACGCCGGCATCCGTTACGTCCGCACCGATCAGTCCTCTACCGGGATCAACAGCGGTGCCGAGGTGACGGTAAAGCGCAATTATGAAGACTGGCTGCCGGCGCTCAACGTTGCAGTAAACCTGACTCAGGACCTGATCCTGCGCGGGTCAGCCGCGAAGGTGATGACGCGCCCGACGCTCGGATCGTTGACGCCGGGCGGTTCGGCCGACGGCTTCAATTATCGCGTGAGTTTCGGCAACCCCAATCTCGATCCGACCCGGGCCTCGTCCTACGACGCCGCGATCGAATGGTATTTCGCGCCGCAGTCGATCTTCTCGATCGCGGTGTTCAAGAAGGACATCGACAGCTTCCCCGTCGCTCGGACTCTGACCAATGTCACGTTCCTGTCGACGGGGTTGCCCGCCTCGGTGCTCGCGGCGTCTTCGCCCGCCGCGCTAAATCCCGGGCAGCAGGCACAGCCCATCTGGACTGTCGTCACCACGGGAAATGGTACGGGTGCCGAAGTGAAGGGGATCGAGCTCTCGGTCCAGGCGCCGTTCCGCTTCCTGCCCGGCTTCCTGCGCAATTTCGGTGGCATCGCCAATGCGACCTTCATCGATTCGAAGGCGCCTTATGCCCAGACGGGACCGTTCACCTCGGCATGCGCGGGCGCCAACTGCACCATCGGCGGGGCGCAGTCGATCACGCGCGAGCAGACTCTCCAGGGCCTATCTAAGCGCGCGTTCAATGGGACGCTCTATTACGAGGACAGCCGGTTCAGCGCGCGTGCTTCGGTGAGCTATCGGGGGCCGTATTTCGATGCATTGTCCGGAACGGGCAATCTGTTCGAAGGCTATAACGCGATCACCAACGTCGATGCATCGCTCCGCTACAAGATCACGTCCAATATCGAGCTGTCGCTCGAAGGCAATAATCTGACCGACGCGTATCGCGATCGCTATGTCGATATCGATGCGAACCGGAACTACGAAAACAACCATTTCGGCCGCACCTTCCTGATCGGAGCGCGCTTCAAACTGTAGTCATTCTCGCTGTTCCAACCTCCTCGCTGCTCGCAGGGAGGAGGCATCGTCGCAGCCCTAGGCAAGCCCCTGGCTGTGCGCCCAACGCATCAAAAGCTCAGGCCAAGCGCCCGCGGGCTTCCCGACTGCCCCCGTCATGCCAAAGCCGTGCCCGCCATGGGTGAACAGGTGCGTCTCGACAGGCACGCCCGCGGCTTTGAGCGCGGCGCGCAGCAACAGGCTGTTCTCGACCGGCACGACATTGTCGTCCTCGGCATGGCAAAGGAAGCAGGGCGGGGTGGTCTTCGACACATTGCGGTGCGGCGAGTGCGCCGCCTCGAGCGCGGTGCTCGCATCCTTGCCGATCAATTGCGCGCGCGATCCCATATGCGCGTCCGGCGCCGACATCGAGATGACCGGATAGAGCGGCGCCGCCACGAACGGCCGCGCGGCGTGCTTGTCGGCCGCATCGACCGGATCATAGGTCTTGACCGCGTGGCGCGTCGCGAGGTCAGCGCAAAGGTGCCCGCCCGCCGAGAAGCCGATCGCGGCGACCCGTTCGGGGTCGAGCGCATCGCGAGTCGCACGCGCGCGGATCAGCCGCATCGCGCGCTGGGCATCGGACAATGCGACATCGGGGCCCGCCGCCCAGCCGTCTCCCGGCAGGCGATAGAACAACACATAAGCGGTGAACCCCTGCGCCGCGAGCCAGCGCGCCAGCACATAGCCTTCATGGTCGAGCACGATCCGCACATAGCCGCCGCCGGGCATGATCAGCACCGATGCACCATTGGCGACATGCGGGCGGAACACCGCCATCCGCGGATTGGCGACTCCGCTCACCGCGCGATTGGGAGTCGCGGCATTGACGCTGCGCTCTTCCACCTTCTCAAGCGGCAGCCTTGCCGGCCTGCCGGGGGCGCCTTTGGGCCACAGGTCGATCGTCTCGACAGGATCGGCATATCCCGCGGGCAGCGGCGTGTCGCCGTGCGGCGGCGCACTCTGCGCGTTCGCGACCAGCGGCGCGGCAAGCCCGGCGAGCAGCGCGGTACGGCGATCGAACTTCATCCGGCAGCCTCCTGAAAAGTCGCCCGGCTTCAGGTGCCGGGCTGGATGTAGGGCACGCGCGCGAACAGTTCGCGCTGCCATTTACGCGGGTCGTTCTCGATGCGGCTGCGCACATCGAAGACCATCGTCGCGCGCTTGTCGAGGGCGTAAAGCGGCCAGCGCGGCAGCCCGGCATGATTGGGGTCGCCGGCCCTGGCGAAAGCGACGAAGCTGTCCTGCATCGCCTTCGAGGCCGCGCGTGCGTCAGCGGCGGTGCCGGTTTGCGATCCCTCAGCGGCGAGCGTTCCGAACACCAACGGGATATCCATCGTATGGAAGGCGCCGCGCCGCGGATCGGTCCGCGAGCCGAAATCGACTTGGTAGACCCAGCCCGATGCGCCGGCCTTTGCGCGTTCCTCGGCCTCGATCACCTGGCCGCGCCAGCTGCGTCCGGCCGTGGTCGCGTCGTAGAAGACCTGCTCGGGCGTCCAGGCGGGGAATTTGCCGCGGTATTCGGATACCACCCATTCGGGCAATATGTCGATGCGCAGCTCGGGCGCGATGCGCGCGGCGACATTGTCCCAGCTGAGATCTCGCATTTTCGCTGAATCTGGGGCGATGAACCCGCGCGTCTCGTCGCGCGTGTTGCCGAGGATCATCGGGATGCCGAGCGATTGCGGGTTGGCGTCGGGCCAGAACGGGTGGCGGGTGAGCCATTTCATATCGAGCACCGGCCCGAAATAGACGCCGCCGCCGAGCACCGGATCGGTCGCGGAGAGCGCCTCGACCAGTTTATCCTGCGGCATCGCCAGCAGCATTCCGAGGTCGTTCTCTTTCACACCCAGCTTGCCGAGATATGCGCGGGTTCGCGCGGTTGCGTTGAGCGGCCCTGAGGCAGTGACTTGCTGACCGCTCATCGTGGCGGCGCGATGGAACAGGCCTTTGGCTGCAGGCATGCCCATCATCGTCGCGATCTTGGCGCCCCCGCCCGACTGACCGAACACCATCACCTTGTTCGGGTCGCCGCCGAATGCGGTGATATTGTCGCGCACCCAGCGGAGCGCGAGGATCAGGTCGAGCTGGCCGCAATTTCCGCTGTCCGGGAAACGCGGGTCGAGCCGCGCGAGATAGAGATAGCCGAAGGCGTTGAGCCGGTGGTTGACGGTGACGACGACGACATCGCCGCGCGCCGCCAGCACCTGTCCATCATTGAGCGGATCGGTGGAGCTGCCGCCCGAATAGCCGCCGCCATGGATGTAGAGCATCACCGGCTTGCGCGCGGCGGGGCGGGCGTCGGCGGTCCAGATGTTGAGGAACAGGCAATCCTCGGACTGCGGGCCGTAGCGGTTCCCGGATTGCGGCGAGATCGGGCCGAATCGGTCCGCAGCCTGCACCTCGGCATGAGCCGGGACAGGGACCGGCGAGCGAAACCGCTCGGCGCGGCCATAGCGGAGGCCGCGAAATGCGCGGACGCCGTTATCGACCGTGCCCTGGAAAGCCCCCGCATTTGCGCGGACCGGCCCAGGGGATTGGCCCCAGGCGCGGCCGGCGATCAACGCGGCGGAGGCAGAGCCGCCGGCGATCAACGCGCGCCGATCGATCATCGTGAGAATGCTCCCGGTCATATCGACTCCAAATTCCCCTCCCACAGCGGGAGGGGAGCAAGAAGGTCTAGGCCAGCTGGCAGATATCGAGCACGTTCATGTCGGTATAATCCTGGTTCTCACCGGCCATTGCCCAGATAAAGGCATAGGCCTTAGTGCCACTGCCCATGTGGATCGACCAAGGCGGCGAGATCACCGCTTCCTCGTTGCCCAGCACGATGTGGCGCATCGCCTCGCCTTCGCCCATATAGTGGAAGACGCGGTCGTTGGGGCCGTCCAATTCGAAGTACAAATATATCTCGCTGCGGCGTTCGTGGATGTGCGGCGGCATCGTGTTCCAAACCGAACCCGGCTTGAGCACGGTGAGCCCCATCACCAGCTGCGCGCTGTCGCACACGCCGGGGATGACGA
>NZ_SRXT01000008.1 GCF_004792685.1 Sphingomonas gei
CCGAGATCGCCGGCCAACATGTCTGGGGGCATGCCCCCAGACATGTTGCCATCATCTCAACCAACCATCATCAAGGAGCCGGACTCTACCTCTGAGTGGTAACAATCAGGGGCGCACGTCAAACCTTATGACCATCGCTGAGTCACCGAAGTGACATATGGCAAGATATGGGCAGGTTGCGGACTGGCAAGTTCTGGCGAGCGGGCATGGATAGCGGCTGTTCCGGTTGCAACCCAACCTCTCAGGGCTTCACGAACCGGACACGCGAACCGGTCGGTTTCGCCCCTCGACGGAGGGGTCGAACACCTCGACTCGTGTGCACATCGGTCTGGTTCGCAAGCAAGGTGCCTTCCGCGTCCAGCAGGAAGCCGGCCGCCTCCACCTCCTCGCACACGGACGCAAGGTCGATCCGATGCAGCGACGGTGCGTCGCTCGTGCCTAGTTTGGCATCAGTCCCTGAGAATTCAAGTCGCGCTCTAGGTCATAAGTGACCGATAACTTCCGGCCTGACGGCTCCTGGCGAAGCGTCTCAGCGTTTTTTCGATACTGGAAAGGATCGAATCCTTGGTTGTATCACCAGGATGGACAGCCACCCGAACCGTTCGCAGCGGATGCAGCGCCTGACGGGCGAGCGCTGCGAAGGCCAGGGATGACGCCGTCCTCGCAGTCGATCTGCTGGCCCAGGTGATCACCGGCCCGCGTGCCACGACTTCGCCTGTTTGCGGGATCCAGACCTTCATGTGATCCTCGGCAATGCCGAAGCTACTGTCGCGCAAGGCTTCCATCGCCTCCGGCCCATAGAGCCATGCCGGTGCGATGAACCCGGCGCTTTTCCGGCCGATGATATCCTCGACGAGCGCTCGCCCGTCTTCCATTCTGCGTGCCGCCTCGTCGTAGGAGAGGCCGAGAAATTCGCCTTCGCTCGCCGTCATGTATTTGGCCTTCAGGCCCGAGATGCCCTGATGCTCGACGGTGTCCTTGTGATACCAGCCATGAACGAACATCTCGATTCCGCTGTCGGACCAGGCCCTGAGGCGGTTGGCAAATGGGGTGCCCGAGCGGATCGGGTGGCGCCCCCAATGATCGGGCACGACGAGCATGGCAAACCTGGAACATCGGAGCGTATCCGTCAGCAGTCCGGCGAGCCGGTCGACTTGCCGTTCCGACCCCGGGCTGACATCGTGAATCGATGCAAGGAGTGCGCGCCTGTCAGAAACTGGCATTGATCCCGATCCTTACCGTTCTCGGTCGCAGAGGCGTTCGCTGATTCCCTTCGGCTACGGAAAACGGATTGCCGTAGGAGAAGCGGTTGGCTCGGCTGTCCATCAGGTTTTCGATGTCCAGTGAAAGGCCCCAGCGTCCGAATTCGGCCCGTGCTCCGATAGCCGTGTCGAGATAGTCCCCCTGCGAAAGATCGAACGGTGCGCGTACACCCAGATACGAGGTGCCGATGTAACCGACCGATCCGTCCAGCGTGATTTTCGTATCCGCGATCCAGGGCTCGAAACGAGTGGTGAGCCGCCCACCGCTCTCCGCAACATTGGGCAAGTTCCCTTCGACATCGGATTGGAACTCAGGTGTCGGACGATCGAGTCTGCTGGTCGTGTTGAACGCCGATAGTTGAAAGCTGAGCTCCGGATCGGCCTGCCAGGCAAGATTGACCGAGACATAGTGCACCTGCGCCGAGCCCAGATTTGCGACATAAGGGAAGCCGGCACTCGTCACGAGATCGGCTTGTACCCTGCTCCACCTCGAATAGGCATAAGACAGTCCGCCCGACAGCCGCGAACCGGCGTCGGTGCCGAAGCGCATGCCGATCTCCGACGCGCGGACTTCGTCTGGCTGGAAGCTGGTCACCTCGGCTTTATCGCCGCTCCCCGTCAGCTGCTGCGCCCCAGGCCTGAATCCTTCCTGATAGCGTAGATATCCAATCATCCCTTTCCAGGGTTTCCAGGACAGAGCAGCGGTCGGCAGAAACCGTGTCAGGGGACGGGTTGGCTCGACCGAGGCCTTGCCCAACTCGGTATTGATGTCATCGAACCGCAAAAAAAGCGACAGCCTCCCCCCGCCGGTGATCGAGACATTGCGCCAGAGGGGCATTGTTGCCTCGCCAAACAAGGCGGCGTCCAGGGTTTCCGATCGAACATTGGAGATCGGCGCGAGCGCATCTTCCGGACCGAGAAACCGATCTATACGATTGACGTTATGGGCAATCGAAAAGCCCGACACCCAGTTCGAAATCCAGCTCGTCGACCCCGAGATCCGCGTCTCGTGGGTCAGCAGCCGGACCTCCATGCTCTCATCAAATAAGGTGGGAATCTGCGCATTGGACGACGTGGCGTCGAACACCGTGTTGATCGAATGATAGGTATAGGAGGTGTTCGACAAGAGCTTGGCGAAGCCGAGGTCGGCCCGGACGGTTGCGAAACCCAGGCGATAATCATTGTCGAATGGTTGCGCAAAAAAGGATCGACGCGTCAGCGCGGAGGAGAGTGGAGCATCGGTATACTGGCCGTCCCTGCTGCCCGTGTCCTGAGAGACGATTCCGGCATCGATGCTCAAACCAGCGTTGAACTCCGCTCGAAAGGTTGCCCGCAGTCCCGACACGCTCGTGCGATTGACGTCGGACAGGTCCCGTCGAACATCGTCGATATAGCCCGGGCGCAAGATGCGATATCCGACAATTCGCACTGCGGCGCGTCCCCCAATCGGGATGTTGGCAACTATGGCGCCGTCATTGCCCAACTTGTCGCCGGTCACCGCGATCGCTGCGGTTCCGCTTACCTCGAACGTTCCAGGCGCAGGGAGGCGTGGCACGATATGGATTACACCGCCCAGCGAACCCGCCCCGTAGAGAGTCCCTTGCGGGCCTTCGACGACTTCGACCTTCTCGATGTCGTATAGCGCGAGGTCGGGATCAGGAGCGCTATAGGTGAGTCTGCTTTCTCCGAAATACTGGCTGATAGTCGATTGCAATTGCCCATTGAAGCTGCTGTCGGCAATTCCCCGGACGAAAATCTTGTTTCGACCCGAACCAAGATTGGTCGAGCCCAGGTTCGGAAGCTCTTGAAGCAAGATCTCACTGCCCCTGCTGCCGAAATGAAGGCTTTGCGCCTCATCGAAAGAGGCAGCATGGAATGCGCCAGGATAGTCGGCCAGCGTGACATGCTGTTTGCTTGCCGTGACGATGATCTCTTCGGACGGTGTCGGTGGATGGGCAGTGGGCTGCGGCGTAGGGCTTGTCGCGGGCCTCGGCCGGCGGGGAACCTCTTGTTGCGCGCGCCGAGCTGGCTGACGAAGCAGCCGCACCACACTCCCGCGCGAAATTCGAAAACCGTACCCGGTACCTTGCAGCAGTCGGCGCAACCCTTGGCGGAAGGTAAAGCGTCCCCTCAATCCGGCAACCCGGACAGACCGTAGTGCCGGATCACTGGTGTCGATGGAAACGCCCGCCTGGGTGGCGAACGATATCAATGCGACGTTCAATGGCCCGGCGGGAACATCCAATGAGATTTCCTCGGCAGCGTGCGCCGGGAGGATTACCGCCGCGCACACAATCGGCGCGCTCGCCAAAAGCAATTTGCGGCTCACCGAGCTTCGACGGACCAGTGCGCCCCGTCCGCGACGATTTTCTCGCCGATCAGCTCTTCCAGCCTCGCGCGCAGTGCATCCCGATCTCCATCGATCTGGATCACGCCTGAAAAGCGCTTGGCGCGCATCGCTCGTGGCAGCTCGAGCGATATGCCGACGGACCTGACCAGATCGTCGGCGACCTGTTCCAACGGCGCCTGATCATAAACGAGTTTTCCGTCTGCCCAGCTGCCGATCGATGCTACCGGTCTCTGCGAAATTTGGATCTTCCCACGATTGTTCGCTGCAAGGCTGTCACCGGCGCGAAGATTGACGCTCCGGGCCGTGCCTTCAAAGCGCACCGCGCCTTCCGCCACCCCGACGCTGAGTTGCCGATCGGTGCGGACCACGTTGAACACCGTTCCTATATCGACCAGGCGCTGCTCACCAGCGACGACGGTGAACGGGTCGGAATCGTCGTGCTTCACGACAAATCGTGCTTCGCCTCGGGCCATCTCCACCGATCTGGTGTCGTTCTTGTCGAGGACAATCCTGGTGCCACCGTTGAGCAGGATCTCACTCCCGTCCGCAAGTGAAACGGTTCGAGTCTCGCCCGCCGAGGTTTCGATCGAATAGAGCGCATCCCGGTTAGGCAGCATTTGAACCGCAAAGAGACCGGCCACCGCTATCGAAGCTGCAAGCGCACCCCAGCGCCATGGGGCCCGGCGAACCGGTTCGCTGCCACCATCATAAGCACCATCATCCTCGTCATTGCTGAATTCCGGTAGTCGCCCATGTCCATCGCCGCGCGGAAAAGTTGCTCTCTCGAGCAGGGGCGACATACGCACGTCACCGTCGGCGACGGCTTCATAGACGCCGTTATGAGCGGGATCGGCCTCCAGCCACTCTGCGAATTCGATCCACGCATCCTCGTCGGCATTCTTGAGCCGAAGGTGCCAGGCTATCGCCTGCTCGAGCATTGCGCGATCAGGAAAAGCTGACATCGCCGGCCTCCTTGTGCGAGCGTTGCGGGGTGCCATCCAATTCTTCGCGCAAAAGCAGGAGCTTTCGATAAGCCCGCTGGAGGTGCTTTTCCACCGCGCTCAAGCTGAGATCCAGGCTGGTGGCGATAGCCTTTTGCGACAGACCGTCGAGCCGATACATCTTCAGAATCTGCGCAGTCCGTTCCGGCATCGACGCAAGCGCCTCGTTGACCCGCTCGAGTTCGTCGCGCGCGATTACGCTCTCCTCTGGCGAAGGTGTGGCGTCCTTTTCAAGGTCGGGGCCTACCCGATTGCGCGTCCAGTGATCGTCTCGCACCTGCTGCCGCCGACGCCCCCGGCGATGGTCGTGCAGGAGGTTGTTCGCCATCTGGTAAAGATATGCCCGCGGGTTGCTAACAGGGCCGGTACGCATGCTGGTCAGTTTCACGTACAGGTCCTGCAATAGATCTTCTACTTCGGCAGGGTTACATTGGCGTGCAAGCATGAAGCGCGCCAGATCGGAACGCATTTCGCCGAGTAGTTGTGCCAGGCCCGTTTCGCCAGTGCTCGAATCTTCGGACCTTTGTGACATACAACTCCCATAAGGGGTGCGCTGCCACCGGGGCAATGCACCAAGCGATGACGTGAGCTTTTGAACGGCTTCCGGCATCAGGAGGGGCCCTTCCAGGATATGGTGACCGATGTTTCCGACCTTGCCGCGGTACGCGCGCCTTCTATCCGAAGCCTGAAGCGCGGTTCCGACCAGGCATTGACCGGCCGAACTTCAAGCCTGCCGATCCGGTCGATGCTGCCCATGCCTAGTCCCCTGGCGGTCGATCCGCGTGTCTGGCGTCAGACGCCGGGGACTGCGCAAAACCGCACATGCAGGGGAGATAATAGTGAAGCCCGGAGGACGGCGTATTGCGACCCCGCGAAGGCGAAACGGGACCTATGACCGGTTTGGCGCGTGATAGGACCGACCTGATGGGGTCAGTATCGGTCTGCTCGGCGACTCGGCACGAGCTATGCGTTTGGCCGACGGAAGTTTTGGAGAACCCGGCTCGCCCAATGATCGACAAAGCCCTGACCGAAGATCTTCTCGGCCCTGATCAACCCCGCAACGAGCAAACCCCAGGCTACGAGGATGCCGGCTGCTACCATCTCTGGCTCGCGCGCGTGCCCGTCAACCAGCGGGGTTATCACTTTCAGGCCCAGCACCAGCAAAATCAGCCCCACGAAAATTCCGATCGCTCCCGACTGTCGCCTTGGCGGCTTTCCCAAGGCCAGCGCCAGTGACGGCAGGAACAATATGAGCGCTGCCGAGAGACAACGTCCATAGACGGCCGAACGACTGGAAGGGGTGCCGTCTGCCCATAGCGATCCGATATCGACCCGCTTGGGAGATCTGTCTCCGGACCCGATTTTCGACACGCCTCCCACGTCATCCGTGCGGTATTGCAAGCGAACGAAGTCGATCACTCCGGAAGATCGTTCCTGTATGGCCTGTCCGTCGCGCAATTCGATAGCCGCCGCCCCGGAGGGAAGCCGCCAAAACCGTCCGCGCCTTGCGGTGAAGGTTTTTGCTTCCGTTCGGAGGAACAGTCCGACGAGTTCGCCATTTGCCGCATCGACTTGCTCGAACAGCAAAACCCTTCCCGATCCAAGATCGATGAACTGACCTGCCTCGAGCCGGTGACCGAATTCACCGCTCTCCATGCGACTACCGATTTCCGTGAGCTTCACTTCGCCGGCGGGCATCAGCCAGCCTTGGTTCGCTATCGTCAGGATACTGACCATCGTAGCGACGATGAGCGGAGACCGCATCCACCGCAAAGGCGCAATGCCGCACGCCTCGATCACGTCCAGCTCTCCGCTAAGAACGAGCTTTCGTACGGTCAAGGCAATTCCCAGGAACAGCCCGACCGGCAAGCCTATGCCCCCATATTCCGGGACCAAGCCGGTAACAGTGTGCGCGACTATGTATCCGGGGTGCCCCGAAAAGCGGGTGATCTCCAGGAGACGGGGAAGATGCTCGAGGAGCATCAATGACATGACGACGGCCAGCACACGGCACATCGTTCCGAGTGTCTGCCTCAGAACATAGCGATCGAGGATAAGGAGGCGAAAGGACATTGCTCGCTTACGCAGCCGAGGAGAGTTCGCCCGAGGTCAGGTTTCGGTAGATCGCAAACAGGGCTGCGAAATGATCGTCCATCGCCCGCGCCATGCGGCCGGTCGAGCGCGCGGTGAAGCGGTCTGGCAGAGCGAGAATCGCGCGCACCAGGTCCGTATGATCCGCCGCACGATAGGACAGCCCCATCTCGCCCTTGGCAAAGTCGGCCGCACCTCCGCGATCAGGTACGATCACGGGTATGCCGCTAGCGCTTGCCTCCGCTGCAGTCATGCAAAAGGTTTCCGCCTCACAGCCATGGAGGAACGCATCGGCGCTCGCCAGGACGCTGGCGAATTTCTCCCGATCGCGTTCCGGACGAAACAGCCGGATATGGGGATTCCCGCCGATGGACCGAAGGATGTTTGTACCGTCTCGTCCTTCGCCAAAGATCGCCAGACCCAGCTGGCGATGCCGACCAGCGATCGTCACCGCTTCGACCAGCATCGGCAAACGCTTTTCCGGCGCAAGTCTGCCGGCGGCAACGAGCAATGTCGCGTCGGGGCCGAGGCCGCATTGTGCGAGAAGGCATGCGCGCAGGTCTCCATTGCGCTTGCTGGCCGAGAAGCGTTGCGGCTCGACCCCCATCGGAACCGTCACGACATTGCGGACACCGCCTGCCTTCATCCGCGATGCCAGATCTTCGCTGGCACAGACGACGGCGTCATAAAGTCGACCAAGCTGTCGCAAGTGATCCCAGTAGCGCACAAACCGTCGGTCGATCGTCTCACGACTGACCAGGGGTTCCAGCCAACGATAGGCATAAGCGGACAGAGGATCGGCGTGCATGATGAGCGCCTTGGGTACCTCCGGCCGCCAATTCGCGACCATGAGGGGGCTTCGCCAGGGCGAGGACGCTTCGACGAAATCCGGCGCCAACGTGTCGAGCGCGGCGTGGAGCGCTCGCTCATCCTTGAAATACCAGTATTTTCGGTCGAGCGGGAAGCGCGGAGAGGCAATCGTCCGGATGCGGGCGCGGGGGCCAAGCTCGACAACTGCATCCTCGTCGGCAGGTGCCAGGATGGTGATATCCTGCTGCATCCGTTCTGCGATCGCCAGCTTCTGGCCGACATAGGTTTTTACGCCGCCGCCTCTGGGAGAATAGAAGGCGCAGACATCGACGATTTTCATCGGCAGGTTCCACTCACCGCAGCGGGCGCATGCCGAGGCCGCGCCGATAGTTCATCACGATCTCGATCTGCGTCGGGCCGGAGCGCGCTACCGCGCTCGCAGAGGAAGCGGCAGGTTTGCTCCATCCAAGCCTGGGATTGCCCGCAAATCCTATTCCATCGACGCGCCAACTGAACTTTCGATTGCTGTCCCGGTCATGCAGCAGGCTCACCGCATAGCTGCCTGCCGAAGGGACCCGGACACAGAGCTGCACCGGCCCCGAAGCGGAAACCGACTGTTCGACCCTGCGGAAGATCTTGCCAGCTGAAATCAGGACATTGTCATCTTCCAGGAAATCCGAGTTATTTGCCGGGTACACTTCGAGCTTGAGTTTGCCCGTGCGATCCTTGAGGCCCTCGACGTTGACGAGAAATGAGGGTCCGAGCTCATTGGGACGGCATCTGCCTTCGGCCGTTCCGAGATCCGGCGTCGACTGGATGGTAGCGGCAACCAGCAGGGGACCGGCCATGAGGCTAAAGGGCAGGCGTTTCATTGCCCGTCCTCTTCGAAAGCAGGTCTGCAAATGCCAGGCTGATCCCGACAAGCACATGAGCCGCGAGGATTAGTCCTGCCATGAGGACCATCAGCGCCGACACTTCGACTTGGCCGCCGAGTGCGAGGACGGCGATGCCAGCGAACACGACGTCCTTGTTCGGTACGAAGGGCAGTCGGGAGATCAGAAGGCGAATGGTTGCCAGAACGAGCCACCAGGAAAGCGGAACGTCTGGCAGTACAAGATGCCACAGAGCTGCCGAAAGAATGGCCGTCGCAAGAATTCTCGAGAGATGGACCGCGAAGACCATTCTGAGTTCTTTTCTTTCCAGTGAAAAAATCGACTGGCGAAGCAGCATCACCGCAAGCGAGGTCCCGATCACGAACGCAAGCGACCAACCGATTGCGGCTGCATGGTCGTGAAGTGGCATCAGCCTCGCGAAGGGAAACGCCATAGCGAGAAAGGCAAGGGTGGTTACGTTGCCCGCAACCGCCGAGAGCACGGCGACGTCCTTCACCGCTCCGAACGGAGTGGTCACGAATTTGAGGTTCCGCCGTGCCCAGCCGTAGAAATAGACCTCTCCCAGATAGCCGACCAGCAGTTCGTTGTAGATGAGCTTGCGGACCAAAGCACCGAAGGCGCCGGCCCCGACTCCCCAAAGACGTTGGAAAATGAACCAATCGCTTGCCGGTCCGATCAGGTAGCTGAGGGCGAACAGGCCCCAGAATGTCAGCGAAGTGGGCACCAACCCGAGTGTCTTCGCAAAATCGAGGTCGCGCGCCTGGTAGATCGCTGCGCCGACGACGATCAGCGAGAGGATCGTACCAAGAACGCCGCCCGGTGCCGGCATCGCCCTGCGATCCTGCGGTTCGAATGCAAACGTTCCCATTGGCGCAAGCGCGAGAGTTTGATCGGGCATTCCTAGGTCTCGCTCGTTGGTAAGTGCCCGCTAGACCCCGCCCCCGTGCCATTCCCGCACCCCGCTGCGTATTTTCTTCCGACGCTGGCGGCGAGAATCGCCGACCAGAGCGGTGAGCCTGTACAGATAGAGCTGACCGGAGCTTTCCAACGTGAACCCGGCGGCAAGGCGCTGCATCGCCGTTCGATCCGGCCGCAGATGCCTCGCGGCGTTCATCGCTATGCCCAGTGTATCGGGATCGCCGGGGGGAACCACCACGCCAAATTGCCCGTAGCCTGTCAGCCACTCCATGCTGACGCAGCAGTTCGTCGCAGCGACCGGTAGGCCCGCAGCCAGGGCTTCCAGAATGACTGCAGGCGCTCCTTCGTAGTGGGACGAGAGGACAAAGACGTCTGCTCCTGCGTACAGGGCTCGAACATCTTCGACGTGCCCGACAAACCGGACTTGCGATCGCAAGTCCAACGCGTTTGCTAGTTTGACGAGACGGTCGCGCTCGGGACCGTCTCCAGCAATGACCAGCGTGTCTTCGGACCGGGCGTGGCGTGCAAACGCCTCGAGAAGCAGTACCTGATTTTTCTGTGCGGCAAGTCTGCCGACGGTGAGGAAGCGGCAACCAACGTGCGCATTTCTGGCTGATCTTGCGCCAGAAAGGTGATGCAGGTCGGATTCCGACAACGCCGGGTCGGGAATGACGCTGACCTTGTTATCCGGGGGCGCCATTTCGCGCTCGACTTCAGCAAGCATCGGTGCCGCGATCGCCACGAAGCCGTCGAGGGCGCTACCCTGTACTCTCAGCCACCATTGATAGAATGGTCTGATGAACTTCGGAAGATCACGCCTCTCCAGATCGTTGCTGATCTTGACAAGAACGGGAGGGCATCGATCACCGAGGAGAAGCTTCATCGCTACGCAAACAACGGTGTAGGTGTTTCCGGGACAAAAGACGACGTCGACCTTTTCCTTGAGAAGGCACTGGAAGAACGACCAGATCATCCAGATCGTCTCCCACCGGTCGGTCGAAAACGGTTCTGTCATGACACGATAATCGAGGGCGGGAGCGGTAGCGACACAGGCTCCGCGACTTCGGCCAAGGACGATGACGGGATCATGCCCCGCCTGTCGCCAATGTTCGGCAAGGCGCAGCGCGATACGCTCGACCCCGCCTGGTTCGAAGCTATGGATGGGAATGGCAATCCGCATGCCGGCTAGACGCCGATCATATTGAGAACCCGCATGGGCTGCGGCGCATTTGAGGCTGGGACTTACAGAAACCATTCGCCCCTGCGGTGAGGTCGATGCCACCGAGGAAGACGGCGGCGGGGCGGTCATATCGGGTGCGACGCCTCCGCAGCCCTTGAGGCGGCAGAACTGCGGCTCGATGGATCATAGAGCGGCATGTCCGGATCGAGGTTGATGAGAGGCCGGCCCAAACAGCCGGCGAGCCCGTTTCTCCAGGCCGTCCACCAGCTCGAAGATGACGGGCACGACCAGCAGACTCAGCAAAGTGGAAGTCAGCAGGCCGCCGATGACCGCGATCGCCATGGGCTGGCGGAAACTGACGTCTGCACCGATGCCCAGGGCAAGCGGCGCCATGCCTGCGATCATCGCCGCGCTCGTCATGATAATCGGACGCGCCCGCATCCGGCAGGCTTCCAGCAGAGCCTCCTCACGCGATAGTCCGCGGCGCTTGATCCCCAGGATCGCATATTCGACCAGCAGAATCGAATTCTTGGCAACGATGCCCATCAGCATGACGAGGCCGATCATGGCCGTGAGGACCAGCGTGCCGCTCAAAAACAGCGCAAGGAAGGCGCCGCCGATAGAGAGCGGCGGGGCCGAAAGAATGGTGATAGGCTGGAAGAATCCCGAAAAAGGAGCACCAATACGCAATAGATGCACAGGACTCCGGCGGCGAGCGCGGTCAGGAAGCCTGCGGAAATATCTTCACCGATCTCCGCATCGCCTTCCGGCATGATTTCGACCTGGTCGTCCTTTCGACCTCCCGTCGTGACAGCGCGCAAGGCGACGTCCGACCTCTTGCCCGGTGTGGACAGAAGCATGACGTAACTGCGACCGTCGCGTATCACCACGCACTCGGCTGGAACGACCAATGCCCTGGATTCGCCCACAGCGATGGCGCCATTGGCGTACATACCCGCGCGCGCCGGACTGCCCGGCAGGATAGCCGATGTCTGATGGCTCGGGCCGCCCGAGGGATCGAAGCGATCACGCGTTCGCGTGCCGCCGCCCTCGATACCGACTGCCGGCACCTTTCCAGCCTCGCGCACCGTGACCAGCGCACGCGCCTGGTCGACCCGCGCGGCAGCCTCGGCCAGTGTCGGGTTATCGCTCAGACCCGCCGAAACCAGATGGTCTATGGCGGGATCGTCGAGCTGCGACCACCGGTCCGCCCCGCCCATCGGTACCGTCGCCTGCGATGGGGGCGACCCGCCGGGGCCGTTGGTCCACGAACCCGGCACATCCAGTGCGGGCCGACGATATTCGGGTTGCAGCGCGCATGCGCCGAGGAAGACGACAGGCAACGCCATGCCGGCGCGAAGGAAGGTCGCCATAGGGGTATTGTGCCCACGACCGGGGCAGCTCACGCCTGCCGACGACAGATTGGGATCGGCTGTCGGAACCCGGCGCCGGAGGACATTTTTGCCTCCGGCGCCCTCCGCAACCCGAGGGGTGCGCCCGCTCGGATGACGTCGATCCCATATTTCCTGCCCGGTCAGAAGGTGTAGGCGAGGAAACCCATGCCGAACGGGGCGGTCTTCTTCCTGACGATCGGGCTGTCCTTCACCTTGCCCAGCAGCGTCTTGACGCCGCCCGCCACTCCGAAGCCAATATGGTCCGTCAGTCGATATTGCAGCCCAAGTTCTGCCTCCGCATCCAGCAAACCCGCACCGGGGCGAAACTGCCGAAGACCCGATTCCTGTGCCTGACGTGCATTCACGCCGTAGAAACGGTCATTGTTTTTCGCGTTTGCCCACCTCGTCTCGATCGAGGGCGTGATCGACAGCCGCTCATTTACCTCGATGGGGCGCGATAGACTGAAATCGGCGATCATGCCCTTTGTGTTGCCGGCGAATATCTGGGTAAGGCCGGCCGTGGCTTCGAAGCCGAATTGCCGAACGCTGACGAAACCGCGGGCGCCGGCTCCCATATCGATCTTGTTGAACCGGTTCGGTACATCCTCACGGTCATAGCTATCAAAAACCGCGACGATACCGGCGCCGACCGTGAAGGTTTCGTTGTCTACCGGCGCGAAGCCAATTCCGTTGTCGAAATTGACGAAGAAGCTGCCGCGCTTGATGTCGACCGCTAATATCGGTTGAAACTCATATTTCCCCGCGCCCATGTAAGCGGGCTGATACAAGCCGCCGGCGCCGATCGTGATGTGATCCTCCTCAGGACCATCGTCGTCTCCATTATATGCAGACGATTGAGCAGGAGCTGTGAGAGGTGGCTCGATTTCGGTTGAAGTCTGAGCTACCGCAGAAGTGATCCAGAATAGAGCGCCTGCCGAAACGACGACCCGATTACAAAAACGAAGTGTTTGACGCATGTCGATCCCCGAGGATTATGGTGGGCGATATCCGCCATCGGCGGCATTCGGCGTACAAGCTGTCACCAGCCTGTTTATTTGATTCGATCAGATGGGCATGGTTCGCACGGACTAACCACGTGCCCTGTTCGCAATTCTGTGACCTGAATGTCTGCGGCGCCTCGGAGTCGGTATCTGCAAGAGAAAGGCCGAAGTACCGCTGCTCGAATACGCGCGCGCGACACGATGCTGGCACTTCGAGTAAGATGCCGAGACTTTGTGCGTAAGGCGATCACCGCAAATCAAGTCGTGTGAGGCAATATGGCATGTCGGTGTCTCCGTTTGCCCCTGAGACGCCAACCGGATTGCAGACCCGCACCAGACGATGCGAAAATTCTCGGCTCCGCTGACACGGACATTCTTCAGTGTCGCGCTGTGGCGGCGTGCCCCCGGATTTCGCGCCAGACGGCGATGCCGGCTTTAGATTGATTTCGCTCGTCGCCCCGTAGTTCGCGCGGCGCCGCGTCAGCCCTCAACGCCGGAGCAACCGGCGACGGGAGGGAAGAATGACGATCTCGAAAAAGGCTCTTTGCGCGGCGCTGCTCGCCGCCGCCGTATATCCTGCCGGCCCGGCCATCCTGCCGGCCGGTGCGCAGGAGGCGCCCATGGTTCGACCTGCCTTCGCAGGACCCGGCAACGACGCTGCGCGCCCTGACCCGACAGGGCGGTCGCGAGATCCTGCTCGCCGACGGAGAGGTTCGCGGTCGGCGGTCTTCCCGAAGTGCATGGCAGCTTCACAGTCGAGCAGGTGATACGGCTCGCCATCAGGGGCCGCAGCCTGGTCGTCGAGGAGCAGGATCGCTCTGCGCCCCAATTCCGACAGCTGATGGTGGTAAACATAGCGCCCGAAAGCAGCCGTTCGCTGTTCGCGCGCGGGGGCGGTCAATCGCCCCGGCTTCAGCCGACGGGGCGATGACTCGGGCACCCATTTCCCCTGCCGCAACCAAGTCCGGTTTCGCTAATAATTTAAGCTCCAGCCGATGAATCCGGCCATCCACGCGACCCACAAGAAACCAATCAGAGCCAGCGCGACGATGAAGCTGCGAGCTCGCGCAGCCCAATTCAGCTTCGCTCGGAATGCGAGCCATGTGTTCAAAAGTCCCAGAATCGCCCCGAGCAGCGGCACGATCGCCGCGACTTGCAGGAAGCGGATCAAGCTATCCAGCCCGCCATTGTAATAGCCCACGTCGGTCCGCAAAATTGGCGCGAGCACGCTGTACCAAGCGAGAAGATAGACCAGGTTCGCCACCACGGCGATCCGCGTCAGACGGCGGACCAAGGCCGCACGGCCGGTGGCAAGCGGCCCCAACCTGCGACTGTAGCCCACCCACGCCGCAATCGGCCAGGTGATCGCGGCGCACAGCAGAACCAGCAAGGAGAGGCCGGCGACCAGCTGGAAAACAGCCCCGCTGCGACCGGTCGGTGCCATCTGCAGGATCGCCACGGGATTGCGGCTGTCGCCGATGGCGGGACGTCCACCCGCCCGGGTGGCGCGCAACTGTCGCGCGCCGCCGACTTCGCGCCAGAGACCTGGCGCGGTTTCCCGAAAGCGCTCGTTTGATACCCAGGATGCGGTGATCGTCCCATCCTCGTTCGCGACGATCTGGTCCTGTTGCAGCAAGTAGAACAGGCTGATGAAGCCCGTCTCTACGCGGCGCGAACTCTCGTAGCTCCCGGCGATGGCGCGCGCATCTTCAGCCGCAGTTGCGATTGCAGGCGGCGTGACCGGCACAGATACCGCGAAATAGCGATCGAGGAAGTGTTGAAACAGTCGCTCGCGCGCGCCGTAGACTGAGTCATTCTCGCCTCTGCTGTTGAAGCTGACGAAAATGCCGACGCCCTCCTCCGGAAGGAGGTTCAGGTCGCTATGGAAGACCACCGTATCGCCGCCATGTCCGAGGACGATGCGACCGTTGCGCTCCCCGCGGAAGAAACCATGAGCGAGGGTGTCGAAGCCCGTCGGCGCTTTCAGCGATGGTCTGTGCATCAGGCGCGCGGTCTCGGGCCGCAGGATGCGGGCGTCGCCGAAGCGACCGTCCTGTAGGTGCGCAAGCATGAAATTGGCCATGTCCGCGCCGGTTGCGGAAATCTGTCCGGCGGGAGCGGTGCCGACAAGCTCGAACGGGCTCGGCGGCGTCTCGCTGGTGCGATACCCCTTGGCCGCGGTTGTGGCGAATGCCGGCGGGAGCGGTTGGCGCGCCGTCGTCGAGCGCATAGCTAGCGGCGCGAGGATATGCCGCTCCACATAGGCCTCATAGGGTTCCCCCGAGACACGCTGGACGATGTATCCGGCAAGCGCGGTGCCGTAGTTCGAATAGGCCGGCACCTCTCCCGGCGCGAACATGAAGGGACGCATATTCTCCTTCAGATAGCGCTCGTTCGTTTTCAGCAGCTTTGGATCGGTAGCCATGACGTCCTTCAGCCCCTCTTCGAAGCCACCGCGGTGCGTCATCAGATCGGTCATCGTCACCGGCCGGTCGCCCGGGGCCGAAATCCTGAAGTCGAGATAGCGGTTCACGTCGGCGTCGAGGTCGATCTTTCCTGCTTCCACCAACTGCATCACGGCCGTCCACGCGAACAGCTTCGAGGTGGAGCCGATCCGCATCTGATGGCGATCCGGATCCATCGGAATCTTCGCCGCTACGTCCGCATAGCCATAGCCCCGCTTGAACAAGACCTCGCCGTCGTCGACGACCACGACCTGCGCACCGGCGATCTTTCCCTGTTCGAGCGTGGTCGCCATGAAACCGTCGAGCCAGGCGCCCAGGTCGGTCGCCGTGAGCGCATGCTGGGCGGGCGCGTGCGGAGGAGCCGTCACCGCCATCGGCGCCGGATCGGGATCCTGCTGTGCAACGGCCGCCGCTGCGAGCGACAGAATCCCGAGCAGGGCGAGCAACAATCTGCGACCGGTCAATCTCGTTCTCCAGCAGGGATATCCGGAAGGAAAGCGTCGCCATCGAGCCGGATTTATAGAGAACAAATATTCTCTTATTGATGAGCCGTCAAGATCGGCTATCCTCCGTCCTCCTCACCGTGCAGCGAGCCATGCCCAAGCGAAGCCCCGACCATATGAGCGCTCAGCGCGAGCGCATCCTTCGCGCCACCATTCGGTGTATCGGGGACCTCGGCCTCGAACAGACTTCGATCGCCACGATCCGGAAGGAGGCTGAGCTGAGTACCGGCGCGATCTACAAACACTTCGAGAGCAAGGACGAAATCGTCACTGCGGCGCTGCAATTCGCAGCGATGGACCAGTCGGACGTGCCGCACCACTGGCCGCTGCTCAGGGACGATATGGCAGCGCTGGGCGATGAGCGAGGCTTTGACATGAATGTCATCGCCAGGACGAACCTGCAATTGCTCGCCAGCAGCCTTCGGCCCGGCCCCCTGCGTGTGTTGTTAACCTCCCAGATGGAGCACACGCTTTCGGTTCTTGCAGATCGACTGGCTACGATGGAGCAGGCAGGGGAAATCCGGCTGCGGATGAGCCCATTGCGAACCGCCAGGTGCATCGCCGCGCTAGCAGAAGGACTGACTTGGCTGGGCCTGGCATCCGGTCGCAGGCTGGAGGAGATATCGCGGGACATCGTGGCGGGTTTGGAATGCTTGGTAGACGCGGACGCATCGTCCTCGAGTCGCGACTAGGCAGGGCCAACTCCCCTCAGGAATATCGAAAAATAACTGTGGCTGTCCTGCCGCCGAGCAATGCGCCCTATCGCCGTCACCCGCTCGCTGTTCGGCTTTACCTATGAGCGGACGTTCACTTACAGCCCTCACATGGCACCCGCTCATAGCCGGATTGGGTCAAGCCGCAGCATGCAGCCTTGCTAACAGCCACTTCATGCATCATATGACGTTACATGATACGCGAGAGCCGATTGTCCGGAGTGCTCACGTGCTCCTGCACATGGCCGAGCAGCCAGGACCCCACCTTGGAGAACAGCCATGCAGCATGATGCCATTATCGTCGGCGGCGGATTTGCCGGCCTCGCTGCAGCGACCTATCTGGCGCGTGGTCGCCGGACCGTCCGCGTGCTGGACACGGGCAAACCGCGAAACCGGTTTGCCGCGGAATCGCACGGCTTTCTGGGATATGACGGAAGCGATCCCCGCCGCATCCTCGACCGCGCGCGGACGCAGTTGCTCGCTTATCCCACGGCTACCCTTGTCAGCGCCGAAGCCAGTGCAGCCGCTGTGATCGATGGCGGGTTCCGCGTCAGTCTGGCCAATGGCGATGAGATGACCGCGCGCAAGCTGATCCTGGCATTTGGTCTCCGCGACGCGTTGCCGGACCTGCCTGGGCTCAACGAGCGCTGGGGCCGGACCGTGCTTCACTGCCCTTATTGCCACGGGATCGAGTTCAGCGACCAGCCTCTCGGCGTGCTCTATCGCATGCCCCTGTCGGTGCATCAGGCAAGCCTAATCGCCGAATGGGGGCCGACGACCCTCTACCTGAATGGCGCGGAGCTTAGCTCGGAGGAAACCGCCATGCTTGCCAGTCGCGGCGTGGCGATCGAGGCAGCGCCCATTGCTAGCTTGATCGGGGACGAAGCCGACCTGGCCGAGATTGAGCTTGCAGATGGCCGGCGCCGCGCCATCGCCGCGCTCTACATCGCTCCCGAGAGCAGCTTCAGCTGCCCGCTCGCCGCGCAGCTCGGCGTGGAGGTCGAGGCGGGCCCGATAGGACCGGTCATCCGCACGGATGCCGAGAAGATGACCTCGGTTGCCGGCCTCTATGCCGCAGGCGACATCGCCCGGATGCCGCATAGTGTGAGCTGGGCGGTCGCTGACGGTGTGACGGCCGGGGTGTCGGCGCACCGCGCGCTGGTGTTCGGCTGAGACATGGACACGGTGCGCCCATTCACCGATCGGTCCGCGATTGCCAGCTATGCCGAGGATACGCCACGCAAGGTGCCTGGCTATGCAGACCTGCATCGCATGTCGATGCTCCTGCTCGCAGAGGCAGCGGCGCCTACTGCGGAAATCCTAGTCTATGGCGCGGGCGGTGGCCTTGAACTCAAGGCATTCGCCGATGCGCAACCGGAGTGGCGCTTCGTGGGGGTCGACCCGTCAGTACCGATGCTGGACTTGGCGCGGCGTGAGCTAGGACAACGCATGGCGCGCGTCGCCCTGATCGAGGGCTTTATCGACAACGTGCCGAGCGGGCCATTCGATGGCGCCACCTGCCTGCTGACGATGCATTTTCTCGACCGCGACGAGCGTGCCCGCGTGCTGCGGGAACTACGTCGACGAATGAGGCCCGGTGCACGCCTCGTCACCGCCCATCATAGTACCCCTAACATCGGCGCTGCTCGATCCTGGATGGTCCGATCGATCTTGTTCGGCGATCCGAACGGTGGTGATCTTGAAGCTGCCACTCGCTCCGCCGACCGGATGCTATCTCATCTGCCGCTCCTTACCCCCCGTGACGAAGAATCGCTGTTGCAGGAAGCAGGCTTTTGCGACGTTGGCCTGTTCTATGCCGCGTTCAGCTTCCGGGGTTGGACGGCAACTGCGTGACCTTAGCCAGTACACGCCTCAATTGTCGCCGTTTTCCAATCGTCCTGTCGATCCTGAACCCTGCTCGCTCGTGCATCTGCGGACGACCGCGGGATGACCGCGCTGGCCTTAGTCCAACACGAGCAACTCAGCGGATCCGCTTGCCGTGGGCATCCACCACCTGCACTTCGCCCAGCCCGAGCTTGCGGATGGCCGCCATCCATGATGCCGGAGCGCTGCAAAAGCAGCTCGGCGCCTGACCCGCAGGCGGGCCGCAGGCGCGACCCGCCCAAGCTGGATCCGACCTACGCAACAAGACGAGCCGTCGGCCATGAAAAACCCGTCGAGACTTCGTGACCAACGCCGAGCTCTTTGCTGCGGCGGCCGCTTTCATTCCCGTCCAAGCCCTAGTCGCAGCGCCGCTTCGGAGAGGCGCCGAAGGGACATCCAAGGACCCTGCCATGTCCAATCCCGACCTGACAGAATTCTACACGCGCTATATCGCCGCTCTCAACGGGCGCGACATCAAGACCGTCGAGAGCATGATCCACGAGGAAGTGCTTCGGCTCGGCGTGCCTTGTCCGTGCAGCGGCGTCCTGGATTCCTTCAGGGTGATCACGGACGCGATTCCCGACTATCGGTGGAACATCCAGGATCTCTTCGTCGTCAACGACCGCATAACGCCGCACCATCGACTCCGACTTCCAGCCTCCCCACTCCTGCAGCACCCAGGTGACCACGTCGCTTTGCCGAAGCCAGCTCGCCCAGATGTGCCTGAGGTCCTGCCAGCGAAAGTCGGTGATCCCGCATTTCGCCAGCGCCGCGCGCCAGGTGCGCGTGTTCGCCGAACGGAGCGGGTTGCCCCGGTAGGTGCCCGCTACTTGGCCGTCGCTTGCTGTTGCGCAAACCCGTGACCCCAGCGCAGAGATGATCGAGCGAAACCACGGCCATCACCGCCGGACTTGCGGTACTGGGTAACTCAGGGAGCTATCTTGATTAGAGGATTCCCTTCTGACGAATCACCGCGGCCGAGCTTTCTGAGAACGGTGCGCAATGGTGGTTCCCCGAAGCGGACTACGGTCCAAGACAGCACCAGCATCACGGAGAATGCGACGGCGGCGGCGGGCCAATAAGGCGCGCCCATATGGAGCATGCCCCCGATCCAGATTGCTCCGAGTTCCTGGTGCAGCAGGTAAAGGGGATAGGTCATCAACCCGACCGTGGCGGAGACCGACGGACTGACAAGACGACCGAGTAACGGCTGAAGCCGCTCGGCGAATACGATCGGCAACAGACAGACAGCAAACACGATTAGCGGAGAAACATGAGCGGGGTCGTTGCCATTAACGACGGTTCGGTGAGCTTCGATTTCGATCAACGCCGCTATTAAGGCCGGCATAAGATGAACCAACCAGAGCGGTCGCCACCCTAGCCTCCGCCGTGTACGGATCAGAATGCCGAGTGCAAAGAAACAACCGTGCGGCAGAAGCGTGAGCTGGACGAGCCGGTCGGTTGCAGGCGGTACGTCGGCAAAGCACGACGCGACCCAATAGACGGCACTCGCAAGACCAAGCAGCGCGCCGACGCGTTCTATCCTGCTCAGCGTGGAGCCGCCCAATAGCGAAGCCGCGATCAACAGGTAGAAATTTAATTCGATCGCAAGGGTCCAATAGCTTGGATCGATGCCGAACATCGGCCAGAATAGCATCGAACCCAACCAGAGAGCGACCGCCGTGTCCGCCGATAGATCGCTAAACAACAGTATCGCGACGGCGGTCACGGTGGCGCAAAGCCAGGCTGCCGGCACGAGGCGCAGGACGCGCCGGGCGGCGAACGACCCCGCCCCAGATGCCTCCGCGGACCATGCAATTACGAACCCGGAGACGACGAAGAACAACTCGACGCCAATCCAGCCCGAGTTTACCCAAGGCGACCATCCCGCGTCGACCGTCATCCCTTCGAGCAGGGCGCGCCCACCGGGCGGCGGCCTATACGCGAAGCCGTGCCCCCAGTGGAAAGCAAGCACGATCAGCGCGCAGCCAAAGCGCAGCAGATCCAGGGCGATAAGGTTGTGGGATCCCCTCCTAGCCATTGCAGCGAGGTGCACGCAGAATGCCTAACAAGTGATGTAAGTATCGCTCTCACCGTCGAGGCATGCGTATGTGGAACCGCCCTTACAAGGAGCGAGTGCCACGGGGTGCGTCTTGCCCAGAACGAGTAGCTTGTCGCCGGCATTGCGCAGGTGGAATTCGACAGCTCACGCCTTGATACCGATCCCATCCGCCGTGTAAGCGACCGTTTCCTCACGGCCGCAAACCGCAGGCATTCGATTTCGCGTGCAGAGACCGCAGGACGAAGGCGGAGTAACCAGTGCAAGCAGGTGAATATCGGTTGCCGCGAGGGCGAGCTCGGCGCCGGTCTCCTGCACGGCCAAGCATGCGCGCTTTATGTCGAAGCCGATCAGATTGACCATCGCGTCCCGCGGCGTGATGATCGGAGATCTCCGGCACGATGTGCACGAGCATGGCGCTGTTCGAGGCGAGCGCGACGCGGCCCGCCGCGGGAACGCGAACCAGAAGCGGCCGCCCACTCGATGCAGCGGCGCGATCTCTGCGCCGTCGGCGACGATTCGGATTGCGGCTCCCCGGACTTGATCCAGCCCAGTGTGTCGGCCTGGGCGTGGAGGCGCTGGCGCAGCCCGATCGGCTGCGGCCCGGCCGCAACCGACGCGAGCAGGCATCGTCCCACCTCTTTCGGTCGAGCCGGCCATGCAGCTCGGCATGGCCGTCGGCACGTCGTGGGTCTCGAGCTCGACGTGGAAATAGCGGACGCTGTCGGTCTCTCTTGAGAAATCGTCGCGCCCTCGACGAGGTGGTCGACGGCACGAGCACGCCGTCGACATAGACCGCGTAGCCGGACGACGGGCGGACATAGTGCGTAGGCATCGCCGGGCCGAAGGCATGCCTGAACGCGCACCGCTCAGCCATCCCGAACCCAGACTGTCGAGTGCTTCCGCTGCCTATGCCGTCGAGCATAAAGCGTGAGCGCGTTCATCGGGCCGACGGGAATGCCACGACTATCAGGAGAAGCGGCATGAAACGGGCGGCTCCAGCGCCCGACGCGGCGACTTCCACCCAACTGGCGATCGACACGATCCGCACGCTGGCAATGACGCAGTGCAGAAAGCCTGGCTATCGGCTCAATTCGAGTATCCCGGATGCGGGCATGTCGAGCAGGTGCGGTCCATTCGTCAGCCGGACGACAGAACGGTTGACAATCCGGCCGTACGCATCCCGAGTGGTTGCCTGAAACCTCCCTGCATCTTGTTCGAAATACAATAGGACGTTCCGTGACTGGGTGGCATTCACCACATCGATCGCCGGCGTGACTTTGTCGATCGTGACGAGATGACCGCTGTACAAGCCGATGATCTGTTTTTTCGCCGTCACGGCGCGAACAATAAGATAGTCGCCCCCAATGCCCTCGGGACGGAAGTCACCGGAGAGCAGGACGTCGCGATTTGCGCGCCAATAAGAGAGATAGCGCTCCAGCATCGCCGAATGCCCGGGTGTTAGCCCGGCCAGCCGCACCGAAATCTGCGGCACGGCGAAAAGCGTGTCGAGAAGTTGCAAGGCAGCCTGTTCCACCGGCTCGGCGTGGTTCCACACCACGGGATCGGCATGGACCGGTGTCGATCCGGACAACAAACGCAGATCGACGATCCGCTGCCGGTTGAGAATCGAGCTGTTCGGCGCATCCGAGGCACGAAGCATGTTGCCGTATTTGCGGATCAACGGACCGGTATATGCCTGACGGAATTCGATGAGGACGTCGGGTTTGGCCGCCCGAAGCGCTGCCATGATGTCGGTCATCAGCCGGTCCACCGCTTCATAAACCGAGGCATAGTCGCGTCCGTTGCCAGCCTCGAGAACCGTCTTGTCGTCCGACTTGAACGAGTCGATGAAGTCGAGCTTCAGACCGTCCCAGCCCCAGTCGACGACTGCCCGGCGGAAAGTCTCGATCAGATAGGCGCGCACCTCCGGATAGCGCGGATCGAGCACGTTGGTGGATTGCTCGTTCCATCGCCGCAGCGTCTTGCCGCGGAAGCGGCGAAACGCTTCCGAATTGTCGCCGACAAAGGGCACGGAAAACCACAGCATGCCTTTCATGTTCAGCCCATGCAGCGTGTCGGTGAACGCGCGCATCTGCCGGAGCCGCTCCGGCTTCCAGTCGCCGACGAACGCATATCCGCGATTCCCGTCGTTGGTCTGCCAGCCGTCATCGACGATCATCACCTTGAAGCCGCGTTTCGCCGCAGCCGCGGCTTCTTGGCGCATCAGGTCGTCGGGCACGTTTTGGTGATAGCTGTACCATGTCGAGTCGAGCGGCTCCGCTGCGGCCGCCGGCGCCGGCGACGGAGCATAGCCGGGCTGTTTCGCCCACCATTGTGCAACGTCCCGCAACACCGTCGAGAACGGCAAGGGCCGGCTATCGAAGCGCAGTTCGACGCGATAGCGCTTGAGCGGCGCATGCGGCTCGGTGAACAACTCGATGGTCTGATAGACGCGGACGTCCTCTTCCCGCAGCCGCGCCGACAACAACACCGGGTTGAGCGCGTCGCTGACCGATACGGTCATGCGATTTCGCTCGTCTCGCCCATACAAGGCCAGTACCGGCGCGTGCGCTGTGAGCGTCGAGCGAAGCTGCACGTCAGCGAAGTCGGGCACGATGGTGCGCCCGAGGCCCGCGTCGGGCGTCCACATCCCGGACATGTTCACCGACGGCATCGACCAGCGGAGCATCAGCCTGGGCGGCGGCGCCTGCGTAGCGCGCGACAAGGTCAGCACTACGCCATCGACGCCCAACGCACGCGCTTGCACGTCGATGTCCAAGTCAAACCCCTTGAGGTCGCCGCTGACCGACAGAGGAAATCCCTGCACGACAACCGATCGTTCGAGGGAGGCCGGAGCGGTTTGCGCGCCGGCCGGCAAATGGGTCACTGCCGCCGCAAACGTCAGCAGCATGCAGGCTTGGCGCACGAAGCAGGTGCCGCCTCCAAAACGTTGCTTGCGCCAGATGGTCAGGGCCAACTCTCGTCTCCAATTGGCTAAGGCTTTTCGCGATAAACGATGGATAGTAGCTCGGCAGGGCGCTCAGGGCAGTGCCGGGACGGCGACTCTCGTCACCGCCCGGCTAGGCTTGCGCTCAGGTACAGGCCCTAGAACTTGCCTCGGATCCCGATCGAATATCGCGGCGGCGTGGCTTCATAATAAAGAACACGGTTCTTGAACCGGGAGAAATCTCGCGTGTCTTCGCTGAACACGTTCACGCCCTCGGCGAATATCTGAAACTCCCGGTTAATAATATAACCGATGGTGAAGTCGGTCTGGCCGAATGCCTCCCTTTGCTGCGGCTCGCTATAAGCTCCCTGGGCGAGGACGAGGAATTCGGACCGATAATTGTACGCGATGCGCGCCGAGATCGGCCCGTTCTCGTAAAAGACCGTCGCATTTGCGGTGTGCGGGGTAAAGCCGTTGAAGCCGAGATCCCCGGCGGGCGCGTTGTCGCGCTTGCTGTGGACATAGGTGTAGTTGAGGATGCCGCCCAACCCCTTGAGCGGGCCGCTGTTAACGGTCTTTTGCAGCGCAGCCTCGATCCCGGCGAGACTGCCCGACAGCCCATTGCGCTGGCGGGTGTCCTGGAACGTGACGTTGATCACTTCGTCTTGGGTGCGCCCGCCGTTGCCGGCCGGGAAGAGGATGGGACGGGAGACCGGCAGCGTCGACGTCTCGATGAAATTACCGAGCTTCTTGTAGAAAGCGGTGATGGCAAGGAAGCTGAACCGATCATAATACCATTCATAGGCGACGTCGAAATTGTTCGCTTCGTATGCCTGTAGCAGGGGGTTGCCGCCGCCGCTGGTTGGGGCGTTCGAACGGCCGCCATAGTCCTGATTGAGGCCAAGTGCGGTGAGCGTCGGCCGGGTGACCGATTTCGAATAAGCGAACCGCAGCACCATGTCCTTCGCAGGCTCGAGTTTCAGGTTGAAGGCCGGCAGGAAATTCACATAGTCGTTCGACACCGAATTGAATTCCGACGGCCCCTCGATCACCACCAGCCCGGTATCGCCGGCCGATTCCCGGATCTGCAGCACCGGCACCACGAAGCCGCTCGACGTCGCGTCGGTGAACGCGATGCGGAACCCGGCATTGGCGCTCCACGGCATCTCGCCCCCGAAATCGCCGCCCCAGTTCGTGTTCAGATAGGCTTCGAACGTCTTTTCCCTTACCCCTGAATCCCCTTGAGGGTAACGGAACTGCGACCACAATCCCCTCGCCGGATCCAGGCCCGAGCTGCCGATATTGGCGAGGAGCGCCGCCAGACCTGCCGGATTGTTGCGGCCATAGTTGGAATTGGCGAGATTGGCGGGATTGTTCAACTCGCGGAAGATATCGGCAGCCGACGCAACCAGCATGGCCGGCGGCGCCTTGTCGGCGCCTTCGACGCCCTTCAGATATCCAGAGAACGAATATTCGTTCTGGATGGAAGTATCGAAGGGCACCGTATAACCGCAATACAGGCAGCCGATCGACGAGTAGCTCAGCCCGTATTGGGAAAAATCTTTCTGGCGAAAGCCGAAAAAGGACTTTTCCCGATCCGATCGCAAGGCGCCAACGCTTAGGGTGCGCAGCGGGCCCTTTTCCAGTTTCCACGAAGCGTCGAAGCGGAATTCCTTGATTTCGTCCGAACGCTTGTACTTGCCGTTACCCGCGTAATGCAGCCGCTGCAGCGACTTGTCGGTCAGACCGCCGAGATTGGTCACCGTCGATATGCCCTTGTCGGTAGGCGCCTGGACAAAGGGCGATTCCGGAGCCAGTTCGCCCAGCACGAGGAAATAGTCGTCCCCTTCGCTGGTCGATTTCGACCATGATCCGTCGACGGAGATTTTAAGGCGATCGGTTACGTCGTACGCGATGTTCGCCCCGGTGGCGTAGGTCTTTGCCACCGAATTACTGCCGTTGTTGACGTTGTCATTCTGCGACTGGCCGACGGCGCCGGCAATGAGGGGGTTTCTCGCAACGAAATCCGCGCCGGGCCGGCTGAACGAAATCGCAGTGCCGTTCTCGTCGAATTTCGGATCGATATAGGGGGGGCTGAAGAAATTGGACTGGCGGGCGTTTACATTCTCTACTTCGAACCGCGCGAACAGCCCGTCGAGGGAAATTCGCAGCCGGTCGGTGGGAAGTACTTCGAGCGCGCCGTTCAGCGCGAGCCGCTTGCGGGTCTCGCGGCCCCGATTGAACACCGCTTCCTGTTGTACCCTCGAACCGGCGGGGATGGCGACGAGGCTGGCGGGCGTGAGGCCCGACGAAGTGGCCGGCGCGGCGACCATGATGTCGCCAGGATTGCCGGTATCTCCAGCGATCGCCGGATTGATGCCGTCGCGCAGCGCATATCCCGACGTCGAGAAGGAATCGATCGCGGAATGCCGTTCGGAATAAGTCCCGCCGAGCGCGATTCCGAAACTGGTGCCGTCGGACCAGGACGCCGTTCCCCCCGTCTCGAAGCCGAGCTTCTTGCGAAGTATGTCCTCCTGACCGGCGAGCGAGAGCGTGCCGCTCAAGCCCTCGGGCCGGTCGAGCGGCTTGAACGTCTTGATGTTGACCACCGATCCGATCCCGCCCGACTGGGTTTTGGGATCCACTGTCTTATAGACTTCCGCCGTCTGGATGACGTCGGCAGCCAGGATGTCGAAGGAAAATTCGCGCCCGGCATTGTCGGTAGCGACGGTGCGTCCGTTGAGCAGCACCGTGTTGTACTCCGGCCCTAGCCCGCGCACGGTGATCGAGCGTCCCTCGCCGCCGCTCCGGTCGATCGCGACGCCGGTGATGCGCTGGAGCGCCTCGGCGACATTCGAATCGGGAAACTTTCCGACGTCCTCTGCCGAGACTGCGTCGACGACCCCGTCCGCCCCCCGCTTGATGTTTTGCGAGGCTTGAAGCGACGCCCTGATTCCCGTCACGACGATATCCTGGCTCGCCTCTTGAGCCTCGCCCGCCTCCACCGCGGCCTGGTCCACGACTTGGGCAGCAGCAGGCGACGCAATCAAGGCCGCGGTCATCAGCAGCGAATATCTGTACTTCGTAATCATAAATCCTCCCTCCCGTCAATTTACTTGTTAATTATTCGCAGTTCAGTCCATATCGTAGACGAATTACGTATCCGTACGAAAACACAAATCTAGTATTTAAATCTTATGCCAAAGTTGTATCGCGCGCCTGTACTTTGAAGCATGAGAAAACGATCCTCTTTCGCCGACCATTCATGCACACGGGCATCGGTGACATTGATACCCTGCGCGTAGATCTGAATGCCATTCGCAATATCGAGGCTTAAATTGAGATCGAGCTGCCCGTACGACGAGCGGTTGCGGGGGCGCGCCTGGTCGGATCTGCAGGACCGGAGGTAACTGGATCTCCAGTTGTAGGCTGCCCTGATCGAGAGGCCGGATCTCTCGTAAAAGACGCTGCCGTTCGCCGAGTGCGGGGACAGCCCGTTATAGCCGCAATCATAGTCGGCGAGGCTCAGTTCACGCCTCGCCTTGCTCTCGACGTAGGTATAATTGCCGGAAATGCCCAAGCCCGAGGCGGATCCGGGCAGCCAATCGAACAGATATTGCCCGCCTAGCTCCACGCCGCGAATATAACCGGTCTGGCCGTTCCTGGTGCGCGTATCGAGGAAGATCCTCCCGAACCTTTCCACCGGAAGAGCCTGCAACTCCAGAAAATCACGCAGATCCTTGTAGAATCCTCCCACGCTGAGGTAGCTCACTCTCGACAGATACCATTCCAGGGAAACGTCGAAATTGGTCGACCTGAATGGCCTGAGGCCGGGATTCCCGCCGCTCGACAGCGGCGCGGAGACTCGCCCGCCAAAAGTGTTGCCGACTCCCAATTCGGTGAGCGTCGGCCTGGTTATCGTCTGCGAGAATGCGGCGCGCGCGATCACCTCGGGGCGAAGCTTCAGTTTGAGGTTCGCCGAGGGTAACGCAGTGACGTAGCTGTTTCGCACGGCGACCGCGGCGGCGGGTCCATAGGCGAACTGCAGGGTGTCGTCCCCCGGCGTCACCGTGACGCCGATCATCGGAACATCGTACCCGCTCGAGTTGGTCGCCGTGCGGACCACCCGTAGCCCGGCATTGCCTCCCCAGGCCGAGCCCCCGAATTGCAGCGCAACATACCCGGCTACCAGGCTCTCGCGTACGTCCGAATAGCCGGTGAGATTCTCACGCGTGCCGAACGGCCCGCCCGGCAATGCGAGAAGGCGCGCGGCCTCCGCGGCCTGCTCCTGCGCGTTCCGCCCTTGGCGGGGGCGGGCCAGATTGATCGGGTCGGAGAGGTATTCGACGATCGCGCGCGGGTCGAAGGTGAAGAATTCGCGCGGCACATCGTCGCTGCCGGATGCGCCGGTGAGGAAGCGATCGAGCCGATAGGGTCGCAGCAGCGAGACATCGACGGGGGTCTCGTATCCACAATAGGCGCATACCGCGTCGATATTTTCGAAGTACCGCCGCACTTTTGATCGTCGCGCATACGCCATGCCAAAGCCGACCGACTGGAGAATACCCGCCTGGAGAGTGTATCCGCCATCGAGACGGTATTCCGATCCGAGATCGAGCACCCGGCCTTGATCCATTCGCGTGTAATGGGCACCTAGCAGTGCCGGGTCGGCCAGGTCGCCGATGTTGTACGCGATCGGGAGATCGCCGCCCTGGTTGAGATCGAAATGCGGGCTCGTCTTCGCGAAGGATCCGACAACGACATACGAACCGGGACTATGCTGGACGGCCCCGGTCTTCGATGCGTCGAGCCTTACCTCGAAATTCGCGGAAGGCTTCCACCGCAGATTCGCGCCGAGCTGATACGACTGTGTCAGCCTGTCGCTGGATTGAACGATATTGTCATTCTGAGACAGTGACAGGCGATCGGCGAGCGCAGGGTTGTCCAACAGGAAGCGCTGGCCGGGCCGGTCGAACCCGGTCGCGGTGCGGTTCTCGTCCACCGCCAAACCGATGTAAGGCGAGGAATAGAAGTTGGCGAAAATCGCCCGGTCGGAAAAGGCGTCGAGCTTGGAATAGAGCCCATCGAGACTGAGCGTCATCGTTGGGTTCAATTGCGCGGCAAAGGTGGCGGCGGCATTGATCCGTCGGCGACGGCTTTGCTCTCGCGCGAAATTGAGGTTCTGGGGAACGTGTACGGTAGGCATTTCAACAAGATCGTCGCCGGTGAGACCAGCGCTCTGCCCGTTGCCTTTCAACACCGTCTGCGGGCTGAACAGCCAGCCATCGATCTGGACCGCATCGCTTTGGCTCTCGCGGTCGGTAAAGGATGCGGACAGCACCAGCCCGACGGTCTTCCCCTCATTGCTTAAGGACATGACAGCGGAAAGGTCCGAGCGTGCCTTGCGGCGGAGATCGTCGTAGATTCCGCCAGCCGCCACCGCGGCATGAAATCCGCTCTTTCCTTCCAGGGGCCGAGCGGTGACGATGTTCACCGTCGCGCCGATGCCGCCCTCCTGCAGCGACGCGATGCTCGACTTGTAAACGTCGGCGCGTTGGATCATCGTCGACGACAGGCCGTCGAAAGAGAACTCGCGGCCCGGATTGTCGGTCGCCATCATGCGACCATTCACGAGCACGGTGTTGAACTCCGGGCCCAGGCCGCGAACAGTGATGAACTGTCCTTCCCCCCCCGAGCGGTCGATGGCGACACCGGTGATGCGCTGGAGCGACTCCGCGATATTGGAATCGGGGAACTTCCCGACATCTTCGGCAGAGACACTGTCGGTGATCAGCTCGGCATCGCGCTTGAGGAACGCGGAAGACGCCAAACTTTCCCGATATCCCCGGACGACGATCAATTCGTCATCGACGGGGATGGCCCGATCGGCCTTCAGTGGACGCGGTGCGTTTTCGCCACCTTTCTTCCCGTTGCGCGATCCCGGCGCGCGCCGAACCGGTGGTGCTACGCGTGAGAGCGGACGCGGCGGTGCCACAACGATCGCAAAAGTCTGGGGGCCGGTGGGCTGGGCGACGAGGCCAGTACCGGCCAGCAGTTGCGCCAGGGCCTCGCGGGGAGTCATATGGCCGCGCACCGTGGGCGACCGCTTTCCTTTCGTTATCGCGCGCGCCGCGATGATCTGGACGTTGGCTTGTTTGCCAAACGCACTGACGGCGGTCTCGAGGCGCTGCGCGGGAATGTCGAATGGCGTGAGTTGCGCCCTCGCCGGAACGGCGAAGAAGACGCTAAGCGCTGCTGCAGTCGCAGACACGCCCTCCCGTACGAGCATAGCTCTCCCTTTGTTTCGAGCTTTTTAGCCCTGACAAGGAGAAGAGCCCCGGCGGCGGGAAATCCTTCCTCCTCCGCCCGAGAAAATGCTCAGCCGATCCGCACGACATCGCTTTTTGTCGCGTCGACCTTCACCGACAACACCTGGCCCACCGTCCGCGCGAAACCTTCCACGTCATCGAACCGGAACACGCCATCAAGTTGCTCAACGCCGATCCGCGGATCGAGCAGAACGAGCTTGCGATGATTGTACCGATTGAATTCCGCGATGGCATAGTCAAGCGGGTCGCCGAGCAGAACAATTTTGCCGGCACGCCAGGCAAGCGAACGATCGATGGATGCGGCAATCGCGCGCTGCTTTCTGATCATGCCATCCTCCGAGATGAAGGCGCGGTCTCCCGCGCGCAGGAAAACACGCTGGTCGATCGTACTTCCGCACCAGGTTTCGACCGATCCCTCCGTGACCATCACTTCCGAGCCGCGATCGAGTCGCCGAACGGAAAACGCCGTGCCGGAGGCCCTCACCGTCACCGCGCCCGTCTCGACGACAAACGCGCGATCCGGCCGCTTCGCGACCTGGAACCAGGCCTCGCCATGGTCGAGGCGGATCAGTTCTTTTTTTTTCTCGACGTGTACGGCAATGCGGCTCGCCGTGTTGATCGTCGCGACAGATCCATCCGAGAGCGTGACCCGCCTGATCTCTCCAAGCTCTGTCTCATAGGAACGCGCTGAATCGAAATACCAGACGCCGGCGAGCGATGCCGCCGCAGTAGCGCACAGGATCGCGAGGACGCCTCGTCGACGATAGACGGGCGCAGCGTCCTCGCGATCCCCGCCCCGATCCGCATCAGGCCGATCCAGCGCCAGCCAAAGCGCCTGCGTCCGCGCGAGTTCGCCACGCCGCCGAGGGTCGGCATTCAGCCAGGACTGCAGCTGGGCTTCGTCCTCAGCGCCCCAGTCGTCGGCGTCCATCCGCGCCACCCAATAGGCCGCGGTGTCTTCGATGTTCTGCGCGTTGCCAGTCATGAACGTCGCTCCACACGCTTGGCATCGGACGCCGCCTCTTCGACAAACGGCCCGCGGTCCCAGGCAGCCCGCAAAGCCTTGATGCCGAGCCAGATCTGCTTCTCGACCGCCGCTTCCGTGATGTTCATGTGCTCGGCAATCCTGCGCTGAGACCAGCCTTCCACCTTGCGAAGATGTACTGCTTGGCGGCACCGCTCGGGGAGGTCGGCGATCAGCCCCAGGACGCGGGCCCAGTCCAGCTTGGCTGCGACTTCCCTTTCCGGCGACGGCCGATCGTCATCGACATAGGATTCTATCTCCGCGACCATGTCGATCTGCACGACACGGCGTCGGCGGATGCGGCGAAGCATCAAATTGCGAACGATGGCGAAGAAATATGCGTCCGGCCTGTCGATATGGTCGAACGAGTCGAGGCGGGCGATAGCGCAATAGGCGTCTTGGACTATCTCGTCGGCATCTTCCCGCGAGATTCGATAGCGCCGCAGCCAGAGGCGCACCTGTGGTTCATGCGGCAGGATTCCGGTCGCCATCCACTGTGCGAGCAGGCGCCGCTTGGTATTTGCCTGGCTTGCGCTGCCCTGCATTGTCCACCTGGTTCGAGTCATCACTTCAACCGTGAAGAGTCGCTGGGCCCGACGATCCTTCGCGACGCGCGATAAAAGATTGATCCACTACGGGCAAAGGTCAGGGAGTTCATGGCCTACGCAGTGGCAGGGGCGTGTTGACAGTCCGACGCTTTCGACCGAATTTGCCTCGGGCGGACGCCCCGCCCCCGCCCCTTAGCGCAGCAAGCCTGAATCGCCGCGGCCCCTCAGCGCCAGCCGAGCGCGGGTGCAACGTGCATCAAAATGGACTCAAGCACATGCGCGTTATAATCGAAGCCGAGCTGGTTTGGGACGGTGAGCAACAGCGTGTCCGCTTCGGCGATGCCCTGGTCGTCACGCAGTAGCGTGATCAGTTGCTCGGGCTCGGCCGCGTAGGAGCGGCCGAACACTGCGCGCATATTGTCGATCATTCCGATCTGATCGCTGCTGTCACCCCGCCCGAAATAGGCTCGGTCACGATCGTTCATGAGCGCGAAGATCGAGCGCGAGACCGAAACCCGCGGCTCCCAATCATGCCCTGCTTCCTTCCATGCCTGGCGATAGAGTCGGATCTGCTTGGCCTGTTGCACGTGCAGCGGCTCGCCGCTCTCGTCGGCTTTCAGCGTCGAACTCTGGAGATTCATTCCGTTCTGCGCGGCCCATACCGCGGTGGCGTTGGACGATGAGCCCCACCAGATGCGGCGGCGGAGGCCCGGCGCATGCGGTTCGATTCGCAGCAACCCAGGCGGATTGGGAAACATCGGATTGGGGCTGGGCTGCGCAAACCCCTCGCCCTTCAGCAATTCGAGCAAGACCTCGGCATGCCTTCGGCCCATATCGGCATCGCTCTCGCCTTCGCCTGGCGCATAGCCGAAATGGCGCCATCCCTCGACAACCTGCTCGGGCGAGCCGCGACTTATGCCGAGTTGCAGACGGCCGCCACTGATCAGGTCGGCGGCTCCCGCATCCTCGGTCATGTAGAACGGATTTTCGTAGCGCATATCGATCACGCCCGTCCCGATCTCGATTCGGGTGGTTCTGGCGCCCGCTGCGGCCAGCAATGGAAAAGGCGATGCGAGTTGCTGCGCAAAATGGTGGACACGGAAATACGCGCCGTCTGCGCCGAGTTCCTCGGCAGCGACGGCCAGATCGATCGACTGGAGCAGCACATCCGATGCGGAGCGCGTCGCGGATTGCGACGAGGGTGACCAATGGCCGAACGAAAGGAACCCGATCTTCTTCATTGCGCACTCCTGATGCTGGCCGATGTCGTCGCACCCAGCCGACGGGCCGATTTCTGCCAGCGCAGATAGGGTACGTCCGGTCCGACGTCGCGGCAGTGTATGGAAACGCAGCTATTCTGATCTCGGGATTCGATCCTTAGTCGGCGTCGCTTCTACGCGGGGTCGACGGGCGCTGTCTTGATCTCGATGCAGGCGCTGCAGACACCTGCCGGTGGGAGAGCGCCGCCGTCATTCGAAACACGCCGTCGCGACACGCAGCTGTCACGGATCCGTACTAGCCCGCGCTCGGGGGTGACGTGGCGCGCCGCCCAGAGCCCAGGAGTTACGAGGTGTCTTACGCTGCAGAACCGGTCGGACGCGGCCTGCTGCGTGGTGCGCCTCAGGAAGAAGCCGCCCCGCCCCATCGGGGCTCGGGCCAACTGCTGGAGGCACATCGGCCGTCCTTGCATCGCTTCCTTCGGCGCCGTTTGCGATCGCACGACGATCCCGAGGACTATGTCCAAGAAGTTTATCTCCGCGTGCTGGCTGCAGACCCCGGCCAGGACAAAGTCCGAAACCTCAGGGGATTTCTCTTTCGTGCTGCGTCTAATCTGCTGATAGACAGACACCGCAGGAGAGAGGCATCCATGGAGGCAGCGCATATCGCGCTCGACGAGACGCTGAGGGACGACGGCACCAGCGATCCGGAGCGCATGATGATCGGGCGAAATACGCTCGACCATCTCGGCGATGCGCTCAAGACGCTGCCACCCGTGGCGCGTGATGCCTTTCTGCTCGTGCGCGTCGAAGGCCTGAGCCACCGCGACGCGGCCGAGCGACTCGGCATAGAAACCAAAGCCGTGTCGCGTCATGTCGAGCGCAGCCTCGCAAGGCTGGCCGCTACGCTGTTGGATTCGGGAAGGTGATGCTCGACGGAAACGCCTCCGGCTCGGGCGATCCCGAAATCCTGGCGGAGGCGGGGCGCTGGGTGGTGCGCGCGCGCGCGGGCATGTCCGGTGCCGAGAAGCGTGCATTTCGCGCGTGGCTGGCCGAGCGTGGTGAACACGCCGCCGCTGCCGATGCCGTTACCAATGCCTGGCAGGCAGCGCCCGCCGCCGCCGCCCGGGCCGGCCTGACCGCGCCGCCCCGCCCATCGCGCGTTCGCGCCCGGCGCGACCAATATTTTGCTCGCCGGCCCGGTCCGGGATGGAAAGTTGCGACGACGGTCCTTGCCCTGCCGCTGCTGATCGCAGGGACGTGGTGGTATACCAACAGCGAGACCCTGCAGCTTGCAACCGGGCCGCACCAACGGCTCGTCACGACCTTGGCCGATGGCAGCACGGTCTGGTTGGCGCCGAGTTCGCGCCTTCAGGCGCATTTCGATCCGTTCGGCCGGCAGCTTGCACTGCGCGAGGGCGAGGTGACGCTGCAGGTCGCGCATGAGCGGCGCCGCTTCGCCGTCGATGTCGGCGGCTACAGGATCGTCGATCGCGGCACGTTGTTCGATGTGCGTTTGCGCGGAAGCGGGCCCGTCACCGTCGTGCTGGTCGAGGGCCGGATCGACATCACGAACCGCCGCAACGGGAAGCTGGTCGCGAGCCCATTGCCGGGCGAGCGGGTGGCGCTCGGCGGCACCGGTGCGGTGCGCGCCGCAGTCGATGCGCAGGCGGCGATCGCCTGGCACGACGGTCGCGTCATTCTCGACGATTGCCCGTTGTCGGCTGCACTGGCGCAGTTCTCCGAACAGGGCGCGCCGCGAGTGGCCTTGCGCGACTCTGCCGTCGGCCGATTGCGGGTAAGCGGGGCGTTCGCGGTCGGGGGCATGGAATCCTTCCTGTCGGCGCTGGCCGAACTGCACCCGGTGACCTGGCGGCGGACGCCGCAGGGCTATGAGGTCGCGAGCCGGTGAGCACACGGTCTCGCATCCGTCGTGCGGTGCTGGCTGCGCTGATGCTGGCGCCGACCCTCGTCCCGACCCTGGCGGCGGCGCAGTCTCCGCTCGACCGCGCGATGGCGCGGCTCGCCGCCGCCTCGCCCATCGGCCGTACTGCACGAGAGGAGGTAGCCCACGCGATCGCGCGGCTGCGCGATCCCGAGACGCGGCGACAAACGCGTGCCGCCCTATTCGATCCGGAGGACTGTATCCTGTCGCGCGCCGGACTGGACGCCGCCAGGCAGGACCGGATCATCCGGGGCCTGCAGGCACGCGGCTGGATCGATGCAGGGCTGCAGCTCGCCACCGTGCGGGCGGCGCTGTTCCCCGCGCTACCGGGCGATGGCGGCCCCTGCCCGCACCTCGGCATCCCGGCGCTTGCCGCCCCCGGCGGAAACACCGGCTCGCACCATAGCTGGCCGGGTGGCCTTGCCGTCCATATCGCCGTCAATCTCCGCAGCGCGGGCGGGCTGGCGGATAGCTATTCGGCGATCGAAGGCGTCACGCCCGATCGCGATCGGATCGACGGCGCGATCCTGTGGCACGATTGGGCAAAGGCGCTGGTGTTGCGCTGGCGCAGCGACGGCACCACCACCGACGAACTTGCCGTGGCGGGAGCCGGCGCTCACCACGTATTGGGTCTGGCGGAGGCGATGCGGCGCGGCTTCGCGCCCGAACAGATCGTCGCGCAGGCCTGCGCCCACGGCCCGGCCACCGGAGACGGGCAGGCGCGCGTGCAGGCTTGGCTGGACGCGGCCGCCGTGATCGCGCAGGTCGACGGGCGCGCCTATCGCGCGACGCCGACGCCGGCGTGTTTCCTTGCCCATTTGGCCGACCAGAATTGGATATATTCCGACGAGGCCGTGATCCGGACGGAAGCATGGTTGAAAGCGCGCTCGCCCGCGCTCGGCATCGATCCGTCGGCGGAGCCGGCGCGGTTCCGCTTGTGCCTGCTCGTGCCCGCGCTTGCCTGGCTTGGTGCGGAACGGGTATTCGAGGCGCTCGTCGAGCCCGACCGGGTCACCGCCTTGCTTCGCCAAGCCCTCACCGCCTCCGCCTCGAGCGCGCTCTGTCCAGCCCACAAGACCGGCCGGACCCGCTTGATAGGCCGGGAATAGAAGCCTCGGACTGCCATCGCAGCCCGGTGGAAAACGAGGCGGCACATCGTGCCGCCCCGCCCCAGCATCGGTCAGAAACCCAGCCGCGCACTCAGCAAGAAGCTGCGCCCGGCGTCGATGTTCTGCGGAACCACCGTCGAGTAACGGCCGATTGTATCGTAATAGACGCGCGTGTTGGTGAGGTTCTGGGCGGCGAGCCGCAACTGCACCTGGGGTGTGACGCTATAGGCCAGGCTCAGATCGAACTGGCCGCGGGCGTGAACCCATTGGTCAAGTGCGCTGCTGTTCATCGGCGAACCGAAACTGGACGTGCCCCACAAGCCGTAAGCGGCGATATAATCTGAGGAATAATGGTAGCTCAGATCGGCGATGAAACCATATTTATCGTAGATCAGCGAAGCATTGTATAGTTGCCGAGGCGCGTTCTGCATATGCTCGTCACGGTCGAGCGCCGCGACTTTCAGATCGACACGCGAATGCTGGAAGGTGGCGTTCGCCGCCAGCGCCAGGCCCCCGAAAGCGCCCGGCAACATCGCGAAATTCTGGCGCAGATTGAGCTCCATGCCTACGACATGGCCCGAGCCGCCATTCTGCGGCTGCGAGATGGTCACTCGCCCGCCGGTCGCGTCATCATAACGGCTGAAGCCAGCGCCGGCATTGTAGATGAAGTTCCGCAGGTGCTTGTAGTAGCCGGCAACCGACAGCGACGAGCCGAACGGGGTGGTCCAGTTGCCCGAGGCGTCGAAGTTCAGCGCCTCGATCGGCTTGAGGTTCGGATTGCCGCGCGAGATGCTGACATTGCCATCGGCATCGACACTGGTCGAGGTGTTGCCGGCCAATTGAATGAAGGGCGGACGGGTGTAGCTCGTCCAGATCGCCGCGCGATACGCGGAGCGCCCGTTGGGCCGCCACGCCGCGGTAAGGCTGGGCAACACCTCGTCGAAGCTGGAATCGCTGGCCGACCATCCGTAATGCTCGCTCTGGGTCGTGCCGTCGCTGAGCTTCACGGTCTTGTCGACGCCCTGGTTACCGGAAATCCAGAAGCGGTTGTGAACATCGACATGTTCGTAGCGTATACCCGCGGTCACTTCGACGGAGCCGAGACGAAGGTCGGCCGCCATATAGCTCGAGGCCACCTGCTCGCGCCCGGTCACGGTGTTGCCGTTGTAATCGTCCGGGCTCCAGTTCACGTTGAAGCCGCCATTGGCGGAATAGGCCGCCCAGAACCGGTCGGGCGAGATCAGCGGCAGCGCATAATTGTAGACGCCGGGGATCACCGAACTCAGCGTCGTATCGACCAGGCCCGAATTGCCCAGTGTCGCGCCGGCGGCAACGGCTGCATCGGTCTGGATGTCGCGAAAACTGGTGAAGCGCTGCGCGTCCGAGTATTTCGCACCGAACCTGATCGCCTCCAGCCAGTCTGTGCCGGCATCGTAGCGGAGGTCGAGCTTGAAGCCGTGCTTGTGCTGGTTGCTCTTCCCGTCGGTTACCTCGCCGCGGTTGCGCGCCCGCCAATTGGCGATGTTGCGGACGTTGGTCAGGATCCCGGGCGTGAAGATCGGCATCGGGTAGCCGTCGCGATATCCGATGCCGACCCCGGTCTTGAACACCTGGTAATTGGTATCGGTGTCGTCACCGGTCGGGGATATGCCGCGGTTATAGAAGGTTACTTCGAAATGGTTGGGGAAGTCGTTCGCGCCCCAGCTGTAATAGGCCTGCGGCGTGGCAGTCAGCCTGCCGATCTTGGCATCGAAGCCGAGCAGCGCAGTGCCCAGCGTGTCCCGGCTCGGGTTGGACTGGGACCAATAGTGCAGTTCCTGCTGATTGCTGACGACGCGCGCCAGACCGCTCGTGCCACCCAGCGGCACTGCGGTGGCAAACCCGCTGCGCCCGCCCTGAATGCCGATCTGATAGATCGTTTGCTCGGTATCGGCCCGCGCGAACGTCGCCCGGGCGAAGGCATGGATAGCGTCCGAAACGTTCCAGTCGATCGATCCGACACCGCCATAGCGCTTCGTCTCGCCGCGCGTCATTTGCATGCCGAAGCCGAGCAGCTGCAGATTGTCGGCCGGGTCGACCCCGGCGGGCACCGCCTTGTTCGCATCGACGATTTTATATTCGAACTGGCCGTTGGTCTGCTGGCTGTTGGCGAAATGGCGCAGCGAGTAATAGCCGCTCAGATAGACGCCGAAGCGATCGTCGGCACCGAACGTCTTTGAGATCGCGAGCTGGCCTTGATAGCCCCACGGCTTGAGGCCGTAATCCGCCGCCCGCTGTTCATATCTTACGTCGCTGTAGAGCGATACATGCCCACCCGGACTCTGGAATGCGGTCGGCATGCGAAAATCGATGGTGCCGCCGATCGCGTCGCCCTGCATATCGGCAGTCGAGGTCTTGCTGATGACGATATTGTCGATGCCGATCGGCGGAAGCAGCGAGAGCTGCACTTCACGGCTGTACGGCATGCCTTGCGCGGCATCGATGCCGTTGATCAGGTTGACGTTATACTCGCCGCTGAGGCCGCGGATCGAAACGAACTGACCCTCGCCGCGCGCCGCCGTATCGAGGCCGCCATAGTTGGACCCATTTCCCTGCGAACCGGCCTGCGAAACGGTCGAGAACATGACGTTCACGCCCGGCAGGCGCGCCAGTGTTTCGGTCACGTTCCGGTCGGGGCGCCTGGCGATCTCTTCAGCCGACAGCATGTTGACCGTCGTGTTCGAGGCCATTTCCCGTGCTTGGGGGGTCTCCTGTCGACGCCCTTCGACAAGAATAAGGTCGGTGCCTTCGACCGCCTCTGAAGATCTCGCCTCCGGCGCACGGCGGCTTGATGCGGCGACTCGCCGCCGAGCGGGCGACTTGGCGGGGCGGATCACCACCGCGCCGTCCGCGCGCAGGTCATAGCCGATCGCGGTGTCGGCAAGCAGCGTACGCAACGCGCTCTCGAAGTCACGCACCCCCCGCACCGGACGCGACACGCGCGACCGCATGGCGCCAGCGTCGAACAGGATGTCGCGGCCGGACTGTTTGGCAAGCCGCATCAAAGCCTCGCCAAGCGGCTGGGCGGGAATGTCGTAGACAACAGGCGCCGCCCGGGTTTGCGCCAGCACGGCGGGCGCCTGGGCCAGGGTGGCGGCCATGGCGGTGGCAAGCAGGAACGATTTGGACAAACGCATCTTCAGTTCTTCCCCGGAAAGAGGGCGTGATGCCCTCCCTGAACCGAGACGCAGGCCGGCGACGATTTCCCGGGGACGGCCGAAATTTTTTTGCGGCGCAGCATATTAGGAAGCGCAGCCAGAGGCGGCATGGCGATCGAGCCCCATCCTCGCGCAGCACGGCAAGCCATGATCCGATATTCGCCGGCCTGGTAAGACGATCGTCCACAAAATTGCCCAATCGAAAAACTGGTGCGCCACAGGCAAGCTACGTCTTCTCGCCCAATGACATGGCAAGGTGATCCACGATCGCGCGGACTTTCGCGGATGGCTTCGGACCGGCTGGGAAAACTGCCCAGACTTCCGCCGGAGGGAGCTGATAGGGTTCGAGCAGCCTGACAAGCCGGCCGGAGCGCAACTCGTCCTCGGCCATCAGCGGCGTTGCCAGCGCGATGCCCAATCCGGCTAACGCTGCCGCCGTCACCCCTGCCCCTGAGTTCGTCCAGAGCCTCGCGGAAACGCGTACGGACGTCACCGTCTTGTTGCGCACGAAGCGCCAACTCTCGCGCCCAAAGGCGCCTTGCTGAATGATGCAATCATGGCTGGCCAGTTCACCTGGAGTGGTGGGCGTGCCGTGCTTCAAAAGATACTCCGGCGCTGCAACCACCATTCGCTCGACCACCGCCAGCTTACGCGCTCCGAAGGTCGAGTCATCAAGTTGACCGACACCAAGGCGGATAGCGACATCGACGCCATCCACGATCAAATTCTGGCGGGCGTCGGTTATTATGATCTCGACGCGAAGGTCCGGATTCCGGCCCATGAACGTTGCCAGCGCGGGGATTACGGCGCGCGTGCCGTAGACGACCGGCATAGCGAGCCGGATCACTCCATGCAGCGAGTCTACTCCCCGTGCGGCCTGTTCGGCCTCCTCCATCTCGGCGAGCAAGTTTCTCGCGCGATCCAAGTACACAGTCCCCGCGTCGGTCAGGGAGACGCTCCGGGTAGTGCGCAGGAGCAGGGTTATGCCCAGGCGCGTCTCCAGAGAATTGATGATGCGCGAAATGGAGGGCTGAGAGAGTTCCATCTCCCGAGCCGCACGCGACAGGCTGCCGCTCTCCGCAACGCGGACGAACACGGCCATCTCCTGCCAACGATCACTCATTTGAAATTCGAATATATGTTGTCCGTATTTGAAGGATACAACGCTCTGCACGGATAACCTAGATCGAGGGTCACGGCAACGGCGCCGCGGCTGGAAGGACGGCTATGAGGCTTCAGGACAAGCTCGACGCAATGCGCGATGATTTCGAGAACGGACGCTTTCCGCTGGTACCGACCAGCGGTCAGCTCGAGACGATGCAACGCGCGACACACGCGCTGATCGAAAGCGGGCAAGCCGACCGCGCGCTCAAAGCCGGCGATACCGCGCCGGCGTTCACGCTGAAGGACGCGAGCGGCAGCGATGTTAGCGCGCGGACAATTCTGGAGCGTGGTCCGCTGGTTGTCACCTTTTACCGGGGCGTCTGGTGCCCCTATTGCAACTACGATCTTCAGGCGCTCGAGGAAGTTCGCCCCGAGATCGAAGCGCGAGGCGCCAGCCTCGTCGCGATCTCCCCCCAGACGCGGGCGAACAGCCGCAAGTCGCAGCGCGACAACAAGCTGGACTTTCCGATCCTCAGCGACCCCGGCGCGGCGGTGGCCGCGCAGTTCGGCCTCCGCTTCGCGGTGCCGGACGATCTGATCGAGGTCTATCGGCAGTTCGGCAACGACCTGTCGGCGATCAACGACGATACCGCGTGGGTGTTGCCGATGCCGGCGCGCTACGTGATCGGGACGGACGGCGTGATCGCTTATGCCGAGGTCAATCCCGACTACACGCGGCGGCCTGATCCGTCGGAGCTTCTCCCGGTGCTCGACCGCCTGCGTGCCGCCCCTCCGGCCTGACCATCTCAATTCCACTCACCGGATCGGCCGCGGCGTTCGACCGAAAGACGCGGCTGATCCGATCCCGACTGAAAGGACCAATTTTATGTCGATCAAGATCTACGGCGATCCCGGCTCGGGCAGCCTACGTCGCGTGACGGCGGCGGCATCGGCCATGGGCGTGGATATCGAGCGCGTGAACATCGACCTTTTCCAAGGCGAGAGCCACTCACCCGAATTCCTCGAACTCAACCCGCACGGCCTCTCGCCGGTGTTGGTGGACGGCGACTTCGTCCTCTACGAATCCGCGGCGATCAACCTCTATCTCGCCGAAAAGGCGGGAAGCGATCTGGCCGGAAGGTCGCCGCGCGAGCGGTTCGAGATCCTGCAATGGATGTTCTGGTCGGGCGAGCAGTGGCGGGTGTTCGCGACGCTCACCTTCGATGAGGTCCTCGCCAAACGGTTCATCGGCAAGCCGGCGGACGAGAGCATCGTTCAGTTGGCGGCAGCCAAGCTCCGCGCGGCGGCGGCCGTGCTGGACGCCCACCTGGCGAAGCACGATTATATGGTCGGCGATCGGCTGACGCTGGCAGACTTCGACATCGCCGGTCCGTTCTCGCAGAACGAGCGCACGAAGATTCCGCTCAACGCGTTCCCCAACCTCGTGGCCTGGCAGCAGCGGCTGCTGGACACCCTGCCGGGTTGGGCCGCCACAAAGCGTGAGGTCGATGCCCGCATCGACGGCGCGCTCGAAGCGGCCGGAATCCAGCTCTGATGCCCGGCGCCGGCCTCTCGCACAGGCGGCCGGCGCAAACCAGGAAAGGCCGATCATGAAGATCGACTTGAGTGGCCGCACGGCCGTCGTCACAGGCTCGACCGCCGGGATCGGCCGCGCGGCGGCAGAGGGGTTGGCCCGCGCCGGCGCCTGGGTCATCGTCAACGGGCGCACCCAAGCGCGGGTCGACGAGGCGGTGCGGGAGCTGCGCACGCTGTTTCCAGACAGCGAGATATCCGGCATCGCGGCCGACCTGTCGACCGCGGCGGGCGCGGACGCCTTCATCGCGGCGGCGCCGGATGCAGATATCCTCGTCAACAATGTCGGTACGGCGTTTCTGCGGGACTATGACGGCATCCGGAGCATCGCCGCCATCCCCGACGACGAGTGGCTCAAGCTGTTCCAGCTGAACGTCATGAGCGGGGTGCGCCTGTCGCGCCACTATCTGCCGAGGATGGCGGAAACGGGCTGGGGACGCGTGGTCTTCGTCAGCAGCGAATCCGCGCTCAACACGCCCAAGGAGATGCTCGACTACGGCATGACCAAGACTGCCCAGCTTGCTGTCTCCCGCGGGTTGGCTGAGGCGGTCTCCGGCACCGGGGTCACCGTCAATGCCGTGCTGCCGGGTCCGACTCGGTCCGAGATCCTCAGCGGCTATATGGCCGATCACGCGGCGGCGGCGGGAATCACGATGGAGGAAGCCGAACAGGGCTTCCTGCAGGCGCTGCGACCGACGAGCCTGATCCAGCGCTTCGCCACCACCGACGAAGTCGCCAACATGATCGTCTACGCCTGCTCCGAGCAGGCATCGGCGACGAGCGGCGCGGCGCTGCGCGTCGGCGGCGGCATCGTGCGCTTCGTCGCCTGACCGAACGCGCGACCGGGGTCGCCGGACCGGCCGTCTCAATCTGTGTTCCATCTGATAATCCGAGGTAGAATGGCATTGGTGATCGCTCAGTACGGACAGGGAGGGCCAGAGGTATTGCGGGCCGAGGACCGCGCATTGCCTTCACCGACGGCAACCCAGGTCGCGCTCGATCAGCAAGCGATCGGGTTCAACTATTTCGACGTCCTGCAGCGCAAGGGGTTGCTGTCCGACGACATGCCCGGTCGCGTGATAGGAATCGAAGGGGCGGGCATCGTGACTTCGGTCGGTTCGGAGGTGGAGCACTTCGCGGTCGACGACCGCGTGGGGTATCTGCGCTCGCAAGGCGCCTATGCCGAAACACGCGTGATCGACTCCGACATGCTGTTCCACCTGCCCCCGGACGTCAGCTTCGAGATCGCCGCCGCGCTCACCGTCAAAGGCTTCATGGCCTGGCTCTGCGTTTACCGCCTGCTCGACGTTCAGCGCGATCAGATCGTCCTCGTCACGACCGCCGCTGGCGGAGTGGGGTCGCTGACGGCCCGCCTCGCCGCGCATCGCGGCGCGCGCGTGTTCGGCGTGGTGGGCAGTGCGGCCAAGCAAGGCACGGCGCGCGACAGCGGCGCCGTCGACGTGGCCGTCGGGCTGGACGACGCGTTCGACATGGTGGCGCATGTCACCGATGGCGCGGGCGTCGATGTGGTGTTCGACGGAATCGGCGCCGACACCGCCGACCGTCTGCTCGCCGCAGACGCGGTCCGCTCGGGCGGCACCATCGTGTCGTTCGGCGCGTCCGCCGGTTGGCCAAAAGCCGATCCCGCTGCAGTCGCCCGGCGCCGCGCCACCGTCCTGACGCCGCAAGCCCTGACCCATCTCAAGAGCGCGGGCGAACTGCGCGAAGCAATGGCCGAGGTGTTCCGCCTCTATCGCAACGGCGCCTTCGGCGAGGTTCCGCTGACCCGCTACCCTTTGCGAGAGGCCGCCAGGCTCCACCAGGATGTCGATAGCCGCGTCAGCACGGGGCTCTCGATACTGCTGCCCTGAGCGTTCGACGCCGCGCAAGCGGCAATTGCGGACCTGAATGTCGTAGATGAAGAGAGGAAGCGCAATGAGGATCGGAATCGTAGGCAGTGGTCAGATCGGTGGCACGGTCGGAGGCCCTCATATCGGGCTGATCGCGCTCGCCTCGGCCGCCCGACGCCCGCGTCGTCCGGCGGCCGCAGCAACGCGAACCGGGACAACGCCATCAGTGGAGACGCCGCCATGACCGACCGCAAGATACTCGTTCCCGACGCAAGTCACCCGATCAGCATCGAAGACTCTCCGTCGACGGTGACCGTCAAGCAGGGAACGCTCAGCATCGCGAAGACGCAGAACGCCCTGACGCTTTCGGAAGCGTCCTATCCGCCAGTTCAATACATCCCGCGCAGCGACGTCGACATGTCGCTGCTGCAGCGGTCGCAGCACACGACCTATTGCCCGTACAAAGGTGTTGCCACTTACTACAGCATACCGGCGCTCGGCGAGGCCGGGCTGAACAGCGTGTGGACCTACGAGGCACCGTTCGACGCGGTCGGCGCGATCGCGGGCCATCTCGCTTTCTATCCGGACCGCGTGTCGGTCGAGCTCCGTGAAGGTGTGGGATGATGAAGGCCGCAAGCTCCGGTAGTTCCCGTCGAACTGACAAAATGCAAGGGTTGCAGGATCGGCGCGGGTCAAGCAGCGATGCTGGGCCCGGAAGCCCGCCCGACACGACGATCCGCACCCAGCGCCGCACCTCTTCTCTCGCGCCGGCCGGGCGCAATGGCCATCGGGCCGGGGCCAAAGCAGCTTGCGAAGCGGGCGTCGCAGCGCCTCGCGGCGACAAGGGAAATTAGCCGTCAATGGGGCCGGCTGCGCGATCGGGCCGACGAGGACGGCGCAGCGCTTGCTTTGAATGCAAAGGAAGCAGTCACACCTGAATTGCCGCCCCGGCTGGGGGCTGTGCCGCATGGGCGAGCGCTCCGGGCGCGGCCATGAAAAGCATTCCATTGGCTGCCCGCCGCGGCTAGCGTGCCGAAAACGATCGAGGGAGAAGATCATGGCACGTCCGGCGCTCGCCATATCGGCACTGGCCACGAGCTATGCGGTGCTCGGCTTGCTGATGAATAGCGTCGGCACGGTCATTCTCCAGTCGATACAGCATTATGGCGTGACCAAGCCTGAGGCCGCCACGCTCGAAGCGTGCAAGGACCTGTCGGTGGTCGCGGCGTCCTTTCTCTTCGCGGTGCACCTGCCGCGCTTCGGCTTTCGACGCGCGCAGATTTGCGTCATGCTCGTGATCGCAGCGGGCGCATTGCTGATGTCGGTCGCCAACAGCTTCGTCGCGACTCAGATCTTCTTTGTCCTCACCGGTCTGTGCTTCGGCATCGCGAAAGTGGCGACCTATGCCTCGATCGGTCTGGTGCGCCCGGATCGCGCGGGTCATGCCAGCCTCACCAGCCTGATCGAAGGCATCTTCATGCTCGGCATCCTTGTCGGGATCTGGATGTTCGGCTGGTTCATCGGCGCCGACCGGACCGGCCAGGACTGGCTGCATGTCTATCAGGTGATCGCGCTACTCGCCGGGCTGGCTGCCTTGCTCTGGTGGCTCACTCCGCTCGATGAGCGAAGCGGGCGCCCGGCCGACGTCGCGGGCCCGGGCTACCGCGACATGCTCGCCCTCGTCATCCTGCCGTCGACCATCGCCTTCCTGGGGGCGATCTTCCTCTACGTGCTCGTCGAGCAGAGCATCGGGACGTGGTTGCCCACCTTCAACAATCAGGTCCTGCATCTGCCGAGCGCTATGAGCGTCCAGGCGTCCAGCATCTTCGTCGCCGCGCTGGCTGCCGGCCGCCTCGGCGCGAGCGGGCTGGTGACCCGCCTCGGCTGGCTGCGATTGCTGCTTGCCTGCCTCGTGGCAATGGCAGCCCTTGTGCTGCTGACGCTGCCGACCACGCACGGCCTGACGCTCCGTCCCGCGGTGACCTGGTTCAGCGCGCCCATCGCCGCCTATCTCTTCCCGTTGATCGGCGTGTTCATGGCGCCGATCTATCCAATCGTCTCCTCGGTCGTGCTGAGCGCGTTGCCGCAACAGCGCCACGCTGCCATGGTCGGGTTGATGGTGATCTTCTCGGCGTTGGGCGGCACGATCGGCTCGATTATCACCGGCCTGGTCTTCGACCGCTTCTCGGGGCAGACCGCGTTCTACCTCGTGCTGGCGCCGATCGCCTTGATCGGCCTCGCATTGTGGTGGCTCGCGCAAGTCATTGCCCGCACGGAAGGCCGCGATCAGGCCGCGCCGGCATAATCGGCGAGCCGAAAGTCGGCGATCGAGGGTATCAGCCGGTCCGCATCGGGCAGCGACCCCGGCGGCCCGATCCCGAGCGCTGCCATGTCGGCAGCGTGAATTGCAGTGACGCCCGCAGCCGAATCCTCGATCCCGAGCATCGCGGGGGGAGCCACGCCGACGGCGGCGGCCGCCGCCAGGAAGATGTCGGGCGCCGGCTTGCCATTGGCGACGGCCGCCGGGTCGACTACGATGTCGAACATCGCTTCGATGCCGAGCTTGCGCAACAGCAATGGCGCGTTGCGGCTTGCCGAAGCGAGCGTCACCGCCAGGCCGGCCGCGCGGCACGACTCCAGCGCTTCGCGCGCTCCGGGGAAAAGGTCCGAAGGGCCGAAACTATCGATCTCCTCAAGATACCATCGGTTCTTTCCCGCGGCGAGCGCGCCGCGGCGCTCGGCGTCGAAGCCGGGCCGATCGCCGAGGATCAGGGCGAGGCTGCCCATGCGGTCCACGCCCTTGAGCGCCTCGTTCGCCGCCTCGTCGAACGGTATGCCCAGACTGTCCGCGAGCCGTTTCCACGCGCGAAAATGCGCGCGCGCGGTGTCGGTCAGCACCCCGTCGAGATCGAAGGCCACGCCGCCGAGCGGGCGCGGAAAGGTCATTGCGCCAGCGCCATGGCCCAACTCCGGCCCGCCTCGATATGCACGGTCTCGCCATTGTGGGCGAACGTCAGCGCGGGACCGGCGACCACTTCGTAGCACGCGCCCTCGCGATCCACCCGCACGCGCAATTCGCTCCCGCGCCAGCACATTCCGAAACGATAGCCCGTCCACCCGGGCGGCACTTGCGGCCTGAATCCGAACCCTTCTCCCGAGGGCCGGAACCCGCCAAAGCCCCAGACCAGCGCCAGCCATGAACCCGCGAGCGAGGCCATATGCACGCCGTGATCGGTGTTGCCGTGCTGGTCTTCCAGATCGACGAACGTCGTATCACGGAAGAAGCGCAGCGCCGCCTCGTGTTCGCCGACTTCGCTCGCCAGGATTGCGAAGCTGGACGCCGACAGAGTCGAATCATGCGTGGTGAGCGGCTCATAATAGTCGAACACCCGGCGCTTGCGTTCGGGCGACACTTCCTCGCCCCCCAGCACCATGCCGAGCACAAGGTCGGCCTGCTTGCACACTTGATGGCGATAGAGCGTCATCGGATGATAATGGAGGAGCAGCGGAAAACGATCCTTCGGCGCGGCCGCCAGATCCCAACGCGGCTTGGACAGGAAGCTCGCATCCTGCGCATCGATGTCGCGCGCAACGTCATAGGGCAGATGCAATGCGTCGGCGGCGCGGGAGAAGCGCTCGAGTTCTCCGTCCCCCAGTACCAGCTTGCGCGAAAGCGACGCCCATTGCTCGGGCACGGCATCCGCCATGCGGTCGGCAACCCGGCGCGCGAGGCGCAGATGCTTTTGCGCCATGCGGTTGGTGTACCAATTGTCGTCGACCAAAGCGGTATATTCGTCCGGTCCGGTGACGCCGTGAATGTGGAAGCTGTCGGCATGCCAATCGCCGAGCGCGAGCCACAGCCGGGCGGTCTCGATAAGCATCTCGGCGCCCATAGCGAACAGAAAATCATCGTCGCCGCTGGCCTCAGCATAGAAGCCGATCGCGAAGCCGATGGCGGCGTTGATGTGGTACTGCGCCGATCCGCTCGGATAATGCGCCGAGCATTCGCGCCCAGCGATCGTCCGCCACGCGTAGAGCGCGCCGGACGCATGATCGAGTTCCCGGGCATTGGCGCGGGCGGCATCGAGCGTGCGGAAACGATAGACCAGCATCGCGCGCGCAACGTCGGGCGCGATCAGCGCGAGTACCGGCAGCATGAACGCTTCGGTGTCCCAGAAGTAATGGCCTTCATAGCCCTCGCCGGTCAGCCCCTTGGCCGCGGCGCTCGAATGCCCGTCGCGCCCGGCGGAGGTGAACAGGTGAAACAGATTCACCCGCAATGCTGCGCTTGTCTCGGATTCCCCTTCGATCGAAACGCCGGCGCGGTCCCAAAAGGCAGCGAATGCTTCGTGCTGGCCCTGCAACGCAGCGTCGAAGCCCGTGCGCAACGCGCGCTCTGCGCGGCTCTCCGCCTCGGCGCGAAGCGCGTCCGACGCCGCGGCCCCCGCGGCAAAGCCTGTCGCCACGACCAGCCACTCGTCATCCTGATGCGACCGCTGCGCCGCGGCGACGCCGATCCCGCTTCCCGGAAGCCGTTCGACGATCAGCCCAGCGTCGGCCTGCTCGGTCTGAAAGCCGCCCGAACCGAGATGGACGCCGATCCGGGGATCGTCCGATTGTCCGATCGCGCGCGGCGCGGGCCCGAGGAAGGAGTCGAGCGCGACGTCCGCGCCATCCAGCTCGGCGCGGAGCCGGCGCAGCAATACCGGCGTTCCGTCGATCGGAACGATCCGCTCGGCATGGATCGTGAGGTGACGGCCATCGGCGAGCCTCCAGCACGACTCCCTGCGCAACAGGCCGGTGCGCAGATCGAGCGCCCGTATTGTCTGAACGGCCTCGGCAGCGCCGAAATCGACCGGCACGCCGTCGACCAGCACGCGCAGGCCCAGGGGCTCCGCAACGGGGACGCGGGTGTCGGACCGTTCGGCGAAACCATGGAGCCGTTCGTGATAGTGGATCGGGCTCTGTTCGTAGGCTTCAGCCAGGAAAGTGCTGGCCCGCGCGCGCTCCTCGATTGCACCGCGCACGCCGATCGATCCGTTGGAAAGCGCGAGAATCGTCCCGACCCAGCCTTCGCGGTCGCTATCGTCACCGGCGATGACGAGCGTCCAGCCGTCGTCGGAAAAGGTGACGCCCTGTCGCCGATCGCGTTCCGCGCGCCCCAAAATCCACTCCTCTCGATGACGGGACCGGAAATAGCGGAGCATTGATAACGATTTCAAGAACAATGCGTCGGTGCCGGCGCCACGCTCTCAAGTCTCCCGCCGGACCATCCGGGTAGGCAGGACAACCGAAGCCGGGCGATCACCCTCGATCTGTTCCATCAGTTTCTCGACGAGCAGCGCGCCGGCGACGTCGGTCTTCTGATCAATCGTCGTGATCGCCGGATGGAAATGCGCCGAGGGTGGGATGTTGTTGTATCCGACCAGGGAATAATCGCGCGGCGCGATCAGGCCGCGATCGCGGAACGCACCGATGACGGCCATCGCCGCGGTGTCCGAAAAGGCGAACACCGCGTCGGGAGGCGCCACCCCGGCGAGGTAGGAGGCGACCGTTTCCGCCGTCACGGTGAACGCCATCGATGCGATCGGCAGCAAGTCGATCGCGACGTTGCGCGCGCCTTGCGCCGCAAGCTTCAGCCCCTCGTAGCGCAGGCGAAGTTCCTCGTGGCGAATGTCCCCGACGAACAGCCAGCGCTTGCGTCGATTGCTGACGAAATGCTCGCCGGCCAGCCTGCCGCCCCCCAGATTGTCGCTCCCCACCGCGCAATAGCCGGCGTCGGACGATACCGCACCCCAGACGACTAAAGGAATGTCGTGCTTGCCGAGGCTTCGCAGCATTTCGTCGCGCGTGCCTTGCCCCAGCACAATGAACCCGTCGGCGCCCCGGGCGCGGTGGAAGTCGCGGAATGCGCGCACGTCGTCGAGCCCGGGTGGCGACAGCAGCAGATCCTGGTTGCGCACCGACAATGCTTCGGAGACCCCGGCGAGCAGCTCGAAGACGAACGGATCGCCGATCGCGCCATGCCGGTGCGAGCCGAAATCGAGCATCACCGCAACCGTATTCGTGCGGGCGTGCCGCAGCTTCTGGGCATTGCGATTGACGGCATAGCCATGGGCGCGGGCGACCTCGAGCACCCGCTCGCGCGTCTCTTCGGTGACCAGAGGGCTGCCGTTGAGCACCCGCGAGACAGTCGGCGTGGAGACGTCAGCGAGTCGCGCAATGTCTTGCATTGTCAGCCGGGCGGAGGCCCTGCCCCGGCCGCTGCGCCCCTTGGTCGCCTCCCCGCTCATGCCGCGTTAGGTAGGCCATCCGCGGCACGCAGGGCAAGCGTCGCGACAGGATCGCGTTGCAGTCGCCTTGAAAAGCATTTCATAATTGCGTAGCATCGACCGTGGCGAGGCAAGCATGCCCGCTTGTTCAAGGGGAGGTAGATATGCTTCGCACCGCATTGCTCATGCTGAGTGCCGCGCCGTTCGCGCTCGCAGCATCCACCGTTCATGCTCAGCAGACACCCGACACCGCCGGCGCCCAGGCAAGCGATGCGGCCCAGCGCGTCGAAGGCGAGTCGCCGGATGTCGGCGAGCCGGCATATGATGGCGAGGAAATCGTCGTGGTCGGCACCGCCGGCGGCGGCACGCGCCGGCAGGACGCCGCCTTCGCCGTCACCAGCCTGTCCAGCGAGGCCATCGAACGCGCCGCGCCGAACAGCACCGCCGATCTGCTGCGCACCGTCCCGGGCGTAATGGCCGAGAGCTCGGGCGGGCAGAACGGCGCCAACATCTTCGTGCGCGGCTATCCTTCGGGCGGCGATGCGCAGTTCGTCACCTTCCAGCTTGCCGGTGTCCCGGTATTTCCGCCCTCGACGCTTTCGTTTCTCGAGAATTCGCAGCTGATCCGACTCGACGAGACCGTGCAGCGCGTCGAGGCGGTGCGCGGCGGGACCGGCTCGCTATTCTCAAACGGACAGCCGGGTCTCACGGTGAACATCGTCCCGCGCACCGGTGGGAGCGATTTCCACGGCCTCGCAAAGGCCTCCTACACCGATTTCGGTGAGATCCGCGGCGATGCCTGGGTTTCGGGGCCGCTCAACGAGGATACCGGCTTCATGATCGGCGGCTATTACGCCCAGGGCAACGGCGTGCGCGACCCGCAATTCCGAGCCGAGAAGGGCGGTCAGGTCACCGCCAACGTACATCACGATTTCGGCGGGCGCGGCTCGGTGGAGATCTATGCGCGCTACCTCAACGATCATGGCCAGTGGCTGCTGCCGATCCCGGTCGTATCGAACAATGGCGAGATCAGCGCCTATCCCGGGTTCGACGCTGGAAGCGGCGTGCTCGCCGGCCGCGAGACCCGGATCACCACCAATCTGGTCGGTCGCAGAGTGGATCTCGCGGAAGGACGCGGCGCCGACGTGTTCAACAGCGGCATCACCTTCGATTATGAAGTCGCCGACGGCCTGCGCCTGCGCGAGCGCACCGCCTATCTCGGCGGAAATGCGGACACGATCGGGCTGGTGCCGGACGGCGCGCCCGGATCCGCCGCGGCGCAGGCCGTCGCCCTGGGCGGCGCGGGCTCGACAGTTGCGAGCCTGAGCTATGTGAACGGCGGCGGCGCAGTTGCCGGCGGCGCCAATGCGCAGGTGATGCGCGCGGGCATCTGGGAAGTACGCAAGAAGATCAGCTCGTTCGTCTCGGATTCGGCGATCGAGTGGAGCGCCGGCAGCAACAAGCTGACCGGAGGGTTCTACTACGCCAACTACACCTCCAACGATGTGTGGTCGCTCGGCAACCAGGTGCTGCTCGCCGCCGAGCCCAATGCCCGGCTGCTCAACCTGACGCTGAACGGCGGCCGCGCCGCGACGCTCAATGGCTTCACCAGCGGCCCCGGCTTCCAGGTCCGTGCGCAATACGAAGGCAGCGACGCGGCTTTCTACGCAGTCGACGAGTTCCAGATCACCCCAGAGTTGCGCGTCGACGGCGGCGCGCGATGGCAGCGGCACGTAGTGGACGCGACGATCCGCACGCCGGCGGCCGCGACGGTCAATCTCGATGGCAACCCCGCGACGCTCTACGACAATGCGGTCACGGTGCTCGGCGGCCCGCGCCTGATCGACTATTCGGACTCGGCCTGGTCGTGGACCGCGGGCGTGAACTACGACGTCACCAACCAGATCGGAATCTTCGCCCGCTACAGCCGCGGCAACAGTTTCCCGCAGTTCGACAATTTGCGAGATGCCTCCAACGCAGACATTGCCAACAATACCGGACTCGCCATCACCGCCGAGGTCGAAACCTATGAAGGCGGGCTCAAGGTCTCGATGCCATGGCTCAACCTGTACGCCACGCTCTTCCACAACAAGTTCGACGGGCTCGCGTCGACTCAACTCGTCAACAACGTGCCGCTCAGCCAGATCGGCGGGGCCAAGGCGACCGGCGTCGAGCTCGAAGGCGCAATCCGCCCGTTCGCCGGTTTCAGCGTCTCCGCCGCGGGCACTTGGCTCGACGCGTCGTATCAGGACTTCTTCACCGGTGGCGGGACGGTCGACAATACCGGCAACCGCGTTCAGCGCCAGCCGCGCTGGGCGTGGCGCGTGACTCCTGCCTATGAAGCCGATCTCGGCAGCATCAAGCCATCGGTGTTCGCGACGCTGCAATATACCGGGGACCGCTATTCGGATCCCGAGAACCAGCAATTGCTGCCGCATTTCTACCAGCTCGACGCGGGCGTCTCGGTCGACATCGGCGAGCGCGTGAAGCTGCAGGTGACCGGCAACAATCTTACCGACGAGATCGGCCTAACCGAGGGCAATCCGCGCATCATCGGCGGCCAGGGACAGGGCGTGATCCTCGCCCGTCCAATCCTCGGCCGCTCGTTCCGCTTCAGCGCAGCGCTGAGCTTCTAGACCCCCCCTGTTCTCCGGCTCCGGCCGGAGAACATTTTTCGTATTTCGATGCGCGGCCTTGCGCCGACGCGACGATGTCCGACCCTCGCATCCGCGACTCTCCCCGCTCGGCCCTGTTGCAACCGTGCACCACCCGTTAACCATTTCGTCGCGCCGCCTAAGAAAACGATTTCATAACTTCGGTTTCACGACTATTTCGGCGTCAACCGCCGGACGCCCGATGAGGATGATCCGCGCTGGAGAGGAGTATCTATGTTGCTTACGGTTCGCAACGTTCGCGCCGCGCTGCTTGCGAGCGCCGCCTTGTTGCCGCTCGCCGCTCAGGCCCAGACCGCGCCTGCCGATGCCCCCGTGACGCAGGACGCTCCGGAGGCTTCCGCCGATGAGGGCGAGGTCGTCGTCACCGGCCAGACGACGCCCAACCGCCCGCTGATCACCGCCTCGGCCGACATCACGCTCGCCAACCGCGAATTGATCGATCAGAAGGCACCGCGCTCGACCGCCGATCTGCTCGAGATGGTCCCGGGCATCTTCGTCGAGGCGACCGCGGGCCAGATCTCGAACAATTATTCGGTCCGCGGGCTCCAGGGCGGCGGCCAGCGCTTCGTCCAGCTTCAGGAGGACGGCATGCCGATCCTCTATGGCGGCGGCGGCGCGGACTTCTTCTTCGACCCGGATTTGACGATCGATCGCCTCGAGGCGGTCAAGGGCGGCTCGTCGGGCGTGCTCACCGTCAATGGCGCAGGCGCGACGATCAACTTCGTCTCGAAGGCGCCGAACTTCGACAAGCCCGAGGGCACGGTTCGCTTCACCGGCTATAATTACGGGCTGAAGCGTGGCGATTTCTATTATTCACAGCCGATCGCCGACAATCTCGCCTTCAACGTCGGCGGCTATATCCAGTCGAGCCCCGGCGTCCGCAAGAATCCGTTCGACTATCAGGGATGGCGCCTCAAGGGTTCGCTCGAATATCGCTTCGAGGATGGCGGCTATGTGCGGCTGGCCGGCAAGGGCGGCAATGTCGAAAACGCTTATTATGCCGACCAGCCCTATCGCTTCGAGGACGGCAAGCCGACCGGCATCCCCAGCCTCGACACGCAGTTCGGCAATGTCGGCGGCGACGCCTTCGCCAATATCGCCGTGCCGGTTTCGACCAACGCGCATCCAAGCGGCTATCGCGACTTCAAATATCGCGACGGCGTGGTCGCCAAGACGTGGCAGGCGCGGCTCGATTTCGAGAAGCCGGTCAGCGACTCGTTCACCTTGTTCGGCCATGGCCGCTATCTCGATTATTCCTACGATTTCAACGGCCTGTTCCCGGGCTCCGGCACGGGCAACGCTGGGCTCACCAGCGCGGTCAATTATCTCACGCCAGGCGCGAGTTCGCCGATCAACGACCTGTTGACGCTCGGCCGGGCAAGGTTCCCGACGACGGCGCGTTTCGGCATCAAGAACCTGCGCACCGGGCAAGTGCTCGGCGCCAATCAGGCCGCTGAGCTCAACGCGCTCAACGGCAACGGCTTCCTCCAGCGCACCACGCTCAACCACGACACGATCGACGCCTATGATTTCGGCATGAACCTGGGTGGACGCTGGAATTTCGAGAGCGGCAGCTTCACCAACTCGCTGACCGCGGGCGTGATGTACTACAAGACCAAGCGCGATCAGGATCAGTCGGCGACCGCCAGCGTCGTCAACGACGTCCGCACCAACAGCGACATCTACGACGTCGTGGCGCTCGACGCGACGAACAATGTCATCGGCACGCTCTCGGACAACGGCCTCGTGTCGTACGGCGACTGGGGTGCCGGCATTCGCAGCCGCGAGGATTCGAGCATCTCGCTGTACCTGAATGACGAATTGTCGATTGGCGACCTGCATGTCGATGCCGGCGTGCGCTGGGAGCAGGACAGTGCCAAGGCGTGGGATGGCAATCAGGCGGCGGTCAACCAGCCGGTGCCGGCGGGCACCGCGGGCGTGCTCCCGACGGTCGGCGCGACCTGGGACGGCACCTACGCCGTGCGCAGCAAGAAGAAGCGGGCGGTCGCCTACACCGTCGGTGCCAACTATCTGATCACGCCCGGCTTCTCGATCTACGCGCGCTACGCCAACGGCTTCCAGATGAACAATGTCGACCCGATTACGGGAATCGAATTGTACGAGGCCGGTATCCGCTATCAGCATGGCCGTCTGTTCTCGGGATCGGCGACGGTGTTCCGCACCAACTTCCGCAACCAGAACTATAATTTCGCCGATCCGGCGAACCCGACCCAGCAGAGCAACATCAATGCCGATCTGCGCACCAATGGCGTCGAGCTCGATCTCAATGTGCGTCCGGTCGACTATTTCTCGATCGACTTCCAGGGCGTGTTCCAGGACCCCAAGCTGGTCAACCTCGCGATCAACGGCGCCAACCAGGAGGGCTTCGAGGGCAATCGCCCCGAGCGCACGCCGGCACAATTGTTCACCATAACGCCGACGTTCAAGCTGCCGAACGGCTTGGGCGAGGTCTATGGCCGCTACAAATATATCGGCAAGATCTATGCCGACGCGGGCAATGGCGTGGCGCTTCCCAGCTATGGCGTGACCAGCCTGGGTGCCTCGTTCAACCTCAGCGAACGACTGCAGCTGAGCGTCAACGCCGACAACATTTTCGACGTGGTCGGCCTCACCGAAGGCAATCCGCGCCAGGGCCAGACGCAGGCAATCACCGACGGCTATTTCTATGCCCGCGGCATCGTCGGCGCCACCTATGGCGGCACGATCACGTTCAAGTTCTGATCGCGCACGGAAAGTCGGGGCGCGGCAACCGAAAGGTTGGCCGCGCCTTTTCGTTCCGGGAAGAGAGGAGAAACCAATGCAAGGTTCGATGCATGCGGTCCTGACGGCGGGGTTGCTGCTCTCGGGTGGCCTTCTGACCTCGGGGGCGGCAGCCCAGCGCGACAAGGCGCCCGAGCTCGCCTACAGCCTGACGGAAGGCCAGAACCTCAACGCCTTCGTACGTAACGGCAAGGTCGCGGCGCATTTGCTGCTGCGTAACGGCAGCGAACCGCGCATCCTCGTCGCCTTCCCCGCGGGCAATAGTGGTGTCGGTTTATGGTTCGAGCCGCTGCCTCGCGCCGCTGCGTGGCGGCTCGACCAGTCCCCCCGCCCGCGAAGCCTCACCGACGGCAAGGGCCGCCCGCTCCACGGCATCGAGACGATTGCGACGATCGACGCGCCGCGCCTCGCCCTCAAGCAGGCGGTGCTCTCCAACGTTCGCTTCCTTCGCGACTATCAGGCGAGCGGCCGCTTCCTGTCGGAACTCGCCACGTCCGCCCGCATTGAGGGCAATCGCATCCTTTATGCCCGTGACCGAATCGATGGCGCCCCCGGCTATCGGCTTGAGCTCGAAGTGCTGGGCGGCCGCATTGCGGACCGTGCGATCCTGGCCGGTGCCGACGGCCGCATCCGCCTGCGCATCGTCGCGGCGACCGGCGACACGCCGCTCACCGGCTTGAGCAAGGCCGAGTTGCTCAATGCGCATGCCGCCGCCGATCCCGCCGCGCGCAACGCCCTCGCCTTTCTCAGCTACCGCGAGAAATTCCTGGCCGGCTCGTGGCGGTTCGACACTTATTTCGGCCGCGATACCTTGATGTCGGTCCGCCTGCTGATGCCTGCGCTGAGAGGCGCCGCGGTCGAGGCCGGGCTCGGCGCGGTGCTCGCGCGCCTCAATCCCGGCGGTGAAGTCGCGCACGAGGAGGGGCTCGCCGAATTCGCGCTGATCGACCATGCCCGGCACAATCAGCCGGGCGATGCCGCGGCGACGCTCGATTATGGCATGATCGACGACGATTATATGCTCGGTCCTGTCGCGGCGGAATATCTGCTCGGCCACGCCAGCCCGGCCGCAGCGCGCGTCTTCCTGTCATCGAGGATTCCGAGCGAAGCGCGCCCCGGCGCCGCGGATCTCGCAGGCGCGCTGCTGGTGCGCAATCTCGGCTTCGCGATCGATCAGGCCGAGCGCTTCGCGCGCGACCCGCGCTGGCAGAATCTGATCGGAATTCATCAGGGCCGCATGACCGGCCAGTGGCGCGACAGCGAGGAAGGCATCGGCCGCGGCCGCTACCCCTATGACGTTAATGCGGTGCTCGTCCCGGCCGCGCTCGAGGCGGCGGGCAGGCTGCTGCGTGCCGGGCTGCTCGACTCTTATCTGGCGCCGGCCGAACGTGCCGCCTTCGGCCGTGCCACCGCGATGGCCGCCACCTGGCGCCGCGCGGCGCCGGATCTGTTCGCAGTCGAGATCCCGGCGCCGCGCGCCGCCGCGCAGGTCGGCGACTACGCCGCCCGTGTCGGCGTTCCCGCCGGGCCGGCGCTCGCCGCGCTCGGGGGACAGTCGCTGCGTTATCACGCCATCGCGCTCGACGATCAGGGCAAGCCGGTGCCGATCATCAACTCGGACGAGGGCTTTGCCTTGCTGTTCGGGCATCCCGACCCGGCGGATCTGCAGGCCTATGTCGGCGCGCTGGCGCGACCGTTTCCGGCGGGGCTGATGACCGCGATCGGCATGCTCGCCGCCAATCCCGCGCTCGCAGCTCGGGAGGTGCAGAACCGCTTCACGCCTGCCGCTTATCATGGCGCGGTGGTTTGGTCGTGGCAGCAGGCGCTGTTCGCCGCGGGCCTCGCGCGCCAGCTCGGGCGTACCGACCTGCCCCCCGCCACCCGCGCGGTGCTCGAGGATATGCAGACAAAGCTGTGGCGTGCGATCCAGGCGACGCGCGCGACGCAGAGTTCGGAGCTCTGGTCCTGGGCTTTCGAGAAGGGTCGTTACAAGGCGGTGGCGTTCGGCGCAGGCAAGTCGGATGTCGACGAATCCAACGCCGCGCAGCTTTGGAGCACGGTCTATCTTGCGGTGCGGCCGCCCAAGGCGGCGGACGGGAAGCGGAAGCGCTGAGCGTTATGGAATCGAGAGGAACGCCGTGACGGTCAGCCGTCCGGTGGCGGGGTCGGCGTCCAGCCGGGCGCCGGCGGCGATCGCGCCGCTGTGGAGCAGCACGCTGCGATAGAGGACCGCGCGATTGTACCGCGCCTCGACATGCGCGATCCGCTCGAACAGCGCGGTGTCGCCAAGGGGATAAGCAGCCGCCGGCGGATCGGCGCGCAATTCGGCGTCGAGCGCGGCGAGGTAGCGCGCCGAACGCGCCCCGTCGATCGTCTCGAACCCGGTCCCTCGGTGACGAAAGAAGGCCGTGCCGTCGCCGCCCTCTGGCGCGAGATAATGGACCAATGCGATCCGTCCCGAATGCACCGCGTCGACATGCGGCAGCCTCTGCGCGACGGCGAGATCGCCTGGCGGCGTGCTGACGATCGAGAAGCTCGCGTCGAGCAGTTCGATCCCCGCGCCATGCCCGAACACGTCGCGCAGCACCCGCGCGAGCGCGGGCCGCACCCGCGCAAAATAGTCCGGGGGCAACGGCGCGCGGACGCCGGGATAATGATGCCGTCCCGTATCGTATTTCGCCGCTTTCGCCGCGGCCCGGAGCGTATCGGGATCTGGATGGAAACCATCGACGATCGCGATCGGCTGGCGCTCGGCGCCGATCCGCCGCGCGGCGATGTCGAGGCCGCTCATCCCTGCGCCATCGCCGCCGCCAGCGCGGCGTCGTGCAGCGGCAAGGTCGGCGAGGCGCGCGCGATGACTTCGGCGATCTGCCGAAGCTGCGCGATGTTGGACGCGCCGTCGAGCGTGTCGGCGAGGGGGTTGTAATCCTCCGCCACGATCCCCTGTCCGTTGAGCACCGCCAGCCAGCTCGCCTCGCGGAACAGCTCGTCGCCACCCAGCATGAGTCTGCCCGACCGGCGGTAGTGCGCCTCGCGGGCCTGCAGGCTCTCGGGCAGCGGCATCTCGCGCCGCTCCACCCAGAACGGCTCGGCCCGGCCAGGATTGGCGTGATAATGGAGGATCAGGAAGTCCCTGATGGTGTCCATGTCGGCATTCAGCAGCATATTGTACCGATCGGCCAGCATCGGATCCATGTCGCGGTCGGGAAACAGGGTCAGCAGCTTGGCGATGCCGCTCTGGATCAGGTGGATCGACGTCGATTCGAGCGGCTCGAGGAAGCCCGAGGAAAGCCCCAGCGCCACTACATTGCCGACCCACGCCTTGCGCCGCGTGCCCGCAGTGAAGCGCAGCGTCCGCGGCTCGGCGAGTACCGCGCCGTCCAGATTGGCGAGCAAGGTCGCGGTCGCCTCGTCCTCGCTCAGGAAACGGCTGGAGAAGACATGGCCGTTGCCGATCCGGTGCTGAAGCGGAATGCGCCATTGCCAGCCCGCTTGCCGGGCGGTCGAGCGCGTGAACGGCGTCGTCTCCGCGACCCGCTCGCAAGGCACCGCGACGGCGCGGTCGCAGGGCAGCCAGTGCGACCAGTCCTCGAATGCGCTTTGCATCACCCCGCCGATCAGCAGCGCGCGGAAACCCGAGCAGTCGATGAACAATTCGCCTGCCAGCCGCTCGTTCCGCTGGGTGGTGAGCGCGATGATCAGCCCGCTCTCGGGATCGCGCTCGACATCCTGCAGTCGCCCTTCGACCCGCGTCACCCCATTCGCCTGGGCGATGCCGCGAAGATGCCTGCCATAGAGGCTCGCGTCGAAATGATAGGCATAGCCAAGCGTGGAGAGGATCGAACGGGCATCCCCTTCCGGTTTGGCAAAGCGCCCCTGCGCCGCGAGCGTCTCGGCAAGCGAGAAGGCCGCAAGCGGCAGATCGAGCCCCTCGGCCCGTGCCTTGATCCAGCGGTGATGGAAGGCGACGCCGCCGAGGCGCGCCCCGAACGCGCCGAACGGATGGAAATAGCGATAGCCCGGCCGCGTCCAGTCGACGAACTCGATGCCCAGCTTGAAGGTTGCTTTGGTCTCGCGGAGGAAAGCGCTCTCATCGAGACCGATCAGCGCGTTGAACCAATGAATGGTGGGTATGGTGGCCTCGCCGACGCCGACCGCACCGATCTCCTCGGACTCGAGCAATTTGATGTCGAGCGCGGCGCCGAACTGGCGCGCCAATGCCGCGGCGGTCATCCATCCTGCGGTTCCCCCGCCGAGAATGACGACCGAGCGCACCCGCTTCGTATCGCTGGTCACCTGGTCGCGGAATACAGACATGCGTTCGGCCCTTGCTCTGGCTAGGCATGCCTTAACCAAGCCCCGCACTCCTGGCGATCTCAAAGGCATGCGCCCAAAGCCGGCCGCGCCTGTGTGCGGCTGCCCCGGCTCTGCGGGCCGCCGCCAGGACGGCGAAGGCCGATCCTGAAATGAGTCCAGGCAATCGAAGTGATCGATTGGCAGGTCAGCGACAGCGTCGAACGCTGTGACACGGATGTTCACGGCCATTCGCCGTCGACCGTCCGCTTCCACCCGCAGGCCGCGCCATGCCAACATGCCGGCACAGATCGAGCAGAAGAGGACCTCAAGTGCTGGATCGTCTTTGCCGGTACGGCGAAAGCTCGATATCGTGCCCACAACGGCAATCCGGTCGTCTTCAAAATCCTAGGCCCAGAGTGTCCCGTAGCGATGGCATAGCGTGCAGTTGCAGGCCGTGATTGAGCCTGGGTCGCCAGTCAGGGCCTAAGAGGCGCCGCCGCAGTGGCACGATCCATTTAACATGCAGGTCGCTCCGTTTGTCTCCGCGTATCCTGCCACAACGCGAGCGTGAGCTGCCGTTGCTCAGCACCTGAACCAACGGCAGCTACCGGGCTTCCGTAGGGACGAGCTGAACGCCCGGGATTGGGCGCATTTCGGACCAGCAGCTTCCTGCAAAGCCGCGCTTCGGCTTCTGGCCCGTTAGCTGACGGACATTCGGAAAGCCAAACCCGGAATGGCAACTGCCGGCCCAATGTCGTTTCTTCGCTCGCGATCTGCGCTCTCTCGAAAGCAGCCGCTCCAAGGCTATCCATAAACTTGAAGCCGATATCGCGCCGATGTGCTCGGCGTGTCGCCATAGAGATGAGAACTACCTCTTGATCGTATTGCATACGTATATCACTAATACAGATGACAGGCGAGCGGGCGCCGTCGACCACGCGACATTTCCTCCTGAGGCTCCACGCGATTACCGATCTTTGCTCTTTCGGTCAGCACACTCCTCGGAACGGCGGCAGCTGCGCAAACTCAGGCCGTCCCGTCCGCCTCTTCGCGCCCGCAAGAGGCGGCGATCACCGCGGCTCCGCTTCCCGATCGCGAGGAAGCCGTGACGTTCGACGCTGCGCCCGGCGTTCGCCTCTCCCCTCCCGTTTCCGGCCCGTCATTCCGCAACAGCCTGGCCCGGCGCGACGCGTCGTCCCCGTTCGCCTGAGCGCGTGGCGTGATCCATCGCCGCGTGCGACGAGGTTCGTCCGTGTAAACAAGGAACCAAGGGATTTCCGAGCATGACACGATCATATGTCCCTACGCGACGCGAGTTCTCCCTCCTTCTGTCAGGAACCTTGGCAATGCCGGCGACGGCAGCCATTTCCAAGCCCCGCCGCTCGGAAGCCGCGCGACTGCGCAGATACGCTGAGGCGACCCACCCGCGCGGCTGGATAGCCGCCGCTGACCCGGCTTGGCGATCCGGCTGGGAGCGCCTCGCCGCTGAGGCGGACGCCATGACCCCCGATGCCTATCTCATGGGCCTTATGGAACAGTTGGCCTGGTTCCATGACGGCCACACGACGATGTACGTGGATGGGCGTGTGGGACCAAGCGGCATGATCAGGGCGCCCGGCTTCGACCTCACCCTTCCGATTGCTGCCAGCCCCTTCTTCGACGGCCTCTACGTCACCGCGGCCAAGGAAGAAGGCGCGCCTCTGCTTGGTGCACGGATCACGCGTGTGGATGGGGTCGCCGTTGAGAAGGCCCTGAGGTCCTTCGCGGAAATGTGGCCTGGCAACAATCCCACCCGGGCCCACCATGACGCAGATTTGATCCTGCGACCCGCGGTCCTGCGCGGAGCACGATTGGCCGCGCCCGCCGGCGTCTCGGCGCCGGTCACCGTCGAGGCCGAAATAGGCGGCTCGCTCGTCAAGGCAGTGCTGATCCCGCGCCCGGACGCACGCGAGGCTCTAATCCCGCTTTCCCGAAAGCCCTTCCCGGTTGAAACTTGGCGGCCGGGGCCTGCGCCCAACTTCGTCCACGCAAACGACCACGCCCTGGTCATCGCGTTCGACCGCTTGTTCGCCAGCAAGGACTCGATCCTGGCCTTCGTGCGTGAAGCCTTTGCGGCCATGGAGGCCCCCGCGATCGAACGGGTCGTACTCGACCTGCGCCGCAACGACGGCGGCGACAACCGCATGGGCGAAGGCCTGAGGAAACATCTCGAACGGTCCCGCTTCAACCGCCCTGGCGGGCTCTATGTGCTGATCGGCCCCCACACCTTCTCGGCCGCCCAGAACCTGACCTCGAGGATCGAGCGGGAGACCTGGGCCGTGTTCGTGGGCGAACCCTCAGGGGGCGCTCCCAATCACGAGGGCGACGCCACGCCGTTCCAGGGCGACGGCTTCAAAGCCTATGTGTCGACCCTGCCCTGGTTCGACTCCCACCCCTACGACAAGCGAATCTGGACCATGCCCGACATAGCGGCCCCACTCCGGTTCGCCGATTGGACGGCGGGAAGGGATCAGGCGATGGAAGCCGCTTTCGCCCACGTCAACGATCAACCGCTCGACGACCTTAGCGAACAGCACACGAACTATTCCGAGCGGCCGAGCCAGAAGATGGAGTGGAAGCCGTTCTGGAGGTTATAGGGGCGCAATCAGCCGGCCCCAACCACCCAATAGCGTATAGCGCCACCTTTGGCTGAACGAAGGTCCGATTTCGGGAACTCGCGCGCCGCTCGGGAATGGCCGACTTTGGGCTCGAAGTCTACGATACGCGATGTCTCAGCGTGCAATCATCGTCCCGTTGCGCGATTCGATTTCCCCGCGGTCGTGTGATAGCGTTGATCGAAGAGTGACTTCTTGGAGTAGCGCATGTTTAAAAAGGCAGCGGCGCGCGCTTCTAATGAGGCGGAACTGGAAAGAGCCTTCCGATCAGCGGACAAGATAATTGTGGAGGGTGATTCCGCCCTCCGCGAACAGGCAGAACGTTGGGCGAAACACGGTCCACCAGTGTCACACGCCGATACGGCGGACGGCGTGTTAACGGGACCCGACGGAGTCGAACCCGCAGCGGCGCCTGTTGGCGGTCTGCGCAGGTCAGTTTTCTCGGTATATGTGTGGCTGCTGTTTGGCGTGCTAGTCTTCGTCTCCGGTGCTGGAGTCTTATACCTCAATCACAGCACGAATATTCGCGGGTCGCCTGCTGCGGCGGCGGAATCGCAGCGAGAATCGCTAGTGTCGATGATCACTTTGCTCGTCTGGCCCACGGTCGCCTTAATCGCTTTGTGCATGATGTTCTTCTTGGCCAGGCAGGCCCTTACGATCGGCTCAAATGTGCGCTTTGAATGGAGAGTGACCGAAAAGGTCTCGGGAAAGCTAGTGATTACGAAGGTGCGATCCGCAGGCGACGGGCAATAGATCGGAACGCTAGCCCCTGTTATCGCTTTAGTCAGCAGCCCACCGCTATGCCGCCAGCGGGCCGAGAAGCGGCCTGCGCGAAACTCGATCGCTGCGCCGCTAGTTGATGTGCGCAGATGGCGTGCGGCTAGATCCAGGTGCTTTGAGCGGCGTGGTAACCGCGAATAGGTGGCACGCCGTTCGCAAATAGACAGGATGGAGGCCTCATCGGCGCACCGTGAAAAGGTTTGACTGGGGATTTGCACCTTGGGGCCCCCATCCGAAATATTGCGGGACTTGCTGTTTGGAAGTCATCTGCGTGACCAACTCGCGCAGGTTTGGCCCGAGTTCGGAGAATGTCACGATACCGTCATTGTCGGCGATAGGCTCGCCGTGAAGCACCTGCAAAAGTGCGTATGTAAAAGCGCCGTGACCCCATGCGCGTCTCTCGAGCGACGCCTGGCCGTCGCGCGAACTCGAAAAGGTGAATATGTTCCTCTGGAGATTGTAGACCTCACTCAAAAATGAACGTTCCAACGCTCCCTGCGAGTTACAGGTATCCATGAACAGCATCGCCGGCACTCGGGCTTCTTGCAATGCGCGTGTAATACGCGCGCCAGTGAGCGCGACATGTTCAAGCCGACCCGAATCCGGATCGACGCCATATGGGATATAGTGATAACGACCACGGCTGTCGGAAACGCCGTGCCCGGCGAGGAAGATCAGGATGACGCTATTGCCGTTCACGCGCGATAGTTGCGAAAGATTGGCCTGCAGCGCGTTTAGCGTTGCTTCCTCATCCTTCAGTTCGATGACCTTAACGTCACTATAAAGCGCCCGTTCGTCATGCGTGTTCTGGCGTCGTAGGAACTGTGCGAAGGCCCTCGCATCCTCACTCGCACAGCACAGTTGGGCCAGCCGGCCCCGGTTGCGATAGGCATAGTTGGAGCCGATCACGAGCGCGTGAAGCACCGGTCGATCCGCGACCGGTGGCAATGGTTTTGTCGATTCGGGAATTGCGCTTGGGACAAGCGGCGGGGGGTTGAGAGACGCGTTCCGATAAGCGTCCAGCACGCGGACCGTGCTTACTTCACCGATGCCGTTGCGATTGATCGCACGAATGCCGACATATTCGTCGGAGGCTATGTCGATCGGGAGAGTCCATTGAATCCGCTCTCCTGCCCGCGCCTGTGGCGGTTCCACTGCGGCAGGGCGTCCATTGATATCGATATGTACTCCGGTCACCGGATCGCCGCTCGGCGAATTGACGATGTATGTGAGGAGCATCTGAGTCCCGTCCGACCGCATGCGAGCGTCAGCGATCTGAACGATCGGCGGCGCGTTGCGGCGAATCATCTCGTTGGCGAGCGCCGTAGAATTCGCTGCTGCGAGGCCGGGAGTCGCCAAGCCATCGCGAATATATTTGATTACATGGTTGATGACATCGGGCCGGCGGAAGGCATTCGCGTATCGGGTTACGGGCAACCAGCTCGGCGCTACGTCCCCGCCATTATTCAAGTGCCAGCCGAGGATCGCGTCTCCGCCGGTCGAGGAGTCATAATAGCCGGCCTGGGTCCACATCACCCAGTTTTCACCGCTGGCGTCGATGAATAGGCTAAGCAGCACGCTGCCGTCTTCGATATTGTGCCAGCGCAAGACACCGTCGCGGTACAGCACGGTCGCCGTACGCGCATTGGGCGCGATATTGACCCGGCGCGGAACGTCCGGCGTCCGATATTGCCACAGCCGACGGCCGCTACGGTCATAACGGGCAAGAAAAGTGGAAGTGCCAAGCACCGCAAAATCGCCGTTGGGTGCAACGTCGGTACTCCACGTCACGCCTCCTGAAGTTCCTCCCAAGGCTATCGGCACGCGATTGATCGCGGGAGCCGTGCCGCTGCAGCACCATTTGGACATCGTCGTGCCCCCGCTGGTCTCGCGATAGCCGTCCGTCACCCCCTTGCGCGATGGGTCCGCCGCTGCCGGGTTCACGGTTAGCCTCCGCTCCATCAGATCGAACGCCACGCCTCGTCCGGCCACTTCGTGCGCCAAATAGAAGCGGTCGCCACTCTCGGAAACCAGAAGCAGCCCCGGATCGGTCGGCCCAAGATTGTGGTTGTCGATCGGATACACCGATCGCGGCACATCGAAACGCGCGCCTGCATCGTCGATCGCCGAAACGCAGGGATCCGAGCTGGCAAAGATCGCGCCATGGCCCTGGTAAGGGAGCACCTGAATGATCGTTTGCGATGTGCACAGACCGAAATCCTTGGGTCGCGCATTTGCATCCGCTGCCGACCAACGGCGCAGGACCTTGTCGGCATCGTGCGATTGATGTTGTGCGATGCTTGCATACACATAGGCGCCGTCGCGTGAGAAGGAGACGCCATTGACGACGGTGGCCTGTACCGGTCCGCCATGATCCGCCGGAAGCCCGCCAATGTCGTAGTCCCGCACCGGCTCGAGATCGCTGGCGCTGTACTGGGTCAGCGCGGCGGGATCGTCCCGGTCTTGCTCGTTGAGATAGCCGACAAGGATGGTTTGTCCGTCTGGAGCGACCGCGAGATCGTAAGGGCGAATGTCCCGGTCGTAGTCACGCGCGAATGGCCTCGCCGGCGCGGGCGTCGGTGCGAAATCGGAATGCTTCCGCTGTTCGGCGCCATAGCGACGCAGCCTGCGGTCAAAGCTGGTAGTGAAAAGATCGCCGGCCCGGTTGAACGCGATCCCGTTGATCCGGCCCTGATACGCCTTGTCCCGATAGGGCGCCGCGTTCCATTTTGCCGTGTTCCAGACCCAGAGGCCGTTGTTGGCGTCGGGGCAGGTTTCCACGGGAGCCGAATCGCAGGCGTAAAGGCCGACGGCGAGCGATTGGCCGTCGGGTGAAAAGGCGAGGTCGGTTATAATGCCGCGCGCACTGAGCAAATCGTGCAGAATCTCGCCGGTAGCCGCGGCGAGCACGAGGAGGCGGAAGGTACCGTCAGCGCGCGTCTGGCCGGCGGCCGCAATCAGCATTCCATCCGGTGAAATGTCGACCGCGCGAAGCCCGGCCGCGGACGGATCCACCGCCGCCTCTTTGGAGATCGGCACGCGCAAAGTATTGACGACGCGTATCTGCTTGGGGTCGTCAACGCGCCATATTTTAACGACGTCGTCGCTGCCTGCCGTCACCATCAGACGGCCTTTGGCGTCGATGCCGGCGCGAAATATCGTGCCACTGTGCTGCTGCGGGTCGAGCCGCAGGATTGGTGTATCGCCGTAAGCCGGTTCGCTCTCCGGAGAACAGCGTGGAAGCAAAAGCAGGGCCATCGCCAAGGCTGCGATGGCTGCGGCCGCCATCAGGACCATGGGAAATCGAAAGGCCAACTCCACTCTCCCCCTTGAGCAGATGCAGCCCTGGCTTGCGCTGCCATGGATATCATGCGGTCCGCGCCTACGTTGCGCAAGGCCGCTCAAGTCAAGCACGACTATAGGTGTGGCATATTATTTGGAAGTCTGGGGATATTGCCAATACCAATATGCGTGGTTATTCAATTACAATGGTGAGTGGAACGACCTCACCGGGAGGTGAACAATGAACAGGAAGTTACTGATTTCATTAGCTCTCGCAGTTGCGGGAATAGTTACCGTAGGGACGACTTTCTATTTCTCGCCTCAGTCTACGGCCCAGTCACGTGGTGTTATCGTACAGAATAACGATGGCGGCGGGGGTGGCGGTTGCGGCGGGAGTCATGCCACCTGCAAGGACCGTTGATACCAGGCGAAAATGATCTCGATGGCGAGGGCCGCAGCGAGGACCAGGGTTTTCGCGGGGCGGACCTTTCGCTCATTTGCTCAAGTCTTCGCCATAGACCTGCGGTCGCTGGCGGCGTTTCGGGTGATCCTCGGCGCCGCGCTTCTGTTGCGCGTCTTAGAAATCCTTCCCAATGCCGCGGCTTTCCTGAGCGACGAAGGCGTTCTGCCGCGCGGCAGGTTCGGACAGTTCGATTATGCTGATCGAGCGTCGCTTTACCTTCTGAATGGAACGCCTTGTTTCGCCATCGCGCTGCTCTGGCTGGAGGGGGCTGGGGCGATCTGTCTGATCGCCGGCGTCCGTCCGCGAATCTCGGCAGCCTTGTGCTGGGTGCTGCATCAATCCTTGGTCCTGCGAAATCCGTTCATCGGCAGCGGAGGGGACGTGCTCGCCCCGTTGCTGCTGTTTTGGGCGATGTTCCTGCCGATCGGCGCGCGGTTTTCGACCGAGGCAGTGCTGGCAGAACCAAGCGCACCCACACGCGTGCTGAACGTCGCTACGGCCGGCCTTCTGTTGCAGGCATCCTATGTCTACTTCTTCGGCGCGATGATGAAAACCTCACCGGAATGGGCGGTCGATGGTTCTGCCGTCTATCTCGCCCTGCACAATGACGCCATCGCGACTCCGCTTGCCTACGTCCTTAGAGGCTATGTCTCAGTCACCCAGCCGCTCAGTTTTTTCGTGCTTTGGCTCGAGATACTTACGCCGATCCTGTTGTTCGCTCCGGTCCAAACCGACCGCCTGCGCCTCATGGTGCTTCCGTTGCTGATTGCCATGCACCTCGGCTTCAGGCTCTTCCTCGACATAGGACTCTTCTGGGTGGTCAGCATAGCTTCGCTGGTGGTGTTCGTCCCGGCGCGATTCTGGGATGCTCTTCACCGGCCGGGCCGCCGCGCGACGGTCGCGATCTATTATGAAGGCTCGTGCGGGTTCTACCGCAAGGTCGTGCTCCTCCTTGGCAATATACTCGCCGGACCGACCGTTTCGGTCTTGGCGGCGCACGATCATGGCAGGATGGGCGCTTTGCTCACGCGCGCCAGGAGTTGGAATCGGCGATTCTTCGCCCTGCTCACTGCCGCATGGACGCCGGCCCGGGCCTACCGCCTGACCCCGGTCGCGCAAGTCTGCCTCGCATGGGTGTTGGCCTTCTGTCTGATCTGGAATTTCACCGGCCTGCGCGGCGTCCGACGCCCGCAAAGCCTTATCGCTGTGGCCGATGTCGCCGGTGTCTTCGGGCTCACCCAAAGCTGGGGCATGTTCGCGCCACGCCCGCACGTCGACTATGTGCTGCCAGTCATCGAGGGCCGCCTGGCGGATGGCAGTGTCGTGGATGTCTATCACCATCATATGGCGCCGCCTTCCTACCAATGGCCAGCCTACCCGGCTGGTGCACTCGGCTCTTCAGACTGGACAGGATATTTCGACGCCTTGGCGTTGCGATTGACGCGTAACCGCGAGGCCGCGTTGTTGGATTATGCGCGCTACGCCTGTCGCGACTGGACTGCGCAGCACCCGAATTTTCCGCTTCGCGAGGTTCGCGTGACGTTCCTGATCGGGGAGACGCTTTCCGCCTACGCATCTGATCGCAACGCGCGGGAGGCCCATCGCTTTGCCTGTTTCGTTTGAACGGCGCTGGGTCAAATCAGCGTGGCGTGGGCGACAGGTCCTGCATCTCGCTCATGCGACTCGTTTGGGCGACTGGGGCGGACTGCGCGGAGGCCGGAGAGCTAGGCCACGTAAATCCAAGCTTAACCCGGCAACGATCTCCGACGATTCGACAAAATAGATTTCTTCATTATGCAGGAATAGCGGCGTCTCGAAGAGGGCGTTGCCAATCTCCAAACATCAAAGGGTCGTCATGTCGGAAGATAATAGCTTGAACGCGGTCGAATTCGCGACGGAACTTACGATCGCGTGGCTCGGCAATCAGAATAACCGTGTCTCGGCTGATGACGTGCCGGCGTTCTTGCGCGCGATGCACGCCACCGTGACCGAACTGGCCTCCGGATCTTCGCCGACGGATGTCTCATCGGGCGATGCAAGTTCCGGGCAGGAATTCACGCCCGCGGTTTCAGTGCGGAAGTCGCTGGCCTCGAAGGATCACATCATCTCGTTGGTCGACGGCAAGCCGTACCGAACGCTGCGCCGGCATCTCTCGACACATGGCATGACGCCGGAAGACTATCGCAGCCGTTACAACCTCAAAGCCGACTATCCGATGGTGGCGCAAAGCTATTCCGAGCAGCGCCGGGAAATGGCGAAGAAGATCGGCCTCGGCGCCAAGGGCCGGGCGGCGCGCTCGACTGCCGCTCCCGTGCCCGCCCCGAAACCTGCCCATCGCGGCCGCGCGAAATCTGAATGATTCCAGGAAGGGCGCGCCACCGAAACGGCGCGCCCAACTGCTTCACTTGGCGGGGTTCCGGATGCTCGCTTCGGAGACCTGACCGAGCTTCGCATACAGCCGGTGCGGTCGGAACCCGGGCGCCGCTAGCGAAGCGACGCACGGAGGTCAGCGGGCACAACGTCGAGTGTGGTGCCGACCGGACGTTGATGGCAAGTCGCGCCAGCGCGCGGCTCGCAGCCGGCTGACTCAGCCCCATGATCCCGGCCCGGGTGACACTCCGTTCCTCGATCAGTGCATGGAGCAGCTTGAGCAAGTTGAGGTCGGTGCGAGGCCGCGCCAGAACTTTGAACGCGCAGACGAGCGCGCCCACTCCCCAGCCCTCCTTTGGGAAAGCTCAGGAAAGCGAAGCCGCGGCCCGAATGATCGGTACGAATTTCTCGGCGGTCAGGCTGGCACCCCCGACCAGCGCGCCGTCGACATTGTCGACCGCGAGGATATCCGCCGCGTTCGCCCCCGTCACCGAACCGCCATAGAGGATGCGGATCCCCACCGCCGCGTCGCCTACCATCATCCGCAGCTTGGCGCGGGCGATCGCGTGGATCGCGGCGATGTCGTCGAGCGTCGGGGTCTTGCCGGTGCCGATCGCCCAGCGCGGCTCATAGGCGAGCGTCAACCATTCGGGCGAGGCGCCGTCGGGCAGCGACTTCTCGATCTGCGACTGGACGATCCGCTCGGCGCGACCTGCGTCGCGCTCGGCCTCGGTCTCGCCGCAGCACAGGATCACGTGGAGCCCGTGCCGCCGCGCCGCCGCCGCCTTGGCCCAGGCGTCGTGGCTGGTCTCGTGCTGGTCGGCGCGCCGCTCCGAATGCCCGACGATGGTCAGCGTCGCGCCGCATTCGCGCAGCATCGCACCCGAGATGCAGCCGGTGTGCGCGCCCTTGTCGGCCTCGTGCAAATCCTGCGCGCCGATCGGCAGGGCGCTGGACGCCGCGACGGCCGGCGCGATCAGCGTGAACGGCACGCACAAGGCGACATCGACTTGCGGGTTCGCCGCAGCGGCGGCGGCGATCGCCTCGACTTCGCCAAGCTGCGCCTTCAGCCCGTGCATCTTCCAGTTTCCGGCGACCAGCTTGCGGCGCATGTCCTACTCCCTCTGTCTGGCCGCAGGCGATACCAAGCCTCGCGCGCTGCACAAGCTTGAAGGCGCGGCGCGCCCGCCCTAAAGCACGCGGGATTCCTCTTTCGAACGGCCCTTCATGCTCAATTTCTTCCGCCGCTTCACCAAGTCGCGCTTCGGCCTGATCGTGGTGTTCGTGTTCCTCGCGGTGATCGCGCTCGCTTTCGCCGCGGGCGACATCACCGGGATTCAGGCGAATGGCGGCGGCGGGGGCGGTGGCGGCATCGTCGCGAAGGTGGGCAAGCACGAGATCACCGATCGCGAGGTTCGTGAGCGGATCGACCTGTTCCTGCGCAACCTGCAGCGCGACGGACAGAATGTGACGATGGAGCAGTTTCTCGCCCAGGGCGGGCTCGAGCTGGCGGTGGACGAGATGATCAACGGCGCGGCGATGGTCGAGTTCGCGCAGCAATCGGGGATGCAGGTCAGCAAGAAGCTGATCGACGGCGAGATCGCCAGCAACCCGGCATTCCTCGGGCTCGACGGCAAGTTCAGCCAGAAGCAGTTCGAGGAGCTGCTCTCGCAGAATCGCATCTCGCCGATAACCTTCCGCGAGCAGATGACCAACGAACGCTACGCCAATTGGCTGGTCAACCGCGCCACGCTCGGCAGCCAGATCCCCGAAGGCGTCGTCCTGCCTTACGCCTCGCTGCTGCTCGAGCGCCGCACCGGCATCGTCGGCCTCGTCTCGACGATCGCGATGGATCCGGGCCCGGATCCCGACGACAAGGTCCTGACCGCCTGGTACAACAGCAAGCGCGCGCGCTACATGGTCCCCGAGCGCCGAATCCTCCGCTACGCGATGGTCAAGCCGGATACACTCAAGACACGCACCGCCGCCACCGAGGCCGAGATCGCCGAGGCGTACAAAAAGGCCGGCAATCGCTTCGCCGCCACCCAGAAGCGGACGATCGAGCTGGTCACCGCGCTCGACCAGAATATTGCTGGACAAGTCGCCGCCAAGGCGAAGGCCGGCGGGCTGACCGCCGCTGCGACCGCTGCAGGTCTGGAAGCGCGCACGCTGACCGCGCTCGAAAAGCCGGCGGTGGTGACACAAGTCTCGCAGGCCTTCGCCGACGCAGCCTTCGCCGCGGCGCCGGATGCGCTGGTCGGCCCGGTCAAGGTCGGGCCGAGCTGGCTCGTCTACCGCGTCACCAAGGTCGAGGAGGTCGCGGCCAGGACGCTCGATCAGGCCCGCCCCGAACTCGCCACCGAGATCGCCGCGCGCAAGCTGGCCGAGGCGATCGCCGCTCTGCGCCAGTCGATCGACGACGGCGTCGGCGACGGCAAGACCTTCGACGAGGCGGTGGCCGACGCCAAGCTCGCCGCCGAGCGCAGCCCCGCGCTCACTGCCGCCGGCGCCAACCCCGACGATCCCGCCTTCAAGCCCGATCCGGCGATCACCGCAGTGATGCGCGCCGGCTTCGCGGTCGAACAGGCCGGCGACGAACCGCAGGTGGTTCCCGTCGCCGAGGATGGCAGCTTCGCATTGGTCGCGCTCGAGCGGATCGTCCCCGCCGCGCCGCGCCCGCTCGCGCAGGTCCGCGATCGCGTCGTGAAGGACTATCTCGTCGATCAGGCGCTGATCAAGGCCCGCGCCGTCGCCACCGCGATGATCGCCAAGCTCGAAAAGGGCGTGCCGATGCAGCAGGCGCTGGCCGAGGCCGGAGTGACCAAGGGCCCGCCGCCCAAGCCGTTCGACTTCAAGCGCCAGGATGTGCTCGGCCCGAACATGGCGCCCTATCTCCAGATGGCGTTCAGCATGGCGCCGAAAAAGGCCAAGCTGGTCGAAGGGCCCAATCGCGAAGGCTATTATGTGGTCTATGTCGATACGATCGAAGAGCACAGCGCCGCGAGCGATCCGGCCGCGATCCAGCGGGTGCGCGGCGGCATCGCCCCGCAGATCGGCCCCGAATTCGCGCGCCAGTTCATTGGGTCGATCCGCAACCACCTCAAGGTGACGCGCAACGAAAAGGCGATCGCCCAGTTGCGTGCCGAACTGACTCGCTCGGGCTCGGCCCGCTGAAGTGACCGAAGGCGTCGCAGCCGCACGGGCGGCGCTCGCCGCCGGCCGGCCCGCTCTGCTCTGGCGCCGCCAGGTCGCGGACACCGAGACTCCGGTGGCCGCGGCGCTCAAGCTGATCGAGCCCGGCCGCGGCGACTTCCTGCTCGAATCGGTCGAGGGCGGCTCGGTCCGCGGCCGCCACAGCCTGATCGGCCTCGCCCCCGACCTCGTCTTTAGCGCAACCGGCGCCGAGGCAGCGATCAACCCGCGCTGGCTGAGCGACCGGGAGGCTTTCACCCCCTGCCCCGAACCGGCGCTCGAAGCGCTGCGCGGTCTCGTCCAGAGCTGCCGGATGGATGTGCCGAGCGAACTTCCGCGCGCGCTCGCCTGCCTCGTCGGCTATTTCAGCTACGAGACCGTGGGCCTCGTCGAGAAGCTGCCGCGACCGCCGGCAAACCCGATCGGCGTGCCCGACATGATGTTCGTGCGGCCGACGGTGATCCTGATCTTCGACCGGCTCGCCGACACCCTGTTCCTCGTCGCCCCGGTCTGGCCCGATGCTGGCCGTGACCCCGCCGCGCTGATCCAGGCCGCCGCGGAACGCATCGACGCGACTGCCGCGCGTCTCGCGACCGCGCCGCTTCCGGCGCCGGTCCGCGCCGATCCGGCGGAAGTCGCGCTGACGCCGGTGCTCGAGCCGGGCCGCTATGGCGCGATGGTCGGGCGCGCCAAGGACTATATCGCGGCGGGCGACATCTTCCAGGTCGTGCTCGCCCAGCGCTTCACCACGCCCTTCGCGCTGCCGCCATTCGAACTCTATCGCGCGCTCCGCCGCGTGAACCCGTCGCCGTTCCTCTACCATCTCGACTTGCCGGGCTTCGCGCTCACTGGATCGAGTCCCGAAATCCTCGTCCGCGCCCGCGACGGCGAAATCACCATCCGCCCGATCGCCGGCACCCGCCCGCGCGGCAACACCGCCGCCGAGGACGAAGCCAACCGCGCCAGCCTGCTCGCCGATCCCAAGGAACGCGCCGAGCATCTGATGCTGCTCGATCTCGGCCGCAACGATGTCGGCCGCGCCGCCGCCGCAGGCAGCGTCCGCGTCACCGACAGCTATACCGTCGAATTCTACAGCCACGTGATGCACATCGTCTCGAACGTGGTCGGCACGCTGCGCCCCGGCAGCGACGCGCTCGACGCCTTGTTCGCCGGCTTCCCTGCCGGAACCGTCAGCGGCGCGCCGAAGGTCCGTGCCTGCCAGATCATCGCCGAGCTCGAACAGGAAACGCGCGGCCCCTATGCCGGCGGCGTCGGCTATTTCTCGCCCGACGGGTCGATGGACAGCTGCATCGTGCTGCGCACCGCGTTGGTCAAGGACGGCGTGATGCACGTCCAGGCCGGCGCCGGCATCGTCGCCGATTCGGATCCGGCCTCCGAGCAGCGCGAATGCGAAGCCAAGGCCGGCGCGCTCTTCGCCGCCGCGCGCGAAGCCGTGGCGCGGGCCCGCGAAGCAGGCTTCGGGCAATAGGTCGAAAATCCTCCCTCGCGCAGCGGGGGAGGTGGCGCCGCAGGCGACGGAGGGGGGGCCTCACCGCAAGCGCCTCGCTCGCGGAGACGCCCCCTCCACCACTTCGTGGTCCCCCTCCCCCGCTTCGCGAGGGAGGATTCGCTCAATCCTGCGGCGCGGTGGTCCGCGCGGCCTTGGCCTTCTGGTCCAGCCGCTCCTGATACCATTGCCGGATTGCCGCGCGGCTGCACCCGGTCTGGCCGCCGGAGCCCACCGGCGAGCAGCTGTTGGGCAGCCCGGCGCGGTTGAATTCCTCGACGCTCTCGACTCGGTTGGTCCATGCCTGGGCCGCGGCACCTTCGTCGGGCTGGTTCCGGAAGCGCTTGGGGATGCGATACGGCGAATCGCCGGCATCGGCGCACACCACCACTTCCTCGGGACTCTGCGCCGGCGGGCATTTCTCGTCGCCATAGAGCAGGATCGAGCGCACCCGCTTGGGCGGTCCGTCCTTCGTGCCGGCGTCCTGCGCGGCGGCGGGGCCAGCCACCAGCACGGCTAAGAGCAAGATGGAACGCATGGAAACTCCTTGAACAATACGACGCCTCTGCGCGCCCGTCGTTGCCGGCCCAGTGTGGCCGCGCCAAGGCAAAACTGGGCCAAGGCAATTGTGAGAAAGCGCGAAACGCCTTAACCGGACCTGCATGATCCTCGTTCTCGACAATTATGACAGCTTCACCTGGAACCTCGTCCATTATCTGATGGAGCTGGGTGCCGAAGTGCAGGTCGTCCGCAACGATGCGCTCACCGCGCGCGACGCGATCGCCAGCAACGCCCAGGCCTTCCTGATCTCGCCGGGTCCGTGCACGCCGAACGAAGCCGGGATCAGCCTCGACTTGGTTGCCGCCTGCGCAGAGCTGCACAAACCGTTGCTCGGCGTCTGCTTGGGCCATCAGGCGATCGGCCAGCATTTCGGCGGACAGGTGGTGCGCGGCGGGCTGATGCACGGCAAGACCTGCCCGGTCACGCATGACGGCACCGGCCTGTTCGAGGGCCTCCCCTCGCCCTTCACCGCGACTCGCTATCACTCGCTGATCGTCAGCGACATTCCGGCCGACCTGGTCGTCAACGCCACCGCCGACGACGGCTCGGTAATGGGCTTCCGCCACCGCGAGCTGCCGATCCACGGGGTGCAGTTCCACCCCGAAAGCATCGCCACCGAACACGGCCATGCGATGCTGGCCAACTTCCTGCGGCTGGCGGGGATCGAGGCAAAGGCGCTCGCCTGAGGCGGCTATTGGGTGGGAAGCGGACGCTACCCTCCCGCCAATACCCTCTTGATCGTTTGGGCGAGCAGAAAGACCAAACTTGCCACTACGGTCAGCAGCGCGATTAGCGCCAGCAACCTTGCAGCCGTGCTTACATCCGAGACCCCCATCGACATGGCGAGGACGAAGAGTGCGAAGCTCGCGGGTATCCAGAGGACGGCTACCGCGACCACCACGCCCACCAGCCAAGCTACCGGCGGACTCCACCTACTCTGCTTCATCGTCTAGCGGCCTCTTCCACAGCCTCGAATATCGAGCACCCCGGATGTCTGCAACTGGCGCGCTTCCTGCCAGTCCGCTTCTCGCATCCGCTCTGCCGCGCGCGAATGTCCGAGATTTGGGTGGAAGCGGACGTTTCCACAAATCAGACCAGTGGCTCGGATCGCTCATAGTGAATTGTCCAGATCGCTCCCAAAGCGGTAACACCAACCCACATGATTGCGCTCATCGTCACATCTCCGCCCCAACTTGCGACTTGAACGACGAGGAACAGGAACAAGAGTGCCGAGCCAAGGGCCAGCCTGATAAATGATCGAGCGGGCCGCTGCGCTCGCGTTTCGTTCAGCCAAAGCCCAACGCCGAAGGCACAAAGCACGACCGCATCGGTCACTGACCGGAACGATAGGCCCACGGTTGCGAAGAACATGACAGCAAGCCAAACCGGGAAATACCACGTCCGCCCTTTGGCCCCGCTCCGCTGTTTGCGCTCCATCCGACGACCATGCCACGACTTCGTGACGTCCGCTATTGGGGCGAAAGCAGACTTCGCAAATCCGCTGGCAAAATAGGATTTGTTCTGCTTACGTTTCAAGCATGCGTGCGCCGCCAACCCTCCTTCCTTCACCCGCGGGCGTCGGTGCCGCGTGGTCGCCGCGCTGGTGCCGCGTTGCTGGCGCGTCGGCGGCGCGCGGCTGGCGCGGGCGTGGCGCGCGTGCGACGCGCGCATGGCGCGTGGCTGCCGCCTTCCTGCCGCTTCCCAGGCGCGTTGGTGGCGCGAACCCGCCGCTTCCGGCGAAAAACCCGCTATCGAGTCAAGCGAGTCAACCGCGCCGGACTCGCGTCCGCATTCGCCTTCCTCAAAGGATCCGGGAGCGGGTCCATAACCCCGCGCAGCCTGGCTCGCCCGTCCGCCGGCAGGATTTGCTCGACTCATGGCCGCCCGGCCGGAATAGAGGCCGCGTGACTGTCTCGACGCTCCTCCCCGACCCGTCCTCGCCGCTCGCCCGCGAGACCGCCGCGCAAGCCTTTGCCGATATCCTCGACGGCAGCGTCCCCGAGCAAGCGATCGAGGCCTTCCTGATCGCGCTCAGCCTCCGCGGCGAGACCAGCATCGAGATCGCCGAGGCCGCGCGGGCGATGCGCAACCGGTTGATCCCGATCGCCGCGCCGCAGGGCGCGATCGACGTCTGCGGCACCGGCGGCGACGGCCATCACACGCTCAACGTCTCGACCGCGGTGAGCCTCGTCGTCGCGGCGTGCGGCGTGCCCGTCGCCAAGCACGGCAATCGCGCCGCCTCGTCCCAGGCCGGCGCCGCCGACACGCTCGAGGCCTTGGGCCTCGACCTCGATCGCGCCGCCGCGCGCGCCGAGGAGAGCCTGCACGAGCTGGGCATCGCCTTCCTGTTCGCCCAGCATCACCATCCGGCGCTGGCGCGGATCGGGCCGCTGCGCCGCCGCATCGGCCGGCGGACGATCTTCAACCTGATGGGCCCGCTCGCCAATCCGGCGCACGTCACGCGCCAGCTGATCGGCATCGCCCGCCCCGATTACGCACCGATCTATGCCGAGGCCTTGCTCCAGCTCGGCTCGGAGGCAGCCGCGGTCGTCTCGGGCGAAGAGAGCCTCGACGAGCTGTCCACCGCAGGCGCCAGCATCCTGGTCAATGTCGGCAGCGCGCGCCTGCCGACGCGCATCACCCCCGAGGATGCCGGCCTGCCGCGCCATCCGCTCGCCGCGATCCGCGGCGGTGACCCCGAATATAACGCGCTCGCACTTCGCCGCCTGCTGCTCGGCGAGACCGGCGCCTATCGCGACGCGGTGCTGCTCAACGCCGCTGCCGCCCTGATGGTCGCCGGCCGCGCCGACAATCTGGTCGACGGAGTCGAGGAAGCCGCCGAGGCGATCGACGCCGGGCTCGCCAATGCGCTGCTCGATTGCTGGATCGCCTTCGCATGAGCACGATCCTCGACAAGATCCTCGCCACGAAGCGCAGCGAAGTCGCGGCGCGCCGCGCCGCGCCGGCCGCGCCGGTCGCGCGCGGCGAGCCCTCGCCACCGCGCGGCTTCAAGGCCGCGCTCGATGCGAAGGTCGCGGCAGGCGGCTATGGACTGATCGCCGAGATCAAGAAGGCCAGCCCCTCCAAAGGCCTGATCCGCGCCGATTTCGATCCGCCCGCGCATGCCAGCGCCTATCAGGCGGGCGGCGCCGCGTGCCTGTCGGTACTCACCGATCAGGAATATTTCCAGGGGCATGAAGCGTATCTGATCGCGGCGCGCGCAGCGTGCGACCTGCCGGTGATCCGCAAGGACTTCATGGTCGACCCCTGGCAAGTTGCGGAATCGCGCGCGATCGGAGCCGATGCGATTCTGATCATCGTCGCCGCGCTCGACGACGGCCCGATGGCGGAGATCGAAGCCGCCGCCATCGCGCTCGACATGGACGTGCTCGTCGAGGTCCACGATGCGCACGAACTCGAGCGCGCACTCCGCCTCAGGTCGCGGCTGATCGGGGTGAACAATCGCAACCTGAAGACGTTCGAAGTCGATCTTCAGAAAACCTACGAACTCGTCCGCCGCGCACCGAAGGATTGCACCTTCGTCGCCGAGTCCGGCCTGACCAGCCGCGCCGATCTCGACGCGATGGCCGAGCACGATATCCGCTGCTTCCTGATCGGCGAGTCGCTGATGCGTCAGGCCGATGTCGAAGCCGCGACCCGGGCGCTGGTCGGATGACCGAACTCACCCATCTCGACGAATCCGGCGCCGCGCGCATGGTCGATATCGCCGGCAAGCCCGTCACTGCCCGCGAGGCGGTCGCCACTGGCCGCATCACCATGTCCCCCGAAGCCGCCGCGGCGATCCGCGCGGGTGCCATCCAGAAAGGCGACGCCCTCGCCACCGCGCGGATCGCCGGGATCATGGCCGCCAAGAGAACCGCCGACCTGATCCCGCTCTGCCACCCGTTGCCGCTCACGCGCGTCGCAATCGATCTCGCGCCCGATGCGGCCGGCGTGACGGTCACCGCCACTGCGGCGACCGAGGGAAAGACCGGGGTCGAGATGGAGGCGCTCACTGCAGCGAGCGTCGCGTTGCTGACTCTCTATGACATGGCCAAGGCGATCGATAAGTCTATGGTAATAAACGATATTCGCTTGCTCTCCAAGACGGGCGGCAAATCCGGCGACTGGTCGGCCTAATTAATTGTCGCACCCGGATTGTCGGCGCGTGATTAGGGATTTCACAACCGCTTAAATTAACCCGCCTTTCAGCCCCTTTAAGCAATGTCGCCGCCACGACCGAGTGGGAAAAATTGGTGATGATTCAGGCACTCAGGTCCGCAACGGTGTTTTCGCTGGCGTCGGAGGCGCCGCGTGCGGCGCGGCATCAGCCCGATGCGCAGGCAGCGTTCGACGCCGCTTTTCTCGTCAGCGACTGCGAGCGCTTTGCCTGCTCGCTCGAGCGGCTGTCGTCGGCGGGAGCGACGCTCCAGATCCACGCGCAGCTCGCCGAGGCTGAGCCGCTGCACCTCGAAATGGCCAGCGGACAGACGATCGCCGGCAAGGTCGACTGGTGCGCCGAGGGCGAGATCGGCTTCCTGTTCGACGAACCCATCGACATCATCGGCACGCTCGCACGCACGCTGGCGAACCTCCCCTGCGAACGCCGCAACATGCCGCGAGTCGAGATCCAGCAGCTCGTCGCGATCCGGCGCGGCGGCAAGGTCGAGCACGCCCGCGCGCGCAACATCTCGCAAGGCGGCGCCGGTATCGACACCGGTATCGAGCTCGCGGTCGGCGATGCGGTAACGCTCACCTTCGACTCGCTGCGCCCGCTCGAAGGAACGGTGCGCTGGGTACAGGACGGCCATGCCGGTATCGCCTTTGGCCAAGAATTGGGATGGCAGACGCTGATGCCGTGGCTGCGCCAGGCCCAGCGCGTGCAGGCGGCCCCTGCCCCTGCAGCGGCCGCACCGACGCCGGCCAACCCCGGGGGCGGGACCATGATCCCCGACAAACACGCGATCCGCCTCGACGCGCCGGCCAGCGTCCGCGAAGGCGTGCGCTGGTGGAATGCGCGCGTTCGCGGACTGACCGCGCACCTTGTCGAGCTCGAGACTCAGGCAGTGTTCGCGCCCGGCGCGCAGCTGTGGGTGTCGCTCCCTGAGATAGGCGGCGGACCGGCCAATGTGATCGAGGCCTTGGGCAACCGCATCCTCTGCGAGTTCCGCCTCCCGCTCCGCCCACGCCAGCTGAGCCTGGTCTCGGCGAGCCAGGCGCCCCGCTGAGCCCTTGCGCCCGCGGCGCTTCCCGGCACAAGGCTGACGCGATGGCACCCCTCCTCCCCCTCTCCGAAGCCTGGTCGCGCCTGCTCGCGCTCACGGCGCCGCTGCCGGTCGAACGGGCACCCCTCGCCGCGGCTTTTGGCCGCTGGGCGACAGAGGATATCCACGCCCGACGCACCCAGCCGAGCGCCGACCTCTCAGCGATGGACGGCTACGCAATCCGCTTCGCCGATTTGCCGGGTCCGTGGCGGGTGGTCGGCGAAAGCGCCGCGGGCCGCGGCTTCGCTGGCGAAACGGATTCCGGCGACGCCGTCCGTATCTTCACCGGAGCCCCGATGCCCCGCGGGACCGACACCGTGCTGGTACAGGAGGAGGCGGCACGCGAAGGCCTGGCTTTGCACCTCGCTGGAGAGGGACCTGCCACGCTCGGCCGCAACGTTCGCCGCCGCGGTCTCGACTTCCACGAAGGCGATCTGCTCATCCGCGCCGGCGAGCGCTTCACCCCCGCTCGCCTCGCTCTGGCCGGTGCCGCGGGACACGGTGAAGTCGCGGCACATCGCCGGGTGCGCGTTGCGATCGCCGCAACCGGTGACGAACTGGTCGCACCGGACGCTTCGATCGGCCCGGACCAGCTCCCCGAGACCAATCGGCTGATGCTCGCGGCGCAGCTCGCCGGCCTGCCGGTCGACCTGATCGATCTCGGCATCCTCCCGGATTGCAAGCAAACGTTGGAAAACGCTTTCCGCGCGGTCGATGCGGATCTCCTCGTAACCAGCGGCGGCGCGTCGGTGGGGGACCACGACCTCGTCCGGCCCGCGCTGGAGGCAGCGGGCGCCACGATCGATTTCTGGCGGATCGCCCTTCGCCCGGGCAAGCCGATGATGGCGGGCCGGCTCGGCTACACGATCATACTCGGCCTGCCGGGCAACCCGGTCTCAGCGTTCGTCACGGCCCTGCTCTTCGTACGTCCGCTCGTCGCGCATCTCGCGGGGGCCGCCGATCCCCTGCCCCGCACCCGCATCGCGACGCTGGGCGAGCTACTCCCCGCCAATGGCGAACGCACCGATTATCTTCGCGCCGAAATCCGCGACGGCCGCGTCCTTGCGTCGACGCTCCAGGATAGCGCGATGCTCCGGGCGCTCGCCCGCGCGACTTGCCTGATCGTCCGCGAACCCCATGCTCCTGCGGCGAAAGCGGGCGACTCGGTAGAAATCCTCGACCTCGCTTGACAAGCGGCCGGAACATTGCATAAACGTTCCTTGTCTGTTCTGGACAGGAGAATCTGGATGCTCACTCGCAAGCAGCACGAGCTCATCTGCTTCATTGCCGATCGACTGGCCGAGACCGGCGTTTCGCCTTCGTTCGAGGAAATGAAGGAAGCGCTCGATCTCAAATCCAAGTCGGGCGTGCATCGGCTGATCAGCGCGCTGGAAGAACGTGAGTTCATCCGTCGCTTGCCCAATCGAGCGCGCGCGCTCGAAGTGCTGCGCGTGCCCGAGCGAGCCATCGACACCAGGAAGTCCGCCGCGGCTAAAGGTGATAAATCGAGCCCGGCGTCCGCAACGCTGCCGAGGCCGGCCAACGACGTCGTCGAGATCCCGCTTCACGGCCGCATCGCGGCGGGTACGCCGATCGAAGCGCTCGAAGGCTCGACCATGCTTCCCGTGCCCGCTGCATTGCTGGGCGCAGGCGAGCATTATGCGCTCGAAGTTGCGGGTGACTCGATGGTCGAGGCAGGCATTCTCGACGGCGACTATGCGCTGATCCGCCGCACCGAGACCGCACGCGACGGCGAGATCATCGTCGCGCTGATCGACGATGCCGAAGCCACGCTCAAATATTTCCGCAAGGAAGGTGCAATGGTAAGGCTCGACCCGGCCAATCGCGACTATAGTGCGCAGCGCTATCGCCCGGATCAGGTGCGCGTTCAGGGTAAGCTAGCGGGGCTATTGCGGCGCTATTGATCGACCGGCGGCCGCCGCTCGCTGTCGGGGGCAGTGAAGGGTGGCTGTACGGTCAATGGATCCAGCCACGGGTGCGATCCACCGCGCCGGACGGTTCGCACCCGTGCATCGGCGAAGGTGATCGCCAACCCGCCGGTTTTCGCCAGCGTGTCGCGATCGAGCTTCAGCCAGCGCGGCGTACAACCGGGCGGCAGGCGGCGCTCGCTCACCACCACATCGGCGGACCCGCAGGCCGCGATCATCTCGCGCCACGGCACCAGATAGCCGCTCCGCGTGGCGAGGATCCGCCAGCGGCGTGCGCCAGCCATGACTTCGACGAGGCAGAGATCGGGGCTGCAGCGTGCGCCGGGCAATTCGGACAGCAAGGCGAGTTGCGCCTCCTCTGCCCCGCTATTCTCGCCGAGCATCGAGCGGGTATAGTCGCCAGCGCGGTCGCGCAGCAGCGCCATTTCCCCGCTCGTCATGCGGATCGCCAGATGCCGGCCGTCGCCGGTGACGAGAAGGTCGGGCGGCGGCGTCAGCAGCGCCCATGCCAGCCCGATCGCGAACGGTGCCGCCCCCGCCCAGCGCACGCGAGTGCGCCACAAGGCGGCCCACAGCCCTCCCACTGCGATCAGCGCATAGGCGCCGCCGGGCATCGCCGGCAACGCGGCCACTGCGCCCGGCGCCGACGCAGTCGTGTGTGCCAGCCACAGCAGCAGATCGAGCGCCTGCGCCGTGAGCCACCAGACCGGCGCGCCGATCCCCGCCAGGTCCAGCGCCAGCGCCAGCGCCTCGAGCGGCATGATCACGAAGGTCGTCAGCGGGATCGCGACGATGTTGGCAAGCGCGCCATAGACGCCCGCTTTGTGGAAGTGGAACAGCCCGATCGGCATCAGCGCAAGCTCGACGGCGACTCCCGTCAGCAGCAGCGAACACAGCCCGCGAAGCAATCGCCGCCCGCGTCCCTCCTCGCGCGGTTTGAACCAACCGCGCACCCGCGGGCTCTCGTGCAGTGCGACGATCGCAGTCACTGCGGCGAAGCTGAGCTGAAAGCTGGGTCCGGCCAGCGCCTCCGGCCAGAGCAGCAGCACGACGAACGCACCTGCAGCCACCAGTCGCAGGGTAATCGCCTCGCGCCCGAGACTGAGCGCCAGCAGAACCAGCAATGCCGCCGCGCACGAACGAATCGTCGGCACTTCGGCACCGGTCAGCAACGTGTACCCCACTGCCGCCAATGCCCCCGCTCCTGCCGCGACCAGCGGCAATCGCCAGCGCAAGGCGAGCGTCGGGCTCAGCGCCAGCAGCCGCAGCACCAGCAGCATCGCCGCGGCGGTCACGGCAGTGACGTGCAATCCGCTCACCGAGAGCAGATGCGCGAGGCCGGAGCGTCGCATCGCCTCCGAATCTTCCTCGGCGATCGCGCCCTGGTCGCCGGTGGCGAGCGCGCTCGCGATCCCGCCGCCGCTGCCGGCAATTCTCGACTGGATATGGTTCGAGAGACGCGTCCGCAGATCTGCGCTCGGCGCGGCGGCGGCGGTGACGATCTCGACCGGCCCGAAGCCCTTCCCCGTTGCGCCCAACCGGGCAAACCAGGCAACGCGAGCGAAATCATAGGCGCCGGGAACCGCCGCGGTCGGCGGGGGCATCAGCCGCGTGCGCAGCCGGATCACGGCCCCGCGCGCAATTCCCGCCACTGCGTCGGCGGTGGTGAGGTTGATGCGCAGCCGCGGCGGAAGATCGGCATGCCCGACCGGCGCCAGCGTGACGCGCACCATGTCGCGCGCCGGAAGCTCTTCGACTCGTTCGACCCGCCCGGTGACGAGCACCACCGCCGGCCGCGCGAGAACCGGCGCAGCAACGCGTTCGCTGCGCCACCAGATCAGCGCGCACCCCGCGGCCAGCGCAAATCCCGCAATCGCCACTACCCGCGGCGCCCTGCTCCCGCCCGGCAGAGCGACCGCCACCATCGTCAACGCAACGCCGCCCAGGATGAACCCGATCCAGCGCGGCGCATCGGGCAGCAGGAACCATGCCGCGATCCCGGCACCGAGCATCACCGGCAGCCACAGCACCAGCTGCTCGCGTTCCGCCTCCAGCCAATCCTCGGTGCGGGCAATGCCGTGGTGAAGCGCCGCCCTCGCCCCCATTTGAAGGGCGGGCAACCCCGTGCTAGGGGCCTCGGCGGCTGAGCTGGCCATCGATTTTACAGTCTGGGAGCACGCGCGGTTGAGCGCAACGTCTGAAACAGCCGCCGGCAAGCCCGTCGTCACGCGCTTCGCGCCCTCGCCTACCGGGTACCTCCACATCGGCGGCGCCCGCACGGCGCTGTTCAACCTGCTGTTCGCCCGCCATCACGGCGGCAAGTTCCTGTTGCGTATCGAGGATACCGATCGCGCCCGCTCGACCGAGCCGGCAATTGCGGCGATCCTAGACGGGATGCGCTGGCTGGGGCTCGATTGGGACGGCGAGGAAGTCTATCAGGCCACCCGTGCCGCGCGCCACGCCGAGGTCGCCCACGCGATGCTCGCCAACGGCCACGCCTATAAATGCTTCGCCACCTCCGAAGAGCTCGAGACGATGCGCGCGGAGCAGCGCGCCAACAAACAACCTTTGCGCTATGATGGCCGCTGGCGTGACCGCGACGCCAGCGAAGCCCCCGAAGGCGCCCCCTTCGTCCTCCGCCTCAAAGCGCCGCGCGAGGGCAGCGTGACGATCCAGGATCAGGTCCAGGGCGCGGTCACCGTCAACAATAGCGAGCTCGACGACATGGTCCTGCTCCGTTCGGACGGCACGCCGACCTATATGCTCGCGGTAGTGGTCGACGATCACGATATGGGCGTCACCCACGTCATCCGCGGCGACGACCATCTCAACAACGCCTTCCGCCAGCTCCCGATCTACCGCGCGATGGGCTGGGACGAGCCGATTTACGCGCACATTCCGCTGATCTTCAATCCCGACGGCACCAAGATGTCGAAGCGCAAGAACGCAGTGGCGGTCGATGATTATCGCGACCAGCTCGGCCTGCTCCCCGAAGCCGTCTCCAATTATCTCCTCCGCCTCGGCTGGGGCCATGGCGACGACGAGATCATCGGCCGCGAGCAGGCAATCGAATGGTTCGATCTCGCCGGCGTCGGCAAGAGCCCGTCGCGCTTCGATCTCAAGAAGCTCGAAAATCTCAACGGCCACTATATCCGCGCCAGCGATGATGTGCGGCTCGCCGAATTGGTCGCCGCGCGGCTGCCTTTCGAAATCTCGGAATCGCAATCGACCTTGCTCGTCGCGGCGATGCCCTCGCTCAAGCCGCGCGCGGCGAATCTCAACGAGATCGCCGACGGCGCGATGTTCCTTTTCAGGACACGCCCGCTGGAACTCGACGAGGGTGCCAGGGCGTTGCTCGAAGGCGATGCGCCCGCGCTATTGTTTCGGATCCATGTCGCGCTTGACGCGGCGCGAAGCTGGGATACGGAGGCGCTCGAAGCGGCGGTACGCACCGTCGCCGACGATGCGGGGGTCAAGCTCGGCGCCGTCGCGCAGCCTTTGCGCGCGGCACTCGTTGGGCGACGAACCTCTCCGGGGATATTCGACGTGCTGGCGTTGCTGGGGCGGGAGGAAAGCCTGGCCCGAATCGCCGATCAAATGACCAAGCCCGCCTGATCCGGGCCAGACAAGGACGACGTGTATGAGCGATACCGCGAAGCTTCAGGTTCCGGGTAAGGAAGTCGAATACCCGATCCTCACGGGCAGCGTCGGCCCCGACGTCATCGACATCCGCAAGCTCTATGCCCAGACCGGCACGTTCACCTACGACCCCGGCTTCACTTCGACTGCATCGTGCGAATCGGGCCTGACCTATATCGATGGCGACGAGGGCGTGCTGCTCCACCGCGGCTATCCGATCGGGCAGCTTGCCGAGCAGTCGAGCTTCATGGAAGTCGCCTATCTCATGCTCAACGGCGAGCTGCCGGGGCAGGACGAGCTCGCCAAGTTCAACACCACGATCACCCGCCACACGATGCTGCACGAGCAGCTCGCGACCTTCTATCGCGGCTTCCGTCGCGACGCGCATCCGATGGCGGTGATGTGCGGCGTCGCCGGCGCGCTCTCGGCCTTCTACCATGATTCGACCGACATCACCGATCCCAAGCAGCGCATGATCGCGTCGCACCGGCTGATCGCCAAGATGCCGACGATCGCGGCGATGGCGTACAAGTACAGCGTCGGCCAGCCGTTTCTCTATCCGGACAACCGCCTGTCCTACACCGGCAACTTCCTGCGGATGACCTTCGGCGTCCCCGCGGAGGAATATGTCGTCAATCCGGTGGTGGAAAAGGCGCTCGACCGCATCTTCATCCTCCACGCCGATCACGAGCAGAACGCGTCGACCTCGACCGTGCGGCTCGCCGGCTCGTCGGGCGCCAACCCGTTCGCATGCATTGCGGCGGGCATCGCCTGCCTGTGGGGCCCGGCGCACGGCGGCGCCAACGAGGCCGCGCTCAACATGCTCCATGAGATCGGCCGCCCCGAGCGCATTCCCGAGTTCATCGCGCGCGCCAAGGACAAGAACGATCCGTTCCGCCTGATGGGCTTCGGCCACCGCGTCTACAAGAATTACGATCCACGCGCGACGGTGATGCAGAAGACCGTCCGCGAAGTGTTCAAGGAACTCAACGTCTCCGATCCGGTGTTCGACGTCGCGCTCCAGCTCGAGGAAATGGCACTCAAGGACGATTATTTCGTCGAGAAGAAGCTGTTCCCCAACGTCGATTTCTATTCGGGGGTGATCCTCTCGGCGATCGGCTTCCCGACGACGATGTTCACTGCGTTGTTCGCGCTCGCCCGCACCGTCGGCTGGGTCGCGCAGTGGAACGAGATGATCTCGGATCCCGAGCAGAAGATCGGTCGCCCGCGCCAGCTCTACACCGGCCCGACGCAGCGCGATTACGTCCCCGTCGACAAGCGCTGAGAAATGGCGTCGGGAAGCTGAGGCAGCTTTCCGACGCTGGCATCGTTACGCCTCCACAAGGAGAGCCAAGCTATGCCCGATCCTGGCGTGACGCGAGCGGACGAGCGGCGCCGTAAATGGATCGCGCTGGCAGCGCTGGCGCTTGCCCTCTGGATCGCGCACGACTTCCTGACCTCGTTGCTGTGGGCGCTCGTCCTCGCAGTGGCGCTTTGGCCGCTGCTCCGCGGCATGCGTGCCGATTCGCACGGCAACACGCCGGTCTGGGCGGCGCTGGGTATCACCGCAGCTACCGGCCTGGTCCTGATGCTCCCTCTCGCCGCCGCCGCCTTCGAAGCCGCGCAGGAGAGTGGCCTGGCAATGGCCTGGCTGCAACAGGCGCAGGCGTCCGGGATCCCGCAGCCCCAGTGGCTGGCCGGCATACCGCTGATCGGCGGACGGCTGACAGGCCTGTGGCAGCAATATCTCGCCACATCCTCGGGCACCGGGCGCCTCATCGCCCAACTCGACGCCAATACCGTGCTCGCCTGGACCAAGAATGTGGCGCTCCAGCTCGCCCAGGGCTCGCTGCTGCTCTTCGTTACGCTGGTCGCGTTGTTCACGCTGTTGCATCGGGGCGCGGCGATTGGCGCGCGCGGCATGGAGCTTGTCGCCCGCAGCGTCGGTCGCGACGGTGATGCGTTTGCCGAACGCATGGTCGATGCCATCCGCGTGACGGTGGTCGGCACGGTCTTCGTCGCGCTCGCCGAGGGTGCGCTGATCGGCGTGGGGTATGCCGTCGCCGGGGTTCCCAAGCCGGTGTTGTTTGCACTGATGACCGCCGCATTCGCGATGCTGCCTTTCGGCGCCTGGTTCGTCTTCAGCATCGCCGCCGCGGTGCTCCTCGTTGAAGGCTCCACCGTCGCCGCGGCTCTGGTCTTCATTTACGGTGCCGCAGTGATGCTGATCGGCGACAATATCGTTCAGCCTGCGCTGATCGGTCGCCGCGCGCAGCTCCCCTTCCTTCTCGCGCTGATCGGCATCTTCGGCGGAATCGGGAGCATGGGGCTCGTTGGGCTTTTCGTCGGGCCGGTGATCATGACCGCTTTGCTCATCGCCATACGCGAATGGCTCGACTGAACCTCAGGTGCCCATGATCCAACCGTGAAACGCCGTCATCGCGGGACTTGGCGCGCGCGACGTGAGCCAGGTCAGCCAATAGCGGCCGGTCACCACTTCGAGCGCGAACGGCCGAACCAACGATCCGTCGTCGATCGCCCGCCCCAGCATCACCGCCGGCGCCAGCGCCACGCCCGCCCCCTGCATCGCCGCCTCGGCCATCGCGAGCGACGAATCGAATACCGGCCCTCTGAGCGGAGGCACCGCCACTCCCGCAGCCTCGAACCAGCGCGTCCATTCGTCCGCCCGATACGAGCGCAGCAGCGACACCCCCAGCAAATCACGCGGTTCGCCCAGCCCGCGCGCCATCGCCGGCGTGCACAGCGGAGTCAGCGGCGCCGCCATCAGCGGCACAGCCTGTGTCGCGTGCCACGCCCCGTCACCGAAGCGAATTGCGTAATCGAGCCCCTCGCCGGCCAGGTCGACTCGGTTGTTGTTGGTGAACAGCCGCAGATCGACACGCGGATGCGCCGCGCGAAACGTCGGGAGCCGCGGCAGCAGCCAGCCGGTCGCGAAGGTCCCTACTGCCGCGACCGACAGCAATTGCGTCGCCTCGCCGCCAGCGATCCCCTCGAACAGTTCGGCGATCCGGTCGAAGCTCTCCGCCAGCGCCGGCTGCAGCGTCACGCCCTCGTCGGTCAAAGCGAGCCCGCGCGGCAATCGGCGAAACAATTGCACGCCCAGCCGCGTCTCGAGCGCCTTGACCTGATGGCTCACCGCCGCCTGCGTCACGCACAGCTCGATCGCGGCGCGGGTGAAGGAAAGATGCCGTGCCGACGCCTCGAATGCGCGCAGCGCGTTGAGCGGCAGATGCGGGCGGACCATCGCTCGCCCATAAGCTGATCTAATGGCTGAAGCCAGTTCGCGGAGCTCCACTCGAATCTGTACGGGAGACTACAATCCGATTCAGCAACGCGAAGTCTAACCCGGCTTAATTTCTCCTTTCTGCGGGATAAGAGGAGAACCCAAGATGAGGATTGCCAAGATCATCGCCGCCGCCGCGCTCGCGCTCACCGGCGTCACCGGCACCACCACCGCCGCAAGTGCGGCCCCGGTCACCATGGTCGCCGCCAGCGCCGCGGTGCAGGACTATGGCTATCGCGATCGCGACGACCGCCGCTTTCGGAACGACCGGCGCTACCGCGGCGATCGCCGCGACCGCAACTGGGATCGCGGGCGCGGCTATGACCGTGGCCGTCACTATCGCGGCCACCGTTCGCGCCGCGCCTGCTGGAACGAGTGGCGCCGTGGCCACCGCGTGACGGTCTGCCGCCGCCGCTAACTCCGAACGGGGCGCCTGCCGATCTCGGCGGCGCCTCGCTCACCCCCGCCAGGGCAGGCTGAAAAGGAACCGTGCGCCCATTCCCGGCGCGCTGTCGACGGTCAGGTCGCCGCCCATCGCCCGGGCGAGTCGCCGTGCGATATAGAGCCCAAGGCCCGAACCGCCCGGCTCGGTATCGTCGACTCGACCGAACTTCTCGAAGATCCGCGCATGGTCCTCGGGTGCGATTCCCTTCCCCTGATCGGCCACGATGACGCAGCCCCGGTCACCGTCACGCTCGAGCCGGATCCACACCATCGCGCCCGGCGGCGAATAGCGCACTGCATTGCCGATCAGATTGACCAGCACCTGCAGCGCCCGGCGAAATTCACCCGTTACCGGCAACACCTCGTCAAGCGGCGGCTTGTCGATCCGCACCTCGGTTTGCGCAGCGCGCACGCCGAGCAGCCCCGACGCCCGCCGGGCCACGTCGGCAAGGTCGAGCGGCTCTGGCGCTATCGCGAAATCGTCACGCTCGATCGCCTGAAGGTCGACCAGATCCTCGACGAGCCCGAGCAGATGGCGGCCGGCATTGGCGATGTCGCTGGCATATTCGGCGTAATCGGCCTTGAGCGGACCATCCAGCTGCGCGCTGATGCTGTCGGCATTTGCGATGATCTTGCCGAGCGGCCCGCGCAGCGCACGATCCAGCCGCTGGCTGAACGAATCGGGGAAGCCGCCGAACGCCGCGGCCGGCGCGGGCAGCGGTGCATCGGGCCCGAGCTCGGGCGGCAGCGGTGCGTCGAGCATGTGCGTCGCGCCGACAAAGCCCGCGAAGCGTCCGCCCGGATCGCTGCGCGGCGTGGCGGCCAGCCTTGCCATACGCCCGCTGCCGCGGATCTCGGCCTTCTGTCCGTCGAACTGCGCATGCGCCGCCACTGCGTCGAGAATCGGCAGATTGCCGCTTTCGTCCTGCTCGAGCCGGAACAGCCGGGTCAGCGGCTGGCCGAGCATCGTGCTCGAATCGAAACCATAACGGTCTCCCGCCTCGATCGAGAGGAAGGTGATTCGCAGCGACGCGTCGGTTTCCCACAGCCAGTCGGCGGCCGAGCGGAAGAAATCGCCTTCGCGCTCGAAATCGCTCGCCGTCGCCCGCCACGCCGGGCGCTGGCGCCAGCCGCTCACTTCGAGTCGAACGCCGCCGTCCTCCGGCTCGGCGCGGACCCACAGATCGAGATCGTCCTCGCCATCGGCGGCGACGACGTTGCGCGAGATCGCGATACCCAGCCGCTGGGCGAGCCGCGCCAGCGTGGCGATCTGCGGCACCGCCAGCGGCGCCCCCGGCTCGCCGCCGGCGCGCTGATTGAGCTCGGCCAGCCGGGGCTCGGCGTCGATCAGCCGCCCCTCGCGGTCGAGACGTCCGCAGGCGACGGGAAGCGCGCGATCGAGTGCGTTCATGCCGCGGCCCTCGTGCGCGCGAGCGCCAGCATCGCGGCGCGATAATCGGGATCGAGCCGCAGCGGCGCGATTGCCTCGCGCGCATCGTCGACCGGGATGGCGATGATCGAATCGAGTCGGTCGGCGAAGCGCTCGACATTGCGGCGCGGATCGGCCTCACACAGCGCGAAGCCGATCTGGGCCACGGTCTCGCGGCCAAGGTCGAGCGCGCGCAGCGCCAACCACAGCCGCTCGGCGGTCGAATCGAGGACGATCTCGCGCGCCAGCGGATAGCCGACGCCCAGCGCATGCGCGAGCAGGGCGATGAACAATACGATGCGGCGGTCGCCGAGCGCCTCGACGAGCAATTGCGGCAATGAGTCGGCCGGGGCGTCGATCGCCGCGGCGAAGCGCATCGCCGCCGCCTCGAGCCGACCGCCTTCGTCATATGCGGCGAGGCTGCGCTGCGCTGCGTCCGAAAGCGCGCGGTCGAGCGCCGGCAATGCGCCGTCGGCGACATCGCCGATGCGTTCGCGCAGTGCCGCCGTCACCCACCAGACCAGCCGGTGATGCAGCTCGGCAGGCAAGTCGGTATAGGTGAGCTGTGCCACATCGGGACCGCCGCGGCGCCGACTTTCGGCTACCAGAACCGCCATTGCGCCGCCGGCGAGCGCGCGATCGGGATCTTGGACGAATCGATTGACCAGGCTCGGGCGCCGGGGATCGTCGGGAGCACTCATCGGCAGCGCCGCCGCAATCGCGTCCTGGCGCACGCGCGCGATCAGCTCGGCCATCAGCCCGGCGTCGCGGAGCAGCCCCGAATGGAACAGCCTCTCGAACACCCCCGCCTCGGTCCGCAGTACCGATGCCGCGAGCCGGCTTTCGCCGCGCGAACTCAGCGATTGGGCGCCATGTTCGCGGATGTCGGCCTCGATCGTGTCGATCAGCGCACGGAGCAGCAACGCCAGCGCAATGCGCGTCCGCTCGTCCAGCCGCCCCTCGTCGGGAAGGAAGAAATCGTCGATCGCCACGGCCAGTGCGAGCGGGACGCGCGTCTCCGCAGCCGTCGCGGACGCGAGCAGCGGGGTGGCGCCGGCCTTGGCGCCGGGGTTCGTGTCGACGGGGTTATCCGACATCGGCCCCTGATAAGCGGATTGTGATTAAAGCGAAGCTAAGCTTTTTCGCGCGTGCCCTCAATCGCTGCAGCGAGCGTGGCAAACGCGTACAATGCGGCCGCGGCGAGCCCGAGCTGGACAAGCCCCGCCAGCGCAAAGGGCGTCAGCAGAAGCAAATGCGCCGAGGGACTCGCCCACCAGCGGCGGTGGCGCGAAGGCGTGCGCTCGACCAGCAATTGCGCGGCGAGCGCCACAAGCGCGAGCACCAGCGGCGTAGAAGTGTCGAGCCGGACGCGCTCCATCCAGCCGCAGCCTAGCGCGACGCCGCCGAACAGTGCCAGCAGCGCCGATTCGACGCGGCGCGCGCGTCGTTCCTCTCCGCGAAGCGCGGCCATCGCGCCACCAGTCGCCAGCACCGCCGCCGAAAGCAGCGCGGCAATCAGCCCGACTCCTTCCCAATCGTAGCCGATCGCCGCCAGCGAGAGCAGCGCGAGCACCCCGCCGGCCGCCTGCAGCCCCCAGGCGGGGAAGTTGCGCGCGACCAATTCGGGCAGTGCCATCCGTGCGATGCGCGTGAACAGCCAGCGATCGGCCCAGTCGATGCGGCGCTCGGTCAGCGCGGCGAGCACCCCGGTATTGCGCGCGGCAAGGCCCTCGGCGCTGTGCTCGACGGCATGGCCGCTGCGCAGCCAGCCCGCGGTGAGTGGAATATGCTCGGCGCCCGATTGCGCCGCGACGCGGAGCAGCGCAGACTGGAAATCGTAATCTTCGGGCATCTGCGCGATCTGCCCGAGCTGGCCGACCGAGATGCGAGCAACCCCCGCCCAGCAATCGCGCATGTCGAGCCGCTCGATCGCGGCAGGCGAGCCGGCATCGTCGGTGACGAGCAAAGCCTCGGGGCCTTCGTGCCCCATCCGGTCCATCACCGGATCGGTGGTGACCAGGCCGTCGGCCATGACCAGCACGCGTGCACCTTCGCCGATCTTCTCGGCGGCTTCCTCGGCCGAGCGCACGATCTCGACGCTGACGTCGCGCCGGCCCGCGCGGTTGACCGCGGCGAGCAGCGCCGGCGTCATCCGCCCGACCGCGACCAGCACCTGCTCCGCACCCGCGCCAATGAGCAGCCGGACCTGATATTCGAGCAAAGTCATGCCGCCGAACGGCAGCGTTGCGACGAGCGTCCCCGGACGGTCGTTCGCCTCCTCGATCGCAAAAATCAGCCCCGCCAGCATGTAGGGGTGGTTAGGGCCTCGAGCCGTCCTGCGCAATCAGTACAGCAGGAAAGGCTGCCGCACCTCGGCCCAGGCCCCCTCGTCAGGACGTGTTATCGCGTCGAGATCGCCTGCCCCGGCACCCGAATCCTCGACCCATTCGCGCAGGCCCGGGCCGCCGTTGATCACGTCGATCGCCAATTTGTCGAAGACATATTCGTAAGGGAAGTCGCGCCACAGCGAGTAATCGGGCGCGAGCCGCAGGATCGCCTTGAAGCCCAATGCCTGCAGCCGCCATGGCTGGAATGCCGCATGATCATAAGCAGGCCCCTCGGCGTGAAGGAACACGCCCGAGCAGAGCTGCCCGACATGCTTGTGAAAGGTCGGCTGGAACCAGAAGTCGCGCAGCGTGCAGCCGGTCAGCCAATCGGGCGCAAGACGCCGCATCTCGACAATCACTGCCTTGGCGTCCAGGTCCGGCGCCCCGAACAGCTCGAGCGGCCGAGTCGTCCCGCGCCCCTCGGACAGGGTCGTGCCCTCGAGCATCACCGTGCCGGCATAGGCCCGGGCCATGTTCACATTGGCGGCATTCGGGCTAGGGTTGATCCACGGCCGCTCGGCGGGCCAGCCGAAGCCGGGCCCCGTCTCGGGCGCCCAGCCCTCCATCGCGATAACGCGGTATGCGACATCGAGTTTGAAATGGTCGATGAACCAAGCGCCCATTTCGCCCAGCGTCATGCCGTGCCGCATCGGCATCGGCCCCGCCCCGACGAAGCTCTCCCAGCCGGACAGCAAGGTCAGTCCTTCGATCGGCCGCCCCGCCGGGTTGGGCCGGTCGAGCACCCACACTTCCTTGCCATGCATCGCTGCGGCTTCGAGTATGTAGAGCAAGGTGGTCACGAAGGTGTAGATTCGGCAGCCGACATCCTGCAGGTCGACAAGAATCACGTCAAACGTCCCCATCGACTGCCCCGTCGGCCGGCGTACTTCGCCGTACAGGCTGAATACCGGCATGCCGTAGGTCGGGTCGGTATAGTCGGGCGACTCCATCATGTTGTCCTGCAGGTCGCCGCGCACCCCGTGCTGCGGCCCGAACACCGCCGAGACATTGAGCCCGGTCGCGACCAGCGCGTCGAGCGAATGCGTGAGGTCCGCGGTGACCGAGGCGGGGTGCGCAAGCAGGGCCACCCGCTTTCCTTCGAGAGGCTTGCGCAGTTCAGGGTCGGCGAGCAGCCGATCGATACCGAATTTCATGGGAAAGCGAGGTGCCGCGAGTTGCAGTGCGACGCAAGCCGGATCATCGCGCCGTCTCATCGGTTGAGCCCGCTCCACCTTTGCCGGGAGCCAAGTCCATGATCCGTTCGATCCTCATCGGAATAGTCGCGGGATCGCGATCGATGATGCCGCTCGCCATGGTCGCCAATGCGGCGCGCGCCGGCCAGCTGCCGGCGGACAATGGCGCCCCCCGCTTCCTCGCCCATCCTCTGGTGTCGCTCGGCACCACCGCGCTCGCGACCTATGAACTGGTCGGCGACAAGCAAAAGGCCGCGCCTGACCGGATCATCCCGCCCGCGGTGGTGATCCGCAGCCTCAACGCTGCGTTCGCCGGGATGGCGCTCGCCCCGCGAAACCAGCGCTTCGCCGCCGCGGTGGTTACCGGCGCCACCGCGGTGATCGCCTCTTATGTCAGCTTCGCCCTGCGGATGCGGGCGATGCGCGACCATGGCCAGACCTCGACGGGGTTCGCGGAGGATGCAATCGTCGCGTCGGCCGCTCTCGCCGCGGTGCACGCGCCGCTATCCTGACGGCTCAAGCGCGCGCGTCCGCCGGCACTTCCCAAGCGAACCCGGCCTCATGATGGAAATCGGGTTTGCCTGCCGGATGCGCGAGCGACCAGAAGGAGCGCTTGCCGCCCGCCTCCTCGATCACCGCCGTCACACCGACGCACCAGTCGCCGTCGGGAAGCCCTGACAGGTCTACCGCCGCGCGCATCTCGCCGCCCCAATATTCGATCGCCGGCACGCTCAGCGGCAGTTCGGCCATGCCCGCGCGATAGCCGGTGAAACGGTAGGCCGCCCATTCGCCCGACGGGGCGAAGTTGAATTCGTAATAGCCTTCGCCGTCCTCCGGCCGGACGAACAGTTCGAAGCAGGTATGTTTCCACAATTCGTCGGCGCGCCGCGCCTGCCCGGTCGCCGGGATCACCAGATCCTCCCCGCCATCGACGCGATATTCGACCAGCCACCGGCCGTCGCCGCCGCATGCCAGCATCACATCGATGCCGCGCACCGATACGGGCACGAAATCGGGATGCGGCACCAGCGTCCCATTGCCCAATCCTCTCCCCAATTCACTTCCTCCATGCTAGGCGGCGCGGCATCATGACCGAATACCAGTCCGATCTGCTCCGCCTGCTCTCTTCGCGCGGCTATATCCACCAGGTTACCGACCCCCAGGGGCTGGATGCCCTTGCCGCGCGCCAGGTCGTTCCCGGCTATATCGGCTTCGATCCGACCGCGCCGTCGCTCCATGTCGGCAGCCTCGTCCAGATCATGCTGCTCCGCCGGCTCCAGCAGGCAGGCCACAAGCCGATCGTGCTGATGGGCGGCGGCACCGGCAAGGTCGGCGATCCCAGCTTCAAGGACGAAGCCCGCAAGCTGCTGACCGAAGAGACGATTTCGGGCAACATAGCCTCTATCAAGACCGTGTTCGAGAACTTCCTCACCTTCGGCGACGGCCCCGCCGACGCGGTGATGCTCGACAATGCCGAATGGCTCGACGCGCTCGAATACCTGCCGTTCCTGCGCGATTACGGCCAGCATTTCTCGGTTAACCGGATGCTCAGTTTCGACTCGGTCAAGCTGCGGCTCGATCGCGAACAGTCGCTGTCATTCCTCGAATTCAACTACATGATCCTCCAGGCCTACGACTTCCTCGAGCTGTCGCGGCGCCAGGCCTGCCGGCTGCAGCTGGGCGGCTCGGACCAATGGGGCAACATCGTCAACGGCATCGAGCTGTCCCGCCGCGTCGACGGCACCGAAGTGTACGGCGTCACCACCCCGCTGATCACCACGGCGGACGGCGGCAAGATGGGCAAGACCATGTCGGGCGCGGTGTGGCTCAACCCCGAGCAGCTATCGCATTACAATTACTGGCAGTTCTGGCGGAACACCGACGATCGCGACGTCGGCCGCTTCCTCCGCCTGTTCACCGACCTCCCGCTCGACGAGATCGCTCGGCTCGAAGCGCTCGAAGGCGCCGAGATCAACGAAGCCAAGAAGATCCTCGCCAACGAAGCGACTGCGATGTGCCGCGGCCCCGCCGCTGCCGCCGAAGCCGCCGAAACCGCGCGCCGGACCTTCGAGGAAGGCGCCGCCGGCGAGGCGCTGCCGAGCTTCGCCGTGCCCGGCGGCAGCATCCTCATCGTCGATGCGCTGGTCGGGCTCGGGCTGTGCGCCTCCAAGGGCGAAGCACGTCGCAAGATCGCCGAGGGCGCGATCAAGCTCGACGACCAGCCGGTAAGCGATCCGATGGCGAGCGTGGCTGTCACGGGCCAGGTCAAGATCAGTTTCGGCAAGAAGAAGCACGGGCTGCTCGTCCTCTCCTGAGCGTGCGCCCGTAAATCCCTGTTAAGCAGCTTTGTTTCAAGGGAATTCACACGGGGCGGATATCAAGTCACGCGTACCTCTAGAGTAAGCGAGGCGCGTGTGGGTTTGACCATCGGCAATCTGGCCATCGCCGACGACCGGCAGGAGATGCGCGACGACGTGCATTACCGCGCGCGCGCCTTCGGCCCCGATGCCCGCCAGCTCAGCTTCCTGGTCGTCAACATTTCGGCGCACGGGCTGATGGCGCGGTGCGAGACTCCGTTCGAGACCGGCGATCGCCTGCGCATCGTGTTGCCGGTGGCAGGCGCGGTGGTGGCGGAAGTCCGCTGGTGGCTCGGCGGCCGGCTCGGCTGCCAGTTCGATCCGGCGATTGACCTGGCGACCTATTACGAACTCATCGCGGGGCTGCTGAAGGGCAAATAACTCCGTTCATCCCGCTCGCAGCAACGCCACCGCCGCATCGCGCTCGAACAGATACAACGCCGTCCGCGCCGCCTCCCCGCGTGCGGTCTTCAACCCGCGATCCTGGTCCACCAGCAATCGCGCATCGGCATTGGCCGCGACGATCAGCGCCTGCATCATCTCGGGGGTAGCCAGCCGGAAGGTCTGCTCGCCCGATTGCCGCGTTCCCAGCAATTCGCCGCCGCCGCGCAGCTCGAGGTCGCGCTCCGCGATCAGAAACCCGTCATTGGTATCGCGCATCAGTGCCAGTCGCGCCCGGGACGTCTCGCTCAGCCCCGCCCCGCGCAGCAATACGCAATGCGACTTGCCCCCGCCCCGCCCGACCCGTCCGCGCAGCTGGTGAAGCTGGGCCAGCCCGAAGCGGTCGGCATGCTCGATCACGATCAGGGTCGCATTGGGCACGTCGACACCGACCTCGATCACCGTCGTCGCCACCAGCACGCCGATGCCGCCACCGGCGAAGCGGGCCATCACCGCGTCCTTCTCGGGCCCCTTCATCCGCCCGTGCACCAGTCCGACCTTGTCGCCGAACCGCAATTGCAGCTCCGCCGCGCGCTGCTCGGCGGCGGCGAGGTCGACCTTCTCGCTCTCCTCGACCAAAGGGCACACCCAATAAGCCTGCTTGCCCGATTCGAGGTGCCGCCCCAGCGCCGCGACGATCTCGCTCAGCCGATCTTCAGAGATCACGCTGGTATCGATCGGCTCGCGCCCCGGCGGCATCTCGTCGAGCCGGCTGACGTCCATTTCGCCATGCGTCGCGAGCTGGAGCGTGCGCGGGATCGGCGTCGCGGTCATCACCAGCAGATGCGGCGGCACTTGCGCCTTGGACTGGAGCATCAGCCGCTCGGCGACGCCGAAGCGATGCTGCTCGTCGACCACCACCAGCCCGAGATCCTTGTAGCGCACGCCCTCCTGGAAGATGGCGTGGGTGCCGACCAATATGTCGATCGAACCGTCGGCAAGCCCCATCAAGGTCGCCTCGCGAACCTTGCCCTTGTCGCGCCCGGTGAGGATCGCCACTCTTACATCCAGCCCAGAGAGCATCCGCGTAAGTGTCTCGAAATGCTGGCGCGCCAGGATCTCGGTCGGCGCCAGCATCGCCCCCTGCGCACCCGCTTCCGCCGCCACCAGCAGCGCCATCGTCGCCACTAGGGTCTTGCCCGAGCCGACATCGCCCTGGAGCAGCCGCAGCATCGGCTGGCTCTGCGCCATATCGCCTTCGATCTCGCGGATCGTCCGCGATTGCGCGCCGGTCGGTGTATAAGGCAGCTTCAGTCCATCGCGCAGCCGCCCGTCGCCGGCAAGCGGCCGCCCGCGCTTCGAGCGCGCCTCGCCGCGCACCAGCAGCAGCGCCAATTGGTTGGCGAAGATCTCGTCATAAGCCAGCCGCTCGCGTGCCTTGGCGTCGGCCGGATCGGCGTGAATCGCCGTCAGCGCCTCGCGCCAGCCAGCCCAGCCATGCTTCGCCCTCAGGCTCGGCTCGATCCACTCGGGCAATTCCGGCGCGCGCTCGAGGGCCTGCGTCGCCAGCGCGCCGATCCGTTTCGACGTGATCCCTTCGGAACACGGATACACCGCCTCGCGGCCCACCGACTGCGCTTCCTCGAGCGGCAGGACAAGATCGGGATGGACGATCTGCAACTCCTGGCCATAGGTTTCGAGCTTTCCCGAAACGAAGCGCGGCTCGTTCAGCGGCAGCAATTTCTTCGCCCAGCCCGAATTGCCCCCGAAAAACACCAGGCTGACGTAATTGCCTTTCGCATCCACCGCCTGCACCCGTGCCGGTGCCCGCGCGCTCCCGCCGAAACGATAATTCACTGCGGTCAGCGTGATCGCGATGATCCGCCCTGCATCGGCGGCGTCGAGTTCCTCGCGCGGCATGCGATCGATGAATCCGGTCGGCAGATGGAAGGCGACATCCACCGCCCGCGCCAGCCCGAGCCGCTCCAGCGGCTTGGCGAGCCCTGGGCCGATGCCCTTCAACGCGGTCACTTCCGCGAACAGTGGATTGAGAATGTCCGGCCGCATGTCTATCTGGCCCTACACCGAAGCTGGCGGTCGCTCAAAGCGCCGCCGGCCGATTTGCGTTGGAGATTCTGTGGACCGCGAACATCGCCTCAAGCGCCTGCGCTTCCGCGCCTGGCACCGCGGCGTCAAGGAAGCCGATCTGCTGGTCGGCGGCTTCTTCGACGCGCATGCCGAGGGCTGGGACAATGCTGAGATCGACTTGTTCGAAACGCTGATCGAGGAGCAGGATGTCGACATCATGGCCTGGGCGATGGGCACTGCCGACGTGCCCGAACGCTACGAAGGCACGATAATGCACGCGCTTAAGACGTTGAATTACGTACCGATTTCCAACTAACCGTCACCCCGGCGAAGGCCGGGGTCTCGGGCCACAGCCGTTCGCCCGCGGCACGAGATCCCGGCTTTCGCCAGGATGACGAGAGAACAGAATGCCCGACCTCAAAAAGATCCTCTCCGCCACCCGCCCGCTCACCCTTTCGGGCGCGCCGACCGGCTTCCTCCCCTGGATGCTCGCCGACCTCGCCCGCGCCGGAAACATGGCGGTGTTCGTTGCCTCCGACGAAGCGGCGATGCGCACGATCGCCTCGACCGCACATTATTTCGCGCCCGAGCTCGATATTCTCAGCTATCCAGCCTGGGATTGCCTGCCCTATGACCGCGCCAGCCCGACGCTGCGCGTCATGTCCGAGCGGCTCGCCACGCTCCACGCGCTTCAGATCAAATCCGAGAAGCCGCGTCTGCTCGTCACCACCGTAAACGCCGCGAGCCAGCGCACGCTCACGCCGTTCCGCATCCGCCAGCTCGTCGCCCGCCTCGCCCCCGGCGAGCGGATCGGCGTCGACAAGCTCGCGACCCTGCTCCAGGCCAACGGCTATATCCGCGTCGATACCGTCCACGATTCCGGCGAATTCGCGGTGCGCGGCGGCCTGGTCGATCTCTTCCCCAGCGGCGCCGCCCAGGCGCTCCGGCTCGATTTCTTCGGCGACGAGATCGAGAGCCTGCGCACCTTCGCTCCCGAGGACCAGCGCACCACCGGCCGTGTCGACGGCTTCGTCCTGCTCCCCGCCTCGGAGGCCCTGCTCGACGAAGATTCGATCAAGCGCTTCCGCGGCCGTTATCGCGAGACGTTCGGCGCCAACGCCACCGGCGATCCGCTCTATCAGGCGATCAGCGACGGTCGCCGCCTCGCCGGCATGGAGCATTGGCTGCCGATGTTCGAGGAGCGCCTCGACACCTTGTTCGAGCATCTCCCCGACGATGCAGTGATCGTCCGCGACTCGGCAACCGCCGGCGCCGCCGAACAGCGCTTCGAAGCGATCGCCGATTACCAACAGAACCGAGTCCGCGCCGAATCGACCGCCCCCGGCAGCTATCGCCCGCTTGCCGCCGACACGCTCTATCTATCGCCCGCCGAATGGGCTCGGGCACTCGACCACGGCCCGGTTCACATCGCCACGCCGTTCCACGAGCCCGAAAGCGCCACGGTGCTCGACTTCCAGGTCGACGGCCCGCGCGATTTCGCCCCCGAGCGCGCCGCCGGCACCAATGTCTATGAGGCGGTGGTAACGCACCTCGCCAAGACACGGAAAGACGGGCGAAAACCAATCCTCGCCAGCTATTCTATCGGCGCCCGCGAGCGCCTCTCGGGCCTGCTCGCCGACCATGGCCTCAAGGGCGCTCGCAACGCCAATGGCTGGCAGGAAGCGCTCGGCGCGGCGGACAAGGGCATCGCGCTCATCGTGCTGCCGCTCGATCATGGCTTTACTGCGCCCGATGTCGCGGTGCTCACCGAGCAGGACATGCTCGGCGACCGCCTCGTGCGCCGCAGCAAGCGCCGCAAGAACACCGACGCCTTCCTCCAGGAACTCGCCACGCTCTCGCCGGGCGACCTCGTCGTCCATATTGAGCACGGCATTGGCCGCTACGAGGGCCTGACTCAGATCCCGGTGCAGAAGGCACCGCACGATTGCGTCGCGCTTTCCTATGCCGGCGGCGACAAGCTCTACGTTCCGGTCGAGAATCTCGAAGTGCTCAGCCGCTACGGCTCGGGCGAGGAAGGCGCAACTCTCGACCGGCTCGGCGGCGAGGCGTGGCAGCGCCGCAAGTCGAAGATGAAGGAGCGCATCCGCGAGATCGCGGGCGACCTCATCGCCACCGCCGCCAAGCGCGCCACCCGCCCCGCCGAGATCGCCGAACCCGATCACGGCGGCTATCCCGCCTTCGTCGATCGCTTCCCCTATGAGGAGACCGAAGACCAGGAGCGCGCGATCAGCGACGTCCTGAGCGATCTCGCCGCCGGCCGGCCGATGGACCGGCTCATCGTCGGCGACGTCGGCTTCGGCAAGACCGAGGTCGCGCTCCGTGCCGCCTTCGTCGCGGCAATGGCCGGGATGCAGGTCGCCGTGGTCTGCCCCACCACCCTCCTGGCCCGCCAGCACTACCGCAATTTCGTCGAGCGCTTCCAGGGCTTCCCGATCGAGATCGGCCGCCTCTCGCGGCTCGTCCCCGCCGCCGAGGCGAAGGCAGTCAAGGAAGGCCTGACCGAGGGCAAGATCGACATCGTCATCGGCACCCATGCGATCCTGTCCAAGTCGATCGACATCAAGCGCCTCGGCCTCGTGATCGTCGACGAGGAGCAGCGCTTCGGCGTAACCCACAAGGAACGCCTCAAGGCGATGAAGGCGGACGTCCACGTCCTGACCCTCACCGCCACCCCGATCCCCCGTACCCTCCAGATGGCGATGTCCGGCCTGCGCGAGCTTTCGGTGATCCAGACCCCGCCGGTCGATCGCCTCGCGGTGCGTACCTATGTCATCCCGTGGGACCCGGTCGTGCTGCGCGAAGCGCTGCTGCGCGAGCATTATCGCGGCGGCCAGGCCTATTTCGTCACCCCGCGCATCTCCGATCTCCCCGATATCGAGGCGTTCCTGCGCAACGACGTCCCCGAGATCAGCTATGTGGTCGCCCACGGGCAGATGGCGCCGACCGAAGTCGAGGAGCGGATGTCGGCCTTTTACGATCGCCGCTATGATTTGCTGATCTCGACCACGATCATCGAGTCGGGCCTCGACATTCCCTCGGCCAACACGCTGATCGTCAACCGCGCCGACAAGTTCGGCCTCGCCCAGCTCTACCAGATCCGCGGTCGCGTCGGCCGCGCCAAGACGCGGGCTTATGCCTATCTGACCACGCCGCCCGAGCGCCAGATGACCGAGGCCGCCGACAAGCGCCTAAAGGTGCTCTCCGATCTCGAATCGCTGGGCGCCGGCTTCCAGCTCGCGGCGCACGATCTCGACATTCGCGGCGCGGGCAATCTGCTCGGCGACGAACAATCGGGGCACATCAAGGAAGTCGGCTACGAGCTCTACCAGTCGATGCTCGAAGAGGCGATCATGGACGCCAAGGCCGGCGGGCTGCGCGACGATATCCGTCCCAAGGACCTGTCGCCGCAGATCACCGTCGATGCGCCGATCATGATCCCCGAGGACTATGTGCCGGATCTCGATCTGCGGATGGGGCTCTATCGCCGCCTCAACGATGTCGAGGACACGCGCGGGATCGAGGAATTCGCTGCCGAGATGATCGACCGCTTCGGCAAGCTCCCCGAGCCGACCGACAATCTGCTCCGCCTGATCGAAGCCAAGCTCAACGCCAAGAAAGCCTGCATCGCCAAGATCGATGTTGGCCCCAAGGGCGCGCTCGTGACGTTCTTCGACAACAAATTCCCCAATGTGGAAGGGCTGATGGCCTATGTCGACAAGCTCGGCGGCACCGCCCGCCTGCGCCCGGACATGAAGCTGGTCATCAACCGAAGCTGGGCAGACCCCAAGGCCCGGCTCCACGGCGCGCTCCAGCTCTCGCGCGGGCTGGCCAAGGCGGCGGGATAAGCCGCTGACCACCGTTCGTGCTGAGCCTGTCGAAGCACTGCGCTCGGCGAGCGATTTGCTTGCGGCTTGCGCCCCTTCGACAAGCTCTGGGCGAACGGTAGGGTAGCCTTTAGATCGATCGCCCGATCACGACTTCGACCGCCTCTTCTTCCTCCAGCGCCTCGGCGTCGAACTTCTCGCGCGTCATATCGAAGGCCCCGGTCAGCCCCTCGACCACCCAGCTTCCCATCACCAGCGTGCCGTCGGCATCCACCGCGCCCGAATAGCGCACCGCGTGCGTCCAGCCGCCGCTGCCATCATATTGCTTGGTAAAGCGCAGGTTGGCGCCGTCGCGCTGGCCGGTCACGGTCGCCCGCCGGATCGTGCCGCCGGCTTCGTCAGGCTCGGTGATCGTGCCCGTCACCGAGCCCGTGATTTCCTCCAACAGCGCGATGAAGCCATTATCCTCATGCCCGGCATAGGCCGCATAATGGCCATACCAGACTCCGCTCACATCCTGTGGATCGCTCACCCCTGCACCAGATTGGCCAATGCGGGCACGTCGAGCGGCTCGGCACACAGATAGCCCTGGAAATACTGGCAGCCCTCCTTGGCGAGCAAGTCGAGCTGCGCGTCGGTCTCGACGCCCTCGGCGACCACCGCGAGCCCGAGCGACCGCGCCATGTCGATCACCCCGCGCACCACCACGCGGTCGCGATGCGCGCCGGTGATGTCGTGGCTCAGCCTCTTGTCGATCTTGAGATAGTCGAGCGGCAGTGCCTTGAGATAAGCCAGGCTCGAATAGCCCGTGCCGAAATCGTCGATCGCCACCCGGCAACCCGCTGCGCGCAGCTGCGAGAGCAATCGCGCCGCCTCGGTAAGGTCGGCCATGATCCCGCTCTCGGTGATCTCGACGGTCAGCCGCGCGCGCGGGAAGCCGCTGGCGTCGACTCGCCCGAGCAGGCTGTCGGCAAAGCCGGCGCGCCCCACATCGCTGGCGGTGACGTTGATCGACAGCCGCAGCCGCGCCAGCTTCGACGGCCATTGCGCCGCCGCGGTGAGCGCGCGCCGCTGGACATGATCGCTGAGCTGCGCCTCCAGCCCGGCGCGCTGCGCCGCGAGGAACAGCGTTTCGGCGCCGATCTCGCCCAATTGCGGATGCTGCCAGCGCGCGAGCGCCTCGACTCCGATGATCTGCCCCGAAGCGATCGCAACCTGCGGCTGGAAGCGCACCCCGATCTCGCTGCGCTCGAGTGCGCGGTGCAAGTCGTTGGCGAGTTCTTCGAGCGGCGGCGCGTTTGGCTCGACGGGGACGGCATCGCCGAGCAGCGCTTCGCTCGCCCGCCGCAACAGGCTCGCCGCCGAATCGCCGGCGACGCTGGCGCTGCTCGCCATCTTGGCGCCGAGATGCGCGATCTCGCCCCCAGCGACGAACGGCCGGCTGATCGCTTCCTCGAGCCGTGCCTCGGCCTCGGCGAGCTGCACCCCGGTTGCGCCAGGGCTTGCCACGAGAAACTCGGACCCGCCGATCCGCGCGACGACCGCCGCCTGCCCGAGCTGCGCCCGCGCCACTTCGGCCACCCGCCGCGACACGCCGCGCAACAGCGCATCGCCCGCTTCGCGTCCATAGGCCGTGTTGACCGTTTCGAAGCGGTTGAGTCCGATCAGGATCACGCCGATCGTCTGTCCCTCGCCAAGCTGACGGTCGATCCAGCGCCGCGCGCTGGTCGCATCGCGCGCGCCGGTCAGCGCATCGCGCACCGCCACGCTCGCATCGGGCGCGACACCGAGCGCCTCGACCAATGCGTGCAGCGACCCCGCCTCATGGTCGTATTGCAGATGCTGCACCACGCGGCCGACCCCGGGAAGGTCGTGCGCGAAGGCAGTCGAACCGTGGTCGCGGCCGAGCCGGCTGAGCGCGGTCCGGACCAGCGTCCGATCCTCTGGATCCAGCCGGCGCATCACCGAAAGCAGCCCCGGCGCCTCGCTCAGCCCGAGCAGATTGGCCAGCCCGGGTGTCAGCTGGAGCGACCGCATCTCGGCATCGAATCGCCAGCCCAAGGGCTCCGCCGCACCGCTGGTCTGCCCGCGCGAGCGGGCGAGCCGATCGACGTGCCGGTGCGCAAATCGAATCGCATGCGCCATCGCCGCCGACGACATCGGGCTGCCGAGGAAATGCGTTGCTCCGGCATCGTAGAAGTGTCGCATGTGCACCGTGTCGCTCTGCGAGACGAGGATCAGGATCGCGCCGCCATGCGCCTCGACCGCCGCGCCGAGCGCCTTGGTCGCGTCCAGCCCCTCGCTCATCGCGCCGCGTGCGTCGATCACCGCGACGCTGGCGCCGCTTGCCAGGAACCGCTGCTCGAGGCCATCGGGGCGGCGAGCCGCGACCACGCGCCAGCCTCCCCCGGCGGCCGCGGCCGCCACTTCGTCGCGCTGGCGGAAAGACAGCACGAACACCGGGATTTCGGCGGCGGCGGGGGCGTCGGCGATCTTGAAATTATCATCCATTCCCCCCTCGATAGCGAGAAGCGGCGTCCGCCGCCATCCGGAGGGTTGTTTGGCCGCGCACAAGGCCTTACCGCCATGACATGGCCAGCGTCCCCGTCTCGAGCGCCGACAAACTGGTGGACCGCCATGGCCGCGCGATCAGCTACCTGCGCATCTCGGTCACCGATCGCTGCGACCTGCGCTGCCGCTATTGCATGGCCGAGGCGATGACCTTCCTGCCCCGCGCGGAATTGCTCAGCCTCGAGGAGATCGCACTGATCGCCGAGCGCTTCGTCGCCCGCGGGGTGCGGAAGATCCGCCTGACCGGCGGCGAGCCTTTGGTCCGCCGCGACATGATCGACCTTGCCCGGCGGCTCGGCCGGCAGGTGGGCACCGGCCTCGACGAGCTCACCCTCACCACCAACGCCACCCGCCTCGCCGCGCACGCCAAGGATCTGTTCGCCGCCGGCATGCGCCGGATCAACGTCAGCCTCGACAGCCGAGACTCCGCGCTGTTCCGCCATATCACCCGCCACGGCGACGTCGCCAAGGTACTGGAGGGGATTGCCGCCGCCAAGGCCGCCGGGCTGCGGATCAAGATCAACATGGTCGCGCTCAAGGGGCTCAACGAACACGAGATCGCCCCGATGCTCGCCTGGGCCGGCGACGAGGGGCACGATCTCACTCTGATCGAGACGATGCCGCTCGGCCAGATCGACGAAGACCGCATGGATCGCTTCCTGCCGCTCCCCCGCGTCCTCGCCGAGCTGCGCGACCGGTTCGACCTCGTCCCCGACGATCACCAGTCCGGCGGCCCCGCGCGCTATTGGCGGCTGGCCGGCACCGGAACGCGGCTCGGCCTGATCTCGCCGCTCACCGGCAATTTCTGCGCGAGCTGCAACCGCGTCCGGCTGTCGACCGACGGCAAGCTCCACATGTGCCTCGGCCATGAGGATTCGGTCGATCTGCGCGCCGCCATCCGTACCGGCGGTCTCGCTGAAGTCGATACCCAGATCAGCCGCGCGCTCGACCTAAAGCCCGCCGCGCACGATTTCCGCATCGAAGCCGGCGCGGCCCCCGCGGTCGCGCGCCACATGAGCGTCACCGGCGGATGACTCTCCGCGCGCTCGTCGCCTCGCCGACGCCCCCGGCGCTCGCCGCGGCCGAGGAATTGCGCCGAGCCTATGACTGGGTTCCGCTCGAAGAAGCCGAGCAGATCATCGCGCTGGGGGGCGACGGGTTCATGCTCCAGACGCTCCACGCGATGCTCGAGCGCCGCCGGATCGTGCCGGTATTCGGGATGAACCTCGGCACGATCGGCTTCCTGATGAACGACTGGCGGCTCGAGCGGCTCGACGAGCGCCTGGCCCGCGCCAAGCCGTTCCGCGTCTCCCCGCTCAGCATGACCGCGACCACGATCAGCGGCGAGCAATGCATATTGCCCGCTATCAACGAAGTCTCCCTGCTCCGCGAGACGCGCCAGACCGCCAAGCTCGAAGTGACGATCAACGACCGCGTCGTGCTCGAGGAGCTCGTTGCCGACGGCATGCTGGTCGCCACCCCTGCCGGCTCGACTGCGTACAACCTCTCCGCCAACGGCCCGATCCTCCCACTCGGCTCCGCGCTGCTCGCGCTGACTCCGATCAGCCCGTTCCGCCCGCGGCGCTGGCGCGGGGCGATCCTCCCCGAAAAGACTCGCATCGGCATCCGTGTGCTCGAAGCCGACAAGCGCCCGGTCAGCGCGGTCGCCGATCAGCGCGAAGTCCGCGAAGTCGCGCAGGTCGAGGTCGCGATCGACCATATGCGCGACCTCACGCTGCTGTTCGATCCCGAGCACGCGCTCGACGACCGCATAACGATGGAACAATTCATCGCCTGAGGCCCCCCGCGTCGAAAAGACGCGCAGACCGCTATTGCCATCTCCGAAAACCCGCTGCTATAGGCGCGCCTCCGCAGCGGCTCCGGCCGCTCAGAAGACGGTTTTCCCCGGTAGCTCAGCGGTAGAGCGTTCGACTGTTAATCGAATGGTCGCCTGTTCGAATCAGGCCCGGGGAGCCACTTCTTTCCAATGCGCCAAGCAACCTACATCCTCAGCTTCGACACGCACGGCCAAGGCCTGGTCGAGATCACCCGCGACGTGGTGCGCTGGGTCGCCGAGCAGGCTTTCGACCAGGGCCTGCTCACCCTCTTCTGCCAGCACACCTCCGCCTCGCTGCTGATCCAGGAGAATGCCGCGCCGGAAGTCCGCACGGACCTGCAGGACTGGATCGCGCGCCTCGCGCCCGAAAGCGCCGATTATGCCCATGACGACGAAGGGTCCGACGACATGCCCGCACACCTCCGCGCCGCGCTCACCGGCATCCATCTCTCGATCCCGCTGATCGGCGGCACTCTCGCGCTGGGCACATGGCAGGGCATCTACCTGTTCGAACACCGACGCCGGCCACACCGGCGCGCGGTCGCATTGCACCTGATCGGCAAGTAGATCCCAGCCCCTCAACCCGGCGAAAGCCGGAATCTCCTGCGAAGGCGGGTTAGGGTCCGCACAATCGGATACAAAGTCTGCGCCGGGCGGCGGTCGCTTCTCTTCGTTTGCACGGTCTTCAGTCGAGGTCCGCTACCCCCTTGCAATGTAGGATTTCGTCTGGTGAGATCGATGCGATGCCGCGGGCGGCCGCTCTTTGACAATGCCGATCCCGACCGAACACGAGGCACGCCCGGCCCGGACCTTTGTGAATTTCGGCCTGGCCTGTCTCCGCTGGAACATGCGCGACAGTGTGACCCTGGTGTGACCTTTGCATTCGCATGATGCGCGCGACGAGGTGCGATTCAGGGCGAAACACGCCGACGATGCTCGGTGAAGGCGAAATGATCGCGAATGTGCCGGTTGAAATAGCTTCCCTTCGAAAAGGCTTCGAGCATCGCTTGCGCGACGGCGGCAGGCACTTCGTGATAACTATATACGCGCCCGCTGACGAAGGTGACGTCGAGACGCTGCTCGGCCTCGTCATAGTCCCACCGGCGGATCACGGTCGAAGGCATAGGACGATAACGCACCACGCGGCGCCGCGCTCCCGCTTGCGCCGCCTCCCCGCCCCTGCAATGCTCGCTCGATGCTCGATCTCGACGCCTTCATCACCGGCCTGCCCAAGGCGGAACTGCACCTCCACATCGAAGGCAGCCTCGAGCCGGAGCAGATGTTCGAATTCGCCCGCCGCAACCAGGTCGCGATCCCCTATGCCTCGGTCGAGGAAGTGCGCGCCGCCTATGATTTCTCGAACCTGCAGGATTTCCTCGACATCTATTATGCCGGTGCCGACGTCCTGCGCACCGAGGAGGATTTCCGCGACCTCGCGCTGGCCTATTTCGATCGCGCCGCCGCCGACGGCGTGCTCCATGCCGAAATCTTCTTCGATCCCCAGACCCACACGCACCGCGGAATTCCCTTCGGCGTCGTCGCCAACGGCCTGCTCGCCGGCATGGCAGCGGCCGAGGCGAAGCACGGGCTGACCTCGAAGCTGATCCTGTGCTTCCTGCGCCACCTCGACGAGGAGGACGCGTTCAAGACGCTGTCTCAGGCGCAACCGTGGATCGACCGCATCGACGCAGTCGGGCTCGATTCGTCGGAACTCGGCCATCCCCCCTCGAAGTTCGAGCGGGTATTCGCCGCCGCTGCCGCAATGGGCCTCAAGCGCGTCGCGCATGCCGGCGAGGAAGGTCCGCCGGAATATGTCTACGAGGCGCTCGAACTGCTCCACGTCGACCGGCTCGATCATGGCAATCGCAGCCTCGAGGACCCCGCGCTGATCGCCCGGCTCGCCCGCTCGGGGATGACGCTCACCGTCTGCCCGCTGTCGAACGTCAAATTGTGCAACGTCGCCTCGATCGACGTGCACCCGATCGATCGGATGCTGCGCCTCGGATTGCGCGCGACGGTCAACTCGGACGATCCGGCCTATTTCGGCGGCTATGTCGGCGACAATTTCCGGGCGATCGCGCAGGGGCGGACGCTCGACCGCGACGACCTGGTCACGCTGGCGCGCAACAGCTTTCTTGGCTCGTTCCTCCCCGACAACGCAGTGGCGACGCACCTCGCCAGGCTCGACGCCTATGTCGAGGCGCATACGTGAGCGAGATCGTCTTCACGCCCTATCCGCACGAAGAGATGGTCGCCGGCATCCAGGCGCTTGCCGCAGCGATGGAATCCGAGGGCTGGCGCCCTGCGCTGCTCGTCGGCGTCGGCCGCGGCGGGCTCGCCCCCGGCGTGTACCTGTCGCATCGGATGAACCTGCCGCTCGTCTCGATCGACCATTCGACTCGCATCGCCCCGTTCGGCACCGAACTGATCGCCGTGCTCGCCGAACGGACACGCGCGGGCGAGCAATTGCTGTTCGTCGAGGATATCAACGACAGCGGCAAGACGATCGGCGAAATCCGCGCCGCACTCGCGGCCCAAGGCGCAATCGACTCGAACATCCGCTTCGCCGTGCTGATCGACAACAGCCTCTCGGCGCAGCGCGTGGACTATCAGGCGCGCACGATCGACCGCAGCCTGGACAAGGACTGGTTCATCTTCCCCTGGGAAGCGATGGCACCCCGCGAGAGGATCGCCGAGGAAGCGATGGAAGTGCCGGAACGGATCGCCTGATGCGTTCAGCCTCCGTCAATCGTCCAAGGCGCACGATTCATCGCGCAATCGTGCGGGAGCCTTTAACACCCCGCGCGCGTTCGAACTGACGATCGGCACCCCCGCCCCTCGCCATAACTACCGGAGGAACCATGCTAAAAAGCATAACCAAGCGCCCACGCGCTCTGGCGTTGGCCGCAGCCCTGGTGGGCAGCACCGCGCTCGCGGGCTGCATGACCGCAACCCCCTATCAGCCCGCCACATCTTCATCGCGCGCGGGCTATTGGGACGAGCAGATCGAGAGCAACCGCTATCGCGTCAGCTTCTCGGGCAACAGCCTCACTGCGCGCGACACCGTCGAGCGCTATCTGCTCTATCGCGCGGCGGAGCTCACCGTGCAGCACGGCGACGACCATTTCATCCTGGTCGACCGCAACACCGAGACGCGCACCGATACCTATCGCACGCCGGGTTACGGCGGCGGCTATTACGGGGGCGGCCCGTGGGGCTATTGGAGCCCGTCATGGCGCTTCTATCGCGGCCCGCGCTGGGGCTGGCGCAGCTGGAGCCCGTTCATGGACGATCCGTTCTGGAACGACCGCGACTGGGATTATCGCACCGTTCGCCAATATGAGGCGACCGCCGAGATCGTCACCGGCCGCGGCCCCAAGCCGACCACCAACGTCCGCGCGTTCGATGCCCGCGAAGTGCTCAGCCGGCTCGGGCCCTCGATCAAGATGCCCGAACAGCGTTGATCTGAAATCCTCCCCGAGCGCGTCTCGGGGAGGATTCTACCTGCTCAGGCCGTCAGCGCGCCGTGGCAGTGCTTGTACTTGCGCCCAGATCCGCACGGGCACGGCGCATTGCGGCTGACCAGCCCTTCCCACTCGGCGGGATCGGTACCGAGATTTTCGCCCGAAGGCTGCGGGATCCCCATCTGCGGCAGCTGGTTGAACACCATCCCCACCGCGCCGCCGTCATAGTCGCCGCTATCGTCGATGCCGGTCAGCGGATCGATGTGCGTCGTCAGGAAATCGGGCAGCTCGGGCAGTTCCGGCGCCTGGGCCATGCGGAACTGCGCAAAGGCCAGCGTCCGCGTCACGTCCTCGCGGATGGTCGATAGCATCCGCTCGAACATCGCGAACGCCTCGTGCTTATACTCGTTGATCGGCGTCTTCTGGGCGTAGGCGCGCAGGTGGACGACCTGGCGCAGCGCGTCGAGCATCGCGAGATGCTCCTTCCAGTGATGGTCGAGATTCTGGAGCAGGATCGACTTTTCGATCTGCGTCCAGGTCTCCGGGTCGAGCTCGTCCGACTTGGCGGTGACATGCGCATCGGCCAGCTCGCGGACGCGCTCCTCGACTTGCTCGGGCTCGATTCCGTCAGCGGTGGCGATCCATTCGTCGATCGGCGCATCGACGCCCAAGGTCGCGGCGATCTTCTCCTTGAGCCCCGCCACATCCCATTGCTCGGGATAGCTATTGGGCGGGCAAGCTTCGCCGACGATCGAATTGACCGTCTCGAGCCGCATGTCGACGACGACCTCGCCCACCGTATCGGCGTCCATGATGTCGGCGCGCTGCTCGTAGATGACCTTGCGCTGATCGTTCATCACGTCGTCATATTCGACGACCTGCTTGCGGATGTCGTAATTGCGCGCCTCGACCTTGCGCTGCGCGGTCTCGATCGCCTTCGACAGCCATTTGCTGCCGATCGCCTCGCCGTCCTCGATATTGTTGCGCATCATTTTGGCGAACAAAGTGTTCGAGCCGAAGATGCGGAGCAGATCGTCGTCGAGGCTGAGGTAGAAGCGGCTGAGGCCCGGATCGCCCTGGCGGCCCGAACGCCCGCGCAGCTGATTGTCGATGCGACGGCTCTCGTGGCGCTCGGTGCCGAGCACGAACAGCCCGCCGGCTTCGCGCACCCGGTCCTTCTCGGCCTGGATCTCGGCCTTGATCTGCTCGATCGCCGCGTCGCGCGCCGGGCCTTCCTCCAGGCCTTCCAGCTCGTCATGGATGCGGAATTCGAGATTGCCGCCCAGCTGGATGTCGGTGCCGCGGCCCGCCATGTTGGTCGCGATCGTCACCGCGCCGATCCGGCCCGCCTGCGCGACGATGCCCGCTTCGAGCTCGTGATGGCGCGCGTTGAGCACCGAATGCTCGACGCCTTCCTTCTTGAGAAACTCGGAAAGCAATTCGCTCTTCTCGATCGAAACGGTGCCGACCAGCACCGGCTGCCCCTTGGCCGAATGCTCGCGGATCTTTTTGGCGATCGCGCCGAACTTCTCTTCGGTGGTCTTGTAGAATTCGTCTTCCTCATCAACGCGGGCGACCGGAAGATTGGTCGGGATCGTGACGACGTTCATCTTGTAGATGTCGAAGAATTCCGGGGCCTCGGTCGCTGCGGTGCCGGTCATGCCCGAGAGCTTGGGATACATGCGGAAATAGTTCTGGAAGGTGATGCTCGCGAGCGTCTGGTTCTCCGGCTCGATCTGCACGCCCTCCTTGGCCTCGACTGCCTGGTGCAGCCCATCCGACCAGCGCCGCCCGTCCATCATCCGACCGGTGAACTCGTCGATGATGATGACCTTGTCTTCCTTGACGATGTAATCGATGTCGCGCTTGAACATCACGTTGGCGCGCAGCGCCTGGTTGAGGTGGTGGACTACCTGGGTGTTTTCGAAATCGTAGAGATTGGCGCCGATCAGCAGCCCGGCATCTTCGAGCATCCGCTCGACCTTCTCGGTGCCCTCCTCAGTGAGCACCACGGTGCGCTGCTTCTCGTCCTTCTCGTAATCGAACGGGACGAGCTGCTTCACGATCGCGTCGACGCTCATATAGAGCTCGCTGCGGTCGTCGGTCGGGCCCGAAATGATCAGCGGCGTGCGCGCCTCGTCGATCAGCACCGAATCGACTTCGTCGACGATCGCCATCGCGAACGGCCGCTGGACCATCGACGCGCGATCGTACTTCATGTTGTCGCGCAGATAATCGAAGCCGAACTCGTTGTTCGTGCCGTAGGTGATGTCCGAATTATACGCGTCGCGGCGTTCCTGGTCGGTCAGATTGGGGACGATCACGCCGGTGGTCAGGCCCAGGAAGCCATAGACCTGCGCCATCCATTCAGCGTCGCGCTTGGCGAGATAGTCGTTGACGGTGATGACATGGACGCCCTCGCCCGGCAGCGCGTTGAGATAGGTCGCCAGCGTCGCGACCAGCGTCTTGCCCTCGCCGGTGCGCATCTCGGCGATCTCGCCGCGATGGAGCACGATGCCGCCGATCATCTGGACGTCGTAATGCCGCTGGCCCAGCGTCCGCTTGGCCGCCTCGCGCACCGTGGCAAACGCCTCGGGCAGGATGTTGTCGAGCTTCTCGCCGTTCGCCAGCCGCTCGCGGAACAGGATCGTCTGATGGGCCAGCGCCGCGTCGTCCATCGCCGAGATGGCCGGTTCGAACGCATTGATCTTCTGGACGATCGCTCCGAGCGACTTGACGTAGCGTTCGTTCGAGGAGCCGAAAAAGGTCTTGGCAAGGCCGCCGAGCATGGTGATTTCCAGTGTCTGTAAGGTGGTCGGGCGGACGCCGCGCGCATGGCCGCACCCGCATCAAACGAAAAGGAGCGAAGAGCGGTCCGTCAGCGGACCGCGCGCAGGCTTATTCGAGCCGACGCTCGAAGCGCTGTTCGGCGCTCGGAAGCAAAACGGATTCCGCAACCGCCCAGCGCTGGCCGGGCGTGGCGATCTCATTCGCGACGGGGTGCGACGGCCGCGCCGAGCCTGCGCGCTGGCTCACTGCCTGAACCACTTCGGTCGCGCGGACCACTGCCACGTCCTGAACCCCGCGTACGCCGCGATCGCCCGAACCGATACCGGTCAGGCTCGCGAGCAACGCAGTCAGGAGAAGCAGCAGGTTCAATTCGGCTCTCTCGGGGCAGAAGGCTGCGACATAGTGCGCCGACTGCCGTTCGTCTAATCAAAAGCGGGTAAACGCGCGAAGATCAGTGTTCGATCGCCCAACGGACCGGCAGAATGACATCGCTTTCGACTGGCTTGCGGTTGGAGATCTGCGGACGGAACCGTACATCCGCCACCCATTCGAGCGATGCTGCGTCGAGGGCCGGAACGCCCGAACTTAACGCGACCGTACATGCGTCGAGACTGCCGGTGACGCGGAGCCTGCAGCGCAGGACGGCTTCCCCCTCCTGGCCGGCAAGCAGTGAGGCTGCTGGAAAAAAGCGTGATACTGGCGGCTTGTGCAGCAGCTTCGGCCATAGGGTGCCCCGCTTCGGTGCGGCTGCGATCTGCTCGGCAATCTCCGCCGCCACCATGGATGGCGCTGGCGTGCCCGATTCAGTGGCGGGCGACGGTTCGCGGGTAGCCGGACTGGTCACTTGCTGACTGAATAGCAGCATCGCCAAAATCATTGATCTTTCCCCCCGCTTACCCGAAGCAGCCGCACCCTATCAGCAGGCTGATCCATGTCCACCGACCGCTCCCCGCTCGCCCTCCCTTTCCCCGACCTCCCCGCGATCCCCGGCGTCGCCCTGCGCGTCGCCCGCGCGCGCTACAAGAACTGGGACCGCTGCGACCTGACCTTCGTCACGCTCGATGCGGACACCGCCGTCGCCGGCGTGCTGACCAACAGCAAATGCCCGTCGCCCGAAGTCGAATGGTGCCGCAAGGCGCTGGTGCTCGGCAAAGCGCGCGCATTGGTGGTCAATGCCGGCAATTCCAACGCCTTCACCGGCAATCGCGGCCGCGCCGCAGTCGAGGCGATCGCGGCACGCACCGCCGCGCATCTCGGCTGCGACCCTTCGGACGTCTTCGTCGCTTCGACCGGCGTGATCGGCGTGCCGCTGCCGATCGACAAGGCCGAAGCCGGGCTCGACGCCGCCTTCACCGCCGCGCCGTGCGGCTGGGAAGACGCCGCCGCGACGATCATGACCACCGACACCTTCGCCAAGGCCGCGGTGACGAGCGCAGTGGTCGACGGGCGCACTGTCAACCTCGTCGGGATCATCAAGGGCTCGGGGATGATCGCGCCCGACATGGCGACGATGCTCGGCTTCGTCTTTACCGACGCCGCGGTCGCGCCCGAATTCCTCCAGGCCGCGCTGAACGATGCCAACCGCAAGACCTTCTCGTGCATCACCGTCGACGGCGACACGTCGACCAGCGACACGATCCTCGCTTTCGCCACCGGCCAGGCGGGCAACGCCCCGCTGGCGAGCGAGGACGACCCAGGCGCCGACGCCTTCCGCGCCGCGCTCGCCGATCTCTGCCACCAGCTCGCGTTGCTCGTCGTCCGCGACGGCGAAGGCGCGCAGAAGCTGATCGAAATCACCGTCGAGGGCGCCGAGAGCGATCGCAGCGCCCACCGCATCGCGATGTCGATCGCCAATTCGCCGCTGGTCAAGACCGCCATCGCTGGCGAGGACGCCAATTGGGGCCGAATCGTCATGGCGGTCGGCAAGGCCGGCGAACCCGCCGAGCGCGACAAGCTCGCGATCCGCTTCGGCACAACTCAGGTGGCGCGCGACGGCCTCGCGGTCGAAGGCTATGACGAGGCCCCTGTGGCCGCGCATCTCAAGGGCCGAGAAATCGAGATCGGGGTCGATCTCGGCCTGGGCGAGGGCCGCGCCACCGTCTGGACCTGCGACCTCACCCACGGCTATATCTCGATCAACGCCGATTACCGGAGCTGAGCGATGGAAGGTGGCTGCCTCTGCGGCGCGGTACGCTATCGGCTGGCGTCCGCGCCCGATGACGCGGGCTGGTGCCATTGCCGCACCTGCCAGCTGAACTCGGGCAGCCCGGCAATGGCGTTCGCCACCGTGCCGACCGACGATTTCGTCTTCACGCAGGGCGTCGATCTGGTTGGCAAGATCGCGTCGAGCGACTTCGGGCACCGGCGTTTCTGCACGCGCTGTGGCACGCCGTTCCTGATGCAGGTGGACCACCAGCCCGACACGGTCGATTTCAGCATTGCGACGCTCGACGAGCCCGACGGGGTGACCCCGGGATTTCACATCTTCTACGCCAGCCGGATCGCCTGGGCCGAAGCCTGCGACGCCCTTCCACGACACGACCGGTTCCGGCCCGACACGCGCGGGCTGTCGCCGGATTAAATTAACTCGCTTCCGCGCGATCGGCTATCCGCAGCGCGACCGCGTCCTTCACCCGCACTGACTCCCCGACCAGGATCAGCGTAGGCTTGCCTTCAGCTACTGCCTCCACGGCCAGCGGCAGCAGATCGAGCCGGGTGCGCAGGCAGCGCTCGCTGGCGAGGCTGACGTCGCAAGCGATCAATACCGGCGTCTTCGGGTCTAGCCCGTGCGCGATCAGATTGCGGCTGATGTCCGCGGCGGCCGATCGGCCCATGTAGAAAGCGGTGGTGCAGCCGGGATCGGCGAGCTGCGTCCAGTCGAGATCGAGCGGTTCGCCGGCTTTGGCATGCGCCGTGACGAACTGTACGCGGCGCGCGAGCCCGCGCAGCGACAATGAGATGCCCGCCGATGCCGCGGCGGCGCTGGCGGCAGTGACGCCGGGGCAGATTTGCGCACGCACGCCGATTTCGGCGAGCGCCGCGACTTCCTCCATCGAGCGCCCGAACATCGACGGATCGCCGCCTTTCAGCCGCACGACGCGTTCGCCGGCCAGCGCGGCCTCGACCAGGAGCACGTTGATCGAACCCTGATCCTTCGAATGCCGGCCCGAACGCTTGCCCACCGGCACCTTACGCACATGCGCCGGGATCAGCCCGAGCACTCCTTCGCCGACCAAAGCATCATAGAATACCACGCTCGCCGCGCAGAGCAGGCGTTCGGCCTTGCGGGTGAGCAAGTCGGGATCGCCCGGCCCCGCGCCGACCAGCCACACTTCGCCCAGCCCGATGATTGCGTCACGCATTGGCCGCACTCCTGTTCTGCTCGATCAGCCGGCGGATCGCCGGGCGGCACGAGCCGCAATTGGTCCCCGCCGAAAGCGCCGTGCCGACCGCCTCGACGCTGGTCAGTTGTTGCGACGCGACCGCGTGGACGATCGTCTTGAGCCCGACGTCGAAGCACAGGCAGACGATCGGCCCGCGATCCTCGCGCGCGCCGGGCGCAGTGCCGGCCAGTACTGTCGGGCTCGCCGCTTCACCGATCTGCGCGATCAGCCAGTCGCGCGACGGGAGCAGCCCCTCGCGCGTGACGAACAAGGCCGCGGCCAGCTTGCCGTCCTGCAAGACTGCGAGGCGTCGCGACCCGCGAGCGCGATCCAGCGCCTCGATGCGCTCGCCTTTGGGCAGCAGCGCGTCGAGCTGCGCCGGATCGCCCTCGCCGGCGAGTTCGTAGAGCACACCGCCCGGCACCTGCACCCGCGTCGCCCACAGGCAATCGGGCGGGCGCACCTCGCCCGCAGCGAGCAGGAAACCGCGCCATGCTACCGCGACCGGCGCGATCGCCGCAGGAGTCGATTTGAACCCCGGCTGCCCCGAATGCGGATCGACCAATGGGCGGGGCAGCAGCCCGGCACGCCCGCCAGTCGCGTGCTGGTCGGTCCAGTGGATCGGGACGAACAATTCGCCGCGCCTTTGTCCCGCGCTGAAGGTCACCCGGAACACGCTTTCGCCCTGCGGGGTCGAAACGCGCGCCAGCCCGCGATCGGCAAGCCCTAGTTCCACCGCGTCCTCCGGATGCACCTCGACCAGAGGCTCGTCGCGATGCCGCGCCAGCTTGGGGCTCAGTCCGGTGCGCGTCATCGTGTGCCAATGGTCGCGATAACGCCCCGTATTCAGCGTCATCGGCCATTTCGCCAGCGGATCCTGCGGCGCCATCTGCTGCACCGGGATCAACCGTGCCTTGCCGTCCGGCGTCGGGAAACGCCCGTCCGCGAAGGCGTCGCCGCCCCAGCGATAGGGCTCGAGCGCGTCATAGGCTGCATTGCCGAGCGCCGCCTGTCCGGGAAGCGCAAACAGCCGCGCACCGCCATTCTGATACGTCGAGAGCCGCGCGTGCTCGCGAAAGATGTCGGCAGGCCGATCATAAGCGAAGGCCGTCCGCCACCCCATCCGCGCGGCGACTTCCTTGACGATCCACCAATCGGGCATCGCCTCCCCCGGCAAGTCGAGCATCGCGCGCTGGCGGCTGATCCGCCGCTCCGAATTGGTGACCGTGCCGTCCTTCTCGCCCCATGCCGCGGCCGGCAGGCGGACATGCGCGAACTTGCTGGTATCGGTCTCGGCGATGACATCGGAAACCACGACGAATGGGCAGGCCGCCAGCGCGTCGCGCACCCGCCCGGCATCGGGCATCGAGACCGCGGGATTGGTCGCCATCACCCATAATGCCTTGATCCGCCCCTCGCCCACCGCGCGGAACAGGTCGACTGCCTTGAGCCCCGGCTTGCACGCCATGCTCGGCGCCGCCCAGAAGCGCCCGACCCGCGCGACATCGTCGGGCGCGAAACCCATATGCGCCGCCAAGGTCGAAGCGAGCCCGCCGACCTCGCGCCCGCCCATCGCATTGGGCTGGCCGGTGATCGAGAACGGCGCCGCGCCGGGCTTGCCGATCCTTCCTGTCGCGAGGTGGACATTGGTGATCGCGTTGACCTGATCGGTGCCGCGCAGCGACTGGTTCACACCCTGGCTGAACATCGTGACGGTGCGTGGGTTTGCAGCGAACAATTCGAAGAAGCGCCTGAGGTCGGCGGGCGGCAAGTCACACGCCTTCGCCACCGACCACAGGTCGCTCCCCTCTCCAACCTTGTCCCAGAAGTCATCCGGTACGCTGACGCTGCGGGACAGGTAGGTCTCGTCGATCAGTCCATTGATGCGGCAATGCGCGAGCAGGCCGTTCATCAGCGCGACGTCGCTGCCCGGCTTGATCGGCAGATGCAGGTCGGCCTCGTCGGCGGTCTCGGTGCGGCGCGGATCGATCACCACCAATTTGGCGCCCGCGTCGCAGCGTGCGCGTATCCGCTGATAGACCACCGGATGGCACCAAGCGGTGTTCGATCCGACCAGCACGATCAGGTCCGCGGCATCGAGATCGTCGTAGCTCGCCGGCACCACGTCCTCGCCGAACGCGCGCATGTGTCCGGCGACCGCGCTCGACATGCACAGCCGCGAATTGGTGTCGATGTTCGCCGAGCCGATGAATCCCTTCATCAGCTTGTTGGCGACGTAATAATCCTCGGTGAGCAATTGGCCCGAAACGTAGAAAGCGACGCTGTCGGGTCCGTGCTCGGCAATCGTCTGGCGGAATCGCTTCGCCATCAGGTCGAGCGCCTTGTCCCAGCTCGCCTGGCGCTTGCCGATCATCGGATGGAGCAGCCGCCCATTCAGCCCAACCGTCTCGCCGAGATGCGTGCCCTTCGAGCAGAGCCGGCCTTGGTTGGCTGGATGCTCGTGATCGCCCTTGATCTCCACCGAGCGCGCACCGGTGCGCGTCGCAAGGATGCCACAGCCGACGCCGCAATACGCGCAGGTCGTGCGGACTTCGATCACTAGGCCGCCGCTTTCAGCGTGCTAGCCCGGCAGATCAACACCCGCCCACCACTGACCTTCACCGGCACAACCGGCGTACACCCCTTGTCCTCGCCCTGCGCCGAGCCCGTCGCCAGTGCGATGTTCCAATTATGCAGCGGGCAGGCAACGCTGTGCCCATGCACGATCCCCTGGCTGAGCGGCCCGCCCTTGTGCGGGCAGCGATTGACCAATGCGAACACCTGATTGTCGCCGGTGCGGAACACCGCGATTTCTTCGCCCCCGGCAACCGGCACGGTGCGCGAGCCGCGCACAGGAATCTGCTCCAGCCAGCCGATGTCGAGCCAGTCCGCGGTCATGCCATTGCTCCTTCGGGACGAAATTCGGCCATGTGCGCATGCTGGCGCGCATCGTCGGCGACGCGCTCGGCCCAAGGGTCTTCCTGGCTGAAGCTCTGCGAGAACAGGAAGCGCGCGGCCAGCGCGTCGCGGCCCTCGGCATCGTCGGCGATCCGAGCCTTGATATAGTCGACGCCGACTCGCTCGATCCACGGCGCGGTGCGCTCCAGATAGCGCGCTTCCTCGCGGTAAAGCTGCACGAAGGCGGCGCAGTAATGCATCGCCTCGGCCTCCGTCGCCACCTTGCACAGGAAATCGGTGGCGCGGACCTTGATCCCGCCATTGCCCCCGACCGACAATTCGTAACCGCTGTCGACGCAGACCACGCCGAAATCCTTGATCGTAGCTTCAGCGCAATTGCGCGGGCATCCCGACACCGCGATCTTGAATTTGTGCGGCATCCACGACCCCCAGGTCATCCGCTCGATCTGGACGCCAAGGCCCGTCGAATCCTGCGTGCCGAAGCGGCACCATTCGGAGCCCACACAGGTCTTCACCGTGCGCAGCGACTTGCCGTACGCGTGCCCCGAGACCATCCCCGCGGCGTTGAGATCGGCCCAGACCGCGGGCAGATCCTCTTTCTTGATCCCGAAGATGTCGAGCCGCTGGCCCCCGGTGACCTTGACCATCGGCGCCTCGAACTTCTCGACCACGTCGGCGATCGCGCGCAGCTCGCGCGGACTGGTGATCCCGCCCCACATCCGCGGGACGACCGAATAGGTGCCGTCCTTCTGGATATTGGCGTGCATCCGCTCGTTGACGAAGCGGCTCTGCTGGTCGTCCTTATAGTCGCCGGGCAGCGCGCAGAGCAGATAGTAATTGAGCGCCGGGCGGCAGCTCGAGCAGCCGTCGGGCGTGCTCCAGTGGAGCATCTGCATCACTTCGGGGATCGATCGCATCCCCTGCGCGACGATCTCGCGGCGAACGTCGTCATGGCCGAAGCTGGTGCATTTGCACATCGTCTTCGGCCCCGCCTGGACCGCATCGCCAAGCGTGACCGCGAGCAAAGTCTCGACCAGCCCTGTGCACGAACCGCAACTCGCCGAAGCCTTGCACCCGGCGCGCACCGCATCGAGGCTACACGCACCCTTGTCGATGCAGGCGACCACCTGCCCCTTGGAAACGCCGTTGCAGCCGCAGATCTCGGCATCGCCCGAGAGCGCCGCAACGGCCGCCTTAGGGTCCGCCTGCCCCCCTCCTGAGGCGAAGGCTTGGCCGAAGATCAGCATTTCGCGGAGTTGGGAGACATCTTCCTGTTTTCGCAGCAGGTCGAAATACCAGCTCCCGTCGCCGGTATCGCCGTAGAGCACCGCCCCGACGATGCGATCGTTCCTGACCACGAGCCGCTTGTAGACCCCGCGCGAGGCGTCGCGCAGCACGATGTCCTCGGCGCCGTCACCACCCGAAAAGTCGCCTGCGGAGAACACGTCGATCCCCGAGACCTTGAGCTTGGTCGACGTGACCGAGCCCCTATACCCGCTATGCTTGTCGACCAGCCCGTCGGCGAGTGCGCGGCACATTTCCCACAGCGGCGCGACGAGGCCGTAGACGAGTCCGGCATGCTCGACGCATTCGCCGACCGCGAGCACATTGGCATCGCTGGTCACCATGTGATCGTCGACCTGGATGCCGCGCCCGACCGCAAGCCCCGCTGCGCGAGCGAGCGCAGTGCTCGGGCGGATGCCGACCGCCATCACCACGATGCTCGCGGGGATCACCGTGCCGTCCTTGAGCCTGACACCCTCGACCGCATCGGTGCCGAGGATCTCGGCGGTGTCGGCGCCGGTCAGAATCGTCTGCCCGCGCGCCTCGAGCGCCGATTTGAGGAGCCACCCCGCTGCCTCGTCGAGCTGGCGCTCCATCAGCGTCGGCATCAGGTGGATGACCGTGACCTTCATGCCGCGCAGGCTCAGCCCGTGCGCAGCCTCGAGCCCGAGCAGTCCGCCGCCGATCACCACTGCGTCGCCGCCTTTGCCCGCCGCGGCCAACATCGCATCGACGTCGCTCATGTCGCGGAAGCTGATCACCCCGGGCAGATCCTTGCCCGGCACCGGGATGATGAACGGATCCGAGCCGGTCGCGATCAGCAATTTGTCGTAGCCAAGCGTGCGGCCGCTGCGCGAGGCAACTATTCTGGCTTCGCGGTCGATCGCGACGATCGGATCGCTGGAGATCAGCTCGATCCGGTTGTCGCGATACCAGTCATGCCCGTTGATCACGATCTCGTCGAAGGTCTTCTCCCCCGCGAGCACCGGCGAGAGCATGATCCGGTTGTAATTCACATGCGGCTCGGCACCGAAGATCGTCACGCGGTAGCGCAGCGGATCGCGCGCTAGCAATTCCTCGACCGCGCGGCACCCAGCCATGCCGTTGCCCACCACCACCAGATGCTCGCGGCGCACCGGCACGTCGGGTGCCCCCTCCGCCGCCTCGCCGGTCCAGCCTTCGCCAATCAGCTCCATGCTCAAGCTCCAGAACGCAAAAAGGCCGCCATGCCGGCCGCTGGAGAAATCCAGCGCCTGCATGGCGGCCTTGCCAATCACCCTGACCGGCGGTCTGCCGGTCGATGCACCACCGGTTCCCGACCTTGGGAGCGGCAGCTATGTCTTGTTCGAGCGTCCTTGCCCGATACAGAGCATGATGCTGATTCGCGCCGGTTTGTTCAAGTGCGAATTTTGCATTGCAGCACGAGCATTTCGCTTGTCCCCAAACCGTCACCACCCGCGCCAGTTCAGATGCGCGCGCCGCTCGTCCAGGTTGCTCGCCACCGCCCCTCCACCAGCCGCAGCCCCCCCAGCGCCACCAGCGCCAGCCCGGCGAAGATCAAGAACCCCGCCGAGAAGCTCCCGGTCAGTTGCTTGGCGAAACCCAGCGACGAAGCGAGGTAGAACCCGCCAATCCCCCCGGCCATGCCGACCAGCCCGGTCATCACGCCGATTTCGACTTGAAAGCGCTGCGGCACCAGCTGGAACACCGATCCGTTGCCGGTGCCGAGCGCGAGCATCGCCAACACGAACAGCGGCAGTGCGCTCGCCACGCTCGACGCCGCGCTCACCCCGGCCAGCGCGACCGCCGCGACCACGAACACTGCCGACAGCGCCTTCACCCCGCCGATCCGGTCGGCCAGCGCGCCGCCCAGCGGCCGCACCAGCGATCCGGCGAACACGCAGGCCGCGGTGCAATAGCCGGCGGTGATCGTGCTCAGCCCGAACCGGTCGGTGAAATAGATCGGCAGCGACGCCGCCAGCCCGACGAACCCGCCGAAGGTAACCGCGTAGAACCCCATCAGCCACCACGCGTCGGGCAGCTTGAGCGGCTGGAAATAGGCGGTCAGCTTCTTGGGCGCAGGCGCATTCGGCGCGTCCTTGCCCATCAGCATATAGGCGACGAACACGACCGCAAGCGGGATGCAGGCGAGCCCGAGCACCGAATTCCATCCGAACAGCTTGGCGAGCGTCGGAGCGAACAACGCGGCGAGCACCGTCCCCGAATTACCCATTCCCGCGAGCCCCATCGCCTTGCCCTGATGCTCGGGCGGATACCAGCGGCTCGCGAGCGGCAATGCGATCGCGAAGCTCGCCCCGGCGAAGCCGAGGATCACGCCCAGCGCGAGCGTCCCCGCGAAGCTGTTCACGCCCAGCACCCAGGCCGTGAACAGCCCGACGATCACGATGATCTGGCTGATCGCCCCGGCACGCTTGGGCCCGATCCGATCGACCAGCAGCCCGTTGACGACGCGCAGCAGCGCCCCCGCCAGGGTCGGCGTCGCGACCATCAACCCCTTTTGCGCCGCGGTCAGCTGCAACGTCTTGGCGATGTCAGGCGCGAGCGGGCCGAGCAATACCCAGACCATGAACGCCAGATCGAAATAGAGGAATGCCGCGATCAACGTCGGCGTGTGTCCCGATTGCCAGAAGCTCGACTTTGCCCGTGCCGGCGCCGGATCCACATCCGCGCCGCCCCCGGCATAATCGAAGCCTTCGCGCATTAGCTCTGCAATCTTCATCGCCCGAACTCCCCTGTGCCCTAGGCACCGAACAAAGCTGCGCCGCAGGCACGAAAAAAGCCGCCTCCGGCCTCGTGCACATGCAGGGACCGGACAGCGGCTTTGCTGATGATATCGAGAAGGACCGCCCCCGCGCTGGGGCATCCTCCATGGACGCGCATCATCGCGCGTCGACCCTAAAGCTTCCTCAATTCGATTCTTTTCGCAAGTGCAAAAAACTTATCCACGATCAGCGCGCAAGTGCAGCAAGATATCCGCTGATATCCTCGGGATCGAACACCGCACCGTCAAAGAAGCGGTCGGGGCCGAGAGTCAGTGCCCCGCGATGCGCGCCAACCGGCAGCGGCGCGGTCAGCGCGCCTTCCAGCTTCATGCTCGCGCCGGGCATCGGCAGCCCTGCCGCCCCCAGCGCGCGACGATACACATCGGGCCGGAACACGTCTGCCGCCTGGCGCTCGGTGGCGGGATCTGCCTCGACCATCCCCCAGCGCACCAGTTGCGAATAGATCCACAGCGCCTGGCTCCGCCACGGGAACCCCGAAGCCTCGCGGTGGAACAGCACGAACTCGGGAACGGCAACCGGAGCGTCGCCGCGGCGCAGCATCAACTGGCCACTGAGCCCCGCCATGATCCACTCGGCAGGCTGGCCGACATGCTCCGGCCGCTCGAGCATTTGCGCCAGTTCCTCGCGATTCGCCGGGTCGTCGCACCACGCCGCCGCTTGCGACACGGCGACGAGCAGTCGATCGACGGTTTCGGCATTGGCCTCCATCCAGTCGGTGCGCATCGCCAGCACCTTCTCGACTCCGCGCCGCCAGATATTGACTCCCGCCGCCACGATCTCGCCCGCGCCCTCGGCCACGGCGACGCTGTTCCACGGCTCGCCGGCGATGAACCCGTCGATCTCGCCCAGCCGCAATGCCTCCCCCATGAACGACGGCGGCAGCACGCGCAGATTGACGTCGCGATCGGGATCGACCCCGCCATACGCCAGCCAGTAGCGCAACATCAGCGCATGGCTGGAGAAGCGATGCACCACGCCGATCACCGGCTTGCGCTTGTACAGTCCGATGGCGTTGGCAAAGTCGTGCGCGGTCGCCTCGGGATCGTTCACGCGCTTGGCCGGCTCGGGGTCGAGCGCCAGCGCGAACGCGCTCGCCATCACCAGCGCATTGCCGTTGACGTTGAGCTTGAACGGCGCAGAGATTGCCGCCGGATGCTGGCTGAGCCCAAGGTTCACAGCGATCGCCAGCGGCGCGAGCATGTGCGCGGCCTGCACCTGGCCGTAGACCAGCCGATCTCTGAGGGTCGCCCAGGAAGTGGTGCGCACGAGGTTGAGATCGATGCCTTGCCCCTCGGCAAAGCCCTTCGCCCGGGCGACGATCAGCGGCGCGCTGTCGGTCAGCGGCAGGAAAGCAAGCGATAGCGGAGTCATGGCTGCCCCCCGAGCAGGCTGTGCGCGGTGATCAGCGCGTCGGCGACCTCGGCGATTCGCTTGTTCTGGCGCATCGCGGTCGAGCGCAGCAGCGCGTAGGTGTCGGGCTCGGACAGGCTGCGGGTCTGCATCAGGATCGCCTTGGCCTTGTCGATCGTCTTGCGATCGGCGAGCGCGGTGCGCGCCTCGTCGAGCTCGCTCTGCATCCGGGCAAACGCATTGAAACGGCGGATCGCAAGATCGAGGATCGGCTTGACTCGGTCTTTGCGTAGCCCGTCTACGACATAGGCCGAGACCCCCGCATCGATCGCCGCACCGATCATCGCATCGTCGGACTGGTCGACGAACATCGCGATCGGCCGCGCCAGCGCGCGGCTCACCGCGAGCATCTCCTCGAGCGTGTCGCGGCTCGGACTGCCAAGGTCCATCAGCACCACGTCGGGCGCCATCCGCTCCAATTTGGCGACGAACGCGCCCTGCGGCAGCACGACATGGATGTCGTCATAACCCGCCTCGCGCAGCCCCTCTTCGAGCACGGACGCGCGCAAGCCGCTGTCGTCGACGATCACGATCCGCAAGGTCGCAGCCGGGGTCAATCGTCGATCGAGCGCTTGTAGGTCTCGGGCAGCAGGAACAGCCCCAGCACGAGCGTCGCCAGCGCCGCCACCACCGGATACCAGAGCCCGTAATAGATGTCCCCGGTCGCCGCGACCATCGCGAATGCCGTCGCCGGCAGGAATCCGCCGAACCAGCCATTGCCGATATGATAAGGCAGCGACATCGACGTGTAGCGGATCCGGCTCGGGAACAGCTCCACGAGCATCGCCGCGATCGGCCCGTAGACCATCGTCACCAGCAGCACGAGCAAGGTCAGCACCAGCACGACCATCGGCTTGTTGATCGCCGCCGGATCTGCCTTCGCCGGATAGCCCGCGCCGACCAGAGCCGCCTTGGCCGCATCCTGGAAGTCGGCGATCCCGATCGCCGGCACCGCGCCTTCGGTCAGCGCGTCCTTGCGCGGATCGTAGACCGGGATCTGCTGCGCGCCGACCTGCACCGTCGCGGTCGTTCCCGCCGGTGCCTCGACATTGCGATAGCCGACGCCCTGCTTGGCCAGGAAGGTCTTCGCGATGTCGCAGCTCGAGCCGTCGAACTTGTTCCTGCCGATCGGATCGAACTGGAACGAGCATTCGGCAGGATCGGCGGTCACCGTCACCGGGGAAGTCCGCAGCGCATGCGCCAGGGCCGGATTCGCCGCCTCGGTGAGCATCCCGAACAAGGGGAAATAGCTCGCCGCGGCGATCGCGCAGCCCGCCAGGATGATCGGCTTGCGGCCGATCCGGTCGCTCAGCCAGCCGAAGAAGACGAAGAACGGCGCGCCGATCGCCAGCGCGATCGCGATCAGGATGTTGGTCGTCCAGCCGTCGACCTTGAGCGTCTTCTCGAGGAAGAACAGCGCATAGAATTGTCCGGTATACCAGACCACCGCCTGCCCGACGACGGCGCCGAACAAGGCGATCAGCACGATGCGCAGATTGCCCCAGCGCGCGAATGCCTCGGTCAGCGGCGCCTTGGAGGTGGTGCCCTCATCCTTCATCTTCTGGAACACCGGGCTCTCGCTCAGCTGGAGCCGGATCCACATCGATACGCCGAGCAGGACGATCGAAACGAGGAACGGCACGCGCCACCCCCAGTCGGCGAACGCTTCCTCGCCGATCGCCCAGCGGGTGCCGATCACGACGAGCAAGGCCGCGAACAGCCCCAGAGTCGCGGTCGTCTGGATCCAACTGGTGTAGAGCCCGCGCTTGTTGTTCGGGGCATGCTCGGCGACATAGGTCGCGGCGCCGCCATATTCGCCGCCCAGCGCAAGGCCCTGCGCCAGCCGCAGCACGATCAGGACCACCGGCGCGGCGACTCCGATCGAGGCGTAGCTGGGCAGCAGCCCGACGGCGAAGGTCGAAAGCCCCATGATCGCCATCGTGACGAGGAAGGTGTTCTTGCGCCCGACGAGATCGCCGATCCGGCCGAACACCAGCGCGCCGAACGGCCGCACCGCAAAGCCGGCCGCGAACGCCGCCAGCGCGAAGATGAACCCCGTCGTCTCGTTGACCCCCGAGAAGAATTTGGTCGAGATGATCGTGGCGAGCAGCCCGTAGAGGTAGAAATCATACCATTCGAACACCGTGCCGAGCGACGATGCCGCGATCACCAGCTTCTCGTTCTGCGTCGCCTTGTGGTGATCGGGCTGCCCCGCGGTCTCGGCCATGAATCGCTCCCCTCTTGTTATCGCTACCCAACCACAAGCCGGCGCGGCTGCAAACCCCTCGCGCTTCACAGCGGCGGCACATCGTTCTAGATAGCCAGAATGATCGACCGCTACTTCCTGTCTCACCCGCGCAGCGTCGGCGAAAGCTATGGCGAGCACGCCGCCACCGCCGCACGCTTCGGCTTCACCATGATCCTGGGCGGCGCCGCCTGCGTGATCCACGCGGTGCTGCCCAACCTGTTCACCCGCACCGCGAGCGACACGGTCAAGCGGCTCTACGGCCAGATGAAGGCGCGCCAGCCCGCTTTCTCGCAGGAGCGCCCGGCGTTCCAGCAGCCCGAGTGGCAGATCGAATACGAAATCTAGCCGGGTGATCGAACACGTCGCCATCATCGGCGCAGGCTTTTCGGGGACGCTGCAGGCGATCAACCTGCTCCGCCACAAGGGCCCGCGCGCCACGCTGATCGAGCGCGCGCCGGTCGCCGGCACCGGGCTCGCTTATGGCGCCGCGCACCCGAGCCATGTGCTCAACGTCCGCGCCGGCAACATGAGCGCCTTCCCCGACGACCCGTCGCACTTCGTCCGCTGGATCGAGGCGCGCGGCGTGGCCGACGCGCCCAGCGCGTTCATCCCGCGCGTAATCTATGGCGAGTATCTTCGCGAGCTGCTCGAAGCCGCGCTGCGCGATCCCAGCGGCCGGCTCACCCTGCTCCGCGACGAGGTCCAGGACGTCAAACTCGACGGCGGCGTGAAGGTCCGGCTCCGCGACCACACGCTCGAAGCCGATGCCGCCGTGCTCGCGGTCGGCAACCTGCCGCCGCACGACCCGCCCGGGCTCGACCCGGAAAAGCTCTCGGCGCATCGCTACAAGGGCGATCCCTGGGACGCCTCGGTCCCCGAAAACCTCTCCCCCGACGATACCGTCCTCGTCATCGGCACCGGCCTCACCATGGTCGATGTCGTCCTCTTGCTCGACGCGCGCGGCTTCCGCGGCAGGATCGTCGCGCTCTCGCGGCGCGGCCTCCTCCCGCGCCCGCACGGTCCCGGCACCGACTGGCAGAGGATCGACGAGCGCCCCGCCAGCACTGCCTCGCGCCTCCTCCAGTCGGTCCGCAGCCGCGGCGACGCGGTCGGCTGGCGCAACGCAGTCGACGAGCTCCGCCCGTTCACCCAGGCGATGTGGGGCAATGCCAGCGAAGCCGAGCGCAGCCGCTTCCTGCGGCATTTGCGCCCGTGGTGGGACGTCCACCGCCACCGTCTCGCGCCAGAAGTCTTCGCTCGTCTGACCGCCGTGACCCAGCGCGGCCAGCTCGAAGTGATTGCCGCTAAGACGCTCGGCTTCGCCGAGCAGCCGGACGGCATCCAGATCGACTTCCGCCGCCGCGGTACCGACGCTGCCGAAACGCTGCTCGCCCAGCGCATCGTCAACTGCACCGGCCCGCTCGGAGACCTGGCCCGCACCCAGGAACCCTTGCTCCAGAAGCTCGCGGCACGCGGGCTGATCCGCCCCGACGCCGCCCATCTGGGCATCGACGTCGACAATCAGGGCCAGACGATCGCCGCCGACGGCCGCGCCAACCCGAACCTCTACGCTCTGGGCCCAATGACGCGCGGAGCGTTCTGGGAAATCGTCGCCGTGCCCGACATCCGGACACAGACCTGGAACGTAGCCCGCCGCCTCTCCAACGCCCATTGGGTCGGCGGCGAAGGGCTCTAGCGTTACGCCGGACAGAGTTGGTATCAATTGACACTATCTGGCGGGTCGCGTATTTCCCCCGCATGGAAAACCCCGCAAATCCGCTCGGCCTCAACGGCTTCGAATTCGTCGAGTTCACTTCGCCCGACCCCGACGCGATGGCGCGCCAGTTCGAGCAGATGGGCTTCGTCGCCAGCCACACGCACCCGCGCAAGCACGTCACCCGCTACAAGCAGGGCCGCATCAACCTGATGTTGAACCGCGATGAGACCGGTCGCGTTGCCGAGTTCCGCGCGGCGCACGGCCCGTCCGCGAGCGCGATGGCGTTCCGCGTCGCCGATCCCGTCGCCGCGATGGCATGGGCGCTCGAAAACGGCGGCGAGCGCACCGACGAGGACGACACCGTCATCCGCGGGATCGGCGGCTCGTATCTCTATTTCATCAGAGACGGCGCCGACCTCTATGCCGATTGGGACGAGGTCCCCGGCTGGCAGCAGGCGGAGGCCGAGAACAATGTCGGGCTCGATCTGCTCGACCACCTCACACACAATGTCCGCCGCGGGCAGATGCGAGTGTGGTCGGAATTTTACAAGACGCTGTTCGGCTTCGAGGAGCAGAAGTATTTCGACATCAAAGGCCAGGCGACCGGGCTGTTCAGCCAGGCGATGATCGCCCCCGACAAGGCGATCCGCATCCCCTTGAACGAGAGCCAGGACGACAAGAGCCAGATCGAGGAATTCATCCGCGAATATCACGGCGAAGGCATCCAGCATCTCGCGCTGACCACGCCCGACATCTACGACACCGTCGAGCGGCTGCGCGCCCGCGGCGTCAAGCTGCAGGATACGATCGAGACCTATTTCGAGCTGATCGACAAGCGCGTCCCTGGGCATGGTGAGGATATCGAGCGGCTCAGGAAGAACCGCATCCTGATAGACGGCAGCGTCGAGAGCGGCGAGGGCCTGCTGCTCCAGATCTTCACCGAGAACATGTTCGGCCCGATCTTCTTCGAAATCATCCAGCGCAAGGGCAATGAAGGCTTCGGCAACGGCAATTTCCAGGCGCTGTTCGAGAGCATCGAGCTCGACCAGATCCGCCGCGGCGTGATCAAGGTCGACGCCTGAGATCAAAAGAAGATAGAGGTTCGCGCGGAGACGCGGAGCGTTTGCTTGCGCCAGCCGCCTTCCGTTTCTGGCTGCGGAAATCCTGCCGCCAAGGCGACGGGACGCATGGGCTGCAGGCACAAATCTCCGCGTCTCCGCGCGAACCAATTTCTTCTTCCTGCCCACGCCGAATGCTATTCCCGGAGGCCAGAATGACCGACTATTTCCCCGGCTTCGGCAACCATGTCTCGACCGAGGCCGTCCCCGGCGCCCTTCCCGTCGGCCGCAACAGCCCACAACGCCCCGCCTTCGGCCTTTACGCCGAGCAGCTTTCGGGCACCGCGTTCACTGCGCCGCGGCACGAGAATCGTCGCTCGTGGCTCTATCGCCTGCGCCCGAGCGCCGAACATCCGCCCTTTACGCGCTACGAAGGCGCAAAGAACTTCGCCCCTGGTGCCGTTCGGGCGCCCCTCGCCCCCAATCGCCTGCGCTGGGACCCAATCGAAGCACCCGCCCCGAACACCGATCTGATCGACGGCATGACGACGATGCTCGTCAATCGCGACCCCGCCGATCTGGAGGGCGTCGCGCTCCACCTCTATGCCGCCAACCAGGATATGGACGCGCGGGTCTTCGTCGATGCCGATGGCGAATTGCTGTTCATTCCGCAGGCAGGCCGGCTGCAATTGCTTACCGAACTCGGCCGGATCGACATCGCCCCAGGCCAGATTGCGCTGATTCCCCGCGGCGTGAAGTTTCGTGCGTTGGTCCCCGACGGCGAGGCGCGCGGCTATGTCGCCGAGAATCATGGAAGCCTGTTCCGCCTCCCCGATCTCGGCCCGATCGGCGCCAACGGACTCGCCAATCCGCGCGATTTCGAAGCCCCGGCGGCGTGGTTCGAGGATCGCGACGAGCCGTTCGAGATTGTGCAAAAGTCGTTGGGAAACCTGTGGACAACCACGCTCGACCATAGCCCGCTCGACGTGGTTGCGTGGCACGGCAATTTCGCGCCGTGGCGCTACGATCTCGCCCGCTTCAACACGATCAACACGGTCAGCTTCGACCATCCCGATCCGTCGATCTTCACTGTGCTCACCAGCCCGAGCGACGTGCCCGGCCGCGCCAATGTGGACTTCGTGATCTTCCCGCCGCGATGGATGGTCGCCGAGGACAGTTTCCGCCCGCCCTGGTTCCACCGCAACGTGATGAGCGAGGCGATGGGACTGATCCACGGCGCCTATGACGCCAAAGCCGAGGGCTTCGCGCCGGGCGGTCTCTCGCTGCACAATTTGATGTCGGGCCACGGCCCCGATGTCGCCAGCTGGGAACGCGCGAGCAACGCAGATCTCAAGCCGCACAAGATCGAAGGCACGATGGCGTTCATGATCGAGACCTGCTGGCCGTATCGGCCGACAGCGTTTGCGCTGGAGCGGGCACAGCCGGATTACGACGCCGCGTGGCAGGGTTTCCCCAAGGCGAAGCTGCCGCAGTGAAATCACTCCCTCTCCCCGTTCGTGCTGAGCTTGTCGAAGCACCGTTCTTCTTTCGAACGGAAGAACAAGAACCGCCCTTCGACAATCTCAGGGCGATCGGTTGTGGGTGATCGCCTCACCACCACGCCCCCCAACGTCACGCTCGGCCCGCTCACCATCGTCGTCGACGGCCGCGCGCGCGGGTTCGTGCTCGAGATGCGCGCCGGGCGCTTCCACGGCTTCGTCGTGCGTCGCGGCGAAGAGGTCCATGGCTATGTCGATCGCTGCCCGCACATGGGGCTGCCGCTCGCGCGCGATCTCGACGAATATGTCACGCCACGCGGCGACTTGCTGATGTGCTCGTGGCACGGCGCGATGTTCCGCATCGAGGACGGGTTCTGCGTGGGCGGCCCCTGCGGCGGCGCTTCGCTCCAGCCTTGGCCGGTCGCAGTGAAAGACGGGATGCTCGTGACCGCCTGACGGCTTGCGATCGGGCGCGAGATCGGCGAAAAGCGTGCCAAATAGGACAGCATTACTGACACGTCCTCAAGGAGAGGCAGCATGGAACCCACGCTCGATTTCGGCCTCGGCGAAACCGCCGACATGATCCGCGACACCACCGCGCGCTTCGCCAGGGAGCAGATCCAGCCGCTGGCGGCGCGCATCGACGCCGAAGACTGGTTCCCGCGCGAACTCTGGCCGGCAATGGGCGAACTGGGCCTGCACGGCATCACCATCGACGAGCAATATGGCGGCCTCGGGCTCGGCTATCTGGAACACGTTATCGCTTGCGAGGAGGTCAGCCGCGCCTCGGCGTCGATCGGACTCAGCTACGGCGCGCATTCGAACCTGTGCGTCAACCAGATCGGCCGTTGGGCGAACGACGCGCAGAAGGCCAAATATCTGCCCAAACTCATCTCGGGCGAACATATCGGTAGCCTGGCGATGTCCGAAGCCGGCGCCGGCTCGGACGTGGTCTCGATGAAGCTCCGCGCCGAGAAGACCGCCAATGGCTACGTCCTCAACGGCACCAAATTCTGGATCACCAACGCAGCCTATGCCGACACGCTCGTCGTCTACGCCAAGACCGGCGAAGGCAGCCGCGGGATCACCACCTTCCTGATCGAGAAGGACATGCCCGGCTTCTCGATCGGCCAGAAGATCGACAAGATGGGCATGCGCGGCTCGCCCACCGCAGAGCTCGTCTTCAACGACTGCGAAGTCTCCGACGAGCAAGTGATGGGCCCGCTAAACGGCGGCGTCGGGGTGCTGATGTCGGGGCTCGATTACGAGCGGACCGTGCTCGCCGGGATCCAGCTCGGGATCATGCAGGCGTGCCTGGACGTCGTGCTCCCCTATTTGCGCGAACGGAAGCAATTCGGCCAGCCGATCGGCCATTTCCAGCTGATGCAGGCGAAGGTCGCGGACATGTATGTCGCGCTCAATTCGGCGCGCGCCTATGTCTATACGGTAGCGAAGAATTGCGACGCGGGGCGGACGACGCGGTTCGATGCGGCAGGCGCGATCCTGCTGGCTTCGGAGAATGCCGTGCGGGTATCGCTCGAGGCGATCCAGGCGCTCGGCGGCGCGGGCTATACCAAGGACTGGCCGGTCGAACGCTTCGCCCGCGACGCGAAGCTGCTCGATATCGGCGCGGGGACCAACGAAATCCGGCGCATGCTGATCGGGCGGGAGTTGGTGGGGGGCTGAAGCCCCCTCGGGGAGGGCGCTTGTCTGCGCAACCGCAGGCGATGTCCCCCCTTACCAGACCTTCACCCGCTGCTCGGGCGTCAGGAATAGTTTCTGCCCCGCCTGCACCCCGAACGCCGGATACCAGGCATCGAGATTGCGTACCGTCTGCGCGCGCCAGCGCGCTGGCGCATGCGCATCGGTGGCGATCCGCGCGCGCAACGCCTGTTCGCGCGATTTGTCGCGCCATGCCTGGGCATAAGCGAGGAAGAAGCGCTGGTCGCCGGTCAGCCCGCCGATCACGGGCGGCTCCTTGCCACTTAGCGAAGCGCGATACGCCTCATACGCCGCGGTGAGCCCCGCCACGTCGGCAATGTTCTCGCTCAATGTCTGCTGGCCCCTGAGGCGCAGCCCCGGCAGCGCTTCATAGGCATCGTATTGCGCCGCCAGCGCCCTGCCGCTTGCCTTGAACCGCGCCAAGTCGGCGGGAGTCCACCAGTTGCGCAGCCGGCCACCGGCATCGAAATTGGCGCCTAGATCGTCGAAGCTGTGGCTGATCTCGTGCCCGATCACCGCGCCGATCGCGCCGTAATTGGCCGCGGCGTCGGCGCCCGGATCGTAGAACGGCGCCTGCAGGATCGCGGCGGGGAAGTTGAGCGCGTTCTGCAGCGGCAGATTGACGGCGTTCACCGTCTGCGGAGTCATCCACCATTCGCCGCGGTTCACCGGCTTGCCGAGCTTGGCGAGTTGGTGACGATATTCGGCAAGCTCGGCGCGGCGCAGATTGCCGACCGGATCGTCGGCCCTCACGTCGAGACCGGCATAGCTGCGCCACGTCTCGGGATATCCGATCCCGACCTGCATCCCGGCGATCTTCCTGCGGGCTTCGGCCTTGGTCGCCTCCGCCATCCACGGCAGCGCCGCGACGCGCCTATCGAACGCTCCGAGGATGCCCTTCACCATCGTCTGGATGTCGGCCTTGGACGAGGCGGGGAAAAACTCCTTCACGTATAGCTGGCCTACTGCGTCGCCGAGCCACGCATTGACCGATCCGATCGCCCGCTTGTCGCGCGGGCGCGGCTTGGGCTGGCCGTTCAGCGTGTGGCTGAAGAATTCGAAATGCGCCTGGTCGAAGGCGGCGGGGAGGACATCGGTGACTTCGTCGATGCGATGGAAGGTCAGCCAGTCCTGCCACGCCTGGAGCGGCTCGCTGGCGACCAGCCTGGCCATCGCCGCCACGGTCTGCGGATGCCAGACGATGAAGTCCTGCTGCCCGCCCAGGCCCGCCGCGGCCCAGAAAGCATCCCAGTCGATCCCAGGCGCCTTCTTCGCAAAGTCGGCCTTCTTCCACGGGTTGTTCGCCCTGTGGATGTCCTGGCTGGTGACAATGTCGGTGTGCGCGCGGGCGATCTTGCTCTCGAGCTCGAACACCCGCTGTGCCCGGGCATCGGGCTCGGTAACGTTGGCGAGGCTGAGCAGCTTGCCGATATAGGCGCGATACTGATCGCGGATCGCCGCCATCTCGGGCTTGTCCGACAGATAATAGTCGCGCTCCGGAAGCCCGAGTCCGCCCTGCAGCAGATAGGGCACATTGGTGTCGGGGCGATCCAGCGCCTGGCTGATGAACAGCCCGAACAGATTCGCCGTCTCGAAATTGGTCGCATTGAGCGGGTCGACGTCGGCACGGATATTGGCGCCGAGCATCGTCGACAGTGCCTTATTGTCTTTGAGCGTCGCGACCGCGTCCATTTCAGAGCCAAGCGGCGCCAGCCCGCGCTGCTCGATCGCGGCGGTGTCGGTGAAGGCATTGTACCAGTCGGCAATGCGGCGCTGATCGGTGCCGGGCGCGGCATTGGCCTTGAGCGCGGCCTGGACGATCGCGGCGTTGTTGGCCTCCGCCTTGTTGAACACTTCGAGGAAGGCGCCGGTGCTCGAACGATCGGCGGGGATTTCGGTGTGGGCGCGCCAGCCGCCATTGGCATATTCTTCGAAATCGTCGCCGGGCTTCACATTCCTGTTGAGCGCCGCGACATCGACTCCGATCGCCGCCCCCGCCTCGGCAGTCTCGTTCCCCGGAGTGCCGCCACCCGGCGTGCAGGCCGCGGTTGCGAGAAGCAGTGCAAACAAAGCCGCGCGAGTCTTCACCTAGGGCTCTCCCACTGAATCGAACGTCGTGGGTGCTACTCCGCCAGCGCGGCGCGCGCCAGTCTTCCCAAGCGGCGGCACGCAGTGTAGGCAGGGCAAAACTAGGACAGGAAGGATGCCCTAATGAGCGCTCCGGTGCTCGACAGCAAGGTGTCGCCCGATGGGGAGGAATATCGCGCCCGCGCCGCGCACAACCGGGCGCTGGCAGAGCGGCTGCGCGCCGATGTCGCCACGGCGGCGCTCGGCGGCTCCGAGGCCTCGCGCGACCGCCATACCAGCCGCGGCAAGCTGCTCCCCCGCGAACGGGTGGAGCGGCTGCTCGATCCCGGATCGCCGTTCCTCGAGATCGGCCAGCTCGCCGCCGGCGACATGTACGAAGGCGAGGTCCCCGGCGCCGGAATGATCGCCGGGATCGGCCGCGTCTCCGGCCGCACTTGCATGATCGTCTGTAACGACGCGACGGTGAAGGGCGGCACCTATTACCCGATGACGGTCAAGAAGCATCTTCGTGCGCAGGAGATCGCCGAAGCCAACCGCCTGCCCTGCATCTACCTCGTCGATTCGGGCGGCGCCAATCTTCCCCACCAAGCCGAAGTCTTCCCCGACCGCGACCATTTCGGGCGGATCTTCTTCAACCAGGCCAATATGTCGGCGCTCGGCATCCCGCAGATCGCCTGCGTGATGGGCAGCTGCACCGCGGGCGGCGCCTATGTCCCCGCGATGAGCGACGAGAGCGTCATCGTGCGCAACCAGGGCACGATTTTCCTCGCCGGCCCGCCGCTGGTCAAGGCGGCGACCGGCGAAGTGATCAGTGCAGAGGATCTCGGCGGCGGCGACTTGCACGGCCGCAAGTCTGGCGTTGTCGATCACGTCGCGGAGAATGACGAGCATGCGCTGACGATCGTCCGCGACGCCGTCAGCCATCTCCCTGCGGACCGCACGCCGGACATCGCATTGCTCGCCCCGCGGCCGCCGAAATACGCGCCGGAAGAGCTCTACGGCATCGTCCCCGAAGACGTCCGCGCGCCCTATGACGTCCACGAAGTCATCGCGCGGATCGTCGACGGCAGCGAGTTCCACGAGTTCAAGGCGCTCTACGGCACCTCCCTGGTGTGCGGCTTCGCGCATATCTGGGGAATGCCGGTCGGGATCATCGCCAATAACGGCATCCTGTTCTCGGAAAGCGCGCAGAAGGGCGCGCATTTCATCGAGCTCGCCTGCCAGCGGCGCATCCCCCTGCTCTTCCTCCAGAACATTTCGGGCTTCATGGTCGGTGGCAAATATGAAGCCGAAGGCATTGCCAAACATGGCGCCAAGCTCGTCACTGCAGTCGCCACCGCGACGGTGCCCAAGATCACCGTGCTGATCGGCGGCAGCTTCGGCGCAGGCAATTACGGCATGTGCGGACGGGCTTACTCGCCGCGTTTCCTGTTCAGCTGGCCCAACAGCCGCATCTCGGTGATGGGCGGCGAACAGGCGGCAAGCGTGCTGGCGACGGTCCACCGCGATGCCGACAGATGGAGCGATCAGGAAGCCGAAGCCTTCAAGGCGCCGATCCGCCAGCGCTACGAGGACGAAGGCAATCCGTGGCACGCCACTGCACGGCTGTGGGACGATGGCATCATCGATCCGGCGCAAACCCGCGACGTGCTCGGACTGGCGTTTGCCGCGACGCTCAACGCGCCGATCCCCGAACGCCCGGCGTTCGGGGTGTTCCGAATGTGAGGCCAGGCGATGCGCCTTGCTCAATCCTCCCCGCCCCGAGACACGCTCGGGTAGGAACTGAAAGGTTCGCTATGAAGCTTGTCGTCGCAGCCGTTCTCGCCATGGCCTCGCTGCCGGCCTTCGCGCAAACCACCCCCGTCGCGCCGATCGTGAAGGGCACCGCTTTGCCCCCGCCCGGCACCGAAGCCGCGGTGCTGGCCCCCGTCAACGCCCTGTTCGCCGGTCTCGCCAGCCGCGACGGCGCAGCGATGGCGGCAACGCTGCACGGCGATGGCGGGATCACCGTCGCCGTTGCCCAGCCCGACGGCACCAAGACAATCCGCCAGCAGAAATTCGCCGAATGGGCCGCCGGCATCAAGCCCGGCCCCGAGCGTTACGAAGAGCGCATGCCCGCCCCCGCGATCGAGATCGACGGCGACATCGCGATGGTGTGGGGCGACTATGTCTTCCTGATCGACGGCAAGCTAAGCCATTGTGGCGTCGACCATTTCAGCCTCGTCCGCGTCGATGGTCAATGGAAGATCACGAACCTCGCCTGGACCTCGCGCACAACCGACTGCCCCGCGCAATGAGCCGCGACACGCTGTTCCTGCTCGAACACGCATTCGCCGATCCGGCGCTCGGCGGCGAGCGCGTCTTCTATTGCAAGGACTGCATGACGATCGAAGGTCTGCTCGCGACCTTCCCCGAGCGCGCCGCAAATATCGACATCGTCCGCGTGCCCTGGCCGCGTCCACGCGAAGCCGTGGTCGAAGCGATCGGCGAGGCGCACCAGAATCTGCCAGCCCTCGTGTGGGACGGCGGCTTCGCCAACGAGATCGAGGCGCTGCTCGCCGCGCTGGCCGAGCGCCACGGCTTCCCGGAGCGGCACCCATGATCGCTGGTAATGTAGGATTTTCTCTGCTTCGACCGAATGACGGCGCAGCGAGTCAACTTGCCTTAAAACACGCGTTTCGAGTCAAGCAGAGTCAACTGCCGGGCTCATTTGCCGGCGCCGATTCGACCAGTTGGTGGACACGCAATCGATGATGAAGTCCCTGCTAATCGCCAATCGCGGCGAGATCGCCTGCCGCATCATCCGTACCGCAAGGGCGATGGGGGTGCGCACGGTCGCGGTCTATTCGGATGCCGACGCGAACGCGCTCCACGTCCGCCAGGCCGACGAAGCGGTGCATATCGGCCCCTCCCCGGCGCGCGAAAGCTACCTCGTCGGCGACAAGATCATCGCCGCGGCCAAGGCGACAGGCGCCGAGGCGATCCATCCCGGCTATGGCTTCCTCTCGGAGAATGCCGACTTCGCGCAGGCCGTGCTCGACGCCGGGCTGGTCTGGGTCGGCCCGCGCCCCGACAGCATTCGCGCGATGGGCCTCAAGGACGCCGCCAAGGCACGGATGATCGCTGCGGGCGTACCGGTCACCCCCGGCTATCTCGGCGAGGACCAGGCGCCCGAGCGGCTCCAGTCCGAGGCCGATGCGATCGGCTATCCGGTGCTGATCAAGGCGGTTGCCGGCGGCGGCGGCAAGGGCATGCGGCGCGTCGATGCTGCGCAGCAATTTTCCGAAATGCTGCAGTCGTGCAAGCGCGAGGCCGCCTCTTCGTTCGGCGACGATCGCGTGCTGCTCGAGAAGTACATCCTCAGCCCGCGCCACATCGAAGTCCAGGTATTTGGCGACACCCATGGCAATGTCGTCCATCTCTTCGAGCGCGACTGCTCGCTCCAGCGCCGCCACCAGAAAGTCATCGAGGAAGCCCCCGCCCCCGGCATGGACGAAGCGACGCGCGAGGCGATCTGCGCCGCCGCAGTGCGCGCCGCCAGGGCCGTCGACTATGTCGGCGCCGGCACGATCGAGTTCATCGCCGACGCGTCCGAAGGTCTGCGCGCCGACCGCATCTGGTTCATGGAAATGAACACCCGGCTGCAAGTCGAGCACCCGGTCACCGAGGAGATCACCGGGCAGGATCTGGTCGAGTGGCAGTTGCGCGTAGCGAGCGGCGAGCCCCTTCCCAGGCGGCAGGACGAACTCAGCATCGACGGCTGGGCGATGGAAGCCCGGCTTTATGCAGAGGACCCAGCGAAGGGGTTCCTGCCGAGCATCGGCCGCCTCGACGTGTTCGATCTCGATCCCTTCTACGGTGCCGCACGGATAGACGCCGGCGTGGAGCAGGGCGGCGAGATCAGCTCATTTTACGATCCGATGATCGCCAAGATCATTGGGCGCGGCGAATCGCGTGAAGATGCGCGAGAACAGATAATCGGTGAACTGCTCAACGCCACGATCTGGCCGGTCCGCACGAACGCGGGATTCATTGTCAGGTTACTGCGGCATTCCGGGTTCGAGCGGGGCGAGGTCGATACCGGACTGATCGGTCGGGACATCGATCAGCTCACCGCGCCAGAGCCGCCGAGCTCGGGTATCTTGAACGCCGCGCTCGGGGTTTTGGCCATGCCCGACGGCCGGGATGTCGTTGGCTGCGATGTCCTGGAGCACCAGATCGCCCAAGCCGCCCGTCCCTGGACCAGTTCCAGCGGCTTTCGCCTCAATCGCCCCGCGTCGCTCGCGGCGCGTCTCGTCGATCAATCCGGCACAGTATACGAATTCGATCGCGGTGACGGCATCGACCCGGCATTCGTCAGTCGCCGTGAGGAATGGGCCATTGTGCCCGAGCTCGGCACGACCTTCGCGTTCCGACCCTATGCAGTCCGCAGCTCAAACCTCGGCCCAGCCGCCGACGGCGCCATCCTCGCCCCGATGCCCGGCCGCATCACCGCGGTCGAAGTCACCCCCGGCGACACCGTCACCAAGGGCCAGCGCCTCGTCACGCTAGAAGCGATGAAGATGGAGCACAGCCTCACCGCCCCGTTCGACGGCGTGGTCGCCGAGCTCAACGCTGCACCCGGCGCGCAGGTGAACGAAGGCACGCTGCTGGTGAAGGTCGAACGTTCGGAATAGCTGTTCCCCGGCGAAGGCCGGGGCCCAGACTCGGCGTTGCTACTTTCAAGGCTGGACCCCGGCCTTCGCCGGGGAACAAGGAATAAGAAGATGACGGCCAGAATTTGGGACAACAAGTGGTGCGAGTCGTGAGGCTCCTTTGTATCGACGCGCCCGAATGAGCGACCTGCTGATCCGCAAGGCCGCGCCCGGCGACCTGCCGGCGATCCTCGCAATGCTCGCCGAGGACACAATCCCCGCCGACCGCGAGACCGATCCCGCCGACCCGCGCTATCGCGCCGCATTCGACGCGATCGCCGCCGACCCCAACCAGTTGCTCGTCGCCGCCGAGATCGACGGCCGCGTGGTCGGCACGCTCCAGCTCAGCTTCCTGCCCGGCCTGTCGTTCCGCGGCGCGTGGCGCGGCCAGATCGAGGCGGTGCGTATCGCCAGCGACCTGCGCGGGCGCCGCTATGGCGAGCAATTGATCGCCTGGGCGGTCGCGCGCTGCCGCGACCGCGATTGCTTCCTCGTCCAGCTCACCTCGTCCAACGCGCGCACCGATGCGCACCGCTTCTACGCGCGGCTCGGCTGGACGCAGAGTCACACCGGGTTCAAGCTCAAGCTGAAGGAGCCGCGCTGATGGCCGGACGCTTCTATGACGAATGGCAGATCGGCGACCGCGTCGAGCACAGCCTCCGCCGCACGGTCACCGAGACCGACAACCTCCTCTTCTCCGCCCTCACCCACAACACCCAGCCGCTCCACATCGACGCCGAGACCGCGCGCGCGAGCGAGTTCGGGCAGATCCTCGTCAACGGCACCTTCACCTTCAGCCTCATGGTCGGAATCACTGTCGGTGACACCACGGCGGGCACGCTCGTCGCCAATCTCGGCTATGACAAGCTCGCGATGCCGAAACCCGTGTTCCTCGGCGACACGCTGCACGCATCCTCCGAAGTGATCGAGCTGCGCCCCAGCAAATCACGTCCGGGCCAGGGGATCGTCACCTGGAAGCACAGCATGCACAACCAGCGCGACGAACTGGTCTGCGAGTGCCTGCGCTCCGCGCTGCTGCGGAGCCGTGCCGGCTGAGCGGCTGGCGGGCCAACCCCCGTTGCGCATCGGCCGCAACGATGTTAATCGAGCTGCGTCGGAAAAGGCAGACTTGGTCTGGTGAGCCCAAGTCCTTTCGGTAACGAAAGCTCTGGTCTTTGGCCTCGTGCTCGAGATCCCCACGACGAACGTCGGACACCGTGCAGGTGCCCAATCGTTCGTCCGTGTGGGTCTGAAGCTCAGGAACGCTCCGGTCGAACATTTCGACCAAGGAGTATTCTGTGCCCACTCAACTCTATCTTCATGATGTCGTAATTGCCGGCGCCGGCCCGGTGGGGCTGTTCCTGGCATGCGAACTGCGCCTGGCGGGCTGCTCGGTGCTGGTGCTGGAGCAGGCGCCGGATCCATATTCTCCGTTGAAGGCACTGCCGTTCGGACTGCGTGGCCTGTCGATCCCGTCGATCGAGAGCCTCGATCGCCGCGACCTGCTGGATGCCATTAAAGATCGCGCACTCGGCAGCGGCGCTCCGGCAGCTCCGCACTGGATGCAGCGACCGCGGCGCCCCGGTGGCCATTTCGCGGGCATCCAGTTCTTCCACGATCAAGTTGACAGCGCCGCATGGCCATACCGCCTGCCCGGCCCGGTCGGCAGCGTCGCCTCCGATATGGCGAGCATCGAGACCGTTCTGGCCACCCGTGCGACGGCGATTGGCGCTGAGTTGAAGCGCGGCCACAGCGTCGACGCTTTCGAGCAATCGAACGACGAGGTTACCGTCCGGGCGGGCCCCGAGACGTTTCGAGCGCGATGGCTCGTCGGCTGCGATGGCGCGCGCAGCATCGTACGCAAGACGGCCGACATCGCCTTTGTCGGAACCGATCCGGAATTTACCGGCTATTCGGCGCAGGTCGAGCTGGCGGGTCCGGACCTGCTCGAGCCCGGGCGTCACTATACGCCGCTGGGCATGTACACCTATGCACCGCCCGGCACGATCGCGATGATCGATTTCGACGGCGGTGCCTTCCATCGTAGGCGGCCCGTGACCCGCGATCACATCGAGGCAATGCTGCGCAAAATCTCTGGCAAGGACGTCCGACTGACGGCGCTGAAGCTTGCCACCACGTGGACGGACCGCGCCTGTCAGGCATCCGACTATCGCAAGCGCCGCGTATTGCTGGCGGGCGACGCTGCGCACATCCATTCTCCACTCGGAGGTCAGGGCCTCAACCTCGGGCTCGGCGACGCGATGAACCTCGGCTGGAAGCTCGCCGCCACCATCCGCGGCGACGCCCCGCCCGGGCTGCTCGACAGCTACACGCTCGAGCGACATCCGCAGGGCGCGCGAATTCTCGATTGGTCGCGCGCGCAAGTTGCGCTCATGCGGCCGAGCCCCGGTTCGCGCGCGCTCGCAGCCGTGCTCGGGGATCTAATCGAGAGACGCGACGGCGCGACCTATTTCGCGGAGCGCGTCTGGGGGGTCGGACTTCGCTACGATCTTGGCGGGGACCATCCGCTCGTCGGTCGCAGCATGCCTGACTTCGAATTGGCCGACGGAAAGAGGGTGAACGAACATCTGCGGCGCGCGCGAGGATTGCTACTGGATTTCGACGCGTGTGCGTCACGCCAAATGCTCATCGCGCATTGGGGCGATAGGATTGCCTATGCCGCGAATCACACGGAAAATCGGCTGGGTCTCAGCGCAGTGCTGGTGCGGCCCGATGGTATCGTCGCTTGGGCGAGCGACTCTCCTATCGATGATGAAAAGCTGGCGCAGGCGACGATGCGGTGGTTCGGAGAGCCGACGGGATAGCCAGCTTCGCGTCCACGAGATCCAGCCAATCGGTTGGTGCCAAGCCGTAGAGCATGTCGAAAAACTCGAGCTGCAGCCGCGCCGGCCTCGACTGGTTGCTGTTCCACAACATCACGATGCCACTCTTGTCCGCCGGATCGAACAGAATGAGCGAGCCATAACCGTCCACCGATCCGCGATGGCCGACCAATACATGACCGGCATAGGTGAAGCTGCGCCAGCCTAGCCCATAAGCGGCGTTTGCCAGCGCGCGATCCATCGGTCCGCGCCGCCCGTGGGGTGGGGTAGAGACCCGTGGCCGATGCAGGATGTCGAGCATCGGGAGCGGCAGCACGTTCGGTGCGTCCCCCATCTGCGCGCGCATCCACCGGATCAGGTCGCGGATCGACGAGTTGACGCCGCCCGCCGCCGGCACCCGATAATAGCTGTCGTTCACGATCGCGGGCGCCTTGTTCCGATGGTGCGGCCGCGCCCAGCTCGCAGCGCCCTGCAACCCGGCCCGACCGATACTCGCGTTGGTCATGCCGAGTGGGGTAAACAGCCGCGCACGGGCAATGCTCGCATAGTTTTGCCCCGTTACGCGCTCCACGATCTCGCTCGCAGTATCGAAAGCGATGTTCTGGTATGCGTAGCATGTCGCCGGCGGGCAAAAAGGCGGGAGCGTGCCGAGGGCGGCGCGGAGCAGCTTCGGATCCTCGCCTGCCTCCAGCCGCTCGTCCCAGGCGTTGCGGACCAGGCCGAGCCGGTGCGAAAGCACATCGGCAATTGTGACGCGGCGCGCGTCGCCGGGAAGCGTGAGCGTCGTACCCATCGTCGCCAGCGGCGCATCGAGCGACAGCCTGCCCTCCTCCGCTAGCTTGGCCACGAGTGCGGATGCCACACTCTTCGAGAGCGATGCCCAGCGGAACACCGTAGCGGGAGTGACTGGATCGCCCGAGCCTGCGACCGTCTCTCCAAACCCCCTGGCGAAGCGCACCTCCCCGCGCTCGACCGTCCCGACGGCGAGGCCCACCATGTCCGGGTCCTGCATCAGCGCGGTGATCCGTTCTTCCAGCCGCCGATAGTCGACCTTCGACGGCAAGCCGCCGGAAACCGGATCGGCAGACAGACTGCTGACAACGGCTCGCGCAGGTTGATCGGGCACGCTCAGCTTCGAGCGCGTTACCCCCAGCGTCACTGCCGCCCCCGCCACAAAGGCCAGCCCCAGGACCGCTGCCAGCCTCTTGCCCCGTGCCGCCTCCCTCACTCCGTCCATTCGCGTCCCGTCTTCTCCGGCATGCTCTGGCGATAGAGCATTCCTTCCACCTGACCCTGGCCAATTCCAGCCCTCTAGTCGACGCTAAGCGCCGGTCATCACGCCGCGATATACCGGGTCCTCCAAGGCACGCCCCGCGCCGTTCGCCACGCACATCAGAGCATTTTCGGCCACGACGACCGGCAAGCCGGTCGCCTTCGAGAGCACCTGGTCCAGATGTGTGAGCAAGCTGCCACCGCCAGTCATGACGATTCCCTGATCATAGATATCGGAAGCCAGCTCAGGCTCGGCCTTTTCGAGTGCGGAAAGCGCTGCTTCCACAATCTGCGCGGTCAGGTCGGCCAAAGAGTGGGCGATCTCTCCCTGGCTGACCTCCACTTCTGAAGGCATGCCCTTGACCAGGTCACGCCCCCTGACCTTGGTCACTGCGCCAACACCGTCTTCAGGCATTTGCGCCGTACCGATTTCGACCTTTATCCGTTCGGCCGTGGCTTCGCCGACCATCAAATTGTGCTTGCGCCGAATACCCGAGGCGATGGCTTCGTCCATTCGATCTCCGCCGACACGAATGGACGCGCTGTACGCCAGCCCTCGCAGCGAGAGGATTGCGACCTCGGTCGTCCCTCCGCCAATATCGACGACCATGGCGCCCAGCGGTTCGGTGACGGGCAAACCGGCACCGATCGCCGCCGCCATCGACTCCTCGATCAAATACACTTTGCGCGCGCCGGCATTCGTCGCAGCCTGCTGGATCGCACGACGCTCCACTTGGGTGGCGCTGCTGGGTATGCTGATTGCGATCTCCGGACCGCCCAAGAACCTGCTCGAGCCGCCCCGCGCCTTGTCGATGAAATACTTGATCATCTGTTCCGCAACGTCGATGTCGGCGATGACGCCGTCGCGCATCGGCCGGATCGTTCGGACATTGTCTGGAGTCTTGCCCAGCATGAGCTTTGCCTCCGCACCGATAGCGCGGACGCGGGATATCCCGTTGATCGTCTCCATCGCCACCACAGAGGGCTCGCTAATAACGATCCCTCTGTCTCGCAGGTAAACTACCGTATTCACCGTGCCGAGGTCGATCGCGAGATCGTAGGAAGCGCCTGGAAAGAAGCGAGGAAACCGCATCGAAGTCAATCTGTTGGCGTCGTTAGGGGCTCGCTGCGAAGCGAGCGGCTCATCGACTGCGTGGAGAGGTCCGGTGGGCTCGCGCAGAGGGCAGGTCAACCCGGTTAGCGGCTGCCCGAGTGGGGCGGGCGCCAACTCGATGTAGACAGAGGGTCAGAACGGCAGCAGCCGCGCGAGGAGCGAGCGATCCCGCAGAATCTCGTGTGCAGCATTATGTCCCGGCGCGCCGGTCACCCCGCCACCAGGATGGGTGCCCGAGCCACACATATAGAGCCCCCTGATCGGCGCGCGATAATCGCCATGCCCCAGCACCGGCCGCGCTGCCCAAAGCTGGTCGAGCCCCATTGCGCCGTGGAAGATGTCGCCACCGATCAGCCCGAACTTGCGCTCGAGATCGAGCGGCGAATGAATCTGCCGCGCGATCACGCTCGCCTTGAAATTGGGGGCATGGTCATTGACCGTCTCGATGATGAGATCGGCGACCTGTTCGCGCGCATCGTCCCAGCTGCGCCCGCCGGGAAGTTCGGGAACGAATTGCTGGCAGAACAGACTCGCGATGTGCATGCCCTTGGGGGCGAGGCTGTCGTCGATCGTGGTTGGCAGCTTCATCTCGATGATCGGCTTCTTCGACCAGCCATGGACCTTCGCGTCGTCATACGCTTGATCCATATAGTCCATGCCCGGCGCAATGATGATCCCGGCGGTATGATGCTCGGCCTTGTCCTTGCCGGGCAGCACGGTGAAGTCGGGCAGCTCGGTGAGCGCGACGTTCATCCGAAAGGTCCCCGATCCGATCTTGAAGTTCTTCATCCGCCGGTTGAAGTCGGCCGGCAGGTCGCTAGAGTCGAGCATCTGCCGAAAAAGCATCGCCGGACCGACATTGGCGGCTACGATCGGTGCGGCGATCTCCTCGCCGCTATCCAGCACCACCCCGGCCGCCTTGCCGCCATCGATGAGCACGCGCGCGACAGGCGCCTCGACGCTAATCTCCACCCCGGCCTCCTCGCAAGCGAGCGCCATCGCTTGGGTGATCGCGCCCATGCCGCCGACCGAATGGCCCCAGGCGCCGAACTTGCCGTTCACTTCGCCGAAGACGTGATGGAGCAGGACATAGGCCGAGCCGGGGGTCGAGACGCCGGCATAATTGCCGACCACGGCGTCGAACGCGAAGGCGGTCTTGACGTGGTCGTCTTCGTACCAGCCATCGAGGAAGTCGCGCGCTGATTTGGTGAAGACGTCGAGCAAGTCACGCTGCGCCTCGATCCCCAGCTTCGACAGCGGCCAGCCCTGCGTCGCTCCGGAAAGCAGCGTGCGCAATCCTCCCCCAGCATTGGGCGGGGTTTTGAGCGCGAGATCACGGAGCACCTGCGCGACCTTCTCCAGCGCCGCGTCATAACGCGGATAGGTGTCGGCATCCCGTTGCGAGAAGCGCGCGAACTCGGCCTGGGTGCGCGCGGTGCCGCCACCGAGCGTGATGTAATCGTTCTCGAACGGGAAGAAGTTGCTGATCGTCCGCTCGATGATCCGGAAGCCGCGGTCGTGCAGCTTCATATCGGCGATCACCTTGGGGCGGAGCAGGCTGACGGTGTAGCTCGCCGTCGAATTGCGGAAGCCGGGATGGAATTCCTCGGTCACCGCCGCGCCGCCGACGACGTGGCGCCGCTCGAGCACGCGGACCTTGAGCCCGGCGCGCGCGAGGTAGAAGGCGCAGACCAGGCCGTTATGGCCGCCGCCGACGACGATTGCGTCGTATTTCTTCATGCTACCCCCCGGAATCAACGCCATGCGGACGCCGCGACCATCCGGGAGCCGGTGCCCGGTGCAGCCGTGCTTCCGGAATGCGTGCCCGAATCTTCGCCGCAAAGCCGCGCAGACACACTTCGCTCGCGCCGATCGGTCCCACGGTGTAGCTGCTCGACGCCATGCCCTGCTGGATGCGCTCGATGAGCCAGGTATCCTCGGCGTTGACGACGCGGTTGATGCGCCAGTTGGCGTAGCGCACCAATTTCATCTCCCGGCGGTCATCCGGCAGCGCGAATGCCATCTCACGCAGCACGCAATTGGTCGGCGACATCGGCAGCCATTGCATGAAGTCGATCTGGTCGGCGTAGAGGTCGAACGCCATGTTGGGCCAGAGCTTGTAGTAGAGCCAGCGTCGCTGGTTGGCCTCGGGCAAGTGATCGACGGGCGGCAGGTTGCGCTGGTAGAAGGCTTCCCAAGGATTGGCCGAGGGGCGATCGACCAAGGTGCCCGACATCTTGTCGACCCAGCCGGAAGCCTCGATCGCATAGCTTTTGCCGAACAACCGGGACAGTCCGCCATGCGCGACCGGAATGTGGAGATTGTCCGAATAATTGTCGCCGACATTCTTCCAGTTTACCGCGCGTTCACGCGTGCGGATATCGCCGATCCGGCGCATCTCCTCGAAGCGATAGGGCGCGATTTCGGCATCATAGGGTGCCATCATCCTGGCGACCGAGGGGCCGCCATCGTCCTCGAGCCGCACGAACACGAAACCCCGCCAGATCGAGACGTCGACCGGCACGAGACCGCTCGTGTCCATGTCGAGCGTCGGATAATCGCGCCGCATCGGCACGCCGGAGAGGCGGCCATCGAGTTCATAGGTCCAGGCGTGATACGGACAGACCAGCTTCTGCGCACAGCCCGCATCGCCCTCGACGATCCGCATCGCGCGATGGCGACAGACATTGTGAAAGGCGCGGATTGCCCCGTCGCGGCCGCGAAGCGCAACGATATTCTCGTCGAGATAGCGGATCGTCCGCCAGTCTCCGGCCTTCGCCAGATCGCTTTCGTGGCACAGGATCTGCCACGACGGTCGCAGGATGCGCGCGCGCTCGAGCTCGAGGAATTCGGCGTTGCCGTAGATCCAGCCGGGCAGCGACCAGTCTGCGTCTGGATCGACGCCGGGGCTGGGCATGGATGCGGCGAGGGTCGCCATGGCCGGGCTCCGCAATTGCTTGTTGAACGATCGTATAATAAGCTTGAGCGATGAGCAAGCCCGCCTTCAACCGGGTCGCGCCCGATGCCAGGCGTCTGTCGCTGATCGAGGCGACGGCGCGGGTGCTGGCGCGCGGCGGCGCGAACGGCGCCTCGGTGCGCGCTATCGCTACCGAGGCCGGCGTGTCACCCGGGCTCGTTGCGCACCATTTCGGCGGCGTCGATGCGCTGATCGCGGCCACGTATGCGCAGGTAAGCGAGCAGGTTTCGGCCGCACTCGATGCCGCGGTCGCCGCGGCCGGCGACGATCCGCAGGCGCGGCTCAATACCTATGTGGCGGCGAGCTTCGCGCCGCCGATTGCTGATCCTGCATTACTCGCGACCTGGACGGCGTTCTGGGGGCTGGTGGTCGCGCAGCCGGCAATCGCTGCGCTCCACGACGCGCAATATGCGGGCTATCGCGCCGAGCTGGAGAAATTGCTCACCGCCTGCGGGCTTGCTCCGGCTGCAACGCGGCGGGCCGCGATCGCAATCACCGCGCTGGTCGACGGGCTGTGGCTCGAGCTCTGCCTGTCGCCCGCGGCGCTTGACGCGGACGAAGCCCGCGCCATCACCGAGGCGCAGATCGCGGCGCTGGTTCGGTAATCGCCGCCACCGGCAGCATGACGACGAACCGCGAGCCGTGTTCGACGCAAGGCGTGAGCGTGATCGCGCCCTGCTCGGCCTGGAGCAGCGACACGGCGATGGCGAGGCCGAGACCGGTGCCCCCCACCGCGCGGCGCGTGGTGAAGAACGGCTCGAAGACGCGCTCGGCATCGGCGGGCACGATGCCGCCGCCATTGTCGCTCACCGACACTTCCAGCGCATCGCCGGTCCGGCTCAGCGCTATACTGACTTCGGTAGCGTCGGCCTGACGGGCATTCTCGATCAATGTCGTCAGCGCCATCTCGATCGTCGAGGCCTGGACCGCGACACGCGGCAGTGTGGGCGGTTCGGCGATCTGCACACGGAAGCCCGGGCCGTCATGCGCATCGGCGACGCGGCGGACGATGGCCAGCGCATCGACCGTGACGTCGGGATCGGGCTGCGCCATGTCGGCGCGGGCGAGATCGAGCAGCCGCGTGACGAGCTGCGACAGGCGTGCGGCGTCGGCCTTGATGTTACCAAGGAAACGCTCGCGCTCGGCGAGCGTCATCGTCGCGCCGTGATCCTCGAACAGCTCGATCGCGCCCGAGATGCCGGCGAGCGGGGTCTTGAACTCATGGCTCACCGAGGCAGCGAAATCGCGCAGATATCGCGAGCGTCGGTCGATCGCCGCTGCCATTGCGCGGAAATTCTCGAACAGTGCGCGGATTTCGATCGCCGCGGTGACCGGCGTTTCCGGCACCGCTCCCGTGCCTTTGGCGACGCCACGAGTCGCTTCGCCGAGCGCCTCGATCGGTCGGGCGATACCGCGCGACAATAGTCCGGTCAGCACCAGCAGCATCACGAAAATCAAACCGATCCCAAGCAGGATCTTGCCGCGATCCTCATAGAGCCCGCGAAACAGCGCGCGCGGTGAACGGGACAGCAACAGCGCGCCGACCACGCGCCCGTTGACGATGATCGGCCGGACGTGGTGAATCCGCAGCGACGAGGCGCGGCTGAGCCACTCGAAGGCATAACGCTGGCTATAGGCGCCGTTGGTGCGCAGCACCGTTCCCACTTTGCCCCGCAGCGCCGCGGCGACTTCAGGCAGTTGGGCATAGCTCCCGCCCGCTTCATGGCCGATCAGAATAATGCCGTTGCGGTCGATCAACTGGAGCGAGGCGAGCGTGGTGCGCGCCGTGGCGACGAGGATCGGCTGGAGTCGGCGCGCCATCGCGATCGCGTCGGGAGCGGGTTGACCAGTACGCGGCAGCGCGTGTGGGCGTTCCGGAAAGACGTGGGTAGTGCGCAGGTCGATGGTCGACGCTTCCGCGCGCCAGGAACGCGGGTCGGCGGCGCTGGCCTCTACATCAGGCCACTGCGCCTGCGCAGCTGCGGCGAGTGCCGCCCCCTGTGCGATCAACTCAGCCTCGGTTTGCCGGACCAACGTGTTTTCGTAGACACGCAAGAACAGCGCGCCCGCGCCGGGCAGCGCCGCCGTGAACAGCAAGGTCCCGAACAGAATCGTCCGCAGCTTGAGCGCCGGCCAGTGCCGCTTGACGCCTGCCTTCAGTGCAGCGATCACGCCGCCGCGCCTGTGCAGCTCCCGATACGATAGCCCACGCCGGCGCGCGTCTCGATCACGTCGGTGCCACCGACGCCGGCGAACTTGCCGCGCAGATTGCGGATATGGCTGTCGATCGTCCGATCCGTAACGGCGAAGCCGGGGCCGTGAAGCCGGTCGATGATCGCATCGCGGCTGAATACCTTGGCAGGCATCACCGCGAGCGTACGCAGGATCGAGAATTCGGTGACGGTGAGCGCGATCTCGGCGCCCGCCCAGGTCGCGCGCCAAGCATCGACATCGAGCGCCAGCCGGCCATGCTCGATCCGCCGTCCTTCGTCCGTCGCGGGCGGCTTCGCGCTCGCCCGCCGCAGGATCGCCATCGACCGCGCGACCACTTCGCGCGGAGAGAACGGCTTGACGACATAATCGTCGGCACCGAGCTCGATACCGAGCACCCGGTCGATCTCGTCGTCGCGCGACGACAGGAACAGTATCGGCAAGTCGCCGGCGGCGCGCAGCCGCCGGCACGTTTCGAGCCCATCCATCCTGGGCATGTTGATGTCGAGCACCACCAGATCGACGCGCTGCTTGTCAACCAGATCGAGCACCGCCTCGCCGTCACCGGCCTCGATCGTGTCGAGCCCGGCCTTGGCAAAGGCGAAGGCGAGCAACTGCCGGATGTGCGGGTCGTCGTCGGCGATCAGGATGGTGCGCGGCATGGGGCACATGATCATTGCGCAGCCTCGTTCGTCAATGCCGGCCGTGGCAGGATCTGCTCAGCGACCGAGGGCGCGGGCGTGGCGGGTTCGACCGGGGGCGCGGGCTCCGGCGCGGGCGGCGGCAGAAGCGCACCGTCGCAACCCCGGCCAGCCGGGCCTCGCGATGGCGATGCGGGCAGCTTGCCTGCGGCGAGCATCGAGCGAACCTGTCGCAGCCGGCGCGAATTCCGCCACGTCCATTCGCCCCCCGATTGCCCGTCGATCATCTCAACCAGCACTTCATGGCGGACCCAAGCGACACGCTCGGCGAAATCGGGCTTCAGATCGAGGCGCAATTCGAGCGCGACCAGCGAAGTCAACGCCGACGGGCCGAGCTCGCGGAGATAGCATAGATCGAGCGCCGCCCCCTTGCCTCCGACCTCTCGCGCATGGCGGATATTCCACGCCGCGGAAGTCGAGCCAAGATCTGCCATCGTGCATCCCAGCAGGACCAGCAACGCGGCACCGGCATTGGCGTTGATCAACCATGCCGCGCTGCGGCCGCGCAACATCCTCCAGACGATCAGTACCAGGCCGAGCGCCACGAGTGCCATCCAGATCAGGGCTGCAATGCGCAGACCGGTCAGCGAATAGACTTCGATATAATCGACAGTACGGAGGATGCTGGAAGCAACGAGAAATACGTTCTGCGCGATCCACAGCACTACCAACCGCCGGATCGCCGGAATTGCTGCCGTGGACGAGCCGGGGCGGAGCGCGACGAGAACGAACAGGCCGGCAAGCAGCGCCGTGACGATCAGGGGATAGGCGCCGCGATGGGCATAATCGGCCAGCGTCACCCCCTCGGGCAACGGCGCGCCGCTCCACAGAAAGGCGAGATCGAGGCCGTTCTGCACTGCGAACAGCACATTGAACATCAGCAAGGCAAGCAGCACCGATCCGGTCGAGACACCGGGAAGTAGCAACGGCGCACCGGTCGAGGGTGCGAACGTTGGAAGATTGACCCGGCGCGGGCGCAACGTCGCCCAGACCGTTGTTGCGATCATCACCCAGAATACGAACCGGCCGATCGCTTCATCGTCGAAGCGCGGCGCACCGATGCGGTAGAGCGCATCGCCGATCACCGGGTTCGCGCTGGCGAACAAAGCGAGGAACATTGCGCCGCCGATCAGCGGCAGCGGCAGCAGCGGGAGGATACGCTGCTTCGGCAAATTCCGGCCCAGCGGCCCGCGCAGCCGCAACATATCGTGCCAGGGGCCGACGAGGCTGGTGGTTCCGTGCAGGATCAGCCGGAGCACCCAGCGCCCGGCATGATCGAAGCCGGCACTGCGGGGCAGCAACACCATCATCGTCAGGCAGGTCCAGAACAGCACCATGGCGCACATTCCGGGCGCATCAAGCAGCGGCACCGCCAGCAGCAATGCCCCGGCGGCGGCCATCCAGCTGCGGCGGTCGCGCCAAACCGTCGGGGTCAGCGCCAGCGTCGCGGCCGTCCAAGCCAGCGCAAACAAGCCGAGCGTGGAGCCGACCCCCTTGGGCACCCAGAACAGCCAGTCCGCCAGCCCGACCAACGCGGCCGCTGCCACGGCCTTGGCGATGAAGCTCGATGATATTCGCGACCGCATGGAAAGCTCCCATTGTCTGGGTGCCTTCTCGCTCGGCGATGTGCCGATCGCGCGGTGGTCCTCGTCAGCCTATGGCGCGCTTCCCGTGCAGATCCGGTGCAGAGCTCAGTGGACCGAAGTTGCCGCTTCCCGCCGCAGGATCGGCGCACGCCCCGCGAGGAACGCGAACACGCACAAGGCCAGATAGCAGGCCGCAGGCACGATCAGCGCGAAGGCATAGCCGTTCCCGTCGGACACCGCGCCGACAAGCAGCGGCAGCAACGCGCCGCCGACGATCGCGGTGCAGAGCAGGCCCGACGTCGACTCCACCGTTCCCGTCGAGCGCTCGAGGGTCAGCGTGAAGATCACAGGGAACATGATCGAATTGAACAGACCGATCGACAGCGCGACGAAGCCCGCGGTCACCCCGCCGACGGCGAAGACGTAGAAGCACATCGCCGACGCGATCGCAGTGAACAACGCCAGCAGCAGATGCGCGCGGACCACCGCGAGCAGCCCCGAGCCGATCGCACGGCCGACCATCGCGCCGAGCCAATAGAGCGCGACTGCCTTGCCGGCTTCCTGCAGCGAAACCCCGGGCACCCCGTCGCTGCCCATCAGATAGCCGAGCACCGGCACGCCGAACGCCGCATCCGAATGCCCCCACACACTGTTGTCGTTGAGCAAAAGCGCCATCTGGGTGCCGATCGACACCTCTGCGCCGACATAAAGGAAGATCGCCAGACCGCCGAACAAGGCCCAGCGCGAGTTGAGCGCAGAGAACAGGCCGGCTGTGGAAGCGACCGGCGGAGCGGCGTCGGTAACCACACGGCGGCTGAGCCAGAAGAACAATGCCAGCGCCGCGATCAAGCCGCAGATCCACAGATAGGCCGAATCGATCCCGGCAAGCGCATTGGCGCGGACCGCGTCGGTGATCACCTCGCCCGTCTTGACCTCGACGCCCTTGAGAAACAGGTGCGCGCCGAGCAGCGGCCCGAGAAAGGTGCCGAACGAATTGAAGGTCTGGCTGAGCGTCAGGCGGAGGTGGCTGCGCCGCGGATCGCCGAGCGCGGCGGCGAGCGGATTGGCGGCGACCTGCAGAATGGTGATCCCGCTGGCGAGGATGAACAGCCCGAGCAGCACCAGGGTGAACACCGCGAGGTTGGCCGCGGCAAGCATCACCAGGCATCCGGCGATCATCAGCCCCAGGGCGATCAGGATCGTCGGGATCGATTTGGCACGCGACAGCAAGGCGGCCGCTGGAAAAGAGACGAGGCCGTAGGCGATGAAGAACGCAAACGCTGCGGCCTGCGCCTGCAGATTGGTCAGCGTGAAGATCCCCTTCACCGACGCGACCAGCGGGTCGATCAGCGAGGTGATGAACCCCCAGGCGAAGAACAATGTCGTCACCGCGGCGAATGCCAGCGTGGTGCTCCGGGAGCTCGATCGCGCCAAGGCCTTATCCTTCCTGATGCCGCGAGCGCCGCTTCGTGCCCGCATTTCTTATGTTTGATTGGCTAATTCGCACGGCTTTGCCCAATTGGCGAGTCATGCCGCGTCCACCGCGGCTGCGGCCAGTGCAATCGAGCCGAGCGGCCCCGCCATGTCGCCGAGCGCAGGTTCGGTCACGTAATGCCCGCCCTCGGGCATCTGCATATAGCCGTTGAGGCTTTCGAGCAGCCGTTGCTCTATCCGCCCGAGAAGATGCGGCTGGGCAGTGAGCACCCCGCCGCCGATCGCGATCCGCCGCGGTGCCGCGCCGCAGACCAGCGCATGCGCCATCGCCGCGATATAGCCGACGATCGGTTCCCAGACCGGATCGTCCTCGGCGAGTTCGCGGACCGTGCGGCCGGCAAGGCGCGACACCAGGGCCGAACCCGAGGCCAGGCCCTCGACGCAATCATCGTGAAAACTGCAGACGCTGGGATAGGTGTCCGAAGCGAGGCGCGGTACGCGCATATGACCCCATTCGCCATGTGCGAACCCGCGGGTCGGCCGGCCATGCACGACCAGCCCGACGCCGACGCCGGTGCCGATCGTGACATAAGCGAAGTCGTCCATTCCCTTTCCGCAGCCCCAGGCGATCTCGGCCAGTGCCGCGCCGTTGACGTCGGTGTCGAAGCCGACCGGAACGTCGAAGGGCGCCGAGAGCACGCCGCGGACATCGGTTCCCGGCCAGCGCGGCTTGTTGGTCGCCAGGATCTGGCCGTAGCGCGGCGAGCGCGGGTCGAGTTCGATCGGGCCGAACGAAGCGATTCCGAGCGCAGCAAACCCGACTCCCTGGTGCCATTCGTGCAGCACCTCGAGCAACGCCGGGAGCGTCTCTGCGGGGCTGGTGGTCGGGACGGTGCGCTGGTCGAGCACGTGATCGGGCCCGAAGGCGAGCGTGCACACGCATTTGGTGCCGCCCAGCTCGACGCCCGCAAAGGGCCGTTCGCCCGCCGCCGCGCCGTCCGATACGCCTACTCCGCCGGACGACGGCAAACCGTTGGACATTCCCCCTCCATTCGCGGCTATTGTCCGCCTGAGAATCCTTGGGCTTGTACAGCCCGTCGACCGCATTAATAATCCAAATTTCATAATTCAATGGCCGAGGAGAGGATTGCGATGAGTGCAACCAACGCCAAGCTGAACCCATCGGCGATTATCGCCGCCAGCCTCGCCGGGCTTTTGTTCGGATTCGACACCGCGGTGATCGCGGGCGTGACCGATGCACTGCGCGGCACGTTCGCGCTTTCGCCGGCACAGCTCGGGGCCGCGGTATCGGCTGCGTTGATCGGGACGTTGGTCGGCGCGCTCGGCGCGGGCGGCCCCGGCGACAGGTATGGCAGCCGCAATATCCTGCTGTGGATCGCCGTCGCCTATATCGTTTCGGCGCTCGGCTCGGCGCTGAGCAGTGGCCTCGCCATGCTGGTCGCCTTCCGCTTTCTCGGTGGGCTGGCAATCGGAGGGTCGTCGGTGCTGGCGCCGGTGTACATCGCCGAAGTCAGCCCTCCCGCGCGCCGCGGCATGCTCGTCGGCTTCTTCCAGCTGAGTATCGTGCTCGGCATCCTTGGCGCCTATGTCAGCAATTTCGTGATCGGGCAGGCCACTGACGGCGAACTGGCATGGCGGCTGAAGCTGGGCGTCGCCGCGGCGCCTGCGATTCTCTTTCTGGTCCTGATGCTGCGGGTGCCGCAAAGTCCGCGCTGGCTTTTTCATCGCGGACGGACCGGCGAGGCGAAGGAGGCGCTCGAGACGCTATCGATGGGCGATCCCGATACGCTGTTCGCCCAATTCGCCCAAGGCGCCACCGCGCCGGGCGACGCCAGACTGCGCTGGAGCGTGCACCGCCGCCCGATCCTGCTCGCAATTGGGCTCGCCATGTTCAACCAGCTCTCGGGCATCAACGCGATCCTCTATTATCTCGGCGACATCTTCGCCGCGGCGGGCTTCGACACCGTCTCCGCCGACTTGCAGGCGGTGGCGATCGGCGTGGCCAACCTCGCCGCGACTTTGCTCGGCATGGCGATCATCGACCGGGTCGGCCGCAAACCGTTGCTGCTCGTCGGCGCGTTCGGCACCGCTGCCGCGCTCGCCGCCGTCGCGCTCATCTATTCGACCGGGCAGGGGCAGGCATTGCTGCTCCCCGCGCTGATCGGCTTCATCCTGTTCTTCGCCATCTCGCAAGGCGCCGTCATCTGGGTCTACCTGTCCGAGATATTCCCGACCGCAGTCCGGGCTCGCGGCCAGTCGCTGGGCAGCGCGACACATTGGGGGATGAATGCGCTGATCGCTTTTGGCTTTCCCGTCGTGGCGCAATATACCCAGGCACTGCCATTCTGGCTGTTCGCCGGCGCGATGCTGGTGCAGGCTGGCGTGATCTGGCGCTACTTCCCCGAAACCCGCGGGGTTGCGCTGGAGACGATGGAACGGACAGTCGAGGGCCGAGAATGACACGCTTGAAGATGATTGATAGCGCTACCGCATGACGGCCACGACGACCCGCACCCGCCCCCGCCTTTCCGGCACCAATCTCGAGCGCGCCGCCGACCACAACCAGCGCGTGACGCTTCACGCGATTCGCGTGCTCGGGCCGCTTACCCGCGTCGAGCTCGCCGGGATCACCGGTCTGACCGGACCCGCGATCGCCAACATCACCAAGCGGCTGCTTCAGGACGGGCTCATCGACGAAGCCGGGCAGCGCCGCGGCGGCCGCGGTCAGCCGCCGACCAAGCTCGTGGTGCGGCCCGATGCGTGTTACTCGATCGGCGTCAATATCGACCGCGATCATATCACGATCGTGCTCGTCGACTTCTCGGGCGAGACGCTGATGCGCGTCTCCGAGGAAGTCGACTTCGCGCTGCCCGATCACGTCCGCGGACTGTATCGGCGCTCGATCAAGAACATGCTGCGCAAGGCCAAGGTGGATATCGCCAAGGTCGTCGGGCTCGGGATCGCGATCCCCGACGATCTCGGGCTGGTCGACCTGCCGGGGCGGCCCGCCGACTATGCGACCTGGGACAGCGTCAACATCGCCGAGCTGTTCCGCGAGCCGCTCAATTTGCCCACCTTCGTCGAGAACGACGCTGCTGCCGCGGCGATGGGCGAGATGCAATTGGGGCTCGGGCATACCAACAACAGCTTCTTCTACATCCTGATCTCGTCGGGTCTCGGCGGCGGGCTGGTCGTCGACGGCTCCTATCTGCGCGGTGCCGACGGACGCAGCGGCGAGCTGGGCTTCATGCGGGCCGCCGATGGCGCGGCGCCCGGCGAGCAGGTCCAGCAGATGGTCTCGCTGTCGGGGCTGGCACGGCATCTCGAGCAGAACGGCTGCAGCCTCGACGACGTGATGGGCGACGCCGATCCGGACGCGGCGGCCAAGGCCTGCGTCGCCGCCTGGCTCGAAGACGCAGCGCTGCGGCTCACTGTGCCGCTCGACGCGATCAACTGCCTGATCAACCCCGCCGCGGTGCTGGTCGGTGGACGGCTGCCGACCGCGTTGCTCGAACGGCTGGCCGAGCGCGCCAACGAACTGATGCAGGAGCGTGCGGGAATGCTCCCGACGGTGGCGCCGGTGATACGCGCGGCATTGTCCGAAGACGCCCCCGCGGTCGGCGCGGCGATCCTGCCGTTCAGCCATTTCCTGCTGCCCAAACAGGCGGCCTTGTGGAAGGCTTCCGCTTGACCCGACGCCCAACCAAAGGGTTGGCGAGTTCGGCGGCCCAACCTTTTGGTTGGCTGAGAAAAGCACGGATTTACGTGGGTCTTGCCGTTTAGAGGGCCGAGTCAACTTTCGGTCGCTTGACTCGTTTGCGCATGTGCGAGTCAATCGGTGGATCGATATGCGGGGTGCTGCGCGCTTGCCCATGCGGCGAACGAAAGCAGAACATTTCCTACATTTCCAGCATTATTCCCTGTCCCTCGGGAGACGGAGATTGCTACACCGGCACCCGCCCGAACGAGGGCGGGCGATCGGCTTTGGCGGTGCCGAAGCGGGAGGGCTTGCTGCCCATCTCGAACACCAGTTCACCGCCCTTCGCCAGATCGGCATGGCTGATCCAGTTGCGTGTCCACGGCTTGCCGTTCCAGCGCACCGACTGGACATAGGGTGCATTCGGCGCGTTGCCCTTGGCGACGACGCGCAGAGTCTTTCCCTGCCCCAGCCGGACCTCGGCGCGGTCGAACAAGGGTGCGCCGAAAACATAGACTGCGCTCACCGGATCGACCGGATAGAAGCCCAATGCGCTCAGCACGAACCAGGCGCTCATCTGGCCGCAATCGTCGTTGCCGATCTCGCCGTCGGGATCGGATTTGTACATTTCATCGCATAGCCGGCGGACCATCGCCTGCGTCTTCCACGGAGCGCCGGCAAAGGCATAGAGATAGGCGACGTGGTGGTTGGGTTCGTTGCCATGCGCATATTGGCCGACCAGCCCCGAAATGTCGGGCGGCGCATTTTCGGGCAGCGTCGATGGCGCGTTGAACAACGCGTCGAGCTGCTTCTCGAACGCCGCGTCGCCGCCGAAATGCTCGATCAGGCCGTGGACGTCGTGCTGGTTGAGGAAGGTCGCCTGCCAGCCATTGGCCTCGGTATAGTCGCGATGCTTCTTGGGCTCGTGGCCGATCTGGATCGGGTCGTAATCCGCCCACCATTCGCCGTCCGAGAATTTGGGCTTGGCGAAGCGGGTTTTGGCGTCGAGCACATTGCGGTAATTCCGGCTACGCTGGCGCAGCGTCTCGGCATCGTCCTTTGCGCCTGCCGCGTCGGCGAGCACCGCCATTGCCCAATCGTCATAGGCATATTCCTGGGTGCGGCTGACCGATTCCCAGATCTTGTCGGCGGGGATGTAGCCGAGATCGTAATAATAGCAGCGGCCGAGCGAGCCGTCGCTGTCCTTGAAGGTGCGATCGAAGGCGCGGCGACGGATATTGGGCCAAGCGGCGGCATAATCCGCCTTGATGCCCTTGGCATGCGCTTCGGCGAGCACCGAGACCGAATGCCAGCCGATCATGCAGCCGGTCTCGACGCCCTGGAGCTGCCAGACCGGCGGCCCATAGGGGCTCTGCTGGGTCTGGCGGACGAGGTCGCGGGTGAACATCGCCGCGCGCTCGGGCTGCACGAGGGTGAGCAGCGGATGGAGCGCGCGATACGTATCCCATAGCGAATAGGTGCTGAATGCGGGCGTGTCAGCGGGCGCTTGATGCACTTGCCGGTCCATCCCGACATAGCGTCCGTCGCGATCGGTGAAGAGCGTCGGCGCGAGGAAGCAATGATACAGCGCGCTCGCCATGATCGTGCGCTGAGCCGGCGTGCCGCCCTCGACGCGGACGCGATCGAGTTCCTTCGCCCAGGCGCGGCGCGCGGCGGTGGCGGTTTTGTCGAAATCCCAGCCGGAAGCCTCGGCAGCGAGCGCCGCCTTCGCGCCGGCGACGTCGACTGCCGAAATGCCGGTCTTGATCAGGATCGGCGCGCCGCCCGCCTCGTCGAAGAAGAGCGCGGCCTTGAGCTTGTTGCCGGTGACGCCCCTGGCACCCGCGGGCTTATTGTCGTCGCCAAAGAATTCGACGCGGCTCGGCTTGCGCGAGAGCTGCAGCGCGAAATGGATCTGGCGGCCCTTGGCCCAGCGATGCACCCGGCGGCTGCCGGTGAGCACGCCGTTCGCATCGATCGCCAGCGATGCCTGGTCGACGATCGTTCCCTTGTCCCACACGTCGAGGATCATGTGGGCGAAGTCGATCAGAATGTGGCCGGCCCCCTTGGGGAAATGATAGCGGTGCAGCCCGGTGCGCTCGGTCACGGTCAGCTCGGCGAGCACCCCGGATTCCAGCTTGACGCGGTAGTAACCGGGCTCGGCATGTTCTTCGGAGAAGCGCTGACGATAGCCCGTATCGGGATCGTCGAGCTTGCCCGGATCGAGCTCCAGCGGCCCGCGCGTCGGCACCACCAGCACGTCGAGCATGTCGCCGATGCCGGTGCCCGAGAGATGGGTGTGCGAGAAGCCCATGATCGAGCCGTCGGTGCGGTGATAGCCCGAGCACGCGTCCCAGCGGCTATTGTCGGTGTCGGGGCCGAGCTGGACCATCCCGAACGGCAGCGACGGCCCGGGAAAGGTGTGGCCATGCCCGCCGGTGCCGATGAACAGGTCAGGCTTGGTTGCTGCGGGCCGGGCCTGCGTACCCGCGAGCGATGGCGCGGCAGTGCCCAGCGCGGCGATCCCGGTTCCGGCGAGCAGCTGGCGGCGATTGGCAGTGAGCATGGGTATCAGATCCGGCTGGAAAGCAGCGAAGGCTTGCGCTTGGCGATGTCGAGGATCAGCTCGCCAAACAATCCGTTGGTCCAGGCGAACCATTTCCGCGTGAAGTTGCTCGGATCGTCCTTGTGGAAGCTCTCGTGCATGAAGCCGGTACCGGCATGCGTCGCCTTGAGCCAGCGCAGGCATTGGAGGATCGTGGCGTCGTCGTCGCTGTTGCGGGCGTGGACGATGATCGACATCGGCCAGATCATGTCCATCCCGACATGCGGCCCGCCAATGCCTTCGCCCGCGCTGCCCTGGAAGAAATAGGGGTTGCGCTTGCTCCAGGCGAGCGCGGCGGTGCGACGGAACAGCGGGTCGTCGCGATCGACCGCGCCGAGCAACGCCAGCCCGCACAGGCTCGGCACATTGGCGTCGTCCATGAAGATCGCATTGCCGAAGCCGTCGACTTCGAACGCCCAGACCTCGCCGCCCTGCCCGTCCGACATCTTGCCATGCGCGTTCAACGCTGCTTCGACCTCGGCAGCGAGCGCCAGGCAGTCCTGCGCCGCTTCGGCATCGCCGCGCGCCTCCTGATGCACCTGTGCGACATGGCGCAGCGCCGATACCGCAAACAGGTTCGACGGGATCAGGAACGGCAATACCGTCGAATCGTCCGACGGACGGAACATCGAATGGATCAGCCCGACCTTCGCGGTCGGCGCGCCATAGCCGCCGAGCATCAGCGTCTCGGTCGGCGACTTGTCGACGCGCTGGAAGTGATAGGGCCCGGGCCCGTCCTTGCGCTGCTGCTCGCGGAAGGTCGCGACGACGCGCTTGGCGCCCTGCGACCAGAGATCGTCGAACGGCGCCTTGTCGCGGGTCGCGGTCCAATAGCCGTGCGCGAGGCGCAGCGTGTAGCAAAGCGAATCGACTTCCCATTTACGCTCGGCGACGCCCGGCTTCATGTCGGTCTTGTCGGTCTGCGACCATTCGAGATCGGTCTTCTTCGACAGGTCTTCCATGAAGGCGTTGGCATAGGAATCGAGCAGGATGCAGCGCGCCTGGCGCTGGATCAGCCCATGGAACAGCCGCCGCAATTCGGCGTCCTTGGGCGCCAGATGGACATAGGTCTGCAGCTGCGCCGAACTGTCGCGCAACCAGAGCGCATTGATGTCGCCGGTGATGACCACCGCGTCGGGCTTGCCGTCGAAGGTGCCGAACTGGGCGACCGTGGTGTCGAGCGTGTTCGGATAGCAATTCTCGAACAGCCACGCGATCTCGGGATCGGCGATCTTGGCCTTGACTGCCTTGATCTCGGCCTCGACCGCCTTGCTGACGAAGCGCCGCGCGCCGGGCGCCGGACGCTTCGAGACGAAGCTGTCCGCTGCCAGCGCGCGCGCCGGCAGCGATGCCGCCGCGGCCAGTGCGCCGGCGCCGGCAATCAGTTCACGACGGTTCATTTACGCTCTCCGGGGGCACTCATCGAGAAGGGCGCGCTGGCCTTGTCGGCGCCCCATTGCTTGTTGGGCGTCGGCCCCATCACGAAACGCAACGTCCCGCCTGCCTGCAGCGCCTCGCGGGTTAGCCAGGTCTTGTCGTGCTTCGTGCCATTGAACGTCACCGATTGGATGTAGACGTTCTGTGCGTTGTTGTTGACGCCCTCGATCGTCAGGACCTTACCCGTCGGCATGGTGACCCGGACTTTTTCGAACAGCGGGCTGCCGATCGCATACTCACCGACGGTCGGCGTCACCGGATAGAAGCCGAGCGCCGAGAACACGTACCAGGCCGAGGTCTGGCCATTATCCTCGTCGCCGGGATAGCCGTCGGGGGTCGCGGAATAGAGCTTGGTCATCACGTCGCGGGCGTGCTTCTGGGTCTTCCACGGCTGGCCGGCCCAGTCGTAGAGATAGATCATGTGCTGGATCGGCTGGTTGCCATGGGCGTATTGCCCCATGTTGACCACCTGCATCTCGCGCGTCTCATGGATCACCGAGCCGTAATAGCTGTTCTCGAACAAGGGCGGCAGCGTGAAGATCGAGTCGAGCCGGTCGACGAACTTCTTGTCGCCGCCCATCTGGTCGATGAGCCCCTGAACGTCCTGCATCACCGACCAGCTGTAATGCATCGAATTGCCTTCGGTGAAGGCATCGCCCCACGCATAGGGATTGAACGGCTTCATCCAGCTGCCGTCCTTGTTGCGCCCGCGCATCCAGCCCGATTCGGGATCGTAGAGCTTGCGGTAATTCTGCGCCTGCGCAGCGTATTTCTTGGCATCCTCGGTCTTGCCGAGCGCCGCGGCGAGCCGCGACAGCGAGAAGTCCGCGGTGGCATATTCGAGCGTGCGCGCGGCACTCTCGTTGATCCCGACATCATAGGGAACATAGCCGAGCTGGTTGTAGAACTCGACGCCCTCCCGGCCCACTGCGCCGACGACGTTGCCGCGCTTGTCCTTCGGGCGCCCCTCGGAGGTGGTCGCATTCTTGACCATCGCTTCGTAGAGCGTCTCGACATCGAAGCCGCGCACGCCATTCAGATAGGCGTCGGCGATCAGATTGGCCGAGTTCGAACCAATCATCACGTCGCGGTGGCCGGGGCTCGCCCATTCGGGGAGCCAGCCCGATTCCTTATAGGTGTTGACCAGCCCTTGCATGATCTGGCTGTCGACTTCGGGATAGACCAGGGCGAACCACGGGAACACCGCCCGCCACGTGTCCCAGAAGCCGTTGTCGGTGAACAGCGGTCCATCATGGACCTTGCCGTCATAGGGGCTGTAATGGACGGTCTTCCCCGATGCGTCGATCTCGTGGAACATCCGCGGGAATTGCAGCATGCGGTACAGCGCCGAATAGAAGACCCGGCGGTTGTCGATGTTGGGATCGCTGACCTCGACCTTCCGGAACTCGTGTTCCCATGCCGCCTTGGCCTTGGCCTCGGTCGCGTCATAGCTGTCGCGGCCGATTTCGCGCGCCAGGTTACGCTCGGCCTGGTCGAGGCTGATGAACGACGACGCGACCTTGACGCCGACCTGCTCGCCATCGCGGGTCTTGAAGCTGACCACCGCTCCGGCGCGGCCATCCTCGCGAGTCAGCGCGGCGCTCAACTGGCCGTTGCTGTCCCAGGTGCGGGTGACATCGAAGTCCTTGTCGAACTCCGCGACGAAATAGTTGCGGAAATTGTCGGGCACGCCGCCGTGATTGTTGCTGACATAGCCGGTGATCCGCCGCCGCGCGGGATCGACCTTGACCATCGCTCCGCCATTCTGGCCGTCGAGGATGATATGCGCGTCGTCGCTCTTCGGGAAGGTGAAGCGGAACTGCGCGGCGCGATTGGTCGGCGCGACTTCGGCGGTCACGTCGTAATCGGCGAGATAGACCTTGTACTTGTACGGCCGCGCTTCCTCGGCCTTGTGGCTGAACCAGCTCGCGCGCTCGTCCTGGCCGATCTTGAGCGCACCGGTCTCGGCGAACAATGCGAAGACCGCGTAGTCGTTCATCCACGGGCTCGGCTGATGCGTCTGCTTGATGCCGTTGATCTTCTCGGCATCGTAGGTGTAGCCCCAGCCATCGCCCATCTTGCCGGTGACCGGGGTCCAGAAGTTCATCCCCCACGGCACCGCGACCGCCGGATAGGTGTTGCCATAGGAGAGCCCGTGGCTCGAATCGGTGCCCATCAGCGGGTTGGCGAGATCGACCAACGCTTCCCGCTGCGCGGTCTGGGCGGCGGCGACCGGCACGAACGAGGGGAGGCAAAGCCCGGTGGTCGCGAGGAGGGCAACGGCGCAGCGCAGCGATCGAGCGAAGATCTTCAAAACAATTCTCTCCCTGAATAGCTGTTCCCCGGCGAAGGCCGGGGTCCAGTTGCGGCGGCGTAGAGATGGCAGCCCGTCATTTCATGTAACTTCGAGAATGGGCCCCGGCCTTCGCCGGGGAACAGCTGGGACAAGTGAGAGACGACCTTCATCGAGTTCGACGGAGCGGATGCGGCGCGACACCTTCGTTGGTCATCACCACCGGCTTTATCGTGCCATCGGCAGCGAATACCAGCCGATCGAGCGCCAGTTCGCGATGCTCGCCGCGCTCCTCGCCCAGCGGGCGGCGGTGATAGGCGATCACCCATTCGTCGGTGCCGGGGACCTGGACCACCGAATGGTGCCCTGCCCCGCGCGCGATCTTGAAATCCTGCTGCAGGATCTTGCCCATCGGCTTGAACGGTCCGACCGGGCTCGGCCCCATTGCGTAGGCGACGCTGTAATCGGGGCCGGTCCAGCCGCCCTCGGACCACATCAGGTAATAGACGCCCTTGCGCTGGATCAGGAACGAGCCCTCGACATAGCCGGGGGGCGTGATTTCCTTGAACAGCGATCCGTCGGCATGCGGCACGACCGATTTGAGGTCCTTGCTCAGCCGGACCACGTTGCAATGCTGCCAGCCGCCATAATAGAGATAGACCTGTCCGTCCTTGTCGCGGAAGGCGAACGGGTCGATCGGCTGCGCGCCGTTGTGGAACTTGCCGACCAGCGGCTTGCCGATCGCATCCTTGAACGGCCCGCCGGGCCTGTCTGACACCGCCAGCCCGATGCCGCCGAGCTCGCCATCCTTCTGGATGTCGTTGGCGCTGAAGAACATGTAATATTTGCCGTTCGCCTCGATCACCGATGGCGCCCAGATCGCGAAGGCGGCCCAGGCGGCGTTCTTCACGTCGAAGACGTGGGGGTGCTTGGTCCAATGGACGAGGTCGGGCGAGGAGAAGGCGTTGAAGAAGGTCTGGATGCCGTAGGACGGCCGCACCATCTTCTGCTTGCGCAATTCGATCTGCGCCGGCGTGAAGCCAGGGGAGAAATCAGGCGTCGCGCCATGATCGGAATAGGTCGGATAGATCCAGTAGCGCCCGCCGAATACGTGGATCTCGGGATCGGCGTACCAGCCGGCTATGATCGGATTGGGCGCAGGCGCCGAGCCCGCAAGGAGCAGTGCCGCCGCGGTGGCGAGGCCAGTGAGTATCTTGCGCTTCATGCCGCCTGATCCAACGATAATATTGCGCCGGTATGGCCGGCTTGTCGCACGAAATCCCCTTTTGCAGAAAGGTGGAGGTGACCCGCGAGCGAGTCACCTCCTTAGGAGCCTTGGGGGCTTATCGTGCGTGCGTCAGCAGGGCCGACACGTCAGAACTTGTACGAGATGCCGAGATAGGCACGGCGACCCGAATAGACGTTCGCGGTGAAGCGATCCTTCGTGTCGTTGCCCAGATGCTGGCGCTGTTCGGACTTGGTCAGGTTGATGACCGAGCCGGTGATCTGGAAGTTCTCGAACACGTCGAGCGCCGCGTTGAGATCGACCTGCTCGTACGGATCGTCATAGAGGTTGATGCCCGAGGATAGTCCGCGCACGACCTCGCCGCGGCGATTGTACGAAGCGCGCACCAGGATCGGGCCATGCTCGTAGAAGATCGAGGCGTTGACCTGGGTCTTCGCGCTGCCGACCAGCGCCGATTCACCCAGCTTGGTACCGTTCAGCTCGACGGCGGCCTGCGAGGTGTCGTTATAAGTGAAGTTCACCTGCGCGCCGAGGCCGAAGTCCAGCGTATGCTGGGCATAGACTTCGACACCCTGCGACACAGCACTCGTGCCATTGGCCTGAGTCGAATATTGCTGGACCGTCACGGTTTCGCCGGCGACCTCCTGCGGCAAGTCGATCACGACCGGAACGATGAAGTTCGACACGTCCTTGCGAAACAGCGTGAAGCCCAGCACCGAGCCGCGATTGAAATACCATTCCGCCCCGACGTCATACTGCCATGCGCTGAACGGCTTCAGGTCGAAATTGCCGCCGTCGCCGAACCAGCCGGCCCGCGCGCCGAACTCCGCGCGATCGAACACGAACGCGTCCGAGTTGAACGTCAGACCGCGCGAGCCCGCCAGATCGCCATAGCCCGGCCGCGCGATGACCTTCGACGCCGCCGCACGCAGCAGCAGGTTCGGCATCACGTCCCACGAGATGTTGAAGCTCGGCAGGAAGTCCGTGTAGCTCTTGCTCTCCGAATTGGGGCTGAATACGCGGTCCTGGCGATCCGCTTCCGGGATCACCGTGCAATTGCCGTCGGCGCCCACGGGCTTGTTCGGGTCGAACGGACCAAGGGGCCCGTTCACGCAATAGTCGTTCTCGTAGGTGATGCGGTCGGTCGACGTGCCGTCCTGCTTGGTATTGACCACGCGGACGCCGATATTGCCGCGGACATTGTCCATCTTGAAGTTCGCCTGGGCATAGCCGGCCCAGATCTTCTCCTGGATGTTGTACACGTTCTGCGGCTCGGGAACGCGAACCGGACCGCTATAGGTCTTGTTCAGATAGCTGATATAGTTCTGGATGTTGATCGCCGGGAAAGCCGTCGTCTGGAACCCGCCGGCGATGTTGCCGAGCGAAGTCGGGTAGAAGATCTCCGGCAATGCCAAGGCGCCGCCCGGCGTATCCTGGAAGCGCCGCGTGTTGGCAGCGTCCGAATACCATTCGAACTTACCGGTCTCGCGATGGATGCGGCCGTCACGCCATTTCGCACCGACCTGGATCGAATCGATGAACGACGCATCGAAACTCCGGGTCACGTCCACCTGCGCGTAGCGCTGGGAGAGCGTGCTGTTGGTGAAGCCCGAACCGGTCGAACCGAGATCGATCTGGGCGACGCCGTTCAGCATGTTCTGGATCACGTTGGGCGAGAATGCCATCGCGATCGACTGATCGGTGAAGTTCCACTGGCTGAGCGCATTGCCGTTGACGGTGCCGTTGCGCGGCTTGGCCTGGGCGTAGAATTGGAACGACGGACCGCCCTTGGCCTTGGTCTTGCCGAATACGAAATCGACGTTGAGGTGGCCGAGTTCCCAATTGCCGCGCACGTCATAGGTGTTGGAGACGCTCTTCTCGCGGACATAGGTGTCCTGCGGCGCGGGGGTTTCCATCGTGCAGAAGGTCACCCGGCAGCCGGTGCCTTCGGGCGGAACCGTGAAGGTCGCGCCGGTCATGATCGTGCCGCTCTTGTCGAACGTCGCGTCCGAGAAGAACCGGCCGAAGCCCCATTCGGGAACCTTGATCGTGCTGCGCGTATAATCGCCGTTGAGCTGGAACCGGAAATAGTTCGCGGTGATCTCGAGATTGTCGAACGGCTTGGCCTGCATCGTCGCCTGGATGCCGAGGCGCTTGCGCTTCTGGTCGGTGATCGTCTCGGCGACCGACTGGGGCGCCCAATAGCCGCTGTACCGCTTGCCGCCCAGAGTGGTCTGGCCGGCATTGTCGCCATTGTCCCAATAGTCGATCGCGGAATCATTGGCATAGGGGTTGCCGTTGACGTCGGTCGCGGGGTCGGCGGTTTTGCTGTCGGTCCACCACTGCCAGCTGTCGGCGGAGGCGCTGAGCGAGCGATTGGTGCGCACCTGATAGGTGCCGCCGACCAGGAAGCCGAGCGTCTTGTCTTCGTTGTGCCACGAGACCAGCCCCGTGACGTTGGGCTCGACCTTTTTGGTGACGTCCGAATAGGTGCCTTCGGCCGAGACGCTGCCCGACCAGGGCTTGAGGTCGAACGGCTTGCGCGTGCGGTTGATGATGACGCCGCCCACGCCGCCTTCGTCGAGCCGCGCTTCGGGCGACTTGAACACTTCGACGCTGCCGATCAGCGCCGAGGGCAGCAGCAGGTAATTGAACGAGCGCGATGGGTCGTCGCTGCCGTCGGCGGAGGCGATGAAGTTGCCGTTGAGTTCGGTCAGCGTCAGGTCGGAGCTGAGGCCGCGAATGCTGACCTTGCTGCCTTCGCCGCCGTCGCGCTCGATGATGACCCCGGGGACGCGCTGGAGCGAATCCGCGACGTTCTTGTCGGGGAACTTGCCGACATCCTCGGCGGTGATCACGTCCACGAAGGCATTGGCCTGGCGTTTCTGCGACAGGCTCTCTTCGATCGAAGCGCGATAGCCGGTGACGACGATGTCCTGGCCCTCGGCCGCATCATCGGCCTGGGTGGGTTCGGCCTGTGCCGTTCCGGCGCCCTGCGTCCCCGCCGCGTCCTGCGCATGTGCCGTCCCGCAGAGTGCGACGAGCACGCTTGCCGACACCATCAGGTCGCGTGCGAACCGCCTGCGCGAAGCACCACCCTGCTCGTTATGCTGAAATTTCATGTCCCTCTTCTCCTCCCTTTGCCGCGACGTCCTCGCCTCCGGCATGTTGTCGACTCTGCGGCGACTGCCGCGACCAACTTTCCCGAACACAGAATATTAAAAGCAATTTGTCAATTGGATCGGGTCAGTTTGTGTTTCGCCCCCGACGACCTGCCTGGCGAGGTCGTCCGCAAGCGTTGAAATGCACTGCAATTAAGGTGACGGCGGTATTGAGGCCGGGGTCTCCGCCGTTTGCCAAAGCGGCTTGGCCATCGCGGCGAATGCTTCGGCCGGCGCCTTGGAAACGGCGCGGTCATAGGTCAGCAGGCCGTTGATCTCGCCTTCGACATCGGTGGTCTGGGTATAGACCGAGGCGCTCAGCCCATGAACCTTGGCCTGTCGGACGACTTCCTCGAACTTGCGGCGATAGCGCGCGAGATAATCGGTCGAGTCCTTCGCGACCTGGTAACTCCAGTTGCGCTTGCCGGCGCGCCATAGATGCCCCTCGATCGGGCGCCCTACCCCGCCATATTCGCCGATCACGATCGCGCGCTCGCTCTGCCGGCCCGGCACCTTGGGCACGTCCTCATACGTGTGGATGTCGAAGACGTCGGAGTCGCGCGACGCGACGTCGATCCAGCCGCTGTCCGAATTGACCAGCCGGCTCGGGTCGATGCCTTTGACGAAGCGCGTCAGCGTGGCGGAATCGTACTGCCCCCAGCCCTCGTTGTTGACCACCCACATCACGATCGACGGGAAGGCGCGCAGGTCGCCGATCATCTGCGAGAGCTCGGCCTGCTGGTCGCTCATCACGTCGGACGACAGCACCGCCTGGCTCTGGCTGGTGCCGGCGACGAACTGGTCCTCGCCGCCGCCCGAGGGCATGTCCTGCCAGATCAGCATGCCCAGATGGTCGGCATCGTAATAATAGCGCGCCGGTTCGATCTTGATGTGCTTGCGCACCATGTTGAACCCGGCCTTTTTGAGGAACTCGAGGTCGTAGCGCATCGCCTCTTCGGAAGGCGGGGTGAGCAGGCCGTCGGGCCACCAGCCCTGATCGAGCGTGCCGTTCTGGAAATAGGGCTTGTTGTTGAGCAGCAGCATCGGCTGGCCGGCGACCGTCCCCGGGCCGACCGAGATCTTGCGCATCGCGAAATAGGCTTTGACCGTGTCGCGCGGCGCTCCCGCGACTTGCGCGGCGGCATAGGTGTCGCTTTCGCCGCGGGTGAAGCGTGCATCATAGGCCGCGCGGTCGCGCTCGGCCTTGCCGGCATAGGGGTCCTTCACCGTCACCAATTCAGCGACGAGATCGTAGAGGAACGGGTCCTCGGGCGACCAGAGATGCGCGCCGGGCACCGCGATGCTGGCGTGCCGGTTGGCGCGGATGATCGTCGAGGCGATCGTCTGCCCGCCCGAGCGCACGCTGAGCCGCACCGCATCGGTGTCGTTCGCCCAGGCGCTGAGCGCAACATCGACTTCGACCCTGCCGGTGTCGATATTGGGCGTCGCGCGGACATCGGCGATGTGGAGCTTCGACACCGGCTCGAGCCACACTGTCTGCCAGATCCCGCTCGACGCGGTGTACCAGATGCCGTCGGGCTCGAGGATCTGCTTGCCGCGCGGCTGGCTGCCGGCGCTGGTCGGATCGGCGACCTGGACGACGACTTCGTTGGTGCCGGACTTGAGCGCCGTAGTGATGTCGATTCCGAAGCTGTCCGATCCGCCCTTGTGCGCGCCGACCACCGCGCCGTTGACCCAGATCACGGCCTCGTAATCGACCGCGCCGAAATTGAGCCTGACATTCTGCCCCGCCCAGTCGGCAGGCACGGTGAAGGTGCGGCGATACCAGATGCGATCCTCGGGCAGCACTTTCCGCGCGACGCCCGACAGCCGCGACTCGACCGGGTACGGCACGAGGATCTTGCCCTGCATCGCCTGCGGCTGCGGCGTGCCGGCCTTGACGATCGCATAGTCCCACAGGCCGTTGAGGTTGAGCCACTTGTCGCGCTGGAGCTGCGGGCGCGGATAGCTGCGCCACGCATTTTCCGGAGTCACCGCCTTGCCCCAACGCGTCGTGATCGCGCCGGTATAGACCGTATCGACGGGCGCCTGCTGGGCCAAGGCCGCAGCAGGAAGCCAGGCCAGCGCGGAAGCGAGGAGTATCGTGCGCATCAATCTTCCTCTCAGTGCCGCGACATCGAAGGCGGCGCGTCGCCGGGAGCGCTGCCCCATGCGCTCGGCTTGGCACCCATCACGAGCACCAGCTTCGCGCCATTCGCGATATCGGCGTGGCGGAACCACGATTTGGTCCAGGCGCGGCCGTTGAGGGTTGCCGACTGGATGTAGAGGTTCTTGGCCGAATTGTTCTTCGCGACGATCTCGAGCGCCTTGCCATTGCCCATCTGGAGCACCGAACGATCGAAGATCGGGCTACCGATGATATATTCGTCGCTCGACGGATCTACCGGGTAGAAGCCCAACGCCGCCATCGCATACCAGGACGAGGTCGCGCCCTGATCGTCCATCCCCGAATAGCCATAGCCGCTTTCGTCGCTGCCATAGAGATCGCGCAGGATGCGCCGGTTGAGTTCCTGCGTCTTCCACGGCTGGCCGCTCCACACATAGAAGAACGGCGCCTGCTGGTCAGGCTGATTGCCATGGACGTACTGGCCGATCACGCCGGTGCAGTCGCGGCAGATGCCGGTCGGGTTGTAGGGCTTGGTGAAGAATTCATCGAGCTTGGCGTTGAAGCCCGCACGTCCGCCGAGCGCGTCGATCAGCCCCTGGACGTCGTGCGGCACCAGCCACAGCGTCGACCAGCCCGACGCTTCCTTCATCATGAAGTTGTAATAGGGCTCGGCCGGATCGAACGGGCTGATCCACTTGCCGTCGGCAGTGCGCCCGCGGACGAAGCCGATCGAGCGATCGAACACGTTGCGCCAATTGGCCGCGCGCTTGCGGAACAGCCTCGCATCGTCGCTCTTGCCGAGCCGCTGAGCGAATTCGGCCATTGCGTGATCGTCCCACGCATATTCGAGCGTCTTGGCGGCGCCGGCCTTGCCGCCGGCATAAGGCGGGCTGGGATTGCCCTTCGGAATCTCGTCCGACACCCAGCCCTGTTTGTCATATTCGGCGAGGAAGTCGCGCGGCCCCTTGGGGTCGGTCGCGTTCTTGCGCATATATTCGTAGGCGGCGGCGTAATCGAAAGGGATGCCGCGCCGCATCGCGCCGAGGTAGAGGAACACGGCATTGTCGCCGTGGAACGAGCTGTTCATGAAGCCGCGTTCGCGCGCCATGTCGAGCTCCGACTGCATGATGTCGCGCACCGCCTCGGGCTCCATCAGCTCGAGCAAGACGATCTGGTTGCGCCCGGTATCCCAGAACGGCACCGGCCCATAGCGGTCATAGGCCGCGGTCTGGGTCCTACCCTTGCTGTCGGTAAAATCCTCGCCCTTGCGCGCGACCAGCCGCGGGCTGGCGAAGGACTGGAGCAGAGTCGAATAAAACAGCATCCGCTGCTTGGGCGTGCCGCCGGTCACCTGAACGCGGTTGAGCAACTGCGCCCATTCGGCGCGCGCCTTGCCGCGAATACCGTCGAAGTCCCAGCCCGGGCTCTCGGCGCGCAGCCGCGCTTCGGCGACCTGATAACTGGCGCCATGCGCGATCTTTACCAGCACCGCCTCGCCCTGCGCGGTGGTGAAGTCGAGATAGGAGCCGGCGAATCCGCCCTCGATGCTGCGGGTATCGGGCTGGACGTCCTTGTCGCCGATGCCATAGCCGCGCGCAGTGCCCGGCGCCTTGCGGAAGGTGCCGTAGCGCTTGAAAGGCTTCGAGAACTCGGCGACGAAATAGCGCCCGTCGCGCGTTTCATTGTCGTTGTGGCTGGCGACCACGCCGCGCACCGTCCGGTCGCCGACGATCTCGACCGTGCCGCCGCGCCCCTGCAGGTTGAGAATGATGTGTGCGCGCTCGGTCGCCGGAAAGGTGAAGCGCATCAGCGCCGTCGCCTGCGTCGCGGTGAGCTCTACCTTGGTCTTGAAGGTATCGAGGAACACCGAATAATAGCCCGGCGCCGCCGTCTCGCGCGCCTTGTCGTACCACGACTGGGTATAGACCGGCGGCACCGTCCAGTCGCCGACCACCGGCATCAGGGTCGGCGTGGCGCGCGCGCCATAAGTCGGGCCACCGCCGCCGGTGAAGCCGATCATCGTGGGACTGGTATAATAATAAGGCGTGGCGACGCCCCACGGATAGCTCAGCTCGACATTGGAATTGACCGGCGCTGCTTCGACCGCGCTGTGCGGCAGCCGCGCGCCGGGAGAGGTCAGCCCGGAATAAAGCGGTTCGCCGGCGGGCGGCGCGTTGCCGATCAGCTCCGGCTTGTCGAGCGGTGCGGTGCCGACCAGCGGATTGGCTTCGTCGACGGGTTCGCGCGGTGCCCGCTGCGCGTGGAGCGGGCTCAGCCAGAGCGCGGTGGTGGCCAGCAGGAGAAGGGAGCCAGATACGCGGCGGCTCGACAAACTCTGATTCAGCGTGCGGACACCCAGTTTCATTGTCGACCCCTTCTCCCGCGGGCCGCTCATGCGTCCCGATCTTTATCGGCAACAGGTCCCGGCCACGCGGCCAGTCCTGTCAGCTCCGTGAAATTCGATTAAATAAAGCATTTTGTCAATTGGTTTCGCGCGTAGATTTTACCTGATCCTTCCTGGCCCAGCGGGGGAGGTGGCACGCGCAGCGTGACGGAGGCGGGCCTCTCCACCAAAGCACCGCTTGCGGCGAAGCCCCCTCCGTCGCCTTCGGCGCCGCCTCCCCCGCTCCGCGAGGGAGGATTTAGGCACCCCAACGCGTGAAGCGCGGCCGCTCCATCAAGGAACGACCGCGCTCTATGCCCGCAAATTTCAGGGCAGCGCCTCGCCGCCCGCAGCGATCAGAGCTCGCGCTCGATCCACTGCTTGATTGCGTTCTTGGGCAGCGCCCCGACCTGCTTGGCCGCCTCCTGGCCATTCTTGAACAGGATCATCGTGGGGATTCCGCGCACGCCATATTTAGTCGGCGCATCGGGATTCTCATCGATGTCGAGCTTGACGATGGTGACCTTGTCGCCGAGCTCGGCGGCGAGTTCTTCGAGCGCCGGCGCGATCATTCGGCACGGCCCGCACCACTCCGCCCAGAAGTCCACGAGCACAGGCTTGTCGGCCTGGAGGACATCGGCGTCGAAGCTGGCATCGGTGGTAGCCTGAGTGGCCATGGAACAGTCTCCTGATTATCTTGAACGTTTATCTATGTGCGCGGAGGCCCCGGCTCAAGCGCGCGAGCCCAAGCTTTGCTCCGTCGCGACCAAGTCGGCCTTTCGCGCGGCGAGCAGCGCAGGCGGCAAGACGTGGAGCGTCGGCCCCGCGGTGTAGAGCAACGCCGCCTCGATTCGCCTGCCGGGGAAGATCACCGCCAGCGCCGCGGCGTAGGCCGCCATCTGGCGCAGATGATAAGCCGGGATCGCATCGAGAGTCGCAGGTGCCCGCCGCGCCGTCTTGAAGTCGACGACGCGGACGACATCGGAACCGACCACCAGCCGGTCGACCGTTCCCGACACCACCAGCCCCTCGACCACCGCCGCGATCGGTGCCTCGGCCAGCGCGTCGGGGGTAAAGAGTTCGGCAAAACCGGGATCCTCGATCACCGTCATGGCCGCCGCGGCGATTTCGCTCCGCGCGACCGCGTCCTCCACGCCTCCCGGTCCGGCCAGCCACCGCTCGGCGGCTCCGGCACGCGCATCCGGCGCCAGCGCGGGCAGTCGCTCGAACAGCGCGTGGAGCAGTCGCCCGCGCTCGGCCGCAGCTCGCAACGCCGGGGTCGGCGGCGGATCGGCGGCAAGGTCTTCGCCGAGCGACGACGGCGCCAGCGGCCGCGGCGGCCGCGCCTCCGCCGGTGCCGGCTGCGCGATCCAGCCGGGCAGCGCGTCGGCAGGGTGCTCAACGCCAGGCCGCAGAGCAGCGAGCGAAACGGGTTCGGCCGGCCTGGTGCCGTGAAACGCACGCACCTCACCTTCGGGAACGCCGAGCGCATCGAACGCGCGTACACAGGCCGCGTACCAGCTGGCCTCCGGCGGCACACCCTTGGCCTGCGGCCCCAGCGCGCCGGCGATGACCAGCCGTTCCTCGGCACGAGTTGCGGCGACGTAGAACAGCCGCCAATGCTCCTGCAGCTCGCGCCGGTCGGCAATTTCGAGCACGGCGTCGAGCGGCCCGCCCCGCTCCGCCGCGCGCGGCCGGAAGATCGGGAACGGCGCGCCCTCATGCCCCCCGGGCACCCAGAGCAGGAAATCGCGGGGGGAGCGCGTCGGATCGACCGTCGCGTCGGCGAGGATCACCAGCGGCGCCTGCAGCCCCTTCGCACCGTGGGCCGTCATCACCCGTACCGCCCCCGCCGGCTGCGCCGCATCGCGGACGATCTCGACATCGCCGCGATCGAACCAGTCGAGGAAGCGCTGGAGCGAGGGCGTCGCGACATTCTCGAAATTGAGCGCGGCGTTGAGCAATTCCTCGATCGGATCGCGCGCTTCCTCGCCGAGCCGGAGCAGCAGCTTCCGCCGCCCGTCGAGCGGCCCCGACAATATCTCCTCAAGGAAGCGATAGGGCGTCGTGAAATCGGCGCGGTTGAGCAGCGTCTCCAGCGGCGCGATCCGATCCTTCGCCATGTCGCGCAAATGCGACCAGAGCGACGCGTTCTTCGGCCGCAACGCTGCGGCCATGAGGTCGTCCTGGCTCCAGCCGATCAGCGGCGAGACCAGAAGCGATGCCAGCGACAGATCGTCCTCGGGCTGGAGCACGAAGCGCACCGCCGCGAGCAGATCCTGCACCGCGAGCGGCGCGTTGAGCCGCAGCCGGTCGACGCCCGCCACCGGCACCCCCTCGGCATAGAGCCGCGCGACGATCAGCGACGCCAGCTCGCCGCGACGCTTGACGAGGATCATCACGTCCTCGGGGTGCAGCGGCCGGCCCTTGCTCTCGAGCATCAGCCCGTCGGCGAGCCACTTCTTGATCGCGCGCGCAATGTCTCCGGCCAGTTTGCGCGTGGTGTCGCCGACCCATTCCTCCTCGTCGGAAGCGCTGCCGCCCTCGGCGGTGGCCGGCCACAAGGTGACCGTCCCCGGCCCCGGCACTTCGCTGGCGTGCGGCTCGGCATCGCTGAGATCGCCCATTCCAGGCTCGGGCAGCCCGCCGAGCGCCGCGTCGACGAATTCGAGCACCGGGCGAGTCGAGCGGAAGCTGTGGGTGAGCGACAAGGATTCGAGTTCGCGCGCCTCGACGTCATAATCCGCCCGCACCCGCGACGCCTGCCAGAACCGCTCGAACGCCGCGCGGAAAAAGATCGGGTCGGTGCCCTGGAAGCCGAAGATCGCCTGCTTATAGTCGCCGACAGTGAACAGCGTGCGCAGCGCCTCGCCCCGCGCGCCCTCGCCCGCGAAGAACTCGTCGGCGATCGCACTGACGATCGCCCATTGCTGCGGATTGGTATCCTGCGCCTCGTCGATCAGGACGTGCTCGGTGACCTGGTCGAGCTTGTAGCGCACCCATTCGCCCATGCCGGGCTCGGCGAGCAAGGCGACGGTCTTGCGGATCAGGTCGTTGAAGTCGACTGCGCCGACGCGGCGCTTCGCCCGGCCATAGGTTTCCGCATAGACTCGCCCCGCCTCGAGCCCGCGTGCGAGCAGATCGGCGAAATCCGCCTGGACCTTCATCCCGATCAATTGTCCGCAATGCCCGTGCAGCCGCATCGCGAGATCGGCATAAGCCGCATCCTGCGGCGCCTGCCCCTTGCCGAACGAGCGCGGCTCGCCCTTGGCGGTGGCCCAGACGGAGTGGAGGTCGGCCAGCCGCAGCGCGCGCTTGGCCGGCGGCAGCGTGAGCCACATCGCGATCTCCTCCGCGCGCGCGAGGCCGGACTTGGTCCCCCAATTCGCGTTCATCGCCGCGATTTCGCGCAGACCGCTGCAGTCGAACGTATCGTCGCCGCAGCAAGTCTCGATCTCTGCGGCGATGTCTCCGCTCGGCAAGTTCATCGCGCGCCGCAGGAAGGGCTGGATCCCGCTCGGCAGGCCCGCCATTGCTTCGGCGTTCGACGCGCAGATCTTGAGAAACGCCTCGGCCTTGCCTTCGCCGAGCCTGAGGCTGAGCGCGCCCACGGAGTCGATCAATGCGGTCCGCCCCTCGCGCCCGGCATCGACCAGCATCTCGGCGAGTGCCTCGCGGGCGAGCACCGCTTCCTCGCGCTGGTCGAGCGGGCGGAAGCCGGGGACCAGCCCCGCCTCGACCGGGAATGCCGATAGCAAGGACTGGCAGAAGCTGTGGATCGTCTGGATGCGGATGCCGCCGCCAGGCGCGTCGAGCACCTTGGCGAACAAGGTGCGCGCACGGGCGCGGCCCTCGGGCGCGATGCTCTCGCCCAATGCTTCGAGATCGGCGACCAGTTCGGCATCGCTCGCCCGCACCCAGCGCGCCAGCCGGCTGGTGATCCGCTCGGACATTTCGGCGGCGCCTGCCTTGGTGAAGGTCAGGCACAGGATCGCGCCGGGATCGGTGCCGGCGAGCAGCAGCCGCCAGACGCGCGCGGCGAGCACCTGGGTCTTGCCGGTGCCGGCGGAGGCGGACAGCCAGATGTGTCGCGCCGGATCACTGGCGCGGCGCTGATTGCCCTTGAGGGGGTGGAGCGGACGGACCTCACTCACGGCCATACCATTCGTCTCGCCGCATCAACTGGTCATATTCGGCATAAGGCGCGTAATCGGGGTGCAGCTTGGCGGTGAAGGGCTCGTCCCCGGTCAGCCACATCCGCGCCGCGCCTTCGAACTGCGCCACCGCGCGGTCGATGAACTCGTCTGCCGGCAGATAATCGCGGCGCTTGGGATCGCACGGGCTCTCGACATAGCCGAAGGCGCCGCGGCTGTTCTTCGACAGCGACCAATATTCGAACTGCTTCGCGCGCCCGGCGATCCCGTAGAACCCGCCGCGCTCGGCGATCAGCCCGAGCAGCCCGAGCTGGAGGCTGAACCCCTCGCGCACCGCGGCGAGGCTCGGCGGCTTGCCGGTCTTGTAATCGACGATCGCGAGGCTGCCGTCGCCCATCCGGTCGATCCGGTCGAAGGTGCCGCTCAACTCGACTCCCGCAAACGGAAGCACGCCCCGTTTCTCCACGGCGATTACGCTGCGAGACGGGTCGGCAGCGATCTGCGCAGCGATCCAGTCCACCGCCTCCATCAGCCTCGGCGCCCATAGCGCCCGCATCATCGGATGCGTCCGCTCATCGGCCAGCATCGCCTCGGCGCGCGCACGGAGTTGCTGTGGCGCGCAATCGTCCTCGGCGAACCAGCGTTCGAGCACCGCATGCACTGCGGTTCCGCGCCACGCCGCGCTCGGATCGGCATCGACCGGATCGAGCGGCATCAGCCGCAGCATCCGCCGCGCGTAAAACGCATAAGGGTCTGCCTTGAGCCGATCGACTTCGGTCACCGACAACGCCTTGGGGCGCAATTCCACCGGCGGTTGGGGGGCAGGCCGTTCGGCAGGCGCGTGCGCCCCCGGATCGTCGATCCCGCGCAGCCACGCCGCGATCTCCCGGGCGCGTTCCAGCCCACCCGACAATGCTTCGAGCCGCAGCCAGAAACGCGAGGCGATCGTGGGCGCACTGGCATCGCGCCGGGCGCGGGTGAGCAGCACCTGCGGCGCGCCCAGCCCGCCGGCAAGGTCATGCGCCGAAAGCCCGATCCGCCGCTCGAGTCCCGGCAGGCCGAGCTCGGCGCGGATCCGCGGCGCCAGCCACGGGTCGGGCGCGGGCAGCCCGGGCCAGACGCCTTCGTTCAATCCGCCGAGTATCATCAGATCGGCGGTCTGCAGCCGCGCCTCGATCAGGCCGAGGATCGCGAGGCGTGGATGCCCACCCTGGGGCGGCCGCACCGCGACTTCGTCCATCAAGGTGCGCAGCATCGGCGCGAGCGCTTCGGGCTCGGCACGCGGCGGGCCGTTCGCGGCCTCGCGCTCGGCGGCATCGAGCAAATTCGCCGCCTCTCGTCCCTCGGCGCGGGCCCAGAGGGCATCGCCGCCCAAAGCCTGTGCGGTCTCGCGCAGCCCCGCCAGCAATGCCGGCACCGGCTGCGCCCCACCGGCGAAGATTTCCTCCAGCGGTGCCAGCAGCGCTCGCGCCTCGGGCCACCAGCGCTGGGCCGCGCGGCGCAGATGCCCGTCCCTGCCCTCCTGCTCGGCGAGATGGCGATCGATCCCGGCCAGTCCCGGTGCCGGCCGTGGTCCACGCAGCGCGCGGTCGAGCCGGCGCACGCCTTCGAGCCACTCGGCGCGACGCTCGGCCATCACCAGCGGATGCTTGAGCAAGGTCAGCAATGGCAGCGGTGCAAAGCCCTGCGCCGCGGCTTCGGCGAGCGCGAGCAGCAAGGTTCCCGGCGGCAGGATCGACAAGGCCTGTCCCGCCGAATCGTCCACCGCGATCCCCCAGCGAGCGCAATGCGCCGCCACGCGACGCGCCAGCACGCGGTCCGGCGTCACCAGGGCCGCGGTCCGCCCCGGCGTCTCGAGCACTTCGCGCAGCGCCAGCGCGATCCCCTGCGCCTCCTCGGCAGGCGTCGCGACTTCGAGCACGCGCACGCCATCGAGCCGCCGCTCGGCCGCCGGCAGCGCGGTCCAGCCATGGGTCAGTTCGGGCGGCGCCATTGCCGACGCGATCGCCTTGCTCCGCGCCGGCGGTGCGTCATGCTCGCTCACCACCCGCCACGGATCGAATTCGCTGCGATGCACGCCCATCCGGTCGAGCAAGAGCTTCAAATGGAATTGCGGATGGCTCTCCAGACTGCGCCGGCGGCGCCCGCTGACCGGGTCGGGCTTGTGCGGCCCCAGCGCGTCCCATTCCATGTCGCTGATCCCGGTGGCGAGTCCCGGCAGCACCACCATCCCCTGTGGCATTCCTGAAATGCTGCGCAGCAATCGTGCGAAGACCGGGGCCGGTGCCGCCACGCCGGCCGCGCAGACGAAGCCGTTCGGCGGGGCAATGCGCCAGCGCTTCGCGACCTTGTCGATCAGCCGCCGCCGGCGCTCGGCAAGGTCGACTCGCCCGAGCCGCTCCAATTCCTTCGGCCAGCGTGTCAGCACGACCTCGAACAAAGCGAGCGAGCGCTCCCAATGCGCCGAAAGCTCCTGGCTGAGTTCGATTTCCTTGAGCGCGCGCGGCGCGACTTCCTCGATCAGCAATTGGTCGAGCGTAGTGGCGAGGTCGCCGGCGAGCCGGACCGCCTCCGCCGCATCGACCTGCGCGCCGCTTTCCTGGATCAGCCGCGCGAGGATCATCCGACGCTGAAGCGGCTCGACCGCAGGCGGTATCGGCTCCGCGTCATCGGCGCTGTCGAACACCGCCTCGTCCAGCTCGGGATCGCCGACCGCCACCAGCCGCGGCAGCAGCAGCCCGCCCTCGCTGGCCCGCACGAACGCGTCCTGGATCGCCCGCTTGGCGCGGTTGTTGGGCAGCAGCACCAGCCCACGCGCCAGCCGAATCGGATCGCTACCGAAGCGCCGGATCAGCCCGATCGCCAGCGCATCGGCAAAGGCACGGTGCGGCGGGATGGTGTAGAGATGGAGGCGTTCGGGCATCTATACTTTCTCCCCTCCCTGAAAGCGAGGGGTCGGGGGTGGGTGGCGAGCGTAGCGAGCCTCCTTCGCCGGAGGCAAGCGCGCCGCTCGCGCGGCGCACCCACCCTTAGCCCCTCCCTTTCAGGGAGGGGAACAGAAGTTCAAATCTCCGCCAGCACCGCCTCGGCCGCGCCCACCGCCGCCGGCGTCCCGACATCGAACCACAGTCCCTGGTGCACCACGCCCCAAAGCCGCCCCGCCTCGAGCGCGCGGTTGAAGAACAGGTTGGTCGAGAACGGCCCCTCGGGCCAATCGCGGATCAATCGCGGCGACAGGATCGACACGCCGATGAACACGAACGGCGCGAGCCGGCCCGGCTTGCGGCGCTCGGTGATCCGTCCCATCGGGTCGAGCCGGAAATCGCCCTGCCCCTTGTGGCAATTGGCGCGCGCGAGCGGCACCAGCAGCAGCAGTGCGTCCATCCGCGCATCGTCCCATTGCGCCGCCAGCCCGCGGATCGCGTCGATCGGCCCGTCGACCCACAGATTGTCGCTGTTGACGCAGAGGAACGGCGAGTCGCCGATCATCTCGCGTGCCTGGACGATGCCGCCGCCGGTCTCCATCAATTGACGCCGCTCGTCGGAGATCACGACGTCCAGATCCTTCACGCGCGCGCGCAGATGGGCTTCCATCTGATCGGCGAGATAATGGACGTTGACGATCGCGCGCTTCACCCCGGCGGTGCGCAGATGATCGAAAGTGTGATCGATCAGCGCCTTGCCGGCCACTTCGACCAATGGCTTGGGCCGCGTCGCGGTGAGCGGGCGCATCCTTTTGCCCAGCCCCGCCGCCATCACCATCGCCGTTTCGGGCACGGCCGCATCGGGCTGCGGCCGCAGCGAATAGACTCCGCTCATTCGCCGACGATCGCCAGCGGATCGCCGCGCATCTCGGTCGGCACGTTGGCGTCGAACCAGTCCGACACCGGCTTGAGCGCCGGATGCTTCAAATCGCGCTCGAGATATCCCCAGACGCGCGGACACAATCCCGGATAACGCTGCTTGCCATCGCGCTTCCACAGCCGGGTGAAGATGCCGACGATCTTGGCGTTCCGCTGCGCGCCGAGCACGTTATAGGCGATTTCGAACGCATCGCCCGCACCGGTGATCCTCTGATAGCGATCGAGCATCGCGGTCTCGAGCTCGGGCGCGACGTCGCGCCGCGCATCCTGCAGCAGCGAGACGAGGTCATAGGCGGGGTGGCCCGCAAGCGCGTCCTGGAAATCGAGAAGGCCCAAACTCTCGCTACCTTCGATCAGCATGATGTTCTCGGCATGGTAGTCGCGCAGCACCGTGACGGGCGTATGACCCGTCAGCAGCGGCACCAGCACCTGATCCCACGCATCGACATACCCCTGCATATCGACTTCGAGTCCGACTGCGGGCGTGTACCATTCGGGCAGCAACGCCACTTCGCGCTGATATTCGGCCAGGTCGTAGGGTCGGATATCCGCCGCTTCGTGCTGGCCGAGCCGAATCAACAGATCGACAGCCTCTTCGTAGAGCCGCAACTCGCTTTCGGGCGCGGCGTCGACCGTTTCACGCAGCCTGGCATCGCCGAAATCTTCCAGCAGGATGAGTCCCTGCTCCAGATTTTCGGACAGGATCCGCGGCGCGGCGAACCCGCGCTCGCCGAGCCAGCGGGCAATCGAAATGAACGGCCGCGGATCCTCGTATGGCGGCGGCGCATCCATCAGGATCGCACTGCGATCGTGGTGGACGACACGGAAATAGCGGCGGAACGACGCGTCGCCGGCGAGCGGCCGGATCTCGGCGCCTTCCCATCCGGCGGCAATCAGGAAATCGGGGGCCGCAGCGGGCGGGTTCATGTCGGCTATGGGAGGATTTGAGGCCATCGGTCCTTCCATGCCGCCGGCACCTTCGCTGTCAAGACGCGCGCGCCATCCGGCGTCGGTTCCAGGCTGAGCCACAACGCATCGTGCCAGTACGCCGCGCCAAAGCGTTCGGGCCATTCGACGATCAGCAGCGAATCGCCGCGCGCGTCGTCGAGCCCCAATTCCTCGGCTTCGTCGGGATGTTCGATCCGATAGAGATCGACGTGGAGCACCGGGAAGCGCACCTCGGGCGGATCATAAGGCTGGACGATCGCGAAGCTCGGGCTCGGTGCCTCCTCTTCCAGCCCGAGCGCGGCGAGCAGCCCGCGTGCGATGCTGGTCTTGCCCGCGCCGAGCGGACCGGACAGCGCGATCACATCGCCGGGGCGGACGAGCTCGGCGAGACGCGCGCCGAGGGCCAGCGATTCTTCGGGCGAAGCGAGCAACACTTAAAATCCTCCCCCCGGGAGGGGGAGGTGTCGTGCGCAGCACGACGGAGGGGGTGCTTTCCGCAAGCGACACGGCGAGGTGGAGAGCACCCCCTCCGTCAGCCTGCGGCTGCCACCGCCCCCTCCCGGGGGGAGGATTTGCTCCAGCCTCACCGCGGCAGCTCCACCGTCACCAACGTCCCCTCGCCCGGTTCGGAGATCAGTTCGATCCGCCCGCCATGCGCCTCGACGAACTGCTTCGCCAGCGGCATGCCGAGCCCGAGCGCCCGCTCGCCACTGCGTGAAATCCCGTGCTGGGCGAAGCTGTCGAACGCCCGGCGCACGGCGTCGCGGCTCATCCCCGGGCCGTTGTCCGATACGATCACGCGCGCCACGCGCTCGTTGCCGTCGAGATGGAGCAGTACCCGTCCGTCCTCGGGCGTGCACGCCACGGCGTGGCGCAGCAAATGCTCGATCACTTGCCGCAAGCGCCGCAAATCCCCAGTCACGCTTCCCGCGCTGCCGGCATCCTCGACCACCAATTCGATCTTCTTGGCCTTGGCGAGCGGCGCGATCGCCTCGGCGGCTGCATTGGCGGCAAGTTCGAGATCGACCGCCACCTTCTCCAGCGGCGCGCCTTCGCCCTGCGTCAGGTCGAGCACATCGTCGACCAAGGCGCTCAGCCGATCGACCGAGGTCAGGATCGCCTCGGTATATTCGACCGCGTTCTTGGTCAGCCGGCCCGCGAAGCCGCCGTGCAGCATCTCGGTGAAGCCCTTGATCGAGGTCAGCGGGGTGCGCAGCTCGTAGCTCATATTGGCGACGAACGCGGTCTTGACCTGGTCCGCCGCCTCGAGCGCCTCGTTGCGATCGCGCAGCGCGCGCTCGGCGCGGTGGTGGTCGGTGGTGTCGAGCATCGTCACCAATGCATTGCCGTCCGGCAAAGGCACCGCAGTGACGTCGAAATGCCGCCCATCGGCGAACGCCACCGTGCTGCCGCGCGTCTGCCGGTCCTTCGCCGCGAGCCGGATCAGATCGCCGAGCACTTCCGCACGCGCCGGATTGGCGAGCTTGGATCCCACTGCCTTGACCAACTGGCCGATCTGCGGATGCCCGTCGAGAAACGCGTCCTCGAAGCCCCATACCTGGCGGAACTTGCGGTTCCACAATTGCAGCCGGCCCTTGCCGAACACCCCGACCGCTTCGGCGAGGCTCTCCAGCGTCGCAGTGCGGACCTGCTGCATTTCGCCATGTTCGCGCTGCAGCTCGAACTGCTGGGTGCGGTCCTCGAAGATCAGCAGCAGCCCGCCCTCGGGCAGCGGCTGCGCGACGACGCGAAGGTGCGCTCCGGCGACGCTCCAGATCTCCTCGACCGCGTCGGGCGCGGTGAACCATTCGCGGCGCTCGGCCTTCCACGCCGGATAGTCGCGCACTTCGGGCACACGATTGGCCTCGCGCATCCGATCGAGGACGCGATCGAATTCGGGGCGATCGGCGAGCCATTCGACCTTCATCGCGAACATCCGGCGGAACGGCTGGTTGCAGAAAGCCAGGCTGCGATCGGGCGCGAACTGCGCCACGCCCGCGGAGAGCCGGTCGAGCATCGCGCGCTGCGCCTCGCCGAAGCGCTTCAACCCGCCGCGCAATTGCTCGTAATCCTCGATATCGACGGCGAAACCGGCGACGCCGCCGGTCGGCAGCGGCACGTCGTGGAGCCGCAGCATCCGGCGCGCGCCGCCGATCGTCGCCGGCATAGCAGCGGTCTGCGCCTCGCCGGTGTCGCGCGCGATCGCGGCGTTGGCGAGCGGCCCACCCAGTCCTGCGCCTTCGACCAGTTCGAGCCCGTGCGTCACCACGTCCTCGCTATTGCCGCCCTCGACGGCGCGGACATAAGCCGAATTGACCATCAGCAGCTTGAGATCGGGGCCGCGATACCACATCGGCATCGGCGCGGTTTCGATGAGCGCGGTCAGCGCGTCGAAGGCGGCGCGCAGCCGCGTCGTTTCGTTCTGGAGGCGATCGATCTCGCTCTGGCTCTCGGTCGCGTCGAGGAACCACAATATCACGCCGCTCTGCCCGCGCATCCCGTCGGGCGCGCGCTCACCGATCACCAGCAGCGCGCGTTCGGATCCCTGCGCGCGCACTGCCAGGCTGAACGGCTGCCCCGCTTTCTGCGCGGCGATCACATGATTTTCGAGCATTTCGGCATCGCCGGCCACGAGGCCGCTTTCGATTCCGGCAAGGTCCGAAAGTTCGCGCGGCAACAGATCGAGACCCAGCCAGTCGGCCAGCCGCCGCGGCACTTCGACTCGCCCGTCGGGACGGACGCGCATCGCCTGGGCGGGCGAACTCGCCAGTAACGCGGCCAGGCGCGTGTTGCGATCGGTCTCCTCGCGCGCTTCGGCACGCGCGCGCAGCCCGGCGAACAGCATCCACATCGCACCGAGCAGCAGCACGGCGAGCACTGCCCCCGCAAGTATCGCCGCCGATTGCGGAAGCTCGATCAAACCGCCACTCCACGGCTTCGCTGTGCCATCATCGCCAACCCTTAGGCAAAGCGGTGCGGATCGGAAAGCGGCTTGGTGGTCTGGCTATGCCTCGACCTACCTGCGCAGCACGCGCTGCAGCCAGGACTTGCGAACCGGAACCGCAGGCGCGGGTACGGCGGCGGAAGCATCCACTTTGTCGGGCGAGTCGATCGACAGGTGCAGCATTAGCCGCCGCGTCTCGTCTTCGAGCCCCTCCTCTTCGGGATCGCCCATGGCCGAACGCAGGATCTCGGCGATCCTTTCATGCGCATAGCCGGTATCTTGGTTTGCTAGTTTATCCTTCACAAGTCAGCGGTCGAACGAAGCAAGTGCATCCTCGGATGCAAGCGCCTCCGGCCCGGCGCGGCGGTCCGATGCAAATGCCAGATCGACCGACTGAACCTCGGACGGGCGGGCGGAAAGATCGGGCGACCAGTCCGCCAACCGCTGCTGCTGGTAGAATTCGAACGAGCCGGACGCGGCGTAATTGGCGAGACCCATGCCCGCGACACTGCCGCACATGAAAATCCCGGCACATCCCAGTGCCAGCTTGGCAATCAGCACATGTCGCATTCTCAGCTCCCTGTCGCAGCGAATAACGTAGGCCGGGTAACCGACGTTCCCGAATTGGGCTTCGACCCAAAGGAAAAGGGCCCGGCTTTCGCCGGACCCTTCGCCGCTTCCAACCGGGCCGCTTTCGAGGCTCAGAGCTTCATCCGCGCGCCGACAAAGCCGAAGCGACCCACCGAGCTGACCGGATAGGTGGTCGTCCCGATATCGGGGCGCTGGCCGAACACATTGTTCACGCCGCCATAGATCTGGAACTGATCGTTGACGTCGAAGGCCGCATAGACGTCATGCTGCCAGCGCTGCTTGAGCCAGAAATATTCCGGCGCGACGATGTCCTCATTGCCCTCGATCTCGAGGTTGCTGAAGCGCAGCGTCTTGTCGAACCACTGGATGCCATAATTGATCGTCACCGGGCCCTTCTGCCAGGTGAGGTCGCCGGTCACCGTGTATTTCGGCGCGCGGTACAGGCTCTCCTGGCGCCGGTTGGTCACGTCTGCCCCTGGGGTGCCGACGAACTGCAGACGGTCGAGATAATTGCCGACCACCGACAGGTTGAACGTGCCGAGCGTATCGGTGCGCAGCCGGTAGTTCAGATTGACGTCGAGCCCGGCGGTGCGGAACTCGGCGACGTTCTGCGGCGTCACCGTGAAGCCGGTGATGAAGCCGGGAGTCGCGCCGCCATTCTGCCGCACGATCCCGCCGCAGAAGACATTGTCGAGCGTCGGCTGATCGACGCAGAGCTGGGCGATCTGCTCGGGCGCGACGGTGTTGATCGCGTTCTCGAGGCGGATGTCGTACCAGTCGGCGCGCAGCGACAGGCCGGGAACGAAGCGCGGCTGCAGGATCGCACCCACCGTCCAGGTGGTCGCCTCTTCCTGGCGCAGATTGGCATTGCCGCCCTGGAAGCCGGGGATGTTCGACGAGCGCGTGTCGCGGAACGTCGCCGGATCGGCACCGAGCCCGCCCAGCAGCGCCGCGCAATTCGCCGCGCGATACTGGGTGCCGTTGGGCAATTCGTTGGTGTTGCACGGATCGGTGATGAACTCGAACGTCTGCGACAGCCCCGAGAACAATTCGCCGATATTCGGGGCGCGGACCGCCTTCGAATAGGTGCCGGTGAAGGTGATGTCGCGCACCGGCGCGAAGCTGCCGTCGACCTTCCACGACGTGGTGTTGCCGATCGTCGAATAGTCCGAATAGCGCACCGCGCCGCCCACTTCGAGCTGATGCACGAAGCCGTTGCGGATCAGCGGAATGCGCAGCTCGCCGAACACTTCCTTGACGTCATATTCACCAGCATCGGTGGTCAGTGCATTGGTGAAGGTGAGACCCTGGGCCGCGATCGCGTCGGGAATGAAGCGGCTCTTCTCCTTGCGATATTCGGCGCCGACCGAGAAGGCGACCGCGCCGCCGGGGAGCGTGAACAGCCCGCCGAGATCACCCGACAGATAGGCGCTGGCGACATGCTGCTCGATCCGTGCCCGATCGGTGGTATCGGTGCGGATCCAGTCGAGCGCCGCCTGGCTGTTCCGGTTCTCGCCGAAGATGTTGAGCGGAATGCACTGGCCCGCCGCGAACGTCGTCGGCGCGAACACGTCGCGAGTCGAGTTATAGGGCTGGTTCGGGACCGCGGTCGGGTCGACATTGACGCGGCAGGTCGGGCCGTTGGGGCCCTGCACCACGTCGATCGCGGCATAGAAGCGGTCGTCGAGAATGTCGCCGATATAGCGGCTGGTAACGTCGGTGCGGCCGTAGGTGTACGACGCCTCGTAATTGAGGTGGCTGCTTAGTTCGCCGCGCACGCCGATGACGCCGCGCCAGGTCTCGCGGGTGATGTCCTCGCCGCGCCGGCCGAGGTCGAAATTGTCGCGGTTGACGAGGATCTCGCAGGCTTCGAGGTCGCCCGTGTCGGGGTCGTCGCACGCACCGGCCGCCGTTGCCGCCTGGTTGGCGGCAAGCGCGCCTGCAGGCAGGAACGGATTGTCCGGCTGGGTCAGCAGATAATAGTCATAGGTCGGCTGGCCGAGCGAATAGCTGCGCGTGTTGGCGTATTTGCCCTCGGCGAAGATCGTCACCTTATCCGAAACGTCGAAATGCGCGATGGCGTTCGCGACATGACGGCGGACGTCCGGCAGCAGATCGTTGACGTAATCCGAGATCGAGGTGCCGTTGCCGCCCTGCTGGTAGAAATTGGGCACGAAGCGGCCCGGATCGAACGCAGTCAGCCCACCGCCGAAGCCGACGAAATAATCGGGGAAGCCATCGGCGTTGACGTCGATGCCGCCTTCGCGGTTGGTGTCGTAATAGCGGACATCCTTGAGTGGAACATAGTCCGGAATGCCGTTGGTCGCGCCGCCGGTATAGCCCGACTGGTTCTCGGGATCGTCGGGGTTCAGATAGAAGCCCGTCCGCTCGGTGCCGCTGAGGCGCTTGCGGTCACGCTCTTGCAGCCGGTCTTCGGAGCTATATTCATAAGCGAGCGCGACATTGCCGCGGCCGCCCGCGAAATTCTTGCCCGCGGTGACCGAGATCAGCCGCTGTCCGGCATCGCCATATTCGGAGATGCCGGCCTGTGCACGCGCAGTCAGGCCTTCGAAATCCTTTTTGAGGATGAAATTGACCACGCCGGTCACGCCATCGGCGCCATAGATCGCCGACGCACCACCGGTCAGCACTTCGACGCGCTGGACCAGGTCGTTGGGGATCGTGTTGATGTCGACCGCGGCGCTGCCCGGAAGGCCCGCGACGTGGCGGCGGCCGTCGACCAGCACCAAGGTCCGCTCGGTGCCGAGGTTGCGCAGATCGAGCAGGTTGAGCCCGGTGGCGCCGATACCCGCGCCGCTTCCCGAATTGTCCGCCGAGCTCGACGAGCCCTGCAGCGCTGGATAGCTGGTCAGGAAGTCGGTAAGGTTGGTCGTGCCCGAGGACTGGATCGTCTCGGCGCTCAGCGAGACCACCGGGTTCGGCGTGTCGAAGCCTGGCGTAACGCGGATGCGCGAGCCGGTCACCACGACTTCGGGAGCCTCCTCGGCCTGTTCGCTCTGGGGGTCGTTGGCGACCGTCGATTCGGGAACATTATCGTCGCTCTGCCCCGGCGCGGCGGTCTGCGCATATGCCGGAGCGAGCAAGGCCAGCGACAGCGCGGCGGCCGAAACGGTGAGCAATCCGCGCGAGCGGAAAACGGAATACCCCATGAAACTTCCTCACGAAAACAAGGCGGAGCGGGTCTGCCAGCTACGTTTCTGCAGCATGTCTGATCCCTGCCGCGACTGCCCTCACTCGACTTTATGCAACTGTGGTGCATTCCTGCAACACACTAAAGTCGACTGAAACGACAAGGGCCGCGCCTCCTGTGGAGACGCGGCCCTTGATCCCGTGATGCTCGAAAGCCTCAGTAACGGTAATGGTCGGGCTTGAACGGTCCTTCGACCGGCACGCCGATATAGCCCGCTTGCTTGCTCGTCAGCTTGGACAGCTTGACGCCGAGCTTCTCGAGGTGGAGCGCCGCGACCTTCTCGTCGAGATGCTTCGGCAGGACATACACTTCGTTGTTGTAGTTCTCGCCCT
>NZ_SRXT01000009.1 GCF_004792685.1 Sphingomonas gei
GGCGGGCGGCGGAAAGAGCGAGGATCTCGAACTTGGGTGCGCGCGGATTGACGGACTGGACCGTGCGCAGCGCGATGACGATCGCGACGGTCAGCGTCGAGATCTTGCCGGTGTAGGTGCCGCTGGCGTTCTGCTGGATGGTGCCGATGTTCATGGGAAGTCTCCTGAGATTGTGCGCTCGAACCCCTTGTCCGAACACACTCTCTCACCCTCCTCGGCTCCTCGGCCGTTCGGCCGAGTTAGGCGCGCCAGCGCCGCTCCGACCGCGCCGCTTCGGCGCCGTCGGGATTACTTCGTCCGCACCGCTGCCTCAGCCGTTGTCGCTCGGCTCTGCCGCGACCTGTCCTCGTCGGCGACGCGGTGCCTTCGCCACGGCAGTCGGCGCCTCGACAATTTTGCGCTTGCGCGCGCGCGGCGCCTTCGACTTTGCGGCGGGCTCGGTTTGCGGAGCGGGCTGCTGGGCCTCGGGGGCGGAGGCCGGTTCCTGGCGCTTGCGGCCAAGACCAAGGCGCTTGGCGACATCTCGACGTTGCTCGGAATATCCGGGCGCGACCATCGGGTAATCGGCTTTGAGGCCGTAGCGCGCGCGATACTCGGCCGGGGTTAGTCCATGCGTACCTAAATGGCGCTTCAAGGTCTTGTACGGCTTGCCATCGATCATCGAAAGGATGTGGTCGGGGGTCGCCAGACTTTTACGGACCGAGACTGCGGGCGTGTATTCGGCCTCGGCGGGTGGGGATGGTTCGGCCGGTGCCTCTGGCTCCTTGGCGATGCCGGTGATCGCGGCGTGAGTTTTCGCGATGAAATCGGGCACGTCTTCGGGCCGAATGTTGTTGTGGGCGACATAGCTGGCGACGATTTCAATCGTCATTTCGACTAGGTTGTTCTCTTCGGGCATCGGGGTCTTCCCACGCAAAGTCCGCCGTGGCGGTAGTCGCCAGACGAACGCTGGTTATGCCGTACTGTCTGTGCCGCGCAACTAGTGGATCGGTCGGCGCTTCTATTAGCCCTGTCCGGAATTGGTCCGTCCGATTTAGTCCATCGATGACGGTGCCGCCGGTTTGCGCCATTGCGCAATGATGTCCTGCATTTCCTCGGCGAAACCGAGGCTGTCGATATAGACGGCGCCGCGGTCGTTCTGGCCCAGAAAGCCAATGACCGTCGTGATGTCGTTGGCGATCGCGACGTCGAGGCCGAACATATCGGCGATCTCGAAATGACCGAGATCGGGCCCGTTCCACCATGCCATCAGGAAGTTGGCGACGCGGCGCGCCTGACCGGTGTCGCTCATCGCCAGCGGGATCAGTCGCGTCAGCGCCGCGCGGGCAGCATCATAATCGGTCGGAATCGAGGTCATCATCTGTCTCCGAGTGCGCAAGCTATAGCCCTGCAGCGCGCGCGCAACTATTCCTGGCGATCAGAAATGGAGTGGCGTGGGCATGGCGAGCCACTCGGCCCTGGAGGTCGCGATCGTGACGTCGAGGTTTGCCGCCTCGGCCTCGGAGAAAACGCGCGCTTTCGCCAACCGGTCGAAGCCGTCGGCATCATTTAAGAAGCTGAGCCCGTGCTCAGCGTGCCGGGTGGCGAGCACAAACCCATCGGCGCCTTCGTCGCGGATGCGATCGAGCGCGCGGTCGAGCATCCTGCCGGTGCTGACATAGTCGATTGCTGTCTCGGTGATGACGACATAACCACCGCCGAATTCGCCGGCGCGTAGGCGATCGTGATCGGACGCCCATTCGAAGCCGAAAGGGAGCGCGGAGCGCGCGCAACGCTGTATCAGGTTGGCAGCGGTCTCGATCCCGAACTGCTCGCCGGACAGGAATAAGATGACCCTGCCCTCAGCGTCGGGGTCGCCGATCACGACGTCGAAGTCGAGATAGGGATAGGCTGCGTCCGCGAAGAGGTCGAGCAGGCCATCGAAAGGACTGAGATCGGTCCGCGGGAATATCACGGCGAAATCGCCGCCGATGGTCGCATAATGTGCTTCCAGCGCGGCGAGGCTGACAGCAGGGTCGCCGATCAGGGAAACGGCGTCGACGACGCGGCGAAGAAGGTCGGCCTCGGGGGCGGTGACGACGAGCGTGAACGCGGCCTTGGTGTAGCTATTCGACATGCGCTGATCCTTCCGCTCGCGGGATGGCAGTGCCGGCTGTGGCGCTCTCGTCGCCTTCGACGGCGAGCGGCGGCACCGCGAAGTCGGCCGCGTCGAAGTGCGCGAGCACTGCCTCCAGCGACCCGAGCTGCTCGATCTTCTCTCGCGCGACGACGATTTCGTCGTCTTCGGTCGCGGTATAGGAGGTGGAAGTCCCCTCGCCGCGAAAGACGACACGTTCCGGCCCCCATTGCCCGGCATACCCGCCCGACCATCGTGCAAACGGAAGCCGGTTCTGGGCGCACCAGCTTTCGAGGTCGTCGAAGCAGCCTCCGGCGACTTCGTGCGCATAGAGGTTGAGCGGAGCACCCACAACGCGGTGATGCGCGTCGAAGGGCTCCCCGTCCCATTCAGTCGCGAGGCCCTCTTCGCGGATGTGCTCGACGAGCTCGGCATAGCTCGAGCGCGAGAGCGACCCTCCAATTGTGATCGATGCGGAAACACGGTCTGCCATAACGGCTCCTTGATCATCGGTGCCTGACGGGCACGCGGGGTTGCGCGCCGCCGGCTGAGCGGAAGACGCGGAGAGATTGAACCTCAATTGCGATGCGCTGGCGGGACTGCCGCTCAGCGGGGAGACGGCGTCAGGCGCCGATCAGTGGATCGAGCCGAAGATCGACCGCTTGGCATGGGCCTGGTGTGTCCCGTCCTTGACGCCGATCGTCGCGCGCATTTCAGCGTTCAATATGTCGACGAGTCCAGGGGGAATGGTGACATGAGGCTCGACGATCGCGATCACGGCCTCGGGCGTCAGCAGTTCGCCGGGCGCGGTGCCGAACCAGATCAGGGCCTCGCCGTCGGCAGGCTCGTCTTCTGTCCGGAAAAACACCTGTGCAAAAAAGGTCTGGAGCGGGCGGTCCCAGCCAACCGTTGCGCGGACCACGTGCGGCTGGTCGCCCTTGGGTTGAAGGTCATGCCTGCTCATGCGCCGTTCTCCGGATCCTGTGTTGCACGTGCCGCGCCGCTCCTTCAGCGCTGCTGGTTGCTTTGCCGGCCGCGGACGCGGCTTGGCGCGCTCCAGCCTGGCGAAGAAGAGTACGGGCTTCGCGCAGCCGCTCAACCGCAATTGCAATTGCCTGCCCCTGTGCGGGGCTGGCCGGTGTGATCCGCCGCATGGTGTGTCTCCGGTAGAAGCGAACAGGAAGAGGGTGCGGGTCAGTCGTCGGCGGGCAGCATGATGGTCATGACTCGGATAGTCGCGGCGAGGTCGGCGGGGTCTTCCGAGCCCCATTCGAGGGACAGGTCATAATAATCGATCTTGAAGCGAACGATCGTGTCGCCGATGGAGAACTCGCCTCGCGCGCGCTCTGCGCCGTCCTCGGGTTTGAAAGCGTAACGCCGGATCGCGCCGAGGACCTGGGCCTGGGCCAATGCCTCGCTCACAGCGCGGCCATCGCCCGAGAGGGTAGCGAGGCAGGTCGCCGTGATCACGGTGCGCGCATTGCTGTCGAGCCCGAGCCGTATGCGGTCGTTGAGCGCGGCGATGCGGGGGATGGAATCGGTCATGCTGCCTCCGTCTCTCCGGCGTTGAAGGTTTCGAGCCACGCCTCCATCGTCGGACGCTCGCTCAACGGCACGATGCGAGCCGCGTCCTGGAAGCGGATCAGCTCAAGCGGCGCGTCGCGGCGAACGGCATCGATCTCGGCCTCGGGAGGGAGTTGCTTCTCATGGCTGAAGTCGGTCATCGTGCCCGGCCGCATCGTGGTCGACCGTCTCGAAAGACTTTAGACACGGATACCGGAATTAGTCGTCGGTTTCAGGCGTGCCGCAAACTTCGAGGTAGGCGCTTTTCTCGAAGCCGCTTTCGTCGAGTTCGACCAGAGCGAAACCGCCGTCGTCGATGGCGATGAAGCTGTCGTAAGAGATGCTTCCGAGCCAGCGTTTCAGTTCAGTTGCTTTCATCATGAGGATCACCTGTTCTTTCATGACGATTTGCCGCCTCGGCTTGCTCGGTGGAGATTTCGATGGCCGGTTCGTCATCAGTTGGGCGCAACGGTGAACGATCGCGGTGGCTGACAAAGGAGAACCTCAGGTCTGAAAGGCGGCATAACGCCACCTTTTCGGCCCCCCTCCCCTCGTCAGCGCGCGGTTCACCCGCCGCGCTGGGTTCTCCGGCATTGATATAGATGTCGACGGCCGCGGCCTCGCGGTCCTGATGCCGCGCAATAATACGGCGCTGAAAAAGGGTGTCCCGAACGCGCCGATCGATATCGCTTGCGAGCCGACTAGCGGAGTGGAACGGCGGTACCGAGCGCGAACCGTTCGAGCAGCCAGCGTCCGGCCGGTCCGGGCAATTTCCCGGCTGGATATACCGCTTGGAACGGCATCACGCCGGCGGCCGGGCCTTCCAGTTCGATGGCCTCCAGCCGGCCGTCTCTTAGATCATCGGCGACGATCCAGTGCGGCATGTGCCCCCATCCTAGTCCAGCACGCAGGAAGGCATGCTTGGCTCCGAGATCGGCCAGTCGCCAGACACTCGTCCCCTGAACGCCATAGTCCACGCCGGCGGTCAGCGACGAGCGGTCGGTGAGGACCAACTGAGTCTCCGCCTGGACGTCGCGCAAGGCGACTGGCCCTGCCTTGCCGGCCAACGACGAGCCCGGGGCGACCACCGTCATCATCTTTTCGCTGAAGAGCGGCTCGCACGTCAGGGTCGGCGGTGGAAACGGGAGGGTGCCGGTAATGCCGAGGCTGCATCGTCCATCGAGCACTGCGTGGGCAACGGCGCCCAGTGCCTCGACCTCAAGCCGGAGCGGCGTAGACGGAAAGTGATGTTTGAAGCTCGCCAGTGCGTGCGTGAGGCACATTTGCGGGAACATGACATCGATTACGATCGAGAGCTCGGGCTCGAGGCCTGCGCTGAAGCTCTGCGCCCTGGCCTTCAGTCCGTCCGTTTGGCTGACGATGCGCCGCGCGTCGGGGAGCAGGTTCATGCCCTCTTTTGTCAGTTGAGGGAATCGTCCGATACGCTGGAACAACGATACGCCGAGCTGGCCCTCGAGATTGACGATGGTCTGGCTGACCACGGACTGGGCGCGGCCAAGCGCCCGTCCGGCAGCCGAGAAGCTGCCCTGATCAACCGCCGCGATGAAGGTGCGAAGTTGATCGAGCGAAAGGCCGTCGAGCATGTATCTATCCAGACGATGGATGGCATCGAGAGATATAGGCTACATCTGATGGATCACCAGCGCCAGATAGTGGGCGAAGGGATTTTCGCTTATGCCTCAGATCTTCATCATCGGCGCGACGGGCTATGTTGGTGGTCACCTTGCCCGACATCTTGCGGGTGCCGGCCACCGGGTTTCCGGCCTCGCCAGATCAGGCGAGGCAGCCGCGAGACTTGCCGCAGACGGCCTCCAGGCGGTTGAGGCCGATCTCGACAGCCGGTTCGATGACGTCGTTGCTGCTGCCCTTAAAGCCGATGTCACGATCTATGCTGCTCAGGTGCAGTTCGAGCGTGAGCCGGCGGTGCTGCGAGCACTTTGCGCCGCGCTTGCCGGACACGACAAGACCGTCATCTTTCTGTCGGGCAGCGGCGTTTTCATGCAGCGCACCGGGGGTGGTTGGAGCCCCGATGTCTTCGCTGAAGACGATCCGTTTACCCCCGAGCCGTTCGCTGCGGCGCGTGTTGAAGCCGAGGCTATTGTCCGTGCCGCTGCCGATAGCGGCGTACGGTCGATCGTGGTCCGCCCGCCTCTAATCTGGGGACCAGGCGACGACGGCCCGGTCGCGAAGGTCTACCGGTCGGTCGCGACGACCGGCGCGGCCTGTTACATCGGCGCCGGGCTCGCGGCCTATTCCAACGTCCATAGCTCCGATCTCGCGCGGCTGTTCGAACTCGTAATCGCCCGCGGTCGACCGGGCGCCCTCTACCACGCCGTCGGCGGTGAGATTCCCTATCGCTGGATCGCCGAGGCGGTCGCCCGTGATCTTGGCGTCGAAGCACGCAAGCTGTCGATGACGGAGGCGCAAGAGGTCTTCGGTCCTTTTGGCGCGCTCTTGCTGTCAGCGTGCAGCCGTCAGCGTGATCCGGGCACGCGTGCCGAGCTGGGCTGGGAACCGCAGCAGCACGACATGCTGGACCAGATCGGCGAGCCCCGGCTTCGCGCACTCGCTGTCCCGCGAGAAGAAGAGGTCGCATGAGCACCCACGCCAATAAGATCGCGATCGTTACGGGTGGTCGGCAGGGCATCGGTCGTGGAATTGCGAACTTGCTCGCTGCTCGCGGCGCAGCGGTCGTGATCGTCAATCGCAGCGATGGCGCCGAAGCTGCGCAAGCGATTGGCAACGGCGCGATCTCGATCGCGGCCGACGTGACCAGCGAGGCAGATTGGACACGCGTCGCCGGTGAGGTGGAGCAGCGTTACGGCCGGGTCGACATCCTCGTCCATGCCGCCGGCGCCTATCCGATGGCCTCGTTGGCGGAGATGACGCCCGATATATGGCGCGGCGTGATGGCGCTGAACCTGGATTCCCACCTCCTCGGCGCGCGCGCGATTGTACCGCTGATGCGCAAGGCGGGCGGTGGCGCCATCGTTGCGATCGGCTCCGACGCGGTCGGCATGGTGACGCCGCCCGGCTTCGGCTTCTCGCATTACATCTCGTCGAAGATGGGCGTGCTCGGCCTGGTCCGCGCACTCGCGAGCGAGCTCGCTGCCGATAACATCATCGTCAACGCTGTCCACCCCGGCATCACCGACACCGAGGGTGCGAGCGGCATGCCCAACGAGCAGAAAGCACAGATCTATATGCAGCAGGCCATCAAGCGGCTCGGAACACCTGCCGACATCGCGGGTCCGGTCGCGTTCCTCACAAGCGAGGACGCACGTTTCGTCACGGGCCAGACGTTGGTGGTCGACGGCGGATGGCTGCGACTGTGAGCGCGACGATAGAAAGCGGGTTCGGCCCCGCCGCACCTGGCAAGGGTGCCCGCATAGCAGATTGCGGTATCCGTATCTTGCTCGCGCTGGCGTTCGTCGCGGCCGGCGTTGCCAAGCTTGCGGGCGCGCCACCAATGGTCGCGATCTTCGACCAGATCGGCATCGGCCAGTGGTTCCGGTTGTTGACCGGAATGCTCGAGATCGCTGGTGGCCTGTTGGTGCTAGTTCCACGGTCCAGTGCTTGGGGCGCTCTGCTGCTTCTGTGTGTCATGGCAGCAGCGGTGTTTACGCATCTTGTCGTGATCGGCGGCAATCCCGTCCCCGCCCTCGTGCTGCTCGTGCTGAGTGCAGCCGTGCTGTGGCTGCGTCGCCGCCAACCCCTTGCTGCGATTGGGCGCTGACATGGCCGCTGTCTCGCTTACCCTGCCTAGCCCAGGTACAGCTGTCGAGGGCGTCGTCGGGTTCACCCATCGCTACAGCGAGTCCAACGGCGCCCGGATTCACTATGTCGTTGGCGGCGAAGGGCCAGCGGTCCTGCTGCTCCACGGCTTTCCCTATACCTGGGAGGACTGGCGTCGGGTCCTCGTTCCGCTCGCCGCTGCCGGCTTTACCCTGATCGCACCCGATCTTCGTGGCTTCGGCTATTCCGAGAAGACCGCGGGCGGCTACTCCAAGGCAAACGTGGCCGAGGATGTTCACGCGATCGTTCAGCAACTCGGCTTTGCGGAGATCAATCTGGTCGGTTCGGACATCGGCGCGATGGTCGCCTATGCGTATGCCTCGCGGTATCCCGACGAGGTGCGCCGCTTCGTTTTCGGCGAGTCGCTTATCCCGGGATTCGGGCTCGAAGACAGGATGAATCCTGCGACGGGTGGCTATTGGCACTTCGGTTTTCACGGTCAGGTCGACGTCGCAACGATGCTCGTGGAGGGCCGAGAGGAACCCTATCTCATGCCGTTCTGGAAGATGATGTCGACGCATGCCGATGCCGAGGCGCGGGCGCGCGAACGGTTCCTGCCCTTCTTCGAGGCGCCTGGCGGCATCCGCGCCGGGTTCGAGCACTATGGGACGCTCCTGGCGGACGGTCGCGAGAACGTGGCGCAATTCACGGGAAAATTGCAGATGCCGGTGCTGGTGCTAAACGGCGCCAGGGGACTTCCGTCCGATCAAACTGTCGAAACCGCGCAGCGCGTCGCCCATGACGTAATGAGCGATCTCGTTCCGGACGCCGGACACACCTTCGCGGAAGATAACCCCGAATGGGTGGTTGAGCGCTTGGCGGCCTTCTTCGGATGAGCCGCGGATCATGCTGCTCAGCATCGACAGCGTCGCCACGAATATCTCCGCCTCGGGGCCGACCCTGCTCGCCGGCGACCGGTTAGCTGACCTGCTGCAGGCAGATGTGAGGCGCCACACAGGCGGATTATGCCCGGTCACTCTTTGGCGGCGCGTCGCGGGGGTTCCCCAAGAGGATCACGGCAATCGATGGCTTATCGTCGTTTGTGCCTCTGCGGCTGTCGAACAGTTGGCGACCGCCCATGCCGATGGTCAGCATGTCGAAAACTGGTGAGCGCCCGCCATTTGCGTTCGGAATGCTGGCGCCCTGATCATGATATTGAATGTCGACGAAGCTCGGCGGAGAACCTCGACGATACTCGCCGAAGAAGAATGTAATTCGCCGTCCATCGCTGGTCTTCGCACTGATCGTGAAATTCCCGTCCGGCACGTCGATCGGGAGGGTGGGCACGTCGTTGAAGCGTGCAAAGCCGATGCTCTCGGCATCGGCCGCGCTCATGACGGGCAGGGTCGTGATGTCAGCCATGTCAGGTCTCCAAGGGCGAGAAGAGGGGAAGCGCGGGTTGGGCCACGGGCAACGCTTTAGGGTATGGGAGGCGCGGCAGTGCGCGGCCTCGGCGGCGCGCTTCGCGGGTAAGCTCGAAGCAATATGCGTAGAGCCCTGCCTGCTGGTGGCGTACGAGATGCCGTTCGCGTTCGAGCCGCCATAGCCAAGTGGCGAGCGGCTCGAGCGGCCTCGGCTTCGGCACGCCTAACGCCACCAGTTGCTCGATCGCGCCGGCGTGGCCCGGTTCGCCGAGCCGGATCTTCGATAGCGTGCGTCCGGATATCGTCATGCCGCTGGCGCGCAGGACCGAGCGCGGCCTCGTGACGGCCCGATGTGCGGCCGACAGAGCGCAATAGACGCGGCCAATATGGCCGGCACCAGGATCGCTGTAGGAAACCACGGCCTCGATCGCCGGCCGCTCGCGACGCAAATGTCTGAAGGCGCGGGCAACGAAGAAGCTCTCGCCATTTTGCGGGACGGAATCAGTAAGGATCAGCCGCGCGAGAACACATCCGCTTCCTGGATCGCTGAAGCCCGTGTGCCTGGTGATGACGGCGTCCGTCGCTGGAACGGCGAACACCGCTACGCCTTCCAAGATTGCGTTTGTACCGAACAGGCCCACCGCGATCCGCGCGGCCGGATAGCTTGGCAAATAATGATGTTGAGCGATGAACGCGCGCGCCACGCGATGATCGATGACGTCGACGGCATAGGCATTGGGATCGATGACGGTGAGGTCTCGCGCCCACAGCGCGCGACGCTCCCGCCAGCGCTGGCTGCGGGTTGTTTCCATGAGAGGCTCCGTTCAGAGCAGTCTGGGCTGCTGCGCGTGGGTGGTCAGGATTTCGTCGGCAAAGGCGCAGGCACCGTCTTGATCGCTGCAGGGGAACAGATCGTGGCTCGCGAAGAGCCTAAAGGAGCGATCTAGTTCCATGGCGCAGAGCCAGCGCGCGTGCCCGCCCACATCAACGACGGCGAGCGGCAAGCAGCGGGTTCCTCCATATGGCCGCGGCTCCATCGGATCGCCCGGAAATCCGGCGAGCGTCCAAAACCGCCAGCCGAGCGGGGCGAGCCTGGGGACAGTCGCCGAGACCAGGAACGGGCCGCATCGCACGGTGATTGTATTCACGCTGCGCGCTTTCGCGCGGCTGTTTCCATCAGCTCGGCAAAGCGCGCCATGACGGTGGGGCCCGTCGGATACCGCTCCTCGAGCCTGTGCCGCGCAAGAATGGGGCGCCGCGATACGGCGATATCCCGAGCCTCGCCACTTGTGGGCATCCGTGGCGGCCATCCTGCGATATAGCGCAGCCCTGCGGGCATTGCGGCTTCAATCCGTCGCCGCTCTGACTGGTCAGCCTTGGCACGGGCGATGTCTGCCGCGAGCGATGGACTCAATAGGTGCGGCGCGACATCGGCAAGCCAGCGCGTCGGCTGGAATGGAAAGGTCGAGCTAGCCTCGATCCCGGCGAGCTCTCGGTAAATTTCATGGTTCAGGGGCGCGGCGGATGACGCCTGCAGGTCATGCAACGACGCAAAGATGCAGTAGCGGCACGACAGCCGCGTCGAGCCCCACATGGTATAGGCTTCGTGCAACGGGATGCCGAGCAGGTCGTGCGCGCGGAAAACATCGTCCGCCGACCAATTGGCCAATGGATTCCACATGGACATGACCGTGCCCTGCCGGTTGCCGGCCTTGGCGTATCGCTGATCGGCTTTGGTGACCGGGATGGCGGCGCGGGTGTGGCTCTCATCGCGCCGCAGGCCGAGCACCGAGATGATCCGCTCGCCCGGCAGCATTCGGGCGATCGCTGGCCCGATCACGGCCGCTTTCATCTCCGACTGGCAGAAGCGGAGAGAGGCGGATGACCAGGGACCGATGAGGTTGTACGTCTCGAGCGCCTCATAGCGGCGTTTGGCGTTTTCGAAGCGCTGGTTCCAACGATCGACCAGATCCCCGGCGGCGCGCCGGACGACGGTCAGCGGCATGTTGGCCTGCGCCGCGATCCGCGCCACGGTCTGGGGCGTGGACGCCCATTCGGCGCGGCCGAGATCGGCATGGATCGCCATGCGCCGCGCGCGCGGATGACCGAGATGATCGAGTAGGAGATTGAGCGCGAACATCGCCGCGCTCGAATCCTTACCACCCGACAGATTAAAAACGATCCACGCGTGACGGTGGATGGCACCGATGATCTCCGAGCCGATGGCGAGCTCGGGCAAGCCGGGCACGGGCAACGGCGCTGTCTCGCAGCCCCGTCCCCACGGGATGACGTCCATGTTAATCCTCCAGTTCGCGAGATCAGGCGAAGAGGCGCGCCGGCTGACCGACAGGCGCGGTCAGGCGCAATTCACGGCGAATCCGGGCAGCGAAGCGATCGGGCGCTAGAAGCTCGTTGATAGACGCCCAGCGATTGCGATCACCGATATGGTCACTGCGGCCCCGCACTTGCCGGAACAGGACTTCGTGGTCGGGTCCCATGCAGCTGAGCGAGAGCTGTACCCAGATTTCGTCGCCATGGAGCGTAATTTCGCCCGAGATCGCGGGTCCGGCCTTGTTGCAGCGAATGTCGAAGCTTCCGCCGTCGAGTGCGAGGGCCTCGGCGAGCCGGCGCATCGCCGCCCGGCCTTCGGCATGGAAAACGCGCTTGGCCGCTTCGTCATAGCTGACGCCCCGATAGGCGAGCGTGCGCAGGACGGAGTGCCGCCGGATCTCGGCGATCTGGTCGAGGCAGGTCCGACGCAGGTCCGTGTCGTCGGCGGCGCGCGCGCAGACCGTGCCCAAATGCCGCGCCAGGAGGACAACAGCGGGATCGGTTTCGCTGTCCTTGCCGGCGTTGCGGCAATCGGTGATGGCGGCATCGATCGCGTGGAGCGTCGCGGCGATGGTGGTCAGCGCGCTCGGGTCGAGCGCCTGCTGGTGGCGCATGGCGACATCGTAATGCATGGGGTGGACCTCCGGTCTCGAGCGCAAATTCGCTCGCCCGGTCCCTTCCCCCTCCTCTCTTCAGCTCGATCACTGGCCACCGGCCAGGAAGCGGCGCCTTTGGCGCCTCACCTGTCTTCGGCGTCGGCTGCGACGGCGAGCAAGAGCTGGACGGCACGCGCCAGCCCGGGTTGTCCGGTCTCGTTGACGATTTCGATGTTGGGTTTCTTGGCGCGGATCGCACCCGCGATGACGGCGGCAGGTCGGCCCTTCAGTGGGTAGGTGTAGACCGCGCCGTCCTCGATCGTGACGATGTGGGTTCGCAGGCGGCGCCGGAGCAGGGCGTGCTGCTCGGCTTGATCCACGAGCGTTGCGACTTCATGCTCCAGATCGGGGTCGAACGTCATGCCGTGAGACAGGCGCTGCGGTCTATTGGCGCGGAGCCAGCTGTTGACCTCGGCCTCGGTGATCGCGCCGACCTGACGATAATCGTCGGCGCCGCCATGACCGCGATTACTGGCGTGGAAGGCGAGCGCGCCGTCGATCCATATTTCCGCAGTGTAGCAAGGCGTCTCTTCCGAGAGAGCGTTGATGATCCGCAGCTTGCGCAGTTCGATCAGCATGTGAAGGTTTCCTCAAAAGGTGACGGGATGCGGGCCCCGCGAGCGCCCCGACCGGGGCCTGGCCCGATCGCGCGCGCGATGTGCCCGGCGTAGACGCCACAGGCGGCCCAGTAAGCTGCGACTGGCGGCTTGCGGCTCCTCCAGCTCTTCTCGGCGCGCAGGCGCGCATCGTGCTGGATGTCGAGCAATATCTCCTGGAGGGCGAGACGCGCCTCGGGGGTCAGCGCCCGCAGACGCGACACGGCCGGGAGGGTCAGGATCGGGTTCCGCACTTCGGCCTTGGTCGACCGGGCGCTCACCGGAGCTCGCCCATCAGCGGACGGACGTCATACTGATCGAGTTCGAAGGCACTCTGACGGTTATCGATCGCCAGTGCCAATGCGCCGGGCTTGACCCAAATTTCCTGCGCGGACAGCGTGAAGGTCTTCCCCAATGAGGCAAGCAGCAACGCTTCGCCGATTGTCTCGGCGATGCCCTTGGCTGAGGGTGGCGGGACGGCGTTGCCCGTCCACTCGCGCTTGGTCGCGTCGGAGCCGCCGGAAAGCTCGAAACCGAAGCCTGCCGCGAGCAGCTCGTCGAACGACGTGCACGCATCCACGACATGCGCCGGAAACGATTCCTCAGGGTCGAACAAGCCCTGCAGCGCGGCGAGCTCCGCGCTGGTGAATGGTCTGTGCCAGGTCTCATCGAGTGCGATGATGCGGGCGACGAGGCGATCGTCGGGTTGCGGCAGCGTGATCGGCAGGTCATCGATCGGCACCTCGCGGGGGTCGCCGACCGACCAGGGTCCGTTGTTATTTTTGGCGAAAGCCGGAACGGCCCCGCTGGCGCCCGACCAGCGCGTGACGCCATAATGACCTTGGGTCAGATAGGACGTGCGGTCGGCACGCATGAGGCCGCGTGGCCTTGGGTCGGCGACGGACAGCGCTCCGGAACCGACACGGTCCGATCCAGTGACCACCGGGGACGGGGCATCGCTGGCGACAACGCGCATCTTGTTGTGGTGGCTACCGAGCCCCGCGCCGGCATAGTTGGGGTCGGCGACGACGAAGGCACCCATGCCGGTGGTGCTGGCGCCGATGACAGCGTTCGATACCATTCCATAGCCGGTCACACGGTACTTGCCGTTGACGTGCCTGCCGTCTGGCGCGCGCGGATCGCCGACCGGAAGCCCCGCGCGGGCACCGTCCGGTCCCACAAAGGGAACGATGCGGAAGGTATTGTTGAAGCGCGGCATATTCGCGACACGCGGGTCTGCGACCGAATTAGGCCCTGAGCCGACCCACATGTTGCCGGTAACGACGCCGGCCGACTGTCCCCAGCGCTTGACGCCGCACTGGACGCTCGCCGGGTGCCCGTTGATGCGGGGATCGGCGACGCTGTGCGCGCCGTTGCTCGGCCGCGACGAGCCCGTGACGACGCCCTTGGCGGATCCCCAGCCGAGGACTCCGAGAACGTAGCGATGGGTGGAAGCGCCATAGCCCGGCCGGGGATCGGCGACGCTGAGTGCTCCCCCGGCGACATGGGCTGCGCCGCCAATGCAACGGGCGGCACCGTCGAACTCCGACACGGCGAGGAGATTGGTGTGGGTGGACCGAGGATAGCCGGGGCGCGGATCGGCGACCGAATAGCCGCCGTTGGTCGGCAGGCCGCGCGAGCTGATCACGCCGACCGTGCCGGTCCAGTCGTTTACGCCGAGAAAGCCCGAGCCTTCCCGCGACGAAAAGGCACGCGGGTCGGCGATCGAGAACCGGCCTTGCCCGGGTGCGCGCGCGCTCGTGACCAGCGGTCCGCGATCGTTCCAGCGGCAAACGCCATAGGCATTGTCGCGAAGATCCGCCTCGGGGACAATGCCATAGTCGCGAAGAACGCCGTCCTCGACTGCCAGGCGATTGAGTGAGCGCCAGTCCTTCCCGGCTTCCACGAACGCGAGACGGACCCATGTCTTCCATTGCAGCGCGGGCACGCGGTGCATCGGTCCGCCGCGTGGGTCGCCGGGAAGCGGAAGCTTGCCGATGACCTCGCCGACGCCGCGCAGACGGTGGTGGCGCGGTTGATAAATGAAGTTGGGAAGCTTCTCCGGATAGCGCGCGATCAGCAGAAAGCGTTTGCGGCTTTGGGCAAGGTTGCCGAGCACGCCGCAGTCGTGCGTGTCCTCGTTCACGCTGTACCCGAAGGACCGGAGCAGTGCGCAGATCTGATCGAGAAGCCAGCGACCGCGCGTGGCGATCCGTGGCACATTCTCAAAAATGATCGCGGCGATGGGATCGTCGCGGTAGGCCTCGAGCGCGAGCCAGATGCCGCGTAGCGTCAGCGCGTTCAGCGCCTGATATTTGTCGGTGAGACTCGCCGTCTGCGACAGCAGCGAGCTGAAGCCCTTGCACGGAAAACTGGCGAACAGGCAGTCGAGACGCCCGAAGATCTCGCGCAGATCGTCGGGAACCGCTTCGCGCCAGCCTAGACCGGGTTCGCGATCGTGGAAGGCGCGATATTGCTCGCGGCTGAAAAGGTCCATGACGGTCCCCTTCACACCAGTCATCCGCTCGAAATTGGCGATGGCGCCCGGATCGACGTCGATGCCGCCGGCGCACTCGAAGCGCGCCTGAATGTTGCCGACGCGCGGATTGGCCATGTTGAAGCCCTTGGCGCCGGCGCCGATCCCGCAAGCGAGATGACCGTGGCGAAAGACCCGTTCGGTGATGATGGCGGATTGCAGCATGGGGGGCTCCTCGGCGCTGGGGAGCGGCTTGGCCCCGCCCCCTCTTCAGCCCTCGGCTCCCCCTCCCCTCACTCAGGCTGCGAGCCTGTCCCGGTAGATGTCGGCCGCCCATTGCTCGATCCACGGCGAGGTTAGCTCGTCATGATCGAGGTCTCCGGCTTCGATGAGGTCGCGGATTTCTTCGCGGGCTTGTGCGATCGCAGCTTCCCAAGGATCGGGCGGCGGCGGATCGTGAGGCGTGGGCCGAACTTGAGGAAGCTGATGAGGCCGCCGGCCCAAGCGAGCGCGTTGGGCACCGACCCATTGCTCCAGATGATCGGCGACGAGCACGTCCGTCTTGGCGATGCCGCCACCGAGGGCAGCGCGCCGCGCGGCGACACCATAAGCCTGGCTATCGATCGACGCGACGCGGTGACTGTACGGCAAAAGGAATGGGAGGGCCGTCCCCTTCACCCCAAAAGCATGGAGCCGGATTCCGGCTGGCAGGACGCGGTCGAGATGGTCGATCACGGCGATCAGGCCCTCGGGCCCGTGGATGTCGCGCCTGCACATGCTTCCAACGCCGACCAGGGCGGCTGATGCGATCAGTCCGCTCAACGCGTCGGCACAGCGCTCATAATCGCTCGGACTTCGACCCTGGATGACCGGCATCATCCTGCTGGCGATGCCGTGATCATCGGCCAGCCGCGAGCAATCACGGTTTGCCCGAATGGTCCGTGAGATGCGGTCGGTCACCTCTTCGCGATCGCCTGCGATTTCGGGTTCGACGCAATAATCTGCGCTTGCCCACCATAAGAACGGGTAAGTGGCAGCCAGGACGACGTAGTCGGCGATGGTCCAGGGGAAGCCGCCATAGCGCGAAGCGGCAACGAATCCGGCGGAGTCGAGGCAGAGCGCAGCCAGACCGTTTGCGTTGCGAAGCTGACTCGTGCGCCAGCCGATCCATTCGCGCCAGCCGCGCTTGCCAGACCAGCGCGACAGGCCGTTTGCCGAAATTAGGGCGGTGGTCCGCAGTGTCCGCGCCCGCTGAAGGATCGGACCCTCGTTGAGATGCGGAAGCCCGACGATGATGTCGATCGACATGGTGAGATGCCCTTTCCGATTGTCCATGTCCGTCTTGACCGGCGCACATGTTCACGGTACGTTCCAGCTTGCTGGAGACCTGTGATGAAGAAAACCGTTTTCCACGACCGCTTCGATCTCGACATCACGCTGCGCGACGCCGCTTTGGATGCCGACAACCGACCGACACGTCGTATGCTCGCGAACGCCGCCATCGGCATGGACGTCGAGGATGCGTATTACTCGGTGCGCGAACTTCGAGAGGCGATCGCCTGGACCCACGAGGGGGATGCGTCGGCCAAGCGCAAGTTGACCGCGATACTCGCCAATGATGGCGCGGACGATTTCCAGCGCTGCATCTATTTCTGCCTCGCGGGTCGGGGGGTGGTCGACATGCTCGATGATCTCGAATGGCTGGAGGATCTGCTCGAGCGCCGTGGGCGCGTGGCCGGCGAAGTGCGGCGGATGAAGGGTCGCTGCATGCCGCTGACGAGGCCTTATGTCGCGGATGCTCCGGATGGACCACTCGTCAGGCTCGATGCGAATTTCGAGCAGGGCCCTTCCTGGTGGGTAGATCCCTCGCTTACGGCCTAAGGCTAACGTTCGATGGGACGTCTCTCGCACTGGAGACGCTCTCCGCGCCGCCATCTGGAGGGTTCAATCCAGCCTCCTGAGAGAGCCCCCGCCTTCGCGGCCTTGGCCTGTGAGAAGGCGGTGGCGTAGCGGGCGGCCCGGCGGGGATCGCCGCGAAGATACTGGGCCTTGGGAAGAGCGAGCCCGGCGCGGATCAGGCGTTCGCCGAGATCTGCGCCATCCACGGTCACCGTCGCGACCGGCCGGCCATAGGTCGTCGAAGGGCTAAGCCTGATCTGGGCTGTCTTCGACCGGAGCAGGGTCGCGGCATAATCCTGCGCCGCCTTACCGCATTGCCAGCATGCGCCGCGGCGCTCGCACGGCTGTCGGCGCTCAAACGCGTCAACGCCCAGGAGGCGGAAGTCGACGGCGACAGTGTCACCGTCGAGCGCCCGTGTCCGGGCGTTGAAACTCCGATCGTTATCGACCTCAGAGGCGGCTTCACAGGAACCGAGCGCGAGAGCGGCGAGGAATATCGTCCGCATCATGACATGATCTCAATCTCGACATGCGCGTCGCGTGGAGGCGCGGTTGAGACATGAAACGGCTGCAGCGGTTCGTCTGTTCGAATGATGCTGACGCGGCCAGGTTGCGCGTCGAACAGCCGAGCCGCGACACGCTGCGCATTCTCGCGGCTGCACAGGAGATAGCGTTTGGGCGACAGCCAGGGTGCGGGGGCAAACATGTCAGAATCCCTTTCACGGACATATGGCCCGGGCGTCCAGCCTCAGGCAAATATCGTCTTGTGGACCTTCGTCACCGGCACGATCGTCCATTCCCGCTGCATGAAGCGGCTGATTGCGTAGCCGATGCGTGTCTCAGGGTCGCGAAAGTTCAGCCGTCGGCCGCGCTTCACGACGATGAATTCGTCGCCGATATGGCCGTCCGTGAAGGTGAGCGGCGAGGCCAGCCTGATGCGGTCGCCGTCCTCGATTTTGCGGGCGCGTCGTTCGAGATTGGCGCGGCAGCGCCGGCGCCAGTCGAGTGCATACTCCTTGTCGGTCGGGGTCAGAAGATCGAGGATATGGGCCGGGCAGTTGTCCTCGCACGGTCCCATCGATTCATCCATGTCCTTGTACCCAAAGTGCTCTCCGGTCTTGCTCCTGGGATTCCACATCACCTTGCAGACGATAGCGAAGACGTCGCGTCCAACACCATCGACCATCTCCTGGGCGGCGGCATAATAGGTGCGGTTCTGCGGGCACGACGAAGCAAGCAGCTTCAGCCCTTTGACGACTCCGTCGACATCACGGCTATAGGTGAACTGTGCGTCCAGATATGCTTTTGGGGATGCGTGCCCGCCCATATGATAGCGGGACATTGTGAGCCAGCCCATTGATGGTCTCCTCAGATTGTGCGGTTTTCACCAGTCGTAGGTCGGCAGGTCCTCGATCGGCTCGCAGTCGCGATCGAACTGGATCCAGGTCGCGCCCGCGACCTCGGCCAATGCGAGACAGGCGCGGAGCGCCGGTGGCATGGCGGCACGGCGCGGTGACGGCACCCAGACGAACCAGCCATAGTCCTGCCAGCGCTCAGCCACGACGTGAGCCTGCCAGATGTCAGGAACATCGCGAGCGGCGAGCGGCAGCGGGAACCGTACGAGGGTGTCCAGCTCGCGTGCCGTGGCCTCATCGACATGTGCGGTCGAGAGGCAGACGAGCGTCTTGATTTCGAGTGACATGGAGGCCTCCTTCACGCTGCGGCAGCGAGAGGCTCGCCCGCCTCGCGCGACATTGCAGCCGGGGGCGCCGCGTCCGGGTGCTCGCTGAACGCGAGCATATAGTTGAACGCCTGCTCGGCCCTGGACGCGGCGTGAATGATCGCGGTCTTGTCGCCTCGCAGGATGCTGAGCCAGTGCGCGACATAGCTGGCATGGCTGTCATGCAGCTCGTTCGGTAATCCGAGATGAGCGCAGACCAGCCCGCTCCCGATCTCGGCAACGAGCTCCTCGAAGCTATATGCCTTGTCGCCGAAGCGCTTGCCGAAGGCCCGCGCCAATCGCGTCGTGCCGCCTGTCCAATGTGTGGTCTCGTGCGCGCGCACCGACGCGTAATGATCCATCGTGCGGAATGTGCGCTGATGCGGCATCTGGATGTAGTCGAGGGTCGGTGCGAAATAGGCTTGGTCACCGCCATGTCTGACCTCCGCCGGGATGGCGGCGAAGAAGCGATCGATCTCGGCCTGATGGACCGACAGGTCGATCGGCTCGGGATCTTCTATGGGCGGATAGTAGTACGCCGGGAGGCCGTCGATTTGGTCCGCGTTGAAGACGATGTAGTGGCGAAGGAAGCGGATGCTCCGCTCCTTTTCGGCGCCGGTGATAGGGTTCGCTTCGATCTTCTTGAAGCTGGAATAATAGACCGACAGCGAACCGGACTCGCCGCGGCGAACATTGCCGCCCAGCGCCTCAGCCTGGCGGTATGTCATCCAGTAGCGCGAGCGATATCCTTGGGCATCACCAATCGCCCAGAGGTAGAATGTATTGATGCCCGTGTAGGGCGTTCCGCAATGTCTGAGCGGCCGCCCACCGCTTCCCTGCACACGCCAGGGCCGGCTCCAAGGCGGAACGCCCTCTTCGAGCTTCTTGATGATGAGGTTGGTGATCTCCGCCGCGACATCGCGGCTCGGTCGTGCTTTTTCGAACATGACAATGCGCTCCGGAGAGCGGGCAAGTGAAGCCGCCAGCTCGGGCGCCAGCGGAGCGTATTGCCCTGCGTGGAAGTGACCAATGACGGGAGCGGCGGAACGCCGCCCCCGCCATCAGGCTGTCAGGCTGTGGGCTCGAGCATCGTCTCGTCAGCCGTGGATGTGCCCGATCCGGCCTCGTCGACAGGGTCAGTCCCAGCCGACGAGCTATCCGCGGCGGTGTCGCCATCGGTGCCGACGGCGTCATCGGCGTCGCCTCGATCGATGTCATCCGCCTCGACGAGGTGATCTTCGGGCTTGCCTTCGAGGAACCGCATCGCGTTGGGTACCCAAACTAGCGCCGCGTCCTTGATCTCGGGTTCGACGATGGTGTCGCCGGCGAAGAGCTTCTGACAGCTCGCCGAAATCTCGGTCTTCTTGAGCGAGGCATGACGGCCGCTGAGCGCCGGTCCGCCCACTTCGTCGAGCAGGCTGAGAATGCTGCCCTTGCTCACCCTATCAAAGAAGTTCTCCGATGTCGGGCGCCACCAGCTGGCGACATCGATGTCGAGGATCGAGGCCAACCGGTTGTGAAGGGGGATCTGCTCGTTGCTGATGCCGGGCTTCGCCTCGAGCGAGATCGCCACGATGTAGGCCAACCAGTTCGCCTTGCTGTCATCGTCGAGCGCCCGGAAGCCTTCGAACCGGTCGATCTCGCTTTCGTGCTCGGTCCAGCCAGCGTCGAGGCCCTCATGCGCCTCGGCCAGATACTCACGAGCCCGTGACGTCGGCATGTCGCCGGTGTTCGGGTCCTGCGGCGCGCCGGCGCGGATCGTTGTGCCGTACTTGGTCGAGCTGAAGCTATAGTAGCTCGACGTCTTGGTCCGGGCGTCGACCATCACGAACAGCGCATAATCCAGCGCGAGCGCGGGTTGCGCGAGGATGCAGGAGGCAAGAATGTCGCGTCGCTGCATCGCGAGTTCGTCATAAAGACGGGCGCTGAGCGGCTTGCCGCCTGGCGCAACCGTCTCGGGACGATAAGTCGGTTCGGAGGTCTTGGAACTGCCAACGCGGAAGCCGCCCGACGAGCGCTCGCTGGCTTCAGCATCGCCGCCTTCATCACCGTTGGCCGGCTCCTCGATGAGAATCTGCTGCTCGCTGTAATATTGGGTATCGAGCATCATCTCGCCCTGCGGCGTAAGGAGCAGGAACGCGCCGACATGGGCCTTCAGCTCTTCGGGGAGAACTGGCGCGCGGTTGTCGATCGCTTCAGCCTCGCTGATCAGCCGGTCGTCTTCCTGGTCGAGGAGCTTGAAGTCCTCCTCGGAAAGGGACTCATCCTGCATCTCGGTTTCGAGTTCGGAACGTCGTTCTTCAATCTCCGCCAGACGCTGGGCTTGTTCCTCGGTCAGATCAGGCTGACGCAGGATCGCGCGGTACAGGCCGTGCGCGGCGTTGTGCGCATAGTTGCTGGCGATTGGCCGGATCCACGCTAGGCCCGTCTCTTCGCCGATGCGCTTGGCCTCGGCCTCCATGATCTCGCCGGCCAACCGGTGCGCGATCTCTGGATTGACCCAACGGTCGTTCCCATCGGTGAAGAGGTCGCCATCGACCTTCCCGCCGGCGGCGCGGTAACGCTCTTCGCCAACCAGAATGGCGATCGGGTCGTTCGCCTTCAGGGACTCATTGGCGATCACGCGGCGGATGGTGTCGGCGTTGACGTAGTTGTTCTGATAATTGTTCCAGACAAGCAGTTGCTTCTCCTGGCTCTCTGTCGACGCATAGGCCTTCGCGACGTCGAGCGTGATATCTCCGGCGCTGAGCGCCGCGAAGATCGGCTCTGCGAGCGAGGCAAGCCTGAGACGCCCCTCGACGAAGCGACGGGTCACGCCGAAGCGTTTGGCGACGGCATCCAGGTCGCCAGTCGAGCCGATGAAGTGCTGGAATGCCCGACATTCTTCGGCGGGCGTCAGCTTGAGCTGATGGAAATTGGCGGCGGTCGACGTTTCGGACAGCGTGGCGTCGTCGCCAGTCAGTACCTTGACCGGAACGTCGTAGTCGTCGGCGACGATCGTGCCGCGCGCAACCAGCAGCTGCAGCCCGCGCCAGCGTCGGCCGCCGTCAAAGACTTCGTAAGTGCCACGCGGCTTTTTCGCCGGCGTGACGAGCAGATTCTGCAGCACGCCCTTGGCCTCGATGCTGGCCGCCATGGGTTCGATCTGCAGTTGCTCGTCGGGGGCGGTACGGACGTTGATAGGCGAAAGCCGGAGCTTGCTGAGCTTGATGGTCTGGATCACGGGGGTAACTCCTTCTGGCGTCCGGCACATTCCGGACACCGTCCCCGCTCCCCCTCACCTCTCTCCCAGGGTGGCCGCCGGGGTCGTTGCCGCAGGCAGCCTCGCCGATCAGCTGGCGCCGAGCAGGATTCGGTCGAGCGTCTCCGCAGCCGTTGGCACCGGCAGGAAAACCCGCGTGCGGTATTGGATCACCTCGGTGAAACAGCCGATCGACTTGAGCCAGGCGAGCTGCTGGGAGGGAGCACCAACCAGCTCGATCCGCGGGCTCCCGTTCACCAGCGCGCGCCGGATGGTCATCGGAAACGGCCGGGCGAGGTCGACGGCGCGGCCGGAGAAGGCCGACTTGACGATGTCCTGGGGCGGCAAGTTCTCGGCGCGATCGATGCCGAGCTTGGTGAAGAGCTGAACCACATGCTCGTCAAAGACAAGGCGCCCGAGCCAGCTATTGCCCGCCTTGTCGGCGATGCGGTTCACGACCAGATGGTCACTGGGCAGTGCGGACCAAATCGGGAGCAGGAGGCCGGTGGCGAGGCGGACGGTCTCGGTATCGGTCTTGTTCGACGCCTCCTCGGCTTCTTCGCGCCACTTGGCGGAAAAGGCCTCCCGATCGATCGTGGTCCATGCGCTTTCGAAGAGTTCGTGCTCGCGCATATATTCGCGTCTGGTCGGTCGCATCAGCTCGACCCGCGGGATCGGTGTCCCCTCCTTCTCTTCCATGAGTGCGCGTGCCTTGGTTTGGAGCGCCACCTTGCCGGACTTGGTGTTGGTCAGGAATTCAGCGGTGGCATCGCCGTCGGCGATATGGAGGATCCGCTCCAGCGAGACGGGTGCTGGCAGGTCGGCGCGAGCGGGGCCGCGTTCGTGGATGTTCAGTGTTTCGATCAGCTCGGCGACCGAAGAGCGTTGTATGATCGCCGGCGGCGCCTTGCCCGGAACCTTGTCGATCACGAATAAGCGGACCGCGATCGATGTGCCGTGCTTTAGATAGCATTTCTCAAGACGAATCGTCGTCCGAACGGTGAGGTCGCGGAGTACCGTCTCGTACTGATCACGCATCCTGGCACTTGGTCCAAACCAGTCAGGCATGATCGCGACGAGACGTCCGCCGGGGAGCAAGCGGCGTAGCGCCGCTTGGAGATGGCGAACTGCGGCAAAATCATCAGCCCCACGTCCGAGCGAGCGCGAGAACGGAGGGTTCATGATGATCAGTGTCGGGCGTTCGATCGTGGCGAGGGAGGAGTTGAGCGTCGCACCGTCGTGGCCGGTAATGGTCGCGGCCGGGAAGACAGCCGCAAGACGGCCACGCCGCGCGGGATCTAGCTCATTGAGGTGTAGTGCCAGATGGTCGCCAAGCAGCGCGACCAGAAGGCCATTTCCGGCGCTCGGCTCCAGGATCACATCGTCTGGCTGAACGTTCGCCAGGAGCACCGCAACGGCGGCGATATCGACCGGAGTCGAGAATTGCTGCCACTCGATCTGCTCTTCGCTGCGGACGGTCTGAGTAGGGAGGCGTGTCACCAGGTTGATGATCGGGCGGACATCGTCGAACGCATTGAGGGTCAGGTTCGAAGCGCGGATGTGCAGGGCGAGCGCATGCTCGAGGATTTCGAAACTCTCGCGCTGGGTCCACCGGCCTTCGGCGTCGGAGCCGCCATATGCGGCCATCATCGCTTGGTTGAGGTGCCGCCGTGTGATCGTCTCGCCGGAGCTCAGTAGCGGAAGAAGCTGGCGTGCGGCTTCATGATCGGCGCGATTGGCCGCGTGGAAGAGGTCGGTCATCTGGGATCTCCTGCGTGGCTGCACCCTCGGCAGCATCACGCCCTCGACCCCCCTCCCCTTTTCCGGCGCTTCGCGCCGTGGTCGCCCGACACGTCGATGCGTGCGCCTCGCTGAAGCATGATCGCTTGATGTCACGGTATGTGACGGCGCTCTGCGCTTAAGGCTCACCCCTGAAAGTTTTGGTGCGCCTAGAGCGAGACCGCCCGAGACCACAGTTCTTCGAATTGGAAGGCCATTTCATCGATAGCATCGCGGGACGTGAGGATGGTGACAACCTCGCGTGCCGCGGCCGTTCGTCTGCGCGTGAAGTTGGCTGTCGTCAGGCAAGCGACCTCTCGATCGACCAAAATCGACTTGAGGTGCAGATGCTCAAGGAGCCTAATTTCCAATCGACCTTCAATGCCGATCGCCTTGAGGAGCGGCTGCTCCAAGGTGGAGGCGGACGTAAGGATGCGCACCGAGAGCTTCGCGGCCATGAAATCAAGCAGCGCCAGAAAATCCATCGACAGGAACGGCGCTGCCACCAGAAGTTCATGTTCAGCGCGGCCCAGCACATCGTGGATGGTAGATAGCGATCCATCGCTGAAGCGGGTTTCCGGCTGCAGCTCCGGCGGGATTGTCTTCTCGCTGCGCCGCCCCAGTCGGTGAGCCCACTCGGCGGCGGCGGTCGCATCCAGCTTCTGGCCGTGCGGCACCAGCACTTTGTAGCCCTTGGGTGTCTCGATTACGGTTTCTGGTGAAACCCACTGCCAGATCGCGTCGTCGGTCCCGGGATAGTGGAGGATCACCACGACAGGGAGCTGATGGGAGCGATAATAATCGAGATGCCGTCTCTCATCTCGAAAAACAACGCCTTCCGGGCCACTCTCCCGGAAGAAACGGTCTCCGCTCTTGATTTGCAGGGATATCCATCGACCCGTCGCTTCGTTGGCCCGGACCTGTTCGACAATACCATCGATTCCGACATCTGGGCCGGAAACACGTCGGAAGATCCATTTCAGAGACCGCTTCACGATCAGCTCGACAGCTGTTTCTCCTTCGTCTCCTGTCGCAGAGCTATGATCGTATCTCATCCCCTCTTTATATCGATGAAGTCGGGCGCCGCGACCTGTCTATGGCATGGAGAAGCGCACATCCGGCATTGGTCCTGACCGTTTCGCGTCAACTCCGGGTTTGCAGCAACGACCGGCCATCGAGCACCTCCGCCCAATCCTTGAATTTGGGCGGCGGCGGGAAGCGACGAATATCGAGTCCATCTCGCGCATAATGTTCTTGAGCCTGCACTGCTGCGCGCCGGCCTTCCGGATCATTGTCTTCGGCGATGAGCAGGGTCGTGACGCTCGCGGGTATGGTGAGTTGATCCAGGCGCCGCGCCCCGAGTGAGGCCCAGCAAGGAATGTCGTTCAGCCGCATGAAGGCATCGGCCGTCTCGAATCCTTCTGCGATCGCAAGGGTCGCCCCTGCTGCCCTGCCCCGCCATGCGCCGGACAGTGGCGTGCCGAGCATGACCTTGCGAGTATAGTCGGCGCTCTCTGGATCAAGGAAGATTCGCTGGATGGCGACCAGCTTTCTGAATTCGCGCACGGCAACAAGGAGGGCCGGTAGAAACACGGTCTTTGGTTTTGGCAAATAAGGGCAGCGCGGATGGAATCGGAGATCGGCCGGCGGCGGTAAGAGATGTCTCCGTGCGAGATATCTCTCCGCGAGCGTGCCACGCACGTCGCTGCCCTGATCCCAGATCCGCTCGACATTGATCGCCCGAGCAAGGTTGGCCGGATCGGGAATTGCAAAATGCTGTTTGGGCCGAACGCGCCGAAGCTCCCGGAGCACATCTTCGCGATTGCACCCGGCGAAGCAGGTGACGAGGATGGACCGGTCGCCCTGCCTGATCGAGAGGCTCGGATAGCTATCGGCATGGGCTGGGCAGCGGCACATCGCAACATAGCCGCTCCAGGTTCCTCCGAGAGCTGCGACGATGTTGACGAGTTCCTGTGATGGTCGTTGGGCTGTAAGCGGCATGGATGCACCTCTTGTTCACCAGCTCAACACCCCCCTCCCCTCTCGACTGCTCACGATGATGACTGGCGCCCCTGGGCCGCGGGTTGCGGCGAAAAGCGAATCGGCGGACTTCTTCCAAAGAATCATCTTTAAAAACGCCGCTGCTCGCAGCGGAAGGATTCATGATTCAAATAGATTCAGATTCGGGCCGAAAAACCCGTGCACTTTCAATGGACTGGTGCGATTTGCCTGACCCGGCGGGGGAGTTTCCCTGACCGCTTGGGGGCCAAATCCTGTCCGCGCGGGGGAGGTAACCTGACCTGCTGGGGTCAACCTGACCTAGTGGGGGCAGGAACTTTCGTGCGCAATTTCAGAGCGTTTGGGGCCTAATGATTTTGCCAATTGGGCCACAGCGACCGTTTTCTGTCGTTCCATGATCGGTTTGCGCGACTCGTGGCATCTCCTCATTTTTTCGCCGTCAGTGACACCAATCAATCCTGACCGTTTGGGGGGAGCAAAATGGCGATCTATCCTGACCTGACTTGACGCAAGAGGTCAGGTCAGGCAGCAATCAGTTTCCGAAGACTCAGTTGCGATCGTTATATGGCATGGAATCCGAAGCAGGCCAATTAGCTGAAGAAGTCGAACCAATAGCAGACGAAGTCTCGCCCGGTCGAGCTATGCGCGTGGCCGCGGCATTGCGGGCTAAAGGTGGCGATGAATTCGCTAAGCCCGGCAACATCATCGAGGTCAAATTCGTCAAAGGCGAATCGCTGAGCCTCACAGCGTCTCGTTTGCTTGCACTAATGATCTTGACCGCTGGCGGCGATGCTTGGGAAGACAAGCCGCATCGCATGCGAAAGGCCGACATTCGCCGGGGGCATAAAGGCAACGAGCGGATCACCGATATGCTGGAGGAGCTGCATCGGACCCTGTTCGCCGTCGATGACAAGTCCTGGCGCGGCAAGAAGGCAACGCTCCGCTTCTCGTTGATCTCGCGCTCACGCGAGGAGACAGAAGAGGACGGCGGGGAAGCTGGCTGGATCGAGTGGGAGTTCACGCCGGACGCCCGGAAGATGATCCAGGCTTCCGAGACCTACGCTGTGCTGAACCGGCAGGCAGTGCTCGGCTTCAGGTCTAACTATGCGTTGAGATTGTACGAGCTCGGCGCTCTTCGCCTTCATCGAAGACAGGCAACCTGGCGCGGTGACATGGCGGCGCTCCGCGCAGCGCTGGGGATACCACCTGAGGTTTACACCGACTTCGCACAGCTGCGCCGCAAGGTGCTCGAAAAGGCGAAGGCCGAGATTGATCAGCTTGCCCACTTTCGTGTCGAGTGGCGCGAAATCCGTCAGGGAAGAACGGTTGCCGAGATTGAATTTCGCTTCGAACCTAAGAGCCCGCCGGAGGTCATCGAGACCGTCGATGAACTCGATCGGCATTCTGGCGGCCGTCGGGAACGGCGCGAAGGCACCGTCGAGACGGTGTCGATCGGGCAGGTGGCTTTGGCGGCACTGCCGAAGGCGGTGGCGAAGTCCAAGACAGATGAGCCGACCTTCCCGCGCGGTTCGATCCGCTTTGGGCACGATGATCTGCTGGCGATAGGCCGGTCTCATGGCGGCGGCTGGGATATCGATCTGATCGCCAGTGGGTTCCGCGAGCATATGGGCGAGCGGCTTGAGAAGCTTCGCGGTGCCAAGCTTGCGGCCGCCTGGAAAGGGTTCTGCGAGAGCTGGGTCACACGGCGGGGCAGGGCGGTTTAGGCAAAAATTGCACGCGTGCAATTTTCGCCTCCCCCACCGAGTCAGGTTGGCCCTCGCTCAGTGCCGTAATGCCCCTAAACGGCGGCCTCACTTTCGAAATTCGCGATTTTATTGACCGAAAAGCGCAAGTGCGTATACCGTGCCTTGAATTTCGAAAGGCGGGAGCATGTCAAATAGTCTCGAACTAGAGGAGGCCGATCGCCTTGTGTCGGTCGCGACCTTGGCGAACCGAACATCCTCGGTGCTGGAAAGGCTGCGGGATTCGGCGCGAAGCGCCAGGAGCGACGATCGTCGGGAGCCGACGTTCACGATCAGCAAGGCGGCGGAATTGGTGGGGCGGACCTCTGCTGCGATTCGCGATGCGGAGAAGGACGGGCGACTGCCCGAGCCAGCGCGCACAGACAACAATCGACGGGAGCGGTACACGCTCGCTCAATTGAATGACATGCGCGGCGTGTTCGGAACCAGGCCCTATCGCAGCCCGGAGGATCCGTGTTGCGTCATCGCTGTCCAGAACTTCAAAGGTGGTGTGGGCAAATCGACACTCGCTGTCCATCTGGCGCAATATCTTGCCATCCGGGGTTACCGGGTCGCGCTCATCGATTGCGACAGTCAGGCCTCGGCGACGACGCTGTTTGGCTACGTGCCCGACCTAGACCTTAGCGAAGACGACACGCTCTACCCGTTCCTAAGGGAGGGGGAGCGATCGTCCCTCGATTATGCCCTGCGAAAGACGCATTTCGATGGGCTCGAGCTCATCCCGGCAAACCTGCGGCTATTCCAGTCCGAGTATGAATTGGCCGCCCGCATGGCGCGCGGCAACGGGCCGCTCTTGGATCGATTGAGGGAGGGCATCGAGAGCATCTCAGACCGGTTCGACGTAATCGTGATGGATCCGCCGCCCGCCTTGGGCGCTATCTCATTGTCGGTGCTGCGTGCGGCGAATTCGTTGGTCGTGCCGGTGCCACCGACTGTCATGGATTTCTCGTCAACAGCGGCGTTCCTCTCGATGCTGGATGAGACGATCGAGCAGCTTGCCGAGCGCGGGCTCGCGCCCGAGTTGCGGTTCCTCCGATTCGTTGCTTCGAAGGTCGACGAGAACAAGTCGATGCAGAAGGAGTTGCTCAACCTTATGCGGACGCTTTTTGGCCATGCGATGGTACGCACGCCACTCAAGGATTCCGCTGAGATCGACAACGCCACCGCCCGTTTGATGACGGTCTATGAGCTTGATGGACCAGCTACCAGCTCTGCAGTTCGCAATCGTTGCCTGGCCTATCTCGATGGTGTGAATGGCGAAATCGAAGTGGATATTCGGTCGATGTGGCCCAGTCATCAGAAGCGTTTGCGCGAAGCGGCGCTGGCGTGAGCAGCCGAAATTGCACGCGTGCAATTTTCGGTAGAAACACGAATTGCACGCGTGCAATTCCGAGCGAAGGGAGGCTCCTATGAGCAGAAAAAACAGCGGCTTTGCAGCTGATCTCGCGGCCGGAATCGACCTCACGAGCGAGGCGGCGCCTGCGCGACGGTCCAGCATTGGTGCGAACGTCCTGACGGGCCGCGCCAATCGGCTTGCCGACTTGGCGTCGGGTTCGGTGGTGACGCGAACCCATGAGCTGGTCGACCCAGTGCGGTGCCGCATGTGGGCTGGCCACAACCGCGAATATGGATTGCTGAATGAGCAGCGCTGCGAGGACTTGATTGAGAGCATCAAGGCGCAAGGCCGTCAGGAGATCCCCGCGATCGTCCGCCGGGTCGCAGGTGATCCGGACTATGACTTTGAGGTAATCTGCGGCGCGCGCCGACATTGGACGATCAGCTGGCTACGATCGCACAACTATCCGGATTTTAAGTTCCTCATCGACGTTCGCGAGATTGGTGATGAGGAGGCATTCCGCCTCGCCGATATTGAGAACCGGGCCCGGGACGACCTCACCGATCTGGAACGCGCCCGCGATTATCTGCGCGCGCTCGACGCTTATTATGACGGACGGCAGAAGACGATGGCGGAACGCCTGAAAGTCTCTGAGAGCTGGCTTACACGCTACCTTGATCTGGCCCGTCTACCTATCGAGGTCACACAGGCGTTTGCGGATCCGCAGGAGTTGGGCGTCCGCAATGCCATTGCGCTCAAGGCTCTGATGAAGCCCGACGATCGAAAGGCGCGCGCCTTCAAAGAAGCGGAGCGGCTTGCGAAAGCCCAAGAAGACAGCGGTCAGGCCATGCCGGTGCTCGATGTGATCAAGGCGCTCACGGTGGCCGTAGACCCCCCCAAGAGGTCAGGATCCCCCAAGAAGTCAGGAAAGCCTGAAACCGTGACAGGAGCCGGTGGAAAGCCGATCTTACGGATCGAAGGCGCCGACCGAAAGGGCATTCGGCTCACGTTGCTCAGTAAGGGAGGAGCAACACGGGAAGAGGCCGACGAGGCTATCCGCAAGGTGCTAGACCAGCACTGGGCTTGAATGTTGGGCGGACGCCTCGAGGAGCTTTCTCGCGCCCTGGGGCGTGACATTGAGCAGCTTCGAGACTGCCGAGGTCTGAAGGCCAGGATAGGTCAGCTGAAGCCGGGCCAGGAGAGGTGCCTTGCTGCGTCGGGTAGCACCGCGATCGACGAGCGTCTTGCTGGCGGCCCGTTCAATCGCATCGAGTTCCTTAAGCCCAGTGCGTGCCATTTTCCCGATGGCATCTGCCATGATCACCGCCAAGGCAGCAGGGGAGGGGGGCAGGAACTTCGGCAGCAGGACCAGCGAAGGGATGAACCGGGACGTGAAGCCAGCGCTATAGAGCATTCGAGGCACGGCGACGGCGATAAGCCACAGACGGTCGCGCTGTCGGGGCGGCAGGTCGAGCGACCGTCCATCGAAGCTGACAACGTCTACGGACGATTGGGGCGCCGGGTTGGTAAGGGCGCTGAGGTGGAATACGCGCTCCGCGATCGAGAGCAGATCGGCGGTAGGGAAGGGGGCATCCGCTTCAGCCCTGATCTGGCGCCACATTGGGCCGAAGTGCGCAAGATCATCGCTACCATAGGCGGTCGCCGCGGCGCGATCGTCGAGTACCGATCGCAAGATGTTCAACGTGGCTTGGTTGACGGGATCGCGGATGTCTTCGTCGCGGGCAAGCGCGAGGTGGAAGACGGCGGCGACGGATATAGGATCGTTGAGACCCTCGGAGGCGCGGGGAGGGGGACTGCGGCCTGCAATCCAGCGTTGAAGGTCGCTCACCCCGATCGGTACGCCAGCGAGGCCCGCCAGTGCGGCTGCGCCAGCGAGGCGAGATCGCGCCAGAAAAATATCGGCGCACGCACTGCCCAGAAGCCGCCCATCCAAGCGGCCGAGGAGGAGAAGAGAGTCGGTCGCCTTCAGGTTTTCGGTTCGAGCCATCACAGCGATCTTGCCACATAGGGAAACCAAAGTCAGCAGTTTGTTTCCGCTTCCGATGCTTGCCAATAATCAACATTTGATAATTGCACTTATCACATATCCATATTTGACCTCTCTTTATAAGGTGACGTACAAGCCGCGCTGAGGAGCGTGGCGCGTCGTGAGCACCGAAACCGCCCGGGAAGGGCCAGAAACCGCTGTGGCGGCCGCTGAGGCTGCCCTGCCGGCCGTTACCGCGCCGAGCGACCTTGGCTGGACGATCGTGCAGATGCGCGCCGGCGAGCGGATCGTCATCAACGAGGCGCTGATCGCGGCCTACCAGCGCGCGTCATCGCCCCACAGCATCCGCGCATTGAAGTCCGATATCGAAGCGTTCGATGCCTGGTGCCGACGCACCAACCGGATATCGCTTCCGGCGGCGGCCGAGACGGTGGCAGATTATCTCGATGCGCGGGCAGGGAAGGGGAGCAAGCCAGCCTCGCTGGGGCGCTACAAGGCATCGATCGCCAAGATCCATCAGTTGCTCGACCTGAAGGACCCGACGCCGGCACCGCTGGTGAAGATCAGGCTTGCGGCGGTGCGCCGCGAGAAGGGAATTGCGCAGAAGCAGGCGCGCCCGCTCCGCTTCAAAGGACCGGTCAAGGATGTTGAGCGGGACAAGGCGCGGGGGCTCAATATCCGCGCGCTGCTCGAGAGCTGCCCCGATGATCTCACGGGATTGCGCGATCGGGCGCTGTTGTCGGCGGCCTATGACAGCGGCCTGCGTGCGTCAGAGCTGGTAGCGGTGGAGTTGGAGCATCTTGAGGAGGCGATCGACCCCGACGCGCGCCTGCTGCAGATCCGGCGCAGTAAGGGCGACCAGGAAGGGGAGGGGGCGACCGCCTATCTCAGCCCGCGCACCGTCGCGGCGATCGCGGCGTGGACCGAGGCGGCCGAAATCAAGGCGGGGCCGCTGTTCCGAAGGGTACAGGTCCGGCGCTACAAGGCGCGCGCCGCCGTGCGCGGTCGGTCGATCGACAGCATCTCGGGGCGGGAAACGTGGGATCTGCGCAAGACGCTCTCCAAGCCCGCGGTGAAGGCGCGCGTGGAGTATGACATCGGCTCCGTGGCGCTGCATCCGGGATCGATCGGGCCGATCTTCCGGTCGATCATCCAGCGCGCGTTCGATCTCGGCGCGCTGCCGGATCTCACAGCCGAGGACCTGGCGCGGCTACTCAAGGGGATCAGCGCCCATTCAACACGAATCGGGCTAAACCAGGATTTGTTCGCCAGCGGCGAGGATCTCGCAGGGATCATGGATGCGTTGCGGTGGAAGTCGCCGCGTATGCCGCTTGCTTATAACCGGAACCTAGCCGCCGAGCAGGGTGCCGCCGGGCGTCTCATGGCGAAGATCGGATAGTAGGCGGTGCAGGAGCTCCCACACGGCAAGTTTGACCTCTACGCGCTCGCTTTGCCGCGCGGCCACGGCTTCGGAGATCGCATACCGGCCGAGGGATGGGAGACGGTTGACGGGCAAGCTTGGTCGGTCGTGACCCGGCACGTGGAAACTGGCGACATTGGTTTGATCGTCATGCGACGCCGGGAGGACGGTGTTTGGACGATGGTTTCGGATCTGACCGGAATAGCTGATGTCGAACAGGCCCGCGAGACGGCGCGCGGCGCTATGAAAGAGGGGACCCCGCCAGAACCCTTGCCTTCGAACGTCCCACGTCGAACGCCCCTTTATGATCTTGAAGGGAGAAAGCCGAGCGAGATCTTTCAAAAGCTGCTCTCGCGCAGCCATCGGAATGTCGCCCGGCTGCTCAGTCAGCTATATTTATCTCTTCCAAAGCCTGATCGTAATTGGGCAGCCGATTGCCAGACCGAGAACTTTCACACGAGACTGTGGGAGGCTCAGCTCCTTGCAAGCTTTCGCGAACAAGGCCTGCTCGTGACCCAACCGTTCGAATCACCGGACTTCAGGATAGAGAACCGGTTGGGCGGCGTCGGGTGGGTCGAAGCGGTCACCGCGAACCCACCGATCCGTTTCGAACCAGTCGGCGCGATACCCTCGGTGCAACCTGAAGGGCGCGACGAACTGTTTCTCGGAACGGCGGCCGTGCGGTTCGCCAAGACGATTGGAAACAAACTGGCTCGCGGCGATGCCCATAAGCACCATGTTGCAGGAAGTCCGTTTGCGCTTGCGCTCGCGGATTTTCACGCGCCGGCCTCGATGGTGTGGAGCCGGGAGGCGCTTCTCGGGTACATCTACGGCATCAGCGCCGAGGCGAGGGTAGTTGACGGCGAACGTGTAGCGGTGGGTTATGAGGCCGACCGCCTTCTCGGGGCTTCGGGCTTTCCGGCCGGTCTGTTTCGCAACGATGCTCATGCTGAGCTTTCAGCCATCATCTTCACGAATGCGTGTGCGACGAGCAAGTTCAACCGCGTCGCGCTGACATGGGGAATGCCCTTGGAAGTGGGACGCTACATGCGGTACGGAAAGTTCGCCGATCGGACGCCAGGCGCGCTCGATGGCATTCCGTTTTGCATGGACGTGATGTCCGACGAATATCGCCAGCTATGGCCACAGGGGCGCGAACCGTGGTGCGCGGAGCTAGAGGTGTTCCATAACCCGTTTGCGAAGCATCCCCTGCCGCGCGCTCTGTTGCCGGAGGCGACACACTGGCTAGAGGTCGCTGGTGTCTTGGATTGTTTGCCGCATTACGAGACCGGCATCCTCTGGTCACGCTCCCTCATTCTCGGACCTGACGACCCAATACCAACCTACGACACCATTCCGGCTTGGTACGAGGAAATGGCTAGGCGTCGTATGGAAGAAGCGAGTGCGGACTGAAGGCTGACAGCAGGCGAGCTTGTCGGGCGGCGGGTTTATCAGGGTGTTGACCGGGAAACCGCGCTGGCCGTTGTGAGCGTCATCGTGCAGTCTCGGCAGCATCATGTTGGCTGTATTGAACTCTTAGATCGGCGGGAAATCGCCAAGGCGGACCATGGGATCCCTCGTCGTTTCAAGTGGCCAATCGAAGGGCCTGGTAAGCTCGGGCACGAGCATCGTGCCCACCAACGGCTCTCGTCCGTCTTGCCTCATTTTCTTGGCGACCCGATGGGGCGCCCAACTCGGGGGCATAAACAGCTTCAACGCGGATCTTGCGCGAGCCGCCGCGCGAATAGCTTCCGCTACGACAGTCGTTTGCATCGTAGAAAAGGCGACAGCGACACAAGTCGCCGAGGCTCTGCAGGAGAACGTGCATCTTTCGTCGGCCGACCTTAGCGACGCCAACGCGGTCCACGCCGCCGTCGACGCCATATCCTCCCCGGTAGCTAAGGATTCCCAGCATTGGATCGGACACGACGTCCATAGTGGAAACATCGCGATCGTCTGTGCAGAGCGGTTCGGCGGGACCTCGTCGGTGATCCATCACATGGATTTCCACGCTTACGCCGGCATCCGGCACGGATCGCTCATCGCTGATGAAAAATCACGCGGACAGCGGGATGTGCTCGTCGGCGCTCGACACCGCTTTGCGGTGGGGCCCACCTTGGGAGACAGCGCCCACCGCCTTGTGGGCGAGCCGGCCCACATTCTGATTCCGGGGCTTCCTGAGATCCGGCCAAGCAGCCGCGTCTCGGGTGCCTACCAGATCTTAGTGGCTGGGCGGATGAGTCGCACCGACGACGCTGTAAAACAGGCGCGGCTGGCACTCGAGGCAGTCGCCCGGGCCACCCGAAAGGAAGATCTCGCGTCGATCGACTGGCGGCTCGAAATCATCGGAGCTGATGAGGGTCCCAACTATCTGCCAGAATCTGACGGCGTAGCGGAGCATTGGCGCCAGCTGACCGATGCTTATCTGCCGCATTTCTTCTTGCCGTTCGACACCGAACGGACGTCGCTGTTTGGACGGATCAAAAGCGCCGACCTCTTGCTGATGCCGTCCCTGCGGGAGGGCTTCGGGCTGATCGGGTGGGAGGCGATCGGCGCCGGTGTACCGGTGGTTTTGAGCGAGAGGTCGGGTGCGTATGAATATTTGAAGAGCCGCGGTCGTCACAACAGCGTCCAACACCTACTCGTCAAGGGTGGAAGCGTTGCAGATGGGACTCCAGACGAGGCCGATATCGAGGCATTGTCCGAGCTAATTGTTCGCGCATGCCGCGACAGGCAGGCACTGAAAGAACAGGCTCTCGTCTTACGGCGAGACTTGCTCCGCGATGGTCATCACTGGGATGACTGTGCCGCCGAAATGCTCGCTGTGCTGCGTGTGCCGGTCGGGTTGAGGGCGCATCTCCGTCAAGTGACGGAGCGGCAGCCAGTAATTGCGCTCGGAGAATTTGCTGTACCGACCGCCGAGCCCGTTGGTCGCGACGCGGAGCTAGCTCACCTCTCCGCGGTCTGGCAGCCGGCTGAGGCAGGGCCTAGCCAGCCAGCGACAACACGCATCGCGATCGTGACCGGTGCCGGCGGTTTGGGCAAATCAACGCTGGTCGGACATTGGGCGCGACAACTCCTGCGAGAGGACACCAAGCCTGATTACCTGCTGGCCTGGTCTTTTCGCTCTCAGGGGACGTCGGGCGGGACACAGTCGATGGCGTTGGTCGACTGGATCCTTGGCAGCTTCGGAATGCTGCCAAACAGGTACGCCTCCTTCGACGAGCGTCTGGAGCTGGCGGTTGAGCTGCTGGTCAGCGCGCGGGGAGTGCTCATCCTGGATGGCCTCGAAACTGTGCAGTTTGGTCCCGGAGAGCCGAACGCTGGGCGTATCTCGGATGAGGGCGTCGCGACACTGCTCGAGCGTCTCATCGAGCTTTCCCAAGGCGGCATTGTCGTTGGATCGCGATTTGCGCCTATTGACCTGATTAACAGGCCCGCGACGCGGATCGATCTGCAAACCCTTTCGCCCGAGGCCGGGGCTGATCTGCTGCGCGAGCGCGGATTGGCGGGGGATCGAGGCGAGCTTCTCAGCTATGCCGAGAGGCTGCGCGGTCATCCGCTCACACTTAACCTCTTTGCCGGCTTTGTGAGAGAGCGAGCTCGGGGCGAACTGCGGGCCATCGACCGCTTCTTGGACGCTGTCGGTGACGATCCCGATGTCGGCCGGGTTCTGCGAGCTTATGTCGAGCAGTGGTTTCGCAACGACCGGGCCCCTGACGAGACCGCATTTCAGATTCTACGTGCCGTTTCGCTATTTGATCGCCCAGCTGCGCCCTTTGCGATAGCCGCACTGCGCGAAGCAAATATGTCGGGGCTTGCCGGGGCTGATGTGTCGGATGCGGAGGTCGAAGCGGGTGTTGGGCGCCTGAGGAAGGCGGGGTTGCTGCTCGAGAACGATGGCCGCGCGCTCGACCTGCATCCGATCGTCAGGGGTTGGGTCGAGACGAACTTCGAATCCGAAGATCTCGAAGCCTACAGGCAAGCGCACGAGGTACTGTACCGGGCGTTGCGGGAAGCGGGCATCGCTCAGCGCGACGTCGATGGATCGCTCGACCTCCTGTATCAATGCCTCCGGCATGGCGTTCGCGCGGGTCTGCCAAAGCTGGTTGCCGACAAAACGCTCGGTCCGGAAATTCGCAGGCACAACGAAAACCGGTCGGTGGCGCTTCTCGGGCTCGTCAGCGAGGAACTCGACGCGTTCGGTCATTTCTTTCGCCGCCGCTATCACGAGCTGGGTCTCGGCCGGCCCGGCTATGAGCTGGAACCCTTTGATGAAGCTTGGGTGCTCAATTCAACGAGCACTCTGCTTTTCGGGTTGGGTCGTGTCGCCGAGGCGGCTGACGTTCAGGTGGACGTGGTCACGCGGACTGGCAATCTCGTAAAACGGCAGAATTTGGATTTTGTGGTTGAGCCGTTCTGGGGACCGCCCGAGACCGACGATCTGCGGGGGCAGCTGTCGACAGCGCTCAAGAATCTGGCGGAAAGCCGGGCGCTTCTCGGTGATGAGCGGCTAGGCGGCGAACTCGCGTCGCGTGCCCTCGACGCTGCGCTCGATGCCTCGGCGATGACGAAAGAAGCCGAAGCACGAGCGCTACTGACGTGGATTCCGCTGATGTCAGGCTTTGCGAGGGAGGCAGCCCCCGAGGCGCTGAAGGCGATTGAGCTTGTGCTGAGCGCGCCTGTCGAGCGCGTCGGCACTGAGGCAATCAATCTGCTCACAGTGCCGCTGCTGCCGCTAGCCGTCGGGGACAACGACCTCCTGGGACGACTGATTGTCGCGGCGAGAGATGCCCGTGGAGAGACGCCACTTCGCACGTACGTGCTCTCGCGGATGAATTTGTTGATCGCGGCCCTATCCGGCGATCAGCGTTTGGTTGAGGCGGCATGGCCCTTGTGCATCGTGCCGAGATTGCCCGTCGCGCCGCCGCAATCGGAATATCTGGTCATCCGGAAGTTGGAGGACCTCGACCGCATCTTACGGAAGTCCGGCCACCTGCTCGCACGCATACCTTTCCTGTTCCAGCGGGCGGTCATCTATCATCTTGGAGCGCGGCACTGGGCAAAGCGGGGGTATCGTGAGCGCGCTGAGGCGGACGTTGTCGCTGCTCAGGCGCTCGCGCGCCGCTATGGCGTGGCAGCGCTCGTGAGGTTCGACCCGCTGAACGAGGGGCGCGACCTTGGAGAAGTCCTTTCTCGGTGGGGAGACGCCGTTTGGCGGCATTGACGAGCCTGGGGGCCGGCCGAGCACCGAGTCAGCGACCAGATCGCTTGGTAGGGCAGGGCTCAAGAGGTGCCGACCCAATCCGAATTTTTCCGTCAGGCGGGCTCGTGGGGGGCGGGGGGCGACGGAGCCCGCAACTACCCGCGTTTCCGCCGCGACCTTTCATAGAGTTGCGGGATCTGGATCGGTCCAGCTGTCTGCGCGGTAGCGGAAACCATGGGTGGTCTGCTGCTCGAACTTAAAACCAGCCCAGGTGAGATCTGGTTGGAGATACGCGTCTGCAGCCAGCATGTAGCGCGCATCACCGTGGAGTAGCTGAGTGAGGAAGCATTGGTTGATTACGCGCGCGACAGCAGGTTCCACGCTGCTATTGCTAAAGCCGGGCGGCCCGCCGGCAATGATGAATGCCCCCCAGTGCCGGTCGAGGCTCAGCCACCAGGTCCGGAGCGATCCAAACATCTCGCCGAAAATCGAAGCCCTGCCGGGATGCGAGACCAGCAAGGTCGGGTTGGTCGATGACCGAAACGGTATGGGCGACTGGCAGATCATCACGTTGATCTCGGCGGCGTCCTCCGGCATCGACGTGTCGAGCACGCTCTGTCGGAATAGCTGGTGCGGGCCTCCGGGCCCATCCGCTATTCGCCGATGCATCGCTCGCTCCTCGGAGGTGATCTCAAAGAGCTTGCCGGCCCGAAAGCGCGCGTTCTCGGTTTCCATGAAGCGAAGCATGCGGATGTTTCGTCGGAGGAGGTGGCGGGCAAAACCGTAGATCGAGAGGCGATCTTCGTCGTCGAGGCTCGCACAGTTACCGGTCTCGATCTTCTCCCAGGTTCGGCTGTCCGAGAACGGTGTTTCGATGACCTTGTTGACCTCGCCTTCGATTGAACCGGCAACTCCGTCCTCGACGAAGTCGTGTAGTCCCTCCTCATAGCCGATCGAGCCGACCGACTTGCGATCGGCAACCAGGATGTCACGGTGCCGCTCCACGATCGAGACCTTGTTGGCTTCGCCGGGGATTGCAAATTGCCGGAGATAAAATTGCGGCACGTAGTGATGGCGTTTGGGCGCGTTACTCACGGTCCACATCGACATATTCTGTCGGATACCAACGTTCCCGCTCCCTGCTCATCCCGGCGATTGTCATCTCGCGACGTCGGTGCCGCTCATCACGCTTTTCGAGCGACTCCGGGTTCATGTCTAGCGCGGAGCGGGCGCGCCTCGGCGGTGCACTGAGTCATCGCGGTGGGGCGCATGTGTCGGGTTGCCGATTAGTCGACTGAGAGGCAATATTCTGCCCCGCATTGCACGCCCCCTGTGTAGTGTCGGTAGCAGGCATACCTTTGTCCGACATCGATCGCCATGACCTGATTCCTCCTAGCGGAGCGCGCCGCCGGCCGTGCGCTGCCGGACGTATGGCGCAGCCCGTCGGTCAGACGCTGCTCAAGGTCCCGTTCGCGCGGTGCGGTGATGCTATCGCACGGCATGTGTCGGCGGTCACCGACCTAACACAGGGGCCGTTCCATTGCCTGGACTGCAGCGAAGTCCTGACCCTTCGCCAACCGATTAACAAGCGCCGGCATTTTGCGCACCGGCCGGATTCACTGTGCGCCGGAGAAACGGCCCTTCACCGTTATGCGAAGGAGTTGCTGGCAGCGGCTAAGACGCTCACGCTTCCCGGGCTGGTGCTCGAGGCGGAGCGCGTTCAACAGACCGTGTTTGCGGCCGGTATCTATGAGTTCGATGCAGTGCTCCCGGAGCACAAGATCGGCAGCTTTCAGCCCGACGCGCTGGTCCTCTATCAAGGCTTCGAACTTGCGGTCGAATTTCTGGTCTATCATGCCGTCGATGGCGAGAAGCGCGGGAAGGTGCGTGATCACGACATTTCGATGGTCGAGATCGACCTGTCCGGATTGAAGGCCGGGACGATGGACGGTGACGCGCTCGATGCCGCGATTTTGCACACGGCGCCGCGCCAATGGATACACCATCGCAAGACCGCAGCAGCAAAGCGCAAGCTCGATGCGGCCGTGGCGAAGGAGAAAGCCGAGCGAGGCGCGAGGCTCAAAGGGCATATCCTGCGCAAGCGCCGTGCCAGCGTCCCCGAGGACTGGAAGGACGAGGCTATGCCGGCTGTACGCCGGACCGGCCTCGAAGCGTTGATCGGCGTCGAGGCCGAGGGTGGCCACTGGTTCACGGTGCCGGACAGGGATTGGCAGGCCCAGGCATTGTTCGAGCATGTCATCAAGCCGAGCGAGCAATATTCGCCGGGCGCGAAGCTCAAGGTCAAAGGCGACTATCCGAGCGAACGCGACCTGTCGTCGAAGCTGCCGGACTGGATGATCCGCACGGATCTCGCCGCTTACCCCGCGAAGCGCCTTGCCGAAGCCGGCTTCAGCAAGGAGAGCTATGGCAGTCCGCACGCCGCGGTTTGGCACTATTTGGCAGCGCTGACGATGAAGGGGCAGGCAGTCTTCTGGGGCCGGGAGGACGAGTGCTTCTATGTCGAGCCGAAGCTGCAGGATCTCCTGCATCGCCGGGTCGAGCTGCGTTGGCGAGTGAAGAAGCTGCTCGGCGCAGCGCAAGTCGAGGACACCGAGGCTGCCTATCGGGACTGGGCAAAGACCTATCGCAGCACCGGCATGTCACCCCTTCAGCTGATCGAGGCCGGCGGCGACGGATATCGCGAATTGCTGTCGCGTGTCGCGCAGCTCGAGACGATGGCGTCGGGTTATTTCCCGAAGGTGATCGACGATCTATGCGGCCTGCCGCTCGAGGCGATCCGCCGCCGCAATCAGGAGGCCATCACCGCCGCCGAAGCCGAAAAGGCCGCCGCACTGGAAAAGGCGGCATCGGAGCGTCAGCGCTCGATCCGCCTTCAGGCCGGACAGATGCTGGAAGGCGACGGGGCGGCGTGGCTGGCGCAGAAGGTTGCCGGGACGGAGACAAGCTTTGAAGATTACGCGCGGGAAGGAGATGAGGCACTGCTGCGGCTTGAGCGTCAATTAGCCCAGGAGAGCGACGTGCGTCGCATGCGTATCGCGGCCGAAAATCATGCCGCGAGATTGCGCGGCAAGCTGTCGGACGCCGCGAGACGCGCATTTCCAAGCGAACAGCTGGCAGAGTTGTTTCTGAATTCCGGACATCCAAGACTGCAAGGCGGCCGGCCTGTCGAGCACTGTCTCAGCGAGCAGGATCTGTGCTTTATCGTAAGCCTGATGCCAAAAAAGCGATAGGGACCAGGGCTAGGCTCGCGCCCGCCGCACATACCGCTTTCTGGAAGGAACCGAGCCGGTCTGGGAGCTGAAGGGTGTCCGCACGCATTCGACCAGCGAGATCTTAACTAAGACCTTTTTCGCCATCGGTGAGGGGCACGCGGGATTGTAGGCGGGGGGTTGGCAGGGCCGGCGCACGTCGCTGCCTACAACCGGCAATGGCGGCCGAGTAGGATGGCGCCCGCAGATTGATGAGGAAGCTCGAATGATCGGGACAAAAACAAAGCACGGCGTAAACGAGGTGGCCGACCTTCGCGCGCGTCTGGCGCACAAGGATCGACTTCCCGCGGTGGTCCGGTCGAGTCCACGAATGGAGTGGAGGTTCGAGGCTTATCGACAGCTTCTGCAGCGGCTTGGACACGGCGATGGCATGGCTGAGGTGATGGAGGTCGCAAATCGTGATTTCACCGACGCTGCCAAGGCTAGCGGCGATCCCTCGGTCTACCTTGCAACGCGAGCGAAAGCGCAAGGGATCGTCGTTTATGAGCTAGACATGCAAAATCTGCCTAGCCGCGCGGCGACCCTCTACATTGTCGGCGCCTATCAACAGCTTGATGGTTTCTTACAGGACCTCGTGGCGGAGGTCGACAGCGTCTGCGGACGGCAGTCGCGTGGACGCAATTCCAAAGAAGGCTCGACGGATTGGGCGTTGGATGTACTGCCTGGGGGGCGTCTGAAGAACATTCGGCGAATCTGGCAGGAGCGCTATCTCGTTCTAGAATATTATCGCGGCGTCCGGAATGCGTTCATGCATCCGAGCAAGAGCGCGGCGTCGCTTGAAACAGCATATCGAAAGGCGGTTGAGAACCGACCGCTTTTCGAGGTCGACTTTGGTTTGGAAGCTCCTAATCCGGCCGACAGCCTGACGCTCGACGATTTTCTTCTTTTTACGCGCATGATCAAATACGCGGCGACCGACCTCTGCCGAATTGCGACACCAAGCAATGCAGACGTCGCAGCGCATGCCGATCGTCAGTTCCAGAGCCATCGCTCGTTTCACGGCCTGACTTGGGATACGATCAGAAAGCCGACCGCGGTCAAAAAAGTCGTGCGCTTCTACAAGCATTTTGATTTCGACATCGAGAGCCGTCCTGGTCTCGCCGAGGAGATCGTCGATGCAAAGTTCGCAAAGGTCGGCCGATTTGATTTGTAACCATACTCCGGTCGGGTAGATCGCCACAGGCAACCTTGGCAGCGTGTGCGTTTGGTTCGTGGGGAGCTCCCCTGGGAGCACTGGCGTAGCGGCGGTTTTTCACTGTCACCTGTCCAGATAGGAAAGGATGCAGCGCAGCCTATCCTTGTGAAACGATTTCCTAGTCGTGCTTCCGCTGTCAGTCGGCTTTTTGGTCCGCAAGTGCGGCTCGATGCGGCGCGCCCGTTCGATCAATTCCCTCGGCGGCGGCAATCAGCACAAGCCAACCGCAGGCGAGGGACGCAGTCCCTAGCGTGGTTATCAAGGGAAGCGCAGTTGGTCCGCCGAACTGCGCGATATAGATCGGCCCGCAATGTAGGCACTTCCAGCTAGGAAAAATAGCGGTGCGTGTCTCGCGCGGTGCGCGCCGATATTCATGAAGGTCGCGCATGCAAAGGTCCCCATCGCGTGCATGAACTGGATTTGCGCCGCTTGACGCAGCGCGAGTGCTCCAGTCGGTGCGGTGAGAAGCACCATGGCCGCTCCCAAAACGCTGAAGGCGGCAAGGCGCATCCATACAGAACGTCTCCAGATCAGCCGCAGCGTCATCGTGCAACTCGCGGTAGCCGCGTTAGACCTTGGCCGGAAGAGAAGCCTCTGATGGCCGCCTGGTAACGGAAGCGCGGCGATCGCTTCTCCTCGGCGCGGAAACGGCTCCAGATTTTTTGCGGGATGCTGCGCCGCCGTAGGTCCGCGATAGCAAGGAAGTTTGATACCGCGGAAGCAATCGAACCAACGTCGAAGCCTACGAAAATAGTCTGGTTCTCGAGATTGTTGACGGAGCCAGTGGCCGACCACGGGTCCATGGTCGGCGCGACACTGTTATCCATCAGGCTGCGGGCTTCTTGTCCTCGGTCCGCAGGTCGAAGTCGCTTGCATCGTGGCGTTCGTGAAGCTGCAGGGACGGCTCGCCATAGAACCGGTTGACGATCCGCCCGCGCTTCACCGCAGGGCGGTCCGCGATGGCCGCCACCCAGCGCTGGACATTCGTGTATTCGTGAAGCGCGAGGAATTCTGCCGCGTTCCCGTAAAGCTGGCCCTGGACAACATTTCCGTACCAGCACCAGGCCGCGATGTCGGCGATCGTATAATCTTCACCGGCGAGATAAGGCGTTTCCGCGAGCCGGCGGTCGAGAACGTCGTACTGGCGCTTGGCCTCCATCGCGAAGCGGTTGATTGGATATTCGAACTTCGTCGGCGCGTAAGCATAGAAGTGGCCGAAACCACCGCCGAGATAGGGTGCGCTGCCCATTTGCCAGAAGAGCCACGAGAAGGTCTCTGCGCGCTTGGCCGGATCGGTCGGCAGGAACGCGCCGAACTTCTCGGCCAGATAGGTCAGGATTGCGCCGGATTCGAAGACGCGGATCGGCGTGGCGCCCGACCGGTCGAGCAGTGCCGGAACCTTGGAATTTGGGTTGACCTCGACGAAGCCGGATCCAAACTGATCCCCCTTCTCGATCATGATCGGCCAGGCGTCATATTCGGCACCCTTGTGCCCCGCCGCGAGCAATTCCTCGAGAAAGATGGTCACTTTCTGGCCGTTGGGCGTCGCTAGCGAATAGACCTGAAAGGGATGCTCGCCCACCCGTAGCTCCTCGTCGTGGGTGGGACCAGCGACGGGGCGGTTGATGGACGCGAACTGCCCGCCATTGGGCTTGTCCCAGACCCAGACCTTGGGCGGGGTATATTCCTGCTGATCGGACATGATGCACTCCTTGTAATATCGTTCACGAAATAAGGCCGAGGGCGGCTTGCTCCCGTGCTCAGGCCACGCTCATGGCGCGAGCATTAGAGAAAGCTGCGCCCATTTCCCGGCTCCGTATCGTCCTGCCTGGCCGCGCAAGCTCTGCGCCGGCGTTCGAGTGAGGCGGCTATCCACGGGGCTGGGCCTAGACTTGGCCGATGCCACCATCGATCGCGAGACCCGTGCCTGTCATGTAGCTGCTCGCCGCTGACGCGAGGAAAAGGGCGGCCTGCGCCACTTCGTCGGGATCCCCGATCCTATGCATCGGAATGCGCGGGAGCAGGCTTTCCACGACCTCCTTGTTGTCGGCGGGCAGCGAGTCCTGGAGCAAGGGCGTCTCGATGCCGCCCGGCATCAGTGCATTGACCCGGATCTTGCGATCGCTGAGATCAAGCGACCAGTTGCGAGCAAGCGATCGCACCGCAGCCTTTGTCGCGCCATAGGGGCTGTAGCCCGGCGCTCCCATATCGGCCATGCAGGAGCTCATCAGAACGATCGATGCCCCTTCGCTCATCATTGGTAGTACGTTCTGGACGCCGAAAACGACGGCTTTGAGGTTGACCGCCAGGTGTCTGTCGTAAACCTCTTCCGTAATGCTTCCGAGCGGCGCGATCTTGATGAGGCCCGCACAGGCGAAATAGACGTCGATCTTGTCCCAGGCCTGGCGCGCAGCGTCGGTAATCTTGTCGAGTTCGGACATAATGGAAAGGTCCGCTTGAACCGTGATCCATCGACTGTCGGTGGCATCGGGCAAGTCTGGGCGCTCGATGGGCTGGCGATCCACGAGCAGCAAATTGGCGCCCTCCGCGAGAAAAAGCTTTGCGGTGGCGAGGCCAATCCCTCCCGCAGCGCCCGTAATGACCACGTTTCGACCGGCCAACCTTCCCATATTGTCTCTCCTGGTATCTTGATTTGTTCGATCAATTTTGATGTGGGGCGAGGGGCCACTGGCCATCGACCGAGCCGCGGGATTGTCAACTTGTGCCCCACGTCGAGAGGGATGCACAAGAAACCGGGTCAAAGATTATGCTTGTGATGGCGCCGCGCTTCGCATGATTGTGAGTGCCAACCTGGCAATTCAGGAAGTCCGAATGAGCCAAATCAGACCGGCAGGAACGGGGCCACAGGGCTGTGCCTGAAGCCGCATGTCGCCACCGGACGGAACTTAAGAAGGAAGACTTGCGACCTGTTAAGGCACGAATGAGGCCTCAGCTCGTCGCCGTGCCCTGCGATCGAACCAGGTCACCATCACGCCGCTCGCGGTGACGAGCGTAGCGCCCAGCAGGGTTTCTGCGCTCGGCATCGCGCCAAACACGGCCAGGCCTAACAAAGCGGCCCACACGATCTGCGAGTAATCGATCGGCGACAACAACGCGACTGGCGCATGCTGTAGCGAGGCGGTCATCATCACTTGCATCAACGCGCTCACCACGCCTCCGACAGCAAGAAGCACGAGCCCAGTGCGATCTGGCCAGTGGCCATAGCTTGGCATCGCTGCGGCCCCCACAAACAGCGAGCAGACAAGAAACCAGAAAGCGATGCTTCCCGCTGTCTCCTTCCTCCCCAGGCGCCGCAAGGTAACGGTTACAGCGCCCTGCAAGACGGCCGATGTCATCGCAATCGCCACTGACCCTGAAGATATATTCGCTGCCCCCGGTTTGCTCGCGATGGCGATGCCGGCAAAGCCTATCGCGACCGCAAGCCAATGGTGGAGTGCCACACGTTCGTGTAATATCAGCGCGGAAAGCAAGGTCGCGAAGATCGGCGCCGTGAAGCTAATGGTGACGGCAAGCGGTAGTGGGAGGAGAATGAAGCTCTCATAGGTAAAAAGTACCGCCAGAATGCCAAGTGCTGATCGACATAGGTGCGCGATCGGGCTTTTCGGAATCAGCGTAGCGATGCCCGATCGTCGCGCTGACCAAGCGAACACGAGTGGCAGCGCAAAGAGTGCGCGATAAAACAACATATCGACCGGGCCGCTGCCGCCATGTTGATTGGCGAGCTTGAAAAGCATCGCGTAAATGACATACGTGAGTGCGAAGCCGGCGCGAAGTAAGAGCCCATATCCGACGCTCACGGCGGGATCGACATTGCGATCGTGGCCGGCCTGTTTCATATCGCGCTCTTCGACGGTCACCTCCGCGGGTGTCACCGCATCAGCACCAATTCTTCTGCCATGCTGGGATGAAGGGCTACGGTATCGTCAAAGGCGTCCTTTGTGAGGCCTGCCTTCACAGCGACGGCTGCTGCCTGGAGGATTTCCGGAGCGTCGGGCCCGATCATATGAAGGCCAAGAACCCTGTGCGTTTCCGGGTGGCAGACCATTTTATAGAGGGCGCGCTCATTGCGGTCCGCGAGAACGTTGCGCATCGGGCGGAAATCCGAAGTGTAGATCTTGGCCCCTCCGAACTGTTCGCGTGCCTGTGCCTCGGTAAGACCGACCGCTGCAAGAGGCGGATGGCTGAAGACCGCGGACGGGATGCAGTCATAGTCCACCGAGCGCGGTTTGCCGCCGAATTCCGTGTCTGCGAACGCGTGCCCCTCGCGGATCGCGACGGGCGTGAGCTGAACGCGGTTGATGACGTCACCGACCGCGAAGATTGACGGGACCGCGGTGCGGAAGCGCTCATCTACAACGATCGCACCGACCGGGTCGAATTCGACCCCAAGGTCCTCCAGCCCCATACCGGCGCTGTTGGGCAGTCGGCCCGTTGCGAACAGGACGCAGTCGGTCGGTATCTCTTCGCCGTTCGCGATCGTGACGTTAAGCGACGCATCATCGGCCTTTTCGATGCGTTCAATCTGCGCCTCGAAGCGGATGTCGATGCCCTTCAAGGTCGAGATCTGGATCAAGCGATCTCTGATCTGCTCGTCATAACCCCGCAGCATCGTCGACGTTCGATTCAGGAGGGTCACTTTCGAGCCCAGCTTGTTGAAGATGCCAGCAAACTCGTTGGCGATGTAGCCACCGCCCGTGATGATGATCCGCTCCGGCAGGTGATCGATGTGAAAGACCTCGTTCGACGTGATTCCAAGATCCGTACCGGGGATGGGCGGGAGCGCCGGGCATGCGCCTGTCGCTATGAGGATTTTGGCGGCGGTAAGGACCGTCCCGTCCTCGAGGGTCACCTCATGTTCGCCGCTCAGCGTTGCTCTCTGGCCGTAGATGGTGACTCCGGCATTTCCGAGCGTCTGACGATAAAGGCCCTCGAGACGCATTACTTCGCTCAGGACGTTGTCCCGTAAGGTAATCCAGTCGAACTCCGGTGTCGGCACCCGCCACCCGAAGCGTCGAGCGTCACGGAGGTCCTCCGCGAAATGGGAGCCATAGACGAGAAGTTTCTTTGGGACGCAGCCTCGGATGACACATGTCCCGCCGAGAAGATGCTCCTCCGCGAGCGCCACACGCGCGCCATGACCAGCGGCGATGCGCGCGGCGCGCACTCCGCCGGAGCCGCCTCCGATGACGACAAGATCAAAATCAAACGTTGCCAAGCGAACTCACTCCTAAATTCAAACTGCGCCAGGTCTGTCGAAGCGGCGTGGAGCCCGATAGATCAGGCCGAATATCCTGTGCGGCGGGCGATCACGATCTGGAGGGAAGGTCTGCGAAGGCGGGCGCCCGTCCTTCGAAGTTGGCAGCGATCGCTTCGAGGTTCTCTGCCCTGCCGAGAAGTCCGAGCTGTTCCTCGGCCTCCTGTCGAAGGAGATCGGCTGTCCTTCCATCGGCCATCGCGTTCATCAGCCGCTTGGCGGCTCGCACCGCCTGAGGGCTCTGCTTCGTAATATCCTTCGCGACTGCGGTAGCTGCGCGAAGCGGGTCTTCGTCGAGTTGCGTGACCAGGCCGATAGCAAGCGCTTCTTCGGATGAGATGATGCGCCCGGTATAGACGAGCCGGCGGACAACATCGTCGCGCAGGAGCCCGCGCAGGAGAGCGATGCCTCCCATGTCCGGCACCAATCCCCACTTCAATTCCATGACCGATAGGCGGGCAGTCGGGGCCGCCACCCTCATGTCCGCGCCTAGCGCAATCTGCAGGCCGGCTCCGAAGACTGATCCATGAAGCGCAGCGATCACCGGCATAGGCAATGTCCGCCACGCCATGGCCGCGTGCTGAAAGATGTTTGAAGCGCCGTGTGATCGGGTAGCGAGCAGCTTTCGGTTTTCCTCCCGCGGGAGCGCCTGGAGGACGTCCAGGTCGATGCCGGCGCAAAAGGCCCGGCCTTCGCCGGACAGAACCACCGCGCGGACGTCGGCGCTCTCGGCCAAGGCCGACGCGACGCGGGCCAACGCCTCGAACATCTCCATGTCCAGAGCGTTCAGCTTCGCCGGCCGGGCGAGAGTGACCGTAGCAATTCCGCCCGCAACGTCTGTGCGAACCCGCTCACATCGAACGGTCATTTCCGACCTCGGGTTAATGTTCGCGGGTCCGGCGCCAAGTCAGAGTTCCATGGGATCGCGGAAGTGCTCCTTGAAGATCCGGTCCCTATGCTCCAGCAGGATCGGGTCGAGCGCTTCGAGCACGACTGGATCGCTCGCGGTGAAGGTGGGGCGGAAGTCGTCAGGCATTGGGCAGTGGGGGCTTGGAAGCGGGTCGAAGAAGTTACCAAACGCAGTCCAGTAAATATCGACGGCGCTCAACTGATCACCGACGAAATAGGGATTGCCTGCCGCATATTGCGCTTTGAGTTGGGTCGTCAGCGCACGCAGGGATTTGGCAACCCTCTCCCCGGCGTGGGCGACCTCTTCATCGGCATAGCCGTATTTGAGTCCCATCGTAGCGACCGGATTGGGCCCAGCTTCGTCGGCAAAGGCGGGCTGCACCATCTGAAGGCGCCTGTTCCAGGCGAGCCCCCCGCGACCGCAGATCTCGTTCGACAGGCCGATCGCCTGCGCGCGCAGCATGACGTCCGACGGAAGAAGGGCCGGAGACGGCTTGATGCGCTCGACGAGGAGCAGAATGTCGAGCCAGCTGTGAATCGGGCGCTCATCACGCCACGCGACGATCGGCGCGCTGTCGGCTGCGCCCCAGGCGCGGATCGGATCATTCGGCTCGAAGACCGTCCAGGGCGCGGCCACATAATCGAGACCCTTGATCTCGAAGAACGTCTTCGCGGCCTGGCCCCATGGGCTCGGCATCCCCTGAACGAGGACGATCCTGAGCCCGGGGTGATTAACGATCTCGTCAAAGCTACGGTATTCCAGCATTATTCTGCCCTCTCCACGGTGGCTGTACGTTAGCGCTGCAAGAGGCTCTTGGCGGCCTCGACATGCTTGTTGGTCGTGTCCAGGACGCCCGCCGGTTCCGGGACTTCGATTCCGCGAATGCAGGCGGGACGGACCGCCATTCGGGACTCCCATGCCATCAAATTGTCGAGGCCGGTGACGTCGACGCCCGCCCAATCGTAGAGACGAACCCAGCACCAGTGCGCGATATCGGCGATACTGTATTCGTCGCAGATAAATTCGCGGCCCTGCAACTGACGGTCGAGCACCTCGAAAAGGCGACGGCATTCACTCTGATAGCGTTGGATCGCGACCGGGATCTTCTCGGGCATATACCGGTAGAAAACGTTGGCCTGGCCCATCATCGGACCAACGCCGGACATCTGGAACATCAACCACTGGATGACGCGCGATTCCTCGTTGGCGTCTGTCGGGAGGAGTCTGCCGTACTTGCGAGCGAGATAGATGAGGATCGCGCCCGTTTCGAAGACCGCGAAGTCGCCGTTCGACCGGTCCACAATGGCGGGGATGCGGCCGTTGGGGCAAATCTTGAGATATGCCTCTTCCTTCTGCTCCTTGGCCGCGAGATCCATCGACTTCACGTCGTAGGGAACGCCGAGCTCCTCGAGCATAACGGAGGCCTTCCAGCCGTTCGGCGTCGAGGCGGTGTAGAGCAAGATATCGGGCTCGCTCATGGCGGCACTCCTTGGTTCGAGACGGCACGGCGAATGATCGCGTGTCGTCGTGTTTCATGTCGCCCGATCTACAGCACGCCGCCTGGTCACTCGGCACGCGGTTGAAGCGCTTCACTCGCGACGCTCACGTCGGGCTCGGAATGATGGCGTCGGAGGACTCGTCAGCGCTCCGTATCGGTTGGTTGATGTCGTCTCCGTTTCTTGGTCGGGATGCTCGGCGCAGACAACCGTGGTCGAGAAACATTAGATTCGTGATGCGCTTTCGAGTGCGCTGGAGTTGTTGGGGCGGCAACGAGCACGCCGGCATGAGCCAGCGGATGCTACAGTGTGCATGCGTCTACGCGGCCCGCGGTAACGCGGAGGTGGCCAGCCTTATCCTTGCTGGAAGCGCCTGCGGTCGCGCTCCAGCTTGTCCAGTTCGCCGCGCATTTGCTCGACGATAGCCTTCTCGGATCGCTCGAGAACTTCGAGGCGCCCGCCTATGCCGAAGACGAGCGGCCCTTGGCTGGCGGTAAGTGATGCGGGCAAGCGCATCGAGATTGTCCCCATGCCTTCGGTCACCATACCGCGGGAGAAGAAATAGCCCTGCTGTTCAGCTTCCCGGACCATCTTCAGAACCTCCTCGAACTTGATCTGGTCGACCAGCGGATCATCCTGAGCGCGCGTGATCGCCACGAGCTTTTTGATCTCGGTTTCAGTTCGACCGACGAGCAGGGAGATGCCGGCGGAGCTCCAGACGATATAGCGGCGCAGGGCCAACGAGAGGTGAAGTGCCTGATTGTGAGATTGGATGACGTGCAGGTAGCGCACGTAAATATCATTGCCTTGCGACAAGCTGACCAAGCCCGACGTCTCGTCGGCGACGCGTTCGAGCATCTGCAGCATCGAGCCGTCCCGGAACGGCCCGGTGTCGAGCCATGCCCCCAGCATCGCTACCCTTAGCGTCGGTTGGTAGGTGTGCGTCGTATAATCGAAATCGAGGTAGTTCAGCTTGACCAGGCTGGCCAGCAGCACAGAGGTGGACGACTGCGGCATCTCCAGCCGTTCGGCGATTTCGTTCGCCCTCGCGCCGCGGCGTATTTCTGCAAAGAACTCCAATACCCTCAGGGCGCGCGCGGCAGACTTGATTGCGCTCGGCACGCCCGAGCCTACATCCTTCGGGGTTAAAACCGACGACCAGAAATTTTGTTTGCTCATCGAAAAGACCCAGGGTTCGGTGGTGAGCCCGGGACGTTCATCAATCGATATTCAAGTCCGTAACGGTGCTGCATGGCGGTAACAATCTCACCTCGACGCGTAGGTATTGCAAGCGGCTAAGTGAGAGTGGGATAATCGGAATAGCCGGGGTCGGAGCCGCCGAGGAGCGTCTCAGGATCGAGCTTCGCCAGAGGCAGCCCGCGCTTGAATCGTTCGACCAGATCGGGGTTCGCGACGAACGAGCGCGCGAAGGAGATGAGGTCCGCTTTGCCGGTTTCGATGGAATGTCGTGCCAGCTCAGGGTCGTAACCATTGCTGCCGATATAGGTACCTTTGAAGAGGCTCCGAAGCCGGGAGTAATCGAACGGCGGCGTGTTGCGGTCTCCCATCGAGGTGCCTTCAACGACATGGAGATAAGCGATTTGCAGGTCGCTCAGCTTCGCGGCGATATATTCGAAGAGCTCCTGGGCATCGTCGGTTGAGCTGTCGTTGGTCGGATTGACGGGAGCGATCCGAATTCCCGTTCGCACTCTCCCGACTTCCGTTGCGACGGCCTCGGTCACCTCCAGCATCAGCCGTGAGCGATTGGCGATAGATCCGCCATAGGCGTCGGTTCGGGCGTTCATCCCCGTTTTGGCGAAGGCATCGAGGAGATAGCCGTTGGCACCGTGAAGCTCGACGCCGTCGAAGCCCGCCTCCAGCGCATGCGCGGCGGCTCGCCGGAAATCATCGACGATTCCGGGAATCTCGGTCAGCTCGAGAGCGCGGGGCTCGGCAGGGCGGACCATTTGCCCGCCGATCTTCATCTGCTGGTTGGGAGCGGGAATGGCCGACGGGGCGACGGGCGGCGGAAGGTCGTGCAACCGCGCGACATACGATATTCGACCGACGTGCCAGATCTGGATGAAGATGCGGCCGCCTTTTTGATGGACCGCGTCGGTGACGGCCTTCCAACCCTTGATCTGGTCGCGGGTGTAGATGCCCGGCGCGTCGGGATAGCCGCGTCCCTGTTCGCTGATGGGGCTCCCTTCGGTGATAATGAGCCCGGCACTCGCGCGCTGCGCGTAATACTCGACTGTGCTGGCGAGCGGAACGAACCCTGGCCCGGAGCGCCACCGCGTCATCGGGGCCATGATCACCCGGTTGGGCAGCACGATCTCCCCGAGTTGATACGGACTGAAGAGCGGATTGGAGGTTTCTGCATCGGTCATCGCACGCTCACAAGGTTTGCGTATCAGGGACTTTTGTATCGGATCCGCACAGAGCGTCGGAAATCTCACTTTCGGTCAATCCCGCCTCGACAAGGACCTCCCGGCTGTGTTGCCCGAGCATCGGCGCGTGGTACCGCAGTTCGAAAGGCGCGGCGCTGTAACTCGCAGGACGCCTGATCGAGTGATACTTTCCCGCGTGCGGATGTTCGACCGTTTCGAACAGCTTGACGGCCTTGACGTGCGGGTCATCGCCAATGTCGGCAAGATCGATCACAGGCATGCACGGTATGTTGGCCTCGTCGCAGAACGCGATCCACTCGTCGGTCGTATGGAGCGGAGCTGCTTCCGCAATGAGCCCGTAAAGGAACGGAAACCACGACGAGCGTTCGCTGAGCAGGAGAAAGCGGGTGTCCCCTACCAGGTCGTGACGCTCGATGAACGCGAAGAAATCCTGCCAGTTCTTGTCGGAATAGGGCATGATGCACGCGAAGCCGTCGGCGGTACGAAACGGCTTTCGCTCACGAACCTGGATGCGAGCATATCCGGGCTTGCCGAGAGGAGGTTCGAACGCCGCGCCGGCGAAGGTCTCCATGAGGTTGAATTCGATCGCGGTCTCGAACATCGGCACCTCGATCTCTTGCCCTTCGCCCGTCCTCTGCCGATCGAACAGGCCGGCGAGAATAGCATTGGATATCGCTAGTCCGGAGATCTTGTCGCAAATGACAGACGGCGCGTAGCTCGGAGCATCGGTGATCGGGATCGAGAGTGCGGCGAACCCGGATGCGGCCTGGATCAGGTCGTCATAAGCCGGCTTGGGCCCGTAAGGTCCATCGGCTCCAAACCCATAGGCGGCGCAGTAGATGATGTCCGGCTTGATCGCCCGACAGCGGTCGTAGCCGAAGCCAAGGCGCTTCATGACCGGTGCCCTGAGATTGTGGACGATCACGTCTGCGGTCTCGAGGAGCTTATCGAGAGCGCGCTTTCCAGCTGGGGACTTGAGGTCCAGCACGACGCTTCGCTTGTTGCGGTTGAGGTTCAAAAACGCCCCGGTAATCCCGGGCGCCCCGAACGGCGGGTGAAGGCGCGCGGTGTCCCCGCTGGGCGCCTCGATCTTGATGACGTCTGCCCCAAGGTCAGCCAGCATGTGGGTCGCATATGGCCCCATGATCACCGATGTGAGATCAAGTATGCGCACGCCGGTCAGGAGCCTGCTCTGGGGTGCCGACATTTCCTGTTTCTCCAGTGGATTGCCCGTCTCCGTGACCGCAGCGGCTTGAAGGCGAGTCGATGTGTTTGGGGCGGGACGAGGCCAGCCCACGACGAAATAACTTGGACTTCTGCCGCCGCGCGCCGCAGCGCGAGGGCCGGTTGGGATGAGCCTAGCCGGCGGATTCCAGCTGCTCGGGATAGCCCGACAGAATGATGGTTTTGGTCTCGAGATAATTGTGGAGGCCCTGCTGGCCGCCCTCGCGGCCGAGGCCCGACTGCTTGAACCCGCCATAGCCGATCCGAAGATCCGTCCTGGATCCGTGTTGGCCTACGGTTCCGGTGCGTACGCGCCTAGCGACTTGGTAGGCCTTTTCGGCGTCGTTGGTGAACACCGCGCCCCCGAGTCCGAAGGTGGAATCGTTGGCGATCGAAATGGCCTCGTCGAGATCCTCATAGGGTATCGCGCAAGCCACAGGCCCGAAAATCTCCTCCTGCGCGATCGTCGACGCATTATCGACGTTCGCAAAGAGCGTCGGCTCCACGAAATAGCCCGCGTTCAGATGCGCCGGTGTCCCGCCGCCCGCTGCGAGCTCTGCGCCTTCGGATTTGCCAACCTCGATATAATGATGGACCCGATCGAGTTGGCGCTTCATCGCAAGCGGCCCCATCTGCGTGGCGGGGTCGTAGGGGTCACCGACTGCGATCGCGTCCATCTTCGTGGCCAGGCTGGCGCAGAACCGGTCGTGGAGCTTCCTCGACACGAGGATCCTCGTGAGGTTCGAGCAGATCTGTCCGCTGAGGCGGGTCACAGTGCTGGCCAGCGTTTCCGCGGCCAGCTCGACGTCATAGTCGTCCAGAACAATGGCAGCCGACTTGCCACCGAGTTCCAGCGTCACCCGTGCCACGCGGTCCGCGGCAATGGCGCCGATCCGCTTCCCGGCTGCCGAACTGCCCGTGAAGCTGATCTTGTCGACGCCGGGGTGCGAAACCAATCGCTCTGATGCGCCGCGGTCGGCGGGAACGACGTTGAAAACGCCACGCGGCAGGCCAACCGCCTCGGCGGCCTCGGCCAGGATGTAGGCCTCTAGCGGGGTTTCCGGCGATGGCTTGAGAATGACCGTGCACCCGGCGAGTAGGGCCGGCGCCATCTTCACGATCGACATCTGAAATGGGCCGTTCCAAGGCACGATCGCGGCAACGACCCCGACAGGCTCGTGCGCGATCACCCCGACCTGCCCCGGGAACGTGGAGGGCACCTTTTCTTCCCAATGAAACGAGGCGCCCATATCCGCGTAGAATTCGAGCAGATCGACCGCCCCCTTGGTGGCTGCCTGAGCCATTCCGCGAGTGATACCGACTTGTTGGATCCAGCTGTCGGCCAGATCCTCGAGCCGTCCGATCAGATATGCGTGCATATCTCGAAGCAGAGCGGCCCGGTCGATTGGCCGCATGCGGGGCCAGGGGCCCTCGTCGAACGCCTTGCGCGCAGCGGCCACAGCTGCGTCGATGTCCGCTTCGACCCCCTCGGCCACGCTGATGATCTCGCGCTCATTGGTGGGGTTGATCAGTCGGAGGAGGCGATCGGTAGACGGAGCCTGCCAACCGCCATCGATGAAGAACCGTCCGGGATGTGCGATTTTCGGCGGTGCCGGCGAGTCAGATTGCAGTGACATTGAAACTCCTCTCGAGGTGGGGCGGGCGACCTTTTCAGTCAGCTCCGCGCCGGCTTCGCGCCGATAGGCACGCGCGTCGTCCAGACTGCCCCGTAGGTTTCCCCAGCGAACGCGTCTTCGACTGTGCCCGAATAGGCCATGCAATAGAGAGTATGACCGTCTGGCCCGCCAAGAGCGCAAGCAAGCGTGATCATGCCCGGGCATGCGATGCGGTGAGTGATCGTTCCGCCGTCCAAGACCCTCACAAATTCTCCGGTCGTGAAGCTTGCGGCCCAGATCCCGTCTTCGGCATCGACGGCAAGACCATCCGGGCTGATCGAGCCCAGGTCCGCGTAGATGCGTCGGTCGGACAGACTGCCGTCCGCCGCGCGGCGGTACGCCGTCAATCGGTTGGCGAAGGTCTCTGCGATCACGAACGTCCGCCCATCATCGATGAGCACCGACCCGTTGGGAAATATCAGGTCGTCCGCGACAACGCGTGCCGGCTGGCCCGGCTCGATGAGAGCCAGCTTTGCGGGGGCAATCGGCGCGCCGTTGAAAAAATCGTAGCCGAAGTTTCCGACATAGGCCCGGTCCGCCTCATCGACCATCATGTCGTTGAGATGGCCGGTCGCGATATCGGCGAGGTCGGCGTAAGGCTCAAGCTTGCCGTCGTTGATCCGGTGGACCGTTCGGTCCTCCATAGACGCCACTAGCACGGTGCCATCGCTGAGAAAGCCGAGACCCGAGGGCATGCCAGGTACTTCGGCAACAAGATCCCTCTTGCCGCTCGGGTCGATGCGGTAGACGGCTTTGCCGAAGATGTCGGAAATCCAAAGATGGCCATCGTGCCAGCGTGGACCTTCCGGTAGAATGAACCCGTCGGCAAAGGAAACCAGTTCGAGCTCAACCATGGCTGCCAGCCGCCACAACGTCCGCCGTGTCCAATTCGTCAGCCGGCGTCAGTACGAAGCCCTCGTAGCCGTTTGCCGCACATTCCTGCAGGCGAGCGTAATAAAGGACCTGCCCACCCGCGTAGAAGAGGATCTTCTTCTTCTTGCCGCTGATGTTCGTGCCCATGTACCAGGAATCCGCCCGCGGGAACAACGTGGCCGCGCCGTGGGCATCGGTCTCTGCGTCCCAAGCGATTTCGGATTCCGGTGTCGCCTCGATGCGCGCGATGTCGTTCTCTCGCAGATACACAAGGCAATCGGCGAGCCAGTCCCCGTTACGCTCCTGGCAGCTCGGGCCGCCGCAAATGACGTTCAGCGACTGAGGCCCATTCATGAAAAACAGGTTTGGGAAACCATGCGTCGCCACGCCCAGATAGGCGCTTGAGCCGTCGGCCCACTTTTCCTTGAGGGTCTGGTCGGCGGTACCGTGGAAATCGACCCGCGTGAGGTTGCCGGTGACCGCGTCGAAGCCGGTTGCAAGGATGATAACGTCGAAAGCTCGTTCCGTGCCATCCGAGTTGAGGATTCCGTTGCGCGTTATCCGCTCGATCGGGTTCGCGTGAATGTCGATCAGCTCGACATTGTCCTGATTGAATACCTCGTAGAAGTCCCGCTCGAGACAGGGACGCTTGGTCCCGAAGGGATATGGCGGCTCTGCGGGCGCGAGGATTTCAGCGACCTTCGGATTTTTAATGCGGGCCAGCGTCTTCTTGCGCCAGAAATCGTAATACCAGCGGTTTACCACCTCATCGGTCAGGACATCGTCCCATCCGCCCAGCCAGAAGCTGAAGCCGCCGCGGTCCCAAAGGCGCTCGAAGACGGCATTGCGCTCCTCTTCGGTCACCGCGTGGGCGGTGGGGCCGAATGGATCATATTCCGATCCGCCAAAACGGTTGCGGACAGCCGCGAAGTTCGCGGGGTAGCTCTTCTTTTCCTCGACGAGTTCGTCTTCGGAAAAATACTTCTGCTTGAGAGGCATGGCGATCGGCGGCGTGCGCTGAAAAACCGTCAGTTCGCGTGCGGTCTTCGCCACTTCCTGGATGACCTGGATACCGCTCGAGCCGGTGCCAACGACAGCAACGCGCTTGCCCGCCCAATCGAGCGATTCCTCCGGCCAGAGGGCGGTGTGTACGATTGGGCCATCGAACTCGCCCATCGTCTGCTTGATGGCGGGCGGGATATGGACGGCGGAGGACTGACCGATGCACATGCTGATGAACTTCGTGCTGACGATGGTCCCATCCTCAGCCTCGACGGTCCAGCGATTGGCGACGGCGTCGAAGTGAGCGCTCGCGACGCGCTTGTTGAACAGGATGTCCTTGCTCAGATCGAGCTTCGCGTCGACGTGCTTGAAATAGGAGCGGAGCTGATCGCCGCCCGGAAAGCGTTCCGTGAAGCTGAAGTCGCCCCAGAGATCCGGGTTCGAATATTGATAAAGGAACCCCTCGGAGTCGACCCGCGCTCCCGGATAGCGGTTCCAATGCCAGGCCCCTCCCAGATAGCTGCCGGCTTCGAAGATCTTGGCGTTGAAGCCCAGCCCGCGCAGCTTGTGAAGGTGATACAGACCGGCGAAGCCTGCGCCGACGATCAAGACGTCCAGGTCCAGGGCAGGCGTGGCGATCCGTTCTTCAATACCGCTCATCATTCTCTCCCGTCGACGCCGATTGCTTCAGGCGTCGCCATTGTTCGACAGTAGCGGGGTTAGGAGTCGGTGCAGCCGACCTCTCGCCTCCGCAATTGCACGCGTCCGCGCAGCGCAAAGAGCTGCATCGGCACCCGCTTGGATAACAGATATCTGGCTAACGGACGTGTCGCGCGACGTCCGGGGCCATCATGTCGTCGACGGCCTTCGGGCCATCGCTGTTGTGATAATTACGCCGGGATTTTTCTAAGGCAACACGGCCGGCGCAAAGTCAGAAGAAATTACGTTTGTGATGCAGATGGAGCTGCCGAGCCTTCGGCGAAGTGCGTCCGCGCGGGGCAGGGGAACTCGGTCGTTCTATCACAGGCATGATTTTTGCCGCGGAGGATTGATATTGCGCCTTCTGTCCGCGCATCCCCGTGGGAGAGGCTCCAGATTTCCGCAGGACAATGATCTGCGGGCGAGCATGCTGTTTTCGTGGAAGGAAAGAACGTGGACTTAATCAGTCGACGCGAGGGGGATGTACTCCTGGTTAAGCTGAACCGACCGAAGGTCGGCAATTGCATGACTCTCGAGATCATGATTGAGCTTGGCGACATCGTCTTCAATGCGCCGAAAGAGGGGGTGAGGGCGATCGTCCTCACTGGCGAAGGCGACCGGTTCTTCTGCACGGGGATCGATATTAAGGCGTTCGCCACCGCGGATGCGGCGGGGAAAAGCCTGCTGGAAAACCCATATACCGGCCCGAGGCGGGGCCTGTTCGAGATCGTGGCAGAATCTGACGTACCCGTCATCGCCGCGATCAATGGCGCTGCCATTGGGGGCGGACTGGAACTCATGCTCGCCTGCGATATCGCCATCGCCGCTGAAACCGCGTCCTTCGGTTGTCCCGAGGCGAAGCGGGGAATGGGCGCTCAATTTGCCTCTGTCATGCTGCCGCGCAAGATTGCACCGGCGTTCGCCATGGACATGCTGCTGACCGGCGAGACGATCGATGCGGCGGAGGCGGCGCGACGCGGGCTCGTCGTCGCGCTCGTTCCTGGCGAAGATCTGGAGGAGGCGGCGCTCAAGAGAGCACACGCGATCGCCGCGAATGCGCCGCTGTCCGTCAAGCGGATGCGCCGGATCGCCCGAAGGTCTCGGGAAATGCCGCTCACTGCGGCGCTGAGACTCGACGAGAACCCGGATCCCTACACGAGCGAGGATCGTGTGGAGGGGCTCAGGGCCTTCGTCGAGAAGCGCGCGCCTGTTTGGAAAGGTCGATGATGGACGGTATCGTTGTTGCAAAAGAGGGCAGGGTCGCGACGATCCGGCTTTCGCGTCCCCCGCACAATTTCTTCGACGTCGGCATGATCCGATCGATCGCCGATGTGATCGAAGCGAACGACGCGGACCCCAATGTCTTGGTCACCCTCTTGACGGCCGAGGGCCGGAACTTCTGTGCCGGTGCCGACTTCACCAAGCCGCTTGCAGAAGGCTCTGGACCGGCCGAGGTCTATGGTCAGGCCGCGCGTATGTTTTCGCGCCGCAAACCCCTCGTTGCAGCAGTGCGTGGCGGCGCCATAGGCGGCGGCTTCGGGCTGGCCCTTGCCGCCGATTTTCGCGTCGTGGCCCCGGCGAGCCGCTTTCACGCAAACTTCGCGAGCATCGGTCTCTATCCCGGCTTCGCGATCACCGCGACATTGCCGGCCCTGGTCGGCGCGCAGCGAGCAAATGATCTGCTGCTGACGGCGCGACGCGTCGATGGTGAGGAAGCGCTCGCGCTGGGTCTCGCCGACCGCTTGGTGGATGCGGACTCTCTGGACGAGAGCGCCCTCGGTTTTTGCCAAGGCATCGCAGCGAATGCACCGTTGGCATTGGCGAGCATTAGGGGCGCGCTGACGCGGGTCGATGAGCAGCAGGCACGTGCGGCTATGGCGCGAGAACTCAAGGAGCAGGACAAGCTTTTTGGTACCGAGGATTTCAAGGAAGGTATCCGTGCGAGCGTCGAGCGGCGGCCGCCTGCGTTCGTCGGCCGATAGTCCTTTGGCGGAGTCTTAGGCGTACCCGGGCGGCGAACAGGCTGACAGTACAAACCCGATCTGCGGCGCCGTCGGTCGGCGAGAAGCTCGTCTCGGGGTGCGCCGGCTCGTTCCCAAAGTCACACTCGTCGGACCAGATCGGCGAACCGCATAGTCGGTGCGCCTGAGCGCTCCGACGCGCAGAGGAGCGATCATGCGCACAAGGATCACGGATTTACTCGGCATAAGGCGACCCATCATACAAGGTGGGATGCACTTTGTGGGGCTTGCGGAACTTGCGTCGGCCGTGTCCAACGCCGGCGGGCTCGGTATCTTGACCGCACTGACGCAGCGAAGCCCGGAACTCCTTGCGAAGGAGATCGCCAGGTGCCGGAACATGACGGATCGGCCCTTTGGGGTGAACCTGACTTTTCTACCGACTTTCGCCGCACCGCCATATGCGGAGTACATTCACGCAATAATCGAAGGCGGCGTGAAAGTCGTCGAGACGGCAGGCAGAAGTCCGGCGGCTCATCTGCCAGCGCTAAAGGCCGCCGGCGTGAAGGTCATCCACAAATGCACCTCGGTGCGCCATGCTTTGAGCGCTGAAAAAATCGGGTGTGACGCGGTCAGTATCGACGGATTCGAGTGCGGGGGGCATCCAGGGGAGGACGACGTTCCAAACTTCGTCCTACTTCCAAGCGCGGCTGCCGCCCTCGACATTCCATTTCTTGCATCGGGCGGGATGGCGGACGGTTGCAGTCTTGTAGCCGCGCTCGCGCTGGGCGCAGACGGAATCGCCATGGGGACCCGCTTCTTGGCTACACAAGAGGCCCCGGTTCATGAGAATGTCAAACTGGCCATATTGGGGGCTACTACGTTGGATACGCGCCTGGTGATGCGATCGCTTCGCAACACCGAGAGGGTCCTTACGAATCCGTCCGTGGAGCGTCTGCTGGAGATCGAGCGCGAGCGGGGCGACGCTCTGACCATCGCGGATATTCATGAACAGGTGGCTGGCGTGTATCCCAAGGTGATGATCGACGGTGACATGGACGCCGGCGCTTGGAGCTGTGGCATGGTCGCGGGGCTGATCAATGATATTCCGACAGTCAGCGCATTGTTGGACCGGATCATGGCGCAAGCGTCTCACCTCATCAACGACGACTTGAGACGAATCGCGACCGGCGGCGATGATGGTGAGACCTATCGCGGGATTATGAGCTGAGCGCCGCATCGACCGGACGCAGGCGTTGGCATCTTTCTTCGTCACTTCCCCCGGGCGCCTATTCAGCAAGTCGGCCCTGTCTGAGCCTAGTCGTCTTTGCAGCTCCGATGCCCTGCGTCGCGGCGTGAACGGATGAAGAATTTGCCCGCGCGCAGCGAGCACCAAGTAGCTGGTCCAAGGATGCCGCGAACCGTAGCCGCATCATAAGCATAATCTTTGGGCCAATTGCTTGTGCGGCCGTTCGCAGCGTTGCAAACCGCAATTGCCCTATCGATCCGTACGACGCGGTCGATCGCGCAATCGCGACTAATCATCCGCCGGCTTCTTGCCGTGCGCTTGGTTCATAGCAAACACCAGGTCTCGCTTCGGCGATCGCTGCAGGGACCGCCCCGTGACATCGCTCCTTGTCGACCACTTCTAGTCCGGAGAGACCATCTTATGCCCGTAAGCATTTCCCGACTTCATGGCGCGGTTGTTCTTCGCCTGTCGAACGGGGCCGTCAACGCACTCTCGATCGGAAATGGCTTCGTCGCCGAGCTTCGCTCCGCATTCGAAGAGGCCGTAAGCGACCCGACATCGGAGGCGATCATTATCGCTGGAGAGGGGCGGATGTTTTGCGGGGGCGCAGACATCAGCGACTTTGACGGCGATCACGCACAATTCGCGCAGCTGCGTGACACCCTGCTCCTGATCGAGAACAGCCCCAAACCCGTCATCATCGCGATTCATGGCATGGCGCTCGGCGGAGGGTTGGAGCTTGCACTCGCCGGCCATGTCCGTGTTGCCCAAAAGGGTGCCAAGTTCGCTCTGCCGGAGATCTCGCTCGGCCTGCTTCCTGGCGCCGGCGGAACACAGCGCCTGCCACGATTGATCGGCGCACGCGCGGCACTTGGTATGATGCTGAGCGGCAAGCCGATGTCGGCAGATGAGGCCCTCGCACTGGGCCTGATCGACGAGGTCATTGAGGGCGATCCGATCGAAGCGGCGTTGTCGCTAGCTACCCGGACTATCAGTGCGCGCAACACCGGTGCGCTTCCCGTTCCTGAAGATTTGCCGGACGCAGTCCACATGGCGCGAGCGGAGCCGGATGACGGCCGTCGTGGCGGGGCTGTCGCGGCTGTCATCGATTGCGTTGCGGCACTTCCAGAGGGCCTGGAGGCTGGCCTGGCCCTGGAGGCGCGAGTTTTCGAGCAGCTCATCTTGAGCGAAGCTTCCCGCGGCTTGCGGCACGCTTTCTTCGGAGAGCGCCAGGTCGCGCGCATTCCGGGCCTTCCAAAGGACGTCAGTCCCCGATCCATCGCGAGCGTCGGGATCGTCGGCGGTGGCCTGATGGGTACTGGGATCGCTTTGGCGCTGCTCAATGCAGGGATGACGGTCACGATGGTTGAAGCGCGGCCGGAGGCGCTCGAAAAGGCGCAAGCGAACATCCGCAAGACGATCCAGCGCGATGTCGATAAGCGCCGCATCGATACGGCGACGGCCGATCGCAGGGTCGCTGCCTTTTCCCAGGCTCCTGATATCGACGCCTTAAGCGACGTCGACCTCGTGATCGAGGCTGTGTTCGAGGACATGTCCGCAAAGAAGGCGGTCTTTTCGGCGCTCGATGCTGTTGTGCGGCCCGATACTATTCTGGCGAGCAACACCTCGACTCTCGATCTTGACGAGATCGCATCCTTTGTACGCGACCCTTCGCGCGTCGTCGGTCTTCATTTCTTTTCTCCGGCGAATGTAATGCGGCTTCTTGAAGTCGTGCGTGGCGAGAAAACCGCCCCGGATGTTCTTGCCACTGCGCTGAGTTTCTCCAAGGCAATCGGTAAGATTGGCGTGGTCTCCGGGGTTTGCGATGGCTTCATCGGTAACCGGATCTTCGAGGAGTATCTTCGCCAGGTGTATTTTCTTCTCGAGGAGGGCGCGCTCCCGCAGCAGATCGATGCTGCTCTGGAACGTTGGGGTATGGCGATGGGCCCTTGTCGAACGATGGACCTTGTGGGCCAGGATATCGGATGGGCGATCCGCAAGCGGCGTACAGCGCAGTTTCCCGATCAGCCCTATTCAGGCGTGATCGATCGCATCTGCGAGATCGGGCGCTTTGGACAGAAGACTGGGGCCGGGTTCTATCTTTATCGTGATGGCCGGACCGCCGAGGTGGATCCGGCAATCGATAAGTTGGTCGTCGATTACTCAGCCGAGATCGGCCTCACGCGTCGTGAGATCGGTGATGGCGAAATCCTGAGCCGTTGCCTGTTGGCGATGATCAACGAAGGCGCGCGCATTCTTGGTGAAGGCATCGCGTACCGGCCGGTCGACATCGATGTGGTCTATTTGCACGGCTACGGGTTTCCGCGGGATCGCGGTGGTCCGATGTTTCAGGCCGACATACAGTCTTTGCCTCTCGTGCTCGATCAGGTTTCCGCCTTCGGGCAAGCCCGCAACGGATGGGCTTTCACGCCGGCGCCGCTGCTTGAGACGCTCGCAGGCGAGCGCGGGTCGTTCGAGCAACTGAACGGATGACAGCCGCACCATTTATAACGGAGAGAACGATGACAGACGTGTTCCTGGTTTCGGCAGCCCGCACCGCGGTCGGTACGTTCGGCGGAGCTCTCAAGGACCAGAAGCCGGGCGAGCTTGCCGCGCTCGTGGCGCGCGAGGCCATCGCGCGCGCCGGTATCGAGGCGAGCCTGGTCGAAAATGTGGTGATCGGCAGCGTGATCGCGACAGAGCCGCGTGACGCGTATGTCGCACGGATCGCGGCGATCGGTGCGGGCATACCGGAGGCGACGCCCGCATTGTCGGTCAATCGCCTGTGCGGATCTGGACTCCAGGCAATCGTTTCGGCCGCGCAGTCGATCATGCTCGGCGATTATCAGATCGCTCTTGCCGGGGGATCCGAGATTATGAGCCGGGCACCCTACTTTGTGCCGTCGGCCCGCTGGGGGCAGCGCCTGGGTGATGGTGCCTTGCTCGACGGTCTCAACGGCGCTCTGACGGACCCGTTTCACGACTATCATATGGGCGTGACCGCCGAGAATGTGGCCGAACGCTATCAAATCTCCCGCGAAGACCAGGATGCGCTTGCGCTCGAAAGTCAGACCCGCGCGGCAAACGCCATCGCGCAGGGCTATTTCAGAGAGCAGATCATGCCAGTCGAGATCAAGGCTCGCGGGAAGACGAGCGTGTTCGACACAGACGAGCACGTTCGGATGAATGCCAGTGCCGAGGATCTTGGTAAGCTGAGAGCGCTGTTCCGCAAGGACAGTGGCACAGTTACGGCCGGGAACGCGTCGGGGATCAACGACGGTGCTGCGGCAGTCATTCTCGCCAGCGAGCGTGCCGTGAAAGAGCATGGCCTGAAGCCTCTCGCTCGGCTCGTGTCCTACGGCCATGCCGGCGTCGACCCTGCGCTTATGGGGATCGGTCCGGTGCCGGCGACACGCAATGCTCTGGCAAAGGCGGGGTTAACGGTCGCCGATCTTGATGTAATCGAATCCAACGAGGCTTTTGCCGCTCAGGCGTGCGCAGTGGCACGTCAGCTTGAGTTCGACGCCGCCAAGCTCAATCCGAATGGCGGAGCGATAGCGATCGGACATCCTATCGGTGCCAGTGGTGCGATCATCACCACGAAGCTCGTCTACGAGCTTCGCCGGACTGCGAAGCGATATGGTCTCACCACCATGTGCATTGGCGGCGGCCAAGGCATCGCGGCGATCTGGGAAGCGGTTTGAGTCACGATAGCACCGGCCGGACGCAATCGGAGCGAGACCTTGAGAGAGGTTCGCCTTTTCGAGGTGATCATACGGTTCGCCTGAAAGGCGGGGACGACAAAGGATTGGAATAAGAGTTGGCACGAATTTCAATCGCTGGGTGCTGGGATCGCCTCAAAAGCAGCTGTTCTCGCGGTGGCCTACAACGGCAGCGTCGTCGTCCCGTCCTTCCTCGACCGCCGTTCTCTTCGTGGGCGCTTGAGGTGTTTGGATTGCGACGTCGGACCCCTGCGTCTTGTTTCGCCGAACGTTACGCGATGCACCGGTCAGAGGCCAAATATGACCTGCTGTGTCCGAATGTCGTTCAATTCAGTCCGATAGATCTCGACCGGTTGGTTGCGCATCTCCGAAGCCACATGCGCGCTGGTAAGCATGGGAGTATGGCAGCTTGAAAGTTGGTGCCCCCAGGGAAGTGGTACAGGGCGAGGCGCGCGTCGCGCTGACGCCGGACAGTGCTTTGCAATTGCAGAAGCTGGGCCATGAATGCCTTGTCGAGAGCGGCGCAGGCAAAGCGGCCGGCTTGGATGATGCCAGTTATCGGGCTGTTGGCGTGACGGTGGTGCCATCCGCTGGCGAACTATGGTCCGCATCGGATGTGATCATAAAGGTGCGTCCGCCCGAAGCCGAAGAGATTGCTCAGCTTTCGGCTGGCAAGACGCTGATTTCCTTCTTCTATCCCGGGCAGCGCGGCGAGGCGTTGAACGCGATCAGCGCGACTGGTGCCAATGTGCTGGCGATGGATATGGTGCCGCGCATTTCGCGTGCGCAGAAGATGGACGCGTTGTCGTCCATGGCGAATATTGCGGGCTATCGGGCCGTGATTGAGGCTGGTGCAAATTTTGGTCGCTTCTTCACGGGGCAGGTGACGGCGGCGGGTAAGGTGCCACCGGCCAGGGTCCTGGTGATCGGGGCAGGCGTGGCCGGCTTGGCCGCGATCGGCGCGGCGACATCGCTCGGGGCCATCACCCTGGCTTTCGACGTGCGCCCCGAAGTCGCTGAGCAGATCGAATCGATGGGCGCGCAGTTCGTCTATCTCGAGTTTTCGGAAGAGCAGGAGGATGGCGCGGCAACGGGCGGCTATGCCGCCCCGTCCAGCCCGGAATTTCGCGAAGCGCAGCTCAACAAGTTCCGCGAGCTGGCGCCAAGTCTAGATATTGTCATTTCCACCGCACTGATCCCGGGGCGGGACGCTCCCGTTCTGTGGACCAAGGATATGGTCGAGGCCATGCGGCCAGGATCGGTCATCGTCGATCTGGCGGCGGAACGCGGCGGCAATTGCGAGCTCACGGTGGCCGACGAGAAGATCGTGTCCCCCACAGGCGTGACGATCATCGGCTATACCGACTTCCCCAGCCGCATGGCGGCGCAGTCCAGTTCGCTTTACGCCAGCAATATCCGTCACATGCTTTCTGACCTGACGCCGGGCAAGGATGGCGTGATCGTCCATAATATGGAGGATGACGTGATCCGGGGCGCGACTATCGCTTTTGAAGGGCAGGTAAGCTTCCCGCCGCCTCCGCCCAAGATCAAGGCGATCGCGGCGCAGAAGCCCAAGCCCAAGGCGGATGAACTGACCCCCGAGCAGAAGCGGGCGGACGACGTCGCCGCCTTCAAGGCGCAGACCCGTTCGCAGGTCATCACGCTGGCCATCGCTGCGTTGTTACTGCTCGCCGTCGGTGCCGTGGCGCCCGCCAGTTTCATGGCGCATTTCACGGTCTTCGTGCTGGCCTGTTTCGTTGGTTTCCAGGTGATCTGGAATGTCAGCCATGCGCTGCATACGCCGCTGATGGCCGTGACGAACGCCATTTCCGGGATCATCGTCGTGGGGGCGATGCTCCAGCTGGGTTCAACCAACACGCTGGTGCTCGGGTTGGCGACGATCTCGATCCTGATCGCATCGATCAACATCGTTGGCGGCTTCCTGGTCACGCGCCGGATGCTGGCCATGTTCCAGCGGTCTTAAGGCGGAATTTCATGTTCGATACCGGTGTGGTGTCCGCAGCCTATCTCTCGGCCGCGGTCCTTTTCATTCTGTCGCTGGGCGGCCTTTCCAATCAGGCGAGCGCAAAGCGCGCCGTATGGTACGGCATCGCCGGCATGGCCCTGGCTGTGCTGGCGACATTGTTCGGGTCCGGCGCCGCCAACCTGCCAATCGTGGCCGGCACATTCGCCGTTGCCGCCGTGATCGGCTGGATCGTCGCGATGCGCGTTCAGATGACCGAAATGCCCCAGCTTGTCGCCGCGCTGCACAGTTTCGTGGGGCTTGCGGCGGTAGCGATCGGTTTCAACGCGCATTTTGAACTGGAAACAGTGAACGCGCTCGATCCTGCCGCGCGTGAAGCTCTGACCGGCTTTGCCGGCCTGCTCGCGCACAAGACGCCGGTGGAAATCAACATCCTCAAGGTCGAGGAGTTTCTGGGCATCTTCATCGGCGCGGTCACCTTCACCGGATCGATCGTCGCGTTCGGCAAGCTCGCGGGCAAGCTAGACGGCAAGGCGAAGAAGCTGCCCGGCGGCCATGTCCTCAACGCCTCCGCGCTGCTGGCGTCGCTGCTCCTGCTGGTGATGTATGTCGGCGATATCGGCGTGGAGGGTCGCGAACTGACCGTCCTGCTCGCCATGGCCGCGCTCGCGCTGTTCATCGGCTTCCACCTTGTCATGGGTATCGGCGGCGCGGACATGCCGGTCGTCGTCTCGATGCTCAACAGCTATTCCGGCTGGGCGGCCGCCGCGATCGGCTTTACCCTGGGCAACGACCTCCTCATCGTCACCGGCGCGTTGGTCGGCTCGTCCGGCGCGATCCTGAGCTATATCATGTGCAAGGCAATGAACCGGTCTTTCGTATCGGTGATCCTGGGCGGCTTCGGCGGCACGACCGGTCCGGCTGCGGAGATCGAGGGCGAGCAGATCGCGATCGACGCTGACGGCGTCGCCTCCGCGCTCAACGACGCGGACAGCATCATCATCGTGCCGGGCTATGGCATGGCGGTCGCGCAGGCGCAGCAGACGGTGAGCGAACTCACCCGCAAGCTGCGGGCCGCCGGCAAGAAGGTCCGGTTCGCGATCCATCCGGTCGCAGGCCGACTGCCGGGGCACATGAACGTCCTACTGGCCGAAGCCAAGGTGCCCTATGACATCGTGCTGGAAATGGACGAAATCAACGACGACTTCCCTTCGACCGACGTGGTGATCGTCATCGGATCAAACGACATCGTGAACCCGGCGGCGCAGGACGATCCCAACTCGCCGATCGCGGGGATGCCGGTACTGGAAGTCTGGAAGGCGAAGCAGGTCTTCGTGTCGAAGCGCGGACAAGGTACCGGCTATTCCGGCATCGAGAACCCGCTTTTCTACAAGGATAATACAAGGATGTTCTATGGCGACGCAAAGGTCGCGGTGGACAGCCTGTTGTCCAAGATCGCCTGAGCGCGGCTTTCAGGCGAGCCGCCAAGCGCAGGCCGGCCCGTTCCCGCTTTTGTGTCGATTACGCGGACGCCAGCGGGACCATCGACGGCGCGATGGCCTTTGCCGGAAGCCGGCATCGCGTTCGTGATCCGACACCGAGGCTGACGGGGAAGCTGCGTCGCTTGCTGTCATCGGTCACGATGATGACCTGGTCAGGCTGATAATGGCCTTGATCGCTTTGATGCTGACCGTGCAAATGTGCGGGGCAATGTGCTCGGGCGTGATTGTCTGCAGGCTCTATCATTGTGGCTCTGGGGGTTGCCCCGGAGGACTCGTGGCATCGGGACGGGCCGCGCCGCACGAGCTACCGGGCGTCTGCGGCGGCCCGCGTGACAAGCCTTTAAGTGAAACATCGTAAACGCCAAGACCGGCGCTCGAGCTAGCCAGGATCCGCGCGCGGACAAGCCCGATATGGTCTCTGGTTCGCGCGCTGCCAGCATCACGAATGTAATCTTTGGATCGGTTGCTTGTGCGCTTGGTCGCGACGTTGCAAAGAAGATCTGTGGCGGCTGGCTATAGACGTCAAGGCCGTAGCGAGCCGAACGTATTCATATTGCTATCATGTGGATGACGATCAAGTGGCGTAGGAATCGCCGGAGATTGTTTGAAACCAGTTCTTTCGTGTTGGCCTCGCGGGGGAACGTAGAGAACATGCGGCGGCATCTCGTGTTGATGTCACGCTTCAACTAAGCGTTGGACAAGTAGAGACTGTAGATGCTGATCCGCTTGTTATCGTGACAAGTGTAGAAGCTGACCCGGCCTAGTCGTTGCCGCTCCGGCAACGGTCCAACGAAAACGACAATTTGCGAAGGTGCGACTGCACGAGCCCGTCCTGGGGCGGACGGCCGACCTATCGCATCGGTGAGAGGATAACAGATGGGCAAGCTTGATGGGCGGATTGCCGTCGTGACGGGTGCTGCGTGCGGCATCGGTCTCGCCGCGGCAAAGCGCTTCGCCGCAGAGGGCGCCACGGTCGTGATGGCTGACCTCGACGAGGGCGAATTGAGCCGTGCGGCCGCGCACGACGGCGGAAGCGGCAGGTTTGATCCATTTACCGTGGATGTGACGCGCAATCAGGATTTGGAGGCGCTTCGCGACCATGTCGTGGCGACCTACGGGCTTGCCGACATTCTCTTCGCAAACGCCGGGATTGCCACATTCGCGCCGATCGGAGACGTCTCGGAAGAGGCGTTTGACCGCACAATTGGCACCAACCTGAAAGGGACATTCTTTACCGTTCAGACGCTCCTGCCTGCCTTGCGGGATGGCGCTTCGATCATTCTGACCTCTTCCATCGCCGCGAAGAAGACCTTTCCAGCCTTTAGTGCGTATACCGCGACCAAGGCCGCCATTTCGGCACTTGCACGCAACTTCGCACTGGATTTGCGCGAGCGACGCATTCGAGTGAACTCGCTTGCCCCTGGAAACATCGAGACGGCGATCGGCCGGCGCGCCGGTTTCTCGTCATCTGAGAATGATGACTATTTCGCACGGACCGCCGCCACGACGCCACTGGGCCGCAACGGGCAAGCAGACGAGATCGCCGTGGCTGCCCTTTACCTGGCTTCCGACGACAGTGCGTTCGTTACGGGTTCAGAGCTAGCAGTCGACGGAGGGTATAACCTCACCTGAGCGCCACAGAATAAGCCACACATAATCTGGATTTAGCCTGCTCGTCATTCCGACCAGGCCGAACACGTACCAGTACTTGCAGACAACGTTCTTGCAAGACGAATGTCAAATAGGAGGGAATACATGAAGGGGTTTAAGATTATACTCGCGATGTCGGCGTCTGCCTTGTCGACCAGCGCGGCGCTCGCTCAGGCGGTGGTACCTGCTCCGGGCGATGCGGACGCGCAATCGAGCGCCCCGGCTCCGTCCGAACCACCTGTCGCCGCTGCAGCCGCTCCTTCGGACAGCGCGGTCGGCGACATCGTCGTTACGGCGAACAAGAGGTCGGAACGGCTGAGCCGCGTGCCGATCTCGATCACGGCGGCGAGTGGCGAGCAACTGTCGAACCTCGGCATTACCAGCCCACAGGGTCTCGAGAAGATCACGCCCGGTCTCACTTTCACGCAGAGCAACTACGGGGCCTCGGTTTACACGCTGCGCGGCGTCGGTGGCTTCGTGGAGGCTTTGGCATTCGCACCGACCGTCAGCGTCTACGTTGATCAGGTTCCGCTTCCGTTCTCGCGTCTTACCGAGGGTGCCTCGCTCGATCCCGAGCGTGTCGAGGTTCTGAAGGGACCACAGGGTACGCTCTTTGGCCAAAATTCAACGGGCGGGGCGATTAACTACATTGCCGCCAAGCCCACTGATACGCTCAAGGCCGGCGCTGATCTCACTTATGGACGGTTCGATGAGGTCGATGTCGGCGGCTATGTGAGTGGCCCGTTGACGGACACGTTGAAGGCTCGCCTTGCGTTCCGATCGGAGCATCGCTCGGCCTGGCAATACAATTACGTGGACGATCCGGCCGTGACCCCGTTCGGCTCGTCGAACAAGAACGGCGTCCGCGACTTCTCCGTGGCCCGGCTTCTGGTCGACTGGAATCCGACGTCCGATTTGTCGGTCGAGCTGAATGTGAACGGTTGGTTCGACAAGTCCGACATGCAGCAAAAGCAGTATGCGACGTATCTTCCTTTGGTGCCGGGCGGCGCAGATCGTGTGATCCCCGGGGTTCCCAGCCTACAGGCCGCCCTCCAAAACTACCCGCTCGCGACGGGTAACAGTCGCGCCGCCGGCTTCGATCCGGGGCTCAGCAACAGGCGAGACGACAGCTTCTACCAGGCGGCGCTGAAGGTTGAATATAATCTGTCATCGCGCGTCCAGCTCACCTCGATCTCATCGTACTCGCACTCCAAAACGTTTGGTCCGACGGACCTCGACGGGACAATCTACCCCGTCTCCAGAAATAACATCGTCGGCTCGTTCGATGTGTACTCCCAAGAGCTGCGCTTGGCCGGTTCGCTGTTCCCCGATGATCGTCTGAAGTGGCTCGTTGGTGGAAACTACGAGTATGACAAGGTCAACGACACGGCCAACCTCTATATCAACACTACGAATTCGGGAATTCCCATCCCGGCAGGCGCGACGACCCAGGTAGGCGGCGTTCCGCAGCCCGACGGCAGCCAGGTTTTTTACTTTAACAGTTTCCAGAACCTCGCAAATCAGAAGATCAAAACCGCTGCGGTCTTCGGTGGCCTGACCTTCGCGCTTACGGACCGGATTACCCTCGAAGGATCAGCGCGCTACACGGACAGGCGGGACAAATATGAGGGATGCCTCATTGAACCCTTCGGTCCGACGGGCGCCTTTGCCCGAACCCTGAGCGCGTTGTCGCAAGCTCTCACGGGAGCAGCTACGCCGCCGGTAGCGGGGCCGCAGGGGTGCATAACCCTGAACTCGAGCAATACCTTCTTTCCCGGCCTCATTCACCAGGACCTGAACGAGCATAATTTCTCGTACCGCGGCAGCGTATCCTGGCGGCCGACGGATGCCGTGATGTTGTACGCCAACGTTACGAAGGGATTCAAAGCGGGCGCGTTCGAGAATCTGTCTGCCGTGTCGGTCTCCCAGACGCTTCCCGTCAAACAGGAATCCGTGTTGGCTTACGAGACGGGCCTGAAGTCGTTCTGGTTCAACCGTGCACTTCAGATCGACGTTGCTGGCTTCTACTACGACTATCGGGCCAAGCAGATCGCCGACTACGTGACCAACTTCGTATTCGGCACTCTGCCGTCGTTGGTCAGCATTCCCAAATCCCGCATAACCGGGTTTGAGACATCGATCACGGCTCGACCGGTCCAGGGGCTCAGCCTCAATACGGGTGTCACATATGTGAACAGCAAGGTGTTGAGTCACTACCTAACCCCCGGCCTCATCGGAGTTGCACAAGACATTAAGGGCGACGCGCTTCCGCTTACGCCAAAATGGCAGATCTCGGCGAATGGGGACTATGAAGCTCCCGTTTCGGACAGCCTGAAGGCGTTCGTTGGTGCCAGTGCTGTCTACCATAGTCGTGCGACGCCCGCTTTTGTCAGCGGCAGCTTCAATCTCCCCAGCTACGTCGTGCTCGACCTGCGCGCTGGCGTCGAAACTCAGGATGGTCGCTATCGCCTCGAGGTCTGGGGGAAGAACGTTACCAACAAATACTACCTGACCACCTTCGTCCACACCGGCGACACGCTGTCGACGCTGACCGGCATGCCCGCAACCTACGGCCTGACTTTCAAGTTTAGGCTCGACTGATCCCTGGGAAGGAGCGGATGCCCGGGCGTCCGCTCCATTTCGTCGGTTAAGCCGGCTTGCCGCCGGTGAGCAGCTTCAATCCAGGCTGCAGCTGAAGCGCGTTAGGGGGGAGGTCGGCCGGACCGTTCGAACTTCGGTTTGAGCGGTTGAGTGGCGAACTCCCGCGGTCTGCTACGGGGGGCGCCCTCGTTGCTGTGTTGTCCAACGAGGCGTGGGACGGACCCTGGCTCTACCGGCCGGCGAAACGGGCCCGCGAAGCGATATAAGGCATTTCAGATGGGCAGTCCGGTTCTTGTCGAACGCGAGGGCAGTATCGCGCGGTTGGTTCTGAACCGGCCTGATGCGGGCAATGCTATCGACGTGGGGCTGGCGGATGCACTGGCGCGCACCGCGGCAGAGGTCGCCGACGACCCATCCGTACGCTGCGTCATGCTAACAGGCGCCGGGCGGATGTTTTGCGTCGGCGGGGATATCGACGGGTTCTCGGCAGCCGGAGACAACGCCGGTGCCTACCTGCAGGCGCTGGCTGATCGGGTGCACGATGCAGTGAAGCGACTGGCGTCGATGGCGAAGCCGCTGTTGGTGGTGGTCAACGGGCCGGCGGCCGGGGCGGGCCTCAGTCTTGCCGCGCTCGGCGATGTCGTGCTGGCGGGATCGTCGGCACATTTTACTGCGGCGTATTCGGGCATCGGCTTGACGGCCGACGGCGGCATGAGCTGGCTGCTGCCTCGCCTGATCGGGCTGCGTCGCGCTCAGGAGATGATCCTGACTAACGCTCGGATGTCCGCCGTGGACGCCGCCGCCCACGGCCTCGTCACCCGTACAGTTGCCGATGAGGTGCTGTGCGCGGAAGGGAAGGTCATCGCAGCGAAACTCTCCGCGGCTCCTACTGCGGCGCTCGGCGCGGTGCGAGAACTTCTTCTCGACGGGGCGACGGCCACCTTCTCCGACCATCTCGACCGCGAGGCGGCGGTTATTGCCGCCGCGGCCAGCGGAGCGGAGGCGCGCGAGGGAATTGCCGCATTCCTCGGCCGCCGCAAACCCGATTTCGGGAAAACCCCTCGCACTTGATCACATAGGATATCGTCGATGCCGCTGATCGCGAGGTGCGATGCCGTCGCCATCGTACCCGGGCCCGACGTGAGGATCCGAATGCCGGGTAGCAACATTGCCGTCCCCGGACAGCCGATGAGGCGATGAAGCGCGGGCAACGCTCGGCAAATGCGACGCGGCATGTCACCCCTCAGGATATTCTATTCGGCACTCTAGGCCTGATGATGGGATTTTGGCCGCTGCGGGAAAAGGGGTTTGGCATCCTCGTTGAAATGCTGGGTGATCTACAGCGGCGGCGGCTCCATGTACCCAACCAGCTGACCGACTTTGCGCGAAATCGGCGGTCGCGAAGCGCGAGCGCCGGCGCCGGCAGCTAAAAAGACCGCTGTCTTTCCCCGCGTGAAGCAATAACGCCGCCTGCCGCTCCGCCATTCATTTGCTATTCGGATATATGTTGTCCGCATAGGGTGGGTACACGTCGTTATGCGGATACCCTACCTCTTGTTTCACGGCGGTTAACCGCGAAACGAGGAAATGGTGATGAAACTCCAAGACAAGCTCGACGCGATGCGTGACGACTTCGAAAATGGACGCTTTCCGCTGGTACCGACCAGCGACCAGCTCGAGACAATGCAGCGCGCGACTCAGTCGCTGATCGACAGTGGACAGGCCGATGACGCCCTGAAGGCAGGCGACACTGCGCCGGAGTTCACGCTTGAGGATGCGGACGGCAACACCGTGAGTTCGCGCGCACTGCTGGCGCGGGGGCCGCTTGTGGCGACCTTCTATCGCGGCGTCTGGTGCCCCTATTGCAACTACGACCTCCAGGCGCTGGAAGAGGTTCGCTCGGAGATCGAGGCACGAGGCGCCAGCCTGGTGGCTATTTCTCCTCAGACGCCTGCGAACAGCCGCAAGTCGCAGCGGGACAACAAGCTGGGCTTCCCGATCCTGAGTGATGCCCGCGCGTCCGTTGCCGACGACTTTGGCCTGCGCTTCGCGCTGCCGGACGATTTGATCGAGGTCTACCAGCAGTTCGGCAACGATCTACCGAAGATCAACGATGATCCGGCGTGGGTGCTGCCGATGCCGGCGCGCTACGTGATCGGGACGGATGGCGTGATCGCCTATGCCGAGGTCAATCCCGATTACACGCGGCGCCCCGATCCCACCGAGCTGTTGCCGGTGCTCGATAGCCTGCGCGCCCGCGCTCAAGCCTAAACCCCACGATACATTCGAAAATAAGGAGTGAATTCAAATGTCGATCAAGATTTACGGCGATCCGGGTTCGGGAAGCCTGCGCCGCATTACGTCAGCAGCGGCAGTTATGGGTGTCGAGATTGAACGCGTGAACATCGATCTCTTCAAGGGCGAGAGCCATACGCCCGAGTACCTGGAACTGAACCCGCACGGGCTATCGCCTGTCATGGTAGACGGCGATTTCGTTCTCTACGAGTCTTCTGCGATCAATCTCTACCTTGCCGAAAAGGCGGGAAGCGATCTGGCCGGTACTACAACGCGCGAGCGGTATGAGATTCTCCAATGGATGTTCTGGTCGGGCGAGCAGTGGCGTGTCTTCGCGACGCTCACCTTCGATGAGGTGCTAGCCAAGCGCTTCATGGGCAAGCCTGCGGACGAGTCCATCGTCAATCTGGCGGCCGCCAAGCTTCGCGCGGGTGCTTCCGTGCTGGATGCGCATCTCGCAAAGCACGACTACATCGTCGGAGACCGGCTGACTTTGGTCGACTTCGATATCGCGGGACCGTTCTCGCAGAACGAGCGGACGAAGATCCCTCTCAACGAATTCCCCAATCTGGTCGCCTGGCAGCAGCGATTGCTGGAGACGGTGCCGGCCTGGGCCGACACGAAGCGGGAGGTCGATGTCCGCATCGATACCGCTCTTGAGGCGGCCGGCATCAAACTGTGACGCGTGACGCCGGCGCCCCTTCAGGGGCTCGGCGCCAAGCCAGGAGGGCAGCCGCATGAAGATAGATTTGAACGGCCGTTTGGCCATCGTGACCGGGTCGACCGCCGGCATCGGGCGGGCGACGGCGGAGGGGCTTGGCCGAGCCGGCGCGTCGGTCATCATCAACGGCCGTACCGCGACGCGGGTTGACGAAGCGGTGCGGCAGATGCGCGCAACCTTTCCGAGCATCGACATCTCCGGCATCGCTGCCGACCTTTCGACTGCAGACGGCGCGACTGCTTTTGTCGCGGCAGCGCCGGACGCCGACATTCTCGTCAACAATGTCGGTACGGCGTTCATCCGGGACTATAAGGGTATCGCCGACATTGCGGCCATCCCCGACGAGGATTGGCTCGGCCTGTTCCAGCTCAATGTGATGAGCGGCGTGCGCCTGTCGCGCCATTACTTGCCGCGCATGGTGGACAAGGGCTGGGGGCGCGTCGTGTTCGTCAGCAGCGAATCCGGGGTCAACACGCCTAAGGAGATGCTGGATTACGGCATGACCAAAACCGCGCAACTCGCGGTCTCCCGGGGGCTGGCTGAAGCGGTCGCCGGCACGGGGGTCACCGTCAACGCCGTGCTTCCGGGGCCGACGAGGTCCGAAATCCTTGGCGACTATATGGCGAAGCAGGCCGAAGCGAATGGCATTACGGTGGAGGAAGCCGAGCAGGGATTCCTGCAGGCGCTACGCCCTACCAGCCTGATCCAGCGCTTCGCCACGACCGACGAGGTTGCCAACATGATCGTCTACACTTGCTCTGAACAAGCGTCCGCGACCAGCGGCGCGGCATTGCGCGTGGACGGCGGTGTCGTGCGCTTCGTGGCGTAACGCCGCGCGCTTGGGCCCCTTTCAATAATATGGAGGCATTATGGCATTGGTAGTCGCGCAATATGGGCAAGGTGGCCCGGAGGTAATGCGGGTCGAGGAACAGGAGGTCGCGGCACCGACTGCCAGCCTGGTGAAGCTCGAGCAGAAAGCGATCGGATTCAACTATTTCGACGTCCTGCAGCGCAAGGGGCTGATTTCGCCCGACGAGCCGGGGCGGGTGATGGGCATCGAGGGCGCCGGCGTCGTTACCGAGGTTGGCCCAGGAGCCGAGGATTTCGCGGTGGGCGATCGGGTCGGATATCTGCGTTCGCAGGGCGCCTATGCCGCCGCGCGGCTGATTGAAGCGGATCTGCTATTTCAGCTGCCTCAGGACATCGACTTCGAAATCGCCGCTGCGCTCACGGTCAAGGGCTTCATGGCATGGCTCTGTGCGTGCCGGCTTTTCGAGGTTCGGCGAGATCACACCGTCCTCGTGACCACCGCCGCCGGTGGGATCGGGTCATTGATGACCCGCCTTTCTGCCTATCTCGGTGCGCGCGTCATCGGCGTGGTGGGGAGCGAGGCCAAGCGCGGCCTCGTGCGTGACAGCGGTGCAATCGATGTGGCGGTCGGAATCGACGAGGCGTTTGACATGGTCGCGCGGATCACGGGCGGGACTGGCGTCGATGTGGTTTTCGACGGGATCGGTGCGGACACGGCCGAGCGTCTGTTCACGGCCGGCGCCGTCCGCGCGGGTGGCACCGTGATGGCGTTTGGAGCATCCGGCGGTTGGCCGAAGGCGGACGCCGATGCGGTCGCGGAGCGCGGATTCACCTTCCTGGCTCCGCAAGCCCTAACCTATCTTAAAAGCGCAAGCGAGCTTCGTGCGGCGATGGCGGAGGTGTTCACCCTCTTTCGGGATGGTGCTTTCGGCGCGGTTTCGCCGACCCGCTATCCGCTTCGGGATGCCGTCAGGCTCCACCAGGAGGTCGATAGCCGCGCCACCACCGGTCTGTCGGTCCTCGTGCCGTGAACCGCACAATGGTGTCTGCGACGAACCACTGGCCGCGGCCGCTTAGGCGATAGCGTATTCGTAAATCTAAAAAGTGAAAGGCAGCACGAGCCATGAAGATCGGAATAATTGGCAGTGGCCAGATCGGTGGCCAGATCGGAAAATTCTGGTCCCATGCGGGACACGAGGTCCTGTTCTCTTCGCGCCACCCGGAGACACTGGGCGGCCTCGTGGAGCAAGCAGGCGGCAGCGCGAGGGCAGGCACGCCCGAACAGGCAATCGCCTTCGGGGACGCCATCTTGTTGTCGATCCCGTTCGTCACCTTGCCGGAATATGGGCGCACTATGAGTGAGGCTTTCGGCCGCAAGGTGGTGCTCGATACGTCCAACCCGTATCCGGATCGGGACGGACCCATGGCTGAGGAGGTCAGGCGATCGGGCCTCGGAACGGGACCGTACCTGCGTGAGTGGTTTCCGGGCGTGCGTATCGTTCGGGCCTTCAACAGCGTCTGGGATCAAACCCTGGCGAAAGAGGCTCATCGCCCGGGACCTCGCGTCGGAATACCTCTCGCATCGGACGACGCCGAAGCGCTGCAGATCGCAGCAGGCCTTGTGACCGACGCCGGCTTCGATCCGGTGATCGTCGGGGCACTCGATCGCTCGCGCGAGTTCGATTTCGGCGCGCCTGTCTACGACACCGGCATGTCCGGGCCCGAGGTGCGTGAGGCCCTTGGTCTCCCCGCAGCTTGAAATCCTAGTTCTCATCAGCGTCACTTTTAAGGAGCGACATCATGGCTGAAACAAGCCTCGCCTACGTTATCTACGAAGGGTTCGCGAACGGCCAGCTCGATCGTTGGGACGCCATCATTCATCCTGACGTCGTGATCAACAGCCCGGCCGGACGCGACACGGTAGGGCGTGACGCGCTCAAGGGCTGGGTACAGGCTTTCCTCTCGGCGTTTCGGCCTCGCGTCGATCTGATCGACCATTATGTCGCCGGTGATCGCGCGCTGGTGGCGATCAATATGCACTGGAAGCACGACGGCACGCCGTTCTTTGGCATCGAGCCGACGGGGACGAGCGGCACGTCTGTCGAAACCCTCCTTCTGCGCTTGAAGGACGGGCTCGTGACGCACTTCGATGTTGCCGACAACACGCTCGATCTCGCGATCTATCTTCACGAACAGGGCATGGATCTGCCGCGCTCAGTCACACCGCCGGCGCTGATTGCGGGCTGATCGATTTGGTCGATCGGCGATTTCTGGCGCGCCCAAGGGGCGGGAACTACCAGTGAAAGGACCTTCTGTGGCTGACCGTAAGATACTCGTCCCCGACGCCAGTCATCCTATCAGCATAAGGCCATCTTCGGTGACGGTTGTTGTCAGGGAGGGGGCATATCAATTCGCGAGGTCGAGCAGCGCGTGGACGCTTACAGAAGCGTCGTATGCTCCCGTCCAATATATCCCGCGTGGCGACGTTGACATGTCGCTGCTTGAGCGTTCGCAGCACACGACGTATTGCCCCTATAAGGGCGATGCCAATTACTACAGCATACCCGCCCTTGGCGCGTCTGGCATTAACAGCGTGTGGACGTACGAGAAACCCTTCGAAGCGGTTGGCGAAATCGCCGGCTGCCTCGCTTTCTATCCAGACCGGGTCTCGATCGAACTCGCCGACTAGCGACGTTCACGACCTTCGCTATCACATTCAAGGCCTAATAGATGAAGGACTCGTCTGAATCTGTCGACGTCGCGCGATCGGCGCGGGAGCCGACTTTGTCACAGCAATATCTTGCTGTAACTGCCGTTGCGGGTTCGTGCTTCGTCATCATCACGACGGAGTACCTGCCCGTTGGCCTCATTCCGGCGATGGCGCACGATCTCGGGATCACTGTCGGCACGGCTGGACTTACCATGACGCTGCCGGCCGTCGTCGCGGCCTGTAGTGCGCTTGTGGTCAGCGTCCTTGTTGGCCGGAGGGATCGGCGGACCGTCCTGATCGGACTGATCGCGCTGCTATGCGCGGCCAATCTTATGTCTTTCCTGGCCCCTAACTTCAGCACGCTTCTAGCCGGCCGCGTTTTGGTCGGGATTGCGCTAGGAGGATTTTGGCCGCTCGGCATTTCGATTGGCGCTCGGCTCATGCCGGAACCAACCGGTGCGCGAGGGGTAACAATCATCTTCTCCGGCCTGTCGATCGGCACCATTGCCGGTGTGCCAGCTGGCACGCTGATAGCAGAGTATCTTGGCTGGCGGACGGCGTTCGGCGCCGCTTCTCTTATCAGCGCCCTGGCGGCCGGCGCGTTGCTCGCGTTCGTGCCCTCGACTTTACCCGTTCGCCCAACGCGCTGGCGCGACTTGGGTGCGCTGCTATTCATCCCGCAAGCCCGTCTCGGACTAGTGCTTGCCTTGATGACTTTCGGCAGCACGTTCTTCGCTTATCCTTATATAGGTCCATTCCTCGCTCTCGTGGCGAAGATGAGCCCTGGGCAAATTAGTGGAATGTTGGTGCTCTTCGGCGTGGCCGGATTGATCGGCAACGCCTTGGGAGGCTGGCTGGTTACGCGGAGCTATCGTCTGGCGATGGTCCTCAATGCGCTGGCCTTGGCGCTCCCTGTGTTCCTGCTCGCGCAGTTTGGAGGCATCGGGGTGATCGCTGTCCTGATGGTTGGCGTTTGGGGGCTAGCTTATGGCGCCCTTTCCATTGTTTGCCAGTCTTGGGTGGCGAAAGCGGCTCCGGAGGCACTCGAAACCGGTGGAGCGCTTTACGTCGCCGTGGTTCAGGCATCCGTCTCGGTTGGCGCTTGGTTTGGCGGCATGGTCGTGGATGATCTCGGGGTCGCCTATGTGATGGCTGCCAGTGGCGTTATCGCGTTGGTTGCGGCTTTGCTCGTGCCGCTTTTTGGCAGATCTTCTCCCCTTTCCACCGGCTAGTCCGCTCTATGTAGCGACGTTCGATCGATCTTCCCGATAGGATTTGTGCCCGAGGGCCGGAATGGACATGGCCGACGGCTCCGTCGATGGAGAGGAGGCGGCTGCGGTTCGCATCGAATCCATAGGGCACTGGCCTGTGCCTCTTGTCAGTTTCGCCTTGGAAAGAATGGCCTCCCACCGCAATTGCGATTGGTTCGCAAGAGGGAGGGCGCTAAGGAGGCTTGGCTAAAAGTAGTATATGGAGTGCGTCTGTTGTCGCGACAGGAGGATGTCCTGAGCATATTCCTGACCCAACGACAGGCTCTAGTCCGGTACGCTTCGGGCCTCACCGGCAACCGTGCCGAGGCGGAGGATGTCGTCCAGGAAGCGTGGCTTCGTTTCCACGCCGTTGCAGGGGGGCGACTGCTTGCCGAACCCGAACGATATCTGCGTCGCATCGTCAGAAATCTTATCGTGGACGGTCGTCGCCGCAAGGGTCTTGAACAACGGCTGTTCGACCCCGATTCGGCGGGTCTCGCCGAAACGCTTGCGAGCGAGCAGCCCTCGGCGTTGACTGAAATTGCCGCGAGGGAAGAGCTTGAGATTGTCCGAAAGGCCGTGGCCGCAATGCCCGAGCGGATGCGCCGCGCCTTCGAGATGCATCGTTTCGAGGGGGCCAGGCTCGTTGATATTGCGGCGTCTCTCTCGATCTCCAAAAGCTTGGCGCATGAGCTGGTTGTCGAAGGCGTCCAACGCTGCAAACGAAGCTTGCGTGGCGAAAGATAACGCGCTTTGCCGAAATTCCCGGAAATGCTGCGCGACGATCCGTTATCGATGCAAATGGCTCGTCTCATGATCAGCGGCCGATATCAGGGATAATCGAACTGCAATGGCTGATCCCGCGTGTAACGATAACCCCGACAACTCCAGCGAGAAGATCGACCGCGAGGCTAGTTCATGGCTCATTCGCCTCGATGACGATCGGGACGACATGGCGTTACGCGAGGCATTCAATGTGTGGGTAACGTCGGATCCGCGTCATGCCGCAGCGTGGCAGGAAACACTTCGCATTGCCGGCACAATCGCGCTGGTCCAGCACAACGTCCCTGTGCCTGCACAAGCGGCGGTTGCGCTGCGATCCGGTACCGGGCGTCTTAAGCGCTGGCAGGGAGCCTGGAGCGGGGTAGCGGCCGTCGCCATCGCTTCCTGCGCCGCATGGCTGATGCTGCCCGACGCGTTGATTGCACTTCGCGCTGACCATCTGACTGCCACCGCTGAGGTGAAGACGATAACCCTGCCCGATGGCAGCAATGTCACCTTGGCTCCCTCGTCTGCCATAAGCGTATTGATCGCGGGTGGGCGACGCGATGTCCACCTGTTGCGGGGCGAGGCTTATTTCGACGTCGTGCACGACGTCAACCGGCCCTTCCGGGTGCTCGCCGGCGAAAGCGAGACCCGCGTGCTCGGAACTGCGTTCGACGTGACGTTGACGGACAGCGCAGCGGGGGTCGCGGTCAGCCGGGGCGCGGTGCAGGTTTCACTGCCGGCACGCGCGGGCAACGCTCGGGAAATGCTGCCGGCCGGAGAATCAGTGAGTGTTGATTGGCAGGGCAGCGTGCGGCGCGAGCATGTTCGCCCCGATCGTGTTGCCGCTTGGCGCCAGGGACGGATCATCGTCGCGGACGAGTCGGTCAGCGAGGTCATTGCGGCCCTCCGCCCATGGTACAGGGGCTATATCCTCGCCCGAGGACCGGGCCTTGAAAGTCGGCGCGTGACAGGCCTGTATGACTTGCGGGATCCCGATGCCGCCCTGGTCGCCCTTGCTAGGGCGCAGCGCATCGAGGTGCGCAACCTGTCGCCCTGGCTGAAGGTCGTCACGGTCGAATAGAAAAGTTCTCGCCAGACAATTTTTTTACCGGAAATCACCAGCCGTCGCTCGTCTCCTTATTGTGCTATTGATTCGCATTAGCCGGATCATACTGCACTCTTGATCGGGCGGGAAAGGTGACGATGGTGCGATTGGGGGACAGGGGACTTAAGTGTTTCGCGGGAAAGCTGGCGCTGCTGTCGGCGTCAGTGGCGATCAACGCATTGTTTACGCCGTCTGTCGCGTCGGCTCAGACCGCCAAGGCGGAAGAACAAACATTCACTATACCAGCTCAGCCGCTGAGCGGTGCGCTGGCGGACTTCGGTCAGCAGTCGGGAATGCAGGTCAGCGTCGATGCCGCCACGGTGCGCGGCGTGGCCAGCGCAGGCGCGACGGGCAAGATGTCACGTTCCGAGGCCTTGGCACGCTTGCTGGCCGGCAGCGGCTACGCCGGCCAGATCGATGGCAGAGTGGTCACGCTGGCCCCGGTCGGGCAAGTCGAGGACGGTGCAATCGCGACCGGACCGCTTCAGGTGCAAGGCGACCAACGCCTTGCCACGACGGCGGGAGAGGACCGCGATGCGCGCGGCGCTGATGACATCTATGATCGCGACGCCACCACGACCTACATGGGCAAGGACGAGGTCGAACGCTACAAGGGCGTGACCTCGTCGGACGTGCTCAAGGGCATGCTCGGGGTCTATAGCGGCGACGCGCGCAACGGTGGCGCAATCGACCCCAGCATCCGCGGCGTCTCCGGACCCGGCCGGGTGCCTGTGATCATCGACGGGACGGAGCAGGCCCTGACCGTCTGGCGTGGCTACAACGGCGTCAGCAACCGGGCCTATATCGATCCAAACCTAATATCTGGCATCCAGGTCGAGAAAGGGCCTGTGGCCGCGCGCGGCGTAAACGGTTCAATCGGCGGCGCGGTGGTCATCCACACGCTCGACGCCGACGATATCCTCCGGAAGGATCAGAAGTTCGGCATCGAGGTCAAGCTCGAGGGCGGCAACAATTCGACCGAGCCACGCTGGCCGCATCTGTTCCTCGGCCAGGACTATCATAATATCCCCGGCTATCCCGGCTCACGCGGCACGCCCGGCAACATCATCTACCCAGCCAACGATCCGGCGGTACTGGTCATGGCGCGGACCAGCCACGACAATGATTTCTTCTCGCTCGGTGACAAAGCGGCACGCGTGGCTTTGGCCGGCCGGCTCGGCGACCTCGACCTGTTCGGCGCCTATGCCTATCGCACCCATGGAAATTATTTCGCGGGCGAGTCCGGCGCCGGTTACTATTCCCAGAACGTCGACCCGAAATATCAGGGTACCTTCGTCCAGCGGATGGCATTCAATTATCTGCCGGGCACCGAGATCACCAACACGTCGTCGAGGACTTCCTCCTGGCTGGGGAAGCTCGTCTGGCACATCAGCGACGTGTCCGATCTCAAGGCCGGATATCGCGACACGCGTTCCACCTATGGCGACATCATGGCTTCGCGTCTGCTTGGCTGGGGCGGACACGTCGGCTCGATCCAATGGCCGGCCAGCCACGTCCATGCCCAGGCCTACAATCTCGATTATCGACTTCAGCCGGGGCTGTGGTGGCTCGATCTGAAGGCGAGTTTCTGGGACACCCACACGCTCAGCGATACGAACAGCAACGGTGGCTACCCGGAGTCGGCATCCTATACTAATCCGATCCTGCAGGACACGGCCTCCGCGCATTCGCGCAACGATCGCTTCGGGGTCATCGCCAGCAATCAGTTGAAGCTGGGCTCACGATTGGACCTGCTGGTGCAGGGTAATTGGCAGCGCGAAGTGCTGCGCCCGCGCGGCGAATCCCTCCTTGATGCTACCGCGCCCAAGTGCGCGTCCTTCTTCTGCGGGACCAGTAGGTCGGGCCGGCGTGAGGAATACCGCATCGACTTGAAGAGCGAATGGCGGCCGTTCAGCTTTCTCAAGCTCAACGCGGGCCTCACATACGCCGGCTTTCATGCCACCGACGATTACTTGCGCGACCAGATCGCCGCGGGAAAAGCGCCAAAAATGTATCCCATCGTGGGATACTCCGCCGTTGTCGACTATAATGTCACTGACGCCCAGAGCTGGAATGACTATCTCTATCTACAGTATTTCAACCCAAATGATCCGAGCACGTACCTAGCTCAGATCAAGTATAGCCCGTACGATCTTTCCTACAATGGTATCCGGCAGCTGAGAGATATTGATCCCTTCTTTGTGGATCAAGATGGCAAGTTCACGAGAGGGCAGAACCCGTGCCTCAACGGCACCTTCAAGGCGCCGCCGTTTGACCCCAAGAGCTGTAAGTTGGGAACGAGCTTTCAGGAATTGCGAGCAGCGACCTACGCTGATACCCACTTGGCGGCTCGCAACTGGGCGCCGATGGGCTCGGCCACCGTCTACCTAAGCACCTCAAGCCGCTTCTATGTCCGGTATGCAGAGGCTTACCGCTATCCCAGCATTTTCGAGAGCACGATCGGCTTCTCGCAGTCCTATAACCCGCTTGCCCGCGTCAAACCTGAACACGCGCATTCGCTCGAAGCGGCTTTCGTTCAGGACATGGGTTCAACGCTAGGCCTGGGTCGGGGGCAGAAGGCCGATCTAAAGCTGACCTGGTATCGCAACGTCACCACCGACGTGATCGAACGCAATACCAACCTTGTGATTTCCAATATCGACAAGCAGATCCTGTCCGGCCTCGAGGTCCAGGCGCGCTATGACAATGGCTGGCTGTTCGGTGATTTTGGTTATGCGCACGTCTTCACCAACAAGGTCTGCGATCAAAGCACCGCCACCACGCTCGACTCAGGTCATACAGGTCTCGATCGTATTCCGGACTGCGTGAAATACGGGTTCTATGGCGGCTATCTTCTGACGCAGGCGGCGCCTGACAATTCGCTCAACCTCACGCTTGGCGCCCGCGTGCTCAATCGCCGGCTCGAATTCGGCCCGCGTTTCACCTGGTATAGCGAGTACAAGAACAAGCTGCTCGACACGCTGGTCAACGTTCCCGACAACGACAAGGTTCAGGGCTACGCACTGAACGTGCCCTATGCCTGGGGCGCTAATCTGACGGTGGACGCCTACGTCCGCTTCCGGATCAACCCGCGCTTCACCGCGGAGATCGACGGCACCAACCTCACCGACCGCTATTATGGCGATCCGCTGACGCGCTCGCTCAATCCCGCTCCCGGCCGGACCGTCCGCATCAGCCTGACCGGCCGATTATGATTTCAAGCCATTCGGCAGCCGCCGCCGTGCCTGACATGGAAACCGTGGCCGAGCAGCGACTGCCGGATAACCGCCCCCGGAAAGCCGGGGGTGTCACCAAGCAGGAGAAGTAACGTGAAATCTTCCAACCTCAAGCTTTTCGCCACCTCCGCCGTCGTAGCGCTGGCGTTCGCTGGAACCGCACATGCGCAAGTCGCGGGCGGCACCAGCGACAGTTCCCACAACCAGGTCGGTGTGAGCGCATCATTCGGTCCGACGCACCCGACCGCAGGCGTGGCCGGGCTCAGCGCTAGCGCGACTGGCCTCTCCAACAAGGTCGCCTTCCAGGACTTGAAGAACGACGGCACGACCGACGGCAATGGCGTGACCACGATCAACAACCCGATCACCGGGCCCGACGACCACCAGAATCTCGGCCTGTTCCACTTCGCCCAGGTGGCCAATAACGACGTCTGGTTCGGCGAATGGACCAGCACTGCCACGTCCGGCAGCACCGACCACACGGTCTATTATGCCGGCACGACGACCGGCACGACCATTCCGGCGAGCGGCACTGCGAGCTACTCGGTCAAGGGCATCAACAATTACGCCGCGTCAAGTGGTCTGCTAAGCGGCACCTTCAACGCCGACTTCACGGCCAAGACGTTGACAGGTGGCCTCTCCAACGCCGCCTATAGCGTCAACATCGGCAGCGCGACGTTCAACAGCGGAGGGGCGATCGCCAGCACCACCGCGAGCAACTCGGCCGGTGCGACTGGCGGCACTGTCGATGGCCGCTTCTACGGTGCCAACGCTGCAACGCTCGCCGGCATCGTGACCTTCGCCGCCCGTCAGTACGACACGGCGTTCGGCGGCACGAAGAACTGATGCGGATCGGCGACACCCTCGGGTTCGCCTATCCTCAAGGCAAGGCAGGGAGGCTCAGCTTCCCTGCCTTGTCCCTGCTCGCCCTCGCCATGGCATCCGCGCTGGCGCCAATTCCGGTCTATGCGCAAGCGGGAACGCCGGGCAGCGCAGCCGGTGACGATACGCGGCTGCGCCTCGATGATGGCATCGACCGACGCGAGACCGACCGCGAGCGCGAGGTGCTGAAAGGCTCCGACGATCTCGACGCCGTTCCCTCTACGATCGTGATCGACGGGCACACCTACACGGTCAGCAACAATGTCAACGAAATGGGCGAAGCGCTCTACGTCTCGGTGGTACGGCGACAATGGGCTGACGTGCGCCGGTTCCTCAAGGCCTATCTGGCGCTCGACCATCATGACCCGATGCTTGTCCTCTATGCCCAGGGCGCGCTCGCGCGGCAGGAGAAGGATTTCGTCGGTGCGGAGCGCTTCTATCGCAAGCTGCTCGCGCTGCAGCCCGACTTCCTCCCCGGCCGACTGGAATTGGGCCGGATATTGTTCGAGAACCACAAGGATCGCGACGCGCTCGCCACCTTCCGGCAAGCCCGCGCCGAACTCGCGGGCGACGGCGAAAAGGTGGCGGGCGTCCGCAAGACCGTCGACGCCTTCATCAATGGGCTGAACCGGCGCGGCGGCTGGCAAGGATCGATCGCGATCGGCCCCGAATATAGCGACAATCTCAACCAGTCCTCGGCGAGCTATACCTGCTTGCTCGCTGGAGCGGATGGCTCCTGCCTGATCGATCGAAAGGTGCCCGACCCGATCAAGGCGCCCGGCATCAACCTCGAGGGCACGATCAGCCGACGCGTGCCGCTGGGCGGGCGAGGCGGCATCCTGAGCAAGGCTGTCGTCTTCGGCGACGTCTTTCCGGGCAATGGGCGCTACAGCCAGACCAGCCTCTCGACTCAGATCGGCTACGATCATCAGAGCGCAAGGGCGAGCTACACTATCTCGCCGACCTTCGATCTCGGAAGCTACGGCCACCACCTTCTCTACACCGCCTGGGGTGTCCGCGCCGAAGGGCTCCTCAACCTGTCGCAGGTCGCCGCACTCCGGCTAGAACTGGACCACAAGACCTTCGATTATAAGCAGCCCGCGTACAAGGACTATGGTGGCGGGCAGACCGAAGCCTATCTGACGGGCTGGTATGTCCTGGGGCATAGCTGGACGCTGTTTGGCGGCCCGGACTTCGTCGACAAGAGCACCGACGACCCCACCAACTCCTTCCGGCAATATGGCTTCCGGGCGGGCCTCAACAAGCCGCTCGGCAAGGGCCTCAACCTGCTGTTGCTCGGCTCCTTCCACTGGCGCGACTATGGCGCCTACAGCGAGCTGCTCGGGGCCAAACGCGACGACGCCGAGCAGGATTATGTCTCGGTCATCAAGGTTCCGGCGCTGAGCTTCGCCGGCCTGACCCCCAGCATCCTCGTCCAGCACAATCGGGTGAAGAGCAATGTCGACTGGCTCTATTCTTACCGACGTACGGCCGCCAGCTTCCGGCTCGAATATGCTTTCTAGCGCTATGCCCAATCTTGCTGGGACCGCAGGATATTGCGAGGACCCGCGCATTGCCCCCGTCGCCGTCGTCCCAGTAGAAGCTGGGCCGCCCGAGCTGTGGCAGCGGTCGGTTTATGAGCAGCCGAGATCCTGTCGTGCTATCGGCGGCAGCGGCGTGATCGCTACCCTGGTTCTTGCGCTGGCCGTGTTTTTCTGGATTGGCAGCAACAGCTCGGTCCCTGTCGCGCAGGCAGCGCGCAACACAGTGCTTACGGTCTTCAATATACCGCAGGCCGCACGCCCGGACCACCCGGAACAGGTGCCACCCGGACCGCGCCAGCGGCAGAGCGAGGCGCAACGTGCCGCGTCGCGCGAACCCACGCCGGTCCCGATCCAGCCCGTCCCCCCTGCCGGCGGCCAATCCGCGCCGGCAACCCCGCCTCCCGCGCCCAGCGCGGCCGCAGCGTCCGCCAACAGCTCGGGAAGCAAGCAAGTCGAGCGGACAACCGCTCCGCCCGCGATGCCCGTCCCGGTGTCCACCGTCAGCGCAGCGCAGGAGGATGTCGCGGCCCAAGCCGCAGCCGCCAAGGCAGACTGGCAGGCCCGCTTGCTCGGCCATTTGCGCAAGTACCGCCGCTACCCTCGGTCTGCGGAGAGTTCCGGCCAGCAGGGTGTCGCGACGATCGCGATTACGCTCAATCGTCAGGGACGGGTGCTGAACGTCCAGCTGCGCCGTGGCTCCGGCTACCCGCTGCTCGACACGGAAGCCGTCGCGACGGCGCGTCGCGGCTCGCCCTTGCCGGCGCCCGACGCGGCAATCCCGGGCGATCCGGTACGCGTCGAGGTGCCCGTCGTCTTCTCGCTCGCCAGGCCCGATTTTTAGCAGCGCTATCCCACCCCACATGCAGGAGCATTACCATGAGTGAACTCATCGCAGACAGAGCGCCAGGCTCAGAGCAGACCAGCCGCGCCAAACGACTGAGGGCATCGACCCAAGCTGTTCATGAGCAGCTCGATACGTCGATCACGCTGGCGAGAATCCTCGACAGTGTTGAAGGCTATCGCCGGTTCGTCGGCATGCAGTTTCTTTTTCATCGCGATATCGACGCGCTTTACCGCGACGAGCGACTTCAGTCGGTCATTTCCGGCTTGGAACAGCGGCGACGTCTACCCCTGATCGAGCGCGACCTCGCCGACCTTCGTCTTGCCAGACCGTCGCAAACCGGTCGGCCCGTTTTCGGAGCAGACGCTTCGGCCGACGTGGCGACCGCGCTCGGCTGGCTTTATGTCGCTGAAGGGTCCAATCTCGGGGCGAGCCTGTTGCGCAAGGAAGTCGCCAAAATCGGGTTGTCCGACACGTACGGCGCCCGTCATCTCGCGCCTACTGCAGAGGGACCGGCGGCCCACTGGCGCAGTTTCACGGATGGCCTGAACGCTGCGCCACTCAATGAAGAAGAGGAGGTACGCGTTGTCACGGGCGCGCAGGCTGCATTTGCGCATGTGCAGGCATTGACCGATGCCTGTATCCTTTGAGCCGGTGGGAGCGCCGCTGACGAAACGCGGGCGGGCCGTGCGGAGCTTGTGGCTGACCCTTGGATTGGTACTTGTCGGTGTGGGCTTCGTCGGCCTGTTCGTGCCGCTATTGCCAACCATCGACTTCCTGCTGCTTGCCTTGCCTTGCTTCGCGAAGTCTTCGCCACGCCTTGAAGGCTGGTTGCTCAACCACAAGCGCTTCGGGCCTCCCATCCGCGCATGGCAGGCCGAGCGGGCGGTCCCGATGCACGCCAAGATTTTTGCCTGTGTAGGCATGAGCCTCGGCTATACCTCGTTCTGCCTTGTGGCCCATCCGAGATGGCCGATCGCGGCCAGCATAGCCGGCTTGTTGATCGCAACGTGCATCTGGATCGTTCGCCGTCCGGCCCCCTCAGAGACGGTTGGCGAAAAGCCGACGCAGACGATTTGAACGGGACCGCCCGGTACTGTCTGATGTCCGATCCTACCCGTTCGAAAGGGCGTTCTGGATTCGCCAGAGCGCAGGCGGGAGAACAATCGCGCCGATCGGTCTCTGGAACTGACTTCAGGGCCTAGCTTTTCGCCGCGCGCACGTGATCGCGGGGCGTGTCGCCTGTCACTCGTTTGAAGGCGGTGCTGAATGCGCTCTCTGATTCATATCCGAGCGAGCGCGCGATCGCACCGACGGATTCGCCCCGCACCAGGCTGCGTCCAGCAAGGAGCATGCGCCAGCGGGTAAGATACTCGATTGGGCCATCGCCGACCAGAGTCCGAAACCGCGCCGCAAAGCCGGATCGCGACATTCCAACGGCGAGAGCCAAGGTCTCGACCGTCCAGCGCCGGGCCGGCTCATGATGGATCGCGGTTATAGCCGTGCCCACCTGTTTGTCGGACAGCGCGAATAGCCAGCCTACACCCCGCCCTTCGTCGAGATGGAGGCGGAGCGCTTGGATGAGGATCATGTAGACGAGCTGTTGTACGATTAGAAAATTGCCCGGCCTGGCCTCGGCCAGTTCCTGCCGCATCCGATCGATCGCCCAGCGCAGCGCCTCGCGGTCGGACTCGCTTTGCAAATGGACGACCGGGGGCAACATGCCTAGCAAGATATGCGCCTGCGGTCCGGCGAGTTGGAAATGGCCGCCCAGCACCGTGACCTCGCCGCCGTCGTTGAGCCTCGCGAGCGAGCCGGTGCCCGATCCCGGAAAGACGCGGCGCCAATCCTCGGACGGCAGAGCCGGATCACTGGCGACGCGGAACGGCAAGCCGTGAGGAAGCAAAACGCAGTCGCCCTGCTCGAGGGGCAGGGGTTTGGGAACGCCTTCGTGGATGAGCCAGCACCCACCCGAGGTCACGGCATAGCATTTGATCCCGTCATATTCCCCGAAGTAGACTGACCATTCGCCGCCCGCCTCGAACCCGCCGACGAAATAGCTTTTCGGCTCAAGCAACGAGAGGACATCAGACAACGGATCCATATTTGGACGATCTCCAAGATAGTCTGGACCATAGCGGATAGATCGTCTGGATACGAGCGGCTATCTGCCGCTTGGAGCGGCCGGCGAGGTCCGCTGTCAAAACCGCTCGGAGACGCATGATGGCGGAAAGTGCCGTGTTAGTGGTCATAGAAATTGTCTCGGTCGAAGATCCGGCGGGCCTTCAGACCTACGCGCAGCGCGCCAGCGCGCTGATCGGGTCGTTCGGAGGTCAGTTGGTGGCACAAGGCGGAGTTCCTGTTGACGAAGGGGCCGCATTTGCGCCCTTGGTCATTCAGCGGTGGCCGTCTGAAGCGGCATTCCGCGCCTGGATCGCCAGCGACGCGTACCGACCTCTCAACGAACTTCGGCTCGCAAGCGCTACCATGAAAGCGGCCATCGTTCCGACCAGCGTTGGTCCAGACGCGGCATGAGGCGCGTTCAGTATCAGCGCTACGGCGGTTCGGAGCAACTCCGGCTGGACGAGGTTGATGTGCCGGAACCCGGGCGAGGCCAGATTCGCGTGCGAGTGCGCGCTGCGGCGGCCAACCCGATGGACTGGAAGATCCGCCGCGGCGAGATGAAGATGCTCTCCGGGTTCCGGTTTCCGCGCGGATTGGGCCATGATTTCGCCGGCGTTGTCGATGCCGTGGGGCCCGGGGTCGATCAGCGCGAGGTCGGCGACGAGGTGCTCGGTGTCACCGCCATCAGCCGGGCTGGCGCATTCGCGGAGTTCGTGGTCGCGGACGAGAAGAACACCGCCCTCAAACCGGCATCGATCTCGTTCGAGCAGGCGGCCGCAATGACCATCATCAGTTTGACGGCCTGGAGCGCCCTCATCACCAAGGCCAAGCTGAAGGCTGGCGAATCGGTCTTCATCAATGGATGTCTCGGCGGGGTTGGACGCTCGGCGGTGCAGATCGCGCGCATGCAGGGCGCCGAGATCGTCGGCAGCTGCAGTGCGTCGGGGCGCGAGGAAGCGCTGGCGCTCGGTGTCGGCGAGGTCGTCGACTATCGCGGCTTCGACGCCGCCTCCTATTACCACCGCTTCGACGTCGTCTTCGATGCCGCAGGCGCGCTGTCGCTGCGCCAGTGCGGCGCGATGTTGAAACGTGGCGGCGTGTCGCTGCACATCGTCCCCACGCCGGCCAAGATGATCGGCACTTTCCTGTCGTCGCGACATCACCTGGTGTTCGGCAATCCGACGCGACAATCGCTGGCCGGCATTACCGACGCTGCAGCGCGAGGCCTGCTCGTCCCGGCCATCGGCCGCATCGTATCGCTGTCTGAGGCCATTGCCGCCATCGTCGAACTTGAGACGACCGGTTTGCCGAAGGGAAAGCTGGTGGTCGTTCCGACGCGATGAGCAACCACAACGGGCGTGTCAGAACGGCCCGAAATACCGTCTCGCGTTACCGAGGAGGCCTATGGACAAGCAATTAGCCGGGCGTTGTCTCTTGACACTCAATGCCGTCGGTATCGCCATCGGGGGCTTTGTGGCCGACATGAACGCCACGCACATCTATAATCCCCACTGGCCGCCACATGCCAAATTCCACGATGGCCAGACCATGGCGTTCGGCGTCTTCCTGTCGTTGGCAACGCTCTTCTTCACGTGGCGTCGGGCAGGCGACCGGCAGACCAATGTGCTGGCGGCGGCACTGTTCGGCGGCGTGCTCTATTGGGCGCAAGCAGCCGCGAACCTTTTTCCCGGCGTTACCTGGATCGATCCCGAGTTTCTCAAGGCAGGCGAGAGCCTGACGGACTTTCCTCCGCAGCTTTACATCGACCTTGGCATGAGCGCCGTCATCATCTTGGCGACGTGGCTTGCATGGCCGCGAAAACCCACCACGCGCAGGCCCTGATCGAGACTGCAGGTGACCCGATCTTGACGGCCTGAAGCTGGCGGTTGGATCAGGACGTCATTCCGGCCGCCACGAGCAGGGCGGCGAACAGGCCCAGCGGCGCAAGGTGGGAAAACTCACGGTGGCGCAAGACGGTCAATGCCGCCGCCGCGACGATGACGGCGCCGAGGATCAAGCCTGCCCCGCGCGTGACCGTGAAGGCGAGCAGGGCTGCATTCGCCATCTCCAACCCACCGGTGACTCGGCACCAGCACGGTGGATACCCCCAGCGGACGAAGCTGCTCCGCGTTGCAGGCGTACCGATCGCGTTGAACAGCCCCGCACCGAAGAATGCGGCGACGAGGAGCCAGATCGAGGCGGTGTGCAGCATGTCAGGCGGCGCCGATGATCAAGGGAATGGCCGCCAGGATCATCAGCGCCGCCGTGACCCCGTGGATGCCGAAGGCCCGCCCGGTCGAGCCCTTGGCGGCCAGAATGAGCGACATGTCGCCGGCGGGGATAAGGGCCTCGATCATCAAGGCGATGCCGGCCATGCGTGGACCGCCCCAAACCATCAAGGCCAGCAAGACCAGCCCCGAAACGATGTCGCGGACGCCCTTCAGCCGAAGCCACCAGGCGGTGTTCTCGCCTTCCTCAGGAAGCGGCAGGCCGAAGCTCCGTGTGGCCGCCCTAGGATTTGTGAGATACATGACGCCGATGACGATGATCGCGACTGCCACCAGCAGCGCGATGCCGATTGCGAACCCGTGCATGCGCAACTCCTCCTCGTTGCGAGACACATAATCTAGCATTGCTAGATTTTCAACCATAGCTATAAGTCTTTCGGCGCATCCGGCGCGGAGAAAGGCCGACAGTGGGAGTCTCGGAGCGAAAAGCCAGGCAGCGGGCTGAGCGAGAGGGTCACATTACCGCGGCGGCAAGGTCGATTGCGGCCAGCGAGGGATGGAGCGCGGTCACGGTCCGGCGTTTGGCGGCGGAGATCGAATATACCCAGCCGGTCCTGTACTCGCACTTCGAGAACAGGGAGGCGATTGTCGCGGCAGTCGCCCTGGAGGGTTTCCGGGAACTCGCGATCGCGCTCCGGCAGGCCGCGCAGGAATGCGCCGAAGGTCGGGAGGCGGCCCGGAAAGTCGCCACGGCATATCTGGCGTTTGCTGCCGAGCAGCCTGCTCTTTACGAAGCTATGTTCACCATGGCGAGCAGCCTGCGCTTCGCGCAAGGCGATGCGAGACCGGAATTGCAGGACGCCTTTGCGGCGCTTACGGCAGTCGTCCCGGCATCAAATGGCGATGTCGAGCTCGCGACCGAGACATTGTGGGCGGCCCTGCATGGACTTGTCGAGCTGGAGCGCTCGGGCCGGATCAGGCCAAGCGCCCGCAACGAGCGCCTGGCGCTCGTCGTCGATGGACTTGCCCGGTTCTGACCCCGGGTGGTCGAGTGTCAAGAGAGGCGGCGTGCCAAGATGTCCATGATCGTGATCAGAGCGGAGCGGCCTGGCGACCGCGCGGTGATCGCGGACCTGGTGGAGCGCGCCTATGCCGCTGTCCCCTACAGCGATCACCGCGAGCACCTCATGATTGAGCGCCTGCGTGGGACCGGCGCTTATATCCCGGCGCTCTCGCTGCTCGCGGAAATCGGCGGCGAAGCCGGCGGCCACATTCTGCTCACGAAGGCGCAAATACGGAGTGATCTCTCGGCCGTGACGACGTTGGCGCTGGCGCCCTTGTCTGTCGTGCCCGAGTTTCAGATGCAAGGCGTCGGAAAACGCCTGGTCAGCGCGGCGCACGAACGCGCCGCGGCGCTTGGCTTCGGATCCGTGTTGCTCGTGGGAATCCCGAGCTATTATCCGCAATTCGGCTACGAGCGGCTGAGCCGCTACCCGATCGAGCTGCCGTTCAACGCCCCAGACGAAAATTGCATGATCCTTCCACTACGGCCGGGCGCGCTCGATGGCGTGGCTGGAAGAGTGCAGTACGCCGACGGATGGATCGATCATTGAGAGCTGCTCAACCGATGGCCGAGACCAGTGTTCATGGTCGTGCTGGCGCGCCGGAAGCCCAGTCAATCAGGGCATGAGTTCTCCGGCGAGCCAGCGGCTACGGCAGCGCACGCCAGAACGCACCGACGTAGTTGACTGTCCAGTCACTCTTCTATAGCCGTGACGGTCGAGGATGACCGATGCCAAGACCGAAAAGTGAAGAGAAGCGAGGCGCGATCATCGCCGCAGCGATCAGGATCATCGCCGCGCAGGGGCTCAGCGCGCCGACGGCGATGATCGGGAAGGAGGCCGGCGTCTCGAACGGGACATTGTTCACCTATTTCGAGACGAAGGCGGACCTGCTGAATCAGCTCTACATACAGCTGAAGTCGGAAATGGCAGCGGCGACCACGGTCGGTATCCCGACCGAAGCCGACATGCGCGACCAAGTGCGGCATGTCTGGGATGGCTGGTTGCACTGGGCGGTCGAGCATCCGCGGGAGCGTCAGGTTCTCGCTCATCTCAGCGTTTCGCACGATGTGACCGCGGCAAGCCAACAGGTCGCCAGCGAGGCATATGCCGGCGTCGCGACGCTTCTGGATCGGAGCCGGGCAACTGGGCCAATGCGTGACGCCCCACTGATGTTCGTTGCCTCCGTTGTGACCGGATTGGTCGATGCGACGGCCGACGCCATGACCCGAGATCCGATGCGCGCGGAGACATACGCCGCCACCGGCTTCGCCGCGCTGTGGCGGATCCTCACCTGATTTCATCCGATATTTGCGCGACTGGACAGCACGATGGAACGCATACCCGCTGAATTGGAATCTCGTCGCGAGATCGTCGTGGTGACCGGCGCCTCGACCGGTATCGGCGCCGCCACGGCGCGCGAGCTTGCAAAGCGCGGCTTCCACGTCCTCGCGGGCGTGCGTCGGAGTACGGATGCCGAAACGCTCCGGGCTGCGAACCTCGAGCCGATCCTGCTGGACGTCACCAACGAGGCCGGGATCGCCGCGCTCCTGAAGCGTGTCAGCGAGGATCCCGAGCGCCGCCCTCTACGTGGCCTGGTCAACAACGCCGGCATCGGGGTCAACGCACCCGTAGAGACCTTTCCGCTTTCCGAGTGGCGTCAGCTATTCGACGTCAACCTCTTCGGTCATGTGGCGATGATGCAGGCGCTTCTGCCCGCACTGATCGAAAGCCGCGGCACGGTCGTCAACATTTCCTCCGTCGGCGGCAAGGTGGCGATGGCGACCTACGGTCCCTACGCCGGCACGAAGTTCGCGCTTGAAGCGGTCAGCGACGCACTGCGCCGTGAGGTCGAGCCGCTTGGGGTGAAGGTCGTTGTCATCGAGCCAGGCGCCGTGAAGACCGACATGCTCGGGCGGGTCGGTGACCGTGGCGAGAGCATCGTCAGCGGGATGACGACAGAACAGCGTGGTCGCTACGCCACGCTGATGCATGCGATCATCGCCCAAGCCAAGGCGTCTATCCCCGGCGGAGCGCCTCCCGAGGAGGCGGGTCGCGTGATCGCGGACGCGATTGTCAGCAAAAGGCCTCGGGCCCGCTATACCGTCGGCCGCAACACAGCGTTGCTCATCCGCCTGACCAGGCTCCTGCCCGATCGAATGCTGGACAGCCTCCTTGCCAGAGCGCTCAAGCCCTATCGATCCGGGGCGGTCCGGACATGACCAAGTTGCTGGTCGTCGGCGCGACCGGTCTGGTCGGGTCCTGTGTGGTGGAGCAGGCGCTTGCCGACGTGCGGATCAGCCAGGTCATCGCCCTGACGCGGCGTCCTATCGCGACGCGCGGCCGACTGGAGAACATCGTCATCGACTTCTCCAACATGCCTGATCAAGCGGACTGGTGGTCTGTGGACGGTGTAGTCAGCGCGCTCGGCACGACGCGAGCGACGACCAGATCGAGGTCGGACTACCGATCGATCGACTACGAATACCCGCTCGCCATTGCCCGTCATGCCCGTGATCACGGCGCGACGCGCTTCGCGCTGACCTCGTCGCTCGGCGCAAATCCCGGCTCGCGTTTCGCCTACACACGCACGAAGGGGGAACTGGAAGTCGAACTGCAGAAGCTCGGCTTTCCGTCGCTGACGATCGTTCGCCCAAGTGTGCTGCAGGGCGATCGCGAGCACCAGCGCGCCGACGAACGCGCGGCCCAGATCATCGCCGGGTTTTTGGCGCCCATTCTCCCGCGCCGGCTGCGGATAAGTCCTGCAAGCGCCGTCGCGGCGTTGCTGATCAACGGAGTCGTCCAAGGTCTGCAGGGTGTCCATCTCAGGAGCAACAAAGACATGCCGCGTTAGCGGCTGTTCGGCCTCTGTGATCCCACGCTCGCAGTGCTTCTCGCCCGAGGCCAGTCTGCGAGGCCATCGCGAATGGTCTGAGCCCTCAAAAAACTTCTCAAGCCCCAGCGCATCAATACTGCGGAAATACGAAGTCTTCCGCGACACCCTTTTCGCGCTTCGCAGCGCTTGGCCTCAGCACCTTCTGCACGCCTCCGCTCGAGAAGAATTTCTGAGCGAGGTGCGTGACGGATATGCCGAACCACGTCTTCGCGTGCAGCAACCGAATGAAGCGGGGACTCAGCTGGTCTTGCGACGCTTCGACATAGGGGCGGACCAGCCGTTCATAAGCGGCGAAGGCTTCGGCGTAGCTTTCGCCTCGGGCGATCTCGCCGGCGAGCACATAGGCGCCGACCAGGGCAAGAGCCGTCCCCGCCCCTGTGAACGGCGTTGGACAGTAGGCGGCGTCACCGATCAAAACGAACCGGCCCTTCGACCAGGCGGAGGCCCGGACCTGGCTCATCGGCCCGAAGTAGAAATCCTGGACCATATCCAGTTCCGCGGTGATGCGGTCGGCGACCGTCCCCCGGCCTTTCAGCGCCTTGAGCAGCAGGTCCCGTCTCGCCGCGGAATTGTCTCCCTCAATGTCGTGATCCTTTCTGAGGAAAGTGATCAGGACGGTCGTCTCCTTCTCGTTCCCGGGCCTTAACGTGATGAAGGTGCCGCCGACGCCATTCACCGAATAGGCCCAGTTATCGTCCTCCGGACGGCGTGGAATCTTGAAGAACGCCATGTAGGCGCCGAGGTAGCGAAAGCGGGTCTCCTGGGCCAAGACCTTGGCCCTGGTCGAGGAGCTCATGCCCTCGCCGCAGATCACCAATTCGAAGTCTTCGGCCCTGCCGTCGTCGAAGGTGACCGACATGCCCGCGCCACTGTCGTCGAGATTGGTGACACTTGTCCCAAAGCGATATTCGCAATCGCCTTTGGTGGCTTCGAAGAGGACACGGGCAAAATCGCCGCGAAGGATCTCGAAATCGCTCGTCAGGGTGCCGACGGCGCCCTTGGGAAAGACCGCGATCACGGCGCCCGCGGCATCGAGATACTTCTGCCCCCGTTCCAGGGTGTCCTTTGCTTCGATCGCCTCGGCGAGGCCCATCATCTTGATGACCTGCTGGCCGGCGCCCTTGATGTCGACGTTCTGTCCGCCATCCCGGAAGGTCTGCGCCTTTTCCACCACGACGACGGAGTAGCCATATTTGTGCAGCCAATAGGCGCATGCGGGGCCGGCAATGCCGGCGCCACAGATCAGGATCTTCTTTTCGATTCTCATACATCCTCGCAAAGGCCGACCAGACGCACCCCCATGCGAACCCGGTCGCATTGTCGAACGGTCACTGGCCCGGAATCGTGCGCGCGAAATGCAGCGCCGCACATCCTCCCGGGCGCAGGAGATTGGGTTCATTCCAGGACGGGATAGACGGAGGCGACCCAGCGGGGATGGGGCCGTTCTGCCAATAAGTTTACCGATCTCGCCAAGGTCTCCGGCGGCTTTCCGTTCGGCGGTGACTTTGTCGGTCATGGCCTGACCGGGATCGGTCTGGTCAGTGCCAAACCCAGGCGTGGCTCGCGGCATGGGAAGCTGTCCGCGACGGGCCGCAGCGAGAGGCTCTCGCGACTCCATAACCCGTCACGGGCTTTCCGGCCCGACTCTCCCTCTTTCGGCGTTTGTTGCTGCCGGAGGGCTGATGAGCCGCCGGCCTGCACCCTTGCCGCGGGCAGTTTGGCAGGATCGAACAATCCTTTGCCGGTCGCGCGCAATTCAATCCGGAGCGCGATGCCTAGAAGTGCGTGGCCCGAGCCATTCGGGCAGAGGAGGTGTCGATGCGCCTGGATGACGCTGCCTTTCCGATCGTTCGGATGCACTATGATGTGGCGGGCGATGGAGACAGCCTCGCGCTGTTCGACGCGTTGCTTGCCCGGGAGCAACCGTTTGTCGTTCTGGCGCTGAGTGCGGACCCCGACCACATGCAGACCGGCGAAGAACGTTGGCAGCTCTCGCGCTGGATGAAGCGCAACCGCGAGCCGCTCAACCGTCTCGTCAGGGCGATGGTCTATGTCGAGCCGCAGCCGGCGCGCCGGTTCATCGCCAAAGCGTCCGCGCCGGTCTTCCGCACGGTGTGGGGCTACCCGCTGTTCGTCGCGGACTCCGAGGCGGACGCCTTGCCCACGGCCGAGCGCCTGCTTGCGGGATATCCGCTGCGCGCCGGCGATCCCAGTCAGACGGAAGACCAGTGATGACGACAGCCGATATGAAGGTACTTGTGTCCGGCGCGAGCGTTTCCGGCTTGAGCGTCGCCTATTGGCTGTCCCACTATGGCTTCAAGGTCACCGTCGTCGAGCGCGCACCCGACCTGCGCCCGGGCGGCCAGGCCCTCGACGTGCGCGGTGCGGCTGCCGTCGAGGTCGCGCAGCGGATGGGGATTCTGGCCACGATCCGCGAGCGCAGCACCAAGCTTGCCGGCATGTCGATGGTCGACGCCGCAGGGAAAGAGACCTTTCGGAGCGAGGAGCGGTCCCTGACCGGCGGCAAATTCAACAGCCCCAATGTCGAGATCCTGCGCGATCATCTCGTCCAAGTGCTGTTCGAGGCCGTAGGAGATCGCATCGACTTCATCTTCGGCGACTCGATCGAGACGCTGAAACAGGATGACACCGGCGTCGACGTCACCCTGGCCAACGACCTCGCCACCGCGTCTCCGCGCCGCTTCGACCTCGTGATCGGAGCCGACGGAATGCGCTCGAATGTGCGGCGGCTGGTGTTCGGTCCCGACGAACAATTCGCCCACTATCTGGGCTCCTACATCGCCGTCTTCTCGATCCCGAACTTCCTCGGCCTCGATCATTGGCAGGTGTTCTGCCAGAACGGCGATCGCGGGGGCGGCCTTCTCGTGTTGGACAAGGACCAGCCGGCGAGAACCTATGCTGGTTTCGGCGCCCCGGAGCCGCTGACCTACGACTATCGCGACATCGCCGCTCAAAAGCGGCTGCTGGCCGACCGGCTCGCCGACGCTGGCTGGGAGTTCCCCCGCATCCTGGCCTTCATGGAGGACACGCCGGACTTCTATTTCGACGCGATCAACCAGATCCGCATGGACGAATGGTCGAACGGGCGGGTCGTGCTCCTTGGGGACGCGGGGTACTGCGTCTCGCTGGCCACGGGTCAGGGCACGTCCGTTGCGATGATCGGCGCCTATGTCCTGGCCGGCGAGCTTGCGACACACCGGCATGAGCCCCTGGTTGGCCTGAAACGCTACGAACAGGCGCTACGGGATTATGTGCTCGCCAATCAGGCGCTGGCCAGCGACATGAGCCTGCCCGACGCGCCCTCGGGCGATGCGGCGGGCGGTGACGCCGTCATCGATCCTGACAGCGTGCCGGACTATAACGAGCGGGCCATCCCCTTCGATCTCAAAAGTTACGAGACCCTGCTAAGGTCATAGCGATCGGGTCTCGTTTGCCCTCGCGACGTCGGCCCTTGCCGCATTTTGGACCTGCCGGGCGGCAAGATATTTGCCGGGCGGCTCGCCGAGCACCTTCTTAAACATGGTGATGAACGCGCTGGCGCTTTCATAGCCGAGGTCGAAAGCCACCATCTGAACCGCCTCGCCTCGTGCGAGGCGCTCCAGCGCGACCATGATATGGAATTGCTGGCGCCACCGCCCGAAGCTCATGCCGATCTCCCGGTGGATCAGGCGAAAGAGGGTGCGCTCGCTCATCGCTACCCGGCGCGCCCATTCACCGATGGTGGCCCGGTCGGAAGGGTCTGCAGTGAGCGCGTCGGCGATCCTTCGCAGACGCGGGTCGCCCGGCAGCGGCAGATGGAGACGCTCGACCGGCGCGGCGGCCAGTTCGTCGAGCATTGTCTGGGTGAGACGCCCTTGGGCCCCGTCGCGGTCGTAAAGCGGCGGCAGTTTGGCGACGCCGATGATGAGCTCGCGCAGCAGCGGCGCGATCGCCACCGTGCAGCACTCCTTCGGCATGGCAGGCGCGGCGTCCGGTTCGACGAACAGGATGTAGATCGCGACCTCGCCGACGCCCCGCACGCTATGCTCCATCCCTCCCGGGATCCACAGGGCGCATTGCGGCGGCACCATCCAGAGGCCTTTAGCAACTTCGCAGGTCACCAGCCCCCGCAGCGCCATGATCAGCTGCGCCTTGCGATGCTCATGCTGCGGTTGCTCGAATCCATCGGTCACAAGCTCACCACCGATCGCGAAGACCGGCCGGGGTACTTCTTGAGGATCGAAGGCATCCTCCGCATCGATCTCCGACATGCCCGCCTCCGTTCCCCTGCCATGCTGCGCCTGCGCACTCTTGTCGTGGAGCGCGACAAATTGCGAACCATTCTTAACTGGATGGCGGGATAGAGCAATAAGTTGGCGGGAACGAGCAGTTCCGCCACCGAGTGGCTCGCGCTCGCGCTCTACCGGCGTCACCGACCCGCCAGCAGAAAGAACTCGATTGGAACGAGGAGCTCAATCTGATCGGGGCGATTGGGCGGAATGGCCGGGAGGGGGTCGGCGCGTGCGAGGGTCGCCAGCGCCTCCGCGTCGAGGATCCTGCTCCCCGAGCTTCGTGCGATCGACGAGGTCGACACGTGGCCCTGGCGGTCGAGCCGGAAGCGGATTGTCGCCACGCCCTGATCGCGCCGGCTGAGCGCCGCTGGTGGGAAGCGCTTGAACCGCTCGAGCCGTGCCAGGACGCGGCCCTCCCAGCTGTCCTGAGCGTTTCCGGCCGAGTCGGAGAAGGGCGCGGAGATGGCGGGCGCCGCGGGCGTCGCTTGCAGCGCGGGCGGCGAAACCGATGCCGGTGGTGTTTCATCCGGTGTGGCGACGATCGGGCTGACCATGTTCGGGACGATCGGTCGGACGATCGGAGTGACCAGCGCCGGGCGCGGCGGTGTCGGCACGATCTTGGCCTTCTCGTGGTGCTTCTTGACCTCGGCGGGCGGGCGAGCGAGCGGCAAGAGCGTCACGACCAGGGGTTCCGGAGGCGGCGCGACGAAGACGCCCGGCGAGCGATACAACATGATGCCGATCAGGGCCGCCCCGTGCAGAGCGACGGTGATGGCGAAGGCGAACAGCCTGGTGCGGAGCGTCGACCTCTGAGCATAGCCGGCGGACGGGAATGGCAGGACGTAAGGCGCGGGCGGCTGCGCAGCCGCCTCGGCATGCCCCGAGGCCGTGGCGTCGGCGAACGACGCAACCTGATCGGGCAAAGCCACGTCTAGGCTCATAGCTCGGCCGCGCGGCGAAGCAGGTTATGGTAGACGCCGGTAAGGCTCAGCGTGCCGTGGGTGTCGTGACCAAGCTGCTGGCGGACCTCGATGATCGCCATGTCGAGATCGTAGAGAAGCGTGCGCAGGCCGTCGTCCTTGAGCATCGACTGGGTCCAGAAGAAGGCCGACCAGCGCGAACCGCGCGTGACCTCGGTGACGCTATGCAGGCTTGCGGCCGGATAGAGCACCATCGACCCGGCCTTGAGCTTGACGCTGGTGGCGCCGAAGCTGTGCTCGATGACGAGCTCTCCGCCGTCATAATCTTCGGGGTCGGTGAGGAAGAGCGTGCAGGAGACATCCGCGCGCATGCGTGGTCCGGCCCAAGGCATGGCGCGGATAGCGCCATCGACATGGGCGTCGAACTTCATGCCGGCGTCGTAGCGGTTGAACAGCGGCGGCAGCACCCGGAAGGGCAGTGCCGCACTGGTGAAGAGCGGGTTGCGCCCCAGCGCCTTGAGCACGATGTCCCCCGCATCCCGCGCGGCTTGCCCTTCCTGCGGGAGCTGGAGATTGTGCTTGGCGCGGGCGGCCAGCTCGCCCGCCGTGACCCGGCCATCGACGAAGTCCGCCGCTTCGATGATGCGGCGGACTTCTTCGAGTTGGGGAGCGGACAGCACGTCGGGAATTTCGACGAGCATGGGATCAGAACTTCACGCTGACCGAGCCCGTGAACGTCCGGCCGGGCGCGACCTCGGCGCGGAAAAAAAAGGCTGACGAGTAGCTGACCTTGTCGGTGAGGTTCGTCACGTTCAGCGCGACGCGAAAGCGTTCATCCTCCCAAGAGATCAGGCCGTCCAGCGTGGTGGCGGCGGGGATCAGATAGGTCTGGCCGGAATCGGCGAAGTAGCGGCTGCGGTAATTGAGGCCGCCTCCCACCAGCAGCTTGCCCGGCATACCCGAGACCAGGGTCGCTACGTCGTAGGTGGTCCAAAGCGCGGCGTTGTGCTTGGAGACGTAGGCGACCTCGTTGCCGGTCGAGTCGGTCGGGTTGAAATTGCCGATCGGCGGACCGGCGAGGATCTTGCTGTCCTGATAGCTGTAGGACGCCTGGACGTCCCAAGCCGGGGTGATCTTGCCGGTGATGCCGAGCTCGAGGCCTTGCACGCGGTCCTTCTCCCCCGATGGCACCGAGCCTCCGGTGAGCGGATCGCCATAGCTGCCGCGATCCTTGATGGTGCGGAACACCGCCGCGGTCAGGCCGAGCTGGTCGTGCAGGAGGGTCCACTTCCCGCCGGCCTCGAGCGTGTAGTTCTTGTCGGGCGAGAGATTGGGTGTAGCCACGCCCTGGTAGCTGATGTTCTGGCCCGCGGGCGTGAACGACCGGGCATAGCTGACGTAATAGTTCTGGCCGGGCGTCGGCTCCCACATGATCGAGGCCTTGGGGCTCAGAAAATGGGTCTTGGCTTCGGACCAGGGTCCCTCGACGCCCGTCACGGTGTTGTAGCTCTGCGTCTTGGCGTTGTAGCTGTCCCAGCGCAGACCGCCAATGACCGAGAGGGTGTCGGTCAGCCACAGATGGTCGCTTGCGAACAAGCCGAGATTCCAGGCGCGAGCCCGCGTGACGCCCGGCGTAGCGCTGATCGTGAAGCCGGCGGGATTGGCGAAATTGGGATTGAGCAAGGTGCCGCCGGTCCGGCTCCTCGACCCGGTCAGGCTGCCGAAGATATTGCGCTGATAATAGACGTCGGCGCCGGCAACCAACTCATGCTTCAGGCCGCCCGTGTCGAAGCGCGCGATCGCGGTGGTGACATTCTGGCCCCCGCTGCTCTTCTGCACGTCTCCGACCACCGGCCAGACCGTATAAGCGGCGTTGGGGTTGCCCGCGAGAACGTCGCGCGAGCAGGTGCCGAAGTTGACGAAACCCCCGGGGCCGGTGCCGCAGATGGTGGGCGTGAACGCCATCCAGCGGGTGTAGCGAGCGTAGCGGGTGTCGTTGGAAAGGGTAAGCCAATCGCCGAACTGACCGCGATAACGCGCGGTCACCATGTCGACATTGGTGAGATCGCGGTCGGTCTCCTTGCCGAGATTGATCGAGCGCGACACGCCATATTCGGTCACCGGCAGCGTCGGGCCGCTATAGCCTGGCGGCGGTAGCAGGATCGGCACGCCCATGTCCGGACGCCGGTCGCCATGCTGGTGCATGTAGTTGAGCGTGAACGTCTGGTCGGTGCCGAGGCCGAAGCCGGCCGAGGCAAGCACGCCCCACCGCTTCGAATAAACGTTGTCGCGATCGACGATGTCCTGATCGTGCCACATACCGACGAGGCGCAATGCGGTCGTCTCGCCGATCTGCTTGTTGACGTCAGCGACAACGCGCTTTTGAGGGCCGCTGCCGAGCGTGCCGAGCAGGCTGTAGCTGTCGACGAGATGCGCGGTCTTGCTGACCTGATTGATGACACCGCCTGTGGCGCCGTTGCCAAAGCTCTCGGACGAGGACCCCTTGAAGACCTGCACGCCTTCGACGGCGAAATTGTCGCGGACGTAGGCCCCGAAGTCGCGCAATCCGTCGACGGTAAGATCTCCCTTGGCGTCGAAACCGCGGATGCGGAAGGCGTCGCCGTTCATGCCGCCATTGCCTTCGCCGGTGGCGACGGTGACGCCGGGCACATATTTCAACACCTGGTCGATCGTCGTCGCCTGCTGCTGCTGGATAATGGCCTGCGGAATCACGGTGACGGTCTGCGGCGTGTGCTGGAGATCGTCGGGCAGGCGGTCGAGCTGGGTTCCGTGGCGCAAGGCGTTGGGGCCGGTGTCGCGCTCCTCGTCGGCGCCGACCCTGACGGGACCCAGCTGGACGGGCTTGTCGGCCGGCGGCGGTGGCGGCGTTTCCTGCGCCGCCGCCTTGCCCGCGCTGAACAGCATCATCCCGGTGGCGAGGCTCGCTGAAAGTGCCGAGCTTGCCATCACCGGGCGCAGCGTGGTGACCGAAGGTCGTGTCTGGACGGATGTGGTCATCTGTGTGTCACCTCAAGGGTTGGAGATTGGCGGGGACCGGCGCGCGCTTGGCCCCGGCAAACGTGAAGCGATGGAGTAGGCGGCGCGCGACCAGGCGCAGCGCCGTGGCGCGACGGCTGCACCGGATCGCGTCGGCATGGCCTTGGTCGGCGGCCCGCCGATGCCACAGGCGCGCCTCGCGCGGTCGGGGCGGACCTGCGAGCCCCGCTTCGAGCGCGAGCGCATAGCGATACTGGTCATCGGCTTCCCCGGCCGCCGCCGCGCGTGCGAGCGCATCGAGGCCGAGCCCGCGCAAGTCAGGGTCCGGCCGTTCAAGCAGCAGCGGGGCGGCCCGGCGGCGGAACCCCGCATCGCTGCGGGCTATGGCGTCGGCGACCAGTGCGAGCGCGGAATCGCGATCACCTGCCGCCAGCAGCAAGGTGGCAAGGTTGAATTTCGCCCAATGATCGCCGCGCTCGGCGGCGAGACGGTAGAGACTTGCCGCTTGAGCCGGGTCGGCGGGAACGACCCAGCCTTCCTCCAGGAAGCGCGCCAGCGAATTGATGGCCTTGAGATTGCCCTGTTCGGCAGCCTGCCGGAACAGCTCGTAAGCCCGCGGGCGATCGGCGGGATCGCCGAGGCGCATCAGGATCTGGGCGAGATTGACCTTGGCCCAGACATGGCCGCGCCCGATCGCTTGCTCGAAATGGCCGGCCGCAACGACATAGTCCTGAGGCACGCCCCAGCCCCGTTCATGGCAGCGTCCGACCATGTTGCGCGCCTCGGCGTTTCCCTGTTCGGCGGCGCGTTCGAACCACGTCAACGCTGCGGGGAGGTCGCGCGCGACACCGCGTCCATCGAGCAGGAGCTGGCCGAGAATGAGCTGGGCAGCGTCGGAGCCGCGCTGCGCCGCATCGCGGATCGCACTGCCGGCTTCGCGCGGATTGCCCGCGAGGCGCGATTCTAAGCGCTCGTCGTCGAGGGAGAACCGCTTGAGACAGACAACGAGCGACGGCCTGGCAGTCTCCATCGTCATCGGACCGAACAGCGCGCATGCGGTTGCGCGTTCGAAAGAGCGGGTGCGCACGATGAGTGCTCATGAAACTGGAAAAAGATCGCAGTGCCCCCCGTTGACAGCGGGCACTAATTGATAATGCCTCGCATTCGCTTTGGTGTAGCTGTGGACGCTGTCATCCGATAAGGCGATCCCGCCATCCAATGACCCAAAGCCGCCAAAAAGCGCATGGGAGGCGGCGAGCCGTCCCAGTAGGACGCCGCTGGCACGGCGCGGCGCGAGAGATCAGTCGAGGCCGGCTTTGCCCGGCGCCCAATAGGCCTTCGTCATCAGGCGCGTTGCCGGGACATCCAGGCCCTTCAACGCCTGGCGCACGCGCTGCAGCGATGTCGACCTGCCGGTCAGCACGAACGTGGCGTTCGAGCGGGCAAGACCTGGCAGCAGGGCCTCCATCTCCTGGAGATGGCTGTCGTCGTCACGCCTTGCCAGCGGCCGCCACGCAGCCAGATCGAGGTGGGCGAGCGCGCGTTCGCTGGTTTCGACGGATTTGACTTCAAATGCCACCCTGACAGCGCCAGCGTAGGGCAGCCGGCTCATCGCCAGAGCGAGTCCGAACGAGGTCTCATCGCCAAACAGCAGGACCGGACCCGATAGGCGGCTGACATCAAGCGAGGCGCGCGGACCGAAGACATCGCATTCGTCGCCCGCCTTGAGGGTCCGCACCCAGTCGCTGCCGGGACCGACGCCATGCGCATAGGCAAGAAAGCGGGTTCTGCCCGCAGCTGCGTCCCACTCGACCGGCGTGTAGGTTCGCGATGCGAAAGCCCAGCCGAGCATGATCTGGATTTTGTGACCCGGCGTCCAGGCCACGCCTCTGAACGCCGCGCTCTCCAGGGTGATCCAGTAGAAGCTCTCGGCGATCGGCTCGACGCTCTCGACCGTCGCATGCTTCATGAACATCCGGGTCAGCGCTTTGGTCAGTCTCCCGGGCTGACGCGGGGCGGACGTCGTGATCACCATCCGAAGGATCCTTGCACAGGCGGCAGCTCGCGCGCGAGATCGCCCGCGCTCGAGATGGTACGGTGGTAGATCAGCAAGCCGGCGTCGCCGAGCGCTTTGGCGGCATCGCCAAGCAGCCGGTCGAGCGCCGGCTCGACAGATAATGGCCAGAGCACACCGGCGCGAAACGGCTGCGGGTTGACCCGCTGCCGGCGGGCAAGTTCGCCGAGCAGGATGACTTCGCCTTCGGAGACGAACGGCGATGAGATCTCGTGGAGCCGAAGCCCGGGCACCGCCGCCGGCAGGAGCGTGATCGCGGCGGTGAGCGACGAGGTTCCACCGTCGCTCACGCCCGTGCGCGCCAGCATCGCCCGTCCTTCCGCGACCTCCGGAGGACGCCCGGCGATATGGCGCGCCGCCGCGATGATGAGGCGCTCTCCGACGTGTCGAGACCTGAGCGACATGATCTTCGCAAACATCAAGCGGCTCCGCAGAACCACGCATCGCGGGCCGTGATTGCAGCAGGCTTGCGTATGGTTCCGCTCCTGTTTCTCGCGCCAGGAGGCTCCGTCGTCGCGCGTTCCACGCGGCCTCGGCTGGTTCGCAACGTCGGTTGTTAGCCAGCCGCGCGGGCAGCGCCATCAGGCGAGCCCGCCAAATTGCTGCGCTATCCCGCCAAATCGGTCAGGCGGGATCGGCGGCTGCTCACCGCGGGCGTCTGAATGGCAGGTCTTCGATATAGTTTGGCGGTCGGCCGCAGTTGCAGCGAGTTGCCGCGCCCTATGACCCTTGTTTGCGGTGGGCGGCACTTGCCGCATTTGGGGGCGGGACACTGAGCAGCCTATACGATTTCGTCACTTGCGCGCTCGGCGTCTCGGCCTGCATCGGCGCGATGACCCTGCTGCATCACAGCTGTCGGCGAGGGACCGCCCGGCGCGGCCTGTTGGCCCTTGCCGGCTGGTTGGCGCTCGGCTCGGCGGCGGCCGTGATGTCAATGTCGCTCGGGAGCGTCATCGGGATCGCCGCCGTCCTGCTGACCTTCAGCCTCTCGGGATTGCTCGCCGTTTTCCTTAGCGCGGAGCGACGGGCGGATCGGACGAAGCCGGCGCGGGTCGCGGAGCCGGATAGCCGGCCGCGCAGTCGCTGGCGGGGCTGGGCCCGGGGCATGACCGCCTTCTTCCTCGCGATGTTCGCGGCGCTCGCGGTGGGAGCGGCGTTCGCCGGCCTGCCGGTAGGCGCGCCCGCCGACCGTGTCTCGATCGGCAGCCTGATCGTGCCGTTCCTCTGGGCCGCCCTCGTCATCTGGGCGCTGGCCGACCGCAAGATCCTGCGCCCGGTCATCGGCATGGTCGGTGCGCTTGCCGTCTCCAGCGCTGCGATCGCGTGGGGCCTGCTGGCGTGAACGGACCGGAGCCGAAGGTCGCGCGGCGCAAGCTGCTGCTCTCACCGGGATTGGTGGGCGCGGTGCTGGCCGGCCATTCAGCGGTCGGACTGGCCTTGGCCGCCTTGATTTACCTGGTCTGCCTTTCCGGTTCGCTCGCGGTATTCGCCCAGGAGCTGCAACGCTGGGAGCAGCCCGCCGGCCCGGTTCTCGAGAGTGTGGCACCCAGGGCGGTGGACGAAGGCTTCAACGCCATTCGCGCCAAGGCGCCGACTTTGGCCAAAAAGACCGTATCGATCGAACTCCCGTCAGCAGCGGTTCCGCGCCTGACTTTGTCAGCCGGTGGCGACGAAGGCGTTGGCGGCGAGAAATGGCTCGCCGACGCCGCGGGCCGCCCCGCCGCCAGGATCCGTCGTCCGACCAGCGACTTCATCGTCGCGCTCCATACTGGCCTGCTCTTGCCGGAGGGTATCGGCCGCACCCTGGTCGGCCTGATTGGCATCGCCTTGCTTGCCCTGTTGCTGTCCGGCGTGCTGGCGCATCCCCGCATGATCAAGGACGCCTTCACGCTGCGCCGGGGCGGTTCCTGGCGTCTGCAGCAAGCCGATCTGCATAATCGTCTCGGCACCTGGGGACTGCCGTTTTACCTCACGGTGACCCTGACCGGCGTGTTCCTGGGGCTGTTCTTCGTCATCTTCGCCAGTCTTGCCGCGACCGCTTACAAAGGCGACCTGCGACATGCCTTCAGCGACATGGGGTTCGAGGGGGAGCGGCCGCAGCAGACCGCCGCCGCCGTGCCGTCGATGTCGGCGATGATAGAAGTCGTTCGCGCCAAGGCCCCCGAGGCCTCGATCCGGTCAGTCAGCATCGAACGTGCGGGCACCAGTGGCCAGAAGGTCAATGTCACGGTTCACCGGCCTGGCCAGCTGTCGACATACGAACGCTACGTCTTCGATACGTCCGGGCGGATGGTGGACTCGCCGAAGGCCACCGGGGAGACAATCAGCAGGCAGATCCTGTTCGCACTCCAACCGCTCCACTTCGGATGGTTTGGCGGGATCGTCGTCAAAGCAGCCTACGGGCTGCTTGGCCTGGCCTTGTGCGTGATGACATCGAGCGGCGTCACGATCTGGCTGGCCCGACGTCGCGATAAAGGGCGACCCGCGCCGATGTGGGAGCGCATCTGGACCGCGACGATCTGGGGGCAACCCGTGGCGCTGGCGCTGGCGGCCGCCGTGCCCGTGCTGTGGCGGAGCGAGACCGCAGCTGCAATGGGCTGGGCTGCGGGGGCTGCGAGCGCGTTCGCCTTGGCGTGCCTCTACCGCAATGATCGAGCCCTCGCGCTCACCCTGCGCCTCCTGACGGCGGTCCTGTTGGTGGCGCTGGCGGTCACGCACGGCGTCGTTTGGTCAAGGCAGATGGAAGACAGCGCCGGTTGGATTGTCGACGCCGTTCTCATCGTGGGGGCTGCAGTTCTCGCGGCGCCCCTCAGCAAGAGGGCTGCGGCGCGACCGTCGTAATCAATTTCTCGTTATACCAAACCGTTGACCGGTCCCTCGCCCATCTGCAGCAGGTGGAAGCCCGTTCGCGTGCCGGGGCTCTACCGCCAACGCAATATCTAGCGCGGCAACGTCGGAGGAGTGCCCAGAAACGGTTCGCTTAGAGCTGGACCCCGAGCGAGGTTGCGAGGTGATCGACGATCGCCCTGACCTTAGCTGAGGGCCGTGGACCTGCTGGGAAGACGGCATAGACTTCGGCGGGGTCGAGGCGATAGGGCGCTAGTATCTGCGTAAGCTGGCCAGAACGCAGTTCCTCTCCCGCCATCAAGCGAGTGGCGAGCGCGATACCTAAGCCCGCTACTGAAGCGGCCAGAACACCTGGTGCAGAATTGATCCAAAGCCTCGCCGGGACGCTAACGGAGGTGACGGTCTGATTGTGCGTGAAGCGCCAGCTCTCGCGGCCAAACTCACCATGCTGCACGATGCAATCGTGATGGGCGAGTTCGCCCGGATTGGCCGGTACGCCGTGCTTGGAAAGGTAACTCGGCGCAGCGACCACCAATCGCTCCACCAAAGCAAGCTTGCGGGATCCGAAGGACGAGTCATCGAGTTGCCCGACGCCAAGGCGGACGGCGATATCGACGCCATCCGTGATGAGGTTTTGTCGCGCGTCGCTCATGATCATTTCGACCCGGAGATCGGGATGCTGGGCCAGGAATGGCGCCAGAGTTGGAATGACCGCACGGGCGCCATAGAGTACGGGCATCGCGAGGCGGATCACTCCGTGCAGCGAGTCAACTCCTCTGGTCGCCTGCTCAGCCTCCTCCATCTCTGCGAGTAGATATTTTGCGCGGTCAAGGTAAAGGGCCCCGGCATCCGTCAGCGAGATGCTGCGTGTGGTGCGCAGTAGAAGCGTCGTACCCAGCCGCGCCTCGAGCGTCCCGACGATCCGCGAGATCGACGGTTGCGAGAGCTCCATCTCCCTCGCCGCACGCGAGAGACTGCCGGTTTCCGCCACACGGACGAACACGGCCATTTCCTGCCATCGATCACTCATTTGATTTCCGGATATATGTTCTTCGTATTGCGTGGATACACCAACCTTTACGGATGGCATAGTTGCTAGCCGACGGCGGCTTACTCGATCCGGAGATAGGCGATGAAACTTCCCGCCGGCCCAATCCCTCCACTCCGTTGCCGGTGCTCGACCGGCTAGGCGCGAATGCCACGGCCTGAACTTCGGCCCATGCGCTGTGACGAGCGCGCGGGCGCCCCCAAATGGCCGGTTTGGTGTCGGGGCAGCAGACACATGAAGATCGGAGCGGTTCACCGAGCCATTTGCGGTCGTCGTTCAGCCAAAAGTGAGCCGATCAATGCAAGTGATAGTTTTGGTAATCGTCGAGCCCGACACTGAGTCGATCACCATCCATGAATCGCGCGAGAGTGCTTTAGCGGCGCTTAGAAGTTTCATTGATGCGCGGTGGCTCAAGCGATTTGGTGTAGCGTTTCCACAGGCGGAGGCTTCAACAGACGATCTGGCGCGCCAGTACTTCTCGGCTGCCAGCGGCACGTTCATCATTGGCGAGGCGAGCTTGAGCGAAATAGAGTCGCTTTATGATTCAGACCGGCTACCTTGAGCCCGGCGGTCTTCGGGCCGCCGTCGGTCCATTGAGCCGTCGGTGCAGCAGCAGTCACAGTTGATGTTCGAATGCTTGATCCTGGGAGACAGCACCGCGCTCGGCGCGGGCAGGGCTATCAACGCGACCCATATCGTCCGCTGCGACGTCCTCGCCGTTGAAGGTGCTAGTGCCGCTCAGATCCTGACGTGGCCACGAGCGCCAAAACGGTATTCCACGATCATCGTCGCTGTCGGTTCAAACGACGCGCCGACGCCGCCGTTGCGGCGAGCTCTCGTCCGGATCAGGGTCGGGCTGGCAGCGCGCAGGGTCATCTGGCTGCTTCCCTATGCGCGCTCTAACGCGGCGATCGTCAACTCGATCGCTATCTCCTTTGCCGACGAGTCCCTTGATCTGGCACAATTCCCGTCGAGAGACCGCGTGCATCCTTCCCGGTACGAGGACCTAGTGAAGGTTTTGCTCAAGTAGCGTAATTGGTTCGAGGATCATTTCGCGCCGAGTTTTGTTCATCCAAAAGAAACTCGACGCTGGCAAGTCTCAAGCAGCAGGCAGAACCTTGCTCCGAGAGGACGGACATGACTGGGATGACGCAATCAGAACTGGCGAACTGGATCGCGCTTTACGCCGCAACGGGGCTTTGCTGCGGTATCGCGCTGATCTTGTCTATCATCGTGACAATTGGCGAGTTCCACCGGACCCGGGCGTGGACATCGGTGAAGACGCCCGCGGATGCCCTCCGCCTCGTCCCTAGGACATGGTGGCGGTGGCAACGGCGATATCTGCTCTCGACGCCGGTGACGCTCCTTATCGTCGGATCGTTCGCCGCAACGCTTTCGTGGACCTGACCGCACAGATCGCTCGCCCGTCACTCGGACAGGTGGCGCGCGAGGATATCGCCGATGCGCGCTTCGTCTACGTCTTCGGGCGAAATGCACACAACCGGCGCGATCGCCGCGAGTTTCGGGTGTCTGGCGATCTTGGCCGCACGGTGCTCATCGCTTAGCGAGCCCATTGCCTCGATGACAAGTTGCCGTATTTCGCCAGTCCGCCGCGAGCGAGCCTCCAGCAAAAAATCCGGACGGCAGGAACCAAGCGGTGTCAGCATGTCGAAAACAGGCTTCTCGATCGCAATCTCGATCTCATCACGCGCGAATGCTTTCCTGGTGCGCAGGAGCGCGCGCAGGGCGCTTCGCTCGAACTCGCTTTCGATAGGTACGAACCGGTTCCCTGAGAACACCGGCTGCGCGTATGCGCGCAACGGAGCAAGGCCGCGTGCTTCGGGATATTGACCGATCAGCACGATAACGAGGAACGGACCTTTGACAGGGTTATCTCGCACCGACGGTGACTGAACTCTGTTGGCGATCACGATCGGGGCCGAGTCCGCAGGATAGATGGTCCCGCCTCTGAATTCGGGGGCGTAGATGGTGAGGAACCCCTGCGGAGCATGACCGCGAGGCCATGTGGGGGAGAGGCTGCGCAGGGTGGCGTAGGCGCGCTTGCTCTCCAGCGCGGCGGGGTGCGTCCACAAGGCCCGGCCGAGCTCGATGCCGGGAGCGATCTCGATCCGTGCAGCCGCGGCGCTGACTTTCCTGAACTCCTGGGTGATGGAACGTTCGGGCGGCTCCGCAGAGATCGGCGGTACGACATTGAGCCCTGACACGTTTAGCAGCCGCCAGAGCAGGCGTGCCAATTTCGGAAGGGACGCGCTCCTGGTGCGATCGTCGCTACTGTCTTCTTCCGGCCGTTGTGCCAGCTTTTCCGGCGCCGGTCGCAGGGCTTCAAAGTAGCCTGAAGGTGGGTCGGCCGGGGTTTCCGGGTTGCGTACCTGGCTAATTCGATTTGTCGCTTGATCACGAAAGAACGGACAATCGGGCTGATGCTCGGCGCGCCCTGCTCCCGTGAGCCGACGCAGGTAGTAGGTCTCCGCATCCGACAGGAAGACCGGGAGTAATATCGGTGGCGCGCACGCGCTGCCGAGACAGTCGCAGGCTATCCATTTTTCGCCGATACGCGCTTGCTGTACCAGCACGATGGCCGCCTCTTCATCGGCCCTGGCATCCCCCCCGGCGTACCATCGCACGAGCGCTTCGCGAACTGGCGCGGGGAGGGTGATCCGTGGGCTTCCGAGCCCGATGCTGTAACGATCGATCAGCCACATACAGGCACCTGAAAGCGAATTTTCAAGAAGGCTCGTCCAGTCGCGGCACGTTGACAATCGACATTTGCCTGATCTCAACTTCCCTTCGAGCCGGTTTGGAGGTCGGGATGCGGTCGGTGTTTGTGCGGAGTTTGATACTTTGGGCGGCATTGGCGTCCGGATCGCAGGCGCAGGTGCCTGGAGCGAACCCCGCCAGAACGGTGCAGCTCATACAGCTGGGTGCGGCATCTGCCGGATCACCAACGGTGCTCCAATCAGCACCATCCCACGGGGCGGCCGACACGGAAGTCGTCGTAGGGCCGGCGAACGCCGTAAGCAGTATGGACGCCTTTCGCGTCCACGATCTGAGCCGGCGATGGGTCGAGTTCGAAATGCGAAACAGCTTCCAGTCGCTCCGACCCGGCGAGGCACGGGCGGCGGCTGACAAAGACCCCTTCGCCCAAGTCGGGGTGGCCCTGATTGGCGCGACGCCATCGGCTGGGGACGTGCAGCCAACCGCACCAATTTTAGTCCCGGGATGGATGCGCGACGGTCTGGCGTTCACGGGCGCTATGAGGACCTATATCCCGCGCTGCGCGACGACGGCCTATCGTCCCGCAGGATTTCTCAGTCCTGCCGCCGAAAGTCGGCGGTCTGGATTCTACACGCTCATGAGCGACATCGCCTGCCAGTACGGCATTCCGACCGGGCTCTTCGATGCGATGATCATTCGCGAAAGCGGGTATCAGCCAACACTCTACTCGCCGAAGAACGCGTTCGGATTGACTCAACTCATGCCGGAGACGGCCGCTGGTCTCGGCGTGAACCGCTATGACACCGAGCAGAATCTGCGGGGGGGCGCAGCTTATCTTCGGCAGCAACTCGACCACTTCGGCCAGGTTCATTTGGCGCTCGCGGCCTATAATGCTGGACCCGGGCGTGTGCGAAACGGTGTGCTGCCGCGGATCGCTGAGACCCGCGCTTATGTGGATAACATTTTGCTGAACTGGCAGCGGCTCGCTTCGGTGTCGATGAGGCCGAAGCGTTCGCTGAACGACATCCAAGCCATTGCAGAGCCGGCGCCGCCTCTTCGATCGGTCAGCGTCTCGACCTACTAGGTGCTCAAAGCCCGAGGCGGCTTGTCTCGGAAATTACCGCTCGGCGTGCCATGATATTCATGACTTCCTTGACCAGTTTCTCAACCATGGCCTCCTTGAGCGGAACGGCCCATTCCTGCCGTATCTCCGTGCCGTCGATGCCGTCGATTTCATCTAAAGCCTGGACCAGCATCGCCGGAAGGCCACTGAAGAGCTCGGACAGCATCGACAGCAAAGTCGCGAAGCGTTCGTCGTGGACAGCAGCTTCATCGATCGCTGTCTCGACACTGATGATGGCCTGCATGAGGCTCATATCGAGCGCGGTTAAGATCCTCCTGAACTCGACGAGGGAGATACTTGGGCGCTTGGCCGGATTGCGGTGAAGCAAAAGGCCAAGCCGGCTTTTGCTGATGCCCGTCTTCGCCGCGAGCTCGCGAATGTGCAGCCCCTTCTCTGCCATCGTCCGCTGAATGAGCGGGATGTAGTCGTGCGGCTCGCCATCAGCGTGATTCTCGGGATCTCCCGGTCCCCTGGGAATGGGAAGGGATTGCATCGCTGTGCCCCGCTTCAGCCTCCTGGATTTGTGACGAAATCACAGTTGCGAGTTAATCGCAAGACTATGTGAAGTTGGGCGGATGCGACGGTGGAAGGTTAATCAGCGGAAAGGGATAACGTTCTCTGAGCCTGTTTCGCTTGGGGCGAAATTACCTCCAGATTGGGTCCTTTCGCCCAGTCCGATTTGGTTGAGAACTTGGGTAGCCTTTTTCTCTGCGACATAGTCAAAGAGCATCACTGAGAGCACGTCGCCGACAGTTACTGCCGAACCCAGTTGCAGTGTCAGATACTCGCACGCCTCGTCCAGGCTTTCAGCGCTGGTCGTCAAAATGTTGAACTGGATGCGGACCTTCCCTTCAGTCGGGATAGCGCCGAGGTGCCTGCGCAAAGTGTCGGTTCGGTGCTCGTTTTTGAAGCAGTCGGAGGCCGCCCGACGCTCGATGAGGCTTTCAAGCGTCTCGTACTGGAGCGTTTCGTTGGAGTGGAGGCGCAGACTTTCGGTCGACAGTTGAAAGAGGTCCGTGGATATATCCAGAACGTAATTGCGGGTCTCCGCAGTCATGTTCATATCCCTTTCCGTCATCCCGCGCCGACGTGAGCCACCGGTCTCCGAACGGCAATCGTATCCCCAAAGCACGCACGTCGCGAATCAAATCATCGACTCGGGCTGTCACGTTAGGGTGAATTTACCGAAAAATGCAGCGTCCCGCGACCGGGACACGCGGTCCCGCACGCGAGGACGCTGCGTCCCGGACTTGCGGACGTGCCGTCCCGAAGGTCGGGACGCGCTGTCCCGGGAACGCGGATCGCGCAAATGGATTCGCAAAAACCTGCGCGGCACTTGGATCGGTTCGTTGCGAACCGAGTTTGGCGGCCTCCAACCTTCAGTCGGGCGCGGATCAGTCGCGTTCCGATTGAAGGGAAACTCTCATGCAGTCTGTCCTCAAGTACAGCAGTCGTGCGGAGCTGGCGGTCTTCGCTCTCGTTGCGCTGGCGTTCGCTCTCCTTCTGTTTGCAGGTCCGGCGTTCGCTGGCGCCGACACCACATTCGACACCGCCCTGACCAAGTTCACCGACTTCCTCGAAGGGTCGGGCGGCAAGATCATCACCGTCCTCTCGCTCGCCGGCGGCATCGTCGCGCTGGCCTCGGGCCGCTTCTCAATGGGCCAGATCGCGATCCCCGTCGGGGTCGGCGTCGGTGCGGGTACCGGCATCCCGATCGTCACCTCCACCGTCACGGCGACGATCTGAAACGGCCGACGGTCGGTCGGGATAGCAGATCCGGCCGGCCTTTGGGGAGGGTGGTGCAATGGCTGCGGACAAGTACGTCGTACCGTCTCATCTGGATGATCCCGAGCTAATCGGGCTGTGGACGCTGGATGAGTTCCTGGCGATGGTTATCCCGTTCGTCTGGGGAATCCTGTCTCAGCACATTCTCATTGGCGTCGTGCTTTCGGGTGCGGGCTGGTGGGGACTGAAGAAGGCTAAGGCAGGGCGGGCGACGTCTTGGCTCCTCCATCTGGCCTATTGGCATCTTCCGGCCGGGTTCACCGGCATGAAGGCCACGCCACCCTCCTATCTCCGACTGATGGCCGGCTGAAATGGAGATCGCCTACACCCATGCGCAAAGCCAGCGCGTTCTGCGGCAACGCAATCTCCTGGTCGCCCTTGCGGGGGTCCTTGGCGTCGTCTGCGGCATCTTGATGCTGGTCACCGCGACGCGAGACCGGGAAGTCGTCCTGCAACCTGTGCTGACGCGGCCCCTGGCAGTCAGCAGCTCAGGTGTTTCGCGCGAGTATCTCGAGCTGATCACGCGCGACACGGCGGTGCTGACGCTCGATCGGAGCCCGTCCAATCTCGAATATTGGATGAAGTCGGTCCTCGAGATCACCGCTCCGAGTGCGCAGGGGAAGATCCGCGGGGATCTCATGAAGATCGTCAACGAGCAGCGCGGATCTTCGATCGCGCAGTTCTTTACGATCCAGACGATGGAAATCGACCCGAAAAACCTTTGGTCCACTGTGACCGGGGATTTGCACACGATCGTCGGGAACAAGGTTGTTTCGAACGAGCGCCGGACTTTCCGCTTCGATTGGCAATACTCCGGCCTCTCTCTGAAGCTCATCGGCTTTGGAATGGTGACGACCGGCAAGGAAAAGGATCTGTGATGTCGGTCTACGTCATCGGTAGCGCCGCGACGGGCGCGGTCTTCCTCTCTCGCTATTATTGCTATCTGAGCCGCTTCATCGGCGCCGCGCTCATGGTCGTGAGCTTTTTCCTGATCGCCGCGCCGGCCTGGGCCGACCAGACGGTGATGGCGTCCGATGGAAGCCAGGTTGATTGCGCCGCTTCGGCAAAGGATCTGACCAGGATCAGCCTCGTCGAGGACGAGTTTGCCTCGGTGTCCAAGATTTCGACCGGCAACCCGTCGGACGACTTTTCAGTCGTGAACGAACCGGTCCGCGGCGACATCTATCTTTCGGTGCCGGAAGGGTTCGGCCGCCAGGCGCTGTCGTTCTTCGCCACGAGCAAGCGCGGCTATGTCTACAAATTTGTGTGTCGGGTCGCTGGCGAGCAGGCGGTCCAGGTGTTCATCTCGAACCCCGCGATTGCCAAGGAGAAAGCGGGCGACCCGGTCCCGCAGGTGGCCGCGGCCGATCCGCAGGAGTCAGCCGTCGAGCTTGTCCAGGCGATGTATTCGAACAGCGTCGTCGATGGCTATGAGATGCGCCAGCGGGCGCTCCGGCCGGTCTATGTCGGCACGCTCAAGGTCCAGATGATCGCGGAATATCGCGGCGCCGATCTGACCGGCCGTGTCCTTCGGATCGAAAACAAGGGGCCGGCATCGGTCACGCTGACCGAAGCGACGGTTGCCCCGGCGAGCGCGCTCGCCGTGTCGATCGCCGAGCCGAAGCTGGATCCGGGCAAGGTCACGACGGCCTACCTCGTCTCGCAGAACGGGAGGCAATAACATGGCTTTTGCCGACATCCTCCGGCGCAAGCGCGCCCCTCTCGACGGCGCACCCGAAGAGGAAGGCGTCTCGCCGCTGGCAAACGACCTTACAACCAATGAGAACGTCCGCAAAAAGCAGCGGCTTCTTCTGGCGGGTGTGGCGGGTGCGGGGCTGATTGCGTCCTCGTTTTGGATCTTCGGCGACGATGGCGGCAAGGCTACCTCCACCGACGGAGATGCGGCCAAAGTCGAGGTCTCGACCAAGGACATGGTCAACAAGAACCTCAACCAACAGGAATGGATGGCGCTCTCCGAAAACCAGATGCAGTCGGTCGAGAACCAGCTCAAATCGGTGAACGGGCAACAGCAGAGGGTCGATCAACTCGCCCAGCAACTTGAGCTGCTCAAAGGGCAAAATCAGGCGATGCGCGCCGATGGCCAGCGCGTGCTTTCCGCCTACGAGGCTGAGAACGACCAGCTCAGGCGCCAGATCGCGGCGAAGTCAACGCCGCCGCCGCCGCCTGGTCCGTCCGCCATGTACGGGCCAAATGGGGTGCAGAATTACCAGCGTCCCGACGCTGGCTCTCCCGGGCGTCCGATGCCTGCCAGCAGCGGCGCGGAAGTGAAAATGGTGAGCTTCCAGACCTCGGATGGCGGGACTGCCACCCGCGTCGCGAAGGGTACGACGACCTACAGCGACAGCATCAATTATCTGCCGCCCAACAGCTTCGCGAGTGCGAAAGTCATCGTGGGCGTCGACGCGAGCGCGGGCGTCAACAGCCAGACCGATCCGCTGCCCGTCGTGTTGCGCGTCACGGGACCGGCACGTTCGGTCTATCAGAATGGCAAGTTGCTCACGACCAAGATCGAAGGTTGCCTGATCAACGGCGCTGCGCGCGGCGATCTCTCCAGTGAGAAGGTCTACGTCAAACTCCAGAAGATGACCTGCCCCCAGCCCGGCGGTCGTTACGCCGTCTCCGAGGTGAAGGGCTTCATCGCTTTCGGCGGAAAAACAGGGGTGCGCGGTCGTGTCGTCAGCCGTGAGGGCTCGCTCGCGATGCAAGCGTTCCTGGCTGGCCTCGTCAGTGGTGGTGGTAACGCCCTGAACACTGCGTTCAACCAGCCGCTCGCGACCATTGCGAACGACGGCGAAGGCGGCATCAACCGCACCCCCAATTTTGGCAGTGTTGGCCTGCGCGCGCTCGGCGGCGGAGCCGCCGAGTCCGGAAAGGACGTCTCGAAATATCTGATCGAGCGCGCCGAACAATATCAGCCCGTGATCGAGATGCCGACCGGCATCGATGTCGAAATCGTCTTTCTGGAGGGTGTGTATGTCCGCAATTGATCGACTGCGTAAACTGCGCCCGTTGACGCGGCGCGCCACCGTCCTGGCGGCGATCGGCGCGATCGGTGTGGCTGGCATCGCGCTGGCTGCCGACGTCGCCGGCCCGGACGATGCCAAGGTGATCGGTCTCCTCAAGGCCCGCCTTCCCAAGACGGATGTCTCCAAGGTCAATTGCGGGAAGATCGAAGGGCTCTGCGAGGTGACCGCCGGCGCGAACCTCTTCTACGTCAACCATGGCGCCCGCTATCTCATTATCGGACGGGTCTACGACATGGAGACCCGTCAGGACCTGACGGCCGCCCGCCTCCTCGAGATCAACCCCGATATGCTGGTCGGCGGCGCCGCCAAAGCGAACGGGGCGGCCGCCGAGGGAAACGAAGAAGGTGCGGCAGAGGTTGCGACCGCGCCGGCTAGCGGCCGGCGAGCGACCGTGGCGGCCCGGCCAACCTTGCTCAACCTGACCGGATTGTCGAATGACGGAGCAATCGTCTGGGGGAACAGGGCGGCCAAACAGAGCGTCACCATCTTCACGGACTTCCGCTGCGGCTATTGCCGCGCATTGACCAATGTCCTTCGCGATATGGACGTGAAGGTGATCGAGCGGCCGATCTCGGTCCTCGGTAGCCGTGACATCGCAGACCGTGTCTATTGCTCCAAGAACCAGGAACAGGCGCTTCACGCCGCCTATGCCGGCGAACCGTTCAAAGCGCCGGCCTCCTGCGACACCAGGGGCCTCGATGCCAATGAGAAGTTCGCTCAAAAGCATGGACTGAACGCGACACCCGTCATCGTCCGCAGCGACGGCGCAATCCTCGAAGGCTACCGGCCGAAGGAATTCCTCGAGGCCTGGCTCCGGGGCGCCAAGTCGTGAGTGGCCATCTCAGACTTGCGCTGCGCCCGCGGCTCCCGATGGGAGGAATGGCTCTAGCCTCGCTGACGTTGCTCGCGGGATGCGCGACCTTCGGCAGCAACGTGCGCGGAAGCTTTTCCTGCGCCGCGCCTGACGGCGTTTGCGCGCCGTCCTCCTCAATCGACGATCGCGCATTGGCGATGATTGCGGGGGAGGGGAGCGGCGTGGAGGTGACACCGGCGGGGCCCGTTCCGGACCCGCGCTCGAAGGCGCCAAGATCGACCAGAGCGGCCACACGGCAGATTTTGCCTGTCCAGCCTGGCGATGCGCGTCGAACCCAAGAGCGCGTCCTGCGCATCGTCTTCCAGCCCTACATCGACGAGCGTGGTCGACTCCACGAGATGAGCGCGGTGCACGCCGTCGTCCAGAGCGGAGAATGGCAGCAACAGACGATCGCCTCCGCTACGGCGATCCCCGATCGTAATTCAGCGCTTCTAGCCGCGGTGCCGGGATCGCTCGCCGAAGCCGTCGAGCGGGCCGATCCAGAGACTGTCGATGTATCGGCAATCGACCCCAATCTTCCTGATCCTGCGGTGGTCGCCGCTGCGCGAGCGCGCGGCGCTGATCCGGTCGCTGCGATCAAGAGCGATGTTGCGGCTCGCCTCGCCCCCAAGGCGGGCCGCAACGCCCGGGCCATCGTGCCATCGACGCCGACATCCTCGACCCCGCCGAGCACGCCTCCGTCGGCGTCGCCGGGCGGGGTGACCCCGGCAGCTCCCAGGACCATCCCGACGACCACGAGCCCTAAAACGGTGGGTGCTGTCGGCGTGACCGGCTTGCCCAAAACGTCAGTGGGGGCTGAGGCGACGGCCCGCGTCAAGGCCAGTCCACAATATCAGGCCCGCGCAGTCGAGGTGGAAGACACGGCGCGCACCGCCGCCGGTGCCGGTGTGCTGCCGCCGGCCAAACCCGATTCAAGGCCGGTCGTTCGTGCTGCTGGCTTCCCAGCGGCCGTGCCCCAGGAGAATTGAGATGGCGAGGGGCTTCTTCGAGGATCTCCTCTCTGGCATGTTCGGTGACAGCAAGCGCCCCGACGCCCAGCGACCCGACCTTGCCGTCCCGATGCTGGCGCATTGGCTGCCCTACCGGAGCTATGATCCCAAGACGGGCATATTCTACAACAGCGCGTCGCGCGGGTTCGTAATCGAGGCCGCGCCGCTCGTCGGCGCCGATGAGCGCACCGGCGAGATCCTGGCGCAATTCCTGTCGGAAGGTATTGCGACCCCCGGCTGCCTTCAGTTCCACCAATGGATGTCGCCGCGCATCGGCGAGCGCCTCTCGAAATGGTATCTCCCGCGCTACTCCGCGCGCGGCGTCTACGAACGGATGGCCAAACACCGCGTCGACTTCCTGACCGACGGTGTCTGGGACTCGCTCTCTGCCGACGCGCCCTTCTGTCTGCGCAATCACCGCGTCGCGATCTCCTATTCGACGCCTGAATCGTCGAGCGTGTCGATCGAGCAGATCGTCTCGGTGATGGAGGGACTGATCTCCTCTCTGCAGTCGGTCAATGTCACTGCGCGCAAGATGGATCCGGTAGCCCTCATCGGCTGGATCGACGACATCACATCGCCGACCACCGCGGCCGGCGAGGATGCGGTCAGCTATAATCCGCTCGACCCGATCGCTGACCAGGCGATCCGCCGCGATATCGAGCTGCAGGTCGAGCCTGACCGCATGCTGCTGCGGACCGAACGCTTCAGACCGACGGGCAAGACGCTGAAAGGCGCCCCGGAGATCGGCGAAATCTATCCCGACGTGTTCGACCTACGGTCGTTCTCGGTGCGCAACCTGCCGAACCGGTGGGCCCCTTGGGACGTCGCCCGTCTTATCGGCGACATGTTCACCGACAAGCTGCGGATGCCGTGCCCGGTCGCAACCAACCTCTGCATCGATTTCCCCGATGCCCAGGCCTCGACGAACAAGGCCAGCTTCAAGTTCATGCGGACCACGAGCCTCGCCGATTCAAAATCGTCCAAGTTCCTCCCGCAGCTGCGCGACCAGTCGCAGGAGTGGCGCTACGTCAACGACGAGATCCGCCAGGGCCGCAAGCTGGTCCGCGTCTTCTACAGCGTCACGTCCTTCTCGCCGAAAGGAAAGGGTGACAGTAACGAGCGCGTGCTCAAGTCGGTCTATCGTGCCGCGGGCTGGGATCTTCTCGACGATCGCTACCTGCAGGTGATGGGGCTCCTGTGCGCCATGCCGATGACGATGGCGAACGGGCTCTCCAAAGACCTCGAACGCATGAAGCGGATGCGGACGCTGCTCACCACGACGGCCGCCAACCTGGCGCCGGTCCAGGGCGAGTATCTCGGGGGCCAGGTGCCGCACCTGTTGCTCATCGGCAGGCGGGGACAGCCCTTCTTCTGGAGTCCGTTCGAGAACACCGCCGGCAATCACAACGTTGCGGTCTTTGGCAAATCGGGGTCGGGCAAATCGGTTGCGCTCCAGGAGCTGTGCGGCTCGCTTTGCGGCGCAGGTGCAAAGGTGGTGGTGATCGACGACGGGCGTTCGTTCGAGCATTCGGCCAAGCTGCAAGGTGGCGCCTTTGTCGAGTTCACGATGAGCTCGGGCTTCTGCCTCAACCCCTTTTCAATGATCGACCAGGCCCAGGCGGCCGAGGATGAGGATTACCTCCTCGACTGCATGGCGATGCTGAAGGCGATCATCAATCAGATGTCGCGGCACATCAACGTGCTCGACGACACTGAGCGAGGCCTCATCGACGGAGCGGTCAACCAGGTCTGGGAAGCGCATGGCAGCAAGGGGTCGATCGACCTTGTGATCGAAGCGCTGGAGGGGACCGGCAATCCGCTTGCGTCCAATCTCGGAATTGCCATGCGGCCCTTCTCGTCGGGCGGAACGTACGGGCGGTTCTTTCAGGGCGAGGTATCCTTCGAGCTGCAGGCGCAGCTTACCGTTTTCGAGCTGTCCGACCTCTCGGCGCGCGAGGAGCTGCGCAGCGTCGTGCTCACCGCGATCATGTTCATGTCGCAACAGATGATGCGAAAACTCGATCGTTCGATCCCGAAAGCGCTGCTCCTCGACGAGGCCTGGCAGATGCTCCGGGGCGGCGCGATGGCCGACTTCATCGAAACCTATGCTCGCACCTGCCGCAAATATGGCGCGTCCCTCGTCACTGCGACCCAATCGCTCAACGACTATTATAAGTCGGCCGGCTCGATTGCGGCGCTCGAAAATTCCGACTGGTTCGTCATTCTGCAGCAGAAGCCGGAGACGATCGCGGACTTCAAGAAGCACGATCGCTTCGAGATGGACGATTATACGGACGCCCTACTCCGATCGCTGAAGCGTAACGGCTTCGAATATTCGGACATCATGATCAAGGGACCCGACACGCTCGCGGTCGGCCGCCTGGTGCTCGATCCCTATTCGGCCACGCTCTTCTCTTCGAGCCCGAGGACGTTTGCGGCGATCGACGCCCTCATTGCCGACGGCATGAGCATGGACGAGGCGATCGAGCGGATCGCCTTCCCTGAAAACCCCGAAAAATGGGTGAGCAATCTCGTCGAGCCGGACGAGATCGCGATAGCCGCGGAGTAGCGTCATGGCGACGAACGCAGACGATACCACGACAACCAGCGAGCGCAGGGCCTGGCTGACAGCGCCCGAGTGGCGATCGGTCCTTTACTTCACGCTGCACGGGCTTGGCTTCCTCGGCAGCACTTTGTTGATGACCTGGGGCCTGTTCTTTCTCTTCTTTCTCGCCATCGGCGGTTTCTCGTTCGATGGCTTCATCCACCAGCTCAACAATTTTACCGCGCGCTATGTCACGGCCGACCCGGCCCGCACTGGCGCCTTCCTCAACATTTTCGCGATCGCGCACATGATCCTCTCGGCGGTAGTCATCACCTTCCGCCGGGATCGAATCCTGCCTGACCGCCTGCAGGAAAGGGCTCGCGATCATGGCTGAGCAACCCGAACTCGACTTCCCTCCCGCATCACATTCCGCGTCACGACCGGCGCGCCCAGCGCGCAGGATCGGTTTTGGCGGATTCACCCGCCAACAGATGGTGCTCGGATTGGTCGCGCTTGCGCTCGCCATCTGGGGCATGTGGGTAACGCGCGCGCTCACCGCGCCGAAGCAGGATCATATCGTCGCCGCCCGGCTATCGGCGCTCGTAGGCGACTATGTCGAAGCCCAGCGTTACTCTGGGTCGCCGCCCGACCGCGTTCAGGCCGAAATGCGCGCGTTTATGGCCTCGCTCGACAAAGAGCTGCAACGCCGAAGCGCCGACGGCCAGGTCGTGCTGGTCGGTGAGGCGGTCCTCACCAAGAACGTGCCCGACATCACCGAGAGCCTAAAGAAGGCGGTTTTTGCCTCCGGCGTGCCAGAGCCAAGGCGCGCCTCGGCCGAGCAGCTGCAGCGGATGCAGGAGCTCGCGGCGGCTCAATCCGCGTTGGCCGCGTCGCGTCAGGCGCAGCTGGCAGCGCCTGGTCAAATCGACCCGATGGCGGGCGCACAAGCCCTTTCATCCCAGGTCCCGCCGGCGACCGGCCCGTTTCCACAGCCGATGCCGCAAGGCGCGCCTGAGCAGATTCACGGACCGTCGGTCTCAACCTTCGGAGGTCCCGATGGCAACGGTGGCCAGTGATCGGCCCGTTGAGCGCTGGCGGCCACGCAAGCGGCTCTGGGCGATGCTCGGCCTAGCCGTCCTCGGAACGCTCGGGATGAACGCGATCAGCGCGTGGCGCGATAGCCACCTGTTCCTCATCAACGTGAGCCAGTCCCTCCCAAATTGGGCGTTCCTGATCCGGCGACACCAGGTACCGCGGCGCGGCGACTATCTGTTCTTCGACCCACCGGAAAGCCCTTTGCTGCGTCGTCATTTCGGAACGAAGCCGCAGATGTTCGGCAAGATCGTCTACGGTATGCCGGGTGACGTCGTCGCGCACCGAGCGCAGGCCGTGACGATCAACGGCACGATCGTAGGGCAGATGAAGCCGCTCACTCGGTTCGGCGAGCCGCTCACGCCCGGAGCCGAAGGCGTCATTCCTCGGGGCTGTTACTATGCAGGGTCCCCACATCGTGACGGCTTCGACAGTCGCTATGCCGAGATCGGCTTCGTGTGCAGGCGGCAGATCATCGGCGTCGGGGAGCCGGTGCTGTGAAGCGGTTGCTCCTGGTGGGCGGAAGCGCAGGACTCATGGGGCTCGCGATCTTCATGGCGACGCCGGCGCGCATCGAAGCGCGGGATTATGGTCAGACAGGCCAGGCGTTTCCCGTCATCGAGCCCGATCTCCTATCGACCATCGAGGCACGATTGAAGCGCGCGGAAGCGAGCGGTGAGCTCGCGCGGACGAACGAAATGTTCGCCAAGCGCGTCGAGGCAAAAGTGCGTCGGCCGACCCCAGTCGCGGGCATATCGCCTGCAACCGAGCCGAGAGAATGGACGTATGATCCGACCGTCCAGCTCGAGCACGATATTCGAGATCAGAAGGGCAACCTCATTGGCCGCGCGGGACAGCGGATTAATCCGCTCGATTTCGTCGCGATCCGGCAGGCGCTGGTGTTCGTCGACGGGGACGATGTCGACCAGATCGCCTGGGCAACCGGCAGGTTCACCGACCTCAATGCGAAGATCATATTCGTGAGCGGCTCTCCGATCGAGGAGATGACGAACCGGAAGCGTCGCTTCTATTTCGATCAGGAGGGCAAGCTCACCTCGCGCTTCGGGATCGAGCATACTCCGGCTGTCGTCCAGCAGAACGGGCGCATGATGCGCGTCTCAGAACAGGTGGTGAAGAAGGGAAGGGCGGGCTGATGCCACTCTGGCTCGATCTTCTGCGCACGCCGATGGCGGCGCCGGAAACACCGGCACTGCGGCGCATGCGGTTCATCTGGCAAGGCCTGTGCGTCACCTGCGCATTGGTCGTCGGCTTCTTTTCTCCGCTCCGACATGCGGTCGGCCGACCGGCCCCAATCGGTGCGGCGGTCCTGCTTCTCGCCACCGCCGCTTACACCTGCATCTACCTGATTCAAAAACAACGCGCAGATCGAGCTTTCCTCAACACGATGGGAGAGCTGGAGTGATCCGGTCGCTGCGACGGGCGCTTGCGGCGCTCGGATTCCTTCTCGCAATGCTCGCGCTCGCCCCACCGGCCGCGGCGGCTGGACCCACCTGCAATGGCAAGTTCGTCAATCCGATCACCGATGTTTGCTGGTCATGCCTCTTTCCGCTTTCGGTTGGCGGGCTGAAGATCTGGCCGAGCGGCCGACCCGACCCCAGCAATCCAGCTTCGCCAATCTGCGCTTGCTCCGATCCGCTCCCGCGCATCGGCATATCGGTGGGCTTTTGGGAGCCGGCGCGCCTGGCCGATGTGACGATGAAGCCGTGGTGCTTCCCCAATCTCGGTGGCATCCGGATCGCGCCGGGGTTCGATATCGGTCAGGGCTATTTAACTGGACCGTCGATGGTCGGGGGGCGCTCGCAAAGCACGGCGAAATGGCACGTCCATTGGTATGTCTATCCGCTGCTCTACTGGATGGAGATCCTGACCGACTTTGCCTGCTTCGAGCAGGCTTCGTTCGACATCGCCTACATGACCGAGGTCGATCCGCTCTGGCAGGATGACTCGCTCGCCGCGCTCATCAACCCAGAGGCGATCGTCTTCGCTAATCCGATCGCGCAGGCGGCCTGCGCGGGCGACTGCATCGCGGGAACCGTTCATCTGCCGCTCGATCCCCTCTTCTGGTGCGCTGGCTGCCAGGGCTCGATGTACCCTCTCAACGGCAACATACCGTCATCGATCGGGCACGTTCAGTCCTCACGGCTCGCGCTCTCTCGCTTTGCCTTCAAGATGCATCGCGAAGCGCTGGCCTGGGGGACGATGGGCTCGGCCGGGCTCTGCAAGAAATATCTCATGCCGATCATGCGGAAGCAGCAATATCGCTTTCAGATGGTCAATCCGATCCCGACCGTGAGTGGGCGTTTTGCCTGCTCGGCGATCGGGGCCTCCACCATGCCGCCCGACGCTGGTCGCGCCTATCCCGCCGGTGGCGAGGACATGGGCTATCTCGTCTGGCGCAAACGCAATTGCTGCGTTCTCTAGAGGGTCCGGCGATGCGCTCTCTCACCATCGGGATCCTCGCAGTGCTTGGAACCGCAAGCGTCTCGGCGCTGCTGGCTCAGACCGTGGACGGCGTGGATGTTCAGGCCGTGAAGAAGCGCTCCGCCGACCTTGCCGCGGAAGCCCAGGCGTTCGTCGACCAAGTGAAGGACCGGGGCACGCAGTTCCGTGAGGAAGCCGCTCAGGTTCGCGACGGCGGCAACGAAAATATGCGGAAAGTCGCCTCAAGCGCCCTACCCAAGGATCCGGCCGGCCCTGTCGATTTCGACGAAATCGTGAAGGGCGCGTCCCAGAACGCCAGCGCAAGGGGCGGGGAGGCGCCGCAGTTCATCGTCTTCGCCAGCCTCTCCATGCCGGATGCGACGCTCAAGCAACTCGTCCGCGATACCTCGAGCGCGGGCGGCGTGGTCGTGTTCAGAGGTTTTCCGAACAACGACGCGAAGGAGTTCGTGGCGCGGCTCGGCAGGGTCGTGGATAAGGGCCAGTTCGCCAGCATAGGCATCGATCCTCGGCTCTTCCGCGCGTTCGATGTCAAGGCCGTACCAACCTACATCACCGTCTCGTCCGACTTCGATCTTTGCGCCGGCTTCTCCTGCCAAACCAAGGTGCCGCCCTATGACCGCATGATCGGCAACGTAACGGTCGAATATGCGCTCTCGACCTTTGCTGACGGCAACGGCCCCGGTGCGCGCGTAGCGGCCGTGGCTCTCTCCAATATGAAGCGCGACCGGCAATGATGGCCCGTCGCCTCATGGGCGGGCTGTGCGCCTTGCTGCTGGCGATCCAGCCAGTCCTCGCGCAGGAGATGACGATCGACCAAGCCCGCGCCGAGGGCAAGGCGATGGCGCAGGAGAAGCGCAACGACTCCTCGCTTGTGCCATCGAGCGACGCTCAGGCGGCGGCGGTCCCGGGCTACACAGGGACGACCCAGCCTCAGTCCACCTATTATGATGATCCGGACAAGCTCGTGAACGACGCGCAAGCGCTCAAGAGCACCAACGAGCAATACACCATCACGACGGATCCCACGCACACGCGCTCGACGTTCAGCAATGCCGAAATTCTCGCGACAACGAACCGAGGCACGACGGTCGAAGGCGATCCCTCAAGCTATCTCGCCGGCGAAGCGTACGGAAGTACCAGCGGAAGTTGCACACCGCTACCGCCGGGGTCGGGAACGAGCGGCTATTACGAAGCGACCTGCAATTTCGGCACCAAGGTGGATACCAGTGCCCCGGTCTGTCGGACACCGCTCGTCGTTGATGCAACACCGGGAACCGACAAGTACATCTACACCTGCGAGAACTGGTCTACCTCCGCGGCGCAAGGCAGCGACAACCGAACACGTCGTTGCTCACCTTCATTTACCGCGCCCGTCGCAAATGGGGTTTGTCGCGAGCGGTCCCGCGAGACGGTCAGGTACGACATCTGCCGGCAGGGCAATCCGCGGTTCTGCACCGAGCCGGATGTCGAGGACGGCGATCTGATCACCTACGAGTGTGATAGCCCGGCGGTGAGCCGGCCCTACACCGTCGAGAATGTCGGCCAGGTGATCAACGAGCATCGCGACGAAACGATGTGCAGCGCAGCGACTGCCGGGCAGACCTGCGAACTCGCCACCGAGACATGCGTCGATCCTGATCCGACCACCCGGACCGTAAACGGCGTTGCCGTGACGCGCGCCTGCTGGAACTGGGAACGCACATATAGCTGCCATCACCTGAGCAACGCCAACGACTGTGGCGATCTAGAGGGCAACCGAAGCTGCACCTTCCTTCGCGATGAATGCCTGGACGACCCGCAAGACGGTCCCTGCAAGGTTAGCCAGAAGGTCTATCAGTGTCCCACGCCGTCCGGCAGCTCGGCCGCGACGCCCCAGTATATCTGCGGGAACGACGTCTACTGCATCAACGGTGACTGCGAGCCGATCGTTCGCGAGGCTTCGACCGAGTTCAGGGATGCGCTGGTCGGGCTTCACGCGCTCGATCAGGCCGGCAAGGAATTCAACGAGGCAGATTTCAAGGTTTTCACGGGGACGCGCGAGACCTGCCACAAGCCGGTGTTCGGCCTGGTCAACTGCTGCGCCGGCAAGGTTTCAGGAGCGGTTCCCGTCGCTGCGGGCGCAGCAGCCCTCGCGGGAGGCCCGGCGGCGATCGCCGCATTCGCCACGCCGTTCCTCGTCCTCTTCGCCTGCAGCCAGGACGAGATGAAGCTCGACATCAAGGACCGGATGGGCCTTTGCCACAACCTGGGAACCTATTGCTCCTCCAGCTTCCTCGGGATCTGCTCAACCAGGCGAACCGCCTATTGCTGCTTTGAGAGCAAGCTCTCCCGAATCCTGCAGGAGCAAGGGCGCCCCCAGCTCGGCAAACCCTGGGGTAGCGCAAAGAAAGAGAAGTGTCAGGGTTTCACGGTAGACGAGTTCGCCAGACTCGACCTGTCAGTGATGGATTTCACCGAGGTCTATTCGGACTTCATGGACGCCGCGAAGCTGCCTGACGAGGTCCAAACCATGTCCGATATCCAGGACAAGATTCAGGCTTATTATGATCTCCACGGCAAATGATCCGCCCACTCCGGCGGCCTCCGTCACCCTCGAATGGGATATGACGGTGCTCGAGCTTGCGGTGTTCCTCGCGGCCTATCGAGCCAAGCGGCCAAGAAGCTTCGACGACGTTCTCGAGACCATAGCCACGTGGTTCGAATGTCCAATCCCACGAAGGGATCTTAGCCGAGCTCTTCTGAAAATGGGCGCCAAAGGTTGGCTCGTCGCGGAAGGTGACAAGCTGATGCCGGCTGAAGCCGGCCGTCGGGCGGCCTGTCCTCACGTGAACGGAATCGTCCGCCTACTCGACCAAGGGACGCGCCTTATCGACGTGGCCCTGATGATGGCCGTCCTCAGATTAACAAGAGAGGAGTTGGAACGTGGCGATCTCCATCGTTGAACTGCCGGCGCTGATCCTGTTGCTGGCGGCATCACCGCCTGCGGCGCCGACGCGGCACGGCTGCCAAACCGCCGCTGCTGGCGACGTCGACTGCTGCATCCATCTCGCCGCATGGGACGGCCCAGCGACACGCCTCCATTATCGTCCCACCTCAGCGCAACCTGCTTCACCCGATGAAAGGAAGCCCAGCGATGTTGAGGTTCGCTAAGCTCTCCTTGCTTGTGGCGGTCGCGTCCTCGATCGGCGCGGCTGCGCCGCTCAGGGCTCAGGACCCCGAACCCAGCCGAGATGTCGTCGACAAGGACGCGCCCGATGACTTCTATTGCGGCGAGCGCAAGCTCGGCCAGTGGTTCTACTGTGCAAAGCCGAAGGCACCGGAGGCAACGCCGAGCGTCGCCCCGGAGCAAAGCGCGGCCGACAGGATCGCGTCGATCAGCAAGCAGCTCGACGAGCTGAAGGCACGCGCGATCCTTGAGCCGACCGAAGCGAATGTCATCGCCTATGTTCGTTTCCAGCGGGAGCAGCTCGATCGCGCGTCCACCTTTTCGGACACCTGGCAGCGCGCGCTCTGGCAGAATCCCGATCTCGATTACACGCTGCAGAGACCGGTCTCGACGGTCGGCAAGCGACTCTGGCTCGACAATCGGAAGGCAGATCGGGACGCGGTCCTGACGAACCTCGGCCAGCGCTACGGCCTGTTCTATTTCTACGCGCAAAGCTGCGGCGCCTGTGAGGTGTTCGCGCCGATCCTGCGCTCGGTCACCGACAGTCATCGCATGAGCGTGATGGCTGTCTCGATGGACGGAGGACCCAACAGGGAATTCCCCAACTACGTTGTCGATTCCGGTCAGCGCGCTCGCATGGGCGTGCCTGGAAACGAGACGCCGGCGCTGGTCCTGTTCGACACCCAGACAAAGCGGACGATCCCGGTCGGATACGGCGTGCTCAGCGCCGATGAGATCATGGATCGCATTTTCATGCTGACCAACACCAAGGTGGGGAGCGACTATTGATGGAGCAGCAAACAGCTCGGGCGCGCCGCCGCCCGTTTCGCGCGAAGGTTGCAGGGTGTCTTGCCATGGTCGCGGCGTCGCATTTCGCCTTCATCGGTGTTGCTCGCGCAGACGTCGCTTCGGAGATGAACGGCTTCTTCAACGACGCGGGTGGTGCTGCGAACGTCACCGGCCCGACGGCCTTTCAGGGACAGTCTGCCGGCTATTACTCGCTTGGCAACGTCTGGACGCGCTTCCCGCAGAAAAGCGTGTCGCCATTCAATCTGCAGCTACCAAGCGCTCGCGCGGGATGCGGCGGCATCGATCTGTTTAGCGGCAGCTTCTCCTTCATCAACGCCTCCGAAATCGTCGCGATGCTCAAGGCGACCGCCAACAATGCGCTGGGCTTCGCCTTCAAACTGGCGATCGATTCCGTGTCACCGGAGATCGGGAAGGTGATGGATGAGTTCAGCCAGAAAGCGCAGCTACTCAATCAGATGAATATCTCGAGCTGCGAAACCGCGCAGGCCCTCGTCGGCGGAATCTGGCCACAGATGGACTCCACGCGGTCCACGATCTGCGAAGCCGTTGGCAACAGTCAGGGCGTGTTCTCCGATTGGGCAGCGTCCCGGCAAGGATGCAACAACGGCAACAAGCGGGACGCCACGATCGCCGGCAATACCGATGCCAATATGAAGGATCAGCTGGTCGGCGAACCGCACAATTACACTTGGGAGGCGCTCAAGAAGTCAGCGAAGTTTGGCGCCTTCGACCAATCGTTCTCCGAATATATCATGACTCTCGTCGGGACGGTCGTCACACAACCCTCCACCGACCCCGCGGTGGGCGGAAAGGTCGTGATGTTCGGCCCCGCGGAAGAAGCCGTGGTGACCGCATTGCTCGACGGCACCGCCGATGCGCCGGCGGTGAAGATGCTCAAGTGCAATGACACGGATTGCTACGACGTCGGCGAGCAGACGCTTACGGTGCCTGCTTCGTCGGCTCTTCGTCCGCGGATCGCCGGCATGATAAAGTCAATGAGCAGCAAGATCCGAACGGACACAGCGCTCGACGCGGCCGAGAAGCAGCTCCTCAACATCGCGACCGTCCCAATTTACAAGATCCTCGCGGTACAGGCTTACGCCCACTACGCGCTGACCGATGGTGAGATCGAGACCCTGTCCGAAATCGTAGCGGTCGACCTGCTCGCGGCTATGCTGGACAATATGCTCGATCGCGTCGAGCAGGCCCAGACGCACTATCAGACGTTCGACCAGGCAACGGCGACCCAGTGGAAACAGCAGATCGCTGCGACCCGTCAAAAATTTGCCCAGCGCGACGTCAAGCTCAACAACAAGCTGCAGGTGACGATGCAGATCATCAACCGCAGCATCATGCTCGAGTCAACGCTGCAGAATTCGATGACGCCGGGAATGTCGTCGGCGCTCAATTTCTCGCGTGGGCTGAATGCACAGGGGCTGATGTAGGGCAGGGAGCCTGGGCGATGGTGGAGGTCTTTACGGTCGGGGGTGGCGAGTATCTCGTCAATACCTTCAACGCCGTCGCTGCCTGGTCGGGGGGCGGTGGCTATCGATCCTTGCTGCGGGTCGTGATGGTGATGGGCTTGATCTACTCTCTGCTCGTCGTCGCTTTCACGCTCAATTTCCGCGCGTGGATGAATTGGTTCCTCCAATCGACACTGATCTATCTGTGTCTGATGGTCCCCACGATCGACGTGAAGGTGACCGACCGGATCAACCCGTCGCTGGCGCCGGCGACTGTCGCGAACGTGCCCCTTGGACTCGGAATATTGGCTAGCTTCACGACCCAGGTCGGCGACTGGCTCACGCGCACGGCCGAGACCGTTTTCGTCATGCCGGGCGAGCTTAACTACAGCACCAACGGCATGGTCTATGGTGCACGGCTGTACGACGCCACGCGCAATTTCGTTATCCGGGACGCTGAGTTTTCGACAAACCTCGAAGAGCATTTCAAGAAGTGCCTGTTCGGCGACGTGATGCTCTATCGGAAATCGCTGACGATCCTCGCGCAATCGAAGGACCTATGGGCGGACATCGGTCCTGGGTCCGAAGCGCGCTCGCAGGAATGGCTGGAGCGGCAGGGCGATGGCACGGTTTCGAGCGCTATCGTGACCTGCAGGCAAGCCTACGACCTGCTGAGCGCCAGATGGGGGCCAATGATCGAAGCAAACACGCCGCTCTGGGGGAAGGAACTCTACCCCAAGCTGAGCAACACCCTCGCAGCCGACAAACTCAAGCATGACCTGCCGATCGCAAATCAGGCGTTCACAGGTTCGTCTAGCGACTATGCGGAATCGGTACGCCAGAACACGGCAATCAATGCCTTTATGCAGGCTCGCAACAGCATGGCGGGCGGCACGGGCGCAGCGACGATCGACACCTTTGCCCAGACTAGGGCGGACATACAGGCGCGAAACACCTACGATTCGATCGCGCAGCAGGCGATGGCGTGGGTGCCGATCCTCAATATCGTGCTGACCGTCGTCTTCTTCGCGATGTTCCCGGTGATCTTCCCCTTGTTCCTGATGCCACAGACCGGTCTCGGCACGCTCAAGGGCTATGCGATGGGGTTCTTCTATCTCGCCGCGTGGGGACCGCTGTATGTCATTCTTCACATGATCTGCATGACGCGCGCCGAAGCTGCGGCGACCGGCGTGGCCGGTGGCGGTGTGACGCTTGGCACCTACGCGGGGATCGCGGCGGTGAATGGCGAGACAGCGACGATTGCGGGTTTTATGCTGATGAGCATTCCGTTTCTGGCGGCCGGTCTGGCTCGCGGCGCGATGTCGATCGCCGGCCAGGCGACCTCTATGCTGGCGCCGGCACAGAACGCGGCCGAGGCCGCCGCGCTGGAGCAGACCACTGGCAATTACTCTTACGGCAACGTGAGCTGGGCCAATGCGACTTCCAACATGCGGCAGAGTAACCAATGGACGAATGCCGCAAGCTATATGGATGGCGCTCCGAGCATTGGCTGGCGACAGGATAATGGCGCCCTCGTCTCTGGCTTCGGGAATGGCCAGGATGTGATCGACATGGGCGGCGCTATCTCGCGTCTCGGTTTCACGCCGACGATGAACACGGGCACCGTTTCGGAATGGCGCGAGATGGCGAGCGAGGCACATCGCCAAGCACAGTCGTTTGAAAATACAGCGCAGGAGATTCTCACCAGCACGCACACGAACCGTAGCGCCTTTGGAACATCGAGCGAGCACACCTCCGGCTTCGATTCCAGCAGCGGTACGGCCGCCAACACATCGATTGAACAGAGCGATCGGCGGTCATCATCGAGCAGCCAAGGCATTGATGATCGCTCGTCGACCGGGCAGAGCTTGAGCGTAACAAACGGGCACGATCGGTCGGCGCAAACCCTAGACACCGTGACTGGCGGAGTTTCGGCCGGCCTTGGTGGGGGCGGATCCGGGGGTGGCGGTCGAGCCGGCGCTCCCGGTACTGTCGCAAGGCTACTCGGCCGGCTCCCCGGAGTCAGTGGGAGCGTGCAGAAAAGTGGGCAGCAGCAGGACTCACTCCGGCACGGAACCTCGGACAGTCGTTCGAGCGATAGCTCCAACACGCAGTCGAGCAGCATCCGGGACGAGCACGGCGTGTCCTCGTCCGCTTCGACATCGGATGGCACATACGCGCGCTCTGGCGAATTCAGCCGGGCTTCGACGTCCTCGTCATCCTCTCAAGGCATCGAGGACTCTCTGGCCCGCGCGAAGTCCTACTCTGAGGCGGCACGTAAGATGGAGGAGTTGTCGCAATCGCTGTCCAGGGATGCCAGCTATGCGGAGACGCACGGTATGCAGCTCAGCGAAAACATGAGCCAGGATCTCTCGCAATGGTATCGGGCGCAGCAAGCTCTGCATCCGAACATGGATGTGCCAGAGCTCTGGTCGACTGTGCTGTCAGATCATCAGCGGGAGGTGCGCGCAGCGATGATTTCGCAGTGGGCGCAGGCGAAGCGCGACGACATCCGCCGGGAGATCAGCGCGGACCTTCGGGAGCCCGAGCTAGTCGATCTCAGTCGCACCAGCGTTGGAGGAGAAAGTGATGTGCGAGCGGCATATCGGCCTCGCGGCGTCGATGCCGTTCATGGTAACCGAGGAAGGGGCGACCCAGGGGCGGCTGCAGCAATCATTGCCGGCGGAAGAGTGGCGATCAGCGAGGATAAGGCGGTCGCTGAAGCCGGAAGAGCAAGCCGCATTCAGGGCTCGGTCGACGTCCAGCAAGAGGTCGGCGAGTCCCATAACAAGGGCTTCTTCCTGGATCCGAAGTTGCGGGAATAACCTGATCAGGTAAGCAGGAAATAGGCGACCGCCCCGAACGCTATCGCATAGGCGATCGCGTAGCCTATCAAGCCAGCGCGTGTGGGACGTCCAGCGGCGTCGGTCGAAAGTTCGATTGGAGCCGGTTCATCGTCGACATACTGAAGAACCGGTCCGCCAGGATTGTCCTGCGTGAAAGCGTACATGGTGTGATCAAGCTTGCTCATGCTGATCTCCGAGCTGCTTTTGGTTATCCGATTTTGGCGCTGGGCTCAAGTGAGCTGAAGCTCTTGAAAGGCGCGTTTTACAGCCGGCTCCCTGTCAGCTTGTCCGAAATGTGCCTACACGCTTCGGACATAACGCCTTGTCATTGTCCGAAATATGAGTACACGCTTCGGACATGACCTACGCCTCTGATCTAAAGTCAGCGATTCTGACGCGCATCAAGGATGGGGGCGCTCGGTCGGTCTGGACGCCAAGCGACTTCCTCGACTTGGGCAACCGCGACGCTGTCGACAAGACGCTCCAGCGCCTCGTCGGCTCAGACCAGCTGCGACGCATCGATCGCGGCCTGTACGATCAGCCGACCGTCAATCAACTGACAGGGCAGCTTAACGCGCCCGATCCCCGAGGCGTTATCGACGCAATCGCACGCCGCGATCAGATCAGGGTGCTGGTCGACGGTCTCACTGCCGCCAACGATCTCGGTCTGACGAATGCCGTACCCGCCAAGATCGTCGTGCATGCCGACGCGCGTCTGAAATCGATCCGGCTGGGAAAGCTCGAGATCACGTTTAAGCCGACGGCGGCGAGCAAATTATATTGGGCGGGGCGCCCGGCGATGCGGTTGATTCAGGCATTGCACTGGCTGCGGGATACCGACACCGCAGACACCCGTGACGATCTCGTCGACAAGCTCGATGATCTGGTCAACCATGGGCCTCAGGCCCAAGCGATCCGGCGCGACCTGATCGACGGCCTGTCGACGCTGCCCTCCTGGATGCAGGACCTGCTCCGGCCCCTGTTGATGCCCGAGGCTAGCAACGCATGAACCCGGCTTATGACGAGATCCTAAGAGCTGACGACGAGACCCGCGCAGGTCTGTTCAACACCACCGCCCAGCGGATCGGCACAACAGCACAGAACGTCGAGAAGGACTTCTGGGTCTGCTGGACACTTGACGCCCTATTCAACGGCCTCCCGGATGGGCCGCGCCTGCTCTTCAAGGGCGGCACGTCACTTTCCAAGGGCTTCGGGCTGATCCAGCGTTTTTCCGAAGACATCGACGTCACCGTCTTCCGCGATGATCTTGGAGAGGCACACAGCGTTGACGACTTGCAGAAGCTGAGCGGGAAGAAGCGGGAAAAGGCGCTCGATGCCATCCGCCAAGCCTGCGAAGCCTATATCGGCGGGCCGCTGTTCGACAATCTGGCCAGATTGGCGGCCGCGGCGGCGGAACGGGCAGGGATCGCGGCGGAGCGACTCGTCATCCGACGCGACAAGGACCTGCAGACCTTGCTCGTCCAATATCCGTCGGCGACGCCAGCGGACGGATATGTCGACAAGCTGGTGCGGATCGAGTCGGGCGCCAAGTCGGCGCTCGACCCCAATTCCCAGCGTACCGTGCAGCCTTATCTCAGCGAGGATGTGCCTCAGTTCGATCTGATCGTGCCGAATGTCACCATCGTCGACGCCGAACGAACGTTCTGGGACAAGGTCGTGATCCTGCACGGCCTCCGCCGCTGGTTCGACAGCAAGGGCTCGCTGCGTCAGGACGGTCACCGCGTCTCGCGCCATTATTACGATATGGATCAGTTGCTTGGATCCGACGTCGGCTCACGTGCCACTGAGGATATGGCGCTAGGCGCCGACTGCGTCGCGCATGCTCATGTCTTTTTCAATCGGCCAGCGTTCGACTTGGCGAGCGCGCATCCACCGACCTTCGCACTTACGCCCGAAGGCGACATGTATGATGCACTCGCTCGCGACTACAGTGCCATGCAGGGCATGATCTTCGGCTCAGCCCCGCCCTTCGCGGCGGTGATCGAAAACGTCGCCAGCTTGGAAGCAAGGCTCAACGCGCTGAGCGAGGAGGTCTAGAGGAACTGCTCGCCGGCGTGATCATCGAAAATCGACGCATCGCGAACATAGTCCGCGACCGTGTCGAGGGACTTGTGCCGCGAGTGATCCTTCATCTTGAACAGGTTCGCCCGCTTCGCGGCTGCCTCCGTCAAAAAACCAGCCCGAAGCGAGTGGCCGGAATATGTCGACGGATCGAGCCCCGCCGCGGCTGCCGACGCCTTGACCAGGCGCGCGACCGTCTTGTCGGTGATCGGATTGGCAGTAACCCCGTCCGAGCGCGTCAGGCGCCGGAATACCGGCCCCTTGCGCGGTTCCCCGGTGACAGGATCCGGCGCGTTCAACCCGGCCGCCTCCAACCAGGTGCGCAGCGATGCGACCGGCCGAATGAACCTGCCCTCGGGAATGGCGATGACCTGGCCCAGCGCTTCTTGGTCGCGCTTCGACCGCGGAATCGTGATACGCAGGCCGGAGGGCACGAACTGCAGTGCGTTGAGCTGCATGTCGGCTATCTCCGAGCGCCGGAAAGCGCCCGCCATTCCCAACGCCAGGATCGCCCGATCCCGCGTTGCCCTGATCCCCGTGCCCTCGATCGTTGCGATCATAGCCTTGAGCACGTCTGCTTCCGCCGGTGCTTTTTGCTCCTTCTTCCGCGCATATTTCCGGCGAACGCCGCCCATCATCTGGGCGATGATGCCCGCGCTGTCTCGCGCGCTCGGGGAGGCAAGGCCAGCTTCGCGGTGATGATGGTTGATCGCAGCGATGCGGCGGCCGATCGTCACCGGAGCAATGCCCGCCTCCGCTTCGACATGGGCGAACAGCGCGACCATGTCGGGGTGCGCGGGCAGTGCCTCGACGTTGCGTGCTTCGCAGAAGTCGCAAAAGCGATCCCAATCGCCGGCGTAGGCCTTTTGGGTCGATCTTGCCTTGGACGCTGCCAAGGTGTGGCGCGCGCCCTCGATCTCGGCGAGCAAGTCACTGGGCAGATCGGTCGAGATCGGGAGTAGGTCGCGGCTCATATGGTCTCGTGCTGATGGTCGGGCGACGATAACCGGGGCCCCTCTCAATGCCAAATCTTATGTCCGAGAATCCCATTTATCGGACATACGTGCGATCGGGAAGTCAGCAGGAACCTTACCCCCGGGATCAGCCTATCGTTCTTCCAAGGGCGGGGTCCAATGACCAAATAAAGTGGCATTGCTATCTTAAAGTATCGCTGCTACTTTAGTCGTCATGGCCCGTCCCCTGACAGAGCAGCATTTTACGCAAGGTGACGTCCTTGGGATCACACGCCTCAAGAAGGAGCTGCTTCAGACTTGGATGAATCGGGGTGTGATCGCCTTGGGTGAGCAGAATCCCGGCAGCGGCCGCCGTCGGCTGTACTCGGCGCTCGACATCGTGAAGCTCGGGCTGCTTCGGCGCGTCGCCGATCTCGGACTGGAGCTCGGGCTCGGACGAGAGCTGGCCGACGAAGCGGAGCGGCTGTTGCTCAGCGGCAGCGGCCTCGAGTGGGAATATCATTTGTCGATCCGCAAGAAGGAAGCGACGCATGAGGAGATCAGGGTCACGCTCATCGGGCCGTCGGATATGTCGCCACTTACCCTCAAATATGGCGGGACGGTGGGCGACGCCCGGCACCTGCCGGTATCGCATTTCACCGAGCCGTTCGAGGGAACGGGCTTCCTTAATCGCAGAGTTCGCAAGTGGGGCGAGGAAGAGCGACCGATCGATCCAGAGCGGCGCATAGCGCTCGCGAGGGCCGGCTTCTATGCAGAGCCGGCGCTGATCTTCCCGTTCGGGGAGGTGGTGAACGGAACTCTCCTTCAGATCGCGGCGAAGTGCGAGGCCACTCTTCCCGGGCTTGCCGATGCCTTGACGCAGATCGCCGTCGGCAGGCGGCGGATGGCGGTGGTGACCGATGCTGGAGACTGAGAGAGCGCGCGAACAACTCCGGCAGGAACGTGAGGCATTCGAGCAGATGCGCCGCGAGGTGGCACGCTGGTCGCTCCTGCGATTGTGCATGGGTTATGGCGGTTTGGGGCTCATGACGGGGATCGCGGCAATCGCGGGCATAGTGGTCCTGCATCCCAATGAGTATGGCCCGGTACCGGTCGGTGCGGCTGCAACCGCCCTGCTCATCGATATGGTGAGCCTTGCGGCGAGCATCTCGCGCCTCGTGCTCTCGCGCAGTAGCATGATGGTGCTTGAACCGCTTACCCAGAGTGCGGCGCATGGCCGCCGGAGCGGGCGCTCTCAATGACCGGTGGACATGATGCGTTACGCCGTCTTCGAGTTCGTGAAAAGCGCCCTATCGTCTTTAACCCTGACGCTATTCTCAGTAATCTATGTCTTCAAATTGATCCGCACCAGCGCCTGAATACACCCGTAATTCTCGACGAATTTCTTCAGCGTTGACCTTGCCGATCACGCCGAGCTCTGTCGTGTAATCAACATTATCTCCCCAGACGTCCGATATCAACGATCTGACTAGGGTAGCGACGTTGGAATCTGCCCAGTCTTCGGGACGGCTCCCTGTTTTCGGCCAAGTACCGGAGCTGCCCTTGAGAACGGCGCCCTCGAATTTTAGCGTGTAAGCCACGTCATCCGCCTGTCTAAAGTCCTGTCTGAACTCCTTAGGATGAATATCATCGGCCTCCTCATCGTAGCTGAATTCTCCGTCGAAACTTATCAATAGTCGCCGCGTTGATCGCAACCGTTCGATGAATTCCGCCTTCGAGAGCCAGTCAGCGCCCCACTTAATAATCTTCAGAGAACCAGTATCTCCGCCGCATTCAAGGACGATCTCTGCGGTTTTCGCTTGTCGCTCTTCATCGAGAACCTGTTCAGCAATAATCGTTGCCTGCTCCGTCGCCCATGCCGCCAGCGCCACGGTATCGGCCAAAGGCGTCGCGACATCCCGAGACGCCGTATCGGCTTCACCCAAGAGGATGCCCTGAACATTTCGAAGCTGGTTTGCACGGAGACCAGCGACCGTCACCCAGCCGCCGTCCGCTTGCCAAGCGTAACGGTCCGGCGAAATAAAGGCGCGTCCTACGATTTGATTTTTTGAGTCTGTGAGAGGGCGAATGAACGTTCGATCGCTTTCCTTTTCATCTGACAACGTCTTTTGAGGATTGAGACGACCGACGATCGCATTCTGCGACATCTGGATCCAATCCCCCGGCCTGGCGATCGGGTTTGGAAGGTCTGTCGTCCGAACGGCGATTTCGACATTCAACGCCGGCGCAACTGCGGCAACCAACCGTTCGATTGAGAGCTTGCCGCCGTAAATGCCGGGATAGAGCAGACCGCCACGTTTTGTTGGGTCCTTCTTGAGTTTGACCTCGACACGTGTGCCGCCATCAATAGGGAGCTGTTTGGGATTAGCAGGCGCTAGGATGGGGCGCATGCTAGTGCCTCCATTGAACTCGAGAAGGCGCCCTGTTTCTTTGCCTCGGTCAGCCCGACGAGAGAAAACCTTCACCTCCGAGCCGAGCATGAAGACCGAGAAAAATCCGATGCCAAAGCGGCCAATCGCTTGCATTCCGGCCGCCATCAGGCCTGGAAATTCCTCGAGCGCCAGCGGTGACCGCCAGAACGACGTGCCGAAATCAAGCAATGGTCCAGTGAGGACCATCTCGGACATGCCGATGCCATTATCCTCGACGATCAGCCAGGGTGAGCCATCGCGGTTCTCAATTGCGACGGTGATTGACCCCCACGTCACCGGACGGTCTTCGATCCGACGACGAGCCTGGACCGCATCGGCGCCATTCTGGATCAGTTCCCGCAACGCGACAGTCGGATCGTCGCCATAGAGTTTGGATCCGCCGAGGTTCTCGACGATCCGGGGAACGTCCGAAACTTGCAGTCTCGCATCTACGGGGCGCCATCCTTGGGTCTCCACGGTGCGTGCCAGCATCTCCGGAGAGCCTGCGCCCTTGACCCGACGCGCCTTCAGCACTTCGCGCCCTCGATTGCGAAGGAGAAGGTCAACATCGTGCAACTCACGGTCTACCGAATTCAGTGTGTCGTACGCGAGCCACCAAGCTTCAGCATCCTCGTGGCAGAACGCTTTGCCGGCGGTAAAGACGACGGCATCGAGTTCCACATGCGGTTTCGCCAGTCGCTCTTGGAAGGCCCAATGAATGTCAGAGATGCCCATTGGGCGCGTGAGAACTCGAGCAAATCTGGGGGCACGGCGGCTATCGAGGTGGATGGCGTCCGCAATCCTCAAAAGGCAGGCCAGCTTAACCTTGTCCACCAACTTGCTCGTGCGTTGTGCCATTGCGCCGAGATCCTGCGAAAGCTCATCCTCGACCTTCTGCACCGACCACCAATGGCTGTGCGCGATACGGCCGATGGTTTGCGCGTAAAAATGTCGGAGTTCTGGATCGTCTATAAGGTAGATTTGCTGGCCGTCCTTCGTCAGCCAAGCTTGACCTGCCAACACTTCGGCATGCTCGGCGTGCAAGCGCCTTAAAACGTCTGGCACTATCTGCCCGATTAACGCCTGACTGAGATGATCTGGATCGATAGCTTCGCCGCCCGATTCCTCGGCAGCGAGCGAGAGACGCGCTACCGAATCTTGCCATGCGATAGTCTGCTTAAGATCATCTACTCCACCAGGATAGGCAGCAAGGCTCATCGCTGAATCATGTAGCAATATACTCGCGCCGAGAACGAACGCCTCTGGCGGGTTCACCGTCACGTTGCCGTCAGCGACGAGAGACGCTGTCTCCCAGAGCGCATCAAGATGGCTGACGTCGTGTACCGTCATTCCGGGCATATCGACAGCAATTCGATTGACGAGTTGCTCGACCTTGCTGCGCATCGCCAAGAATTGCCCACGGAAGTATTCCTGCTCCTCCGTGCTGCTATCGGTTCTCGGATTCACAAAGGCTTGGTTCCAGAGCCACGTCCGTCGAAAGTCTAGACCATCAGGCATCCGTTACGCTCCTAGAGTTCCCTGCGGTTCTGACGGATGCCCAAACTGGGCGTTCTCGTCGCCTGATTCTCTCATTTCTTAGGCTTCATCTGAGGACGAGCAGCTTCCGCCAAATCTTTTGCGGCCTTGAAATCGGCGATCAGTTGCTCAAGCTCGGCGATGTGCGCTTGAAACTCCTCCGGCCTGGGTACCGGCACGGTATCTGATGCCGGGTTGTCATGGCTGTGGGTGTTGGCGCGGGACATGCCCTCGTGAAACCGGACCGCGAGAGTATCGGGCAAGGTGACATAGCGCAGCATCTGGGTTTGGACGACATCCGTACCACGGCGCACGATATCGCAAAAGATCACCTCCTCGACCACCCGCTCGTACGTGTCGCGCAAGCGACCATAGAGGCCTTTGATCGCGTACTCATAGTCGGCCGGGCTCGTTGCGTGGAGTTTGGGCATCGGTGCGAAACGGTTTTTGATGTTGCTGATGCGCTTGGCGACGTTGAGTCCCTTCCAGCCCATTCCGGCCGGATCGACCTTTCCGGCCGCGTCGAGGTCGCTGAACAGGACAACGGTCACAGGATCTATTCCGACTTCATCGGCAGCGCGGCAGAGTTCGTTGAAAAACACCATGTCGTGCGTGAACACGACCACCTGTCGTTTGCCTGCTTCCTCCGCGATGCGGTCAGCGACCTTGGCGCTGCGCTCCCGATCGAGGGAAGAGACCGGATCGTCAACGATGATCGGACCCGAACCATCGGTCAAAGCGACCTCGGTCAGGAAGCCGGCGAGCGCGAGCGCCCGCTGCTCCCCTTCGCTCAAAATCTGCGAAGTGATCTTTGTCAGCGTTGTCTGCGGGTTCACCTCGAACTCAGCCTTGGTTTGCCCGCTTTTCCGCGCCAGGCCGATCTTCAGATGCTTGATCTCGAAGCGCTCGCGCTCGGCATCGAACTGCGAGACCACAGCCGAGGTTAGATGGATGTCGAGCAACTCGTTTGCCCGCTTGGTGATGCCGGTCGTTGCGACCAGCGCCAGCGCCTTTGTGTAGGCAGCGTCGGTCACCATCAGGTCGCGGCGCGTGATCAGTTTCGCGGCGTTGGCGTTCAAAATCTTGCGATCTTCGAGTTCGGCCTTTTCGGACTCGAGCTTGAGCCGCTGTTCCGCGTCGCTGGCCTTGATCAGTTCGGCCTTTTCATCAGCAAGCTTGGTAGCCAACGCCTTCACCGCCTCGGTGGCGGACGCCATGGCAGGCATGTCGTTTTCGGCACCTCCCACTAGCCGGGCTTTTGCTTCGGCATGACGAGCGATCACCGATGCCTGAAAAGTCGTCAGGGCGTCTGCCAGTCCGGTGTCGCGCGAGCGGATTTGTTCGACGCGCTCTGCGAAGTCTGCAGCGGTAAGCTGCTTGAATGCCGGGAGTGCCGAGATGGCGTCGACGACGGCCTGCTCGGCCGTGGTCGCTGCCGTGTCGAGCGTGTCGTCCATATAGGCCTGGAAGCGCTGCATCCTTGCTGCGCCATCGGGCAGTAGGGGTTGCTGGCACAGCACGCAGTCCGCGCCAGCCGCATCGGCCGGCAGAACAGGAAACGCCCTTTCCGGATAAGCTTCGGTGACGGAATAATCCCGCGCTGCGCGCCACAGTTTGCGCCAGCTCTCGCTGCTCACGCCCGCCAATGGTTCGTCGTCGAACAGCGCGCCGGCGGCGAGCTTCGCCGCTTCACGTGCAGATACGGCGGTGCTTTTGAGAGCTGCGGCCGCCGCCAAGGCTTCGTCGCTCAGCCCTGTCTCAGCCGTCGCGCACTCAATCGCGAGCGTGTCGACCCAGGACACAAGGTTGGTCATGTCGGCGGCAGCGGTCGATCCGGCCGACAGAATGCCGGTCACCTCGGTGAGCCGGGCGTCGTCGACTTCGCTGAAGGCGGATGCCTTTGCAATCGCCGCGTCGGTGGTTGCTTTAGTAACCGTACGATTGAACTTCTGCGCGGCGGTTTCGCGTATCGTCAGGAACGTGACCGTCGCCAAAGAAATCTTGGTGCCGACCGCGGTTTTTTGTTCCGCCTCAAGGGCGGCCTTGAAGGACAGGCAAACCCCGTTCAACCGGTGAGGAAGTGCTAGACCGAACGGCAGGTATCGTATCTTGTTGCCGCCATCGACGTAGAGCTGGGCGGACGCAGTATCGAAGACCGCGACCTGACCGAGCTGAGGCGCCGCGGCCATCCCCGGCGACCAGGCGATTGGAACGTCGCCGGCGCCGGCGTCGATCATGATGTCGGCGGACAATGCGCCCTTGCCATCGCCATACACATCCGCGAGCACCTTAAGCGTCGCGGCGCTCTCGATGCGGGTTCGGCATGCAGTCCGCAGAATCCGAACGAAGCCGCTCTTGCCGCTACCATTGCGACCATAAACGATGGTCAGCGCCTTCGGGCAAAAATCGAGTGATGCGTTTGCGACAAGGCGATTGACACCGGCAATGTTGGCTATGCCCTTCAAGACGATAGGGATATGACTGCCGCCGCTGAAATGTGCTTTGGTGAACGGATCCGCGGTCGGCGGCGTTTCGGCAAGTGTGAATCCTGCCGCGTGCTTGATCATGCCAAGCAATTCGGCCTCATCGCTTTCGCTTAGATCATTGGCGATTGCGAGGCGGCGAAGGCAGTCCTGCCGCCACGGCACCTGTGTGTTTGACCAAGCCACGACATCGTCAATCGGTTCACTGGCCATCATTCCCCCCCGGGTATTTTACATGATGGCAGGCGCGGTTGATCCGTGTCTGTCGTCACCCTTACTTGCGCCCGGGACAAGACCCGATCGTTGCGACGCCACTATAGCCGAGGCGACGCGTGGCGCGAGCCGAAAGTCAATTTTTAAGCAAAGCGCGCTGTGGCTCGGATGCGGCTGAATCACACCGTTCTTAGCACGCGGCGTGATACACGCGGGCTGAGCCGAGGATTAGACGCCGTCGAGCAAAATTCGCGCCATGGACAAGCGGTTTCCCGGCACGTGGCGGAATGCGCGATCACGGCAGGTCAGTAGAACGACCTGCATCCTTTCGGCCGCCTCGCTCAATATCTCGATCATAAGATCGAGCCGCGCGTCATCGGCATAGACAAGCGGGTCATCCAGAATGAGCGACACGGGCCGGCCCTGCTCCAGGAGCATGTCCGCAAATGCGATCCGCGTCAGCACCGCCAGCTGTTCCTGTGTGCCGCGCGACAAATCGCCGCACCCTTCGCTGATTCCGCCGCGCACGACGGCTTCCAGCGTGAGGTCCTCAGAAAAGCTCAGGTCGCAGCCGGGCAAGAGCCGCTCGATATGGCGTTTCGCGCGCTTGGCGACGGGCCCTACAAACTTTGCCGAGGTCTCATCCCGCGCTTCATCGAGCGTATCGCGCAACAACTTCAGCGTGTCGGATTCCTCGGTGATCCGCTGTAGTGCCGCACGTGCCGCCTCAGCCTCCTCCCGAGCCCCTGCCTCCCGATCGGCGAGCCCCTTCCCGCCCTCGCTCTCGACCGTCCCCTCCAGCCGCGCGACGTCCATCTCGAGTTTGACACGAGCCTCCCCCGCCGCCTTTACCCGCGCATCGATTGTCTCGATCCTTCGCGTGATCGCCGCAGGATCGTGCGCAGTCGCGTCCCGGGTGGCCTCCTCAAGCTTCACGGCTGCTTCAGCCGTTTGCTCGCGGGCCCGAACGACGTCTGCCGCCAGGGTTGGGAATTCCGGGCGGCCTTCGATCGTCTCGATCTGACCGTTAGCGTTGGCCAGCGTGCTGGCCGCGCCCGCTTCCGCGCTGGCCAGCGGCGCGTCCTCTTTTTCGGCCCGGCGGAGCGCCTCAACAGCGCTTTCCTGTGCACCTTCCGCCCTCGCGAGAGCGGTGTCGGCCGCTTCCAGCTTGGCCGTGAGCAGCGCGACGTCCGGGATATCGGCTTCGACCGCCTCATCCTCGTCGACCAATTCGACGATGAAGAGCTTGAGCGCATCAGGACCGGAAGCGAGCCCGATAACGTCGTCGGCCGGCGTCACGGCCGCAATGCGCGCCGCGATCGTGCGCAACTCGCCTACAGCATCTCGCGCAGTATCATTCCGTGCGCGCGCCTCCGCCAAGCTGGTCAGCCCCAGATCCGCGAACGCAGACGCCTGTCGCTCCAGCGCCGAAGAAAGCGCTCCTTCGGCACTCGCCGCCCCTGCCGGCGGCGTGATGATCAGCTCGGCATTGCCAAACCGAACGCGGGTTTCGCCCGACAGAGTTCGCTCTCCGATCGCCATCGGCTCACCATCGATCAATATGCCCGCAGCGTCTCCAACAAGGGCAACCCGCGTGGCACCTGCGGCGCGCGCCGCGCGCGCCTCAGCTACGAGCCGCTCGTTTGCCTCGATCGCGTCCATCGCTTTGGCCGGTATCAGCGTCGCAGTGAGGGCTGCGGCCTCCACCTGAAGACGCTCTAGGTCGACCAGTTCGGCGTGCCTCGCGCGTGCCGCGGACACCGCGCTTCGACGGCGCGACGTGCGCAAGAGCTCCTCGCCTGCGCTTAGGGCACGGCGTGCTTCTTGACGGGCGGTGCGCGCGGCTTCCAAGGCGCTGCGCGCATCAGCAAGCCGTTGCTGCGCAGTGGCCAAGCCCTCGCGGACTTCGGCGCGGCGTGAGCGCGCAGCCTCAAGCGCGAGTTCAGCGCTGGTGCGTTCGTCGGTCGCCTTCCGATGACGATCGACGAGATCTTCAAGGTTGCGCGTCTTCGCGCTGATGGCCTCATGCTCGGCCCGCCGCGTCGCGAGGATTTGCGCAGCTGCGCGCGCCGTCTCGAGAGAGGCAGTGAGATCCTTCCGCGCTTGCACGTCTGTGTCATCCGCGATCTCGCGGTGAACGACCTTCAGTCTGGAGCGCGCACTTTCGAGTTCGGAGAACGTCCTCTCAAGCCCAGCGAGACGCTCGGAGGCGTCGCGCGCGGCCGCTTCGGCCTGTTCGACGCGCTCTCGGGCTTCGTTTTGTCGCCCGCGTTTCTGTCCGGTGGGCGACCAGTACCGTCCATATTGCTCATCGATCCGGGTGCGGACGCGCGCGTAGGCGGGGCCACCCATAATCGAGCCGACCTCTGCTTCCAACGTTGACCGTACTGTGTCGCGCACGATCTGCCCCGGTCCGGTGACCGTGAGCGCCTCAGCTTGAGCAACCCAGAGGAGCCCCAGAGCGCCATAGCTCCCGGCATCACCCCTTTGACTGGTGTCCCGGACCGATCCTAGAAGGGCGTGCAGGCGAGCTTCCGCTTCTTCGCCCTGCGCCTTGCCTTGGGGACCGGTGACCTCGATCGATGCACCGCGCAGGAAGCGCTTCGTCACCGTCCATGGTGCGCCATCTGCATCGAACGACACCTGGATCTCCGGACCAACGGCCTCCCCATAAGGCGCGAACGATTGGGCGAGCTGGTTCTTCGTACCGTGGCGGACGAAAAATGCCGCGCGCAGCGCCTCGAGCACTGTCGACTTGCCGGTCTCATTGGGTTCGATGACAATGTTGAGACCGTCGGTGAGCCCTTCGATCGCCATCGCCTCCCGAAACTTGCGGAAGCCGTCGATGGCGATACGGCGCAGGTACAGGCTCATGCCCTGTCCTCCCGGCTGTACTCGACGAAGAGTCGCTCCAGGGCGCGCTTTGCAATCAACCCATCGGGGCCGCCCGTTTCAATTGCCGCAGAGAGTTTCGCCGCGGCGACGCCGAGCATGCCCTCAACCGCGAGGCTAGCAAGATCGTCTGCGCTGGGGCGGCCGACAAGATCGGCTGCGCGAACGTCGAGATAACGGACACGGTGCCCAACATCGTTTTCCAGTCTGCCCAGCATCCCGACCCGGTCCGTAAGGCTCGTGATTCCGGCCAGCGATAGTTCGAGGAGCGTCGAAGGCGGATCGATCGATCCCAACAACTGGTCGCACTCGGCATTGAACCCGGCCTGATCGTTGACGGTCCAGCTTCGCTTGATCCATTGGAAGCGCCCCGTGCGGATCGGTGTCACCACCGGATCGCGACCTTCGCCGATGTCGACCAATAGTATCTGGCCGGGCTCATCGCGTTGGAAGCGATCGGTTTCGGGGGTGCCCGCATACCAGGTGCGCGCATCGATATTGAGCGTCCCGTGCCAATCTCCAAGCGCGAGATAATCGAGCGTGGAGCGACGAGCCCGGTCGGGCGCGATCTGGTTCTTCGTCTCGCCCTGAGTGCCGAAGTCGCGGATCGACCCGTGCGCGAGGCCAATGCGGATTCGGCCTCCCGGTGTTGCCATGGTGTCGAAAAGCTCGGTGGGATCATCGAGGTTGTGGCGATGCGTCAGCGGCGCTGGAAGGAGCCAGATTCCGGGCTCGATTTCGTGGGCCTGCGCTTCCGATAATACGGTGATACAGCTTCCCGCGCGGTGGCGAACACGATCCCAGAGACCGCCGTTGCGGGCAAAGTCGTGATTGCCCGGCAGCAGCCACCATCGACACGCATGGCGCTCCATTCGGGAGATGGCTTGAACGATCGTGCGGTCTTCCGGTCCTTCAGTGTCGAAGACATCGCCTGCGACCATCACATGATCGGCACCGTGGCGAGCCGCCTCCCTCCCGATGGCATCGATAGCGTCGAAGCGTGCTTCGGAAAGTGCGGCGCGTACCTCCGGTTCAAAACGCCCGTAAGGCTTGCCGAGCTGCCAGTCGGCGGTGTGAATGAGCTTCATGGTGGCCCTACAGATCTGTGCGTCACCGCACCCCATAGCACGAGCCCAGGGAGCGACTTGACCAAACGCTTCCTGATGCCGCGCATCCAACGTTAAATCGTTCGGAATATTTCACTAAAACGTGGATTTCAGCAAATCGCTGAAAGCCGCAGATTGGTGAAAGTGGCGAGGCCTCGCGGGTTATCGGGCTTTTTGCGACCAGAGAGCACGCGCCGCGGCCTCAGTGATAGTGTACACCGCCTCGCGCTGAGCGCCACGATTGTGATGGTCCACCCGGTAGCCTTGGTAGTGTCGTCGCACCAAGCCGGCGCGTACGAGATCGGAAACGGCGCGACTGACGTTGCACCGGCCCGAGCGTCGAACCCGTTCACGCACTTCCCGATCGATCATCTCTGCGGCTTCCTGGGCGTCCTCTGGTAAGGCGTCCTGAGCAGCGAGCGATGCTTTGACTTCTTCAACGATCATGAGGCGACGGGCATCGCGCTTTGCCATAGGAACCAAGGAATCGCACAGCCAGTCGCGGAGTGGTACACGGGCCTCCTCCTCGGTATCGACATATGGACCCGCCGAACCGCTGTTTCCCCCGGCAGCTTTGGCAATGAGGTTGAGCACCATGAATGCGTAGCGCGGCCGCGCTGAGAAATCCGCGATACGTTCAATCAGCGCCGGCAGATTCAATGACTTGGCGGCTGCTCCCTGGCCGACTTCAACGGCATCGAAAAGGTCAGCTTGGTGGAACATAAGATGAATCTTAGCAGCGCCTGCGGCAATGTGAATCCCGTTCGTGCGTCTCGCGCTATTTTTTTCACGCGTGACAGCTCTCGACCGCTCAGCCCGGTCAGGCGGTCATAACCAGCAGTGAAGGGAGCTGGTTATGCCTGCTCGACCGCCCGCAAACGCTCGGTGACGTCACGGACTCCAGGTGCGTCCCAAACTTCATCGCGCAGGTAGAATTTATGGCTTTTCGTATAATCGACAAAGCTCGTTCGCTCGAACACCACGCTTGCCGGGACTAGCGCTGCCCGAATGACGCAAAAGTCATCGTTGAACAGGACGCCGGCCAATATATCGAAGCCATCCGTCGACCGGATCGCGGACATCTGTCGCGATTTGTTGCGGCTGTGCAGCCGACGGCCCTTGATCTGATAGCGGACGCCATCGGCGTCCGCCGCATCGAACCCCTTCTTGGAATTGGCCTCCTGTTCCCAACCGAAAGCGGCGCAGAAGAGATATTCGGCCAGGTCCCCGGTCGGATTGTTGGCCGACCGCAGCACGTTGCGCGATCGGAGTGCCTCATTGATCGCCGCATGGAGCGCGAGCATTTCCGCGATAGATTTGCCGTTGAGATCGTTCATCGCCGGAACATGCCGGATTCGTCCTCTGCCCGCTACCGAACCGACGTCATCGAAAATTCCTGCGCTCCAAATGCGCGGGTTTTGGCCGGTCGTTGCGGCTACAGCGCGAAAGGCGGTCTTCAGCACGCTTGACTCTGGCCTATCGCCAAGAGAACAAAGTGGGAACGAATCAACCGCCTCCCGAGTCTCTGTGATGCTATGCGCCAGTCCGCCGTCCTTGATGATCTACGTGCGCGCATTGCGCAGATCGAAGGCGCGGACGGCCGACATGGCGTTATTCCGTTCGGGATCGAGAGCATTGACTGTCGCCTGCCAGGCGGCGGGATGGCCACCGGCGCGCTTCATGAGATCGCAGGCAGTACCGATTTGGCTGACGAGGCCAGCGCGACCGTGTTTCTCGCCGGAATTCTCGCGCGCGTAGAGGGTCCGGTTTTCTGGTGTCTGCGCTGGCGCGACCTCTTCGCCCCTGCCCTTCATCTGGCCGGACTGCATCCGGACCGCGTGATTCACGTCGAGGCTGGCAGCGACACCAACGTGCTTCTCGCGATGGAGGAATGTTTGCGCCAACCAGGCCTTGCCGGGGTGGTGGGCGAGGTAGCGAAATATTCGACCACGGCCTCCAAACGTCTGCAACTTGCAGCGGAAGGCTCGGGCGTCGCTGCCTTCGTCTTCCGACGCGCGTCAAGGGTTGAACAGGCCGTAGGGGGAACCGCGGCGGCGACCCGCTGGCGGGTGACAGCTCACCCAAGCGAAGACCTCGGCATTCCGAGCCTGGGGCGGCCACGCTGGCGGGTTGAGCTCGAACGCGTGCGCGGCGGAAATCCGCATAGTTGGATAGTGGAGGGCTGCGATGCGACGGGTCGTATCGCTCTTCCTGCCGCACTGGTCGACCGACCGGCTGCGCAGGAAGAACGCCAGTTCGCAGCCTGAGGCGGCACCTGCTCCGATGGTCACGGCGATTCCGGATCATGGGAGGCGGGTTGTGGCGTCGGTCGATGGTCCGGCGCGGACGCTCGGGATCGTACCGGGCATGACCGTCACCAAGGCACGCAGTTTTGCGCCGGAGCTGGTAGTCGTCGACGCGGACCCGGAGGCTGACGTCGAAGGGTTGCGGCGTCTCGCGCTTTGGGCCGGACAGCGGTACAGCCCTGTCGTCGCGCCCGATGTTCCAGATGGCATCTGGCTGGACATTACGGGCTGCGCCTCCTTGTTCGGTTCCGAGCAGGCGCTTTTGAAAGATCTGCATAGGCGGGTTGCTGGTTTCGGCCTCTCGCTGCAGCTGGCGGTCGCCGACACTGCGGGATGTGCGCACGCCGTGGCGCGCCAGGTCCCGGCGGGTCGGCCAGTAGCCATTGCTCCCGGCGATCATCGCAAGGCGCTGGCGCTGCTACCGATCGCGGCGTTGCGCCTCGATGCGCGCGACGTGGAAGGGCTTCGAAAGCTTGGGTTCGAGCGGATCGAACAGCTCATCGATGCGCCGCGGGCACCTCTCGCGAAGCGCTTCGGGCGCCAGCTCTATCGCCGGCTCGATCAGGCCCTGGGCCAGATAGCCGAGCCCATCGACCCGATCTTTCCCGACCACCTGCCTCGGGCCAGACGAGGAATGCTGGAACCGATCGCCACGTCCGAGGCGTTCGCATGCGTGATCGGCGATCTTGTCGCCGACATCGTGCTGCAGTTGACGGCGTTGGGCAAGGGAGCCCGCAGGCTCGATTGTCACTTCGCCAGGGTCGATGGGCACTGGCAAGCCATTCGGGTCGGCACGGCCATTCCGTCGCGCGATCACGCCCATTTGACCAAGCTTTTATGTGCCAAGATCGAGACGATTGAACCCGGGCTGGGCATAGAAGCGATGACGCTGGTGACACCGCTTGCCGAGGCGATGAGCGCTGCGCAAAGCGAGGGATTGGCCGGTCCCGGTCGCAACGGTCCGGACATTGCCGCATTGGTCGATGCGCTCGCCAACCGCTTCGGACACCGGCATCTTCACCGCGCGGTGCCCCAGCCAAGCGCAATGCCGGAACGCTCCGTTGCGCGGCTGGCTGCGCTAGGCAGTTCCAGCGGCATAGCCTGGGCTGGCGACCTGCCTCGACCTGCGCGGATGCTGGATAGCCCGGAACCGATCGACGTGGTCGCCCTGCTTCCCGACGAGGCGCCGCGCTTGTTCATCTGGCGGCGCAAGCGATACCGCGTCACCCAAGGTGATGGGCCCGAGCGCCTATATGGTGAGTGGTGGCGCGATCACGGGGTTGAAGGCGAGCAGCCCTATACGGTCCGCGACTATTATCAGGTCGAGACCGAAACCGGCGGTCGCTATTGGCTTTTCCGCGTGGGTGACGGGGAGAACCACGTCACCGGGCCGATGCGGTGGTTCATTCACGGAGCGTTCGCATGACCGCCGGTGGCGGCTATGTCGAGCTGCAGGTTACGACCCATTTCAGCTTCCTGCGCGGCGCCTCCAGCCCGGAGGAGCTTTTTGCGGCGGCGGCGCTTCTTGGGCTGCCGGCACTTGGCATCGTCGACCGGCATTCGGTTGCGGGCATCGTACGGGCCTGGGACGCGGAAAAGACCACCGGCGTGCGCTCGATCGTAGGCTGCCGATTGGATCTCACCGACGGCACGGCACTGCTCGTCTACCCGACCGACAAAGCGGCTTATGGTCGCATGTGCAGGTTGCTGAGCGTCGGCAAAGGCCGCGCGGGCAAAGGCGCCTGTCATCTGGATTGGTCGGACCTCGAAGAGTGGAACGAAGGGCTAATCGGCCTCCTCGTACCCGATCGCGCCGATGCCACGACAGAAACCGCGCTCGCTCGCATGCACCGGATCTTCGGAGATCGCAGCTATGTGGCGCTGTCGATCCGCCGGTGCCCGCGTGACGCGATCCGCCTTCGCGATCTCGCCGCCATAGCTGATGCGGCCCGTGTGCCGACGGTTGCCACAAACGACGTCCTTTATCATTCACCCGACCGCAGGCTATTGCAGGATGTTGTCACCTGCATCCGCGAAAAGTGCACGATCGATAAACTGGGCGATCGGCGTGAGCGCTTCGCTGACCGCCACTTGAAAACATCGGCGGAGATGGAGCGCCTGTTCAGACGCTATTTGAAAGATGCGAGCCCAGTCGCCCGCACAACCGAACTGGCCGCGCGGTGCACCTTCTCGTTGGAGGAGCTCAAATATCAATATCCAGACGAAATCCAGGTGCCGGGGCGGACGCCACAAGAGGAGCTTGCGCGGCTGACGTGGGAGAAGGCCCCAGAGCGCTACCCTGACGGTTTGGACGCCAAAGTGCGGTCGCAGCTCGAGCATGAGCTGCAGTTGATCGCGGATCTCGACTATGCGCCTTACTTCCTGACCGTCCACTCGATCGTCATGGAGGCACGCCGGCGCGAAATCCTCTGCCAGGGGCGCGGTTCGGCCGCCAACAGCGCCGTTTGCTATGTCCTCGGCATCACCTCGATCGATCCTGTGCGCTCGGAGCTGCTGTTTGAGCGCTTCGTAAGCGCGGAACGCAGGGAGCCGCCGGATATCGATGTGGATTTCGAACATGAGCGGCGTGAGGAGGTAATTCAGTGGATCTACGAAACCTATGGTCGCGACCGTAGCGCACTGACCGCAGTGGTGACGCGCTACCGGGCTCGCGGCGCGGTTCGCGAGGTAGGCAAGGCACTGGGGCTTTCAGAGGACATGACAGCAGGGCTGGCCGGCGCGGTGTGGGGCTGGAGCCGCGAAGGCGTCGAGGAAAAGCACGCAGTCGAGCTCAATATGGACCTCAGCGACAAGCGCCTGATGCTGACCCTCGAACTCGCGCGGCAGCTCATCAACACGCCCCGCCATCTGTCGCAGCACCCTGGCGGCTTTGTCCTGACACGCGACCGGCTTGACGAGCTGGTACCGATCGAGCCCGCGGCGATGGAAGATCGCCAGGTGATCGAGTGGGATAAGGATGACATCGATCTCCTGGGTTTCATGAAGGTCGATGTGCTGGCGCTTGGCATGTTGAGTTGCATGCGCAGGGCGCTCGAGTTTCTGGAGAACGACAAAGGGATCAAACACGACCTCGCCACGATCCCGGCCGAAGACCCTGCAACCTATGCAATGATACGCAAAGCAGACACTCTTGGCGTCTTCCAGATCGAATCCCGGGCGCAGATGGCGTCGATCCCGCTGATGGCGCCGAAGACATTCTACGATTTGGTCATACAGGTCGCGATCGTGCGGCCCGGGCCGATTCAAGGCGATATGGTTCATCCCTATCGGCGTCGGCGCAACGGTGAGGAGGAAGTCACCTACCCGACCGAGGAGCTGCGTCGTGTCTTGGAGAAGACACTCGGTGTGCCGCTCTTCCAGGAACAGGCCATGCGGGTCGCCATCGAATGCGCCGGTTTCACGGCGAGCGAGGCCGACCTTCTTCGGCGAGCGATGGCCACGTTCAAGCTGACGGGCGGCGTGTCGCATTTCCGCGACAAGCTGATCGATGGCATGGTTGCGAGGGACTATGATCGTGAGTTTGCGGAAAAGACCTTCAAGCAGATCGAGGGCTTTGGGTCTTACGGCTTCCCTGAAAGCCATGCCGCCAGCTTCGCTTTGATCGCCTACGCATCGTCCTGGGTAAAGTGCCATCATCCCGACGCCTTTTGCGCGGCGCTCCTCAACGCGCAGCCGATGGGCTTCTACGCACCGGCACAGATCGTGCGCGACGCGCGCCAGCATGGCGTTGAGATCCGGCCCATCGACGTCAACCACAGTCGATGGGATTGCACGCTCGAGGATTCATTCGGACGGTATAAGGCGGTGCGTCTGGGGCTCCGTATGGTCCGCGATCTGGCGAACGTGGATGGGGCGGCCATCGTAACCGCGCGTGGGCAACAGCTCTATATGAGCGTGGAAGAAATCCAGCGCCGGGCAGGCGTTGGTCGTGGTGCGCTTGACCGGATCGGCGAGGCCGATGGGTTTGGGTCGCTAGCGCTCAGCCGTCGATCCGGCCTGTGGGACGTGAAGGGGCTCGGTAACGCCGCCCTGCCCTTGTTCGCGGCCGCCGACGAGCGCGATGGGAAGCTGCGGCGAGAGGCGATCGAACCGAAAGTGCTCTTGGCTCCGATGGGTGAGGGAGCCGAGGTCGTGGAAGATTATCGCGCGTCGGGGCTTTCGCTACGTGCGCACCCACTCGCGTTCCTTCGCGATGAGCTGAAGGCGCGAAAGATGATCACCTGCGAGCAACTTCAGACCGCCAAGGACGGACGCTGGGTCGAGCTGGCCGGCATCGTGCTGGTGCGCCAGAAGCCCGGGTCGGCGAAGGGCGTCATGTTCATCACGCTTGAGGACGAAACCAATGTCGCGAATCTGGTTGTTTGGACCAATGTGTTCGAAAACAACCGTCGTACGGTGCTCGGTGCCTCGATGATGGGCGTGCGTGGGCAGGTCCAGCGTGAGGGCGAAGTCATTCACCTCATTGCCCAACGCCTCGATGATCTGTCCCCCCTTCTCGCCAGCGTGGGCCATCGCGCTGACGTTTCCGAAATTTATCGCGTCAGCCGTGCCGATGTCGTGAAAAGCCCGATGCGCCCTGACCCACGCGACTTGGCTGCTTCGCCCCTTGGTAGGCATCCGCGGGAGATCTTCGTTCCCGATCTTCGCCTCGGGTCGGGGATCGTAGCTGGAAAGCCGACCGAGGGCATAAAGGTGAAGCCCCGCGATTTCCGGTAGGCCGACTGCCCGCCGAGCAGATCGGGCCGCCCGTTAAGCCTTGGCCAGCGTAGTCAGATCGCTGGTTGCATCAAGCTTCTGTCGCATGGCTTTGCGTTCGGAATACCGGTCGACGAGCTGGTCGGCGTGACCGCGAGTCAGAACCGTAAAGCGGACCAGTTCCTCCATGACATCAACGATGCGATCGTAATAGCTCGAGGCCCTCAGCCGCCCCGCCTCATCGAATTCCTTGAAGGCCATGGCGATGCTCGATTGGTTCGGGATGGTGATCATCCGCATCCATCTGCCGAGGAGGCGCAGCGTGTTCACGGCATTGAAGGATTGCGACCCTCCTGACACCTGCATGACGGCGAGTGTCCGCCCCTGCGTCGGGCGCATGCCGGCGAACTCGAGCGGAAGATGGTCGATCTGCGCTTTCATGATGCCGGTGATCTGCCCATGGCGCTCCGGGCTGCACCACACCATTCCTTCTGACCATAGCGCGTGCTCGCGCAGTTCGTGGACGGCGGGGTGATCATCGCCCTGCACCTGGTCCGGCAATGGCAGGTCGCTGGGATCGAATATCCTTACCTCGGCACCGAACCGGATCAGCAACCGTGCTGCCTCCTCGACCGCAAGCCGGCTGAAGGAGCGCTCGCGCAGCGAGCCGTACAACAGCAGTATACGTGGTGGCGGTTTGTCGTCGCCCAGACCGATAGCGGGCCGATTTTTGCTGACTGAGTTGTCGAGTGCGGGAAGCGACTCCACATCGCTGATCGCGCGAAGGCGTTTCATCAAAGATCCTTAACGAAAAAAGCTGGCCGTCGGACCGTGCGCTGTGGAACTGACCGCAGAGGGCATGGTGACCTTCAGCAGGGAGTGAGCTCGGCGATCAGTGGGGCGCACAGTTCGGCGTTGCCGCCGCAGCAATCCTTCACCAGAAAGAGAGTCAGGAGCTTTAGCCGTTCCAGGTCCGCCCGATAGTTGATGACCCGGCTGCGGCGTTCCGATTGAATGAGGCCCGCACGCGCGAGCGTCGCCAGATGCACGGACATGGTGTTTTGCGGCACGTCGAGTGACTTGGCGACGTCGCCGGCGGCGAGCCCTTCGGGCTCGTGCCGGACAAGCAAGCGGAAGGCGTCGAGGCGCGTACTCTGCGCGAGCGCTCCCAATGCACGGATGGCCGAGTCATTATCCATATATCTACGATAACGGATATGTCTGATGCGCCGCAATAGGATTTTGTGCACCCGTCACGGCAGTCATGAACTATGCTCAAGCAAGGAAAAGGAGACGAATCGTCGCGGCAACAACGACCAAGGACGCGCTGACAAGCACACCGCTCGATTACCCTTTCGAGATCTGGCCGTCCTGCTTCGCGCTGCGTGATGGCCAGGCCGAACGGCTGCCCGTCACGTCGTTGCCTCTTGCCAACCTTGGCGACTTTCGTTCGATCGTGGCGAAGCTGGAAGCCTCGGGCCTAGATTCGCACCACGGCGCTTTCGATATCCCCAACCCCATAGGTCTCTTTAGCTGTGGATCGAATGCCAGCCCCCTCAGGATGGCCGAGAAGCTGAGGAGCAGCTCCAGCAGCGTTGCATTGGGCATCCGCGTTTCGACGCCTTGCTATGTACCCTGCTACGGAGCCACTTTGTCCTACTATGGAAGTGTGCCAGCGACCTTTGCCGCGCGGTCGGGGAGCGCTTTTCCGTTTCTGATCATCACCGATGCGGCAAATTTGGACGCAATGGTGGAATCCGAAACCCGGACCGGAAATTACGATCTTCATCGTTCAACCGTGAGCAATGCGGCGATCGGTTGCGATATGCCGGTCTATGCCTTCTTATGCCGCTTCGGGCCGCTATTGCTCGATGGCGAGATCCGTCGCTTGTCGGAGTTTCAGGCGGACCCGGATCTCGGCGTTTCGCAGAGGACGCTGATCGGGGATTTGCTTGGGCGATTGGGGTACGATCTCACGCCCGATCGCTTTGCGGAACAGGTGCGCGATAAGGCGTTGTGGGCCGAACTGCGCGGTCGGATCATCGATAGCTTCGCGTCATGTCCCGATTTAGAGGGCTTCGAGCGCCTTGGTTGAACCAACCGCCCCCGATCCTGGGATCTTTCCTCATGAGAATGCGGTAACGGCCAGCGCGACGGCCGATCGGTCCCGATTGGCACGAGGCTATTATGTCATCGTGACGCCCAGGACGAAAAAGTCGTTGGGTCTGGGCCGGTGGGCAGCGCTGGTGTTCGTTCACCCTGCCTTGGCGCACATCGATGACGACCGGAAAATGCGAGACTATCTCGCAATCCACTGCCGGGTTCGGGTGGATAAGCGCATGACGGACGAGGTCGGCAAGATCTGCCTGGACCAGACGTTACGTAACGCGCTTGGTATTCCGTTCGGTCTCTTTCCGGCGCTCAAACCTGAGCTGCCGCTGTTCCTGTTCCCGGCGAGCCGGACTTGCTCAGCGACGCTACGCCTGTTCGTTGCCAGCGTCTTCGGCCTCCGCTTCTTGGCGGCGCGCTCGGCCCCCGCAGCGGTGGCGGATATCGAGAAGGGCTACGTCCGGATTCCCGACGACTTGCTGTCCGTTATAGGTGCTCTTCCTGCAGACGATGTGGTTGTCGAGCGGCCGATCGCCGTCGGTGGTCCAAAGCTTACTGCATTTCGCATCATTTCGGAAAAGCTGAGCACGGCGATCGCGAGCAAGGGGTTTCTTGACGATCGGCGCGACCGGTCGGGATCGGGGGAACTTGCACCGCCTGCAAAGAGCAGCCTGCTCGATCGCTTCCGGACGGCGTCACCGCCGGCGCACCTACCCCTGAACCTGCGCTACCCGAGGACCAAGGACCTCCTCTACGATTACAGGACGTTCGCGGACGCAGGGCTGATCGAACCTGAGGTGGCGAAAAGTTTGGCGGCTCTCGAGGTTACAGAGACCGATGTGCCGTCTATATTCATGGACCGCGATGCCAGAACGAAAGGCATCAACCCGGACAGGCCCACCGACGCGGCCGATTATCTGACGCCCTTCATGGTGCGGCGGAGCATCTTGTCTGCCGGAGCGCGTGACTCGCTGGGAACCGCGTTCGCCGTTACCATTTCCCTGATCCAGTTCCCGTTGATTTTCGTCGCGAACAAGGCTGGAATTTCGGTGTGCCAGTGGATCGCCGGCGTTACCGTCGCACTTGTCATCAGTTTGGCTTTGATGATCGCAAGATTGCGTCAGCAAATCTGATCGGCTCCTCCCAGGGTAAACGCACCGGGCGAGGCCTGATGGCGAGTCTGGGCTATCACTTCAGTCGAACGATCGGGGATCCTCGTGATCGGTCTAGGACGAAGACCTCCGCGAACGGCAAGCTCGCGGCGGCAGTAGCGTGCGCCGCACTGAGCGCTTCTGGCGAGCGGTTAGGCGAAGAGCCGACAGGCGCTGTGATCAACAGGATATGCCCGGTGAATTTTACGTGATCCTTGCCCGTCATGCGGCTGGTGATCGCATCATCAATCAAGCGATCAACCGAGACCCTAGCGTTCATAATCCGCCCGCGCGCGCGAACCCGAGCAAAATCTTCGTTGGTCGCGTCGTCCGGCAGCGCAATGAAACCCGGGACTGCCGGTTCGTCGGCCATGCTCTTGGCAACCTCGATACCGGCTCGGGCCATGGCACCTGTGACTTCGATCCCGATTGGCTCCGCTCCCGGCTCCACTGTGAGCCAAGCATCGGGTGGCTGATCGTCGAGGGGAAAGCGCACACGCGCGGCATCTGGATATTTTGCATCCAGGAAATGCTCGACCGGAACGACCTCGTCGCAAAGCTTCTTCCAAGGCTTCTTGCCTTCGCGGAATGCCTGCAAGTCAGCATCGGCAATTGGCAGCGTACTGAACGCTGTCAAACGCTCTCGAAGGGTGGCGACGGTAACACCACCCTCGGCCGAAATCTCGGCGTAGAGCGCCTCGAGAGTGGCCGCGGTGAACAGTTCTGGATGTCCGTCTATGGCCATGATGCGCTCGAGAATACCTTACCGCTTCAGATAGTCACCTACCGCATCAGCGCCATTCCCCACCGCCTTTACCGCATCCGCAAGTTCGTCGCGGCTGACGCCGAACTTGTTAGTCCAATATTCGACTTCATAATCCTCACCGAGCGCGATGCGCGAGCTGTCCTGAGGCGAGCGGAGTGTCTTGTCGTCGGCCATATCCATACTCCTTGATCCGGCTTGCTGACCTCATGGAACGCCGGTCACCTGCGGAGTTTCCGTAAACCCGTCACGAAGGTGCGATGTGTCGATGAACCGAGTCACATCAGCGCTGGAACGAGTCCGCCAGGCGCGAGTCTATCAGTCATGGCCAAGTTGCTCGGAGACCAGGCAGAAAGGAAGGCGACGAAGCCGGCGGGCGCTCGATCTCGGCCGGCTTTGAGTCCGCCGCCATTTCAGCCCGTCCAGCTGGCAACTCTAGTCGACACGGTCCCAACGGGCGACCGGTGGCTGCACGAAATGAAATATGATGGCTACCGCCTCCTCGTCGCCGTGGGTAGCAAAGAAGCCCGCGCGTATACGCGGTCCGGTCTGGACTGGTCGGAAAAGTTCGAAGGCATCGTCGCGGAAGCCGCAAAGCTGAACCTTCGCTCGGCGCTGCTCGATGGCGAGGCGGTTGTCATGGACGAGCACGGACGCTCGAGCTTCCAGGACCTCCAGGGCGCGCTCAAAGGCGCGCCGGCCAGCATCGACTACATCGCGTTCGATCTGCTCGAGCTCGATGGGGAGGACCTCACGCGCCTGCCCCTCACGGACCGGAAGGCCAGGCTGCGGGAGATCCTTCCCGAGGGGAGTCACCGGATCCGCTATTCGGAACATATTGAGGGAAATGGCGAAAAGCTGCTTCACAAATTCTGCGACGCCGGGCTCGAGGGCGTCATTTCAAAGAAGGCCGATGGACGCTACATCGGGTCGCGCTCGGGCGGATGGCTAAAGACCAAATGCATCAAGCGCCAGGAATTCGTCGTTGTCGGCTGGACGCCCTCGGACAAGTCGCGCGGGTTTCGCTCGTTGATCCTCGGGATTCACGATGGGGGCGAGCTGCGATACGCCGGCAAGGTCGGAACAGGCTTCAGCATGGACGAGATTGAGCGTCTGATGGAGACGATGCTCCCGCTCGGGCAGGCGGCGTCAACCGTAAAGGCTCCTCGGGCGGAGGTCCGCGGCGCCCATTGGCTTCAACCCAAGCTCGTAGCTGAGATCGCTTATACCGAGATGACCAAGGAGGGCACGCTGCGCCATCCCAGCTACCTCGGGCTCCGCGCCGACAAGAAGGCGGAAGCGGTCGTTCTCGAAGTGGAGCAATCAGTGACCGAGCTTGCCGCGCCGGCGGTATCGCGCGTCAAGATCAGCAACACAGATCGCGTCATCTTTCCGGAATCCAGCATCACTAAGGGCCAGCTGGCGGACCATTATGCGGCGGTCGCGCCGATCATGCTGCCGTGGCTGGGCAGTCGCCCGATCAGTCTGGTGCGCTGCCCGCAGGGCCGCGCCAAAAAATGCTTCTTCCAGAAACATGATGCGGGCAGCTTTGGCGATGACGTCAAGCATGTCGGCATCCTCGAGAAGGACGGCCACGAGGAACCCTATCTCTTCGTCGATACCGCGGACGGCCTGATGACCTGCGTCCAGATGGGCACGATCGAATTTCACGGCTGGGGCGCGCGCATCGAGGATGTCGAAAAGGCTGACCGGCTTGTCTTCGATCTGGACCCGGACGAGGGGCTGGACTTCGAGAACGTGCGCACGGCCGCTTTTCACTTCCGGGATATCCTGAAGTCGATCGGGCTTGAAACCTTCCCGATGATCACCGGCGGCAAGGGCGTCCATGTGGTTGCGCCGCTCGTACCGCAGGCCGAATGGCCGGAAGTGAAGGATTTCGCGCACAGGCTGGCCCGGGCCGTCGCGCAAAGCGATCCGCAAAACTTTACGGCGGCGCTGCCCAAGGCGCAGCGCAAAGGACGCATCTTCGTCGACTACCTGCGCAACCAGCGCGGCGCGACGGCCGTCATGCCTTATGCGGTACGGGCCCGCCCGGAGGCGCCGGTAGCAGCGCCCATCACTTGGAAGGAGATGGAGACGATCGATGCGCCGAACCACTTCCACGTTGGTGATGCCGTCGAGCTCGTAAAGCGGGCTGCTTCCAAAGCGCTAAAAGGCTGGGGCCGGGCCGATCAAACCTTGCCGGATCTGTGACACGGTGAAGATCGCCACCTACAATGTGAACGGCGTGAACGGCCGCCTTCCCGTGCTCCTCCGGTGGTTGACCGAGGAGCAACCAGACATTGCGGTGCTTCAGGAACTGAAGGCGCCCCAGGAGAAGTTTCCTGAGGGCGCCATCCGTGACCTCGGCTACGATGTCATCTGGCATGGACAGAAGAGCTGGAACGGGGTCGCTATGCTGAGCCGCGTGGGCGACATCCACGAAACGCGGTGCGGGTTGCCCGGAGACCCGGATCCGGCTCAGAGCCGCTACATCGAAGCCGCAGTAAACGGCGTCCTCGTCGCAGGACTATATCTGCCAAACGGCAACCCTCGCCCCGGTCCGAAGTTCGACTACAAGCTTGCCTGGTTCGAGCGGCTGATCGAGCATGCGGCGGAGCTGTTAGCGACCGGCGCGCCAGTGGTGCTGGCAGGCGACTTCAACGTGATGCCGACCGAGCGCGATGTTTATAAGCCGGAGCGGTGGCTGGACGATGCGCTGTTCGCCCCTGAGATCCGGGCCGCCTTTTTCCGCTTGCTCGAGCAAGGTTGGACGGATGCGCTACGAACCATCCATCCTGACGAGACGGTCTACACGTTCTGGGACTATTTTCGTAACGCGTACAACCGCAATGCCGGGCTGCGCATCGACCATCTTTTGCTCAGTCCTGCCCTCGCCGGTCGGCTTGTAGATGCGCAGGTCGACCGTCATGTGCGCGGATGGGAGAAAAGCAGCGATCACGCCCCGACTTGGATCGAGCTGAGGGCGGAGAAGGCGGCGCGAAAACGAGGGGCCTGAGACTGGCATGAGTCTGCAGGTGCCCGATGCAGCTTCCCGCTGGAGGCCCGCCTTCACAGGGGCGTAACTTGGCGTGCCCGTGCGAGGTTGGCGATGAGCTGGGGCTTGGTCTGTTGATTGAGCGCGGCCCAAGCCGGCTGACCGGGAGCGCTGCGCCAGGCCTCGCTCAGCGGACTGTTGTCGACGATGTCGAAGCCGATGCGGTCGAGGAGGTCGGCGACGAGCGTGATCGCCTCGGGATGGTCGCTCGAGATCGGCACGGCGATCCGGTCGGGAGCGCCGGCCGGTCTCGCGCGCGAGGCCATGCGCGGCGCCTGGATGTGAGAGAAGGCCTGTACGATCTTGGAGGTGGGAAGCTGCTCCTGCCGCAGTTCGTAGATCGTTTTCTCGCCGGAATCGACCTGGGGGTAGTGTCCGTCGCGCCAGGTCATGTAGTTGTTCGTGTCGAGCACGATTTTACCCGCGAGTTGCTCGACGGGGATGTTGTTGACGAGCTTGAGCGGCACCGCGATCACAGCGAAGTCGCCGGCCGCGGCAGCCTCGGCAGCCGTTCCGGCGCGTGCGGACGGACCGAGTTGCTCGACCAATCCCTGGAGGGTCTCGGGGCCGCGCGAGTTCGCGATCACGACGTCGTAGCCAAGCCCGATCGCTGCTTGTGCGATCGCGGTGCCGACCTCACCCGCGCCGATGATACCTATGGTGGTCATGGAAGTCCTTTCCAGTTCAGGCTGGGGCGGCCTGCGCCACCCCCGGCGCCGACATCACTGCGCAGCGACCAGTTGCTCGCTCTTGGCCCACAGTCGCTTCGCCTTCTCACCGTCCAGGGCGTAGAGCCGCACGCCGTCGGCGAACGGGTTGGTCATGTCGTTGACGGGCGCGACCGCGACATCCTCGAGATATTTGCCGCCGATCTCGTCCTTGTCAGCCACCACGGCGGCCCAGACGCTCGTCGCGGCGGCCTGCGAGATGTCTTTCAGTTCGGCGGGCGGGAGGCCTGCCTCGGCGCGGGCGTTGCCCACCGTCTCGAACAGGCCGTGCAGTTGCTCTTCGGTGAAGTTGCGCGGCAGGTCGGTGAGGCTGTTGCCCGGCATGACCGAGGCGGCGCGGACGCCGCGATGGCTGTGGCGACGGTCGAATTCCACGGCGAACAAAGCGTTTGCCGTCTTAGAACGGCCATACGCCACGAAGGGATCGTAGTCCTGTGCGTCGAAGTTCGGATCATCGAGGTCGACGTCAGATACGCGGTGTGCTTGGGACGAGAGCACCACCAAGCGTCCGCCGTCGACCAGCAAAGGTTCGAGCCGGTTGACCAGCTCGAAATGACCCAGGTGGTTTATGCCGAACTGCGTCTCGAAGCCGTCAGCGGTCTTCCCGAACGGCGTCGCCATGACGCCGGCGTTAGCGATAATCGCGTCGAACCGACGGCTCTCGTTAAGGAGCTTGTCCGCGCCATCGCGCACGCTCTGCAGCGAGGCGAGGTCGATGGCGTGAAGCTCGAACGCTCCCCCACCCCGGGCAGCGGCGTCGCGGACCGGCTGCGTGGCGCTCTCTGACTTGGCCAAGTCCCGCACGACGCCGACCACATCGGCGCCATGGGCCGCGAGCGCCCTCGCGGTTTCACGGCCAATGCCGGAACCAACTCCAGTCACGAGGTAGCGCTTTCCATTGAGCTCGGTGCCGGTGAGTACCTCGTCGGCGGTCGACTTGGAATTGAACCGATCGGTCATGTCACTGTCCTTCATCGTGGTGTCGTCAAATCCACGCCTTGAAAGCCGCATCAGGTTTTCATAATAGGCGTTACGATAACGCTTATTATGGTATCTAGACAAAGCAGGTCAAGGGTACCATAATGGTCGTTACGAAATTTATGGAGGCATGGTGATGGGACGACATCGCGAGTTCGACGTCGACGAAGTGCTCGACGCCGCCGTGAAGGTCTTCTGGCGGAAGGGCTATGAGGGCACGACCTACGGCGATCTTGTCGATGCGACCGGCGTGGAGCGCCCCGCGCTCTACTCTGCCTTCGGCAACAAGGAGGCGCTCTTCATCAAGGCGCTCGCCCGATATGACGAGCGCTACCTCGACTACATGCCGGAAGCGCTCGCCTTACCCACCGCGCGGGAGGTCGCGACGCGCATCATCCGTCAGGCGGTCGACCTTAATACGCGTTTCCCCGAGCACACTGGATGCTTGGGGATCAACGGCGGGCTTGCCGTGTCGGACGACGCCGAGCCTGTGCGGCGCAAACTCAATGAATACCGTCTCGCCGGTCAGGACCGACTACGTGAGCGATTCGCGCGGGCTAAAGCCGACGGGGACCTGCCGGATTCAGCAGATCCACTGGCTCTGGCGGCATTCGTCACGACCGTGACGCAGGGCATTGCCGTGCAGGCAAAGGCCGGCCTCGATCGGGAAACACTCGAACTGGTCGCCAACGAGGCGCTGAGCTGCTCGGCGTTCAGGTTTTCGCCTTCCGAAAAGGAAGGGTCTGGCGCCGACGCACGCGCGGCGGCGCGCGCAGATCATAAGCAAGGAAACGAAAATGTCTCAAACTGAGCTTCGCGATTTTTACGATCGATACATCGCCGCGCTGAACGCCCGCGACTTCGACGTCATGGACGAGTTCATCCACGACGAGGTGACCCTCAACGGCGAGCCTGCGACGCGTGACGACATCCTCGACGTCCAGCGCCAGGAGGCTGGATCCGTCCCCGATCTTCACTGGGCGCTGACCAATCTCATCATCGACGGCGACCGCCTCGGCGCCCAGCTCGTCAACACCGGCACGCCTGCAAAGACGTTCGTTGGCGTGGAGCCGACGGGCAAGTCGTTCGAGGTGACGGAATATGCTGTCTATCAGGTGATCGACGGCCGCTTCAAACACATGGCGGCAATTCACGACGCTGAAGAGGTGCACCGCCAGTTGGCGGCCTGAGCCCAACAGGGGTCCCGGCCGACCGGCGGCCGGGATTTCGCCGACCACCGATGTGTTCGGTTCATCCGCACCCTGTTGGGCGTGGAGCGGAGGCGATCGCGCCTCGAAACGGCGCCTGAGAGGCGTGGCAAGGAGACAAGAGATGGCCCTTTTCGACGTGCCCATGAACCCGTCGAGCCCCTTCGCCGACTTGAGAGGCGATCATTCCGGCGTGCGGGTCCCCGATCTCGACGCCGCCGTCGAGTGGTACACCAAGACGCTCGACTTTCGTCTGACGGCGACTACCGAGGCCGTTGGCCTGGACTGGGTGTTTCTCTCCCCGCCGAACGACGACAGCGTCAGTATCGAGCTTGCCGCCGGCCCCGGTGCGACGGACCGCCTGGGCGGTGGCGACCTTGAAGGGTCGCTGAAGGTCCACGGCTGGCACCACTTCTGCTGGCGGGTCGTCAACATCGAGGCGACGCTCGCCGAGCTCAAGCGGCGCGGCGTCAAGATCGTTGCCGGTCCGCTCGAATATGCGCCGATCAAGCGGCGAGGTGCCCTGTTCGCCGACCCTTGGGGAAACCTTTTCGAGATCATCCAGGACGTCTGAGAAGCCCAGCCTGCTGGCGCGAACACGATTGGACCCTCTAATGAACGACCGCCCCGCCCCTGCGAACCGGCGCGAGCTAATCCGCCAGTTCTTCCGTTACGCTGACGCCGGCGACACCCGCGCACTCGAGTTCTACACCGAAGATGTCGACCTCACCTACCCAAAGTTCGGCAAGGCGATCGGCAAGGACGCGGTAAGGACCTTCATCACGCACATGTCGGGCGTGTTCGGCCGGCTCGAACACGACATCGACGGCCTGTCGTTCATCGAGGATGGCGACAAGATCGTGGTCGAGGGCCGCGAGCGGGGCGAGATGGCGGACGGCACGCCATTCCCGGACGGGCGGATTTCCCAGGGTCTGTTCTGCAACGTCTATGAGTTCGAGGGCGACCTGTTCCGCGCGGTGCGCATCTACGTCGATCCCGACTTCACCAGTTCCGACGCAGCGATGCTCAGTACCCTGAGACCCGCTGGATAGTCGCAACCACCGACTGCGGTCGGCGATCCGGCAAGCCGCACCAAAAAAATGCAAGGAAACCTTGAGATGACCAAACGAACCAACAGGCAATACACGCTCGCCGCCCGCCCGCGGGGTCCGGCGAAGTTGAGCGACTTCAAGCTCGTCGAGGTCGACGTTCCGGAGCTTCGGCACGGCGAGGTGCTCTTCCGCAACACCTTGTTCTCCATCGATCCCTATCAGCGCAACCTGATGGGCAACGGCTCTTCGGAATGGCCGACGATCGACATCGGCGACCCGATGGGCGGACCGACGGTCGGCGTGGTGGTGGAGAGCCGCAACCCCGACTTCGGCGTCGGCGACACCGTGCAGTCCTGGGTCGGCTGGCAGGACTTCGCCGTCTCGAACGGCTCGGACCTGCGCAAGATCGACCCCGGCGCTATGCCAGTATCGACCGCGCTTGGGCCGCTTGGGCTCACCGGCTTCACCGCCTGGTATGGCATGACCAAGGTCCACGACTTCAAGCCCGGCGGGACGCTGGTTGTAACCGGTGCCGCAGGTTCGGTCGGCTCGGCGGCAGCCCAGCTCGGCAAGCTACGGGGTCTGCGGGTTGTTGGTGTGGCCGGCGGCCCGCACAAGACGGCGTTCCTGAGGGACGAACTCGGCCTCGACGAGGCGGTCGACTACAAGGCGGCAGACTTCAAAGAGCAGGTCGCCCGAATGCTGCCGGACGGCATCGACGCATTCTTCGAGAACGTCGGCGGCCCGATCTTCCCCGTGCTGATGGAGCATTTCAACACCGACGCTAAGATGACGGTCTGCGGCACGATCGCGGATTACAGCGAGACCGAGCTGCCAAAGGGCACGAACTACCTGCCCCGGCTGATCACGCTCATCCACTACCGCTTCGTTAGCATCAAGGCGTTCGCGACGCCCTATGTCATGGACACGTTCCCGGAGTTTCTGGCGGAGGCGACGCCGTTGGTAACGAGCGGCCAGCTCAAATATGGCGAGGAGTTCGTGGATGGCTTCGAGAGACTTCCAACGGCCCTTATGACGCTCTTCGACGGCAGCCACAGTGGCAAGAAGCTGATCGTGCGCAACGACTGAGCCGTGGCGGCGTGGCGGCAGGCACGCCGTGGAACACTGCCAGCCGAAGCGGTATTTCCACGGTCACTGATAGGCGCAAGCTAGAGCAAGGCGCTCTGTGCGGCTAACGGCGGATAGACCTGCGCTACAGATAGGCTTCCCTTCGGCAACGCGCGCAGCACATCGCCAGCCGGAACAGTCGGGTCCAGCCAGTCGGACCACTGGTTCCGGGTGAGCGGGATGATCTGGCGTGAATGATAGGGCGCGACGTCTTCGCCAGGCTCCATCGTCAGCATCGTGAATGCCTCACCTTCGGGGGTCTCGCGCCAGATACCAGCGATGCAGAACCAGGCATGGTCGCGCAGCGTGAACAACCACTTGGTCTTACGCTTCTGCCTGGGATTCTCAGGCTTGGTGAATTCATAGAAGCCGTCAGCAAGGATAAGGCACCGGTGCGATGTGAATTCCCTTCCTTCCGAGCGGAAATTATAGACCGGCTTGCCGCCCTGCCCTGCCCAGCTCCAGCGACGATTGACCAATTGTCCCGACCCGCGGACCCGGCCGCTGCGGACGATTGGCGCCATATCGCTGATCTTGATGTCCTCCCGCGCCGCGAGGTTAGGCGTACCCTCGGGCATATCGATCTTGATTTTCAGATCGTCGAAGTCCTGCGCGATCGACGCTATGTCGACTTCCAGGCGATAGTCATTGCACATTGATCGCTCCGTTCAAGCCGCCTTGCGGGTCCTCATCGTTCTTATTATGTTCTTTCGCATGGATTCGCCAACTCCATTCGACTCGAATGCCCCCGCCGGGAGCAAACGCGCTATCGTCCGGTACAATCCGGATAATAGCGCAGAGCTCGAGATGGTCGAGGCGACTTGGGGTTCGAACCCACGGTTCAGCGACGGGGCGTCGTATCGCTTCGTTCGTTCGGAAGGGAAGAGCTTCCCCAGCCACCGCTGTCTCATGCCAGCTACCGAATTCCAGATGAGCGTGAAGGACCGATGCTACCGGGTTCGGCTCGACGATGGCAATTTCTTCTACCTCGCCGGCGTCTGGGAACCGCCGATGGCAGACTATCCACTCGCATTCCGCATCGTCACGGTCGCTGCCAACGCCGAGGTCAGTCGCTTTCAGGATCGCCACGGTGCCATTATCCTGCGGCGCCAGGTCATGCGTTGGCTTGACCGGTCCGTGCCGGAGACCGAGCTGTTGGGGACGCCGCCAGCGCGCTTGTTCGTCATCGACGAGATTACGAGCGGTCCTCGCCAACCAGCATTCGTTCTTTGATCTGAACCGCCGCGATGCGGTTGGATCGTGTAGAAGAGGCTATGGAGTTTCCTGATCTCGCGTTCGCGGTTCGGTCAGAGCCGCTCATCCTCTACTGGCCGGCGCCGGGTGTTCCGCTGGCCCGGCTGGCGTTTTCGAGCCTCGAGGAGTGGCGTCGTTTTGTCGTGGGCATGGCGCTCGATCCGCTGATCCCGGACGTAGTCCAACGCAAATTCCAACGCGCGTTGAAGCTCTTTTATCTGGCATGGATCGACGGCGATCTGATGAAGGCCGGTGAACTGGTCGCGCTGACCGCGCTCGAGCTGGCGCTGAATGACCGATACGGTGAACGCCTTCCCGGCCGGCCGAGGAGGAAGCTCAAAGCGGGTGAGGCGCCGAGCCTTACCGACAAGCCCCCGCAGCGATCCTTCGCCGCGTTGCTCAAGCATATGGTTGACGGCGCCGGGCTTACCGACGGCGACATACCCATGATCGTGCGCTGCGGCGGGACGGCCGTAGGCCAATTGATCGGATCGACGAAGCCGACGCTGGCCGATCGGCGCAACGCGCTGGCGCATGGTGATCCGTTCGATGGGCTACCGACCAGTGGGCTCATCGAGCTCGTACGCGACCTCATCAATTTTGCCTACCGCAGCTATATCCAGGCAGGCCGGCTCTAGGAATTGTCAGCCATGACACTTTACCTAGCGTTTTCGGGTAAAGTGTCACTGGTGGCATCTAATGGTGCCGTGGCGGGTGCCTGGATGACGGGCGCCCCAAGGGCAGGTCACTTCGCCCGTCGACGCGCAGGCTAGAGCTCGTCTGGCCGCCCGAACATGAGTCGCGTCTTGAGGTTGCCGTCGGGTCTGCGATGCAGGTCGATGATTTGCGCGCTGTGCGGCTCGAAGGTCATCAACTCAGCGACAGTCTCGTAAGAGGTGTTCGGCCCGAAATAGCGGGCGGTCCCGTGCCATTTCTGCCCCTCGATCAATCGCATCCGAAATGTGCCGGAAGGGGCTGGGACGGTGACACGCTCGTTGCGCGCCACGTAGAGCGAGAAGATATGCCGATTGCTCGCTGGCTCGAATAGCTGAACGACAGCGTTGGCCTCGCTGGCATCCACCGTCAGCCTACTCTTGATGTCGCCAGGTTCTATGCTGCGCGCCACGGTTACCGATCCAGTCTCGGGAAAGGGCTTTGCCGCCGTGAAATCGGGCAACCACCCTGCGCGCTTTGCCTCGCCGTACAGCGGGATCAGGATCGACAGGGCCATAAGAAGGAAGAGCCACTTCTGCCACGGATGCGGCGTGACACGCGGATTGAGGTGATGCCTCCGGGAGTGAAAGTCGTGCCCGCCATCCTTGGCGTCGAACCAGAGCCCGCCGTGCTCAACCCGCGCTTTCTTGTCGATCCAGGATGCGCTGCCGAGCCGTGCCCCCTTGCTTTCAGCACGGCGGCGCTCGCGCATATAGTCGCGGTCATCGAGTCCCATTGAAACGCCCCCCAAGCGGCCATGTGCGCACTGGCACAGGCAGGCGCGTCACTGCCGGCGCCGCCTTGAGCGCGGCGTCTCGCAGGTGCCCGACTGCCGCTTGGGCGGTAGCGATGGTCGCGCGGTCCGACGCGGAGATGCGTATCGTCTGATATCCGGCCGCCGACGCTATTTCGTGGCGCTCGTTGCCCAGCTCGGGATCGGCAAAGCGATCATCCATTTCGATCAGCGCGATGACCGAGCTGGAGGCGGGGTCGACGATTACGAAATCGACGATCGTCTGAAGAAACGGGTCGTGCTCCGCGGTTTGCGGGTGGCCCTGTCCAACTGCCGGCTCAACGAGCGCGCTCAAAGAGACCTGCGCGTGAATCCGGTACATCGGCAGGACCCGCTCGAGTGCGGCGAGCATCGCGTGCTTCCGATTGCTGAGGAACGGCCTTGCCACCGGCGATGGCGCGCGACCGATGTGTGTGCGGATGGGGACACGCGACGCGATCCATATCGCGACGCCGATCAGGATACACGCGCCCGTGGCGAGCACCAGGCTGTCATGTGGCAGATGACCAAGCTGGTCGAAACGAAGTGACATTGGACCTCTCCCGGTTAGGGCACGAGGCTCGCGCCCCATGCCGGAGCGCTTCTCAGTTCCAGCCGTCGCGACGGCCTTCATTGCTGTCTTTGAGGTTGCGGCCTTCGACCGCTGAGCGGCGGACTTCGAGTTCGACCTGGTCGCCCTTGCGACGCGTACGGAAATCAGCGTCCTTGAGGCCGTTGCGGCGGGCATAATCCTCGGCCGCTTTTTCGCTGCCGAACTTGCCGCGTTCATCAAAATCCCACGCCATGTTCCGTCTCCTTGGTTGGGCCGGCATCGCGCCGGCGGTTGAGTGTCACAAATCGAGGCCGAGGCTGCGCTCAGGCAGCGGCGGCAGCAGGTCGCCTTTGTCGGGTTTGAGGTCGGGCGGCGCCTTGAGGTCGGTGGCCTTCGCCGCGGCGGACGCCGGCGCGATAGGTCCGTCCGGAATCGGCGGCAGATCGACTAAGATATCGGGGTGATCGGCCATATTGAGGCCGTCGATCGGGCCGGGGTCGAACTTGACCGGCGGCGCCGATGCCTTCTTGCCGTCGATATCGAGCCGGCCGACCGTCTCCAGTGCGGAGGTCTTGTTGCCGGGATTGAGATCGAGTTGGCGCTCGAGTTTTTCCCGGTTGTCCACCACCATGGTTAGCTCGTCGCGCACCCGCGTCACGCCGACGTTGAACAGCCGCTGGTTCGACAGATTGCGCTCGTGGCTGTCCATTACCGTGATGGCTTTGTCGGTGGTGATGCCCTGCGCCATGTGCATGTTGAGCGCGTAGGCAAGGTCGAGCCGGGAGAGCATCGGATCGCCGAGATCGAGGGTGAGGTGCTGCTGGTTCGCGGTCTCGACAGTCACACCATTGGCGTCAACCGAGAGCACACGCGCAAGGGCCGCGTTGTGGAGGTCGCGCGGCTTGTCGTTGGCGGTCCAACGGATGCGGTCGCCTTCGCGAATGTGGAGATCTTTTTTCTCTGTCAGCTCGAGGCGATCGCGCTTCTCGGTCGGGGACAGGCGCTGGGGATCGAAGCGGATCTTGCGGCGGCCATCGCTGAGCTCGACCTTGCCGTTTGGCATTACCCGCGTGACGTCGTAGCGCCCCTTTTCGAGCCCCACGTCCTGCGCGCCACCGCGGCCGACGTCGAGCGTCTGGCCGGGCTGGTAAGTCGACGCGTAGCGCAGCTCCTCCCGTGTATGATTGACGCGTTCATAGACGGTAAGGTGGATCCCCTGCCCCCGCACGGTGCCCTCGGCCGCGAGGCCGTCCTGGATGCGCTGATTGATGATCGCACGCGATTCCCGACCCGATGCGAACACAGCGGTCGCCTCTCGCTCATCAGCCGCGAGCGCCAGCCACATATCGGCGGCGGTTTCGGGGGGGCTAGCAGTCTCGTGGACAGAGTCGCCAAGCACCTTCATCGCCTCCCCGGCCTTGCCAATGTTCGCCAGCGCAGAGACCGTGAGGAGCTTCGGGTTGTTCTCCTGCCTGATATTATAGTCCATGCGCGCCATCGTGCCGCCGGCCGCCTGGATCATCGCGAAGGATTTGCCGGCGTCGATTGAAGAGAGCTGCTGGCGATCGCCGACCAGAACAAGCTTATCGACGCCGAGCGCCTCGGTGATCCGGTGGAGCTTCAGCATGTCGTCGCTCGAGACCATCGATGTCTCGTCGACCACGATCATGGCGCCTGCGAACTTGGCCTGCGCTGCCTCGAACCTTGGCGTGTCGCGCTCGGTCACGAACCGTTCGTTGGCGAGCACGAACGAAGCGATCGTCTGGCTGTTGATGCCGGCGCCTTCTGCGAGGTCGGCGACCATTTTGTTCTGGAAGGCGAGGCCTAGGATCTCTCGGCCTTCGCTTGCCGCGACACGCCCGACGGCCTGCAACATCGTCGACTTGCCCGCGCCGGCGACGCCCTGGACGGTGACCGTGCGATCTTCCGACGACAGGATCAGCGTGGCCGCGGCCAGCTGGCCGGCATTGAGTGGGCGATCCGCGGCCGCCTGCAGCCGTGCGGGGGCATCGGCGGCTTGGACGATCGGCGCGGCTCTTCCCGCGCCGTCCTCGACTGCCTTGAGGATGCTCTCTTCGGTGCGGAGCGCCTCCTGCGTGGTGACCATGCTCACGCCTTTGTCGCCGGCGCGGGCGACGCCCGGGATGAGCTGGCGGTTCTCGACCAATTGTCCGACGCGGTGCTCGACGGTTTCGATCGTGACGCCCTTCAAGCCAAGATCGAGCGCGGTCTTCACCAGTAGATGGACATTGAACGCCGCTTCGCGTTCGGACAGGATCCGGACGGCGGACGCAACCGCGAGCTGCGATCGGGCCGTGGCAGGAGACTGGGTGACCCGCGCGAGGCCGGAATCGACCAGCGGGTCATGCGCGCGAAGGAAGCCGCCGACCAGGTCGCGAGCGCTGGCGATCGCGTCGCTGACCGCGCGAAACCCGCGCTCAAGCCGGCTATCCGCGGTGCTCTGACCCGCGCGTGCCTCGGCCGAAGCGAGCAGGCTCTTGCCGTCGAAGCCGAGCGCTGCCGCCTTGTCGATCCAGCCTTTCAGCAGGCCATCGCGGTCATCGACATTGAGCTTGGGATCACGGGTGTTGGTGGTGACCCCGTCACGGCCCTTGGCCGAGACGATGCCGAGTTCCGCCGCTTTCTCAAGGATCGCTTCGCGGCGCTGGCTGAAGGCGTCGATCACAGCCTTGGGCACGCCCGATATCTCGAACGTCCCGTGCTTGCCTTTGAGATCGACCTGGTAGCCGAGCTTCTCGATGCCGGCGCGTAGATAGGCGTGGTAGATGGCGCCGATCGTGGTGTTGCTGCTCCAGATCTTGTCGGCGTGGAGCGCCTGCCATTTGCCATCGGGCATCCGTGTCAGATTGGCGACGACGGCATGGACATGGGCCTGCGGGTCGAGCGCCCTGCTCGTGTCGTGCTGGAACAGCGCATAGACCAGATTACCGGTCTGGACCGGGACCTTGCGGCCCTCCACGTCCTTGCGGCCCTCGGCGAGATTCTTCTCGACCCAGGCCATCGTCTTCTGGACGGCAGCCATGTTGGCCGCGAGCACGCGTTTGTCGCCGGCGACAAAGGCCATGAGCGACACCGACTTAGGAGCCGAGAAGGTGAGATCGACGCCGTTGCGGCGGTTTTCCACTTGGGCGACGCCCTCGCCCGACGGCAGCGTGCCGCTCAGGATTTCCTCGAAGGCCTGTTTCGAAACCTCGCCGTCGAGGCCGAGTGTCTCGGGCCCTGCCCCGCCCCATTCGCTCTGCTCGGCTGAGCCATCCGCGGTGTAATAATTGTCCTTGAAATCGTCCTTCGCGAAATAGTTCGCGGCACCCGAGGCGGAGCGGACCGAGGCGACCGAGAGCATGCCTAGATCCCCATGTCCATGCCATCGGAATCAAGCCCGCTGGCAAAGCCTTCCCTCAGCTCGACGAGGCTTTGATTCTCCACTTGGATCCCGCGCGGTTGCGCATCGCGACTGTCGCGACGCTCCTCGCTGGTGCGGGTGCCGGCGGCCTGATCCTCGGGCTTGTCGCGAGCCGCTTGCGCCTTGTCGGCGGCATGGGGGGCGGGCGTCGTTTGCTCGTTGCGATCGTCGTTGCGCTGTGCGGCGCGCATCGTCTCGGCATTCTCTTCCTCGGTCGGCGTGAAGAGGATCCGCGCTGCCATCTCCTTTGCGAGATTGGTCGCCTCGACCACTTCCTCGACGATCTGGGCGGCGCCATCCCGCCCCCCTGCCTCACCTCCCGCACCGTCCTCTTCGGCAAACACTTCCTCTCCGCGCCTTGACCGCACGGGGCTAATATTGGGTCGCGCGATGAAGCCCTGCGCGACCTGGGGATAGTCCTTCCATTCGAGCAGAATGCGTGCCGCCGGGAACCCGTCGGGGAACTTCACGAAGCCGTGCATGGAGGGCAGGTTCGTGATGTCATCGGCGATCACGAGCGGCTCGACCTGCTTGCGCGGTGTCAGCGTCGAGGCGTCGCGATTGTTGTTATAGCCGTAGCTGTACGCCTCATCCATCTGGCGCACTTCGCGGTTGCCGATGTAGCGCGCGCACTGCTCGGCGGTGTCGAGATCGGCGGTTGCGAGGATGAGCTTGGAGCGGGCGAGCGAGGCGAGATTGCGAGCGCCCTGTTCGCCATAAACCTCGACCAGTTTCTCGAAACTGTGGATGCCCAGGATCATCGCGCCGCCGAACGCGCGCGCGGTCTGGAGACCGTTCTCGATTGCCGGCAGTTTGTGGAGCGCGCCGAGCTCGTCGAACATGAACCACATGCGCAGCGAGCGGGTGCGCGGCATGGTCATGAGGCGGTTGATGCACAGGTCCATCCAGAGCGTCAGCAGCGCCCGGTTCATCGCCAGATCGACATAGTTGGAGGTGATGAAAAGGATCGCGCCGGGCTGCTTGTCGCCGGTGATCCAGTCCCGGATCGAGAATTGCTCACCTTCGTCCGGCAGGAAGCGCAGGACCTGCGCGTTGGTGTTGAAAACGGCACGGATCGATTCCGCCATGCGGGCGGCTTCCGGGGCGGTCAGCGGGTCGGCGATGGTGTTGGCGAGGAAGCGGTGGACCCGCTTTAGGTCCGCCGTCATCAGGTTCTCGGACAGCGCGAGATTGGTGGTCTGGCCGCGCTCCTGGAGGCGGACGCACATTTCGATGAAAAGCGTGCGCGCCGCCAGCGCCCAGAAGGGCTCGGAAGATCCACCGTCCGACGGGATCAGGGCTGCAGCCGCCGCGGTAAATTCGCTGTGCGTGCGGCAATCGTTGAAGATCGACCAGGCCGGGCAGCGTTGGTCCATCGGGTTGAGGATGGTATCGCGCTCCGGATCGTAGAAGGCTTCGACATAGGCGCCGGTCAGGTCGAAGATGACGGCATTGTCCTGGCGCGCGCGCATCTGCGCCACGAGGCTCCTGAGCTCGGTGGTCTTGCCCGAGCCGGTCGTGCCGATGAGCATCGTGTGCGACTGCTCCATGCGGTGCGGATAGGGCACGCCGGCAAGCGAATAGGGGTGGTGGATGCCGCCGGCTTTCCGTTCGGCGAAGGGCAATCGGAGCACGGCCGAAGGGCTTAGCCGGGGGAAGAACTGCCGCGCATCTTCCTCGAATTTGGCGGCGTTATGTTGGGCGATTTCGGCGAAGAGGACACCGCGCTCGACCAGCATCGCGCCGCGTTCGTGGCGTTCCTGGAGGATGGTCTTGCCGCGCCGCCGGGAGATATCGACGAACCAGATCGTGATCGGCGCGATGACGAAAACCGAGACGAGGATCGAGCCGATAAACGCGTGGACCGTGGTTGCCCAAGCCTTCTGGACGGCGGGGATATAGGGCACGGCCGGCATGATCGTTTTGTAGATTTCGCCGTTCGGCAGCGTGACGTTGACGCGCTTGTTCGGATTGAGGTCGACCCAGTTCCAAAGCGCCGAATAGAGCTTCATGCAGACGAGCTGGAATCCGTGCTCGTCGAGGCGCAGCGAGAGGATGATGAACCAGGCGGCGAGGAAGGCGAAGAACCAGGCGATGATGGGCAGCTTCGCGCCTGAAAACCACATCAGCATCTCATGGGTGAGGAGCTGGCTGCCGCGTGTGAAATTGCCCGAGTTGCGCTGAACCCGGCCCCGCGCGGAGTGATGGGTCAGCGGGATGTTTTTCCCGTTCGAGCGGATGTCCTCACGCGCCATGATATTGGACCAGGCGCTTGTCGGTTTCGGCGACGAGCCGCTCGCGGAGCTCGGGATATTGCTCGCGGATGATGATGTCCAAAGCGAGCTGCTGGAACTCGCTGATCCGGGCAAGACGGCGGTGGCTGGCGGTCAGCAGATCGGACGAGGAAAGGAAGACGTCGAGCGCCGACCGGATGATGTCGGCGACGCTGAGCTTGCGCTCCGCAGCGATGGTGCTCAGCCGATCCCACTGGGTCCGCTCGAGCCGCACATTATAGTGCCGGTAACTGGTAGCCAAGACCAACCTCCTAGCAGGGAGGCTGGTGGGGACTGAAGAAGGCCTGACTTATAGCCTAGAGGCTGGCGCGCGGCAAGTTGATCGTCGGGCGCCAGGCCATCGTAGTCGTCCGTACTACAGCCAAGTGGCGGATTTGCGTGACTTTTACGCGCCGCAAGAACCGTACTACAATGTAGTCGCCATCCCATCCGCGCTAAACCGTTGCGCAGCAACGGAAACCTTGCACCTTCAGGTGCGTAGGGTGTGCATATCCTCAGAGACCGATTCCTTGTCCCTGGTCTGTCTGGTGATGTTTGGTGGGGCGCCGTTACCGGGTCCGGCTGGGCACTGCTCCGCCGACGGGCGGAAGGTGCAAAGCGTCTGCCGCGAAGCAGTCGCGCTGCGCGATACGGGACGGGCAAGCGAAGCGATGCGCTCCCCCATGCGCGCCGGGACTTGGGTCCCGAAGCGCGCATCAATGGGGCCACCGGCCCCATTGGCCAGGCGAGGATCGTAACCCGGCAGGGCGGAGACAAGGCAATTGCCTTGGCTCCGTGAGCTTTGATCCCGGCGTCCGTCCAGGACGACGGGGTCTCTAGCGAATAGAGCCGTCATCGGGCGATGAGCCCGATGCGCCCTCGCCCTCACCTGCTTCTTCCGGTGCGCTGTTATCGCGGCTATAGTCACCGCGTTCACAGCCCGATTAGCGTTGAACACGAGGCCCATATGGCAAAGACACTGGAACAGGAGCGTTTGGCGTTCGAAGAGGATGCACGTCGGCTGGAAGAGCGGCGCAGAAGGCTCGAAGAGAAAGAGCGCGAGCAGGCCATTTCGACGGTCGAAAGATCAGGCTTGCTCAAGCTCGAGGCCAAACGGCTGGCGGCCCTCACCGACCGGATCAAGACCCTCGGTATCGACGCTGTCGAGAAGCGGCTGGCAGCCTGAACCTGACCCGCCGCGCCAACGGCGCGGCACGGACATGGGGGGTTCGATGCCCCCCATGTCCGTACCTCTCCCAGCAAAAAAAGGGAGAGGCCGGAGCCCCTCCCCAGATTCTTCAGAACTCGTCGGACATCCGGCCCGGGACCGTGTGGACCACCCGGTCGATGAGCGTCATCGGCAGCGCGTTGTAGTCGCCTTCGTCGATGGCGACGTAGCGCCCGGGCGCATCCTCGATAACGTGCTGGTCGAAGAAACTGTGCAGCGCGCGGCGTTCGGCGAAGGCCAGCGCGGCGAGATAGTTGGCGGTATCGGCATGGGCGGCGGTCGAGATGATCTGCATGTTGTCCTCCTGTCGTCTTGAATGACAGGGGAAAGGTTGTCGTTGAGGGAGCCGCCGGGTCAGGGACGCCGGCAGAGCCGGCGCCGCGAAGCGGCGGTGGGGGTCACGATTTTCTTCGGCGGCCACTGCCGCCGAAAGGGAGCGCCGGCGCTCGCTCCGCCGAAGAAAATGGTGGGGCCCCGCCGTCCTTGACGCGGCGGTTCCCTCAACGACATGCTCGGAATTCTGTGAGAGATTTTATCCTCTAATGGGCACGCATACGGTTGCGCTTGGCGCCATCGGAACCTTGCTTATGCGGGCCGTGTAAGCGTGTCGCTCGCCGCGCCCTTGAGCCACAGGCTGTTCGAGAGAAGCCAGACCATCAGGACCGCCACGAACACGCGGTTGGTGATGCCATAAGGCGCGCCCCTGTGCAGGGTGAGATATTGCGCAACGAAGGCGAGGAGGAGGACGCTGGCCAGTGCCAGGGCAGCCACCCGGTGGCGCTTCCACCGCGGGTCGAAGGCATAGCTCAGGCTCAGGCAGATCGATGAGAGCATGATGCTGACGATGTTCACGAGAAAGCTGATGGTGTGGATATCGCCAGTCCGCGTGGATGGCGCAGTTTCGAGATCGGTCGGGAACGCCGCCGTGACGATCAGTCCAAGAAACGCGACGATCAGGAGCCCCGCCCCCGCCCTTCCAAGCCACGATTTTGGACCTGTCCGCAGGAGGCCGGTCGCCAGCGCCAGACAGCCCAGCGAAATCGACAGGAAGGCGCTCGTCATGATCGGGCCGAAGGCGCCGACGGCATAGTCGCTGATCATGTGATCGACGATCGTATAATCCGGTCGCAGCGCGTGCATGAGCAGTAGCGCCGCCGCAAAATAGGAGAAGAACAGGGCTGCAGCCGTGGGGAGCCAGGCGACCCTTGGCGATCGTGGATCGGACCGGTCTCGCATGCTGCAGTTCCTCGCTTCAAACTGTTCCGAAAGCTTATTTCACCGGTGCTTGTCTGCAAGCTTAATGGCCGCACCGGCTCGGTAGCCACCCTTACCGAGCGCGAAGTGTTGGCCGCGACTACAGTTGGGCGAGAAGCCGTTCGAGTTGCTCTGCGGCACGTTCGTGAAGCGCTTGGCTTTCTTCCGTCAGCCTTTCGCCGGAGGGCATATTTCCGGTCTCGACCGAATCCCTGAGTAGATTAATCGCCGCGCGCAATGCGACCTCGGTGTCTGTCATCTTGGCTGCTCCGGAGCTGTCGGAGATCTGCATTTACATTGGCGGCGCTGTCGTTGACAGAGCTGGCCGCTCGTTTGCCTTGGCTTCGGAGAGCCGAGGCCTTTCAACCAGCCAACGGCGCCTTTGAGTTGGTTCGACGATGCGCCTGTGTTAGGCCCGGCGGGCGCTGCGAAACGGGCAGCGCCGGGACTGGTAATCCCGTCAAGGACGGCAACTCGGTGTGATTTCACGCCGGGGTGCCTGCGCATATGTCCAGGTGCCTCGGCACTAAAAGCGTAGGCGCATGTCTTGACGTGTTACCAGCCCCGGCTCCCGCGCCCAGCGCGCGGGAGTTGTTGGGCGGGCGCACTGACACTGTCGCCGGTATTCGCGCACCTGGATGGGCGGAAATGGATATCTACGGAAAGGATCCAGTGGTTACGCGCGCCGTCGCGCTGGCGCTGATGCGACAGTCGCTCGGGTTGCTCGACGCGGTCGGGGATACGGCGCCGGCGGTGCATCTGCAGATGGCGATAGACACGATGACGCGGTCGTTGCCTTCGCCGCGCGATGATCAGCCGGTTACGGCGTGAAGCGCCCGCTTCGCATCTCGCACCAGGCAGGGAAAAAAAAGGCGCACCAGCGTAAGCGGCGCGCCCTCCTTCACCGGTTGGCATTTGAGGGAGGCTATGCCCATTCCAGCCGGGAAGTGTCGTCGGCGTCAGCGGTCGCCAGAAGCTGATCGAGCCGGTCAAGATATGCGGTGACGCCGTGTTCGTCCGCGCGGCGGCGAACCGCCGGGTTGGCCAGCCTGGCGCGGACAGCGTCGATTGGGATTTCGCCTACGCTGTCAGGGCGCAGGCCAAGGCCTTCGAGAAGGGCGTAGGCGCTGGCGGTTGCAAGATCGAGCTCCACGCCAAGGTCGGAGGTTAAGGCGACCCGCATCATGATCGTGCCCGTCTCTTCGATGCGGTAGACGGCCACGCGGCGGCACCGGAATTGCGCCTCTTCGACGACACTGATGACATCGGTCTGGAAGTCAAAAACATTGGTGACTGCAGCGAGCGCCAGCGGGCAGACACGTGCCTCGAAATGGTAGGACAGGAACGCGTCTTCGGCTGCGTCCGGATCGAGAAGCGCGGTGCTGGTACGCTCGCTTTCCTCGCGAAGGAACGCCCTGAAGGCGGCGAGCTGGCGGGCGGTGATCGTGGCGGTCGGTCGAAGCTGATCGTCGGCGGCGGTCGCGATGCGGAACGTGATGGACATCTTGTCCTCCCTCGTTGGAACCGCTGTCCCGCTCCTCCTCTTCTTTTTCCGGGTTGGGGCCGGGCGCCTCAGCGCCCGTAGAAGTTGCTCTCCAGCGACCGCTGGATGCTATCCAGCATGCTGGTCGCCCAGGAGCCAATGCCGCGGTCCTTCGTCCAGGCCGCGAGCGGTCCTTTGAAGCTGGTGAGGTGCGGGTTAAGCGATCCGCCCCATGAGCTGGGATAGATGCGCTGGCGAAGGGCATCGCGGAACCGCTTGCGCGCCCCATAAAGCTTGGCGAGCTGCTCCAACGCCGGGTGCCAGGCGAAGGCATCGTCCCGCTGTTCGAGGATTGGAAAGAAGGTAAGGAGGAAGCCGATCCGGGCATCCGGATCGGCCTTCACCCAATCGAGCATAAGCGTCAGCGGCGTCTCGAACAGAGCGCCTGCGCCGGTGCGCAACTCGTCATAAGCGAAGGGCTTGGACGCCGAGACGACGCTGTTGAGTCGTTCGCGCTCGACCCGGGTGGCGATTTCGTAAAAGCCGGCCAAAACCGGCCAGACGTCTTCGGGTGCGCGCTTGACGACCATCGCGAGTGCTACGCGCAGAGCATCCGAAGGGCGGCCATAGCGTGCGCCGGTCGTGCGGCAGGCCTGCTCGATCTGGAGGGCGATGGCGCGTGCGAAACTGCTGTCGATTGCCGCGGATGCGTCGAGAAACTGGAACATCCTGTCGTAGTTATACTCGGAGTTCGCCGCATGGCCGTCGCCGTCGTCAGCGATCGAGGGCGACAGCAGGGCGAGTTTCACCAGCTCGAGCATTTCGGGCGTTGGCGCCTTGTTGTCGTGGAGGAGGAGCGAGAGAATTTCGAGCGCCGCCCATCCTCCGCCGTCCTGGCCTCGATCGAGCAATGCGACGATAAACCGTTTGAGCGCGGCCATCGACACTTGCTCGAGACGTCGGCCGTGAGAAATGACCGCGCTTTGGCGGGGCGAGACTTTGCCGTCGCGGACATCGGCGGTGAACTCGTCGAGACGATCGTCGGTAACCCGCAGCGAGATCGGTATATAGATCGGGTTCGCCGCAAGGATCGTCGATGCGCGCGCGATGGCGACGAGCGTTGTGACTTTCTCAGGGTGATCGATGAGGCGCTTGTCCAGGGCTGCGAGAAGCGATCCGACGAAGTCGGCGCCGTCATGCTTGCCGCTGGCATCGAGGGCGCGGATCGCAGTCTCGAACGCTGGGACCGGATCGGCGAGATGGTCGGCCAGGGCGACAGCAAAGGGCCCCGGCGAATGGAGCTTGCGGGTGGCGAACGCGTGGATGGCGCGCGTGCGTTGTTCGGGGTTTTGTGCGATGTCCGGCGTGAGCGCTGCTACGATCCTGGCGGATCGATCGTAATCAGGCTTGTCCTGGTCCTGGGCGTAGCGTTTGTCCGGATCGTGGAGGTCGGACATCCAGAAACGGCTGTGAAGCAGGGCCCTGTCGACGGGGTCAACGGGCAGGGTGGCGTCGTAGAGGGCGCGAACCGCGCGTGAGAACTTCGTTGGTTTCTCGGGGCTGTCGAAATAGAGCCAGTCGCCGATGCGCTTGGTGGCTTTGAAGTAATGGCCGGCGTGCGCGACGACCTCTCGCACGAAGCCGTCGATTGTCGGAAGTAGCTCGGGTGCGAGCAGGTTGCGCAGGTCGCCCGCGACATGCTCTTCGATCGCGCCGCGCAGTTCAGGGGCTTTCGCCCAGATCTCACGCATACGCTCGAGCGCCCAATTGAAATAGGCGTACATCGTGCTTCGGTCGGGCGGCAGCCATTCGGGGCGAAAGGGTTCGGCGCCGGTTTGCTCGAATTCCCCGGAGCGCGTGAGATAGGTCTGGATCATACCGCCGAGCGCCTCGACACCGGCACGCCGGATCCGGGGGTCATCTTCTTCGAGCGCCTGCTCGAGCGCCTCGCGGCGATGGCGGTCGTTGGCCTGTGTTCCGGCTGCGGCGACCTGGAAGATCTGGCGTAGGAGGCTGACGATCGGCGGCGGGCCCTCGGTTGCAGCGACGGCAGCGAGGCGCAGGATGATAGAGGCCGCCGCCCAGAAGCTGTCCTGTCGGCCGGCGAGGTACCGCAGGGCATCGAGCAGCCCGTCGGTGACGGGGATTGCGGCAAGATCGTCAAGCGGTTGGCGGCCAATCGCGTCGAAGAGTGCTCTTGCGATGCGGTTGGGTTCGACCCGGGCGACGGCAGAGAGATAGGCCGCGGCGTCGGGATGTACGATCTTTTCGTCGGCAAGGATGCCGCGCAGGAGAATGCCGATGACTTCGCTCAAGGTTGGCGACGGCCTGAGATAACGCCACCGCGCGAGCATCGCGTCGCGGTGGTGCGTCCGTGCGCGATCGAGGAAGTCGATGAGCGTCGAAGACCGCAGGTAATCTAGCCGGCGTCGACCGAGAAAATCTGCGATTGGACGGGGCTGTGCGTTCATCGCGCCATAGCTGCGACCTACCAGATGCTGCCCGGCGGCGATGACAAGATTCTCGTACATCAGCTCGCCCTTCATGTGGACGAGCGTCTCGGCGATGTCGTCGAATACGCGCGGGTCCTCGTTTGGCGAGAGCTTGTCGAACAGCGAGAGACATTCCAGCGCGCGGATGGTCTCGCGGTCCGCGCCGGCGGCGTTGAGCATCTGCTGCGCGACATCGTCGGCGGATTTTAGGATACTCCTCTTGCCGTAAGTCTCGATCGCCAGAACGGCGATCCTGGGAAATCCGTCGCAAAAGTCCGCAAGATAGTCGAGTTCGTCGCTCTTCGCCTTGGGAAGCCCGGCCTTCAGGATGCCGCGAATGGTCGCGCGATCGGCTTGGGTGGGTCGGACCATGACGCACTGATCGTCGTGGTCGGTCCCGTCGGCGCCGACGGTGATGATGCGAAGCTCGCTGTCCGCGGAGCGCGCGATTTCGTTGAGACGGCGCGCTTCGTCGAGCGGGCAGCCGTCGACGACGAGGACCGCGACCGAGCGTTCCTTGACGATCTGATTGGCAACCTTCCAGAGGTCGTCGCGGACTTCGCGGAGGTCGCAGAAGATGAAATTGGCGGCGGTGGATTCGCCGAGCAGGCCGGTGCTGCTGCTCAGCGCGTGATAGAGCGACCGGGTTTTGCCGATACCTGAGGCGCCCCAGATGCGAGCCGATGTGCGGGGTTGGTCCAGTTCGTCGGCGAGACGCTCGGCAAGCTGTGAGAAGTCGATCGCGTCGGCCCCCTGGGGACCGAGCGAGAAGCGGCGATCGGGGCTGTCGACGAACGCCGGCGTCGTTATGTCGGCACGCGTCCCCCAATGGTCGAGCGTGGAGAAGCCGGCGAGGTCGATCCTGGCGTTGATCTGCTTGATCCAGACTGCGACGGCAGGGTGCGTACTTGCCCAGGCCGCAAGCGCGTTGCCTTCATAGACCTTGATCGCGGTAAGCTTGTCAGGATCGCCGCCGGCGAGGCGGATGCCTTCACGGATCGCCTTGACGCGGTCGTCGGGCTTGGGACTTACGAGCGGCTTGGCGGTGATCCCGATATAGCTGCCGCCACGGGTCAGCACGCCTTGGACGGCGTCGCTCAGCTCTTTCTTGGCGATGCGCGGAGGTTGGGTCGGCTTTGTCCAGACTTCGCGCTTCCACTGCGCGTCGCCGCTGTCCTTGGCTTTGCACTGGAAGATGATGTCGCGGCCGGGGAAGTAGTCGGTCGAGTCCTTGCCGCCCTCCCAGGAAATGCTGCCGTCCTGGCCGCCATCGGCGACCGTGATCTGGAGCGGGACCTCGACGCCCCGCAGCGGAACGCCCGCCTTGCGGGCTTCCGCATAAAGGAGCCGCCGCAACAGCGCGACGAGCTGGTCGCCGGTGAAGTCTTTGATTTCGTCGGGATGGACCGTGAACATGGCTCCCTCCTATCGTGACGGGTGCGCCGGCGAAACGAAAGGTTGATCCACGACCGAAAGGTCAGTCCGAGCGGCGCGAAGGGGCTCGATGCCCCTGAGCGCCGCAAGTCGACGCAAAGAAGAAGAGGAGAGGCCCCGGCTGAAGCCAGGACCTCTCCGTGAGCGCTCACGCCCGCTGTGCGCTGCGCTGGTGCGCGAGGCGGACGATATGCAGCGGGACGCCCGCCTGCCGCAATTTCTGCGCAAGGTTCTGCTGGATGCCCGACCCTTCGCAGATGACGGCTTCGACCGGCTTGAGGTTCAGGATGCGGTCGTTGCGGACGAAGGCGGCGCGGTTGCCCTGGCTCCGGTCGAGCCGGAACTGGATGACCTTCACACCGCGCGAGGCCGCCCATGCGTGCGCCACGGCATCGCAGCCCTTGGCCTGCGCAGTGGTTGCAAGGATCATTTCCGGGATGCGCGCCTTGATGCCGTCGAGGCCATTCCAGAGCAGGTCGGCATCGTCCCACATTTGACCCCCGGAGAAGGCCACCACCGGGCCTTCGGGCGCGAACTGTTCCCGGCGCTCCCGGGCACGCGAGGCGAGATAGTCGCGCGCATCGATCATCGATGCGTTGAGCGCAGTTGAGACCCTGCTTCCCCGCACCGGCGAGAAGGGCTTGCCGGTCTCGATGCGGTACATCTCGGCGGCGTGGTCGCGCATGCATTCCATTGCCTCGCGGCAGCCCTGCAGGGTCTGGCAGAGGAGCTGCGTGTCTTCCAGTTCGGTCGCGTAGATCTCGGAAGGGTCGTAAGCACGGGCGAGTTCGCCCAGCTTCTTGGCCGCATCGTCCTCCCGGCCTTCGATCCGCTTGGCAACGACGTGGAAGCTGTTGGCGAACCCCCAGACCAGATCGGTGGCAAACGGTTCCATGCGCGTGTCGCGCAGCACATCGAACATCGTCTGCGTCATCATCTCGACAGCGGCTCGGACTTGCTCAGGGTCGGGCATGTCGAGCGCCTCGGGCGCGTCCACGATGCTCAGTTTCGCCATCTCGCTATGCTCGATGAACGCACCCTCGTAGGTCTGGGTCAGGTCTTCATTCTCGCGCGCGGCCGCAATGTGGCTGGCGAGGTCGGCGAAGTTCGTGAAGTTGGTCATGATAGCCTCCATGAATCTCATCCATTCGATGAGGCTTCTCATTCGACGTGCGGCGGTCGTGGCGGTCAGGGACGTTAACCGGGAAGCCGGCGGAGCCGGACCCTGGTTAACGCCGCGCCAGCGGGGAGTGGGGGAGCCGATTTTCTCGCGGCCCAGAACGGAAGCGAAGCGTGAGTGACGGGCTGCGTGAAAATTGGGGGGACCGCTCATCCTTGACGGGCTCGGATCCCCGCACGTCATATCTAGGCATTCAGAGAGAGAGATTTTTTAGGGTACCCCGCTTGCCCCAGGCACCCCGCAAGGTGATCGTTACCCGAAAGGGCGAAGACCCGGGCACCGGGGCTTCGGGAGGCGATAGCCGAGTAGAGCGCCGGTCCCGGCCGCGGCCGGGATGCGCGGAATCAGGCAGCTCGGTGGAAAGAGGAACGTTACATGAAAGCCGCACTCCAGGCGAATTACGAGGCGCGTCTGTCGCACTACGCGACCTTACTCCACGCGACAGAGCCACCGGGGCTTGTGGCTAAACTTGCTGTCTACCGCCAGCTGCTTCGCCAGCGCGAGATCCACGGGGAGAAGCTGTGGAAGATCGAACCGACGCTCTATCTGTTGATGCATTCGGCCGAGATCGATCTGCATTTGGCCGCGGCCCGTCTGCTCGAGGATCCTGGTCGCTCGGAAGGGAGCATCTTCGCTTTCATCAAATTCTGCGTGACCAACCGCGCGCACCTCACATGGAAGGCCGGGACCCCGCCGGCCGAGATATTCGGCGAGCAGCTTGCGCGGTTGGAGGGGCATCGCGCGACCATCACCGCGATCATGGGCCGGCGGGACAGGTTCTTCGCCCATCTCGACAAGCGGTATTTTCGCGACCCCGGGCGAATCTACGTCGACTTTCCGCTGGAGGAGGAGGCGGTGATCGCGCTCGTCAACGCCGTGATCGCGGTCATTACGGAGCATCAGTGGAAGCTGAAGGAGACGGCAAGCTTCCACCTCGCGGAGTTCGTCGAGATCGGGGTCGATAACATGGTTCGCAATCTGGAGGCTGGACGCCGTCAGAACTTTCCGGGGCAACTCGAGTGACGTGGCCGGCCGACGCCGTTGATCGTTGCGTGCGGCCGACCCTCGGCGAATATGCGGTGGGGGAGATCCAACGCATCCGCGACCAAGCGCTTCTTGCCTGAGGTTTTGCCGGCGGCGTCGCCGAGCCGATGGCGCGGTCCGCGTTGAATGAACGAGAGGCGGCGTCGCCTGACGCCGCCTCGGGTCGATCAGAAGAAGTCGACGCTGTTGGCGATGATCTCGCAGCCGTAGCGGGTCAGGCCGTCGCGGTCTTCCCAGCTAGAATAGTGGATCCTGCCGGAGATCGCGACGACGTTGCCCTTCTCGCGGGTTGCGGCGGATTTTCCGAGGCCGTTGAAGCAGGTGACCTTGTGGAACTCGGTCTCCTTGGCGGTGTAGCCGGTGGCTTCGTCGACATAGGTCTTGCCGTCCTTGAGCTTCACGCGGTCGGTCGCGACGATGATGGTGGTGACGGTGCCGCGGGTCTCGGGATCCTTGGCGACGCGGCCGGTGATGTTGACGATGTTCATGGGGTTGCTCCTTGTTGGGACCGACGGCCTTCCCGCCGGTGACACCGAAAGAGCGGCGTGCGGGGTCGTATCGCACCGTAGGGGAACCCCTGGCGGGAGCTGGCGCGGGCAGCCGCGTGAGCGGCAACACGGGCGACCGGAGGGGGTTGCGATGCGAGCCTGTCTCGCCGCAGGTGTCAGGAACAGGCGGTGGATGGGTGTCGGGGCCGATGAGGCCAGCACCGCGTCACCCGTTTCATCATCGCCGGCTTGGTGACGGATCAGGACGTGCATTTCGCCTGCGCGACCGTGCCGGCGTCGTCCCTGTAAACCTGCGTGTGCGAATGGGTTCGTAAAGCCTCGCCGGCGGCAGCTCATAGGCTGCCTCGCCTGACAGATCGCTGGTGCCGGACGCGGGTCGGCTCCGGACAAGGAGGTCCACGAAGACCGTTCGAGGTGGCCGGATGGCGAAACGAAAAAAGGGCCCGCTTCGCGCAAGCGAAGCAGGCCCTGATCGATGTAGGTTGGGATGGGTCAGTCGGCCATTTCTGGCGTGCGGCGACGGCGACCGCCGGCAGGTGCGCCAGCGAAGCCACCCTCGGCCGAGGATTCCCCCAGCCCATCGGTGCCGGCAGGCGGAGCGGGCTCGTCGGCGCCCGGCAGCGGCGGGAGGCCATCGTCTGTGCTCACCGTATCGGTCGGAGCATCGCGGCGGC